>NZ_VMNK01000004.1 GCF_007625155.1 Denitromonas halophila | reverse complement strand
TGATGCGGAGACGCATCGGGTGATCGGTGGCACCATCGTCGGCCCATCCGCGGGCGACATGATCGGCGAGGTCTGCCTGGCCATCGAGATGGGTGCAGATGCCGTCGATATCGGCAAGACCATCCACCCCCACCCGACCCTGGGTGAGAGCATCGGCATGGCCGCGGAGATTGCCCACGGCAGTTGTACGGATGTGCCGCCGGCACGCAAGAAGAAGTAAGCAACAACGGCGCCGCCTCTACCGGGGCGGCACCAAAGAGAAACGGCGGCCTGCGGGTCGCCGCTTTTCGTTCATGGGTTCAGGTGATTTCGTAGATTCTATGTTGCGCGGCAATCGTCGCCGAGCACCTCAGCACGATAAAGCTGACAGTTCTTATTGATGGCAAAGGCGATGCGCAGCAGCTTTCTGGCGATGATGCAGTGAGCCGCAGTGCTCGGCAAACCGCGAGCAATCAGTTGATCAAATCGTTTGCGCCACAGTGCGCATCGACAGGCACTGACAGCTGCCATGTAGATCAGTCGGCGCTCTTCACCGTTGCCCTGCTTGGACAGGTGTCGCGGAGCTTCTGACACTCCCGACTGGTGCGGCCTTGGGTCCATGCCCAGGGCGGCGACCAGCGCATCGCTGTTGCGATACGGATGACGACTCAAGCGTAGCGCTAAAGCGGTGCTGATCAGCGGCCCCACGCCGGGGATTGATCGCAGGCGGGCGGCCTGTGCGAGCAACTGCTCATCGGCGCGCACCCGTTGGCGTAGCTGCGAGTCGATTTCCCGCAGGCACTGATCGAAGGCAACCAGCAGCGGCGCGAATGGCGCGCGTACCGACTCATCCAGTGACTGGCAACTCATGCGCAGTGCGGCACGTTGTTTGACCACCTGATGACGACGATGCAACAGGGTCTGGACGGAGCGCTGTGTTGCACTCGGCGGCGTATAGAGCGGGTGCTCATCCGCCTCGTTCTGTACGTATCGGGCAATGCCTCGGGCATCGAGAATGTCGGTCTTGCCGCGTGAGCGCAGCGACTTCAGATACACGGCCACGGCGCGCGGGTTGAGGACATAGACCTGGTGGCCAGCGGCGTGGGCCAGATCGGCCAATTGCTGGTGATAGATCCCCGTCGCTTCCATGCCGACGCGACAGTCGGCCGGCAAAGTTCCGAGCCAGCGCCCAATCGCATCGGGCAGATTGGCGATCTTGGTGATGCGCTGATCGACACTCGAGGCGATGACCAGCTCGTGCTTGCCAACGTCAACGCCGAAGTTCAGTTGTGCGGAGCGTTCCATGAGGCCTCCTCCTGAGCACATCAGTACAGCGCGTACAATGCTCAGTAGCCGAGGGGGCGTCTGCCTGGACGTTGGCTTGTTCACTATCGGCAGGCGTTTGGCCCGGCATGCCGGGCCAAACGCCTGCTGCATTCTTCATCGACGTTGGGCAGACGAAGTGGGGACAGCACTACAGAGGTCTGTCCGTGCGCTAACACGGCAGATAGCCCGGATCGTCCCTCCACCTCGGCTCCCCCGCACGCTGAGAACAAGGGAGCACCGATAACATACAAGCCCGGATGCAGCGCAGCGGAATCCGGGGGCAGTGGTCGATCAACCGACAAATCCCGGAGGCGGCCCTGCGGGCCTTGTCCGGGCTACGCGTGCGTCCATTCAGGCCAGTTCGATCGGCAACGCGGTTTTGTACTTCACCTGCTTGAGCGTCATGCTCGAGCGGATGTTCGACACGTGCGGGATGCGCGCCAGACGGTCGACGATGAAGCTCTGCAGGGCTTTCAGGTCGGGCGCCACCACGCGCAGCAGGTAGTCCGAGTCGCCGGTCATGAGGTAGCACTCCATGACTTCGGGGTAGCTGTCGATGGTCTCCTCGAACACGCGCAGCGCACTGCCGACCTGCTTTTCGAGGCTCACCTGAATGAACATCGAGATATCCAGGCCGACGGCTTCAGGGTCGAGCAGGGTCACGTAGCCCCGGATCACCCCTGATGTTTCCAGGTCGCGCACCCGGCGCAGACAGGGCGCGGGCGACAGGTGGGCGCTCTCGGCCAAGGCGACGTTGGTGATTCGGGCATCGGCCTGCAAGCGGTTGAGCAGTGCGATGTCCGTCTGGTCCATCGCTGCAGCGTTTCTTTTGTTGCGCAATTCGCTATCCCCGAGTGATTTTATTGCTCATTCAAGCACTTCTTCAGCCCATTTAGCAACAAATCGACCGCACTCTGACGCTACAGTTTGCTGTGCGCCCGGCGGTGCGACGGCCAGGCGTGACGGCCGTGGGCGCCTCCGTCCAAAAAATCGATCCCAGTGAACTAGGACAATCGATTCGCCGGATCAGCACATTAGACTGAATCGCAACCTGCAACCCCCATCACCGCGTCTTGCCTCATCACGCGTGCGGTCTTTACAAGGAGCCCGAGGGCCATGACACCGATTTCGCAACAGCCCATTCTCAATCCGGCCACCGACAGCGATCCGGACGAAACCCTCGACTGGCTCGACAGCCTCGCCGAAGTCATCGAGCGTGACGGTCTGGCACGCAGCGAATACCTGCTCGACCGGCTGATCGAATCGGGCCGGCGCGCCGGCGGGCGCTTCCACACCCGCCACACCACGCCTTATCGCAACACCGTCGGCGTCGAGGCGCAGCCGCCCTACCCCGGCGACCTCGACATGGAGGCGCGCATCACCGCCATCCACCGCTGGAACGCGCTGGCCATGGTGTCGCGCGCCAACAAGGCACATGCCGAACTGGGCGGACACATTGCCACCTACGCCTCGATCGCCGACCTGTTTGAAGTCGGCTTCAACCACTTCTTCCGCGGCGCCACCGAGTCGCATCCGGGTGACCTGGTGTATTTCCAGGCCCATGCCTCGCCCGGCGTGTATGCCCGCGCCTTCCTCGAAGGCCGCTTGTCCGAAGACCGACTCGAGCATTTCCGCCGCGAGGTGTCGGGCGGCATCGGCCGCGGCCTGTCGTCCTACCCGCACCCCACGCTGATGCCGGATTTCTGGCAGTTCCCCACCGGCTCGATGGGCCTCGGGCTGATCAGCGCCATCTACCAGGCGCGCTTCCAGCGCTACATGGAAAACCGCGGCATTGGCGCGGCGAGCGACCGCCGGGTGTGGGCCTTTGTTGGCGATGGCGAAATGGACGAGCCCGAATCGCTGGCCGGCATCTCGCTCGCCGCGCGCGAGCAGCTCGACAACATGGTGCTGGTGGTCAACTGCAACCTGCAGCGCCTCGACGGCCCGGTGCGCGGCAACGGCAACGTGGTGCAAGAGCTGGAAACGCTCTTCGCCGGCGCCGGCTGGAACGTTATCAAGTGCCTGTGGGGCAGCAACTGGGACGTGCTCTTTGCGCGCGACCGCGAAGGCTGGATCCTGCGCCGCATGGCCGAAGCGGTCGACGGCGAGTTCCAGAAGCTGGCCGCGACGGACGGCCACTACAACCGCGAGCACTTCTTCTCGCGCTACCCGGAGCTGGCCGCGCTGGTGGCCAATATGTCGGACCACGACATCGATCAGCTCAAGCGCGGCGGCCATGATCCGGCCAAGATCTACGCGGCCTACGCCGCGGCCGTGGCCCATCGTGGTCAGCCGACGGTGATCCTCGCCCAGTCTACCAAGGGCTACGGCATGGGCGCCTCCGGCCAGGGCGCCAACACCTCGCACCAGACCAAGAAGCTGGCGCGCGAAGACCTCGGGCGCTTCCGCGAGCGCTTTGGGCTGCCGTTGACCGACACCGACCTGGACGAGCTGCGCTACTTCCACCCTGGCCCGGACAGCGAGGAAGTGCGCTACCTGCAGGAGCGCCGCGCCGCGCTCGGCGGCTACGTGCCGACCCGGCGCAGCACGGCGCGCCCGATGCCGCTCAAGCAGCCGGACATCTACGTGCCCTTCCATGCCGACTCGGGCGACCGCTCGATCTCCACCACCATGGGCGCCGTGCGCCTGCTCAACAAGCTGATGCGCGACAGCCAGCTCGGCCCGCGTATCGTACCGGTGGTGGCCGACGAGGCCCGCACCTTCGGCATGCAGGACATGTTCCGCCAGTACGGCATCTACTCGCCCTGGGGCCAGAACTACACCCCGCAGGATAGCGAACAGCTGGCCTTCTACCGCGAGGACACCAAAGGCCAGATCCTGGAAGAGGGCATCACCGAGGCCGGCTCGATGGCCTCATGGATCGCCGCCGGCACCGCCTACTCGCACAGCGACGAGCCGATGCTGCCCTTCTACATCTTCTACTCGATGTTCGGCTTCCAGCGCGTCGCCGACCTGATCTGGAACGCTGCCGACAGTCAGGCGCGCGGCTTCCTGCTCGGCGCCACCGCCGGGCGCACCACGCTGTCGGGCGAGGGACTGCAGCACGAGGACGGCCAGAGCCACATCTACGCGGCCACGATCCCCACCTGCCGCGCCTACGACCCGGCCTTTGGCTACGAAGTGGCGGTAATCATTGAAGACGGTGTGCGCGCCATGATGAGCGACGGCGAAACCGCCTTCTACTACATCACGCTGTACAACGAAAACTATCCGCAGCCGGCCATGCCTGTGGGCGCCGAAGAAGGCATCCGTCGCGGCCTCTACCTGCTCAGCGAGAACAAGGACAAGAAAGCGCCGCGCGTGCAGCTGGTCGGCAGCGGCAGCATCCTGCGCCAGGTGCAGGCCGCCGCCGCGCGGCTGGAAGCCGACTTCGGCGTGGCCGCCGACGTGTGGAGCGCCACCAGCTTTGCCGAGCTGCGCAAGGACGGCCTGGACTGCGACCGCTGGAATCTGCTGCACCCGACCGAGACGCCGCGCACCCCGTGGGTGACCCAGCAACTGTCGAGCCGACAGGGCCCGGTGGTGGCTGCCACCGACTTCATGCGCAGCTACCCCGACCTGGTGCGCAACTGGGTGCCCGGCCGCTTCACCGTGCTCGGCACCGACGGCTTCGGCCGCTCGGACACCCGCGTGGCGCTGCGCGACTTCTTCGAGGTCGATGAACGCTACATCACGCTCGCCGCGCTCCAGAGCCTGGTCGCCGAGGGCAGCCTGCCGCGCGAGACGCTCGACGGCCTGATCGAGAAACTGGGTATCGACGCCGACAAGCCGAGCCCGCTGGCCTGAGACCACATTGGTGGCGGCGCGGGGCACCCCGCGCCCCCCTCACCACCCTGTTCGAGGTAGAGACATGAGCCGACTGATAGATGTGAACGTGCCGGACATCGGCGACTACAACGATGTGCCGGTCATCGAGCTGCTGGTGCAGGTCGGCGACACCGTCGCCGCCGACGACGCCATCGTCACGCTCGAATCCGACAAAGCCACCATGGACGTGCCCAGCCCGCAGGCCGGCGTAGTGCGCGAGCTGCTGGTCAAGGTCGGCGACCGCGTGTCCGAAGGCAGCGCCCTGGCGCGGATCGAAGCCGCCGATGCGGCCAGCGCCACCGCGCCCGCGCCCGCCGAGCCGGCCCCAGCCGCCACGCCCGCCCCCGCCGCACCGGCCCCCACGCCTGTCGCAGCCGCCGCGGTCCCGCCGCCGGCCGCGCCGGAAGCCGTCTCGGCGCCGCCAGCCTCGGGCAAGCGCACTCACGCCAGCCCCTCGGTGCGCCAGTACGCCCGTGAACACGGCGTCGATCTGGCCGGTGTCAAGGCCAGCGGACGCAACGGTCGCATCACTCGCGAAGACGTCATCGCGCATATCAAGGCAGTCATGCAAGGCGCCGCCACACCGGCCAAGGCGGCACAAGCCGCGCCGGGCACCCTGCTTGATCTGCTGCCCTGGCCGAAAGTCGATTTCGCCAAATTTGGTCCGATCGACACCGCGCCCTTGTCGCGCATCAAGAAGATTTCCGGCGCCAATCTGTCGCGCAACTCGGTGGTGATTCCCCATGTCACCAACTTCGACGACGCCGACATCACCGATCTGGAAGCCTTCCGCCAGCAGATCAACACCGAAAACGCCAAGAACCCGGCGACCGCCAAGCTCACCCTGCTGGCTTTCCTCATCAAGGCCAGTGTGGCTGCGCTGAAGAAATTCCCCGAGTTCAACACCAGCATCGACGGCGACAAGCTCATCACCAAGCAGTACTACCACATCGCGTTCGCCGCCGACACGCCCAACGGGCTGGTGGTGCCGGTGATCCGCGATGCTGACAAGAAGAACCTCTATGCCATCGCCGACGAGGCCGGCGCCCTCGCCAAGAAAGCACGCGACGGCAAGCTCGGCCCTGCCGACATGAGCGGGGGCTGCTTTACCGTTTCGAGTCTCGGCGGGATCGGCGGCACCGGCTTCACGCCAATCATCAACGCCCCTGAAGTCGCGATCCTCGGCGTCACGCGCTCACAGATGAAACCGGTCTGGAACGGCCAGACTTTCGTCCCCCGCCTCATTCTTCCGCTGTGTCTGAGCTGGGATCACCGCGTCATCGACGGCGTCATGGCCGCGCGCTTTCTGGTCTACCTGCAGCAGATCCTCGGCGACTTCCGCCGTGTCAGCCTGGATGGATCATAGGTCGATTTCACCCGGCACGCGACGCAATCGTCCGTCAGCTCGTCAGCCGCGCTCCGAGCGCACGTTGATCGACGGGATTGCACGCGTGCCGGGATGGGACATCAGCGGACACGACAGCACGCGCAAGTCATCAAGACGAGTTAACTCAGGCCTGTCCTCAGCAGCCGCACCAACGCTCGACAGCCCCCGGACCGCTGGGCCGTAAATTCCACCCGAGCGACACGCCTTATCGCCAAACACCTCATCCAGGTGCCGACCGCAGAACAAAAACAAAAAACCCAACCACCGTGAAGTGATTGGGTTTTCAGTACAAATTTGGTTGCGGGGGTAGGACTTGAACCTACGACCTTCGGGTTATGAGCCCGACGAGCTGCCAACTGCTCCACCCCGCGTCAGAGAAACGAGACTTTAGACTAATAAATTAGCGTCGTCAAGGCTAATTTTTATAACTGGTGCCGGTTGCAGGAGTCGAACCCGCGACCTACCGCTTACAAGGCGGTTGCTCTACCAACTGAGCTAAACCGGCAAGGGGCTGGATTATAGCGCAAGCTGGCGCGCGTGGGCATTGTCAGATTTGGCCGTCAGGCGGTCGCGCGGCATAATCGAGACATTGATTTCAAGAACGCCGCCCTCTCCCACGGAATCCAACGATGCCAGCAGAGTCACCACGAGGCCCACGCCTTTGCGTGCTCCTTATTGAAGACAGCGAAGACGACGCGCTGTTGCTGGTCCATCGCTTCCGCAGCAGCGGATACACGCTTGACGTTCTGCGGGTCGATACGCCGGATCAAACCGAGGCGGCGCTACGGTCACGCAACTGGGATGTGGTGATCAGCGATCACGATCTGCCGGGCTTCAGCGCCATTGCGGCCTTGGGCATCATCAAGCAACTTGAGCTGGATGTGCCCTTCATCATCGTGTCTGGGGTAATTCGCGAAGAGACCGCGATTACCGCCATGCGCGCCGGCGCCCACGACTATCTCTCCAAAAATCAACTCGAACGCCTGATACCGGCCGTGGAGCGTGAGGTCCGCGAAGCGGAGAACCGCCGCCAAAGCCGGCAGGCGCTCGCCGCGCAGCACGAAGCCGATGCGCGATTTCAGGCAGTGGCCGCGAGTACGCCGGGGGTGATCTTCCAGATGACCCGACACGCCAGTGGCCAGTTGAGCTTTGCCTACGCGAGCGACGCCACGGACATGCTGCTGGGGGTGTCGGCGCAACAGCTTTGCGAAGACGGGGCGCACTTCTCCCGCATGTTGCTCCCCGACGACCACCAAGCCCTGGATGACGCGCTCGCTTCATCGGCAAACACGGGCGGACGCCTCAACTGGGAGGGCCGCATCCAGACGGGCGCAGGGGACACCAAATGGATCAACGTGCGTGGCTCGGTGCGCCATGGCCCCATGCACGAGGCGATCTGGGAAGGTGTGATGTGGAACATCACCCACAGCAAGCAGACGGAAGCTGAGCTCAGGGCGTCGCAGGCGCACCTCAAGGCCTTGTCAAACCACTTGCAACACGCCAAAGAGGAGGAGCGCGAGCGAATCGCACGTGACGTGCATGACGTGCTGGGCGGTCATCTGGTCGCGCTCAAGTTCTCGGCATCGCTCATGGCCTCACGACTGGACGCGCCCGCAGAGCAACGCCTGGCGCAAGTAACAAGCATCGAGGCACTGATTGATGAAGCCATCGATACCGTCAGCCGGGTGACCCGCGAACTGCGGCCCGGCATCCTCAAGGATTTCGGGCTTGCCGCGGCGATCGAGAGCCACGCGGAAGACTTTTCCAAGCGCACCGGCATCCGTTGTCATGTGTTGTGCGCAGACGATGACATCGAGCTGCCTGAGGCGGAATCCATCGCCTTGTTCCGGATTTTTCAGGAGTCGCTGACCAACGTCAGCAAGCATGCCAAGGCCGAGCATGTTGAAATCCGCCTAGTCCACACGGGAGACGGCGTCAGCCTTGAGGTCGGCGACGATGGCATTGGCCTCGCGGACACGGATCTGGCCAAGCCACATTCTTTCGGGCTGCGAGGCGTTCGTGAGCGGGTCACCAGCCTGGGAGGTTGTGTCGATTTTTCGCGCAGAATGCCTAAGGGGACGCGTTTGCAAGTCGTCCTGCCCCTCTCGGACATATCCACCGTGTCTTCGGACCAGGAACTTTCTTCATGAGCAAACGCATCCGCGTCATGATTGCCGATGACCACGCCATCGTCCGTCAGGGACTGCGCCAGATCCTGTCGGGCATCGAAGACATGGAAGTCGCCGGCGAAGCCTGCAACGGCGTCGAAGCCCTGCAACTGAGCCGGGACGGTCAGTGGGATGTGGTGCTGATGGACGTCTCCATGCCCGACCGCAATGGCATCGACGCACTGAAGCTGATCCGCAAAGAGCAACCCAAGCTGCCCGTGCTGATTCTCAGCATGTATCCGGAAGAGCAATACGCCATTCGCGCCCTCAAGGCCGGCGCGGCGGGCTATCTGACCAAGCAGAGCGCACCCGAACAACTCGTGACGGCCATTCGGCAGGTGGCCAGCGGCAAAAAATATGTGAGCGCCTCACTCGCCATGGAACTGGCCGACGCGATCGGCGAAGACACCGACCGCCCGCTGCACGAGAAACTCTCTGATCGCGAATACCAGACCCTGTGCATGATCGCCTCGGGCAAGACACTGACCCAGATTGCCGACGAACTGAATCTCAGCGTCAAAACCATCAGCGTTTACCGGGCACGCCTACTGGAGAAGATGCGCTTGCGGAACAATGCCGAACTCACCCACTACGGACTGAAGTTCGGCCTGGTCGAATAATCGGCGCGCCGCGGGCACACATTCTGACACTGCGCGCCGGGCTGGCCGCGCCAGAAACGCTAAAGATGTCCTGCTTGAATCCGATGTAGACCTGTACCGTCGGCACTTCATTTCAAAGGCGCAATCGCACTCATGGCGGATTTTTCCACTCCCTCCGAAATTGCACGTGAGTCCCTCAAACGACTCGCTATGGACCGCGTCGCACCAACGCCCGACAACTACCGCGCCTACTACCACCGCATTGCCGGCACCAAAAGCATCGACGGATTTCCTGATGAGGCTTTTCGCGGCATTGCGTCCGAACTGCCAAAGACCTCCCCTGCTCAACAACGCTTTGCCCGACGCTTCGACGAAGCCATCAGCAGCCAGTCCTGGCCCGCCGTTCGTGCCGCTCTGCGCGAAGTTTCGGAGGCCACCGGCGCACCGGATGTGCCTTGGGCGCCGCTGATACAGCAGATCATCGATCACATGGACCGACACCACGCCGCGTTCACCAAAGCACGCAAAAAAGAATCGCTCAAGCATGTGCTGGATGCCTCAAGCACCGCCGCACCGATTCTTCACAGTCGCCTTAGCAATCTGATCAAACACTGGTCATCAAGCGCCAGCGATGACGACACCGCGGGCATTAAGCCCGCCGAACCGGCAGACCAAATCCCCGACACTGCACCTGCACCGGCGCCCGGGCCGGCATCGCTGCCGAGCAGCACAGTGGTGCACGCCGGCATCCCGCCGGAAGTGTCGGGCGCGCTCGATGAACTCATGCGACGAGGCGTCGGCGCACTCTTGGCTGACGCCCCCGAACTTCAAACCTGCGTCACCCACTTCGGCGCACGGCTCAACCCGTGGCCCGACCACAGCGCACAACCCGCCCTGCTGACAGATCTGCATGAGCTCATCCTCAAACTCGAATGGAGTGGAGAAGACCTATCCGGCATCCGGCGGGCGCTCATTGCTTTAGTGCAGTTGTTGATCGACAACATCAGCAAGCTCGTCATCGACGACAAATGGCTCACCGGGCAGCTCAGCGTGGTCAGCGAAGCCTTTGCGCAACCGCTGGACATCCGAATCCTTGATGAAGTCGAGCGCCGCCTGCGCGACGTCATCGACCAGCAAGGCCGCCTCAAGCAAGAACTGACCGACGCGCAGTTTCGCCTCAAACAGATGCTTGCCGGCTTCGTCGACCGACTCGCCGACATGAGCGAATCCGCCGGCAGCTTCCATGACAACCTCGAGCGCTCCTCGATTCGCATTGCCGAAGCCAAAGACATCAGCGAACTCAGCAACGTCGTCGAGGACATGCTGCGCGAAACCCGCGTTGCCCAAGAAGACGCCCGCCGCTCCCGCGACGACCTCACCTCACTGCAACAACAAGTCGAACAAGCCAACGTCGAGATCGGCAAACTCCAGAACGAGCTACATCACACCAGCGAACTCGTACGCCACGACCCGCTCACCGGCGCACTCAACCGCAAGGGGCTCGACGAAGCCCTGGAGCGCGAAATCTCCCGAGCACGGCGCCGCGATGTTCCGCTCTGTGTCGGCCTGCTCGACGTCGATAACTTCAAGCGCATCAACGACACCCACGGCCACCACGCCGGGGACGCCGCGCTTCAGCACCTCGCTGAGGTCATTCGCGGCAATCTTCGCCCGCAAGACAGCCTCGGGCGCTACGGCGGCGAAGAGTTTGTGGTCATCCTGCCCGACACCGACGTCGAACACGCCGTCGCCGCCGTCACGCGGCTACAGCGCGCCCTGACCACCCGCTACTTCCTGGCCGAAGGACAAAAACTGCTGATCACCTTTAGCGCCGGCGTGGCCCGCCTTGAAGCCGACGAAGCCGCCGCGACCGCCATCGACCGCGCCGACAAGGCCATGTATCGCGCCAAGCGCGCCGGCAAGAATCGCGTCATGGTCGCCTGAAGCCGCGCACACCCGCCGCGCGTGCCAAAATGGCGGCCCGACCACCCCCCGCGACCACCTCGCCCATGCCTCGTTACGCCCACATCATTTTCGATCTCGACGGCACGCTGATCGACTCCGCCCCAGCCATTCTCGCCAGTTTTCAGGCCGCCTTTGACGCCGCCGGCAAAACGCCGATCCGACCCATCACGGCAGACATCATCGGCCCACCGCTCACGGAAACCCTGCAACTGCTCAGCGGGAGCGACAACGCCGACACCATCGCTACACTCACCGAGCACTTCAAGGCCGCTTACGACGGCGAAGGGCTCAAGCAAACCACCGCCTACGACGGCGTCGGCGACATGCTCGCCAGTCTTCACAGCCAGGGCATCACCCTGCACATCGCCACCAACAAACGCCTCGCGCCCACCCTCAAGATTCTCGACCTGCTCGGCTGGCGCGCGTATTTCGACGCTATCTACGCGCTCGACATGGTCACCCCACGACTCCCCAACAAGGCCGCCATGATCGCTCGCCTGTTGTCCGACCTGACCATCTCCACCGACACCGCCGCCTATGTCGGCGACCGCCTCGAAGACGGCGAATCGGCCAGCGCCAACGCGCTGCCCTTCTTTGCCGCCACTTGGGGCTACGGCGCGATCACGCCCGATGCACTGCGCGCCGGCTGGACGCACCTGCCAACGCCGTCCGCACATCTGCTGGTCGACTGACCCAAACCCGAAAAAGGGGGGAAACCACCGCCTGTTTTGACCATCGTCGGCGGCCGATGCAGCTACCATAGTCCCAACATTCCACAGGCACGCGCGTATGAAAGCAGTCATCCTCGCCGGCGGGCTGGGCAGCCGACTGGCCGAAGAAACCCATCTCAAGCCCAAACCGATGGTCGACATTGGCGGCCGGCCGATCCTGTGGCATCTGATGAAGATCTTCACCTGCCACGGCGTCACCGAGTTCATCATCTGCCTCGGCTACAAGGGCTATGTGGTGAAGGAATACTTCGCCAACTACTTCCTGCACACTTCCGACGTCACCTTCGACATGCGCGACAACCGCATGGAAGTGCACGAACAGCACACCGAGCCCTGGCGCGTCACCCTGGTCGACACTGGCGAGCACACCATGACCGGCGGTCGCCTGGCCCGGGTGCGGCGCTATCTTGAAGACGAAGAGGCCTTCTTCTTCACCTACGGCGACGGCCTCGGCAATGTCGATCTCACGGCCCTCGCCCGTCACCACAAGGCGCACGGCAAGCTCGCGACGGTCACCGCCGTCGCACCACCGGGGCGCTTCGGCACGCTGGCGCTCGACGGCGACACCGTCAGCGGCTTCAAGGAGAAACCCGCCGGCGACGGCAACCTGATCAATGGCGGCTTTTTCGTTCTCTCACCCAAGGTCATCGACACCATCGCCGACGACGCCACCACCTGGGAGAACGAACCGGTGGCGGAGCTCATCCGCCGCGACGAGCTGCGCGCCTTCCGCCACAGCGGCTTCTGGCAGCCGATGGACACGCTACGCGAAAAGAACCTGCTCGAAACACTCTGGGCCTCAGGCAAGGCACCCTGGAAATGCTGGGGTTGATCCGCAAAGCCTTCGCTGGCCGGCGGGTCTTCCTGACCGGCCACACCGGCTTCAAGGGCGGCTGGCTGAGCCTGTGGCTCAAGCACCTCGGCGCCGAGGTGTACGGCTACGCGCTGGCGCCAGACACCACCCCCAACCTGTTCACGCTGGCCAAGGTCGGCGATCACCTTGACTCGACCGTCGGCGACATCCGCGATGCCGACGCCCTGCACAGGGCCTTGGTTCGCGCCCGGCCCGACATCGTACTGCACCTGGCCGCCCAGCCGCTGGTGCGCCTGTCCTACCGCGAACCGGTCGCCACCTTCGCCACCAATGTCATGGGCACGGCACACCTGCTCGACGCCGTTCGCACGGTCGACTCAGCCCGCGCCGTGCTCGTGGTCAGCAGCGACAAATGCTACGACAACCGCCCCGGCAAATTGCCGCCCGACGGGTTTCGCGAAACCGACGCCATGGGCGGCACCGACCCGTATAGCGCCAGCAAGGGCTGCACCGAGCTGGTCGTCGAGAGCTGGCGGGCAAGCTTTTTCCCGCCCGAGCGGATCGCCGAACACGGCGTGGCGGTGGCCTCGGCCCGCGCCGGCAATGTCATCGGCGGCGGCGACTGGGCCGAAGACCGACTCATCCCCGACATGATCCGCGCCTTCGCGCAAGACCAGTCAGCGCTCATCCGCAATCCTGCCGCCGTGCGCCCCTGGCAGCATGTGCTTGAACCGCTGTGGGGCTATCTGCTGCTGACCGCGCGCCTGCTGCAGCACGATCCGGCCGATGCCACCGGCTGGAACTTCGGCCCCGACAATCGCGACGCCCTGCCGGTGGCCAAGGTTGCCGACGCACTGTGCCGTCACTGGGGCGACACCGCCCGCTGGCACACCGACACGCCGACGGGTGCGGTGCTGCATGAAGCCGAACAACTTCGCCTCGACTGCACCCAGGCCCGCGCTCGCCTCGGCTGGCAGCCGGTCTGCCCGCTGCCCGACGCCCTCGAGCGCACCGCGCAGTGGTATCGCGAGGTCCGGCACGGCGCCGATGCCGCGGCACTGTGCCTGGCGCAGATCGCCGCGCAGGAAGCGGCCATCGCCACACTCGGAAGACCCGCATGACCGGCCCCGACGGTCGCGTCGCCAACGGGCGCTTTCTGGTCGAAGACACGCCGCTGGCCGGGCTCAAACGGGTCCAGCGCTTTCCGCTGGAAGATGCGCGCGGCGCGCTTGAGCGCCTGTATTGCAGCAGTCTGTTTACTGCCTGCGGCATCGACGCGGCGATTGCCCAGATCAACCGGACCCGCACCTACGCCGCCGGCACGGTTCGTGGCCTGCACTTCCAGCACCCTCCGCACGCCGAGGTCAAGTTCGTGCAGTGCCTGCGCGGCGCGGTGTTTGACGTCGCGGTCGATCTGCGCGCCGGCTCGCCAACCTTCCTCCAGTGGCATGCCGACGTGCTGTCGCGGGACAACCTCACCGGCCTGCTCATCCCAGCCGGTTTCGCCCACGGTCTGCAAACACTCAGCGACGACACCGAGTTGCTCTACCTGCACACCGCCGCCTACACACCCGAGGCCGAAGACGGTATCGACGCACTCGACCCGCAACTCGCGATCGACTGGCCGCTGCCCATCGCCGAGCGCTCCGAGCGCGATCTCGCGCTGCCCCACATTCACCCGGATTTCACAGGTCTGAGCGCATGAAATGCCGCCACTGCCAAAGTCCGCTTCAGCTATCGCTGGTTGACCTGGCCACCTCGCCCCCGTCGAACGCCTATCTGCGCACCGACCAGCTCGACAGCCCCGAGCGCTGGTATCCGCTGCGCGTGCTGGTCTGCGAGCACTGCTGGCTGGTGCAGACCGAAGACTTCACCCAGGCCGACCAGCTGTTCGACGCCGACTACGCCTACTTCAGCAGCTTCTCGGACGCCTGGCTGAAGCACGCGCAAGCCTATGTCACGACGATGATCGAACGCTTCGGCCTCAGCGCAGCGCATCGCGTCGTCGAAATCGCCTCCAACGACGGCTACCTGCTCCAATACGTGCAGGCCGCCGGCATCCCCTGCTACGGCATCGAGCCCACCGCCAGCACCGCTGCCGCCGCGCGCGCCAAGGGCATCGAGAGCATCGAGCGCTTCTTTGGCACCGCTCTGGCGAATGAACTGGCAACGGCAGGCCGGCAGGCGGACCTGATCGCGGCCAACAATGTGCTTGCCCATGTGCCCGACATCAACGACTTCGTGGCCGGCTTTGCCCGGCTGCTCACACCAGCCGGCGTCGCCACCTTCGAGTTTCCGCACCTGCTCAAGCTGCTCGAACACTGCCAGTTCGACACCATCTATCACGAACACTTTTCCTATCTGTCGCTGACCGCCGTGGCGCGCATCTTCAAGGCCAATGGCCTGCAGGTGTTCGATGTCGAGGAATGGCCCACGCATGGCGGCAGCCTGCGGGTCTTTGCGCAACGCACTGGTGGGCCACACGAAGTGTCGCCCGCGGTCGCGGCGATGTTGGCGCGCGAGACGCAGGCCGGACTCACGCAGCGCGACACCTATCACAGCTTCCAGGCGCGCGCCGAGGCCATCAAGAACGCCTTTGTCGGCTTCTTGCTCGAGTGCAAGGCGCGTGGCGAGCGGGTCGCCGCCTACGGGGCGGCCGCCAAGGGCAATACGCTGATCAACTTCGCCGGCATCCGCGCCGACCTGCTGGCCTACGTCGTCGACCGCAACCCCGCCAAGCAGGGCAAGTTTCTGCCCGGCAGCCGCATCCCCATCGTGTCACCCGAGCACCTGATCGCCGACCAGCCGGCGTGGATCGTGATCCTGCCCTGGAACCTGCGCGATGAGGTCATTGGCCAGATGGCCGAAGCCCGCCAGTGGGGCGCGCGCTTCGTCACCGCCATCCCCGACCTGGCGGTGCACGCATGAAGCATGTGCTGGTCACCGGCGCAAACGGCTTCATCGGCCGCGCGGTGCTGCCGCTGCTGGCCGCACGCGGATGGCGGGTCAGCGCCGTCAGCCGGCAGCCGCAGGACACCGATAGCGCGTTGGCCTCCTGGCACACCGCCGATCTGTTCGACACCGACGCCACCGCCCAACTGCTCGGCCACCTGCGCCCCACCCACCTGCTGCATCTGGCCTGGAACACCGAACACGGCCGCTTCTGGCAAGCACCGGACAATCTGGATTGGATGAGCGCCAGCCTGTCGCTGCTGCGAGCCTTCGCCGAGAATGGGGGCAAGCGCGCCGTCGTCTCCGGCACCTGTGCCGAATACGACTGGAGCCACGGCTTCTGCCGGGAGGACGTCACCCCCTGTGCCCCGCGCAGCCTCTACGGCGAAGCCAAGCTCGCCACCCACCACCTGGCCCGCCACCTGCTGGCCGGCACTGACACGCAACTGGCCTGGGCGCGGGTGTTCTTCCCCTACGGCCCGGGCGAGGCAGCCGGCCGGCTGATCCCCTCGGTGATGCGGGCGATGGACGCCGGTGAGCCGGTTCGCTGCAGCCATGGCCAGCAATATCGCGATTTTCTGCATGTGGATGATGTCGCGGCGGCCTTCGCGCACCTGCTCGACGTGGCCGACGACGGGGTGTTCAACATCGCCTCGGGCATCCCGGTGCAGCTGCGCCACCTCGTGCTCACCCTGGCGCGGCTGATGCATTGGACCGGCACCCCCGACTTCGGCGCCATCGCCGTGCCCGCCGACGATCCGCCCCTGCTCGTCGGCGACATCACCCGGCTGCGCGCGACTGGCTGGCAACCAACGGTCACGCTTGAAGACGGCCTCATTCACACGCTTGCCGACTGGCGCCAGCCGCGCCAGCACCACAGGAGTTCGTAATGGACGACCACCAACAGTTCGCCGCCGACTGCGCGAAAGAAATCCAGGCCCAGGCGGACGACGCCGAATTCCGGCAGCTGTCCCGCGCCTGGATGGACCGCGCCCAGCAGTTGCGCTATTCCTACCACTTCGAGTGGATGGGGCGGCCGATCATCCAGTACCCGACCGACATCCTCGCCATGCAGGAGCTGATGTGGCGCATTCAGCCCGAGCTGGTGATCGAGACCGGCATCGCCCGCGGCGGTTCGCTGATCTTCTACGCCTCGATGATGCAGATGCTCGGACGCGGCGAAGTGCTGGGCATCGACATCGACATCCGCGCCCACAATCGCGAGGCCATCGAATCGCACCCCATGGCCCGCCGCATCCGCATGATCGAAGGCTCCAGCCTGGATGCCGCCATCGTCGCCCAGGCCGCAGCCGCGGCCGAAGGCAAGAAGGTGATGGTGGTGCTCGACTCCAACCACACCCATGAGCACGTGCTCGGCGAACTCGAACGCTACG
This sequence comes from Denitromonas halophila, assembly GCF_007625155.1. Lineage (GTDB taxonomy): Bacteria > Pseudomonadota > Gammaproteobacteria > Burkholderiales > Rhodocyclaceae > Nitrogeniibacter > Nitrogeniibacter halophilus. The sequence goes on along the minus strand of NZ_VMNK01000004.1, from coordinate 103,437 downwards.
CCCCGCTCACCTCGCCGGGCAGCTACTGCGTGGTGATGGACACTGTGGTCGAAGACATGCCGGCGTCGCTGTTCGGCGACCGGCCCTGGGCGCCCGGCGACAACCCGAAAACCGCCGTGCACGCCTGGCTCAAGACGCACCCCGAATTCGAAATCGACCACGCCATGGACGCCAAACTGGCCGTCTCCGTCGCGCCGCACGGCTATCTGCGCCGTCGCGCCTGACCCGCTCATTCAAGGACGCCCTCATGGCCGAGCACCGCATCGACATCATCATCCCCTGCTACAACTACGCCCACTTCCTCGACGAATGTCTGGCGGCCATCGCCGCGCAGACCCGGGGCGACTACCAGGTGCTGGTGATGGACAACGCCTCGACCGACGACACCCCCGAGGTCGCCGCGCGGTGGATGGCGCAGGACAGCCGCATCCGCTATCACCGCAACGACACCAATCTCGGCGCGGTCGGCAACATGAAGCGCGGCTACGAGCTGACGGCAGCAGAGTACGTGGTGATCCTGCCGGCGGACGACCTGTGGGGCCCGACCTTTCTCGAGGCCACCTGCAACGGACTCGACGCCTACCCCGAGTGCAGCTACGCCTACACCGGCTGGCACACCACGCATGGCGGGCGGGACGCCCCCGAACAGCCAATGACCTGGATTCCGCATGATCGCAGCGGCGTGGTCGAGGACATGGCCTCGCTCATCATCCAGAACTACATCCCGCTGTCCTTCGGGGTGTTCCGTCGCAGCATGTGTGAAAAGGTGGGCGGTGCCTATCCGCTGTTCCTGCCCATGCTCGGCGACCTGTATCTGTGGATGCGCCTGGCCGCCGTCGGGCCGGCCTATTACGTTAACGAAAACATCTGCCGCCTGCGCATGCACGGTGCCAATGAGTCCTTCGCCCTGCATGCCACCGGCCGCAGCGCCTTCGACCACATCCACCTGCTCGATCTCGTCTTCCAGTCCGACCAATGGCCGATGTCGCTGCGCCTGCTCGCCAAGGCGCGACAGATGCAGCTACTCACCGGCGCCAAGCTCACCGACATCGTCAACAGCCTCGGCAGCAAGGAGGCCATACCGATCTTCAAGGAGTACGTCGACGGCGCCCGTGACGATCTCATCGTGGTCACCGCCATGGCGATTCGCGCCTGCAGCGGCCGCGCCGCCGGCTTGAGCGACACCTTGCATGACGCCAACGCCATGCTCGCGCGCATGGCCGCCGAAAAGACCGGCACCCAGGCGCTGAACCTCCTTGGCCAGACACCAGACAGTCAGTCTGGCGCCATGAATCGCGACTACGAGAGCTTTCTGAACGCGCGCAACTATCTCGAGACCGATCACACTCTGCTCCAGCGCGTCATGCGCCACTGGCCACAGGAACCGCGCATTCACCTCCTGGTGCACGCAGTCGCCGCCGACTATGGTCTGCTCGCCGACACTCTCGACAGCGTCGCCCAACAACCGTACCCGCTGTGGACCCTGACCGTACTGGCACCCACGCCCTGCCCCGATCCCGCGATCGAAGACGTTGCCAATATCGAATGGCGGATCGCCCCGACGCACCGAGACGTCAAAGCGATCAGCGATGCGGCCGTTGCCGAAAACGGCTGCGACGTCGTCGCCCTCCTGCCCCCGGGCAGCCGCCTCGACCCGTTCTGTCTGTGGCGGATCGCGCATGAGTTCGCCACCAACACCTCCATCGGCGCGTGCTACTGCGATGACGACGTCAGCCGACACGGTGACGACCGGGTCGAACCGCGCTTCAAGCCAGACATGCTCCCCGACATGCTCACCGCAACCGATTACGTCGGCCCACTGTGGATGCGTCGCACGGCGTACGCCGCCGCCGGGGGATGCAGCGAACTGCCGGGCGCGCATTTCTACGACCTGACGCTGCGCGTCCTCGACCAGATCGGCGCCCCGGCCATCGGCCACATTCCCGACCCCCTGCTGAGCCTGCCGGTCTCGCCGCATGTGCTCATTTCCGACGGCGACGCGATGGCCGCGGTGCAGGCCCATCTGGCACGGCGCGAGGTATCGGGACGGGTCCGCCCCGGCCATCTTCACGCCACCTGGCGCATCGAATACCAGCACAGCACGACGCCCTCGGTCGACATCATCATTCCCTTCCGCAATCACCTCGAGTACCTGTCGCCCTTGCTCGAGAGCCTGCTAGACAAGACAGACTACGCCGAAGCCCGCATCACGCTGGTCAACAACGCCTCGGACGACCCGGACATGCTCGCCTGGCTGGCCACCCAGATCGCCACGCACCCCGACCGCCTGAGGCGCATGGACATCGACGGCGAATGGAATATCTGCCGACTGTTCAACACCGCCGTTTCGGCCAGCGAAGCCGAATTCGTCGTGCTGATGCATAACGATGTACAAGTGCTGAACGGCAACTGGCTGTCCCGACTGCTCAACCACGGCCAACGCCCCGAGGTTGCCGCCGTTGCGCCACGGCTGGTCACCCCGGGCAGCCAGGCACTCGACTTCACCGGCAGCGTTGTAGGTCTCGCGCCCTTTATTGGCTCACCAGACACCGGAGAGCGAACAATGCTTCATCCCGGCTATCTGGGACGACAGCAGACCGACGTCAATTGTTCGGTACTCGACAGCGCGGTGCTCCTGCTGCGGCGCTCACATTTCAATGCCATTGGTGGCATGGACGAATCACAGCATTTGAGCTACCCCACCGCCGAACTGACCCTGAGGCTCGCGGCCCACGGCCGCCTGGTCTGGACCCCATGGAGTACGGTCGCCCACTACGATGACGACGCACCGCCGCGCGAGGCCATCGCCATCGTCGAGCACGAGGTCGAACAAGCAAGCAACGAACTGGCGCGATTGAAGCAGGAGCGCCAGCTGATCACCCGTTGCCTGCCCCTGATCCGTCACGATCCGGCCTGGAACCCGAACTTGCTGCTCGGCCACCAGGACACCCGGATCGACACCGGCTGTGCGGTGGGCTGGCGACATCTACCCATGACCGACATGCCACGCATCATCGCCGACCCGGTCAGCGGCGCGGGCGAGTATCGCGTCACCGGGCCACTACGCGCCGCGCGCCGGGCCGGCAAGGCGCTGGGCGCCTTCTTCAGCTATCCGGACTCCCGCAAACGGCGCATTCCAACCCTGGCCGATTTGGTCCGGCTCGACGGCGCCCGCAGCTTTATTCTCCATCACGGCTTTTCCAACCAGCACATCCAGCTGCTCCAGCAACTTCAGACCTACGCGCCTGAACTATTGCGTGTCGCTTCAATGGACGATCTGGCCACTGCCGTGCCGGAGAAGAGCAATCTGTTCGATCACTGGTCGCGCGACACCCGCTCCCGGGTGCGCAACGCCATCGGTCTGTGTGACCGGCTCATTGTGTCGACCGAACCGCTGGCCGAGTTCGCCCGGCACATGATCGACGACATCCGTGTCGTTCCCAACCGGCTCGAATGGGCACGCTGGGGGCATGTCGCATCACAACGCCGGGTCAGCACCAAACCACGGATCGGTTGGGCCGGCGCCATGCAGCACGCCGGCGATCTGGCCTTGATCCGGGACGCGATCATCGAAACCCACCAGGAGGCCGACTGGGTCTTCTTTGGCATGTGCCCGGAGGACATCAAACCCTATGTCCGAGAGGTGCATGACTGGGTGAATTTCGATGACTATCCGGAAAAACTCGCCAGCCTGAATCTGGATCTGGCAGTCGCGCCATTGGAAATCAATGCGTTCAACGAGGCCAAGAGCAACTTGCGTTTATTGGATTACGGCCTGCTCGGCTGGCCCGTCGTGTGCACCGATGTCGAGCCCTACCGCAGCGCGCCTGTTACACGGGTTAACAATTCCACCCGCGAGTGGGTCGACGCCATTCGCGCACACTTAAACGACCTTGACGCCACCGCGAAAGCCGGTGACCGCCTGCGCGACTGGGTGCTCGCCGACTACATTCTTGAGCATCACGTGGACGACTGGCTGGCCCAGCACCTGCCCTAAAACCAAGCGAACACGGGGGATGCAGACCATGCAATCCCCTTCTTCCTTTTAGGCAAAGTCGCCCGGCATTGCCACCGCACCGCAGCATTCGGCGCCGACGTCCCTCAAGGGCGCGGCGCCGAAATCCTTTGCGGCAGGGCGATTGACGCCTATCGCCAAATAAAAAATCAGTCTTCAGTTTTTTACTGCGTCGCCGTAGGTAGGGCCATGGGGACTGGCACATCAATGCCAAACAGATCCTCAGTCAGACCAGAGCTGAACCAGTTGAATCAGGAGATTTACCATGGCACAAGTTATCAACACCAACGTGTACTCGCTGAATGCCCAGCGGAACCTTAACCGCAGCCAGGAAGGCTTGGCCACGTCGCTGCAGCGCCTGTCCTCCGGCCTGCGCATCAACAGCGCCCGTGACGACGCCGCCGGCCTCGCCGTCGCTCAGCGCATGGAAGCCGATGCCCGCGGCCTGACTGTCGCCATGCGTAACGCCTCTGATGGTATCTCATTCGCCCAGACCGCTGACGGCGCTCTGGCAACGTCCGCCGACATGCTGCAACGGATGCGCGAACTGGCCGTCCAGTCGCTCAACGGCACCATCTCCGACACCGAACGCGGCTACCTCAACGCCGAATTTGGCCAACTGGATGCCGAGCTGGGTCGTCTGCAAGGCGCAGCCAAACTCAACAACCAGTCGGCATTCGGCGCCTTTACTTTCCAGATCGGCGCAGCAGCGGCCGACAGCATGGCCGCCACCTTTACCAGCGTGGCCTCCATCGGCGGCGCGGTCAGTACCGCCGCAGCGGCGGCACTGGCCATTGCCTCAATCGACAACGCACTCAACAGCGTCGCCAGTAACCGCGCCACCGTCGGCGGCGTGATGGGCCGGATGCAATTCACCATTCAGCAACTCGAAACAGCGCGTGAGAACCAATACGCCGCACGGAGCCGGATCATGGATGCAGACTTCGCGATGGAAACGGCCAGTCTGACCCGCGCGCAGATTCTGCAGCAGTCGGGTACCGCGATGGTGGCCCAGGCCAACAGCGTGCCGCAAAACGTGCTCTCGCTGCTGCGCGGCTAACAACATCTATCGACGGGCTGAGCCATTCGGCTCAGCCCCAGCAACATCGATCGCCAAGGAGATCGTCATGGCACAAGTCATCAACACCAACGTCTATTCGTTGAACGCTCAACGTAACCTCAATCGCAGCCAGGAAGGCCTCGCCACCTCCCTCCAGCGTCTGTCTTCCGGCCTGCGCATCAACAGTGCCCGTGACGACGCCGCCGGCCTGGCCGTGGCTCAACGCATGGAAGCCGATGCCCGCGGCCTGACCGTGGCAATGCGTAACGCCTCCGACGGCATCTCCTTTGCACAGACGGCTGACGGCGCATTGTCAACATCCGCCGACATGCTGCAGCGGATGCGCGAACTGGCCGTCCAGTCGCTCAACGGCACCATCTCCGACACCGAGCGCGGCTACCTCAACGCCGAATTCGGCCAACTGGATGCCGAGCTGGCTCGCCTCCAAGGTGCGGCAAAACTCAATAACCAATCGGCGTTTGGCGCCTTCACCTTCCAGATTGGCGCGGCAGCGGCCGACAGCATGGCGGCCAACTTTGCCAGCGTTGCTGCCGTCGGTGGTGGCGTGGGCACCTCGGCCACCGCGTCCGCCGCCATCTCCGCGATCGACAATGCGCTGAACAGCATCGCCAGCAACCGCGCCACCATCGGCGGTGTGATGGGCCGGATGCAATTCACCATCCAGCAGCTCGAAACGGCACGTGAGAATCAATACGCTGCACGTAGCCGGATCATGGATGCAGACTTCGCCTCTGAAACCGCCAACCTCACGCGGGCACAGATTTTGCAACAGTCGGGTACCGCGATGGTAGCGCAAGCGAATAGCGTCCCGCAGAACGTGTTGTCGCTGCTACGTGGCTAATCCAACCAATTTGGGATCGTCCGGCTGAGCAAAGGCCGGACGCCAAAAGGAGGCCGTCATGCCGCAAGTCATCAACACAAACGTCTACTCGCTGAATGCTCAGCGCAACCTCAACCGTAGCCAGGAAGGTCTGGCCACATCGCTCCAACGGCTCTCGTCCGGCCTGCGCGTCAATAGCGCCCGCGACGATGCTGCCGGTCTGGCGGTGGCTCAACGGATGGAGGCAGACGCACGTGGTTTGACCGTTGCCATGCGCAACGCTTCGGATGGCATCTCCTTTTCCCAAACCGCCGATGGCGCTCTCGGCACATCGGCGGACATCCTGCAACGTATGCGAGAACTGGCGGTGCAATCGCTCAACGGCACCATTTCCGACACCGAGCGCGGCTATCTGAATGCAGAATTTTCGCAGCTCGATACTGAACTCGGCCGCCTGCAAGGTGCCGCCAAACTCAATAACCAGTCGGTCTTCGGTACTTTCACCTTCCAGATTGGCGCAGGCGCCGCCGACAGCATGTCGGCCACTTTCACCAGCGTGGCCTCAATTGGTGGCGCGGTCAGCACGAGTGCCGCAGCCGCACTGGCGATCGCCTCGATTGACAACGCGCTGAACAGCGTCGCCAGCAACCGCGCCACCATTGGCGGTGTGATGGGCCGGATGCAATTCACGATTCAGCAACTTGAAACCGCGCGCGAGAACCAATACGCCGCACGCAGCCGCATCATGGACGCCGACTTCGCTGCCGAAACCGCAGCGCTGACCCGCGCCCAGATTCTTCAGCAATCCGGTACCGCCATGGTGGCCCAGGCCAACAGCGTGCCGCAGAGCGTTTTGTCTTTGTTGCAAGGTTAAGCCTTGTTTAGCGCCGAACGACCGGCAAAGCCTGCCGGTCGGATCTGCCGGCTACGGCAAACGATGCCACCGGCCCCGGCAATCAGGAGAACACCATGAGCATCCAGCCCGTCACCTCTACCGCTGCACAGTTTGTGTCACCGCAAGCCGCGTCTGGCGGCCGGGCAGGATCCGCTCCAGGACAACCCAATGCAGCCGAGCAGATTCAGCAGACTCAGGCCCTGGAAAAGGCCAACGCGGCACGCGACGCGCAGGCCAAGGCAGCACTTGAGCAGGATCCGGCTAAACTGAAAGAGGCCGTCGAGCGAGCCCAGGCGTCACTGCAAGCCATCGCTCGTGACATCACCTTCAGCCTGAACGACAAATCAGGAACGGTGGTGATCAAGGTCATTGAACGCGAGTCCAAAGAAGTGATCCGACAGATTCCGTCGGAAGAGTTTCTGAAAATCGCAGAAATGCTCAACGACAACATTGCCGACATTCGCGCCGGCTTGCTCGTCGAGCAAAAAGCGTAACGAGGAGGCACATCATGGCCACCGGCAGCATTTCATCACTGGGTATCGGCTCCGGCCTCAACTCAAATGACATCGTCAGTCAGCTGATGGCGCTTGAGCGTCGTCCGCTGACCGCGCTGACCCAAAAAGAATCGTCCTACTCGGCCAAGATTTCGGCGCTGGGCTCGGTCAAAAGCAAGTTGTCTGAGCTGCAAACCGCCTCCAAGACACTGAGCGACCCCAACAAACTGGCGGCGTTCGCGGCCACGGTTGGCGATGGTGATGTAATCTCGGCCACCGCCGACACCTTCGCCAAGACCGGCAGCTACGCGATCGATGTAGTGCAGTTAGCCAAAGCGCAAAAGTCCTTCTCAGCGATTCAAGCCGGCGGCGCGACTTTTGGCGCCGGCACACTCAGCTTTTCGATCAACGGCAGCACCCAGGACGTGGTGCTCGCCAGCGGCGGCAACAGCCTGCAGGATGTGGCCAACGCCATCAACGACGCAGGCATCGACGTACGGGCGACAGTGGTTACTGGCGATGCCGGCAGCCGCCTGGTGCTCACCTCGAAAGAGACCGGCACCGACAACGCCTTTACGCTGTCGGTCAGCGGCGGCGACCCCAACCTGACCGGTCTGGCGACCTTCGATGGCGCACACCCGAGCGCGACGGCGGCGCTCAACTCGATCATCACGATCGAAGGCGAAACGGTCACCTCGCAAAGCAACACCGTCACCAGCGCCATCTCCAACGTCACCGTCACGGCGAAAGCAATCGGGTCCAGCACACTCGACGTGGCGCGGGACAGCACCGGCATCGAAACCGCGGTCAAAGCCATGGTCGACGCCTACAACAGCCTGCGCCTCGACATCGGCACCAAGAGCGCCTACAACGCCGAGACCAAGGTCGGCGAGCCGCTCAACGGCGACTCCGTCACCCGCACGCTGCTCGGCCGCATGCGCGACACCATGGGCACCGTGCCCACCAGCATTGCCGGCAGCGACTATCAATACCTGTTCAGTATCGGCGTCTCCTTTGCGCAAGACGGCACGCTGACGCTCGACAGTACCAAGCTCAACAACGCGGTCGCCACCGATTTTGACGGCGTCGTCAATACACTCGGCGCCTACGGCACAGCCATCGACACGATGGCCACCGCCTTCACCCAGTCCGACGGCCTGATCGACAACAGCGTCACCGGCATCGAATCTTCGATTTCAAACATCGACAGCCAGCGCGAACGGCTGGAGCGCCAGTTTGATCTCACCGAAGCGCGTTTGCGCGCGCAATTCACCGCGCTCGACACCCTCGTGGCCAGCCTCAACACCACAAGCACTTACCTCACACAGCAACTGAGCAGCTTGAGCAACCTGAACCAGTAGTAATCAACACGATCGGGACAACAGGAAAACAGCCACATGTTCACTCATACCACCAACCCCGCTGCTGCCTATCGCTCTGGCGGCATTGAAGCCGAAGCCCTGGGCTCATCGCCCCATGGCCTGATCGTCATGCTGTTCAACGGCGCCCTGCTGTCCATCAATCTCGCCAAAGCCCACATGCTTGAGGGCAAAACCAGCGCAAAGGCCGAATCGATCAACAAGGCCATCGACATCATCGGCAGCGGATTGCGCGCCGCGCTGAACATCAAGGAAGGCGGCGAACTGGCGCAGAACCTCGACGATCTCTACGAGTACATCGTCATGCTGCTGCTCAAGGCCAACCTGAACAACGACGCCACCATCCTCGACGAAGCCTATCGCCTGCTCGCCGACATCGGCAGCGCCTGGACCGAACTGGGTCAGAAACAGGCCACAGCCAAGCCCTGAGGAGACGCACCATGACCGCTCCGATCACTGACTTCACCCGTTTGGCAGCCACGCTGGAAGCGCTCTCCAGCGCTGCCGAGAAAGGCGATTGGGAGCAGATGAGCACGCTCCAGACCCAGCAGGAGCAATTGCTCGAAACGATTCGCCAACGACCGCGCGCCCCGCAAGATCGCAGCCAGACGGCAGCCTTGGCCGCGGTGATCGAGCGCGCCTTGGCCAGCATCCGTGCTGCCCAGCCGCACATCGACACCCTGAGACAACACACCAAAAACGAAATGGCCGGCACCAACAACCACCGCAAACTGTCACAAAGCTATCGTTAACACTTCTGGCCGCGGGCACATGCTCGGCGGCCAGACAACCCACGGTCGGACGGACAGATCATGATTCCAGGTGACCTCGCAGCACGCCTGAGACTGCTGACCGAGGCCAGTTTCTTTGCCGACGAACCCCCGCTCGAGCCGCTGCAGCCGGCTCGCGCCGTGCCGTCGCAACTGCCGGAGTATCGTGCCGGCGACAAATTCAGCGCGCTCATCCAGAAAGCCCTCCCCGACGGCACCTTCGAGGCCGTTGTCGATGGCCGCACCATCAAACTCGCCCTGCCGCAGCAAGCACAGGTCGGCGAACGGCTGGCACTCGTCGTTGCACGCAACACGCCCCACGCCGTCATCGCCAATCCCGCTGCGGCCGCACCAACCGACACCGCCGCCCGTGCCGCGCTGAGCCCCACCGGACGATTGATCAGTTTTCTACTCACCGGCCAGCCCGCACCCGAGCCCCCAAGCATCGCCCGCGGCCAGCCCCTGCAAGCCACGGCCGGCCCGCCCAGCCCCGCGGCGCTTGCCGCAGCGCTGCGCCAGGGCATCAGCGAAAGCGGCATGTTCTACGAGTCTCACCTCGCCCGCTGGAGCACCGGCAAGCTGGATACCGAAGTGCTTCTCCGGGAGCCACAGGCACGCCAGAGCCTCGCACAGACCAGCGGCCAGACCACGCAAAACACACCGGCGCCGCAAAGCAGTGCGGCAACGGACAGCAGCGTCACGGCCCGCTCCGCCGCGGCGACCGCCCAGGCGGCGGTCGGCGCACGCGCCGATGTCATCCCGGACCGCCTGCTACCGGTCATGCACCAGCAGCTCGACGCCCTCGCCACCCAGAACTACACCTGGCTTGGGCAAGCCTGGCCGGGCCAGGCCATGGCGCTGGAAATCGAGGACCCGCAGGACGATGGCGGCGAAGCCACGGCCGAAGACACCCCCTGGAAAACCACCCTGCGCCTCAGCCTGCCTACGCTCGGCGGCGTCGAGGCACGCATCGCCCTGGATGCCAGCGGGATCCGCATCAAACTGTCGGCCGACAACCCCGACACCACCGACACCTTGGCCAGGCATCGCGACGCACTCTCCGAGGCCATGGGCAAGGCCAACATCACCGTAAAAGAACTTCGGGTAGGCCCCGGCTCATGAGCGCCGACCCGGCCGACCTCCTCGACGACGCCCCGCGTGCCGAAGCCGTCGCACTGGCCTACTCGGCCGGCGAGGCCGCACCGCGCGTGGTCGCCAAGGGGCGCGGCCTGATTGCCCGCCAGATCATCGAGCAAGCCAAAAAAGCCGGCGTCTACGTACACGAATCGCCCGAAATGCTCGCCTTGCTGATGCAGGTCGACCTTGACGACCGCATTCCCCCGCAGCTCTATGTGGCGGTGGCCGAGCTTCTCGCCTGGCTCTACCGCATGGAACACGACGAAAACGTAAAAAGCTGATGAAGCGCGTTCTGCCCCACCCGCCGCCCGTGCTATAACAACGCTTTGACCGACACCTGTGTTGCCGCCCTACGAATGACTCAAACCGACAACGCCGCACTCAAGTTCGAACTTCTGCAGTCCGACGACTTTGGTCGTTATCTGCTGCGCGATCGCAACGAGATCATTCAGGTCCTGCGCCAGCTGATCGCCAAGCGCGCAATGGTTACGGCCTATTTGAGCGGCGGTCGCGACTTCCTTCTCACCACGGTGCTGGCCATCGAGGATGAGGACCTGATCCTCGACGTCGCGCCCGACGAAAACCGCAACCGCCAGGCCGAAGCCGCCGAAGAACTGATCTGCATCACCCAGATCGAAAACGTCAAAGTGCAATTTCCGATCATGGGATTGACCAGCACGCAGTTCGAAGGTGCGCCTGCATTCAAGACACCACTGCCCGATCGCCTGCTGCGTTTGCAGCGCCGCGAGTACTACCGCCTGATCGCACCCGTGGCGCATTCGCTGATCTGCCAGATTCCGGTGCCCGCCGAAGACGGCCCCACCAACACCTTTGAAGCCCGTGTGCTCGACATCTCCGGCGGCGGCGTGGCAGTGATCGTGCCGCCCGAAGGCGTCGAATTCAAACCCGACACAGAATTCACCCAGTGCCAGATCCAGCTCCCCGAGATCGGCACGGTGCAAGCCCGACTGCGCGTGCGCAACCTGTTCCGCGTCACCAACCGCAACGGCATCTCGATGCTACGTGCCGGCTGCGAGTTCGTTGACCTGCCCGAGCGCGTGGCCTCGGTGATTCACCGCTACATCCTCAAGGTCGAGCGCGATCGCAACTCGCGCGAGCGGCGTCTTTAATAATCTGCCACCGCATGACAATGGCCACCCGAGGGTGGCCATTTGCTTGTATGAGCCGACGATGCCTCAAGTCCGGAAGCGGTCGATCAGCTGCTTCAACTCACTGGCGGTACCCTCCAGCACCGCGGTGGCATCGGCGTTGCGCTCGGTGGCTTCGGTACTGCGACCGGCCATCTCGGTAATCGCCTCCATGTTTTTGGCAATCGCATCCGCGCCCGCGCTCAATTCCTTCATCGACAGCGCCACATCGCTGACGCGCTGCATGGTGCCGCGGGCGCTGTCCTGAATCGAGCGCAGCGAACTGGCAGCCTGCGCCGACAATTCACTACCTTTTTGCACCTTGGGCGTAATCGCCTCAATACTTTCGACGGCGATGTTGGTCTCTTTCTGAACAGCAACGATCACTTCCGAAATCTTCGAGGTTGCAGCCCCCGTGCGCTCCGCCAGGCCGCGCACCTCATCCGCCACCACCGCAAACCCCCGGCCCTGCTCGCCAGCGCGGGCCGCCTCGATGGCGGCGTTGAGTGCCAACAGATTGGTCTGATCGGCAATCTCGCGAATCACCTGAGCGATGGTGCCGATCTCGCTCGAACGGGATTTGAGTACCTGAATCTGGGCAGCCGCTTGTACCACCGTCTCGGAAACGTTGGCAATGCTCTCGGACGCCACCGACGATTGCTGCTCGCCCTCACTTGCCGCTGCACACGTGCGCTCGGAGTTGAACTGCGACTCTTCGGTATTCGCCGCCACATGGGCAACACTGACCGCAATCTCTTCCACCGCAGCCGCCGTCGACTCTGCCGCCGACGCCTGACCGCCCGCGGCCTCGCGAACCGTCGCCGACGCCTGCGCCACCGCTTGCGCGGAGACGGCTATCTGATCAGCCTGTCGACGCACTGCCTGAATCATGGTTTTGAGATCCGCCTGCATCCTGTGAATCGCGAATACCACACTGCTGCTATCCCCTTTCGGCACCACCACATCGCCGCTGAGATCACCCGACGCAATTCGCTGCGTCACCTTGGCCAGCATATCGGGCTCACCGCCCAACGCACGCAAAATGCTGCGACCGATCAACCAGCCAACACCCAGCGTAACGATGAATCCAAGCGCCACCAGAATGAGGGAACTCGACGCATGCGACCAAAAGATGGTCTTCAGGTCGCTCACATACACGCCGGTGCCGATCACCCAGTTCCACGGTGCAAAGCCCTTCACGAACGAAATCTTCGGCTGTGGCGCGTCCTCACCCGGCTTGGGCCAAAGGTAGTCCACAAAGCCCTGTCCCTTTTGGCTTACAGCCGCCACCATATCCTTGAAGATCAGCTTGCCATTGGCGTCCTTGAGTGCTGACAAGTCCTTGCCATTGAGGTCCGGCTTGACCGCATGCATGACCATGGCCTGGTTCATGTCGTTGATCCAGAAGTACTCGCCATCACCGTAGCGCATCGCGCCCACCGCGGAAGCCGCCTGCGCCTTGGCGTCGTCCATACTCATCTGCCCCTTTTCAGCCAGGCCATGGAAGTACGCAACAGTGGCATGCGCCGACTCGGTGAGCCGCTCAATGCTGCTGCGCCGCTCAGCAGTTAACAGCTCATCCAGCGAACGAAGTGCGCCGGCCGCCACAACGGCAAGCGACACCAGCGACACCAGCGACAGCACGAACAAGCGCACCGACAGCTTCATCCGGTTAAAAATCTGCATGTCTATCCTCACATATCCGGCATAAGTTATAAGACTGGTAACGTCTTCCAGCGGGTCAACTTGAGTCCAGACCTGACGACAATCCACATTGGAATCCCTCATGCAAAAGCCCTTTTCCCAAGCCTGCGAGCGAAATCGCGAACCGATCTGCCAGGTGCTCACAACGCACTTCTCGGATCGCCGTCATGTACTTGAAATTGGCGCTGGCACTGGGCAGCACGCGATTCACTTCGCCGCGGCATTGCCACACCTGACCTGGCAGTGCTCTGATCGTGCGCAGAATCTTCCTGGCATTCGCGCATGGCTCGACGAAGCGGCGCTGCCAAACACACCTGCCCCGCTGATGCTCGACGTGTGCGACACATGGCCGCAGCTTCAGGTCGACGCGGTGTATTCAGCCAACACGCTCCACATCATGGGCTGGCCTGAAGTCGAGCAGCTGTTTGCCGGCCTGCCCGCCATACTTGCACCAGGTGCACGTGTGCTCATTTACGGTCCTTTCCGTATCGGCGGCCAGCACACCAGTGACAGCAACGCCCTGTTTGACGCCCATCTGAGGGCCGAGGCGCCACACATGGGCATCCGCGATTTCGAAGCCGTCAATGCGCTGGCCCACGCCGCGGGTTTGCGCCATCTGGCCGACATCCCCATGCCCGCCAATAATCGCTGCCAACTCTGGGAAACCATCTGACGCATGTTTGGTTCACATCAAGGTCGACAAGGCCGAACCCAATTAGCCTTCGCTGATCTGTTGATCCACTACTACAAGACAGAACAATGACCCCAACAAGTACCGCACTCACAGAGTCGGCGGACGAGCTGCATATTGCGCCGCCCGGCGATCTCGCCATCTGGTTTTTCATCCTCGCCGAACTGCTGGCCTTCGCGGTGTTCTTCGCCGCCTACGCCTTCGCGCGTGCGAAAAACCCCGAGCTGTTCGACGAAATGCAGCGCACTCTCAACCGGGACGCAGGCGCCGCCAACACCTTGCTGCTGATCACCGCCAGTTGGTGCGTGGCACGCGGCGTACATGCCGTCGTCAAGTACAACGACAGCGCCAAGGCGAGCCGCTGGTTGCTCGGCGGCATCGCCGGGGGCGCCGGCTTTCTGGTGATCAAGCTGTTCGAGTACTCGCATGTGTTCGGCGCCGGCATCACACTGTCGACCAACACCTTCTACATGTTCTACATCTCGCTCACCTTCTTTCACTTCATGCACGTCATTCTCGGCATGGTGATTCTGACGGTGTTGTGGGCACAAACCCGAAAAGGCCTTTACACGCCCGACAGCGCCAACGGACTGGAGAGCGGCGCGGCCTACTGGCACATGGTCGATCTGGTGTGGATCGTGCTGTTCCCGCTGGTCTACGTGATGCGTTAAGGAGCCGACATGAGCCCAATCATTCCCGCCCGAAAGATCGACCTCGCCTACGCCATCCTCGTCGCCGCCACCATCGCAACCTGGCTGATCGGCGACTGGTGGCAAGACCACAACGTGCTGCTGCCAGTCATGGGCGGCCTGCTCACGCTGACCTTCGTCAAGTGCCGTCTGGTCATCCTCGACTTCATGGCTTTGCGTCCCGTCAAATTCTTCTGGCGAGGCATCGTGATAGGGTGGGCGCTTCTGGTGTTGGGGCTGATCAGCCTCGCCTACCTGATCAGCCTGCCCTGATCCGAACCCTCAGAGAACAAGCCAAAAGATGGATACCCGCGTGAACACCGACCTGCCCTATTACGAAGCCTCCGGAAACGAAATCGAACTGTTCGAGCACGCCTGGAAGAATCGCTTGCCCCTGCTCATCAAAGGCCCCACCGGCGTCGGCAAGACCCGCTTCGTCGCCCACATGGCAGCCCGGCTCAAGCTGCCGCTGCACACCGTCGCCTGCCATGACGACCTCACCGCGGCCGACCTGGTTGGCCGGCACCTGATCGGCGACGGCGAAACCGTGTGGTGCGACGGCCCACTGACCCGCGCCGTGCGCGAAGGCGGCATCTGCTATCTCGACGAAGTCGTCGAGGCGCGCAAGGACACCACCGTGGTGCTCCATCCGCTGGCCGACGACCGCCGCGTGCTGCCCATCGACCGCACCGGTGAATTGCTCGAAGCCCCGCCGGGATTCATGCTCGTCATCAGCTACAACCCAGGCTATCAGAACTTCCTCAAAGGCCTCAAGCCCTCGACGCGACAGCGCTTCGTGAGCATGCGCTTTGACTTCCCGAGCGCCGAGCGCGAGCAGAAAGTGCTGATCGGCGAAACCGCCTGCGACCCGATGCTGGCCACCCGCCTGGTGAACATCGGCCGTAGCCTGCGCGCCCTCAAGGATGTTGACCTCGAAGAGGTCGTCTCCACCCGCTTGCTGGTTTACGCGGCAACACTGATTCGTGACGGACTCGATCCCGTTGAATCCTGCCGCGCCGCGATTGTCGAAAGTCTGACCGACGACATCGAGACGGCCGATGCCCTGATGGAAGTGGTCAACGCGACTTTCGGTCGCTGAGTCGCCCGCATCGCGCGGGCGGCCTGCTACGCTGAAAGCATTCCACCCGCCAAGCGAGCCCAGCCATGGATACCACGTCCCCCGCCGCATCCGAAGAAGGTCAGGCACTTGCCGTCGCCGCTGAAGCCCTCTACCTGGTCAATCTCATGATCGTGCCAGGCGTGGGTTTCATCGGCATCGTCTGGCTGTGGTTCACCAAGCGCAAAAACGCCACCGCGCTCGCGCGCTGCCACCTCGACCAGGTGTTCTTCGCCAGTCTGTGGGCCGGCTTCCTGCTGATCATCGCCAACGCAGCCATCATTTTTCTGGGCGGCTACCAGTCGGCCAACACCTGGGTGGTCGCCATTCTCTACTTCACCACCTGCCACACCACGCTGATCTTTTTCGGCGCGATCGGACTGGCCCGCGCGCTCGCCGGCAAGCCCTACCGCTTCCCGCTGGTCGGCCGACCCTGTGATACCTGACGTGTCTGAGCGCATCATCCCGATCATTCCGGCCGGCAGCGGCGCGCCCGATGGCGGCCGTCAGCGCACCCGGCTATGGGCGCAAATCAGCTTCTTTGTCCTCTTTGTGCTCGCCCCGGTGTTCGACCTGCTGCGCTACGACCTCGTTGCTGGCCATGCCTGGTTTCTCGGCATGGAATGGCGCGTCGGGCTGGCCGACTACAGCGCCGGCCTGATCGGCCTCGGCCAACTGTGGACCAACATCGGCCTGAAGATTTTTCTGCCCATTCTTGGCACGGGTGCCGTACTGATCTGGGTCTCGTGGAAATGGGGTCGGCTCTACTGCGGCTGGCTGTGTCCGCACTTCTCGGTGGTCGAAACCATCAACCAGTTCATGCGCCGCGCTACCGGCAAACCCAGCGTCTGGGAAAAGCGCGCGCTCCCCACGCGCGAGCCCGACGGCACCACCTGGCGCGCCGATCCACGCTGGTGGTTCATCACCGCCCCGCTCGCCGTCGGCTTTGCCTTCGTGTGGGCCGTCGTGCTGCTCACCTATCTGCTGCCGCCCTTCGAGGTGTACAGCAATTTGCTGGCTGGCACCCCCACCCGCAACCAGTTCATTTTCATCACCGCCGGCACCGTGGTGCTGTCGGCCGAATTCCTCTTTGCGCGACACCTGTTCTGCCGCTTCGCCTGCGCCGTCGGCCTGTTCCAGTCACTCGCCTGGATGGGCAACCGCGACGCCATGGTGGTCGGCTTCGAGCGCAAGCGCGGCGCCGATTGCAATGATTGCTATTCGGCCTGCGACCACGTCTGCCCCATGCGCCTCAAGCCGCGCAATATCAAGCGCCAAATGTTCACCTGCACCCAGTGTGCGCAATGCATCAGCGCCTGCGCCACAACCCAAAAAGACAACCCCAACGGCCCGCTGCTCTCATGGGTCAGCGGCGAAGCCGCAAGACAGAACGAAGCCGGCCTGCGCGCCAGCACAAAGGTAAGAAGCTAATGGAAGAATACGTCGGCGACCTCTGGCACAAATTCATCACCCGCAGTGCCCGGCGCGACTACCCGGACGCCATCGTGCATCTCGAAGACATCGAGAAAACCGCAGGCGTCCTGTTTCGCGCCCTCGGCGGCGACCCCGGCCTGCGCGTGGCCGCCGCAGCCGAAGTCGAGCACGGTGGCCGGCGCCGCTGGCTGGCCCGTGTCGCCCACATCGAAGACCGCGTCGCCCATGCCACGCGCGACGCCGAAACCCTCAACCTGCCGCCCAGCCTCTCGCTGTTCCCCGACCGCGCCGCCAACCGCGACCTCTACCTGTGGCTGATCGCCCAGGCCGCCGCCACCGGCCGCGCCACCGGCGACTGGCTCGTCGCCAACCAGCAGGCCACGCTGTTCACGCTGCAACGCTACCCCGGCTTCGAATCGCGTTACCGCCGGCTGGTCACCGCGTGCCTTGAACTGCGCCTTCCCCCCGAAAAACTGCCCAAGGACGAAGCCGCCGTCGAAACCGCCATTCGCCAGGCCCTCAACGACCCCGGCAGCATCGGCCCGCTGCCCGCCAGCAAGCGTCCGCCGCAACCGGTACCGCTGTGGCTCTACCCCTCGCCCGCGCA
Source organism: Denitromonas halophila (assembly GCF_007625155.1). Classification (GTDB taxonomy): domain Bacteria; phylum Pseudomonadota; class Gammaproteobacteria; order Burkholderiales; family Rhodocyclaceae; genus Nitrogeniibacter; species Nitrogeniibacter halophilus. The sequence goes on along the minus strand of NZ_VMNK01000004.1, from coordinate 85,456 downwards.
GATCGACCGCCGCACCCAGCCAGACGATGCGCAAAGCGATCCGCAAGACCCCGACGAAGCGCGCGACGAAACCGTCGACGCCACCCAGCAGCGCCAGCAAGCCACGCGCGAAGACATGCCCGACGGCGAAAACGGCTTCATCCTCCCCTTCCGCGCCGAGTCCCTGGTGTCGTGGGCCGAGTACGTAAAGGTCAATCGCGCGCTGGACGAAGACACCGATGACGACGCGGCCAAAGCCGCACCCGACATGGACAAGCTCGCCGTCGCCCGCGACGGCAAAACCATCGCCTCACGCGTGCGTTTCGACCTCGACCTGCCCTCGGCCGCGGCCGACGACATCCCCCTCAAAAGCGGCATTCTGCTACCCGAATGGGACTGGAAAAAACGCATTCTCAAGAAAGACCAGTGCCGGCTCGATCTGCTCGACGCTCGCGACGCCCCGCCCATCGAGGTGCCCGAGCGGCTGCGCAAGCCGGTACGCAAGGTGCGCCAGCAGCTCGAAGCGCTCGCCCCCTCGCGCCGCTGGTTCAAGAACCAGCCCGACGGTTCCGAACTCGATGTCGACGCCTGCGTGCGTAGCTGGTCCGACCGCCGCGCCGGCCATAGCGACAACGACTTCGGCAGCTACCTCAAGCTGGAGCGCCATGAACGCGACATGGCCTGCCTGGTGCTCGCCGACCTCTCGCTATCGACCGACGCCTGGGTCAGCGACACCGCCCGCGTCATCGACGTGATCCGAGACAGCCTCATGATGTTCTCCGAAGCGCTCGGCGCCACCGGCGACAACTTTTCGCTCTACGGCTTCTCCAGCCGGCGGCGCGAGAACATCCGCTTCCACCAGATCAAGACCTTCGAAGAAAAGCACGGCGCCCCCACCCGTGGCCGCATCGCCGCGCTCAAGCCCGGCTACTACACCCGCATGGGCGCCGCCATCCGCTACGCCAGCCGCATCCTCGAAAAACAGCCCAACGCCCTGCGTCTGATGCTCATCCTCTCCGACGGCAAGCCCAACGACCTCGACCAGTACGACAGTCGCTACGGCATCGAAGACACCCGCATGAGCCTCATCGAAGCGCGCACCGCCGGCCTCAAACCCTTCTGCGTCACCATCGACAAGGAAGGCGAAGGCTACCTGCCCCACCTCTTCGGCCCCGCCGGTTTCACCGTCATCCGCAAACCCGAAGACCTGCCGTCGCGGCTGCCGATGCTGTATGCGCAGCTTACGGCGATGTAGGGCCGGACTCATCCGGCGGCATGCCCACTCAAGTAAAAAAAGCCCCGCTCACCGAGCGGGGCTTTTTTGTTTGGTAACCATACTTTCCTGTTACCGCCAATTTTTCCTCGGCGGCCACTTAGGGGCGTAGCCCGAATGCGGCGCAGCGGAATCCGAAATCCGTTGCCACACGCGCAACCTGCAGCGAGGACAGTTCAACCGCCATCCCGGATTCCGGCCTGCGGCCTACGAACCTACAGCCGCGAAATCACGCGCACCGGCACTTCACAGTAGTCCTCGAAGCCCATCCGCTGATACAAGCCGTGGGCCGTGGCGTTGTCGCTCATCACATGCAGAAACGGCGTTTCGCCATGCTGCAGTTGTCGGCGGATCAAGGCCAGCATCAAGCGCCGTGCCAAGCCCTTCGCCTGGAAATCGGGATGGGTACACACGCCGCTGATCTCGTGAAACTCACCCGCCTGCATGCGCTCGCCGGCCATAGCGACGAGCTGACCATTTTCAAAACTGCCGAAGTACTCACCCAGTTCGAGGGTCCGCAGCCCGAACGGGCCGGGGTTGGTGAGCGTGGCGAGCGCGAGTGCTGCCTCGGCGTGCTCGGCGGTGAGGGGCACGATCCCGGCGTCGCCACGCACGTCTTCTGCCGGCACCTCGGCCGCCCAGACCATACGAAACATGCTCGCTTCGGCCTCCAGCCGCCAGCCCGCTGGCACCACGCCGGTCCAGCCCGCGCAGTAGAAATGCTCACCAGATTGGCAAAATGGTTTCAGCGCCACCAGATCCGGCTGCAACTCATCGGCAAAACCGATGATCGGCGAAAAGCCGGGGGCATATCGGCGCACGGTTTGCGTGCCCACCGAGAACCGGGCATGCGGCCCCGACAGCGTGTGCCAGAGAATATTGTCGAGAATCGAATTCATCAGTGGTTCCAATATCAACCAAACCGGCCGGTGCGTTCAGTCGCTCAGCCAGCCCAAGCTGGCCAGAAACGCGGCGACGCGTTGGTTGGTGGCATCGAAGTACGCCCGGTCATTCTCGCGCAGATTGAAGAATCCGTGCTTCGCGCCCTCATACAAGGCCAGCTCGCAGCGCCCGCCGTGGCCGATCACCGCATGGCAAAACGCCTGCGCACTGACCACCGGCACCTCGCGATCTTCGGTGCCGAGCAAGATCACATTTGGCGGCACGACGGAATCGACCAACTGCAAAGGCGACACGTCCTGCCAGAACTCCGCCACCAGATGATGGTCCGGTTTGCCCGGCGACAAATCCAGCATGGGGTTGTATAGCACCATGGCGGCAGGCCGCAGCGCCTCATCCGCGGCCACGCCGAGCATGGCGGCCAGATGTCCGCCTGCCGAACCGCCGCCCGCGGCAATACGCGCGGCGTCGATACCCAATGCCCCCGCATGGCCCCGCACATAGGCCAAGGCCGCATGCGCGTCCTCAACAGCCGCGCGCGGATCGGTGTCATGTCGCGAGGCAATCCGGTATTCGGCGCTGATACAGCTCACGCCGCGCGCCGCAAACACCCGGCATTGCGGGAAGAAGGCCTCGGGGCTGCCGTACTGCCACGCCCCCCCATGAAACAGCAGCAGCGCTGGCGCCCCAGTCGACGGCCGCTGTCCTTTTGCCGAGAATACATGCAGGTGCAAATCGTGCCCATCAAGCGTCCGATAGACCATCACCCGATCCGGCCCCTCCAGCGCGCTGACCACGCGCCGGACCACCGCCGGGCCAAAGGCCAGCGCGAGCCCGAGTGTCAGCCCGGCAACAAAGTAGAAAAGTTTGTGATCCAGCATTGGTCGATGTGCTCAGCCGCCTGAAAAAGCCTAGACCCGGATATCCGCCCAATCCGCGCCCGTCAGTGCCGGCAAGAGCTCCGGTCGCAAAGGGAATACCGAAAACGGCGTCCCCGCCGCCGCCCACACCGTCTCGAAGCGCTGCAGATCTTCATCCAGCAACAATTTCACTGGCTGAGCATGGCCCAGCGGCGCCACGCCGCCGATGGCATAGCCGGTGGCGCTACGGACGAAGTCGGCACCGGCGCGGGCCAGCGCTTCGCCGACCGCCTCGGACACCTTCGCTTCACTGACGCGATTGTCACCACTGGCCACCACGATCACGGCCAGGCCACTACTTTCACCACGGAACACGATGGATTTCGCTATCTCAGCGATCGAGCAACCGATGGCCGCTGCGGCCTCGGCGCTGGTGCGTGTGGGGCGTTCGAATTCGACAACCTGTGTATCAACGCCGGCCTCATTCAGAAGCCTGCCGATGCGCAGGGCAGAGGGATGTTCAGCGGGTTTCATGAGCGCATCTCAAATCGATCCTCGGCAAAAAACAAAACGAGAACTATCTTTAATAAACAGCAACTTAAAAAACACAACCAACAACCCACTGGACCAATACATCGCAGCCAGCTTTGGCACTCAGTTTGCATTGACCGGAATAGCTGGCCGTTCTAGCACTGCGAGTGCAACACCCCCCAACAGCGTTTGGAGAACACATAATGACAAAAAAGAAACAAGAGCGCGGCATCCACGAGCTTTACGCTCAAGATCCGCAGCAGGCTGACTGGTTATTGTGGGGCCGCAAGGTGGACAGCACCAGCCGTCGCGGCTTTCTCAAAAAGACGGGGCTGCTGGCCATGAGCGCGGCAGTCGGCGCGCACATTCCGTTCTGGGAGAAGATGCCCGGCGGTCTGATACCCGCCGCGCTCGCCGCCTCGCCCGAGCCCTTCGTGATCCCCGGTCGCGATGGCCTCATCGTCCATAACGACCGCCCGATCAACGCCGAAACCCCGGCACATCTGCTGGACGACAAGATCACGCCGGCCCACCGCATGTTCGTGCGCAACAACGGCATCCCGCCGGTCGAATCGTCGGTCGATCCGGCCACGTGGACGCTGGAGATCGCCGGCGAGTCCTGCGTCACCCCGATGAGCTTCACCATCGCCCAGCTCAAGGAGCGCTTCGAGCATCACACCTATCAGTTGCAGATCGAATGCGGCGGCAACGGGCGCAGCGAGTTCAACCCACCCGCCAAAGGCAACCAGTGGGTGGTGGGCGCGATCGCCTGCCCGACCTTCACCGGCGTGCGCCTGCGCGACGTGCTCAAGGCCTGTGGCATCAAGGATGACGCGGTCTATGTCGGCTACTACGGTGCCGACACGCACTTGAGTGGCGACCCCGACAAGGTCGTCATTTCACGCGGCGTGCCCATGGAAAAAGCCCTGCGCGACGAAACCCTGATCGCCTGGGCCATGAACGGCGAAGACATCCCTGCACTCAATGGTCACCCCCTGCGTCTCGTGGCCGGCGGCTGGCCGGGCTCGACCTCCGGCAAGTGGCTGAAAAAGATCGTGATCCGCAACAAGGAGCACGACGGCCCGAAAATGACCGGTCAGTCGTATCGCGTGCCCTGCACCCCGGTCGCCCCGGGTGCCGAGGTCGCCGATGAGAACATGTGCGTCATCGGCTCGATGCCGGTCAAGTCGCTGATCACCTTCCCCGAATCCGGCATCGTGCATCCCCAGAACAAACCGCTTTCGATCCGCGGGCATGCCTGGGCAGGCGACCTCGACGTCGATGAGGTGCTGGTGTCCATCGACTTTGGCGCCACCTGGCAAAAAGCCAGTCTGGAACGGCCTGCCAACTCGATCGCCTGGCAGCACTGGTCGGCCGACGTTACGCTGCCGAGCATTGGCTACTTCGAGATCTGGGCGCGCGCGATCGACAGCACCGGGCGCTCACAGCCGATGGTCATGCCGGGCTGGAATCCGCGCGGCTACCTCAACAACGCATGTCATCGCGTTGCGGTGAAGGCGGTATGAGCGATGAACACGATTCTCAAAAAAACGGTGTTCGCCGCGCTGTGTAGCGTGAGTCTGGGCGCGGCGGCCAAAGACGTGGACCCCGAGTCGGGCTTCATCATCGCGCCCGACTGGGAGCTGGTCAAAGCGCAGTGCACAGTGTGTCACTCGTCCAAGCTGGTCACTGCCCAGCGCGGCTCGCGTAAAACCTGGGAGAGCATCATCCGCTGGATGCAGGCCACCCAGGGTTTGTGGCAGTTCGAGCCCGAAATGGAGCGGAAAATCTTCGACTACCTCGCCGCCAACTACCCCCCCGGCGACGGCTACCGGCGCAAACCGCTGCCGCCCGAGTTACGGCCACCGCAGTAGGCGCCGTCACTCAAAGCCGCCCTTCACTCGTCAGCACACACGGCCACCGTTTACGGTGGCTGTTTTCTACACCAAGGAGCTACCTGGAACCCGGTAACCCACCGCCATCACTGTTTGGCAAACAAGCGCCCGATATCGGCAAAGGCCTTGAACTCCAGCGCATTACCCGACGGATCGAGAAAGAACATGGTCGCCTGCTCGCCGGGCAGACCGGCGAAACGAATATGCGGCTCGATGATGAAGCGCACGCCTGCCGTCTTCAGCCGTGCGGCCAGCGCGTCAAAGTCGGGCATCGCCAGCACCACGCCAAAATGCGGCACCGGCACATCGTCGCCATCCACCGCATTGCTCGCCTGGCGGCCACCGCGGCCCGGTGCGAGATGGGCAACGATCTGATGGCCGAAGAGGTCGAAGTCGATCCAGTGGTCCGACGAGCGCCCCTCGGGGCAGCCGAGCACGGCACCATAAAAACGACGAGCGGCGTCGAGGTCGTCGACAGGAAACGCAAGATGAAAGGGCTGGATAGCCATGGCGAGTCTCCGGTTGGGGAGCCTCATTGTGCCCTCTGGACGGGGGTAGGTTAAAGCCCCATCACGGCCGGCCTCACGCCACGACCAAGCGTCGCCGCAGCCAGCCACTGAGCGCATCGACGGCCAACGACAGCACCAACATGGCCACAATCAGCGTGGCCGCTTGCGCCTCATGGAACAGCGACAACGCGTAATAGAGTTGCGCGCCAAGGCCACCGGCGCCGACAAAGCCGAGGATGGCCGCCATACGGATATTCATTTCCCAGCGATACAGACCGTAGGCGACCCACTGCGGAGCGACCGCCGGCAAGGTGCCATACAAAAACGCCGCGGCCGCCCCGCTGCCGGCGCCACGCAGTGCGGCTTCGGGCGCGGGGGGTGCGTTCTCCAGCGCCTCGGCGTAGAGCCGGCCGAGCACGCCGGTGGTGTGCAGGGCCAGCGCCAGCGTACCAGCGAAGGGACCGAGACCGGCGGCGAGCACGGTGAGCGTGGCCCATACCAGCTCGGGCACCGAGCGCAGCAGGTTAAGAATAAAGCGCGATGCCAACTGACCGAGCCGCCCCAGTCGGCCGCTGGCCGGCAGTGCCAGCGCGACACCCCCGATCACCGCGAGCAAGGTGCCGATCAACGAGATAGCCAAGGTCTCGATGGCACCCTGCCCGACCTTGGCCAAAAAGGCTGGCGAGGTATCTGGCGCCGCAAAGCGCTGCAGGAAGCCGAGCAATTCCCCCAGACTGTCCTGCCCTTCGGCAAAGGCAGCGATCAGATCGAGCCGCCACACACTGGCCGCCACCGCCGCCAGCACCAGCGCGGTCAGCATCAGTCCGCGACGCGGCATCACCCGCGGCGTCACCGGTTGCATCAGCGTACCTGCCGGCGCAGCCAGGCGCTCAGGGCATCGGCCGCCATCACCAGCAGCAAAAAGGTGATCAGGATGCTGCAGGCCTCACCGCCGTTGAGCATCTTCATCGACTGGTCCATCAACTGCCCCAGGCCACCGGCGCCCACAAATCCCATCACCACCGAGGCGCGCACTGCGCACTCCCAGCGATAGACGGTGTAAGACACCAGCTCATCCGAGGCCACCGGCAGCAGGCCGTAGCCCAGCGCGGCGAGCCGACCGCTGCCCGCGGCGAGCAAGGCGCGGGTCGGCGACAGATCGCTGGACTCGAGAATTTCCGAGTACACCTTGGCCAGCATGCCGCCATAAGTGATGGCCAGCGCGGCCACGCCGGCGGCCGGGCCGAGGCCAAAAATACGCACGAACACCAGCGCCCACACCAGCTCGGGCACGCCGCGCAGCACCAGCGTGAGCCCGCGGGCGATCACACGAATCACTTCCGACACCGGGCGCAGGCGGCCGTCGAGCCGGCCAATCGACAGGCTACGGGTCGACAACAACGCCAGCGGCACGGCGATCAGCATGGCGAGCGCGATACCGATGGTGGCGATAGCGAGGGTGTCCAGCGTAGCGGAGGCCAGGTAGCCGAGAAAATTTGCGTCGGTCGCGGGCGGCAAGAAGGTGCCAAGAAAGCCGCCGAGCGTGGCGAGGTTACCGGCGTCGAACAAGACCGCGGGCTCAAACTGCGCGACCTGCAGCAAGGGCCACAGCACGCACACGGCCACCACCAGCGCGGTGGCCCGACCACGTGCGGCCGGGTCGTGCTGCGAGACACTCATGCGCAACGCGTCAGCCGCGGCTTGGCAGACGGCACGTGCTGGTCTGGCGTGTCATGAGCGGCAGCGTGCGACGCGCCGGCATACAGCGCATCAATGTCAGCGGTGAGCACCTGCGCCGCCGGACGATCGAAAACGATACGCCCCTCGCGCAGGCCGATGACGCGCGAGAACTCCGACAGCGCCAGATCCACCGCGTGCAGGCTGGCGATGAGGGTCACGTCGCGCCGTTTGGCATCTTCATTGAGCGCCACCGCCACTGACCGGGCCAACGCCGGGTCGAGCGCCGAAACGGGCTCATCGGCCAGCACGATTTCCGGTTTCTGATAGAACAGCCGCGCCAGCGCGACACGTTGCAGCTGCCCGCCCGAGAGCTGATCACAACGGTCGAACAGGCGCTCGGCCAGGCCCAGTGGCTCGAGCACGGCGCGGGTGCCGGCGATATCCAGCGGATAGACCAGCGAGGCCACGGCGCGCCACAGCGGCCATTGCCCCAGGCGCCCGGCCAGCACGGCGGTGATCACGCGCTGTCGCGGCGGGATCGGCGGCGCCTGGTGCATCTTGCCGATGCGCGCACGCAGCGCCTGCAACGGGCCGCTGCCCAACGCCCAGGGATCCACCCCGTCGAGTTGCAACTGGCCCGCCGTCGGCCGCAAGCTGGCGCCGATCACCCGCAGCAAGGTGGTCTTGCCGGCGCCGGAGGGGCCGATCAAGGCCACCCGCTCGCCGGGCGCGATCGACAGATCCAGATCGTCGAGCGCGCGCCGGCCATCGGCGTAGGCGACGCTGAGTGCCGCGAGCGTGATCATCCCGATTTACTTGAGCAGACCGGCTGCGCGTGCGGCGGATTCAATGCCGTCGTAGTTGGCCGGCTCGGTCGGGATGAAGCGTGCGGCGCGTTGCAGATCGAGGATGGCCTTGTGCTCGGCCTTTGCCGGGTCAAGCGCCAGGAAGGCGGCCTTGAGCTTGGCCTGCAGGCCGGCGTCGAGGTCGCCACGCACCGTCCAGTTGTAGTCGAAGTACGGCGGCGTGGTGGCAAACACGCGCACCTTGGTGGTGTCGACCTTGCCGCTGGCCACGAGCTTGTCCCACACCGAGGCGTTGAGCGCACCGGCGTCGACCTTGCCAGCGGCGACGAAGGCGGCGGTGGCGTCATGCGCGCCCGAGAAGGCGACGTTGGCGAAGTCGGTGTCGGGCGAGATGCCTTCCTTGCCCAGGAAGAAACGCGGCATCAGGTGGCCGGAGGTGGACGACGGCGAACCGAAGGCAAAGCGCTTGCCCTTGAGGTCGGCGAAGGTCTTGATGTCGTCGCTGGCGGTGATGAATTTGGAGGTGAAGCGGGCGTCTTCTTCGCGCTGCACCAGGGGCACGGCGGTGCCGTTGGTGCGCAGCTTGGCCTGCACATAGGTGAAGCCGCCCAGCCAGGCCAGATCGACCTTGCCCGCGCCCAGCGCTTCGACCACGGCAGCGTAGTCGGTGACCGGCACAAACTTGACCGGCATGCCGATCTGCTGCTCGAGGTAAGCACCCAGCGGTGCGAACTTGCGCTGCAATTCGGTCGGCGATTCGTCGGGGATGGCGGACACGCGGAGGGTGTCGGCCGCAAACACGGGACTTGCCGGCAACGCAAAAGCGAGACCGGCAGCGGTGAGCGCGCGCAGCATGGCGCGACGCATCGACAACTGCATCATGGTGGATTCCTTGTTTTCAACCGTCGGGGCGCGATCCATCACACCTCGACTTACGGTGGGCACTCAGGCCCGGGACAGCTCAAGCGGTAACGCAGACCGCGGCCGGACTATAGCTGCCGAAAGGCTTCAAAACAAGGAATCTATCGCGAAATCAGGCGCCCATTTTCTCGCCCGCGGGTAGCAAAATGATCGCGGTCCGCGCCAGTCGGTCGTGCGCGAACTGGCGATCACGGTCGATCAGCGCCCACCACAGGCCGGCACCGAACAGGCACACCGAGGGCCAGGCCAGCGCATAGCGCAGCAGGCCCTGCCGGAACGGCACGGGTTTGCCCTCGTCGGCCGTCACCAGCCGAAGCCGCCAGGTCTGCATGGCCAGGGTCTGACCGCTGCGACACCAGTAGAACAAGAAGTAGGCGCCGAGCACGATGACGATGTGCAGCCAGCTGAACCACCCGGCCGCCGCGTCTTCAAAGACCACGCCGTAAATCAGATGCGGGATGAGATAGAGCAAGGCCAGCACACCGACCAGCAACAGGGCTTCATACACCAGCGCGGCCAGCCGTCGGCGCAGGCCGGCCAGTTCGACTTGAGGGCGATCGGTCAATTGCGGTCCTTGTCTTTCTTCGAATTACGGTCTTTGCGTGAGTCTTTACGGGCGCGCTCGCGCGCTTCGGGCGACAGCTCCTGGTATTCCTGCCAGCGCTGTTGCAGCGCCTCGCGTTGTTCGGGCGGGATACGGCGCAAGGCGCGATATTGATCCACCGCGTGGGCCCGCTCCTTGGGCGACAGACTCGACCAGTTACGCATGCGCCCCTGCACACGGGACTGCTCCTCCGGGGTGAGCTGGTCGAACCGGTCGGTCATGCGCAGCCAGCGGTCTCTCGACCTGGCATCCAGTGACTGCCATTGTCCGGCCAGCGGCGACAGCGCGCGTTGCTGCTCGCGGCTGAGTTCTCGCCACTCGTTGCCCGCCAGGGCCAGCGAAGTGAACGCGCTCAGGAACGCGAAGAGGACGATTCGGCCAACAGCCATGCACGAAATCCTTGATCAAGATAGGCGTCAATTGGAAGATCGTCAGCGAGCAGCGCGGTTTCCACCTCGCCCTGCACCGCCTGCGTCCGCGCCGTATTCACATAGTCTCCGGCAAACAGCAGGCCCAACACCAGCACGGCTGCCGCCGCCGGCTTGGCGCCGGCCCACCAGGACATCCCGGTCCGCGGTACACGAAAACCGCCGAAATGCCGTTCGCTGGCCGCCGCCACCGCCTGCCGACGTGCGTCGGCCAGCGCGGCGCGGGTGTCCGGCCCGAGCTGCGCATTGCGCTGACTGAGCAGGCCGCCAATGCGCCGGCCCAGCCGTGCTTCGCTCGTTTCGTCGTTCATAAGCTGATTCCTTTTGCCCGGAGTGCCGCCGCCAGGGTGTGGGTTGCACGGGAACAATGGGTTTTCACACTGCCCTCGGAGCAGCCCATCGCGGCTGCGGTCTCTGCCGTACTCATATCTTCCCAGTAACGCAGCAAGAATGCCTCACGTTGACGTGTTGGCAAACGCGCCAGTTCGGCCTCGATCAGCGCCAGGGTCTCCTCCCGCCCGACCAGGGTTTCCGGCGAGAGATTGAAATTGCTGTCATCGGCGGCCACCAGGGTATCGAGCGGGTCATCTGCCTCCTCGGCATCCTTGCCGCCAAAGCCCGACCACATCGACACCCACAGCTGCCGCACCTTCTGCCGACGCAGCATGTCGCGGATCACGTTTTGCAGGATGCGCTGGAACAGGGGCGGCCATTCGTCGGCGCCGCGATCGGCGTATTTGGTCGCCAGCCGCATCATTGCTTCCTGGACCGCATCGAGCGCTCCCGCCTCGTTACGCAGCGCGAGCATCGCATGCCGAAAGGCGTGGCGTTCGACGCTGGCCAGAAAAACGTTCAGTTGAGTCGCTGAATCCAGGGGGAATCCTCACTGCGCCATGGCTTTTCAGCGCGTTGTGCTACGCACAAGATAGGCTTGACCTGCCTCAACCCGATGCGTACTGTTACGGGTTTCCCACGCAAATACAGAGAATTAGGGGCAGTAATGGTCTTGACTGGGGCGGAAATTGTAATCAGGTGCCTGCAGGAAGAAAAGGTCGACTATGTGTTCGGCTATCCTGGCGGTGCAGTGCTTTTTATTTATGACGCGCTGTTCCAACAAGAAAAGGTACGTCACGTCCTGGTACGCCACGAGCAGGCTGCCATTCACGCGGCCGACGCCTACGCCCGCTCGACCGAGACCGTCGGCGTCGCGCTGGTGACCTCCGGCCCGGGGGCGACCAACGCCGTCACCGGCATCGCCACGGCCTACTGCGACTCGATTCCGATGGTGATCATCAGCGGCCAGGTGCCGACCGCCGCGATCGGCCAGGACGCCTTCCAGGAAGTGGACACCGTGGGCATTACCCGCCCCTGTGTCAAACACAACTTCCTGGTCAAGGACGCGGCCGATATCGCCTCGACCATCAAAAAGGCCTTCCATCTGGCCAAGACCGGCCGTCCAGGCCCGGTGCTGGTGGACATCCCCAAGGATGTCTCCGCCCAGAGCGCCGAGTATCACTACCCGAAGTCGGTCGAGATGCGCTCGTACAACCCGGTGGTCAAAGGCCATCAGGGCCAGATCAAGAAAGCCCTCAAGCTGCTGCTCGAAGCCAAGCGCCCGATGATCTACACCGGTGGTGGCGTGATCCTGTCCGATGCCGCTGCGCCGCTGACCAAGCTGGTGCGCAAGCTGGGCATGCCGATCACCAACACGCTGATGGGCCTGGGCGGTTACCCCGCCACCGACAAGCAATACCTCGGCATGCCGGGCATGCACGGCACCTACGAAGCCAACATGTCGATGCACTTCTCCGACGTGCTGCTGGCCGTCGGCGCCCGCTTCGATGACCGCGTGATCGGCGACCCCAACCACTTCGCCGCCGAGCCGCGCAAGATCATCCACATCGATATCGATCCCTCATCGATCTCCAAACGCGTGAAGGTTGACGTGCCCATCGTCGGCGACGTCAAGGAAGTGCTCGAAGAGCTCGCCCGTCTGCTCGACGAGAGCAAGCACGAGCAGGACACCGCGTCGCTGGCCACCTGGTGGCGCCAGATCGACGAGTGGCGCAGCCGTGACTGCATGAAGTACAAGAACTCGGACGAGATCATCAAGCCGCAGTACGTGGTCGAAAAACTGTGGGAAGTGACCGGCGGCGACGCCTTCATCACCTCCGACGTCGGCCAGCACCAGATGTGGGCCGCCCAGTACTACAAATTCGACAAGCCGCGCCGCTGGCTCAACTCCGGCGGTCTGGGCACGATGGGCGTCGGCATGCCCTACGCCATGGGCGCCCAGCTGGCCCACCCCGACGCGCAGGTCGCCTGCGTGACCGGCGAAGCCTCGATCCAGATGAACATCCAGGAGCTGTCGACCTGCAAGCAGTTCCGCCTGCCGATCAAGATCTGCAACCTGAACAACCGCTATCTGGGCATGGTGCGCCAGTGGCAGGAACTGTTCCATGGTGGTCGCTACTCCGAGTCCTACATGGATTCGCTGCCCGACTTTGCCAAGCTGGCCGAAGCCTACGGTCACATCGGCATCCGGGTCGATCGCCCGGCCGACGTCGAAGGCGCGCTGCGCGAAGCTTTCTCACGCAAGAACGACCTCGTCTTCCTGGACTTCCAGATCGACCAGACCGAAAACGTCTATCCGATGGTTCAGGGCGGCAAGGGGCTGACCGAGATGATTCTGTCGGCCGAGGATCTGTAACGCGGCTTGATTGATGCGGGGCCCGGCATTCACCGATGTCGGGCCGTCGTCGGCGCTCACCGGTGCCAGCGACAGCGGATGCCGGCCTCCGGCAATCCGTACGGCAACACAAGCGGCTCTTCAACACTCTCCCAACGAGGGAACACCATGCGTCACGTCATCGCACTGTTGATCGAGAACGAATCGGGCGCCCTGTCACGGGTTTCCGGCCTGTTCTCGGCACGCGGCTACAACATCGAGTCGCTCACCGTTGCGCCCACCGAGGATGCCTCGCTGTCGCGCATGACCATCGTCACCTCCGGCTCGGACGACATCATCGAGCAGATCACCAAGCAGCTGAACAAGCTGGTGGACGTGGTCAAGGTGGTCGACATCTCCGAGTCAGCCCACGTCGAGCGCGAGCTCATGCTGATCAAGGTGCGTGCCACCGGCAAGGATCGGGAAGAAATGAAGCGCATGGCGGACATCTTCCGCGGTCGCATCATCGACGCCACCGACTCCAGCTACATCATTGAATTGACCGGCAACCAGACCAAGCTCGATTCGTTTATCGGCGCCATCGATAACGCCCTGATTCTGGAAACGGTACGCTCCGGTATTGTCGGCATTGGCCGCGGCGACCGCATCCTGAAGCTCTGACCCTGAACCCTGCCTCGCGCAGTTTTTGCGACCCTGCGGCCGGCCGGTTATCATGGCGGCCGCCAACGCGATTCCGCATCTGAAAGGACCATCATGAAAGTTTATTACGACAAGGACGCCGACCTCTCCCTGATCAAGGGCAAGAAGGTCACCATCGTCGGCTACGGCTCCCAGGGCCACGCCCACGCCCAGAACCTTAACGACTCCGGCGTCAAGGTCACCGTTGCCCTGCGCAAGGGCGGCGCTTCGTGGGACAAGGCCAAGAATGCCGGTCTCAAGGTTGAAGAAATCGCCAAAGCCGTCAAGACCGCCGATGTGGTCATGATCCTGCTGCCGGACGAGACCATCCCCGAGGTCTACAAGGCCGACGTCGAGCCGAACATCAAGAAAGGCGCTGCCCTGGCTTTCGCGCACGGCTTCAACGTGCACTACAACCAGGTCGTGCCGCGCGCCGATCTGGACGTGATCATGGTCGCGCCGAAAGGCCCCGGCCACACCGTGCGCTCCGAGTACCTCAAGGGCGGCGGCGTGCCCTCGCTGATCGCGGTGCACCAGGACGTCTCCGGCAAGGCCCGTGACATCGCCCTGTCCTACGCTGCTGCCAACGGCGGCACCAAGGGCGGCGTGATCGAAACCAACTTCCGCGAAGAGACCGAGACCGACCTGTTCGGTGAGCAGGCCGTGCTGTGCGGCGGCGCCGTCGAGCTGGTGAAGATGGGCTTCGAAACCCTGACCGAAGCCGGCTACGCGCCGGAAATGGCCTACTTCGAGTGCCTGCACGAGCTCAAGCTGATCGTCGACCTGATGTACGAAGGCGGCATCGCCAACATGAACTACTCCATCTCCAACAATGCGGAGTTTGGCGAGTACGTGACCGGCCACGAGGTGATCAACGAAGAGTCCCGTTACGCCATGCGCGAAGCACTCAAGCGCATCCAGAGCGGTGAATACGCCAAGATGTTCATCCTCGAAGGCAAGACCAACTACCCGTCCATGACGGCACGTCGTCGCCTCAACGCAGCCCACCCGATCGAGCAGGTCGGCGGCCAGCTGCGCGAAATGATGCCGTGGATCATGAAAAACAAGCTGGTCGACCAGTCCAAGAACTAAACCTGTTCGCCGCTTGACCGGGCCGGAATCCTCCACACGGCGGATTCCGGCCCGTTTTCATTGGAGCGCTGCTCATGTCCAATCTATATCCGCACCCCGTCATCGCGCGCGAAGGCTGGCCGTTCATCGGCATCGCCCTCGCCCTGGCCTTGCTCGTCAACAGCGTGGCCGGCTGGTTTCTGGCCCTGCCCTTCTGGGTTCTGTTCCTGATCGTGCTGCAGTTTTTCCGCGATCCACCGCGCACCATTCCGGCCGGCGCCCGCCAGGTGCTCTCGCCGGCCGACGGGCGCATCATCGCCATCGAGCGCGCACGCGACCCCTATCTCGACCGCGACAGCCTGAAGATCAGCATTTACATGAACATCTTCAACGCCCATTCCAACCGCAGTCCGGTCAGCGGCGAGGTCAAGCAACTGTGGTATCACCCGGGGCGCTTCTTCAGCGCCGCGCTGGACAAAGCATCAGGCGAAAACGAGCGCAACGCGATGTGGCTGCACACCGCCGACGGTGACGACATCACCTGCGTGCAGATCGCCGGGCTCGCCGCACGCCGCATTCTTTGCTACACCCGTGAGGGCGACACCCTGCAACGCGGCGAGCGCTATGGCTTCATCCGTTTTGGTTCGCGTGTCGACCTCTATCTGCCGATCGGCAGCAAGGCCAGCGTCACCATTGGCGACAAGGTACTCGCCTCGGCCAGCATCGTCGCCAAACTGCCCTGACTCCGCACCTCGCGACCCCGCACGGGGTGGCGAGGTGGGGTAGAATCGGGCTCATTGCCCCACTCGGCGGGCGTTTTCAAAGGTTTCACCATGGCCGACGTGCCTCCGCGCAAACCCCTCTTCGACCCCGAAAAGCGTCGCCGCGGCATCTACATTCTTCCCAACCTGTTCACCACCGCGGCTCTGTTCGCGGGTTTCTACGCCATCGTCCAGGCCATGAACGATCGCTTCGAGCACGCCGCCGTGGCGATCTTCATCGCCATGATCCTCGACGGCCTCGATGGCCGCATCGCCCGCCTCACCCATACGCAAAGTGCCTTTGGCGCTGAGTACGACTCGCTGTCCGACATGGTCTCCTTCGGCGCTGCCCCGGCACTGGTGGCCTACGAATGGGCGCTGCGCGGCATGGGCAAACTGGGATGGATCGCCGCCTTCATCTATTGCGCCGGCGCCGCCCTGCGCCTGGCACGCTTCAACACCAACATCGACGTGGTCGACAAGCGCTACTTCCAGGGCCTGCCCAGCCCGGCCGCCGCCGCACTCATCGCCGGCCTCGTGTGGGTCGGCATCGACAACGGCTTTAGCGGGCCGGACCTGCGCTGGGTGGTGTGTTTCTTCACCATCTTTGGCGGCCTGACCATGGTCAGCAACGTGCTGTATTTCAGCGGCAAAGAGTTCAACCTGCGCCGCCGGGTGCCGTTTTTTGCGGTGCTGGCGATCATGCTCGGCTTTGCGCTGATCTCGCTCGATCCCGCCTCGGTGCTGTTTCTGCTGTTCCTGATCTACGCCGCATCAGGCTATGTGCTGTTCGTCATGCACCGCTTCGGGAAGAAAATTCCCGGCCACGAGCCACCCGCCTCATAAGCCGGTTGTCAGATCACGCGCAACTGGCCTATATTCAAGGACATGCCCGCCTTCGAGCCGCCCTTTGACACCTATTCGCGCGATGCGTCCCCGCTCGCGCCGTGGCCGCTCGGCCCGCTGCTGCGCCCCGCGCGCTGATCATTACAAACACCTCCCGCCAACACGCTTTTCGCCTCGCCCTCACCGGCGGGCGACACCCTGAATCCCGAACTTCGGAACCCGACAGGAGCCGACCATGACTGACCAACTGATCATTTTCGACACCACCTTGCGCGACGGTGAGCAAAGCCCCGGCGCCTCGATGACGCGCGACGAGAAACTGCGCATCGCCCGTCAGCTCGAGCGCATGAAGGTCAACGTGATCGAAGCCGGCTTTGCGGCCGCATCGAACGGCGACTTCGAATCGGTGCGTGCCATCGCCGAAGTCGTCAAGGACTCCACCATCTGTTCGCTGGCCCGCGCCAACGAGAACGACATTCGTCGCTCGGGCGAGGCCATCAAACCCGCCGCCAGCGGCCGCATCCACACCTTTATCGCCACCAGCCCGATCCACATGGAGAAGAAGCTGCGCATGAGCCCCGACCAGGTGCTCGAGCAAGCCGTCAAGGCGATCAGCTGGGCGCGCGAATACACTGACGACATCGAGTTCTCGGCAGAAGATGCCGGCCGCTCGGAAATCGACTATCTGTGTCGCATCTTCGAAGCCGTCATCAAGGCCGGCGCCACCACCATCAACGTGCCCGACACCGTCGGCTACAACGTGCCCGAGCAGTACGCGGATACGATCCGCACCCTGATCGAGCGCGTGCCGAATTCCGACAAGGTGGTCTGGTCAGTCCATTGCCACAACGACCTCGGCCTCGCCGTCGCCAACTCGCTGGCCGCGGTGCGCGCCGGTGCCCGTCAGGTCGAATGCACCATCAATGGCCTCGGCGAACGCGCGGGCAACGCCTCGCTTGAAGAAGTGGTCATGGCCGTGCGCACGCGGCGCGATGTCTACGCCTGTGACACGCGCATCGACACCACCCAGATCGTGCCAGTGTCCAAGCTGGTGTCGGGCATCACCGGCTTCCCGGTGCAGCCAAACAAGGCCATCGTCGGCGCCAACGCCTTCTCGCACGAGTCCGGCATCCACCAGGACGGCGTACTAAAGCACCGCGAAACCTACGAGATCATGCGCGCCGAAGACGTGGGCTGGGGCACCAACAAACTGGTGCTGGGCAAGCACAGCGGCCGCAACGCCTTCCGTAGCCGCCTGATCGAACTCGGCGCAGCGATTGAATCCGAAGAACACCTCAACCACGCCTTTGCCCGCTTCAAGGAACTGGCGGACAAGAAACACGAGATCTTTGACGAAGACTTGCAGGCGCTGATCTCCGACGAGGCCGTCACGCCGGAGCTGGAGCACTACCGCCTGGTCGCATCCTGCTTCCACTCCGAAACCGGCGAGACCCCGGCCGCCCGCCTGACGCTGAACGTGGGCGAAAAGGAAATCCAGGCCGAAGCCGAGGGCTCCGGGCCAGTCGACGCTGCCTTCAAGGCGATCGAAACCGTGGCCAAGAGCGGCACCGAGCTGCTGTTGTATTCGGTCAATGCCATCACTACCGGCACCGACGCCCAAGGCGAAGTCACCGTGCGCCTGTCGCGCGACGGCAAGGTGGTGAACGGCCAGGGCGCCGACACCGACATCATCGTGGCCTCGGCCAAGGCTTACCTCAACGCACTGAACAAGCTGCACGGCAAGTTCGAAAAGCTCAACCCGCAGATCTGAGGCGGGTTCAACCGCCGCCCCGGCTCCGGGGCGGCGCTTACTGCGCCTTGGGCTGCCGCGACGGCGCGGTCATCCGCGCGTACCACACCATCACAAAAAAGGCCGAGAGCGTCAGCGCAATCTCGATACGCGCCAGCAAGGCCACGCCGCCGGGGTCGTTCATCCGCACCACACCTTCCATGAAGTAGATCAGCACGAACATGCAACCCCACTGATAGGTGTAGCGGCGGCCATGCAGTACGCCAAACAGCGGCACCAGCAAGGGCACCGCCTTCACCATCATCCACGAGCCACCCGGCCGCAAAGGCGCCAGCCAGGCCTCCCAGGCGACGCACAACACGATGAGCGCAATCCACAAGGCAGAGGCGAGCCACGCCACGGTCCGGGCCTTCATCGTGCCGCCTCCAGCGCCAGCGCAGCGCGTGCCAGGCGCTCGCCCTGCGCCATCGCCAACTTGCGCTCTTCGTCGCTCAGCAGCGGATTGCCATCCGAGCCCGCAACATGCGAGGCGCCATACGGCGTACCGCCACTGCGGGTAGAGGACAACAAATGCTCGGTATACGGCAAACCCATCATCAACATGCCGTGGTGCATCAGCGGCAGCATCATGCTCAGCAAGGTGCTCTCCTGACCACCGTGCTGGCTGCCGGTTGAGGTAAATACGCAGGCAGGCTTGCCAACCAGTGACCCGTTGACCCACGGCGCGATGGTGCCATCCAGAAAATACTTCATCGCCGCCGCCATATTGCCGAAGCGGGTCGGGCTGCCCAGCGCCAGGCCAATGCACTCGTCCAGGTCGGCGGTTTCGACATACGCCGGCCCCGCAGTCGGAATGGCGTCTTCAGCGGCCTCGCACACCGTGCTCACCGCCGGCACCGTGCGAACACGCGCGCCGACGCCCGGCACCCGCTCAATGCCTTCGGCAATCGCTTCGGCCAAGGCACGCACCGAGCCCTTGCGGCTGTAATACAGGACAAGCACTTCTTTCATGTTCAACTCATTGATAAGGCACAGCGGCCATTCGCTCGGGGGGTCGCTTTGTCCCCAAATGATTGGCAACAGACCCTACAATGGCGCGATTATAGCCAAAGCCGCTCCCGGCCCCGAACGCATTGCCCAAGCTCTTCATTCATCTTCGGGATTTTGCCCGCCTGCTCATTCAGCGTTTTGTCGATACGCGCTGCCCGGAAGTGGCCGGCAGCCTGACGTTCACGACGCTGCTGGCGCTGGTGCCCTTGCTCACGGTCACAATCGCGGTGTTCAGCAATTTCCCCGGCTTCTCGCATCTTGGCGAGGCCCTGAGCGATTTTCTGCTGCAGAACCTCTTGCCCGAAAAAGCTGGCCAGATCGTCGCGACCTACGCCCTGGAGTTCTCGCAAAAAGCCGCCAATCTGACGCTGATCGGCACCGCGTTCCTGATTGTCACCGCCCTGATGCTGATGCTCACCATCGACGGGGTACTCAACACCATCTGGGGGGTGCGCAAATCCCGCCCGCTGATGGCGCGCATTTCCATTTACTGGGTGGTACTGACGCTTGGCCCGCTGTTTCTGGGTGCCAGCCTGGCCGCAACGAGTTATCTGATCAGCACCTCACTCGGTCTGGTCAACGATCCGCAGTGGCTACGCATCATCGTGTTCCGCACGCTGCCTGTCTTGCTGCTTGGCCTGCTGTTCGCCTTTCTCTACTTCAGCATTCCAAACACCCGGGTCAATGCCTGGCACGCACTCATCGGCGGCATGTCGGCGGCGCTGGCCTTTGTGTTGATGCAACGCGCGCTGGGTCTGTATTTCGCGCGCTTTCCGAGCTATACGCTGATCTACGGCACCTTCGCCACACTGCCGATTTTCCTGCTCTGGCTATACGCATCGTGGGTGGTGATCCTGCTCGGCGCCATTCTCGCCGCGACATTCCCGGCCTACGCGTCGAGCGTACGTACGCTGCCCGACTTTCCGGGCGCGCCCGCCTACAGCGCCTTGATGATGCTCGAGCAGCTCACCCACGCCCAGCGTCGCGGCGAGACCGTCAGCGCCGACGATTTGTACCGCGCCGCGCGCCAGCCCACCGCCGTTGGCGAAAACCTGCTCGAACTGATGCGGGAGTTTGGCTGGGTTGCCCGGTCCGACGACGAAGCCTGGCTGCTGGCCAAGCGCGCCGAAGACATTTCCCTGTCGGACGTTGTTCGCCACCTCGCGCTTTGCCCCGGCATCGCCCACCCGCAAGTCGACGGCGAGCTGGCAAAACGCATCGACAGCCGCATCACCCATCTGCTCGCGACCGGCGACGTACCGATTACTGCCATGTTTTCAGACGAAACACCCGCTCAGAGCGGATAAGGATCGTATTCGAACTGGAACAGCTCGACGCTGGAGGTCTGCATATCGAGACTCAGCAAGCGGCCTTGTGCCACATAGATGCGCTCTGACTCATGAACCAGCAGGAAGCGGCGCGAACGATAGGCGCCGGCTGGCGCCAGAATGGCCTGGTGACGCCGCACGGCGGCAACGGGCGGCAACACCAGCGCCGGCACCATCTCGCCCGGCCCCTCTCCCCCCCGAAAACCAATCCGCACGGGTGTGGCGGCCGAACTGATGGTTTGCAGGCCCAGTTCGACCTGAGTGGGCGAGTCAGAACGCACCCAGCGCACCACGCAAATCGACCAGGCGCTATCCGTGGCCCGGCGTACCGCCATCGCCATGCCAGCTGACAGCGAGCCGGTGTTGGCCTCGATGCTCATGATTGCGTAACCACCCGGGCTCTCGTTCAACACGCGCCAGCTGACGATGTCCGCCGCGGACTCGCCAGCATGCTTAAGCTTCCAGATCGACCGCAGTCCAACGCAGACTTCAACGTCGTACTGGCAACGCCGCCGCAACTGCTCACGACGCGGCGGCATCGCCCAGCGCTCGCGCAGACAGCGCAACAGTTTGGAAATCTCGCCCGGCGGCAAGCCAGCGGGCAATTCGGGCAGGTCGGCGCCTGGCACCACCTCACCGCCGCCATCGAGCGCGGCTTCCAGGCGTTCCAGATGCCCCGTGGCGCCCCGCGCCAGTTCGGCCGCCGAAAAATACAGCATGCCATCGACGGGCGGCGGCGCGCGGCGCACCATGGCGATGGGGCCAACATCTTGCGCCGGATCGATCCAGTAGTCCCAGGTTTCAATGTCGGTACGCGGATTCGGCGAAAGTTCGGAACGCCAGGCGCACTGCTCAAGGTAGCGTACCGTCCAGTCAAGCTCGCGCGCGGTAAGTGCTTCGGGCTGTGCCGCGGCCAATGCCAGCAACCGCTTGTACGCCGTTTGCACCTGACCGCGCGGAATCTCGGCCGGCAGGGCCGCCGAGCCGGCCGTAATCGCGGCATTGCCAAAAATGCGGTGCGCCTCGCTCCACAAACCCGCCCGTGGCGTCGCGCCTTTCATGCCGGCCAGCCACAACACGTCACCCAGCAAGGTCAATGCCTGTGTGGCCAACACCTCGGGGCGGCGACGCTGCGTCACCACGCCGGTGCCCAGATCCGCCATCACCCGCTCATAGCCCTTGGCCAGCACCAGACAAATCGACTCGAGCCGACTCACGGCATTGAATATTTTGGAGGGCAGCGGCAGCGCGCGCTCGACAAGCCGAGGCACCAGCACCTCGCGCACATCGCGCACGCGCATGAAGAACAGCTCGACGCCCCGGTGCAACTGAACGGGGGTCAGCTCGGCGCGCATCAACTCATCGAGCTTGTCCGACAGCTCCTGCAAGCCCTCGACCGGGTCGTCAGCGGGCTCGCCGGCCAACCAGGCGAGGACTGACGCTGCGGGTCCGGCATCCTGCATGAGAGGTTCTGACATGAGTCGCGGGCTCGTCATTGATCCGATTCGTTTGCCATTCTAATGAAGAAACAGCCAGTTCTGGCACAATGCCAGCCTCCCGCCTCGACCGGATTGCCAAAGAAACGAGATAATCCTAGAAACCGTAGTTGGACGCGCCCGAGTGTGCGCCTGGCGGGCTGTCTGGCAAGGCGCGACGACGCACAGCCCGCACGCAGCAAGGAGGCGCAACGCAGCAAGGAGGCCCGCCAGGCGCGCAATCGGGCGCGTAGCGCGATCACCCACCCGGTGGTCGGCCTCGAAGCTGAAAAGGTTCGCATGTTCAATACCTTGCTCATGGGCACAAGCGGTCAACTGCGGTTTCTAGGATAATAGGTGCTACTTTCCCATTGACTGCCATCACAATGCAAACATCCACGCCAGATTACCGCTCATCCAAGGCCATCACCCCCGCCGACCGTCTGATCATGGCACTCGATGTCGCCGACGCCGCCGACGCCCGCGATCTGGTCGAACGCCTCGAAGACAGCGTCACCTTCTACAAGATCGGTCTCGAACTGTTCATGACCAGCGGCTATTTCGATCTGCTGGACTGGCTGGTAGCGCGCGACAAGAAAGTCTTTGTCGACCTGAAATTCTTTGATGTGCCTGAAACCGTACGCTCCGCCATCCGCGCCCTGTCCGGCAGTGGCGCCACGCTGGCGACCATCCACGGCAACCAGTCGATCATGGAAGCGGCCGTCAAGGACAAGGGCGATCTCAAAGTCCTCGCGGTCACCGCGCTGACCAGTCTCGACCAAGGCGACCTGGACGACCTCGGCTTCCAATGCAATGTTGACGAGCTCGTCCTGTCCCGTGCCCGCCGCGCGTTGGAAACTGGCATCGACGGCATCGTCTCCTCCGGACTCGAAGCGCCGATGATCCGCCGCGAGTTGGGCGATCGCCTGCTGGTGGTCACGCCCGGCATCCGCCCGGTGGAGAACCGGCCGGCCGATGACCAGAAGCGCACGGTTGATGTCGCCCAAGCCTTCCGCAACGGCGCCGACTACATCGTGGTCGGTCGCCCGATCCGCCAGGCAGCCGATCCACTGGCCGCCGCCCGGGCCATTCAGCAAACAATTGCGGAAGTCTTTCCGTCCTAAGCCCCAAAGAGATTGTTTTCCTTGGGGAAATCGCTTAAAATTCCGCCCTTTTCTCGATTCATTAGTCAGGACGAACACAACATGGTGGTTATTCGCCTTGCCCGCAGCGGCGCCAAGAAGCGCCCGTTTTACAACATCGTTGCCGCCGATTCGCGTAATCGCCGCGACGGCCGCTTCATCGAGCGCGTTGGCTTCTACAACCCGATGGCGCCGGAAGCCGTTCAGGGTCTGGTGATCGACACCGAGCGCCTGGCGCACTGGCAGCAACACGGCGCCCAGCTGTCCCCGACGGTTGCCCGTCTGGTCAAGCAGGCCGCCAAAGCCGCCTGAACGGCCACATCGGAAAGCATCCGATGATCATACTGGGGCGCATCGTCGCCCCTTTTGGCGTCCAGGGCTGGGTCAAGATTCATCCCTTCGGGGACGATCCCCTGTCCTGGAAAAAGATGCCGCAATGGTGGCTCTCGCCAGATGACACGGCCGAGGCGCCGGCATGGAAAGCCTACAAGCTAACCGGTTGCCGGGCGCACGGAAAAGGCTGGATCGCCGCATTCGAAGGCGTCGCCGATCGCAATGGCGCGGAAGCGCTGACACGGCAGTACATCGCCGCGCCGCGCGAAGCGATGCCGGCGACCGACAGCAACGAGTACTACTGGGGCGATCTGATCGGCCTGCAGGTTGAGAACGAAGCGGGCGAAGCCTTGGGCACCGTCACTTCCCTGCTCTCGGCCGGCGCGCATGATGTGCTCCAGATCGCCGACGGCGAAGACGAGCATCTCGTTCCCTTCGTCGCCGCCTATGTGCTCGATGTCGATCTCGCTGAAAAGCGGATTCGGGTCGTGTGGCAGAAGGATTGGTAAGCGGGTGCGTCGATACGACGTCATTACCCTGTTTCCGGAGATGTTCTCCGCGCTGACAGGCAGTGGCATCAGCCGGCGAGCCCAGGAACGCAGCCTTTACGCGCTGCAATGCTGGAATCCGCGCGACTTTGCGCACGATGTACACCGCACGGTGGATGACCGGCCTTATGGCGGTGGCCCCGGCATGGTGATGCAGGCGCCGCCACTGGAAGCGGCCATTGCGGCGGCCGGCACGGCGCAGCAAGAAGCGCTCGGCCAGGCCGGACGCGTGATCTATCTGTCCCCCCAGGGGCGACCGCTCGATCACGCCAAGGTGATGGAATTGGTACAGACGCCGACACTGACACTGTTGTGCGGGCGTTATGAAGGGGTTGATCAACGCTTGATCGACCACTGTGTGGATGAAGAAATATCGCTGGGCGACTTTGTGTTGTCCGGCGGCGAACTGCCGGCGATGGTGCTGCTCGATGCCATCATCCGTCAGTTGCCCGGGGCGCTGAACGATGCGGACTCGGCAGTCGAAGACTCGTTTGTTGATGGTCTGCTCGATTGCCCGCACTACACCCGCCCCGAGGTGGATGTCCACGGCCAGGCCGTGCCGCCCGTGCTCCTGTCGGGAAACCACGCCGAGATCCGGCGCTGGCGACTCAAGATGGCGCTGGGGCGCACCTGGCTGCGGCGACCGGAATTGCTGGCTCAGCGCAAGCTGGGCCGTGACGAGATGAAACTGCTTGAAGCTTTCAAGCAGGATCATGAGGCGGCCTCCCCGACGCTGTCGGACGAGGTCGAATGAAAAAACGCATGCATCAGGTGGCGACCTGCTCTGCCTGCAAGGCCACAGGCCATCGCGAACTGACCAAGGAGTCACGCACATGAATCTGATCGAACAACTCGAGCAAGAAGAAATTGCTCGCCTGACCGAAAACAAGACCCTCCCCGATTTCGCCCCGGGCGACACCGTGGTGGTTCAGGTGAAGGTCAAGGAAGGTACGCGTGAGCGTCTTCAGGCATACGAAGGCGTGGTTATCGCCAAACGCAACCGTGGTCTCAACTCCAACTTCATCGTGCGCAAGATTTCGTCCGGTGAAGGCGTTGAGCGCACGTTCCAGACCTACTCGCCGCTGGTCGCCAGCGTTGAAGTGAAGCGTCGTGGCGATGTGCGCCGCGCCAAGCTTTACTACCTGCGCGGTCGTACCGGCAAGTCGGCACGTATCAAGGAAAAGCTCACCCGCAAGAAGGGCTGATCCTGGTAGTCGCTGGAAAAGAGAACGGGACCTTCGCGGTCCCGTTTTTTTTATGTCAGGCCCAACGGCGCTACGCCGATCAGCGCCGATCAACACCATGCAGCATGACCGCCGCCGCGATCAGGAAGAGCGTACTCGGCGCCAGTGCCGCCACCGCCGGCGGCCAGGCGTTGATCACGCCCAGGTTCGAGAACAATCCGTTGAGCAGATGGAAGGCGACGCCGAGCATGATGCCGGCGAACACTTTCACACTGACGCCACCCATGCGGTCATGGGTGTAGGCGAAGGGCAGCGCCAGCGCCATCATCACCAGCACGGCAAAGGGATAGACAATCTTCTTCCACAAGGCGATCTCGTAACGGTCGGTCTTTTGGTTGTTGTCGATCAGATGGCGCAAATAGGCGTACAAGGTCGTCACCGACATGCGCTCGGGTGTCACCATCAGCACACTGAGCACTTCGGGCGTGAGCTCGGACGCCCACGACAACTCGTCGAGCGTCGCCACCCGGGTGCGATCGGCCTCGAAAATGGTCTGCGCGATGTCGGTCAGGCGCCAGCCGACACCCTCGACAAACAGGCCATGCTTGGCGTCGCTGATGGTCCGCAGCGTGAGCTTGTCGTCAAACTCATAGATGCGGATGCCCTGCAACTCGCGCTGCGGCGTCAGTGACTGCACGTTGATGAAGCGATGACCATCCCGCACCCACAGCCCCGAGCGCAACTCGTTCGACACGGTCGATCCGGTGGCGGTCAGTCGCCATTGCTGTGCGGCCTTTTCGGCGGGCGGCGCGACATATTCGCCAAACACAAAAGTCAGCACGACGAAAAGCACACCGATCAGTGACAACTCGCGCAGCAGGCGGGACGTCGACAGTCCAGAGGCCCGCATGACCGTGATCTCCGAGTGTCGCGCCAAGGTGGTCAGGGCAAACAGGCTGCCGATCAGCACGGCAATCGGCATCAATTCGTACACCCGGCCCGGCAGAATCAGGGCCACGTAGATCAGCGCGTGATGCACCTGATAGCCGTCCTTGCCGATCGAATCGAGTTCATTGATGAAGTCGAAGAAGGCGAACAGGCCAAGGAAAGCCAGCAGCACCATGAAGGTGGCGCCGATGATTTCCCGTGCGAGATAGCGGCGAAGAATACGCATCAGGCCCGCCGCCTCCGCCAGATCGAGTACACCGCCAGACGGCGATAGAACAACGCGGCCAGCACCGCCACCATCACCAGATGCGGCGCCATGGCGCCGACCAAAAAGCTCACCTTGCCCTGGGCAATCCAGGCCTGACTCACACTGATGGCATTGCTATAGATGAGATAGGTCAGAATCGCCACGATCAGATTATTGGTACGCCCGGCCCGTGGGTTCACAAACGACAGCGGAATCGCCAGCAGGGCCAGAATCAAGGAGGCCACCGGCAGGCCCACCCGCGAGGCCAGCTCGCCGAGGTTGGCCGGATTCGGGTCATCCAGCAGCGTCTTGAGCGGCAGCATGCGATTGCGCACCGGCACATCGGTGGCGCCTTGTGCGGCCATCTGCAGGGTATAGCGGTCGAAACGCATCACCCGATAGTCGGGCGAGCCCGGCGTGCCGTCATAACGCCGGCCACGTTCAAGCACCACAAAGCGCTCACCGTTTTCGCCGGTGCGCAGGTAACCCTCTTCGGCCACCATCACCCCCAGCTTGCCGTCCTGCACCGAGCTAACGAACACGTTGCGCACACGCCCGTCCTCGCCCGCGCCGACTTCGACGAAAAACACCCGCCGCGCCCCCGCCGACTCACGAAAAACACCCGGCGCGACCCGCGCGGCATCGTCCTGATTATTCAGCCGTTCCTTGTATTCCACGCTCTTGTACTGCGCCCAGGGCGCCAGCACCAGCGTGACGCCAGCGATCACCACCGCCACCGGCACGGCAAAGCGCAGCACGGGCGAGATCCAGCGGGTCAGCGGCACGCCCGCGGCGAACCACACCACCATCTCGGAGTCGCGATAGCTGCGGGACAAGCTCATCAAAACGGCGATGAAGACCGTCAAGGACAGCACGATCGGCAATTGCGCCAGGGCGCCAAAGCCGATCAGCGCCAGCACGGCATCGGACGGCACACGCCCACCCGCCGCCTGTCCGAGCAGGCGGATCAGCACCGTGGTCACCAAAATGGCGAACAGGGCGACGAACACCGCCATGGCGGTGTTGGCGAATTCTCGCTGAGCGGCGCGCAGAAAGATCATTGCGCTAATGACGGTTGAATGATGGGGTGCATTTTGACGGCGTATTGCGGAGAGGCCATAATCGTTGCCACCCTGACCGAGACGTCGTCTTAAAGGAATAGCCCGTGGAATTTACCATAAAGACCGGATCCCCTGAAAAACTCAAGCGCGCCTGCATCGTCGTCGGCGCCTACGCTGAGACGCGTCTGACGCCTTCAGCCGAAGCAGTGGATCAAGCCAGCGGCGGCGTGCTCAGTGCGCTTCTTGCGCGTGGCGACCTCGACGACAAGGCCGGCGCCACCATGCTGCTGCCCTTGCTGCCGGGCGTCGACGCCGAGCGCGTGCTGGTGGTCAGCCTGGGCGCGCAGGAGGAACTCAATGACAAAGCCTACCGCGACGCGCTGAACGCCGCCGGCAAGGCACTGGCCGGCCTGCGCGGCAAGGAAGCCAGCGTGAGCCTGGCCGAAGCCGAAGTCCCCAATCGCGATCTAACCTGGCGACTGCGTCAGGCCGCGCGTGTCGTTGCGGCAGCAGCCTATCGCTTCGACGCGCCCAAAAAGGGCGCCGACGAGAGCGCCAAGCGCGGCATCAAGAAAATCCAGTTTCTGATTCCCGGCAAGTCCTCCAAGGCGCTGACCACGGCCGTCGCGCAAGGCTTGGCCATTGCCGAGGGCATGGCGCTGGCCCGAGACCTGGGCAACCTGCCGCCCAATGTTTGCTCACCGAGCTATCTGGCCAACACGGCCAAGAAGCTCGGCAAGGATCACAAACTCAAGGTCACGGTGCTCGACAAGGCGCAGATGAGCAAGCTGGGCATGGGCGCGCTGCTGGCCGTCGCTCAGGGCGCAGAGCAGCCGCCCAAGTTCATCATCATGGAACACCGCGGCGGCAAGGCCGACGATGCGCCGGTCGTGCTGGTCGGCAAGGGCGTCACTTTCGACACCGGCGGCATCTCGCTCAAGCCATCCGCCGAAATGGACGAGATGAAATACGACATGTGCGGCGCCGCCAGCGTGTTCGGCACGCTGCAGGCAGCTGCCCAGCTGAACCTGCCGATCAACGTCATCGGTGTCGTGCCGGCTACCGAGAACATGCCCGGTGGAAATGCCACCCGGCCGGGCGACGTCGTCACCTCCCTGTCCGGCCAGACCATCGAAATTCTCAATACCGACGCCGAAGGCCGCCTCATCCTGTGCGACGCCCTCACCTATGCCGAGCGCTTCAAACCGGCCTGCGTGATCGACATCGCCACGCTCACCGGCGCCTGCGTCGTCGCCCTGGGCAAGATCCCCAGCGGCTTGCTGAGTACCGATGACGCCCTCGCCCGCGAGCTGACCGATCACGGCCAGAGCAGCGGCGACCGCGTGTGGCAGCTGCCGCTATGGGACGACTACCAGGAACTGCTCAAGAGCAATTTCGCCGACATGGCCAACATCGGCGGGCGCTACGGCGGCACCATCACCGCGGCGGCCTTCCTGTCGCGCTTTACCAAGGCCTACACCTGGGCGCACCTGGACATCGCCGGCACGGCCTGGATCTCCGGCGAAGCCAAAGGCGCCACCGGCCGCCCGGTGCCGCTGCTGACCGAGTTCCTGATCGCCCGCGCCGGCCAGCTTTGAGACCGGCGTGACGGACATCCACTTCTATCACAACGCCGAGGACCTGCTCGGCGTCACCTGCCACCTTGCGGTGCGGGCCTTCCGCTCGGGCCGCAAGGTGTCGGTGCTGCTGCCCGACGAGTCCATCGCGCACCAGCTTGATCAGTTGTTATGGACCCGTCCGCCCACCGACTTTTTACCGCATACGCACTTCAGCTCGCCACTGGCCGCCGAGACCCCGATCACCCTGGGTGACGCCCCGCCAGCGGATGGCTGGCCGCACTACGACGTGCTGATCAACCTCGCCGCCGAACTTCCGCCCGACTACGCGCACTTCAAGATGGTGGTCGAAGTGGTCGGCACTGACGAAGCCCTCAAAGTACCCGCCCGCAATCGCTGGCGCCACTACGCCAGCGAGGGGCACACCCCCTCTGCCCACAACACGGCTGCGAGCTGACATGTTCGAGTCCAAGGATCCGTTCATCATTCTTCCGGAAACCGAGGAGGCCGACCGCCTGCTCGACAAGGCCGACGCGCTGCTCCAGCGCCACCGCGCGCCCGGCCCGGACACCGACATTCCGGTACTCACCGAGCAGGTCGAGGACGACGACATTCCGGTGCTCACCGGCGCCGTCCGCGAAGCGCCCGCCCCGGCCGCCGGCTTTGTCGAACAACTGATTGATCTCGACGCCACGCTCAACCGGCGCATTGACGAATGGCTGAGCAACGAGCTGCCGCAAGTGCTGGCCGACGAGCTCGAACAAGCGCGCACCCGCATCCTCAATCAAATCCATACCCGCGCCCGCGCCACCTTGCTGGCCGACATCTCGCAAGAAATCTCCGAACTGCTCGACGCCAACGATCCGCGCAATCGCTGATCACCCCCACGTCAGCGCCGGTCAGCACGTCTGCCATCCGCTATAATCGCGGATTCGCCCCCATTGCCACGCTTACGGAACACCATGGAACTGGCCAAGAGTTTTGAGCCTGCGGAGATCGAACGCCGCTGGTACCCCGACTGGGAGTCGCGCGGCTATTTTGACGCCGGCCTCGACACCTCCAACAAAAACGCCTTCTGCATCCTGCTGCCGCCGCCCAACGTCACCGGCACGCTGCACATGGGTCATGGTTTCAACCAGACCATCATGGATGCGCTCACCCGCTATCACCGCATGCGCGGCGACAACACGTTGTGGCAGCCGGGCACCGACCATGCCGGCATCGCGACGCAGATCGTCGTCGAACGCCAGCTCGACGCGCAGGGCGTGAGCCGCCACGACCTCGGCCGCGAGAAGTTCCTCGAAAAGGTGTGGGAGTGGAAGGAATACTCCGGCGGCACCATCACCGGCCAGATGCGCCGCCTCGGCACCAGCCCGGACTGGAAGCGCGAGCGCTTCACCATGGACGAGGGCCTGTCGGTCACCGTCACCGAAACCTTCGTGCGCCTGTTCAACGAGGGCCTCATCTACCGTGGCAAGCGGCTGGTCAACTGGGACCCGAAGCTCGGCACCGCGGTGTCCGACCTCGAGGTGGTGCAGGAAGAAGAAGACGGCAAGCTGTGGCACATCCGCTACCCCTTCACCGACGGCCCGATCGGCGAGCTGACTGGCCTGACCGTCGCCACCACCCGGCCCGAGACCATGCTCGGCGACGTCGCCGTGATGGTGCACCCGGAAGACGAGCGCTACGCCCACCTCATCGGCAAGACCGTGCGCCTGCCGCTGACCGAGCGCGACATCCCGATCATCGCCGACGACTATGTCGACCGCGAGTTCGGCACCGGCTGCGTCAAGGTCACGCCGGCGCACGACTTCAACGACTACGCCGTCGGCCAGCGTCACGGCCTGGACATGATCGTCATTCTCAATCTGGACGGCACCGTGCCGGCCTGCGCCGAAGTGTTCGACACCAAGGGCCAGGCCAAGAGCACGGTCGCCCTGCCGACCAACGTCGCCGGGCTGGATCGCTTTGCTGCCCGCGCTGCCGTGGTGGCCGATCTCGACGCCGCCGGCGCGCTGGTCGAAACCGAGGCGCACAAGCTGAAAGTGCCGCGCGGCGATCGCACCAATGTGGTCATCGAGCCGATGCTCACCGACCAGTGGTTCGTCGCCATGACCAAGCCGGGCAATGACGGCAAGAGCATCACCCAGAAGGCGCTCGACTGCGTCGCCTCCGGCGAGATCACCTTCTACCCCGAGAACTGGGTCAACACCTACAACCAGTGGCTCAACAACATCCAGGACTGGTGCATCTCGCGCCAGCTGTGGTGGGGTCACCAGATCCCTGCCTGGTACAGCGACGATGGCCGCGTATGGGTGGCCCGCAACGAAGCCGACGCTGTCGCGCTGGCTGCGGCCGACGGCTACACCGGCACGCTCACGCGTGACGAAGACGTGCTCGACACCTGGTACTCCTCCGCCCTGTGGCCATTCTCCACGCTGGACTGGACCGCCGAGTGGCCGGCCAAATCCAACGACGCGCTCGACCTCTACCTGCCCTCGACAGTGCTGGTTACCGGCTTCGACATCATCTTCTTCTGGGTCGCCCGCATGGTGATGATGACCCAGCAGATCACTGGCAAGATCCCCTTCAAGCATGTGTATGTGCACGGCCTGATCCGCGACGCGGAAGGCCAGAAGATGAGCAAGTCCAAGGGCAATGTGCTCGACCCGATCGACCTGATCGACGGCATCTCGCTCGACAAGCTGGTTGAAAAACGCACCTTCGGCCTGATGAATCCCAAGCAGGCTGCCAGCATCGAGAAGAAGACGCGCAAGGAGTTCCCCGAAGGCATCCAGGCCTTCGGCACCGACGCCCTGCGCTTCACCTTCGCCTCGCTCGCCAGCCCGGGCCGCGACATCAAATTCGACCTCGCCCGCTGCGAGGGCTACCGCAACTTCTGCAACAAGCTGTGGAACGCCACCCGTTTCGTGCTGATGAACACCCAGGACCAGGATTGCGGTCTGGGCACTGACATCGCCTGCGACGCCAGCGTGCTCGATTTCTCCTTTGCCGACCGCTGGATCGTCTCCAAGCTGCAGCGCACCGAAGCCGAGATCGCCCAGCACTTCGCCGACTACCGCTTCGATCTGCTCTCCAAGGCCATCTACGAATTCGTCTGGGACGAGTACTGCGACTGGTATCTGGAGCTCGCCAAGGTGCAGATCCAGACCGCTCAGTTGGCAAACTCGGAGGCCCAGCAGCGCGCCACCCGTCGCACCCTGCTGCGCGTGCTCGAAACCGTGCTGCGCCTGGCGCACCCGGTGATGCCCTTCATCACCGAAGAGCTGTGGCAGACCGTGGCGCCCATGGCCAAGCGCCGCGATACCGAGTCGCTCATGCTCGCCCGCTACCCGCAGGCCGACCTCAGCCGCATTGACGAAGCCGCCGAAGCGAAAGTGGCCGAGCTCAAGGGCATGATCTACGCCTGCCGCAACCTGCGCGGTGAGATGAACATCTCCCCCGCCCAGCGCATGCCGCTGATCGCCGCCGGCAACACCGACACGCTGACTGCCTACGCGCCCTACCTCGCCGGGCTGGCCAAGCTGTCGGAGGTTCAGGTCGTCACCGACATCAGCGCCGATGAGCTGGCCCCGGTCGCCGTGGCCGGCGACTTCCGGCTGATGCTCAAGGTCGAGATCGACATCGCCGCCGAACGCGAGCGCCTCACCAAGGAGATCACCCGCCTCGAAGGCGAGATCACCAAGGCCGAAGGCAAGCTCGCCAACGAGAGCTTCGTGGCCCGCGCCCCGGCCGCCGTGGTGGATCAGGAACGCGCCCGTCTGGCCGGCTTCCGCGACACCGTCGCCAAGCTCAAGCCGCAGCTAGACAAGCTACCCGCCGCCTGAGTCCCATCCCCGGTTCTGGCACCTGCCGGAACCGGGGCGTTTTTCTGCGGTCGGACTAGCATCAACTTGACGAGATCAACGCATGCCGATCCCCTGGCTCGCCGCCGCCAAAATCATCCCCTGGACAGAGGTCATCGCCGCCGCCCCCGGCATTGCCCGTGGCGCGCGCGATCTGTGGAAGCGCACCAAGGCGCGCGACGAAGCCCAGGCCGCGCCTGATACCGTCATCGACGACCCGGTCGCCCGGCTGGCGGCCCTGGAACGCTGCATGGCCGACCTGACGCAGGAAGCGGAACAACGCTCCGAACTCATCGCCCAGCTCGCCGAACAGAACGAACGCCTCGTCGCCACGCTCGACCGCCAGAAGCGCAACACCCAATGGGCACTCGGCCTGGCCATCGCTGCGTTGCTCGGGCTGGCGGTCGTTCTGATGACCGCCTAGCGGGGCTTAGCCAACGCGCCGCTTCACGAAGTGGTTCACCAGATACGTCAGCACCGTGTCGCCGTGCTGATTCACCGCCACATACTTCAACTTGAGAATGCCGCGATCGGGCTTTGAGCGCGACGGCGTCACCTCAAGCACCGCCACTTCGGTATGCAGTGTGTCGCCCGGGCGCACCGGCGCCAGCCAGCGCAGCTCATCGATGCCCGGCGAGCCCATGCTGCACGCGGCCAGCAGACCGCTCTGGATGAACAGCCGGAAAGACAGCGACAGCGTCTGGAAGCCGCTGGCGATCAGCCCGCCATAGAGCGACTCGGCCGCCGCGTTCACATCCAGGTGAAAGGCCTGCGGGTCGTACTGGCTGGCGAAGTCGATGATCGCCGCTTCGGTCAGCGTGAAACCGGGCGAGCAGAAGCGCTCACCGACAGAGAAGTCATCCAGATAGCGCGCTTCTGTCATCAGAAAACCTCCGGCAAGGCCCCTCCGTCCGGTGGCGGGCCGCTAAAGCAGAATGTGATCGACCGGCGCCAGCGGTTCCGGCACCGGCTCGTCGAGCGCCTCGGCGATCGAGATGTCGACAGTGCGGCAAATCGCGTCGAGCGACAAGGCATTGGCCGTCTCGCCGAACGGTTGCTCGAGCTCCTCGGCCAAGGCGTCGAGGCCAAAGAAAGTGTAGGCCACGATCGCGGTAAACAAGGGCGTAAACCAGCCCATCGACCCCACCAGGCCGAAGGGCAACAGATAGCAATACAGATAGGCGGTGCGATGCACCAGCAAGGTATAGGCATACGGCAGCGGCGTGCGGCAAATCCGCTCAGAGGCAGCCTGCACCTCAGCCAGCCCGGTCAGCCGCTCATCGAGAATCCGCAGCCCCTGGCCATCGATGCAACCGGCCTCAAAGCAGCGACCGAGCGAACGCCCCGCTTCCCGCAAACAATAGTCCGCGGGGTTCTGCGCGGCCAGCGCATTGGCGGCGCGCGCTTCACCCAGCACCGCTGCCACCTCATCACGTACATCGCGCTCACGCAGACCGCCCCTCAGGGCATGCCCGAAGGCCGACAGCCACACCAGCAGTTCGCGCCGCTCGGGATGCGTCGCACCCAACAGCGCCTCGCTCACCCGAACCAGGCTGCGCACTTCATAGACCATCCGGCCCCATTGCTTGCGTGCCTCCCACCACCGATCGTAGGCCGCGTTGTTACGAAAGCCGAGAAAAAGCGACAACGCAATGCCGAGGAGGGTAAAGGGGCTGGTGGTGTATTGCGCGACATTGGCAAAGTGGCTGCTGTGCACCGCGGCGACCATGAGGCCGAACATGCCTGCACACAGCACCTGCGGAAAAATGCGCGGCAACACCGAACCTTGCAGGGCAAACAACAACGCCAACGCGTTCTGGCGCTTTCGTACGATCATGGCAAAAACTTGATCCATGGCAATTGTGCGGAGGAACGGCATACTGTCACAACTGGCGAAAAAAATCCCGCCACGGCGCCTGGCGACAGCAGGACAGGGTAACGGCCGCTTGCCCGCACGCCGGTTCAATGCCAACATCCGCCTCTCATGGAATCGCTTCTCAAACCCCTCATTACGCTGCTCGCTATCGTCAATCCGATCGGCGTGGTGCCCTTCTTCATCCACTTCACACGCAGCTTTTCGGAACGCCACCGCACCCAGACGGCGCGGGTCGCAGCGTTCTCGGCTTTTGTTGTGATCTCGCTCAGCGCCCTGCTGGGTTTGCAGATCATCGGTTTCTTCGGCATTTCGCTGGCCTCTTTCCAGGTGGGCGGTGGCCTGCTTCTGCTGATGAGCGCCATCCAGATGCTCGGCGCCGAACCGGCCGAATCCAAACCGCAAGACATCGACGAAGGCGCCCACCGCGCCGACGCGGGGTCGAGCATTGCCGTCGTGCCACTCACCATCCCGCTGCTCACCGGCCCGGCCACCATCTCGACGATGGTGATCTATGCCGAAAAAACCGTGAAATGGTGGGAGCTTGGCGTGCTGGTGCTCTACGGCGTCATCGTCGGCCTGGTCACGCTCGCCGTGTTTTCAGCCGCCGAGCGCATCGGCCGCTTCCTCGGCCAGACCGGCATCAACGTCATGACCCGCCTGATGGGCCTGATCCTGGCGGCGATTGCCGTCGAAGTCATGGCCGACGGCCTCACCACCCTCTTCCCCGGCCTGCTCGGCTAAGCGCCGTCCGGTCGTCTATCCTCCAAAGAACGCGTCCGTCATGACGCGGGTGTCGCGTGGCCGGTGCCAGGGCGCAGCCGCCGACCTTTGGAGGATTCTGTTGAGAAAGTTTCTGGCCGTCTGCCTGATGGTGATCCCGCTCGCGCTATTCGCGCTGGTCTTGGGCGTGGAGCTCACGCAGAACAAGACGTTGCTGACCACGACCGCCGGGCAACTCGCCAGTGCAGATGTCCGCCAGCACGATTACCTCGCTGTCCATGGCGGCACGATCGCTCTGGATGGGCCGTACCTGCCCCAACGTGTCTCACACGCCGACTACGTCCCCGTCTTTGCCATCGCGGCCGACGGCACCGCCTCCGCCCACCCCAGCTTCATTGCCATCATGCCGGCCGGCACAATGGCCGGGCTGCTCCAGCCGCCGGCCAGCTCCGACGCCCTGCGGCGGGTCGACATTCTTGGCATGCACGACAGCAGTTGCGGCAAACTGACAAAAACCAGTCTCCCCACCAGCCCGGCGCTGCCCTGCATCACCCACGGCAAGCATCCGCATGACACGCTCGGTATGCTGATCGCCAGCAGCGTCATGCTCCTGCCTTTCGCCGGCCTTGGCCTGTGGCTATGGCGACGCCGTGGCCCTGTCGCCGTCCCGCATCCGCCGCCGGGCTGCCTGATCAAGCTGGGCAAGGCGGTGATGGTGGCGTTGATCTTCGGCGCCATCGCCGTCGCCAAGCTGGGCGACGATGTCTTGCCCCCGCTCGCCAAGACCGCCCCGCACCTGGGCAACACGGCGCCTGCCGCCACCAAGGTGCTGGACACCCTGCGCGCCTATCTGGGCAGTGAAAGTTTCGCCGCCGACACAGTGAACTACGGCTACAAGCTGGCTTCGTTGAAGAAGAACCTCGACACACTCAACATCCAGCCCGGCGACACGCTTGAAGTGCAACTTGTCCAGCTCGACGCCGCCAGCATCTACACCCGCGACACGCTGGGCGCGTTTCGCCGGCGCGCCGCCAACGCGCTGATCGATCACCAGATTTACCTCAACGGCGAGCTCGTCGGCGGACAGTTCTCTACTGCCGACACGACCGACCACTGGCACGCATTGGCGATGCGCCAACGCGAACCGGGCGGACCAGTCGAACTGATTGCCGAACAAACGGTGCACACCGAAAAGGGCGAGCGCCGTTTACGCGTGGCCGGCGAAATCGAATTTCTCGAAGGCGATGCCGCCGCCTACCAGCGTGGCGACAAGGTGGTGTTTCGCTATACCGGGCCCGCGCTGCAGCAAGTCGCCCAGAGGCGCGAGGAAATCTTCCGTGCCGTCGGCCGCAATCCGCGCCTCGCGTTCGCCATGTCAAATGTGTTGTTCACCGCCGAACGCGACATCCTCGTCGCCCGCGCAACCGGCCCCGATCGGCGCAGTTTCACCCCCTGAACGCCCGCCGGTCGGAAAATGCCAATCGGTTGATCCAGCGCAACGAGTGCACCGCCCATCGCGCGAAGATAGACATGAACCCACTGCCTCGGCGCCAATCGCCCGCGGTAGTGCGACGCTCCTTGTCTCGCCCGGTGTATCGGGCGTCAGACGCAATCTGTGGAGGTGAATCATGCGACCACGATATTCCCTGCTCTCAACAGCACTGCTCGCCGCGGCAATCAGCCTATCTTTCGCGCTGCCCGCTCACGCACAAACCCCGCCACCGCGGGGCCCGGCACCGTTCGCAGCCTATGACCAGAATGGCGACGGCGCGGTCACCGAGGCCGAATTCAACGCCTTCCGCGCCAGTCGGCAGGCGGCCGCGGCGGCCGAGGGCCGGCCCATGCGTGGCGCTGCCAACGCGCCCGCGTTCAACAGCCTCGACACCAACGGCGACGGCAGCCTGAGTCCGTCTGAGTTGGCGGCCGGTCAGGCCATGCAGTTCCAGAACCGTCCCGGTGGCGGGATGGGACCGGGTGGCGGTCGCGGACCGGGTGCAGGCATGGGGCCGGGCGGTGGCATGGGCCAGAACCAGCCCGCATTTGCCGATTTCGATCTGAACGGTGACGGCAGGATCCTGCCCGACGAACTCACCCAGGCGCGCAACCAGCGCATAGGCGAGCGCGCTCAGCAGGGCTACCAGATGCGGGGCTTGGCCAATATGCCAGCCTTTTCTGAGATGGATACCGACGGCGATGGTGCGATCAGCCAGGCGGAATTCGCTGCCCACCAGCAAAGCCGCCGACCTGCTCCGCCCGCACAGTGACGCGGCATGCTGAACACAGCACGAATGCCAAGGCATCCGTGCTGTGTTCAGCCTAATCCGACTTGAATCCCGCCTTGACGTGACTGCCGTCGCAAAAGGGCTTGTTCTTCGACGTGCCACAGCGACACAGCGCCACCGTCGTCCCCTGCCAGGCCAGACGGCCGCTTGCCGCGTGCACGCTCAGATTGCCCTTGAACAAGAGCGGGCCATCCTTGAGCGGCGTGATCTGCAGCGACCCGCCCGAGCCAATGGCCGAATCACCCCGCTCGCCCACCGCGCCGTAATCCTTGAAGTCCGCCGCTTCATGGCTGTTGTCGCAAAATGGCTTGTTCTTGGACGCCCCGCATCGACACAGCGCGGCCCGAAACTGCAGGCCCGGCTGCGCCGCCGGATCGACGCCGTCGATATGCAGGTCGCCATGCACGAACAGCGGCCCGTTGCAGGCCACGAACACCGTATTCGCCCCCGGCGCGACCTCCGCCGCACCGCCGCCCTTGTCGCGATAGGCCAGTGCGCCGCTCGGGCAGCGCTCGACAATCTGTTTCGCCTCGTCGGTATCTGACAGATCCGGCTGACACCATGGCTTTCGCCCGCCGACAAACAGCTCACCCGCCGCCTGCCCGCACTCGGCCACATGGATACACAGACGGCTGTCCCACGTCACATCGAGGGTTTTGCCGGAGAACATCAATGGCTTCGCTCTGCTGCTCATTGCGCACGCTCCAAAGGTTCAGGCCCACTACCGCTATAGACCAGCACGCGCACCGACGCGAATTCAGACAGAGAACGCCTGCCAGATCAGGCGCAAGGCCAGCAGCGTCAGAATGACATCAAAGATTTTGGCGAAATGTTTGTCCTGCATGCGTTTGAGCAGATGCAGGCCGATCCAGGTGCCGATCGCACCGCAGGCGATCATGGCGCCGATCAGCGGTAGCAGCGCACTCAGATCGAAGCCGGCCTCCTGAAACACAACGGCCTTCATCCCGTGCTGGAAGGACATCGCCGCCGAAAAGGTCGCCACGGTCGTGAAGCGATCACGATGAATCTGCTTGATGAACGCGCCCACCAGCGCCCCCGTGGCACCCACAAACAGCGACACAAAGGTGGTTACACCGCCCGCCACGGCAATGCCTGGTCGGCTCAGCACCAACCTGGGCAGCCGCGGCCCCCAGCACAGATAGAGAATGAAGCCGGCGATGCTCAAATACATGGTTTTTGGCGGCAGATTGACCAGCACCGCCGCGCCAATCAGCGCACCAACCAGCGCGCCCGGCAAAAAGACACCCAGCGTCCGCCAGTCGATATGCCGCCAGCTCATCAGCGCGCGACCCCCGTTCGACCCGAGCTGCACCACACCATGCACCGGAATGATCACCGCCGGTGGCAAAACCTGCGCCATGATCGCCAGCAGCATGATGCCGCCACCAGCCCCAAGACTCGCGGTCAGCGTCGAGGTGACGCAGGCACTGACAAGCAACAGCAGCACCACAGCCATCGACAGATCACCAAACACGGACAGAGACAGGCTCACAGCGATGACTCGAGGCGGAAAACCCGCATTCTACGGGGCGCGCCAGCCCCCGACCAGTCAGGCTCACTCGTGGCGCAAGGCGTCGATCGGATCGAGCCGCGCTGCGCGCCGCGCCGGAAAGAAGCCGAACACCACGCCGATCAAGGCCGAGATACCAAAGGACAACAGATTGATGGCCGGATCAAACAGATACGGGATACTCATCAGCGACGACAGCCCGATCGACGCGCCGGTGGCCAGCGCCACCCCGATCAACCCGCCAAGGCTCGACAGCACCACCGCCTCGATCAGAAACTGCAGCAACACCTCGTGCTCCAGCGCGCCAATGGCCAGACGGATGCCGATCTCGCGGGTGCGCTCGGTGACCGACACCAGCATGATGTTCATGATGCCGATGCCGCCCACCAGCAGGCTGACCGCCGCCACTGCGCCGAGCAGGGTCGTCATGATGCGGGTGGTGGTCGACAGCGTCTGGGCGATCTGCTTGGTGTCGAGCACGTTAAAGTTGTCGTCCTCGTTGGCGCCGATCTTGCGCCGCTCGCGCAGCAGGGTCTCGACCCGCGCCTTGACCGCATTGGTGGCGTTGCCGTCGCTGGCCGACACCAGCAGCGTGCGCACATCCTGATCGCCGGTCAGACGGCGCTGCACCGTGCGAATCGGCATCACAATGGTGTCGTCCTGGTCCGAACCGAAGGCCGACTGCCCCTTGGCGGCCAGCACGCCGATCACCTGGCACGAGAAGTCTGCCACCCGCATCGACTCGCCCAGCGGGTCGCCGCCGCCAAACAGCTCGCGCTGCAAAGTGGCGCCGATCACACACACCGCCTTGCCACCGCGCTCCTCGGCCTCGGTGAAGATCCGGCCGCCGTTCAGCGTCCAGCCCGCCGCGGTGAAGTAGTCCCGCGTGCTGCCGGTGGCCACGCTCGACCAGTTGCGCGCGCCCACCACCACCGACACCGCCTTGCGCGTCTCCGGCGCCACGGCCTTGACGCCCGACACCTGTGCCGCGATGGCTTGCACATCAGCCACTTTGAACATCGGCGCCCCGGCGCTGCCGCCCGGGCCGATGCGCTGGCCGGGCCGCACCATCAACAGGTTGC
The DNA here is from genome assembly GCF_007625155.1 of Denitromonas halophila. Lineage (GTDB taxonomy): Bacteria > Pseudomonadota > Gammaproteobacteria > Burkholderiales > Rhodocyclaceae > Nitrogeniibacter > Nitrogeniibacter halophilus. The sequence goes on along the minus strand of NZ_VMNK01000004.1, from coordinate 45,025 downwards.
TGCCCAGGCTGGCCACCTGGTCGGAAATCGACCGCGTCGCCCCGTTGCCGAGCGTGACCATGGTAATGACTGCCCCCACGCCGATGACGATGCCGAGGATGGTCAAGAAGGAGCGCAGCAGGTTGCGGCGGATCTCGCGCAGTGCGAGCAGGAAGGTATTCCAGATCATGCGCCCACCTCCGCCACCGGTGTGCGCGAGTCGCGATCGACCCGGCCATCGACAAAATGCACCTGCCGATGCGCATACGCCGCCATCTCCGGCTCGTGGGTGACCATCAGAATGGTGATGCCGCGCTGACGGTTAAGCTCGGAGAGCAACGCCATGATCTCGCGGCTGCGCTGGCTATCGAGGTTGCCAGTCGGCTCGTCGGCCAGCAACACCGCCGGATTGGTAACAATGGCGCGGGCAATGGCCACGCGCTGCTGTTGCCCGCCCGAGAGCTCGGCCGGCGTGTGGTCTTCCCAGCCGTCGAGGCCGACCTGGGCCAGCGCGGCGCGCGCCGCCGCGTGGCGCCGAGCCACCGGCTCGCCGCGGTAGAGCAGCGGCAGCTCGACATTCTCCAGCGCCGAGGTGCGCCCCAGCAGATTGAAGCCCTGGAACACAAAGCCGAGAAAATGCCGCCGCAGCAAGGCGCGCTGGTTGCGGTCCATGGTCTCGACATGCACGCCCTGAAATTCGTAGCTGCCGCTGGTGGGCGTATCGAGGCAGCCGAGGATGTTCATCACCGTCGACTTGCCCGAGCCGCTTGGCCCCATCACCGCCACGAACTCGCCGGCCTGGACGCTCAGGTCCACCCCGCGCAGCGCCTGAAAAGCCGCCGGCCCGCTGCCATACACCTTGGTGATGCCAGCCAGCCGGATCAGCGCCTCGGGCGTGTCGATCATGGTGTTCATCGTGCGCTGCTCACCGCTTCGGTGATCACCGCCGTGCCTGCAGGCAGATCGCCCGACATAATCTCGGTCACCCGGCCGTTGGTAGCACCGGTCTTCACCGTCACCGGCGTCGGCTGCCCGTCGCGCAGCATCCACAGCTGGCGCTCGCCGGCGGCTGGGTCCTTCAGCTTGACCGTCTTGGCCTGTCGCGGCGGGCGCGGCATCAGGCTCGACATGAGGCTCTGCTTGCGCTCGCCACGCGCCACCGTGGGTGTATAGCGCAGCGCCGCGTTCGGCACCAGCAGCACGCCAGTTTTTTCCAGTGTGGTGATCTCGGCGGTGGCGGTCATGCCGGGACGCAGGCTGAGGTCTTCGTTACTCACCTCCAGCGTGGTCAGATAGGTCACCACGTTGTCGGTGGTCGTCGCGCCGTAGCTCACACGGGTGATGTGCGCCGGATAGCGCCGGTCGGTGTAGGCATCGACGGTAAAGCTCGCCCGCTGCCCCTCCTTCACCTGGCCCACATCGGCCTCATCGACCTTCACCTGCAACTCCATTTTCGCCAGGTCTTCGGCCAGGGTGAACAGCGTGGCCACCTGCAAGGAGGCCGCCACGGTCTGGCCTGGCTCCACCGCGCGCGACAACACCACACCGTCAATCGGCGAGCGGATCGAGGCTTTGGAGAGATTGGTTTCGTTGGTACGCAGCGTGGCCTTGGCCTGCAGGACACCGGCCTGGGCACTGGCCAGATTGGCGCGCGCACGCGCCCGGGTCGCCTCGGCAGTTTCGAGCTCTGTTTTTGACGGCACCTTGCCGCCGGAGAGCTTGAATACCTCATGCAGCCGCGACAGGCTGGCGCCCGACTCCTGCACCGTGGCCTCGGCCTGGCGCACACCGGCTTCGGCCACTTTGACGGCCGCGCGGGCATTGGCCACCTGGTCTTCAAGCTTCGACACATCCAGCCGGGCCAGCACCTGCCCTTTGCGGACACGGCTGTTGTCATCGACAAACACTTGCTCGATGGTGCCGGACAATTCACTGCCCACGTTCACCTGGTTGGTCGGCTGTAGCGTACCGGTGGCCGACACGGTGACCACCAACACCCCGGTCTCGACCGGGCTGCTCTGGTAGCGCACGGCCGTGGCCGTGCCATTGCCGGCGAGCAGCGCATAGCCGCCAACGCCGAGCACCAGCACCACGAGCGCGCCCAGCCACCAGCGGCCACGGCGGGGTTTCTGGGTGGTCACATCAAGGATGGCGGACGGCGCGATGGCCGCCGGCGTACCGAGTTTTTCGGGCGAATTCATGAGAGATTTCCCTGGGGGGTGTCTGCGGATTCAGTCAGATCGGCACGCGACCAGCCACCGCCCAGCGCCTTGTAGAGCTGGATCAGCGCGTTCAGCCGCTCACCCTCGGCGATGGCCAGGCTATCTTCGGTGCTGAGCAGACTGCGCTCGGTTTCGAGCACGGTGCGAAAATCGATCAGGCCACTGCGATACCGGTCGGCGGCCAACAGGTTGGCGTTGCGCGCTGCAGTACTGGCCGCGGCCAGGGCATTGCGCCGACGGGCGGTGTTGTCCAGCGCGGTGAGCGCGTTCTCGACGTCTTCCAGCGCCGCCAGCACGGCGCTGCGATAGGCTTGCAGACGTTGCTCGCGCACCGCGCTCTGCTGGTCGACCCGCGCTGCCAGCGCACCGCCGTCGAACAACACACCGCTGATGCCGGCGGCCAGCGAACGGATCACCGAGGCGCCATTGCCCAGCGCGCCGAAGGTGGCCGCCTCCAGCCCGATCGAGCCGGTGAGATTGAAGCCCGGGTAGCGCGCCGCCTCGGCCACGCCGATGCGCGCGGTCTCCGCCGCCAGTTGCCGCTCGGCGGCCTGCACATCGGGACGCTGACGCAGCCCCTCGGCGGGAATACCGACGGCGACGGCGGTTGGCAGCGCCGGCAGGTTGCCATCGGCCAGGCTCGCCTGCAAGCGGCCGGGCGCATCGCCCGTGAGCACCGCGAGATGGTTGGCGGCACTGACGATACTGGTCTGCAGGCTGGGGATTTGCGCGCGCGTCTGCTCGGCATTGGTGCGCGCCTGCTCCACATCCACCGAACTGGCCAACCCGGCCTGAGCACGCCAGTCGGTCAGCTGCAAGGTCTCGAGCTGGGTGGCGAGATTGCGGCGGGCGATATCCAGCCGCGCCTGGCTGGTACGCAGCGTCACATAGTTGAGCGCCACCTCGGCCGCCAGCGAGGCATGGGTGCTGGCCAGCGTCGCACGCGCCGCCTCGCGGTCGGCCTGCGCCGCCTCGACGCCACGACGCACGCCGCCGAACACGTCGAGCTCCCAGGCGGCATCGAAGCCGGCGCTCCAGCGCTCGCTCACTGAGGCGTCACCGTACCGGCTGGCGCTCGTCGCACCCGTGGCGCCGACATTCGGACCCTGCCCGGCCCGCGCCACGCGCTCCATCGCACGCGCGGCCTGCAGCGCCGCGCGGGACGATTGCAGATCGGGATTGTTGCGCAGCGCCTGCTCGACCAGCGCGCTGAGCTCGGCATCGCCCAGCGCTTGCCACCAGCGCGCAATCGACTCGCTGTCGGTGGCGACAGCCAAGCTCGAGGTCGCATGCCAGGCCGCCGGCGCCGGCATGGCCGGGGCGACATAATCGGGCCCCAGCGTGGCGCAGCCGCTCAGCAGCAGCGCCAACAGGCCGGCGCCAAGCGTGCGGGGATGCAAAGGTCGCGAAGATGTCATGGCAGTGGCCGTCAAAAAGGGGTTCAGCCGAACACGTCGACTTGCAGGGTGCCGTCTTGTTTCCATCCCTGCAGCATCCCCTCGGCGTCATCGGCGGATACCTGGCCGTGGGTCTGGATAATGCCTAGCAGCGCGGCTTCCACCGACTGCCCCAGCGTGGCGGAGCGACCACACATGTACAACACGCCGCGATCCTCGGCCAGCCAGCGGTAGAGCTCGGCGCCCTGGGCGATCAGCCGGCGATCGATATAGGCACCGTCATCGGCATCGCGCGAGAAGGCGGTGTCCAGTCGGGTCAGCACGCCCTTGTCTTGCCAACGCACCAGTGCATCGCGGTAAAAGAAATCGCCCGCACGTTGGCGGTTGCCGAAAAACAGCCAGCTCGGGCCCGCCTTCAGGCTCGCCTCACGCTCCGAGAGAAAACCGGGAAACGGCGCAATGCCGGCGCCAGCGGCCACCAGAATCAGCGGTCGGCCCACGTCCTCGGGCGGATTGAACTGCGGATGCGCACGCAGGCTGGCGCGGATCTGCGCGCCTTCGGGCAAGTCATGGCAGAGATAGCCGCTCGCCGCGCCAACCCGCGTCTGGCCGGCCGCGTCGCGCCAGCGATGCAGGCTGACGGTGAGGCGGATCAGTGAATCGCCGACGCGCGAGGATGAGCCAATCGAATAGCAACGCGGAGCGGCCTCCGGCGTCGGTGCGATCAGCAATAGATCGCCCGGCCGGAATTCGGTTGTCGGGTCGCTGGGTGCAAAGCTCAGTTGCCAGGTCTCGGTCAGCCCAGCCACGGCCGGATCGTCCAGGCGCTGCCGTTCGACCAGGGTGAGCGACAGCACCTGATCCGCCGCCGGCGCTTCGACCGCCTCCAAGCGACGGCCAAGCAAGGTCGCGACGCGCCCCAGCCAATCCCGCCAGGCGCTGCCGGGCTCGCCATCGGCGCGCTCGATCGGCGCCAGTTCGCAGGCGCCCTGGCCCAACAAGGCGCCGCGCAACTGCTCGCCGCCGCCGCAGAAGTTCGCATAGCGCCGGTCGCCCAGCGCCAGCATGCTGAACCGACTGCCCGCCAGATCCGCGGCCGGCAATTGCTGCATGAAGCGACGCGCCGGATCGGGCAGCTCACCTTCGCCGGTGGTCGAGACGATCATCAAGGTCTGCTCGTATCCTGCAAGCGCGGCCGGCTGCAGCGCCTCGAGGGAGGCGCAGGCCACTTTCTCACCCGCCCGACGCAGCGCTTGCGCGGTCGCCTCGGCCAGGCGTGCCGCGGTGCCGGTCTGGCTGCCAAAGGCCACCAGCGTGGTGGCGCCGATGTCAGTGCTGCCCGCCGTTTGCTGACGACGGCGACGCCACCAGCCCCACGCGCCGGTCCCGGTGAGCCCGGCCAAAGCCAGCGCGCCAACAAAGCTGATACCGGCAGACCACGCGCCGCCCCAGGTACCTTCGTGCAGTTCATGCACCAGGCCCGGGCCCCCGCTCAGTCGGTTGACGCTGCCATCGGGCTGAACCATACGCACGACCTGACCGTCCGGGCCGGCAGTGAAAACGAGCGCGCTGCCGCCGCGGAAGCGTCGGGCCGACAGCACCGCAGCGCCATCGCCTTGCTCGGCCACGCGGGTAATCGCCGCCGCCAGCGCCACCGGTGGGCCGCCTTGCACTCGCGGCAACTCGGGGCCGCCAATGTGCAGGGCCATCAGCGCACCGGTCAGCGGCGCCAGCAGCACCAGCGGCAAGGCCAGCCAGCCGATGCCCAGATGCCAGCCGGCCAGCGTGTTGCGTAACCGTGGCAACCCGAGCAGCAGACCCATGACGATCAAGACCGTCATGGCATAGGCAGCGATCTCCACCACGATGCCGAGGCCGAGCAGCAGGTTTTTGTGCAGGTCGAGCACGACGGCAAAGACGTCGGGGCCCGGCTGCGAGGCGGTCAATTCACCGGTGGACAGCGCGTACTGGCCCGAGGGACCCACTGGATTCTTGGAGGTCACCCGCAAGGTGCTGGCATCGGGCGACACGATCACCCCGGTGGCTCGCCCGCGCGGATCGATCTTAATCAACGCCTCGGCGACCGTCTCGGCACTCACCGATACCGATGCCGCGGGCGCGGCGGTCAGCACTGGCTTGAGCGCCAGCACCGCGCCGGACAGGATGACCAGCACGAACACTGGCGTGAGCGCGAGCGCGATCCAGCGATGCAGCTGGCGCAGGACGGAGCGAAAACGAGCGACTGTCATGATTGACACCAGGAAACAGGTTTCGGTGCCGCGCATTGAGGCATTGATGCGCAGCGTCGTGAGGCCTGAAGTATGTCCCGCCCTCGGGTTAACCCAGGTCAATGCAGTGTAAAGGCAGGTAAAGCCAGGCCTGGCAGCGCGCGCAACACAGCGCTCGGCCAAAAAAATGCCACCCCGGAGGGCGGCATCATCGACAACACAACAGGCGGGATCAGGCCTTGGACGGGTCCACCGCCGACCTGGACGCCTTGAGGCGCTTCTGCCAGAAACTGGCATTCTTGATGCCCAGCGCGTCCGGATCGAAAACCGGCTCCTTGCCCGACTTCTTCTGTGACTCGTAGTCCTTCAACGCCAGCAGGGCCGGTTTTTGCAAAATCAGGATGGCCACGATGTTCAGCCACGCCATGATGCCCACGCCCACGTCGCCCAGATCCCAGGCCGCACCGGCAGTGCGTACCGAGCCGTAAGTCACTGCGGCCAACAAACCAATTTTCAGCACAAAATACAGCCAGCCGCGATGCACCTTGCGGTTGATGTAGGCGATATTGGTTTCGGCAATGTAGTAGTAAGCCACGATGGACGTGAAGGCAAAGAAGCTCAGCGCCAGCGCCACAAATGTCGAACCAAAGCCAGGCAGCATCGACTCGACCGCCGCCTGGGTATAGGCCGCGCCGGCTTCGACGCCGGGCAGATTGTTGACGATCGCCACGCCATCCGCGCCAATCACGTTGTACTTGCCGGTCGACAGCAGCATGAAGGCCGTCGCCGAGCACACGAACAAGGTGTCGATATACACCGAGAAGGCCTGCACAAAGCCCTGCTTGGCCGGGTGCGACACCTCTGCTGCAGCCGCCGCATGCGGGCCCGAGCCCTGACCGGCTTCGTTGGAATACACGCCGCGTTTTACGCCCCACTGCACCGCCAGGCCCAGCACCGCGCCAAAGCCGGCCTCAAGACCGAAGGCGCTCTTGAAGATCAACGCGATCATGCCCGGCACCTGCTCCACATTCAGCAGCACGATGACCAGCGCCACCAGAATGTAGGCCAGCGCCATGAAGGGCACCACGATCTCGGCGAACAGCGCGATGCGCTTGATGCCGCCGAAAATGATGAAGCCGAGCAAGACCACCACAAATGCCGCACTCACCGCCGGCTCGACGCCCCAGGCGGTCTGAATGCCCGAGGCAATGCTGTTGGCCTGCACGCCGGGCAGCAGCAAGCCCATGGCGATGGCGGTGGCTAGCGCAAAGATCCACGCATACCAGCTCTGGCCCATGGCCTTTTCGATGTAATAGGCCGGGCCGCCACGGTACTGCCCGTTGTCGTCTTTTTCCTTGTAGATCTGCGCCAGCGTCGATTCGATGTAGGCCGTGGACGCGCCCAGGAAGGCCACCGTCCACATCCAGAACACCGCGCCCGGACCACCAAAGGTGATGGCCGTCGCCACGCCGGCGATATTGCCAGTACCGACCCGGCCCGACAGCGCGATGGTCAGCGCCTGGAAAGACGACACACCGCTCTCGGAGCTGCGCCCTTCAAAGATCAGCCGAACCATCTCTTTGAAACCGCGCACCTGCATGAAACGCGTGCGGACCGAAAAATACAGACCCACGCCCAGACACAGATACACCAGCGCCGGGCTCCAGATATAGCTATTGAGGATGCTGACAAACTCGTTCACGCGGATTGACTCCTATCGGCCCGGGTCACGGGCACACGCGCCGACTCGGAAAGGTGGTCCGGGCCGGCACATCAAACAGAAGGATCTGCAACAGCCAATCGCTGTGGCAGATCCGGGCGAATCGCGGGGCCGTCAGATGGGAACGCCCCGCGGGGCCGCGATCCTACCCGATTTCGCTGCTCGGCTGACACCCTTGCACATCAAGGCGGCGACACCCGATGTGCGATGATCCAGACCATGACCGCCACCCACACCGATCCGCTCGACGTCGTGCGCCAGTACCACCAGCGCACCAAGCACCGCCCCGATCGCTACGCCGCCTCGCTCGGCTACCTCGACTGGGCCAGCCAGCCCCACCCCTTCCGCCGCTTCGATGGCGCTGCAACGCTCGACCTCCCCCGCCCGGCCCTGCGCGCGGCGCCGACCTACGACAGCCTGTTCGCCACGGTGCCAGCGGCCGCGCCGCTCGACGCCGACACCGTCGGCCGATTGCTGCTGCACAGCCTCGCCCTGTCTGCCTGGAAGCAGGTTGGCCCCGGGCAGTCGTGGTCGCTGCGTATCAACCCGTCCAGCGGCGCGCTGCACCCCACCGAGGGTTACGTAATCAGCGGCGCCGTGCCCGGCCTGATCAACGCACCGGGCGTGTTTCACTACGCGCCCTTCAGCCACCAGCTCGAACGCCGTGCCACGCTGACCGAGGCGCAATGGACGGCATTGACCGCCGGCCTGCTGCAACCGGGCCTGCTGATGGGCCTCACCTCCATCCACTGGCGCGAGGCCTGGAAGTACGGCGAACGCGCCTGGCGCTACTGCCAGCACGACGTCGGCCATGCCATCGGTGCCATCGCCTTTGCCGCACGCACGCTCGGCTGGCAAGCACAGCTGCTCGACAGCGTGATCGACACCGACCTCGCCCGCCTGCTCGGCACCGACACGCAATCCGGCCCCGAGGCCGAGCACGCCGACTGCCTGATCCTGCTCAGCCCGGCCGGTAGCTCCGCGCCCACGCTCAGCGCCGACGCCTGGCAAGCGCGCATCCCCGCCATCGCGCCGCTCGGAACGCCCAACACGCTCAGCCATGACCACCACCCGTGGCCGGTCATCGACGCCGTAGCCAACGCCGCGCACACACCCGGCCCCACCGCCGCCGCACACCACGCAAAGCCACACACCGACACCTCGCCCGACCGCCGCCACAGCGCCGAGCAGATCATCCGTCAGCGCCGCAGCGCGGTGGACATGGACGGCCGCAGCCCGCTCGACCGCGCCAGCTTCTACCGCCTGCTCGCGCGCACCCTGCCCGGCGCCTTTGTGGCCGATGCCCTGCCCTGGGCGCCGCGCATCTCGCTGGCATTGATGGTGCACCGGGTCACCGATCTGTCGCCCGGCTTCTACCTGCTGGTGCGCGACCCGGCCCACGACGCCAGCCTGCGCCAATCGCTGTCCGATCAATTTGTATGGGAAACGCCCGAGGGCTGCCCGCCCGATCTGCCGCTGTTCCGGCTGATCGGCGACGACGCCCGCCGCGCCGCGCAGGCCGTCAGCTGCCAGCAGGCCATCGCCTCGGACGGCGCGTTTGCCGTGGGCATGCTCGCGCAGTTCGACGCCGCGCTGGCGGCCGGCGGCGCCCGCGCCTATCCGCGGCTGTTCTGGGAAACCGGCCTGATCGGCCAGGTGATGTATCTGGACGCCGAAGCCGCCGGCCTGCGCGGCACCGGCATCGGCTGCTTCTTCGACGACATGATGCACGCGCTCATGGGCATTACCGATACCGCCTGGCAGAGCCTCTATCACTTCACCCTCGGCGGCCCGGTCGAGGACGATCGCCTGCAAACCCTGCCGCCCTACGCCCACCTGGACAGCCAATAGTAGCCAGGCGCCGCGCGTTGCGGCATCAGCGCACGGTATAGCCCCGCCCGTCCAGACACGCGCCCATGGCGCGATAGTAGTCCGACCGCACCGAGTCGGGCTGCATGTTCGCCCCCGGCCGCGTGGGATCAAAACCGGTCTGCTCGCGCGACCAGCGATGGCATTCGTAACGGTCGTCGGCCTGCTGCGCTTCGGACTGACCCAGGCGCGGATAGATGAATTGCTGCGGCTCGTCATCCGCCAGTTCATCCTCCGGGTACTCGGGCGCGCCCGCCGGACGCTCGACCACCACATAGCCCTGAGGCGCCGGCGCGTAATAGACCTCGTTGGCGTAGTAATACCGCGACGGCCCGATGCGCAGCGTGAGATAGCCCAACGGCAAGACCGGCACGACAATCCCGAAGGGCGGCGCAATGACGACAAAGCGGCTGCCCGACGGCCGATACCACACGCCATTGGCGAACATGTAGCGGCTGCCGCGGTGAGTCACGACGCGGTGCGCCGGCGGCAAGGCGTGAATGACCGCGCCCCGCGACGGGTAGTGCCGGCGCTCGACATGCACGGCGCGCCGGTCGTCCCAGCGATGATCCCGCCGATCCGTGCGAGTGTCTTGCCGCACCACCGCGCGGGTGTCACGCCCGTCATCGCGGCGATCCTGTCGAGTCTCGCGCGGACTCTGCACGGACTCGCGACGGTCATCGCGACGGTCATCGCGACGGTCATCGCGGCGGTCATCGCGGCGGTCATCGCGGCGGTTCTCGGTCCGGGCTTCGGTCCGGGCTTCGGTCCGGGCTTCCCGGCGCTCATTCGTGCGCGCTTCGCCACGTCCGCGATCCCGCTCGCCGGTCGTGTCGGCATGCGCCAGATTGCCCGTGCTGGCCAACAGCGCCAGCGCGATCAGCATCCCGCGGGATCTCACCAAGGATTTCGTGTTCATCATTGTCGACTCCATGGATTCAGCGCACCGTGTAACCGCGGCCTTCAAGGCACGCGGTGATGGCACGGCGGTAATTGTCGGCACGCTGCTCGCGCGGCTGATCGCGGCGATCGGCCATGCGCTCTTCGATGGCCTGGGCGCGCGCTTCGCGCGCGTTATCGGCCGCGTTGCCGGCCACGCCACCCACCACGGCACCAATGGCGGCGCCTTCCAGCGTGCGTTGCGGGTTCGCCACCGCGGCCCCCACCACGGCCCCGGCCACCGCCCCCATCGTGGTGCTCGTACCCGAGGGCGGATCGGGCTCAACGCGCGGCGCCGGCGCGCGTGTCTGGGCCGACGACCGGGCCGACGACCGGGCCGGATCGAAGCCGCTTTGCTTGACTGCCCACAGATGGCACTCGTAACGATCGCGGTCAGCCCGCCGCGCCGATTGCCCCTGCGCGGGATAAACCGCCATCTCCCGGGACGAGGCCTCGGGCGCCCCGCCGACCGGGCCGGAACGCGGCGCAGCGCACCCGGCCAGCGTCACGACTGCGAGCAATGCGACACCGGTACGGCGTGTTTGAAACAAGGCAAAACGGCCACGCATGGGCGACTCCCGACAAGCTCAACTCACAGGCATCAGTGTGCGGCCCCGCCGGGTGAAGTGCTTGCCGAGCGTGGTTAAGCTGTGTAAAGAAGGAGCACTGAATCGTCTCCAGACGTAAGCCCCCAAAATCAGGTCTCCCGCCATGTCCTTTGTTCACAGTTTTGCGCCCCTGGCCGACGCCAGCGCCACCCGCCTGATCCTCGGCAGCATGCCGGGCAAGCGCTCGCTGGCCGAGCAGCAGTATTATGCTCACCCGCACAACGGCTTCTGGCCAATCATGGCCGAGCTGTTTGGTTTCGAGGTCACCGCCTCCTACGCCGAGCGCTGCGCCGCGCTCACCGCCGCCGGCGTTGCGGTATGGGATGTGCTCGCCGCCTGCACCCGCGAGTCCAGCCTGGATTCGGACATTGTCGAGGCGAGCATCGTACCCAACGACTTCGCCGGTTTTCTCACGGCGCATCCGGGCATTGAGGCCATCTACTTCAATGGTGCCAAGGCCGAGAGCAGCTTCAACACCCATGTGCTGCCCACGCTGAGCGAGGCGCACGCCGCCATCCGCCGCCACCGTCGCCTGCCCTCGACCAGCCCGGCCCACGCCGGAATGCGCTTCGACGCCAAGCTCGACGCCTGGCAACGCGCCATCGCGCCCTGAGCGCTCAGAAGTCATGAATTGATCGACTGCGCTTGGCATCTCAGGCTTGAGCGGTGCTCGCAATGCTCTTGGCCTTCAGTGCATTCCGCTTGCAGCGCGCCGGCCGCCCCTCACCTGTCGGCGCTCGCTACGATTTCTTCACAACTTCTCAGGCCTTGGCCGGCGCCGACGAGGGGTAGCGCACCGGCCGAGGAACACCACCGGGCGCTGCCATCGCTCGCTGCACCACCAGTACGCTGCCCAGCACCACCACCAGCCCGACCAACGACAGGCCGCGCATGCTTTCGTCGAGCAGCGCCCAGCCGACCAGCACCGCAGTCAGCGGGCTGAGCAGGCCGAGCGAGGACGCAGCCACCGGCGACAACCGCGCCACGCCGCGAAACCACAGCGCGTAAGACACCAGCGCGCCAAACACCGCCAGATAGGCATAGCCGGCCAGGTTTGCCGCGCTGAGCGTCGGCAGCGGCGGATCGATGGCCCAGGCCACCGGCGCCAGCATCACACCGCCGAGCAACAGTTGCCAGCCGGTGAAAGCCAGCACCGGCAGCTCGGGCCGCCAGCGCCGCGCCAGAAACGTTCCCGCCGCCATGCAGGCCGCACCGGCCAGCGCGGCGGCAATGCCCACCGGCGACCACACCGCATCGGGCGACAACAACAGCGCCGCCATGCCCAGCACGCCGGCCACGCTGGCCCACACCGCCAGGCGCACCGGCCGCTGCTGGTCGACCGCCCAGGCCAGCGCCATCACCAGCAGCGGCTGAATCGCCCCCACCACGGCCGCCAAACCGCCCGGCAACCGGTAGGCCGCCACAAACAGCAGCGCCTGAAAGACTGCGATATTCAGCGCCGAGAGCACCAGCAAGCGCCCCCAGAACCCGACCGCCGGCAAACGGCGACACCACAGCACCAGCAGCAGCCCGGCCGGTAGCGCTCGCAGCAAGGCGGCGGTGAACGGCCGGTCCGGCGGCAGCCATTCGGTGGTAACAATGTAGGTGGTGCCCCAGATGATCGGGGCCAACGCAGTAAGCACCGCGTCGCGCCATTGGCTTTGGGATTGTGTCGTTTTCATGGTTTTATCTTCATATCAAGATAAAATAAAGCCTGACACAGAGTTGTCTTGACTTCAAGATAGTTAACGGAGGCAATCGATGAACGGAAGCCCGTCCAAGGACGCAGTCGACACCATCCTGGCGCAGTGGGGCCGCGAACGGCCGGACCTGGATCTGGCGCCGATGGGTGTGATCGGCCGCCTCAAGCGATGCTCGGCACTCATGCAGCGCGAGCTCGACACGGCATTCAGCGCCTTCGACATGAGCCGGTGGGAATTCGACGTGCTGGCGACGTTACGCCGCGCCGGGGCGCCCTACTGCCTTAGCCCCACCATGCTGTTCGCGTCATTGATGATCACCTCCGGCACCATGACCCACCGCCTGCAAGGCCTCGAAGCCCGCGGCTGGATCGAACGCCTGCCCGACCCGAAGGATGCACGCAGCAAATTGGTCAAACTCACGCCAGCCGGCTTGGCGCTGATCGACCGCGCGGTGGAAGCACATCTGGAAAATGAACGCAGAATTCTCGCGCCCCTCAACGCCGAATCCCTCGACGCGCTGGACGCCCAGCTCGCCAGGCTGCTGGCCGTGCTGGAGCCATCAACAGACTGACTCAGCGCGGCTCCTGCCAGGTGCGGTGCCGCACCATCACCGCAGCAAACAAGGGCGAGGCCAGCCAGACCTTGAGCCAGCGGCGCAGCGCAAGCAGTCGCGCCGTCTCGAACCACGCGGCATCCACCGCGGCGAACTGGCGTACGAAGGGAAACAAGGCCGCATCGGCCAGCGAGGGCGTGTCGCCAAACAGATAGGCGTGGTCAGTCAGGCGCGCCTCGAGATCGGTCAGATGCGCCGCAATCGCCGCATTCCGCCATGCCACCGCCGATTTCTCGGGGAAGCGTTCGGCGTACTTGTAGCGGTCGAGCAGCGGCTTGAAATCGACATCATTGCGGGCGACGAGCGTCGCCTGCTCGGCGCTGTCGCCGGCGCGCAGCCAGCCGTCCGGGTCGTTCTGCTGGAGCGCCCAGTGCATGATATCCAGGCTTTCTTCAAGCACACGGCCATCGGGCAGTCGCATCACCGGCACCGTGCCCTTGGGCGAAAGCTCGAGCAGATGTGCCGGTTTGTCGCGCAGCACCACCTCGCGCAGCGCCACCACCACACCCGCCTGCCACAAGGCCAGCCGCGCCCGGATGGCGTAGGGGCAGCGGCGAAACGAGTACAGGATCGGTCTCACGGCTTGAGGCGGTACCCGGTCTTGAAGATCCAGGCCACCAGACCAATACACGCCAACAGGAAAAACACCGTCATCCCCAGGCTCAGCGCCGGACTCACGTCGGCAATGCCATAAAAGCTCCAGCGAAAGCCGCTCACCAGATACACCACCGGGTTGAACAGCGTCACCGTCTGCCAGAACGGTGGCAGCATATTGATGGAGTAGAAGCTGCCACCGAGGAAGGTGAGCGGCGTGACGATCAGCATGGGCACCAGTTGCAGCTTCTCGAAACCGTCGGCCCAGATGCCGATAATGAAACCGAGCAGGCTGAAGGTGATCGCCGTGAGCACGAAGAACAGCACCATCCAGAAGGGGTGTTCGATGCGGATGTCCACGAACAGCCCCGCCGTGGCGAGGATGATCACCCCCAGAATCAGCGACTTGCTCGCCGCCGCGCCCACATAGGCGATGACGATCTCCAGATACGACACCGGCGCCGACAACACCTCGTAAATCGTGCCGGTAAAGCGCGGAAAGTAGATGCCGAAGGATGCGTTGGAAATGCTCTGCGTCAGCAACGAGAGCATGATCAGGCCCGGCACGATGAAGCTGCCGTAGCTCACCCCATCGACCTCCGGAATGCGCGAACCGATGGCGGCGCCGAAGACCACGAAATACAGCGAGGTCGACAGCACCGGCGAGATGATGCTTTGGGTCAGCGTGCGCCAGGCGCGCGCCATCTCGAAACGGTAGATGGCCTTGATTGCGTAGAGATTCATTTCTTCACCAGGCTCACGAAGATGTCTTCGAGCGAGCTTTGCGTCGTGTTCACATCCTTGAAGCCGATGCCCGCCGCGTTCAGGTCGGCCAGCAGATCGGTGATGCCGGGGTGCTCGCGTTCGGTGTCGTAGGTGTAGGTCAGCGCGTGGCCGTCCTCACCGCGCTCCAGCGCATAGGCCGCCAGCGATTCGGGCACCGCGTCGAGCGGCGTTTGCAGATGCACGGTCAGCTGCTTCTTGCCCAGCTGGTGCATCAGCGTCGCCTTGTTCTCCACCAGAATGATCTCGCCCTTGCGGATCACCCCGATGCGATCAGCCATCTCCTCCGCCTCTTCGATGTAGTGCGTGGTCAGCAGAATCGTCACGCCGTCCTCACGCAGCCCACGCACCAGATTCCACATATCGCGGCGTAATTCCACATCGACACCGGCGGTCGGCTCATCCAGAAACAACATGCGCGGCTCATGCGAAAGCGCCTTGGCAATCAGCAGCCGCCGCTTCATCCCGCCCGACAGCGTCATGATCTTGTTGTTGCGCTTGTCCCACAGCGACAACGAGCGCAACACCTTCTCGATGTAGGCCGGATCCGGCGCCTTGCCGAACAAGCCGCGCGAAAAGCTCACCGCCGAAAACACCGTCTCGAAGGCATCGGTGGTCAGCTCCTGCGGCACCAGCCCGATCAACGAACGCGCCGCGCGGTAGTCGTCCACGATGTCGTGGCCGCCCACCGTCACCTTGCCGGCCGAGGCATTCACCAAACCGCAGATGATGCTGATCAGCGTCGTCTTGCCCGCACCGTTCGGCCCGAGCAAGGCAAAAATTTCACCGCGGCGGATGTCGAGATTGATGTCCTTGAGCGCAGTAAAACCGCCCTCGTAGATCTTGGAGAGATGGGAAACAGAAAGCATGGTCGTCATGGGCTGGGACGATACCAGAGCCGGGCCAAAAACGTCCCGGCACAATCAGTGCGGATTGCGCCGTCAGTAGCGCTGCTTGATGAAGATGGCCTGCCACCATCGACGCCGGAAAACAGCTCCGCACCGTTCAATTGTGGGCTGCCGACCAAGGCTACGCCCGAAGCATCCGCTCCGCGTCCACGAACTAGCCCCGGTCAGACAGATTGAGATCGATGCCGGCAGTCGACCTTGAAGCGCCTGACACACCGAGGCCTCAACTCGAACCGGCCTGATCCAACACAAGATCGAAGAACGCACTGGCCGCCGGCGACAGTGTGCTGTTGCGTTTACGAAGGATGACGATCTTGCGTTTGATCGTCGGACTGGTCAGCGGAATCCGGCACAGGCCCGGTCGCGCGCCCTCTTCAAGCGTGGAGTTGGGCAAAATGGCGACGCCCACGCCGGCCGCGACGAGCCCGATGGCCGTCGACAGATGGCGAACCTCGTAGGTGCCGGACAGCTTGATGCCGCGCTTCGCCAGTTGATAGTCAAGAAAGATCCGGTTGGCACTCATGGTGCTGATGCCGATCAACTCGGCTTCGTGCAGGTCGGACCACACGATCTGCTTCTTGCGGCTGAGCGGGTGTTCTTCGCGACAGAAGAACATGTAGGGCTCTTCGAGCAGAAGCGCCTCTTCAAGCTCGACATGACTCTCGGTCGGCAGACCAATGCCGAGCTCCGCCTGCCCATGCAGGACCGCGTCCCGCACCTCGAAGCCGCTGGCATCGATGATGCGTATGCGGTTGCCCGGATGGGTTTCGGCGTAGCGGCGCATGGCCTTCGGCAGCATCTGCGAGGCCATGGTGGGAATGCAGGCCAGCGTAAAGTTGCCGCGGCTGCGGCTCGACACATCCTTGAGCCGGCTGACCGCTCGGGTCACATCGCCAACAATGGTTTGCGCCTGAGGCAGGAACTCCCGTCCCACCACGGTCAGCTCCACGTAGCGTGTTGTACGATCCAGCAGACGCAGGCCAAGATAGGCTTCGAGCTTCTGCAGGCGACGAGTCAGTGCCGTCTGGGTCACATGAAGATGCTCGGCCGCTTTGCTGAAGCCCCCCAACTCGGCGATCACGACAAAGGCCTGGATTCCGTCAAAGTCGATCTTCATCTCAACACTCTCAATAAACGCCACTTATGCGAGTATAGAATCAATTCTCGCATTTATTGCATTTCCGTCAGATCTTGTCGCGCTCTACCATGCAATCAAACAAGGCATGTGGATGGAGACAAGCAAATGGAGAAAATACCCTGTGTTCTGATGCGAGGCGGTTCCTCAAAGGGGCTGTTCTTCCTCGCGCAGGACTTGCCCGCTTCAACGGCAGCGCGCGATCGCCTGCTGCTGGCGGCCATGGGGTCTCCTGATCTGCGACAGGTCGACGGCATGGGTGGCGGCGATAGCCAGAGCAGCAAGGTGGTGATCGTCGGCCCGTCGAGCCGGCCCGATGCCGATCTCGAGCACCTGTTTGCTCAGGTGTCGGTGGCGCGCAACTTTGTTGATGTGCGGCCCAACAGCGGCAACATGCTCTCCGGCGTCGCGCCCTTCGCCATTGACGCAGGGTTGATCCCGACGAGCTCACCGACCACCACGGTCCGCGTGCTCAACCTCAATAGCGGCAAGATCGCCGAGGTCATCGTCCAGACGCCCGGCGGTAAACTGACCTATGACGGTCGGTGCCAGGTCGATGGCGTGCCCGGCAGCTTTGCGCCGATCGAACTGCGCTTTCTCGACCCGGCAGGCACCCGCACCGGCGTGTTGCTGCCTACCAGCAAGGCTCGCGAAGAAATCTGCGGCGTTGAAGTCACCTGTATTGATTGCGCGATTCCCCTGGTGCTGGTCAAAGCCGAAGCCCTCGGCAAGACCGGGCACGAATCCAAAGCCGAACTCGACGCCGATACGGAATTTTCGAATCGCCTGAAAACCATTCGCCTCGAGGCCGCCAGGCAGATGCGGCTCGAAGACAGCGAGAGCGTCGCCCTGCCCAAGATCGCCATTGTCGCGTCGCCGCGCCACGGCGGCAGCATCGCCGCGCGGTATTTCTCGCCGAAATGGTGCCATGCCACCTTCGGAATTTCAGGCGCGCTGGCACTGGCCGCCGCCTGCCATGTGACCGGCTCGATTGCCGAGGACCTGGTCGAGCTCGATGTCCGAAAACTCGGCCATATCATCATCGAACACCCGAGCGGCACGATGGCCTTCGATATCGACATTTCCGAGCACGACGATCAAGGCATCCCCGTGTTCAAACAGGCCCGCCTGATCACCACCGCCAGGCCATTGCTCAGCGGTGTCGTGCTGGTGCCGGAGCGCCTCGAGCCCCAGATCGCATGATCTTCATCATTACCGCGCCGCATGCCCACAAAAAAGATGGCATGCGAGGAGAAAAACGCATGAGCACGACAACACGATTTTTACTCACAGCCCGAAGATCCACAGAGGTCTGGCACGCCAAGCCCAACGGCTTTCACCACATAGCAACAACGACTTGAACGACACATCAGGAGGAGCACTCATGACCAACAACATTACCCCTCGACGCAATTTCCTGGGCATGTCCGTGGCGCTCGCAACCGCCGCCTTCATCTTGCCCGTACCGGCCATGGCCGACGCGGTCGACTTCAGCGGCAAGACCATCGAATTCGTCATCCCGTTTGGCGTGGGCGGCGGTTCCGACACCTGGGCGCGCTTCAACGCACCCTTCCTGTCCAAGCACCTGCCCGGCCAGCCGACCGTGGTCGTCAAGAACCAGCCCGGCGGCGGCTCGATTACCGGCGCCAGCCAGTTCGCTTCCCGCGCCAAGCCGGACGGTCTGTCCATCCTGGGCACCTCGGGCTCAACGCAGTTCCCCTACCTGCTCAATGATCCGCGTGTGAAGTACGACTACAAGGACTGGAAAGTCGTGCTCGCCGCACCGACCGGCGGTGTGGCCTACATCAGCAGCAGCTTTGGCGTGAAATCGCTGGCCGACCTGGGCAAACTCAAGGGCGAGCGTCTGGTCTACGGCAGCCAGGGCGCCACCTCGCTCGACCTCGTTCCGCTGCTCGGCTTCCGTCTGCTTGGCCTCGATGTGCAGCATGTGTTCGGCATGAAGAGTCGGGGCGAAGGCCGCCTGGCTTTCGAGCGCGGCGAAGCCAACATCGACTACCAGACCACCTCGGCCTACCTGAAGAGCTCGCTGCCCATCGTGCAAGAAGGTAAAGCCGTTCCGCTGTTCAGCTGGGGCGCCACGGACGACGACGGCAAGCTCATCCGCGACCCGAACTTCCCGGAGCTGCCGCACATCGGCGAAGCCATCGAGATGGTCACCGGCAAGAAGCCGTCGGGCACCGAGTGGGAAGCTTTCAAGTCCTTCCTGATCGCCGGCTTCCCGGCACAGAAGCTGTTGGTGCTGCCCAAGGGCACGCCTGACAACATCGTCGAGGCCTACCGCGCCGCCGTGCGCAAGATGAAGCTCGATCCGGAGTACCAAGCCGCGAAAGTCGAGGCACTGGGCGGTTACGAGCAACTGACCGACAAGGCCGGCGAGTCGCTCTTCAAGGAAGGCACGACCATCGACCCCAAAGCCCGTGACTGGGTCCGCGCGCTGCTCGAGAAAGAGTACAACGCGCGCTTCTAACGCTGACCGCCGTCAGGGTAACCACCATCGGCCGCCCTGACGCACCAGCCACTCAATACTGGAGTTTCCAATGCTAGAAGCCATGCAGAGCGCCTTTGTCGGCCTCCTCTCGTTTCAGCACTTCGCCTACATGCTGCTCGGCATTGTTGTTGGCCTCGGCGTGGGCATTCTGCCCGGCCTGGGCGGCATCGCAGGCATGTCGCTGCTGATGCCCTTCATTTACGGTATGGACCAGGTCTCCGCACTGGCCATGCTCGTGGGCATGGTTGCCGTGATCCCCACCGGCGACACCTTCACCTCGGTTCTCATGGGTATCCCCGGCTCAAGCGCCAGTCAGGCCACCGTGCTGGACGGATTCCCACTCGCCAAAAAAGGCCAGGCCGCCCGTGCCCTGAGCGCCGCGTTCTCTGCCTCCTTGCTGGGCGGCGTGTTCGGCGCGCTGCTGCTGACCGGTTTTGTGGTGGTCGCCAAGCCGCTGATCCTGTCCTTCACCACCGCTGAACTGTTCATGTTCGCCCTGCTCGGGCTGTCGGTGGTCGGTGTGCTGGCCGGCGAAAGCATCATGCGCGGGGTCGTCGCTTGCGGCCTGGGCCTGATGGTTGGCGCGATTGGCGCAGCCCCCGCCACCGGTGAAAGCCGCTTTGATCTGGGTATCGACTATCTGGTCGACGGCGTGCCGCTGGTGATCATCGGCCTGGGCCTGTTTGCCATCCCCGAGATCGCCGACCTGATCCGCCGCTCCCGCCCGATTGCCGCCGATTCCGGCCTGGGCGCTGGCTGGCTGCAAGGCGTTCGCGACACCTTCAAGAACTGGTTCCTGGTGCTGCGTTGCTCGGCGCTGGGCACCTTCATTGGCGCCATCCCCGGCCTCGGCGGCGGCGTGGTGGACTGGATCGCCTACGGCCATGCCGCGCAGACCAGCAAGGATTCGTCCAACTTCGGCAAGGGCGAGATCAAGGGCGTGATCGCGCCCGAATCGGCCAACAACGCGCTGCAAGGCGGCGCGCTGATGCCAACCCTGCTGTTCGGCATTCCCGGTTCGGGCAGCATGGCGGTGTTCCTCGGCGGCATGGTCCTGCTCGGGCTCCAACCCGGCCCCTCGATGGTCACCACCGACCTCGAGCTGACCTACACCATCGCCTGGACGCTGGCCTTCTCGAGCATCGTTGGCGCCGCCATCTGCTTCTTCCTGGCCGTGCCCATCGCCCGACTGACCTTCGTGCCCTTCAACCTGATCGCGCCGTTCATGATCATGATCATCTGCTTCGCCGCCTTCCAGGCGCGACGCGATCTGACCGATCTGCTGGTGCTGTTCGCGGTGGGTATCGTCGGCATCTTCCTGCGACGCTTCGGCTGGCCACGGCCCGCCTTCCTGATCGGCTTTGTACTTTCGAGTCAGGCAGAGAACTACCTGTATCAGGCGCTGCAGTTCTACGGCTGGGAATTCGTTCAACGCCCGGGCGTGCTGATCATCGGCGCGCTGACCATCGCCTCCACGCTGATGGCCCTGCGCAGCCGGGTGTCTGAAGAAGGCGCGGTCACCAAAGAGGCCCGCGGCGAAGAAACCGACCGCCCGGTGCACGGAGGTGCCACCAAGGCCGAGCGTCGTCCGCAAATCGTGTTTGCCGTGTTGCTGCTGGCCACCTTCCTGTACGGCGTGATGAGCAGCGCACCGCTGAGCTTCCTGGGGTCGGTATTCCCGTTCTACACCTCGGCGCTGATGGTCGCCTTCACCGGCTACATGGTGATGATGCTGGTCGTGGCCAAGCCAGGGCACAGCGCGCACTTCGACCAGGAACTGGCAGCCAAGGCCAAGGGCACGGACGACGGCACCACCGTCTGGCCGTCCGTGGGCTGGTTCGTGTTCCTCTTCGGCATGACCTCGGTGCTCGGTTTCATCATCTCGATCGCGATCTTCATCACGACCTTCCTGATGGTGCGCACCCAGCTCGGCGTGGCCCGCAGCCTGCTCTACACCGGTCTGTGCATCGCCTTCATGAGCACGCTGGGCCACTACCTGACGCTCGACTTCCCGGCTGGCCTGCTGCAGCACTACGTCGAGATGCCCTGGCCGCTCAAATAAGCCCGATGGGTCATTTGATTTCAACACGCTTTTTCTGATCCCGCACCTGTCCGCCCGCACTGGCGGGCGACAGGCAGGTGCCCCGCCCGTACCCGACGGAGGACGCAACACCATGAATCTCAAGGACTGGATCGGCCGCTCGGAAGCTGTCTCCGACATCGCCACTGCCACCCCCTACGCCGCCTTGTCGGCCACGTTTGACCGCCCGGCAGAGCGCCCCGCCGCCGGCACGCCGCTGCCCGGCTTGTGGCACTGGCTGTACTTTCTTCCGCTGCACCGCCAGTCGGAAATCGGCCCGGACGGCCACGCCAAGCGCGGCGGTTTTCTGCCGCCAGTGCCGCTGCCGCGCCGCATGTGGGCCGGTAGCCAATTCACCTTCCACAAGCCGCTGCGCATCGGCGACGCCATGACGCGCACCTCGACCATCCACGACGTGACCGAAAAGAGCGGCCGCACGGGCCCGCTGGTCTTCGTCAAGGTGCGTCACGAAATCTGCCGCGACGGCGAAACCGACATCGCGCTGACCGAGTTCCACGACATCGTATATCGCGAGGCGGCCAAGCCCGACGACGTCGCCCCGCCGCCCAAGGCCGCGCCGGCAACGTCCACCTGGGAAAAGCAGTGGGTGCCCGACGACGTGCTGCTGTTCCGCTACTCGGCGCTGACCTTCAACGGCCACCGCATCCACTACGACCGCAAGTATGTGACCGAGGTGGAAGGCTATCCCGGCCTGATCGTGCACGGCCCGATGGTGGCCACCATGCTGCTCGACCTGCTGCGTCATCAGTTGCCCGATGCCGAGTTGGCCAGCTACGAGTTCCGCGCCGTTCGCCCGGTGTTCGACATCAACCACTTCTTCGTCTGCGGTGAGCCGCAAGCCGACGGCAAGACCTTCCGACTGTGGGCGAAAGATCACGAAGGCTGGCTGACCATGGAAGCCACCGCGGTGATCAAGTGAGGAATGAACAATGAGACCCCTTGAAGGCATTACCGTCGTTACCCTCGAACACGCCATCGCGGCGCCCTTCGCTACCCGCCAGCTCGCCGATCTGGGCGCGCGCGTGATCAAGGTCGAGCGCCCCGGCGTGGGCGACTTCGCCCGCGGCTACGACGAACGCGTACGCGGCATCGCCTCGCATTTCGTGTGGATCAACCGCTCCAAAGAATCGCTGACGCTGGATGTGAAGCATCCCGAAGCACAAAAGGCACTCCTCAAGCTGATCACCGAGGAAGCCGACGTGGTGGTGCAGAACCTCGCCCCCGGCGCGGCGGCCCGGCTCGGTCTGTCCTACGAAGCGCTGTCGGCGATCAAGCCCGAGATCATCGTCTGCGATATTTCCGGCTACGGCGCTGATGGCCCCTATCGCGACAAGAAAGCCTACGACCTGCTGATCCAGAGCGAATCGGGCTTTCTGTCGGTCACCGGCACCGAAGACGAGCCCTGCAAGGCCGGCCCGTCGATTGCCGACATCTCCGCCGGCATGTACGCCTACACCAACATCCTCGCCGCCCTGATGCAGCGGCAGAAGACCGGTCGCGGCCAGCACCTGGACATCTCGATGCTCGAGAGCCTGGTCGAGTGGACCACCTACCCGCTCTACTACGCCTTTGACGGCGCCGCCCCACCGCCGCGCACCGGCGCCAGCCACGCCACCATCTACCCTTACGGCCCCTTCCCGGCCGGCGACGGCAAGACGGTGATGTTCGGCCTGCAGAACGAGCGCGAATGGGCCGGTTTCTGCGCCAAGGTCCTGCTGCAGCCCGAGCTGGCCCGCGAGGAGCGATTCTCGACCAACTCCCGCCGCAGCGCCGCCCGCGTGGAACTGCGCCAGATCATCGTCGACGCCTTTGCCGATCTGAGCGCCGAGCAGGTGGTCGAACGCCTCGACGCCGCGAGCATCGCCAACGCGCAGGTCAACGACATGCATGCCGTGTGGGATCACCCGCAGCTCAAGGCGCGCAAACGCTGGCGCAACATCGAAACCTCGGTCGGCACGGTGCCGGCCCTGCTGCCGCCGGGCTCGTGGGAAGAAGGCGATCCGCGCATGGACCCGGTGCCCACGCTGGGCGCGCACTCCGCCGTCATCCTCGCCGAACTCGGCTACACGGCCGAGCAGGTCGCCGAGCTCAAGTCCGCCGGCGTGATCTGAGCACCGAGGAGACGCGCCATGACCCAGCCCATCAGCTACCTCTTTGTGCCCGGCAACCGCCCGGAACGCTTCGACAAAGCCTTCGCCACCGATGCCGGCGTGATCATTCTTGATCTCGAAGACGCGGTCGTGCCGGCCGACAAGGCCGGCGCCCGCGACGCCATCGCCAACTGGGTGGCATCGCACGGTGATGCCGCCAAGCGCATCACCGTGCGCATCAACGACACACAGTCCGAGTGGTTTGCCGACGATCTGACGATGATCCGCGAGTCCGGCATCGGCGTGGTGATGCTGCCCAAAAGCGAATGGCGCGAGCAGATCGACCTCGTCCGCGCCACGGCCACCCAGGCGCAGGTACTGGCCCTGGTCGAAACCGCTCGCGGCATCCACAACGTCGACCAGATCGCCACCACCGAGGGCGTCGCCCGGCTGGCCTTTGGCACGCTGGACTATGCCGTCGACCTCGACCTGTCGGGCGACGACGCCGGGCTGGCCTACGCCTCATCGCGCATCGCCATCGCCGCGCGATGCGCCGAATTGCCTTCACCGGTGGCCGGGGTCACCCCTTCGGTCACCGACGAAGCGCGCGTGCTCGCCGACTTCGCCTTCGCCCGGGCCTTCGGCTTCGGCGCAAAGATGTGCATCCACCCCAAGCAGGTGGACTGGATTCACGCCGCCTGCCGACCCAGCGCCGAAGACCAGGCCTGGGCGCATCGCGTGCTGGCCGCCGCCGAAGCCTCCGAAGGCGCGGTGCAGCTCGACGGAAAAATGATCGACCGGCCGGTGGTGCTCAAGGCACAGGCCATTATCGCCCGCAGCCACGCAGGCGAACCGAACTGACACCCCATTCAAAACAACACCGAATCCCCCCCCATTCAAGGAGCAACACCATGGCCGCGAGCATCATTGACTCAAGCATCTTCGGCAACATCTTCAGCACCGACGCCATGCGCGAGGTGTGGTCCGACCGAAACCGCACCAAACACTACGTTGAAATCGAACGTGCGCTGGCGGTGGTCCAGGGCCGGCTCGGCATCATTCCGCAGGAAGCCGCGGACGAGATCATCGGCAACTGCCATATCGACAAGATCGACATGGACCGCCTGCGCGAGCAGACCGAGCGCATCGGTTACCCGGTGCTCGGCGTGGTCACCCAGATCAACCAGCTGTGCCGCGACAAGCTCGGCGAGTTCGTGCATTGGGGCGCCACCACCCAGGACATCACCGACACCGCCACGGTGATGCAGATCCGCGAAGGCCTGGAGATCATCGACGGCGAACTGGCCGCCATCTCCGCCGCGCTGGTGTCGCTGTCCAAGCGCTACCGCGACACCCCGGTGATCGGCCGCAGCAACCTGCAGCAGGCGATTCCGGTCACCTTCGGCTTCAAGACCGCCGCCATCCTGGCCGGCATCGAACGCCACCGCGAGCGTCTGGCGCAGCTGCGCCCGCGCGTGCTGATGGGTGAATTCGGCGGCGCCTGCGGCACCCTGGCCTCGATCGAAACCGGTGCCATGGAAACCCAGGCCGGGCTGATGGAAGAACTGGGTCTGGCCCAACCGGACATCGCCTGGCACACCGTGCGCGACACCATCGCCGAAGTCGGCGCCTTCCTCGGACTGGTCGGCGGCTCGCTGGGCAAGATCGCGATGGACGTCAAACTGATGATGCAGCACGAAGTGGCCGAGGTGTATGAGCCCTTTGCACCCGGCCGCGGCTCGAGCAGCACCATGCCGCAAAAGCGCAACCCGATCTCCAGCTGCTACATCCACGCCGCGGTGTCGGTGGTGCGCCAGCATTCCGCCGCGCTGATGGACGCGATGATCGCCGACCACGAGCGCTCGACCGGTCCGTGGGAGATTGAATGGATCGCCCTGCCCGAGTCCTTCTGCCTGCTCGCTGGCGCACTCAAGCAGACGCGCTTCGTGCTCGAAGGGCTGGAAGTCGACGAAGGCAACATGCGCGCCAACATCGACCTGACCAAGGGCCTGGTCATGTCCGAGGCGGTGATGATGGGTCTCGGCGCCTACATCGGTCGCGAGTACGCGCACGATCTGGTGTATGACCTGTGCCGCCAGGCAATCAAGACCGATCGTCCGCTGCTGGACATCCTGGCCGAGCATCCGGAAATCAATGTACACCTCGACCGCGCCGCGTTGGCCAAACTCTGCGACCCGGCCAACTACCTTGGTCAGGCCGGCGTGATGGTCGACAAAGTGCTGGCTCGGGCCGCTGCGGTGAAATGACAATGCAACACGCACACTTCACCGAGCTGACCACGCAACAGCTCGACTGCCCGGTGCTGTTCGGCTCGATCAGCGACACGGGCGGCCGGGCACCGGGCCAGGCCGGCGAACGCGCCGACAGCGCTAATCTCGACGCGTACCGGCCATTGAGCGAACTGGCCATGGTGGCCATATTGAGCGAGAACTGACTCGCGCTTGAGGCGGGCTGGCCGCAAGGCCATGCCCGCCTCAAGCATTTTTGAACAGGCATATGAAGCGATGGAACTGAGGCAACTGCGTTATTTCGTGCGGACCGTCGAGCTGGGCAGCATCAGTCAGGCAGCACTCGATCTGGGCGTCGCCCAGTCAGCCATCAGCCTGCAGATCCAGAAACTCGAGAGCGAGCTGTCCACCCGCCTGCTCCAGCGCAACCCCAGCGGCATCGAACCCACCGAAGCCGGGCTGGCCTTCATGGCCCACGCGCAACTGAGCCTGCGCCATGCCGACGAAGCCGCCTCCGCCGCGCAGCACTCGCGCCTGTCTGGCGTGGTCAGTGTCGGCCTGGCGCCGACCACCGCCGGCCTGCTCGGCCTGCCCCTGATGCAGGCCATGCGCACGCAGTATCCCGACATCCGCATTCGCCTGGTCGAG
The DNA here is from genome assembly GCF_007625155.1 of Denitromonas halophila. GTDB lineage: Bacteria > Pseudomonadota > Gammaproteobacteria > Burkholderiales > Rhodocyclaceae > Nitrogeniibacter > Nitrogeniibacter halophilus. The sequence continues at coordinate 18,730 of NZ_VMNK01000004.1, read as the reverse complement.
GCCATGTCCGGCCATCTCGGCCAGATGCTCAACGGTCGCGAACTCGACATCGCGGTGCTGTTCGACGGCCACCAGGCGCGCCGCTGGTGCATCCAGCCCATGCTCGACGAGCGACTGTTTGTCATCGCCCGCGCCGATGCCTCGCCCACACCACTGCCCACCCGGCTCGGCGCGCTGGCCGGCCTGCCGCTGGTGCTGCCCACCCAGCGCCATGGCCTGCGCCGCGTCATCGACACCGCACTCAATGCCCTCGGCGTCGCCCCAAATGTAATCGCCGAAGTCGACTCACTCTATGTGTTGATGGACATGGTCAACCACGGCATTGGCGCCAGCGTGCAGCCGTGGTCGGCCCTCGCCCGCCAACCGGACGCGGACTCGCGCCTGCGCTGGAGCGAGCTTGAAGACGAAGGCACCACCCGCCGCAACCTGCTGTGCAGCCTGTCCGAAGACGAGCTCTCGCCCGCCGCCCTCGCCACCCGCAACACCCTGCGCCACACGGTGAGTCAGTTGGTCAACAACGGGCACTGGCGCGGGGTCACACCACTGCATCTCGAATCGAGATAGCCCGATCTTGGGTCGGCGTTGGGTGGCCGGCGCCAAAACAACGATAGTCGATGGCAACCGAGCAACACACAGGAGTTCGACCCATGAAAGAAAAGCATCCCGGCACCGTCGACGTGCTGGTCATTGGCGGCGGCAACGCCGCGCTGTGCGCCGCGCTGATGGCGCGCGAAGCCGGCGCCTCGGTGCTGCTGCTCGAAGCCGCACCGCGCGAATGGCGCGGCGGCAACTCCAGCCACACCCGCAACCTGCGCTGCATGCACGACGCCCCGCAGGACGTGCTGACCGAGCGCTACCCCGAAGAAGAATTCTGGCAAGACCTGCTCAAGGTCACCGGCGGCGTCACCAACGAAAAGCTCGCCCGCCTGGCGATCCGCGAGTCCTCGCACTGCCGCGACTGGATGCGCAAGCATGGCGTCAATTTTCAGCCCTCGCTGTCCGGCACCCTGCACCTGTCGCGCACCAACGCCTTCTTCATGGGCGGCGGCAAGGCGCTGGTGAATGCCTACTACCGCAGCGCCGAAGCGCTCGGCGTGCGCATCCGCTACGAAGCGCCGGTCGACCGGATCGAACTGGAAAACGGCGTGTTCCGCGCCGCCTGGGTTGGCGACGAACGCATCGCTGCGCGCGCCTGTGTGATGGCCGCCGGCGGCTTCGAGTCCAACCGCGAATGGCTGCGCGAGGCCTGGGGGCAAAATGAAAACGGGGAGTGGCCGGCCGACAACTTCGCCATCCGCGGCACCCGCTTCAACCGCGGCGTGCTGCTCAAGGCCATGATCGAGGCCGGCGCCGACATGATCGGCGACCCCTCGCAGTCGCACTGCGTGGCCATCGACGCCCGCGCCCCGCTTTACGACGGCGGCATCTGCACCCGCATCGACTGTGTGTCGCTGGGCATCGTGGTCAACAAACACGCCGAGCGTTTCTACGACGAAGGCGAAGACTTCTGGCCCAAGCGCTACGCGATCTGGGGCCGTCTGGTGGCGCAGCAGCCCGGCCAGATCGGCTTCTCGATCATCGACGCCAAGGCCAACGGCCGCTTCATGCCGCCGGTGTTTCCCGGCGCCACGGCGGACACGCTCGAAGAGCTCGCCCGCCAGCTCGGCATCGATGAAGCGGCTTTTGTGCGCACCGTGGGCGAGTACAACGCCGCCTGCCACGTCGGCACCTTCGACCACACCGTGCAGGACGACTGCCACACCGAAGGCCTGTCGCCGGCCAAGACCCACTGGGCGCTGCCGATCGACACCCCGCCCTTCCGCGGCTATGCGCTCAAGCCCGGCATCACCTTCACCTACCTCGGGCTGAAAGTGAATGAGCAGGCCGCCGTCCATTTTTCGGATGCGCCGAGCCCCAACCTGTTCGTGGCCGGCGAAATGATGGCCGGCAACGTGCTCGGCAAGGGCTACACCGCCGGGGTCGGCATGACCATTGGCACCACCTTCGGCCGCATCGCCGGCGCTCACGCCGCGGCTGCCGCGCGCCAAGGAGAATCCCATGCAATCGCTTGAAGCCCTCGCCCGCGAAGCCACTGATCTGGCCGCCGGACGCAATCTGCCGGCGCTCAACGCCGACGAGGCCGAAGTCGGCCGCATCCTGCAAATCTGCAACGCCTGTCGTTACTGCGAAGGCTTTTGCGCGGTGTTTCCCGCCATGACCCGGCGCCTGGCCTTCGACAAGGCCGATGTGCACTACCTGGCCAATCTGTGCCACAACTGCGGCGCCTGCCTGCACGCCTGCCAGTACGCCCCGCCACATGAATTCGCGGTCAATGTGCCGCAAGCCATGGCCACGGTGCGCGCCCGAACCTACTCGGATTTCGCCTGGCCGGCCGGCTTCGGCAACTTGTATCGCAACAATGGCGTGACCGTCGCGCTGTCCGTGGCGGGCGGCCTGGCGCTGTTCCTGGTGCTCGCGCTGATAATCCAGGGCACGCTGTTTCATGCGCCGCTGGCCGGCGATTTCTACGCCATTTTTCCGCACAACCTGCTGGTCTCGATGTTCGCGCCGGTGTTCCTGTTTGCGGCGCTGGCGCTGGGCATCGGCGTCGCGCGCTTCTGGCGCGAAGCGGCCCCCGGCGCCGCCAGCGGCGCGGCGATTGCGGAGACCACGCATGATGTGCTGCGCCTGACCTACCTCGACGGCGGTCACGGCCAGGGCTGCAACAACGCCGACGACGCCTTCACCCTGGCGCGGCGGCGTTACCACCACCTGACCTTCTACGGCTTCATGCTGTGCTTTGCCGCCACCAGTGTGGCCACGCTGTATCACTACGTGTTTGGCTGGGAAGCCCCCTACGCCTTCACCAGCCTGCCGGTGGTGCTCGGCACCGTGGGCGGCATCGGCCTGCTGATCGGCCCGGCCGGTCTGTTCTGGCTGAACCTGAAGCGTCACCCCGAGCATGGCGACGCAGCACAAAAACCGATGGACCGCGGCTTCATCGCCCTGCTGTTCTTCACCAGCCTGACCGGCCTGGCCTTGCTCGCCGGACGCGATACCTCCGCCATGGGCCTGCTGCTGGCGGTGCATCTGGGCGTGGTGATGGGCCTCTTTCTGACCATGCCCTACGGCAAGTTTGCCCACGGCTTTTACCGCAGCGCGGCACTGCTCAAGTGGGCGATCGAAAAGCGGCGCCCCAATCCGGTCGGCGTCGGGAGCGATGGCTAAGCCCTCACACGACGCTGAACGTCCGGGGCCGGCGAAGCCGGCGCGTGGCCAGGCCTGGCGCGCGCTGGCCTCGCCGGCCTACCGGCGTTATTTCTTCGGCCAGTTGCTGTCGCTGGTCGGCACCTGGATTCAACAGGTCGCGCTCGGCTGGCTGGTCTATCGACTCACCGACTCAACCGTGCTGCTGGGCGCCGTGGCCTTTCTGAGCAACGCCCCGCAACTGCTGGTGGCGCCCTTCGCCGGCATCGTCATCGACCGCAGCGACCGCAAACGCCTGATGCTGCAGATCCAGACGCTGATGCTGGCGCAGGCGATCTTCCTGGCGGTATTCACCTACTTCGGCTGGCTCGAACGCTGGCTGATTCTGGTCGCGGCGGGCGTGCTGGGCGTGCTCAACAGCTTCGACGCGCCGCTACGGCATTCGCTCGCCGGGCAGCTTGTGGCCCGGCGCGACGACATTCCGAACGCCATCGCACTCAACACGCTGACCTTCAATGTGGCCCGCTTCGTCGGCCCACCGACCGCCGGGCTCTTGCTCGCCGCCACCTCGGCGGCGGTGTGTTTCGCGGTCAATGGCCTGTCCTTCCTGGCTTTGATTCTGGCGCTTCGACACATCGACAGCCCCTCGTCGCGCCCCCCGCCGGCGTCATTTCGCGCTGCCCTGCGCGAAGGCCTCGCCTATGTCCGCGGCAGCGTGCCCGTGCGGATGTTGCTGATCCAGGTTGCGCTGGTGAATTTCTTCGCCGCCAGCTATCTGCCGATGATGCCGGCCTTCGCCCGCGACGTGTTTCAGGGCGGGCCCAACACCCTCGGCGTGCTGCTCGGCAGCGCGGGGGCCGGGGCGCTGGTGGCCTCGGTGTATCTGATGTCGCGCCGGTCGGTGCGCGGCCTCACCGGCAGCATTCTTCACGCCAGCGTACTGGCCGGCACCGCGCTCACCGGCTTTGCACTCACCGCCGAGCTATGGCTTGCCCTGGCCCAGCTGTTCCTGCTCGGTTTCAGCATGATCGTGTGCAACGCCTCGAGCAACACCATCCTGCAAACGATTCTGCCCGAGGGGCTGCGCGGACGCGTGCTGGCACTCTACACAGCAGCCAATCTCGGCGCCGCCGCGGTCGGCGGCTTGATGGTGGGCTGGGTCGCCGATGCGATCGGTCCCGACGCCGCCTTGCTGTCGGCCGGGCTGTTGCTGGTGGCAGTGGGCGCGCGCTTTTATCAGCGCCTCGAATTCATGCGGGTGCACCTGCGACCGCTATATGCCGCGCAAGGCATTGCGCCACGCACGATGGACTGACCTGGCGACACTTCCGGAGACCGACACATGAACCAAATCACCGTACTGGACGACTATCAGGGCGTCGTGTCGCGACTCAACGCCGCACGCCTGCTCGACGGCATCGATGCCCGCCTGCAGGTGCTGCACGAGCCCATCGACACCGAGGCCGCACTCATCGCGGCACTACGCGGCACCCGTTGCCTGGTGCTGATCCGCGAGCGCACCACCATCACCGCCGCGGTGATCGCCGCCTTGCCCGAGCTTGAGCTGATCGTCCAGACCGGACGCTTGGCCGGCTGCATCGACCTCGACGCCTGCGCACGGCATGGGGTTGAAGTGCGCGACGGCAGCGGCAATCCGATCGCCCCGGCCGAGCTGACCTGGGCGCTGATATTGGCCGCCTCGCGGCGCCTGGTGCCCTACGTCCGCCAGCTCGACGCCGGGCGTTGGCAGCGCAGCGCCGAGCGGCGCGAAGACGAAGCCCTGGGCACCGTGCTCCATGGCCGCACGCTCGGCATCTGGGGCTACGGACGCATCGGCGCACGGGTGGCGAGCTTCGGCCGCGCCTTCGGCATGCGGGTGATCGCGCATGGGCGCGAGGGCTCACGCGGCGCCGCCGAGCAGGCGGGTGACCACTTTATCGCCGACCGCCAGCACTTTTTCTCACAGGCCGATGTGCTCAGCCTGCATTTGCGGATGACACCCGACACACGGCACATCGTCACCGCCGAGCACCTGGCCGCCATGCCACCGCACGCCCTGCTGGTCAACACCAGCCGCGCCGAGCTCGTCGCGCCCGGTGCCGTACTCAACGCACTGGCAGCCGGTAGGCCAGGTTTTGCCGCGCTCGACGTGTTCGAAAATGAGCCGACCGGCGTGCAGGCCTATCTGAGCCATCCTCGCATTCTGTGCACGCCCCACCTCGGCTTTGTCGAGCACGACACCTACGAGGCCTATTTCGAGAACGCATTCGCGCATGTGAGAACCTTTCTGCACGAAAACCGGCGCGCCAATTAATGCGATTTACGCACCAAAACGACAATACATTGCATTTCTAACATTTATCGCATCACGCCAGAATGGGTTGCTCACAGTCGTTCGGACAACGAGGAACCCATGTTCAAAAACATCCCCTGCACCTTGATGCGCGGCGGCACCTCGAAGGGGCCGTACTTCCAGGCCCATGATTTACCAAGCGAGCCGGCCGAGCGGGACCGGATTCTGCTCGCGGCCATGGGCTCGCCCCATATCCGCCAGGTAGACGGCATTGGCGGTGGCGACACCCTCTCCAGCAAGGCGGTGATCGTCAGCCCGTCAACACAGACCGGCATCGACATCGAATACCTGTTTGCTCAGGTGTCGGTCGATCAGTCGAGCGTGGACACCATGCCCAACTGCGGCAACATGCTGGCCGGCGTCGGCCCGTTTGCGATCGAGAACGGATTGGTCAAGGCTCAGCATCCGGTCACGACGCTGCGCATCCTCAACCGGAACACCGGCAAGATCGTCGAATCCATCGTGCAAACGCCCGGCGGGAAAGTGACCTACGACGGCGACACCCGGATTGACGGCGTACCCGGCACCGGCGCGCCCATCGTGCTGAACTTTCTCGACGCGGCCGGCGCCAAGACCGGCAAGCTGTTTCCAACCGGGCAGCGTATTGACCGCGTCGGCGACATCGACGTGACCTGCATCGACTTCGCCTCGCCGCTGGTCTTCGTGGCGGCCGAATCGCTCGGGCGAACCGGGCATGAAACCCGGCAGGAACTCGACGCCGACAGCGACCTGAAAGCCCGACTCGAAACCATTCGCCTTGAGATTGCTCTACGCGCCGGCATGGGCGATGTCCGCCAGTCCGTCCTGCCAAAGATCGCGCTGGTCGCCTCGCCGGCGCATGGCGGCACCATCACGTCGCGCTATTTCACCCCCTGGACCTGCCACTCCGCCTTTGCGGTAACGGGTGCGCTGTGCCTGGCCGCAGCCTCGAGCATTGAAGCCACGATGCCATCGCGCTACGCACGGCGCTCGGCAGACGACCCCGACTTGATCCGCATCGAGCACCCCGCCGGCGGCCTCGACATCCGCATGGGCCTCGACCCGCGCTCAAGCCCGGATGCGCCGCATTTCGCGGTGGCCGGCCTGGTCCGTACCGCGCGCCCGCTGTTCATCGGCGTCGTCCACGTGCCGCTCGACAAAGCCAAGGCCGCCGCCTGAAAAACCGTGCCTTTTATCGATGCGAACATCGCATAAATAGACACTGACAATGCATTTCAAAGCATCAATGAAGCTCGCCATACTTTGGCCAAGCTAGCGGGATCAGACACAGCTTGCCGCAGCCCTAGCCCTGACGACATACCCAGAACAAACCGAGGAGACACCATGAAGCAGCAGCGCATTCCCCTACTGATCCAGATCCTGGTCGGAAGCCTGGCCCTGGCCGGCACCGCATCGGCCGCCGACACCAAAGGCCATTCGCTGGAACTCAAAGCCCGTGGCATTTACTTTGACCGCGACTACGAAAACGACGCCAACGATCGCAGCCAGTCGGCCCTGGGTCTGCAGCTGAACTACGAATCGCCCTACTACTGGGACTTCATCGGTATCGGCCTGTCCGGCTACAGCGTGACCGAACTGGGCGCCAGTGGCCGCCTGACCTCGGACATCCTGTCGGTCGACAAGGACGGCGATGTGCATGACTCCTTCGGCAAGCTGGGCCAGGCCTTCATCAAGCTCAAGTACCAGGACGTGGTCAGCGCCAAGCTGGGTCGCCAGGTGCACAAGAGCATGCTGCTGAGCAGCTCCGGTAGCCGCGCCATTCCCAACTCCTTCTCTGGCGGCACAGTGAACGTCACGCCGATGAAGGGCCTGAAATTCTATGGCGCGATGTACAACGAATGGTCGCCGCGCTCCGACGCCCACTTCTACGAGTTCAAGACCGACCGCTCGGCCGAGGGCGACATCGAGTACATCGGTCTGGTCGGCGTGAGCTACGACTCCGGCCCCTTCAGCATCGACTTCGAATACCTCAAGGCCGACAACTTCCTGAGCAAGACCGGTCTGGTGGCGTCCTATACCTTCGCCCTGGCCAACAAGTCAAAACTGAAAGTGACCGGCGGTGTTCACGCCTCGCGCGACGACGGCGACCTGTTCGTGACCGGCTCGGAAAGCAGCGAACTCGACGACGAAGATGTCGCGGGTTCGGTCGCCGGCAAAACCGCCAGCGACAATGACGGCCTCGGCGTGTACGTGGCGGCCGACTGGACCTTTGGCAACGTGCTGTTGGGCGGCGCCCTGTCCAAGTTCGACGGTGCATGGATCGAAGACAACTTCGCCGGCGATCACGGCACCAACGCCTTCCCCACCGGCGGCGTGCTGGCTGACTTCTCCAACCGTGACGAACTGGTGTGGATGCTCAAGGCCGGTTACGACTGGAAGGATTACATCAAAGGCCTGAAAACCACCCTCAGCTACAAGAAAGGCACCGGCGCACGCAACAGTCATGTCCCCTCGCTGGGCGAAGCCGACGAGAGCGAATGGGCCCTCGACGTGCGCTACGCGATCCCGGTCGTCAAAGGCCTGGCGCTTCGCTACACCTACCTCGACTACCAGTCCGACAAGACCGGCCGTCTGGATGGCGTGAAAGAGAACGAACGCGATCATCGTCTGTACCTCGACTACACGTATCGCTTCTTCTAATACGGTCGCACAAAGTAGAAACCCCCGTCAGGCCAAGGCCGGCGGGGTTTTTGTTTGTCGGTGCGATGCGCCGATGCAAGCCACATCGTCACCGCCGCAATTCAAGAAACAAAGCGCGAACCATCCGTTCCGCCTGGCCGAGATACCCCCGACCGAACTGGTTGAGGTGGTTGAGCACGTGATAGAGGTTGTAAAGCGTCTTGCGTTGCTCGTAGCCCTCGGCCATCGGCCAGGCGCGGCGGTAGGCGACGTAGAAGCTGTGCGGGAAGCCACCGAAGAGTTCGCTCATGGCGAGGTCGGTGTCGCGGTCGCCACGGTAAACAGCGGGGTCGAAGATGGCGGGTCGGCCGGTGTCGTCCATCGCGGCGTTACCGTTCCACAGGTCACCGTGCAGCAGGCTGGGCTGAGGGCGATAGTCGACAAACAGGCCGGGTACGCGTTCGAGCAAGGCGTCGGCGTCGCGGCCGAGGGCGCCAGCGTAGCCTTTGGCGCGGGCCAATTCGAGCTGAGGCGTGAGCCGGTGCAGGATGAAGAAGCGAGCCCAGCCATCGCCCTCGGTGTTGCTTTGCGGGGTGCTTCCGATGAAATTGTCGCGCGGCCAGCCGTAGTGCGCACCGATGTCGTGGTGCAGTTGCACCAACGCCTCGGCAAAACGCTGACCGTCGTCGTCACCGGCCAGCGGACGAAGCTGGAGGTGTTCGAGCAGCAAAAATGCCACGTCGTCGGTCATGCCGTGGCCGAGTACGCGCGGGACGCGAAAGACATCGCTCGCCGCCAGCGCCACGAGACCGTCAGCTTCAGCCTCGAACAGGGAGAGCGCATCGGCACGGTTGCATTTGAGGAAGTACGACTGCGCACCGAGGCGGAGGTGATACGCGCGATTGATACTGCCGCCGCTTACGCGCTGAAGCGTGGCACGGCTCACATCGATGCCGCTGACGTGTTCAATGGCCTGCGCAAGCGCGGCGCTCGGCAGACTTGGTTCATTGACGTGCGCCACCGTTGGACTCCCTGTGTATTGGACTGCGCCGGCGCGGCTGAGCGCAGCGCCGGCAAAAAATGATCGCCGGGATCACACGCGAGTTCAAGCGGTGCGGGTGCGCGAGAGCATCAATATCTTGCTTGACCATGTGCGCGTCGATCCGCGCCTGAACATCGGCCGTGACAACCGTCAGCCCTGTGTCTCGATCAGGGGTCCAGTGTGTTGTCCACCCCGGCACATAGCCGGTTGCGGCCGCCGCGCTTGGCGTCGTAGAGGCGCCGGTCGGCCTCGACGACCAGGTCGTTCGGGCTCTGCGAACCGTTCGGATGCAACACTGCCAGCCCCACGCTGATACTGACCGCAGCCCGCACGGACGGATGCTCGTGCGGCAGCGACATCTCCGACACCGCGGCACACATGCGCCGACCGACGGTCTCCGCGCCGTGGAGGTCCACATCCGGCATCAAACAGACAAATTCCTCACCGCCGAACCGCGCGAGCAAATCGCCAGCGCGCTTGACCTCCTGGCTCAGCGCCTGCGCCACACGCTTGAGGCAGTCGTCGCCGGCAGAATGGCCGTGGTGGTCGTTGTAGGCCTTGAAGTGATCGACATCGACCATGATCAGCGCCAGCGGTTGTTTCTGGCGCATCGCGGTGCGCCAGGCGGTCTCCAGTGCCTCGTCGAAGCAGCGTCGGTTGGCGACTTGGGTCAGCGCGTCGACTGTCGACAAGCGCTGCCAGTGATCGCGCAGGCGTTTGAGTTCAACATGCGTGCGCAAGCGCATTTTGAGAATCGCCGGCGAAAAGGGCTTGGTGACGTAGTCGACGGCTCCGATGCGCAGGCCCAGCGCCTCGTCATCCTCCTCACCCATGGCGGTGATAAAAATCACCGGAATGTCTCGGGTGGCGTCGTTTTCCTTGAGCTGCTTGCAGACCTGATAGCCGTCCATGCCGGGCATCATGACGTCGAGCAGGATGATGTCGGGTTTCACCTCGGCGGCAGCGCGACGCAGGGCCGATACGCCGTCGGTGGCGACGAGTACCTCGCAGTCAGGCTGGAGCAGGTTGCCGAGCAGGCTGATGTTGGAGCGCTCGTCGTCGACGATCAGGACTCTGGGCTTCTCGTTAGTCATGAACTTGTTCCCGGGTAAACGTCGCCAGCAGCGCTGAGAGTACGGCCAGCGCAGCCGTGGCGGCGTCGTAGTCGAAAGCGCGTACCCGCTGCGCAATCTGTCGATAGTGCTCATCCCACCGGCCGGCCAGCGCATCGGCCAGTGGTTCGAGCAGGTGCTGCGCGTCGAAGTTGCCGTCGCGCAGTGCATGGTGCAGGGCCTCGATGCTCGCTTCGAGGCGCGCCACATCGAACGGCCCCGTGACATCACGATCGACCAGCTCCGGTGTATCGAGTCTGGCGATCCCATCGAGCAACTCGGTCAGGGCCTGGTCCACCGCGTCCAGCGCCTCGGCCGGATCGACCTTGCTACGCATCGTCCGCTCCAGCGCCAGCAGACTGCGCTCCAGCGCGCGGGCGCCGAGGTTGCCGGCCGTGCCCTTGAGATTGTGGGCAACCCGCAGCGCCTCGCCCGCTTGCCCGGCCTGAATGGCATGGCGCATCCGCTGCGCGCTGTCGGCATGATCCTGACGGAAATCGCCCAGCAACTGGCGATAAAGCGCGGACTTGTGGCCGGCCCGGGCCAGCCCGGCTGCAACATCAACGCCCGGCATATCAAAGGCCGCAGCATCCGGCGACATTCCGGTCACGACGGGCAACACCGGCGTATCGATCGGGATCGCCGGCGGTATCCAGCGGGCCAACGTGGCAGCCAGCAGCGCCGGATCGACGGGCTTGCTCAAATGGTCGTTCATGCCGGCCGCCAGACACTGCTCGCGGTCTTCGTCGCGGCCATGCGCGGTCATGGCGATGATCGGCAGACCGAGCGCGTCATGCTCGGTGCGGATGCGGGCGGTGGCCTGGTAGCCGTCCAGATGCGGCATTTGCAGGTCCATCAGCACCAGGTCGAAGCGATGCCCCTCGACCGCCGCCAGTGCCGCCAATCCATCCCCGGCCAGGCGCACCTGCAGCGACATGCCCTCAAGCAGCTCACGCATGATGCGCTGGTTGATTGGATTGTCCTCCACCACCAACACCCGGGCGCCCGGACGCGGCATGGCCAGATCGCCCTTCCCCGGCTCGGCCACCGGAAGGGCGGGATGCCCAACACCCAGTTCGGCGGTGAACCAGAAGGTGCTGCCATGCCCCGACCGGCTCCGAACGCCGATCTGCCCCCCCATCAGGTCGACCAGGCTGCGGCAGATCGCCAGTCCGAGGCCGGTGCCGCCATGCTTGCGAGTGATGGAACTGTCAGCCTGGGTGAAGGACTCGAACAGCGTCGGAATAGCTTCCTCGGCGATACCGATGCCGCTGTCGCTGATCTCAAAGCGCAGACTCACCCGGTCGCCTGTCGCGGCGTCCAGGCCGACCCGCAGCTGCACGCCACCGACCTCGGTGAATTTGAGCGCATTGCCGAGCAGGTTGATCAGCACCTGCCGCAGCCGCTGCGGATCGCCACACACCCAGTCGGGAACGGCGGCGTCCACCTCGGCCGTCAGACGCAGGCCACGTTGGTCAGCCAGCACGCCAAACAATTCGAGCAAATCGTCGATCACGCCGGCGAGCCGGAAGTCGACCTGCTCCAGCACCAGCTTGCTGGCATCGAGTTTGGAAAAATCGAGGATGTTATTGATGACCGACAGCAGCGCATCGGTGGCCTTGCGGATGTTACCCAGATAGCCGCGCTGCTGTGTATTCAACGGGGTGCGCCCCGCCAGATGGCAGAAGCCGATCACGGCATTGAGCGGCGTGCGGATCTCGTGGCTCATGTTGGCCACGAACAGGCTCTTGGCGTGGGTCGCCGCCTCGGCCGCCTCCTTGGCCACGGTCAGCTCCTGCTGGATGCGCTTGAGGGCGGTAACGTCGGCGTAGCTCAGAATGTGCGCCGGTTCGTCGAAATAGCCCATTGCATAGGCCGAGGCCAGCACCCAGTGGTGCGCGCCCCGGCGGTCGGTAAATTCAATCTCGCGGCTATCCACGCTGCGCTCGTCGGCCTGCGGGCCACACAGCGGCGTCTGTCCGTCGGCGGTTCGGTGGAATTCATTCGCCGGCAAACCGGGCAAGGCATCGATCGATACCCCGAACAACTCGGCCGCGGCCTGGTTGCCGCGCAGCACATGGCCATCGCGACGGCGTACCAGCACCATCGGCACCGGCGCCACCTCGAACAGTGCGCGCAGGTTACGTTCGCTGCGGGCAATCTTGTGCAGCAGACTCACCACCGCCCACCAGATGCCGCCGATGACCACCAGCAGCAGGGCCGCGCCGATCGACAACTTGTCGCGCACATCGTCCTTGAGTGTTCGCACAAACAGCATGTTGGCCCGAAACTGGGCAATGCCGAGCAGCTCGCGCGAGCTGCGCGCATACAGCGGCACATCGATGTCCAGGCATTCGCTGCACTGTCCGCTGTCCTTGGAGATGTCGAGCAGACCGGACGGTACGCGCACCACGTCGTAGTCGATCTCGGTCTTCAGGCCGAGGAAGATCGGCTCTCCGGTGGTCGGTTCGCGGGCAATCAGGATCTCATCCATGATCCCCGCCAGCCGCCGTCGTGCCGCATGCGGATCGCTGCCGGTGAGCGCATCGGCCAAGGTGTGGGCCTGAGAGTTGGCCAGCGCCGTGGCGTTGGCGCGGGCATTGGCATCCAGCCGAGGCGCCAGCACCGCAAACCAGTAGTAGGCAAGGAACGCCGCCAGACACACCCCCAGCCCGAGGAACAGCCGCGACACGGCGACGCCGGTCGGGCGCTTGGCGCGGGGACGCCGCGTTTTCTCAACGCTGGTCATAACGCTCCGCAATTCTCAGAAAAAAAGGCTTGATGCGAACGCCGGCAGCATCGACCGCGTCAATATTGACGTAAGGCAGCACGCGATCACTGACGGAGATACCGGCGGCAACGCCGCGCTCAACGTCCCCCGGGAACGGCGAGAAACTCAGCAACTGGTGACGACGACTGAAGTCCAGCACCGCGTCGATGTCGTCGCCCATGCGCTGTGCCACAAACACACCAGCCACTTTCGCCGTAGCATAGTCGGCGAGCTCACTTACCAACACCGGTTGGACCCGCAGCGGGATGCCGCGGATCGCGCCCTTGTCGCGCAATGCCGCTGCGAGTTGCTCGACCAGTTGCACCTCGTCACGGTGGATCAGCAACAACAGCAGGGGCCCCGAGCCGACGCGCTTGTCAGCAATGTTCTGGTCGGCAGCCAGCAAGGCAGGGAACAGGTTGAGGCCGACCGTCACGCGTCGGGCATCCTGCTCGTCGGCCGCGATGGCTCCCAGCCAAGGCGAACCGGCAATCAGCAAGGTCGCCAGCACCGAGCAGAGGATTCGACGGATGCGCACCACGCACCTCACCGCGGCCACCGGGTCACCCCGATGGCACAGCAGTGAGCGAATTCCCGGTGTTCCCGAGGCGAGGCCAGACATGTCAATCGTGCGCCCCGTCCATGGTCTGTGGCATATCTTCGTTTTCCTTCACCCTCTGGCGGCGCCCCGCCGCCGATCGGCGATCCGGGCAGCGCGGCCGCAGGGCATCTAAAACGCCAGGGTGCCTTCGACACCCCGGCAGAAGCCATTGAGCTCGACATAGGCCTTGCCGGGGCTGGCACCGCCGACACTGGCCGCGCCCTCCCAATATTCCGGCCCCGGCCACAAGCCGTGCTTGGCGTGCAGTTCCTGGTCGCGCACCATGGGTTGAACCTCGAAGGTTTCGCCCTCGACGATAACACGCCAGCCCGACGGATAGATGCATCCGGTATGCGGGCTCTTCCACTGACCGAGCACCTCGACCTGGAACTGATGCCCGGCCAGCGCGCGGGTGTTGCCGTCGGCATCGGTGATCGACCCGGCGCGCTCGACCTGGTTGGATTTGCCGAGGATGTCGTAGAGCATGATCTGGCGGTTGTCCGCCAGCTCGATGGCAAACCACTGCCAGCCCTTGACGATGGCCTGGTAGAGCTCGCCGTATTGACGGTCGTACCAACTGCTGCCCTTGACGTGATAGGTCTTGCCATCGACGGTAATGGTGCCGCGGGTCTTCATCTGCACCCGCGAGTAGTAATAGGTGTAGCCACCGAAGCGGTAGGGGTGGGCATCGCCGCCATAATGCAGCACCGGCGCCTTGCTGGCTTCGAGTTCCAGATCGAGCACATAGCCGCCGACCTCGCTGTGCAGCCGATCGAACTGACTATCGCCCACCGCCCGGATGATGTCGCCCGGCCCGGCTTTCAGGTCGAAGCGCTTGCTCGTGCGTTGCGGCAGGTGAAAGGCCAGATGCTCGTCGAACTTGAAGGTGTCGGCCTCCACATCGGTGATCGCCACCTGGGTGAGCTGGTCGCGCATCACCAGAAAGCTGTCGAAGCTGAAGAACACCACTTCGAAGCCGAACTTGCGCCCCTCCTCCGTTTCCAGATGGCCGGTCCAGTACCACCACTGCACATCCTGGCTTGGCAGGAAGGCATCGTCGCCGGGCAGATTGACCGGCCCGATCAGCCCCTTGTCGGGCGTGGCGGCGGTGAGGCCGACGCCGGCCACCGCACCGACGAACAACATCGCCAGCATGCGCTTGCGCGACACCGACGCGGCGGCCGGATGCGCCGCCCGCGATGCCACGCCCAGCGCGTAGCGATACGGCCACAGGAAACCGGCCATGCCGAGCAGCGTGAATGCCGGCAGCACCAGCACCAGCTCCGGCTCATGCCGATGCAGGGGTGTGCCGAAAAGGATCGCCAGCGAGGCGCTGAAGAGGAACAGCGGCGCCGCCAGCGTCCACCCGCTGAGCGTGTTGTCGCCGCGCAGACGGGGCAGCTGCGGCAGAACGATGAGCAGCCACAGGCCGAAGAGCATCGCCACCAGCGTCTCCGGATCGACGAAGGCACGGCCTTCCAGCCACAGGTAGCCGAGCATCACGCCAACGAAGGCGCCGAAGGCCGGCGCGATCGCCAGCCACGGCGCGAGCATCTGGAACACGCTGCGCTTCGGGCCGAAACGCGTGACCAGCTCGAAGCACGCCGTGTAGGACGCCACGATGACGAACCAGCCCACGTAGTTGGTCCACGGAATGCCGAACCACGCGCCGGGCTCGGCCCATACCCAGAAACCCAACGAGACGAAGGCCGGGTCCGAGACGAAATCGATCGACGTGGCCAGCAAGCCCGCCACCACCGGCGCCCAGCGCGCCGGCACGGCCAGCGAGCGGACCGTGGCCAGCACCGCGTAGATGATCGTCCCCCAGCTGAGCACCACCCCCAGCGGCACCGGCCCAGGCAAGGCGAGCAACGCTTCGGTGTAGTAATACGGCGGCACCGCTTTCGAGACCTGCGAATACTCGATCACGAAACCGAAGACGATGGCCGCGGGGATGACCCAGAACAGCGCACGGTGCCTGCGCCAGGCATGAACCAGCAGCGCCGCAGTCAGCAGATAGTTGAGGGTCTGCAGCACGACAAAGCCGGCCGATGGATTCAAGGAGTGCATGTCGGACTTCCGGTGATCGGCTGACGCCGGGAGTGGAAAGGAACGCGAACTTACATGGCGTAGGACAGCTGCAGCCAGCCGGCGCGGCCGGGCTGCGGATAGTCGTTGGTGTAAGAGCGGATCGTCTGCCCCGCCAGGTCGAGCGTGTTGAAGGCCGGATAGCGCACGTCGCGATCGAACAGGTTGCTCACACCAATGCGCAGGGTCAGCCCCTTGACCCCCAGGTTGCCAAAGCTGGCCGCCACATCAACGGTCTCGTAGCCCGACAGTTGCTCACGCGAGTCGCTCGCTTCCCGACCCCGCTCGCCCACATGGCGCAGCCACATCGCATAGGTGTGGGTGGAGCGCGGCTCGTAGCGCAGCACCAGATTGGCCAGCCGGTTGGCCGCCCCGGCCACCGATCCGCCGCCGGCCTGTTCGGTATCCGTGACCGTCAGGTTGGCCTCGATGCGGAAGTGCGGACCGAAGCGCTGCTGGATCTCGCCCTCGGCGCCATGGGTACGCACGGCATTGGCATTGATATAGCCCAGAATGCCGCTGTTGACGATCAGGTTGCTCAGACGCGAACGGAAGGCCGTGAGATGCACCTCGGTCTCGGCCGACTTGAACACATAGCCCAGTTCGGCGGTGCGGATCGTCTCGGGTTTCAGATCCGGGGCGAAGCCGGTCTCGTAGAAGGTGGGCGGGCGAAAAGCCTCGGCATACTGCGCCTTGAGGATGTGGTGCCGGTCGAGCCGCCACACCGCAGCCAGGCGTGGCGAGGTGTTGCTGCCGAAGTCGTCATAGTCGTCGTAACGTGCCCCAGCGGTCAGGGTCACATTGTCGGCGAGGCGGTATTCATCCTGCACGGTGAAACTGACGATGCGTCGCGAGCGATGCTCCGAGGGCCAGGGAACACCATCTTCCTTGAAAAAACGCTGCGTCGTCGTCGGATTGTTGGTCGCCGGATTCACGTTGTTCTCCTGCCACGAATCGCCGACCGAAATACGTGCCAGGCCCAGACTCGCCAGCCAGCGATGCCCTTCCCAGCCATCCCAATGCACATCCAGGTCGGCCGACAGGCGCTGCTCTTCGTAGTAGCCCTTGGTGACGTAGCCGCCTGGCAGCACGGTCAGTGCCGGCGTCTTGTTGAACCAGGTGAAGCCATTCGGCAGCAGGCGCGTGTTGAAGCGGTTTTCGTAGTACTGCCAGCCCAGTGCCAGTTCAGCGCTCAGGTGCTCGGTCAATGCCCAGCTCCCCTTACCACTGGCCATCAGGTAGCGGTTGCGGTAATCGACACCTTGGTCAGTATCGAGCACGTTGATGGTTCCAAAATGATCGCCATGGCCATCCTCCACATACACCAGCGACAACGACAGCGCATCGCGATACAGGTCCAGCAGGACCGAGCGCTGCTCGACTTCGTCATCCACCGCACCAGGGGCGTTCGACAGGGAAGACTGGGAAGCGTTGAAGCCGTTATATAGCGCATCGCGACCGGCTTTGGTCCCAACCCCGGCGCTATGCCAACCGCCCACGTTGAGGCTGCCGCCACCGCGTCCGTCCTCGCTACGCCAGTGGGCAAAGCCGCCAGCCGAGTAGACCTCCGATTCGCCAGCGCGCAAAAACACCTCACGCCCCTGCTTGCGGGTAATCACGTTCAACACCCCGGCGTAGGCAAACTCGCCGTGCACCGCCGACCCCGGCCCGCGCACCACCTCAATGTGGTCGACCTGCGCGATCGACAGGTTCAACACCGGGTTGGCCGATGCCGACAAGGCCGAGTTCATCGCCCGGCCGTTGAGCAGGATCTTCATGTTGCCCGAGGCGAAACTGCCCCCGATGCCACGAACCAGAATCTGACGCGCACCGATGCCGTCGGTCGATGGCTCGATACCAGGCACCAGGCGCATGGCATCCCACACCGTACGCGCCCCCAGGGCCAGCATTTCCTCCCCATGCAGTACCGTCACCATGCCCGGCACGTAATCCGCGTTGAGCTTGGTCTTGGTCGCAATCTCGGTCTGTTGCTCAAGCACCTCGAGCAGCCCCTGCAGCTCAGCGACGTCATCACCTTCTGCCGCGCCGCCCGCAAATGCCGATGCGCCCATAAAACCGGTCAGCACCATTCCCGTCGCCCAAACGCGGCGTCCGATTATTCTCATTCTTGTCTCCCTGTGGCGCCCGCCCCTGGCGCCGCCAACGTTGATCGGTGTCGCAAATCATATCGACGAAAATTGCGACACCTTTACGCTTGGCCGGCAACGAGCCTGTCTCCGAGGCCCTCACCGCCCACTATGACTTACGGCAGCATCACTGCCATCGAGCCGACAGCCCGCCCGTTCCGACCAATCCGCGCTGCATGTCATGCCCTCCGACAACCGACATCCGTGCCAAACACATACGTCGAATGGACGAATGCACCGATGCGGTCATGCCACGCTGGGTCGTGACCCTAGAGGCAAAATTCCCGCCTGACAATAACTGTCTAAGCAGCGACATTGCTGCCCAGGCAGCTATCTTCCCCCCACAGAGTCACCAACCCATGACCACCACGCCCCCGACACCTCCCGGTGCGAGAACGCCGCCCCGCTGTACACAGCCGAAAACCTGGACCATGGACGAGAGCCTCGGCGACCTCCTCGCCCAGGTCCGGGCGCGCATCGTGGCAGCCATCGCCGCCAAGATCGCGCCCATGGGCATCACCTGGGCGCAGTGGGGCACACTGCTGCAGATCGCCAACGGCAAGGCCGACACAGCCGCGCCGCCCTGGTGCGCTTCGACGAGGCCTACCGCCTGGCCCTGCTGCGCTACCGGGAGAGCCTGTCGACTTACCTGACGGTGCTCACCGTCGAGCACCAGGTGCTCGAACAGCGCCGCCAGCTCGCCGACCTGGAAGCGCGCCGCCGCGACACCGCGGTCGACCTGATCCGCGCCCTGGGCGGCGGCTACCCCCCCCCCCGACGCCCTGCCCGCC
>NZ_VMNK01000001.1 GCF_007625155.1 Denitromonas halophila | reverse complement strand
GCCAAGAAGCTGCTGGCCAGCGGGGTGCCGCCCAAGGACGTGGCCAAGAACCTCGGCGTGTCCATTCCGACGCTGTACCGCTGGGTGCCAGCCTCCACGCACGCTTAGCGTGCTTTATTTTCCGTTTTCTGAGACGACCCCTACCCGGCCGGGCTCGCTGCGGACGACATCCCGCGCGATGCACGGATCATCGGTATCTGCGACGCTTTCGATGCCATGACCAGCGCCCGCCCCTATCGCAAAGGTATGCCGATCGACACCGCGCTGACCCACATCCGCGAAAATCTCGGCAGCCAGTTCGACGCTCGTTTCGGCGAGCATTTTCTCAGCCTGGTCGACACCGGCGCCCTGGAACATATCGTCGGCCACACCGACGAAGGCATTCCGCTGCTCGACTGCATGATGTGCGGCCCCACCCTGGTGGCGCGCCGCGAACAAGGCACCGGCGGCATCCTGTTCTGCCCGCAATGCAGTGGTGAGTACCGCCTCACCACCGGTCCAAAGGGGCAACTCGAAGCGCGCCAGACCGGCGGCGTCGCCTCGGCCGAGGATATTGCTCCCGCCGCTGACAACGCACTCATTCAGCGCTTTCTGAACGGCGCAGCGCGCAGCGCGTGGGCCAGCGGCGTCATTGACACCTAGCTTCGTCACCCACGCTGGACGTAAAAAAACCCGGTTAGACCGGGTTTTTTCATGATGTCGCCAGCGCTCAGTGCGGGCGGCGCTGCTGAACTTCCTTGTGACGGAAGCTGATGCGCGCTTTGGACAGGTCGTAGGGCGACATTTCGAGCGTCACCCGATCACCGGCCAGGATCCGGATGCGAAACTTGCGCATCTTGCCCGAAGCGTAGGCTGCCACGTCCATGCCGTTGTCGAGCTTGACCAGAAACCGGGCATCGCGAAGCACTTCCTGCACTACACCTTCGAACTGGATCATTTCTTCTTTTGCCATAAATACACTCTCCTAATCTGTTGTGGGTCCGGCGATGCCATCGGTGCGGCAGTCAAAAACACGCCCCTCACGACTGGCGAGCGCGCCGGTTTCAATTCTTTAGCTGGCGGCAGGCAATTGTTGCCCGGTGCCGACGGGCTGCCCGGACAGACAACGACCGGACGCAATTGACGGGACCACGCCCGACGTTCCGACCACCCCGGCGCCTCGAAGGCCTGCCAGAATGGCGAGTAAGACGGCGCTTGTTGCGCCATGCTGATTCGATGCGGCCACCCGCTGGCGGTTTCGCGACCGAGATAAGGGCTTCATTCTACTCGATTTTTGTGCCTCGCACAAAAATCTCCTGCCATAGCGCGACAATTCACTGTCAGGTTTTCGCCCCCTGAACGGTCTGAACCATCACAAGCTCGCTGGCGTGCCATCTCGCCATGCGGCAATCAACTCAGGGAGTGCCGTGAGGCCATGAACAAGAAAAAACTCGGACTCGTCATCGTCCTGCTGGCCCTGATCACCAGCTATTTCATCTTCGATCTGGGGCGCTTTTTCAATCTCGATTTCTTCAAGAGCCAGCAAGCGGCCATCGAAACCTATCGCACCACCAACCCGTGGGCGACCGCTGGCATTTTCTTTGCCGTGTATGTGACCGTGACCGCGCTGTCCTTTCCCGGCGCCGCCGTACTCACCCTGGCCGCTGGCGCGATCTTCGGGCTGCTGACCGGCCTGGTCATCGTTTCATTCGCCTCCTCCATCGGCGCGACGCTGGCCTTTCTTGCCTCGCGTTTTTTGCTGCGCGACTGGGTGCAAAGCCGCTTTGGCGATCGCCTCAAGGCGCTCAACGCGGGCATAAATAAAGATGGCGGTTTCTACCTCTTCACGCTGCGCCTGGTGCCAGCCTTCCCGTTTTTCGTCATCAATCTGGTGATGGGTCTGACCCCGATCCGCACCGCCACCTTCTACTGGGTGAGCCAGATCGGCATGCTCGCCGGCACCATCGTGTATGTGAATGCCGGCACCCAGCTGGGGCAGATTGATTCGCTCTCCGGCATTCTGTCGCCGGGGCTGCTTGGCTCCTTCGTGCTGCTGGGCATCTTCCCGCTCATCGCCAAGAAAATTGTCGCCGCGGTGCAGGCCAAAAAGGTTTACGCGCAATGGGCTGACAAGAAGCCAGCCACGTTTGATCGCAACCTTGTCGTGATCGGTGGCGGCTCGGCCGGCCTGGTGAGCGCTTATATCGCCGCGGCGGTGAAGTCGAAAGTCACCCTGATCGAGCGCCACAAGCTCGGCGGCGACTGCCTGAACACCGGCTGCGTGCCGTCCAAGGCGCTGATCCGCTCGGCCAAGTTTCTGTCGCACGTCGAGCGCGCCCGGGAGTTCGGCATCGACTCGGCCGAAGCGCAAATGGACTTCGCCAAGGTGATGGAACGCGTGCAGTCAGTCGTCAAGGCCATCGAACCGCACGACTCGGTCGAGCGCTACACCGGCCTGGGCGTCGACGTGGTCGAAGGCTCTGCCAAAATCACCTCGCCCTGGACGGTCGAAGTGACCCACAACGATGGCCGCATCGAGACCCTCTGCACCCGCGCCATCATCATCGCCACCGGCGCGCGACCCTTTGTGCCGCCGATCCCCGGTATCGAAGACATGGACTACCTGACCTCCGACAATCTGTGGGATCTGCGCGAACAACCGCGCCGCCTGCTGGTGCTCGGCGGCGGCCCGATCGGCAGCGAGCTGACACAAGCCTTCGCCCGCCTCGGCAGCCAGGTGACGCAAGTCGAGATGCTTCCGCGCATCATGGCGCGGGAAGACGAAGACGTCTCACAACTGGTGATGGAACGCTTCATCGCCGAAGGCATCGACGTACGTGTCGGCACGAAAGCCAAGCAGTTCGTGATCGAAGACGGCGAGAAAGTGCTGATCGCCGAGCACGAAGGCAAGGATGTGCGCATCCCTTTCGACACCGTGCTGGTCGCCGTCGGCCGTGCAGCGAATCTCACGGGTTTCGGGCTGGAGGAAATGGGTATCCCCACCGGCAAGACGGTGGACACCAACGAGTTGCTGCAAACGATTTACCCCAACATCTACGCCGCAGGCGATGTCGCCGGCCCCTTCCAATTCACCCACACCGCCGCGCATCAGGCCTGGTACGCCGCGGTCAATGCGCTGTTCGACCCGTTCAAGACCTTCAAGGCTGACTACTCGGTGATCCCCTGGGCGACCTTTGTCGAGCCCGAAGTCGCCCGCGTCGGGCTGAACGAAGCCGACGCCACGGCCGAAGGCATTGCCTACGAAGTCACCAAGTTCGGCATCGACGATCTCGACCGCGCGATCGCCGACTCGGAAGCCCACGGCTTTGTGAAAGTGCTCACCGTGCCGGGCAAAGACCGCATCCTCGGCGTCACCATCGTGGGCGAACACGCCGGCGACCTGATCGCCGAATACGTGCTGGCCATGAAGCAAGGTATCGGCCTCAACAAGATCCTGGGCACCATCCACATCTACCCGACCATGGCCGAAGCCAACAAATATGTGGCTGGCGAATGGAAGCGCGCCCATGCCCCGCAGAAACTGCTCGAATGGGTCGGCCGCTTTCACGCCTGGCGCCGCGCGTAAAGGAGGTAAGACGATGACACGCCTCAAGTCCCTCCTGCTGGCCGCCAGCCTCACCCTGCTCAGCGCCGCCGCGCAGGCCTTTGATCACAGCCATGCCGCCTGGAGCACGCTGCTCAAGCAACACGTCGTGGTCAATGCTGCCGGCAACGCGTCGGCGGTGCGCTACGCCGTGCTGAAGAAAGATCGCGCCCTGCTCAAGGCCTACCTCGACGCCGTATCGGCCGTCACGCCCGCCGACTACGCCAGCTGGCAGAAGCCGCAGCAACTCGCCTTCCTGATCAACGCCTACAACGCCTTCACGGTCGATCTGATCCTCACCCGCTACCCGGACCTCAGCTCGATCAAGGATCTGGGCAGCCTGTTCTCCTCACCCTGGAAGCAGACATTCTTTACCCTGCTCGGCCAGGAAGAGAGCCTGGACGGCATCGAACACGGCCGTATCCGCGCCGCCGGCGTCTTCGACGACCCGCGCATCCACACTGCGGTGGTATGCGCCTCGATCGGCTGCCCGATGCTGCGCAACGAAGCCTTCGTGGCCGAGCGGCTCGACGACCAGCTCGAAGACGGCATGCGCCGCTTCCTGTCCGACCGCAGCCGCAACCGCTTCGACGCCGCCAGCAACACGCTTTACGTCTCAAAGATCTTCGACTGGTACGCCGACGACTTCACCCGTGGCCACAAAGGCTTCAGCTCCCTCAAGGCCACCTTCGCCCACTACGCCGAGGCGCTCGCCGACACGCCGGAAGCCGCGAAAAAACTGCGCAGCAGCGCGCCGAAAATCGAGCACCTCGACTACGACTGGAGGCTCAATGATGCCCGCTAAACCGCTCCTCGCCCTCGCCGCCGCGCTGTGCGCCGGTGGCGCCGCGGCCGCCGAATGCACCGCCAGCAGCGGCCCCCTGCAAACCCCGCTGGTCGAGCTCTACACCTCCGAAGGCTGCAGCTCCTGCCCGCCGGCCGACCGCTGGCTGGGCACGCTCAAACAATCGGCCGACACCGTAGCCATCGCCTACCACGTCGACTACTGGGACTACATCGGCTGGAAAGACCGCTTCGCCGAGCCGCGCAACGGCCAGCGCCAGCGCAACAAGGTCGCTCTCAGCGGCGGACGCACGGTCTACACCCCGCAGATCATGATCAACGGTCGCGACAGCCGCGCCTGGCGCGGAAACGACCCACTGGCCAATGTCCCGCGCGAGGCGGCCAGAGCGCAGATCCAGCTCACTGCCGTCAACGCGCCCACTGGCGCCACCGTCACTGTCCGAGCTACGGCGCCACGCGATCGTCAGACGCAACTCGTTGTCGCACGGTATGAAAACGGTCATCAAAGTGAGGTCAAAGCCGGCGAAAATAGAGGCGAAACCCTGAACCACAGCTTTGTGGTCCGTGACTGGGAGACGCGACCCGTGCCGACCAAGGCCCCGCTGAACGCCGATATACACTTCCTGCCGCCAGAAAAAGCCGGCGGCGTGGTTGCATTTGTCGAAGATGTGCGTAGCGGCGACGTGCTGCAAGCGCTCGCCTTGCCCGACTGCCGCAGCTGACTGTCGCCATGCCCACTCCCACACTGTCGATCATCCTCCCCGTACTCAACGAAGCCGCCGGCATCACCGAGGTGCTCGCGCCGCTGCAGACCTTGCGGGCCGAGGGCATCGAGTTGATCGTGGTCGATGGCGGCAGTACCGATGGCACGACAGGCCTCGCCACCCCCGTGTGCGACCAGTGCATCGGCGCACCGCGCGGCCGGGCCAGCCAGATGAACGCTGGCGCGGCCGTCGCGCAGGCCGACCGGCTGCTGTTTTTGCACGCCGACACGCGTCTGCCCGCGCAGGCCATCGCCGCCATTCACGCCGCGCTCGACACACAGCCGTGGGGACGCTTTGACGTCGTCATCGACGGTCCGCATCCGATGCTCAAAATCGTCGCGACCATGATGAATTGGCGCTCCCGCCTCACCGGCATCGCCACCGGCGATCAAGCCATCTTCGTCACCCGAAAGGCATTCAACCAGATTGGCGGCTTCGCCGATCAGCCGCTGATGGAAGACATCGCCTTTTCGCGCCGCATGAAAGCACTCGGCCGCCCCGCCTGCCTGCACCAGCGCGTCACTACGGCGGGTCGCCGCTGGGAGACGCACGGCGTGTTCCGCACCATTGTGCTGATGTGGTGGCTGCGCGCCGCTTACGCCCTCGGCGCCCATCCCGACGATCTCGCCAAACGCTATGGCTATGCGCCCCGCCAGTCCTGAGCCGGCGCACATCGCCATCTTCGCCAAGGCGCCCGTCGCCGGCACGGCCAAGACGCGACTCATCCCCGCCCTCGGCGCCGCCGGCGCGGCACGCCTGCACCGGCAACTCGTCCGCCACGCCGTCGCCACTGCGCACACCGCCCGACTCGGCCCGGTCAGCCTGTGGTGCGCGCCCGACATCGCACACCGCTTTTTCCGCGCGCTGGCAGTCACCACTGGCGTTCCTCTGCACGTGCAGCACGGCGAACATCTCGGCGAACGCATGCATCACGCGCTCAGCACACTCACCGCTACGGCGCCGACGCTGCTGATCGGCACCGACTGCCCGATGCTTGACGCGACTATGCTGCAAGATTGCGCCAATGCCTTGCGGCACGGCGACGACGCGGTCTTCCTGCCCGCTGAAGACGGCGGCTATGCGCTGGTCGGTCTGCGCCAGCCACAGCCGGACGTGTTCCGCGACATCGACTGGGGCAGTGGCGCCGTCATGGCACAAACCCGCGACCGCCTGCGCGAAGGCGGTTTGCATTGGTCGGAACCCGCCACCGTCTGGGATGTCGATCGCCCGCAAGACCTCGCCCGCCTGCGACGCAGCGCCCTGCTCGCCGCGCGATGAGCGGGAACACGCACGCGCCCTGTCAGTCACAATGCATTCGAATCCGCCCGCCGGAGCCCCGATTCATGTCGCCTCGCATCGCCCCGCGCCTGTGCCTCAGCGTGGCGCTCATCGCGCCACTGAGCGCCACCGCGCTCACCACCCAGCCCACGCCGTTCACCGACACGCCCACGGGTAAGCCTCCCGCCAGTTGGGTGCACACCCAAATCAACAAGGATCTGCCCGGCACCCACTTCTCGATTGTTCAAGAACCGAGCGGCAGCGTGCTGCGCGCCTACTCAAAGTCCGCCGCCTCCAGCCTCGTCTACACCTTGCCCGACGCCGTCGCGGCCAACACACGGCTGCAATGGCGCTGGAAAGTCTCCGAGGCCGTGCCAAAGTCGGCCATGGCCAACAAGGCCACCGATGACTACGCGGCCCGCGTGTATGTCTTTTTCGACTACGACAAATCACGCCTGCCCTTCACCGACCGGGTCAAGATCGACATGGCACGCACGCTCTACGGCGCCGACCTGCCCACCGCCGCGCTGTGCTACGTGTGGGGCACGGCCGATGCCATCGGCGCCATCGCGCCCAACCCCTACACCGACCGGGTGCGCATGATCGTCCTCCAGCGCGGCGACGCCAAAGCCGGCCAGTGGATTGCCGAGTCGCGCGATCTGGCCGCCGACTTCCAGGCCGCCTTCGGTGAGCCCGCCCCGGCCGTCACCGGCATCGCGCTCGGCGCCGACACCGACAACACCGGCGCCACGGTCGAAGCCCGCTTCGGCGATCTGCAACTGGTTCCGATCGCTCAGTGAAGCGCCTCGTCCTGCTCGGCGGCGGTCACGCCCATGTGTATGTGCTCGACGCGCTGGCCCACGCGCGCCTGCCAGATACCGAGGTCACGCTCATCTCGCCCTACCCGCGGCAGATCTACTCCGGCATGCTGCCCGGCTGGATCGCCGGCCACTACACGCTGGCCGACACCGCCATTGCGCTCGCGCCGCTGGCCGAGCGCGCCGGGGTGCGTTTCAAGCAGGCCCGCGGCGTCGGGCTGGACCTCGATGCCCGCCGTGTGCGGTGCGACGACGGCAGCGAGATCCCCTTCACCTGGCTGTCCATCGACACCGGCCCGACCACCGCCAGCGCACGCATCGCCGGCAGCACCGATCACGGCATCCCGGTGCGGCCGATCGAAGATTTCGTCACCCGAATCGACGCGCTGATCGCCGCCGCCAGTGCCGACCCGGCCTGCTCGGCGGCCATCATCGGCAGCGGCGCGGCCGGCTTCGAACTCGCCCTCGCCCTGCGTGCACGCCTGCCCACACTGGCACTGACGCTGATTGGCAGCACCGCCTTGCCACTCGACGGGCTTCCCGGCCGATTGCAGCGCCAGGCGCGCCGCCTGCTCGAGGCGCGCCACATCGGCTGGGTCGGCCGTCACCGTGCGCAAAGCATCGACACCGACGGCGTCTGGCTGGACGATGGCCAACACGTCTGTGCCAGCCACGTGCTACAGGTCACCGGCGCCGCCGCGCCCGACTGGCCGGCGCAGTCCGGCCTCGCCACCGACGCGAGCGGCTTCATTCGCGTTGGCCCGACGCTGCAATCGGTGTCGCACCCCGTCGTCTTCGCCGCCGGTGACGTGGCGGCCTATGCCGACCCACGCCCGAAATCCGGCGTCTTCGCTGTGCGCGCCGGGCCGCCGCTGGCCGAGAATCTGCGCCGCGCCATCGCTGGCGAAGCGCTCCTGCCGTGGCAAGCGCAGCGCCGCGCGCTGTATCTGATCAGCACCGGCGACCGGCGCGCCCTCGCTGCGTGGGGGCCATTGTCGATCGAAGGCGCCTGGGTGTGGCGCTGGAAAGACCGCATCGACCGCGCCTTCATGGCCCGTTTCAGCCAGCACGGCATGTGAGGTGACTTTCGATTGACGGCGTTTGCGGGCACAATGGACCGCTAACAATTATTCGACTCGTTTTCCCCATGAATCGTCTTCTCGAAGTTCGCAAACTCGGCCAGCAGATCTGGCTCGACAACCTGTCCCGCAGTCTCATTCGTGATGGTCACCTCGCCCGCTTCGTGCAAGAAAACGGCGTTGCCGGGGTCACCACCAACCCCGCCATTTTCCAGAAAGCCATCGCCGGCGGACGCTATTACGAAGACGATCTGGCCCGCCTCAAGGCCGAGCCCATCACGGCCGAAGCGCGCTACGAGCAACTGGTGATCCCCGACGTTCAGGCCGCCTGCGACCTGCTGCACGCCACCTGGTCCGACGCAAAGGGCGAGGCCGGCTATGTCAGCCTCGAAGTCTCGCCCGCGCTGGCCCATGACGAAGACGGCACCGTGGCCGCTGCACACCGCCTGCACGCCGCCGTCGCCCGCGACAATGTGCTGATCAAGGTGCCCGCTACACCCGCCGGCGTACGCGCCATCGAGCGCCTGATCGCCGACGGCATCAGCATCAACGTCACCCTGCTCTTCTCGCTCGCCCAGACCGACGCCGTCGCCGCCGCCTATGTACGCGGCCTCAACACACGCGCCGCCGCCGGCAAGCCGGTGACCGGCGTGTTCTCGGTCGCCAGCCTGTTCCTCAGCCGGGTCGATACCCTGGTCGATAGTCGTCTGGACGCCCTGGATGACAGCGCCCGTGAGCTGCGCGGCGGCACCGCCGTGGCCATGGCCCGGCTGGCCTATCAGGCCTACTGCAACCGCTTCGACAGTGACGAATTCGCCGCGCTGCGCGCCCAGGGCGCCCGCCCGCAATACCTGCTGTGGGCCAGCACCGGCACCAAGAACGCCGCCTACAGCGATCTGCTGTATGTCGAACCGCTGATCGGCCCCGACACCGTCAACACCCTGCCCGACGCCACCCTGGCCGCCCTGCTGGATCATGGTCGGGTTGAACGCACGGTGGACAGCAACGTGGTCGGCGCACAAGCGCAGTTCTCTGGCTTGGCACGACGCGGGCTGGACATGACCGCCATCGGTGAAGAACTACAAACGGCCGGCCTGGCCCAGTTCGAAACCGCCTTCGCGGAACTGCTCGCCGCGACAGCGTGATTAAACGGCCAGCGGCGTTGCACCGCTGGCCCGGTTTTCAACCGCTCAAACGGCCGCGACGATCGTAATTTCAACCCGCAGCGCGGGCGAAGCCAGACGCGCTTCCACAGTGGTCCGCGCCGGCGCTGCCCCCTCAGGCAACCACGCCTCCCACACCGCGTTCATCGCCGCAAAATCGGCCATGTCGGCAACATGGATCAGCGCCGACAAGATACGCCCGCGATCACTGCCCGCTTCAATCAGCAAATGATCCACCCGCGACAGCATCTCGGTCGTCTGGGCCGTCACATCACCCGGTTCATCAATTCCGCCTGCGGTCTGCCCGCACAAGTAGACCAGGTCGCCATGGCGGACAATCTTGGACATGCGCGGACCGGTGTGCATCCGTTCGATTTCAGACATCGTGACTCCTTGGGTTGAGATGCGCTCACCCACGTATCGCGACAAACACGCGCATCGCTGGCGAGGTGAAGCGAATTTAGTTGCTGCGATCCGTGCCGGAATCCTCAGGTGGCGGCAACAGCAAGCGCTGGCGCAGCGCCTCGAGCTCGTCGGTGTTCCGGTGGAGGGCCCGCACGCGTGAGCGCAGGGCCTCGAGACGATCTTCGATCATACCGACCAGCTCGCGAGTGGCCTTGATCGGTGAGCCCGCGAGGGCGCGGACACTGTCGATCTGCGCCTGAAATTCGCGCAGGCGATCAGCTTCCGCGGGGGGATGCGATGCAATCATGCGGTCGATCGCCCGCTCACGCGCGCGAAAGTACGCCGCCGGGCTGCGTCTGGCCAGATTGCTCCAGGCGTCGAAATCGAAATCTGCCACGCTCACCCGCCTCCATCGGCTCGTGCATGCGTCCGATCCTACGGCGGGACTCTCCTCGCGGCAAGGCGAGGATGTCACGAAAAGAAAAACCCAAGCGGCCAAAGCACGCTTGGGTTGGTCTTGAAGCGGGTACAGATCAGGCGGCGAGCAGCTTCTTTTTCGAGTGCTGAATCAGCACTGCACGCGACACACCGTGGCGTTCGCCAACGCCGAGCAGCTCTTTCATGTCGAGAATCAACACGATCTGGCCATTCGACAGCGTGGTGACACCCGCCACGCCTTTGGGGCGGAAGTCGTCGAGCGATTTGATCACCGCGTCTTCACGTCCGGCGAAGCTGTCGATGGCAAGAATGAAGCTCTGCTCTGCGGTCTGCATGAGCACACCGTACTCTGGCTGGGTGTCCTGCGGCCAGCCGAGCAGATTGGCCAGCGGCACGATCGGCAGGACTTCACCGCGCACCACCATGGTGGCGCGACCGCCGACCTCCTGCACCTCATCAGGCGTGATCGGCAGAATCTCGCGCACCATCGACAAGGGCACCGCCAGCGGCTGATCGCCAAGGCGCACCAGCAAGACCGGCAGGATAGCCAGCGTCAGCGGCAGGCTGATGACGAAGCTGGTGCCCTGCCCGGCGACCGATTTGATGTCGATCTGGCCATTGAGCTTCTGGATGTTGGTGCGCACCACGTCCATGCCAACGCCACGGCCGGAGACGTCGGAGACCACACCGGCGGTCGAGAAGCCGGGCAGGAACACCAGGTTGTAGCTCTGGCGCTCGTCCATGGTGTTGGCTTCTTCGTCGGTGATGAGGCCTTTGGACACCGCCGAGGCGCGCAGATTTTCGGCGTTCATACCGCGGCCGTCGTCGGCGACGAGGATGATGATGTGGTCGCCCTCCTGACGCGCTTCGAGACGCAGGATGGATTTTTCACCCTTGCCATTGGCCAGACGCTCGGCCTTGCCTTCAACACCGTGATCGACCGCATTGCGGATCAAGTGAATGATCGGATCGGACAGATCTTCGATCATGGTCTTGTCGATTTCGGTGTCTTCGCCGGCCAGCACCAACTCCACATCCTTACCCAGGTTGCGGGCCAGATCGCGGGCGATGCGAGGATACTTCTGGAACAGTCGGCCGATCGGCTGCATGCGCGTCTTCATGACCGCGTTCTGCAGATCGGACACCAGCAGGTCAAGCTGACTCACCGCCACATCCAGCGCGTGCATGGTTTCCGGGTCGTCGTCCCCGTTCAGAATCTGGCTACGCAATGCGTTGAGCCGGTTTTTGGTCAGCCCGATCTCGCCGGACAGGTTGAGCACCTGATCCAGACGCGTGGTATCGACACGGATCGAATTGTCGCGCTGTTTTTCACTGTCGCGGCGACCGGTGGGGCCGGAGTAGCCCGGCTTGTCCGCGGCGCGACGCCCAATCGCCGCCTTGATGATCTCTTCAGGTTTTTCCGCCACGACTGGCTTGACTTCAACCGGCGCGCTGACGGCGGCAACGGCGGGCACGCCCGTCACGGCCTGGTGCAGCTCAGCCCAATCGGGCTCGGCGCCTGCCGATGCCGATGCGGGTGCGGGTGCGGCGGCCGGCGCCGCGACAGGCGCCTCGTCTTTGCCAAGTTCGCCGGCAATCGCGCGCTTAAGGCTATCGATCAGGGTGGGGTCCGCAGCGCGCGGCTGGGTGGCGCTTTCCAGCGAGCCAAACATGTCACGCACTGCACCGGTGGCCGAGAGGATGACGTCCATCGATTCAGCCGTCACGCGCAGCTCACCGTTTCGCAGCTTGTCGAACAGGTTTTCCGTCAAATGGCACAAGGTCACCAGCTCGGTGGCGTTCAGAAAGCCGGCGCCGCCCTTGATGGTGTGAAAGCCGCGGAAAATCTCGTTGAGCATGCCGCGATCATCGGGTGCCCGCTCCAGGTCAACCAGTTTGTTGTCGACATCGGACAACAGATCCCCGGCCTCGAGGAGAAAGTCCTGCAGCAGGTCTTCCATTCCACCGAAATCGCTCATTTTGGCTCACTCCACTGTGTTGCTGATACGTGACCGGGCCACTGGCACCGGTCACGCCGTATCGTCAGAATCCCAGACTCTCGAGCAGATCGTCGACCTGCTCCTGGCTGGACACCACATCATCACGGCCTTCGGCGCTGATCACCGGGCCGTTCATGAGGCCGTCTTCTTTGCGGACGGGTTTTTTGTCATTGGGTGCCGTTTCGATGAGTACGTCGAGCAACTGTTTTTCTAGCTGCTGCGCCATCGCGACGACTTTTTTGATGACCTGACCGGTCAGGTCCTGGAAGTCCTGGGCCATCATGATTTCGGTCAGTTGCGCATTGGTGGCACGACTGTCATCGACCGTCTTGCCGAGGAAGTCCCGCGTCTGTGCGGCCAGGGCTTTGAATTCATCGGGCGACAGCTGATTGGCAAAGAGCTTGTCCCACTGCGTCTTGAGGCCGATCGCGCCGCTTTCGATCCGGTCTTGCATCGGCTTGGCGATATCAGTGGCGTTGAGCACCTTGCTAGCCGCCTGCTCGGTCATTTGCGCAATGTAGTTCAAGCGCTCACGGGCATCCGGCATGGCCTCGGCCGCCGATTGCAAGTGCTGGTCGTAGCCCAGCTCACGCAATGAGTCATGCACCTTTCGGGTCATCTGGCCGAGACGCTTGTAAACCACTTCGCAGCTGTGATCGTCATCTGGCACACCCGACATTGGCGCGGCAGCAGGTGCTGGCGCTGTCTGAAGCTGGGGCTCCGGTTCCGACTCAGGCGCGGCCTCCGGGGCGGCGGCAAAGTCCTCCGCCACCGCATCGAACAAGGCCTGCAGGTCATCTGAATCGCTGCCGTCGTCCACCACCGCTTGAGAGATCACTTCGAGCTTCGGTTTTTCCGGAACCGCGGCAATGCTGTCGAACAGCGCCTGCAGATCGTCGGAGTCACCGGTTTCATCGAACTTCAATTTCTTAGACATGCTTGAGCCTCCTGTTGTCCAACGGCGCTCAAGCGGCCGCCTTTTTCCCCATACGCTCGAAGATCTTCTCGAGTTTCTCAGCCATCGTGGCAGCCGTGAAGGGCTTGACGATATAGCCGCTGGCGCCGGCCTGGGCCGCGGCGATAATGTTTTCCTTCTTGGCTTCGGCGGTAATCATCAGCACCGGCAAATCCTTGAATTGCGGCGTCTGGCGAATGGTCTGCAGCAGGGTCAGCCCGTCCATATTGGGCATGTTCCAGTCGGTGACCACAAACTCAAAACCGCCGCTGGAAAGCTTCTGAAGCGCGGCAACGCCGTCTTCAGCTTCGTCCACATTGGTGTAGCCGAGCTCTTTGAGGAGGTTGCGCACGATTCGGCGCATGGTCGAAAAATCATCGACAACGAGGAACTTCATGTTGGGATCCGCCATCATTTTCTCCGGAGTATTGCTTGTGCCTGATACGGCTTAGCGGTTGCGCATCAGCAGCGGACGCAGTGTGTCCGCGAGATTGTCTGCATCAAATTTTGCGACGTAGGCGTCAACACCCACGCGTTTGCCCATGGCCCGGTTGGCCTCGGACGACAGCGATGAATGCATCACCACGGGAATGCCTTCAAAGCGAATATCGGCCTTGATGTTGCGCGTCAGCACATAGCCGTCCATTTCGGGCATTTCAGCATCGACCAGGATCAGATCCACTTCGTCGATCAGCGGCCGGCCACAGGCATGCGCATGCTTGGCCATGCCTTCAAGACGGGTCCAGGCTTCGAGTCCGTTCTGGGCGTGCTTGTGCTTGACATCGAGTTTATCAAGGACTTCAGCGATCTTCTTGCGTGCGACCGCGGAGTCATCAACAAAGAAAATATTCACATCGTGTTCGGCATTAAGCGGCTCGATATTGCCAATGATCGCTTCGCCGAAAGTATTGGCCAGGATGGTTTCGACATCGAGAATCGACACCAGCGTGCCATCGGGCAATTCGGTGATCGCGGTAATGAAACTATTCACCCCACTCGACACGTTCTCGGGCGTGCGCACCTTGTCCCAATCCACGCGGATGATGCGATCGACTTCGTCGACCAGGAAACCGAGCGTGCGCTTGCTGTACTCGGTCACCATCATCGAGCCACCGAGCGGATCGCCCGGCTGGGTCAGCTCAAGCACCTTGGCCAGCGCCAACACCGGGATGACATTGCCGCGTAACGAGATGAGACCTTCGACGCCCTTGGGCATGTTCGGCGCCTTGGTGACGAAAGGCGCCTTGGACACCTCGCGCACCTTGAACACGTTGATGCCGAAGGTCTCGCCCGTCCCGAGGGAGAAAAGCAGAATCTCCATCCGGTTGGAGCCGGCCAGGGTGGTGCGTGCATCCACGGCGTCGAGCAGGTTTTTCTCTGCCGCCGCGTAGGCATCGCTCTTGGTTTTTGCTTGCACTTTGCTCATGTGCGTGATCCTCGCTCAGGCCGCCGCAGCGTCCGATTCGCCTTTGTTCAGCAAGCGTCGCAACGTCGACGACAGGCGCTGGGGTTCGAACTTGGGGACGTATTCATCGACCCCGACCGACAGTCCAAGTTGCTGATTCGACATCCCGGACAGGGAGGAATGCATCAACACAGGCACGCCTTCAAAGCGGGGGTCGGTCTTGATCTTCTTGGTCAGGATGTAGCCATCCATTTCCGGCATCTCGATATCGGTCAGCACCACACCCAGCAGATCCTTGACCTTGCAGCCGGTGCTATCGGCCACGAGCGCAATCTTCTGCAGCTCGTCCCAAGCCATGCGTCCATTCACCGCGACAATCCCCTTCACGCCCAACACTTCCAGCGTGCGGGCAATCTGGTTGCGTGCCACGGACGAATCATCGGCATACAGCACCGTCGCCTCTGGATTGCCAATCGGCTCGATCCCTTTGAACAAGTGGTCATCGTCGTAGCCGGTGGTCTCCGAGAGCACCTTTTCCACGTCGAGCATCATCACCAGTTCGCCATTGGGAAGTTCGGTCACCGCCGTCACCAGCCCGCCCAGCTTGGCCGCCAGCATCTGCGGTGGCACCCGCATCTGCGACCAGTCCAGACGCAGGATGGTGTCGACCGCTTCGACCAGAAAACCCTGGGTGTGGCCGTTGTATTCGGTCACGATCATGATTTCGCGCTGCGACTCCAGGCCAATTCCGGCGTACTTGGCCAGATCAACGACAGGCACCAGGGTGCCGCGCAGACTGACCATCCCTTCGACCGAGGCCGGCATTTCAGGGGCCGCCGTAACATTCGGCGTGCGCATGACTTCGCGCACCTTGAAAACATTGATGCCGAAAGTCTCGCGACGGCCGGTGCGCGAATCCTTGCCGAGCGAGAACAGCAGGATCTCCAATTTATTGGTACCTGCCAGGCGGGTACGCGCATCGATATTCTTGAGCAAATCCGACATCTTGTTTCTCCGTTGATGCATTACCAACTCAGTGGCCAAGCATCCTCTTGGCAATTTCTGCTACTACTAACGGCACGTTGCCGATAGACCTTTAGGCACGATATCCGACCCGGAATCCGCCCCAGTGCTTTCCATTCACGTACACCGGCGCCGACACGTCATGGAAGATTTCACCGGTGTCGCGGCGATAGGTCTGGATCAAGAACTCAAGCTCATGCGCGCCGCACTGGCGCCCCACTGGGTCGTCAAACACACGCTTGGTCCGGTTGCCGACGAAGTCCTTCTCGTAGTTTCCCGTCAGCGGCTGCGAGAACACCTTGTTGTGTGTCGGCACATAGGCTTTGTTGTCGGTGCTGATCGCGTACGCGACCTCTGGGTGATCCTTGAGCACCGGTTCCTGGATCGCCGGCAAAATCTCGTCCGCCAACTTGTCATAGCGCGAACTGAATTTCTGCGGCTTGGTATTCGGGATCGGGTCGTACTTGCGATCAAACAGCGCCTCGGCCGTGATCCGCTTGTTGTTCACCGCCTGCTCAAACGCCGCAGCCACTTTTGCCGCCGCGGCTTTGGCCAGGTCTGGCATTTGCGCATGAACCTTCATGGCAGCCTCACCCGTCGCCCCCAGCCGGAATACCTTGCTGATGTCATGCAGATTGACGGCCAGACTTTCAAGCCGTTGCGCTTCGCCCAAGGTCGCCGAAGCGCCCTCGGTGTTTCGCTCCACCATGACCATGATTTCGCGCACGTTGGAGACCACACCGTCCGCGACCCGGCTCTGCTGGCTGATCGCGACCGCGATGGCATCAATCTTCTCCATGGTCTCGGTCGCACCCCGGTTGATCTTGTCGAGCGAATCGGCCGCCTGGCGGGCCAGCTCGGCGCCCGACCGCGCCTGGTCGCTACCGGCCTTGATGGATCCGATGGCGGTGCGCGTCTCGACCTGAATCGCTTCGATCATGGCGCTGATTTCGGTTGTTGCCGTCGATGTCCGCTCGGCCAGCTTGCGCACCTCGTCGGCCACCACCGCAAAGCCTCGGCCCTGCTCACCGGCGCGTGCCGCTTCGATGGCCGCGTTCAGCGCCAGCAGATTGGTCTGATCGGCAATCTCACGGATCACCTTGACGATGCCGCTGATCGCTTCCGAACGCTCGCCCAGGGCCGCAATCACCTGTGCCGATTGCTCAACCGACTTGGCGATCCGCTCGATCTCGTTGGATGCCTCGGACACGATGCGCCCGCCTTCGAGCGACAATTCGCGCGCCTGCTGCGCGTTCTGCGCGGTCTGACCGGCGTGCTCCGCGACAGCATTGACGCCGGCGGTCATCTCTTCGATGGAATGCACCATGCTTTCAGACTCAATGCGCTGAGTGCGAGAACCTTCCGCCACCTTCCCGGCATGGGCCGACAATTTGTCCGCTGCTTCTGCCACGCAATCGGCATCAAAGATCACCTTGCCGACAATGCCCTGAAAACTGCCAATGAGCTCGTTAAAGCGTTCGGCACAAGCGCCCACCGGACCACCGCCAAGTTGCACCCGCTGAGACAGGTCACCATCGCGGTACATCCGCGCAAACGCCGCTTGCAGCGCATCGAGCGGCGCCAGAAAGCGCGCTTTGAGCAAACCGGCCAGGATGCCCGCCAAGGCCAGACCAAGCACGCCGTGCCCCGCAATCAGTGTTGCGCCCATGGGCGCACCTGCGGCCAGTGATATCGCGACACCCGCGGCCGCAACAATCAGCCCGACAAGACCCAATCCGAGAAACGTCCTCATGATCCTTTTCCTCCGCCCGATTTTGATCGGGATACTTTCTGTTTGTATGCAAACCGTACCTTGCTGCTGTAAGGCGGATTACGGGTCGGGGGACGCAATCTTTAGCGGCGTTTTCTTGCGAGGCGACGAACGATTGCCCCGCAATGACAGGAATTGAAGAACAAAAGCCGCTGCTGGCCCCATCGGGCCAGCAGCGGCTTTCTATGTCTTTAGCGGTAATCCTGCGCGAATGAACGCGCGACGGCTACCTAGCTGATGGCAAACAGCTTGCCAAAATTGGCGATATCGAGCACCTGACGAACACTGCCGCGGGCATTGACAAGTTTCACCACATGGCCGTCGGTCTTCACCTTGTCTCGCAGCATGAGCAGCATGCCCAGCGCGGAACTGTCGAGGTAAGACACTTCGCCGAGATCGACATTGACGTCGCCTTTTTGCCCGAGGGCGCGATCAACGCTATCGCGAAACTCACGGTGCGCGTTGAAATCGAATCGCCCGACGAGCTTGATCACTGCGCCCGCCTCACTCTGGTTAACCGTCACGTCCATATTGATCCCCTATCCTGTTCTATCCAGCTCACCCGACCTGTTTCGCAGTGGCAAGCGCAGTACCGGTCAGCCGGCTCATGATGCGTTGTGCCACATCCGTGAGCGGCGCCACCTCCGACACCGCCCCAATCGTCGCAGCCTCTCGCGGCATGCCATAAACCACACAGCTGGCCTGGTCCTGGCCAATGGTCCATGCCCCGGCGCGATGCATGGCCAGCAAGCCCTGCGCGCCATCCTTGCCCATGCCGGTCAGCAAAACACCCAGCGCGGCCTTGCCGGCCTGTTCCGCCGCCGAGTGAAACAAGACATCCACCGAGGGCCGATGCCGATTGACCGGATCGGCGCGCGAAAGCTCGCAATGATAGGCCAGTCCGCGCCGCTTGAGCAGCAGATGTGAATGCCCGGGCGCCAGATAGGCGCAACCGGGCTCAATGCGTTCGCCATCTTCAGCCTCTTTGACATGGATCTGACTGAGGCTGTCCAGGCGTTTGGCGAAGGCCCCGGTGAACATCTCCGGCATGTGTTGCACGATCAGCACTGGCGGGCAATGCTTGGGCAGCCGGATCAATACCTCGCGGATTGCCTCCGTCCCGCCCGTCGATGCGCCGATGCAGACGATGCGCCCCTGAGCCGTACGCGCACTGAGCGATCCCGCCGCATGCTCAATCGGCTGCGTCGCACGCTCCGGCACATGGCGCCGCACATGCGCTGCCTGGGCCGCGCGAATCTTGTCGCAGATTTCGTCAGAATAGGCCGCCAGCGCCGAGGGGCTTCGGGCATCAGGCTTGCCGAGCACCTCGACGGCGCCCAGCTCCAGCGCCATGATTGATGTATCGGAATTCTTGCCGGTAAAGGCCGAAACCATCACCACCGGCATCGGTCGCAGCCGCATCAGCCGCTCGAGAAACTCCAGACCATCCATACGCGGCATTTCGACATCCAGCGTCAGCACGTCGGGATTGAGCGTTTTGATCATCTCCCGCGCAATCAATGCGTCGGCCGCCACACCGACGACAGTCATGTCCGGTTGCGCGTCAATCACCCGACGAAGCATCAGGCGCGTTGCAGCCGAGTCGTCACAGATCAGCACTTTGATGGTCATCGTCGCGCCCCTGTCAGATCGGTATCAAACAACTCCACCTCGCCAGCGATGGGCGCGGACTGCAAGCGACGCTGATAGCGCTGCTCACGCTGGAGTTCGGCGCTGTGCGACGCGCCGCCGACCCGCTTCACCAGCACTCGCCCGGTGGCCGGAAAAAACACCACCTTGCGCGCGTGATCGTCCATCAGATCTTCGGCCACCAAAGCAATCTCCTCGGTGGCGAGATAGTGCCGCACAAACGCGGCATTACGCGCGCCCACCTCGCTGCGCGACAAGGACGCCACCACTTTGCCCCCGCCAAACACCTTGGCTTCGAGATGCTCGCGACGTGCGCCGAGCTTGAACAGGTGATTGACCAGCACCTCCATGGCAAACACGCCGTAGCGCGCCGAGGCCGACGACACCTGGGATCCGGCGC
Source organism: Denitromonas halophila (assembly GCF_007625155.1). Lineage (GTDB taxonomy): Bacteria > Pseudomonadota > Gammaproteobacteria > Burkholderiales > Rhodocyclaceae > Nitrogeniibacter > Nitrogeniibacter halophilus. Next base: position 149,676 of record NZ_VMNK01000001.1, on the reverse strand, counting down.
CACCACTGGGCAGCATGAAATGATTCAAGCCGCCCACGCCAAGGCGCACATCGCGAATACACGCCGCGACACAAGAGCCCAGTACGGTGACGATCACCTCGTCAGTGGCGCTGACGTAATACTCGCCCGGCAACACCTTCACCGCCGCACGATCAAACGCCCGATCAAAATAGCGCTGAGTCGCCAGATGCTCTGAGACTTCAGGGCTTGCTGCGGGGAGCATCGCTGCGCTCGTACACCGTTCGACCACGGGACCGGAACAGGTCTGCCGCATGAAGAAAGCTCTCGGAATGCCCGGCAAACAACAAGCCCTCAGGCTTCAGTAGCGGCGAAAAGCGCTGCAATATGCCGTATTGCGTCGGCTTGTCGAAATAGATCATCACGTTGCGGCAGAAGATGAAGTCCAGCGGACCCGACACCGTGTAACGCGCATCCAGCAGATTCACCTGCCTGAAATTGATCAAGCGCTGCAACTCCGGGCGAACCCGCACCTGGTCCGTCTGAGTGCCAACGCCCTTGAGAAAAAACCGCCGCACCCGCGCCGGGTCCATCCGCTCGATTCGGTCGGCGCGATAGACTCCCGCCCGACCATGGGCCAGCACATTGGTATCGATGTCACTGGCCAGAATCTGCACCGGGGGCGTCAGTGTGTTGAAGGCCTCGCAGGCTGTCATCGCCAGCGTATAAGGCTCTTCGCCGGTGGACGCCGCAGTGCACCAGATCTTGATCGGCTGCCGGTCACCCATCTTCTTGAGGCATTCAGCCAGAATATCGAAATGGTGCGCCTCACGAAAAAACGACGTGAGGTTGGTGGTCAAGGAGTTGATGAAGGTTTCCGCCTCCGCCTTGTCCCGCTCGAGTCGCCCCAGATAGTCGGCAAAGGTTTTGTCGCCGCACGCCCGCAAGCGGCGCGACAAGCGGCTGTACACCATGTCCTGCTTGGCGCTCGACAAGGAAATGCCGGCGCGCTGATGAATCAGCTTCCGGATTTTGTCGAAATCCGCAGTCGTGAATTGAAACTCGCGTAGCGGTGAAGCCACCTGGACCGGCGACAGCCCAGCGTTTCGGCCTGCCGCGCCGCCCACGGTCTGGGCGGTCAGTGGCCGCTTGAACTCTTCAGCCATGCTCAAAACTCCTCCCACTCGTCTTCGAGCACACTGCCCCGCGCACGCTTGACCTTGGGCAAGGGCGCAGCCACATGCGTGCGTCGTGCGCTGCGCGTGGGCAAGGTCGCCACCTTGGACTTGCGGGAGCTGCCCTTTGTCACCGAAGCGGGCGCATTCTCAACGGCCTCAGTGCCAAGCTGAAACTGCTGAACCACGTCCACCAAGGCACGCGCCTGATCCTCCAGGCTCGCCGCGGCGGCTGCCGCCTGCTCAACCAGCGCCGCATTGTGCTGAGTCACTTCATCCATCTGGCTGACGGCCCCGGTCACTTGCTCGATACCCGAGCTCTGCTCTCGGCTGGCATTGGCGATATCGGTCACCAGTGCGGTGAGCCGTTTGAAGTTCCCGACCACGGTCGTCATCGTCTCACCGGTGTCATTCACCAGCTGCGAGCCGTCTTCAATGGTTCTGGCCGAATCGGCGATCAGCGACTTGATCTCCTTGGCGGCCTGCGCGCTGCGCTGCGCCAGACCCCGCACCTCCGAGGCCACCACGGCAAATCCGCGGCCCTGTTCGCCTGCCCGTGCGGCCTCGACTGCCGCGTTGAGCGCCAGGATGTTGGTCTGGAAGGCGATGGTGTCGATCACGCCGATGATGTCGCTGATCTTGCGTGCCGAGCACTGGACGGTCTGCATCATCGCCACCACTTGCGTCATCTTTTCGCCGCCCGCCTCGGCTTCGGTATTGGCCGCGACGGCCAGCTCATTCGCCTGACGCGCGCTCGCCGCGTTCTGCTGGACGGTCGCGTTCAGCTCTTCCATCGAGCTCGCGGTCTCTTCCAGCGTGCTGGCCTGCTCTTCGGTCCGGCTCGACAGATCGGCATTACCCGCCGCGATCTCCTCGGCCGTGCTGTTGACCATCTCGGCACTTTCCTTGATCTGCCCCACCACCTCGCGCAAGCGCGCCACTGTCGCGTTGGTGTCTTCCTTCAGCTGCCCAAAGGTGCCGCCATACTGGGCCGTGATGCTGCGGGTCAGATCGCCATTGGCGACACTGTTAAGCACATCGGCGACATCGCTCAATCCGGCATGAATGGTATCCATCAGGGCATTCAGGTCGCCCGACAGCTGACGGAAGAACCCGCTTTTGCCCTCCTCCGGCACCCGCTGGCTCAGGTCGCCATTCGCAGCCGCCTTGACCAGCGCGGCCAACTCGTTCTCAACGGCCACTTCAACCGTGCGATCAACCCACTCGATGGCCGTCCCCAACCGATCGCCATCATCATCCAGCGCCGGCGTGACGGTCAGGTTGAAGGTTCGTCCGCCCATATGGATGGTGGCGCGATGGGTCTTGGTGAGCCGTTCAAGCAACTTGCGCTGATATGCCGGATCCGTATGGAAAACGTCGATGTTCTGCCCCACCAGTTCGCTGGCGGTGAAGTTCGGCAAATCCTTGCGAATATCACTCTCGGCGTCGGCAAACATTTGAACAATCGCCCGATTCAGATAGATGATGTTCAGATCCCGGTCAGCAATCATCACATTGGTCGCCACGTTGTCGAGACCAATCTTGATGCGCCGCGACGCCTCGCCGGCACGGATCGCGTCGTTCAGATCAAAACCCAGCTTGACCTGCATGCATTGCAAGCTGTTGAGCACCTCGCCCAGCTCATCGCGCTGATGAACCGTCAGCGCCGACGAAAAGTCGCCGCCCGCGATTCTACGAAGCGCCGCATTGGCAGTGTCGAGCGGTTGCCTCACAGCGCGCAGTGTCGTCAGGCCGAGAAACGTAATCAACGCCAGCGCCAGCGCCCCGCCAGCAATACCCACCCATTGCAACTGGCTTGCGAGCGACAGCACCTCGGCATAATCCTCCTTGGCCAGACTCTGATGAACCTTGATCAACTCACCAACGAGTTTGTTGGCCTGATCGTAGACCGGCAAGAAGGTGGTCAGATAGTGGGAATTGAACGCATCAAGGCGCCCTTCGCGCAACATGGCCACGCCCGGTCGAATACCATCGTTGAACAGCGCATCGCGCGCATCGGTAAACTCATCAACCAACGCGCGCTCGCGCGCGGGCAACACCTCCGTACCACGCAGCTTCAGTTGCTCATCGATCAGACGCATGTCCTTTTCGATCTGAGCAATGCTCTCGTTCGAGGGGACTCGTTGATCCGTCGACCCATCGCGCGCTGTCGCCAGGCGCATCAACACACCAATATTGGCCAACTGGTCGTTGATATCCACCAGTTGCGCCGTCGGCACCATACGCAGCTTGTAAATGGAGGCCATGCCGCTCTCAGCCGAGCGCATGCCGCCCACGCCCAACACGGTGCCAAATACGATGACCGCAAACACCGTCAACAACAATGCCGTGAGCCGCTGACGAATGGTGATGCCACCAAACCGACTGCGCCACTTCGCGATACGCTCAGGCACCACGCGGCCGCCACAGATCGTCAGCCGCTTGGCGCGGTTCTCTCGAAACATCTGGTATTGAGCGCCGATCCTGGCAATCGCCTGCTGATCAGCTCGACTACGCAGCGACAGGTATCCCACCACGTCGGCGCCTTGACGAACCGGCGCGATATTGGCCTGCACCCAGTAATAGTCACCATTCTTGCACCGGTTCTTGACGTAACCCGACCAGGCGCGCCCCTGCTTGAGATGCTGCCACAAGTCCTCGAAAGCCTCGGGCGGCATGTCCGGATGACGAATCACGTTGTGAGACTTGCCAACCAGTTCGGCCTGGGTATAGCCACTGATATCGCAGAAATCCTGGCTCGCGTAGGTGATCCGCCCCTTGAGATCGGTCATTGAGACGAGCATTTGCTCGTCGCCGACCTCGATCTCACGGTCCGTTACCGGCAGGTTGGTTTTCATGGCTGTGTCCTTCCAATACGCGACCATTGGTCGCCCATCGGCGTGTTTCTGTTGTGAAGCTATTTACGGCCTGCGCCAGAGCGACTTGAACGCCGCGCGACGACCCTGCGATCACGCCACATCGTCGGTGTCGATCAAGGCCATCTCGGGCGAGCGCATCATGCAATCGATATCGAGCAAGATCAGCATGCGATCCCCTGCGGTGCCCAGGCCCTTGAGAAAACCGGCACCAATCCCGACCGAAATGTCCGACGCCGGATGGATATCCCGCGGCAACAGCGTCAGCACATCCGACACGCTATCCACAACCACACCGACCACACGTGGGCCGATGTTGAGAATGATCACCACCGTAAACGCGGTGTACTCGATCTTTCCCACACCAAACTTGATGCGCAGATCGACGATCGGCACGATCGTGCCCCGCAGATTGATCACGCCCTTGATGAATGCCGGCGCATTGGCAATCGACGTCACCGGATCGTAGCCTCGGATTTCCTGCACTTTCAGGATGTCGATGGCGTACTCCTCGTCACCCAGAATGAAGGTCAGGAACTCTTGGGCTAGTCCGTCGTCTTCCGCAGAATCGCGGTGGGTCGTGGCGACATATTGCATTGCAAAACCCTTTCAACCTAGAAACCGTAGTTGGACGCGCACTCGGGCGCGTAGCGCTATCACACATCGGGTGATCGGCCTCGAAGCCGAATAGGTTTGCATGTTCAATACCTTGTTCATGGGCACAAGCGGTCAACTACGGTTTCTAGGTTCAAATGCTCACCCCGAACAACGGCAGGTTGGCGGGGCTTCTGAAGGGTCGGGCGCCGAGCGGAAAAAAGAACGGCCCGATATCGGGCCGCAAATCACGCTACCTGAGAGGAGACAGCATCAGGCAGCCACAGACTGAAGACGCCGCGCACGGCTGGCCAGCGCGGGGAGATCGAGAATCATCGCAACACGACCGTCGCCAAGGATGGTGGCGCCGGAAAACCCCTTGATTCGCCGGAAGTTGGCTTCAAGGCTCTTGATGACCACTTGATGCTGCCCGAGCAATTCATCGACAAACAATGCCGCCTGCGAGCCATCCACGTCGATGACCACCATGATCCCGCGGGTCCAGTCAGCGCAGCCATCGGCTACACCGAATTCGCGATGCAGCTCGATCACCGGCACGTAGCGCCCACGCAGGCGGATCAGGCGGGGCACACCTGAGATGCTGTGGATCATGTCGGCCGTTGGCTGCAGGGACTCCGCCACATGACCCAGCGGGAGAATGTAGGTTTCACCACCGACCCGCACCGACATCCCGTCCAGAATGGCGAGCGTGAGGGGCAGGCGCACGGTAAAGCGTGTGCCCACACTGAGGATCGACTGCACATCCACCCGCCCACCCATGGCGGAAATATTGCGGCGGACAACATCCATCCCCACCCCCCGCCCCGACACTTCGGTGACCACGTCGGCAGTGGAAAAACCGGCTTCGAAGATCAGCATCCAGACGTCGGCATCGCTCAGGCTGTCCGGGGCTGACAAACCCTTTTCACGCGCCTTGGCGAGAATCCGCGCCCGGTCCAGACCGGCCCCGTCGTCGCCGACCTCGATGACGATATTACCGCTCTGATGCGAGGCCGACACTGTGATGATGCCGGTCTCCGGCTTGCCCGCCGCGCGACGTTTTTCCGGTGTCTCAATACCGTGATCGAGGCTATTGCGCACCAGATGCGTCAGCGGATCGGCCAGGCGTTCGACCAAGCCTTTATCCAGTTCGGTGTGCTCACCCAGCAGCTTGAGCTCCACCCGTTTGTCGAGCTTGCGCGACAAATCGCGCACCACGCGCGGAAAGCGTGAGAACACCATCGAAATCGGCAGCATGCGCACCGACATCACGGTTTCCTGCAGGTCGCGTGTGTTGCGTTGCAACTGATCAATGCCGGCCAGCAGCCGCTCGTAAAGCACCGGATCAATGCCCTGCGCCGACGCCACCAACATGGCCTGAGTAATCACCAGCTCGCCGACCAGATTGATCATCTGATCAACCTTTTCGACCCCGACGCGAATCGAGGTGTCACCGCCGCCTTTGGCCGGCACGACGGCCTCGGCCACAGCGACGCTCTCCGGTGAAACCTCTGCCTCGACCGGCCGGGACTCGACCGCCGGACTTGGCTCCGTGAAAAATCCGTAAACTTCGTCTTCCACGGCGACACATTCGACACGCGCCGCTTCCTCCCCCCCCGCCGCAGCCTGCGGCAGCACATCGGGCAAGGGGTCAAAAAAGCCATACGCCGTCTCCTCACCTGCCGGCGGCTCGCCACCGACCGGCGAGATGTCAACGGAGCCCGGCTCGGCCATGAAGTCGAGCACATCACGCAACATATCGGCCGGCATCATCGAGGTAATTTTCAAGCACCACTGCGGATCATCCGAATCCACTGCGGGGCGCGACACGATCTCGACGCCGCCCAGCCGACCCAGCTCATCGAGCATGTTGTCGAGCAATTCGGGCTGAGATGCCACATGCGGTTCCGGCACAAAGCGCACATCGAACACACCGGCCGTCAAGGCGCTGGATAGCGCGGGTGGCGCGGCAACGGGGGGCGCGGGTGTCGCGGCGGCCGGCGACGGTTCGACCACCGGTGCGGGCGAGTTGCCGGCCTTGAGCAGTTGCTCCAGTCGCGTGACGATGGCGCTCGTGTGCGCTGGGTCGGCCCCGCCCTCACCGCGATGACCGGCGAGTTGGGCCGTGAGGATATCGCGCGCCGCCAGGCAGGCATCAACCATATCGGCACTGAGCGCCCGGGTGCCCTTGCGGACCTCGTCGAGCAGGCTCTCCATCACATGCGTGATGTCCGCCATGTCACTGAAACCGAAGGTCGCGGCGGAACCCTTGATCGAGTGCGCGGCACGAAACACGGCGTTGAGCTCTTCCTCGTCCGGGTGGCGCAGGTCGATCGACACCAGCAGGTTTTCGATCTGGCCGAGATGCTCCGCGGCCTCGTCAAAAAACACCTGATAGAACTGGCTCATGTCGATGGACACAATGGGCTCCCTTAACCGATGACCTTGCGCACCACTTCGATCAGCTTGAGCGGATCGAAAGGCTTCACCATCCAGCCGGTGGCACCGGCCGCACGGCCTTGCAACTTCATTTCATCGGAGGACTCGGTAGTCAGCATGAGAATCGGGGTGCGCTGATAGGCGGGCATCTCGCGCAAGGCGCGAATCAATGCCAGACCATCCATGCGCGGCATGTTCTGGTCCGTCAGCACAAGGTCGAACTGCTGGCTTTTTGCCCGCTCGAGACCGTCGCGCCCATCGACCGCGTCCACCACGTGATAGCCGGCGCTTTTCAAGGTGAAATTCACCATCTGCCGGATCGAGGCCGAATCATCAATGGCGAGTATGTTCTTGCTCACGCTATCCATCCTGTACGTTCGCCGTATTCAAAACAGCTCAATACTGCCGCCGGGCGTGGCACCCCGCCCCACCGGCGGGTTTTCGGTATGCACGGCCAATGCCCGCAGCCGCTGACCAATGCGCTCGGCACGCTCACACACCGCGCTCACCGCGCCGGCATCGCGCGCCAGCGCCGCATCGTGGGCGACGCCGCCCAATTCGGCCAGGGCCTCACGTATGCCACCGACCCGCGCCATCACATGCCCAACAATCTGCGCAACGATGTCCTGAAACTGCAGGGCCTGAACCAATTTTGCGGTGTCGCCATCAAGCACCGACACAGGTGACATCGTGCCGACATCCGCACTGTCGTGGGACGCCGCGAGCAACTGCTCGGCCTGCACTTTCACATCCCGCACACCGAGCGTGTTCTGTGCCTTTGCCACATCGATCGCGGTACACGCATCCCCCAGCAGCCCTTGCATCGCACTCAGCAAAACCGCGATCTGCGCACTGAAATCCTCCGTTCGCTGCGACAAGGCGGCGACCTCGTCTGCGACCACCACAAATTTGCGCCCGCCCTCGCCTGCACGCGCGCCTTCGATCGAGGCATTCAGGGCCAACAGCCCACTCTGCCGGGCGATCGCGTTGATCTCATTGAGCAGCGTGTTTGCCTGCTGGGTACGGGCCGTCAGCGCTTCGGTCAGCACCGCCAGCGTCTGGCTGGCATGACTGTGCGCCACCTCCGTCTCCAGCACCTGATCGAGCGCCAGCACGACACGCTGCAGGGTCGATCGGCTGGTGTTGGCTTCCATTGCCACGGCGGTTGCCGGGTGGCTCACCGAGGCATGCAAGGCCTCGAAGCCGTCGGACAGTTGATCGACCGCGTCGGCAAGCACGCCAAGCATCTGGGTGGACTCCACCTCAATGGCCTGGAACTGCGCCTCAAAGGCGCTCATGCATGAGGCCAGCTCCGATTCGAAGTGCGCCATGGGTGCCGCGGCGGCGTCCCCCTCGCCTTTCGCCCCCCGTGCGCGGAGGGCCAATAGGCCAGCCCAGCCCCCGGCCACGACCGAGAGGCAGGTCCACAACCGCCCCGAAAACTCGGGCACGGCAGTGAACACAACACCCACCACCAGTGTCCAGACACATCCCACAACAAGAAGGCGAACCGAGCAATGAGACATTCGGAATCCCGCAGAAATTAAGCAAGCCGTCATGTCCATAACGTCATGACGGCGGCTGACTTTAGCGAGTGTCGGGGTCGACAGGCGGTGGCAAGCGAGGTGAAAACGCGCTCGCCGGAAGCAAGCTCGGGGATGGCCCTATCGCTGGGTTGGCATCACGATACGCGGCCGACGGTCACCGTTTGGCAGCTCTCGTGGCGCAATGCGCGGAGGTGGTAGCGCGGGGGCAAGGGCCGGCACCGGCGCCCGCTGTGTCAGGCCATCGGCAATCTGCGTCTCGTCCGAGCCGTTGCTGACCTGAAGTTGCTCCGGCGTGCCGCGAACCGCGGCCTCGGCCTTGCGGTTGAGCACAATGATGCTGATGCGCCGGTTGGTCGGATCATAGGGATCGTCGGCCTTGAACGGAATGGTATCGGCCAGACCGACCACCCGGATCACCTTGTCGTCTTCCAACCCCCCCACCACCAGTTCGCGGCGTGAGGCGTTAGCGCGGTTGGCCGACAGCTCCCAGTTGGAGAAACCGCGACTGCCGCCCGCGTACTGACTGGCGTCCGTGTGACCCGACAGGCTGATCCGGTTCTGGACCTGGTTGAGCGCTTTACCGATCGCGTGCAACAGCCCTTTGGTATAGGGCTGCAGCGTATCGCTGCCACCTGTGAACATCGGCCGATTCTGCTCATCCACAATCTGGATGCGCAACCCCTCCTCAGTGATGTCCATCACCAATTGATCTTTCATCTCCCGGAGCGCCGACGTCGCTTCGATCAAGGCCTCGATCTGCCCTTTGAGGTCAACCAACGCGGCACGCTCTTCTTTCTCGAACCGCGCGGCGTCATGCCCCTTTGCGTCTACCGACGGATCAATTGCGGCATCCAGATTGACGGTTTTGTTGCCTTCTACGTCGCCGCGCTTGACCTGCCCCAGCGAACGCGTCAGATCTTCGCCGCCGCCCATCAGTATGCTGGAACTGTCACCCGAGCCGGTACCACCACTCATGCCAACTTTGAGCGGGTTCTGAAAGAATTCAGCAATGCCCTCCTTGTCGCCATCGGAGGTCGAGCCGAGCAGCCACATCAGCAGAAAGAAAGCCATCATGGCCGTCACGAAGTCGGCATAGGCGATCTTCCACGCACCACCGTGAGCGCCGCCGCCGCCCTTCTTGATCTTTTTGACGACAATAGGTTGTTGGGTATCGTCACTCATGCGATCGATGTCTCAAGAGCACAACGCAAAGCCGCTTAGCCCTTGCGGCTCTTCACGTCTTCTTCCAGTTCAATGAAAGAAGGACGGTCAGAGGAGAACAACACCTTGCGGCCAAATTCGATGGCCACCTGCGGTGCATAGCCGTTCATGCTGGCGAGCAGAACCACTTTCATGCATTGGTAGATCTTGCTGCCCTCTTCCACCTTTTGCTCAAGCTGACCGGCGATCGGGGCCACAAAACCGTAAGACACCAGGATACCGAGAAAGGTACCCACCAGCGCCCCACCAATCATCTTGCCGAGCACTGCCGGTGGCTGGCCGACCGAGCCCATCACGTTCACCACGCCCATCACCGCCACCACGATACCGAAGGCTGGTACGGCGTCCGCGACCTTCGACATGACGTGCGCCGGGCCGTGTGCCTCCTGATGATGGGTTTCAATCTCCATGTCCATCAGGTTTTCAATTTCGAAGGCATTTAGGTTGCCACCGACCATCATGCGCAAATAGTCAGTGAGAAATTCGACCGCGTGGTGATCAGACATGAACGCGGGGTACTTGGAAAAGATCGGGCTGGCGTCGGCGTTTTCGATATCGCCTTCAATCGACATCAGGCCTTCCTTGCGCACCTTGGACAGCAACTCATACATGAGCGCGAGCACGTCCATGTAGTAGGCCTTGTTGTACGAAGAGCCTTTGAGCACCGAGGGCAGTGCAGCCATGGTGGACTTGATGGCCTTGATGCTATTGCTGGCCACGAAGCCACCGATCATCAAACCCACGATGGCGACGTACTCGGTCGGCACCCACAGCGCCGCAAGGCTGCCGTGAATAGCATAGGTGCCGAGCGATGCGGCGAGCACGATGACATATCCGATGATAAGAAACATCGAAGCAACCCTTGTGTTGTCTGATCTGTGATGCGTGCGATCCGCATCGGATCGCCTTGCACAAGCCTGCTAACGGCGCTGCCAAGAGAAACTTGAGCACCCGAACGCCGGCAAATCCATGTGCTGCGGGGCTTGGCAAAAAAAAACCGCCGGGTATTTCCGGCGGCTTGTAACCCCTTGCGCAGCAAGGAGGAGGTCAGACCAGTGCATTGCGATCAGTCGCAATCCTCCGTGAGCGGCGACCCTTTCCGGCTCGGGAGGGCATGTTGCACAGGCCACACACATACTCGTGCGTGGGATCGTAGGCATGTGCGACGTAGTTACCGCCGCAGCATGTACACGTGGCCTGTTGCAACAAATCAGCGTCGAAGAAGCGCACCAGCGTCCACGCGCGGGTGAGGCTCAGCACTTCTTCCATATCTTCTGCATCGATGTGATCGAGGTACAGGCGGAAAGCCTTGACGATGGCATCAAGGTCCGACAAGCCTGCGGTGTCTTTCATGAAACGGTAAAAAGACATGAACAGCGAGGAATGTACGTTCGGCTGCCAGGTGATGAACCAGTCCGTCGAAAACGGCAGCATGCCCTTGGGGGGCGAGACGCCACGCACTTCCTTGTAAAGCTTGAGCAGGCGCTCCCGGCTGAGCCTGGTTTCGGATTCAAGCATTTGCATGCGCGCACCGAGGCGGATCATCTCGACCGCGCGCTGGATGTCTTCGGCTTCGGCTAGAACACTCTTATTGCGCATGAGGCTCTCCCGAGATCAGGCCAGGGTTTCCACCGGCTTGCCAGCCGCAATGATGGCGGCGTGCAAGGAGGCCGTCGCCGCGTCACGGCCTTCGCCGGTAAGCATGCCCAGCAAGGCGCTGTCGTCAAAGCGCACGCGGCACAACATCATTTGCTGGCTGGACAGGCGCACAATCTGTGCCGTCGTCAGCCCATTGATGAGATCGGCCACATCGGCGCCGATGCCGAGGCGGAACATGGCAATCTCCCGATCTTCCCGCACCAGTTGCTGGGCGAGCATGAGGTAGGCGAGATTGAGTTCCCGGATTTCGTCTTGCAAGTCGGCGCTTTTCATCTGATGTCTCCTGCCCATGGTCGTGCTTAGGCACTGTGGGGACCATTGTGCTCGGTGGCAGATGCTGGCGGTATCGGGCCGAAAGGTAAGTTGAAGTCAGATAAACGGCGCGAGGACGTGTCAGGTTTTTTCTGACACATCCTGAAATACTTCCGCAAAGAGGTGCTGCCCGGTCTGGCAGCCGCGATGCTAGGCCTGAACCTTTTGTGCTTCCAGTCGCTCCAGAATACGCTCGATATTCATCGGCCTTCCGAAGTAATAGCCCTGGAAAAACTCGCAGTTCTCGCGTTTGAGAAGCTCGACTTGCTCTGCGGTTTCAACACCCTCGGCAATGGTCGAGCGGCGCATGCTGTGCGCCAGCGCGATGATGGCGCGAACAATCGCGGCGTCTTCTTCATCCACGCACAGGTCGCGCACGAAAGACTTGTCGATCTTGATCACGTCGAGCGGGAAGCGCTTGAGGTAAGACAGCGACGAATACCCGGTGCCAAAGTCATCCACCGAAATACGCACCCCCATATTACGCAGTGCGCGCAGCATGCCTGCGGTCGACTCGGCGTCCTGCATCAGCGAGGACTCAGTAATCTCCAGCATCAAGGCCTTGGGCGGCAGATTGGAGTGGCTCAGCGCATCGCGCACCGCTTCGAGCAGACGCGGCTGGCCAAACTGTACGGCCGATACGTTGACCGACACTTTCATGTCTGAAAATCCGGCCACATGCCAACCGCGGCAACAACGGCAAGCCTCATTGAGCACCCAGGCGCCAATATCGACAATCAGGCCGGTCTCGTCGGCCAGCGTAATAAAGCGGTCAGGTGGGACACGCCCCAGGCGCGGATGATTCCAGCGCACCAGCGCTTCGGCGCTGACGATCGTGCCCGACTGGGCATCAATGACAGGTTGAAATTCGAGAAACAATTCACTGCGCTCGACCGCGTGACGCAAGTCCGACTCCAGCGCCACGCGCTCGGTCGAGGCCGCATTCATGGTCCGGTCGTAGAACAAAAACCCGTTGCCGCCCCGCTTCTTGGCATGCGCACTGGCGGTCTCAGCACTCATCAGCAATTCGTAGACTTGCGTGCCGTCGGTGGGAATCAAGGCCACGCCCGTGCTGGGCGTCAGAAACAATTCGATGCCGTCTTTCATGAACGGCGAATCAAACACCTTGGAGATCCAGCGGGCAAACACCTCTGCGCTTTGCCGCTCGCCGATCCCCGGCACGAACACGCCGAATTCATCCCCGCCAAGGCGCGCCAGCAACACATCGGACTGCAGCACTTCGGTCAGCCGCTGACTGACCTCCTTGAGCACCGCGTTGCCGGCTTCGTAGCCAAAGCTCGCGTTCACCCGAAGGAAGCGATCGATGTCGATCACAAACAAGGCGCCGCGCGCTGTGCGCCCCTGGCGCTGACTGGTGTTCAGCCACTCGGTCACCTTGTCGCAAAAAAGATTCTGGTTCGGCAGCGCGCTGAGCTTGTCGTAATAGGACAGCTGCTGGATGCGGTCATCGGCCTGTCGCACGGCCCGCCGCGCCTGCGCGCCGCGCAGCTCGCGCTCAATGACGGGCACCATGCGCTCGTACTGCCCTTTCGGAATGAAGTCGTGCACGCCGTCGTACATCGCCGACACCGCCAACTGGTGACTGATGTGCGCCGAATGGATGATGAAGGGAATGTCGCGCCCACTGCGCTTGAGCACTTCGAGCGCCGCCAGGGCGTCGAAGCCGGGCATGTTGTGATCGGAAATGACCAGATCCCACGCGTCGCTGGCGAGTTCAGCCGCCATGTCGATTTCGCTATCGACACGGTGGTACTCGATGCTGACCCCGCGCTGCCCCAGTTCGGCCTGCAGCAAGTAGGCATCATCTTCAACGTCGTCAACAACCAAAACCCGTATGGGTCGGTCCGACATGATCATGGCGTCCTTGGGTTGCATGTTGATTTCGACCTAGGCGCTTTCGTCTATCACTATCGGGTTCACGGCGGGCTTCGCGCGAACTTGAGACCTGGATGTTTCGTGTTCATCCGCGGCTGCGCCGGGTGCACCGTTTGCCCCGCCCGCAGCTCGCTGAATTGTCGCCACCCGGTTACGGCCATCCGCCTTCGCCCGGTAGGCGCCCTGGTCGGCCCGCTTGATCAGCGCATCCGGGTCCGGCATGTCGGCGTCGCGCTCGGCCACACCGACACTGATCGACAAGTCCAGCGCCAGACCCCCTGCATTCACACGGGCTACACGCACAGCGCGCCGTACCCGCTCAGCGCACAGCAAGGCCGCCGACAGGTCCGTTTCGGGACAGAGCACCAGGAATTCATCACCCCCGGTGCGTGCCACCATGTCCTGCGCGCGCACCGCCTGCTTGATCGCAGCGGAGATCTGCCGCAGCACCTGATCGCCCACATCATGGCCGTGGCTGTCATTGATCTGCTTGAATGCGTCGATATCGATGACCATCGCGCACAACGGCCGGCCACTGCGCCCCGAGCTTGCCCAGGCCTGTTGCATACGCTCAATGGCATAGCGCCGATTGGGGAAACCGGTGAGCGGATCGGTCAGCGCCGCTTCCTGAAGGCGCCGGTTCTTCACCGCCAGTTCGGCTGCAAAACGACGAATCTCCTCACGGTCGCGTTCCACTTCCTGCTGCAGATGGATGACCCGATGGCCGGCACGCAAGCGCGCGGCCAGCATGCGCGGACGCACGGGCTTGGCCACGAAGTCGTCCACGCCGCTGTCAAAGGCTTCGATCAGGCTTTCGTCTTCGCCGCTGGCGGTCAGTATCAGAATATAGATACTACGGCCGATCCGGGTCTGGCGTAGCGCCCGGGTCAGAGCCAGGCCGCTCATATCGGGCATCACGGCATCCACCAGCATCATATGAGGCTGTACCTCCAGCGCCAGCTCCATGCCCTGACGACCACAATCGGCGTCAAACACCGAATGACCGGCGCGCTCGAGCATGCCACGCAACAGTGTCCGGACGGCGGCGTCATCATCCACAATCAGCACGCGCATCGCCGAGCCGACAACGCCCGGCGTGTCGCCCGCGTCAGCGCCCTTTGTCACAGCCGCCTTCAGCTCGGCCGAGACGGGCGATGCAGCAACGGCGGCGCGGGTCAAACTGGACATCGCGGGGATGTCCTGCGTTTCGAGTTGCAGTACCCGCCCCCATTCGAGCCAGGCGGCAACCACGCCATCGCACAAGGCATTGACGCTCTCGACATCCATGCCGAGGCGCTCGCCCATCGGATAGAGCGTCGCGCCCTGCTCGGCGCGTAACGAGGGATCGGACAAGCAGGTGATGCGCAGCGCATCGGCCAGGCACAAGGCATCGAGAATCTGTCGCTGCCGGCTATCAGGCGGAAATTGGGCGCTGTCCGGCACTTCAAACAGCGCTGCGGTGTCGACGAACAAGGACGGCAACCCCCAGTCGGCCAACATGGCCGCCGTGAGTTCGCGGTGATCCATGGCAAATGCGGCGCGTTCGCACACGGCGAGATCCGACGCCTCTGCCGTCTTCAGGAGCGTCAGCACTTCGCCATACGGTCCGGGGTAGATCGTTGCCAACGCCAGCTCACCAATTCGCGACAACAGACCAAGACAGAACATCTCATCGGCGGGCGCGGTACGAATCCGTTGTGCCACCGCCTGCATGGTGATTGCCATGATCAAGGCACCGGACCAGAAGCCGTCGTAGTCAAAACCGCGACACCCCCCATTGCGATAACTCGACAACAGCGAGAAGCCAAGCGCCATGTTGCGCACCGAGGACAAGCCCAACACCACCAAGGCATCCTGGACCGAGGCGACATTGCGCCGCGATCCAAACGCGGCACCGTTGGCCGCCTTGATCAAACGGCCCACAAACGCCGGATCGGTCTTGATGACGCGCGCAAGCTCGGCCAGCGACAGATCATCCTTCCGGGTCAAACGGATGATGGCCAGCGCAGCACCTTTTGGGGAAGGCAGATCACCCGAGGCCTTGATCTGCTCAAAGGTTCGGATATCGATGTTTGAACCCATTTTTTGTTTTTTCCGGATAACAGCACACCCGCATGCACCGGCGCTCACCGCGGGACTCCCGTTTCCTTACGACACGCCAGACAGGGACTTTAGGACCGCTGTCATACGCCATGGTCCTCAGCGCGCGTCGCCATTGCATCGCCTGCTAGAATGAGTCAGCTCGCGCCCTGCCCTCGCGCGGGCGAATCGGAGAGCCTTCATGAAGTTCTGTTCAGCCTGTGGCGCCAGTGTCAGCCTGCAGGTGCCGGCGGGCGATTCGCTCCCGCGCCATGTCTGCGTCGACTGCGGCGAAATCCACTATCTCAACCCCAAGATGGTGGTCGGTGCCATCCCGGTGTGGGAAGAGAAAATCCTGTTGTGCCGCCGCGCGATCGAGCCGCGGCTCGGAAAATGGACACTCCCCGCCGGCTTCATGGAAAACCGCGAAACCACCGCCGAAGCTGCCGCCCGAGAAACACTCGAAGAGGCCTGCGCGCGCATCACCGTGGGCCCCCTGTTCGCGCTCGTAAACATTCCCGAAATCAGCCAGGTTCATCTGTTTTACAGGGCCCAGATGCTTGATCTTGAATTCGCTGCGGGAATCGAGTCTCTGGAAGTGGCGCTGTTTGCCGAGTCCGACATACCGTGGGATACCTTGGCCTTTCGCTCCGTCCGCTTTGCCCTGGAGCGCTTTTTTGAAGATCGCCGCAATGGGCAGTACGGCACGCATGCACAGGATCTGAGCCTGCTGCACAGCCACACCAAAGAAGGAACCTAAGCCGCATCTGGCGCCTCAAACATAGAGGTGTCACACTGCCTTGTCAGATTGCAACATCTCACCCCGGGAGCGCGATCGAACCATGCATGCCGTCCAAGCAACCCACACGCAGGTCATTCGACCCGCAGCCCGTCCGTGGATTCTGACACTGGACATGCATGGGCACCCGCATCGCTGGGTCAGTTGGCAGGCGGCGTGCACCTATCACGCCCGCAACATGGTGGCGTGGTCAATCGGCGCACAGGCCTTCCATATCTGGGGTGGTACGAGCCGGATCACCGGTGAGCGCTCATCGATCAGCAGCCAGAGCATCATCGCCATCAAGGGACAGGCACTGCGGCCAGCCAGCTTCCGGCAGGTGCCGCCGCTGGTGAATCGAGAGCTCTTCCACCGCGACCGCCACACCTGCGCCTACTGCGGCAGCACCCTGCCCGGCGCGCTGCTGACCCGCGACCATATCGAACCCGTCTCGCGCGGCGGAAAAGATGTATGGATGAACGTGGTCACTGCCTGTCGCGGCTGCAATCAGCGCAAGGACAACCGGCGCCCCGAGCGCGCGGGCATGACCTTGCTGTACACGCCCTACGTGCCCAACAAGGCCGAATACCTGATTTTGTCGAATCGCCACATCCTGGCAGACCAGATGGACTTTCTGGTCCAGCATGTACCGAAGCAAAGCCGCGTCAGAGCCTCCTGAGGCGGATCACTGCGTCTTGGCCTCGGTCTTTTCGGCCTTGCTGTCTGATTTTTCAGCCTTGGCCGGTCGCTTGTATTCGTCGGGGTCGGCATCTACCAGCGCCAGCACCATCCAGCCAGGCTTCGGCTGAACCTCGGCTTCGGTCGCGAAAACCTCCACGCGGCCCTTCGGGTCGATCGCAAACAGCGGCACCGCGCGCTCGCCATAGTTGTTGCTGAACTGCTCGAAGCTGAATGCCTCGCTGATGTTGGTCTGGCGTATTTCCGCCCCACGCGCCAGGCGGCGTGACAACTCAACAAAATTGTTGCCCTCGCCAAAAGCGTCCAGACCGGCCAGCGACACGGCCTTGCGCCCTTTTTCACGCGCACCGACACGCAGCGCAAACACCCGCTTCGGACCGAAGTCGCCCTTGAAGCGCGTACACGCCAGTTCATTCAAGTGCTCGTCAGCGGTCATCGCCAACACCCGGCCCAGACCCGCCGTGTTGAGGTACACCTCGG
This sequence comes from Denitromonas halophila, assembly GCF_007625155.1. GTDB lineage: Bacteria > Pseudomonadota > Gammaproteobacteria > Burkholderiales > Rhodocyclaceae > Nitrogeniibacter > Nitrogeniibacter halophilus. The sequence continues at coordinate 131,963 of NZ_VMNK01000001.1, read as the reverse complement.
CGTGCTCGGACAGCGGGTTGCCATAGTAAGTCTGCAGGCCGGCCATGCGGGCGCGGCTCACGTTGTCCCACAGCATGTCGGTCAGCCGCACCGACACATCGTTCTGAGTCAAGGCCTTGGCAATGGCCCGCGCCAGCGGGTTTGCGCCCACGATCAGGAAGCCGCCCGAGCCGGGTTCGGCGACGTTCAGCAGTCGCGCCAGCGGGCCGGCGGTCAGGCTCTGCAACACCACCGTGCCGATGATGATGACGAAGGTCAGTGGCACCAGCAACACGGCCTCGGCATAGCCTTTTTGCTCAAGCTGAAGCGAGAACAGCGCGATCACCGCGGCCGCGACAATACCGCGTGGGGCAATCCAGGCCAGCAAACCACGCTCGCGCCAGCTCAGACTGGAGCCGCGCGTCGACACCAGCACATTCACCGGCCGCGCCACAAACTGCACCACCAGGAAGATCTGCACCGCACCCCAGCCCAGCCCCAGCAGCAAACTCAGATCGAGTCGCGCGGCGAGCAGGATGAACAAGGCGGTGATGAGCAGCAGGCTCAGGCTTTCCTTGAAGGAGAGAATCTCCTCCACCGGCACCCCCTTGCGGTTGGCGAGGTAGATCCCCATCACCGTCACCGCCAGCAGGCCAGATTCATGCGACAGCGCGTTCGACAGCGCAAACGCCCCCATCACCGCCGCCAGCGTGGCCACGTTGAACATGTAGTGCGGCAACCAGTCGCGGCGCAAGGCCTCACCGACCAGATAGCCCACCCCGATACCGGTCAGCGATCCGACCGAAATCAGCTTCAGGAACACGATCAGCGTGGCGCCCACCGCGCCCCCGGCGGTGCCCGATGACACCAGAAACTCATATACCAGCACTGCAAGCAGCGCACCGATCGGGTCGATCACGATGCCTTCCCAGCGCAGCACGTTGGCAATGTGCATGGTCGGACGCACCGTGCGCAGCATGGGGACGATCACGGTCGGCCCGGTCACCACCATCACCGCACCAAACAAGGTGGCCAGGCCCCAGGAGATACCGGTAATCCATTGCGTGGCCAGGGTGACGATCACCCAGGTCACCAGCGCGCCGGTGGTCACAAAACGGCGCACCACTTTCTCGATGCCGCGAATTTCAGAGAACTTGAGCGTCAGGCTGCCTTCGAACAGGATCACCGACACCGCCAGCGAAACGAAGGGGAACAGCAAATCACCCAGTAAGGCGTCGGGGTCGAGCCATCCGCCGATCGGTCCGGCAACAATGCCGGCAATCAGCAAAAACAAGATCGCCGGCAGACGCATCCGCCAGGCCAGCCATTGGCAAGCGCCGCCGACAACACCGATGGCAGCAATGGTCGCAATGGTTGTATCTGTCACACAGACTCCGTCAAAACATGGGGTTCAGGCCGCTTGGGTACGAAATCGACGTTTCGTTTGCCCACCCGCACTCAGGTGTAAGGGCACAGCGATAATTCGGCGCAAAGCATAACCGCTTCGATGCTTATCGTCTGCCGCGCGACGATGACGACGCGCCGGTCAGCGCTTTGGGTACCGCCACATCACGCCAGGCGCCAGGCGCCAGATCGGCCAGCGACCAGTCGCCAATGCATGTGCGGATCAGACGCAACGTCGGGAAACCGACCTTGGCCGTCATTCGCCGCACCTGACGATTCTTGCCTTCGCGCAGCACCAGTTCAATCCAGCAGGTCGGTATCGCCTTACGCTCGCGAATCGGTGGCGTCCGCGGCCACAGCCACGCAGGCGTATCAACGATTCGCGCTTGTGCCGGCGCGGTACGAAAATCGCCCAGATTGACGCCGGTTTGCAAGGCCGCCAGTGCCGCCTCGTCGGGGATGCCTTCGACTTGCGCGAGATAGGTTTTCGGCGCCTTGTGCCGCGGATCGGCGATCCGGTGTTGTATGCCACCGTTGTCGGTCAATACCAGCAGACCTTCGCTGTCGGCATCGAGCCGTCCGGCGGGATAGACGTCCGGCACATCGATAAAGTCTTTGAGTGTCATCCGCGCCCCTTCGGGCGAAAACTGGCACAACACATCAAAGGGCTTGTTGAACAGCAGGATGCGCGACACGCTGCCGTTCCTCAAGCGCGCCACCCGGCGCGCTTGCCGGGGCGCTTCATGTCACACGATACGATCAAGCCGCGTAACACCGCAGCCGATGGGAAAACTCCTGCAGCTGCGCGATCCCGCTTTGCTCGGCGCGCTCGATCCAGTCGCGCAATTGCACGAGCAGCTGATCTGACGAGGTGGACGAGCGCGCCCACAAGCTCGCCAATTCGGTGCGCATCCGCTCCAGCAAGGCCAGCCGCTCGCTATGCGCCAGGGCCGCAACACGCTGCGCCTCCTGCTCGGCGGGCAAGGTGTCCGATTCTTTTTGCAGCAGTCGAACCAGTTCGCCCGTACGCAACTGGAAAGTGCCCGCATGCTTCTGGCGCAGCGTCTCGATCTCGTCCTGGTAGGTCTGACGCAGCGTCTGCAGATAGCGCGTCATCACGTCGTAGCGGTGCGTGATGATCACGCGCAGCATCTCGCCGTCGGGCACCACACGCGCCTCGCCGAACCTGGGCAACGGAATCACCTTTTTTGGATTGGCCAGCCCGACCAACTGAAGCAGGCGGATATACATCCAGCCAATATCGAACTCGTACCAGCGCGCCGACAGCTTGGCCGACGTGGCAAAGGTGTGATGGTTGTTATGCAGCTCCTCGCCGCCAATCAGGATGCCCCAGGGCACCAGATTGCGTGAGGCGTCGGCGCAATTGAAATTTCGATAGCCCCAAAAGTGGCCAATGCCATTGATGACACCCGCCGCAAAAAACGGGATCCAGATCATCTGCACCGCCCAGATGGTCAGACCCAGGGCGCCAAACAGCACCAGATTGATCACCAGCATCAGGCTGATGCCAACCGTGTTGCGCGTGTAGATGTTGCGCTCGAGCCAGTCGTCCGGCGTGCCGTGCCCGTAGCGATCGAGCGTTTCCTGGTTCTTTGCCTCGATCTGGTAGAGCTCGGCGCCCTCCCAAAGCACTTTCTTCAAGCCGCGGGTCTGCGGGCTGTGGGGATCGTCCACGGTTTCGCATTTGGCGTGATGCTTGCGGTGGATGGCTGCCCACTCCTTGGTCACCATACCCGTGGTCAACCACAGCCAGAAGCGGAAGAAATGGCTCGGAATCGCGTGCAACTCCAGCGCGCGATGCGCCTGATGGCGATGCAGGAAAATGGTGACGGAAGCGATCGTCACATGCGTCAGGCCGAGCGCGACCACCACATAACCCCACCAGGGCAAATCAATCAAACCGAAAATCATGCGAGCGCGCGTCCTTTCATCAGGCGGTAAGCTGCCGATTATACGTGAAGCCCGATCGCGCCCGCGCCAGCGCAAAAAAACACGCCGCCACGCCTCCCCGTGCGATCAATCGACCAACTTGACGGGCAAGCGTCCGACGGGCGTGGCGGCCTGCCAGTGGCGCCGCCAATTATCTCGATAGGCCAGCGCCACCTCGCGATGCCCATAGACGACCATCACATTCTCAGCATTCTTGCGCCCGGCGGACCAGGTGAAGTTGTACGAGCCGGTAATCACCACCGACTGCGTCTCATCCGCGTCGATCAGGATCACCTTGTTGTGCGCCGCGCTGTACGCCGTCTCCAGCGCCACCGGCACGCCGGCGGCGAGCAGCAGCGGCAAGGCATTCTTGCCGCGCTGGTTCATGCGGGCATCGGCCAGCACCTGAACATCCACACCCCGACCCCGCGCAGCCACCAGCGCCTCGGCCACCGGCTTGCGGGTAAAGATATAGCTTTGCACCCGTACGCTACGGCGCGCCTGCCCGATCAGGGCAATCAGCCGTGCCTCGACCGGGTCATGCGGTGCGAACAACACCTCGATACGCCCATCGGCGTGCACCGGCCCGAGCGCGGCGGACGCCGCCAACGGCCAGAGCAGGCACAGCAAGGCGGCGCGAAGCCTCAGGCGCATCGCACCATTCGTGCCGCAAAAAAGCCGTCGGTGTCGTGATGGAAGGGGTCAAGCAGGAGCGTGGATCGTCCATTGTCGGGCAGCTCAACCCCCTGCTTGGCCAGCGCCGCCAGGGCCGGCTCGATGGTGAAGTCCGGATGCTCGGAGAGAAAAGCGTCGACCACCCCCATGTTTTCCTCGGCCATCATGCTGCAGGTGGCATACACCAGCACGCCGCCCGGCTTCACCAATCGCGCGGCGGCGGTGAGGATCGCGCCCTGCAAGACGGCTTTTTCGGCCAGCTGTTCCGGCCCCTGACGCCACTTCAGGTCGGGATTGCGCCGCAACGTGCCCAGGCCCGAGCACGGGGCATCGACCAGGACCCGGTCAACCTTGCCGGCGAGCCGGCTCAGTCGCACATCGTTTTCGTCGCGAATCGCCATCGGCTGCACGTTGCCCAGTGCCGCCCTTTTCGCCCGCTGCGCCAGCTCAGACAAACGCCCGGCCGACACGTCAAAGGCGTGCACCCGACCGGTGTTGCGCATCTGCGCACCAATCTGCAGACTCTTGCCCCCGGCACCGGCGCAAAAATCGACGATCTGCTCACCGCGTCGCGCGCCGAGCAACTGGCCGAGCAACTGGCTACCTTCGTCCTGCACTTCGATGCTGCCGTCCACCATCAGCGGATGACGCTGCAAGGCCGGCTTGCCGACCACCCGAAGCGCGTGCGGCGCCCAACGGCCGGCCACGGTTTCGATCCCGGCGGCGGCAAGCGCGGCCTGCACGGCGTCGCGTTTGGCTTTGACGATATTCACCCGCAAGTCGAGCGGCGCGGGTTGGTTGAACGCCTCGGCCACCGCCGACGCCACCTCGCCCGCCGGCCACGGCCAGCGTTCCATCAGCCAGTCGGGCAAGTCGGCACGCTCGGCGGGGCTCAGCGTGGCCGGATCGATCGCCGCCCAGGCGCCGCCGGTCCACGCCGCCACCAAGGCATCGGCACTTGCCCCCTCGCCCGCGGCGTGACGCACCCGACGCAAATGACGCAAACAGCCAAACACCGCGTCGGCCACACGGGCGCGATCACGGCTGCCGAGGGCCGTATTCTTTCGGAAATACTGTTGCACTGTCGCGTCGGCCGGGTGCGCAAACTGCAGCAACTGGTCGAGCAAACGGGCGGTGTGTTGATGCAGCACAGCGGGCAATGGCGCGCTCATGATGGATTCCCTTGTGCGGGTTCGCCGAGCACCAGATGCTCGGCTTGCTGATCGAGAATCTCGCCCTTGCGGTTCTCGATCCGGATACGTACCGGCAGCCAGTGCTGACCGGCGGCCAGCCAGATGTCGATCTTGACTTTGCCGTCGTCGGAGTGCACCGAAAAATGCCGCGTCGGCATCTGACCGAGCGGCAAACGCACCGTCGCGTCGCCCAGATCGCGCACCTTGGCCACGGCGGCAGATTTGTTGCTCACCACGGTCAGCGCCACCGGCGCTTTTGGCGCGCCCGGCTGGGCCAACTGGTGTGCGATGCTGAGAATGTCCTGGTCGCCGGCCACGATCGGTGCCTGACGTTTGCTGTCCCCCCGATTGATGCGCACCTGCGCGCCGACCCAGTCAAAGCGGGCTTCCTGATGCGGCTTGCCACGCTGGTCGACGCTGAATCGCTCGGGGCGCAAGCCCTGCGCCGTCACGGCGCCTTCGCTGCGCTGCTGGTAACGGAAGTCTTTGAGCAGTGCTGCCAGGCCGGTGGTCTCGACCAGCGACTCCATCCAGTAGCGGCCATCGTCGTGCCACCAGGTATGCGTCGCGCGGCCGATCTGAATGCCGCTGTCACCATGATAGATACGGTAGATGATGCGCCCCTGGGTCGGCCATGGCGCGGCGTCTTCGCTCGCTTCGGACATCGCCGGATTAGCCTGCGCCGCCCCCGCCAACACGCTCAGCACCAGGCCACACAGCACCAACCACCGCGCGCCGGGGCACATCACACGTTCTCCGGCGGCGGGCTGATCAGCACGCCGGGTTCGCGCACGCCAGCCACCCGGGCCACATTGCCATCGATGCTCACCCGGTCCTCGACAATCCAGCGCACCGCCTGCGGAAAGATACGGTGCTCCTGCGCCAGCACCCGTGCACTCAGCGTCGCCTCGTCGTCCCCGGCCATCACCGGCACCACGGCCTGGATGATGATCGGCCCGCAATCGAGCTCGGCCGTCACAAAATGGACCGTCGTGCCGTGCACCCGCACGCCCGCCTCCAGCGCGCGCTGATGCGTATGCAGGCCGGTAAATGAAGGCAGCAGCGAGGGGTGGATGTTGATCAGCCGGCCTTCGTACTGACGCACGAAACCGGGGGTCAGTACCCGCATGAAACCCGCCAGCACCACCAGATCGGGCGCGTGGCTGTCGATCGCCTCGGCCAGCGCGGCATCAAACGCCGCGCGCTCAGCATAGGCGGTGTGGTCGACCACGGCCGTAGCAATGCCTTGCGCGGCAGCGAAGGCCAGCCCGCCGGCGTTCGGCCGGTTGCTGATGACCGCGGCAATGCGTGCACCGGGAATGGCCGCCTGCACAATGGCTTCCATATTGCTGCCACGACCCGAAATAAGGATGACGATGGATTTCATGGGACTCGCTCTGGCCGGCCATGTCGCGCGGGGCTGCGCCCCGTTGCCGGCGAACTTTACAAAGGAAGGAAAACGGCGGTCGCTGCGTTCTGGATGACACGGGTCAGGGTGCGCCCGTCGCGCTCGGCGTGCACATCGGCCAGCGCATCGAGCAAACCGATCTGGCGGCCAAACTCACGTTCGAAGCTCAAATTGGCCACGGGTTCCATTTCGTTACTCAAGAGCAACACCTGCCCGAGCGCGTCGCGCGCCTGCCCCAGCTTCCAGGCGGCCACTTCAACATTTCGGGCCGCATTGTACACCCGCTGCGGGTCCACCTTATCGAACATATAGAACTCGCCGCGCTCGCCGAGCGCCTTCTGCACCATGCTCACCAAGCCGGTCACAAAGGCCTGCACACGGTCGCCCGGATAGTCCGGCGTGAGCGCAATCTGGATCGCCTCGGCGCCGTGGCGGTAATTAAGCGCCTCCAGCCGCCAGCGATGGTCGCGGTCAAACAGATCGGCCACCGCCGCCTCGGCGCTGGCCAGGCCCCGCTTGCGCCATTCGGCCGGATTGCGCCGGTAGAGCTTGAGTGTCAGCCGCCGCAGCGACTGAAACAGATGGTGGTGATGAATTTCCGAGACCTTGTCGATATCCGACTTGGCCAACCCCGACAGCGTAAAGCCCCGATCCATTCGCGGTGAGGGCCCGGAACCCGGTGCCGCGCAGCCCGCCAGGACGGCGCACACCAGGCTCAGAATCACCGCACGCATCGGCTCAGCCCGCCTGGCTCGCCGTGCGCCGATGGCGCAGCCAGCCAATCGCAATGGGCACCAGCGAAATCGCGATGATGCCCAGGATGACGAAGCTCAGATTGTTCTTGATGAACGGGATATTGCCGAACCAGTACCCAGCCAGGCACAGCGACCCGATCCAGATCGCCCCGCCGGCGATATCCAGCGGCAGGAAGCGCGAGTAGGTCATCTTGGCCACCCCGGCCACGAAGGGCGTGAAGGTGCGGAAGATGGGCAAGAAGCGCGCAATGATGATGGTCTTGCCGCCATGGGACTCAAAATACGAATGCGTCTTGTCGAAAGCCGCGCGGTTGAAAAAGCGCGACTGCTCCCAGCGGAACACCCGGTGCCCGACCGAGCGGCCGATCCAATAGTTGGTGTTATCACCCAGCACTGCCGCCACAAACAGCGTGGAGATCAGAATCGTGATGTCCATGCCGCCGGTGGCCGCCAGCGCGCCAGCCACGAACAACAGCGAGTCGCCCGGCAGGAAGGGCGTCACCACCAGGCCGGTTTCGCAGAAAATGATCAGAAACAGGATCGCGTAGATCCAGTTGCCATAGTCGGCCAGCACCACGGCGAGATATTTGTCCAGGTGCAAAACGATATCGATGAATTGGGCAATCAGTTCCATGACGCGGCGCAATAGAGTGGGCAGCGCGTATCATACCGAAGCCGCCGCTTCCGGGTTCGACTCCTGCAACCGGCACCGTTGCCTCTGACACGATTCACTGCCTGCCCATGCCTGCGATTCACCGCCTCTCCGACCCGCTCATCAACCAGATTGCCGCCGGCGAAGTCGTCGAACGCCCCGCCTCGGTGCTCAAGGAAGTGCTCGAAAACGCCGTCGATGCCGACTCTCAGGCCATCGAAGTGCTGCTCGAAGCCGGTGGCGTGCGGCGCATCCGCATCAGCGACGACGGCTGCGGCATCGACAAGGACGACCTCGCCCTCGCCCTCGAACGCCATGCCACCAGCAAGATCGCCTCGCTCGAAGACCTCGAATCGGTCGCCACCATGGGCTTCCGTGGCGAGGCGCTGGCCGCCATCGCGTCGGTCGCGCGCACCAGCATCACCAGTCGCGCCCGCGGCGCCGGCCACGCCTGGCGGGTCGAAGGCCCCGGCCGCGCGCCCGAACCCGCCCCGCTCAACCACGGCACCGTCGTGGATGTGCAGGAGCTCTACTACAACACCCCGGCGCGGCGAAAATTCCTCAAAACCGAAGGCACCGAATTCGCCCATTGCGACGAAGCCTTCCGCCGCGTGGCGCTGGCACGGCCCGACATCGCCATGCAGCTGACCCACAACGGCCGGGTCAGCCACCGCCTGCCGGCCAGCGACATGACCCGCCGCGTCGGCCTGCTGATGGGCGATGACTTCCTCGAGCACGCCCGCGCGGTCAGCGTCGAGGCCGGCCCGCTGCAGCTCACCGGCTTTGCCTCCCTGCCCGCCTACTCCCGCGCCAGCCGCGACGCGCAGTACTTTTTTGTGAATGGCCGCTTCGTGCGCGACAAGCTCCTCACCCACGCCATCCGCCAGGCCTACCGCGACATCCTGCACGGCAGCCGGCATCCGGCCTATGTGCTGTTCTTGCAGATCGATCCGCGCACCGTCGATGTCAACGTGCATCCGGCCAAGATCGAAATCCGCTTCCGCGAATCGCGCGCCGTACATCAGTTTGTGTACCACGCGGTCGAACGCGCGCTCGGCCACTCCGGCGCCGCTGAGGCTCGTGGTGACGCCTTTGTGCCGACCGCGCCGGTCACACCCACCGGCGCGCCACCAGCCGCCGCCTTCGGCCATTACGCCGCCACGCCAACCCAGAGCCCGCTGGCCATGGAATCGGCCGCGCGCAACTACTACGACTTCGCCAGCAGCGCGCGCCCGACAGAGCCACGCGCCCAAGGCAGCTTCAACGCCCCCGCCATGCCGCCCGAACAGGCCGGCGAAGCCCCGCCACTCGGCTTCGCGCTGGCCCAGTTGCATGGGGTGTATATCCTCGCGCAGAACGCGCAAGGCATGGTGCTGGTGGACATGCACGCCGCCCACGAGCGCATTCTGTATGAGCGCCTCAAGACCGTGCTCGACGGCACGCCCTCCATCCAGCGCCTGCTGATCCCCGCCGTGCTGTCGGTGTCGGCGCGCGAGATGGCCACTGCCGAAGCCTGCGCCGACGCGCTCGCCGGCATGGGCTTCGAAATCTCCGCCGCCGGCCCGACCGCCCTGTCGGTGCGCACCGTACCCGCGCTGCTATCGAGCGCCGACGTCGGCGAACTGACCCGCTCGGTGCTCGCCGAGCTCGAAGACATGCCCGCCACCGAGGTCATCACCGCGCGGCGCAACGAGCTGCTCGCCACCATGGCCTGCCACGGCGCCGTGCGCGCCAACCGCACGCTCACCATTCCCGAAATGAACGCCCTGCTGCGCCAGATGGAAGCCACCGACCGCGCCGACCAATGCAACCACGGCCGCCCGACCTGGACACAGTTCTCCATGGCCGAGCTGGATCGGTTTTTCTTGCGGGGTCAGTGAGGCGCGCGAGACGCTCTCAACCAGACCCAACCAATCGACCAGATCGAAATGAAAGAAATCGTCAGCTACTTGTTGTTTTCAATCGTGACTGTTCACATGCTGAGCATCGTGGTTGAATCGATCCTCTTTCGATCCTCTTTCGATCGATTCAACAAGACGGTATGAAAAACCGACGAAACCACCTGATCATCCGCACACGCGACGCCACGTTCCTTCCTTCTGTCGCATCTGTCATTGGGCTCATGATCATCAAATACGCCTTGTAGCCCCCGTAGGGCGGATAAGCGCAGCGCCATCCGCCAAACAAGGCCCCAAAGCGACACCGATGGCGGATGACGCTTCGCTCTTCCGCCCTACGAAACCGACCACGCTATCGCCGAACCACCTGCCACCCCCGCGCCGCCAAGGCGGCCGGAATGCCTTGCTCGCCAACCAGATGACCGCCGCCGACCGTCACGAAGAGCACGCCGGGTTCGGCCATCAGCGTCTCCAGTCGGTCGGTCATTTCCCGGTTACGTACATCGATCAGGGCGGCAAACAGCGGCGCGACGGCGTCACGGTCGGCACCTTCAAACATAAGGGCCTCAAGCTCCGCGTCATCACCATCCTGCCAGGCAGCGACCATGCGAGAAAGAAAATCACCAATCTCGCCACGGGTCACCATGCCGACGGTCTGGCGCAAGGCCGCTTCCTGAGCGCGCTCGCCACCGCCAGACAAAGCTTCAATCTGGCGCGCTGCGGTCTCCAGCGCCAGCACCGGTTTGCCCGATTCACGCGCACGCAACTGCAACACGCCGTCAACGCCGGCCTCGGTCGTAAACCCCGCTTGATTGGCCGCCAGCGCCATCAACAGCGTCGACGCAAACCACGGCTGCAAGCTTTGCATCTGACTCACCGGCAGGCCGACGGTTTTTGAGGCGTCGTGCAATTGCGCATAGAGCTCGGGCGGCATCAAGGTCTTGAGCGTCTGCCCCTCGGGCAAGCGACCCGCCTTGACCAGCGTTCGCGCCAGCGACGGATCGCTCACATCCAGCTCGAACACGGTGCGCTCGGCACGCGCAAAGGCCGCCTCCACCGCCGCCGGCAAGGGATAACAGGCCGCGTGGCACAGATGGATCGCGCCAAACAGATAGGCGCGCACACCGCCCTCGGCATCGCGCACCTCCCACAATGTGGGCGCCGCCATGGCCGTGCCGGACACGCCAACGCAGCACAGCAGCCACAGCACCGTTCGCTGGAGCGCCCGGAATCCATTCCTCATCGTTTGATCATCCTCAGTTACAAGGAGCGCAAGCCTACCCGAATCGACCACCACTGCGCATCGCCACCCCCGGTAGAATGGCGCCCATGCACACGCTGCCCCCCGCCCTGCTCCTGCTCGGCCCCACCGCCAGCGGCAAAACCGCCAGCGCGCTGGCGCTGGCCGAACATATGCCGATCGAGATCATCAGCGTCGATTCCGCGCTGGTGTTCCGCGACATGGACATCGGCAGCGCCAAACCCAGCGCCGCCGAGCAGGCGGTGTGCCCGCACCACCTGATCGACATCCTGTCGCCTGAAGAGGCCTACTCGGCGGCAAAATTCCGCGACGACGCGCTGCGCCTGATGGCCCAGATCACCGCCCGCAGCCGCCTGCCGGTGCTCGCCGGCGGCACCATGCTCTACTTCAAGGCGCTACGCGAAGGCTTGTCCGAGCTGCCACAGGCCGACGCCGAGCTGCGCGCCCACATCGACGCCGACGCCCGCCAGTTCGGCTGGCCGGCCATGCACGCCGCGCTGGCCCGGCTCGACCCCGACGCCGCCGCCAGCCTGAGCCCCAACGACGCCCAACGCATCCAGCGTGCCCTCGAAATCGTGCGTCTTACTGGCCGGCCACTGGCCGAGAGCTACGCCCGCCGCGAGATGGCCGCCCCGCCCTACCGCTTTGTCGGCATTGCGCTGGCGCCCACCGACCGCAGCGTGCTGCACCAGCGCATCGAAGCGCGCTTCGACGCCATGCTCGCCGCGGGCTTTCTCGATGAGGTCCGCACCCTGCGCGCCAAGTACGCACTCACACTCGAGATGCCCAGCATGCGCTGCGTCGGCTACCGCCAGGCCTGGGAGCACCTCGACGGCCTGACTGACGCCACCACGTTTCGCGACAAGGGCATCGCCGCCACCCGCCAACTCGCCAAGCGGCAACTGACCTGGCAGCGCAAGTTTGTTGAAGACTGGGGCGAGCTGAGCGTGGTCCCCTGCGACGACGAAACCGTTGTCAGCAAGACCGTCGACACCGCCCGCCGCCTGCTCGCCCTTTGCTGATGTCACGGCATGCGCTTGGCAAACCGTTGCGTTGTATGGCGAGCGGACGGCGATGGCCGGATACATCCGGCCCTACGATGGATGTCGGAGTGGCTTGAACCGTAGGACCGGATTCATCCGGCCTTGCGCGACTGGACGCCCCGCTACCCCACCAGCGACAATCCCGCCCAATCACCTCACAGGACACCCGCCATGGCACTCGGACACATCATGCTCATTCTCACCCTGCTGGCCGACGGGCAGCTCTCGGCTGCCTTCGTGAGCACCGCCAATCAGGCCGAATGCGAGACTCGCGCCACCGCCATCGGCGCCATTCTCAAGTCGGGCGGCGCCAATGTGCAGCAGATCCAGTGCCTGCAAGGCAGCCAGCAGTTCGCGCGCTTCTCGCACGCGGCCGCCTCGACCGCGCCGCGCCATGCCTATGAACTGGCGGTCATCGATGGCATTTTGACCGCCACGCCGATTACCGCCCTCGCCGACTGCACCACCGTCAAAACCGAATCAGCCGCCGACCAGCACTACTGCGTCAGCTCCACGCAAACCCTGGTCACCGATACCGCCGCCAAATAAGCCGCGCTCAGAACGGCACGCCGCGCCACGCGGCAATCGCCGCCTGCACCAGCACGGCTGCGCCATAGGCCTGCAGACAATAACGGGCATTGCCCTGCGCCATCGCACCCGCCGACACCCCGTAGCGCCCCTGCAGCGCGAGGTGGATGCCGGACATCGGGCTCACCGCCAGGCCAATCGCCCAGCACTGGGTGAACACCGCGGCCAGCAGCATCGGATCGGGCGAGATCGGTGCCAGCCAGGCCGACACCATGGCGATCGAGATGACCGCGTGCACACCAATCACGCACAGCCCGATCATGCCCGCCAGCACCAGCGCCGACTGAATCGGTCCGAAATGCGCCGGTGTCAGGCTGCCGCCCTGGGTGGCGATCAAGGCGTCCAGCCCGGTCGCAAACACCGCGGCCGCCAGAAACAGCGTCAACTCGCCACGCATGGCCGGCAAGCGCAGATGCACATGGCGCGCCACCGCCGTCGCACCGGCCGCCACGCCGGAGCGCGTCAGCACCACGCCCACCGCCATCAAGGGCGCGCACAGTGACACGATGGCCAGCGTCGTCCAGTGCGGCCAGAAGTAGTGACCAATGATCACCATCAGCGCCAGCGTCGCCGGCACCCACAGCGCCGACGGGCGCATCGGGTAGCCGACAAAATCTTGCGCCTCGGGCGCATGCTTGAGCAGATCGCGTCCGGCCAGGTAGTTGATCGCCAGCGCCAGCGGCACCCCAGCCAGTGCCATCTCGCCCAGCGTGGCGCCGGGCGCATAGGTGATCGCCACCGCCGTCGCGGCAAAAAACGGTGACCACAGCGCCGCCGACAGAAAGGCGCGGGTCAGCGCTTTGGTCTGGGTCAGCGAGGGTTGGGTGGCGCCACTCATGCGATCGGCCATGATGAACACCGCCGACAGATTGATCACCGCGCCAAACACATGCACCCCGCCCAGCGTGCGCCACAAGGCGCCGGGGCCACGCGGCAACGGCCGATCGTCGCCTGCCAGCCCGATCAACTGCAAAAAACTCACCGCCGCCAACATGCCAAGCAGCGCCATGTTCTGCGTCAGCACGCCCTGCCACGGCCAATGACCGCTGTGCCAACCGGCCCAGCCCAAGGCGATCAGACCAATGCCAATCAGCACCGCCGCCGTGCCTCGCTGGCGCGTATCCAGACTCGGCCACAACAGCGCGCACGCCGCCCACGCGCACACCCCCGCAAGCCACGCGGGCACCGGCAATCGGGCACCGGTGCTCAGCGCAAACACCATCATCAACAGGATCAGCCAGGCCGAGAACCGCTCGGCGTGCTTGCGAACAAAGGGAGGCATGCGGTTTATGATGCTGCAATCACGCGGCCGGGCGGCCGCAAAGCACGATATTGTCTCCTGAGCGCACCGATTCGGCTACCGCATGACCCAACGCACCATCGCTATCGTTGTGAATGCCCGCTCGGCCAACGGCCACGACGACGACCTGCGCGCCCGCATCGAAGCCGCCCTGCCGACCGACGCGGGCCGTCTGCTGTGGTTTCAGCCGCGCAAATCCAGCCGGCTCGAGCGTGTCTGCCAGCGCGCCGCCACCGTCGCCGATCTGGTCGTGGCGGTCGGCGGCGACGGCACGGTGCGCACCGTGGCCCAGCACGCCCGCGCCCGCGGCAAACCGCTGGCCATCATCCCCACCGGCACCTACAACCTCGTCGCCCGCCACCTCGGCATCCCGCTCGACGTGGCCGACGCCGCCCGGCTGGCGATCACCGGCAGCGCCCGCCCCACCCCCTGCGGCGACATCAACGGCCTGCTGTTCTTCAACCACGCCGCCTTCGGCCTGTACACCCGCATCATCGCCGCGCGCGAACGCCACACCGCGGTGCTCGGGCGCAGCCGCGTCACCGCCGTGCTCTCGGGCATCGCCACGCTGTTCAACCGCTACCCCATCCTCAAGCTGCGTCTCGACGTCGACGGCGAAACAAAACACTGCCGTGCCAACGCCATATTCTTCGGCGCCAACCCACTGCCGCTGGCCACCGTCGATGCCGAATTCGCCACGCAATGCGACGGCCGCGCGCTCGGGCTGGTGCTGATGCGCCACCAGGGGCGTCGCCATGTGCTCGCCGCCGCCTTCAAGGCGCTGTTCGGGCGGCTGTCCGACGCACCCACCTTCGAGCTCACCGCCCTGCAAGACACCACCGTCGACATCCTTCGACGCCGGCGGCGCCTGCGCGTGTCGATTGACGGCGAACTCATCAAATGCCGTCTGCCCCTGCAGGTGCACTATCAAACCGAAGCGCTGCAAGTCGTCCGGCCCGATCCGCTAGAATCAAGCGCATGACCCCCGCCTCGCCGGCCCTGCGGCTGGTCCACCTCTCCGACCTGCATTTCGGCGCCCAAGCGCCCGGCGCAGCGCAAATGCTGCTCGAGGCCGTCATCGGCCTGTCGCCACAGCTCACACTGATTACCGGCGACCTCACCCAGCGCGCCCGCAACAGCCAGTTCATTGCCGCGCGGCAATTCTTCGACCAGCTCCCCGGCGATTGGCTGGCTATCCCCGGCAACCACGACATGCCGCTGTTCCGCCCCTGGCACCGCCTGTTCACCCCACGCGGCCGCTACCGCCGCCACATCGGCGACGCCACCACCAGTCATGTCGACTGGCAGCAACTGCGCCTCGCCCTCATCGACAGCACCAACCCGCTCTCCTGGCGCTCCGGTCGCGTGCGCAGCGCCGCCGCCCGTGACGCCGCGCAGTGGCTGGCCGGCGGCTGCGACGGCCAACTACGCATCGCCGCCGCCCACCACCCCTTCGCCACCCGCGAACGCGGCAACAAGGGCGGCATGGCCGGCGCCAACATCGCGCGCAATCTGCTCATCGACGAAGGCGGTGCCGACCTGCTGCTTTGGGGACATCTGCATCGCAGCGAAGTGCGGCTGCTGGCCTCCGATGCCGGGCGCAACGCGATCGGCATCGGGGTCGGGTCGCCGACCTCGGGGCGGCATTCTTCAGAGGGGCTGTTTTTTCATCAGCTGGATGTGACGCCGGGGCATGTGCATCTTGTCGTCTGGCGACGGCATATGGCCGAGAGTTTGTTTTATCCGGTGGGGAATCACCGGTTTGTTCTTGGCCCGGCGGGGTGGCAGGCGGTGGTTTGATTTTTGCGCTTCCCACGCTGAGGGGCTTGCGGTTTGTTCGTCGGCAGCCTGATTCTTGACTGCCTTCGAGCGGCTTGGATTGGCCGGGTCTCGCCCCGGCGGGCGACCTACTTTCTTGCTCGTGCAAGAAAGCTAGGCAAAGAAGCACGGCCCGCTTTCGCCCCCCTTCGGAGTCCCCGCCCTCCGGACGCACCGGGCGGGGTGCTTCGCAAACTCGCCCTGCGGGCTCAAACAGCGAAGCCCCTTTTTCCGCCCGGCACGTCCTCCGGTTGGCGCGGCAGAGGGCGGAATTTTTCACCCGATTTGTATTTTGTGCCAGTCTTCTAGAGCCGGCTACGAGCTAATCACATACCGGTCGTCAGTGCTTTATAAACGCAGACCCCAGAATCCCATTCTGATACCACTAAATGGACCGTAAACAAAAATGGACTATGAAATTTTCAAAAAGCTTTACCTAAACGCAGAACACCAGTACATCTGGAAAGAAGACATCATCAATACCTACATTCCCGTCATTGAAAGAGCAATCAACGAAACCATCACTTGGTTTGACTCAGCAGATCAAAAAATATCCTCAACCGACATCGGTTCAGCAATTATTGCATCAGAAAAACACCAAGAAAAATATTACGCAATATATGTAAAGCGCCGTATCACCGGAAACATTGGCTCCATCTTTTCTATATTTAAAGAAAACTACAACATAGCAGCCAAAGGTTACGATAGCAGACTTGGAATTCCGATTCCTCCAGCGGAACTTGACGAGTTCATCGCTTTTTTCGAAAGGCTCGGGAAGAGCAAGTCCGACGCTGAGACGTTATGGAACAACATCCAAAGCTACAAAAGAAAAATATTCACATTTAGAACACTGGCAAACAAATCAATTAACAGACAACGAAGAGTTCCGCCAAAACTCCGAATGAAAGTTCTATCTCGCGATGGATTTCGATGCGTTTTTTGTGGATGTACTGGTGAAAAAACGTCTTTACACGTCGACCATATCAAGCCGGTCGCAAAAGGCGGGAGTAGTAAGCTAGATTTTCTCGCTACACTTTGCGAGGAATGCAATCTAGGCAAAGGGACGCAAGACATTGAAAATATTTTGGGAGGCAAATAGCCCGCGTAAGGTGCAATAACCGAAGGGCATTGCACCATTTCAACCGCTGCTTGGTGCAATACGGCTGCGCCTATTGCACCCTACGACGCGGCCCACCCTACGGAGTGGCGCTTTTCCAAGTGGGCGATGGCGAAGCCGGCGGTACAGCGGGGGCGTTTCTTTGCATCCTTTCTTGTCGCTACAAGAAAGGATGTCGCCCGCCGGGGCGAGACCCGGCCAACGACCCGTCGAAACGCCGACGACAAACCGAGAAACCGATGGTCGGTTGAAACCGCCCCTATTCCTTGGTAACCGGCATGGCGTCAGCGCGTAGGGTGCAATAACCGAAGGGCATTGCACCAATCCAACGGTTGAACGGTGCAATACGGCTGCGCCTATTGCACCCTACGACGCGGCCCATCAAGCGACCTGAGTTGTGAGGCACGATGGTGGGTGGCAAGCCACCCACCCTACGGGGTGGCGTTTTTCCGCACGGGCGATGGCGAAGCCGAGCCCGCGCGCCCTTCCCCTTCTGTGCCGCCGAACGGAGGCCGTGACCGGCGGGAATTGTCGTGTCGCGTGTTTGAGCCCGCAGGGCGAGTTTGCGACATGACCCGCCGGGTGCGGGCGTAGTGAGGGAACCGGCGGAGCCGGCGGTACAGCGGGGGCGTTTCTTTGCGTCCTTTCTTGTCGCTACAAGAAAGGATGTCGCCCGCCGGGGCGAGACCCGGCCAACGTCCCATCGAAAAGCCGACACCCCGACCGAAAACCGATGGCCGGTTGAAACCGACCCTACGATTCGGCCACGACAACCGAGCCAGACGCGCCGGCCGCCGCCCGAGTCTTCGGCGCAATGAGCGTATAGACAACCGGGACCACAAACAGCGTCAGCACGGTGCCAAAAGCGAGCCCGCCAACGATCACCCACCCAATCTGCTGCCGACTCTCGGCCCCGGCGCCGGTCGCCAGCGCGAGCGGAATCGCGCCCAGAATCGTCGCGCCGGTAGTCATGAGAATCGGCCGCAAGCGCAGCACGGCGGCATCGGTAATGGCAGAAATCAGCGTTTCGCCCCGCTCGCGCAGTTGGTTGGCGAATTCGACAATGAGGATGCCATGGCGGGTGATGAGGCCGATGAGGGTGACCAGGCCAATCTGGCTGTAGACGTTGAGCGTGCCGCCCGTCATCCACAGCGCGGCGAGCGCGCCGGTCATGGACAGGGGAACGGTGAACATGATGGTGAAGGGGTCGCGGAAGCTTTCGAACTGGGCCGAGAGCACGAGGTAGATGAACACGACGGCGAGAATGAAGGTGAGTAGCAGGCCGCCAGAGCTGATCTTGAACTCGCGGCTCTGGCCGTTGTAGTCGATGGCGTAGTCGGCAGGCAGCACGCGCGCGGCGATGGCTTCGAGCTCGGTGAGCGCTTCGCCGAGGGCGAAGTCGTTGGCGAGGTTGGCGGTGATGGTGACGGCACGGCGCTGGGCGAAGTGATTGAGCTCGCGCGGGGCGACGGCTTCATCAACGGTAATGAGGCTGGCGAGCGGGATCATTTCGCCGCTGCTGCCGCGCACATAGATGTCGCTGATGTCGTTGGGCACACTGCGATCGGCGGCATCGAGCTGGACGATGACGTCGTATTGCTCGGCGTCGCGCTTGAAGCGCGTCACTTGCCGACCGCCGAGCAGGGTCTCCAGCGTACGGCCGATCTGCTCGACCGACACGCCCAGATCAGCCGCCTTGTCGCGGTCGACCTTGACGGTGACCTCGGGCTTGGTGAGTTTGAGGTCGATGTCGGCGGCGATGAAGCGCGGGTTCTTGGCCATTTCCTGCAACATGGTGTCGGCCACGTCGGCCAGCTCGGTGTAGCTGGCAGAGGTGACGATGACCAGGTTGATGGGCTGCGAACGCGCGCTCTGGCCGAGCGAGGGTGGCGTCACCGGAAAGGCGCGAATACCCGGCACACTGAGGAAGCCGGGCAAGAGGCTGCGGGCAATCTGCGGCGACAGCGTGCTGCGCTCGGACCAATCCTTGAGGCCGCCAAAAGAGATGCCTTGCGACACGGTGGGGCTGCCCGAGACCACGAAATAGCGGGTGATGTCCGGCGTATCGGCGTAGAGCGCTTCGAGCTGGCGAGTGTAGCGGTCCATGTAGTCGATGGTGGCGCCTTCGGGGCCACTGAACACACCAATGATGAAGCCGCGGTCTTCAACCGGCGAGAGTTCTGACTTGAGCGTGTTGAGCAACCAGCCCGAGGCACCAACCACCGCCGCGAACACCAGCAGCACCAGCCAGCGCGCCTTGAGCGTGCCCCCCAGGATGCGACGATACCCGTTGGTCATGCCCAGCAGTACGGCTTCGATGGCGTTGTAAACACGGCCGTGGCCGGTCTCGTGCTTGAGCAGCTTGGAGCACATCATCGGCGACAGGCTGAGTGCGACGAAGCCGGAGACGATCACGGCGCCGGCGAGCGTGAGCGCAAATTCGATGAACAGCTTGCCGGTGCGACCGGTCATGAAGGCCACCGGTGCGTACACCGCGGCGAGCGTGAGCGTCATGGCCACCACGGCAAAGCCGATTTCCTTCGCACCGTCGAGCGCGGCCTGGAAGCGGGTCTTGCCCATTTCGAGGTGGCGGTGAATGTTTTCGAGCACCACGATGGCGTCGTCCACCACCAACCCCACGGCCAGCACCAGCGCCAGCAAGGTAAGCGTGTTGATGGAGAAACCCATCACCAGCATCAGCGTAAAGGCGCCGATCAGCGACACCGGGATGGTGACCAGCGGCACCAGGGTGGCGCGCCAGTTGCGCAGAAAGAAGAAGATGATGGCCAGCACCAGCAACACGGCTTCGCCGATGGTCATGAACACCGCGCGGATCGAGCGGTCGATGAACACCGTGTAGTCATTGGCGATGGTGACGGTCATGCCCTCGGGCAGGCCTTCGGAGATGCGCGGCAGCTCTTCGCGCAGGGCTTTGGACAGATCGAGCGGGTTGGCGGTGGCCTGCTTGATGAGGCCCAGCGCCACGGCCGGCTTGCCATTGAAGTGTGCCGAGGTGCGCTCGGACGCGGCCGCCACCTCGACCCGGCCCACATCACGCAGCCGAACCGGATAGCCATCGGCGCCAATCGGCGCGCGCACCACCACCTGTTCGAACTGGCCGACTTCGCTCAAATCGGTGCGCGCCACCACGGCAAACTCGCGCGACTGGCTTTCGATCAGGCCGGCCGGCACCTCGACGTTCTGCGCACGCAGGGCCGCTTCGACGTCCTGCACCGTCAGCCCGTAGGCCGACAACCGATCGCGGTCGAGCCAGATGCGCATGGCGTACTCGCGGTCGCCAAACACCCGTACATCGGCCGCCCCAGGCAGCGTCTGCAGGCGCGGCTTGACGATGCGACTGGCCACATCGGTCACATCCAGCGGCGAATGGCGGTCGGACGAAAAGGCGAGATAGATGATCGGGCTGGCGTCGGCCTCGACCTTGGAAATGACCGGATCGTCCACGTCATCCGGCAGGCGGCGGCGCACCCGCGAGACGCGGTCGCGCACATCGGCGGCGGCGCTGTCGGGGTCGCGTTCGAGGCGAAAGCGCACCGAGATCTGGCTGGACTCCTGCCGGCTGATCGAGGTGAGCACATCAACGCCCTCGATACCAGCGAGCGAATCTTCCAGCGGTTTGGTGACCTGCGACTCCATGATCGCCGGGCTCGCACCGCTGTAGCGCGTGCTGACCGTCACCACCGGCTCATCAATTTTCGGATACTCGCGCACCGTCAGGCGCGTGAAGGACACCAGGCCGACGAGAATCAGCACCAGCGACAACACCGTGGCAAAGACCGGCCGGCGAACGCAGATATCAGAGAGGATCATGGCAAGCGTGCCTTAGCGCGCAGCCGGTGCAACCGCGCGCACCGGCGCACCGTCGCGCAACTTGATCTGGCCGGCGGTGACCACCTCGGCGCCTTCAGGCAGGCCGTCGGTGATCTCGACCGAGGTGCCCTGGCGCCGCCCGACCTGCACCGAGGTGCGCTGCGCCTTGCCCTCGACGATGCGAAACACGAACTGGCCTTCGGCCGTGGGCACCAGCGCCTGTTCGGGCACCACCAGCACCGACTGCGCTTCACCCAGACTCAAGCGCACACGAGCAAACATGCCGGGGCGCAGCTTGCCTTCGCGGTTGTCCAGCGTGGCTTGCAGGCGAATCGCCCGGCCTTCGGCATCGATCAGTGGGTCAATCGCCGTGACCGTCGCTGGAAATGGCGTCGTGCCCAGCGCGTCGGCCGACACGGTCAGCCGCTGGCCGGGGGCCAGACTGCCAATGTGACGCTCGGGCAGGCGGAAGTCGACCTTGAGCATGTCGATGGCTTCGAGGTTGACCAGGTCGGCGCCCTCCTTGACGTAATCGCCAATGCTCACTTTGCGGATGCCCACGATGCCGTCGAAGGGCGCGCGCACCGTCATGCGTGCCAGACGCGCCGCCGCCGCCTGGTCCGCCGCTTCGGCCACGCGCAACCCGGCACGGGCTTCGTCGAGCGCGCGCTGGCTGACAAATTTTCGATTGAAGAGGTCTTCGGTTCGCCGGAAGTTGGCCTGTGCGAGCGACAAGCCAGCACGAGCCTGCGCCAGCTCGGCGGCCTGCACCGAGGCGTCGAGGCCAATGAGCATGTCGCCGCGCTTGACCGGGCGACCTTCGACAAAACCGATTTTGGCGATGCGCCCCGCCGTCTCCGGGCGAAGCACCACCGACTCGGACGAACGCAGCGTCCCCACGGCGCTGACTTCGTCGCCAAGGCTCAGTCGTGCCACGGGCTGCGCCTCGACCGCGGTCGCCTGGGGGCCGGCCTTGCCGGCGTCGCCATTCTGGGCCACTACGCTACCAGCGACGCCCAGCGCCAACGTCCCGATCAAGACCACCTTGCTTGTCAAACGCATCTTCTGCTCACCGATTCTCTGTCCTGCTCCGCAGGCAACCTTCCCCTCCGACCCCGGTGGGCCATGGGAGTTGCTCGCCGCAGTATATTCAAGCGGGGATTATGACGCCCAAAAACAAAACCCCGGCGCGCCCGGGGTTTTATATGCTGCCTTGCCTGCCACTCAGCAAACCACCGTCGGCGCTTCGCCGCCGGCGCTGGCGCGGATGTGCCCGAGTTCAAATACAGTTTCGCCAGCCGCCCGCAAATGCTCAGCCGCGGTCGCTGCATTTTCCTTGGCAACCACCACCACCATGCCGATGCCGCAGTTGAAGGTACGGTACATCTCGTTGGCTGCAATGTTGCCGGCGCCCTGCAGCCACTGGAACAGCGGCGGCATTTGCCAGGCGTCGGAACGCAGCTCGGCGGTCAGGCCTTCGGGCAGCACGCGCGGCACGTTCTCGAGCAAGCCGCCGCCGGTGATGTGGGCCATGCCCTTGACCATACCGGCATGTGCCTTCATCAGCGCCAGCAGCGGCTTGACATAGATGCGGGTCGGCTCCATCACCACGTCGCGCAGCGAGCGGCCGTGGAAGTCGGCGTCGAGATTCGGCTGAGTCAGCTCGATCACCTTGCGGATCAGCGAGTAGCCATTGGAGTGCGCACCGCTGGAGGCCAGCCCGAGCACGATGTCGCCCGCGGCGATGGTCTTGCCGGTGATGATCTCGGCCTTTTCGACGCCACCGACGGCAAAGCCGGCAAGGTCGTATTCGCCGGCCGGATACATGCCGGGCATCTCGGCAGTTTCACCGCCAATCAGGGCGCAACCCGACAGTTCGCAGCCGCGGGCGATGCCGCCAACCACGTCGGCCGCGGTGTCGACATCGAGCTTGCCGCAGGCAAAGTAGTCGAGAAAGAACAGCGGCTCGGCGCCCTGCACGAGAATGTCGTTCACGCTCATGGCGACCAGATCCTGGCCGACGGTGTCGTGTTTGTTGAGCTGGAAGGCCAGCTTGAGCTTGGTGCCCACGCCATCGGTGCCTGACACCAGCACCGGCTCCTTGTATTTACCGGTCAGCTCGAACAAGGCGCCAAAGCCGCCGATGCTGCCGAGCACTTCGGGGCGCATGGTGCGTTTGGCCAGGGGTTTGATGCGATCGACGAGGGCATCGCCGGCCACGATGTCGACGCCGGCGTCGCGATAAGTCAGGGCGGTCAAGGTGGTCACTCTCCAAAATCGATGGCGCTGGCATGGCGGCGCGCTTGAGCCCGCACACGCTTGCGACTACAGTACGGGCAATTCTCCCGGCGAACCCGTCGGGCCCCGTACCAAACCCCGCATTTTACATCGAATGTTCTCGCTCCGTGCCCGCCAAATGCAAACCGCCACCTGGATCGGTGTCGGTGTTGCCCTGCTCGTGCTGCTCTGGCTGCTGTCGCCGATTCTGGCGCCCTTCGCCATCGCCGCTGTGCTTGCCTATATCAGCGATCCGGCCGTCAACTGGATGGTCGCTCGCCGCCTGCCGCGTGCCGCCGCCGTGCTGCTGGTGATTGTGCTGCAAGGGCTGATGCTGTCCTTGCTGATCTTGATCCTGGTGCCGATGGTGTATCGCGAGGCGGTCACCCTGGTCACTCACCTGCCCGACCTGGTCGACATGCTCAACCAGCGCGTGCTGCCACTGCTCAAGGAGCAGTTCGACATCACGCTGCAACTCGACGCGGCGTCCATCCGCCAATGGATCGCCGAAAACTGGAGCTCGGCGCAGGACATCCTGCCCGGCCTGCTCAAAAAGGCCACCACGGGCGGTGCCGCGGTGGTCGGCTTTTTTGCCACCGTGCTGCTGATTCCGATGGTGATGTTCTACCTGCTGCAGGAATGGCCGCATATCGTCGAGGGCGTGCGCGCGATCATTCCGCGCCCCATGATCGCGACCAGCAGCCGGATCATGGGCGACATCGACAAGGTGATGTCCGAATTCCTGCGCGGCCAGCTGTCGGTCATGCTGCTGCTGGCGGTGTTCTACAGCATTGGCCTGTGGCTGGCCGGGCTGCGTTTTGCGCTGCCGGTCGGCGTCATCACCGGCCTGCTGGTGTTCGTGCCCTTTGTCGGCTTCAGCACTGGCCTCGTGCTGGCGCTGCTCTCGGCGCTGCTGCAAAACGCCGGCTGGCCGCCGATTATCGGTGTAGCCATCGTCTATGCGATTGGCCAACTGGTTGAGAGTTTTCTGCTCACGCCCTATCTGGTGGGCGAGCGCATCGGCCTGCATCCACTGGCGGTCATCTTCGCTCTGATGGCCTTTGGCGAGCTGTTCGGCTTTGTCGGCGTGCTGGTTGCCCTGCCCGCCAGCGCGGCATTGCTGGTTGGCCTGCGCGAATTGCGCACCGCCTACTTTGCCAGCCATGTGTATCGCGGCGACGACCCCCCGGAGGACGGCACGGCATGAAGCAGCTTGTGCTCGACATCCGGCTCGACGCCCCACCGACGCTGGAGAATTACTTCGCCGGCGACAACGCCGCGCTGATCGCCGCCTTGCAAGCCACCGTGCAGGGCCAGGGCATGGGGCATCTGTATTTGTGGGGCGCCCCAGCCACCGGCCGCAGCCATCTGCTGCGGGCGGCCTGCGACGCATGTCAGGGCGCCTACCTGAACGCCCGCGAAGTCGGCAACACCTTGCCAGGCAGCCCGGCACTGCTGGCGATCGACGACATCAACCACCTCGGCAACGACGCCGCCATCGCACTGTTCAATGCCTTCAACCGGGCGCGCGAGAATGGCCAGACCCTGCTGCTGGCCGGCGATCTGCCGCCACGCGCACTCAGCCTGCGCGAAGACCTGCGCACCCGCATCGGACAGTGTCTGGGCTTCGAGATTCAGCCGCTGACCGACGCCGCCCGTTCCGCCATTCTCAGCACCCTGGCAACGCAGCGCGGCCTGCGCATCGACGGCGACGTCGTCACCTATCTGATGCGTCATGGCCGGCGCGACATGCCCAGCCTGCTCAGCACGCTCGACGCGCTCGACCGCGCCTCCTTCGAGCGCAAACGCGCCATTACCCTGCCCTTGCTGCGCGAGATGCTGCAGTCGGGCCTCGACATCTGACACGGACACCCCATGGATCTCGTTCTTTTCGACCTCGACAACACCCTGCTGGCCGGCGACTCTGACTTCGCCTGGGCCGAATTCCTCATCGGCAAGGGCGTGCTCGACCGCGAAGTCTATGAAACCAAGAACGTCACCTTTTACGAGCAATACAAGGCCGGTACGCTCGATATTTTCGAGTTCCTCGACTTCCAGCTCGCCCCGCTGGCCCGGCACAAACGCGCCCAACTCGACGCCTGGCACGCCGAATTCATGGACGTCGCCATCCGCCCGATGATGACTACCCAGGCCCGCGCACTGGTCGACAAGCATCGCGCCGAGGGCGCGCTGATGGCCGTCGTCACCGCCACCAATAGCTTCGTCACTGGCCCGATCACCCGCGCCTTCGACATTCCGCACCTGGTCGCCACCATTCCGGCACAAGAAAATGGCGCCTTCACCGGCAAGCCGCGCGGCATGCCGGCATTCAAGGCGGGCAAAATCGAGCGGGTTGAAGCCTGGCTTGAATCGTTGGGCCTGCACATGGGCAGCTTCGACCAGAGCTGGTTCTACAGCGACTCGCACAACGATTTGCCGCTGCTCGCCCGCGTCAGCCAGCCGGTGGCGGTCGATCCGGACGACACACTGCGTGAACACGCCCGCCTGCACGCCTGGCCAATCATCAGCCTTCGCTAACACGAACATAGGCCGACACCCGCCGCTGCGGTATCATCGCCCGCTTAACTTCTAAGACATCGACCCCAATAATGATCCGTAAACTGCTGCGCAAGGTCTTCCGCCGCGCCGCACCTGGCCCCACCGACGGCCCGGCCCTGATTCCTGCCGAGATCCACGGCATTCCGATCGAGCGTGTCTCGCCCGCTGCGCGCAAAGTCTGCGCCGCATTGCAAGACGCCGGCTTCAAAGGCTTTATCGTCGGCGGCGCCGTCCGCGACCTGCTTGCCGACCTGACGCCCAAAGATTTCGACATCGCCACCAACGCCACACCCGAAGAAGTCCGCCGCCTGTTCCGGCGCTCGCGCATCATCGGTCGCCGCTTCAAGATTGTGCACGTCATGATCGGCGCCGAGATGATGGAAGTGTCCACCTTCCGCTCCGCCCGCGAAGCGGACGCCAGCTCGACCGACGAACACGGCCGCATCCTGCACGACAACGTCTTTGGCTCGCAGGAAGAAGACGCCCTGCGCCGCGACTTCACCGTCAACGCGCTGTATTACGACCCGACCACCGAACAGATTCTCGACTACCACCACGGCGTGGCCGACCTGCAGCAAAAAACCCTGCGCATGATCGGCGACCCGAAGGTGCGCTACCGCGAAGACCCGGTGCGCATGCTGCGCGCGGTGCGCCTCGGCGCCAAGCTGGGCCTGACCATCGACCCAGCCGCCAGCCGCCCCATCCGCGAGATGGCGTCCTTGATGGACAACGTGCCCGCCGCCCGCTTGTTTGACGAAATGCTCAAGCTGCTGCTGTCGGGCCATGCCGTCAAATGCCTCAAGCAACTGCGCGAAGAAGGTCTGCACCACGGCCTGCTGCCGTTGCTCGACGTAATCCTCGAGCAACCCATGGGCGAGCGCTTCGTCTGGGCCTCGCTCGAAAACACCGACGAGCGTGTGCGCGAGGGCAAACCGGTCTCACCCGGCTTCCTGTTCGCAACCCTGCTCTGGCATGAAGTGCTGGCCAACTGGGAGGCTCGCAAGGCCCGCGGCGAACACACCCACCCGGCGCTGTTCGAGGCCATGGATGAGGTGCTCAGTGTACAGGGCGAGAAACTCGCCATTACCCGCCGCATCGCGGGCGACATCAAGGATATCTGGGCGCTGCAGCCGCGTTTCGAGAAGCGCGCCGGCAAAGCCCCCTTCCGCCTGCTTGAGCAGCCGCGCTACCGCGCCGGCTGGGACTTCCTGCGTCTGCGCGCCATTTCGGGCGAAATCGACATGGCACAGGTCGAGTGGTGGAACGAGTTCGCGCACGCCGGCGGCAACACCCGCGAGGGCATGCTGACCGAACCGGAGCCGGGCGCCCCCCGCAAGCGTCGCCGCCGCCGGCGCAAGCCGTCAGGTGGCAGCGCCGACGCATGACACCCCAGCCCATTTCGTCCGTCAAAGCATTCATCGGGCTGGGCGCCAATCTCGGCGACCCGGTCGCGGCCATCGCCGACGCCTGTTCGGCGCTCGCCACCCTGCCCGACACGCGCCTGATCGCCCGCTCCAGCAACTACCGCACCGCGCCCATGGGCGTCAGTGGCCAGCCCGATTACATCAACGCGGTCGCCCAGATCGACACCCGCCTCTCACCCATGGCACTGCTGGTGGCGCTGATGGACATCGAAGCCAGGCACGGACGCACCCGCGAATTCGCCATGGCGCCACGCACCCTCGATCTGGATCTGCTGCTCTACGGCGATCAGCAAATCGCCTTGCCCGGCCTCCAGGTGCCACATCCGCGCATGCATCAACGTGCCTTCGTGCTGGTTCCGCTGGCCGAACTCGCGCCCACGCTGGATATCCCCGGCATCGGTGGCGTCAAGCAACAACTCGCCTCGGTGGCCGACCAGGTGATTGCGCCGCTGCCGCGCGCGACCTAAGATGTCTCGGCCGATGCGATCGGCCACCCTCTGAACTTTTCCGCGGGCCCCAACAAGCATGCTCGACAAAGCCAAGTACATCGTTGTGGAAGGCCCTATTGGCGCAGGAAAAACCTCCCTCGCCCGCCGCCTGGCCCATCGACTCGAAGCCGATCTGATCCTCGAACAGCCCGAGCTCAACAGCTTTCTGCCGAGGTTTTACCAGGACATGAGCCGCTGGGCGCTGCCCACCCAGCTGTCTTTCCTGTATCAACGCGTCGATGCGCTCAAACGCCTGGTGGGCGAAGACGTTGCCGGCCGACGAGTGGTCTCCGACTTCGTGCTCGACAAAGACCCCTTGTTCGCCGAGTTGAACCTCGACCCCGAAGAATTCGCGCTCTACCGCCGCACCTACGACCTCGTGGTGCCTGCCCCCACCCCCAAACCCGATCTGGTGATTTACCTGCAAGCCAAGCCGGACACGCTGATCGAGCGCATCGGCCGCCGCGGCGTCGAGGCCGAACGCGCGATTACCGCGCATTACCTCGAGCGCGTGGCCGAGCGCTACGCCAAGTTTTTTTATCAATACGACGCCTGTCCGCTATTCATCGTGGACGCCGAAATTCTCAATCCCGTCGATCAGGCAGATGACTTCGAACTGCTGATCGAACGCCTGCGCGCCATGCGCAGCTACCGGGAATTCTTCGGCTACGCCGCCTGATTCCGCCCCCCGATACGGTTACATTTGTGCAAAACCGCTTGTGCGATGCAACAGCTTGCGGTTTACTGCGCGCCGAGACAGAGGAAGGCCCCCAATGAGCTATCTACAGAACCAGAAACCCGTCACGCTGACCACGCTCGGCAAGATGCGCGCCGACGGCGAGAAGATCGTCATGCTCACCGGCTATGACGCAAGCTTTGCCGCGCTGCTCGAGCGCTGCGGCGTCGACATCATCCTGATCGGCGACTCGCTGGGCAACGTCCTGCAGGGCCAGAAATCGACCCTGCCGGTGTCCATGGAGCACATGGTCTATCACACCGAATGCGTCGTTCGCGGCTGTACGCGGCCCTTTATCGTCTCCGACATGCCTTTTGGCAGCTATCACGAAAACCGCGAACAGGCCATGCGCAACGCGGCACGTCTGATGGCCGCGGGCGCTCAGATGGTCAAGCTCGAAGGCGGCGAATTCATGGCCGATACCGTGCGCTTTCTGGTCGAACGCGGCGTACCGGTCTGTGCCCACATCGGCCTCACTCCGCAATCAGTGAACCAGCTGGGCGGCTATCGCGTCCAGGGACGCACCGACGAGGGCGCGGCACGCCTGATGGCGGACGCCACGGCACTCGAACAGGCCGGCGCGGCGCTCATGGTAATGGAAATGGTGCCAGCCACGGTCGCCGCCCACGTCACGCGCAGCCTGCACTCCATGGCCACCATCGGCATCGGTGCCGGCGTCGATTGCGACGGCCAGGTGCTCGTACTGCACGATCTGATCGGCGTTTTTCCCGGCCACAAAGCCCGTTTCGCCAAGAACTTCATGGAAGGCGCTACCAGTATCGACGCAGCGGTCACCCGCTATGTCGACGACGTGCGCAGCGCACGCTTCCCTGCCCCCGAACACTGCTACTGATCCGGAACCAGGAACCCGCATGCAGATTCACACCACCGTCGAAAGCCTGCGCGCTGCGCGCCGTGCCGCCAGCCGGGTCGCCCTCGTGCCCACCATGGGCAATCTTCACGAAGGGCATATCACCCTCATGCGCCAGGCGGGCGAACACGCCGACGAGGTGATTGCGAGCATTTTCGTCAATCGCCTGCAGTTCGGCCCGAAGGACGACTTCGACAAATACCCGCGCACGCTGGATGCCGATTGCGAAAAACTCGAAGCGGCCGGCGTGGCCCACCTGTTCACGCCCAACGAGTCGGTGATGTACCCCACTCGCCAGACCTACCACGTAGACCCCGACCCGGCGCAAGTCGCCACGCTGGAAGGCAGCTTCCGGCCGGGCCATTTCCGCGGTGTGGCAACAGTGGTGCTGAAACTGCTCAACATCGTCCAGCCCGATGTCGCCCTGTTTGGCAAAAAAGACTATCAACAGCTCATGGTGCTGCGGAACATGGTGAACCAGCTGGCGATCCCGGTTGACGTGCTGCCGGGCGAAACCGTGCGTGCCGATGACGGCCTGGCGCTCTCGTCGCGCAATCGCTATCTGTCGCCAGACGAACGTAGTGAAGCCAGCCGGATCTACCGCTGTCTGTCGCGCATTCGCGATGCGATCCGCGGTGGCGATACGCATTTCGACACGCTCGAGCGCGCCGCCATGAGCGAGCTGGCCGCCAACCGCTGGCAGCCCGACTACATCTCGGTTCGCCGTCAGAGCGACCTGCAAGTGCCGCAGACACCCAGCGACGGGCTGGTCGTGCTCGCCGCCGCGCGGCTTGGCGCCACCCGACTCATCGACAACCTGGAGATCTGAACGCCAATCGCATACGTTTGACCTGAGTCAGCCCCTACCGGGTCAGACTCAGGCACGATTCAGGCGTCGGCTTCTCGACGCCGCTTTTTTGCCGGAATCGTGCCCATGATGTTACGTGTCAGCCATCCGGAGCGCCCGCTGGTCTACGCTTGTTCGGGATGCTCAAATGCCGCTCAGATAACCAATTATCTGGCCGTCAAGCTGGACCGAATGGGTCTGGCCGAGATGGCCTGCGTGACGGGCATCGCTGCCGGCATCAGTCACGTCCTGCGTATCGCCCGCTCAGGGCGTCCGATCATGGTGCTCGACGGCTGCCACCTGGCCTGCGCCCGGCAGTGCCTCGAAAACCAGGGCATCACCCCCGACCGCCACATGGTCATGACCCGACTCAGCACCCAGATGCGCTATCACAAGGACTACGATCCGCTTGAAGCGGAACGCCTCGCCGAACAGGTGGTGTTTGCCATCACCGAAATGCGCTCGGAAACCGCCGGGCAACACGCCTGAAGCGCTTTTGCGCCCGCCAGCACTTGCGCGTTTGACCGATTCGTAACAATCTTACGGTCTCAGGTGCCGGGGAATCCGCAATGCACTTCCTAAACAATGCAGCCGCACCGAGTGCATCAGACCAATTTCAAGAGGGATAAGACACGATGACCACAACCGTGAAGCAGGTGCTTGAAATCAAGGGCGCCCATGCCCATGCCGTCACGCCGAATGCCACCGTCCTTGAAGCGCTGACCCAGATGGCCGAACGCGACATTGGCGCCGTGCTGGTGCTTCAGGAAAGCAGTCTGGTCGGGATCTTCACCGAGCGCGACTATGCCCGCAAGGTCGCCCTCAAGGGGCTGTCGTCCAAGGACGCCCTGATCAAGGACCTGATGACGCCGAACGTATGCACCATCACGCCCTCGCACACTATCGACGAAGTCATGTCGATCATGACGCAGAACCGCTTCCGCCATCTGCCGGTCGTTGATCACGGAAAGATTTGCGGCATCATCACCATTGGCGACGTGGTCAAATCTGTCATTGCCGAACACGAAGCAACCATTCAGCACCTCTCGAGCTACATTTCGGGCGACATCGCCAGTTAAGACGCGCACGCTGGACCCTACGGCCCGCTTGGCGGGCCGTTTGCATTTCAGGCGCCCCCTGCTCCCAGCCGCCCGAAAAACCAGTTTCCAGGGATAGCCAATATCGGCAAAGCACGCATAACCACAGGGGTTTTGGGGGCATTTCACCCGCGGCTTATCCCCCATCAAGTTGACTCGTATCAATGCCGCGCGCCGGCCGTACGCGCACCATGCGCCCCAAGCTGTGCTGTACAGCGATATCCAATGGGGAGGCTCCATGAGCGGTACATTTACCAAATCCATGGCGCGAAACATCTTTTACGGGGGAACAGTATTTTTCGTCCTCCTGTTTCTCGCGCTGTCCTTCGACACAATGAAGGAACTACCAAAACGCGACAACCGCGCCAACTTGACCGAATCAGTGATCAACGGCAAGAAACTGTGGGAAGTCAACAACTGCATCGGCTGTCACTCGCTGCTGGGCGAAGGTGCTTACTTTGCACCGGAGCTGGGCAATGTGTACCCTCGCCGCGGCCCTGAGTTCATCAAGGCCTGGATTCAAGCGATGCCCACCGGGGCCCCCGGACGTCGCCAAATGCCGAACTTCGGATTCACCGACAAGGAGTTGGATGATCTCGTGGCGTTCCTGAAGTACAGCTCCGAAATCAACACTGCCAACTGGCCGCCAAACATCGAAGGCTGATTCCGGCTATCTGACGAAATCTGAGGAGATTTAACATGCAATACAAATCCCAGGCCGTCGCGAAGCCGTATTTCATTGCGGCCATCGCGCTATTTACCGGGCAAATCCTGTTCGGCCTGATCATGGGCCTGCAGTATGTGGTCGGTGATTTTCTGTTCCCTGAAATTCCGTTTAACGTTGCTCGGATGGTGCACACCAATCTGCTCATCGTGTGGCTGCTGTTCGGTTTCATGGGTGCAGCGTACTTCATGATTCCGGAAGAAACCGAGACCGAGCTGTACTCGCCAAAACTGGCCATCGCCATGTTCTGGATCTTCCTGGTCGCCGGTGCGCTAACCATCGTCGGTTACCTCACGGTGCCCTACGCCACGCTAGCCAAGATGACCGGCAACGACATCCTCGCCACCATGGGTCGGGAGTTCCTTGAACAGCCGCTCGTCACGAAGATTGGCATTGTGGTTGTCGCCCTTGCCTTCCTCTTCAACCTCTCCATGACCATGCTCAAGGGCCGCAAGACGTCCATCGGCCTGGTACTGCTGCTGGGTCTGTGGGGTCTGGCGATCTTCTTCCTGTTCTCCTTCTACAACCCGCACAACCTCGTGCTGGACAAGTTCTTCTGGTGGTGGGTTGTTCACCTCTGGGTGGAAGGCGTTTGGGAACTGATCCTCGGCGCGTTGCTGGCCTTCGTGCTGATCAAGGTGACGGGTGTCGACCGCGAAGTGATCGAGAAGTGGCTGTATGTCATCATCACCCTGGCACTGGTCAGCGGCATCATTGGTACGGGTCACCACTACTTCTGGATTGGTACGCCTGAGTACTGGCAGTGGTGGGGTTCGATCTTCTCCGCACTGGAGCCGATCCCCTTCTTCGCCATGACCGTGTTCGCCTTCAACATGGTGAACCGCCGTCGCCGCGACCATCCGAACAAGGCTGCCACCCTGTGGGCCCTCGGTACGGGCGTGATGGCCTTCCTGGGCGCTGGCGTGTGGGGCTTCCTGCACACCCTGGCACCAGTGAACTACTACACCCACGGCACGCAAATCACCGCGGCTCACGGCCACATGGCCTTCTACGGCGCCTACGCCATGGTCGTGCTGTGCATCATCAGCTACGCCATGCCGATCCTGCGTGGCCGTGCTGCCAACAGTGCCAAGGCGCAAGTGATGGAAATGTGGAGCTTCTGGCTGATGACCGTTTCGATGGTCTTCATCACGCTGTTCCTGACCGCCGCAGGTATCGTGCAAGTCTGGCTGCAGCGCTTCAGCGACACGCCGATCGCGTTCATGGCAGCTCAGGACCAGATCAGCCTGTTCTACTGGATGCGTGAAGTTGCAGGCGTGTTCTTCCTGATCGGTCTGTTGGTCTACATCGCCAGTTTCTTCGTGAAAGGCGAGACGAAAGCCGCCGCTTAATCAGCGAGGCCATTAGTCACAGGGGCGGTCCTCACGGACCGCCCCTTTTCTTTTCGAGAGCGCGCCTCAACCCGATGCATCAACGCCGTCTACCGCTGACGCAGCAAGCCCACGCACCGTTTCGATCACTCAAGTTCCAGTGACGCGCGTCGTTATTACTAGCGATATGTTTCATCGGCGCGCCGGATCGCGCCCGCTGCCATCGTCGCAGGCAAGCTGAAAGCTATGCCTGCACCCGATCAAAAGGCTCGTCGCCCATGCGTCACTTGCTCACGCCGCGCCGCGTCCGCCGGTCCGCCCTTGTCATCAGCGTGATGCTGGGCAGTCTGTCGGCACTGGCGGCGCCCGCCGCCAGCGACACCTTGTTCGACGCCGACATCGACACGCTCGTACAACTCGAAACCGTCGTTGACTCGGGACGCTTTCCGCAACAACGGATCCACGCGCCCTCGCGCGTCACCATCGTCACCGCGCAACAGATCGAAGCCTACGGCTACCGCACGCTGGCCGATGTATTGCGAAGCATGCGCGGCCTGTACACAACATACGATCGCAATTACCACTACCTGGGCGCACGCGGTTTCGCACGCCCCGGCGACTACAACACCCGGGTCATGATCCTGGTCGACGGCGTGCGTCTGGCCGACCCGGTATATAGCCAGGGGTCAATCGGCGGCGCCTTCCCGGTCGACATGTCCCTGATCAAACGCGTCGAATTCTTGCCCGGGCCGGGTTCCGCGGCCTATGGCAACAACGCGCTGCTGGGCGTCATCAACGTGGTGACCCGAGACCCAGTGCCCGGCAGCAACAAGAATATTCGCCTCGAAGCGGGCAGCGAAGGGCACACCGGCGGCCAGGTCACGCTGGATCAGAGTCTGAGCGCCAACGCTCGCCTGCTGCTGTCAGCGAGCCGCACGCGCTCGAGCGGCGCCACTCACGACTACCCCGAATTCGACAGCCCGCAAACCAACTTCGGACGCGCCGAAAACCTCGACGGCGAAGCACGCAACCGCCTGCTCGCCAAGCTTCTGGTCGACCAATGGCGACTCCAGCTCATCGCCAGCCAGCGCACCAAGAGCGTCCCCACCGGGGCCTTCGATCAGCTGTTCAACGACCGACGCAGCCGCACTGAAGATGATTACCTGATGCTGTCGGCTGCGCGTGAATTCACGCCCTCGGACAGCAGCACCGCGAGCATTCAGGCCACCTACAACCAGTACGACTACGTCGGCTACTACCCCTACGACTACCCGCCCGTGACCCTGACCGAAGACAGCGCGCAGGGGCAGCGATTCGGCCTCGAAGGGCAGTGGATCAAGCGCGTAACGGATCAGCACACGCTCCGCGCCTGGGGTGAATTCTTCTATGACGCTCAGATCGACCAAGGCAACGCCGACGTCGCCCCCTATGTCGAGTATCTGAACGATCAGCGCCAGGGCCGACGCTGGGGCCTGTTCATTGAAGACGAATTCGCTTTCGCGCCACGCTGGCAGTTCAACCTCGGCCTGCGCTGGGATCGCCAATGGACCGGTAATGTCACCGCGCATCCTCGCCTGGGCCTGATCCATCGATACAGCGACACCACCACGCTCAAATTGCTCTACGGCAGCGCCAGCCGTGCCCCGACGGCCTACGAGCGCTACTACGCCATTGCCGGCTTCAACACTGCCAATCCGAATCTCAAGCCCGAGACCATACGCACTGTCGAAGCGGTATATGAGTATCAAGCCGACGGCCTCCACCTGTCCGGTTCAGCGTTTCGTTACCGGATATCCGATCTCATCGGCAGCCAGACCGACCCAAACGACGACACCGTGAGCTTCCAGAACCAGTCGCCCGCGACCGCACAGGGGTTTGAGCTTGAGGGCGAGCTGGCGCGGGTCAACGGCGACCGCCTCCGGCTGAGCTACACCTGGCAACACAGCCGCGACGAGGGCACCGGAAAATCACTGACCAACGTTCCCCGTCACATGATCAAAGCCAACTGGCTCAGCCACTGGACACCCAAGCTGAAGTCGGGGGTCGAAGTGCAATACGAGAGCCGGCGCGACACGCTCAACGGTGGCCACACGGGCGGACGCACCCTCCTCAACGTCAACCTCGTCAGCCGCCATCTGCCCGGAGGCGCCAGCCTGAGCGTGCTGGCAAGCAATCTGCTCGATAAGCGCTATGCCGAACCCGCCTCGCTGGATCACCGGCAAAGCCGGCTCCTTCAAGACGGCCGCCAACTCTTTGTGGTCGTCAACTGGCCGCTCTGACACGGCCAAACGCGGGCAAGGACACCGGACGCCGGGGTAATCGTCCGCACAGGTTTCACCGACCGACCGTCCTCACCACGCTAAAGCCCAGCGCCTTTACTACCGTTCACACACCAAAGGCCCAAGCCTTTTTTCACGCCTCAGCACACCCGTGCCACAACGCACTTACCGAGGACGCCTTCTGGACACCATGCGTCGGTCGCTTCCATTTCGTTCGATTCCGCTCAGTGCGCGGATTGCCTTCGGCGCGGTCGCCCTGATCATGCTGGCCGCACTCGGGCTGGTGCAACTCATTGCCAGCGACCAACACGCGCGGCTCATGAGCAGCCACCACACCGCGTTGAGCAAAACGCTTGAGTACAACGGCGAAGCGCTCCGCGGCAATATCACCGACATTCGCAGCAGCGTCGCATTCCTGGCCGGACTGCCACCGATTTCCGGCATCGCCCGTGCGCTAGACAACAAGAATCTGGACCCCGTCACGGGCGACAGCCTGACTGACTGGCGCCAACGACTTGAGCTGGTCATGTCGCGCTATGCAGAAGGCAATCCCAACTATCTGACAATCCGCCTGCTATCGACTGGTGGTAATTTTCAAGAGCAGGTTCGCGTTGAGCGCCGTGGCGGCGCCATCGTGATCCTGCCGGCCGAAGAACACCCGCACAACATCGATGCGCACTTCCTGAAAAGCGCGGCAATGCTCACACCGGGCGAGGTATTACTCTCCCGGATCAGTCTCGATGAAATTGGCACCGCAAACGACACACCGGCACCCCGTTTTCTGCAAGCGGCCACGACCGTCATCACCCCGAGCGGAGAGGTCTTTGGCATTTTGGTCGTCGACGTCGCCTTCGCCCAACTCACCGAGGCCGTACTCAACAACCTGCCCGACCGTGTTGACGCCTATCTTGCCGACAGCGATGGACACTACCTGTACCCGCCGGGTGCGCCAGCCATCGGGGCACCCAACAGCGCGTCTCGCGACACCTGGATGCAGCAATTCCCGGGTCTGGGCGTGACGCCCCATGAGGTGACCCGCGCCAAAGCTTCGCTCATCGACACACCGGTCGGTTCGATGCTGGCCATCGGCAGCACGATCCGCGTTGGCCCCGCGCAACCCTCACTCACACTCATCTACGCGCTCCCGGAACGCGTGATCACCGAAGGCTTGGCCCGGTCGCAAAGCAAGGCCGTCATCGGTGTCGGCATCGGCTCCTTGCTCGTCGCCGGGTTGCTGGTGTGGATGATCCGACGCACCTTTGTGCCGCTCGCGCAACTGGCTCACGTCGGCGAAGCGATGGCGCACGGGCGCTACGACACGCCGCTGCCTGACTTGAGCGGCAGCGAACTGAGCGGCCTCGGCGAAGCCTTTACGGCCATGCAGGTGAACATCGCCCAACGCGAAGCGGAATTCCGCGCCGTCACCGCCACCTCGGCCGATGCCTTCTGGGCGCTCGACATGGACGGCAAGATTGTCGACGTCAACCGCGCCTGCGAACGCCTGCTCGGCTACGCGCGCGCCGAACTGCTCACGCTGCGCCTGAGCAACCTCGATACAGGAAAAAGTGCTCAAGAGCTTCTCGCCCAGATACGCGAAATCGTGGCCGGCGGTGGCGGGCTGATCGTGACCGAGTACCAACACAAGTCCGGCAAAAAGATTCCGGTGGAAATCACCGTCAGCCACTGGCCCATTGCGGGCGGCCGTCTGTTCGGGTTTGTGCGGGACATCACCGAACGGCGTCATGTTGAGGAAGCGGTGCGACAAAGCGAGGAGCGCTACCGCCTGCTCTTTGCCAACAGTCCGCAACCCATGTGTTTGTTCGACGAAAACAGCCTGCATTTTCTCGACGTCAATGATGCTGCCGTTGCCCACTATGGCTTCAGCCGCGCCGAGTTCCTCTCCATGACACTGCTCGACCTGCATCCGGTGCACGACGTACCGCGGCTGATCAAGGCAATCGAGCGCACGCCCTCAGGCCGCATGTCTGGGGAATACCAACACCGCACACACGATGGACGCACCCTGGATTGCGTCATGTGGACCGAGCGCATGCAAACCGCCACACGCACCGAACGCGTCGCGCTCATCCACGACATTTCCGAACGCAAACGCGCCGAACACAGTCTGCACCTGTACGCCAACATTTTCGAACGCAGCGGCGAGGCGATTGTCATTTCTGACATTCGCAACAACATCGTTGCGGTGAATCCTGCATTTACCGAGCTCACCGGCTATTCACAGGACGAAGTGCTCGGCAAGAACCCCAAGATCCTCGCCTCTGGCACCACCTCGCCCGAGACTTACCGCGACATGTGGCTCGCCTTGCAAGACACCGGGTTCTGGCAGGGCGAGCTGGTCGACCGGCGCAAGGACGGCAGCACCTATCCCAAATGGGCGGCCATCTCCGTCATCCGCAACGACGCGGGCGAAATCGCCCATTACATGGCCAGCTTTACCGACATCAGCGATCGCAAGGCCGCCGAAGAGCGCATCGCCTACCTCGCCCACCATGACGATCTGACCGGCCTGATCAACCGCTACAGTCTGGAACATCGCCTCAAGCAAGCCATCCACGCCACGCGCCGCGACGGACGCCATCTGGCGGTGATGTTCATCGACATGGATCGCTTCAAGCTGATCAACGACACCCTCGGCCACCATGTGGGCGACAAGCTGCTGCAGGAAGTCGCCAACCGGTTGCGCGACTGCGTGCGCGAAAGTGACATTGTGGCGCGTCTGGGCGGCGACGAGTTTGTTGTCGTGACCACCTCACTCGGCGCACCGGTGGACGCGCTCTCGGTCGCCCGCGATATTCGCGAATCACTCGCCCGCCCGTATGTGCTCGAAAACACACCACTGCATTCGAGCCCCAGCATCGGTGTTGCGGTCTTTCCGGACGACGGCCGCGACACCGACAGCCTGATGAAAAACGCCGACACGGCCATGTATCACGCCAAAGAGCAAGGCCGCAACAACGTCCAGTTCTTCACCGCGGCCATGAATGCTGCCGCTGCCGAACGCATGACGCTCGAGACCGAGCTGCGCACCGCGCTGGACAACCAGCAATTCGTACTGCACTACCAGCCCCAGGTCGAAACCCAAAGCCAACAACTGTGCGCGGTCGAAGCCCTGATTCGCTGGCAGCACCCTACCCGAGGCCTCGTGCCGCCGATGCGTTTCATTCCGATTGCTGAAGAAACCGGCATGATCGAAGCGATCGGTGCCTGGGTGCTGGACGAAGCCTGTCGGCAACTCGCCGAATGGCGGCAAGGCGGCATGCATGTCAGCCGCATGGCGGTCAATCTGTCGGCCTGCCAGCTACGCTCGCCAAACCTGATCGCGCAGGTGCAATCCACCCTGAAACGGCACCGGCTCGACCGGGGCGACCTGGAACTCGAAATCACCGAAACAACGGCCATGGCCAACCCGGAGCATGCCATTGCGCAGCTTCACGGTCTGCGCGAGTCGGGAGTGCTGCTCGCGATCGATGACTTTGGTACGGGGTACTCGTCGCTGGCCTATCTCAAACGCCTGCCGATCCAGACGCTCAAGCTCGACCGCAGTTTTGTGCGCGACATCGAGACCGACCCCAACGACGCCGCGATCAGCGCCGCCACGCTGGCACTGGCGCACAGCATGGGGCTCAAGGTCGTTGCCGAGGGAGTCGAAACCGAGGGACAGCGCCACTTTCTGGCCACCCACCGCTGCGACGTGTTGCAAGGCTACATGTTTGGCAAGCCCGAGCCGGCCGAGGTCTGGCGGGCGCGCTGGCAAGCCGCCGCTGCCCAGGCCTCCGATCCGATTCTCTGAGGAGCGGCGCGCAACAAAGCTGTCACGCCCCGCCCGGCAGCGCGCTCAGCCAGCCGCCACCCGTTGCCCGATATGCGCCAGCGCCGCGTCCACCTGGTCGATCAGGATCAGGCACAGATCGTCGGCCTCAAGTCGCTCAAGCGCCGCGTCAATGGCCAGAAACTCGCCATAGATTTCATCGACCCGCGAGGTACGCGTTGCCGAGGCCAGACCCTCGCGCAGCAAGCGCAACACCTCGCCATCGGCGCGACCGCGCTGGCAGGCGTCTTCGTAAAGAATCACATCATCAAAGGCATCGCCCAGCATGCGGGTCTGCGCGCTGATGTCGTCATCGCGACGGTCGCCCGCGCCGCTGATCACCACGCTGCGCCGCTTGCCCGGCATCGCCTCGACCGCACGCACCAATGCCGCAATGGCGTCGGGGTTGTGGCCATAGTCGGCAATCACCGTCGCGCCGCGATGGCGGAACACGTTGAAACGCCCCGGCGCCGACTGTGCAGTGCTCTCGAAGGTTTCGAGCGCACGGTCGATCACCGCCCAGTCAACACCCAGCGACCACGCCGCGGCCATCACCGCCATCACATTCTCGACCTGGAAGGGAATCGCCCCGGCCAGGGTGAGCGGCACCCGCGCCAGTGACAGCCGATGCACCACCTCGCCTTCCACGGCACACAAATCGTCGCCCTCGCGCACCACGACGCAATGCCCTTGTGCCCGATGCAAGGCGGCCGCCGGCGCATCCGCCTGACTGGCAAAAAACACCACCTTGCCGGGGCTGAACGGCGCCATCGCCACGGTATGCGGATCGCAGGCATTGAGCACCGCGGTGCCCGTGGGCGCCACGTTCTGGACAATCACCCGCTTGAGGACCGACAACTCCTCGACCGAGTTGATGTAATTCAGACCCAGGTGATCGCCCACGCCGATGTTGGTCACAATCGCCACATCGCACATGTCGAAACCCAGGCCCTCGCGCAGCATGCCGCCGCGCGCACATTCGAGCACCGCCGCATCCACTTCGGGATGGCTCAGCACATTGCGCGCACTCTTCGGCCCGCTGCAGTCACCGGT
Organism: Denitromonas halophila; assembly: GCF_007625155.1. GTDB lineage: Bacteria > Pseudomonadota > Gammaproteobacteria > Burkholderiales > Rhodocyclaceae > Nitrogeniibacter > Nitrogeniibacter halophilus. Next base: position 91,576 of record NZ_VMNK01000001.1, on the reverse strand, counting down.
ATCGGTGCAGCGGCCATTGACGTGCACGCCCTCCGTGCCGGTAAAACCGGTGCGATAGCCAGCCTGCGTCAGCAGATGTGCCATCAGCCTCACGGTGGTGGTCTTGCCGTTGGTGCCGGTCACCGCGACGATCGGAATCCGGCCGTTGTCGCCATTGGTATAGAGCATGTCGACCACGGCCTGACCGACGTCGCGCCCCTTGCCAAAACTGGGCGACAAGTGCATGCGCAGACCGGGCGCCGCGTTGACTTCAACAATGCTGCCGCCCTGCTTCTCGAGCGGCTGGCCGACCGTTTCACACACCACGTCAACGCCGCAGATATCCAGCCCGATCATCTGCGCCGCTTCGATCGCCCGTGCAGCGACCTCGGGGTGAACGTCGTCGGTCACGTCGGTCGCGGTGCCGCCGGTCGACAGGTTGGCGTTGTTGCGCAACACCACCCGCGCACCGCGCGGCGGGACAGCATCCGGCGTGTAGCCCTGGAGCTGCAGCCGGGCGATCGCGATTTCATCGAAGCGAATCTTGGTGAGCGAGGTGGCATGGCCCTCGCCCCGACGCGGATCGGCGTTCACGATGTCGACCAACTCGCGCACGGTATGCACCCCGTCACCAATCACATGCGGCGGATCGCGTCGCGCGGCGGCTACCAGCGTGTTGCCCACCACCAGCAAACGGAAGTCGTGACCGGGGCTGAAGCGCTCCACCATCACCGCGTCGCTGTAGTCGCGTGCCGCGTGATAGGCCACGTTCAGGTGGTCGCGCGTGAGGATATTGACCGTCACGCCCTTGCCCTGGTTGCCGTCCTGCGGCTTGACCACCACGGCACCACCAATTTCGCACATGGCGGCCCAGGCATCATCGGCGTCCGTCACCGGACGGCCATCCGGCGTCGGTGCGCCGGCGGCGCGCAGCAACTGCTTGGTGAGCTCCTTGTCCTGCGCGATCGACTCGGCAATGGCCGAGGTCGAGTCGACCTCGGCTGCCTGGATGCGGCGCTGCTTGCTGCCCCAGCCAAACTGCACCAGCGAACCATCGGTCAGGCGACGGAACGGAATGCCTCGCGCCACCGCGGTGTGCACGATCGAGCCCGTGCTGGGTCCGAGGCGGATGTCCTCATCCAGCGCATGCAACTGGGCCACCGCAGCGTCCAGGTCAAAAGCCGCATCGGCCAGCGCGGCAGCCACAAGCTGTTCAGCAAACTCGAAGGCCAGCCGACCCACGGCTTCTTCGGTGTACTCGACCACGACCTGAAACACGCCGCGTTCGACCGTCGCATTGCAGCGCACGAAGGACACCGGGCAGCCCGCTTCGGCTTGCAGGCCAAGCGCGGCAAAACCGAGCACATGCGCCAGCGAGATGTCACCCAGATGCCCCACCGGCCGCATTGCACCGATGGTGGGGAAGCGCTCGCGCAAACGCGCTTCAAAACCGGGCAGATCGCCCAGCGACAATTCGGTATCAGCGCACTGCACCAGCGCTTCAAAGCTGGTCAGGCGGCTCCACAGGTTCGGGCCGCGCAGGGCACGCAGACGATTTATTTCCATGAGGTAAATCCTTTATTGACGCGTGCTCAGGCGCGCTCGGGCGCACGATAGGTATCCAGGGCGGCATGCACCAAATCGTCGGCCAGACCGGCCGCCAGTGCCGCCGCGACGCCGGCAATGGCCCAGCGCGGGTCCAGCACGGCGATGCCCGGCGCTGAGCGCTGACCGATGACTTTGTGATCAGCGGCGCGACCGACCACAATGGCGTCGTCGGCCAGCCACACACCCGCTCCGCCGGCAGCCAGATGTGCCGCAAGGACCGGCGAGTCACGCTGCGTGCTGTAGAACCACACCGCACCGTCACACAGCTCGGCCAGCCCCGCCACCATGGTGTCATCGGCGTTGAGCACCGCGGCGCCCGACGGCAGCACCAGGTCAACCTGGGTGCGCCACACATTGCGCAAGTGCGCGTCTTCCTGGATATGCCAGTCGGCCAGGGCCGACGGCACACCGGCGGTGGTCACCACCCCCACCGCGCAGCGGTCATACGGCATGCCTTCGTCGAGAATGACCACCGGGCCATTCTCGATGACCACCGCTTCAACGTTGCGATTCATCAACACGCGACGGCCCGAATCCCAACTGGCGCCATTGCGATCGGTCACCAGACGGCCACCCATCCACAAGCCATCCTCGCAGGCCAGGCCCACGTAACGGCCATCGCTTTGCAGCAGCCAGGCCACCAGATGCGCAATTTGCGCACGCCCCTCGGCACCGCTCACACCAACCACCGGCACACGACCAGAGTCGCCCTCAGGGAAAAGATGCGCCACGATCGCCTCGCCCACCGGCTGTGCTTCACCGCTGGCGGGTTTCAAATGCATCAACAAACCGGGGCCCGCGTTAACTTCGACCACCGCGCCACCCTGCGCACGCAAGGGTTGGTCGATGGACGAACACACCAGATCGACCCCGGCAATATCCAGACCAATCACCTTGACCGCCAGCACCGCATCGGCGGCAACGTCAGGATGCACCTGCGCGGTGACATCCGCCGAGAAATTGGCATTGCGCTGAATGAGCACGCGCTCGCCTGCGGCGGGCACGGACGCACAATTGAATCCCTGCCGTTCGAGCTCAAGCACGACGGTCGGGCAAATATCCAGCGAAATCACATCCAGCGGAAACGCTTCGTCACTGCCGCGACGCGGGTCGGTATTGAGTTGGCTGTCGATCAAGGCCTCGACCGTGCTCACGCCGTCGCCGACAACACACACCTCTTCGCCCCGGCAGGCCGCCACCACGCGATCGCCGACCACCAGCAAACGGTGCTCCACGCCCGCGATGAACTGCTCGACCATCACGCCGCTGCCTTCGCTGTCAGCCACTGCCCAGGCCGCTTCAATGGCCTCGCGCGAATCGAGCGCCATCGAGACGCCACGGCCATGGTTACCGTCGGTGGGTTTGACCACCACCGGCAAGCCGATGTCTTCCGCCGCCGCCCAGGCGGCTGCCGGAGAGTCGACGATCTCGCCGGCAGGCACGGGAATGCCACAGGCCGAAATCAGTCGCTTGGTCAGATCCTTGTCGCTGGCAATGCCTTCGGCGATCGCGCTGGTGCGATCGGTTTCGGCCGTCCAGATGCGTCGCTGGCACACGCCGTAACCCATCTGAATCAGGTTGCCACCGGTCAAGCGCACCGTCGGGATGCGTCGCTCATAGGCAGCATCGACAATGCACGCCGTGCTCGGCCCCAGTGCGCGCTTATCGACCTGCGTGCGCAAATCCGCGACCGCCGCTGCCACATCGAAAGCTGCGTCGTCAATGGCCGCCTGCAGTAATTGCAGGCCCACGTCGAGGCAGGCCCGGCCAATGACTTCGGTTCGCGAACGGAACGCCACCTTGTAAATGCCGCGCTCGGGCGTCATGCGCGCTTTGCCAAAACCTTCGGGCACCCCGGCCATGCCGTGCAGCTCGATCACCACGTGCTCAAGAATATGCGCCGCCCAGGTGCCTTCGCGCAGGCGCTCAAGAAAGCCGCCCCGCTCGCCAATGCCGCAACGATGCTCGATCAGGCCGGGCAGCCACGCTGTCAGACGTTCGTACAAACCGGGAATCAGATTCGACGGCGCGTCTTCCAGATCATGAATGTCCACCCAGGCCTCGATCACCGGACGGTACGTCCAGATGTTCGGGCCGTCGAGATAACGCACACGGAGTACTTGCAGGGTTCGATTAGTCATCGTCGGAGAAACGTCCGCCATGTCGGGGTTTGAGGAAGTATCGCCAGACGGCAACACAACGCAGCCGGCGCGTATCATAGCGACTGCAGCGCTCGATTTTACGGCACCACCGACATATTCTTTTGTGAGTAATTGAAAGTGCTCAATCCTTGCTGTAGCAAGGGCGTATAGTTCGCTGCCCCGCGCTGCAGCACAAGTGCTGCACACTGCCACTCGTTGCATGTTGACCAACACCATGGCCACCGCCGACACCGCCTCGACACCGCCTCTGCCCGCTCCGTGGCACACCTATCTGCAAAGCGCTCTTGCGCCCGATGAAAGCATCGAAGCCTGGCTGACGCTCGACCTCGACGACACGCTGCGCTTCGGCGATTCGGTGCTGGTGCTCACCGGCCGACAATTGATCGCCTGTGCCACCGACGGCCAGATTGCCGCCTGGCCGCTGGACGCCACGTTTGAATTGCACGCCCATGACCACGCCGGTGTCGGCAGCCTCACGCTTCAGGACGACACCGCCCGACGGGCCATCTGGCGCTTCACGCTCACCCAGAATCCCGCCGCGCTGCGCTTCAGCCGTCGCTTTGACCAAGTCCTCGACGCCCTGCGCGAGGGCCGCGAGGCCGGGCCCGTGCCGGCGGTGCTGTGCGCCCAATGCCAGGCCCCGCTGCCGCCCGACGAAGACGACTGCCCAGCCTGCTCGGGCAGCATCGACCAGCCGCCCTCAACCTGGACGCTGTTTCGTCTGTGGCGCTTCGCCCGCCCCTACAAAGGCCAGTTGCTCCTCGGCTTTTTGCTCACGCTGGCCGCCACCGGTGCCACGCTGGTGCCGCCTTACCTGACCATGCCACTGATGGACAACGTGCTGATTCCGTATCAGAACGGTCAGCAGATCGACACCTCGCTGGTCGTGCTCTATCTCGGCGGGCTGCTCGGATCGGCGGTGGTGGCCTGGGGTCTGGGATGGGCCCGCACCTACATCCTGGCGCTGTTCTCGGAACGCATCGGTGCCGACCTGCGCACCACCACCTACGACCACCTGCTGCGCCAATCGCTCGAATACTTCGGCAACAAGCGCACCGGCGACCTGATGGCGCGCATCAGCTCCGAGACCGACCGCATCTGCGTGTTCCTCTCGCTGCATGCGCTCGACTTTGCCACCGACGTGCTGATGATCATCATGACCGCGATCATCCTCGCCTCGATCAACCCATGGTTGGCGCTGGTCACCCTGGTGCCCCTGCCCTTCATTGCCTGGCTGATCCATCTCGTGCGCGACCGCCTGCGCACCGGCTTCGACAAGACCGGCCGGGTGTGGGGCGAGATCACCAGCGTGCTGGCCGACACCATTCCCGGCATCCGCGTGGTCAAAGCCTTTGCACAAGAAAAACGCGAGTCGCAGCGCTTCCGCGAAGCCAACCGCGTCAACCTCGAAGCCAATGACAAGCTCAACCGCGTGTGGTCGGTGTTCTCGCCGACCGTGGCGCTGCTCACCGAAGTCGGTCTGCTCGTGGTGTGGGCCTTCGGTATCTGGCAAGTGGCCAACAACGACATCACCGTTGGCGTGCTGACCGCCTTCCTGGCCTACATCGGACGCTTCTACGGCCGCCTCGACTCCATGAGCCGGATCGTCTCGGTTACCCAGAAAGCCGCCGCCGGCGCCAAGCGCGTGTTCGACATTCTCGACCACGCCTCCAGCGTCCCCGAGCCGACCAACCCGGTGCACCTCAAAGGCGTGCAAGGGCAGATCACCCTGGCCAATGTCGGCTTCCGCTACGGCAACCGCGCCGTGCTGCGCGATGTCGATCTGGTCATCCAGCCCGGCGAGATGGTCGGCCTGGTCGGCCACAGCGGCTCGGGCAAGAGCACGCTGGTGAACCTGATGTGCCGCTTCTACGACGTGAGCGAAGGCGCCATCCGCATCGACGGCACCGATGTGCGCTCGGTGCCGGTGGCCGAATACCGCCAGCACATCGGCCTGGTGCTGCAAGAGCCCTTCCTGTTCTTCGGCACCATCGCCGAGAACATCGCCTATGGCCGTCCCGATGCCAGCCGCGACGAAATCGTTGCCGCTGCCCGCGCCGCCCATGCCCATGAATTCATCCTGCGCCTGCCGCAGGGCTACGACTCGCTGGTCGGCGAGCGCGGCCAGGGCCTGTCCGGCGGCGAGCGCCAGCGCATCTCGATTGCCCGCGCACTGCTCATCGACCCGAAGATCCTGATCCTCGACGAAGCCACCAGTTCGGTGGATACCGAGACAGAGAAGGAAATCCAGAAGGCGCTCGACAACCTCGTGCGTGGCCGCACCACCATCGCCATCGCCCACCGCCTGTCCACCCTGCGCAAGGCCAATCGCCTGGTGGTCATGGACCGCGGCCGCATCGTCGAAGAAGGCGATCACGACACCCTGATCGAGCGCGGCGGATTCTACTGGCGCCTGTATGAAGCACAACAGCGCCAGGTCGAAGGCGAAGTACTGACGCCGACCATCACGCCCGCCATGCCAAGCGCCCACACCGCCGGCATCGCCGCCGAGCCGGCGCTCAAGTGAGCACGCACATGACGACACCCGCCATGGATTTCACCCTGACACGCGACGCCTTCGGGCATCTGAGCCTGACCGACGCCGCCGGCGAGCGCCACGACCATGTTCAGGTCGTGCGCGCCTTCCCCATCGCCGCGCCCGACGAAGGCATTTCGGTGCTCAGCGCCGAGGGTCACGAACTGGCCTGGATCACCCATCTGAACCAGACCGACCCAGCCACCCGCCAGCTGCTCAACGAAACCCTGGCAGCACGGGATTTCATGCCCGTCCTCAAGCGGCTCAAAGCGGTGTCGAGTTTTGCCACGCCCAGCACCTGGGACGTCGACACTGACCGCGGTCCCACCCGGTTCGTGCTGCGCGGCGAAGAGAACATTCGCCGCCTGCCCGATGAGATGCTGATGATTGCCGACGAACATGGCATCCAGTACCTGATCCGCCACCTCCCGGCGCTCGACGCGCACTCGCGCAAACTGCTCGACCGCTTCCTCTGATCCGTTTCGACGCGAAGCGGCTCAGCGGATACCAGCGCGGCGCTGGTGCATCCGCACGTAGGCGGTAATATGCGCCACATCGTCCGGCGTCACGCCCGGCACGGGCAGCATGTCGCCAAACTGCCAATGGTGCGCGCGCGTCCCGTTCTTTGCCGCCAGCTGGAATGCGATATCGCCATGATGCGACGGCTCGTAGATCCGATGCACCAGCGGCGGCCCCTTGTCGCTACCGTCAAGCTGCACACCATGGCAACTGGCACAGTTCTTCTCGAACAGAGGCTTGCCCATAGTGGGGTTGGGCATCAGCCCCGGCGAGGGACTGGGCACCTGCATGCCCTGCGCCACGGCGGTACCCGCCATCATCAAGCCCAGCGCCACAACCGCCGCGCGTTCGATCATCCTGTTTTCTCCCTGTGTCAGCGATGGCGGCGGCCGGCACCTGGCGGCGGAGCCGAACAGCAGCCATGGGGTCGCCCGCGCGCATGGGCGCGGGCGTTCTCCGTCATCCAGGCGCGCAGCGCGTCATGCCAACGCTGCCACCAGCGCTTCGGTTTCGCGTCGTTCGACATGCCTTGCGTCCCTTGACGCTATTGGGCGGGTTTGCCCATGGGGCTGCGCCCGCCCCCCATGTTTTGCATCATCATCTGCATCATGTCCATGCGCTGCTCCATCTGATGCATACGCTGGCCCATGTCACCCATCATGTTGTTCCCCATCATTCCGCCCTGCATCATCGGGCAGCCGGACGCACCCATCGGCATGCCCTGCCCCATGGTCTGCTGCATGGTCTGCATATGTTCGGCCATGGCGGCCTGCCGCTCGGCGTCCGATTTTGCGCCGGCGATGCGGTCGATCTGCGCGCGCATCATGTCCATGCGCGCCGCCATCATGTCCGCGCCCGGCATCTGCGCGTTCGCTTGGGGTGAATCCGGGTGATGGGCCGCATCGGCCAGGATGGGCGTCGACACCAACACGCCCAGACCAACAACTACTGCTGCGATCGTTTTCATGACGGCTCTCCTGTGACGAGTTCAACACCAGACTAGTCCTCCCACGCCAACACCGACCTGTCACGAAAATGACATTCCCGTCATCTTCGTGACGGCGCAGCGGGCTGGATGAATAAAAAGGCGGCCATCCGGCCGCCTGGCTTCTGAGAATCCGCCGGCGCTTACGGCGCGATCCGAAGCAGCGCGCCGACACGGGCCGTCTCGTTCCCCACCATGGTGATGGCACGGCCATCTGCCGCTTTCATGGTTGCCCCGGCCGGCATGAAGACGGGCTGACCGTAGCGCCCCTCCATGCCCATCTTGCCGTCGGCAAAGATGTGCACCGTCTGTCCGTCGGCAAGCGCGACGGACTTGTCGAGCCCGGTCGTGCCCACGGCAATGGCCGAGGTGCTGGCGAGAGTAGCGAGGGCGGCGATAAGAATGACGTTTTTCATGGTTCGGCTCCTTGTCCTTGCGTTTAAGTTTTCCGGTTGATGTCGTTCAACCGCGGCGCCAGTATCGATGCCGACTTCCGTCGGCCCGATGACCTGGGCATGACGTTTGCGCAAGGAAGATGACCATCCTGTCATGGGGAGATGCCGGGATCGATTTCCAGCGCGGACATCTTTCATATGGGTCGTTCGTGTCTCCTGGCAAGATGCCGCAGACAGCGCTTTCCTGTTCACACGCTTGCTGCTGCGACATGAATTCCGAGTGATCGCTGGTGGAAAGCCTTCTGGCAGGGCCGTACGACGTCGCCACTTCTCTGCAGACGGAGATGACATTTTTGTCATCCAGAAGTCATGTCACGGTTGCCCGGGGCCGAGAAGAATGAAGTCATCGTCAGCCCCCCAAGGAACCGCCATGGACACCGCGAATCCGAACGCACGGCACGGCGCTCGCCGGCCTCGCAGTCCCGCACGTCGTACTTGGTGGGTCTTCGGCGGTTTTGCCGCCATTGCGCTGGTCATGCTCGGCATCGAGCACCGCGTGCACCTGCTCGGCGGGTTGCCATGGCTTTTCCTCCTCGCCTGCCCGCTGATGCATGTGTTCATGCACGGGGGTCACGGCCATGGCGGCAAGGACGCCGGGGACGAAAAATGAGCGATACCGCTTACGGGCTGTGGTCGCTGGTCGTGATCAACGCTGCGATCTTCATCTTGTTTGCCTTCAGCTTCTTCAAACCACGCACCGCACGCGACTGGCGCACGTTTGGCATGTTTTCCGCGTTTCTCGTTGCCCTGTTCACCGAGATGTACGGCTTCCCGCTCACCATCTATCTCTTCTCCGGCTGGCTGGGACAGCATTTTCCGGGAATCGATTTTCTGGCGCACGACGCTGGCCACCTGCTGGAGATGATATTCGGGTCGCGCACGAACCCGCACTTCGGCCCCTTCCATCTGCTCTCGACGGTGTTCATTGGCGGTGGATTCTGGCTGCTCGCAGCGGCCTGGCGGGTGCTCTACACCGCCCAGGCAAGCGGCCAGCTCGCCACCACCGGCCCCTACGCCCGGGTGCGTCATCCGCAATATGTGGCCTTCGTGCTGATCATGATCGGCTTCTTGCTGCAGTGGCCGACGCTGGTCACGCTGGTGATGTTTCCGATTCTGCTGCTCGTCTATATCCGGCTCGCCCGACATGAAGAACGCGAGTCCTCTGCCCGCTTCGGCAACGCCTGGAATCGCTACGCGGCAACAACACCCGCCTTTGCTCCGCGTTGGCGAACCAAGCCCGGCGCGCCGACCTCCAAGCATCACAAAACGCATCCGCCGAGAAATGAGGAACGTCCCCATGAACGCACATGATTCCGCCCCGAACGGACATCACAGCCATGGCACCGCCTGCCGTCATGAACACAGCAAGGCGCCCTCCGACGCCCATCACGCACATGCGGAGACACCGCTAACGGACCCTGTATGCGGCATGACCGTGTCGCCCGATGCCGGCAAGCCGACCGCCCGGCACGAGGGGCAGACCTATCATTTTTGCTCCAGCACCTGCCATGACAAGTTCGTAGCCGATCCGGCGCATTACCTCGCCGGCGCGCACCGGACTGCCAAGCCGACCCCCAAGGGCACCAAGTACACCTGCCCGATGCACCCGGAGATCGTGCGCGACGCCCCGGGCGAATGTCCGAAATGCGGCATGGCGCTGGAGCCGATGGGGGTGCCACCGTCCGCCGACGAGGGCACGAACCCCGAACTGGTCGACTTTCGCCGCCGCTTCCGCGTCGGTGCCGTATTGACGGCCCCGCTGCTGATCCTGACCATGGGCCCGCTCGTCGGGCTCGGCGTGTTTCGGGACATGCTCGGCGAGCGCGCAGCGCTGTGGGCCGAGCTGTTGCTGGGTTCCCCGGTGATCCTGTGGGCCGGCTGGCCGTTCTTCGCGCGCGGCGTCAAGTCGGTGCTCAACCGAAGCCTGAACATGTTCACGCTGATCGCACTCGGCGTGGGATCCGCCTACCTGTTCAGCGTGGCGGCCGTGCTGGTGCCAGGCATCTTCCCCGCCGGGTTCCGGAATGCGCAAGGGCATGTCGGGGTGTACTTCGAGGCGGGCGCCGTCATCGTGGTCCTGGTGCTGCTCGGCCAGTTGATGGAACTTGGTGCCCGCGAGCGCACCGGCTCGGCCATCCGCGCCCTGCTCGATCTCGCCCCCAAGACGGCACGGCGGGTCGGTCCCGACGGGCAGGAAGAAGAAATCCCGCTCGACGACATCGCCGTGGGCGACCGGCTGCGCGTCCGCCCCGGCGACAAGGTGCCGGTCGACGGTGTCGTGCTCGAAGGCCGTTCGTCAATCGACGAGTCGATGATCTCGGGCGAGCCCGTGCCGGTCGAGAAGACCGAGGGCGACGAGGTCACCGGCGCCACGCTCAACGGCACCGGTTCGCTCATCATCGAAGCCCGGCGAGTCGGCGCCGACACGCTGCTGTCGCAGATTGTCGACATGGTCGCCAACGCCCAGCGCTCGCGCGCTCCGATCCAGAAACTCGCCGATTCGGTGGCCGGCAAGTTCGTCCCGACAGTGGTCGGCGTCGCGGTGCTCGCCTTCGTCGCGTGGGCAGCGTGGGGCCCAGCACCAGCACTTGCCTATGCGCTGGTCTCTGCCGTCGCGGTGCTGATCATCGCCTGCCCCTGCGCACTCGGGCTGGCCACGCCGATGTCGATCATGACAGCCACGGGGCGCGGCGCACAGGCGGGTGTGCTGATCAAGAACGCCGAGGCGCTGGAGCGTTTTGCCAAGGTGGACGTGCTGATCGTCGACAAGACCGGCACGCTCACCGTGGGCAAGCCCAAGCTGGTGGCGGTGCTGGCGGCGCACGACCATGACGAGAACGAGGTGCTGCGCCTCGCGGCCAGCCTGGAGCGGGGTTCGGAACATCCACTGGCCGAGGCCATCGTCAGCGGCGCCGAAGACCGGGGCATCACGCTGGCCAAGGCCGAGGCCTTCGAGGCGATTACCGGCAAGGGCGTCTCGGGCACGGTGGACGGCACCGCCGTGGCGCTGGGCAATGCCAAATTGCTCGAACAGCTCGGGGTGGATGCCCGGCGCGACATGGACGAGGCCGACCGCCGCTGCGATCAGGGCGAGACCGTGATGTTCGTGCTGATCGGCAAGGACATCGCCGGCCTCGTCTGCGTGGCCGATCCGGTCAAGGACAGCACGCCGCAGGCGCTCAAGGCATTGCACGCGCAGGGCTTGCGCATCGTCATGGCCACTGGCGACAACGCACGCACGGCCAAGGCGGTGGCCGCGCGGCTCGGCATCGACGAGATCCGCGCCGACGTCCTGCCGGCCGACAAGGCGCGCATCGTCAAGGCGCTGCAGGCCGACGGCCTGCGGGTGGCGATGGCGGGCGACGGGGTCAATGATGCCCCCGCCCTGGCCCAGGCCGATGTGGGCATTGCCATGGGAACCGGGGCCGACGTGGCCATCGAAAGTGCCGGCTTCACACTGGTCAAGGGCGACCTGACGGGCATCGTGCGTGCGCGCAAGCTGTCGGTCGCCACCATGCGCAACATTCGCCAGAACCTGTTCTTCGCGCTGGTCTACAACGCCGCCGGTGTCCCGGTGGCCGCCGGGGTGCTCTACCCCTTCCTCGGCATCCTGATTTCCCCCATCTTCGCTGCGGCCGCCATGAGCCTGTCGTCGGTATCCGTCATTGCCAACGCCTTGCGCCTGCGCCGCGTCGACATCTCGTGAACAAGGAAACACGATGAACCCACGAGAAGCGGTCGAGAATGTCGTCTGCTCGATGCATGGCACCCGGCTCGGTCCGATGGCGGCGGATGGTGGTCATGAAGTGCACGCTGCCGGACGCGGGGCCGGCAACCGCCATCCCGCGCTGACACTTCGGCCCCTGGACGACATCGCGCATTACTCGGTCACGACGACCTTGGCGATCATCCCGACCTCCATATGCCCGGGGACCAGGCAGGCAAAATAGACACTGCCCGGCGTGTCGAACTTCCACACGATGCCGCCACGCTGCCCCGGCTTGAGGGTGATCATGTTGGGCTCCTCATGCTCCATGCCAGGGTATTTGCGCATCATCTCGGCATGAGAGGTGAGATCGGTCATCGAACCGATCACCATTTCATGCTTCATCCTGCCGGTGTTGCGGGCGAAGAAGCGGACCGTCTCGCCCGCCTTGACCGTGACGGTATCGGGCGAGAAATGCAGCCTGTCGTCCATCAACACGTCGATGACCTGAACGATGTCATCCGGCGCGCCGGGCACGCCGGATGCGTGCACTTCGGCATCGGCCATGGCCGCGACAGGCGCCAGGCTCAAGGCGATCACGGCAAGCATTGTCTTCATCTTCTCTCTCCACGAACGGGGCATGGGCACACCATCGTTGTTTTGATCAGAACCAGAACCGCAGGCCGACCACCCAGCGCGTTTCATGTGTCGGTGCACCTTCGGCGCGGGCCAGGTCGGCGGTCTGTCCGAATTTGTTGCCCCACGCCACGCCCACATAGGGCGCGAACCGACGCGAGATCTCGTAGCGCAGGCGCACTCCGATCGAAGCGTCGGTCAGCCCACTGCCCAGTCCGTTGGCCTCGTCCTTCTTGCCATAGAGGTTGAACTCGGCGCGCGGCTGAAGCACGAGGCGCTGGGTCAGCGGCAACTCATACTCCGCCTCGACACGCAGGGCCGTTCGCCCCGCCGCCCCCACGTAGGCGGTGGCATCCAGCTCGAACCAGTACGGGGCCAGGCCCTGGAGGCCAACCGCCAGCCAGGTGCGATCCGGGCCTTCGCCAGTGTCGTGGCGCAGCCCGAGTTGCGCATCCCAGTAGCTGACAACGGCGTGCCCCCAGAGCAGTTCGGTACGCGCCTCCTCGAGGCGACCGTCGGCGTAGTCGCCTTCGGCCTTGACCACGAAGCGGTCGTAGTCGCGTCCGAACCAGGCCTGCGCATCGAAGGCTGTGGAGGTGGCCGTGCGGGTGTCGACCCGTTCGAGCCGATCGACCAGCAGCATGCCGAAGCTGTGTTCATCCGCCAGACTCAGTTGCCGCGGGCCGGCCAGCGCATATTGGCCGCCGTCCAGCGTGAATCCGCCGGCGTAGCCATGGGGATCGCGCGCATCGGCCGGCGCGGGGCCACCTTGCATCTTCATGCCGCCATGGTCCATGGCTGCCGTCGGCTCGGCGGACGGCGCCGAGGTCTGCATCTGCGGCTTGCCGGCGGCCGGCATGTCGTGTCCTTCGTGCGCCCCCGCGGCGAAGGCGGCCGACGGGGCCGCGCCAAGCGCGGCAAGCGAGAGGGCGATCACCGGCAAGCGCTTCATGGGGTTTCCTCTGCAAGTCGTTTTCGTCATGCCACCACCACCTGGCGGAACATGCCCGCGTCCATGTGGAACATGAGGTGACAATGCCAGGCCCAACGCCCGAGGGCGTCGGCCGTCACCAGGAAGCTGACGCGCTGCGCCGGCTGGACCGGAATGGTGTGGCGCCGCACGAGGAATTCACCGTCGGCGTTTTCAAGCTCGCTCCACATGCCGTGCAGATGCATGGGGTGCGTCATCATGGTGTCGTTGTGCAGGATGACGCGCACCCGCTCGCCGTAGCGCAGATGTACCGGCGTCGACTGGCCGAACTCCAGGCCATCGAACGACCAGGTGTAGCGCTCCATGTTGCCGGTCAGGTGCAGCTCGATCTCGCGCTCCGGGCCGCGCGGGTCGATCGGACCACCAACGGTGGACAGGTCGGCCAGCGTGAGTACGCGCCGCCCGTTGTTGCGCAGGCCAATGCCCGGGTCGTCGAGGTTGGTGCGCGGCATGTCGACACGCATGTCGGTACTCGGCCCGTATTCGGTGCGCGCATGCCGCACGATCTGGCTTGGCCGATCAAGCGGGTTGTCGCTCATCGCATGCTGGCCGTGATCCATGGCCATCGCGCCGTGATTCATGCCCGCCATGCCGTGCGGCATCGGCATCGCGCCCTGGTCCATGCCTTTCATCGCACCGGGCACGGTACCGTGCCCCATCCCCGCCATCGTCCCCATGCCGCCCATCATGTCGGCCATGGTCAGCCACTCGACCGCGTCCATCGCCGGCACAGGCGCCTCCAGCCCGGCCCGCGTCGCCAGCGTGCCGCGCGCATAGCCGCTGCGGTCCATCGCCTGGGCAAAGAGCGTGTAGGCGTCGTCCCTAGGCTCGACGAGCACGTCATAGGTCTCGCCGGGCCCGAAGCGGAACTCGTCCACCGTCACCGGCTCGACATCCACGCCATCGGACTGGATGACGGCCATCTTGAGGCCGGGAATGCGCACATCGTAAAACGTGTTGCCCGCCCCGTTGATGAAGCGCAGGCGAACCCGCTCACCCTTGCGGAACAAACCGGTCCAGTTGCCGGCGGGGGTGGTGCCGTTCATCAGGAAGGTCAGCGTCGCGCCGGACAGATCGGCCAGATCGGTCGGGCTCATGCGCATCTCGTTCCACATCTTGCGCTTGTCGATCGCCGCCTTGAGGCCGCTCGCCGACACATCGCGGAAGAAATCGACCAGCGTCGGCTGGTTGTAGTTGTAGTAGTCGCTCTGCGTCTTCAGCTTGGCGAAGACATGCATCGGGTCTTCGTCGGTCCAGTCCGACAGTAGCACCACGTAGTCGCGCGCCGCGCGCACCCGCTCTCCATCGCGCGGTTCGACGATGAGCGCGCCGTACATGCCGGTCAGCTCCTGCATGCCGGAGTGCGAGTGGTACCAGTAGGTGCCGGCCTGCTCGAGCCTGAAGCGATAGGTGAAGGTCTCCCCCGGCGCGATGCCGGCGAAACTGATGCCCGGCACCCCATCCATCTGATACGGCAGGATGATGCCGTGCCAGTGAATCGAGGTCGGAACGCGCAGGCGGTTGGTGACGCGAATGGTGACTTCATCACCTTCGCGCAGGCGCAGCGTAGGCGCCGGAATCGATCCGTTGATGGTCGTGGCCATGCGCACGCTGCCAGTGAAATTGACCGGCGTTTCATCCACGACAAGGGCAATCTCGCGTCCGCTCAGGACCGGAGCATCTCCGACAGAGGTGTGCCTTTCTCGCGCAAATGCCGGCAAAGAGAGGCCCGAGCATGCGGCGAGTACGCCGCCGGCAGCAAGGCCCTGGACGAACCGGCGGCGGCTGGGGCCCACCGTCCTTATTGGGGGGAACCGGAGTGGGAACATACATGCTCCTTCAAATAGGCCGCCGGGAAATATGCGAATCCCCGGGAATCTGAGTCAGCAGTCTGTCGACCGCAAGCCGCCGGTTTGGTGACGGCTCGATTACATCTTTGACATGAACACGGGGGGCCTCCGCCCCCCGTGTGGACACTGAAGCACGCGTAATTACGGGGTTGTCTGCAGCAGAGAACCGACGCGCGCCGTCTCGTTCCCCACCATCGTGATCACTCGCCCGTCGGCTGCCTTCATCGACGCACCCGACGCCATGAAGACGGGCTGACCGTAGCGTCCCTCCATGCCCATCTTCCCGTTTTCAAAGATGTGGACCGTCTGGCCATCGGCGAGCGGGACGGATTTCTCAAGCCCGGTGGTGCCCAGCGCAAGAGCGGAAGTGCTGACGAGGCCGGTCAGGGTGGCGATGAGGATGGCGTTTTTCATGGTGAAGCTCCTTGTCATTACAGTCAGTGTTGTCCGGTTGGTTTCGTTCAACCGCAGGGACAGTATCGAGGCCGACGGCCGTCGCCACGATGACTTCCGCATGACACCTGTGCAATGTAGATGACCTTGATGTCATGTCTAAGTCGTCAGCGCCGCTGACGAAAAAACGGCCGCATGACGCGGCCGTTTGAGGAAGGGTCAAACCGCCTCGGCGGGCGCCAGTGCGGGCTTTGGCGGCGCCTCCAGCCCGCGCTTGAGGCGCCACTGTTTGACCAACGCATACAGCGCCGGGATCACGCCGAGCGTGAGCACGGTCGAGGAGATCATGCCGCCAACCATCGGCGCGGCGATACGGCTCATCACCTCGGAGCCGGTGCCGGTGCTCCACATGATCGGCAGCAGGCCGGCCATGATGGCCACCACGGTCATCATCTTCGGGCGCACGCGCTCGACCGCGCCTTCCATGATCGCGTGATACAGGTCGGCCACGCTCGCCGCACGCCCCTCGGCCTCGCGTTCGGCGCGGATTTCCTGCCAGGCCTGGTCGAGGTAGATCAGCATCACCACCCCGGTCTCGGCCGCCACGCCGGCCAGCGCGATGAAGCCTACCGCCACCGCCACGCTCATGTTGTAGCCCAGCCACCACATCAGCCAGATGCCGCCGACCAGCGCGAACGGCACGGAGAGCATGACGATGAGCGTCTCGGTGAGGCGGCGGAAGTTGAGATACAGCAGCACGAAGATGATCGCCAGCGTGAGCGGCACCACCACGGCCAGCTTGGACTTGGCACGCTCCATGTATTCGAACTGGCCCGACCAGGTGGCGTAGTAGCCCGGCGGGAAGCTGACCGCGTCGGCCACCGCCTGCTGCGCTTCTTTCACATACGAGCCCACGTCGCGGTCGCGGATATCCACGAAGACGTAGGCGGCCAGCAAGGCGTTCTCGGTCTTGATGCCCGGCGGGCCGTTGCGCAGCGTGACATCGGCGAGCTGGCCGAGGGGAATCATGCCGTTCATGCTCGGCACGAACACCTCGTTGGCAATCCGCTGCGGATCGTCGCGCAGCGCACGCGGGTAGCGCACCGTGATGTTGTAACGCTCCAGGCCTTCGACGGCGGTGCTCACCGGCACACCGCCCAGCGCGGTTGCCACCACCTGCTGAAAGTCGCCCACCGTAATGCCGTAGCGTGCCAGCTGCTCGCGGCGCGGGGTGATGTCGAGGTAGTAGCCGCCGGTCACGCGCTCGGCGTAGGCGCTGGTGGTGCCGGGCACCGCCTTGACAGCCTGCTCGATCTGGCGCGCGAGCTTTTCGATCTCGGCCAGATCCTTGCCGAACACCTTGACCCCCACCGGCGTGCGGATGCCGGTCGACAGCATGTCGATGCGCGCCTTGATCGGCATGGTCCAGGAGTTGGCCACACCGGGAAACTTGAGCGCGGCATCCATCTCGGCGACGAGCTTGTCGACGGTCATGCCCGGCCGCCAATCGGCCTCGGGCTTAAGGTTGATGACGGTCTCGAACATCTCCATCGGCGCCGGATCGGTGGCGCTCGCGGCGCGACCGGCCTTGCCATACACCGATTCGACCTCGGGGAAGGTTTTGATGACGCGGTTGGTCGTCTGCAGCAGGCGCGCCGCCTCGGTCACCGACATGCCCGGCAGCGAGGCCGGCATGTAAAAGATGGCGCCTTCGTTGAGCGTGGGCATGAACTCGGAGCCGATCTGGCGGGCCGGGTAGATGGTCGCCGCCATGGCCAGCAGCGCCAGCACCAGCGTGCTCCATTTGAAGCGCATCACCCACTGGATGATCGGCCGGTAGGCCCAGATCAGGAAGCGATTCACCGGGTTCTTCTGCTCGGGCATGATCCGCCCGCGAATGAAGAACAGCATCAGCACCGGCACCAGCGTGACCGACAGCAAGGCTGCGCCGGCCATGGCAAAGGTCTTGGTGAAGGCCAGCGGGCTGAACAGCCGCCCCTCCTGCCCCTCCAGCGTGAACACCGGCAGGAAGGAAACGGTGATGATCAGCAGCGAGAAGAACAGCGCCGGCCCCACTTCCTTGCAGGCGCGGATCATCGCCTCGCCACGCTCGCGCTGGGGCGCGTCGGCAGGCAATCGCTCCAGGTGTTTATGCGCGTTCTCGATCATCACGATGGCCGCATCGACCATCGCACCAATGGCGATGGCGATGCCGCCCAGGCTCATGATGTTGCTGCCCATGTCCATGGAGCGCATGGCGATGAAGGCGACCAGGATACCGATCGGCAGCGTCAGAATGGCGACCAGCGCGCTGCGCACATGCATCAGGAAGACGATGCACACGGCGGCGACGATCAGGCTCTCCTCGAACAGCGTCCATTTCAGGTTGGCGATGGCCCGCTCGATCAAGGGCGCGCGGTCATACACCGTCACAACCTCGGTGCCGGCCGGCAGCCCGGGCTTGAGTTCCTCGATCTTGGCCTTGACGTTGGCGATCACGTCCAGCGCGTTCTGGCCGAAGCGCGCCATGACGATGCCCGAGGCCACCTCGCCCTCGCCGTTCAGTTCGGTGATGCCGCGCCGCCCGGCTGGCACGAGTTCGACCCGCGCCACATCGCGCACCAGCACCGGCGTGCCGCCGTCGGCCTTGAGCACCAGGGTTTCGATGTCCTCGACGCCCTTCAGATAGCCCAGGCCGCGCACCATGAATTCCTTCTCGGCCAGTTCGACCACCCGGCCGCCGACATCGCGGTTCGACTCACGGATCACCTGCGAGACGCGCGCCAACGGAATCCCGTAGCTCGCCAGCCGATGCGGGTCGACGATGACCTGGTACTCCTTGACGAAGCCGCCCACGCTGGCCACCTCGGCGACGCCGCCGGCCTTGGTCAGCTGGTAGCGCACATACCAGTCCTGCACGCTGCGCAGGTCGGCCAGCGACTGGTCCTTGCCGGTCAGCGCGTACTGGAACACCCAGCCCACGCCGGTGGCGTCCGGCCCAAGCTGCGGCGACACCCCCTCGGGCAGGCTGCCCTGCACCGAGCTCAAATACTCCAGCACGCGCGAGCGGGCCCAGTAGATGTCGGTGCCGTCGGCGAAGATCACATACACATACGACGCGCCGAACATCGAGAAACCGCGCACCACCTTGGCCTTGGGCACGGCCAGCATCGCCGTAGTGAGCGGGTAGGTGACCTGGTCTTCGACCACCTTGGGCGCCTGCCCAGCGTAGGGCGTGTAGATGATGACCTGCACGTCCGACAGGTCGGGCAGCGCGTCGAGTGGCGTCTGCTTGACCGCATACACGCCGCCGGCCAGCACGGCGACGGTGGCCAGCAGCACCAGGAAGACATTGCGCGCCGACCAGTCGATGAGGCGATCGAGCATGTCAGTGTCCCTTATGCGCGGCGGCGGCCGGATCGGCCTTGTCCATCTTGATGATCACGAACTCGCCGTCGCCCCGGTCTTCAAACGTAAAGCGCAGCGGCTCGCCGGGCAGCAAGCCCTTGGCCACCTCGGCCGAATCGAGGCCGAAATCCATGGTCATGGCCGGCCATTGCAGGGCGGGAATCGGTTCGTGGTTCATCGACACGCTGTTCGCGGCGGCGTCCAGCGCGTCAATCGAACCCACCGCCTCATAAGTCTTGGCCGCCGGTTTGACCGCCTCGGGTGCGGCAAAGGCCGACAGCGCCGCCTTGAGATTGCTCTCGGCGTCGATCAGGAAGTTGGCCGCCACCACCACCTCGTCGCCGTCGGCGATGCCCTCGAGAATTTCGATGTGATCACGACCGCGCTGGCCCACCCGCACCGGCTGCGGCGTGAAGCGCCCCTCACCCGCCACCCGCAACACCACCTGACGTTCGCCGGTGTCGATCAGCGCCGACCGGGGCACGGTCAGCCGCGGCTTTGCGCCCCCGTCGGCCAGCTCGACATGCGAGAACATCCCCGGACGCAAGAGCCCGTCGCGATTGTCCAGTTCCAGGCGCACCGGCGTGGTTCGCGTGGCGGCGTTGAGGGTCGGGTAGAGATAGGTCACTTTGGCGTCGAAAATGCGTTCGGGAAAGGCCTCGACCCGCACCGTGGCCGGCTGACCGACCCGCACCCGCGCCAGATCCTGTTCATACACATCGGCAATCACCCACACGCTGGACAGGTCGGCAATCCGGTAGATCGCCATGCCGGGCGCGAAGCGCATGCCTTCGACGGCCTTTTTCTCGAGCACCACGCCATTGGCCGGCGAGTTGAAGGTGATGTTGCTCGCACTGCCACCCCCGGCCGCCACCTGCCAGTGGCGCAGGCGCTCGCGTGCCGCACCGAGCAGCCGCTGCGCGCTGTCGCGGGCGACCGGGTCGGACGCGCCCGCCCCCTTGGCCAGCTTTTCGGCAATCTCGACTTCCTTGCGCGCCGACACCAGCTCCGGGCTATAGACCGAGAACAGCGCCTGACCACGCTTCACCGGATCGCCGCTGGCATTCACATACAGCCGCTCGATCCAGCCCTCGAAGCGCGGCGACACATCGTGGATCGCGCGCTCGTTGATCTCGACCCGCCCGACCGCCCGCAGCGCGGCGTCGAGCGTCTGCACCTGCGCCCGCGCGGTCTTCACGCCCAGGGTCTGCAGGCGCGTCGGACTCACCGCCACCGCACCGCTGTCATCGGGGGCGTCGTCGGCATAGACCGGGATGTAGTCCATGCCCATCGAGTCCTTCTTGGGTTCCGGCGAGGTGTCGGGCAAGCCCATCGGGTTGCGGTAATACAGAATCTTCCGCTCGCCCGCAGCGGGTGTGTCGCCATCGGCCGCGGCATGGGCCTCGGGCACCGGCGGCATCGGGCCGGGCTGGGCAAGAAAGGCGCCGCCCGCAGCGGCGGCGACGACAAGCGCCAGAACAAAAAGGGGTTTCACAGGGGCGCTCCGGTCAGTTGTTCCAGTTCGATCACCCGCACGAAGCGGTCGACATCGGCATCGAGCAAGGCCAGGCGGGTGCGCAGGATCTGCCGCTCGGCCTCGATCACGGTATTGAAATTCACCCGGCCGGTTTCATAGCCAGCCTCGGCCGCGGCATAGGCCGCCTCGGCCTGCGGTAACAGGGTGTGGCGCAACAGGCGCGCCTTGTTCCGGCTCGCTTCAAAGCCGGCCCAGGCCTCGCCGATGCGTCCTTCGAGGGCCGCTTCAGCGGCCGCCACGCGGGCCTCGGCCGCGTCCTGCATGCGCTCGGCCTCGCGCTCACGCGCGCGTCGGGCTGATTGCTGGAAGGGAATCGTCACTTCGAGCATCACGTCCCAGCTGTCCGTGCCGCTGCGGGGGCGGTTGTTGGTCAGCGCCAGCGCCATGTCGGGGTAGCGATCCCGATAGGTCAGGTCCCGCGTATGTCCGGCTGCAAGTTGGCCGGCGCGCAGCCGGGCAAGCTCGGGCGAGGCCTCGCGCAGGTGGCTGCGCAGCTGTGCCAAGTTCAAATGCTCAGGGCTCGCCGGGAGCGCGGCAGGCACGGCCAGCGGGGCATCGGCCGGGCGGGTCAGCGCGGCATTCATCCGTGCGGCGGCCTCGCGCTCACGCCGCTCGACCTCGAGTAGTTCAACGCGCAGGGCGGAGATCTCGCTCTGCACCCGGATCGCGTCCTGTTGCGGTACCAGGCCCACACTGTAACGGGTGAGCACGATGGGCTCGAGTGCGCCGAGCAGGCTCAGCGTGCCTTCCAGAATCTGACGTTGCCCGGCCGCCTGGTAGTGGCGGGCGAATGCGGTCTTGACCTGCGTCTCGACAGCAAGACGGGTGCCGGTCTGCTCCGCGTCGGCCTGCCCCACGCGGGCTTCGGCCACCGCGGCGCGCAGATCACGCTTGCCCGGAAAGGGAATCGGCTGGATCACCCGGTAGCGCGTCTGCCCCACTTCGCCCGGCACCAGCGATGCGCCGCGCCCGGACATGGTATTGGTGGCGTCCATCAGTTCGAGCTGGAAGCGCGGATCGGGCAAGGCGCCGGCCGGCTCGACTCGCGCCTGTGCCGCCTCGACCTCGAATCCGCTGGCGCTCAGCGCCGGACTGCGCGTGAGCGCGTACTGGATCAAGTCAGGCAGATTGCCGCCCAGCGGCGCTTCGTCGGCCAGCAGCGAGACACTTGTCGCGGACAGCAGCGCGCACGCCAGCCCACGCAAAGCACTCAGCTTGCGCACCCGTTTTGTGGAGGACATGAAAGCTCCGAAGTTCGAACCGCAGGGCGGGCGCGCCTGACGGCGCACCCCGCAAAGGCTGTTACTGGGCCGTTTCCATCGTGGTGACGGTCAGCTTGCCGTCGCGATCTTCGGCCATGAAACGCACCTTGTCGCCCGGCTTGCGATCCTTGAGCATCGCGCCTTCGGCATGGAAGGTCATGGTCATGGCCCCCATGCCGAGGCTGTGCAGCGGGCCGTGCTTGATGGTCACGCGCCCACCGGCGGCGTCGAGCTTCTTGATCTCGCCGTCCGACATCTGCGCCTTCTGCTCCGCCATCGGCATGGCACCGTGGCCATGCCCCGAACCGGCCAGAACCGGTGCGGCAACGCCGAGGCCGAGCGAAAGGACGATGGCAGCGGACAGGGTTTTCATCATGATGACTCCAGTGGGGTGGTTGAACCTGAATGGCATGCAGTATGGTGCGCCGGCACCGTCGGGCGGCTGACGCGAAGATGACATTTCCGTCATCTTCGCGCTGCCGTGACCTCAATGCTGGTGCGACTTGCCGTCCGGGTGGACATGCGTCTTCCGGGCAGGCGTGGGGGCGGCTTCCGGTTCGGGCGCCGCGTCATGATGCGAGGCGACGTTCGCCGTCCCGTGGTGATCCCCCACCGGATGGTGATCGTCATCGGCGGCCGCCGCCGGCTGCTCATCCATCATGTGTTCGCCGCCACCATGCGAGTGGCCATCGCTCGCGGCCACCACGGCCATGTAGTCATCGGCGCTCATCGACGGCATACGTTGCAGGAAGGCCACCATGTCCCAGATGTGCGCGTCACCCATGCTCTTGCCCCAGGCCGGCATCCCCGAGGCCTTGATGCCGTGCTTGATGGTCCAGAACGCAATCGCCGGCTCTGTGGCGGCCAGAGTGAGGTTCGGTGGCGCGGGATACAGCCCCTCGCTCAACTCGGTGGGGCCGCTGCCCGGGCGCAAGTGGCAACTGGCGCACATGGCGGCGTAATTGCCTGCGCCACGGCGTACCTGCGCCTCATCGTCCAGCGCAGGCACCTCGATCCCGCTGGCATTGGCTTCCACGGCGCGCGAGCGCGCCAGGTTGAAAAACTCCAGCACAGTGTCGCTGTGCGGCTCGTCGGCCGCGACACTGACCGCACCGCTCATCACCATGCCAGCGCCGGCGACACCCAGACCGGCGAGCGCCGTGAGGGCACCCATGACAAATCGATTCATCGGACTTTTCCACGCGATAACATGGCGTCCAGCCTGATGCCCGCGGGTCGACCCGGACCTGACCGGCAGATTACATCTTTGTTATCTTTCCGCGACCGCTCGCCTGTCGGGCAAAATGGGCACGAACCCATGCGGAGCGGTGCAGTGCGCATTCTCATCGTCGAAGACGAAGTCAAGACAGGCGACTACCTGAAACAGGGGCTCACCGAGTCGGGCTATGTCGTGGACCTCGCGCGCGACGGCATGGACGGGCTGCATCTGGCGCTGACCGGCGACTACGACTTGGTGATCCTCGATGTGATGTTGCCCAAGCTCGACGGCTGGCAGGTGCTTGAGACGGTGCGGCGCAGTGGCCGCGAGCTGCCGGTGCTGTTCCTGACCGCACGCGATCAGGTCGAGGACCGCGTCAAGGGACTTGAACTGGGTGCCGACGACTACCTCGTCAAACCCTTCGCCTTCGCCGAACTGCTCGCGCGGGTGCGCACCCTGTTCCGTCGGGGGCGCAACGGCACGGAACCCACGGCCCTCACCTCCGCCGACCTCGAACTCGACCTGCTCCGCCGGCGCGTCACCCGTGCCGGCAAGCGGATCGACCTCACCGCCAAGGAATTCAGCCTGCTTGAGTTGCTGATGCGCCGCCAGGGCGAAGTGTTGCCGCGTTCGCTGATTGCCTCACAGGTGTGGGACATGAACTTCGACTCCGACACCAACGTGATCGAGGTCGCCGTGCGCCGCCTGCGCGCCAAGGTCGACGACCCCTTCGAGCCCAAGCTGATCCGCACCGTCCGCGGCATGGGCTATGTCCTCGAAGCCCCCGAAGCGGCATGAGCGGGCGCATTTCGCTCACCGCGCGGCTCACGCTGCTGTTCGCCGTCGCCTCCAGCACCGTGCTGCTGGCGCTCGGACTGGTCATCGGCTCGGCCATGGAGCGCCACTTCGAAGAGCAGGACATCGATGTCCTGTCCGCCAAGCTCGGCCTGATCGCCCACACCGTGCAGCAGCATCTCGGCGCCGGCCTGCCCACGCCGCTGCCGCCGATGCTCTCGCACACCTTCATCGGCCACGAGGCGATGTCCGTGCTCGTGCTCGACAATGATCGCAGCACGCTGTTCGAAGCCGGCGACGCGCACTTTCCAACCATGGCACCCATCGTCACCGCCGGCGCCGACACGAGCCGTCCGTTTGTGTGGACGCAGGCGTCGACGGTTTATCGCGGCCTGTCGATCCGCATCACCCTGCCCGATCACCCCGGGCGTGAATTGATCGTGGCCGCGGCCATCGACATTGCCCATCACATCCAGTTCATGGAGGCCTTCTCGCGCACGCTGTGGGCCTTCGTCATCGGCGCGGCGCTGGTCAGTGGGCTGCTCGGCTGGCTGGCGGCGCGTCGCGGGCTGGCACCGCTGGCGATCATGGCCACGCGTACCGCGAGCATCACGGCGCAACACCTCGACGCCCGGCTGCCCGAGGCGCAGATGCCGCAGGAGTTGCACGCGCTGGTGGCGAGCCTCAACGCCATGCTGGCGCGCTTGCAGGAAGCCTTCACCCGGCTGTCCGACTTCTCATCGGACCTCGCCCATGAATTGCGCACGCCGATCAGCAACCTGATGACCCAGACCCAGGTGGCGCTGTCGCGCGCGCGCACCGCCGAGGATTACCAGGACATCCTCGCCTCCAACGCCGAGGAGTACGAACGCCTGTCGAAGATGATTGCCGACATGTTGTTTCTGGCCAAGGCGGATCACGGCCTGGCGATTCCCAATCGCGAGACGGTCGACCTGCGCGTCGAGGTCGATGCGCTGTTCGATTTCTATGACGCGCTGGCCGAGGAAAAGACAATCCGGCTGATCGCCGAGGGGGCTGCATCCACCAGCGGTGATCGCCTGATGCTGCGCCGCGCCCTGTCGAACCTGCTCTCAAACGCGGTACGCCACGCCGCCGCCGGCAGCGTCGTCATGGTGAAGCTGACAATGACGGCGGGCGCCGCCGAGATTCAAGTGAACAACACCGGCGACGCGCTGCCCCCCGAGGCGATCGGGCGTCTGTTCGAGCGCTTCTACCGCGCCGACCCGGCGAGGCAGCACACCAGCGAAGGCGCCGGGCTGGGCCTGGCGATCACCCATTCGATCATCGTCGCGCACGGCGGCAGCATCGCCGCCAAATCGCAGGCGGACAACACCACCTTCTCCCTCACCCTGCCGGCTGGGGCATGATCAGGCTGAATCGCCCCGGCTATCGGTGAAATTCCCATTTTTCAGAAACCTGCATTCATGGTTCGCTTCTTGGATCAAGCCGGGTCGCCTCACAGGCCACCACGACCTTGGAGCCACCAGCTTTTGTTGTCAGCATGGGGCTACGCGCAAGATCCCATTGCATCTGTTTGACGCGCTCGAACGAGCCCGCTCGCACTGACAGCGCCATCCGAGCAGCAGGGTTTTTCTTTAGGTACTTTCATATTACAATCCGCGCCCATGCGCCGTTTGCTGGTCACTCTCTTCTTGGTCTTCATGCCGCTACAACTCGGTTGGGCGGCGATGAGTGCCTATTGCCAGCACGAGTCAGGAACTGCCGCGGATCATGTCGGGCATCACGAACACCGCCATCAAGTCAGCGAGCGCGATTCTGACGAAACCCCCGGCGGGAAACACCTCGATTGTGGCTTCTGCCACTCAGCCTGCGCAGCGGCCCTCACCAACTGCGCGAATTCGACCGTATCAGTCGGTCCAGCCGTGAAGGCTGCATTCCCGCCACTCTTGCTCTCCACCGCACCCGCCACGGAACCCGAACGTCCCAAGTGGCTGAGCCCTGCCTGATCGGCAGGGCATTCGCGACGAGTCCTACTTATCCCCCTCCGCACCGAGGTGGGGTGTGCGTCCCTAGCGGTGATCAGACCGCGTCCTGCCGATTTTCCGTGCCCTATCACTTACGGAGAATTGGATGTACAGCAAGAATCGCATTACCTGGCTGCCAGGCGCGTTGCTCGCGTTGGCGGCCACTGCGGCATGCGCGCAAAACGTGCCTGCCGCCACGCCTTCGACAACGCTGAAGCAGGCATTCGACGCTGCATGGGCCCGCCAGCCAGAAGCGCTGGCGGGAGACATGCGTCTGGAAGCCGGTCACGCCCGGCGATCAAGCGCCGATAGCTGGACGGCCGAACCCCTGTCGATTGAACTCGCAGGCAAGACCGACCAACTCGATCGCAATGAAGGCAGTCGTGAGTTCGAAGTCGGCATAACCGTCCCTCTGTGGCTTCCGGGGGAACGAGCCGCTGCCGGCTCCCTTGCCGAGGCCGAAATCAGTGCAAGCACAAGTCGCAGCCTTGCGGCGAAGCTGCGTACTGCCAACGCCGTACGGAGTGCGTATTGGGACTGGCAGCGCGCATCCATCGACGCCGGCCTCGCCGGTGAGCGCCTCACGAATTTTCGCAATCTGGCTTCTGACGTCGCGCGACGAGTAAAGGCCGGCGAGTTGGCACGTGCGGATCAGCACCAGGCGGACGGAGCGCTTGCGGGGGCGGAGGCCTCTTTGGCCGAAGCCGAGAGCGCACTGGCCGCAGCCATGCTTACGGTGCGAGCAGTCACCGGCGGCACCGCGCTCCAGCTAGCGCCTGGAAATACATCTATTGAACCGGAGCCTTCCGCAGGCAGGGAATCACCGCTGCCTGACGCTGAGCACCCGGTCGTTTCAGAACTGTTGGATCGGAGCGAAGTGGCGCGGCGAGCTGCAACGCTTGCAAGCACACAGCGTCGCGCCAACCCTGAACTGACTCTCGCAACAACCCGGGAACGCGGGGCATTTGGTGACGCATGGCAGCAAACAGTAACGCTTGGTGTGCGCATTCCTTTTGGCTCTGACTCCCGCAACCGCGCAAGCATCGCAGCCGCAAGCGCCGACGCAATTGAGGCAGAAGCACAGCTGACACTTGAACGGCAGCGCGTACTGAGTGACATCGACACTGCACGCAGTCGAGTGAAATCGGCACGAACCCAAATCGCCGCAGCGGAGCATCGTTCGCGACTCGCCGGCGAGTCGCGCGCATTTTTCCAGAAAGCATTCCGTATAGGTGAAGTCGATTTGCCGACCCGGCTGCGTATAGAGCTGGACGCTGCTGAAGCCGATCGCCAGCTCGCCAGCGCGCGTATCGAATTTGCAGCGGCCATCTCCGCCTTGCGTCAGGCAATGGGCCTTCTTCCAGAATGAATATCAGGAACCTAGAAATGAAAGCACTTAGTAGTGTCATGGCATGGTGCATTGCCGCCCTGCTCTCGAGCGCCTCGCCGCACACTTTGGCCGGCGAAGGACATGATCATGGCGAGACCCCCGCGCCCGCCGCCGGCCCCGCCCTGCCTAGATTTACGGCGGCATCTGAACTCTTTGAGCTCGTCGGCATCGTCAATGGCAAGAGGATCACCCTGTATCTTGACCGCTTCGACGACAACAGCCCGGTCGAGGGCGCAAGTCTGGCGCTCGAACTCGGCGGTGTTTCCATCCCTGTCGAAAACCATGCCGTCGGAGAATTCGAGGCCACGCTTCAGCAGGAACTCGACTCCGGCGTCGTCGCCGTAACTGCAACGGTCATCGCCGGACAGGAAAGCGATCTGTTGGTCGGTGAACTAGATCTGCACGATGACGACGCCAGCACGCTGGCGGTAGCCGACGCGCCCGAGTGGAAGGCTTACGCGCCGTGGCTGGGTGCCGGCGTAGCCGCGATTGGACTCATCGGCTGGGCCGCGCAGAGAAAGGGAAGTGTTCGCAACGGTCAGGCAGGGGGTGCAGCATGAAGTCGAAGATTCTGATGCTCACACTGTTCCTGGCGGCGACGAGCGCCTCGTGGACTACCTTCGCAGGCGAGGGGCATAGCCATGGAGACGAGGGGCCTGCTGCTGCCAACACGAACGGCCCGGCGCGCCAGCCCGATGGCAGTGTTTTCCTCCCCAAGCCTGCTCAACGCCAGATTGCGGTACGCACGATTGTTGCAGAGACAGGCGAGTTGCCACGTACCTTGGCGCTCGCGGGGCGGGTGGCCATGGATCCAAACTCCGGCGGCAAGGTACAAGCGCTGGTCGCCGGCCGACTCGAAGCAGGACCGGGCGGCCTGCCCGTGTCAGGACAGACCGTAGCAAAGGGGACCGTGCTCGCGTATGTCGTGCCCTCTGTTGATCCCATTGAGCGCTCGAACCAGGTGGCCCAACTCGCCGAACTGAAGGCGACAAGGTCGCTTGCGGAAAAACGCCTGGCACGCCTGAAAGATCTTGCCGATACCGTTCCCCGAAAGGAGATCGAGGCGGCGGAGAGCGAACTGGCGAGCCTGACGGCAAGAGCCAAGGCAGTCAGCGGCGGACTCGGCAACCGTGATGCATTGGTGGCCCCGGTGTCGGGGGCGATTGCGTCAAGCAATGCCGTCGCCGGACAGGTTGTTGATGCGAGGGAGCTCATTTTCGAAATCGTCGACCCCCGACGAATGCGGGTCGAGGCACTGGCCTACGACACCGATATGACCTCTGACATTGCTGGTGCGAGCATCGCGGTTGGCGAATCGCGCGTGCCACTTGAGTTCATAGGTGCCGCAAGGCGCTTGCGAGAACAGGCTCTACCGCTGTCTTTTGCCGCCACGGGGGAAGCGCTCGAACGGCTGGCGGTGGGGCAGCCACTCGAAGTCTATGTGCAAACGCGCAGCACGATTGCCGGCATCCGGGTTCCCGCCGCATCGGTGCTGAAGAATCCGGCAAACCAGACCATTGTCTGGGTCAAGACCGCAGCCGAGCGATTCGAGCCGCGCACCGTCACCGTTGCTCCGCTCGACGGCGTCACCGTGGCGGTGACATCGGGCCTTGCCACAGGCGAGCGCGTCGCGACCGGCGCTGCGACCTTGATCAACCAGATTCGCTAACGGAGCACCCAACTGATGTTCAAGTGGCTATTAGACAACAGCCTGGGCAACCGCCTGCTGGTGATCATCGCGAGTATCGTGCTGATGGCCTACGGCGCATTCACGCTGTCACGCTCACCAGTGGATGTATTCCCCGATCTGAACAAACCGACCGTGACCATCATGACCGAATCGGGCGGCATGGCTGCCGAGGAAGTCGAGCAACTCATCACCTTCCCGCTCGAGACAACGATGAATGGTCTTCCGGGGGTAGAGTCCGTGCGCTCGATTTCTAGCTCAGGACTGTCGTTCATTTACGTGACGTTTGATTGGAGCACGGAAATTTTCCGTGCCCGGCAGATGGTATCCGAGCGGCTTTCCGCAATGGAGGAAGGACTACCAGCGGACGTGATTCCGCGGATGGGGCCGATCAGCTCGATCATGGGCGAGATCATGCAGATCGCGATCCCGATCGACACCATGAAGATGTCACCGATGCAGGTGCGAGAGTACGCGGACTGGGTGCTCCGCCCGCGGTTGATGGCCATCCCGGGCATCGCGCAGGTCATTCCGATCGGAGGCGAAGTTCGGCAGTTCCAGGTACAGCCGGATACTCGAAGGATGGCCGAACTCGAAATTTCGCTTGATCAGCTCGAGTCGGCAATACGCGGTTTTTCGTCGAACACATCGGGTGGCTTTCTCGAGTTGAACGGGCGCGAGTACTTGATCCGCAATCTCGGCCGCACCTCAAATCTTGACGACCTGAAAAACCTCGCAATTACGGCAAAGGAGGGACAACCAATCCTGCTGAGGCAGATCGCGTCGGTTACCTTTGCCCCCGCCATCAAGCGCGGTGACGCAGGTTTCGAAGGAAAGCCCGCGGTCATTCTGGGAATCCAGAAACAACCCACAGCGGACACAATCCATCTGACACGTTCCATCGAGACTGCGCTCTCTGAAATGGGAAAGTCGTTGCCGGAGGGCATGGAGGCGCCACAGGTAACCTTCCGTCAAGCGAGTTTCATTGAGGCCTCGATCAGCACGCTACAGGGCAAACTCATTGGTGCATCGGTATTTGTTGCGGCGATCCTGTTTTTCTTCCTTGGAACCCTTCGCCCGACCGTGATTGCGCTGACGGCAATTCCGGTATCGATTTTCATGACCGCCCTGGTTTTCAAGTATCACGGGCTGTCAATCAACACAATGACACTTGGCGGGCTCGCAATTGCCATCGGTGGGCTCGTTGACGATGCAGTGGTTGGTGTCGAGAACGTGTTGCGGCGACTGAAGGAAGATCGCGTCAAGCATCCCGAGCACCATCTACACCCGATCGAACTGGTTGCCAGCGCGACCATGGAAGTGCGTTCGGCCATTCTGTACGCAACCGTGATCATCGTCCTCGTGTTCTTGCCGCTGTTCGCATTGCCCGGAATGGAAGGCAGGCTCTTTGTGCCGCTGGGCGTGGCGTTCATCGTGTCGACACTCGCCTCACTGGTGGTGTCCGTGACGGTAACGCCCGTGTTGTCGTTTTACCTGCTGCCACGCATGAAGTCCCTGGAGCATGGCGATACCCGTGTTCTGGCCTGGCTCAAGGCGCGATATCGTAACGGCCTGCAGGCCGTCCTCGACAGGCCGAGAGCGGCAGTGGCCGCGGGAGCGGCTGCCATTCTCGTTGCAGCGGCGGCGGTTCCTTTCTTCCCGACAACGTTCTTGCCTCCATTCAATGAAGGGACGCTGCTCATCGGCATGCGCCTCAACCCCGGGGTAACGCTCGCCGAATCGACCGCACTCGCACAACAGGCCGAGGTATTGGTCAAGCAGGTGCCTGAAGTCACCCACGTCGGACGCCGCAGCGGACGCGCGGAACTGGACGAACATGCCGAAGGCGTGCACGTCAGCGAGCTCGATCTTGGACTCATTCCTACGTCCGAAATGACTCGCTCAATGGGAGAGATCACTGCCGACATTCGCTCACGACTCGTCAATATGCCGGCCGCAATCGCGATTGGACAGCCGATCTCGCACCGGATCGATCACATGCTGTCGGGCGTGAGGTCGCAAATTGCCATCAAGATTTTCGGAGAAGATCTCGATACGCTTCGGGGGCAGGCCGACGCCCTGCAGGCGCGCCTGTCCAGCATTCCAGGGCTTGCTGACCTCGAAATCGAGAAGCAAGTGCTGGCGCCGCAGATCAAGGTACGCATCGACTATGCGGCCGCAGCACGCTACGGCGTCCCTGCGCCCCAAATCCTGGCTACGCTACAGAGTCTGGTCGAAGGCGAAAAGGTGACGCAGATCGTAGAGGGCGGGAGGCGCTTCGCGCTGGTCGTGCGCCTGCCGGAATCTGCGCGCTCCGTCGATGGACTCGCGCAGATCCTTGTGGAAACGCCCACGGGGCATGTTCCCTTGTCGAAGCTCGCCTCCATCGAAGACGGCGACGGTCCCAATCAGATCAGCCGCGACGACGGCAAACGCCGTATCGTGTTGTCGGCCAATGCCCAGCAGCGTCCGCTGTCGGAGGTCGTCGCGGATATTCGTGCGACCGTGGCCGATATGAAATTGCCCGAGGGGTACTTCATCACGCTAGGTGGGCAGTTCCAGGCACAGGAAGAGGCCTCCAGACTCGTCGGCCTGTTGTCACTGATTTCGCTGGTGCTGATGTTCGTGGTCCTCTTCAGCCGCTACAAGTCCGTACGCCTCTCAGCGCTGATCATGGCAAACATTCCGCTCGCGCTCGTCGGCGCCGTGATCGGCCTTTGGATCTCGGGGCAACCGCTGTCGGTTGCAGCATTGATCGGCTTCATCACTCTGGCGGGCATATCGGTGCGAAACGGCATTCTGAAGGTCAGCCATTACATCAATCTGATGCGTATCGAAGGTGAGAGTTTTGATCACAAGATGATCGTTCGCGGCTCGTTGGAGCGCCTGTCGCCAGTCTTGATGACCGCTCTCGTGACCGCGTTTGCACTGGCACCGTTGCTATTCGAAGCGGAACGGCCAGGTACTGAGGTCCTGCACCCGGTCGCGGTGGTTATCTTTTCGGGCCTTATCAGCTCGACGCTGCTCGACACCTTCCTTACCCCAGTAATGTTCTGGCTCTTCGGTCGGCGTGATGCCGAGCGCCTGCTCTCTGATCACAACGCCGAAGCTTTCTGAACGTCATCGACGCCTCATCAACGAAACCCGAAAGGAGAAAAAATGAAGATTTCAAAACTGATCGTTGCGGTAGCCCTGTGCGCCAGCTTTTCAGCCATTGCCGCCGGCAAACATGACCATGGCCACGAGCACGAAGCCCTTCACGGTGGCGTGGTTACCGAGGTCAAGGACGTGGATCTGGAACTCGTAGCCCAGCCGGATCTCATTCAGTTGCATCTGCGCGATCACGGCAAACCCGTCGATGTCGCCAATGGCAGCGGGAAACTGACGATCCTCTCTGGCGCCGAAAAGCAGGAAGTCGAGTTGAAGCCCGCAGGCGAGAAACTTGAAGCCAGGGGGGCCTTCAAGGTCGGCGCTGGAACAAAGCTTGTCGCCGTTGTGACCGTGCCGGGCAAGCCCACGCTGACGGCGCGCTTTGCTCTCAAGTAACGTCTTTCCCGGTGGTCGCCTGCATGCAGGAGGGGACCACCGGCCTACGACTCGGCTGAAAAACATATCGGCGACGAAGGCCGCAACGCCGCTAGGCGACACACCTTTACAACCTTCCTGACACGCAATCGGGTATCTAGAAAAGGATGACGAACGGCATCATTTCCTCTTCGAATAAGCAATCGTGAGCAAGGCCCTGCCAGACGACATGACCAATATGCAAAGACCTCGACACCCTCCATCCTCAGTACAGCCATTGATTGACGCCATCAAGATGGATGATTTGAAAGCGCTGCAGCAGCTGCTTTCACTCGGCTCTCCAGACCAGCATCGCGACGCTCAAGGCTGCTCGGCGTTGTTCCACGCAGTCTATTGGCGAAAATGGACAATGGTCGAGGCACTGTTGAGCCATGGCGCGAACATCGACCTACAAGACGTCTCCGGCTGGACGCCACTATTCTGGGCAGCCTTCAATGGACATGCTGACATCGTTTCTCGACTGCTTAAGCTAGGCGCAGATCCAGACATTCGATCGCACGAAGGCGACTTTGCGCTGTTCTGGGCTGTATTCAAAGGCCATATCGATGTCGTACAAGTAATTGTTTCTGGCGGGAGCAAATGCGATGCTCTCGACGACTCTGGACTGAATGCGCTTGAATTGGCAGCCCTGGTTGGTCGCGACGACATAGTCCAGGCAATTAAAGACGCGCAGAACGCCGCTGATCGAAAGCTTCATTGAGATGGTCGTGATGGTCTTCATCGTTGAATCGACAGCCTGATCTATCAAATCGACAATCACCGCTTTCTCAATCACCACCGAACGAACGCAACCAGATCGGCGTGCTGGGAGTAAACATGTCGCAGTTCATCTCCATAGTTTGAAGACCCATTCTGCTCCCGAAGCCCCGAGGCGATCGGGCGTCTGTTCGAGCGCTTCTACCGCGCCGACCCGGCGAGGCAGCACACCAGCGAAGGCGCAGGGCTGGGCCTGGCGATCACCCATTCGATCATCGTCGTGCACGGCGGCAGCATCGCCGCCGAATCGCACGCGGGGCACACCCGCTTCGTCATCGCCCTGCCCCTCGCGCGCTGATCAGTCGGTCTTGCCGAGCGCCTTCTCCAGCACCTCGCGCACATCGGGCGACAAGTCCTTCTCGCCGACCAGCGCCTCGATCTGCTCGCGGGCCAATGCCTGCTGCGCCGGGGTGAAGCGCCGCCAGTTTTCCAGCACGCGCGCCATGCGCGAGGCGACCTGCGGATTGCGCTTGTTCAGGTCGCGGATGCGATCGGCCCAGAAGCGGTAGCCGGCGCCGTCGGCGCGGTGGAACTCGGCCGGGTTGGCGCGGAAGTAGGCGCCAAACAAGGCGTAGATCTTGTTCGGATTGCTCAGGCTGAAGGCCGGGTGCGACATCAGCGCCTCGATGCGCGCCAGCGCCGGCTCGGCCGAATCGATCCAGCGCCAGGCACCGGCCTGAATGGCGAACCACTTGTCCATCACCAGCGCGTCCTTGGCAAAACGCCGCTCGAAGTCGGCCAGCGCGGTGGCCGCCTCGGCACTGGCCGGGCTGTGCACCAGCGCGGCCAGCGCGCCGAAGCGATCGGTCATGTGCGCGTCGCCGGTGGCGCGTGCCAAGGCCCGCTCAACGCCTTTGGCCACCCCTGCCGCGCACAGATAGCGCTGACCGAGGTTGCGCAGTGCACGTCGACCGGCGTCGGTCGGGTGATAGCGGTATTCGCCCGCGACGGACAGGCGGGCGTCCAGTCCCAGCCAGCTGTCACCGAGCCGCTCGCCGATACTGCGCATGAGCACGATCAGCGCACGGCGCAGCGCGACCGGGTCGGCCGGAGTCATTTGTTCGAGCAGATAGGCTTCGGCCGGCAGCGTGAGTGCGACGGCGCGGTAGGCCGCATCGAGTTTTTCGTTATGCAGCAAGGCGCCAAAAGCGGTGATGAAGGCATCGGGCACCTGCGGCAGCACGCCCTTGGCGGCATCGACCGTCATCGCCAGCACCACGCGCACCATGAAGCGCTGCGCGGCATCCCAGCGGTTGAAGGGGTCGGAATCGTGGGCCATTCGGAAGGCCAGCCGGCGGTCGTCTTCGGCCAGCTCGAGAATGACCGGCGCCGAGAAGCCGCGCAGCAGCGAGGGCACGGGCTCGGCGGCAACGCCCTCGAACACCAGCGTGGTGGTGGTGTCTTTGAGTTCGACCACGCGCGTCGTCGGGCTCGCGGCCGTGTCGCCCGCCAGCATCAGCGGCAGATCGGCGCCGTCCGGGCCGATCAGGCCCAGCGCCACCGGCATGTGCAGCGCCTCGTCGCCATCGGGTCGCTGCTGGGTGAGCGTGAGCGTGTATTGACGCGCGGCGGCGTCGTAGCGCCCCTCGGCCAGCAGACGCGGCGTGCCGCGCTGGCTGTACCAGCGCATGAACTGGTCGAGATCGACGCCGTTGGCTTCGGACATGGCTTCGACGAAGTCGTCGCAGGTCACGGCCTGACCATCGTGGTAGCTGAAATACAGATCCATGCCGTTGCGGAAGCCTTCGGCGCCGAGCAGCGTATGCAGCATGCGGATGACCTCGGCGCCCTTCTCATACACCGTCGCGGTGTAGAAATTGTCGATGGCCTGATACTGGTCGGGCCGGATCGGATGCGCCATGGGGCCGGCGTCTTCGGGGAACTGGGCGGTGCGCAGCACGCGTACGTCCTCGATGCGCTTGACCGCGCGTGCCGACTCACCCCCGGCGGCGGCCAGCATGTCAGCGGAGAACTGCTGGTCGCGGAAGACGGTAAGGCCTTCTTTCAGCGTGAGCTGGAACCAGTCCTGGCAGGTGACGCGGTTGCCGGTCCAGTTGTGGAAGTATTCATGCGCGACCACGCTCTCGATGTGCTCGTAGTCCACATCGGTGGCGGTATCGGGTTTGGCGAGGACGAACTTGGCGTTGAAGATGTTGAGGCCCTTGTTCTCCATCGCGCCCATGTTGAAGTCGCTGACGGCGACGATCATGTAGCGGTCGAGATCGAGTTCCAGACCAAAGGTCTTCTCGTCCCAACGCATCGAATGCACCAACGAATCCATGGCGTGATCGGCGCGGTCAAGATTGCCATCTTCCACCCACACCTGCAGCAGCACCTCGCGGCCAGAGCGGGTCTTTTCGGTACGCTCGAGCACCTCCAGATCGCCCGCCACCAGCGCAAACAGATAGCTCGGCTTGGGGAAGGGATCTTCCCAGATGGCAAAGTGGCGGCCACCATCCAGATCACCCGAATCCACCAGGTTGCCGTTCGACAGCAGCACCGGGAAAGCGGCCATGTCGGCCTCCAGCGTGACGGTGAAGCGCGCCATCACATCCGGCCGGTCGGGGAAGCAGGTGATGCGGCGAAAACCCTCCGCCTCGCACTGTGTGTACAGCCCGCCGCCCGAGTGATACAGGCCCGACAGCTCGGTGTTGGCCGAGGGATTGATCTGCGTGACCACCTCGACCAGCGCGGTATCGCGCTCGCCGAGGTCGATCTCCAGACCGGTGTCGGTTTCGCGCAGCGCCGTCTCCACCACTTCGACACCATCGACGGTGAGCGATACGCGCGTGAGCCCTTCGGCCATCAATACCAGCGGCCCCGCCCCTCGGCGCTCGCAGTGCATGCGGTTGCGCACCACGGTGGCCTTGGCGTCGAGCGTGAAGTGCAGATCCACGCTCTGCACGGTCCAGGCCAGCGGCTGGTAGTCGATACGGCGAATGGTCGGGGCGTGTTCGGTTTTCATTCTGGATGGCCTTGTCGTCGGCTGCGGTGATCGCGAAGCCTGCAGTGTACCGGCGGCGGCGGCCAATTGCAGCCGGCGCGCAGCGATAGCGCCCGCCTATGTTCGCCATTGGTCATTCCAATTTCATTCGGCGCAATCGGCCACCTATGTTGAAACTACCTTCCGGCATGTGTTCGCCGGTTGGGCGCCATCCGATCACTTTGGAGAACGACCATGCAACTCAAGGGAAGCAAGACCGAGGGCAACCTGAAAGCGGCGTTCGCGGGCGAGTCCCAGGCCAATCGTCGCTATCTGTATTTTGCAAGCAAGGCCGACGTCGAAGGCTACAACGATGTGGCCGCCGTGTTCCGTTCCACGGCCGAAGGCGAGACCGGCCATGCCCACGGCCACCTGGAATATCTGGAAGCCTGTGGTGATCCGGCCACCGGCCTGCCCTTCGGCGCCACGGCCGACAACCTGGCCGCCGCCATCGCCGGCGAGACCCACGAGTACACCGACATGTACCCGGGCATGGCCAAAGAAGCCCGCGACGAAGGCTTCGACGAGATCGCCGACTGGTTCGAGACCCTGGCCAAGGCCGAGCGCAGCCACGCCAACAAGTTTCAGCGCACGCTTGACGAGGTCAAGGCCGACGCCTGAGCACGCTCCGCCGCCGGCGCTCGCCGGCGGCGTCTTCACAGATCACATCAAAAGGTGCCCCATGGCGTCCAACGGAATCGTCCGCGAAGGCAGTCTTGAAGCGCCCACGCGCCACCCGCTCGACTGGAAAAGCCCCGACTTCTGGGACGAAGGCGCGCTCGACGCAGAACTCGAACGCGTTTTCAACGTCTGCCATGGCTGCCGGCGTTGCGTGAGCCTGTGCGGCGCCTTCCCGACGCTGTTCGATCTGGTCGATGAGGGCCCGACCGGCGAAGTCGATGGCGTGCCCAAGGCACGCTATGGCGAGGTGGTCGATCAGTGCTATCTGTGCGACATGTGCTACATGTCGAAGTGTCCGTATGTGCCGCCGCACGAGTGGAATATCGATTTTCCGCACCTGATGCTGCGCGCCAAGGCGGTCGAGCGAAAGCGCACCGGCCCGCGGCTGCGCGACACCGTGCTCTCCTCCACCGACAAGACCGGTTTGTTCGCCGGCATTCCGGTGGTCACGCAGACCATCAACGCCGTCAATCGCACCCAGCCCATGCGCGCGCTGATGGAGAAGACGCTGGGCGTCGACGCCAAGGCCTGGCTGCCGAGCTTTGCCACCCGCAAGTTCCGCTCCGCCGCCGGCGACGCCGTCGCCACCGAAGTGAAGGACGGCCAGCGCACGCCCGGCAAGGTGGTGCTGTTCTCGACCTGCTTCATCAATTACAACGAGCCCGGCATCGGGCTCGACCTGGTGGCGATTCTCGACCACAACGAGATCCCCTGGCGGCTCGCCAAAAAAGAGGCCTGCTGCGGCATGCCGAAACTGGAGCAAGGCGATCTGGACGGCGTCGAGGCACTCAAGAACATCAACATGCCGCAACTGGTGGCGCTGGCCCGCGAGGGCTACGCGATTCTGACCGGCGTGCCCTCCTGTACGCTGATGTTCAAGCAGGAGTTGCCCCACATGTTCCCCGACGACCCCGATGTGCTCGCCGTGCGCGACGCCATGTGGGAGCCCTTCGAATACCTGGTTGCCCGCCACAAGGACGGCCTGCTCAAGACCGACTTCAAGGAGAAGCTCGGAAAGATCGCCTATCACGTGCCCTGCCACGGCCGCGTGCAGGCGATTGGCCGCAAGACCGAAGAATTCCTCAAGAAGATTGCAGGGCTTGAAGTGGACACCACCGAACGCTGCTCCGGCCATGCCGGCACCTTTGGCGTCAAGAAGGAGTTCCACGCCATGGCGATGAAGATCGGCCGACCGGTGTTTCGCAAGATGGCCGAATTCGAACCCGACTTCATCAGCTCCGACTGCCCGCTGGGCGGGCACCATCTCGCCCAAGGCATCGAACAGAATCACCAGAAAACGCCCGAGCTCGCGCACCCGATCAGCCTGGTGCGGCGCGCCTACGGCATCTGAAGGAGAGTCCCGCCCATGCCGCATCTGACCCGCAACACGCTCTGGTCGCTTGAAGAATACGCCGAGCGTCGCCCCACGTTCCGCCAGGAGGTGATGGCCCACAAACGCCGCCGCGCTGTACATCTGGGCCCGAACGTCACCTTATTGTTCGAGGATGAAATCACGGTCCGTTATCAGATCCAGGAAATGTTGCGCATCGAACGCACCTTTGAGGCCGCAGGCATTCAGGACGAGCTGGACGTTTACAACCCGTTGATTCCGGACGGCAGCAACCTCAAGGCCACGATGCTTATCGAATACCCCGACCCCGAAGAGCGGGCGGCTCAGCTGCAGGTGCTGCGCGGCATTGAAAGAGCCGTGTGGCTGCAGGCCGAAGGCTGCCCGCCCAGCTTCGCCATTGCCGATGAAGACCTCGACCGGGAGAACAACACCAAGACCTCATCGGTGCACTTTCTGCGCTTCGAGCTGAGCGAGGCAGCGATTACCGCGCTCAAGAATGGGGCCCCGCTGGGGATGGGCATCGACCACCCCGCCTACACGGTGGCCCTTGAGGAAATTGCGCCGGAAACACAGTTCGCGCTGGTGTCGGATTTGCACTGACACGACTCGCCAGCGACGCCTGGGCACGGGTCGAACACCATCGGGCTGTTTACGCCATCGAAGTGCTTGGTCAGCATGTCAGACGCACAAAAACACAAAGGGGCCAACGAGGCCCCTTTGTGTTTCTTGCATCAAGCGCCGAACTTATTTCGTTTCCGGCGCCGGTGCATCGCGCAACGCATCCATCAGCGCCGCGTTCGGATCCGGCTCGGCCGCCGGGGCCGCACCGCCACCATCGCTATCTTGCAGGCTCGGGAAGGCCGGCGTGTCATACGCACTGCCGCCACCGTAGCTGTTCTGCTGGATGTTGATTTCCACGGCATCGAGATCAACCTCGACATGTTCATCAAGCCCGCCGGTAACGATCCCCGGGAAAACCAGAATCATGATCAAGGCGAATACCTGGATGGCGATAAAGGCAATCACCCCACGATAGATCTGCATGGTCTTGATACCGGCAATCGTCTTGCCCGTCTGGGTGTCCTCATAGGATGTCGATGGCGCCACACTGCGTAAGTAGAACAGGGCGAAACCGAAGGGCGGCGTCAGGAACGAGGTCTGCATGTTCATGCCGATCAGCACCAGGAACCACACCATGTCGATGCCCAGCTTCTCAGCCACCGGCGCGAACAGCGGCAGCAGGATGAAAGCGATCTCGAAGAAGTCGATGAAGAAACCCAGGACAAAGACCAGCGCACTGACCACCACCAGGAAGCCCCACTGACCACCCGGCACCAGGCTGAACAGGTGCTCGACCCACAGGTCACCGTTGACCGCGCGGAAGGTCAGCGCGAACACGGTGGAACCGATCAGAATGAACATCACGAAGGTGGCCAGGTTACCAGTGGTATCCAGCGCGCTGCGCACCATTTCGTAGTTCAGGCGCTTACGGATACCTGCCAGTGCCAGCGCACCGACCGCGCCCATTGCGCCGCCTTCGGTCGGCGTGGCCAGACCGATGAAGATCGTGCCCAGCACCAGGAAAATCAGCACCACCGGCGGCACCATGGCGACCAGCACCCGCATTAACAGTGCCTTGCCTTGCAGCGTGCGCGCCTCTTTGGGCAACGCCGGCACGGCATCTGGCTTGACGATGGTCATCACGAAGATGTATAGCACCAGAAGACCGACCAGCATCAGCGACGGGATGATCGCACCGGCGTAGGCATCACCCACCGACACGCCAAGCACGTCGGCCAGCACGATCAGCACCAGTGACGGCGGAATGATCTGGGCCAGCGTACCGGAAGCGCAGATCACGCCAGCCGACACTTCCCGCGAGTAACCGTAGCGCAGCATCACCGGCAGCGAAATCAGGCCCATCGAGATCACCGATGCCGCCACCACGCCGGTGGTTGCCGCCAGCAGCGCGCCGACGAAGATCACCGCATACGCGATACCGCCACGGATCGGACCAAACAGCTGCCCCGCCGATTCGAGCAGGTCTTCGGCCATGCCGGAGCGCTCGAGGATGATGCCCATGAAGGTGAAGAAC
The DNA here is from genome assembly GCF_007625155.1 of Denitromonas halophila. GTDB lineage: Bacteria > Pseudomonadota > Gammaproteobacteria > Burkholderiales > Rhodocyclaceae > Nitrogeniibacter > Nitrogeniibacter halophilus. The sequence continues at coordinate 51,001 of NZ_VMNK01000001.1, read as the reverse complement.
GGGATGGCCAGCAGCGTGTCGTTCGACATAATGCCGAGCACCCGCTCAGGCAGGGCCTGCAGCAGGGCCGGGGTCAGCAGCCCGAGTTCGATGCCGAGAAAACCGAAGAACAGACCGTTGGCAGCCAGCGCAAACGCCACCGGGAAGCCGCTGAGCAAGAAGATGATCAGCGAGCCGAACATCAGGGGCGCCATGTTGGCGATCAGAAACTCAGTCATTTCGTGCCCTCCTGAGCATCACCGCCTGCAGCCACACCATGCTCCACCGGTTTTTCCAGCGGGTCGGGCCCGTGACCGGTCAAAAACGCGACCCGTTTGATCAGTTCAGAAATCGCCTGCAGCGCCAGCAGACCGAAACCCACCGGAATCAGCAAGCGCACCGGCCAGCGGATCAGGCCGCCAGCATTGGAGGACTCTTCCATGTTCACGTAGGAATCGACGAAGCCGGGCCACGACATCCACATGATCATGGTCGCGACCGGGATCAGGAAGACCACGATGCCGATCACATCCACCCAGTTACGGCCCTTGGCCGACATGCGGTTTGAGATCAGGTCGATCCGCACGTGCTGGTTACGCAGAAAGGTGTATCCGGCGCACAAGGTGAACACCGCCGCGAACAGATACCACTGAACTTCAAGCATGGCATTGGAGCTCAGACTGAAGCCGTAACGGCTGAATGCGTTGCCGGCACTGATCACGGATGCGGCCAGCACCAGCCAGATCGTGAATTGCCCGACGCGAGTGTTGATCCAATCGATCAGCGCAGCAAGTTTCAATAATAAGGACACGGATCGTCCCCTCCCGACTCGTTTTAGAATGGCCAGACACCGACTCGCAGAATCCGGCTTTTAACGGGCCGCATTATCCCGGCTCCCCGCACTCAGGCATATCAGGGGAAACGCCTAAGCCCGCCTGACAATCAAACAAACACATGACTCAAATCCTCAGCATCTGCCTCGTCCGCCACGGCGAAACCACCTGGAACGCCGAGCACCGCCTCCAGGGCCATACGGACATTCCCTTGAACGACACCGGCCGGGCCCAGGCAGCCGCCACGGCCCGCCTGCTGGCCGCGCACCGTTTCGATGCGGCTTACACCAGTGATCTGAGCCGTGCGGCCGACACGGCACGCGCCATTGGCGAGCGCATCGGCCTGAACGCCACGCCGATGGCGGCCCTGCGCGAACGTCACTATGGCGTTTTTCAAGGACTGACCTACGACGAAGCGCAGGTTCGCCATCCAGAGGCCTACGCGCATTTCAAGGCCCGAACACCCGATCATCCGCTGCCTGGCGGGGGCGAGAGCCTGACCACATTTGCCGAGCGCATCGCGACAGCGCTTGACGATCTGGTGCAGCGCCACACAGGTCAGCAGATTCTGGTCGTCGCCCACGGCGGTGTCCTTGACATCATCTATCGCATCGCCAGCGGACGCTCGCTGAGCCAGGCGCGCGACTTCAAAATACCGAACGCCGCACTCAACTGGATACGCCACGAGGCACCGGCCAGATGGTCGATCGATCAATGGGCGGAAGAGGCCCACCTCACCGCCGCCCGCGACGAATTGCCCAACAGCTGAGCGCACCTGCCAGTGGGAATTTCCGCCAATCTGCGTGATAGAATCCGCTTTTGACCCTGCCATAGACCCAAGACCATGTTTTCCAAGAAAAACACGCTCGCCAGCACCGATCCGGAACTGTGGGAAGCCATCACGGCTGAAAACCGCCGCCAGGAAGCCCACATCGAACTGATCGCCTCCGAAAATTATGTGAGCCATGCCGTCATGGAAGCCCAGGGCTCCCAGCTCACCAACAAGTACGCCGAAGGCTATCCGGGCAAGCGTTACTATGGCGGCTGCGAGCATGTCGACGTGGCCGAGCAGCTGGCCATTGACCGCGCCAAGTCCCTGTTCGGCGCCGAGGCCGCCAACGTGCAGCCCAACTCGGGCTCGCAGGCCAACCAGGCCGTCCTGATGGCTTTCCTCAAGCCGGGCGACACCATCATGGGCATGAGCCTGGCCGAAGGCGGCCACCTCACCCACGGCATGGCGCTGAACATGAGCGGCAAGTGGTTCAACGTGGTCTCCTACGGCCTCGACAAGAATGAAGCCATCGACTACGACGCCATGGAGCGTCTCGCCCATGAGCACAAGCCGAAGCTGATCATCGCCGGCGCCTCGGCCTACTCGCTGCGCATCGACTTCGAACGCTTCGCCAAGGTGGCCAAGGCTGTTGGTGCCATCTTCATGGTCGACATGGCGCACTACGCCGGCCTGATCGCCGCCGGTTTCTACCCGAACCCGGTGCCGCACGCCGACGTGGTCACCACCACCACGCACAAAACCCTGCGCGGCCCACGCGGCGGCCTGATCCTGATGAAAGAGGAACACGCCAAGGCCATCAACTCGGCCATCTTCCCGGGTCTGCAGGGCGGCCCGCTGATGCATGTCATCGCCGCCAAGGCCACGGCCTTCAAAGAGGCCATGAAGCCGACCTTCAAGAATTACCAGGAACAGGTTCTGGCCAACGCCCGCGTCATGGCACGTGTGCTCGGCGAAGAGCGCGGCCTGCGCATCGTCTCGGGCGGTACCGAAAGCCACGTCTTCCTGGTCGACCTGCGCAACAAGCATGTCACCGGCAAAGTGGCCGAAGCCGCACTGGGCATGGCGCACATCACGGTCAACAAGAACGCCATTCCGAACGACCCGGAAAAGCCCTTTGTCACCTCGGGCATCCGTCTCGGCTCGCCGGCCATGACCACCCGTGGCTTTACCGAGATCGAGGCCGAGAAAATCGCCCACCTGGTGGCCGATGTTCTCGACGCACCGGACGATGTGGCCAACCTGGAGCGCGTGCGCGCCCAAGTGTCCGCGCTGTGCGCCAAGTTCCCGGTCTACGGCGACTGAGCACCGATCAGCGGGCGCTGCGTGCGCCCGCTGGCCCGGACACTTCCCCCACATGAAATGCCCCTTCTGCGGCGACCCCTCGACACAAGTCACCGATACCCGTGAAAACGAGGACGGCGACATCGTTCGCCGTCGTCGTCGCTGCGTCAAATGCGACAAGCGCTTCACCACCTATGAGCGCATCGATCTCAAGATGCCGCATATCGTGAAGCGCAACGGGCATCGCGCCGAGTTTGATCGCAGCAAGGTACTCGCCAGCATGACGTTGGCCCTGCGCAAGCGCCCGGTGGCCGTCGAAGACATCGAAGCCGCCGCCGCCCGCATCGAAGGCAAACTGCTGGCCATGGGTGAGCGCGAGCTGCCCTCGGTCAAGGTCGGTGAACTGGTGATGCGTGAGCTCAAGAAGCTCGACAAGGTCGCCTACGTACGCTTCGCCTCCGTCTATCGCAACTTCGAAGACGTCGACGCCTTCTCAGAAGCCGTGCGCGAGGTGTCACGCACCCGCGGTCGCCCGCCCAAGTCCGACTGACCCCCATGGGTTTCTCCGCACTCGACCATCAGCACATGGCCCGTGCGCTGCAACTGGCCGAACAAGGCCTCTGCACAACCACGCCCAACCCCCGCGTCGGTTGCGTCATCGCCCAGGGCGACACGATCGTGGGCGAAGGCTGGCATCGTCGCGCCGGCGAGGCCCATGCCGAAGTCCACGCCTTGCGCGCGGCAGGAGCCAAAGCGCAAGGCGCGACCGCCTATGTCACGCTGGAGCCCTGCGCCCACCACGGCCGTACCCCGCCCTGCGCCGATGCACTCATCGCCGCCAAGGTCGCGCGTGTCGTCATCGCCATGGGCGACCCCAACCCACTGGTGGCCGGCCAGGGTATCGCCCGCCTCGAACAGGCTGGCATCCCGACACAAGTCGGTCTGCTCGGCGCCGAAGCGGTGGAGTTGAATCTCGGTTTCGTCTCACGCATGACCCGATCTCGCCCCTGGGTGCGCCTGAAAGCGGCCACCTCACTGGACGGCAAGACCGCGCTAAACAACGGTGTCAGCCAGTGGATTACCGGCAGCGCCGCGCGCGCCGATGGCCACCGCTGGCGCGCACGCGCCTGCGCCATCCTGACCGGTTTCGGCACCGTTCGCGCCGACGACCCGCTGCTCACCGTGCGCGATGTACCGTGCAGCCGGCAGCCACTTCGCGTGCTGGTCGACGCACGCTTTGAAGTCAGCCCCACAGCGCGCCTGTTCAATGGCGACCCGGTGCTGGTGGTGACGGCGGTATCGAATCCGGAAAAAGCCACGGCGCTCGCCGGGCGCAACGTAGACACGCTGCAGCTGCCCAACGCACACGACAAGGTCGACCTCCCCGCCTTGCTCAGCGCGCTCGCCCAACGTGGTGTGAACGAACTCCATGTCGAAGCCGGCTTCAAGCTCAACGGCTCGCTGCTGCGCGAAAACTGCGTGGATGAACTGCTGCTCTACACCGCACCGATGCTGGTCGGCGATAGTGCTCAAGGGCTATTCAATCTGCCCGAGCTGACGTCGCTGGAACACGCTCGCCAGCTCGAATGGCGCGACGTCCGCCTCATCGGCAAGGACGTTCGGCTCATTGGCCGCTTTCAACCCGCCGACTGACCGCACACGGCGCAGGCCGGGTCTTTGGATAGCCCGATGCCGCGCCACTCCATGTTCAGGCCATCGAGCAGCAATACCCGCCCGGCCAGCGATGTGCCAATCCCCGCCAGCAGCTTCAGGGCTTCGGCCGCCTGCGCCGCACCAATGATGCCGGTGATTGGCGCAAACACACCCATCACCGCGCAACGCACCTGCTCCACGTCTTCGCCCTCGGGGAAGAGACAGTGGTAGCACGGACTCTCATCGCCACGCAGATCAAACACATAGAGCTGCCCGTCGAAACGAATGGCCGCGCCAGAGACCAGCGGTTTGCGGTGAATGTGGCACGCGCGATTGATGGCATGCCGTGTTTCGAAGTTGTCGGAGCAGTCGAGCACGACATCGGCCGCGGCCACCTCCTCCAGTAGCGCCTCGCCCGACAGGCGTCGCGCCAGCGGCACGACCTGCACCTCGGGATTGAGCCGGCGCAGCGTAGCCTGACCCGACAGCACCTTGGGTTGCCCGACCGTCTCTGCGGTATGCAGGATCTGACGCTGCAGATTGGTCAGATCAACCTCATCGTCGTCGACCAGCACCAGCGTCCCGACACCAGCTGCGGCAAGATACATGGCGGCCGGCGAGCCGAGGCCGCCCGCGCCAACCACCAGCACACGCGCATCGACAAAGGCCTGCTGGCCTTCGACACCGATTTCGGGCAACAGAATATGGCGGCTGTACCGCAGGAGTTGATCGTCATTCATGGCAGCAGTCGCGCGGGATAGGCTTACTTGTAGTCGCGCAGTTCGACCGGCGTTTCATCATGATCGCCGTGCGGATGATGGTCGTAGACCTTGATGTACACCTCGTTGGACTGCTTGATCAGCCGTTCGGGTGACTCAATGTTATGGCGCTGTGTCTCTTCGCTGAAGTACACCAGCGCGCGCACCAGCTTCACATACAAGGAGTTGTCCAGATGGAAACCGGCATCGCGCAGCGCGTTTTCGAGCAACTCAAGCGAAAAGTCGAGCACGGAGTACTCGACCACGACACATAATTCGCGCGCCCCCGGCTCCGCTTTCAGCCCACGCAATCGACGCAACGCCCCCAGGGCGCGCTCAACCTGCCCGGGCGGCAAGGGGCGAAAACGGATCTCACGCGTCTTGATCAGCCCGCTGGCGCCAGCACCCGCATGAGATTCATGCCGCCTGCCCGCCAGCTTGTAGGCCGTTTCACGGCGCATGATTACCCCCTTCGCGTCATGGTTACTTGATTACTTTGCATTCTGGACGATCTCTCGCCCCTTGAGAAGGTTCAAGGCCTGCTGAAACTGGAAATCTTCCTCGCTGGCGGGCTCGATCCGTTTGAACGGCGTATCGCTCGCCTTTTCTTCCTCAGTGGCCGCACGCGCCGCTTCACGCACCGCCAGTGCCTTGCGCTCGGCTTCCGGGTCCTTGTCGTTCTCAAGGTGACCGCGCAGGTCCGCCTCGCGAATACGCATCTGCGCCGAGGTATCCTGCGGATCTTCAACCTTGTAATCCGGCTCGATGCCCTTGGCCTGAATCGAACGCCCACCCGGCGTGTAGTAACGCGCCGTGGTCAGCTTGATGGCAGTGTTGTTGGTCAGCGGCAAAATGGTTTGCACCGAGCCCTTACCGAATGTCTGGGTACCGAGCACCTTGGCGCGCTTGTGATCCTGAAGCGCGCCGGCGACGATTTCGGACGCCGACGCCGACCCGCCGTTCACCAACACCACCATCGGCACATTCTTCACACCGGCCGGCAGGTCTTTCAGGAAGTCAGTCCGCGTACCGCGCAGGTAATCGTCCGGCGTGGCCATGTACTTGCGCTTCGCGTCCGGCGTACGGCCGTCAGTCGACACCACCAGCGTATCTGCCGGCAAGAATGCCGCCGACACACCCACTGCGCCATGCAGCAAACCACCCGGGTCATTGCGCAAATCAAGCACCAGACCAGTGAGCGGCCCCTTGGCATAGAGTTGCGTCAGGTGCTCGGCCAGCGACGCAGCCGTTGCCTCCTGGAACTGCACCACACGCACATAGCCAAAGCCGGGCTCCACGAGCTTCGACTTCACACTGCGCACCTTGATGATCTCGCGCACGATGGTCACCACCAGCGGCTTTTCGTCGCCCTTGCGTACGATGGTCAGCACGATCTTGGTGTTTGGCTTGCCTCGCATCTGCTTGACCGCATCGCCCAGCGTCATGCCTTTGACGGGGGTCTCATCGAGCTTGACGATCAGGTCGCCGGCTTTGACACCCGCGCGGAAGGCCGGCGTATCTTCGATCGGGGAGATGACCTTGACGAAACCGTCTTCCATGCCCACTTCGATGCCGAGGCCACCGAATTCGCCTTGCGTACCGACTTGCAGATCCTTGAACGCATCGGCATCCAGATAGGCCGAATGCGGATCGAGCCCGGTCAGCATGCCGCTGATTGCGTCGGTCAGCAGTGCCTTGTCTTCCACGGGCTCGACATAGCCTTGCTTGATGGCGTTGAACACGTCCGCCAGCGCACGCAATTCCTGCATCGGCAGTGGCGCCAGGGCCGCCTTGTCGGCATTGGCCGGGAAATTCAGACTGATCAGGACGCCCGCACACATACCGGTGAAGACCAATCCAAACTGCTGCAATTTACTACGCATGACGACTCCAAACGATGGGGCATCGCACCACGGCGCGACCCCCGACAATTCAATTCAGGCGGATCCACTCCATCGGATCCACCGGCCGCCCCTGATGGCGGATCTCGAAGTATAGCCCCGGCTCGGGGTTTCCTCCGCTGTCGCCTGCTGCCGCCAGCACCTCGCCGGCGGAAACGCGTACGCCGTTGGACTTGAACAGCGCGTCATTGTTTCCGTACACCGTCAAATAGCCCTGACCGTGGTCGATGATGATGAGATTTCCGAAGCCGCGCAACCAATCCGAGAAAACCACCTCGCCATCGGCCACGGCATGCACCTCTTCGCCACTGTTGGCGCGGATGAAAACGCCCTTCCAGGTCGTCCCGCCTGAGGCCCTGTCGGCACCAAAGCGCCCGATGATCGCGCCACGCAAGGGCGGCTTGAGCTGCCCACGCAGCGCCGAAAACGCTTTGCCACGCGTGCTGCTGTCGGCACTCTCCCGGGATGCACCCACCACCGGCTCGCCGGGCGAGCTTGGAATCGCGACCGGCGGCGGTGGTCTTGGACGTGCCCTGGCTTTCTCGAGTTCAACCATCAAGGCACGCAAACGCGCTTCGTCACGCTGAAGATCAGCCACGACCTGCTTTTGCGCCTTCAATTCTTTCGACAGCGTCGCCACGATCTGCCCCCGCCGTGCGCGCTCTTTTTTCAGATCAGCCATTTCCCGGCGCTGCACCGCCTCGAGCCGCACGACCTCCGCACGCCGCGCCTCGGCCTCCGTTTGCTGCTGGTGCTGCAAGGCCATAGCTTCACGCAAGCGAGTGACAATCGCCTGCTTCTCCCGACCAATCTGTTCGAGGTAAAAAGCGTCGCGAGCGAGCTGATTGGGTTCGCGCGCGCTGAGCAAATAGGCGACGCCCGGCTCGCCACCATGCTGGTAGTAACGCCGCAGCCAACTGGCCAGCGCCGCTCGGCCAGTCACCACTTGCGCCTCGGTCTCCCGCAACGCGGCCTCGACCTTCAGCACCGCGGCATCGGCGCGCTTGCGCTCGCGTACCAGCTCGCGGACCCGGCGCAATATGCGCGACACCGCCACATCGGCCTGCTTGAGCGCTTTGGCGGCCTCGGCATGCGTCGTTTCGGTATCGGCCACTTCGGCTTGCGCCGAGCGCAGACGCGCCTTGATGGCATCCAGATCGCTGCGCGACGACGCGATTCGACCGCTCGCATCCTCGGCCGCTACCCACGCAGGAAAGACAGCAAGCGCCAGCATCAATGCCAGCGCCGCCGATGGCCGCCCGCAAGTGGCGGCAAAAAGGGTCACGTCTTCAGGCCTTGGCTTTGCCCTGCCCTGCGACCGCTGCGGCTGCCGCCTTGATGGTGTCTTCATCCGCCAGATAGTAGCTGCGGATCGGACGCAGATTGGCGTCGAGCTCATACACCAAGGGCTGGGCGGTCGGAATGTTCAGGCCGACAATATCGGCATCACTCACCCCGTCGAGGTATTTGATCAGCGCACGCAGGCTGTTGCCGTGCGCGGCGATCAGGATACGATCACCGGCCAGCACGCGCGGAACGATGACCGTTTCCCAATAAGGCACGACGCGCGCGACGGTGTCTTTCAAGCACTCGGTGTGCGGGAAGCGGTCCGCCGGCAAGCTGGCATAGCGCGGGTCATTAGGTGTCAGACGCTCATCACCGGTTTCCAGCGCCGGGGGCGGCACATCGTAGGAACGACGCCACTTCAGCACTTGATCATCGCCAAACTTCGCGGCCGTCTCGGCTTTGTTGAGCCCCTGCAAAGCACCGTAGTGGCGCTCATTCAGGCGCCAGGAGTGCTCAACCGGCAGCCACAGCGCGGCCATATGCTCGAGCACGATGTTCAGGGTTTTGTTGGCGCGCTTGAGCACCGATGTAAAAGCCACGTCGAAGGCATAGCCCTCGTCGCGCAGCAGGTCGCCGGCCGCGCGCGCTTCTTCCACGCCCTTGTCGGTCAAATCAACGTCCGTCCAGCCGGTAAACCGGTTTTCCTTGTTCCAGGTGGACTCTCCGTGGCGAAGCAATACGATCTTGTACATGAGGAACTATCTACTCGCTAAGGTGGTAAACATGGGTTCTTGCGTCGCGCCAAGTCGCCGCTACAGCAAAAAATGGTATTTTATTACATTCATCTTTGTCGAATCGATCGCTGATCGTGAATAGTCATCCCATTGTTGATCTGATCGGCAAGACCGAGCAGATAGAAACCGCCGCCCGCGCCCTCAAGGCCATCTCCCATCCGCTCAGGCTCAAGATCCTGTGCGTCATCGGAGAAGGCGAAGTCTGTGTACAAGACATCGTCGAGGCCGTCGGCACATCCCAGAGCAACATATCCCAGCACCTGGCCATTCTGCGTGACAAAGGCGTTCTGCTCACCAGAAAGGACGCCAACCGGGTGTATTACCGGGTCGGAGACCAGCGCACATTGCAATTGATCGTCCTCATGCGCGAGGTCTTCTGCGGCGAAGCGCCCGCTCAGCCCTGACATTACAAGAAGGAAATTTCCGTGGAGTTCTTGCAGCAAAATTGGTACTGGGCAGCCTTGGCTGTCGCCAGCGGTGCATTCCTGTTGATTGAAACCCTCCGCCAACGTGGCGACAGTAGCAGCCTGTCCCCGGTGCAAGCCACACTGATGATCAACCGCGAAGACGCGGTCATTATCGACGTGCGTGAGCAGAATGAATTCCTGAGCGGCCACATTCCCAACGCCCGGCACATTCCGTTCGCAGCGCTGGAAAAGCGGTCGGCCGAGATCGAAAAACTGAAACAGCAACCGATCATCGTATGCTGCGCCTCGGGCGCCCGCTCGAACGCAGCGGCCGCCACCCTGCGCAAGCTCGGTTGCGACAAAGTGTTTAACCTCCAGGGCGGCATCGCAAGCTGGCAACAAGCCGGCCAGCCGGTGAGCCGCAAGAGGAAATAAGCATGGCACCCAAGATCCGCATGTACGCAACCCTGGGCTGCCCCTACTGCGTTCGCGCAGAAGCGCTGCTCAACCAAAAGGGCGTCACGGGCATCGACAAGATTCGTGTCGACCTCGACCCGGCACGGCGCGAAGAAATGATGATGATCACCGGCCGCCGTACCGTGCCCCAGATCTTCATCAACGATTTGCATGTGGGCGGGTGCGATGATCTCTACGCGCTCGACCAGGCAGGAAAGCTGGACCCGCTTCTGAACGCCGAAGCGGCCTGAACACCTTTTATCACTCTCAAACAAGGCTCAGACATGCCCGAAACCAACCAAGCCAACGCCGCTGAAAACACGCAACCCGTCTTCACCATCGAGAAGCTTTACATTCGTGACCTGTCGGTCGAGGTGCCCAACGCACCGACGATCTTCCTCGATCGCGAAACCCCGCAGATCAATGTGCAACTGCGCACGGATACCAAGGGCATTGACACAGGCGTCTATGAAGTGGTGCTGACCGTCACCGTGACCGCCAAGATCGGCGAAGAAAAGACGGTGTTCCTGGTTGAAGCCGCGCAGGCCGGTATTTTCCAGATTCGCAATGTGCCCGAGTCCGACATCGAACCGATCATGATGATCGGCTGCGCCAACATCCTGTTCCCGTATGCCCGCGAAGCGATCTCCGACGCAGTGACCCGCGCCGGTTTCCAGCCCGTGCTGCTGGCGCCGGTCAACTTCGAGGCACTGTACCAGGCGCGTCAGCAAGAGCAGCAAGGCGCCGGTCAGGACACCCCGGTTCAGTGAGCATGCGCGCCGCCCGCCTCATCACATTGATTCTGGCCGGTGCGGCCTGCGCACCGGCCGCCGCTCTGGATTTCCGGGCGACGGCCGGGCCTGCGATTCTGTACGACACGCCGTCCGCCCAGGGCAAACGCGTGTTCGTCGCGTCAGCCGGCAGCCCGTTCGAAGTGGTCGTGACCCTCGAAAAATGGGTCAAGGTCCGCGACCGTGACGGCCATCTGGCCTGGATCGAGCGTAGCGCCCTCGCCAACGGCCAAACCGTTGTCGTTACCGCGGATCGCACCACCATTCGCCAACAGGCAGCGGACGACGCGCCGACGAGTTTCGATGCCGTCCGCGGAGTCATTCTCAACGTCTCCGGCCCTGCCAGCGGCAGCTGGTTGCCGGTACGGCATGCCGATGGCGACCGCGGTTTTGTCCGCCGGGTTGACGTCTGGGGCCAATGATTCTCTCCCTTGCGCCGCCACGTCCGCGGCGCGGCGTCACCTTGCCAGGAGTCGGCCAAGCATGAAGATCACCGTTTACGGCGCCGGCGCCTGGGGCACGGCCCTGGCCATTGCCTACGCCAAATCGCATCAGGTCACACTGTGGGGGCGCGACACCGACGCCTTGACCCACTGCGCCGAAGCGCGGGTCAATCAGCAACTCCTTCCGAACGCGCCCTTTCCTGACGCTCTTGCGCTAGAGCCCGACCTTCATCGTGCAAGCCAGAATGCCGAACTGCATCTGGTGGTCACACCCGTCGCCGGTCTGCGCGATATTGCCCATCACCTGGCAGCAGAACACCTGACGGCTCCGCTCATCTGGGCCTGCAAGGGCTTCGAAGCTGGCACCGGAAAACTGCCGCATCAAGTCGTCGCCGACGAACTGGGCGCCGACTATCCATGCGGCGTACTGACCGGCCCGAGCTTTGCCGCAGAAGTCGCCGCCGGGCTCCCCGCAGCCATCACCCTGGCCGCGCGCGACGCGGCCTTCGCGTCCGCCTGGACAGGGCATCTGCACCAACCCCGGTTACGCCTCTACGCCAACGACGACCTGGTGGGTGCAGAGGTCGGCGGCGCGGTCAAGAACGTCATGGCCATTGCGGCCGGCGTATCTGACGGCCTGGGCTTCGGACTGAACAGTCGCGCCGCGCTGATCACCCGCGGCCTGGCTGAAATGGCTCGCCTCGGCATTGCGCTTGGTGCCCGCCATGAAACCTTCATGGGGCTGGCGGGCATGGGCGATCTGGTCCTGACCTGCACGGGCGATCTGTCACGCAATCGCCGGGTTGGGCTTGCGCTGGCCGAAGGCAAAGCATTACCGCAAATTCTGAATGAACTCGGCCACGTCGCCGAAGGCGTACCGACCACGCGCGAAACGGTGGCTTTGGCACATCACCATCATGTCGAGATGCCCATCACCGAGGGCGTCAACGCCCTGCTCTCGGGCACGCTCAGCGCGCGCGAAGCGGTTGAGCGCCTGCTCGCACGCGATCCGCGCAGCGAGTGATCTAAGCGCCGCCTTCGTAACCCCGCTGCCGCCACGCCTCATAGGCCACGACAGCCACCGCATTCGACAAATTCAAGCTGCGATTGCCCGGCCGCATTGGGATGCGCACCCGCTGCTCATCACTAAGCCGGGCAAGCATCTCGGCCGGCAAACCCCGTGTTTCGCAGCCAAACAACAGCACATCGCCGGGCTGATAGCACACCTCATTGAACCCTCGCCCACCCCGCGTCGTCACGGCATAGATCTGCCCCTCAGGCACACTGGCGCGAAACGCCGCCCAGTCGGCATGCGTCTGGACATGCGTCAGTTGATGGTAATCGAGACCCGCCCGCGCCAGCGCCTTGTCGGACATCTCGAAGCCGAGTGGCTCGATCAGATGCAGACGTGCGCCCACATTGGCACTCAAGCGAATGGCGTTGCCGGTATTGGGCGGAATTTCCGGCTGATAGAGGACGATATGGAACATGGTGCGGCATTGTGCCCGCAGGACTGGCGCGGATCAACGCAGGGGCGTGCGCGCAATCACCAGATTGCTCACTGCCGCGGCGCCCGCCTTTTTCAGGCAGGCCGCCAAGGCGCCGAGCGTCGCGCCGGTGGTCATCACATCATCAATCAACAACACCCGAGCGCCGTTGACCGAAATATCGCAATCAAAAGCATCACGGAGATTTTTCTTTCGCGCTTGCCACGAGAGCCCGACCTGATCGGCAGTCACGCGCGTTCGTGTCACACCGCGTGCAACAACCGGTATCTGCCACGCACGACCCAGCGGGCGAGCAATCTCAAGCGCCTGATTGAAACCGCGCTCAGCCAGCCTCCCGACGTGCAGCGGCACCGGCACGATCACATCCACCGCCGGCGCCGCCATGGTGCGAACGACACATTGCGACAAAGCCACAGCCACGCCAAAGTCATGACTGTACTTAAGGCGATGCACCAAACGATCCACAGGATAGTCATAGCAATACAGCGCCGTCGTGGCATCGAATGCCGGCGGATGCTTCAGACACCGGCCGCAAAGCGCCCCGCCCGTGCCCGGCAATGCACACGTGGGGCACGCAGACAGGCACAATGGCAGGTCGCGGCGACAACCCGCACACAAACCATCGGGGTCACGCACGCTGGCGCACAGAACGCAGCGACGCGGCCAGAGAGACTGCCACGCACCATCCAGCGCGCGCTGCCATCGGGCAGGCTGGTTTGACAAGGCATCCCTCAATCGTGGAACATCCATAATTTTGAATTACAGCAAAAAATCCTCATCATGACAATGACTTCCCAACACTCCGCGCCGAAAACGGCACCCGCCCCTCAATCGACCGATGGCCGCAAGTGGAAGGTCGCTGAAATTGAGGCATTGCTCAAGCTGCCGTTCAATGACCTGCTCTTCCGCGCACAGCAAGTGCATCGGGAGCACTTCGATCCGAATGCTGTCCAGCGCTCGACGCTCTTGTCGATCAAGACCGGCGGCTGCTCCGAAGACTGCGGCTATTGCTCGCAGTCTGCCCGCTACGATACCGGGCTTGAGCGCGAACGACTGCTGGCGCTCGAAGAAGTTCTCGAAAACGCGCGTGCCGCCAAGGCCAAAGGATCGAGCCGCTTCTGCATGGGCGCCGCCTGGCGCGGGCCGAAAGACAAAGACCTGGAGCCAGTGATCGACATGATCCGCGAGGTCAAGGCGCTGGGCCTCGAAACCTGCGTCACCCTCGGCATGCTCAAGGAAGGCCAGGCCGAGAAGCTGCGCGACGCCGGGCTTGATTACTACAACCACAACATCGACACCGCGCCCGAATTCTACGGTCAGGTCATCACCACGCACACCTTCCAGGACCGCCTTGATACGCTCGACCGGGTGCGTAACGTCGGCATCAACGTGTGCAGCGGCGGCATCGTCGGCATGGGTGAAGACCGCCGCAACCGCGCCGCCATGATTGCCCAACTGGCCAACATGAACCCGCCGCCCGAGTCGGTGCCCATCAACAATCTGGTCGCCATCGAAGGTACGCCCATGGCCGACAACGAGCAGGTCGACCCGATCGAATTCGTCCGTACCATTGCTGTGGCGCGCATCACCATGCCGAATAGCTTCGTTCGCCTGTCGGCCGGTCGCCAGCAAATGAGTGACGAGATGCAGGCACTGTGCTTTGCCGCCGGCGCCAACTCGATGTTCTACGGCGACCGCTTGCTGACCACCGACAACCCGGAAACCGATCGCGACGAGGCACTGTTCGCCAAGCTCGGACTGAAGGCCATCTAAGCGCTTCATGGCAGGCGACTTTCACCTCGACGCCGGCAGTGTGCGGCGGCATTTCGACGCCGCCGCGCGCAGCTACGACGACGTTCTGGCACGCGCCGTCGCGCAGCAGATGGATGAACGCCTGGAAGGCATTCTCCATCAGCCAACGTCAATCCTCGACCTGGGCTGCGGCAACGGGCGCGATCTGCGCCGCCTGGCGGAACGCTATCCCAAAGCCCGGCGCGTCGGCGCCGACATTGCGCCTGCCATGCTGCAGCAGGCCGCCCCAACGGTCGGCCGACTTCAGCGCCTGCTCGGTCGCAGCGACCAGGTACAACTGACCGCCGCCAACGCCAACGCCCTGCCCTTCGGCCCCAGCCAGTTCGACATGCTTTGGTCGAATCTGATGCTCAACTGGTTGGACGACCCGGCTCCTGCCTTGGCCGAAATGGCGCGGGTCATGAAAGTCGGCGGCATGCTGATGTTCGCCACGCTCGGCCCCGATACGCTACGCGAGCTGCGCGAAGCGTTTGAGGATGCCGAGGGCACCCGCGTCCATCGCTTCATCGACATGCACGACATCGGCGATGCACTGGTTGGCGCAGGATTCGGTGACCCGGTGATGGACATGGACACGCTCACACTCACCTATGCCGATCTGAACAGCCTGTTCGCCGATCTACGCCTGTCGGGCAGCCGGAACGCCAGCGCAGCGCGCCCCCGTGGCTTGAGCGGCAAGACCAGCTGGCTGAAGGCGCGCGAACGCTACGAAACGCGCCGCATCGACGGACGACTCCCCGCCACCTTTGAAATCGTCTACGGCCACGCCTGGAAACCGGCACCGCGCACCACGCCGGATGGCCACGCCATCATTCGATTCCAGAGCCGGCCCGGCGGACCCAAATGAGCACCACACCGGTCTGGCTGTTTGACCTCGACGACACGCTGCACCACGCCAGCGCGCACATCTTCCCGCACATCAACCGCAGCATGACCGACTACATCATGCAGCAGTTGGCGGTAGATGAAGGCCAGGCCAATGCCCTGCGCAACGACTACTGGCGCCGCTACGGCGCGACGCTACTCGGTTTGATGCGTCATCACGACACCGACCCGGCGCACTTCCTGCGCGAGACGCATCGCTTCGACCGGCTCCACAACATGGTGGTGTTCGAGCGCGCGCTACGCCATCGCCTCAAACGCCTGCCGGGTCGAAAAATCGTGTTCTCGAATGGCCCCTCGGCGTACGCCCATGCGGTGCTGAGCGTCATGGGACTTCGTCGATCTGTCGACAGCGTATTCGCCATCGAGCAAATGCGTTTGCAGCCCAAGCCCGGTCACCGCGCGTTTCGTCGTCTGCTGGTCGACCACAAGTTGCAGGCGTCTCGCTGCATTCTGGTCGAGGACAGTCTGGCCAACCTGAAGGCTGCCAAACGTCTGGGCATGCGTACGGTGTGGATCAGCCGTGCCAGCGGGTGTCCGGCATATGTCGACGCCAAATTTTCCAGCGTACTGGCGCTGCCCCGGGCCCTGAGCCGACTCGGATTCAGCAGCCGAGCGACAGGCGCATAAAACACGCGCCTTCACCGTAAGCCGCCATTGCCGACCGCTCTGACGGCACGATCGACACAAAGCCGGCGCGCCGCCAATAGCCCGCAGCGCTCGCCAGCGACACCAGATGAAGTGCTTCATGGCCTGCAGCAAGCGACCACTGCTGGACCGCCGCAAACAGCGCGGCGCCAACGCCGCCGCCGTGGGCACGAGGCACCACGGCGAGGTCGTGCAAGAAGCCACACGTCGACACCGCGGCCGCGGGCAACACGACATGTAGCGGCGGTGGCGCATCGCCGGGCCAGTCATGCGCAAACACGTAGCCCGCCATGCCTGCTGCGTCGCAAGCGACCCAACACGCTGCAGGACTACGTTTCCGTTTGGCATCGAGCACCTGGACCGCTTCCTGATAGGCATTGCCATAAGCGAGCCGCTGCACCAGCAAGATGGCGGGCAAATCGTCGGCCGTCATCGGCCGCAAAGCGAAATTCACTGGCCGGCTTTCAACCAGCGCGCCGCGTCCAGCGCAAAGTAGGTCAGCACGCCATCGGCACCGGCTCGCTTGAAGGCCATCAGCGCTTCCAGCGCGCAGGCTTTTTCGTCGAGCCAGCCATTGGCGGCGGCTGCCTTGAGCATGGCGTACTCACCGCTGACCTGATACACAAAGGTTGGCACCTGCAATTCGGTTTTAACCCGACGGACGATATCGAGATACGGCATGCCCGGCTTGACCATGAACATGTCCGCGCCCTCGGCAATATCCAGCGATACTTCGCGGATCGCCTCGTCAGAGTTGGCCGGGTCCATCTGGTAGGTGTATTTATTGCCACCGCCCAAGTTGCCGGCCGAACCCACGGCGTCACGGAAGGGGCCGTAATAACTCGACGCGTACTTGGCCGAGTAGGCCAGAATACGAGTCAGAATGTGCCCGCCGGCGTCGAGTTCTGCCCGAATGCGCGCGACGCGGCCGTCCATCATGTCGGACGGCGCCACGACGTCGGCACCGGCATCTGCGTGGCTGCGCGCCTGCTTGGCCAGCGCCTCCAGCGTTTCGTCATTCAAGACGTAGCCCGACGCATCGATCAGGCCGTCCTGACCATGGCTGGTGTAGGGGTCGAGCGCAACATCGGTGATCACACCTAACTCGGGAAAGCGCGCCTTGAGTTCACGCACCACCGTCTGCACCAGCCCTTCCGGATTCCACGCTTCTTCGGCGGCTTCACTCTTTTTCTCGGTTTCGATCACCGGAAACAGCGCCAGCGCGGGGACCCCCAAGGACACCGCCTCTTCGGCAACGCCCAGCAAACCATCCAGCGACACACGCTCAACACCAGGCATGGACGCCACGGACTGACGCTGCCCTTGGCCGGGGAGCACGAACACCGGGTAGATCAGGTCGTTGACGCTCAGTTCGTTCTCGCGCATCAGGCGACGGGAAAATGCATCACGGCGCATGCGGCGCATACGGGTGGCAGGAAAGGCGGGATTGGAAGTCATCAGATCACTCGAAACAGAAAGAAACATAGAGAAAAAGTGTGCCGGGAACTTTCTTGCGCCGCTTTGATCTAGGGAAACAGATGGCGCAAGCCGTCTCCCGCTTCACCTCCCTGAGCGGGAGCCCTGCCCCTCAAGCAGGGCGTTCAACCCCCGGCTTTCTCCCCTTTGGCCGGGGGTCTATTTTTTCAGGCGTCGTCAGCCTCAAGCACCTCGCCCGGCAGCGCTTCCAGCCATTGGCGCACAACACCATCCACTTCATCCATCCCGGTCTTTTTCAGACTCGAGAACATCTGCACGGTCACCGCATCGCCCCACTCGGCCAGCCCTTTGCGCGTCGCGGCCAGGGTTTTGGCTTGTTCATTACGTGTCAGCTTATCGCTCTTGGTCAGCAGCACGTGCACCGGCCGGCCGCTGGGCGCAAACCAGTCGAGCATCTGACGATCGAGTTGGGTCAATGGGCGCCGGGAATCCATGATCAACACCAGACCAATCAGATTCGGGCGTTCGCGCAGGTAGTTTTCGAGCAGCGCCTGCCACTGGCGGCGGATTTTTTCGGGTACTTCGGCATAGCCGTAGCCCGGCAGGTCCACCATCACGGCGCCACAGCGCAGCCGGAAAAAATTGATCAACTGGGTTCGACCGGGCGTCTTCGACACAAAGGCCAGACGTGTGTGCATCGCCAAGGTGTTGATGGCGCTCGATTTTCCAGCATTGGAGCGCCCTGCGAAGGCGATTTCAGCGCCATTAGGTGGTGGCAGACCCCGGGGTTCGGCGACTGAGATTTCAAATGCGGCGTGACGGAAGAGGGACATTCGGAAGGCACTATGGGGAAAAGGGGCGGGTGTTGCATCGCGCAAACCTAGCAAGCTGTTATAGAATATCAGGATTTGAACGACCGACAACGGCACCCGAGGACATCAAGATCATGCTGAAGCGTTCCCTGCTGCTTTCCCTTTTCCTGGCCGCTGGCAGCGTTCAGGCCGAACAAAAAGCCCCCGATCTCGAAAAAGGCAAGCTGACGGCCGAGGGCATCTGCGCCGGCTGTCATAACCCCGACGGCAATAGCCCGCTGCCTGCCAACCCGAAACTGGCGGGTCAGATCCCTGAATATCTGGCCAAGCAACTCACTGAGTTCAAGTCCGCCGACGGCAATCCGCCCGTTCGCGTCAATGCTGTGATGAACGGCATGGCAATGGCGCTGACTGACGAAGACGTCATCAACGTGGCGCACTATTTTGGTAGCCAGACACTCGAACCCGCGGTCGCCAAGAATGGCGAGACCATCGAATGGGGCCAGAAACTGTGGCGCGCCGGCGATGCCACCAAAGGCCTGCCCGCCTGTGCTGCCTGCCACGGCCCCGCAGGCAAAGGTCTGCCGACGCAGTTCCCGCGCCTGTCTGGCCAGTTTGCCGAATACACGGCCGCTCAGCTGAAGGCCTTCCGTGCCGGCGAGCGCGCCAACGATCCGGCCAAGATGATGCAGATGATTGCACTCAAGATGACCGACAAGGAAATCGAGGCCGTATCAGACTTCATCGCCGGACTGCGCTGATTCGTTAAAGCGCACCGACGCGGTTAAAAAGGGAGTGATTCGTCACTCCCTTTTTTTATTGGCGCCATCCGTCGCATGACGCCTGACGCCTGACGCCTGGGAGAGACTTTCCCGGCTTCAAGCGCCAGGGCAACACTCTGATACTGACAATCGACGCGCTCGCCCTGGTCGCGTCGAGCAACAACAACGCCGCCATTCGAGCCACCGTGGGCGACGCTGATGAGACATGCAAATGCCTCTCACGACACGTTCCGCAAGGCCATGCGAAACAACAAGGCCGATCAGGAAGGCTGTTTAGAACGACGTGGCGCGGATAACACGGCCAACTCGGCTTCGCTAAAACCCGCAGTGCGTCGCGCAGGAAGATTGAGGGGCGGCTTGGGCCACGGCGCATTGAATTGATCAATCAGCGCCAGATACGTTGCTTCGGGCGCCAGCCCCCGCTGCGCGCAGAAGTATCGAAACCAGTGATCGCCGAGCGCCACATGGCCGATCTCGTCGTGCAGGATGATCTCCAACACGGCCAATGTGGCGGCATCGCCGACATGACGTAGCTTGTTCATGATCGGCGGCGTCGCATCCAGTCCGCGCGCCTCTAACACGCGCGGCACCAGTGCCATCCGGGCAAGCGGATCATCCGACGTTTGGACGGTCATCTCCCACAAGCCATTGTGCGCCGCGAACCGCCCATAGTCGGACCCCAGCGCCTGCAGCCGTTCGCGCAACAAACCGAAATGCATCGCCTCTTCGACGGCGACCCGCACCCAACCGTGATAGAACGCGTCCGGCAACCCACGGTAGCGATAAGCACAGTCCAGCGCCAGGTTGATCGCATTGAATTCGATGTGGGCAATGGCATGCAACAAGGCGGCGTGACCGTCGGGGCTGCCGGGACGGCGCTTGCGCAGCTTGTTTGGCGCCACCAGTTCAGGGCGCGCGGGCCGACCGCACTCAACGATTGATTCGGGCGGCGTGTCGTCATCAAGACACAACTGGCCGGCATCAAACGCGGTTTTCAGGGTATGCACACGCGCGCACTTTTGCACGACATCGCACTCGAGCAAGGCACCCCGCAAAGCAGCGAACAAGGATTCCGGCACGCGCGGTGCCGCCATCACCGCATCATGCCCGGCAGCATCCCCTTCATACCACGCATCATCTTCGACATGCCGCCCTTGGAGAACTGCTTCATCACCTTCTGAGTCTGTTCAAACTGCTTGAGCAGTCGATTGACCTCTTGCACCGGCACCCCGGCGCCGCTGGCAATACGCCGCTTGCGCGATGCCTTGAGCAGTTCAGGCTTAGCACGCTCAAGCGGCGTCATCGAATTGATGATGCCTTCAACGCGTCCAACCATCTTTTCTTCGGCCCCGCCCTGCAACTGACTGGCGGCTTGCGCAAACTGTGCGGGCAGCTTGTCCATCATCGACGTCAAACCGCCCATCTTGCGCATCTGGCCGATCTGCTCCTTGAAATCATTCAGATCGAAGCCCTTGCCCGATTTGAGCTTCTGCGCAAAGGCTTTAGCCTTGTCCTCGTCGACGCCACGGCGCGCGTCCTCGACCAGGCCCATGATGTCGCCCATGCCGAGAATCCGGGACGCCATGCGCTCCGGGAAGAACTCTTCCAGGCCATCGAGCTTCTCGGCCACACCAGCGAACTTGATCGGCTTGCCGGTCACGTGACGCACCGACAGTGCCGCACCGCCACGCGAGTCGCCATCCAGCTTGGTCAGCACGATACCGGTCAGGGGGAGTGCCTCGTTGAAGGCCGCCGCGGTATTGACCGCGTCCTGACCCAACATGGCATCGACCACAAACAAGGTCTCGACCGGCAGAATCGCGGCATGCACCGCCTTGATTTCGGCCATCATCGCTTCGTCGATGGCGAGCCGGCCCGCCGTGTCGACCAGCAACACATCAAAGAAGTGCTTGCGGGCGTAATCCAGCGCCGCCAAGGCGATATCGACCGGCTTCTGGGTGGTTTGCGACGGGAAGAATTCCACGCCGGCTTGCCCGGCCACGGTTTTCAGCTGCTCGATTGCCGCCGGCCGATACACGTCGGCCGACACCACCAGCACCTTTTTCTTCTTGCGCTCGCGCAGCAATTTGCCGAGCTTGCCAGTGGTCGTCGTTTTACCGGCGCCCTGCAAGCCCGCCATCAGCACCACGGCAGGCGGCTGTGCGGCGAGATTCAAGCCTTCATTCTTCGCCCCCATGAGGGCACACAATTCGTCGTGCACCACCCCGACGAGGGCCTGCCCCGGCGTGAGCGAACCGACCACCGCCTGGCCGACAGCCTTCTCGCGCACCCGCGCAACGAAATCCTTGACCACAGGCAAGGCCACGTCGGCTTCCAGAAGTGCCATGCGCACTTCACGCATCGCGTCCTGAATGTTGTCTTCGGTCAGCCGGGCGTGGCCACGGAGGGTTTTGACGACTTTGGAAAGCCGCGTGGTCAAATTGTCTAGCATGATGGTCCGGGATTCTGGCTTGGAGTAAACTTGCGCAATGCCATCGATTCTACTGCATCTGCTGCCCGCCTCCATGTATGCCGCTCTTGGCGTGCACTTCTGGCGTACCCGCTGGCACCCCTCCGGCCATACACCACGTCGCGGCCTATCGACCTTGGAGCGCGTCGCGCTTCTCATTGCCCTGCTCGCCCACGGCGCGGTGCTCCATGGCGAGCTCTTCCCTGGCGAGGGGATGCATTTCGGCTTTGGCACCGCCATGTCGCTGATGGTGTGGCTCGCAGTCTTGTTCTACTGGATCGAAAATTTTTTCTCCCGGCTGGATGGCCTGCAAACCTTTGTGATGCCAGCCGCCGCCGTTGCGGCGCTGCTCCCCGGGCTGTTTCCGCCACCTCACTTGCTGGATAAAGCCGATTCGCCAGCGTTCCGGGCACATTTCATCGTGGCCATGCTGGCCTACAGCCTGTTTACCCTCGCCACCTTGCATGCGCTACTCATGGCCATTGCCGAAAAGCGACTGCACAGCGCGCGTCTTTCGAACGCCTTTGCCTCTCTGCCGCCATTGCTGACAATGGAACATCTGCTGTTCCGCCTGATCCGCATCGCCTTTGTGCTGCTCACCCTGACGCTGATTTCGGGCGTCGCCTTTTCCGAAGTGCTATTCGGAAAAGCCTTTTCGGTCGACCATAAAACGGTGTTCGCCGCAATCTCATGGCTGCTCTTTGGCGGCTTGCTGGTCGGTCGCCATCTGTGGGGATGGCGCGGGAAACTCGCCCAGCGCTGGACGATTGCCGGCTTCGCGGCCTTGATGCTGGCCTATGTCGGCAGCCGGTTTGTCATCGAAATCCTGCTTCAACGCGCGGCCTGAAACCGGAGTCGCTGCCTTGACATCACCGCATCGCGCCGGAATACTCGACGCTCCCCTTTTCGCCTAGCAGGCCGTGACCGACATTCCTCTTTCAGTGCAGATCTCTGCACTCGCCTTGCTGTTGGTGTTTTCCGGCCTGTTCTCGATGGCCGAAACGACCATGATGGTCGCTAACCGCTATCGCCTCAAATCCATGGCCTCAAGCGGCCACCGAGGTGCCACTCTGGCGCTGAATCTGCTCGGGCAGACAGAAAAGCTGCTCGGCGTCATTTTGCTGTTCAACAATCTGGTCAACGCTGCCGCCGCGACGCTGGTAAGCGTGATCACGATTGCCTTGTTCGGCGAGGAACGTTGGGCGCTCGGCGCGGGCACACTTGCCGTGACCTTCATGATTCTCGTTTTTTCAGAGATCACGCCAAAGGTGATCGGCGCGAGGTATGCCGACCGACTCGCGGTCATCTACGCCTTTCCGCTGACCTTTTTATTGCGCGCCTCCTATTTTGCGGTCTGGTTCGTCAACCTGTTCGTCGCCGTTCTCCTGCGCGCACTCCGACTGGCCCCTCAAGGCGAAAACGGACAAGACCAGGTCTCGACGGAAGAACTGCGCAGCATGGTTCTCGAGGCGGGACACGTCATTCCATCAAAGCACCGCAGCATCCTGCTGAACATGTTTGAACTGGAAGACATCACCGTCGAGGACGTCATGACGCCAAGAGGCGCCATTGAGGGCATCGACCTGTCGGACACCATCGAAGATATTCGCCAGCAACTGGCAACGAGCTACCACACCCGTTTGCCGGTGTTCGACGGCGAGACCGACAACGTCGTCGGCATCCTGCACCTGCGCCGCATGCTCAGCCATACGCTTGAAGAGCGTCTGGACCATGAAGCCTTGCGCAACATACTCTCCAAGCCCTACTTCATTCCGGCAGACACGCCCGTCTACTCACAGCTTCAGTTCTTCCAGGAGAACAAGCAACGCATGGGCCTCGTCGTGGACGAATACGGCGAATTGCTCGGCTTGGTCACCGTCGAAGACATCATCGAAGAGATGATCGGAAAGTTCACCACCAGTGCGCCAGCCGGCGGTGATCACGTTGCGTGGCACGCCAGCGACAGCGTTCTTGTCGACGGTGCGCACAACCTGAGAGACCTCAATCGCAAATTAGGCCTCAACCTTCCGGTAAATGGTCCGAAAACAGTGAACGGGCTGATTGTTGAATACCTCCAGGATATTCCTGAGGCCGGACTCTCAATCCGGATTGGCGATGTACCCATCGAAGTGGTGCAGACTCAAGATCGCATGGTGAAGACCGCACGGCTGTTCAAGCCGCGGACATAAACCAAGTTGTGACAAGGGTTTGCGCCTGAAGCTTTACAAGCCACATCAAGCGATGCAACATGCTATGTCGGATCCATAACAGGTGGTCATGGCTGCAAATCCTCAAACTGCGCTCACGGGTCTTGCGCGCGCACTCGTCCAACAAAACCGCCTGACAGAGGCGGACGCTGCGGCGTGCACGTCCGAACAGCAAAACAAGGTCAACGGTTTCATTCTTGAAGCCGCCCGCCGAGGCCTGCTCGGCGAACGGGATATCGCCCGCTTCGCTGCAGACACCTTCGGCCATCCGTTGCTGGACATCTCGGCGCTCGATCCGAGCAATATCCTGGTCGATGCGATCGACCGAAAGCTGATCGGAAAGCACCATGTCCTGCCGATCGCCAAGCGCGGCAATCGCCTGACCGTCGCGCTCGCCGACCCAACCAACCTGCGTGCACTCGACGAAATCCGCTTTCAGAGCGGCCTGTCCGTCGACCCGGTGGTTGTCGAGGCGAGCAAGCTGCTTGCAGCCATCGACAAGCAAGGCGAGTCCGCGAAGGAGACGCTCGAAGCCCTCACCGGTGACGAATTCGACATGGACATGCTGGAGCAGGACACGCCCAGCGAAGCCGCCGCCGACGATGCACAGGCGGAAGTCGATGACGCGCCAGTCGTTCGATTCATTCAGAAGGTCCTGATCGACGCCATCAATGAAGGGGCGTCTGACATCCATTTCGAGCCTTACGAAAAGTATTACCGCATTCGCGTACGAACCGACGGCACCTTGCGCGAAGTGGCGCAACCGCCCCTGGTGCTGCGAGAGAAAATCGCTGCCCGTATCAAGGTCATCTCGCGTCTGGATATCTCGGAAAAACGCGTCCCCCAGGACGGCCGGATGAAGCTGGTGCTTTCCAAGAACAAGGCCATCGACTTCCGGGTATCGACGCTGCCAACCCTCCATGGCGAAAAAATCGTCATGCGTATTCTCGACCCCTCGTCCGCCATGCTGGGCGTCGACGCGCTGGGTTACGACCCCGAACAAAAGGCCGCATTGCTGGAAGCCATTGAGCGCCCTTATGGCATGATTCTGGTCACCGGCCCCACCGGTAGCGGCAAAACCGTTTCACTCTATACCTGCCTGAACATCCTGAACAAGGCCGGGGTCAACATCTCCACCGCCGAGGATCCGGCTGAAATCAACCTGCCCGGCATCAACCAGGTCAACGTCAACGAAAAAGCCGGACTGACCTTCGCTTTTGCGCTAAGAGCCTTCCTACGCCAGGATCCGGACGTCATCATGGTCGGCGAAATTCGCGACCTGGAAACCTCCGAGATCTCCATCAAAGCGGCACAGACCGGACACTTGGTGCTATCGACTCTGCACACCAACGACGCGCCGACCACGCTTGAGCGTCTGCGCAACATGGGCGTTGCGGCATTCAACATCGCCTCCTCGGTCATCCTGATTACCGCGCAGCGACTTGCGCGACGCTTGTGCAGCTGTAAACAAGCACTGGACATCCCACACGACGCACTGATCGAAGCCGGCTTTTCGGAAACGGATCTGGATGGCAGCTGGACACCCTACGGCCCGGTAGGCTGCGACAAATGCAAAGGCAGTGGCTACAAAGGCCGGGTAGGTATCTACCAAGTCATGCCAATCACGGATGAGATCGCCCGCATCATCATGAACAACGGCAACTCAATTGAGATCGCCGCGCAAGCGGAGCTCGACGGTGTGATGGACCTTCGCCGCTCGGGTCTACGCAAGGTCAAGGCCGGCATGACTTCTCTGGCAGAAGTTCTGGCGACGACCAACGACTAATTCGAGGCACGACACACATGGCAACCGCTACCCGCTCTACTCGCCGCACCGCCCAAGATGTCAAAGAGCATCTTTACGACTGGGAAGGCAAGGACAAGAAAGGCAAGATCATTCGCGGCGAAGTACGCGCCGGGGGTGAGGCGGTTGTCCAGGCAACACTGCGCCGTCAGGGCATTCTCGTCACCAAGGTCAAGAAGCGGAAGCTTTCTCGGGGCCGCCGCATCACCGACAAGGACATCGCGCTGTTTACTCGCCAGATGGCAACCATGATGAAGTCCGGCGTACCACTGCTTCAGGCCTTTGATATTGGCATCAAGGGATCGGGCAACCCCTCGCTGGGGCGTTTGCTGAATGACATTCGCAATGACGTTGAAACCGGCAGCAGTTTGTCGCAAGCGTTTCGGAAGCATCCACTTCACTTTGATCAACTCTTCTGTAATTTGGTAGCGGCGGGCGAGCAAGCAGGTATTTTGGATAGTCTGCTAGATCGCCTTGCAACCTATAAAGAAAAAATTATCGCCATCAAAGGCAAGATCAAGTCGGCACTTTTCTATCCAATGGCGGTCATTGTCGTCGCCACTTTGGTGGTGTCGGTGATGATGATCTTCGTTATTCCTGAATTCAAAAATGTGTTCGCTAATTTTGGCGCAGATCTTCCCGCCCCAACACAGATCGTAATTGCCATGTCAGACTACTTTGTCGACAATTGGTACATTGTTTTTGGCGGTCTCGCCGCGATTATTGTCGGCTTGAGCATGGCATATCGAAGATCAGAGAAAGCTCAGAACGCCATGGATCGTTTCATCCTTCAGGTACCGGTCATTGGCGATGTCATCCGGAAAGCCACAATTGCACGCTGGACCCGTACACTTGCAACCATGTTTGCGGCTGGAGTTCCACTGGTGGAGGCGCTTGACTCTGTCGGTGGCGCAGCCGGAAACCATGTTTACAAAGTCGCAACCAAACAGATCCAGTCCGACGTCAGCACAGGCACCAGCCTTACCGTATCCATGCAAGGCGTTAAGGTTTTTCCGACCATGGTTGTACAAATGGTATCCATAGGTGAAGAGTCCGGACAACTCGACGGTATGTTGAGCAAGGTCGCTGATTTCTTCGAGCAGGAGGTAGACGACGCAGTCGCGGGACTATCTCAGTTGCTTGAGCCAATGATCATGGTGTTTCTAGGTACTGTTATCGGCGGCCTAGTCGTCGCCATGTATCTCCCGATTTTCAAACTCGGCGCCGTCGTCTAACTTTCCTGGCCCGCCCTGGATCCTAGGGCGGCACCAAGCCCCCATGACAGAACTCTTCAACGAACCGACAGCGCTCGTCGCGCTCAGTTGCCTTCTCGGGCTGTTTATCGGCAGCTTTCTGAACGTCGTCATCCATCGCCTCCCCATGATGATGGAAAACGAATGGGCACAACAGGCGGCCGAAATGCGCGGGGAAGAAGTCAGCGCGCCAGCCCGTTTCAATCTGGCCACGCCCTGCTCCCGCTGCCCGCACTGTGGCACCCCGGTCACCGCCATCGACAACATTCCGGTATTGAGTTATCTGGTGCTCCGCGGCCGTTGCCGTCACTGCAAAGCGCCAATCAGCCGGCGCTACCCGAGCATTGAAATCGCCACTGCGGCCCTTTCAGCACTTGTCGCGTGGAAGTTCGGCAACAGCGTCGCCACCATAGGCGCCCTGCTATTCGTCTGGGCGATGATCGCATTGACGTTTATCGATCTGGACACCCAGCTTCTACCCGACACCATCACCCTGCCACTGATCTGGATTGGACTCCTATTCAATCTGGGCGGCACATATACATCCTTGCATGATGCAGTGGTCGGCGCTGTCGCAGGGTATCTCAGCCTGTGGTTGGTCTTTCACCTATTCCGTCTGGTCACCGGCAAGGAAGGAATGGGTTACGGCGACTTCAAGCTACTCTCCGCCGTTGGCGCCTGGCTTGGCTGGCAGATGCTGCCGCTGACCATTCTGATGTCCTCAATTGTCGGTGCAACAGTCGGGATTGCCTTGATGCTCTTCGCTCGCCATGGGCGGGATACACCGATTCCGTTTGGCCCCTACCTCGCCGCGGCAGGCCTGCTGGCCCTCTTTTTCGGTGAAAGCTTGAACGCGCGTTACCTCCAGGCGTTCTGACACCAGCACAAAATCAAATCAGTGTTACGCCTGCGAGACAGTGCACACCGCTTCCCGCTCCCTCGCCAATAAGTTAGACTTACGGGCTTGATTTTTCGGAGCTTGTCATGCCGATCTACGCCTATCGCTGCACCGATTGCGGTGCTCAAAAAGATCATTTGCAGAAGATGAGTGATGCACCACTGACGGTCTGCCCCGCCTGTGGCGCGAACGCCTACACCAAACAGCTCACCGCGCCCGGCTTTCAGCTGAAGGGCTCGGGCTGGTACGCCACAGACTTCAAAGGCGGCAGCGCCAGTGCCCCCTCCAAAGCCGAGACTGCCCCGACCTCCTCCGGCACGACCGACGCCAGTTGTGGCGGCGGCTGCGCTTGCCACTGACCGTATCGAATGAAGAAATACTTCGTCACGGGGCTCCTGATCTGGATCCCGCTCGCCATCACCTTCATGGTGATCGCCTGGATCGTCAGCACCCTGGATCGAATCCTGCTGTGGATACCCGAACACTGGCAGCCCAAAGTCTTGCTCGGGCTCGACATTCCGGGCATCGGCGTCGCACTGACCTTGCTGATCATTCTGCTCACCGGCTTGATCGGCGCCAATGTGCTTGGTCAGCGTCTGGTGCTGGTCTGGGAGGCGTTGCTGGCGCGCATCCCGGTGGTGAAATCCATCTATTCAAGCGTCAAGCAGGTATCCGACACCCTGTTTTCCAGTTCCAGCCACGCGTTCCGCAAAGCGCTGCTGGTTCAGTATCCCCGCCAGGGTGCCTGGACCATCGCATTCCTCACCGGAAAACCGGGTGGCGACGCGGCCCGCCATCTGACCGGCGACTACATCAGCATCTACGTCCCGACCACGCCGAACCCGACCTCGGGGTTTTTCCTGATGGTCCCGCGCGCAGACGTCATCGAACTGGAAATGAGCGTTGACGAAGCGCTCAAGTATGTCATTTCAATGGGTGTGGTCACGTCCGGCAAAAAGGCCGACATCGCCGAGCTCGCCCCGGTCAAACCCTAACAACTCGGGGCGATTCGCCCCAAGCGTACAAAATACGGAATCAGAATCATGCGTACTCAATACTGCGGCCAGGTCACTGCCGCCAACCTCGACCAGATCGTCACCCTGTGCGGCTGGGTGCATCGCCGGCGAGATCATGGCGGGGTGATTTTTGTCGACCTGCGCGACCGCGAAGGTCTTGTTCAGGTGGTCTGCGACCCCGACCGCGCCGACATGTTTACCGTGGCTGAATCGCTTCGCAACGAGTTTGTCGTACGCATGACGGGCAAGGTCCGACGCCGCCCTGCCGGCACCGAAAACGCCAACCTCACGTCCGGCGAAATCGAAGTGCTGTGCCACGAAATTGAAGTCCTCAACGCCTCGGTCACGCCGCCGTTCCAGCTCGATGACGACAACCTGTCGGAAACCACCCGCCTGACCCATCGCGTGATCGATCTGCGCCGCCCGGCCATGCAGCGCAACATGATGCTGCGCTACAAGACAGCGATGGCCTTCCGTCGCTTTCTCGACGCCAAGGGCTTCATCGACATCGAGACACCGATGCTCACCAAGAGCACGCCGGAAGGCGCGCGTGACTACCTGGTGCCGTCGCGAGTTCATCCGGGTCACTTCTTCGCCCTGCCGCAGTCGCCGCAACTGTTCAAGCAACTGCTGATGGTGGCCGGTTACGACCGCTACTACCAGATCACCAAGTGCTTCCGTGACGAAGACCTCCGGGCCGACCGGCAGCCCGAGTTCACCCAGGTCGATATCGAGACCTCCTTCCTTGGCGAAGCCGAGATTACCGCGCTGATGGAAGAGATGATTCGCAGCATCTTCAAGGAAGTGCTGGACGTCGATCTCCTCGCGCCCTTTCCGCGCATGAGCTACGCCGAAGCGATGTCGCGCTTCGGCTCGGACAAGCCCGACCTGCGTGTAACGCTCGAAATCACCGATGTCACCGACGCTGTCAAGGACGTTGCCTTCAAGGTCTTCTCCGGCCCGGCCAATTCCGAAACCGGCCGTGTCGCAGCCATGCGCATCCCTGGCGGCGCTCAGCTCTCCCGTGGCGAAATCGACGAATACACCAAGTTCGTCGGCATCTACGGCGCCCGGGGTCTGGCCTACATCAAGGTCAACGACATCAGCAAGCTGAGCGATGAAGGCCTG
Organism: Denitromonas halophila; assembly: GCF_007625155.1. Classification (GTDB taxonomy): domain Bacteria; phylum Pseudomonadota; class Gammaproteobacteria; order Burkholderiales; family Rhodocyclaceae; genus Nitrogeniibacter; species Nitrogeniibacter halophilus. The sequence goes on along the minus strand of NZ_VMNK01000001.1, from coordinate 20,968 downwards.
CAATCGCCGATCGTCAAGAACCTGCACCCGCAGGCACTGGCGACCATCATCGAGCGCACCGGCGCGCAGAACGGCGACCTGATCTTCTTCGGCGCAGACAAGACCAAGATCGTGAACGACGCCCTCGGCGCATTGCGCAGCAAGGTCGGGCACGAGAAGGGCTACGTCAATGGCAAGGCCTGGGAGCCGCTGTGGGTGGTGGATTTCCCGATGTTCGAGTATGACGACGAAGACAAGCGCTGGACCGCCTGCCACCATCCCTTCACCAGCCCCAAGGACGAACACCTCGACTTGCTCGTCAGCGACCCGGGCAAGTGCCTCGCCAAAGCCTATGATCTCGCATTGAATGGCTGGGAACTCGGCGGTGGCTCGGTACGTATCCACCGTGCCGACGTGCAAAGCAAGGTATTCAGCGCGCTGGGAATCGGCGACGAAGAGGCCCAGCAGAAATTCGGCTTCCTGCTCGATGCGCTGAAATACGGCGCACCGCCGCATGGTGGCCTGGCCTTTGGCCTCGACCGCATCGTCACCATGATGACCGGCGCAGAGTCGATCCGCGACGTGATTGCTTTCCCCAAAACGCAGCGCGCCCAGTGCCTGCTTACCGAGGCGCCCTCGCCCGTTGACGACCGCCAGTTGCGCGACCTGCACGTCCGCCTGCGTCAAAAAGTCGAAACCTCGGTGGAAGTCACCAAGGACTAATTCCACCAAAATGGTGTCAAAGACTCAGCGAGGCGACTTCGGTCGCCTCGTTTGTTTTAATCCCCACGCTCAAGATCACCCTGCAATAGCCGACAATTCAGCTTGAGTCCCTTTTTCTACGGCACCACCAACATGCCTGACCTATCCGCCGTTACCGCCCTCGTCATTGAGGCCAACCCCAACATGCGTACGCAGTTGCGCAACATGCTGGGCGAAAGCGGTGTCGACAAGGTCCAACTGGCCGTATCGGCAGGCGCCGCGGTGCGCAAACTGCGCGAGACGCGCTTCGACCTGATCCTCTGCGAATACCACATCGGTGATGGCCAAGACGGCCAGCATCTGCTCGAAGACCTGCGCCACAACAACATCATTCCGCTGGCAACGCTGTTCATCATGGTTACGGGGGAGCGCCAATATGAAAAAGTCGTTTCCGCCGCCGAGCTAGCGCCCAACGACTACGTCCTCAAGCCTTTTGCCGCAGACACGCTGCATATCCGAATCGCGCGCGCTGTGATCAAGCGTGACGCCCTGCTGCCCACCTACAACCTCATCGACGCCGGCGACATTCCCGGTGCCCTGCGAGAATGTATCGAGGGCGAGCACAAGCACCCCCAATACCTCCTCGATTTCCTCCGGCTGCGCGCAGAGTTGCATATCTCTGCCGGCGAGGCCGATGAAGCCGAAAAAGTCTACCAACAAGTCCTCGAACTGCGCGCTATCCCCTGGGCCCGGCTTGGCCTCGCCAAAGCGCTCTACATGCGCCAGCGCTACGACGATGCTGAAGATCTGCTCACCGGTCTGGTAGAAGAGAACGACCAATTCCTTGACGCCTACGACTGGCTGGCCCGAACGCGCGAAGCCGCGGGGGAAATGGCCAAGGCGCGCGACATTCTGGCCCGCGCGGCAGCCGTTTCTCCCAATCGCCTCAGTCGCTTGCGCCGCCTCGGCGCTATCGCGCTGGAAATGGATGATTCGCACACCGCCGAAGCTGTGCTGGGCGAGGTTGTTCGCAAAGGTAAATATTCCGACTTTCGTGATCCGGACGACCACGTGTGGCTGATGCAGGCGCAAATCGGCAATGGCAAGCTTGAAGAGGCCGCCGCCACCTTGCGCGACCTGGATCGAACCATGGCCTCGACCGAGCGCGGCAAGCTGTGCACCGCATTATCCTCGGCCATGCTCCATGGCAAACTCGGTGACAGGGCCAAGGCAAAGGCCGCTGTTGAGTCGGCCCTCACCGAATCACGCCGGCTCGGCAAAGTCTCTCTCAGCCTCAAACAACAACTGGCGCAAGCCTGCTTTGATCACGGCATGGAGGCCGACGGCTCCGAAGTAGTGCTCGACATCATACGCACCGCCGACACGCCTCGCGTCGTTGAAAACACCCGCAAGATGCTTGACACAAGAGGCTATTCAAACCTCGCGCAAGAGCTTGAAAAGCAAGTCCACCACGAAGTCCGGGCGCTGGTCGCCACCGGCGCCGAAAAAGCAAAGGCCGGCGATTTCGACGGTGCGGTCGACGAAATGCTCAGTGCCGTGGGCAAAATGCCCAACAACGTCCATGTGCTCTTCAACGCCGCGCTGGCACTGCTGCGCCATATCGAAAACCGGGGCTGGAACGAACAATATGCCGACCAGGCCCAACGCCTGATCGACCGGGTTCGCCGTCAGGACCCGAACAATGCCCGCCTGCCGGCGCTGAAAGACTTCCACGCCACGCTCAAGGCAAAATTCGGTATTCGCGACATCAAGGTCTGAACCAACGCGCCGGCGCAACGCAGCGGAACTGCTACACTCCGAGCATCACCCGGTGGATGGATCGCGCATGCGCCGCCTGACCCAAGCCTTCCTTGTTTTCCTGCTCGCCGCGTTTACGCTGCTCCCGGCATGCTCGCGCGAAGCGCCTCACAACGCCGCGTCAACGCGCAGCGAACTTGCCTGGCTTCCGCCCGAAGCGCTGAACACATTGGCATTGATCCAGCGCGGCGGCCCCTTCCCTTACAGCAAAGATGGCACCACCTTCTTCAACCGCGAAGGCCAGTTGCCACGCCGGTCACGCGGCTACTACCGCGAGTACACCGTCCCCACGCCGGGCGAACGCACTCGCGGCGCACAACGCATCGTCACCGGCGGCAATCCGCCCGAGGTGTTTTACTACACCGCCGATCACTACCGCAGTTTTCGACGCATTCCGGAGACGCGATGACCCCCTTTCCGTCAAAAACTGACCCGGGCCTCGCGCTCGACGGCCCCAACCGCATTCTGTCCATGCGCCAAGGCGAATCTGAAGCGATCATTTCTGCCGCTCAGACACGTGAGCGATGTATTTTCGACGTCGCCCTCGACGGCCTGACTGACAAAGGCCAGATCCTCGACGCCCTCGCCCAGCGCTTCGACATGCCGCGCTGGTTCGGACACAACTGGGACGCCCTCTACGACTGTCTGACCGACCTCTCGTGGCTGCCCGGTAAGGGCTACGTGCTGGTCCTCACCAAGGTGGCGCCCGACACCCGCGCCGCTTCCATCCTCACCGACCTGCTCACCGACTGTTGCGAATACTGGCAGGATCGCGGCGTGCCGTTTCACGTATTTGCCCAAACCACGCGCAGTGCCGACGCGGCGTGACAGCCAACAACGGCAAGCGCCCCCACTCCGTTCTGGTGGTCATCCACACCCGAGCGATGGAAGTTCTTGTGCTGCACCGGCAGCAACCCTTTGACTTCTGGCAATCCGTCACCGGCAGCCTGGAGCCCGACGAAACACCCCGAGAGGCCGCCATCCGAGAAGTGTTCGAAGAAACCGGCCTGTCAGCACCCGGCGAGGCCCTCGTCGACTTGCGCCTGAACAACCGATATCCGATTCCCCCAAAGTGGCGCCACCGCTATGCGCCCGAGGTTAGCCATAACAGCGAATCGGTGTTCAGCCTGTGCTTGCCGGCACCGCTACCGGTCACACTTGCAGCCGCTGAGCACCATACCGCTGAGTGGCTGTCCGCCCGAGACGCCATCGACCGTATCTGGTCCTGGACCAACCGGGATGCTGTTCGGCTGTGCGCACGCATCAACCCGCACACCGCGAATCCCTTCACACCCGATCGCCAAGCTTGAGCGGCTAGCACTGAAACATCTGCTTGCGTCCTTGTCACTTGAAAAACCCTGTCTCGCCACTATTTTTTCAAGCGGGAATCTTGACCCATTTGACAAGGAGGATCTCATGAGCAACATCACACGCCGCGATCCGCTCGAAGACTTCTTTCGCGGATTTTTCGTACGCCCTGTCGAGTTTGGGGGCAGCGCCACCGAAGCGCCGCAAATGCGCGTCGACGTCAAGGAAAGCCCCGAAAGCTACGCCGTTCACGCCGAACTGCCGGGTGTTACCAAGGACGACATCCATGTCAGCATCGACGGGCCAGTCGTTTCAATCACGGCCGAACGCAAGCAACAGTCCGAACAAAAGGACGGCGAACGGGTACTGCGGACGGAGCGGTATTACGGTAAGGTCTCACGCAGCTTCCAGCTCGGCCAGGACGTTGATGAAGCGCGCGCTGGCGCAAAATTTATCGATGGTGTGCTGGAACTGACACTGCCAAAAAAAGCGTCCGTTCAAGCCAGACGCCTGACCATCGAGTAATCTGACCCCATCCCGCCCGGGCACCGTTCACTGGCGCGGCCCGGGCGGCCGGTTCACACTGGCGCCAATCCTTTTTGATTGGACACTGGCGCCCATGCTCCATCGCACACATCGCTGGCTTCTCGTCTTGAGTGCCGCCCTGGCGCCCTCGTCCGCCATGGCAGCCGAATTGCGCGTCGGCCCCAACGAGCCCATTCAGCGCATTGCCGACGCCGCCCGCCTGGCACAAGACGGCGACACCGTCAGCATCCAGCCGGGCACGTATCACGGCGACGTTGCGCTCTGGACCCAAAACCGGCTCACCATTCGCGGGCTGGGTGCCGGCGCGGTACTCGAAGCCGCCGGCCAGTCGATCGAAGGCAAAGCCATCTGGTTAATCCGCGGCGGCGACATCCAGATCGACAACATCACCTTCCGTGGCGCCCGCGTACCGCATTTGAACGGCGCAGGCATCCGCTTCGAACGCGGGCATCTGAGCATCACCAACAGCCGCTTTATCGACAACGAAAACGGCATTCTCACCAGCAACGACCCAAGCGCCCGGCTCCATATCGAAAACTGCCAGTTTGGCGACGCCCCCCGCCACCCCGGCGCACTGCATCACCTGCTTTACGTCGGCCAAATCGACCAGTTCACGCTGCGGGGCAGTCGCCTGCAAGGCGGTTACAACGCTCACCTTGTCAAAACACGCGCCCGAAGCAATCACATCGAATACAACTGGATCGTCGACGGCCCCGATGGCGAGGCATCATATGAGCTTGAATTTCCCGAAGGCGGTATCGCCACCGTCATCGGCAATACCATCGGGCAGTCCGCCAACACCTCAAACACCACCCTGATCAGCTATGGCGCTGAAGGCTACCGCAGCGATGCAAACCGCCTCGCACTTAGCCATAACACGCTGGTGAATGAGCGCGCCGCTGGCGGCATATTTCTGCGCGTCTGGCCCAGCCAAACGGCCGCAACGCCAGCGATCATGGCGCGAAACAACCTGTTGATCGGCCTCGGTGCCTTTGCACTCGGCAACCCCGGCGAGTTCATCGACAACCCCAGCACCATCCCGCCAGCCGCCTCGAGCGAGCACGCCATCGATGTTCGGCTGGCGCCCGATACATTACTCCGCGGCCATATCAGCGCCGCGCCGACATGGCGCGACATCCCCCTGCAACCCACACACGAATTTCGCCATCCCGCCGGCACCGTGGCACTTGAGCCCCCTCAACGCTGGGCCCCCGGGGCCTGGCAAACCCCCCGGCCACGTTAAACAAACACGCGCCGGCTTTGCGGCGGGGGGCCGGGCCGTTAGAATCAGGTTTTATCTCACCCCTCGCGACCGCCTAGATGAGCACCGACACGCCCACCCCGATCACGCCGGCCCGCAAAGCCGCCATCCTCTCCGAAGCGCTGCCCTACATCAAACGCTTCTTCGACAAGACCATCGTCATCAAATACGGCGGCAACGCCATGACCGACCAGCACCTGAAGGATTGCTTCGCGCAAGACGTCGTGCTGCTCAAGCTGGTCGGACTCAACCCGGTGGTCGTCCACGGCGGCGGCCCCCAGATCGAAAGCCTGCTGGCCCGTGTCGGCAAGAAGGGTGAATTCATTCAGGGCATGCGCGTCACCGACGCCGAAACCATGGAAGTGGTGGAAATGGTGCTCGGCGGCCAGGTCAACAAGGAAATCGTCAACCTGATCAACCAGCACGGCGGCAAGGCCGTGGGCCTGACCGGCAAGGACGCGCGTTTCATCCGCGCCAAGAAATTGCTGATGCAAAAAACCGGCGCCCCGCTCGGCGACGTGGTCGACATCGGCCAGGTTGGCGAAATCACACAGATCGACCCCAGTCTCATCTCCTTCCTGGACAAGGGCGACTTCATTCCGGTGATTGCCCCGATCGGCGTTGGCGAAGATGGCGAAACCTATAACATCAACGCTGACGTGGTGGCCGGCAAGCTGGCCGAAATTCTCAAGGCCGAAAAACTGGTCCTGCTGACCAACACCCCGGGCGTGCTCGACCAGAACGGTAAACTGCTTACCGGTCTCACCCCAAAAGAAATCGACGGCCTCGTCGAAGATGGCACCCTGTCCGGCGGCATGCTACCGAAAATCGGCTCTGCACTAGATGCCGCCCGCAGCGGCGTCAACTCGGTGCACATCATCGATGGCCGGGTTGAACACTGTCTGCTACTGGAAATCCTGACCGACCATGGCGTCGGCACGATGATCAAGAGTCGTTAGTTATTTGTCGGCTTTCGGCGCAGGCTTAGGCGGGACATCCCGCCATGCGCCGGCCCGCTTGAGGCGATTCATCAACCCAGGCAACGGAAATCCGGCCGCATACGCCTTGTGGGCGCTCTCCAGTGCCTTCTCTTTCTCTCCGACCTCCAGGTAGGCCAAGCCCAAATTGTAGTAAAGATTGGGATTGGCACTGCCCAGCGCATCGGCCTGCTCCAGCCGCTCGATAGCGACTTTCGCCTGATCGTGCTTGAGGTAGTAAAGCCCGGAAATCATTTTCACCATCGCATCATCATGAGCAAAAGCTTCTGCCCTCAGCATGAAGCACTCAATGGTGAAAGGCAGTCCCCTTGGCCTATCGCTGCGCTGTTTTTCGCCATATCGAAGCAATGACATGAGCGCGCGGTGGTGATTGGGGAAGGCTTGCAAGGTATAGACAATATTGCCGCCCGGATTGGGAGCCCCAGCAGACAGACTTTCAATATCGGGGGTGAAGTGATAGCGCTCGACAATGGGGAGCTTGCTTTTCTCAACACGGTAGTCGAACGGCCCGAAATGCGTTGCGAGTGATCCACACTGCGCCGGTAGCCGGCCCTCCGCGCGCACGGTGCCGGACACCACCCAACCCAGAAAAACTGTGCAAATTACGGCCGCCAGTCGAACCGCCTTTCGCGAAGGGGAGAAACCAGTCGGCGTCATTGCTCAGGTCACCTTTGTTTGAACAAAATCAACCAGCGTGCCGACTGACGCAAATGTTGCTCCATCGATTTCGTCATCATCTACATACACACCGAGGCGCTCTTCCATCAGATTGATGACTGCCACGACGGCCATCGAGTCAAGCTCGGGGAGTGCCCCCAGCAGCGGTGTGTCAAGCGCAAACGCCTGTGCCCGGCCATTGAGCCCCAAAGCATCGTCGAGAATTTCCAGTACTTCGTTCTTGATATCCAACTCGATTCTCCATCAAACCGGCTGACGAGCCGGCCCCTAACGCAGATCCGCCACTTTGCGGGAACCGGGGCATCCTATTTCAATTGAGAAACATCGGCAAACAAATCCACCACAGAGTCCGCCAAGCGCTTGCGATCGACTTTACCATTGGGATTGCGCGGCAAGGGAGACTCGGAGCAGATCACTTTGGCCGGCACCATGAAGACAGGCAAGTGCTGGCGACACGCCTGCAAGAGCCTTGCTTCGAGCGCGTCATCCACACATGCCGCCATCACTACCAGAACAACCGCCTGCCCCAGCGCAGGATGCGGCGCCCCCACGGCGGCCACCTCTTGAATACCGTCAAAGCCGTACAATACCTCTTCCACCTCGGTTGGGCTCACCCGATAGCCGGACGTCTTGATCATCTCGTCATGACGGCCGATGAAATACAGAAAGCCATCGGCGTCACGACGGACAGTGTCACCGGAAAACACCGCCAGTTCGGGCGTCGGAATGCCCTGTGGTCGCCCGGGCGCTGGTTTGAACCGCTCTGCGGTCCGGGCAGGATCGTTCCAGTAGCCCATTGATACATGGACACCTCGATGGACCAGTTCGCCGGGTTCGTCCGGTTCGCACAACGTACCGTCGGCGCGAACAACCAGAATTTCCGCATTCGGGATGGCTTTCCCCATGGAGTCAGGGCGTCTATCCACCTCGCTGGGCGGCAAGTAGGTCGACCGAAAAGCCTCCGTCAAACCGTACATCAAATACGGGCGAGCCCTTGGCATGCGCAAGCGCAACGCATCAAGCGTGGTCCTCGGCATATGCCCGCCCGAGTTAGTGAAATACCGCAGATGCTCATCCAATCCTTCCGGCCATTCGAGCTGGGAAAGCTGAATCCACAAGGGCGGCACAGCCGCCAGGCCGGTAATACGCTCCTTGCGAACCGCGTTAACGACATCCCTGGGCATTAAATAATTGATGAGCACCGCGCAAGCACCCACCAAGAAGCTCGTGGTGATCTGGTTGAGGCCATAATCGAAGCTCAATGGCAGCACAGAGAGAATCCGGTCTTCGCTCGTATTCTCCAGATACTCCGCCACGCTTCTGGCGCCCTCAACGATGTTGCGATGCGAGAGAACAACCCCTTTGGGTTTGCCGGTACTGCCCGAGGTGTAAAGAATCGCCGCCATATCGGCATCGATGACCTGGCTGTCGCGCAAAACGCCGTCCGGACGAGCCGACCAACGCGCCACCGCAACGTCGTCCAGCGTCACATCGGCGTCACCCACGATCATCACGTCTTTGAGTGCGGGGCATTGTGCAATGACCGACGCGAGCAAGCCAACGCGCTCAATGGTCGTTACAAGCACGCGCACATCGCAGTCACGCAAGATGTGCAGTACCTGCTCCGGCTTCAGAAGCGGATTGACCGGCACGAACACGGCATCCGCGGCGCTCGCAGCAAACAGCGCGACAACCGTCTCGACGCGCTTTTCCATCCACACGGCAATACGCTCGCCCCGTGCCACGCCCATGTGGCGAAACGCACTGGCCGTGCGTCGAACTTCACGCGACAAATCTGCGTAAGTTAACGATTCTTGTCGATATTTGAGCGCCTCTGCGTCAGGACTGCGCTGCGCACTATCTAAAACGAGCTCATGCAACAACCTACCCATTGTCATCCTTCCGTTCATTCCAGTTTCGCAGATTCTCCCACAGCCTCTGCATGAGAGCGCGCAAACCAATCGCCCCGCGGGGCTATCGCTTGCCAATGGTCGCCCAGCACACCCTCGGTATCTGTGTCCGACATCACATTTGCGTATCGATAGTTGCGGTATCCTGCGCGCTGCGTCCAACGAACCTCAGGCATGCCCTCCCGTCCACCCCCTGTACCTTCACTGCGAGACAAAGTCGTCAACAGCGCCTTATGGCTGATTGCCACCCGCTGGGTACACCGACTGCTCGGCCTCGTCAGCACCATGGTGCTTGCGCGTGTCCTTATGCCGGAAGATTTCGGCATTGTCGCGGCGGTGACAGCCGTTGTGGCCATCATGGATGGTTTTTTTGAGTTCGGCTTCGATCTGGCGCTGATTCGCGATAAAGATGTCACTCGAGAAGACTATGACACCGCGTGGACCATGCGCCTGCTCAAGGGGGTGCTGTTCGGCGTCGCCGTCATTGCGGCCTCACCCTTCGTGGCGAGTTACGCCAATGAAGAGAGTCTCGTCGCCATCAGCGCACTGATCGGCGCTGGTATCTTTATCCGTGGAGCGGAAAACGTCGGCATCGTACGCTTCCAGAAGGAACTCCAGTTCGACCGTCTGTTCCGCATCAAGCTTTACCCACGCCTCCTTGCGGTGATCACCAGCGTGGTTATGGCGCTGTGGCTGCGCTCCTACTGGGCAATCGTTATCGGCGCGGTCATGCAGAACGTCTATCAGACCCTGTTCAGCTATCTGATGTGCGACTTTCGACCACGCTTGCGACTAGAGGGTGCCGGCAAGCTCTGGCGTTTTTCCAAGTGGATCGTCATATCGGCAATCAGTCGACAGCTTTTCGCGGCAACTGACCAATTCCTGCTCTCAGGCTGGATTTCCAAAGAGCGCCTCGGCTTCTTCAGCGTTGGCGGGAGCCTCGCCGCAATGATTACCAACGAGCTCGTCGGCGCCGTCGGCAATGCGCTGATCCCCGGCTACGCGAAATTGCAGGACGAACCATCGCGGCTGCGTTCCGCATTTCTCGTGTCCCAATCGGCGTTTGTTGCCCTTCTGATTCCTGCCGCGATCGGCGTTGCCATCCTCGCAGACCAATTGACGGCCGTCGTGCTCGGCGCTCAATGGGCCGATGCCGCACCTATTCTGGGGCTCTTTGCGGTGTTCTATCTGTGCTATTCGGTCGTTGAGAACCTCAATCGCTTCATGGCGATGACCGGCCTGCAAGCCGTGGCCGCCCGTAGCGGCATGGTGCGCACAAGTCTGTTCCTGATGCTGATCTACCCAGCCTTCCAACTCGGCGGCATTGCCGGGCTCATTGAAATGAAGATCACTCTGTCCTCCCTTGAGATCCTGTACCTGTCACACCACTGCACGCGCCGTATCGAAGCATCGCTCATCGACTACTTGCTCACCTACCTGCGGCCACTCCTTGCCGGTGCCGGCATGGCCATTGTGCTGCTTCCGCTGGTACAAGCCCTCGACGTTATACCGATTGTCAAACTGGCGCTGTGCGCAGGCATCGGCGCGGCAACTTATGCCGTTTGCTCGTTTGCCATCTGGCACGCATCCGGGCGTCCAAATGGCCTCGAAGCCATTTTCATCAGCCTGCTCGCCCGCAAAGGGCGTGCCGCGGGCGTTTGAGCGGAGCGATATAAACAATGACGCAGGGCTCATCGCGCCTCTCCGATCGCACCGACACCATCCTCGTTCTGGATGGTGACCAAACCTCCGCGCTGGCGGTCGTTCGCTCGCTAGGCCACTCGGGGCTGGTTGTCGATGTGGCCAGTGCATTCGAGTCACCTATTTGCGCCGCTTCTCGCCATACACGCTTATGCACTCGCTACCCCGATCCGCTCCAGAACGAATCTCGCTTTATCAACTGGATCAACGAACGGATGGAAAGCGGTGGCTACGCGCTGATCATTCCGGTTACCGAGCGCACGCTGGTCCCCTTGCTACGTCACAGAGAAGCAATCGACGACACCCGGATTGCCATGGCGCCAAGCGACGCACTGGAACAGGTGCTCGACAAGGAGCGCACCGTCACGCTTGCAACGCGCCTGGACATTCCCGTTCCACGCTCTTGGCCCATCGATTCGCTGGATCAACTGGACACCGCAGCCGCCGACCTGGGCTACCCGATGGTAATCAAGCCCTCGCGCTCGGTCGGCCATGGCAATGACGGCGGCGTTCAACTCAGTGTGAGCTATGCCCACAACCGCGACGATCTGGAAAAACAGGTGCGCCACGCACTGAATCACGGCGCCGTCATCTTGCAGGAATACTTCCGCGGCGACGGCGTGGGCATCGAACTGATCGCCGACCATGGCGAGATACGCTTTGCCTTCCAACACCGCAGGCTGCACGAGGTGCCGCTCACCGGTGGTGGCAGCAGTTTGCGAACAAGCGAAGCAATTTCCCCGCCGCTGCTGGCAGCGTCGGAAAAACTGATCAAAGCGCTCAAGTGGCACGGTGTCGCGATGGTCGAATTCAAGTACGACACCCGGACAGGTGAATTCCGTCTCATGGAAATCAACGGCCGCTTCTGGGGGTCTTTGCCGCTGGCGATCGCCGCGGGTGCCGACTTCCCTCGCATGCTTTACGAGCTGATTTGCGAAGGCCGCATTGCCCCCCGCCCCCCCGCCCGTGAAAACGTCGTATGCCGTCAATTAGCACGCGATGTCGACTGGCTTGAGCATGTACTGCGACGCAATGCCCCTGCATCGCTGGTCCGCCTCCCAAGCTGGAAAGACGTCCTTCGCGACTCGGCACTGGTGTTTTCACCACGGCACCACTTCGACGTGCAATCCTTGCGCGATCCAAAGCCCGGATTGATCGACCTCGGCCGCATCGTCAACAGTCAGGTCAAGCGTGTGACCGATCTGCTCCGTCGCCGTTGGCAACTCAGACGGCACGGTCAGCGCGCGCGTCAGGCATGCGGCAAGCGCCCGATCAAAACCGTTCTTTTCCTGTGCTATGGAAACATCAACCGCAGCGCACTGGCGCATGCCTACGCCGCGCAGCGTTTGGGCCGCGATGTCAAACTGATGTCCGCAGGCTTCCACGCCCAGGGTGATCGACCCGCCGACCCTGTCATGGTCGAAACGGCGGCGGCCCAGGGCATTGATCTGAGCGGCTGGAAATCTAAATCCGTCGACGCAACGATGGTAGCGTCAGCCGATCTCGTTCTGGCGATGGAACTCCCCCACATCGACCGCCTGCTGAAGCAGTATCCAGATGCGGCCGACAAGACTTTTCTGCTCAGGGGCGCAAGTGCCATTGGCAATGATGTCGAAATCATCGACCCATATGGCTTGTCACCCGACATCTATCAAACCGTATGCCGCCAGGTCATCTGCTCAGTCGACACCTGGCTCGGCCACACACAAGCCCACACGGAGCGCTGAACCATGACCGCCTCCCCATCATCACCCATGTTCAGCATCGTGATTCCCACCCGCGATCGCGCCGAGCTGTTCGAGCGCACGCTGCAATCGGTTTTCCAGCAAGACATCGATGACTTCGAAGTCATCATCGTCAATGATGGCTCAAGCGGCGATCAACTGGCCGCCTACCAGGCTATGGAATCCCGATACGATGGGCGTGTGCGCTGGGTCTATCTGCAGCACCGGCAGCGGGGTCATGGGCCGGCCTATTCACGCAACGTCGGCGCGGCACACGCCTCAGGCGACTACCTGTGTTTTCTTGACGACGATGACCTATGGATCGACATCAGTCATCTGCGTCGTGTCCGCGACAGCCTGGCGGCCAGCGAAACGCCGATCGATCTGTACTTCACCGACCAGCGCGCGGTGTATCCCGATGGCACCAAGCACCCCGGCGGCCTGTGGATCTCCGGTCTCGAACAACGGATCGATGGCCCAGGCGATTCGCTGGGCAACTATGCCGTCACGCTCGAACACCTGCTTCAAACGATGGGGTTTGCACACTTGAACTGCACCGTATACCGGCGAGACTTTTTTGAATCCATCGGTGGCATGGACGAATCGCTACGCTACGAAAACGATCGGGACGTGTATCTGCGCGCCATCGATGCAGCGCAGACAATGCGCTACAACCCGGCGATCATCGCGCAACATCACATTCCCGATCCAAAAAAGACCGACAACGTATCAACCGCAGTGACGCGGATCGAAAAGAAGATTATCCAGTTCCGGATTTTCGACAAGGCGATTGCCTTCAGCCGCCATGCCAGCATGCGCGCCTTCGCCCGAAGAACAAAAGGGTTTGAACTCAAAAACATGGCCGCGCTGCTCAAGCAAGCAGGCCGTCATCGCGAGGCCGTCTACTACATGAAAGAAGCCCTGCTGGTGTCCTTCACCTTCAAGTGGCTGGCCTACACGCTTGCCAACGTGGCGCAACTTGCGCTGCGCCCCAAAGATCACTGACAAGGACGCTGGCTCATGTCATTTGCCAAGGCCCTGCTCGCCAACCCCGAACTGATCCTGCAGCACCGCAATATCTTTTTGCTCAGCCATATGCGCGCCAACACCAGTCTGTTCGGCCACCTGATCGGCAGCCATCCGCTGGTCGAGGGATATTACGAGATGCATATCAGCTACTACAGCTGGAAAAGCCTGTGGCGGCAGAAACTGCGCCACTTCGCCAATCACAACGTAAAACCCGGCGCGCGCTGGATGTTCGACAAGGTATTGCACGACGGGCACCACGTCGCGCCGTCGCTGCTGATGCGCGACACCAGTCGCACCCTCATCATGCTGCGTTCGCCCGAGCAATCCATCAAAAGCCTGGTCGCCTTGTTTCGCCAACGCAACCCGCATCTACCCGAAGCCACGCCCGAAGGCGCCACCCAGTACTACGTCGACCGCCTCGCTTCGCTGGCCGACACCGCGCGCGCGATCGGCCCACGCTATTTTTACCTGGATGCCGAGAGCCTGATCTCATGCACCGACACCACACTCGCCGCGCTCTCGGGCTGGCTGGGGTTTGACACGCCGATTCCCTCCGAATACGACACCTTTGCCAACACCGGGCAAGGCAACACCGGCGACCATTCCAGCCGATTGAAGTCCGGCAAGGTCAATCGTGCCCGCAGTGACTACTCCGACATCGTGCTGACAAGTGCCCAACAAACCGCCGCCGAAGAGGCCTATCAACGCCATCGCGGCCGAATCATCGCCGGCGCCGACCGGCATGCGACGGCATGAGCCGACGCGCCTCATCGCAGATTCACCTGACGCCATGAATACAACCGCCGCCAGAACCACGACCGCCAAGCCCGTCTTTCTCACGCTGAACGGGCGCCGCCTGTTTGCCCTCCAGATCGTGCCCACCGGCGCGACCAGCGGCGCCGTGCTGTATCTGCCCCCTTTTGCCGAGGAAATGAACCGCTGCCGCTCACATGTCGTCGCGCAAGCGCGTGCCATGGCCGAGCGCGGCCTGCACTGCCTGATCCTCGATCCCTTCGGCACCGGTGAAAGCGAGGGCGAGATCATCGACGCGCGCTGGGATCTGTGGCTGGACGACGCGCGCGCAGCAGCGCACTGGCTCACTCAGGAAACCGGCCATGCCCCGACACTCTGGGGCGTGCGCACCGGCGCATTGCTGGCCGCCGAGCTGGCCGCCAGCGAAAACGCCCCAGCGCTTGAACGTCTCCTCTTCTGGCAACCCGTACTCGACGGCAAGCTGTTCCTCAATCAACTACTGCGTTTGCGGCTTGCTGCACAGATGTTCAATGACACCGAAAAGGAAACCACCGAGCAACTGCGTGATCGCCTGAGCGCTGGCGAAGTCATCGAAGTGGCCGGCTACCCGCTCGGCGGCGCCATGGCCGACAGTCTGGCCACGCGCAAGATGAGCGACTTCACAGCCCTCTCGAAGACGCGCATCGCCTGGGTCGAAGTCGTCGCCAAACCCGGTCAGGCACTCGCACTCCCCAGCCGCAAACTGATCGACACCTTGACCGAAGCCGGTGGTCGCATCGACGTCCAGTCCGTGGCCTGCCCGATGATCTGGCAGTTGCACGAGCGCGCCGACGCGCACGCGCTCGAAACGGCCACACTTGAACTGATTTTCGCGCAGCAGGGAGCCCCCGCATGAACGTCCAGGAGACCCCCATCGTCTTCGAGTGCGAAGGCAGCGAACTGATCGGCATGATGCATGTGCCCGAAACGATCCAGACCCGCGGCGTGATCGCCATCGTTGCCGGCGGGCCGCAATACCGTGGCGGCGTCGGCCGCCTGCAAGTGCAACTGGCGCGCCAACTAGCCGCTACCGGCACCCCCATCCTGCGTTTTGATTACCGCGGACTGGGCGACAGCGAAGGGCAATTCCGCGGCTTTCAGGATGTCGAAGCCGACTTCCGTGCCGCCATTGATGCCTTTCTGGCGCACGTGCCCGACATGAAAGAAGTCGTCCTCTGGGGCGGCTGCGATGCGGCCGCCGCGATCATGATCAACGCCTGGAAGTACCCACAGGTCACGGGCATCATGGTCGGCAACCCCTGGGTGCACACCGAAGAAACCGGCAACGCCGTCACCGTCAAGCACCACTACGCGAAGCGGATCAAGGACAAGGACTTCTGGCTCAAGGTCTTGCGCGGGCAGTTCAATCCGCTTCCCGCACTGGCCACCGTCGGCCGCACCCTGCGCTCTCGCGTACGTCAAACACTGACAGCCAAAACCATCGGCCCCCGCGCTGACAACGGGCCAGTCGTCGACGACCGCACACGCCCCTTTGTCACCCGCATGCGCCTCGGCATGTCGCAGTTTCGCGGTGACGTGCTTCTCCTCATGAGCGGCCGCTCGCTGGTGAGCAAAGAGTTCGACGAACTCGTCGCCAGCAACCCCGGATGGCAGCAAGCCATGGCAACGCCGCGACACCTCGCCCGGCACGACATGCCCGAGGCCGACCAGACCTATTCTTCCGTGGCTTCGCGTCGCGAAGTGATCGCCGTAGCACAACAATGGCTGCACAACGCAGCGGCACCGTTGCATGCGCCGCAGACAAACCCCTGAATTCATGCGAACGTGATGCCTTCTCGCTTGTGCATCACCCCAGATCAGTGAGCTCTATGAACGCACCCAAGACCCCGCCCGTCCATGTCCCCATGAGCCAGTTCCCGGTTCGCGATGGCGAGCTGCTCGTCGGCGGCATCCCGCTCACGCGGCTGGCTGCCCGTGTCGGCAGTACGCCGTTTTACGCCTACGACCGCCAGCTCCTGAGCGAGCGCGTCCGCGAACTCAAGTCCGCACTGCCCGCGGCCATCAAGCTGCACTACGCCATCAAGGCCAACCCCATGCCGGCGCTGGTCGGGCATATGGCAGGCATTGTCGACGGGCTGGATGTGGCTTCAGGTGGCGAACTCACCGTGGCGCTCGACAGCGGCATGTCACCCAAAGACATCTCCTTTGCCGGGCCGGGCAAACGCATCGAAGAGCTTCGCCAGGCCGTTGCCGCCGGCGTGCTGATCAACGTCGAATCGCCCGCCGAGCTCGATGCGTTGGCCGGCATCGCCGCCGATACCGGCTGGACGCCGCGCATCGCGCTGCGCGTCAATCCGGACTTCGAGCTCAAGAGCTCCGGCATGCGCATGGGCGGCGGGCCGAAGCAATTCGGCATCGACGCCGAAACCATTCCCGAGGTCATTGCCCGCGCCGAGTCACAGGGGCTGGTCATTGAAGGCTTCCATCTGTTTGCCGGCTCACAGAACCTGCAAGCCGAATCCATCATTGAAGCCCAACGCAAATGCTTCGACCTGGCCGGTGAACTGGCCAAGCATGCCAGTCACCCCATCCGCTCGCTGAACCTCGGCGGCGGGCTCGGGATTCCGTACTTTCCGGGCAACCAACGGGTCGACCTCGCCCCCATCGGCGCCAATCTGGCGCAAATTGCCGAAGAAGCGAAAACCCGGTTTCCGCAGGCCGAACTGTGCATCGAACTGGGCCGCTACCTCGTCGGCGAGGCTGGCCTCTATGTGTGCCGCGTGCTTGACCGCAAACTGTCGCGCGGGCAGGTCTTTCTTGTCACCGACGGCGGTCTTCACCACCACTTGTCGGCCTCGGGCAACTTCGGCCAGGTCATCCGCAAGAACTACCCGGTGGCCATCGGCAACCGCATGGATGCCACGACGCTCGAAGCCGCCAATGTAGTTGGCCCCCTGTGCACGCCGCTGGACATCCTCGGCGACCGGATGATGCTCCCACCCGCCCAGGTCGGTGATCTCGTCGTTGTGTATCAATCCGGCGCCTACGGCGCGACCGCCAGCCCGCAGCGTTTTCTGGGGCACCCCGCCGTCGCTGAAGTCCTCGTCTGATCCAGAAAAGTTGTCGCCATGACCCAAGTCCAAACCACTCGCCCGATGACTGAACGCCTTGAATGGCCGCATGCGGAAGTCCGCCTCAGCGGCCCAGCATCAATCATTGAAGCCGATGGCCTGATCTGCATCGCCCGCGGCACGCCAGAATTCCCGACCGAAACCACGTTGGCGGCTGAAGCCCCCGTTGCAGCGGCCTGGCTCGCGCTGTTCCGACAACATGGCGCCGACGCCCCGACCAAGGTCCATGGCCGCTTCGGCCTTGCCATCATCGACACCCGCGCGCGCAGCGTTTTTCTCGCTGCCGACCGCTTCGGCACCGCGCCATGGTGCTTCACGCGCCGGGGCGAGCGCCTCATCGTCGCCGACCGCGCCGATCTGGCTGCTGACACACACAGTGCGCTGTCACCCTCGGCGGTCTACAGCTACCTGTTCCACCACATGATTCCCTCCCCGACCACGATCTTCGACGACGTCAAACGACTCGAAGGCGGCCATCGGTTGCAATGGAACGGCGCACAACCGAGCATCGATGCCTGGTGGCGCCCCGTCTTCACCGAGCCGCGCAGCCTTGACTTCGCCGACGCCAAAGCGCAGTTCATGGGCATCATCGAAAACGCCGTTCGCCGTGGCTCTGCCACCGGCAAGGTCGGCAGCTTCCTGTCCGGCGGCACCGACAGCTCCACCGTCGCCGGCATGCTGTGCAAAATCCTCGGCGAACCCGCCGAAACCTATTCCATGGGTTTCGACGCCAGCGGCTACGACGAAATGGAATACGCCCGGACGGCCTCGCAGCACTTCGGCACCAAGCATCACGAGTATTACGTGACCCCCGAAGACCTGCTCGACGGCATCCCCAAGGTCGCCCGCCATTACGACCAGCCATTCGGCAACTCCTCCGCCGTCCCGGCCTGGCTATGCGCCTCGCTGGCCAAGCGCGACGGCATCGACACGCTCCTCGCTGGCGACGGCGGCGACGAACTCTTCGGTGGTAACACCCGCTACGCCAAGCAGCAAGTGTTCGGCTGGTACGACCGGGTACCCGCGCCGCTGCGCAGTGGTGTGCTCGAACCGCTGCTATCGCAACCCATCAGCAAACGTCTGCCAGTATTCAGAAAGGCCGCCAGCTACGTAGATCAGGCAAAGGTGCCCCTGCCCCATCGCATTCACCAATACAACCTGCTGGTACGCTTGGGAGCGAATCAGGTCTTTACGCCCGACTACCTGTCGCACATCGACCTGAATGGCCCGGCCCAGGCGCATGAGGCCGCCTGGCAGCGCATCCAGGCCAGCAGCGACCTGAACCGCCAACTGGCCTTCGACTGGAAGTTCACCCTTGAAGACAACGATTTGCCGAAAATTCTCGGCACCACAGAGCTGGCCAACATTGGCGTCGGCTTCCCGTTGCTCGATGACGCATTGATCGATTTCTCGCTGAACCTGCCACTCGACTACAAACTGCGGGGCTTCCAACTACGGTGGTTCTTCAAGGAAGCCCTGCGCGATTTTCTACCCGAAGCCATCATCAAGAAGAAAAAGCACGGCTTCGGCCTGCCTTTCGGCGTCTGGGCCTGCCAGCATGCCGGGCTACGCAACCTCGCCGGCGACACCCTCAGCCAGCTCAAGCAACGCCGCATCATTCAACCTGCCTTCATCGACCGCCTGATCAACGAACTCCTCCCGGAACATCCCGGCTACTACGGTGAGTTGGTCTGGATTTTGATGATGATGGAGTTGTGGCTTTCGGGTAAGCCCAACCGCAACGACGAGTGACCTCCATTGGTACTATCGCCCCCTCTTATTCAGGGCGCTTTTCAGCCGGCCGCTGTCAGTCAAGTCCACCCGAACACGTCCGCGGGGCTTCGTAAGCCCCCATCCGTGCGAGTCCGCGCACGACGCGTTTCAAGATGTTTCCTATAGATTCGCCGTAAAGGATAAAGCACTGCCACTTGCGACACGCAGGTAGCGCGGCAGATTGCCCTGTATGTAAAGCACCGACGGGCTCTTGGCCATCAGCCATTCCCAAGCCACCCTCACAGGATGCTCCGGGGCTAACATCGCCCAACGCACCGAAGAAGCATCCGCTTGCATTCCCGCCCCACCTGTCGCACCCGCAGCGAAGTCACTCCTGCAAAGTGTTTAGTCCTAACATTTCAAGGTGCGTCATGTTCGGCACTTACCGAACGCTCCTCGCATTGGCGGTCCTGTTTCAGCACCTGGCGGGTGTTCCGCTGATTGGGCATTTCGCGGTCTACGGCTTCTTCGTCCTCAGTGGCTATCTGATGACGGCCATCATGCACAAGACCTACGGCTACAGCCTGCAAGGCAGGTTCGCCTATCTGGTCAACCGCTTTCTCCGCTTATTTCCCACCTACTGGCTGATCTGCCTACTGACGATCGGGCTGATTCTGTTCTACGGAGAGGCAGCCACACGCGCTTACCATAGCGCGATATTCCTGCCGCGCGAGCTTGCAGACATTATCGCCAATGCATCGCTGATCTTTCCCGCAACCTCTCCAAAGTGGGTCGAACCCCGGCTGGCACCGCCCACTTGGGCACTGACACTCGAGATTGTTTTCTATGTCCTGATCGGCTTGGGCGTATCGCGTTCGCGGCGCACCACGTTGGCGTGGCTGGCTGTCGGCGCGGGCTACGTCGGCGCGACGTTCGCGCTGGAGCTTGGCCACGAGTCTCGTTACAGCTACATCCCGGCAGCCTCTTTGCCCTTTTCAATCGGTGCTTTGCTGTTCCACTACAAAACGCAAACAGCACGCATCGCGGCCGCAGTGCCGGGGCACGCGCTGGCCTGGCTGCCGCTCTACCTCCTTCTGGCCTTCCTCGCCCAATCCAACAATCGCGCTTTGATCGAGCCAGTGTTTTTTGCCAATATTGCGTTGCACGCCCTGATCATCACCAAGCTGCGCGACATGCCACGCAGCGGCTGGTTGACGCAAGCAGATAAACTGATCGGCGACTTGAGTTACCCAATCTATCTGGGGCACTATCAAGCGGGCTTCATCGTCACCATAGTTTTTTGGGGAAGCCCCCTGAGAGAAGGGAGCAACGCCAGCATGCTTGCGGCGGCGCTGGCGGCAGCCCTGGCCGTCGCCACGGCGTATCTCATCAACCGGATCCTCGATTCACGCATCGAAGCATTGCGCCGGGCGCTCAAGCGCCATGCGCCGGTGACTTCCTGAACGTTGCGAATCAAAGTTAGTCGACCATCCGTTTTTCGTGAAGCATGGCGCGCCACTGATCAGCCACCATCTCCACCGTCGCACCATCGTTCACCAACCTGCCCTCCGCATCCCCCGGTAATCCCCCCGTTTTTAGCGCTCACCAGAAGTAGAGGTCATGGCACGAGGGCCAATTTCTGTTTCGGGGTGATGCCTCCAAGGCCCATGTTCGGACGCTCATGATTGTAGGTCCAGAGCCATTTTGTTGCATGGTT
>NZ_VMNK01000007.1 GCF_007625155.1 Denitromonas halophila | reverse complement strand
AGACATTGCCGTGCAAGTCACCGGCGTAGATCAGGTCAATCGATCCGTTCTGGTCGCTGTCGATGACGACGGGCGTCGCCAGGCCATTCGGGGTTGTCGAACTTCCGACGCCGGTATCGATTTTCTTGATCAGTGCGCCGGTACTGATATTGACGACGAACAACTGGGCTTTTTGGGCCGCGCTGTTGTAGCCATTGCCAAAGATGGCGACCCAATCACCGCTCTCAGTCCGGCCAATGGATGCCTGGCCGAGCGTGAAGCCCAGTTCGCCGAAACCGGTGGTGGAGTCGTTGACTTCCCAAAGGACATCAGAGGCACCGAAGCCATGCGCATTTTCAACATTGAGCGCGAAGTACCCTTTGCCGCCTGCGCCAGTAGAACCAACCAGCACGGTTTTCCAGTTGCTGCCGATGAGGGCATCACCGACTTTTGGCGCGCCATCCACATAGTAGCGGTGGGTGTACTTCGGGTCAGCCAGCGTTGGCAGGCCGGACATGATTGTGTTGGGGACGTAGCCGAACAGCTCTGCGCCCGTGTCGCTATCCAGACCACGGAAAATGCCGTCATTGGCTCCAAAGAAGAGTGCGCCCTTGCGGTTCTGGAAGGTGGTCGTGAGTCGTCGCGCGATATACGCTTTTCGTTCCGCTGCGCTTAGCGAGCCGGCCAGGCTGTATCCATAGTCCTCATTCTTCACGAACGCCGGATCGGAGTTGACGACGTCGCCCATGATGCTCTTGCGCGTGCGGAAGGGCCCGTTGTTTGACGCCTCTTTGCTCTGGTCGCCGCGCACCCATTCCAGCAGGGTCGAGTCGTTGTTGAGCGCTGTTTTCTGGCTCGTCGCCAACGACGCCCAAGCTAGCGAAATGCCCTGTCCGTTGCTGGGGTTGATGGTGAAGAGGCTGCGCGTAAGGAAGGCGGGAATCTGCTTGCTTGCTTGCCACGTCGGCGTGGTATCTGGGTCGCCGGTGTTGACATCAATCTTGTAGGCCAACATGTCTCCCGTCCAGGTGCCGCTGTCGAAGCGTGCCTGGAAGAGGAGCGTATTGGTGCTCAGGCGAGTGGAGTTGGCCGCCACTGTTGCGGCCGAACTGGTCCGTGCGTTGATGGTGGCCAGCGTGGCCGCGAGTGCGTTGGCGAAGGTTTGCGGGTCCTTTGCGCTGAAGAACTCGCCACGGCCGTTCAGGCTGGCGTGCAGCAAGTCATCAATCTTGGCCGGGTCACTGGAGGTCGGGCTGGGCCAACCAGGGTCCGTCTTGGTCGCAATCGCGGCAAAGGCGGTGGTTGATGAGATGGTGCCTTCAACGCCGAGACCGACACCAAAGGTCACCATGTGCTGCCAGAAGGCGGGGTCGTCGGTACTGACCGGGACGTTGTTGGTCAGATCGCTGCGCAGATCGCGATTCCAGTAGTACATGGCGATATCCGCCAGGTTGTTGCTCCAGTTGTCCTTGAACGGGCCGACCGGGGCGTACTGGTACGTCACACTATTGGGGCCGGTGATGAGCGGACCATTGTTACCGTCGTTGTTTTGCCTGGCGCCTGACGTTGCCGCTTCATAGTAACTGCCATCAGTCCAGTAGCCGTCGGTGGTCAGAATGGTGAAGTTCTGGCGGCACGACAAGTCCTTGCCGCCCGATACGCCCGGGGTTGTGCTGGCGGCGCCGCGACTATCTTGCCACTCGTAGTAATCGCCTGCGGCATCAAGTGCCCGACGTAGCGGGGTGCTGCCTGTAGGCTGTTGCGCAAACAGCCAGTCAAAGAACTGCTTGCGATTGCTGGTGACGTTGCCAAAGTTGTCCTTGTCGCTGAAGTCACGAACGCCACGTTCGATGGTGGACGTCGATAAGCCGTCAACGTTTACGCTGCTTCTGTTGATGCGGCCGTAACCAATCCTCAGCCCCGTGCCCTGCTGCGCAAAGGCCCGGCTTACGCCCGCCTTGGCGGCCGACATACGGTCGCGGTAATAGGAGTACCAGTTGGCAAAGTTGGTTTCTTCACTGCTGCCTACCTTGACGTAGGTATAGCAGTCGTCATCCGTTGCGGTGCCGTTGCAGTTGGCGTTCCCGGCGTTGAATACGTAATAGAAAGCGGCCTGAGAATTAGCGGAATATTCATTGGAGTAACCCGCGTAATACCAGGTTGGCCTGAATGAGGTGCTGAGGTTGACCGTATTGGTTCCTCGGTTGCTTGAATAGCCGTCTTTCCAGGCGGAAGTAAAGCTTGAATTGCCTCGACTCACGCCATCCTGATCCAGCGGCGGAAGGTATGTGGCGGTGGGGTCGTAATAGATCTTGTTGTAATAGCTCGACTTGGCCCGTTTTGTGTTGTGGTATGAATAAATGCCGTCTGGCATGAAGGACCAGTCCATTGAGCCGGAGTCATCGAGCACGAACAAGATGTTCGGCTCCACCGTGCCCCCCAGATAGAGCGGGACCTGAGAGATGGCCAGCGATGCTGAGAGCGCCTGACTGGGCAGGCCGAAAGCGCATGCAGCAACGACCGCTGCAGCGATGGGGGTCAGCGTTTTGGGCGGTGTAGTGTTCATGGCAACACCTTTCAGAATGGCGCGCGCGGTGTTCATTGCATCACCGTCGAGCGCAGGATGACGGTACTGGTGCCACTGGCACCGGTGGAGCGGGCGGTTATGTCGAAGATGCGGACATCGGCCGGTCGGACTTCGAGTGACGGAGATGAAAACACGCCTGGGCGCTCTTCAATCCAGTAGTCAGGGGCTTCAGCAAAGCTCGGATATGAGACCGCGGGCGACAAGGGGGCCGTATAAGACGTCATTGTTTCGAGATTATTGCCGTCGGGCCAGCCGCGAGTATTTGCTGCTGTCCAGTTGGCAGCAAGACTTTCATCCGGTGCTGGATTGGCCGGGAACGCGAACGCTCCGTTGCTGGAGAGTGAACCGAGGGCGGTCAGTGCCTCGTTTTCGCCCGCCCGCAAAGCCATCTCAGCCGCTTGGGCGGCCAGGTCGCGGTCGCGCATGTTGCCGGACATTTTTTCTTCCAGCGAAGTTGTCTGCATGGCGGTCAAGCCAAGCATGGTCATCACCAGCAAGAGGATGAGGCCGACAATCAGCGCTGAGCCGGACTGTTTGGCGCGGACCTTGTTTGAGTAGTTACGTGGCGTCATGGCGAGGCCCCTAGAAGCGGTTGCGCAACGCGATCGTGGTCGACACTGTCGAATACATGCGTCGATCCGCTGCCGTGGTTGTTACGCCATTGAAGGTGATTGGCATGGGGGCAGAAACGGCGTTGTCGTCGACACTGGCGAGCAGCAGTTCGAACTGGATGGACACGACGTTTGGCCAGTCGGCAGCTGTCATGGCGGTGGAAGGCAGGTAGCGTGTAACCGTGCGCGCAGTCGGCCCTGGCGCCACACCTGCGGCGGGCAGGCCGTACAGGACGCGCATGTTTTCGACGCCTTCAACCATCTCTACGCCACTTTGGAAGAGCGATCGTATGGCTTGTCCTTGGCGGTTCAGTTTGGCGGACTGCCCCAGGTTGAACGTCAGGGTTTGGAGCCGCATTACGCGCGCACTGTCGCCATACTCCCGGCCGCTGAGCAGCGTGTCGGAGTCGTTCATCGTTCCAGCGGTCTTGTGTTCCAGCGTTACGTTGTTGCCGGAGGCTGGCACATTGCTGATCCGGAAAGCGTCGGCGGTAAGACAGTCGGCAATAATGACGATATCGTTCTGACGAAAATCCAGTGCGTTGTCCCGAATCACGGGCGAATTGAACGCCTTGACCGATCCGGTGAGTGTTGTGGCTGCGCCGGATGCAAATTGGATGGTGATGACGTCGGTGCCGGGTATTGCAACGACTCCGGGGGTGCCCGTTGTGTAGGAGTAAGCACTGATGGCGTTCGAGTTATCGAAGGTTAGGCCGGTGGCAATGGATCGGGGAAAGACCGCTCCATAGCCTTCCTCCTCAGCGCTGGCGGCCATGTAGCCGCAGCCAAGATGCCCCACCATTCGGAAATTGCGCTGCAGGAATTCGACGGCAAAACGGCCGTTCTCCTGTATGCGTGCCAATTCTTCGTTGTAGCGATAGGTCTGTTTGTTGTTGACGAATAGGGTGATCATGCCGCCCACAAGCAGCAGGCTGATCACCATGCCGATCATCAGTTCGATCAGCGTTGAACCACGCTGGCCGGTCAGGCGACGGCAGCGGTCAAAAACGGAGAGGGGGGCGATCGGGCTCATGGTCGGGCGCTCATTCGCGGGAAACGATCTGGATGGTTTGTGCTTGTCGGGCAGCGTTCAGTCCTGCGTCGTTTGCCTCGTTCCATCTGACCGAAATGACGAAAAACGGGCCACCATCACAGGCACCAGGCGCGGCAGGGTTGCTGACCGTGCAGACGGAACCATCACCTAGCGGAAGTTGCGCGGCCAGGCGGGCTTTCCAGTCAGTGATTTGCTCGTCGGGAAAGGTTGTTGTGCTGGTGAACGCGCCAAAGCCCACGTTGAAATCACCATTGGTCGCATTTTGACCACTGGCACGCACGCGCTCCTGCATGTCATAAGCGAGCGTGACCGCTTTTGAGCGCAGTTGGGCCGTCTGGTTGAACTTGAGGGAGCTGACCTGAAGTCCTGCCAGGCCAAGCAAGCCCAAGGACAGCACCACCATGGCAATCAGCGCTTCGATGAGCGAAAAGCCGCGTTGGCGAGCCCGGGGTTGGGTTTTGAGCCTTGTCATGTCTAGCACCCCACTACCGTGATGGCACCGTGTCCGATCGTGTTGATGATCAGCCGCCGCATACGTAGATCGCCAGATGTGCAGCCCGGCGGGGAGAGGTCAATCGTTCGATCAGCCTGGGCGATATTGACGCCGAAGGAGTCGAAGGCGATGGCCGTTGTTGCCTGAGCACCGGTCATGGTGACTTTGGGTAGGGCTTCGTGATCGCGCAGCAAGGTCCCGTCACTGGCATTGACTCGCCACCCCGCGCTGTAGCCGCCCGCTTTGGGTGTCACCGTGACCGTGAGACCGCGTTTGACGGCTTCGCTGCGGGCGAGCGCAAATGCAGAAAGGAGTTCATTCGCCTGGGTTGTCATTCGATTGTCTTCAATCATGCGAGTAAAGCTCGGCGTGGCGATCGCGGCAAGAATTGCCATGATGGCCAGGGTGATCATTAGCTCGATGAGAGTGAATCCGCGATTCATGGTCGTTGTCCGTAGGTTCTGGCTTGACTCTAGATGGCGCAAAGTCTGCAAGCGACAGGCAAACGCCGGGATGTGGGTTCCGGGGGATGAACGGTGGGTGAGGATAATGATTGCAAGTTTTGCAAAGCCTCGATAAAATTTGCGCCCTTTGCTGCTGTAGCTCAGTCGGTAGAGCAACTGATTCGTAATCAGTAGGTCACCAGTTCGATTCCGGTCAGCAGCACCAGTTGTACGACAAGGCCCTGGAGGTTTTCCTCCGGGGCCTTTGTCTTTCATGGTCGGGTGAGGCGCGCTTGATTGTTCCGTGTTGTGGTGTCGCGGGGCGTTGTTTCGACGCGTGTTCGTGATGGGCGTCACGCTGGCGTGTGGATGGTGTTTCGCCTGATTTCGCTGCGCTCCGCCGTCCGCTGGCTGTCCTTCGACTACACTTTGCGAGACACCTTTTTCGGGAGTGGCGCGCGTGCGTGGATGGCTGTTGATCGGGTTGAGTTCTGTTGTGTCGCTGGCTGTGCAGGCGGCGGAGCCTCTCGGGCGGGTGGATCTGTCGATCGGGCTGTACCGGATCGACGCCGAGGTGGCGGAAACGCCGGGGCGGCGGGCGCAGGGCTTGATGGGGCGGGAGCGTCTGTTGCCGCATGAGGGCATGGTGTTCGTGTTTCCGGAGTTGCGGGCGCACTGCATGTGGATGCGCAATACGCCGCTGCCCTTGTCGGTGGCGTTTATCGACGACTCGGGGCGGATCATCAATATCGCGCAGATGCAGCCGCACTCCGAAGACAACCATTGTGCCGCGCAGCCGGCACGCTACGCGCTTGAGATGAACCAGGGCTGGTTTGCAGAGAAGCGCGTTGCGCCAGGCGCCAAGCTTGTTGGCCTGGAGCGTTTGCCTGCGCCGCGCTGAGTCTGCGTTTGCAGAATTGGGGCGGTTTTCTGCCCTTTCTTCGGCCCTGATATTGGCCGTTCCGATCTGATAATGCTCACATCCGCTGCTCCGCGAGGGCAGCATGTGTGGCCGGATCGGAGCGTAGCGTGGCCGAAGAGAGTGATCTCGAGAAGACAGAAGAGGCGACACCACGACGCCTGGAGCAAGCGCGCGAAGAGGGGCAGGTCCCTCAGTCGCGCGAGCTGTCGACTTTTCTGGTCATGATGACGGGGGTCGCCGGCTTGTGGGTGATGGGGCAGTGGGTGTCCAGCCGCATCGTCTCGCTGGTCAAGGGCGGCTTGAGTTTCGAGCCTGAGCTGGCGCGTGACACGGTGTTGATGGTGGCGAACCTCCGCGATGTGCTCGCCGAGGCAGTGCTGACGGTGGCGCCGGTGTTTGCGGTGCTGATGGCCGCTGCCGTTGCCGCGCCTATCTTGATGGGCGGCATGGTGTTTTCCCCGAAGGCCTTGCAGTTCAAGTTCGAACGCATGGACCCACTCAAGGGGCTGGGCAAGATGTTCTCCGTGCATGGCGCGGCGGAACTGGTCAAGGCGCTGTTGAAGGCTTTTCTGGTCGGTGGCGTGGGCGCGTGGGCGATCTGGCGCGAGAAGGACCAGATGCTCGCCTTGATGTCCCAGCCGCTGGCGGCCAGCCTCAATGACTTCGCACACATTGTGTTGTTCTCCGCCTTGCTGGTGGTCTCGAGCCTGGCCTTGCTGGCCGTGCTCGATGTGCCTTTCCAGTTGTGGCAATACCACGACAAACTGAAGATGACGAAAGAGCAGGTTCGCCAGGAGAACAAGGAGTCCGAAGGCGATCCGCAGCTCAAGGCACGCATCCGCCAGGCGCAGCGCGAGATGTCGCGCCGCCGGATGATGTCCGAAGTGCCCAAGGCGGATGTGGTGGTGACCAACCCGACGCACTATGCCGTGGCGCTGCGCTACGACGCGGGGCGCATGGGTGCGCCGGTGGTGGTGGCCAAAGGCGCTGATCTGACGGCGCAAAAAATCCGTGAAATCGCTGCCGAGCACAATGTGCCGACGCTTGAGGCGCCGCCTTTGGCGCGCGCCTTGTTCGCGCATTGTGATATCGACCAGGCCGTGCCGGCCGCGCTGTACACCGCAGTGGCCGAAGTGATGGCCTATGTCTATCAACTCAACCAGTGGCTGGCTGGCGGCGGACAGGTGCCCGAGGCGCCGCAGACGCTGCCGGTGCCCGCCGACATGGACCCCGGCGCGAGCCGTGCCTGATGCCGACCTTAACTGAACACGCTCACTCATGAACGCCATCACGCTACGTTCCCTGATGTCTCCGACGGCCTTGCGCCAGCTGGCCGCGCCCATGCTGATCATCATGATCCTGGCGATGATGGTGCTGCCGCTGCCGGCCTTTGCGCTGGACGTGTTCTTCACCTTCAACATTTCGCTGTCAGTGATGGTGATGCTGGTGGCCATGTACGCCAATCGGCCGCTCGACTTCTCGGTGTTTCCGACGGTCTTGCTGCTGACTACATTGCTGCGCTTGAGCCTCAACGTCGCCTCGACGCGGATCGTGTTGCTCGAAGGTCATGGCGGGTCGGACGCCGCCGGCAAGGTGATCGAAGCCTTCGGCCACTTCCTGGTGGGCGGCAACACGGCGGTCGGTCTGGTGGTGTTCACCATCCTGACGGTGATCAACTTCGTGGTGATCACCAAGGGCGCGGGGCGGATCGCGGAGGTGAGTGCACGCTTTACTCTGGACGCGATGCCCGGCAAGCAGATGGCCATCGATGCCGACCTCAACGCCGGCCTCATCGATGACAAGGAAGCCAAGCGCCGTCGTCGCGAGATCGCGCAGGAGTCGGACTTCTACGGCGCCATGGACGGTGCGTCCAAGTTCGTACGCGGTGATGCGGTCGCCGGCATTCTGATTCTGTTGATCAACATTGCCGGCGGTCTGGTGGTGGGGGTCATGCAGCACGACATGGCGCTGTCGCAGGCCGCCGAGATCTACACTTTGCTGACCATTGGTGATGGTCTGGTGGCGCAGATTCCTTCGCTGATCATCTCCGTGGCGGCGGGTCTGGTGGTCGCCCGAGTCGGCGATGAGGGGCAGATCAGCGGGCAGGTGGTGCGTCAGGTCTTCTCCAATCCGCAGGTATTGATGCTCACCGCGGCGATTCTCGGCGTGCTCGGCCTGATTCCCGGCATGCCCAATCTGGTGTTCATTCTGCTCGCCTCCTTGTTTGGCTGGCTGGCCTGGTGGCGGCAATCGAATCCGATAGATGGCCCGGCGGACGAGGAGGCGATGAAAACGCCGACTCAGGCGGATATCGCCGCGGCGACCGAGCAGTCTCAAGAGGCGAGCTGGGCCGATGTGTCGCCGGTGGACGTGCTGGGCCTTGAGGTGGGCTACCGGCTGATTCCGATGGTCGACAAGGCGCAGGATGGCGAGCTGCTCAAGCGCATCCGCGGACTGCGCAAGAAGTTTGCGCAGGATGTCGGCTTCCTGGCGGCGCCGGTGCATATTCGCGACAACCTCGAGCTCAAGCCCAATGCCTACCGGATCGCGCTTAAAGGCGTCGAAATCGGCAGTGGCGAGGCCTACCCGGGGCAGTTCCTGGCGATCAATCCGGGGCGGGTCACCGGCCCGCTGTCGGGCCGAGAAACCAAAGATCCGGCCTTCGGGCTGCCGGCCTTCTGGGTCGATGCCAGCCAGCGCGAGCAGGCGCATGCCTTGGGCTACACCGTGGTGGATGGCAGCACGGTGGTGGCCACCCATCTCAACCACCTCATTCTCGAACACGCGGCCGAGTTGCTTGGCCGGCAGGAAACCCAGGCGCTGCTTGACCACATCGGTCGCGATTCGCCCAAGCTCATCGAAGACCTCGTGCCCAAGCAGTTGCCGGTGTCGACGGTGCAGCGTGTGCTGCAGAACCTGCTCGAAGAAGGCGTCAACATCCGCGACA
This sequence comes from Denitromonas halophila, assembly GCF_007625155.1. Classification (GTDB taxonomy): domain Bacteria; phylum Pseudomonadota; class Gammaproteobacteria; order Burkholderiales; family Rhodocyclaceae; genus Nitrogeniibacter; species Nitrogeniibacter halophilus. The sequence goes on along the minus strand of NZ_VMNK01000007.1, from coordinate 239,039 downwards.
TGCGCACCATCATCGAGGTGCTGGCCGAGCACGCCGCGCGGATTCAGGACCCGCTCGAACTCACCTCGCGGGTACGTCAGGCGCTCGGCCGGTCGATCATTCAGGCGCTGTTCCCGGGCGACACCGAGGTGCAGGTCATGGCGCTCGATCCGGGGCTGGAGCGGGTGCTGATGCAGGCCGTCGGCAGCGGCGGGCCGGAGGGCGGGGCGATCGAGCCGGGGCTGGCCGATAGCCTGCTGCGTCAGACCGTGTCGCTGGCGCAACGCCAGGAGAGCATGGGTTTGCCGCCCGTGCTGCTGGTGCCGGGGCAGTTGCGCTGGTTGCTGTCGCGCTTCCTGCGTCGCTCGGTGCCGACGCTCAAGGTGATTGCCAATGCCGAGGTGCCGGAAAACCGCATGATCCGTGTCGGCGCCACGGTCGGATCCGCCGCTTGAGCGCCCACCGGCAAAAATGACCGGCAAGAAATAAGGGGGGAGAACCCCCTTTTTCCGGCGACGAGGTGGACGTCGGGCTCCGCATAATCGAGCCATCAAGAATCGTCCGGACGATCGGACCGATGGCTGCGGAGATCACCATGAACGTCAAACGCTATTTTGCCCAGACTGCCCGAGAAGCCTTGCGTCAGCTCAAGGAAGAGCTGGGCGCCGACGCCATCGTGCTGTCCAATCGATCGGTCGACGGTGGCGTCGAGATCGTGGCGCTGCCGGCGGATGCGGTCGAAGTGCTCCATCAAAGTACGCGCAGCGCGCCGGTCGCCGCCAAGCCCGTGCCAGCCAAAGCGCCTGTGCCGGCGCATGATGACGACGAAGGCGATTACCGCGTTCAGTTGTCGTCCGCCCGTCGTCCGGTGACGCCCGCTGCTCAGCCAGCGCGCGCGCCCGCACCCGCACCAACGCAACAGATTCGCCCGTTTCAGCCGCCTCGTGTCGATCGCCCGGTGATGCATCACGAGGTGTTCCCCCGGCATGACGACATGCGCCCGGCCGAACCCCAGCGCACCGAGCCCTTGCCGCGCCAGCGTTCGCCGGCCGCGCGCCCCGTGCCAGCCGAGCCGCGTCGCGAAGAAGAATCTGCCCGTATCCGCGCCCTGCAGGAAACCAACACCCGTCTGATGGAAGAAATGGGCGGCATTCGTGCCATGCTCGAACGCCAGCTCGCCGGCTTTGCCTGGGGCGAAGCCGGGCGTCAGGCGCCTGCGCGCACCCGCATGACCGGTGAGTTGCTCGAAGCCGGCTTCTCGGCGCAACTGGCGCGGACGCTGTGCGATGCGGTGGATCCGAATGCTGAACTGAGCGCCGCCCGCAATGCGGTCAAAACCGCACTCAATCGTGGCCTGCGCGCTTTGTCGAATGACGCCGACGTGATTGACCGTGGCGGTGTGTATGCACTGGTGGGGCCGACCGGTGTGGGCAAGACCACCACCGCGGCCAAGCTCGCCGCGCGCTGCGTGGTACGCCATGGCGCCGACAAGCTCGCGCTGATCACCACCGACGGCTACCGGATCGGCGCGCATGAACAACTGCGCATCTACGGCCGCATCCTCGGCGTGCCGGTGCACGTGGTGCGCGACGCCGGTGACTTGCGCCAGACCCTGGCCGAGCTGCGCGACAAGCATATGGTGTTGATCGACACCGTCGGCATGTCGCAGCGCGACCGCATGGTCGGCGAGCAGGCGGCCATGCTCACTGGCGCCGGCAACGTCAATCGTCTGCTGCTGCTCAACGCCACCTGCCGCGGCGACACGCTCGACGATGTGGTGCGCGCCTATGACGGCCCCGAGCTGGCCGGCTGCATCCTGACCAAGGTCGACGAGGCCGCCTCGCTCGCTCCGGCGCTCGATGTGGCGGTGCGCCATGAGATGTCGGTTTACTACGTGGCCAATGGCCAGCGCGTGCCCGAAGACCTCCATCTGCCCAATCGCGCCTACCTGCTGCATCGCGCGATGAAGGCGGTGGATGACAAGTCGCCGTATCACCTGAAGGGCGAAGAAGCCGGTTTGCTGATGGCGTCGGCCGGAGCCTGACATGATCGACGGGCGCGAAGACCAGGCCGCAGGGCTGCGGCGCTTGTTTCGAAAGGCACCGCCGACCGTCGTCGCGGTGTTCTCTACCGGCCATGCCGCCGCCAAGACCGCGGCGCTGGCGATCACCCGGCTGGGCGGTCAGGCGCACCGCGTGCTGGTGCTCGATGAGGCCGCCGGCGCGAACAGCCTGGCTGACGTGTGGGGCCATGCGCCCGGTGGCGATCTGTTGCATGTACTCGATGACCGCCAGACGCTGGAAGGCCTGCTGCTGCCGGTGCCCGGTTTGATGGGGCGGCTGCCGACCGCGGCGGTGGCCATGGCGTTGCCGCTGCTCGATGACGAGCGCCGCGCCCAGCTGCTGACGCATTTGCAGTCCCTTCAGCGCCGCACGCGCTTCATGGTCATCCATGCCTCGGCACAGGCGCTGGACCCGGTGTCGCCCTTTGTGTTCGCCGCACCCCGTCACTTGGTGCTGGCCGAGGCCAGCGGGCGCGGTGCAACTGAAGCCTATGCCTGCATCAAGGCGTTGGCAGCGCAGGGCGCGGGGTCTTTGCATGTGGCGATCGCGCGTGCACGAGACCGCGCCGATGCGCGCGCCTTCTTTGACCGCCTGGCGGCGCTGGCGCGGGCCAAAGTGGGGATCCCGCTCGCCTGGGTCGGGCAGGTCGAACGCGATGACCTGGCCGGGCCCTTGCTGCATCACGCTGCCTTGCCGCAGGAGGCGGAAGCGGCTTTCCTGCGCAGACTGCACGGCTGGCGACACAATGCGGCAGCGGCGCCGCGGCCTTAGGCCAAAATGCGATGTCGACGCGCTATTTTGCGTCGGGATGAGAATAAGACGGTAAGAAGCCGCCTTTTTTGGAGTGCACAAATTGGGTAAAGCACGGACAATAGGGCGTATCGGGCTTCATGGCGACGGCCATGCAGCGAGTCGAGCCCCCGGTCTGGGGCTGCACCATTGAACGGGCCACTGCATGTACACCGCATCCGGCACACTTGATCGCGACCAGTTGGTGGTGCATTACGCGCCACTGGTCAAACGCATCGCCTACCACCTGATGGCCAAGCTGCCAGCCAGTGTGCAGGTCGATGACATCATCCAGAACGGCATGATCGGGCTGCTCGACGCCATTGGTCGCTACGAAGAAGGCCTGGGCGCGCAGTTCGAAACTTACGCCGTGCAGCGGATTCGTGGCTCCATGCTCGATGGCCTGCGGGAAAACGACTGGTTGCCGCGCAGTCTGCGTCGCGACATGCGCCGTATCGAAGGCGCGATTCACGAACTCGAACAGACGCACGGCCGACACCCGACCGAGCGCGAGCTGGCCGACTCGCTCGGCATGGCGCTGGCCGAGTATCAGAAGATGCTGCAAGACGCCCGCGGCCATCAACTGGTGTATTTCGAAGACTTTACCGATGGCAATGACGACGATTATCTCGAGCGCCACGCGGTCGGTCATGAAGGCGACCCGCTCGATGCCTTGCTCGACCAGAGCATGCGCGACATTCTTGTGGCGTCGATCGACGATCTGCCCGAGCGCGAGAAAACCGTGATGGGCCTGTATTACGAGGAAGACCTCAACCTGCGTGAAATTGGCGAAGTGCTCGGCGTGTCCGAATCGCGCGTGTGTCAATTGCACAGCCAGGCCATCGCCCGCCTGCGCTCCCGGATTCACGGCAGCAAAGGCGGTCCCAAGGCTCGGCGCGGTCGACCGCCGAAGAACGCCGCCGACGCGGCCTGATCATTTAGGACGCGCCAACAGTCATGGACAGCATCAGCCTGATCGGACTGGTTCTTGGCCTGGCCGCCATTTTGGTGGGGCAGGTGCTTGAGGGTGGGCACATCAGCTCGCTGGTTCAGCCGACTGCCTTCATGATTGTGATTGGTGGCACGCTCGGCGCCGTCATGCTGCAAAGCCCCTTGCGCGTGTTCAAGGACGGCATGGTCATGGCCAAATGGATTTTTGTTCCGCCCGCCGCGACCCATGCCGAACTGATTGGCCGCGTGGTCGGCTGGAGTCACGTGGCGCGCCGCGAGGGCTTGCTGGCGCTGGAAAACCAGATCGCCGGTGTGAGCGACGGCTTCACCCAGAAAGGCATTCAATTGCTGGTCGATGGCGTGGAGCCGGACCGTCTGCGCGATGTGATGGAGGTTGAAATCACCGCCTGGGAAAGCCGGATGAAGCTTGGCGCAAAAATCTGGGAAGCCGCGGGCGGCTACGCGCCGACGATCGGCATTCTGGGTGCGGTGATGGGCTTGATCCACGTGATGGAAAACCTCACTGACCCGTCCAAACTGGGTGCCGGCATTGCCGTGGCTTTTGTGGCGACGATCTACGGTGTGGGTTTTGCCAACCTGGTGTTCTTGCCGATGGCCAAAAAGCTGCAGGCGCATGTCGCACGTCTGGTGTCGCTGCGCGAGATGCTGGTCGATGGCCTGGTCGGCATCGCCAATGGCGACAATCCGCGCATCATCGAAAGCCGGTTGCAGGGCTACGACGTCTGAGCTGGCGGCCACCTGCACTGCGTGGCTCTCCCCTTATTGGTTTAACAAAAACTTCACCCGCCACGTCTTTCAGTTCGATATTATTCGAAATATGGAAATAAAAGACGCTGCCCTGGTGTTGTCTGCGCTTGGCCATGAGGCCCGGCTGAGCATTTTTCGCCTGCTTGTGGAAGCCGGCCCAGCGGGACTCAATGCCGGTGCGATCAGCAACGCGCTGGCCATGCCGCCGGCGTCCGCCTCGTTTCATCTGTCTCATCTGAGCAGGGTGGGCTTGATTCAGGGGCTGCGGACACACCGCTTCATTCATTACTCGGCCAATTTTTCAGGCATGGATGAATTGATCGCCTTTTTGACGCGCAACTGTTGCCAGGGCGAATCCTGCCTGCCGCTGACGGCCGCGTGCGATACCCGCGAAAAGCGCCGCGTACACATCGCCAATGACTGACATTTCGACTATCACTTCAAGCAATCTCGAGACGCCATGACTGACCTGAAAACCGTGCTGGTGCTGTGCACCGGAAACTCCTGCCGCTCGCAAATGGCCGAGGCCATTCTCAATCATGAGCTCGCCGGCCAGGTGCGTGCCTTGTCGGCGGGCACATCGCCCCAGCCCAAGGTGGCTGACGGTGCCATCGAAGCGCTCACGCAGGCGGGGCTGCCGACCGGCGGACTGACCCCAAAGGACGTGTCGGTCGTTCTCGACGAGGCCATCGACCTGGTGGTGACCGTGTGCGACAACGCCAAGGAGAGCTGTCCGATCTTTCCCCGACCGGTGCCCCGCATGCATGTGCCTTTTCATGATCCGCACGGCGAGTCGATTGAGCGTTTCGTCGCCGTGCGCGAGGAGATCCGCACCCGGCTGGTGCCGCTTGTGCGCGATGCGCTCGGTCTGTGAGAGGAGGTCGTCATGTCTGCACAATGTGAAGTCACGGCCAAGGTCGCCGCGGGAGCGCCAATCAGTTTCTTTGAGCGCTATCTGACGGTCTGGGTGTTCTTGTGCATCTTTGCCGGCATCGTGCTGGGTCAGATCGCGCCGGGCGTTTTCCAGACGCTGGGCCGTCTGGAGATCGCTCAGGTGAACTTGCCGGTCGGGGTGCTGATCTGGGTGATGATCATTCCGATGCTGATGAAGATCGACTTCGGTGCCTTGCACGAGGTGCGCGAGCAGAAGCACAGCATGGCCATTACGCTGGTGGTGAATTGGGCGATCAAACCCTTCACCATGGCGGCGCTGGGCTGGATCTTCATTCGCCATGTGTTTGCGCCGTGGTTGCCGGCCGAGCAGATCGACAGTTATATCGCCGGCCTGATTCTGCTTGGCGCGGCACCGTGCACGGCCATGGTCTTCGTGTGGAGCAATCTGTGCCGCGGCAACGCCAATTTCACGCTGACCCAGGTCGCGCTCAATGATCTGATCATGGTCTTTGCCTTCGCGCCCATCGTCGCGCTGCTGCTGGGCGTGTCGTCGATCCCTGTGCCGTGGGACACCCTGTTTCTGTCGGTGGTGATGTATATCGTCATTCCGCTGGCGATCGCGCAGTTCATTCGCAAGCGCTTGCTGGCGCGCGGTCGGGCGGCGTTTGATGCGGCGCTGACGCGGATCGGCCCTTTCTCGATCATGGCGCTGCTCGCCACGCTGGTGCTGCTGTTTTCCTTCCAGGGCGGCACCATCATTGCTCAGCCAGGCATCATCGCCATGCTGGCGGTGCCTATCCTGCTGCAGACCTTGTTGATTGCCGGGCTGGGCTATGTGCTCAACCGCGGCTTGCGGGTGCGCCACGATGTGGCCGGGCCGTCGACGATGATCGGCGCCTCCAACTTTTTTGAGTTGGCCGTGGCGGTGGCCATTGTGCTGTACGGCTTTGATTCCGGCGCAGCGCTGGCGACGGTGGTCGGTGTGCTGATTGAGGTGCCGGTGATGCTGTGGCTGGTGCGAACGGTCAACACCAGCAAGGCGTGGTACGAGCGGGGCTTGCAGCGCGCCGGGTGAGGGCGCGCTGCGGCGGCTTAAAGACGGAAGCTGCTGACCGAGCCTTTCAGATCGCCGGCCAGGTCACGCAGTTGATCTGCCGCGCCGGCCATGCGGCCCAGGGCGGACTGGTTGGCGCGCACGCGCTCGGCCATGTCTTCCACATTGCGGCTGATATGGCCGCTCGATTCGCTCTGCTCGCGCACCGCGCGGGTGATTTCACCCACCTCGGCGGTCGTGTGGCTGACCGACTCGTTGGCTTCGCCAAGCGCCTCGGAGGCCAGGCGCATGCCGCTGCGGCTGTCTTCGAGCGACTCCAGTCCTTTGTTCAGTGCTTTTTCCAATGTGCGTGCCTGTTCGCCCAGCACATTCGTGATGCTGTCGATCTGGCTGGCCGACTGGCCAGACTTCTCGGCCAGTTTGCGCACCTCGTCGGCCACCACGGCAAAGCCACGGCCTTGTTCGCCCGCACGGGCCGCTTCGATGGCCGCATTCAGTGCCAGTAGATTGGTTTGTTCGGCGATCTCGCGCACCTGCTGCGTCATGGTGGTGATTTCTTGCGCGCTCTTGAAGAAGGCTTGCGCCGTATCGGTGACGCCGCGCATGACGCTGGCCGAGCCTTCGACAGACTTCGACAAGGCGTCGAGGCGGGCCGCCGCGCGGGAGGACGCTTCGAGGCCTTTCTCCGACAGCGCGCTGAGTCTTTCGGTGTTGCCGCTGATGCGCAAGATGGCGGCGGTGACGGTATCCACGCCTTGCGCGGTGTCGCCGGCAGCTTCGGTCTGCCGTTCGGCAGATTCTGCCGCCTTGCGCGATTCGACGGCCACTTCGCCCGCGGCAGCGTCGACGCTGGCGACGGACTTGGCGACCCGGCCGATGAGCTGGCCCAGGTCGTTTCGGATCGACTCCGCGCTGATGGCGATGCGGCCCAGTTCGTCCCGTGTGTGAGCCCGGATCGGCTGGCTGAAGTCGCCTTTGGACAGTGCGAGCAGGCCGTTCTCGAGTTCGCGTGCCGGGCTGATGAGCTGACTGCGCAGCAGCCACAGGAAGAGACCAAAGGCCATGGCGCAGGCGACGGCCATCAGCGCGGCGGTAATCACAATGGCTTGCCGCGAGTCGGCCTTGATGGCGTCGGTGCGCTCGGAAATCTGTGCATTGACCAGCGCAGCCAGATCGTCGAGGTGCTTGCCGGCAATCTTGTCGGCGTCGCGCACGTCTTTTTCCAGCGCATAGATGTCATAGCTGACGCGGTAGGCGGAGAGGGCGTCGCCGTAGGCCTCGCGGAGCGCGTGGTGTTCGGACAGAAAGGACTTGGCGAGCGTCTGCGTCTGCTCATTGACCAGGGGCGAGGCGGCCAGGGCGGTCAGCGCGGCTTGCAGTGCGTCCTGTTTTTTTCCGTAGGCGAGCCAGTAGTCGGCGGTGATGTCGTCTTCGGTGATGCGCAGGAGGATGTTCTTCCAGTCCAGCAACTGGGAGAGGAACTCCGTTTTGTTCTCGGCCAGCTTGAACTGCTCGGAATGGAGCGCGTCGACTTCGCTGGTGAGCGTGTCGATGGCGCGATATTGCAAAAACAGGCCGACACAGGCCGCCACCAGCAGCAGGGCGGTGCCGCCGCCACAGATCAGCAGCAGTTTGTTGCGGATGCTGGACAGGATGAAGTTCATGATCGTGCCGTCGGAGGAAGTCAAAGTTGACGTCAACGTACGGCCGCGGCGGGCGTTTCTTTAGCGAGGAAAACCCGAATATTTGCCGAGGCCTGTCGGCCACGCGACTCGCAGGGACTCAAGGGTGTCTGGGCAATGCCGTAATGAGTCTGTGGGTGGCACAAACGTTGCATTGATCGCTTGTGATGCCACCGAAGGACCGGACGCCGCCATGGCCAGACGAAACCGAGACGTAGAAGAGCACGAAAACCACGAGCGCTGGCTCGTGTCCTACGCTGACTTCATTACCTTGTTGTTTGCCTTCTTTGTGGTGATGTATTCGCTCAGCTCGGTCAACGAGGGCAAATACCGCGTGCTCAGCGACTCGTTGGTTCAGGCGTTTCGCAGCGTGAGTGTGAATGAATCGGGCACCCAGATTGTGGTACCGCAGGGGCCCATGCCGACGGGGCCGATTCCCATGCCAAAACCCGATCGTGCGCAACAGGCGGCGGAGCAAGCCAAACAGGCGGCAAAAGAGGCGGCGGTCAAAAAGGTGCGGAGCATGGCCGACGAAATTCGGCGTGTGCTCAAGCCACTATCCGATGGGGGCCAGGTGCTGGTCACCGAGGGTGCGAACGGCATCAAGGTGGAAATCAACGCAGAAGTGCTGTTTGCCCCGGGCGAGGCCTTGCTCGGCGCGCAGGCGGTGAGCGCCCTGAGTGCGGTGGCGCAGGTGCTGGTCGGGTCGGAGTTTCCGATCGTGATTGAAGGGCATACCGACAATGTGCCGATCAGTACCTATCGCTTTCCTTCGAATTGGGAGTTGTCTGCGGTGCGGGCGTCGAGTGTGGTGCGTTTATTCGTCAATTCCGGCGTCGAACCGGCACGTCTGACAGCGGCGGGGTATGGCGATCAGCGGCCGGTGGCCGACAACGAAACGCCCGACAGCCGCAGTAAAAACCGGCGGGTGACCTTGTTGATCGAATCCATCCTGGTCGAAGAGGAATTGCCGCCAGTGGTTCCGTTGCGCCGCAATGATCCGATCCAGAGCATTTTGCCCAGCGCCGGTGTGCCTTCGCCGGAAGCCGCCCAGATTCTTTAAAATTGACGTGCATCAAAATCATTGCGGCGCACAAGTTTAGGATGTTGTTACATTTATTAACATCGAGCGCGCCATGGCGGAATTGTTTCAGTGGTCCGATGCATACGGCGTTGGCATTCAGGAAATCGACGAGCAGCACAAGGTGCTGGTCGACTTGCTCAATCGGCTGCATGACGCGATTCATGCACACCAGGGATCCGAGACTTCGCGCAAGATTCTCGGCGATCTGGCCGACTACACCCGCACTCACTTTGCCGTCGAAGAGTCGCTCATGCGGGTATCGAATTACCCCGACTTCGAGGTGCACAAGCAGAACCACGAAGACTTGATTGGCCAGGTCAATGCCTTGCAGGCCAAGCTGGAGACCGGCGAAGCCAAGATTACATTCGAGTTGCTGCACTTCCTCAAGGTCTGGTTGACCCATCACATCAAGGAGGCAGACAAGCGCTTTGCCGACTATTTCATCAGTGTGGGCGGTGCGCCGGCCTGGGCGCCACACGTCGAGCAGTCGATGAGCGAAAAGAAATGGTGGTGGAAGTTCTGGTGAGTCAGGGTGTTGTGCAGTTCAAATCGGCCCAATGGGGCCGTTTTGTTTTTCAGGCGCTGGCGGTATGCCTCAGTGGCAGACGGGACAACAGACGGATCACGACCAGCGCAAACAGCAGCCGCGCCCACAGGATGCCCGACAGGTCGGCCCCCATCAGCAGGATCAGCAAGGTGTCTTCGATCAGGCTGTGACACAGGCCGAGAAAGCTCAGCGTGAGAAACACATCGCGACGGCTCAGCGTGCCGCTGCGCACTTCCTTGAGCAGCAAGCCCGCGCCGAAAGTCAGGCCGAGCGTGGCGCCGATGACCGTGATGTTGGCCGCTTCGCCGCGAATGCCGATCACCCGCAGCGCCGGGACGAGCAGGGCGTGAATCAGCTTTTCGATGCCCAGGATTCGAAGCAGGCGAAGCACCGCCATCAGTGTGGCGATGATCACCAGAATCCAGAGCAGTGTTTGCGCTTGGTCCACCGCCCAGCCGGCCAGTGTGGGTGCCGCCGCGGGCGCCTGCCAGGGCAGATCGACCGGGTGGGCGAGCCAGCCGGTGCTTTGATAGATCAGATTCAGCAGACCGCCCAGGACGATGGCCCCGACCAGCCGTATCGCCAGGGTGGCACGCCAGTGCACGCCCGCGGCTTTGGCCACGGCGCCTTCGACGGGCAGGGAATGGGCCACCAGCATCATGGCGCCGAGCACGGTCGCTTGCGCTGCCGTCACCGGGGTGTCCGCGGCGAGCGCGAAAAACACCACCAGACCCGCGTAGATGTTGCTGAGTAAGGTCGCTGCCCAGACCAGGCCGAGGTTGTCCGGCAGGCCGACCAACGACATGACCGGCGACAGGGCCCAGGCGAGCATCTCGCTACCGCCCGCCATGTCGAGGGCTTTCACGATGAGCAAGGCCGGCACCATGACTTTCAGCAAGGCGCCGTAGACGTAGAGCACCTCACGGGCGAAGGCGATGATGGGGTGCGTCGGCGCGGTCGGGGGCGTGGCGGACATTCGGGCTTCAGTCTTGGGCTGGGTATGCTGCCAGTCTAGCGGCGCAGGCGGTAAATAATTAGGCATTTATCGATTCATTCTTTCCAAAAGCTTTTCTATTTGGTCTAAAAATGAAAGATTCGAAACTCTTTGCAGGCAAAGCCATGGCGCTCGACCGTATTGACCGACGCATCCTGAGCATCCTCCAGCAGGATGCGCGCTTGACCAATCAGAAACTCGCCGAGGTGATCGGGCTGTCGCCGCCGGCCTGTTTGAAGCGGGTCAAGCGCATGACCGAGCAGGGTTATATCAGCCGGCAGGTGGTGTTGCTCAACCCGGACCGGATGGGGCCGCTGCTGCATATCGTGGTGGAGGTGACCATGGAGCGTGATCGAAAGGATCTCTACCAGCGCTTCCTGGGACGAGCCATGGCGCATGTGGCCGTCAAACAGTGCTATCAGGTCACGGGTGAGATCGATTTTGTGTTGATTGTGGTGGTGCCGACCATGGAGGCTTACGACCAGTTCTGCGACGAGGTGTTGTACGCCGACGACAACCTCCGCAAGTTTCGAACGCTGGTGTCGCGGTTCCGGAACAAGTTCGATACGGCGCTCGACGTCGGCGCTTAGTGCCTTGCGTGTGGTCGCGACGGCCTTGGCGGCAGCGCTCGCCCGCCTATCGTTTTAGCATTTGGAAGGCATAATTGATCCACTACATGCGCCGCCATCTTTGACTCAGCGGCGGTATGTTCGGAGCGTGCCTGCGATGCATCTGGATATTCCTACCGTCACCTTCCTCGCTGCGGTGAGCTGTTTGTCCGTTGCACTGGCCATGTGGGTTGTCGCCGGCCGCTATCCGCCGGTCGTGGCCCGCGCCATGTTCCGCTGGGGCTGGGCGTGCGGCTTGTCGGCCTTCGGCGCGCTGCTGGTCTTTTTGCGCGGCACGCTGCCGGATTTTCTGTCGGTGGTGGTTGGCAATACCGTCATCGTCGGCGGGTTTGCGATGGCCTATCACGCGATCCGGGTGCTGCATGAGCGAACGGGCCTCAGCGACCGTCTGGCCGCGGCCTGGGTGCTGGTGTGCTTTGTCTTGTACTGGACGGCGTTTGAGCTCAACCGCGACATCAATCTGAGAATCATTCTGGTGGCGACGCTGAAAATCCCGGTGCTGGCGCTGATCGTGCGCGAACTGTGGGTTGGCAGTCAGCGGGGCCGGCGGGCGATCGAGTTCATGCTGCTCAGCGTGTATTTGCTGTATGCGCTGGTCAGCGCGCTGCGTGCGCTGAATGTGATGATGACATCCGCGCTGGATCTCGATAGTTTTCTGAGTGATCCGGTTCAGCAGTTTTCCTTTGTTGCCTACTTCCTGACGCTGAGTGTGTCGTCCCTGTTTTTCATGCTGGCGCTGGGCGAGGTGCTGACGGCCGAGCTCTATCAACGGGCGACCACCGATCCGCTGACCGGTATCTACAACCGCCACGCGTTCGAAGAGCTGGCCTTGCGGGAGATTTCCCGGGCGCAGCGTACGGGGCGATATCCGAGCATGCTGATGGTCGATATCGACCACTTCAAGCAGATCAACGATCGCTATGGCCACACGGCTGGCGACGGGGTGCTGCGTGCGGTGGTCGGCGCCATTCAAGGGGCACTGCGCCAGCAAGACTTTGTCGGCCGTTGGGGCGGCGAGGAGTTCTGCGTACTGTTGCCGGAAACCGGCCGGATCGATGCGCTGCACGTGGCCGAGCGTTTGCGCGGCAGCGTGATGGAGATGCCCTTGTCTATGGTGGCGCAGCCGGTGACGGTCAGCATCGGTGTGAGCAGCCCGTATGCGCACGAATGCAGCTTTACGGCCATGATCGAGGTCGCCGACGATGCCTTGTACAAAGCGAAGTTCGGCGGGCGCAATCGTGTGGTGATTTCCAGCGTGTAGCGCTGGCGGCGGCGCCTACGGAAACGCCGGCTCGCGGTTGGGGGTGGTGAAGGTTTCCTTGGTCAGGCGGTTCAGCGGTACGTTTAGGCTTGGGGTGTTGAACCAGCGTTGATACAGCGCCGGCATCTCGGGGGTGGGCAGGAGACGGCGCAGGCTGTTGCTGACCGTATCGGTGAAGCGGGCGTCGCCCTTGCGCATCATGATGCCGTAGGGTTCTATCGACAGGAACGGGCCGACCACTTCGTACTGCGTCTGCCCATCGTCCGCGGCGGAAATCTGCGAGTAGAGAATGATGTCATCCAGCGCGAAGGCTTTGGCTTTGCCCTCTCGCACGGCGGCGAGTCCGGCGTCGGCGTCGGCAACATGCAGCAGCGTCAAGCCCAGACTGGCTGCCGCGTTGTGTTCGACCACCAGCTTCTCACCAGTGGTGTTCTTGATCACTGCGATCGTCATGGTGCCGAGATCGTCGATTGAGCGGATCTTGTCGGCCTTGCGGACCAGCAGGCGGGTGCCGGTGACGTAGAAGGCAGGGCTGAACTCGTAGCGGGCGAGGCGATCGCGGGTGATGGTCGAGGCGCTGCAGTCCATGTCGGTTTCGTTGTTGTCCAGCGCGGTAAAACGGGTGTCCCAGGTGGTCTCGCGATACGCGATCTTTAACTCGGACAGGCCCAGCGTGCGCTGAACGTCAACGGCGACATGGCGGCACAGATCAAGCGTGTAGCCCTCAGGCGTGCCGGGCGTTGCGATACCGAAGGGCGGGTTGCCGCCGACCCAGCCCAGGGTGAGCGTACCGGTGCGGCGAATCTTGTCGAGCGTGTCGGCCTGGGCGGGCAGCGTGCCGAAGAGGGCCAGGGCGACGATCAATGCGTGGGTCAAGCGGGTGTGGCTCATGCCGTGTCTCCTTTGAGTCCGAGCACAGTTGCGGAACGCACTGTCGGTGGTGTCCGTCTTGTTGTCGTGTGTGGCGCTACGAAAAGGCTCCGGGCGAGGTGACGGATAGGTCACGACGCCCGGAGGGGGTGTTCCCGGGGTCGCCGGGAAGACCTATTAGACCGGTGTTGGCGGAGCAAGAAATCGCTTTATGACGCCAGAATTCGGGGGCGTCTGAAAGGAGTGTGCGATTTTTCGGTGCAATGAGAAAAGAAAACCCCCGGAGCGGTGTTGCGCCGCACCGGGGGGTGAGTTCCGACCTTGGCTCGTGGGTCAGGCCGCGCCGGTGGGTTTGATCTTTTGTGGCAGCGGCACGCCCTTGCGTGCGCGCCGGTGGCGCCATAGTTCGAGTTGGTTGGGTTTGATGCTCAACTCGGTGGCACGACTGCCGCGGCCGATGCCCTGAATGACGAGATTGGCGGCGTTGTCGGGCACCGCCACGGCGGCCAGCTGGGCGTCGGTGTCGAGCGCCATCACGATGACACCGCGACCGCCGGACTGCACCTTCATTTCGCTGGTGGGGAAGACCAGCACCCGGCCGTTGTCGGACAGGGCGGCAATCCAGTCGCCCTTGACCGGCGTCGGGCTCAGCACCTTTTCGCCTTTCTCGAGCGCCATGAAGGCCTTGCCCGCGCGTTGCCGGGTGGTGGCGTCGGTGATCTTGCAGATGAAACCGTAGCCGCCCGAGTTGGTGAACAGGTAGTGTGCTTCGGGCGCGGCGGTGACCACCTGCGCCAGCTTTGCGCCATCCTGGAACTCGACCAGGGTGGCGATCGGCGTGCCGTCACCACGGCCGCCGGGCAGGTCGGCCACGCGCACGGTGTAGGCGCGGCCCTTGGTGTCGATCACGATCAGCGGCCAGACGCTGCGGGTTTCGATTACCGCAAAGCCGCTGTCGCCGGTTTTGTAGTTGATGCTCTCGGGGGCGATGCCGTGGCCCTGGCGGGCGCGTACCCAGCCGTTCTTGGAGACGATGACCGTTACCGGCTCGTCGGCCACGCTCACTTCGGCCACCGTCACCGGCGCGACGGTTTCGATCAGCGTGCGCCGTTCGTCGCCATAAAGCTTGGTGTCGGCCTCGATCTCCTTGAGGATGAGCTTGGTCATCGCCGGGCGGCTGTCGAGCAGGTGCGTGAGGCCGTCGCGCTCGTCCTTGAGCTTGGCCAGTTCCTGTTCGATCTTGATGCCTTCGAGCCGCGCCAGCTGACGCAGGCGGATCTCGAGGATGTCTTCGGCCTGGATGTCGGTGAGGCCGAAGGCGTCGATCAGCGCCGGCTTTGGCTCGTCAGACTCGCGGATGACGCGGATCACTTCCTCGATATTGAGGAAGGCGATCATCCGGCCTTCGAGGATGTGGATGCGCCGGTCGACTTCGTCCAGGCGGTGGCGGGTACGCCGCTCGACCGTCACATAGCGGAAGTCCACCCACTCGCTGAGGATCTGCACCAGATTCTTCTGCTGCGGCCGGCCATCGCGGCCGATCATTGTCAGATTGAGCGAGGTAGAGGTTTCGAGACTGGTGTGTGCCAGCAGCACGGCCATGAATTCGTCGCGGTTCTGGCGGCTGGAGCGTGGCTCGAGTACCAGGCGAATCGGCGCTTTGTCTGAGGATTCGTCGCGGACGGTTTCGAGCACGCCGAGCACCAGTTGCTTGAGCTGCTTCTGCTCTTGCGAGACTTCTTTTTTGCCGGTGCGCGGCTGTGGATTGGTGAGGGTCTCGATCTCGGCCAGCACCTGCGCGGCAGAGACGCCATGCGGAAACTCGTCGATGATCACCCGCCACTGAACTCGGGCCATCTCCTCGACGCGCCAGCGGGCGCGCGTGCGCAGACTGCCACGCCCGGTGGCGTAGGCTTCACGCAGCGTCTCGGCGCTCGAGATGAGTTGGCCGCCGCCGGGGTAGTCCGGGCCGGGCAGCACTTCCAGCACCTCGTCGAGCGTGGCCTCGGGCTGGCGGATCAGCAGGCAGGCGGCCTTGGCGACTTCGCGCAGGTTGTGCGGCGGGATCTCGGTGGCCATGCCCACGGCGATGCCGGAGGCGCCGTTCATCAGCACAAAGGGCAGGCGCGCCGGCAGCAGCGCGGGCTCCTTGAAGGCGCCGTCGTAGTTGGGGCGGAAGTCGACTGTGCCGCGGTCGAGCTCGGACAGCAGTAGATCGGCAATCGGCGTCAGGCGGCATTCGGTGTAACGCATGGCGGCGGCGGAGTCGCCGTCGCGCGAGCCGAAGTTGCCCTGGCCGTCGACCAGCGGGTAGCGCAGCGAGAAGTCCTGCGCGGTGCGCACCATGGCGTCGTACACCGAGCTGTCGCCGTGCGGGTGGTATTTGCCGATCACGTCGCCGACCACGCGGGCCGACTTCACATGCTTGCTGCTGGCCGACAGGCGCATCTCGTTCATGGCGAACAGGATGCGGCGCTGCACCGGTTTCATGCCGTCTTCGACCTGCGGCAGCGCGCGCGACTTGACCACGCTCATCGCGTAGGCCAAGTAGGCGCGCTCGGCGAAGAGGTCGAGCGGCAGGGCGTCGTCGCCCATCGGGGGCGGGGGGGCGGCGGGCGGTGGGGCGGGCGGTGGTGCCTCGGCGGCGGGCGCGGGGGCCTCGTCTACGGGCAGCGGGGCAAACAGATCGAGAGAATCGTTACTCATGAAATCGGGTCGGTCTCAGTACATCATGCGGCCACTGCCACCGATGACGCCAATGTCGCGGTAGGTCGAGCCGTTGTGGCGGGTGGGCGAATAGCTCAGGATAAAGCCGGACAGATTGGCCGGGTTGAGTGCTTCAAGCGCATCGCGCAGCTTGGCCCGGGTCACCGGTGCGCTGGCGTTGTTGGCGGCGAGCAGCATCAGCCGCGCCGAAATGAAGCCTTCCATGGTGTTGGGCGACAGTTGCTCGGCGTTGTCGCCGTGCGCTTCATGCAGCGCGCGCAGCTCTTCGCAGATCTTGAGTGTGCACGAGCCCGGGTCGGGCATGACCGACACCATGCCAAAGCCGCGGGCCGCGTCGATGCCGGCGGTTTTGACGATCTGGGTGGCGTCGTTCACCGAGATGCCGATGCGCGGTGCGAACAGGCCGGCCGCGTGCGTCGCCTTGACGACGACGGCGGTCGGCGCCCCTGCGGTGCCGATCAGCACGCCTTGCGGGTCGGCAGCCATGACGGTGGCCACGGCCGCAGAGACATCGACGCTGCCGCGCGGGCTGATGCCGCGGCCGGCCGCTTCGAGACCGTGCGCCTTCAGTGCCTCGACATAGGCGCTGTGGATCGATTCGCCGAAGGGATCGTCTTCATGCAGGATGCCGATGCGCTTGATGCCTGAGTTGGCAAAGTGCAGCACGATGCGCTCGACCTCCTCGGCATAGCTGGCGCGCACATGGAACACCTGCGGATGCAGCGGCGTGCGCAGATGGTCGGCGCCGGTGTAAGGGCCGATCAAGGGAATTTTGGCCTCGTCGAGCAAGCCGCTCTTGAGCACCGCGGCGGTGTTGGCGGTGCCCAGGATATTGACGATGGCCACAGGACTGTGGGTGTCGATGCCTTCCTTGAGCAGCCGGACGGTGTCCTCGACTTCATAGCGGTCATCGAGCGCGACCAGTTTGATCTTCTGACCATGGACGCCGCCTTTGCGGTTGGCCTCGTCAATGGCCAGACTGGCGCCGTAGCGCACGGCGCGCCCCAGGCTGGCGCGTGAGGCGGAATAGTCGGCCACCTGCAGCACGGTCAAGTCGGCAGCATGCGTGGGGGGTGTTGCCAGGCCCAGGGCGGCGGTGAGGCACAGCGAGCTCAGGATGCGTTGGATCATGGTGCGGTGTCTCAAGTCAAAGTCGTGGGTTTAAAGATCGGCATCGACGGTGTCTCCCTTGGCTTCCATCCAGGCGCGGCGATTGCTCGCCTCACCTTTGCCCATCAACAGGGTAAACATACGCAAGGTGTCGTCGAGCGCGTCGGCGCGAACGTGCACCGGCAAGACGCGCCGGGTGGCCGGGTCCATGGTGGTTTCGCGCAGCTGCTCGGGGTTCATCTCGCCCAGGCCCTTGAAGCGGCCGATCTCCAGCGCCTCGGGCTTGAAGCCCTCCTGGATCATGCGGTCGCGGATTGCGGTCAGCTCGCCGTCGTCGAGCGCATACAGGCGGCGCGCCGGGCGTTTCTTGCCCTGCGCCGGTACGTCCACGCGGTACAGCGGCGGCTGCGCCACATAGATGTGGCCGGCCTCGATCAGCTTGGGGAAATGGCGGAAGAACAGCGTCAGCAGCAGGGTCTGGATGTGGGCGCCGTCGACGTCGGCATCCGACATGATCACCACCTTGCCGTAGCGCAGGCCGGACAGGTCGGGCGTGTCGTTCGGGCCATGGGCATCGACGCCGAGGGCCACGGCGATGTCGTGGATCTCGTTGTTGGCGTAGAGGCGGTCGGGGTCGATCTCCCAGGCGTTCATGACCTTGCCGCGCAGCGGCAGGATGGCCTGAGTTTCCTTGTTGCGGGCGAGCTTGGCGCTGCCACCGGCCGAGTCGCCCTCGACCAGAAAAAGCTCGTTCTGGTCGATATCTTCGCTTTCGCAGTCCGACAGTTTGCCGGGCAGCACCGCGACGCCGGAGGTCTTCTTCTTCTCGACCTTCTTGGCGTTTTTCTGGCGCGCGGTGGCGGCGCGGATGGCCAGTTCGGCGATGGCTTTACCGGCTTCGACATGGTTGTTGAGCCAGATTTCGAAGGGGTCGCGCACCATGCCGGAGACCAGCTTGACCGCTTCGCGCGAGTTGAGCTTTTCCTTCACCTGGCCCTGAAACTGCGGGTCGAGCAGGCGCGCCGAGAGCACGAAGCTGAGCCGGCTGCAGGCGTCGTCCTGTTGCAGCTTGAGGCCGCGCGGCAGCAGTGCGTGATGCTCGATGAAGCTCTTGACCGCCTCGAACACGCCGGCGCGCAGGCCAGACTCGTGGGTGCCGCCGGCGACGGTGGGGATCAGGTTGACATAGGATTCGGCCGGCACGGCGGGGTCGAACCAGCCAAAAGTCCAGGCCGCGCCTTCGCCGCTGGCAAAGGCTTCGTCGTCGCTGGCAGCGTATTTTTCGCCGGTGAACAGCGGCGCGACCGGTTCCTGATCGCCGGCCAGCTCGGACAGATACTGGGCCAGGCCGCCGGGGTAGTGCCATTGCTTGCTGCTGACGCTGCCGTCGGCTTGTTCGACATCGAGCTGCACGGCCACGCCGGGCAGCAGCACAGCCTTGGAGCGCAGCAGGCGCTCCAGTTCGTTCATGGGCACCTTGGGCACGTCGAAATATTTCGGATCGGGCCAGACCTTGACCGTGGTGCCGGTGTTGCGCTGGCCGCAGGTGCCGATCTCTTCGAGCGGGCCGATGCGCTCGCCGCCGTTGGCGAAGACGATGCGATGGACCTTGCCGTCGCGCTTGATCTCGACCTCAATGCTCAGCGACAGCGCATTGGTGACGGCGACGCCGACGCCGTGCAGACCACCCGAGAAAGCGTAGGCGCTGTTGCCTTCGCGCTTGTTGAACTTGCCGCCTGCGTGCAGGCGGGTGTAGGCCAGCACCACGACGGGCACGCCTTCTTCGGGGTGCAGCCCGACGGGGATACCGCGGCCGTCGTCGGCCACGGTGATCGCGCCGTCGCGATGGGCGGTGACCTGGATCTTCTTGGCTGAGCCGGCGAGGG
This sequence comes from Denitromonas halophila, assembly GCF_007625155.1. GTDB lineage: Bacteria > Pseudomonadota > Gammaproteobacteria > Burkholderiales > Rhodocyclaceae > Nitrogeniibacter > Nitrogeniibacter halophilus. The sequence goes on along the minus strand of NZ_VMNK01000007.1, from coordinate 219,751 downwards.
CTTCGTCGGCCGCGTTGTCGATCACTTCCTGGATGATATGCGCGGGCGAATCGGTGCGGGTATACATGCCCGGCCGCTCGCGCACCGGCTCCAGGCCTTTGAGGACGCGGAAGGAGGACTCGTCGTAGTTTGTGGTGCTTGCCATGCGGGTTCCGTTGGATGCCGTCCGCCGCGGGGGCGGAACACGGGTCGAAAGGATAGCGGCTTTGCCGAAGCCTGTGTGTGTCTAGCCGTCAGCCTCGGGTTTGTGGGCGGTTTCGGTGCCAAGCTGGGCCAGAAATGCGCGCATGAATTCGATACGTGCCGCCGCTTCGCACCGGGCGGCGTTGGTGTGCAGCGTCTCGCCGACATGAAACAGCTTGCGGTAGAAGTGGTCGATGGTGAAGCCTTGATCGTCGGGCGCGCGCGACGCGCAGAACGGATCGTCGGTGTGATAGAGCGGCCGGCCCAGTGCGCCGCCGACCATCAGGCAACGGGCGATGCCGATCGCGCCGAGGGCTTCGAGCCGGTCGGCGTCCTGCACGACGCGGGCCTCCAGCGTCTCGGCGGTGATGCCGGCGCTGAAGCTGTGGGCCTCGATGGCATGGCCGATGGCCGGGAGCAAGTCGCTTGACGTGCCTTGTTCGCGCAGCCAGTCGACGGCCAGCGCCGCGGCATGTTGTGATGAGCGCGCGCGGTCGGGGTGATTCTTGGGGTAGCTCACACAGTCGTGCAGCCAGGCCGCGGGAATCACCACGGCCAGATCGGCGCCTTCGGCGTTGGCGATCAGGCGCGCATTGGCGACCACACGCTCGACATGGGTGATGTCATGCGCCGGGTCGGCCGGCAAACGGGTCAGGATGAAGGCGCGCAGCGCCGCTTCGGTGGGCCTCTGCGCGTCGTGGGCGAGGCGGTCGCGACCGGCCTCAGACACTGCCCAGGCTTCTGCCGCCGCCCGTGGGGCGCGATTGCCCGTCCGGGCCGTAGAGTTGAGGCTGGTTGGCCGCCGCCAGCAGGGTGGTCAGGGCGGCCTGGTTGTGTTGCATGCGTTCGATGATCAATACGCCATTGCGCTGGTTGCGATCCCGCGCTTCGCGGGCCAGCTTGAGCACGGTGTCCCAGGCGGCGAGCGCGGCGGGTGCGTCCTGGCACAGCGCGCGGATGATCGCATCGGTCTGCTGCAGCCCAAGGCGGGCGAGCAGGCGGGTGCGATCGTCGTTGATTTTCTGGAGTTGCCGGTAGCGCTGGTTCTTTTCGTCGGCGACCGGCATCAGGGCATCGGCCTGTCCGTCGATGAGCAATTGCTCTTCGTGAACGAGCAGATCGACGAAGCCGCGCAGGCGCGAGGCTTCGTCGATAATCAGTGCATGCAGGCGAAGGCGATCCGGGTTCTGGTTTGTCACGCTTGTCTGGGTTGGTGGGCCAGCATCTGGCGAACGCTTTCGATCAGCCCGTCGGCGACCTTGTTGGCATCCACAGAAAATTGACCATCACTGATGGCTTGTTTGATTTCATCTACGCGTGCCTGGTCAACCACCGGGGTTGCCGCAATGGCTTTTTCCGCCTTCTGCAGCCCCGATGACAGCTGCACCTGGTCGCCTGTTGGGGCGCTCGGTTGCGCTGCGGCAGTCGCTTTGGCACGCTGCTCGCCGGCAGGCGTATTGCCCACCGATTTCACGGAGTTGTCGATTTTCACAGCCTGGTCCTCTTTTTTTATATATGACTACAGGTGCTGTTACGGCGACGCACAACAGAACTTTAGCATCCAGATCAGATACTAAATGTAACGACGCCAACACCGCTGCCACGCTGTGAAACATATCACGGACTCAGCACTACCTCCCCGTTTTCACTGGCAACGCCATGGACCACTTTGCCTGACGGCAGCCGCACACGCACGCCCTGGCCCGCGCGCGCGCTGTTGAGCGCCGTGCCGCTGTTGGCCACGCGAAAACCGCTGCCTTGCACAATCACCGATACCGGTCGGCCGGATTGAATGACTTGCGGCTGGGCCATCATCGTGGCGCGCAGGGGCTGCCCCTGGGCGACCGCGAAGCGCATCTGACTGCCAATGGCCTGGGCGGGGTCGGTAAGGAGCTGACGGCCCATCTCGGTGAGGTCACCTTGCTGTTCGGCCAGATCGCCGGCGGTGAGGATTTCACCGGGGCGCAGGGCTCGGGCGCTGACCAGGTAGGCACCCATCACTTGCACATGGGCGGCCACATACAGCGACCAGTTGGCCGGGCCGGTGCAGCGCACGCCGACCCGGACCCGCCCCCAGGCGCGCGCACCGGCGGGCAGCCACGGCTCGATCCGGTCGCAGGCCGGTAGTGCTTGTGTTTGGGGTGGTGTGACCTCAATGCGTACGTCGCCCGGCGAGCCGGCAGTTTGACCGCGCAGGAATTCGTACACCACCGCGCGGATGGTGTCGGCCGTCTGGGCGCTGGCGCCGGTGCCAGACAGGGCGAGGCCGACAAGTAGCAGGCAGGAGGCGACGTATTTCATGGCGGCATTACACCATGTTCTGGCGCGAAGGCGTGCCGGGAACAAACCGGTGTTTACGCCCCTGTTTGCTGGATCGGCAAAGCTTGCCGCTTGCCGGTTGGATTTGCCGGTGCGGCGGCTGAAATGCCCGTGTTTTGGCGGCTTATTCGGCCGATGGCCACCAATGTACGGTGCGTAGGATGCCTGGCATGAAAGGTGCAATAGGGTTCCTGCCCCCGGCGCCAGCTACTGATGGCCCGAGGCACAGCAAACGAGGTGACACCATGACCAACCGGCTCGATAACGCACTGCAGTTTCATCAGGACGCGCTGAACGCGCGTGCCTACCGCCAGCAGTTGCTATCCACCAATATCGCCAATGCCGATACGCCTAACTATAAGGCGCGCGATGTCGACTTCAGCGCTGCGCTGTCTGGCGCGCTGGGTTCGCGCATGGGGCCGCTGGCACTGGCCACCACGGCCCGTGGTCATCAGTCGGGCAGCACGGCCAATCCGCTTGAAGCGGCGGCGCGGTACCGCACCGAGCAGCAGTCGAGCGTGGATGGCAACACCGTGAATATGGACGTGGAGCGCGCCGCCTTTGCGGAAAACGCGCTGCACTACGAAGCGAGCATCACCTTCATCAACGGCCTGCTGCGCTCAATGCAAAGCGCGGTTCAGGGTCAGTGAGGAGGTAACGAACAATGAGCATGCTCAACGTTTTCAAGATTGCCGGCTCTGCGATGAATGCGCAGTCGGTCCGACTGAACACCACCGCTTCCAATATGGCCAACGCTGACAGCGTGGCCGGGCCGGATGGCCAGCCCTACAAGGCCAAACAGGTGGTGTTCTCGGCCGAGTCGGTCGATGGTGCCAGCTCGGTCGGCGTGAAGGTTGATCAGATTGTCGAGAGCGCCGAGCCGGGGCGCATGGTGTATGACCCGGCCAACCCCGCTGCCAACGGCGAGGGTTATGTCGAAATGCCCAACGTGAACGTGGTGGAGGAGATGGTCAACATGATCTCGGCCTCCCGTTCGTATCAGGCCAACGCGGAGGTGATGAACACCGCCCGCACCTTGCTTCAGCGAACGCTGGGCATCGGCCAGTAAAGGAGAAGTGAGTCATGGCCACCGTCGATAGCGCCTCCAGCGCACAACAGATTCTGAGCAATCTCGCCCGCACCGAGGCGCAAAAGCCGAAGGCGACGGAGGATGCGCAGAGCCGATTTCTGACCTTGCTGACGACGCAGCTGAAAAACCAGGACCCGCTCAGCCCGATGGACAACGCCGCGGTGACCTCTCAGCTTGCACAGATCAGCACGGTCGATGGTATCGAGCGACTCAACGCGACGCTGGGCGAATTGATGGAAGGCCAGCAGTCGTCCGAGGCCTTGCAGGCGGCACAGTTGCTCGGCCGTGGGGTGTTGGTCCCCGGCAAGGGCCTGGTGCTGACCGATCAGGGCTCGCTGGGCGGCTTCAAACTCGACGCCTCAGCCGACAAGGTGATCGTCTCCATCTCCGACGCCAATGGTCTCGAGGTGGCTTCGGTCGACATGGGTGCGCATACCGCTGGCACGCATTCCTTCCAGTGGGATGGCACTGCCACTGATGGCACTCCGGCCGCTGCCGGCGTTTACACGGTGAAAATCACCGCGACTCAAGGCGATGAAAAAGTCGCCGCCACCGCACTTGAACTCGGTCAGGTGTCCAGCGTGATCCGCGGGCCCAAGAGTGTCGATGTGCAGGTGGGTTCGCTGGGCATTTTCCAGCTTAACGAAATTCAGCAAATTCTCTGACGGGAGCATATCGCCATGGCTTTCCAACAAGGTTTGAGCGGACTGAATGCCGCCTCCAAAGCCCTCGACGTGATCAGTAACAACGTGGCCAACGGCAGCAACGTCGGCTTCAAGGGCGGCTCCACCCTCTTTACCGACGTGTATGCCGCGGCGCTCAACGGCGCCGCCGCGGGTGTGCAGATCGGTATTGGTACGGCGGTGGGCGCGGTTGCCCAGCAGTTCTCGCAGGGCAACATCACGCCGACCGGCAATCCGCTGGATATCGCCATCAACGGGCAAGGTTTCTTCCGGGTCAGCGGGCAGGGCGCGATCGCCTACACCCGCAATGGCCAGTTCGATGTGGACAAGAACGGCTACCTGGTCAATTCGTCCGGCTACCGGCTCACCGGTTATGCGGCCGACAACCAGGGCAATATCCTGCCGTCCTCGCCGACCGATTTGCAGATTGACACCTCTGACCTGCAGCCGCAGCCGTCGTCGGCCATTGCCGTGGGTTTGAACCTGGATTCACGTGCGGTGGCGCCGGGTGTGGCCTTTAACGCGGCCAATCCGACCACCTACAACGCATCGACCTCGGTGACGGTGTTCGACTCGCTCGGCAATGACCATATTCTTAATATGTACTTCCAGAAGACCGGCGGCGGCACCTGGGATCTCTATACGCAGCTCAACGGCGGTCCGGCCACGCTCGCTACGGGTAGTCCGTCCATGACCTTCGACGGCGCAGGCGCGCTGACCGCGGGTGCGACACACACCTTGTCGTTGACCATCCCCGCCACCTTCGGTGCAAACACGCCGCAGGCGGTTACGCTCGACTTTTCGGGTAGCTCGCAATATGGCAGCGCCTTCGGGGTGAACCGTCAGGTGCAGGACGGCTACGCCTCCGGCCGTCTGTCCGGCATCACCATCGCCGACGACGGCACCATGCAGGGCCGCTACTCCAACGGCCAGTCGCGCAACCTGGGTCAGGTAGTGCTGGCCAACTTTGCCAGCTCGGGTGGTCTGCTCTCGCTCGGCAGCAACCTGTGGGGTGAGTCGCCGGACTCCGGCCAGCCGCTGATCGGCGCGCCGGGTTCTGGCAGCCTGGGTCAGCTCGCGGCGGGTTCTGTCGAAGAGTCCAACGTGGATATGACCGCCGAACTGGTCAACATGATTACCCAGCAGCGGGCCTACCAGGCCAACGCGCAGTCCATCCGCACCCAGGACCAGATTCTGCAAACCCTGGTCAACCTGCGCTGATAGCCGAGGGAGTCGCACGCCATGGATAAGTTGATCTACACCGCCATGACCGGCGCCAAGCACATCCTGACCCAACAGGCAGCGGTGTCGCACAACATGGCCAACGCGACCTCGACCGGTTTTCGCACCGAGATGCACAAGTTTCGCGCGGTCGATGTGCAGGATTCGCCGCTGGCCAGCCGCAGTTTCGTGGTGGATGCCAGCGTAGCGACCGACTTCCGACCTGGCCCGATGCAGCTGACCGGTCGCACCTACGACGTGGCGGTTGAAGGCAAGGGCTGGTTTGCTGTGCAAGGCGCCGATGGCCGGGAGGCTTATACCCGCAACGGCAGCTTTGAACTTTCCGCCGAAGGCGTGCTGCAGACCCGCGACGGTCGTGCCGTGATCGGCGACGGTGGCCCCATCACGGTGCCGCCGGACAACCAGATCGTGATCGGCAAAGACGGTTCGATCTCGGCCATTCCGACGACGGGCGACAAAAATGCGGTCAACGTGATTGGCCGCCTCAAGCTGGTCAATCCGCCCGAGGCCGAGCTGCGTCGGGGCGAAGACGGCTTGTTTCGCACCGCCGGTGGCGCGCCCGCGCCGGCCGACGAGGCCGTGCAGGTGGCCGGTGGCTATCTGGAAGGCAGCAACGTGAATGTGGTTGATCAGATGGTCAACATGATTTCCCTGGCCCGCCAGTTCGAGATGCAGACCCAGCTGCTGCGCAAGGCCGAGACTAACGACCAGGTCGCCACCAAGCTGCTGACGACCGGCTGAGGCATGAACTGACCGGCATTTTGGCGCCTCTTCCTCGCATCGGGAGGGCGTCGCCCGGCGTACTCTGATCTCAAGGGCCGCCCTGTGTGCTGGCCCACGCGAATGCATAGCGCCCTAGCGCGCGAAGGAGCCCGACATGATCCGCTCACTGTGGATTGCCCGCACCGGCCTGGACGCCCAGCAAACCCAGCTGGACGTGGTGTCCAACAACCTCGCCAACGTCTCCACCACCGGTTTCAAGCGCTCGCGCGCGGTGTTTGAAGACCTGCTGTACCAGACTTTGCGCCAGCCCGGCGCCCAGTCGACCCAGCAAACCCAGATCTCCAGCGGCCTGCAGATCGGCACCGGCGTGCGCCCGGTGGCCACCGAGCGCATCCACACGCAGGGCAATCTGCAGCAGACGGGCAACGGGCTGGATGTGGCGGTGCAGGGCGAGGGCTTCTTCCAGATCCAGCTGCCTGACGGCACCACCGCCTACACCCGCGACGGCTCTTTCCAGCTCGACAACCAGGGCCAGATGGTCACCGCCAGCGGCTATCCGCTGACCCCGGCCATCATCCTGCCGGCCGACACCGTGAGCATGACCATCGGCAAGGACGGCACGGTCAGCGTGCAGCAGTCCGGACAGGTCTCGCCCACGCAGGTCGGCACCATCCAGCTGGCCACGTTTGTGAACAACGGCGGATTGCAAAGCGCAGGCGAGAACCTCTACCTCGAGACCGCCTCCAGCGGCACCCCGACGCCCAACACCCCGGGGTCGAACGGCGCCGGCGTGCTCAACCAGAATTACATCGAAACCTCCAACGTGAACGTGGCTGAAGAGCTGGTGCAGCTGATCACCACCCAGCGTGCCTACGAGCTCAATTCGCGCGCGATTCAGACGTCCGATCAGATGCTCGGTCGCCTGACGCAGCTCTGATTTCGGCTCGGGAGACTCGTCATGCGCGCCCTGATCACCCTGTTGCTGACGACCTTGCTGGTCGGCTGCGCGGCGCTCGAAACCACGCCCCCGACGGCCGTGCATCAACCCATGTCGGCCCGGCCCGAAGTGCGTGCCGGCGTGGCACCGGCCAACGGGGCCATCTTTCAGGCCGTGGGGTCGCGCCCGCTGTTCGAAGACCGCCGCGCCCGGCTGGTGGGCGACACCATCACCATCAACCTGGCCGAGAGCACCACGGCGCGCAAGGCCTCCAATGCCAGTGCGAGCCGCGATGGCAGTCTGAGCGCCGGCATTACCTCGATCAACAAGCTGCCGCTCAAGGGGTTGGCGGGCCTGGGTGTTGAGGCGGAGAGCGAGAGCGACTTCTCGGGGCAGGGCGCGGCCGCCGCCAACAACCTGTTCAACGGCACCATCACCTGCACGGTGATCGAGGTGTATCCGAACGGTAACCTGCTGGTGTCGGGCGAAAAGCAGGTGGCGATCAACCAGGGTAACGAATTCATCCGCTTCTCGGGTGTGGTCAATCCCAACCATGTGACCACCAGCAACACCGTGCAATCGACCCAGGTAGCCGATGCGCGCATCGAGTACAAGGGCAGCGGCTATATCAACGAAAGCCAGGTGATGGGCTGGTTGCAGCGCTTCTTCCTGCTGCTGTTGCCGATCTGAGGTCGCCATGGATACCGTACGCGCATTCTCCGTAGGGCGGATTTCAACCCGCCATCGCTGGCTCGATCGGTTTGGCGGGTTGAAACCCGCCCTGCGGGTGGCGCTGGCCATGCTGTGTGCGCTGTTCGTCGGCGCCGCCCACGCCGAACGCATCAAGGACCTGGCTACCATTGCCGGCGTGCGCAGCAACCAGCTGGTCGGTTACGGTCTTGTTGTCGGCCTGGACGGCAGCGGCGACCAGACCACCCAGACCCCCTTCACCGTGCAGAGCATCATCAACATGCTGGGCAACATGGGCGTGACCATGCCGCCGGGCACCAATTTGCAGCTCAAGAACGTGGCGGCGGTGATGGTTACCGCCGATCTGCCGCCGTTTGCGCGGCCCGGCCAGCGGATCGACATCACCACCTCGTCGATTGGTAACGCCAAGAGTCTGCGCGGCGGCACGCTCATCTTGACGCCGCTGAAGGGCGCCGATGGCCAGATCTACGCTATGGCGCAGGGTAATGTGGTGGTCGGCGGAGCCGGTGCCTCTGGCGGCGGCGCGTCGGTGGTGGTCAATCACCTGTCGGCCGGTCGTGTGCCCAACGGTGCCACGGTCGAGCGCGCGGTGCCCACCGCATTGGGGCAGGGCGACGTGATTCTGCTCGAGCTTGAACAAACCGATTTCGGCACCGCCCAGCGCATGGTCGACGCCATCAACGGCGCCACCTCGCCGGGCCAGGCCCAGGCGCTGGACGGGCGCACGATTCAGGTCCGCGCGCCGTCCGATGCGTCGATGCGGGTCGCTTTCCTCGGCCGAATCGAAAACATCGACGTCACCCCGGCGCTGCAGTCGGCCAAGGTGATCATCAATTCACGCACCGGCTCGGTGGTCATGAACCAGGCGGTGATGCTGCAGCAATGCGCAGTCGCGCACGGCAATCTGTCGGTGTCGGTCACCACCGAGCCGGTGGTCAGCCAGCCCAATCCGTTGTCGGGCGGGCGCACTGTCGTGGGCGAGCGTGGCGATGTGTCGATCGATCAATCCGGTGGTGCATTGATGCGTGTGTCGGCCGGGACCAACCTTGCCGAAGTGGTCAAGGCGCTCAATGCGCTGGGCGCCAACCCGATGGACCTGATCAGCATTCTGCAGGCCATGAAAGCCTCGGGCGCGCTGCGGGCTGATCTGGAAGTGATCTGATGCAAGGCGCCGCGCAACTCAACACCCTCGATCCGAATGCCATGGCCGACCTCAAGCGTCTGGCCAAGGATAACGATCCCAAGGCCATTGAAGCGGCGGCCAAACAATTTGAGTCGCTGTTTCTGGCCATGGTGCTCAAGTCCATGCGCGCGGCGATGCCCACCACCGGTTTGATGGACAACGATCAGAGCCGCATGTATCAATCCATGCTCGACCAGCAACTGGCGGCCAACATGGCGGCCAGCGGCGGCGCGGGTCTGGCCAAGGCATTGATCGCGCAACTCGGCGGCAACCCGATGCAGGCACCCAGCCGTGATGAGATTTCGGCTGGCTTCGACATCGCCTCGGTGCCGCGCCGGCCGGCAAATGCTGCCGCTGCCCCCTTGCCGCCGGTTGATCTTGCCGCCCGCCGTGCCGGGGTGTCGGCCGGTGCGTCGGCCAATGTGAGCACGCCGACCACCATCGAGTCGACGCCGCCGGAGATTTCCTCCGACGCGGCCGCCTTTGTGCGCAAAGTCATGCCGCACGCCCAGGCCGCCAGCCGCGAAACCGGCATCCCGGCGCACTTCATGGTCGCCCAGGCGGCGCTCGAGACCGGTTGGGGCAAGTACCAGCTGCGCGACGCTCACGGCCAGCCCAGCCACAATCTCTTCAACATCAAGGCCGGCAGCAGCTGGGAGGGCAAGACGGTGTCGGTGGGCACCACCGAATACGTCAATGGCCGCCCGGTCACCGAACAGGCCCGCTTCCGCGCCTATGGCTCGTATGCCGAGTCCTTCCGAGACTACGCCCGTCTGATCGGCAACAGCCCGCGCTACGCCGAGGTGGTGGGGCAGCAAGACGCCGCCGCCTTCGCCCGCGAACTGCAAGCCGCCGGCTACGCCACCGATCCGCGTTACGCGGAAAAGCTCACCCAGATCATCAACGGGCCCACGCTGCGCGGCGCACTGCCGGGTTGAGGTTGGGTCGAGGTGGCTGTGCCGCCTGCCTCCCAACGCCAGTTCGGCGATGTCGTAGCCCGGATGCAGCGAAGCGGAATCCGGGAGCATCGTCACGAACCCGTGCATCGCTCGTATCGCCGACCCGAGGCCGGCACACGAGGGCGGTGTACTGCATAGCAAGGACAATCCCGGATTTCGCTTTGCTGCATCCGGGCTACGTATTCTTTTGTTGCTACTCCCGTCCGCTCATCGATTCACCGCAAGCTGGCATAAGTTTTGCGTTGTTCTGGTCGTAGAAGTCTTAGCGACGAGGAACTCCCATGGCAGGCATGCTCAATATTGGCATCACAGGTCTGAACGCCGCCCAGGCGTGGTTGAACACGACCAGCCATAACATCTCCAACGCATCGACGCCCGGCTTCAGCCGGCAGACGGTCGGTCAGAGCACGCTTACGCCGTTGTTTACCGGCGGCGGTTTTATTGGTCAGGGAACTCAGGTCGATTCGATCAAGCGGGTCTATAGTCAGTTTCTGGAAAACCAGGTGCTTACTGCCGATACTCGCCGTGCTTCGCTGGCCGCGTACGAAAGCCAGATTACCCAGATCGACAATCTGCTCGCTGACCCGACGGCGGGCTTGTCGCCCGCGATTCAGAGCTTCTTCAAGGGCGTGCAGGAAGTGGCGGCCAACCCGTCCAGCGTGCCGGCGCGGCAGGCGATGATTGCCTCCGGCGAATCGCTGGCGTCGCGCTTCCAGTATCTCGATGGCCGCTTGCGCGACATCAGTGAAAGTGTCGAAGGCGAAATTGCCAGCACTGTCACCCAGATCAACGCGCACGCCAAGCAGTTGTCGGAGATCAATCAGCGCATTCTGGTCGCCGAATCGGCGGGCTCCGGCACGCCGGCCAATGACCTGCACGACCTGCGCGCCACGGTGTTGAGTGATCTCAACAAGCTCATTCAGGTCAGCACGGTGACCGAAAGCAATGGTTCGCTCAGCGTGTTCATCGGTAGTGGGCAGCCCTTGGTGATAGGCGGACAGGTCACGACGCTCAGCACCACTCCCAGTGTCGACAATCCCGAAAAGCTCGCTGTCGGTTTGCAGTTGATCGGCGGCGGGTCGGTGCAGATGCCCGAGACACTGCTCACCGGCGGCTCGCTCGGTGGCCTGCTGGAGTTTCGTCGTGATTCGCTTGAGAACGCCAAGAGTCAGCTCGGTCTGATTGCCGTTGGCTTGAGCGAGACATTCAATGCCCAGCATCGGCTTGGGCAGGATCTGGATGGCGCGCTCGGGCTCGATTTCTTCAAGCCGCTGAGCCCGAGCATCCGCCCGATCAACAGTGCAACAACCGCTCCGACGGTCGCTTTTGGCAATGTGGCGAACCTCACCGGCGACAACTACCGCCTCACCTACACCAACACGACGGGCGCCTATACGCTGGTCAACGAGCGCACCGGTGCCAGTGTCGCTTCCGCCGCCAGTGTGGGCCTGACGATCACCCCGCCGGCCACGACCGTCAGCGGCGAGCAGTTTGTCATTGAGCCCACCCGTGAGGCGGGGGCCAACATTCGTGTTGGTCTGGGTGATACGCGCCTGGTGGCTGCGGCCGGCCCGGTGCGCGCGCAGGTCGCGGGCAACAACACTGGCACAGGCGCCGTGAGTGGTGTGACCGTGACCAGCACCGCCGGCTTTGCGACTGGCTCACCGCATATCGGCACACACACTCTGCAGTTCAATGGCCTGACCAACCAATACGATGTGCGCGATGCCGGCAATACGCTGATCGGCAGCATTGCCTATGATCCCGCCACCGACTCGTCCGGCGTGACACGAACCCTGCCTGGTGCGCTCGGCGGTATCGATATCAAGCTCGCCGGGGTTCCGGTCACGGGGGATCGCATCACGCTCGAAAGCAATACCGGCGGTGTGGCCGACAATACCAACGCGGTGGCGCTGAGTGCGCTGCAATCGGCCAAGACCTTGTTGGCCGCAGGCGGCACGGCCACGTCGAGTTATCAATCCACATATTCGAATCTGGTCAGCAATGTGGGTAACAAGACCAGCGAGGTCAAGGTCAGTCGTGCCGCGCAAGACACGCTGGTCGGTCAGGCCACGGCCAGCCGCGAAGCCCTGTCCGGCGTGAATCTCGACGAAGAGGCCGCGAACCTCATCCGTTACCAGCAGGCCTATCAGGCCTCGGCGCGGGTGATGTCGATCGCCTCCAGTCTGTTCGACGAAATTCTCTCCATCGCGCGCTAAGGCAGCGAAAAGAAGGAGCCCGATCATGCGAATCAGTACCAGCATGCTTTACCAGACCGGCGTCAACACCATCCAGCAGCAGACCGCGCAAATGCTGCAGACCCAGCAGCAAGTGGCGACCGGTCGGCGCATCATCGCCCCCTCGGACGACCCGATTGCCTCGGCGCGTGCGCTGGAGATCGCTCAGGCAAAGGGCATCAATTCCCAGCAACTGATCAACCAGGGCTACGCCAAGGATTCGCTCGGGCTGCTCGAAAACAAGTTGTCGGCGGTCGAAGAGTTGGTCATTCACACCCGCACTCGCGCGGTCGAAGCCGGCAACGGCACCTACGCGCCGAGTGAGCTCAAGGCACTCGCTACCGATGTGCGCGCCGCATTCGACTCCATGCTGGCCCTGGCCAACAGCCAGAACGGGCAGGGTGAATATCTGTTTTCCGGTTACCAGGCCGATGTCAAACCTTATACCGGCACGATCGACGGTGTCACCTACCAGGGCGATCAGGGGCAGCGTACCTTGCAGGTGTCGCCCTCGCGCCTCATGGCGGTCAACAATGCCGGCAGCGATGTGTTCAATTCCGTCAAGCAAGACGCCGGCAAGTTCTTTGCCGTGCCGGTCGCGCCCAACGGCGGCACCGGCCATATCGCCCAGACCCAGCTTACCGGCGCCTATACCGGCACCCGTTACGACATCCAGTGGGATGGCACCAACTACAACGTCACCGACGCCGATACCGGCGCCGCCGTGGTCAGCCAGAGCGGCCCCACGCTTAGCTTTGGCGCGGTACAGCTGGAAATGGGCGGTACGCCCAATGTGGGTGACAGCTTTGAAGTCGGCCCGCGCGCCAACGTCTTCAATATGTATACCAACATGGTTCGTGCGCTCGAAAACCCGTCGGGCACCGTCGGCATTCAGGGTGCGGTCGCGCAGACGATTGAGGGCATGGACCGCAGCCTCGACCAGGTGCTCACCGTGCGCGCCTCGGTCGGCTCGCGCATGGTTGAGCTCACCACGCTCGAATCTGTCGGGACTGACCTCGACATTCAATACGCCCAGACGCTCTCGCGCCTGCAGGATGTCGACTACGCCGAGGCGGTGAGCAATCTCACCCTGCAGCAGACCTACCTGCAAGCCTCACAGCAGTCTTTCCTGCGCATCAACCAGCTCAGCCTCTTCAATTACCTCAGCTAACATGCGTGCCGCCCGCCCACTCCTCGCCATCACCGTGTTTGTCGTTGCGGGTTGCAGTAGCATCCCCAACCCCAGCCTCGGCGAAGGCCCCAGCACCCAATGGCTGCTCGCGCCGGCTGCCGCCATCACCGTGATCGAGAGCGGCTACACCACCAACCCGCAGCTCGCCACCATGGTCGCCGCCTGGGCGCTGCTCGACCCGCTCGCGCCCAACTGGCAGATCCAGGCCACCCGCATCGACGAGCGTAATGTGCGCTTCCGCCTACAGCACAAGCTCCTGCACACCGGTGGCGAAGGCGAAGCCCGGCAGGTGCTCCGACGCAACGCGGAGCGCATTACGCAGGAAGAAGGCTTCAGCGAATATGAGATTGTTCGTCTTGAAGAAGGCGTTGATTCCACGCGCCCCTTCGCGCGCCGCACGATGGTGGCGGATGTGCGCATGCTCAGGGGCCGGTCGCTGCCGGGACTGTAAGCGCGACACCCAACCGTCTCCACGCCTCAGCCGTCCATGTGGTTCAAGGCGTATCGATAGTGCTTTACTCCGTCGGCGCGAGCGTCGAACATAGCCAGCTTTTGCGGGTAAGGCGCTGCAGCGATGAAAATTCCCCTGATCCTGATGATGTGGCTGACGTTCCTTTGTGCGCCGGTGCAGGCAGCAGATATGGATGCGTTTTTCGCCGACGCGAAGAACGAGAAAGGGTTTGCGGCCTCGACAGCGGCAGGGCAGGTTGTCGCGGGACGTCAGCGCGTCATGGCGGCGTGCGCCGAGGCGAAAGCAAAGAATCCGGCGGCGGATTGCGCGTGTGTCGAGCGCGAGTTGGGTCAGGTGTCCGATCGCACGTTCTATTATGAAAGCGTGCTGGCGTATCAAGAGTACCGAGCGAAGGTCGAGGCGCTTCAGGCGGATGACAAGGCGCGGTATGCGCAACTCAAGCAGCAGCACGCGCAGCGGATGAGTTTGTCGCGCCGTCTCGAGACGGCGTGTGGAAAGTTTTGATCGGCCCGGTGGGCGGCGTTTGATAGGGCGGCGATGATGCGCGATGTGGTGATTACGGTGGAGCCGGTTGAGCTCTACAAAATCCTGAAATTTGAAGGCCTGGTGGGCAGCGGCGGCGAGGCGAAGACGGCCGTGGCCGAGGGGCGGGTGCGGGTCAATGGCGAGGTCGAAACCCGCAAGCGCCGACAGATCGTGGCCGGCGATGTGCTGGGCTTTGCCGGCGAGACGATTCGCATTGTGCGGGCTTGAGGCGTGGCGATGCAGATATGGGTCGATGCCGATGCCTGTCCGGTGGTGATTAAGGAGATCCTGTTTCGCGCCGCGGACCGCGCCAAGGTGATGACCACGCTGGTGGCCAACCAGATGGTGCGGGTGCCGCCCTCGCGCTTTATCAAGATGGTGCAGGTGTCGTCGGGCTTTGATGTGGCCGACAACGAGATCGTGAAGCGTCTTGAGCCGGGCGATCTGGTGATTACCGCCGATATTCCGCTGGCGGCGGACGTGATCGAGAAGGGCGGCCATGCGCTGAACCCGCGCGGCGAGTTTTACTCGGCCGAGAATATCCGCTCGCTGCTGAACATGCGCGACTTCATGGATACGCTACGCTCCAGCGGTGTCGATACCGGCGGGCCGCCGGCTTTCAGTCAGGGCGATCGCAAGGCTTTTGCCAGCCATCTGGATCGCTTTCTGGCGCGTTATGCGCCGCGTAGCTGAGCTCAGGCGGCGGGCGCCTCGGCCGCGTGTTCGGCCAGTGCGGCGCGACGCCGTTGTTGCTGGCGCACCACCCAGCCGATGAGCGCCAGCGCAGGCAGGAACATCCACTCCTGTGCCGGGCGGTCGCTCGGCACTTCGACCGCATTGATCCGGAAGCCGCTTTGAATGCCGAGTTTGGCGGCCTGGCTGCCAAATTCGACGCGCGTGATGGTGAAGCCGGTGTCGCTGATCACTGTGCCCACGCCGCTGTCGGCGAGACGGCGGGTGGCGCTGGCGGCCGGTTGGCCCAGCGGTAGCAGCACGCCGCGCTCAACCTCGTCGCCTTCAATGGTGGTACCGCTCAGGAACACCCGCATCCGCGCGTTGGGCGGCGCATTGATGATGGCCGCTTCGGCTTCGGCGCCGATGAGCTGGTCGTAGGGCGCGATGAGCGGGTTCATGAACATGCCCGGGTTGAACAGCATGAACACCGCCAGCAGCATCACCAGCCGTTCGCGCCCGCTACTCTTGATCAGCAGCCAGCCCTGATTCACCGAAATGAAGGCGAAGCCCGCCAGCGTAGCACTGCCGAGGGTGAGCAGCGTATACCCCACGCCGTCGACGCCGATCAGCAGCAGCTTGGGGTTGAGCACGAACATGAAGGGGATCAGCACCATGCGCATGGAGTAGCGGAAGGCTTGCATGCCGGTCTTGATCGGGTCGGTGAGGGCGATGCTCGCCGCCGCGTAAGAGGCCAGCCCCACCGGCGGGGTGATGTCGGCCATCAAACCAAAATAGAACACGAACAGGTGGGCGGCGATGAGCGGCACCAGCAAGCCGTTCTGCGCGCCCAGCGCGACGATCACCGGCGCCATCAAGGACGACACCACGATGTAGTTGGCGGTGGTCGGCAAACCCATGCCGAGCACCAGGCAGATGAGTGCGACCAGCACCAGCATGAGGATGATGTTGCCGCCCGATAGCGCGGTGACCAGATCGGTCATCACCAGGCCGATGCCGGTGAGCGTAACGGTGCCGACGATGATGCCGGCGGTGGCCGTGGCGATGGCCACGGTGACCATGTTGCGCGCCCCGGCAGCCATGCCGTCGACCAGATCCTGTGCGCCGCGCCAGGCCGAGGCACGGACGCTGCCATCGCCCCGAAACCACGTCAGCAGGGGGCGCTGGGTGAGCACGATGAAGGCCAGGAACAGCACGGCCCAGAAGGCCGCCCGGGTGGGCGAGAGTTGTTCGATGACGAGGTTCCACACCAGTGCGCCCACCGGCAGCAGAAAGTGCAGCCCCGAGCGCAGCGTCGGGCCGAAGGCGGGCAGGGCGGTGATCGGCGCGTCGGCCGAGTCGTCGGTGCGGATGTGCGGTGCGCTGATGCGCAGCAGCACCACATAGGCGATCAGCATGAGCGCGGCGACGACAGCAAACGAGATCTGCGGCACCACCGCGTGCACCGCCGCACCGGCGACGGTGACGAAGGCCAGCGTGCCGGCCAGGCCGATCACGCCGAGCGAGATGTTGGCCAGGGTGCGTTGCCAGCGTGGCGAGTGGCGCCGCGGCAGGCCGCGCATGTTGGCTTTTACCGCCTCGAGATGCACGATGTACATCAGTCCCAGGTAGGACACCAAGGCCGAAATGAGCGCGTGCTTGAGCACCTGCACATAGGGCACGCCGACATACTCGACCATCAGGAAGGCCGCCGCGCCCATCACCGGCGGCATCACTTGGCCGTTGACCGAGGCTGCCACTTCGATGGCTGCGGCCTTCTCGGCCGAATAGCCGACACGCTTGATGAGCGGAATCGTGAGTGGCCCGGTGGTCACCACATTGGTGATCGACGAGCCGGAGATCAACCCCGTGGCCGCCGACGCGACCACCGCTGCCTTGGCCGGTCCGCCGCGCAAATGGCCGAGCATGGCCACCGCGCTGCGGATGAAGTAGCTGCCGGCGCCCGCCGTTTCGAGTAGCGCGCCAAACAGCACAAACAAGAAGATGAAGCCGGCCGACACTCCGAGCGCGACGCCGAACACACCCTCGGTGCCCAGCCACAGATGGCCCATGGTGTGGCTGAAGGAGGCGCCTTTGTGGGCGATCAGATCGGGCATCTGCTCGCCAAAGAAGATGTAAATGAGCAGCGTCAGCGCCAGCCCGACCATGGGCAGGCCGAGCACGCGGCGGGTCGCCTCTAGCAGCAACGTGAGGCCGATGGCGGCGGTCCCCACTTCGATTGCCGAGGGATTGCCGACGTGCTCGCTGACCGACTCATAAAACAGCGCCAGATAGCCCGCGCTGAGCGCCGCCAGTGTGGCAAGCACGATGTCGGCCCGCGGAATGTCCGGACGGCGCTCGCGCCGGAGCACCGGGTAGGCGAGTAGCGCCAGAAAGACCGCAAAGGCCAAGTGCAGCGAGCGGATGCGCGCTTCGTTGAATACTCCTGCACCCAGCCATTCGGGCAGCGGTGAGGCCACCCAGAGCTGAAACACCGACCACGCCAGGCCGGTGGACGCGAGCACATGCGCCATGCGCCCCGCCGGCACGCGCAACCCCATGGCGACGTTGGCCGCGCGGAGGCGTGGCGTGGTCGTGCCCGCCTCGGGGGTGTGCTCGTTTGCACCGTTCATTTGCGTGCTTGTCTCCCTCGGTGGGGCGGTCTGCGCCGCTTCCCGGGTGTTGCCTGTCGGCAACATCCTTGTGTCGGACCAGTATCTTTGGCTGATCAGGGGTGGGTCAAGGGGGATATGTCAGAGCCTGTGGCGTCGACGTCCGTCGGGCGGCCGGCCCGCCGGCGTGGCAAGGTGTTGCTCGCCGTGAGCGCAGGTCATGTCGAGGCGCAACACGATGGGCCAAGTGCGTGTAAGCCTGCTGCGTCGGCGCCGGTCTACCGGCAGAGGTGCAAGCCGCACCGAAGAGGAGGCAGGTTCATGGCAGAGTCGATTCGTTGTAGATCTCGGGGGGCAGCATCGCGTGCGAGCGTGATTCTGGCCTTCTGCCTGAGCGTGCTGGCGGCCGGCGCGTCGGCTGCGCCGCCGGCGGTGATGACGACAGCCAGCGGGCATGGCTTCGATACGCTGGTGTCGCGCCTGGAGGCGTCGATCGGTCAGCACAAGATGGGGTTGGTCGCGCAGGCCAGCGCCAGCCGGGGCGCTGCATCGCGCCGGGTGGTCATTCCGGGCAACGCGGTGTTGATGGTGTTTCGCAATGACTACGCGGTGCGCATGCTCGCCGCCAGCGTGGCCGCGGGCATCGAGGCGCCGCTGCGGCTGTATGTGACCGAGCTGCCGGACGGCACAACGCAGGTGCACTACGTGGCGCCGAGCGTGGTGTTCGCGCCCTACGGTAGCGACGCGCTCGATGCCATGGCGCGGGAGCTGGATCCGGTATTCGCACAGATTGTGGCCGATGCCGTTGCGCCCTGACCGCTCTCTGACTGTGCAGTGGCTGGTGGCGGCGCTGGCCTTGCTCGGTGTGCTTGGCCTGATGCCGTTTCTGGCTGGCCGAATGATCGCGCTGCTGGTGATTGGCGTTTTGCTCGGCGTGACGCTGTTTCATGCCACCTTCGGTTTTGCTTCGGCTTATCGGGTGGCGATATTGCGGCGTGAGTCCGCCGGGGTGCGTGCGCAGTTGTGGATGGTCGCCTTGGCGACGGTGTTGTTTGCGCCCGCGCTGGCGACGGGTTCGATGTTCGGTCAGGCGGTCGGCGGGGCGGTGGCGCCGGTGGGCTGGCAGGTGGCGATCGGCGCCTTCGTGTTCGGCGTCGGGATGCAACTGGGTGGCGGCTGCGGCTCGGGCACGCTGTACACCGCCGGCGGTGGCAACCCGCGCATGGGGGTGACCTTGCTGGCGTTTATCGCGGGCTCGTTCTGGGCCAGCCTGCACATGGGCTGGTGGCAGACGCTGCCGGGCATTCCGGGCGTGTCGCTGGGGCACACGCTGGGCTGGCCGCAGGCGGTGGCCTTGCAATTGGCGATGCTGGGTGTGGCGGGGTGGTGGCTCAAGCGCCGCGATGGGGTGTCTGCGCCGCAGGCACGTCGGCACCGGGTCTGGCAAGGGCCGTGGCCCTTGATGGCCGGCGCGGTGGCGCTGGCCGTGCTCAATCTTGCCACGCTGGCGTTGGCCGGGCATCCGTGGAGCATCACCTGGGCGTTTACGCTGTGGGGTGCAAAGGCCGCGAGCTGGGTCGGCTGGGACGCGGCGACGGCGCCCTTCTGGCAGGGCGGGTTTCAGCAGGCCGCGTTGGCGGGCAGCGTGCTGACCGACACCACCTCGGTCATGGACATCGGCTTGCTGCTCGGCGCCATGCTGGCCGCGGCGCTGGCCGGGCGTTATGCCGCCAACCGCCGGTTCTCCGGACGGGCGGTGATGGCCGCCGCCGTCGGTGGATTACTGATGGGCTACGGCGCGCGCATCGCCTTTGGCTGCAACATTGGGGCGTTTGTGTCGGGCGTGGCCTCAACCAGTGTGCATGGCTGGTTGTGGATTGCCTGCGCCATCCCGGGTACGGTGTTGGGTATCTGGCTGCGACCAAAGTTTGGTTTGGTGAATGAACGCCCGCAGGCCACAGGAGGAGACCGATGAGCGAGGATGAAGGCGACTGGTTGTTGGTGGCGCGATGTCTCGACCCGACCGAGGCGTATCTGTTGCGCGCCTGTCTGGAGGCGGCGGGGCTGGATGCGATGGTGGCCGACGCCAACCTGGTTCAGACCCATTCGCTGATTGCGGTGGCCGTGGGCGGCGCGCGGGTGATGGTGCCCGAGGCCCAGCTCGAGCGCGCCAAAGCGGTGCTCGCGGCCTATCATCGGGGCGAGTTCGCGCTCGACGACAACGTTGATGTGGGGGAGCCGCGCGACTGAGGTTCAGACAGCGTGCGCGGCGGCGCTGGCCGCGTCGCGCCGCTCGACCGCCTTGAGCATGATCAGCAAGATCGTGCCGACCACCATCACGCCGGCCGCCAGGTACAGTCCGCCGGCGTAACTGCCCAGGCGAGTGGCGATAAAGCCGGTGATGGCCGGTGCGATGATCTGTGCCACGCCGTAAGAGAGCGTCATCTTGCCCATCATCTTGGCCGGGCGGGTGGGGTAGTAGCGACCGGCCATGGTCAGCACCAGGCTCACCATGCCGATGAAGGTGCCGCCGAACAGGATGGCGCCGGCCATGGCGGGCACCAGGCCGTCGGCCACCACCGGCAGCACGATGCCGACGATTTGCAAGGCCGAGGCGAGAATCAGCGCGTTGAGGTCGCCGGTACGCCGGGCGATCAGATCCCACACCATGCACGACGGGGCGCCGGCCACGCCGATGGTCAGGAACACCAGCCAGCCGCGTCCCGCCAGCCCCGGCAGCTGATCAATGATGGCGACGATGAAGGTCGCGCTGACCACATAGCCCACACCGGCGCAAAAATACGCCGCCATGAACAGACGCATGAAGGCCGGACTCGGCGGGGCGTCGACCAGCTTCTGGCCGGTTTTGGTGACTGCGCTGCTGTCGGGCGGCGGCAGCCAGCGCAGTGCGGGCACCAGCAGTACGCAGCCGATGGCGGTCAGGGCGAACCACTGTTCGCGCCAGTCGAAAAACGGGCTCATCAGCGCGACGGCGGCTGAACAGCCCGCAATGCCCAGGCCGATGCCGGCAAAGTGGATGCCCAGTTCGCTTCGGTGGTTGTGGCGAATCAGCCAGTTGAGGATCAGCCCGGTGCCCAGTAGCATGCCGGCCGCGCTCGACAGCCCAGCGATGAAACGCGAGACGGCCCAGACGGTGACATCGGTGGTCAGCCCCATCATCACGGTACTGAGAATCGCCACCACCAAGCCAATGCGATAGAGCCGGTCCTTGAGTACCAGATCGCTGATCAGTGAGGCAATCAGCGCACCCGACAGGTATCCGGCGTAGTTGACCGCCGCCAGCCAGCCCGCTTCGGCCACGCCCAGCCCGGCCTGCGCCTGCATGATCGGCAACAGCGGCGTATAGGCAAAGCGCGCAACCCCCAAGGCCAGCAAGAGGCTGAAGATGCCGGCACTCAGGACTTTGAATCGTTCGCGTTGATCGCTCATTGGGGCAGATTTTTTTCTGTTTGGTGGACGCACGATAAACGGGCTAATGTATCAATACAAATGATTTGTGAAGAACGGTTCGTTCTCTATTGGAGGTATCAGGATGGAGCTGGTGGCGTTGCGGACCTTTCAGACGGTGGTTGAGGAAGGCGGCGTGCTGGCCGCCTCGCGCAAGCTCAACACGGTGCAATCCAATGTGACAGGCCGAATCCGCCGGCTCGAAGAGGAGCTGGGGGTCGAATTGTTCTTCCGTAAAGGTCGCGGTCTGGAACTGGCGCCTTCGGGCCGCGTGCTGCTGGCCTATGCCCGGCGCCTGCTGCAACTCGAGCGGCAGACGGCGGCGGCCGTCCGCCAGATTGGCGAGAGCAGCGGTGAGTTGCGGGTGGGCACCATGGAGACCTTTGCCGCCCTGCACCTGCCCGGCGCGCTGAAGGCGGTGCGCAGCAAGCACCCCTTGCTGGAGCTTCGGGTCAAGACCAATACCAGCGCGGCATTGGCCGAGGCGGTGCTCGATCACAAGCTCGATTGCGCGTTTGTGGCCGGCCCGGTGACCCACCCCGCGCTGACGTTTCAGGAACTGGTGGTCGAGGAGCTGGTGCAGGTGTCGGCGCCCGGCATCAGCCCGGTCACGCACCCGCTGATCTTTTTCCGCGAGGGCTGTGCCTACCGCACCCGCGCGCTGACCTGGCAGCGCACGATGGGTCATGCGGTGTCCGACGCGATGGAGTTCGGCACGCTGGAGGGCATTCTCGGTTGTGTGTCGGTCGGTCTGGGCTGGACGCTGATGCCGCGCGCGGTGGTCGAGCAATCTGGTCATGCCGACGCGCTGGTGCTCGAAGCGCTGCCCGACGAGGTGGGGCAGGTGCCCACCGGCATGATCACCCTGCGCGATGCACCGCCGATGGCGGCCTTTAAGACGCTCGCCGAGGCGGTCATGGCCGGCGCGGCGCGTTGATTGGCCCTAGGGCGTGCTGCTCAGGGCTTGCACCACCACAGCGATGGCCTCAAAACCTTGCTCATAAAAGTGCGTCATCACCGGGGCGAAGGCGTCCAGCGACAGCATCAGCACCACGAAGCCGGCCGACATGGTGATGGGGAAGCCGACCGCGAAGAGGTTGATTTGCGGTGCGGCGCGCGTCAGCACACCCATGGCGATGTTGGTGATCAGCAAGGCGGCCACCAGTGGCAGCGCCAACAACAGGCCGGAGGCAAACAGCATGGCGCCGGTGCTTGCGGCTTCGCGCCAGCCGATGGCGGCGAAGGGCTCGGGACGGATCGGCAGCCAGTCGAAGCTGCGCACCACCACTTCGATCATCAGCAAATGGCCGTTGAGGGCGAGAAACAGCAAGGAGGCGAGCAAGCCCATGAACTCGGCCAGCACGCCGGTCTGGCCGCCCGACTGCGGGTCGAAGAAGGTGGCGAAGGACAGGCCCATCTGCAGGCCAATGAGCTCGCCCGCCACATCGACCGCGGCGAACACCAGGCGCATCACGAAGCCGATGACCACACCGATCAGTATCTGCTGCACAAACACGGCCAGCCCCAGCCCTGAACCCGGGTCGAGCGCAGGTAGTGGCGGCAGAGCCGGGAGTATGGCCATTGCCGCGATGACGCCGACCGCCAGGCGGATACGCACCGGCACTGCGCCGTTGCTGAACAGCGGGGCGGCCGAAATCATGCCGAGCACACGCGCTAGCGGGAGCATGAGCCCGACGAGCCAGGCGTTGAGTTGGGCGCTGCTGACCTCGATCATTCGTGCGCGCGACCCTAGCCGATGAGGGCAGGGATGGACTCGAACATGCGGGTCATGAAGTCGGTCAGCAGGGTGATCATCCACGGGCCGGCGACAATCAGCGTGACAAAGATGGCGATCACCTTGGGTACAAAGGAGAGCGTCATTTCGTTGATCTGCGTGGCGGCCTGGAAAATGCTGATCAGCAAGCCGGTGACCAGCGCGGCGATGAACAGCGGCGCGGCGACGAGCAGGGTGACTTCGACCGCCTGACGGCCGATGTCGATAACGGTTGCCGGCGTCATGGGCGCGCTCCTGGGAGTTGGGGGGTGGGGGCGTTCACAGCACGAAGCTCTGCACGAGGGAGCCGATCAGCAGCGTCCAGCCATCGACCAGCACGAACAGCATGATCTTGAACGGCAGCGAGACGATCACTGGCGACATCATCATCATGCCCATCGACATCAGCACCGAGGCGACCACCATGTCGATGATCAGAAAGGGGATGAAGACGATGAAGCCGATCTGAAACGCGGTTTTCAACTCCGAGGTGACAAAGGCGGGCACCAGCACTTTCATTGGCAGGTCAGCCGCCGAATCGACCTTGGGTGTGTCGGCCATCTGCGAGAACAGATTCAGGTCGGGTTCGCGCACCTGACGCAGCATGAATTCCTTGACCGGTTCAGCCGCGCGGTTGGCCGCCTCGTCCATTTCGATGGTGCCGGCGGTGAGCGGCAGGTAAGACTCGGTGTACACCTTGTCGATTACCGGCGACATGATGAAAAAGCTGAGGAACAGCGCCAGCCCGACCAGGATCTGATTGGGCGGCGAGGTCTGCGTGCCCAGCGCATGACGCAGCAGCGAGAAGACGATGATGATCCGCGTGAAGCTGGTCATCATCAGCACCACCGCCGGCAGGAAGGTCAGCGAGGTGAGCAGCACCAGCGTCTGCACGCTGAGGCTGTAGGTGGTGCCACCGTTGGCGGAGGGTACGCCGGTGATGGCGGGCACGGCCTGGGCGAGGGCGAGTTCGGGGAGGGCGGCGAGCGCCAGGGTGAGCAGGGCGAGGCCGGCGCGAGCGAGGTGGTGCATCATTTGCGCGCCTCGATCAACGACTTGAGGCGGGCGGCGAATCCGTTGGCGTCTTGCAAGTCGTCGGTGTTGGCGGCAGGAATGGCGAGTGCGTCCGGGTCGACGGTGTGCAGCATGTTGACCCGGCCGGGGGCGACCCCGAGTACCAGCACGGTGTTGCCGACTTCGACCAGCACCACGCGTTCGCGCGGGCCCACCGGTGCAGCACCGAGCACCTTCAAACCACGGGCGCTACCGCGCGGCGCGCCCAGGCGCTTGAGCAGCCACAGGCACACCAGCAACACCGCGACGACGACCACCAGGCCGAAGGCCATCTGCCCCAGGCTGCCGGCCAGCGAACCACTGGTGGCGCCGGCCACGCTCGGCGCCGGCGTGTCGGCCGCTTGGGCGACCAGGGGCAAGCACATCGGGATCCACAGCACACTTCGCAACATCGAGCGCCTCAGGGCGGTTCAAGAACACGCTGGCAGAGTAGCCCGGCTCGAGGCAAGACCAGGGCGGGATAAGGCGGCAAAAATTGCCGCTATTCCGACCCGAGGATGCGGCGGCTTATTTTGGCGTGGCGTCGAAGCAGGCCTTCAACAGTGCCTGCATTTTGTCTGCGCCGAGTTCTTCGACCAGTGCGATGTTGCGCTCGGGGATCTGGTCGGGGTCCGGATAATTCTCGACCGCGCGTGCCAGGCTGTCCTCGCGGATCAGGTGTAGCAGCGGGTAGGGCGAACGGTTGGTGGTGTTCTCGACATCGTCGGGCTCGGTGCCGCCGAACTGATAGTCGGGGTGGAAGCTGGCGATCTGGAAGGTGCCGCGGTAGCCCAGCTGTTTAAGTATCCGCGGCGTGTGGTTGATGAACTGGTTGTACTCAAAGAAGTCTTGCAGCACATGCGGGTGGATCAGCAGCGTGGTTTCGATGGCGTCATTTTCGGCCATCAGATTCAGCTCGGCCTCCAGGTCCATCTGCAACTGCTCGTCGGTGGTGGCCTCCGACACAAAGAAGCGCACCCGGTTCTTCACCAGCTCGCGCTTGGCAAAGGGGCACAGGTTGAGGCCGATGACGAGGGTTTCGAGCCAGCGCCGCACGGGCGCGATGTAGTGTTCGTGATCCAAGAGAATGTCCAGTGGTGTTGGTGGCGTCGAGGTGCACAGCATGCATGAGACGTGTCTTGCGGGGCCCGGCGTTTGTGGGGTTAAGGGGGCAAAGCGTGTGCCTGACGCCGCAGATTGGCTTGCAGCTTAGCGAAAACCACGGCCGCGCGCAGGGGGCAGGGGGCGGGTGCTTGTTGGTTAATGCTGCAATGCAACAAATGTGTTGACATGTTGTTTAATCAGCCTATACTTCGATGCATGTTGCACCGCAGCACAAGTTTCAAAACGCTTTTGCGGGCCACCGATTTTTAAACGATCTCACAAGGAAATTCACCATGAACAAGTTCACCACCCCCGAGCAGTTCGCCGACGCTGGTAAGGCCGGTCTGGAAGCCCTGCTGTCGCAAGCCACCACCGCTTTTGCTCGTGCTGAGCGCCTGGCTGCCCTGAACCTGAACACCAGCCGCGCCATGCTCGAAGACGGCGCCCTGAACACCAAGGCCATCATGGCCATCAAGGACCCGCAAGAGCTGGTCAAGCTGCAGACGACCCTGGCCAAGCCGATGGTCGACAAGGCCGTTGCCTACGCTCGTAGCGTGTATGAAATCGCAACCGAAGGCCAGAACGAAATGGCCCAGGCTTTCGAAACTCAGATCGCTGAAATGAACAAGACCTTCAGCGCCGCGCTGGCTCAAGCCGAGAAGTCCGCCCCGGCCGGTTCCGAGGCGCTGTTTGCTGCTGCCAAGCAGTCGATGGCCGCTGCTTCCAGCGCCTACGATTCGATGAACAAGGTTGCCAAGCAAGCTGCTCAGATGACCGAAGCCAACGTGGCTGCTGCCACCAAGGCCGCGACCAAGGCTGTT
The DNA here is from genome assembly GCF_007625155.1 of Denitromonas halophila. Lineage (GTDB taxonomy): Bacteria > Pseudomonadota > Gammaproteobacteria > Burkholderiales > Rhodocyclaceae > Nitrogeniibacter > Nitrogeniibacter halophilus. The sequence continues at coordinate 193,791 of NZ_VMNK01000007.1, read as the reverse complement.
AGCGGTAAGTAATGACGGCGCTCGGTTCGGCTTCGGCTGAACCGACCCGGCGCTTCGGCGCAGATGCCGTCCGGTGAAAACCGGGCGGCATTTTTACGTCTACGATCCGGTGTCTTCGTTGGCATGTCTTTGTAATATGTCGGCGCTAGGCTGGCGGCACTATTCAATTTCAGGAGCCGTCATGATTGCCCAACATCTGATCCGCCAGCATCACGCCGAATCGCTCGATCACTTCCATGCCGCCGGCCAGCTTGCGGTCGACACGCTGTCGCGGCTGACCGATGTGTCGCTGCGCCATCTGCGCGGCAGCGTCGGCACCCACGGTCAGCGGGCGCAGGCCCTGAGCGCACGCGAGCAGCCGACGCCGATGGATGTGGAGGCCGCGGTGTCGGTGCTGAGCGAGTCGATGCATGTGCTGACCGAGAGCTACGGTCGCTGGATTGCGCTGGCGGAGGCTCAGCGCCAGCTCATGCACCGCACCACGCATGCCACGCTGGAAGACCTGCAGCGCTGGAGCCCGGCCGGCACCGAGTTTGCCGTCGACACCGCTGAAGTACTTGCCGATGCGCTGGAGTCGGCTGCCGAGATCGCCGCCGACACCAGCGTTGCGATGGCCAATGCCGTCGACGCGAAGCCGGCCCCGGCGCCGCGCCGCAGCCGCCGTGCGGCGACGCCCGACACCGAATGATGGGCCGGGTCTGAGAAAACACGGGGCGCCGCGCGGTGCCCCTTTTTTTGCTGTGCCGGCTTTCAGTCGGGAGCCGCTGCGTCGCACAACGGGCGCATCGGTGGCATCGATTTGAGGTGCAGGTCGCGCTGCGGATACGGAATGGTGATGCCGGCCGTTTTGAACAAACGCCAGATCGCCAGGTTCACATCGGTGCGCACATTGCCGATGCCGTTCTCCGGGTCGCTGATCCAGATGCGCAGTTCGAGTTGAATGCCGCTGTCGGCAAATTCCAGCATGCGTGCCGTCGGCACCGGCTCGGCCAGGATGCGGGGCGAGGCTTTGGCCGCTTCCATCAGCAGGGCCATGGCCTGCTCGGGGTCGTCGTCGTAGCTGATCTGCACCGGAATGCGTACCCGCGTGTTCGGGTCCGAGTAACTCCAGTTCACCACCTCGGAGGTGATCAGGTTTTCGTTCGGGATCAGGCGCTCGACGCCATCGCGATCGCGTACCACCACGTAGCGGGCACGCAGCTCCTGCACCCAGCCGAACTTGGCATCGTTGCCGCCCACCGAGATCACGTCGCCGGGCTTGATGGAGCGGTCGAGCACCAGGATGAAGCCGCTGATGAAGTTGCTGGTGATGCGTTGCAGACCAAAACCGATGCCGACACCCAACGCGCCGCCAAAGACGGTGAGCGTGGTCAGGTCAATGCCGACCGCGTCGATGGCCAGAAAAATGGCCAGCGCGATCAGAAAGAATTTGCTGAACTTGCCGAAGGCCACCTGCAGCGACGGGTTCATGTGCGCAGAGGCGCGCATGCGCCGTTCAAGCACGCCCGAGATCCAGAACGCCAGCGTGAGCAGCAGCGCGATCAGCGCGACAAGCTTGATGGTCGACAGTACCGACACGCGAGAGCTGCCGATGTTGATCGCCAGATCATCCAGCGCCTGCTGCACTGCCGGCAACCAGCCCACCAGATGCAAAGCCACCATCGTCCAGATGCCGAAACCGATGATGTTTTCCCAGGCCTTGAGCGCCGGCGTCGCCCGAAAGCCCTTGCGCAAGGCATACACCAGCAGCCGGATGGTGGCCAACGACAGCAACAAAGGCACGGCGGCATCAAGCAAGCGGGTCGGCGCGTCCAGGGACAGAAACACGCCGCGCCCGATCAGCACCACGACCAGCGTCATCACCGGCCACATCAGACGCTGCACCCCGCGCAGCGCCAGGCGGCGCAGGTCGTCGGGTGGGTAGCGATCGCAGAGCGTGCGCAATGGCCCCTTGAATACCCGGTGCAGCAGCCATGCGCCGACACCGGCGGCAAGAAGAAAGCCGAGTTCGTACAACATGGCCGGCTGGATCAGCGCGTCGACCCATTCCGGTACACGGGCCAGCAACGCCTGAATGTCTGATTCCATTGCGACTCTCATCACCTCGGAAAACCTCCAGTCTATCGCGGCGGCACGCTGGCTCGGTGTTCCAAATCGAAGCACCTGCATCGTGATGATCCATTGGCGCGGCCCGATTTGCAGTATTTCGGGCGTTCAGGTGGTTGCACGCTAATTGCATTCGTCATGGTTCGGACGGCAGCCGCCGCGATGGAGGCAGGATATGAAATATGAAGATCTGCTATGCCAGGCACTCGAAATCGAGCCCCCCTGGCAGATCGTTCGCATGCGCAACGATCTTGGCCGGCGTCAGCTCGACGTCTGGGTAGCCCGGGAGATGCCGCGTCGGGGGTGGATTTTCGGCCCGCGCCACGCGCTGCCGGAGGTGCCGGAGCGAGTGTGGCGGCACATCAATGTCGGCCAGTCGCGTTGCGTAGTGCACGCAGCCACCACGGACGACATGGCACAGATGGCGTTGCCCTGGATTGGCGCCGACGAGCAGGTGTTTACCCGTGCGCTGAGCCGTCAGATCGCGACCTATTTCATGGAAGGGATCAAGTTTCAATCGATCTGCAAACTGCTCGACATCCCGGCAGGTGACCTGTGGAAATTCAAGCACAGTCTCGATAACGGAAAGATCAGTTTGTCCGGCAAGGACACGCTCATGGCGGACAGCGGGCAGGCGAAGTTTGATATTCCCGAGGTCGACCATCCGGTGTGGGGCGCCTTGCTGACGGGTGGGCTGGATATCGAGATCCGTGTGCTCAGTCTCAAGCTGCTGCTGACCAAGTTGCGTGGGCAGATGCAGCTGATCAGCGACCCGGAGGTGCGTCAGATGAAGGCGCATGAGTTGCATCACTACTTTGTCCGCCATGCGATTCAGCTTTCGCATGAGCTGGCACAAATCCGCCAAGACTGACCGCCCCGGAGAGCGCACATGATGCCAAAAGAAGGATTGATGCCCGTGGCCGCTGTGGCCGAGTTGATTCGAGAAGGTCACTATCTGAGCCTTGCCGGTGATGAAGCGGCACTCAGGCAACTGCCTCTGGGCAACTGGATCGGTGGCACGATCCCCTATTTCATGGCGGCGAGCGGCGGCACGGTGAGCCGGGACCAGGTGTTTGTTCAAGCAGTGACCGGGTTCGCGGCCCCCCCGCGTTTGCGTCTGTACGACCCGGGCACGTTGCCGCAACTGTGCCGGAATGCGCCCGACCATGGCTTCAGTTTGCTGATCGTGCCTGCCTTCAGCGCGTGTCATGGCGACTTTGCGCGCAACGCACCGAACTATGAAGACATGTACCTCAAGCCGCTGGCCGGCTGGGTGGCCGGAACGCATCTGGACGATGCCAGCCACGCGACGCCGCAGGTGGTGCTTGGGCCCAGCGGTGAGTTCTCGGCCGAGCACGCTGTGGTCATGGATGTCGAGTTGCCCCCCGAGCGTTTTGCCCAGATCGACATCATCAACCCGTTCAAACCCGGCGACGGCGATGCCATCAGCTTTGCGGAGACCGGCTTTTCGGTGGATACCTGCTACGTCAATGGTGAGGCGATGCCTCTGGCCGACTACCTCAGCAATCTGGGGGTCGATACTCGGCTGCCACTGGTGGCCGATTACTGCGGCGCATCGGTCAATGTCAGCTTCAAGCACATTGACACGGCAGCACGACGAGTCGAGTTTTACGCGCCGGTATTTCCAGGGCTGACCTATCGGCTCGCCACCCCCTCTGGCGAAGTTGCCCCGCCGTCGGTCGGCGGCGATGCGCCTGCCACCTTTGCGTGCAACTGTATTCTCAACTTTCTCTATGAGGGTCTGGAGGGCCAGCGCGCGGGGGCATTGACCGGCCCGGCCACCTTCGGCGAGATTGGCTACCAGTTGCTCAATCAGACGCAGGTGGTGCTCACCGTTCGCTGATCCCGGCTGCCTCCTGTCGTCCGGTGGCGCGATCGACAAAATGACGTTGTCAATCCGGCGCCGGTTTTGTAGGCTGCGTCGGTAATCGTCTTTTTCGCGGCGACGGAGGAACGTGTGATGTCAGAGCCAAATCCAGCCCAGGGGCGTTGTCTGTGTGGCGCCGTGACGCTGAGCGTGGCCCGCCCGGCCAGCAGCGTGGGCGCCTGCCACTGCAGCATGTGTCGCAAGTGGGGCGGCGGGCCCTTGCTGGCGGTGGAGTGCGGTACCGAGGTAAGGATTGCCGGCGAGCAAAACGTGTCGGTGTTCGACTCCTCGCCCTGGGCGCAGCGCGGCTTTTGCAAGCACTGTGGCACGCATCTGTTCTACCGGCTGAAAGAGGCGCAGCAGTATCACTTGCCGGTCGGACTGTTCGACGAGGCGCCCGAGTTCAGCTTCGATCAGCAGATCTTCATCGACGAGAAGCCGGCCTACTATCGTTTTGCGAACGACACCAGAAACATGACCGGCGCCGAGGTGTTTGCGCTGTACGCACCACCGCCGGACTGAGCGCCACCGTGGCGAGTCATGCTCGCCACGGACGATTTTCAACGCCGGTCATTCGCCCATCACCACGCCTTCGCGCCGCGGATCGGCGCCGCCGAGCAGGCGCTGCTTGCTGCCGTCGCCTTCCACCCGAATGGCCTGCAGGCCGCTCGTCATGTCCATCTCCTTGACCTGATGGCCTCGGGCCTTGAGCCCGTCGATGGTCCTTGCGTCAAAGCGCCCGGCTTCGAGTAGCACCGGCACCTTGCCGCCCACCGAGGCAAAGTTGGGCAGATCGATGGCCTGCTGCGGCGTGAGCCCCCGGTTGAGCGTGCCGTAGAGGGTTTTTGCGGTGTAGTGGATGATCAGTGCGCCGCCCGGGCTGCCGCCGCTCATCACGAGTTTTCCGGTGGTCTTGTCGAATACCAACGTCGGCGCCATCGACGAGCGCGGGCGTTTGCCGGGCTCGACCCGGTTGGCGATCGGGCTGCCGCCGGCGGCTCGGGGCGCGAAGCTGAAGTCCGTCAGTTCGTTGTTGAGCAGAAAGCCTTTGACCATCTGCCGCGCGCCAAATGCGTCTTCAATGGTGGTGGTCATGGCCACCGCGTGCCCGTTGGCGTCGACGATGCTGATGTGGCTGGTGCCGTATTCGGGTTGATCCGGCATGGGCGCATAGCTGGTTTTCATGGGGCCGGGCGTGCCGGCCGGGGCGTCCGGCATCGCCATCTGGCCGATCAGGCGACTGCGTTCCGCGAGGTAGGCCGGGTCGAGCAGCGAGGCCCAACTGCCGCCCGGTGCGGCCACGAAGTCGGGGTCGGCGAGGTATTGCGCGCGGTCCGCAAAGGTCAGCCGCGAGGCCTCGACATAGCGATGCAGCCACTCGGCCGACGCCATGTCTGCGGGGGGTTCGGTGGCGCCGGTTTCGAGCGAAGTCGTGCGGGTCTCCGTGTGGCCAAGAATGCCCAGAATCTGCCCAACGGCGATGGCGCCCGAGCTCGGCGGCGGGAAGCCGCAGATACGGTAGTCGGTGCCGAGGCCGCGGTGGTCGTGGCACATCGGGTCGCGACGTTTGGCCTTGTAGTTGGCCAGGTCGGACAGGGTGAGCAGCCCCGGATTGGTCGGGTGCGCGCCGACCTTGTCGACGATGGCGCGCGCGACCTCGCCTTCGAGCAGGCCGGTCGCACCGCGTTGCGCGATGGTTCGCAGCACGGCGGCGAGTTCGGGGTTTTTCAGCACATGGCCCACTGGCCACGGCCTGCCTTCAGCATCAAAAAAGTAGGCCCGCGCGGCGGGGTCCCTGGCGATGAATTTGTCCTTGCCGAGCATGGTGTTCAAACGCGGACTCACCTTGAAGCCTTGTTCCGCGAGCTGGATGGCCGGCGCGAACAGCGTGGCCCAGGGCAGCTTGCCGTGCTCGGCGTGCGCCATCTCGAGCATGGCCACCGTGCCCGGGGTGCCGACCGAACGGCCGCCCACCTTGGCCTCGTCGAAGGCCATCGGCTTGCCGTCCTTGCCCAGAAAAAGTGCCTCGGTGGCGGCGGCGGGGGCGGTCTCCCGGCCGTCGTAGGCGGCCACATCCTGGCCATTGAAATACATCAGGAAGGCCCCGCCGCCGATGCCGCTCGATTGCGGTTCGACCAGCGCCAGTACCATCTGGACGGCAATGGCCGCGTCAATGGCCGAGCCGCCCGCCTTGAGAATCTGAAAGCCGGCGTCGGTGGCCAGCGGGTTGGCGGCCGCGACGGCAAAGTGCTGATGCGTCCAGCCCGGCTTGGCGGTGTAGCCGGAGGCGGCTTCGGGTTGGTCGGGGCGGGTGTAGGTGAAGCTGGGCGCGCTGGCGCAGCCGGCCAGCAGGGCGGCGCCGAGCAGGGCGCCGAGCCTGGGGATCAAAACCGTTCGCATGTCGATCTCTCCGCGGATATGAATGCTCACTATAGATGACAAGCGTCTGGGCGGCAGCGGGTGGCGCTCAGGATAGATTCAGTTTGCGCAGCAGGCGGTGGAAGTTGCCGCGGTCGATGCCGAGCGAGCGGGCCGCAGCGGCCTTGTTGCCGTCATGGTGCTTGAGGCGGGTCAGGATGATCTTGCGCCGGCAGTGGTCGATGACTTCGTCCAGCGGCCGGGGCGTCGGGTCTGTGGTCTCGGTGGCGGCGACGACTTCTTCGGGCATCGGCAGGGCCTCGGTGCCAAGGTGCTGGATGCCCAGTTCGATCACCCGCTCGCGCGATGGTGCGGCGCTGAGCGCGCGAATCATGGCGCGCGACAGGGTGTGTTCAAGCTCACGTACGTTGCCAGGCCAGTCATAGTGGGTCAGCCACTGGCGGGCCCGACGGCTCAGTCGTACGCCGTGCAGCCCAAGGCGGCGTTGGTTGCGTTCGATGAAGTAGCCGGCCAGCAGCAACACGTCATCGCCGCGTTCGCGTAGCGGCGGCACCAATAGGGGATAGACGCTGAGGCGATGGTAGAGGTCGGCGCGGAAACGCCCGGCGGCCACTTCGCTTTTCAGATCGCGGTTGGTGGCGGCGATCACGCGCACGTCGACGCGATGGTGCCGGTCGCTGCCGATGCGCTGGATCTCGCCATTTTGCAGCGCCCTCAGCAGCTTGGCCTGCACTGTCAGCGGCAACTCGCCGACCTCGTCGAGAAAGAGCGTGCCTTCGTGCGCCAGTTCGAACTTGCCGATCCGGTCGTCGGTGGCGCCGGAGAAGGCGCCGCGCTGGTGGCCGAAGAGTTCGCTCTCGGCGATTGTTTCTGGCAGCGCGGCACAGTTGAGATAGACCATCGGCTCCTTTCCCCGGGTCGAGTGGCGGTGGATCATTCGTGCCACCAGCTCTTTGCCGACGCCGGTCTCTCCCAGGATCAGGGTTGGCAGATCGGATGGCGCAACGGTCTGCGCTTCACGCTTGAGCTGGTCGATGATCACGCTCTGGCCGATCAGTTCGTCGACCGTGCCGTCGTGAGGCTCGGCGCGCTGGATGCGGTGATGGCGCTCGAGCTGCTCCTCAAGACGCACGATCCAGTCGGCCGCCCGCACGGTGGCGGCGGCCACGGCCACGAAGGCGCGGAAGACGTCTGCGTCGATGGCATCGAAGCTGCCCGGCGTCATCGCGTCGAGGGTGACCACGCCCCAGGGCTGGCCGTCGATGTACAGCGAGGCGCCCATGCAGTCATGGACGTAGAGGTGGTCGCCCGCCTTGTCGACCAGACCGTCGTAGGGGTCAGGCAGGGCGGAGTCGGCCGGAAAGCGCACCGGCTCGGCGCTGTGCACGATTTGCGCCAGTCGCGGCTGGTCGCGAATGACGAAACGCCGGCCCATGGTGTCGGGGCTGAGCCCGTGCACGGCGCGCGGCACCAGCTGATCGCCGTCGCGTTCGAGCAGGGCGATGGCATCGCACGGAAAGCTGTTGAAGAAGGCTTCTAGCAGGCGCGCATAGCGTTGCTCCCGGGGCATGGCCTTGGACAGGTCGGCCACGGCGCCAGCCAGGTTGAGGAAAGTTGCGTGCGTTGTCATTTAGATATCGATGTTGTCATTAATACAACTTTCGTTGTGCTGTCATTCTGACGGCATTGAATAATAACTTCATGAAATATAAGGAGAAATTATTCTGGTCCGAATATTGATATAGGTCAAGTGGCATTTGAGCCACAACCTCTGGAGAACCGATATGAGACAACGTCCCCTGACTGCCATGGTGCTGCTGACCGCGGCCCTGGCAAGCGCCAATGTTCTGGCAGCTACCCACAAGGTGGAGATCCCGGTACGCGAACTCGATCTGGCGATCGACAACGCCGGCAACACGGCCCCGATGTGGACATTCGGCGGCACCATTCCCGGTCCGCTGGTGCGGGTCACGGAAGGCGATGAGGTCGACTTCACCTTGCTTAACGAAGCCGGCAACAAGAACAGTCACTCGATGGATTTCCATGCCGGCCGTCTTGATGTGCTGGCCGACTTCGAGGCGATCAAACCGGGGCAGAAGAAGCAGTTTTCGTTCAAGGCTGAGTACCCCGGCGTGTGGATCTACCACTGTGGCGCCGATTCGATGTCCGAGCACATCTCGCGCGGCATGTACGGCGTGGTGATCGTCGATCCGAAGGCTGGCTACAGCGACAAGTACCCCAAGCCGGACCGTGAATACGTGCTGGTGCACGGCGATCTGTACGAGACCGGCGCCTCGGCCGAGGAACGCACGGCGGGCGAGAAATGGAAGGGCGTGCTGGTCAACGGCAAGGTCTTCCACTACGACCCGGTGCATGACGCCAACGCCAGCATCGCGCTTGAGTCCAAGCCCGGCGAGCGTGTGCGTATCTACTTTGTGAACGCCATGATCAACGAGTGGGCTGCCTTTCACCCGATCGCCGGCATCTGGGATCGGGTGTGGGACAACGGCAACCCGCAGAACGTGTTGCATGGCATGCAGACCATGTCGGTGCCGCCGGCGCATGCGGTGGTGGTCGACCTGATCAGTCCGGCTGACCGCCCGACCAACAACGCCCTGGTCGACCACAGCATGAAGCACGCGCTCAAGGGCGGTATCACGGTGCTGATGAACAGCAAGGACGCCAACCCCGACAAAGGGCGGGGCGATCAGTTGATCCTGCGTTGAGCCGCGGATCGACCAGACCATGACGAAAGGAATTCCCGTGAAACTACGACTGACTCTCGGCATTGCCGCGGTGCTGGCGGTCGGCGTGCCCTTGGCTGTGCACGCCGACACTGCCGCTGACGTGAAACAGCAGTGCGGTAGCTGCCATGCGCTCGATCACGACTACGCCAAGGCAGCCAAACACGAAAGGGCTGAACGCAAGGCCCCGCCGCTTGATTTTGCCGGTAACAAGTTCCGGCGTGAATGGCTGTACAGCTGGCTGCAGAATCCGGTGCGCCTGCGCCCGGCCGGTGTTTTCCCGCCGGCACATGCCAAACCCTCGGCCGACGGCGATGTGGTCGATACCGCCACGCTGGCCAAGCACCCGGCGCTCGATGCCGCGCAGGCGGGCAAGGTGGCCGACTACCTGATGACGCTGACGCCCTTCGACGCACTGATCGCGGCCGAAACCTACCAGCCCGGCAGCATCGCTCAGCGCATGGGGCAGATGAACTTCGGCAAGTTCAAGGGCTGTGACGGTTGCCATCAGGATGCCCCCGACAAGGGCGGCGTGTCTGGGCCAGAGCTGTATACCGCCTGGCAGCGCCTGCAGCCGGCGTTCATCAGTGCCTATATCACCCAGCCCGCGGCCTGGGACCCGCACACCATGATGCCGGTGGGCGACGCCAACGCGGCCGCGGTGCACAAGCTGGCCAACTATCTCAAGCTCATCGGGGAGAAACAGCCATGAAGACCCTGCTACTCGCAGCGACCCTGTCGCTAGTCAGTACCACCGCGCTGGCCGAGGCCGGCTCGGGCAAGCAGCTGTACTCGATCTACTGCACGCAGTGCCACGGGGTGGCGGGCGACGGCAAAGGCATCAACGCTGCCCAGATGGCAGTCCAGCCGCGCGACCACACCGATACCAAGGAGATGTCCGCACGCACCGACGAGGAATTGTTCAAGGTGATCGAGCACGGCGGCAAGTCGATCAACAAATCGGTGCTGATGCCGCCCTGGGGCGACAACCTGAACGATGACGAGATCCACGCACTGGTCGGCCACCTGCGCGAGCTGTGCTGTCAGAAAAACTGAGCCGATGAGGGCGTGCCCCTCGTCGAAACCGGACGGCCGCCTTCGGTGGCCTGTCCGGCCTGTTCTCAATGCAATGGAGTACCACCATGACGAAGAAACAAACCCTGCTGGCGCTGTGCCTGGCGCTTGGCCTGAGCGCCAGCGCGCAGGCCGAACTGCGCAAATTCGAAATGACCATCGAAGAGGTCGACCTGCAGGTCGCGCCGAATCTGGCGGTGAAGGTGTGGGCCTATAACGGCCAGGTTCCCGGTCCGCTGATCCATGTGAAGGAGGGCGATGAGGTCGAGGTGCTGCTGCACAACAACACCACCCTCAGCCACACCATCCACTGGCATGGCGTGTACCAGACCAACAGCTGGCAGTCCGATGGCGTACCCAACGTGACGCAGGAGGCCATCGAGCCGGGCGACAGCTACACCTACCGCTTCATCGCCGACAAGCCCGGCAGCCTTTGGTATCACTGCCATGTGAACGTGGCCGAGCATGTTGCCCTGCGCGGCATGTGGGGGCCGCTGATCGTCGATCCCAAAGCGCCGACCGCGCTCGAGAAGACCGTGACCAAGGACGCGGTGCTGATGTTCTCGGGCTGGAACTCCGAGGTGGCGCAGGAATACGGCAAGGGCGGCCACCCAAGGGAGGTGAGTGACTACTTCTCGATCAACGGCAAGTCCTTCCCCGACACCCAGCCGATCCGTGTCAAGAAGGGCGACGTGTTGCGATTGCGCCTGTTTGCGCCGACCTCGCCGACGGCTTTCCACCTGCATGGCCACGACGCGCTGGTGACTCACAAGGACGGCTTGCCGCTGGAGACCCCGTATGCCGTGGATGTGCTGCCGATGATGCCGGGCGAGCGCTACGACCTGATCGTGAAGATGAACAATCCGGGCATCTGGATGACGCACGACCATATCGAGCATCACACCAGCAATGCCGGCAAGGACCACACTGGTTCGATGCTGGTGGTCGAGTACGAGGATATCGAAAAGCCGGACTACTACATGTGGAAGGACAAGCAGTTCGACCCGGACTTCTACTGGATCGAGTCGATGAAGAAACCCCACGGCCTGCATGAAAACCCGGCCTTCAAGGGCTTCGACCCCAGCCAGCCGCCGCCCGCGACGGCCAGCAAGACGATGCACCACGGCAAGTGACGTCGTGACCGGCCGACGGGGGAAACCCCGCCGGTCGGTGTGCTATTTGGGCGGTGCCGACAGCCGGTCCAGCCGCAGCCGCTCGCGCTCATCGAACAGGCGCCGACTGGCGGCGAGGACGGCGGCGAGTGTGCCGAAGCCGGTGCCGACGGTGATCGTGAACATGATCAGGATCTGGTATTTCACCGCCAGCGTGGGTGCGGCGCCGGCCAGGATCTGGCCTGTCATCATGCCTGGCAGGCTGACGATGCCGGCGGCGGCCATGCCGTTGATGATCGGGATCATGCCGCTGCGCATGGCGTCGCGACGCGCCTCGCCAATGGCCTCTTGCCAGCGATGGCCGAGCATCAGCCGGTTTTCAATCAGCGCGCGCTGGCGCCACACCGCGTCGGTGAGCCGGTCGAGGCCGACGGCGATGCCGGTCATGGTGTTGCCGAGCATCATGCCGAGCAGCGGAATGGCGTATTGCGGTGCATACCAGGGTTCGGGGCCGATGATGGCGACCAGCGTGAGCACGGTGACGCTGAAGGCCGAGATGAACATCGACAGCGTACCAATGCCGAAGGCCCAGCCGCCGGTGAGCCGACGCTTTTGCCGGGCGGTGACTTCGCGGCCGGCCATCAGCAGCATCACCACCGCCATCAGCGTAATCCAGGGCAGGGCGGCGACCGAGAACAGCGCTTCGAGCACCAGGCCGATCAGGCTCAGTTGCACCACGGTGCGAACCGCCGCGACGAGCATGGTCTTGCCGATGTCCAGCCGGGCGAGCTGGGTGCACACGGCCAGCGCCAGCACCAGTCCGGCCGCGAGAGCAAGTTGCCACCATGCGAGGTCGATCAGCTGCATGGCACCGCTTCCAGTTGCTTGCCGGCAATGCGCAGATGCGCGTTGGCCACGCGTTGGATCTGGGCCGGGTCGTGCGCCACCCAAAGCACCGGCCAGCGGTGGTGCCGGGCCAGCCCGGTGAGCCAGGCTTCGACGATGGCGGTGGTGTCGGGGTCGAGGTTGGCGGTGGGTTCGTCCAGCAAGAGCGCGCGCGGCTGGTGTGCAACGGCACGCAGCAGGGCGAGGCGCTGCTTTTCGCCGGATGACAGCCGGCTCACCTGCCAGTCCATCACTTCCGGGCCAAAGCCGAGTGTGTCCAGGTCGTTGGGCGCGCCGGCGGGGAAGTGTTCGCCCACCGTGTCGGCCCACCACTGGCTGTCGGCCGGCACCATCATCACCGTTTGCCGCCAACGGTGGCCTGTGACCCCGGTTTGCGTGAGCTCGCCCAGCGCGACGCTCCCATCATGCGGGTCGAGATCGGCCAGCGCGCGCAGCAGTCGGCTTTTGCCCGAACCGGACGGGCCGGACAGGGCGAGGATGCACCCCGGCTCGATGGTGAAATCGATGGCCGATAGCGCGCCAACGCTCAGGGCTTGGGCGCGCAGGGCGGCAGGCGCGTCGGCTTGGGTGTCAGGCTTCAATCGGTACGCTCGGCGATGGGCGGAGGTTTCATGATACCCGCCGCCGGGCGGGGTGATCAGCGCCCGGTGGCGGCCCTGCCGTCGTGATGCGCGCGTGAGTCGGCGGGCGCTTCGGCACGGGCGCGCATGCCATAGTCGCGCACCACCTCGGCGACCCGCAGCCGGTAGTCGGCAAACACTTGCTGCCTACCCGCGACCTGCGCCGCGCGATGTGTTTCGAGAGTGCGCCAGCACTGTATGGCGGCTTCGTCGCGCCAGAAGGACAGCGACAGCAGCCTGCCGGGCTGGGTCAGGCTTTCGAAGCGTTTGATCGAGATGAACCCGTCGATGGTTTCAAGCAGCGGACGCAGCGCCGCGGCGGTGTCGAGGTAGGCGTCGCGCTGGCCGGGGGCGGGTTCGACTTCAAAGATCACGGCAAGCATGGTCAAGTCCTCATCTGCGGCACTTGGCAGAAGGTGCCGCCTACGGTGTCGACAAAGCTGCGTTCCTCGCGGAGGATGAAGCGCGCGTCCTGCGCGAAGGCAAAGTTGGCGCGGCCTTCGGCATCGTCGCGTAGCCGCGCACGGTAGCGTTCGTAGGCCGCCAGGTTGTCGAAGCCGATCAACCCCCAGGCGATGTCGTTGGTTCCCTCGTGCGGCAGAAAATAGCCAAGCAGATGCCCGCCGCAGCGCGGGATGATGCGGCCCCAGTTTTCCGCGTAGGTCTTGAAGGCCTCACGCTGGAAGGGGTCGATCTGATAGCGGATGAAACAGGTGACCATGGTCGGGGCTCCGGCGTGAATGACGGAACCACAATAGCGAATTGAAGTGGCTGCATGGTTCGGCTAGGATCGAACCATGAAAGACGGCCCCCACATCGCCCGCGTCGCCGCGCTGATCGGCGACAACGCCCGCGCCGACATCCTTACCGCGCTGATGGCCGATCGCGCGCTCACCGCCACCGAGCTGGCGGGTATTGCCGGGGTGACCAAGCAAACCATCAGCGGTCACCTCGCCAAGTTGCTTGATGCCGGGCTGATCGAGGTGGATGCACAAGGCCGGCATCGTTACTTTCGCCTCGCCGGGCGTGACGTCGCGCACTTGCTGGAATCTCTAATGGGCGTGGCATTTCGCACCGGCGCCGTGCGCCTGCGCTCGAGTCCGCGCGAGCCGGCGCTGCGCAAGGCGCGCGTGTGCTACGACCACCTCGCCGGCGAACTGGCCGTGGCCGCCTTCGAAGCCATGCTGATGCGGGGTTGGTTTGCCGCCCGGGTTGGCGAGTTGAGTCTGACCGGCGCCGGTCGCGCCGCGTTCGAGGCCATTGGTGTGGATGTTTCCGTGCCGGGTTCGAGTCGCCGTCCGGTGTGCCGCATGTGTCTGGACTGGGGGGAGCGGCGGCACCATCTCGCCGGTGGCGTGGGCGCCGCCTTGCTGCAGCGGATGTATGCCGCCGGGTGGGCCCACCGACAGAAAGATTCGCGGGTGGTGGTGTTCAGCGCCGAGGGCGAAAAAGCGTTTCGAGAGGTCTTCTTGCTGGACTGATCAGCGCCGCCGGACAATGACCTCGATGATCCACCACACAACCCCGACGGCGGCACCAAAGGCACCGGCAATGGTGCCGAACATGGCGGTCAGCGCCAGCCCGGTGGGCGTGACATCGGTCGAGCCAAACTGAGTGAACAGCCACAGGGGCACTGCGGTCAGTGTGCCGAGGATGAGGCTGGTCAGCACAATCTTGATGCCGGTGCGCACATCGCTGCGGTAGAAATCGAGAATCGGGTTCACGGCAAGGTTCCGGAGAAATCGTGGTGCAGACAATACCGGAGCGCGAGCCACCGCGGATTGATCGAAGTCGAGAATCGGTGTCGCACCGTTCAGCGTTTGAACCGGCGGGCCGGGGCACAGCATTGACTTCATCGTGTCTCGGGGGACGCAGTGCGTCGTCCGGGGGCTGTGCCTGATCAAACGACGGTGCCGGGGCGCACCCCGGCACGCAAGTTTTGAGCGACGCGGACTAGCCTCGCGTGCCTTTCACGAACGCCAGCGACGCCTGAAACACCTCAACATCAAGCGCGTAATCCGCCGCGTCAGCGTGGTCGATCTGCACCCACTCTTTCGAACTCGGCATGCCACCGGGTTGAAAGGGCACGACGTCGCCCCGCGAAAACTGCAGCTCGATCGCCATGGCCGCCGACACGCGTATACCGACGCCGTTGCCGCTAATGCAGGCGAACATCTTGTCGGACACAAGATAGGCGTCAAGCCCGCCAATTTTTTTCGCCTTCACGCCCGGCAGCTTGAGAAGAACGTCGTCGATTTGTTGCTTTCGGGTGTCGGGGATGCTGGTAGCCAAGGGAACTCCGTGGGGTGTCGCTGAAAAGGGTTGGAACACCTGCTTTGATACGCGAGAGACGCCGCGACTGCAAGGAAATCATGCCGAGGTCGGGTGATGTTGTGAGGCACGGGGCAGGTCAGTGCCGGTGTGGGTTTCCGGTTTCGACCCAAGGCCGCCTTTGGCGCTGATTGAGGTTGAGAGATGCGACACAGAGGGACTCAAGTGTCTTGCCGCTCGGCCTTACCTGTGTCCAAAGAGTCGTTGCCAGAAGCTCGGCTTGCGACGTTTTCCCAAGGGGCGGGCGTTCGGGGGATACGTCAAGGTGACTGGCACCAGTTGCATACCATGCTCCGCCAGCGCCTCGGCATACTCTTTGTGCTTCTCGGGCTCCTGCGCGGCCCATACGCTGAGCGTGTGTTCAATGATGCGGCGGAACTCTTCTTCGGAGTAGGTGTGCCAATAGTGCTCCCCGAAATCGTCCGGGTCGCAGATGGCGATAAAGTCGGCGTTTGCGATCTCGCTGGGCACGACGAATTTCGTAGGGCCGATCGATGCCGGTGCCATGAGCTCGGCGATTTCGTCATGATCGCGGCTAGACACTCGAAAGAGATCGCATGGATAGGGATCTCCAACCGCCAGACCGTCGCCACCTAGCAGGTGGCCTACGGCATCACGGATTCTTCCCGAACGGAAGTGGACGTGCATATGTGCGAGGCAAGTTGCTAGAGCCCAATATTCAGGAGAGCTTTCGACATTCGCAGTTACGTCAGTGGGGAAGAGAGCCACTATTGCTTACCCGGGAACGCGTAGAGCTTGCCTTTGTCGCTGGTCACGACAAATGGGACACCATTGAGTTCGACCTGAACAGGTTTGCCATGAGTTGGTAGTGAGCCCAGCCCCCGATTCGCTTCACTTTCGACCTTGACCACTGCCTGCCGCGACATGCTTTGCATCTGGGCATCACTCCAAACCTTGGAATCATAGGTCGTTTTCACCGCCGACCTCCCTTTCGCGTCAAGATAATGATTCTCGTAAACACCAGGCGCTATTTCCAGTCGTTTGTCGGAAAGCAGCGTCCAACCATTCTCTGAGATTATTTGCTTGAATGCCTCATCATTGTGCGCGCCATAAACCCGTCCCTTGAGAGCCCGCGTAGGGCGCAATAACCGAAGGGCATTGCGCCGGATGACGGTCGCGACGCGCCCGTGAGGTGAACTCATCATCGCGCCTCGCACATCTCAAACAGCTTGGGAAAACGCTCCCATGGTGCCTTGGTGCAACGTTCGGCGCAATGCCCTTCGGTTATTGCGCCCTACATCCGAACGACCGCTCCTGGCCGTTGTCTGCCTCTCACGTACCAATTGGAATCAGGCAGCAGCGGGTTGAAGAGCAATTACCGCCATGCCGGTCAGGGCGAGGCCTGCGCCGAGCATGTCCCATCGCGTCAGGGCTATACCATCCACGAAGTGAAGCCAGAGCAACGCGACAGCGATATACATTCCGCCGTATGCGGCATAGGTGCGACCCGCCGCTGTCGGATGCAGGGTCAGCAGCCAGGCGAACAGCGCTAGGGAAAGCGCGGCTGGAAACAGCAGGAGCAGACTCTTGCCTTGCTTCAGAACCAGCCATGGCAGGTAGCAGCCAACGATTTCGGCAACAGCAGTAGCGGCAAACAGGAGACTCAGGCGCAGCAGTTCCATGAGTATTCTCGACGCGAAGAGTCCCGGATTTTGCCTCAAACAATCGGCCGTTGGCTAAAGGGGGCCATTGCCGTAGGACCGCAAGCTGAAGGACTACAGCCGTTTTGCTTGGGCGGGCTGTCCGATTGCCCCTGGCTGATAGCACGATTTCATCTGCCTTCCGTAAAGTCGCCGGACGGTCTGGTAAACAATCAGACTCCGATTAACAGCCAAGGAGTCTGGCATGGAGTCCTACGAGCATAGGGAACCCTGAAGCAGGGGAAAGTTGGTGGGTTAGAGGGCGCCGCTGAAGCCCAAGGACATCTGGGCGATCTGCATTCACCCTCCGAACGCCCATCACGTGCGCGATCTGGCGATGGTCAACCTCGCCATCGACAGCAAGCTGCGCGAGTGCGATCTTGTCTGCCTGCGCGTTCGCGACGTAACCCACGGCAACCAGGTGCTGTCCATCGATCCGCAAGCGCAACCCGTACCGGACGACGAGTTCGCATTGAAATTCCTATCCGTCATTCTCCAGTGCCTGGAACCGCTCGGCGAGGTAGTCGATCAGCGAGCGTACGGCGGGCAGCAGGCAGCGGCGCGACGGATACACGACGTGAATGATCTGGCGTGGCGGGGACCAATCGGGCAGGAGGGAAACGAGGGTGCCGGTGTTCAGATCGTCGCGCAGCATCAAGGTCGGAAGCTGAACGACGCCGACACCGGCGCGCGCTGCACTGCGTAGCGCGACCATGTCGCCCGTGACAAGGCGGGGTCGGTAGTGCAGCGATACCTCGGTGCTGTCCGGGCCGATTAGCGTCCAGCGGTGTTCATCCTGCGGCGGGCCGAGCGACAGGCTGGGAAAGGAAGCAAGATCGGTCGGTTCGACAGGACGGCCGATCGACTCGACGAGCGCGGGGCTTGCGACGATGCACTGGGCGCTGTCGGCAAGCACGCGCAGCACGAGGTCGCTGTCGGGTAGTGGTGGCGGGCGGACGCGAATCGCCAGATCGACGCCGTCGCTGACTGGCGAAATCTTGCGGTTGGTGGCGTCCAGATGCACCGACACGCGCGGATGTGCAGCGAGAAAGTCCGCGAGCATGGTGCCGACGTGCACGTGAAGAAGCGTGATCGGGCAGCTGATACGCACCGTGCCGGCCGGTTCGGCGCGGGTGGCTTCGACCGCCTCGAGCGCGGCATCAGCCTCGACCAGCATGGCGCGGCAGTGCTCGTAGAAGGTCTGGCCCAATTCGGTGACCGAGAAGTGGCGGGTCGAGCGGTGCAACAGCCGGGCACCGAGACGCTCTTCCATCAGTGCGATGCGGCGGCTGAGCTTGGACTTCGGTACCCCGGTGGCGCGCCCGGCGGCGGCGAAGCCGCCATGTTCGACCACGCGGGCGAAGTAGTACAGATCGTTCAGGTCGTTCATACAAGTCTCCCTGCGCTGCCGCCTATTGTCCTGCTGGTAGGACGCTGAAGCCGAATTTTACCGTCTTCTCCTCTTCACGTTCCATGCCTAAAGTGACGTTACGCAATACGAACGTGACAAGGAGGCGAACATGAAACGAGTCCAGGGCATTTACAGCACGCCGCGCACCCATTGGGTCGGCGACGGGTTTCCGGTGCGCTCGCTGTTCAGCTACCAGAGCCATGGCAAGGCATTGAGCCCGTTCCTGCTGCTCGATCATGCTGGTCCGGCGCAGTTCGATCCGACCGAGCGCCGCCGCGGTGTCGGCCAGCATCCGCACCGTGGCTTCGAGACGGTGACCATCGTCTACGCCGGTGAAGTGTCGCACCGCGATTCCACCGGGCAGGGTGGTGTGATCGGGCCGGGCGACGTGCAGTGGATGACGGCTGGTGCCGGCATATTGCATGAAGAGTTTCACGGCGACGGTTTCGCGCGTTCGGGCGGCGAACTGGAGATGGTTCAACTATGGGTGAATCTGCCGGCGCGCGACAAGTACGCGCCGCCGGGCTACCAGGCCATCACCTCGGCCGGAATTCCGGTCGTGAAACTGGCGGATGGTGCCGGTACGGCACGCATCATTGCCGGTGAGCTCGACGGCAAACGCGGCCCGGCGAAGACCTTTACGCCAATGAACGTGTGGGACCTGCGTCTGGTGCGCGACGGCGTGGCGGAGCTGCCTTTGCCTGACGGTTGGACAGCTGCGGTCGTTGTGCTTCGCGGCACGGTGCTGGTGAACGGCCACGCGCTGGCGCGCGACGGTCAGCTTGTGGTGCTCGACCGGGCCGGTGTCAGCGTCTCGATCGAGGCGAACAACGATGCTGTCGTTCTGTTGCTCGCCGGAGAGCCGATCGACGAGTCCATCGTCGGCTACGGACCGTTCGTCATGAACAGCGAGGCCGAGATCGCACAGGCTATCGAAGACTTCAACAGCGGCCGATTTGGCGGCATCCCGCGCGCGGAAACCACCGAGACAGCCGGTTGATACCGACTCCCGGCCCTTCCGGGCCGGGGGCAAACCCTGCCGCGCAAGCGGCATCCCGACCCCGAGAGAGCAAACAAGGAGAACACCATGACTCAGCCCTACGTGAAACTCGACAAGAACAACGCCGCCATGCTGCTGGTCGATCACCAGGCCGGCCTGCTGTCGCTGGTGCGCGATATCGATCCCGACCGCTTCAACAACAACGTGCTGGCGCTGGCCGATGCGGCCAAGTACTTTGACCTGCCGACCATCCTCACCACCAGCTTCGAAGACGGCCCGAACGGCCCGCTGATGCCGGAGCTAAAGGCGTTGTTCCCGGATGCGCCTTACATCGCGCGCCCCGGTCAGATCAACGCCTGGGACAACGACGACTTCGTCAAGGCGGTGAAGGCCACTGGCAAGAAGCAGCTCATCATTGCCGGCGTCGTGACTGAAGTGTGTGTGGCCTTCCCTGCGCTGGCCGCAATCGAGGAAGGCTTCGACGTCTTCGTCGTCACCGACGCCTCGGGCACCTTCAACGAGCTTGCCCGCAACTCCGCGTGGGATCGCATGACGGCAGCCGGGGTACAGTTGATGACGTGGTTCGGCCTGGCGTGCGAACTGCACCGCGACTGGCGCAACGACGTCGAGGGGCTGGGGACGCTGTTCGCGAACCACATTCCCGACTACAAGAACCTGATGACCAGCTACGCTACCGTCAAGGGCAGAGCGTAAGGTGCTGGGCGTGTGCTTGCTTTCCCCGCGCTCCGCCGGTGCAGACGACTGCGCGCCCGGTCTGTGGCGTCCGAAATCCCATCTATCCGGGAGCCAGCCGTGACAACCCCTTCGCCATCGGAGACGACGTTCGCACCGCCCGGCGAGACGGTGACCGGTATCATCGTCCACCAGCCGCGCCGCGATGCCTATGACGAATATGAACGCTGGCTGCTCGAGATACGCGAGGCCTGCAAGCGCTTCCCTGGCTACCTGTCCACCGACGTGATCCGCCCGGTCGACGGTCAGGAGACATACACGGTGATCATCCGTTTCGCCGGTGTCGAGCAGCTCAAGGCCTGGATCGAGTCCGAGGTTCGGAGAGAATTCCTTCAGCGTATCGAGCATGCGCTGGAAAAAGGCGACCGCTACGTGATCAAGACCGGGCTGGACTTCTGGTTTGCGCCGCCGGCCGCGATACCACCAAATAGGTGGAAGCAGTTCCAGTTCACGCTTTCGGCGATTTTCCCGCTTACGGTGATCGTGCCATGGGCGCTGTCGCCGCTGCTTGGGGGATGGCAGGGTGTGCCAGCAATGCTGCTCGGAAAGCTGCTTGTTGCGACAGTGATCGTGTATCTCATGGTTTACCTGATCATGCCGCGTTATACCCGGCTGGTCGCGAAATGGCTTTACCGTTGACGCTACAGCCCGATTTTGACAACAAGGAGAACCCCAGCGATGAGCAATCTGACGAAAGAGCTGAATTCCGACTGTTCCGAAACCAAGGGCCGTGATGCCGTCGAACTCGTGCTGCGTCCGCGCGAGAAGGACCTTGGCGGATTCTCGGTCCGGCGTTTGCTACCGACCGCGCAGCGCAAGACGGTCGGCCCATGGATCTTCTTCGATCATATGGGTCCGGCGGACTTCCCGGCCGGCGAAGGCATCAACGTGCGCCCGCACCCCCACGTGAACCTCGCAACGGTTACCTATTTGTTTGAAGGGGAGATTCTTCACCGTGATTCGCTCGGCAGCCTCCAGCCGATCAGGCCCGGCGACATCAACCTGATGGTGGCCGGCCGTGGCATCGTCCATTCCGAGCGCGAGCAACCGGAGGTCAACAGCGTGCCGCACCGCTTGCACGGCCTGCAGTTGTGGCTGGCGCTGCCGGAGGCGGACGAGGAAGTCGAGCCGGCCTTCCATCACTATCCGTCGGCGGACATTCCTGCGGTGGAGGTCGGCGGTGTACCGGTGCGCGTGATGATGGGCACAGCCTACGGCGCGACCTCGCCGGTGCGGGTGTTCGCCAGCACGCTGTATGTCGAAGCACATCTGCAGCCGGGCCAGAAGTTGTTGTTGCCGGATGCCGATGAGCGCGCGATCTACGTTGCGCAGGGTGCGCTCAAGGCGCAGGACATTGATATCCCCGAGCATGCGATGGCGATTCTCTCGAATGTGTCCGGTGTCATTGTCGAAGCCGCTGAGGAGTCCCGAATCGCGATCATTGGCGGCGAGCATATGGGCAAGCGCTTCATCGACTGGAACTTCGTCTCCAGTCGCAAGGAACGCATCGAGCAGGCCAAGCGGGACTGGCGTGAACGTCGCTTTCCGGTCGTGGCCGGTGACGAGGTCGAATTCATCCCATTGCCGGAATAGCGCTGGCAGGGAGGTTCACAAGCCTGGCGCCCGGCCCTCGCTGTGTGGGTCGTGGGCCGCACACGGGATTGGCGTCGCCATGGGAAGGCAGCACTTTCGGCGCCTGATCGATGACCGAGACCGTGCGGGCCGTGATGTTGCAGTCGCCGATGATCATCGCCTTCATCACCGAGGGGGCGGTGATCCGGGGGATTCTCGGTCATCTGGGCGAGCCCACTTCACCGCCGTGTCTGATACAGGCACGCGGTCCACCGCTGTGGGAGATGCAGGACAGTGGATCAGACGCGATCGATGCGTAAGCGCAAGTCGTACCGGACTAGGCGTTCGATCAGCGTATCGCGAGGTAGGACACAAGACGGGCAACGGACATTCCGGAGCGGGTTTCGAGGGGCGATCAGGAATCTTGGGTACGAAATTCACGATTGACACGGACGAGATCGGACGGACTCCTTCCAGAAGGTGCATTGAAACTCCTGTTCTTGGTGCCGTCGCGCTTGAAAATGTCACCCGGCAGGCTTGGGTCGGAAGTGTGAGCTCGAGGATGGCGAGACCGGTCGTTGGTTGAGCGTGAGCGCCGGCCGGCAGGACTACGTCGCGGTGCCGCCGCTCGATCGACGCAGGCCGAGCGACAGCAGATGGCCGATAGCCACCCCTCAACGACAAACGCGCCCCGAGGGGCGCGTTCGTTTTTGTTGCCGCTGTTCTTGCTCAGGCGCGGCGGCGACGCGCAAAGGCGCCGACCAGGCCGAGGCCGGCGAGCATCATGGCATAGGTTTCCGGTTCGGGGACGGCGGTGATCATGATGGTGCGATCGATGCCGCTGCTGGGGTGCTGGATGTTAACGTAGGCGACGTTGGGGTTGAAGGCGTCGAAGTACAGGCCGGTGGGTTCGGCGCCGGTGGTGCCCATGCTGGCCCAGCGCGACAGCGACTCGGCCACGCCATCCTTGTCGGCGTCGGTGGCCATCCAGATGTCGGCGACGCCGCCCGGCTGGTCTTCGATGATGTAGAAATTGCCGGCGGCGTCGATGGCCATGTTGTCGGGGCTGGCGAGGGCGGAGCCGACAGCGGTGCCGGTGGCGGCGTCGAGGGTGCTGCGGCTGGCGAAGAGCTTCATTTCGTTGGTGGCGAGGTTCATGGAGTAGACCTCGTGGGTGCCGGTGGCGGTGAAGAGCATCAGCTCGCTGCCGTTGTCCAGGGTGAGGATTTCCATGTCTTCGGGGCGGTTGTAGCCGGTGCCGCCGGCTTTGTCGGCGGAGGCGCGGCCGTCGATTTCGTTGGTGTTCAGACGCGTGGTGACGCCGGCGATGTCACCGCCGTTGACGTCGGTGATGGCTTCCCAGGAGACGATGCCGGTGGTGCCGTTGCCGGCTTTGGCGACAAAGGTCTGGCCTGCGGCGAAGTAGTCGTTGCCAGAGGTGGCGTTGGGGTTGGCGGAGACGTACTTGTAAATGGAGCCGCTGCTGTTTTCATCGACAAAGTAGAAGTTCTTGTTGTTGTCGAAGACCATGCCTTCGTGCGAGATGAGCGGCACGACACTGTTGCGCTGGACGAGGTTGCCGGTGTCCTTGATGGCGCTGACCGGGTTGGTGACTTCGAACAGACGGCCGGTACCGGTGTTGCCGTTGTAGTTTTCTTCGCCGGTCATCCAGCCGCCCCAGGGGGCCCATCGCGAGGCGTCGCCGCGTTGCCAGTTTTGTTCGCCAACGGCGACGATGGTGGTGGTGCGCTTGTTGTAGTCGGTTTCCCACAGGTCGATGCGCTGGGCGCCCGAGGCGGTGTTGGGGCCACCGGAGTTGCTCGGTTCAAAGGGCATGAACAGGTAGCGGCCGGCGTCGGGGCCGGTGTGATTGGTGTCGATCATGTCCCACACGCCGGTGTTGCTGTGGCCGAGGCTGAGCTGGGTGGCGCGGTCGGCGATGGTTTGCTGGGTCCAGTTGGGGTTGGCGAGCTTGAAGGGGGTGGCTTCGAGGGCATCGCCGACCGGAATCGGGGTGCCGTAGGACGAGGCCATGGGGCTGAAGTCGTCGAACTGGGTGGCGGCGGCAAAGGCCTGGGAACACGAGAACGCAGCAAATACGGCGAGGGCGATGGGCTTGACCATGGCTATTCCTTGTTGGCTAGGTATTTTGTCGATGCCGGTTTGAATCCGGCTGAGCGTGATCCTAGCGAGGGTGTATGACGTTTTGGTTATTGCGCCATAGTCAGTTTGATAGTGCGCACACGCAACGGGCCGCCCGAGTGGGGCGGCCCGTTGCGTGTGCGAGGCGGTGTTCAGTGGCGTAGTTTTCGCATGCGCTCGGCCGGGGTGATGATGTCGGTGAGACGGATGCCGAATTTTTCGTTCACTACCACGACTTCGCCCTGGGCGATGAGGGTGCCGTTGACCAGCACGTCCATGGGCTCGCCGGCCAGTCCGTCGAGCTCAACCACCGAGCCGTGTGCGAGTTGCAGCAGGTTGCGGATCGACAGCTTGGTGCGGCCGAGCTCGACAGTGATCTGGACGGGGATGTCGAGAATCATGTCGAGGTCGTTATTGCCCCCGCCGGTACTGCGCTCGGCGCCGAAGTCGGGGAAGACCTGGCTGGCCGGTTTGGCCTGGTAGGGGGATTCGCCTTCGGCGGCGGCAGCGGCCAGATCGGCCGCAGCTTGTTCTTGCATGGCAGCGGCCCATGGGTCGTCTTCACCGTCGGCGGTGGCTTCGGTGTCTGGCTTGGCTTCGGCGTCGGCTTGTTCTTCCATGGCGGAAGCCCAATCGTCGTCGGAGACCTGGTTTTCGTCGGTGTCGGTATCAGCCATTGCGTGCTCCCGATGGCGAGGTGTCAGAGTTGTCGTCGGCGGCAATCATCCGCTCGACCTTGATGGCGTATTGCCCGTTGTGGACGCCGTAGTGGCCTTCCAGTACCGGCACGTTGTCGACGCAGGCCCGGATCGTTTCTTCCACGTCGAGGGGGATCACGTCGCCCACGCGCATGTTGACGATGTCGCGCAGGGATACGGTGGCGTGCCCAAGATTGCAGGTGAGTTTGACCTCGGCTGTCTTGAGCTGCTTGGTCATGGTGCCGATCCAGCGTTTGTCCTGCGTGATGTGATCGCTCTGCATGGTCGAGTAGAGCGTTTCGCGGATCGGCTCAAGCATGGAGTAGGGGAAGCAGATGTGCATGTCGGCCTGCGCGCCGCCCAGTTCGAGCGAGAACACGGTCGACACCACGATCTCGGAGGGGGTCGCGATGTTGGCGAACTGCGAGTTCATCTCCGAGCGCAGGAATTCGAGCTTGAGCTTGTAGACCGGTGCCCAGGCGCGCTCGTATTCGGCGAACACTGTACCGAGCATGCCCATGATGATGCGTTGCTCGGTGGCGGTGAAGTCGCGCCCCTCAACACGGGTATGAAAGCGTCCGTCGCCGCCGAACATGTTGTCCACCACCAGAAACACGAGATTGGGGTCGAACACGACCAGGCCGGTGCCGCGCAGTGGCTTGGCGGTGACCAGGTTGAGGTTGGTGGGCACCACCAGATTGCGCACGAACTCGCTGTATTTTTGCACCTTGATCGTGCCGACCGAGATCTCGGCGTTGCGGTGCATGTAGTTGAACAGACCGATGCGCAGGTAGCGGGCGAAGCGTTCGTTGATGAGCTCCATGGTGGGCATGCGCCCACGCACGATGCGCTCCTGCGTGCCCAGGTTGTAGGCACGAACGCCGCTGCCGTCGCCTTCGTCGGCTTCGGTTTCCTCCACTTCCCCGGTGACGCCGCGTAGGAGCGCGTCGACTTCGTCCTGGGAGAGAAAATCGGCTGCCATGGCCTGTGCTGTCCTTTTGGTTTACTGCACGATCAGCGAGTTGAACAGTACCGACATGACCGGACCCCAGGGGCCCTTGTCACGGCGGCGGTCGTCGTCGCGGGGTTTATCGAAGCCGAGCACATAATTGGTTCGGACCATGATTTCGTCGGCCAGCGTTTCGCGGCCTTCGACGGTGGCGATTTCTGACGGCAGCTTGCTCGACAGCAGCAAATTAACCTCGTGGCGAATTTCGGGCATGTACACCTTGAGCTGATCGGCAATGGTCTGATCCACCACCTTGAGCACCAGCACCACCTGCAGATAATGGCTGCCCTCGGCAGGTGCGAGGTTGACTGTAAAGGGGTCGAGATTGACAAAGGTCGGTGGTTTGGAGGTGTCGACCGTGATCTTCGGCGCGTCGGGTTCATGTGCCTCGTCGCCGCTGTCTGCCTTCTTCTTGCCCAGCAGCAAAAACGCAGCGGCACCACCAGCAATCACCAGAAGCAACACCACAACGAGGATGATGATCAGCAGCTTCTTGCTTTTCTTGGGGGGCTCTTCGCCTTCCGCGGGGGGCGTGGCGGGTGCTTTCGACATGCGTCAATCTCCAGTTACGACGTGTTCATTATCGATCACACAGTGCGCCGCAAATGCCACGAATAGCGGTGGCAGAAGCCCGCTATTCCGCGCCCTTAAGCGAATGTGTCGATCATTCCTTCGCCGCGCTGCAGCCAGGGGCCGCTGCGTGACATCAAATTTTCCTGCGCGACGTCGGTGCCGCGCGCATTGCCCGCGTGACCTTGTCTGTGCCCGGATTCGCCATTGGCGTCCCGGTTTGCCGTGTTGACGTTGCTGTCGGTCAGCGTAACGCCAGCCTGTTCGAGCATCTCGCGCAGGCGCGGCATGGCTTGTTCCAGCGCTTCGCGGGCCGCTGGCGTGGCGGCTGTGAACTGAGCGGTGGTGGTGTCGCCGGTGACGGTGAGCGAGATTTCCAGCTTGCCCAGGTGGGGCGGCGTGAGAATCAACTCGGCTTTGCTGTTGTTCTGACCAACCAGCCACAACACCCGGTTGGCCACGGCATCCCCCCAGGCGGCGTCGCTGGCTGGCGTGCCGACATGAATGGGTAGTGCGGCCTGCGCGGCTTGCGGGCGGTCGGCAGCGGGCACTTGAACACCGCCCATGGCGGCGTTCAGCGCAGAGCTGCCCATATTGCCCGGCATGCTGGGTGACTCGGCTGTGAGCGCGCCCACGCGGTCGCCGCGCGGGGCGGTGTTGGCGGCCAGCAACTCGGCGAAGCGGCCCGGGCGGGCTTGGGCAGTGGGGCCCGCGCCTGGTGCATCTTCGGCGGTGGCGGCGGTCAGTCCGGTGCTCGGTTCGGCGGTGCTTGTGGCGGCTTTGGGGTGGTGCGCCTGGCCGTTCTGGCTCGTTGTGTCGCCGCGGGCGGTGCGGGCCAGCACGGGTTGATCGGTGCTGTCGGCATCCACGGCAGCTTGCGCATCGGCGGCGACGGCGGGGCTTGCCGTGACGGCGGCAAGCGCTGCCGGTGTGGCGGCAAGCGCTGCCGCAGGTACGGCGTTGGCCGGGTCGCCGCTGATGCTTGTGGCCTCGGCGTCGATGGCTTGCGCGTCGGTGACCGTTGTTGCCTTGGTCGCGTTTTCGACAGCCGTGGTGTCGGTTGTTGCTTGCGTATTGGCCGCTGCCTCAGTGCTTGCAGCGGTCTCAGCGTCTTTCGGCTTGGCGGGCGCCGTACTCTGGCGAGCCTCGGACGGGGCCGGCGCGTGCGGGCTGCGCGAGCGTTCGGGTGTGGTGGGGCGCTGCGCTGCGCTGCGCTCGGCGCTGCGGTCAACCGCTCGCTCTACCGGGCGCTCAGGCGCTTTCATTTTCTGGTCGAGCGTGCTGGAGAAAGAGGGGGTACTGGTATCGGCTGCGTTGCGCTCGCGTGCGGACGCGTTTCGCGTCGTGGCGGAACTGAGCAACTGCGACAGGGAGGAATTCGCCATTTCAGGCATCGCCGTCTTCCTTGAGTGGAATGTTCAGGCGATCTGTTGCAAGCCCCGTGCCAGTGGCTCAGCTGTCCTGGTGGCGATCCCGGTGCTGCTTGCTGGCGTGTTCGTCGGTGGCGTGTTGCTCGCGACGAGACTCGATGCGCGCTTCCTTGGCCACATGGCGTTGGGACAGCGTGTCGAAGGCCTTCACCTTGTTGCGCTGATCCATCCATGCCTTCTGACCATGGGCCGTACTCTTGCGTGCCTGTTCGACAACGGCGCGTTGGGCACTGACGGCTTCATCCAGTTTATTGATGAACAGGCTGAAGTTGCGCCATGCGTCCGGTCCGATTCCATCGCGGCAGGCTTCTTGGAAGCGCTGCTGGTATTCGGCGCGGTAGTTTTCGAGCAGTTCGAGCTTTCGACAGTCCTCGGTTTCACCGGCAATCAACTCACCCAGACGGCGTGCGGCGCCATCCATGCGGTTGTTGGCCAGGTCCAGCAGGGGCTGCAACGGAAACGTCTTGCTCATCCACGTTCTCCGATGCGCGGTCTGCGCTGTGCGCTTTCCGCAACAGGGCTTACGGTTCGGGGGGCGAAATCTTTAGGGGCTGATTTCGTCCGGGGCGACAAGATGAGTATCACACCTCGTCGCCAAAGAGTGTGTGTAAGTTTGCCACGGCGGCGTCGAATCCTTCGCGTTCATCGATGCCTTGTTGCAAGAAGGCTTCGAGTGCGGGATAGGCCTCGACGGCTTGATCGAGCACCGGATCGGAACCGGCCTGGTAAGCGCCCACGGCGATCAGGTCGCGTGATCGCTGGTAGCGGGAGAACAGCAGCTTGAAGCGGCGCACATGCTCGAAGTGGCCGGGTTTGACCAGATTGTGCATGGCGCGGCTGATGGATTGCTCGATGTCGATGGCCGGGTAGTGGCCCTGATCGGCCAGGGTGCGCGAGAGCACGATGTGGCCGTCGAGAATCGCGCGGGCCGCGTCGGCAATCGGGTCTTGCTGGTCGTCGCCTTCGGTGAGCACGGTGTAGAAGGCGGTGATCGAGCCGCCTTCGTCGGGGCCGTTGCCGGCGCGTTCAACCAGCGCCGGCAGGCGGGCGAACACCGAAGGCGGATAGCCGCGGGTGACGGGCGGCTCGCCGATGGCGAGGGCGATTTCGCGCTGCGCCATGGCGTAGCGGGTGAGCGAGTCCATGATCAGCAGTACTTGCTTGCCCTGGTCGCGGAAGTACTCGGCGATGGTGGTGGCGTAGGCGGCGCCTTGCAGGCGCATCAGTGGGCTGGTGTCGGCGGGGGCGGCCACCACCACCGAGCGGGCGCGGCCTTCGGCGCCGAGGTTCTGTTCGATGAATTCCTTCACCTCGCGGCCCCGTTCGCCGATCAGTCCGACCACGATCACATCGGCCTTGGTGTAGCGGGCCATCATGCCGATGAGCACCGACTTGCCCACGCCGGAGCCGGCAAACAGGCCCATCCGCTGACCACGGCCGACGGTGAGCAGGGCGTTGATGGCGCGGATGCCGACGTCGAGCGACTGGGCAATCGGCGCGCGTTGCAGCGGGTTGATCGGGCGGCTCTGGAGCGAGCGGGTGTCTTCGGTGTCGATGGGGCCGAGGCCGTCGAGCGGGCGGCCGGCGCCATCGACCACGCGCCCGAGCAGGGAGTCGTCGATCGGCAGGTGCTTGGCGCGGTCGGAGGCGCGGCGGCGTGGCACAGTGCGCTGGCCGGCGACGAGGCGCGGCTGCACCGGCTCCATGGGCAGCACTTGCGCGCCGGGCGCGAGGCCGAAGATGTCATCGGTCGGCATCATGAAGATGCGCTCGCCGTGGAAGCCGACCACCTCGGCTTCGACCGAGCCGCCGCCGGGCACCACGATGCGGCAGCCCGAGCCGAGTGGCAGCTTGAGTCCGGCCGCTTCCATGACCAGTCCGTTGATGCGGGTGAGCCGGCCGGAGAGCTGGAAGGGACTGTTGGCGGCGGCCAGACGCTTGCCGTCGGCCAGCACATGGCGCCAGGTTTCGGTGTGGCGTTCCATCAGTCTTTCGGGTCCCAGCGCGTGTCGTCGGCGTTCATGGTTTCCATGATGCGCCGCCAGCGGGTCTGTACGGAGGCGTCGACCATGGCGCCCTCGGCCACGATGTTGCAGCCGCCGCGGGTGAAGGTTTCGTCTTCGTAAATGCGGTGTTCGTGATGACTCATCTGTTCGCCGAGGTAGTCGCGCACCAGCGCGGCATCGTCAGGATGAAGGTGAATTGTCGCGCGCACCTGCGGCAGTTGCTGCAGCGCCTCGCGGACCAGGTCGACGATGTTCTCCGGGTGCGCGGCAATGCTGCGCTTGACCATCTGGGCGGTCATTTCGATGGCCAGGGCGACAATCTCTTCGGCCACGTCCTGATCGAGTTGCTTGAGCGCGGTGTCGAGGTTTTCGACCAGCGTATGCAGTTGCAGCGCCTCCATCCGGCCGCGGGCGGTGCCTTCTTCGTAGCCGGCGGCGTAACCGTCCTTGTGGGCGGCATCGTGGATTTTCTCGATGTCGTCGGCGGTCGGCAGCTTGAAGGCGGGCGCTTCCGGTTCGGGGGGCGAGCTTGGGGCTGCGGTCGTCGGCTCAAGCGGTTCGGGCTCAGAGTCGGGCTCCGGTTCCGGCTCATGGGCGTCGAAGCTGGGCGGCTCCCAGCGGCGGTAGGCGCCGACGGCCTGGTGGCGAAAGCTCATGCCGGCATCCCGTTAAACGAAGGCATCGTCGCCGCCTTTGCCGCCGAGCATGATCTGGCCTTCCTCGGCCAGGCGACGCACGATCTTGAGGATTTCCTTTTGTTCGCCTTCGACTTCGGACAGGCGCACCGGGCCGCGCGATTCGAGGTCTTCGCGCAGCATTTCGGCCGCGCGCTGCGACATGTTCTTGAAGATCTTTTCGCGCAACTCGGCCTGGGCGCCCTTGAGTGCGACCACCAGCGAGTCGGACTGCACTTCGCGCAGCAAGGTCTGGATGCCGCGGTCGTCGATGTCCATCAGGTTGTCGAAGACGAACATCTCGTCGAGGATCTTCTGCGCCAGGTCCGGATCGTATTCGCGCACGTTGTCGATGATCGCCGTTTCAGCCGCGGCGCCCACAAAGTTGAGAATGTCGGCCGCGTGGCGCACGCCGCCCATGGCCGCCTTCTTGACGTTGGAGGCGCCCGACAGGGTGCGGGTGAGGGTGTCGTTGAGTTCCTTGAGCGCGGCCGGCTGCACACCGTCCAGCGTGGCGATACGCAGCAGCACGTCGTTGCGCAGGCGGTCGGAGAAGGCTTTCAGGATCTCGCCGGCCTGGTCGTTTTCCAGGTGCACCAAAATGGTGGCGATGATCTGCGGGTGCTCGTTCTTGATCAGGTCGGCCGCGGTGGCGGCGTCCATCCACTTGAGGCTTTCGATGCCGGCGGTGTCTGAGCCCTGAAGTACGCGCGAGATGATGTGCGCGGCGCGGTCGTCGCCCAGCGCCTTGGTGAGCATGGCGCGGATCTGCTCTTCGTCGGCCTCGACCGGCGAGCCTTGTTCGCAGTGCGTCTCGAGTTCGTCGAGCAGCGGCTCGACCTTGCTGCGCGGATGCGAGGGCAGCTTGGCCATGGCCATGCCGAGCTTCTGGACCTCCTTGGGACCGAGAAACTTGAGCACCTCGGCCGCTTCGTCCGAGCCGAGCGAGAGCAGCAGCAGGGCGCTTTTTTCCAAGCCTTCTTCGGGGCTCATTTGCGGGCCTCCTCGTTGACGCCCATCCAGTCCTTGATCAGGTTGGCGACGAGTTTCGGGTTGTTCTTGGCGGTTTCGCGTGCCTGCATCAGTTTGGCTTCATAGCTGTTTTTCTGCCGGGCCGACTCGGAGAGCGTCACCTCCTCACCTTCTTCATCGTAGGTCCTTTCGCCGGCCGCCGCGCCCGGTGTGGCGTCTTCTTCGTCGCCTGCCGGCAGTGGGGTGAGGGTCTTGAGCAGCGGCTTGATAACCCCGAACGCCACATAGGCGAGCACGGCAAGTACGATCAGGTAGCGAAGCGCCTGCTTGCCGATATCGATGATCTCGGGGTCTTTCCACAGCGGCAGCTCGGGCATCGTTTCGGTGATGCCGGCGGCAAACTCGGTGTTGGCCACGTTGAGGCTGTCACCGCGCTCGGCGTTGAAGCCCATGGCTTCGCGCACCAGGTTGTTGATGCGGGCGATCTCTTCGTCCGACAAGGGCGTCGTGGTCTCTTTGCCATTCTTGTCGGTGACGGTGCGGTGGTTGAGCACCACCGCGACCGACAGTCGGCGGATCGCACCGGTTGCGCGCTTGGTGTGCGAAATGGTCCGATCCACTTCGTAATTGGTCGTGTCGCTGGCGTTGCGGGTGAGGAAGTTGCCATCGGCTGCCGCGCCGGTGCCACCGACCGCCGGGTTGGTGATCGGCGCCGTGGCCGGCACGGGCGGCTGGTTGGTGAGCGCGCCAGGGACGCCTTTGGCGCCGGGGTCTCGGGTCAGCACTTCGCTGCTTTGCTGCGAGCGGATGGCTTGCTGCGGCGAGGGGTTGGGCTTGTAAGTTTCGTCGGTTTGCTCGACCCGGTTGAAGTCGACATCGGCGGTCACCTGAGCGCGGAAATTTCCCTTGCCGACCATCGGCTCGATGATCGTCTCGATTCGTCGTACATAGGTCGATTCCAGCTCTTCCACATAGCGCAGTTGGGTCGGGTCCAGGCCGGCGACACGCATCGGGTCATTCGAGTCGGTCAGCAGCTTGCCGGTTTCGTCGATGACGCTGACGCTCTCGTTGCTCATGTTGGGCACGCTGGAGGACACCAGATGCACGATACCGGCGACCTTGGCGCCATCCAGATTGCGCCCGGCGCGTAGATTGACGAAGACCGATGCGGTCGGCTTTTGCTGATCGCGCAAGAACGCGCTGCGCTTGGGAATGGCTAGATGCACCCGTGCGTTGGCCACCGAGCCGATCGCCTGAATGGTGCGTGCCAGTTCGCCTTCGAGCGCGCGCTGATAGTTCATCTGCTCATGAAATTGCGACACGCCGAGCTTCTGGTTCTCCATCAGCTCGAAGCCGACCATGCCGCCACGTGGCAAGCCCTGGGCGGCCAGTTGCAGGCGAATGTCGTGCACCCGGTCGCTGGGTACCATGATCGCGCCACCGCCCGGGGTGAACTTGTAGGGCACGTTCTGTTGTTGCAGCGAGGTCACGATGGCGCCGCCGTCGCGCTCTTCCAGATTGGAGAACAGCACGGCGTAGCTGGACGATTGGTTCCACAGCAACACGCCGACAACCAGCGCAATGGCCGCGGCCACGGCGGCCAGCAGCGCCATTTTCTGGCGCCCTGGCATGGCGCTGAAGTTTTCGAACGCTTGCTGTATCGGGGAGCCCGGTACGGTAGCGGCATTTTGTGCGGTGGCCATTGCTTCGGTCCTTCACGGAATCGCTTTGACGGATGAGACGCATTGTCTGCGCCAAGACGGAAAAGCTTAGGCAGAATAAGCGGCAGTTTTTGCCGCCTATTTGCCGCCTCTAAACACAAGGTCCACCCGTAGGCTTCGCACTGTGGAAAAGCGTCTACCTACCGAACCTGTCATGAACGAGACCGCCGCGCCGTCGCTCGACGCCGCCCAGCTGGCCGAAGCCTTTGCCCTGTTCAACCGCGCCTCAGCCGAGCTGACCGATGCCTATGCCGGTTTGCAGGGGCAGGTGGGGCAGCTCAATGAACGCCTGTCTGTCTTGATGGGTGCCTTGCCGGCGGGTGTGCTGGTGCTCGACCGTCAAGGCACCGTACTGCAAGCCAACCGCGCCGCGCGTGACTGGCTTGGCGAATCCATCGAGGGCATGGCCTGGAGCGCGCTCAGCCAGCGGCTGACGGCCACCGAAACCCCGGGCGAGCTGGAACTGGGCGAGGGCGAGGCGGCGCGTCGTATCGCCATCTCGTCCACGCATCTGGAGTCTGGCGAGGGCAGCATCGTGTTGATGAACGACGTCACCCACACTCACCGCATGCAGCGCGAAGCCGAGCGCAATGCGCGCCTGGCCGCCATGGGCGAGATGGTGGCCGGTCTGGCGCATCAGCTGCGCACGCCCTTGTCTGCCGCACTCTTGTATACCGCCACGCTGGGCAAAGGGCAGCTGCCAGAATCCGAGCGCGGCCGGATCGCCGACCGCGCCGTCGAACGCCTGCGCCACCTCGAACGCCTGATCCGCGACATGCTGCTGTTTGCCCGTGGCGACTGCCTGGGGCGCGAGCCGGTGCCCGTGTGTGCGCTCACCGAAGAGCTGACCCACACGCTGGAGCCCATCGCCCGTCAGCGCGAGATCGAATTTACGCACGCCTGCGAGTGCGGTACTACACGTCTGGTGGCCGACCGCAAGGCGCTGGCTGGTGCGCTCACCAATCTGCTTGAGAACGCGCTGCAATTTACCCCCGCCGGCGGCAGGGTGAGCCTGCGGGCCACACGCGATGCGGCGCAGGTAAGTTTTGTGGTCGAGGACTCCGGCGCCGGTATTTCCGCCGACCAGCAGCAGCGCTTGTTTGAGCCCTTTTTTACCACCCGCGCCGAAGGCACCGGTCTGGGCCTGGCCATTGCCCGCGGCGTTGCCCGCGCGCATGGTGGTGATATTGACCTGGTCTCCCGGCCCGGCGAGGGCACCCGATTCCGGCTGGTGGTCCCGCTGACCGCCGGCGATACCGCTGAAGAGAACGCCCATGAGTGAGCCCTTGAACCTCCTGCTGGTCGAAGACGACGCCGCCCTGCGCGATGCCGTCACGCTGATCCTCGAACTCGAAGGCCATGCCGTCACCGCTGTCGACGGCGGCCCTGCGGCGCTCGAAGCGCTCGGACGTGGCGTGTTCAACCTCGTCATCAGCGATCTCAAAATGGAGCCCATGGACGGCCTGACACTGCTCGGCGAAATTCGCGCGCGGCTGCCGCAGTTGCCGGTGATGCTGATGACCGCCTTCGGCGATGTCGAAAAAGCCGTGGCCGCCATGCAGGGCGGCGCCTGCGACTTCCTGCTCAAGCCCTTTGAACCCGATGTCTTGCACGCCCATGTGCGCCGCTATGCGGCCGCGCCGGTCAGCGACAGCGGCACCATCGCCGAAGACCCGCGCACCCGTGAACTGCTCAGTCTGGCCGCGCGGGTGGCCGAGACCGACGCGACCGTGATGCTCTCGGGCGAATCGGGTACAGGTAAGGAAGTCTTTGCCCGCTACATCCACAATCACTCTCCGCGCAAGGCCAAGCCCTTTGTGGCGATCAACTGCGCGGCGATCCCCGACAACCTGCTCGAGGCCACCCTGTTCGGCCACGAAAAGGGCGCCTTCACCGGCGCCCACAGCGCCCAGGCCGGCAAGTTTGAACAGGCCGACGGCGGCACCTTGCTGCTCGATGAAATCTCCGAAATGCCGCTCAGCCTGCAGGCCAAGCTGCTACGCGTGTTGCAGGAGCGCGAAGTCGAACGCGTCGGCGGCAAGAAGCCGGTTCACCTCGACCTGCGTGTACTCGCCACCAGCAACCGCGACATGGCCGCCGAAGTGGCCGCCGGGCGTTTCCGCGAAGACTTGTACTACCGGCTCAATGTTTTTCCCCTGCCCATTCCCGCGCTGCGCGAGCGGCCGGGCGACATCCTGCCGATGGCGCGACACTTTCTGTCGCGGCAAAGCGAGCGGTTGGGCAGCCAGGCGGTGATTGATGATGACGCGGCCGAGCTGATGCGCGCCCACCCGTGGCCGGGCAATGCCCGCGAACTCGACAACGCCATGCAGCGCGCCCTGATTCTGGCCACCGGCGGCGTGATTCGTGCCGACACGTTGCGCCTGTGCCTGGGCAGCAGTACGCCGCGACCGCCGGCAAGTGCTGCCGCCGAACCGGCAAGTTTTGCCGCTTTGGGCGCCTCTGCCGCGTCCGGTACCAGCAGCAACATGAAGGATCTGGAGCGCGATCACATTCTCGGTACGCTCAAGGCCATGGGCGGCTCGCGCAAGAAAGCCGTTGAAAAGCTTGGCATTTCGGAGCGCACCTTGCGCTACAAATTGCAGCAGTACCGGGAAGAGGGCTACCCTGTTGATTAAGGGCGTCGGCA
Organism: Denitromonas halophila; assembly: GCF_007625155.1. GTDB lineage: Bacteria > Pseudomonadota > Gammaproteobacteria > Burkholderiales > Rhodocyclaceae > Nitrogeniibacter > Nitrogeniibacter halophilus. Next base: position 158,362 of record NZ_VMNK01000007.1, on the reverse strand, counting down.
TGGCATGCGCCTTGCTGATAGGAAACCACCCATAGCGCAGGATTTGCTGGAACCACCATGGACACTCGCGGCATCGATCAAGTACTGAACGAACTGCGTGCCACCGCTCAGACGGCTGGCGGCAAGAGTGCGTCTGCGGCCACCGAAACGCCGGATGGCGTCAGCTTCAATGATGCGCTCCAGAACGCGTTGGCCGATGTCAGCGCTGCCCAGCAAGACGCCCAGACGATGGCCAAGTCCTTCTCGGCAGGCGACCCGAACGTCAATCTGCAGGAAGTGATGGTCAATTTGCAAAAAGCCAATCTCAGCTTCCAGCAGATGACTCAGGTGCGCAACCGCCTGGTGTCTGCCTATCAGGACATCATGAATATGCAGGTCTGACGGGGTTGAGCGAGGTTTTCAAGGCCTTCGCAAATTGCTAGAAATCGAAGGGGAAGCAAGAGGTATCTTGCTTCCCCTTTTTGCATCTTGGGCCGGTGAGCGAAGGGCGTGTTCGCTGGCAAAGTCCATGCGCCATGCCTCGTTGCGTCTTGAAGCTGCCAGCAGGGGCAGGATTTTTACAGCGTGTGCGAACGGAGGCGTTCAGCTCGCGCTGGCGCGGATTCCTCTTCCTGAGATCGGCGTCCGGGACGTTGCTTTGCCGCATCTCGTGGATGCGCCGACAGGCGAAATGGCGCCGTTGATGTCTTGTGCCGGCGAGCCATCATGGCATCCATGGCGTTGCACCTGACACGCCGTTTGTAGCGCCGCGTCGGTGAAGCCAGCGTGGCGGTGCGGCATCGCGTACCGCTGAAACCCGATGGTTCGCCGTGCGGCCAATCCACGCTTTCCCATGTCCTTCATTCTTCGCCGTGGCGGACCCCGCTGCCAATCCGATGGTTCGGCCGCAGGGGGCGCAGGTCTGTTCCCCGGTCAGGAAAATACCTACCCGAATACCTCCTTCGGACTATGACCGCGTTCTCCGGGATTCCTATTGTCGACGCTAACAAAAAGCGGCGGCCCATCAGTGTGTGTGATGCATGACGAAGGGGCCAGCCGTTCCGGCAGACGGTGACTGGAGACATATTCTTGGAGACGATCCGACACAAGGTAGCGCGGATTGCGGTGCGCAATGGCTGGCGCACCATCGGTGCTGCGTTGCTCATATCGCTGGTGTTCGGTTACGGCTTGTTCCGTGTCGAGGCGAGAACCATTTTTTCGGATCTCTTTCCTCGCACGCATCCCTTCGTTCAGGCCTACATCGACCATCCCAACTTCGGCAACCCGCTGACCGTGACCATCATGGTGAAGCGCACCGACGGGCAGGACATCTACAGCGCCGAGACGATGGCGAAGATCAATGCGATCTCGCGAGACATCGACCTGGTGCCAGGGGTTGATCACGACCAGATCGTGTCGATCGCGACCGCCAAGGCGCGCTACACGACGCTGACGGCTGAGGGGATCTATTCCAATCCGATCATGGACGACACGCCGCCCACGACCCGGACGGAGTTGGCGGAGATTCGCCGCAGGGTCAGTGAGTCGCCCTTTGCGCGCACCTTTCTGGTGTCGGCGGATGGCGCCGCTGCGCTCATCAATGCGACCTTCATCGAGCGCCTTGTCGATTACGGCACGGTTTTCGATCAGGTGCAGGCGCTGGTCACAAAGCACAGCGACGCCCAGCATGAAATCCATGTCGCGGGCTGGCCGACGCTGACCGGCTGGGTCTATCACTTCGGTGGTGACACGGCGATGATCTTCGCTGTCACGCTGGGTTTGATGTTCCTGTGCCTGTTGCTGGTGATGCGCAATACCGCGGGCGTAGTGACGCCGGTCATCGTGAGCGCGATTTCTGCCGTGTGGGGCTTCGGCTTTGTGGGCTGGATCGGGCATCCGGTCGAGCCTTTGCTGATGGTGGTGCCGCTATTGTTGATCGCGCGCTCCTTCAGCCATTCGGTGCAGGCGACCGAACGCTACTACGAGCTGTTGCGCGAATGTGGCGACAAACGCAAGGCGGCCGAAATGTCGCTGGCCGTGATGGTGGCGCCTGGCACGCTGGGCATCTTCACCGACGCTTGCGGGCTGTTGCTGGTGGGCCTGGCGCCGATCCCGGCGATGGAGCGCTTCGCCATGTTTACCGGCTTCTGGGCCTTGATGCTGGTGCCCACCAGCGTGATCCTTACCCCGGTGCTGCTGAGCCTGCTGCCGACGCCCAAGAACCTGGACAAGCTGGTGGGCTCTTCCAAGGATGCGGGCATCGTCCATCGCTTGCTTGAAACCGCGTTAGGCCAGCTGGCGCGGCTGAGCACGGGGCGCATGGCCAGGCTGTCGGCGATTGTCTTCGCGTTGGTCGCGGTTGTCGCGCTGGCCCTCATGACGAAGATCCAGGTGGGGAATCCGGTCGAGGGCAGCAACCTGCTGCGTGAGGACTCGGCCTTCAATACCGCGGTGCGCGACATCAATGCCCACTTTCCCGGGGTGATGTCGCTGGAGGTGATCTTCGAGGGCAAGGAAGGGCGCATCGTGCGTCAGGCCGACACGCTTATCGCCATGCGCGCGCTGCAGCGCTGCCTGGAGCGCCAGCCCCATCCGCCCACCGCGACCTTGTCGTTCGCCGACTATGCGCCGGAGGCCAACCGGCTGTTCAACGGTGGCAATCCCAAGTGGATGCCGCTGGATCGCGACGACGCTGCCGTGTCGGCCGCCGCCAATGCGCTGATGATGGGCACCAGCCCCAAGGCCTTCCTGCATGTGGCTGATTTCGAGCAGAAGAACGCCACGGTCTCGCTCTGGTACCGCAACAACAAGCAGGCGACGGTCGATGCGGCACTGGCCGACGCGCGCCAGTGCATCGCTACGGTGGGGCCGGAACATGACACTTTCCGCATTCGCCTCGCTTCGGGCTCGATCGCGCTGCAGCAGTCGATCAATGACACCGTCGATACCTACCAGTGGTACATCCTCGCCGGCCTGAACCTGGTCATCGGCATCGGCTGTTCTCTGGCGTATCGCTCGGTAGCGGCGGCGTTGGTGTTGCTGGTGCCGGTGAATCTGGCCAATGCCATGCTCACCGCCTACATGGTGCTGATGGGCATGGGGCTGGATGTGAATAGCCTGCCGATTCTCGCCATCGGCATTGGTGTCGGCATCGACTACGGCATCTACATGGTCAGCCGCATCTGCGAGGAGTTCAAGGATGCCAAGCACATGGGCGATGCCATCACGGCGGCGCTGCTCACCTGTGGCAAGGCGATTCTCTTCACCGCGCTGTTGATGACCATCGGCATCCTGCCCTGGTACGTGCTCTCGGAGCTCAAGTTCCTCTCTGATATGGGCCTGCTGTTGATCGTGGTGATGACCATCAACATGATCCTGGCACTACTGCTGGTGCCACTGCTGATCTATCTCTTCCGGCCGCGTTTCGTCTCGGCCGAACATCACGCCTTGTCCGAATCGTTGGACGACACGATGGTGCCGGGCTCGGCCACGGCGTCGTCGAGCCTGTGATGGCTTTTTCTCGCGCACACAAAAACACCGAACCAGGAGACCACATCATGCATATCCGGAAATACGACTTCGACTTCGCCCGTCGCGCCTTTCTCGGCAAGGCTGGCGCCCTGGTCGGCGCAGGGGTTCTCACGCCGCTGTGGCCGCTGATCGCCCGCGCTGGGGACATCACCAAGGCCTATCCAGAGGAGTTGCTTTCGATTGAGGCCTACACCAAGGGAAAGATCAACACCGGGGACGTGATCACTGCCGAGAACGTCGAGGCGGTCAAGGATCTGCTCACGCCGATTGCCTATCAGGAGGTCAAGGAGATGGGCCGGCGCATCAAGATCGTGCCCACCACCCGCGACATTACCCGTCTGTTCCCGGCCGACTATCTCGAGGCGACCTTGCGCAACAACGGTCAGGCGATCCTCGACAAGGATGGCAACGTGCTCACCAAGGACGGCAAGCCGTGGATTGGTGGCAACCCCTTCCCGGAGGCCAAGACCGGTATCGAGGCCTTTGCCAACATCACCATGAGCTGGGGGCGGCACAACAATGCGCTGTACGCCATTCGCGACTGGGATATCGGCCCGGATGGCGAGATCGGTTACCAGTACGACTTTGCCTGGGTCGAGGAAAACACCATCGGCCGGGTGGGTGTGGAGAGTCCGTATCTGGCCGGTCATGAAGACAAGCTGCGCTACCAGACCGTGTTGTTTACCGGTCCCAACGACGTCAAGGGCACGGCCTATCTGAGTACCTGGTACGGCGATCAGCGCAAATTTCCCGAGCTGGTCGGCTATATCCCGGCCTTCAAGCGGGTACGCAAGTTCCCCACCAACCAGCGCTTTGAACCGTTGGTGGCCGGCATCACCGTGTATCTGTCCGATGCCTGGGCGGCGGGCGATCCCATGCTCACCTGGGGCAATTTCAAACTCGTCGAGCGCCGGCCCATGCTCGCCGCGGTCTCCGAGAACTGGCATCCGGAGCACCCCAACTGGGAGCCACCGGTGCATGGTGGGGCGGCCGGCAAGACCTTCTCCGATACCTGCATGGAGCTGTGCCCCGAGGTGCTCATCGTCGAGGCAGAGCCGATCGGCTATCCGCGGGCGCCGGTGGGCAAAAAGCGGGTGTTTATCGACGCCCGCAACATGATCTACATCGGTTGCCATACCTACGATCGCCGCGGCGAGTTGTTCAAGAGTTTCGAGCCCGCCTACAGCCTGTACGAGAAAGGCGACCAGCGCGACATGACCGGCAATCACACGACCTGGACATGGACCGGTGTCCATAGCCACGACGTGCAAACCAACCGCATGTCGCGTTTCAACCAGGTCAAGTCCATCGTCGGGGGCATCTCCTCGGGGCGCAATATCGACGGGCTGTATGAGAAGTACATGACGCCGCAGGCCATCCGGCGCCTTGGCGCCTGAGCGGGCAGGGCATGTCCATGAGTCTGCGCCGTCACGCCCATCGTCTCGCCCTCGTGTTCGTGGCTGCGCTCTGCGGCCCGGCGCTTGGCGGCGAGATGCCTCCCCCGGATACCGTCTTCAACGGTGTCGCTCATGACACCTTGTATGCGCTCGGCGGCGAGGGACGCGAGCTGATCGCCGTCGGTGATTTCGGCATGGTCGTCCACAGCGATGACGGCGGTGACACCTGGCAGCGTCAGGGCAAACCGCCCACTGATGTTGCCTTGCTCGCGGTCACTCGCAAGGCCGGTCATTGCATTGCCAGCGGTCAGCAGGGCGTCATCGTGTATGCCGCCGATTGTCAGCATTGGCAGCGCGCCGAGGTGCCAACCGATGCGCGTCTGCTTGCTGTCGATGTCAATGCTGTCGGCACCGGTTATGCGGTGGGCGGCTTCGGCACGGTGTTGCAGACCCGGGACTGGGGCAAGACATGGACGGCGCTCACACTGGATTGGGAGGCGCTGACCGGCGACTGGGCGGAGCCGCATCTCTACGACGTTCATGTGGATGCCCGCGGCGAGGTGACGCTGGTAGGTGAGTTCGAGTTGGTCATCCGGTCGCGTGACGGCGGGGCGAACTGGCAGACCCTGCACAAGGGGCGCCGGTCCTTGTTTGGCCTTGCGATGACCGATGACGGACGCCTCTACGCGGTCGGTCAAGAGGGCGTGATCTTGCGATCCACCGACGATGGCGCGAGCTGGACAGAGCTTCCCAGCGGCACGGCGGCGATCCTGACAAGCGTGTGGGCGCGGCCGGGCGGCCGTGTCGTCGCGGCTGGCATCTACACCATTTTGTACTCCGACAACGGTGGCAACAGTTGGCGCGCCGACACGTCGGCACCGGCCCGCATCGGCTGGCATCTGGCTGTGACCGGATTCCAGCGCGAGAACGACGCTCGCCGGGTGCTCGTCGTTGGCTCGGGCGGCACGATTCTTTCGATTCAGCGTTAGACACGCACGACACCAAAAGTACGTACAGAGGAGGCTCCAAAGTGAAAACCAGAATAGTGGCAACAAGCGCGATGGCGGCAGCATGCCTGTCGGGCACCGGGACAGCACTGGCCGCCGATTGGTCGGCATCGGGTTTCATTCGCCAGGAAGTGGCGGTCAAGACCTCGGGCGACAGCAACATCAACAACCAGCAGGGCAATACCTACAATGGCGTTACCGTCGCCAATACCGGCCTCTTCGGTGGCAACATCACGCGGCCCGACTCGCATACCAAGGACAATACTTTCAACCTTTTTCAAACCCGTTTCGAGTTGAATGTCGATGGTCGGCTCTCGGACAACTGGTCGGCGCACTTCAAACTGCGCGGCATTGCCGACGAGATCGGCCGGGTCGAAGACGCGTTCGACAATCGCAACACCTTCGAGCAGGAGTTTTACGCCACCACCAAGGCCACGCCACTGGAAGCCAACGGCAAGGACTGGATGCTGGACCTCCCGGTGGCTTATGCCGACTACAGCAGCGGCCCACTGTGGCTGCGCTTTGGCAATCAGCAAATTGCCTGGGGTGAGGCGCTGTTTTTCCGCGTTGCCGACGTGCCCAATGGCCTCGATCTGCGGCGCCATTCGGTGCTTGGCGTGGCCGCGGAAGAATATTCTGACTCGCGCGTGCCGTCACTGGGCATTCGCGGCAGCTACCGGGTGACCGATGACTGGGAAGTCGAAGGCTTTGCACAGAAGTTTCAGGCCTCGGTCGTGCCTGGGGCGAACTCGCCCTACAACCCGATTCCGGCGCAGTTCACCATTCAGGAGCGGCCAGGCTTCGACGACGCCCGCAACAAGTGGAATTTCGGCGCACGTTTGAAGGGCAAGGTTGGCGACTTCGATGTCCATGCGTTTGCGGTCCGTCGCAACAATCCCGACGGCGTCTATAAGTGGACACTGGCCAATGGTGCCGGCACCTTGGCGGGTTCAGCCTTTCAGGGTGGCACCAACACGGGCGTGTTCAGCGCGGCCGAATGGTATAGCTACGCCGCCGCCACCCGGCTCGATGGCCTCGGTGCGCTGGAGACCGCGCTCAATGAATTTCCGGGGACGGTCGGCCTGGGTGCCAACGCGGTCGCCGCCGGCTGTGGAGCACCGTCTTCTGCGGTGGGAGCAATCCGGGTGGACAAGGCCTCGGGCGGGTGCATTCTCGATACCTTCTTTACTACCGGCAGCCTGCGCGGTCACCTGGTGCGCGAGTTCCCTCGCGAAACCGTGCTCGGCTTCGGTATCAATCACGTGTTCGAGGGCGAGCCGGATTCGCTCATGGATCAGTTGATCGGCCGCTTTGAGCTGTCCTATACGCCGAACAAGAAATTCACCAATCCGACGTTATCGCGTCACTACATTGAGAAAGACGAGACCCAGTTCGCCTTTATTGCCGAGAAATATCACAAGTTCAGCAATTCGGTGCCTGCCACCTACATGGTGGCCCAGTGGTTGCACAAGTCGGCCAGCGATTTGTTTGGCCGATCGCTGGTGGGCGTGAACAACGTCGCCGGTGAGCGCCCGAACGGGCAGAGCGGCGGATTCAATGCCGTGGCTTTCGCGCTTCAACAACCTTCGCCAACCCTGGCCTGGCGCTTCGACATGACCGTGCTCACCGATCTGAAAGGCGGCTGGTTGTTCCAGCCCGGCGTGAAGTGGAAGCCAAATCAGGATTTCCAGCTCGATGTCTACGCCAATGTCCTCAAGAGCTACGGCGCCCAGGACAACCGTAATTTCGCCCAGGGGCTTGAGTACGCCAACGAAGTGTTCGCCCGCGCCACGATCTCCTTCTGAGCGGGTCACCGCTCTTTGCCGGCGTCACACGCGATGTGATGCCGGGTTTATTCCCAGCTATGGATTCATGCGATGAGTATCAGCGGATGCCGCGGTCGGGCGCATGCCCGTCGAAGCTTTTTGGCGAACTCTGCCAGGGGGCTGCTGCGTGCCGGGGTGTTCGGTTCGGCGTGGTCGGCACTTTGGCGCACCGGCTCGATCGCCGCCGCCTATCCTGATGAGCTCGTGTCGATCGACGAGTACACCCGCGGCAAGCTCTCGTCCGGGGATGTTATCGATCGCGACAACGTGGGCCTGGTGAAGGACTTGCTGGACCCGGTGCGCTATCACCAGATCGCCACTCAGGGGCGGCGCCTTTCGCTGGCGCCGACCACCACCGATCTGTTCAAGCTCAATCCCCCCGACTATCTCGAAGCAAGCTTGCGCCATCGCGGCCAGGCCCGCTTCGATGCCAGCGGCAATGTCGTCACCCGTGACGGCACGCCGTGGATTGGCGGCAACCCTTTCCCCGAGCCGACGTCCGCCCTTGAGGTGTTTGCCGCTCACACGCTGAGCTGGGGCCGTCACGATGCCGCGCTGTATGTGAGCCGCGAATACGACCTGGACGCCGACGGTACCGTGCTCTACCAGTACGCCAGCGGCTGGGCTGAGATGGCCACCGTGGCCCGCGCCAGCCTCGACCCCCATCCCTACCTGCCGGGGCTGGAAGACACCCTGCGCCTGCAGTCGGTGTTTTTCGTCGAACCGGGCGATATCCAGGGCACGGCGTATCTGAGCATCTGGCCCTACGACCAGTCTCGCTTTCCGGAGCTCTACGGCTACCTGCCGGCCTTCAAGCGGGTACGCCGCTTTCCCACCAACCAGCGCTTCGAGCCCCTCAATCCGGGCTCCGAGCTGTATCTCTCCGACGCCTGGGCGGCGGGCGACCCCTTCCTCACCTGGGGCAACTACCGGGTGGTGGGGCGCGGGCCGTTCCTCGGCGCGGTGTCCGGCGGCTGGGATGCGCGCCATCCCAACTGGGAACACCGCACCCATGGCGGCCCGAAGGACAACCGCTTCTGGGACACCACGGTTGAGCTGGTGCCCGAGGTGATCGTGATCGATGCGGAGCCCACCGGCTATCCGCGCGCGCCGGTCAGCCGCAAGCGGGTGTGGTTCGACGCCCGCACCCTGCTGCCGCTGGCCATGACCTCCTACGACCGCCGTGGCGAGCCCTTTCGCTTCTTCGACGGCGCCTATTCGGTGTACGAGGACGGCGATGCGCGGGTAATGGATGGCCGCCATCCCTACTGGTCCTGGTCCACCGTGCATGCCTGCAATGTGCAGACCGGGCGCATGACGCGCATCGAGCAGGTGCGCACGCTGCCCGGGGGCGAGCACATGCGGGTGAACGATGCGGCCATCCTCGAGCGCTACCTGACCACCGCCGCCATCCAGCGCCTGGGGCGCTGAGCGTGGCTTTCAACCAAGACCTTCCCTAGCGAGAACCCCATGTCCGATTCCTCCATCGTCATCCTCGGCGCCCGACGCACGCCGATCGGCGCCTTCCAGGGGGCCCTGTCCGGGCTCACCGCCCCGCAACTCGGCGCCACCGCCATCGCCGCCGCCCTCGATCAATCCGGCCTCGCCGGCAGCGATATCGACGAGGCCGTGATGGGCTGCTGCCTGTTCGGTGGCCTCAAGCAGGCGCCCGCGCGCCAGGCGGTGCTCGGCGCCGGCCTGCCGGCCTCGGTACCGTGTTCCACCGTGAGCAAGATGTGCGGCTCGGGCATGAAGGCGGCCCTGCAGGTACACGACGCCATCCTCGCCGGGCATGCGAACTTTGGCGTTGCAGGCGGCATGGAGTCCATGAGCAACGCGCCCTATCTGCTGAGCAAAGCCCGGGCCGGCTACCGCCTCGGCCATGGTCAGGTGCTCGACCACATGTTCCATGACGGTCTGGAGGACGCCTACGAAGGCCAGCTCATGGGCCATTACGCCGATCTGGTCGCCGAGGCCGCCGGCATCGGCCGCGACCGCCAGGACGCCTACGCTGCCGAGTCGGTGCGCCGGGCGCAGACCGCCATCATCGAGGGCGATTTCGTCGACGAGATCGCGCCGGTGCGCATCCGTGGTCGCAAGGGCGACACCTCCATCGACACCGACGAAACGCCGGGCCGCTGCGATCTGGCCAAGATCGCCAGCGTGAAGCCGGCCTTCCGCGCTGGCGGCACGGTCACCGCCGCCAATGCCTCGTCCATCTCCGACGGCGCCGCCGCCCTGGTGCTGGCGAACGAGGCCGCCGCCCGCCGTCGGGGCCTCGCGCCCATCGCCCGCATCGTTGCCAGCGCCGGGTTCGCCGCCGCGCCTGGGGAATTCCCCACCGCCCCCATCCCCGCCATCGAGCGGGTGCTCGCGAAAGCGGGCTGGTCGATAGGGGAGGTGGACCTGTTCGAGATCAACGAAGCCTTCGCCGTGGTGACCCTGCTGGCCATGGACGCGCTGGACCTGCCGGCGCAGAAGGTGAACGTGCTCGGCGGCGCCTGTGCCATGGGCCATCCCATTGGCGCCACCGGCGCGCGCCTGCTGGTCACGCTCATCCATGCGCTGCGCCGGCGCGGCCTCAAGCGCGGCGTGGCTGCCCTGTGTATCGGCGGCGGCGAAGCCACCGCCATGGCCATCGAGATTCCCTGAGGGAGACACACCATGTTGTTGAACGAAGAACAGGACATGCTGCGCGAGATGTTGCGCCGCTATGCCTCCGCCGAACTGGTGCCCAACGCCGACCGCTGGGAGCGCGAGCATCACTTCCCGCGCGAGGCACTCGCCGAACTGGGTGAGCTGGGCGTGCTCGGCATGACCGTGCCCGAGGCCTGGGGTGGCGCCGGGCTGGACTACCTGTCGCTGGTGGTGGCGGTGGAGGAGATCGCCGCCGGCCATGGGGCGCTGTCGAGCATCGTGTGCGTGCAAAATTCGCTCGCCTGCGGCATTCCGCTGGCCTTTGGCTCCGAGGCGCAGAAGGACCGCTACCTGCGCAAGCTCGCCAGTGGCGAGTGGCTGGGCTGCTTCTGCCTCTCCGAGCCCCATGTGGGGTCGGACGCCTCCGCCATCCGCACCACCGCCACGCGTGACGGCGATCATTGGGTCATCAAGGGCAACAAGCAGTTCATCACCACCGGCAGCCATGCCGATGTGGCCATCGTGTTCGCGGTCACCGACCCGGCCGCCGGCAAGAAGGGGCTCTCGTGCTTTCTTGTGCCCACCGACACGCCGGGCTACGTGGTCGCCCGCATCGAGGAGAAGATGGGCCAGCATGCCTCGGACACGGCGCAGATTCTTTTTGACGACTGCCGGGTGCCGGCCGATGCCCTGATTGGCGCCGAGGGCGACGGCTACCGCATCGCCCTGGCCAATCTGGAAGCCGGGCGTATCGGCATCGGTGCCCAAGCGGTGGGCATGGCCCGCGCCGCGCACGAGGCGGCAATCCGCTACGCCCATGAGCGCGAGGCCTTCGGCGTGCCCATCGTCGAGCATCAGGCGGTGTTGTTCCGCCTCGCCGACATGGCCACCCAACTCGAAGCGGCGCGCCAGCTGGTGTGGCATGCGGCCAGCCTCAAGGACGCCGGCCAGCCCTGCCTGAAGGAGGCATCCATGGCCAAGCTGTTCGCCTCCGAGATGGCCGAGCAGGTGGCCTCGGCGGCAGTCCAGGTGCACGGCGGCTATGGTTACACCACTGACTTTCCGGTGGAGCGCATTTATCGTGATGTGCGCGCCACCCAGATCTACGAAGGCACCAGCGACATCCAGCGCCTGGTGATCGGCCGCGCGGTGACGCGGGCCTGAGGGAGAGAAGACATGACAAACAAGACCATCGTCGCCGGGGTGGGCATGGTGCCCTTCGCCAAGCCCGGCGCCAGCGACAGCTACGACCACATGGGCGCGGCGGCCATCCGCCTCGCCCTCGTCGATGCCGGCATCGACTACGCCCAGGTGCAGCAGGCCTACGCCGGTTATGTGTATGGCGACTCCACCGCCGGCCAGCTGGCCCTCTACCAGGTCGGCATGAGCGGCATCCCGGTGGTGAATGTGAACAACAACTGCTCCACCGGCTCGACCGCGCTGTTCCTGGCCCGCCAGGCCATCGAGCATGGCATCGCCGAGTGCGTGCTGGCGGTAGGTTTCGAGCAGATGGCGCGGGGCGCGATCGTGGAGAAATACACCGACCGGCCGTCCCCATTCGCCCGCTTCGAGGCCTTGTGCGGCGAGCTGGTGGATGAGGCGCTGCCGCTGGCGCTGCGCTACTTCGGCGGCGCCGGGCGCGAGCACATGCAGCGCTACGGCACCCGCTTGGAGACCTTCGCCGCCATTCGCGCCAAGGCCAGCCGCCATGCCGCCAACAACCCGCTCGCCCTGTTCCGCAAGGTGGTGAGCACCGAGGACGTGATGAACGATGTGCCGGTGTGGCCCGGCGTGATGACCCGCATGATGGCCTGCCCGCCCACCTGCGGCGGTGCGGCGGCGATCCTGGTGTCCGAGGATTTCGCCCGTCGCCACGGCATCGACACCCGGGTGGCCATCGCCGCCCAGGCCATGACCACCGACCGCCCCGGCACCTTCGAGGATCGCAGCATGATCGAACTGGTCGGCGCCGGCATGACCCGCGAGGCCGCGCAAGCGGTTTATACCCAGGCCGGCATCGGCCCCGACGACATCGACGTGTGCGAGCTGCACGACTGCTTCGCCCATAACGAACTGATCACCTACGAAGGCCTCGGCCTGTGCCCGGTAGGCGAGGGCGAGCGCTTCGTGATGGACGGCGACAACACCTATGGCGGCGCGGTGGTCACCAATCCCTCCGGCGGGCTGCTCTCCAAGGGGCATCCGCTCGGCGCCACCGGCCTGGCCCAGTGCTATGAGCTGACCCGGCAGCTGCGCGGCACCGCCGGCCCCACCCAGGTGGACGGCGCCCGGCTCGGCCTGCAACACAACCTCGGCCTCGGCGGCGCCTGCGTGGTGACCCTCTATGAGCGCCAGTAAGCCGACGCGGCAGGGGCCGTTGGCCGGCCTGCGGGTGGTCGAATTCGCCGGCATCGGCCCGGCGCCTTTCTGCGGCATGATGCTCGCCGACATGGGCGCCGAGGTCATCCTGGTGGAACGGCCCCGCGCCATCGACCCGTCCGCCAAACCCACGCTGCTCGATCTGGGCCGCTTCACCGTCACCCATCGCGGCAAGCGCTCGCTGGCGCTCGACCTCAAGGACCCGGCCGCCATCGACACCGTGCTCGCGCTCATCGAGACCGCCGACGCGCTCATCGAAGGCTTCCGCCCCGGCGTGATGGAACGGCTCGGCCTGGGACCCGAGGTGTGCCTCGCCCGCAACCCCAAGCTGGTGTTCGGCCGCATGACCGGCTGGGGACAGACCGGGCCGCTGGCCCAGTCGGCCGGCCATGACATCAACTACGTCGCCCTGAGCGGCCTGCTCGACCTGGGCCGCAAGGGCTCCGACGGCACGCCCTGGGTGCCGCCCACCATCGTCGGCGACATGGCCGGCGGCGCCATGTTCCTCGCCTTCGGTGTGGTGAGCGCGTTGCTCGAAGCCCAGCGCTCCGGCGCCGGACAGGTGGTGGACGCCGCCATCACCGACGGCGCCGCCGTGCTCGGCGCGCTCATCCATGGCGCCAACGCGGCCGGCCTGTGGCAGCAGCACAACGTGCTCGGTGGCGCGGCGCATTTCTACAATGTGTATCGCTGCGCCGATGGCAAGTGGCTCTCGCTAGGCCCCATCGAACCGCCCTTCTACCGCGCCCTGGGCGAGGTGCTGGGCCTCGACGATGCCGACTGGCAAGCCCAATACGACCCGGCCCGCTGGCCGGCCCTGCATGCCCGGCTCGAAGCGATTTTCGCCACCCGCACGCGGGAGGAGTGGTGCGCGCTGTTCGGCGGCAGCGATGCCTGCGTGGCGCCCGTGCTGTCGCTGGATGAAGCGCCAGACCATCCGCACAACCGGGCGCGCGAAGCGTTCATCGAGATCGACGGCATCACCCAGCCCGCGCCGGCACCACGCTTTGGCCGAACGCCGGGGGCAGTGGGTGGGGCGGTGCCAGCGCCGGGGGCTGACAACGAAGCCCTTCTGCGCGAGCTGGGGTGCCGGGCGCCATGAAAGGTGAGATCGGTGCTGAGGAGCAGCGATGCCTTTGTCACAGGCGAAGAGAGCAACCATGAAGGGCTCCCTCGGAGCCTTCGTGGTGGCGGGTGTGCCTTTTGCGGTAGCTGTCGATCCTCAAGAGACATTCAGCGTCTCGACGGATCCGTGGCAGGTTTCTGAGCTGAGCTGCCGTACAGGCTGACTACTGATTGAGTGCTCCTCGGCCATACCGGTCAGATGGATGACGATTAAGCTACGGCAGGTATTCGCAAATCAGCCGCCATTGGCGGCCGTGCGGTTCCGAAAGTTCGCCTTCGGACCCGTTCGAACACAAATTCCCGACTTGGATGACCAATCCAGTCTGAGAATAGCGGCCACTGCGCCGCCTGCATGAAGCCACCGCCTTGCACGGTGTCGCCGCGCAAGGTAAGCGTGTCGCCTTTGACATCGCGTTTTTCGTAGTAGTAGGCGTTGCGCTTTTGGTTCTCGAGTGCTTCGGCGTCGGTCGACAGCTGACCGTCGCTGATGACGAAGCCGGTGTTGTCGATGTGGCGGGCGGTGAGCGCGATGGCCACATCGCCGTCGAGCTTGCCGCCGGGCAGGTTGATCAGTTGCTGTTGCCAGGGCTCGGGCAGGTACACCGTGGGGGTGAGCGATCCGCCCTGATTGACGTACCACAGCACCGGGGCGCCGAGCTGGGCTTGCTGGGCGGGGGTGAGCGCACAGCCGACGGGGATGCCGTGCTCGATGGCGAAGGCGGCGCCGTTGGCGGCGAGGATGGCTTGTTGCTGGTCGGCCGGGGGCTGGCCGGTGGTGGAGGCGTTGGGTGGGTTTCAACCCGCCGCTGCGCGGCCGGATGAATCCGGCCCTACCGGCACGGTAGACAAGCGGTCAGCCCTTGTCGCGCCCGAACAGGCGTTGCCAGAAGCCGGATTTGACTTCGGTGCGCACCGGATGCGTGCTCGGGCCGTCGGGCCTGAGTAGATCGCCGGGGTAGTGTTCATGCCCGAGACACAGGCTGTCGTCGAGGCCAAAGGCCTTGACTGCAGCGACCGCTTCAATGCACCAGCGCCCGAAGTAGCTGCCCTTCTCCAGCGGATGTTTGAGCGGGTCGCCGTAGATATACCACCACAGCTCGTCCTTGCCCCGGCGCGCCAGTTCGGCGTACCAGTGATCGACAAAGGCCTTGAGCAAGGCCGCTTGCTGCGCCTTTGGGGCGTCGATGGTCTTGAGCAAGCG
Organism: Denitromonas halophila; assembly: GCF_007625155.1. Taxonomy (GTDB): domain Bacteria; phylum Pseudomonadota; class Gammaproteobacteria; order Burkholderiales; family Rhodocyclaceae; genus Nitrogeniibacter; species Nitrogeniibacter halophilus. The sequence goes on along the minus strand of NZ_VMNK01000007.1, from coordinate 143,280 downwards.
AGCATAGGGCTTAGGATGCAGCAGCACACTGCCGATCCGGCGAGACGGCGCTCGACTGGCAATCACGCGGTCGAGCAAGGCGTCTTCGCCTTCGCCACCGATGAGCGCGAGCAGGCGGCGCCATTGGCCCTCCGGGATCTCAAGCGCCAGCGCGAGCCCGACCAACCAAAAACACCAGTTGTAGTGGTTCAGGTTCGCCAGATCGAAGCTCCAGTCTCGGCAGGTTTCTAGCTTGTGTTCGCGACAGATGTCCGCGGCCAGCCGGTTGGACAGTTCCCAGGCGTCGAGTAGGCCAGGGAAGTGTTCGGCCAACTCGTGAATGGGGTCACCGCGGGAATAGCAGCGGAGGAGCAAGTTTAGGTAGTACTTGCTCAAGTCAAAAGAAAACTGAGGATCGTAAGTTGGATTGGCGCTTGGCGCACGGAGCATCTCAACCTTTTGATCAATGGCGTTTGATAGAAATCCTGTCCGCTCATCCCAGTATTTCTGATTTCCCAATGGCGCACGAATCATAACTGCGCTCCCGATAGATTGGCGCCAGAAGTAAGAATCTTTGACATATCGACGGGCTTCGGCTTGCCTAAAGCATCAAGCACCTCGACAACGGTCGCCCCGTCGGGTCGGGTGGTGACCACCCATGTTTCATAGCGGCCTGCCTTTACGGCGTTTTCTACCGCAATCGCGCTCTCATCACCGACGGCTTTCTGCAATCTACCCGCCCCCAACGTCCAACTCTCACTCCCCTGTACGCCATCCAGCGTCTTGCCCAACACCTGCGCACCGGTCTTGGCATCGGTACCCACGAACTTGTACTCGATCACCACATAGTCCACATCCGGCCGGTTGACCTTGTACAGATCGTCGATGCCAGTCTCGCCCGGCCCGGGCATGCGTGCAAGCTTTTGACCATCGGGGATGATCTGGCGTACGGTGTGCTCGCCGAACAACTCACCCATGGCCGTCTTTTGCGGGTTGCTCAGCTGTTTGAGATCGAGTAGCGACTGGCCTGTCGCCGCGTCGATCATGCCGCCGCTTTCGAGCAGTGCACGTGTGGCAATTCTTTCAGCTTGGTCTGAGAATACGCGCTCCGCTGTTGCAATAATCTTCCCCGACCCCTTGACCACCAACGCCCCAGTTCCGGTCACGGCCAGTGCGCCTTCGGTGAAGAGGGTTGCCCGCAGGCGCTGGGCTTCGTCGGTGCGCCCGGCATCGTCGAGCGCGCGGGCTTCGGCCAGGGTGGTCGAGATGTGCTGCTCGATGGTGTCGACCGGGGAGGCGAAGAACTCGCCGATGGCCTCGGCGATCTGGCTCAGTTGAGCCTGCGCGGTGGTGTCGCCACTGGCCGCTTGCGCCGACAGCGTGGCCAGATCAAGCGTGCCCTTGATGGTGCCGCCGGCCACTTCGAGCACAGCGGTACCAACGTTGTAGGTGCCCGGGCTTTGCACGCGGGCCTCAAGTTTGGCCTGCTCCTGTTTGATCCAGGCCAGCTCGCTGGCAGCGCGCGAGCCGGCGGCGACATCCTGGCCGGAGAAGCTCATTCGCGCCGCATTCAAATCGGCCAACTGACCTGCGCACGCAACGCTGGATGGATTGGCGCAGGCGCTGGCGAGCAGCGCATCGCGTGCCTTGTCGAGCGTACTGAGCTCGCGCATGCGTGTCTGCTCTTGCGCCGTGCAGCCGCTACCCGCGCGACCGCACTTTTCTTCCAGCGCGGCGTATTCGGTCGATTCGAGATGGTCGAGATAGTTGTTGATGACTTCGTTCTGCGCGGCAGAGACTGCTGCCGAAGCGTCGCGGCCGGCCGCCTGCGCGACCAGCCCTCCGGCCAACATCGTTAGCGCCTGCACGACAATTTGAGCTGTTCTGTCCTCTTTGGTGACGCCCAGTGCCTCACCCAAGGAGCTGCTCATTTGCGCAGCCGTCATCGCGCCCAGCGCCCCTGCCAGCGGATCGCCCCCACGGGCCGACTCGACCATCGCCCCCAACACCCCATGCGCCAGCGTGTGGCCGACACTCCCTGGCGGGCCGAAGTTGTTGTCACCGATGTAGTCGGCCCCGGCGGCCGACCCCTCGTTGATCATCGCGTTGATCAGCGCATCCTTGAAGCTGGTGCCGTACACCGCGTTCTGGATGGCGGCCTGGGAGGCGATGGTCAGTGCGCTGCCGGTGGTGGCGCTGATGGAGCCATTGGCGACAGCCCCATCAATCTGGCCACCTACATACTGGCTGACCATCGATACCGCAAAGCTTTTGGCGCCGATACGTCGCGAGGCGTGGATGTCGCCAGTGGCGTCATAGGTGTAGTACTGATCCCAGCTCGCCGCGGCGCCCGCCCCGGCATAGGGCCCGCCAAAGAAACTGGCCACCATGGTGACGATGGTCTTGCCGATGGCGTACAGCGCGGGGCTGTTCTGCACCTGTTCATCGACATAGTTCTGACCGGGCTGGGCCGCGATGGCCTTCATGATGTTGCGGTCGGTCGGGGCGAACTGGGCGACGGTGGTGTCCTTGATCCAGCTCGCCAGGTTCCAGCCGCGCCGGTCTTTCTTGAACTCGGTCTTGAGATTGTCTTGTGCCGTTTCGTAGGTGAAGTTGTTGCCAAGGATTGCGCGAATCTCGGCTTCGAAGGCGGCGGTGCGCGAAGCTGTTTGGGCCGCATCCGCGCCGGTGATGATGAATTCACCCGAGCGTGAATAGACCTTGTCGGCGTTCAGCTCCCACTGCGCCGCCTGCATGAAGCCGCCGGGTTGAACGGTGTCGCCGCGCAAGGTAAGCGTGCCGCCTTTGACATCGCGTTTTTCGTAGTAGTAGGCGTTGCGCTTTTGGTTCTCGAGTGCTTCGGCGTCGATCGACAGCTGTCCATCAGTGAGGACGAAGCCGGTGTTGTCGATGTGGCGGGCGGTCAGCGCGATGGCTACGTCGCCGTCGAGCTTGCCGCCGGGCAGATTGATCAGTTGCTGTTGCCAGGGCTCGGGCAGGTACACCGTGGGGGTGAGCGATCCGCCCTGATTGACGTACCACAGCACCGGGGCGCCGAGCTGGGCTTGCTGGGCGGGGGTGAGTGCGCCGCCGACGGGGATGCCGTGTTCGAGGGCGAAGGCGGCGCCGTTGGCGGCCAAATCATTCGCAGATTCGACAGCGAAAGGGTTTGTTTATAGCCGTCCCGAATCGACCATGTCGCCGAAGGTACCGGCTTCTGGATCGAAATCCAGAGCTTCGAAGCTACCCGTTGGGTCGCCTGGCCAGCCAATGAGCATTTTCATGCGCGTTTCAACCACAGGTTCGGGGGCGTGGCGCCAGAATGCCCACCACGGTCGTGCAAATGGTGGGGGACTTCGCTCGTACCACCATGTATCGAGAAATTCGGTCCGTTGTCCGGCGTACCGTCCGGGCTGCTGGATGTGGTGGCGCACCGAGCCGTCGGCGTTGAGGACGAGGGCGTTGTGGGGGACGTCTGCTCGACTATTAAAGACGATGACAACAAAACGAGCATCAGGAGATGGGTATATCAAAAAAGGAGTGCTTGCGGAAAACCTCCCTCCTGCACTTCCACTCGAGTGCCATTTCGCATGGAGAGTCGTCGTAGGGGTACTCCACCAACTGCCGTCTGCATTGACAATTTTTCTACCGTGCTGGTCGAGGGCGTGATAAGGATCTTCGCTGACGCCGATGTTCAATTCTCGCCACTGACCGCCATCGGTGGATACAAACATGCGTAGCATGGCTATTGCCCGATCGAATGCGTTATACGTTTGGACTCGTCGAAGTACGTCTTCCACTCGTTCTTCACGTCGAACATGAATTCCGTCTGTGTGCCGCCGCCGGCATACATCCTGCCATCAACATCGCTATTGCGCCCTACATTTGAGCGTAGGCTCCTGGTAGGCGATCCCGAGGGTGATGCCGAGTGAGTAGAGGATGACTTTTGTCCGGGGCCTCTGGGTTTTGTTTCTGCCGCTTCGTATATTTTCTGGTCTGGTCGACGGCGAATCGCGTTACTTCAATTCGTACCAGACGCCTCTGCCGGCGCCGTGTTGCGCAAGATGCCCTTGTTCCACCAGCGCGCGAAAATGCTGCTTTAGCGTGTTGCGATTCCCTTCGGTCAGGCGGATTGCATCGCCCATGGTGATGCGCCCGTGTTCCCGGGCGAACTCGACGATTTGCAGTGACAGCTCGGGGAGCGACGCCAAAACGAGCTTTTCACGCTCGACCTTTCTATTCAGCCGGCGCACTTGTTCTGCCAGGGCGCGCAGGAAGAAAACCAGCCAGGGTTGCCAATTCGGTGTGTCGCTGCGAATGGTGCCCTGGGTTTGTCGCAGCGCCAGGTAGTAAGCCTCTTTGCTCTGCTCGATGACGCTCTCGAGCGAGCTGTAGGGGACATAGGCGTATCCCGCCTGCAGCAGCAAAAGCGTGGTGAGTACCCGGCTCAAGCGGCCGTTTCCGTCCTGGAACGGGTGAATCTCCAGGAAGACAACAACCCAGATGCCGATCAATAGCAGGGGGTGAAGCCGGGTTGTCGCACGTGCCTCGTTGAACCAGTCGATCAACTCCGTCATGAGGGCTGGCGTATCGAAAGGCGTGGCGGTTGCAAAAACGACGCCGAGCTGGTTTCCATCCTCGTCGAAGGCGACGACGTTGTTCGTGGACGTCTTGTAATTGCCCCGGTGCCAGGCGTCCTTCTCACTGTAGGTGAGCAGGTCGCGGTGCAATTGCTTGACGTGGTTTTCGGTCAAGGCAATGTCTTGCCACGACGAGAACACCAGCTCCATGACGTCGGCGTAGCCGGCGACCTCTTGCTCGTCCCGGGTGGTGAAGGATTTGATCTGGAGATTGGAGAGCAGGCGCTCGACATCGCGATCGGACAGCCGGCTACCCTCGATACGGGTCGAAGAGCCGATGCTCTCGATGGTGGCGACCCGGCGCAATGCGGAAAGACGATCCGGTGCCAGCGTGCCAAGCGCGCGCCAAGCGCCCTTGAACTCATCGATGCCGGCGATGAGGTTCAGGATTTCGGGCGTTATCTGAATGGCATTGGAACGAATCATGGGCACCAATACTACACCCATTCACACCCATTTCTACAGAGCGATCATTTCGCCAACGATCCACCTGCCTACCCTGAGCACGCCCTAAATCAGCTGCCTGCTCCGCGCCAGGGCGATGGCCTGGGTGCGGCTGTGCACCGCAAGCTTGGAATTGATGTTGCGCATGTGGGTCTTCACCGTGGCTTCGGAGAGGAAGAGTTTGTTGGCCATCTCCCGGTTCGACAGGCCTTCGGCCACCAGCGACAGGATCTGCATTTCGCGCTGGGTGAGGGCGTCCACGCCCGCGTCCGTCATCACCGGGGTGTCGGTGCTGTCCGGTTGCGGCGTGTTGGCCGGGGCCGGGCGGCCGCGTAGCCGGTTGAGGAAGGTGGCGGCGGGGCCGGTCTGGGGGTCGAGGGTTGGCCCCAGCTCGTCGAACAGGCCGGCGAGCAGGTAGTCCTCGTCGAGCAGGGTGCGTTGCAGGTCTTCTTCGGCGGCAAAGCGCAGCACTTCGGTCAGGTGGCGGCGGGCGGCGGCCAGGTCGCCGGTGAGTTGCTGTGCCCGCGCCTGCAGCAAGGTGGCCAGCAGCCGGCGCCGGCTCATGCCACCGGCCTTGTCGAGTTGTTCGAACTCGCGCTGCAGCAGCACCATGGCTTCGCCACCGGCACGCTGCATGAGCTTGAGTCGGATTGCATGCAGGCGGATGTCGTCGAGTTCGTTGGCCGGCGGCCGGCCGCTCACCGAGCTGCGCCAGCCCAGGTCCACTTCCTCTTGCTTGATGATGCTGGCGGCCAGGTTGAGGTCGCCCAGGTTCATGGCGATGCGCGCCCGCTCCAGGCGCGCGCCGCCCACCACCCGGCCGGAGCCGCGCGACAGGCCGAGGCGCTCCATTTCGCTGAGCTGGTACTGGGCTTCGTCGAGGCTGCCGCGCCGGGCTTCAATGCGGCTGAGCAGGCGGTGGGCGACGATGATGTGGTCGGGCAGGCCGGTCTGGCGGATCAGCAGCAGGTATTCGCGCAGGATCTCCTCGGCCGCGTCCACGTTGTTTTCTTCGTACCAGGCTTCGGCCAGGTACACCGCCGCGACCGCGCTGGCGCTCGAATAGCGGGAGCGCTGGCTGGCGTAGCGATAGACGGTTTCGAACTGAGCCAGCGCGGCGCGCAGCCGGCCCTGGGTAAAGCTGATGATGCCGTCGATGCAGTCGGCGTAGACCAGGCCGTAGTCGCTGTTGGCGCGGGCCATGCGCCGTTTGGCGGTGCCGAGCATTTCGCGGGCCTGGCCGAAGTTGCCCTCGATGCTCAGGCACATGGCGTAGATGTTGAGCAGCGCGCCATGGGAGAAATCGTCCCGGCCCGAGAGCTTGGGCAGGTTCTCGGCGGCGATCACCAGGCATTCGTCGATGCGGTCGGACCACAGCAGCACGCAGGGGCCGAGGGTGAGGATGCCGTCGCGGGAGCGCTCGTCGAGCCGGGTCTTGTTCTGTTCCAGGCTGGCGAGCACCAGTTTTGCCTCTTGGTAGCGATGGGCGAAGGTGAGCGCCCAGGCGTAGGCCAGACGCACCTTGAGCAGGCCTTCGAGGTGTTGCTTGGGCAGGGCCTCTACCTGGCGGATGAGGGTGGCGACCCGGCCTTCGTAGATCAGGGTTTCGGCGACCCGGTCGAGCAGGGTGGCGGCCAGCGTCATGTTGCCGGCAGCCAGGGCATGTTCGAGCGCGGTGGTGAGCACGCCCTCGGCTTCGTACCAGGCGGCGGCGCGGTTGTGCAGTTCGGCGACCTGGTCGGGATGGCGGCGCATCAGGTGGCTGCGCAGGAAATCCGCGAACAGGTTGTGGTAGCGGTAGGCCATGCGTGCGCTGTCCAGCGACACCAGAAACAGGTTGGCGCGCTCGATCTGGTCGAGCATGGCGGCGCCGTCCGGGCGGCCGGTGAGGGCGTTGCAGATCTCGGGGTTGAGGTTGCCCAGGATGCTGGTCTTGAGCAGGAAGTCCTGCACCGATTCGCTCTGGCGGTTGAACACGTCCTCGGCCAGGTAGTCGGCGATGGCGGCCTGGTCGCCGCTGAAGCCGCGAATGAAGGCGCCGATGTCGCGCTGCCCGTCGAGGAACAAGGAGGCCAGCTGAATGGCGGTGGCCCAGCCCTCGGTGCAGCGGTGCAGTTCGGCCACGTCGCGGTCGCTGATATGCAGTTGGCGCACACCGGTGAGGTAGTGGCGAGCCTCGTCGAGGGAGAAGCGCAGCAGGTCGGCGCCCACTTCCACCAGTTGCTCGCGGGCGCGCAGCTTGCCCAGGCCCAGCGGCGGGGTGGTGCGGCTGCCGATCACCAGCTGGCTGCCGGCGGGCAGGTGGTCGATGAACTGGCGCACGATCTCGTGGATGGCGCCGTTGGTGATGGTCTCGAAATCGTCCAGGAAGAGGGCGAAGTCCACGCCCTCGGCCGACAGGCGGTCCACCGCGTCGAGCAGCGCGCCCAGCGGCGCGGTCTGCGAGTCGAACAGGGAACCCGGTGCGGTGTCATGGCGGTTCTCGCCACCGCAGGCGTCGAGGGCGGCGACCAGGTAGCTGAGGAAGCGGCTGGCGTCGTTGTCCTGCGCGTCGAGGGTCACCCAGCCGGTGCCGATGCCCGAGGCGCGCGCGCGCGCCTCCCATTGCAGCATGGCGGTGGTTTTGCCGAATCCGGCGGGGGCGAGGAACAAGGCCAGCTTCACATGTGACGGGATCAGATCCGGAACCGGCGCGGCCCTGGCCACCGAGTTGGGCGTGAGCGTGGGCGGGCTGAGCTTGGCTGCACTCAGCCTGATCCGTGCGGGCTGGGCGCCGACCTCGGTTTCCGGGTCCCGATTCACAGGTGTGTCTCCTTGCGTCTTTTTTTGTGTCGACCCGCCACCGTCGGATCGTTGCGGGTGGGGGCGTATTCGTCTTTTGGAGTATATCGCCGCCCCGGCGCATGGCACGCCGAAGACTACTTTTACCGTGATTTCCGTGGCAATTCGTCGTCCATTGTGGGTATCTCCCCGCGTCTGAAAAATCATCCCTATTAACGATGTGGCGAGCGGCCAATTCCAAAACAATGCGTCCATCGAATGGCTCTTCATCAACCCCGTTCCAGAGGTGCGTACGTGGGAAAACTCATCAATATAGATAACGGTGGCACGCTGACGGATATCGTTGTTGTCGAAGGCGGGACCATCTTCCGCACCAAGACCCTGACCACGCCCTACGATTTGAGCAAGTGCTTTTTCGAAGGGCTGAAGAAGGCGTCGAGGGAAATCTACGGCGATGAAAACGTCGTCGAGTTGCTGCGGACAACCGATTACATCCGTTACTCGACCACCCAGGGCACCAATGCCTTGGTCGAACGCAAGGGCCCGCGACTCGGGTTGGTGTTGCCGGTCGGCATTTCGGTCGATGTGTTGCGACATTCACCTGGCGGCGAGGACATGTTCGACGCCTTGTTTGACCAGCGTGTCGCGTCCATCGACCTGTCGCTCGAAGGCGCCGCCTTCGAGGCCGATGTAGTGCGGGTGGTCAACGCGCTCGCCTCGGCCGGGGCCAACCGACTCGTGGTCGGCATCATTGGTCCGGATCACGAGGCGGAGGAAAAGCGGATTCGCCGGATCATCCTGCGCAAGTTCCCCTCCCATTTGCTCGGGGCGATTCCGGTGCTTTTTTCACACGAGATCGGCAGCGACATGGATGACGCCCGACGGATCTGGACGGCGGCCTTCAACGCCTTTCTCCATCCGGCCATGGAAACCTTCCTCTATCACGCCGAAAACATTCTTCGCGAACATCGCTTCAAGACTCCGTTGCTGATCTTCCGCAACGACGGCGATTCGGCCCGGGTGGCCAAGACGGTGGCGCTCAAGACTTACAGCTCCGGCCCGCGTGGTGGCATGGAAGGGGCGCGTGCGCTGGCGTCACAGCATGGCGCGGCGCGTCTGGTGACGGTCGATGTGGGTGGCACCACCACTGATATCGGTCTGGTCGAGAACGACCGTTTGCGCAGCCTGCGCTACGGCGAGGTGGAGTCGGTCGAAATCAGCCTGCCACTGGTGGATGTGGTGAGTGTGGGCGTCGGCGGCGGTTCGATCATTCGCGCGGAGGGCGGCCATATCAAGGTCGGCCCCGAGAGCGTCGGCGCGCAGCCTGGCCCGGCGTGCTTCGGACTGGGCGGCAAGCTGGCGAGCATCACCGATGTGTGCCTGCTGACCGGCATTCTCGATCCGAAGTCGTATTTCGGTGGCGAACTCACTCTTGATGCCGGTCGCGCCGAGGCAGCGATCAAGGAGAACGTGGCGACCGCTGTCGGACTGACAATCCCCGACGCGCTCACCGCCATGGAGCGGGCCTGGGTGGGCAAGGTCGCCGACAGCATTCGCCATTTCACCGAGATCACCCCGGACACCACGCTGGCCGCCTTCGGTGGGGGCGGGCCGCTGCTGATCTGCGATGTGGCCGACCGGCTCGGCGTGCGCCGGGTGATCGTGCCGGCCCTGGCCGCGGTCTTCAGCGCCTTCGGGCTCGGCTTCAGCGATATCGCCCATCACTACGAGGCCAATCTGCCCAGCGCCGACCAGGATGTGCTCGACGAGATGATCGCCAGCCTGCTCAGCCGGGCCAGCCGCGACATGTATGCCGAGGGCTTCGAGCTCGACGAGTGCGAGCAGGCGATGTCGCTCAATCGCATCGACGCCACGGGGGAGGCGCATCCGCTGGTCCACACGCTGGGTCAGCCCTTGAACGTGGCACTGGCGGCGGGTGAACACTTGTCGGTGTCGATGCGCGTGACCAAGCCGATCGAGCATGTGGCCTTCGAAGCGGTCGATGGCGGTGAGGTGCACGATGCGGTCGCGGCCGGTACCCGACGGGTGTGCCTGCCCGGCGACGATGCCCGTGATGTGCCGCTGGTGCGCATTGCCGACAACCGCGCCGGGTCGTGTGGCCAGGGCCCGGCGATTCTCGAGGAAGACTTCTTCACCTGCCGCGTGCCGGCCGGTTGGCGTTACCGCTTTGCCGGTGGCATGGACCTGGTGCTTGAAAAAGCCGACTAGCCAGAAACGCCACGCCGACATCCGAGGAGACACACAATGAAAATACCGATGACCGAATACCTGGCGATCGACCTCGATCGCGAGATGTGGGAATGCCGCTGCTGCGGCCATGTGATCCAGAGCGCCCGCGAGAACTACAAGAAGGGCTTGCTGGTGTATGACCGAAATCCGCGCGAGATCCACAAGCCCTTGCTCGACACCACCAAGTATCAGCGCAGCTTCGCGCCGGACCCCGCCTGGTGTGCGCTGCTCGAATACTACTGCCCCTCCTGCGGCACGCTGGTCGAGACCGAGTACACCGTGCCCGGCCATCCGCCGCTGCATGACATGGAATTCGACATCGACGCCTTGCGGGCCCAGTGGAAAGACCGACCGGCGCCCGCGTCTGTCGAGATTCCGGACGACGACGAGCGCATTCGCAAACTGCGCGAAACCCACGCCCACTAACTGGCACGAGGAAGAACAATCATGAAACGTGTGGCTGTCGATATCGGTGGCACCTTCACCGACTGCTTCGTCGTGTGGGACGGGAATTATGTGCAGCGCAAGGCGCTGACCACGCATCACAACCTGGCGCTGGGCTTTAACGAGGCGCTCGACTATGCCTGTGGCGACCTGGGGGTTGATCGCGAGGCACTGCTCTCCGAAGTGGACTCGGTGCGCTACGCGACCACGCTTGGCACCAACGCGCTGATCCAGCGGCGAGGACCGAAAGTGGCGGTGCTGGTCACTGCCGGTTTCAAGAGCGTGCTGCCCATCTCGCGCGGCCGCGGCTACGGCGAGGGGCTGGATATCAGCCGGCAGATGGATATCCCCAACGCTGCCCGACCCGATCCGCTGGTGCCCATCCCGATGATTCGACAGGTGCGCGAGCGCATCGACTACAAGGGCGCGGTGGTGATGGACATCGACGAGGATGACCTGCGCCTGCAACTGCGTGAGCTGGTGGACAAGGGCGCTGAGGCGCTGGTGGTGATGCTGGCCAACAGCGTGGTGAACCCCGATCACGAGCTGCGCGTGCGCGAGATCTTTCTTGAGGAATATCCGGCCCACATGCTCGGTGCGCTGCCCATCGTGCTCTCGCACCAGGTGGCGGGGCGCAAGGGCGAGTATGTGCGCGGCATGTCGGCGATCATGGATGCCTTCTTGCACAAGGTCATGTACCACGGGCTCGGCACGCTGGAGCTGAATTTGCGCAATTCTGGCTACCAGCGCCCCATGCTGGTGGTGCACAACTCCGGCGGCATGGCCCAGCTCAACTCCACCGATGCCTTGCAGACCGTGCATTCAGGCCCGGTGTCGGGGGTGGCGGCTTCTGAACACCTGGCCATGGAGGCAGGTCTGGGTAACGTGGTGGCCACCGATATGGGTGGCACCAGTTTCGACATCGGCATCGTGGTCGAAGGCGGGGTGAAGCACTATGACTTCAACCCGGTGATCGAGCGCTGGATGGTGAGCGTGCCCATGGTGCACCTGGTCACGCTCGGTGCCGGTGGCGGCTCGGTGGCTACGTTTGATCGGATGTACAACACCGTCAAGGTGGGCCCCGAAAGTGCCGGATCCGACCCCGGTCCGGCCAGTTACGACCGCGGCGGCCTCAAGCCCACGGTGACCGACACCGACCTGCTGCTCGGCTATCTCGACCCCGAGAACTATGCCGGTGGCAAGATCAAGCTCAACCCGCGCAGGGCCAAGCGTGCCATTGAAGATTCCCTGTGCGATGAGCTCGATCTGGACACCATCGAGGTGTGCAAGCTCATCAAGCAGACCGTGGATGCCAACATGGCCAACGGCATGGCCGCCGAGTTGCGTGCCCGCGGCTATGACCCCGGCCAGTTCACCATGCTCGCTTACGGCGGCAATGGCCCGCTGCACGCTTGTGGAATAGCCCGCAGCCTTGGCATTGGCCATATTCTGGCGCCGCCCTACAGCTCGGTGTTCTCGGCCTGCGGCGCCGGAAACATGCACCAGATGCACATCCACGAATCTTCGGTGTTCATGGTGTTGTTCGACTCGAATCGCAAGCAGCTGTTCAACGACTACACCCGCTTCAACGAGATCGTCGCCGATCTGGAAATGCGCGGCAGCGAGGACCTGACGCGCCAGGGTATGCGGACCGAGGACATCCGCTACCGACTCGAACTCGATATGCGCTACGGCAACCAGCGGGTCGAGACCGCGGTGGTCACCGAGCTCAGCCGCCTGGCCAGCATGGCCGACGTGCTCAAGCTTATGGACCAGTTCCACACCAGCTACGGCGACCGCTTCGGTGCCGGGAGTCAGGCGCCCGAAGCCGGCGTGCGCATCAACACCATCCGGGTGTGCGCCTACGTAGAACTGGAGACCGTGCGCTTCGCCGGCATCAAGCCGACCGGGCCGGACAAGGCGCCGGGCGCGCCGGTGGGCAGTCGGGCCTGCCATTTTGTCGGTGTCGATGGCGCAGTTGAGACACCCATCTACGACGACGCGGCGCTCGAGGAGGGCACTCGCATCGTCGGCCCGGCCATCGTCGTGACCACGGCAACCACTTACCTCGTCGAACCCGGCTGGCAGTACCGGGCCGCCGGTCAGGGCGCGGTGTGGTTCAAGCAACTCGCCGACTGACGCCCTCAAAAGAGCACTTCGCGGAGACCGAAATGGGACATACCGACAATCAAATGAAAGCGGCCTTGAGTGCCGACGAGCAGGCCTTGCTGGATACCTTCCTGGAAGAGAACTCGCTGTTCTATGGACCCGACCCGGCGATCATGCGCGATCACCACATCGGCCCACGCACCGAGGTCGAGGATGCGTTGCTCAACAGCGAGCTCGACCCGCACGCGCTCAATCTGGTGCGTGGCCGCCTGCATGCGGCGCTCGATGAGACCTACGACATGGTCGAACAAATGGGTACCGCGCCGGGTGCAAAATGGGGCGACCTGGTGACCGCGGTCTACACCGCTACCGGCGATCTGTCGTCGATCAGCCCCAAGGGGGTGGTGGTGTTCTCCGGCGTGTGTCACTACCCGCTCAAGTTCATTGCCAAGTATTGGGCGCACGACCCGACGGTGGGCCTGCGTGAGGGCGACGGCTTCATCCATAACGACTCGCGCTACGGCAACATCCACAACACCGACCAGAGCATGATCATGCCGGTGTTCCACGAGGGCGAGGTGATCTGCTGGGTGTCCTCGACCATCCACGAGGGCGAGAACGGCGCTTGCGAGCCCGGCGGCATGCCGGCGGCGGCCGAGAGCAAGTGGGACGAGGGGCTCAAGATGCCGCCGTTTCGCATCGTCGAGAACAACCAGGTGCGGCGCGATCTGCTCACCTTCTTGCAGAACTCGGTGCGCGACCCCAAGCTCCAGTACGAGGACGTGAAGGTCAAGCTGCATGCCTGCCTGCGCCTGATCGAGCGCATCCGCTCGGTGATTGCCGAGTACGGCAAGGAAAACCTCATCGCCTGCCTGCGCAAGAACATTGAGGACGTGGACGTGGAGGTGCGCCGACGCATCCGCGAGATGCCCGACGGTACCGTGCGCACCCATGCCTTCATTGACGGCACCCTGCGCGAGAACGTGCTGATCAAGTACAACCTCACCGTTACGGTCAAGGGCGAGCACATGATCCTGGATGTGCGCGGCTCCAGCCCCGAGTTCACCAACCGCTCCATCAATACGACCCTGGCCTCGCTCAAGACCTGCATCGCCACCGCCTACCTGCTTTACATCTGGCCGGACCTGCCTCACAACATGGCCTGCTTCTCGGCGGTGGAGGTGCTCTCGGACGAGAACTCGCTGCTGGACTCGTCCTTTGACGCGCCCAACTGCATGAGCCTGATTCCCCTGTTCAAGTCTTTCACCCTGCCGACCATCGCGCTGGCGAAGTTCATGTACAGCTGCCCGACCCGCTACACCGCGATCTACTCCTCGCACTTCAATCAGCCCTACACCTTTATTTACGGCGGCGTCACCCAGCATGGCGAGGTGACCGGCAACTTCTGCGCCGACATCAACGGCAACGGCGGCGGCGCGCGCGAAAACCGTGATGGCGAGCATGCGGTGGCTCCGTGCTTCGGCTACATGTGCGACACCGGTGAGCAGGAGCTGATCGAGGAGGAACTGCCGGTGCTGCGGCTGGTGGCCCAGCATCTGACCAAGGACCGGGTCGGCTTCGGCAAGTATCGCGGCGGCCTCGGCTACGAGCAGCTCATCACCAGTCGAGACGCAGGCTTCTGGGGCTTCATGACCGGCGGCACCGGCTCGCTGCATCCGAGTGCCTACGGGCTTTTTGGCGGCTACGCCTCGCCGGTGTACACCTTGTGCAAGATCCGCGAGGTGAATGTCTTCGACACCCTCAAGACCGATCCGCGCAGTTTCAAGTTCGACCTGGTCGAGCTCATGAACGAGCAGGCCATCCCCGGCGCCAAATACGGCGCCTACGACATGGGGATGACCTTCGAGCCGGTGCAGGAGGGCGAGGTCTACATGATCTGCCAGGGCGCCGGCGCCGGTTATGGCGACGTGCTCGACCGCGATCCGAATCTGGTGATCCGCGATCTGGAAGAAGACCTTATCTCCCACGAGACCGCTCGCGCGCTCTATCACGTGGTGTATGACACCGACTCACTGGTGCTCGATGTGGAGGCCACCCGTGCCGCCCGCGCCGCCGAGCGCGAGTCGCGCAAGCGCCGGGGCAAGCCCTTCGACGAATTCGTGGCCGAGTGGGTGCGCCCCGAGCCGCCCGAGGATCTGCCGTATTACGGCAGCTGGGACGACCCCACCCGTATCTACGCGGGCCAGGGGGCCGGCCGTGTGGTGATGCAGCGGGGCGCGGTGCAAGGCGTGATGATGCCCAACCCCAAGGATGTGCGTATTGCCGAACTCGAAGCGCAACTGGCCGCTGCGACGGCCGGGCGTGGCTGACCGATATCCTGCGGGAGGATTCCGATGAGTACTTCTTTCATGGACCGACTGGCCGGCGGTGAGCCGCTGGTGTGGCTGGATTTTTACGACTATGCGGGGGCACGGCTGGCCGGCGCCAGTGGTGTGCCCTGGCTGGATGACGCGGCCTTTGCCGCCTTCCATGGCAAGGCCCAGGGGCTGTTGGGTTCCGATGTGATCACCGTGCCGGTGGCGCGTATCGCCGAGGCGCTGCTGCGCGCCAGTCCGGCCCTGTCGGCCGCCATGGGCGAGAAGAAGCGGCCGGCCTACCCGCTGCGCCGCCTGCTCGAGGACGCCGGCCTGCGCCAGGCGGTCTCGGCCCTGCTGGGGCCGCTGCGCGCCGCCGATAGTGAGCGTCCGCTGGCGCTGGTGCTGCCCTCGCCGCGCCAGTGGCTGGCCGCCGCCTACGCCGTGGCTCATGGCGAACCGATGGCGGCAGATGTGGCGAACGACCCGGACGAGATCGACGGCGCGGCGGTGTATGTGGCCAACTTCCTCGGTGAGTTCGCCTCGGCGGGCGTCGATCTGGTGCTGCTGTGCGAGTCGGCCGACAACGGTGCACGCAACGCCGACGACCTGTCACTTTATGATTCGGTGTTCAAGACCTGCCGGCATTTCCGCTGGGCCATCGGCCTGCTCGATCCGGCCGGCCTGCTGCCGGTGAATGAGGACGGTGCGCTCGATCTGCTGATCGCGCCCGCGGGCAACCGCGAGGTGTGCGTGGCCGAGGCCTTCTGGCATGACGGAGGCGAATCGCTCGCTCCGCCGAACGCCCGGCTCTACCACGGCAGTATCCCGGCCGACGCGGTGCCCGAGACCGTGCTCGATCGCCTCGCCGTGCTGCGTCGACGCGATCGTCAGGCGGAACTGGCGGAGGTGAGCGCATGAGTGCCGCTGATCCCTTCCGCCTCGACGGCAAGGTCGCGCTGATCACCGGCGCGGCGCGCGGCATCGGTGCCGAATGTGCCCGCCATCTGGCCAATGCCGGGGCGCGGGTGATGCTCACCGATGTGCTCGACGACATCGGTCGCGATACGGCCGCCAGCCTGCGCGCCAGTGGTGCCGAGGCGGACTATCACCCCCTCGACGTCACCCGCGAAGCCGACTGGGAGCGCGCCATCGCGACCACCATCGACAGCTTCGGTGGCCTCGACGTGCTGGTGAACAACGCCGGCATCGAGATCATGGGCGCGATCACCGAGGTGAGCCTCGACGACTTCCGTCGCCTCATGGCGATCAACGTGGACGGCGTGTTCCTGGGCTGCAAACAGGCGGTGATCGCCATGCGCCCCGGCGGTGCGGCCGGGTGCGGCGGTTCGATCATCAACATGTCCTCGGTGGCCGGGCTGATCGGCGTGCCCTGGCTCTCGGCCTATGGCGCGAGTAAAGGCGCGGTGCGGATGATCACCAAGGATGTGGCGGTCGAATGCGGCCGCCTCGGCTACGGCATCCGCTGCAACTCCATCCATCCCGGGGTGGTCGCCAGCCAGATGGCCGATTCCTTCCTGCACAAGAACCAGGCCCTGTCCGGCGGCACCGCCTCGCTCGACGAGATCCGCGCCGCTTTCCTCCAGGCCCATCCCATCGGGCGCATGGGCGAGCCGGCGGACATCGCCCATGCGGTGCGCTTCCTTGCGGCGGAGGCCTCGTCCTGGATCACCGGCGTGGAGCTGCCGGTCGATGGCGGCTGGACGGCGACCTGATAACAAGAACGATTGAGGAGACGCGATATGGTCAATGAAGGCGATTTGTTGTGGACACCGAGTGAGGCCTTCGTCGACAGCTCGAATGTCACGGCGTTTATTGACTGGCTGCGCCGCGAGCGCGGGGTGGACTGCGCCGACTATCCCGCCCTGTGGGCCTGGTCAGTGAAGGACGTGGCGGCGTTCTGGGAGGCGCTCTGGGACTACTTCGGCATCAGCTCGCCGACCCCTTACCGCGCCGTGCTCGAAAACCCGGTGATGCCGGGCGCGCGCTGGTTTCCGGGTGCGCAGGTGAACTTCGCCGAACAGCTGCTGCGCCAGGCCCGGCCGGGCGAGGTGGCGCTGCATCATCTGTCGGAACTCAATCCGCTTCAGCACATGACATGGGATGAACTGGCCCGTCAGGTGCGGTGCCTGGCCACCTGGCTGCGCGAGTCCGGGGTGGAGCAGGGCGACCGGGTGGTGTCCTACCTGCCCAACACGCCGCAGGCGGCGGTGGCGATGCTGGCCACGGCGGCGGTGGGGGCGATCTGGTCGAGCTGCTCGCCGGATTTCGGCGTCAAGAGCGTGCTTGACCGCTTCGTGCAGATCCGGCCCAAGGTGCTGTTCACCATTGACGGCTATCGCTACGGCGGCAAGGACTTCGACCGCCGGCCCGAATCCCGCGAAATCGCCGCCAGCCTGCCGACGCTGGAGACCATCGTCTGCCTGCCCTATCTGAATCCGGATGATCCCGGCCTCGAGGCCACGCCCGGCGTGCGCGTTGCCCGGTGGCCGGATGTGGTGCCGGACGGGGTGGACGTGCCGGGCTTCGAATTCGCGCCCACGCCCTTCGAGCATCCCCTGTGGATCGTCTATTCCTCCGGCACCACCGGCCTGCCCAAGCCCATCGTGCATGGGCATGGCGGCATCACCCTGGAGATGCTCAAGCTTTCGCACTTCCACTTCAACCTCAAGCCCGGTGGGGTGATGTTCTTCTACAGCACCACCGGTTGGGTGATGTGGAACATCGTCGTTGGCTCGCTGCTGTCGGGCGCCGCTGCCGTGCTCTATGACGGCAACCCGGCCCATCCCGACCCGGACGTGTTGTGGCGCATGGCCGCTGACACCGGCACCACCTTCTTCGGCGCCAGCCCCACCTATGTGGGCATGATGGCCAAGGGGGGCATCCATCCGAGCGAGACCTACGATCTGTCGTGCATCGAAGGCATTTTGCTGGGCGGCTCGCCGGTGACGCCCGAATCCATGGTGTGGTGTTACGAGAACATTAACCCGGACCTGTGGCTCACCTCGCAAAGTGGTGGCACCGATGTGGCCACCGGCTTTGTGGGCGCCTCGCCGACGCTGCCGGTGTATGCTGGCGAAATCCAGGCGCGGATGCTGGGTGTCGACGTGAAGGCGCTTGACGAGGCCGGTGCGCCAGTGGTGGGCGAGGTGGCCGAACTGGTAGTGTGTCAGCCCATGCCCTCGATGCCCCTGTGTTTCTGGAATGATGAGGGCGACACGCGTTTCCGGGAATCGTACTTCGAGGTCTATCCCGGCCTGTGGCGTCACGGTGACTATCTCAAGATCAACGCCCGCGGCGGCTGCTACATCTATGGGCGCTCTGACTCGACGCTCAACCGCTTCGGGGTCAGGATCGGCACAGCCGACATCTATCGCTGTGTCGAGGCGATCGCGGGTGTGGCCGATAGCCTGATCGTGTGCCTCGACCTGTCGGGGGGGCGATTTTTCATGCCCCTGTTCGTGAAACTCGACCCCGGCGTAGTCCTGGACGCGGCGATGGAAAAACGGATCTGCGATCGGCTGCGCAGCGAGTATTCCCCCCGCCATGTGCCGGATCGCATCTATGCCATGGACCGGATTCCCTACACCCTCACCGGCAAGAAAATGGAAGTGCCGGTGCGCAAACTACTGATGGGCGTGCCGGTGGCGAAGGCGGCCAATCCGGATTCCATGGCCAACCCCGATGCACTCGACGATTACATCGCTTTCGCCCGGGATTGCCCGGATTACACGCTTTAGCCCGCACCGACAAAAACCCGAAGGAGCAGGAGACATGACACAAACGAACGCGGTCTGGGTGATGAACCGCCATGCCGATGGCCCGATGAGTGACGACAATCTGGTGCTGCGTGAGCAGCCCATGCCGGAGCCGGGCGAGGGCGAGATCCGGGTGCGTGGGGTGTATCTCTCCCTCGACCCGACCAACCGGGTATGGCTGTCGCCGCGCTACACCTATCTGCCGCCCATCCCGCTCGGCGACCCCATGCGCGGTTTCATCATCGGGGTGGTGGACAAGTCCCGCGCGCCGGGCTGGGCCGAGGGCGATATCGCCTACGGGCTGATGCAGTGGGCGCGGTATTCGATCATCAACCCCGATCGCACCGCCTTCATGATGAAGATGCCGGCACCGACCGAGGTGTCGCTCGAAGCATCGATCTGCGCCCTGGCCATGAACGCGCATACCGCCTATTACGGTCTATTGCTCAAGGGTCAGCCGCGCCCGGGTGATACGGTGCTGATCTCCGGCGCCGCCGGGGCCACCGGCGTTCAGGCCGGGCAGATTGCCAAAATTGCCGGCTGCCGCGTGGTCGGCATTGCGGGTGGCGCCGAGAAATGCGCCATGCTGGTGAATGAATTGGGTTTTGACGCTGCCATCGACTACAAGGCCGAGAACGTCCTCGAGGCCATCGGCCGGACCTGTCCCGATGGCGTGGACATCTTTTTCGACAACGTCGGCGGCCCCATCCTCGATGCCGCGCTCGCGCATCTGGCCATGGGCGCCCGCGTCGTGATCTGCGGCGGCATCTCCGACTACGACAACATCGAGGACCCGGACGCCCTCTATGGCGTGAAGAACCACTTCATGCTGCTCATGCGCCGCGCCCGCATGGAAGGTTTTGTGGTCTTCGACTTCCTCGGGGGCGCCGATCAGCAACGTTGCGAGCGTGATCTGACCCGTTGGTTCCAGGCCGGTCGGCTCAAGTATCAGGCCCATGTGGTCGAGGGCATCGAACACGCCTTCCCGTCGCTCAAGCTGCTGTTCAACGGGGGAAATCGGGGCAAGCTATTGGTGAGACTCGATCGGGATTGAAGGAGGCCGACGTCGGGGGCGTTTGCGAGAGCTCGCGCTCCAGTGTGACAGACGTCGCCTCTGCAGAACTGGGCGGGAGCCGACCAAGGCCGGCACACATCCGACCGGCATTCCTTGTGCGCAACGGCGGCTGGGACGCCCATCAAAACGGGGCCAGCGAACAGGCGTAGTGGTCAAGTTTTTTCGGACACCTCGATAAGCTGTTTTGCGGCGTCGTTGCGTTCGTACGCGGAGGGCTACCATGTAGCCCAGCGTCGAATGCAAGCGGACGGTGTTGTAGAAACCGACGATGTCGTCGGTGACATTTCGGCTGGCCTCGGCATGGTTTGCATAGTCTTGCTGCCAAACGCGGTCCATCTTCAGATTCAGGAAGAAGCGTTCCATCACGGCGTTGTCCCAGCAGTTGCCCTTACGGCTCATGCTGACCAGCAAGCCATGACGGCTCAGCGGTTCGCGATGGGTGGCGCAGGTGTACTGACTTGCCACGGTCCGAATGCACAATCAACCCGGCCGGCGCTTGGTGCCGTGTAATGGCCATCTTCAAGGCGGAACAAACCAGCTCTGGCATGCGTGCTCGGCGCCATCGCCCAGCCGACGATTTTGCGCGAGTACAGATCCATCACCGCCGCCGGGTAGAGCCAGCCAGCGTAGGCAATATCCGAGACCCACGCGGCATTGATCGTGGTCGGCCTGAATTGCCGATCCAGCACGTGATGGATCATCCGCCTGTCGAGGTGTCCGAGGAAATTGAACCACGACAGCCCGCTGGCCTTACGCGGAAGATGTGTCGGAGAGTTTTTTCAGTCGGTAGGACAGTTGTGGCCGCGATATGCCGAGGGCTCGGGCGGCTTTGGCGAGGTTCCCGCCGGATTGCGTGACGGCATGGTTGATCATCAGGTTTTCGATATCGTGCAGTGATCTGCCGCTTTGCGAAAGAAGGGTGGCGAGATCATTGATTTCGTGCGGGGCCTTGTTGCTCAAGACGCCATCCGCACCAACGCCGATCGGGAACTGATCGTATTGTGCCGGGCTTGTAAACAGGTGCTCCAGTTCGATCCAGTCGTGCTGGGGGGCAAGAATGACGCCGCGTTCGATGATGTTTTCCAGCTCACGGATGTTGCCCGGCCACGCGTAGTCGCCCAGCGCTCTGAGCGCTTTGTCGGTGATGCCCATGAGCTTCTTGTCGTGCAGTGCGGTGAAGCGTTTCAGCAGCGCGTCGACCAGCAAGGGGATGTCGGAGGCACGTTCGCGCAGGGGCGGGATGGTGACCGGATAGACGTTGAGTCGGTAATACAGATCGTTGCGAAAGCGCCCTTCCTTGACGGCTTCCTGGAGATTGACGTTGGTCGCCGCGACTAGCCGGACATTGACCTTGCGGACCTGGTCGCCACCCAGCCGTTCGATTTCGCCTTCTTGCAGGGCGCGCAGCAGCTTGGCTTGCGCGGCGGCCGGGAGTTCGCCGATTTCGTCGAGAAACAGGGTGCCACCGTCGGCGCGCTCAAACTTGCCGGCGCGCGAGGTATCGGCACCGGTGTAGGCCCCCTTTTCGACACCGAAGAGTTCGGATTCGATCAGATCGTGGGGCAGGGCGGCACAGTTGATGGCGACAAAGGGGGCGTCCTTGCGGGCGCCGAGCTCATGCAGGGTTCGGGCAAAGCGCTCTTTGCCGACGCCGGTTTCGCCCAGCAGCAGCACAGTGACATTGGTGGCTGCCGCCTTGGTGATGAGCGAAATGGCCGTCTGGAAGCCGGCAGAGGCGCCGATCAGGTTGGTGGTCGGCCGGTTCTTGCACAGCGTGGAGCGCAGCGCGTCCACCTGGTCGCGCAGTTCAAGCAGCTTGCCGAGGACCGAGTCTTCCTCAAAATAGGGCAGGTAGGCGTCCGCATCCGGCCAGGCTTCGGCAGGGCGGCCGACGATGCGGCAGTGGTTGGTGCCGGTGGCCGCACACTCGACTTCCTTGAAGAGAATGAAACGCCCCATGAAAGCGGTGGTGTAGCCCGAGGCGTAGCCCAGCTCCATCCAGCAGATGGGATCGGCGGCATGGCCGAACTCCGCGAGGTGGACTTCGGCCTCCCAGGAGTTATGCCAGATGAACTCGCCGTCGAACTTGCCGTTGTCGATGTCCATGTCGAGGCGGACGGTTTCGACCTGGACACTGCCTTCGAGCATATGTAGCTGTGGGCCGACGACAAACGCGTCCTTCAAGCTCTGATGGCCCCGAATCTTGCGGGCCAGCTCGGCGTCGCGCACACCCGCGGCGTAGCCCATTCGGGTGAGGACGCGGCGGGCCTGCTCATTGCCCAGCGAGGTGATCAGCTCTTTGCGCAGTTCGCTCAGCGACGCGGTGTGCATCAACACCATGCGGTTCTGATCCAGCCAGATCAGACCATCTTCGGATGAAAAGTGCACCAGACTGCGCAAGTCATTGATTTCCGGGTATTCAATTCCCGCCACATGGCCTCCTCGGGGTCTCGGTATGTGCTTGTCTGTCAGGGATTCCGAGTCTCTTTCTTATAGCACCGATTGCGCCCGGAACCGCGCGTGTCCGTCCTCCGATACGGAGGATTTCACGACCCTCTCTTTTGTAATAGAAGGATTTTCTTCGGCGAAGTTTCCGCGTATTGTATGAAATCTCGAGATTAATAGCGAGCTTCACATGGTCAAGCAAGAGGTGCGGCGATTCACGATCCGTCTGCTCAATACCGCGGATAGCTTTGCGTGCCGGTCAGACGAAAGCGTGTTGTATGCCATGGAGTTGTTGGGGTATCGCGGCATTCCCGTCGGCTGCCGGGGCGGTGGCTGCGGCGTGTGCCGCGTGCGGGTGCGTTCGGGGCAATACACGGTGCGCAAGATGAGTCGCGCCTGTGTCTCCGAAGCCGAGGAGGCGGTCGGTGTCGTGCTGGCGTGCAAGTTGATTCCGCACTCCGACCTCGACCTGGAAGTGCTGGGAAAGATGCTCAAGTGCCTGTCAGCCGCACGGTCGGCGCCCGAGACACCGCACGCAGCACGCATGAAAGCGCCTCGGTGATCTTCACGTCTTCAGCCCACTCACCGACCCGGCGCCATGCCGGGTTTTTTTTGCCTGTCGCAGCTAAGCCTTTGTTGCAAAGCACAAAACACGGTTGATCATTTGGTGAGCTGAGACGATGTATTTGATCAATTGATCACTCCATAAACTTGCCTTTTCAAACAAAATCTCGAGAAAAATAAAAATATCCGGTTAAAAACAGATGCTTGGCGCAACTGGCACAGGCCTTGAGTGATAGGTCTGTAAGGGCTGGTAGGTGCTTATCAAATGGAGAACGGAATGGCGCAGGTGGAGATGCGGATCGATGTGAGCAAGAAATACGTTCGCGTTGTGGAGCGGCGTGCGAACGGTCTGGTCGAGTTCGAGTTCTCGATCGGCTTGCCCGAGCTGTACGTCGAGATGCTGCTGCCGGCCGATGCCTTCGAGGCGTTCTGCAGCAATAACGACGTGATTTTCATGGAAGGCCCGCGGCCGCTGGCCGATACCGGGGCGGACTGGGAGTGGCGCCTGCGGGACGCTACGCAAGAGCGTTTTCGCGACAAGCAATAAACCGGCGTTGCCGGATAGAAAACAACAGGAGGAGACAAGGATGCACATTGATCTGCGAACGGTAACCATCAAACCGTTGCGTCACACTTTCGACAATATTGCCCGCCGGCTCGGGGCCGACAAGCCGGCGACCCGCTACCAGGAGGGGACGTTGGACATGCAGCAAACGGCCAACTTCCATTACCGGCCGACCTGGGATCCGGATCATCAGATTTACGATGCGTCCCGCACCGCCATCAAGATGGCCGACTGGTACGCCTTCAAAGACCCCCGTCAGTTTTACTACGGCGCCTATACGATGGCCCGCGCCAAGCAGCAGGATACCGCCGAGGCAAACTTCGACTTTGTCGAGAACCGCAACCTCGCCGACACCTTGCCCGCCGACGTGCGCGCCACCGTGCTTGAACTGCTGGTGCCGCTGCGCCATGTGGCCTGGGGATCGAACATGAACAACGCTTCGATCTGCGCCTACAGCTATGGCACGGCCTTTTCGCAGCCGGGCATCTATCAGGCGATGGACCAACTCGGCATTGCCCAGTACCTGACCCGGGTCGGCCTCCTGCTCGGTGGCGTCGAGTCGCTTGAGGTGGCAAAGACGTCGTGGATGGAGGGCGACGCCTGGCAAGGTCTGCGCCGCTATGTCGAGGACTGCATGGTCATCAAGGACCCGGTCGAACTGTTTGTGGCGCAGAACGTGGCGCTCGATGGGCTGCTCTACCCGCTGGTGTACGAAACGATCGTCGATGACGTGCTCTCCGCCAAGGGCGGCACACCGGTCGCCATGCTGACCCAGTTCATGACCGACTGGTTCACCGAGACGAAACGGTGGACCGACGCGACGATGAAAACCGCTGCCGCCGAATCCGACGAGAACAAGGCAATCCTCGCCAAGTGGGTCATCCAGTGGCGCGATCGCGCCGCCGCCGCCCTGTTGCCGGTGGCACGTATTGCTCTCAATGAACGCACCGATGCGCTGGTTGCCGAGGTTGTCCAGCAGTTCGACGCGCGTTTGATCAAGTCTGGCGTACCCCTTTAAGGATATTGCGATGTCGACCGTATTTATCGCGCTACAAACCAACGAAGACACCCGCCCGATCGTCGAGGCCATCGTGCAGGACAACCCTGACGCGATCGTGAATGAAGCACCGGCGATGGTGAAGATCGATGCCGATGGAAAGCTCGTCATCCGTCGCGAGACCATCGAGGAGCTGATTGGGCGTTCCTACGACCTGCAGGAGCTGCAGATCAACCTGATCACCATGTCGGGCAACCTCGACCAGACCGACGACGAAATGACGCTCTACTGGAACGCCTGACGCGCAAGGAGACAGAGACATGGATATGCAAGTTGCAAAGAAAAAGCTGGGTCTGAAAGAGCGTTATGCGGTGATGACGCGCGGCCTGGACTGGGTTCCGTCCTACCAGAAGATGGAAGACATCTATCCCTACATGAGCTACGAGGGCATCAAGATTCACGACTGGGACAAGTGGGAAGACCCGTTCCGCCTGACCATGGATGCCTACTGGAAATACCAGGCCGAGAAGGAACGGAAGCTGTATGCCGTGCTGGACGCCTTCAACCAGAACAACGGCCACCTCAATGTGACCGACGCGCGCTACATCAACACCGTCAAGCTGTTCGTCAGTGGCATCAGCCCGCTCGAATATGTGGCACACCGCGGCTTTGCCCACGCCGGCCGCCAGTTTCCGGGTGCCGGGCCGCGCGTCGCCTGCCTGATGCAGTCGCTGGATGAGATCCGCCATGCCCAGACCCAGGTGCATGCCGTGGCCAACTACAACAAGTACTACAACGGCATGCATGACTTCCATCATGCGCATGACCGGGTGTGGTTCTTGTCGGTGCCGAAAAGCTTCTTCGACGATGCGATTACCGCCGGTCCGTTCGAGTTCATGGTGTCGATCGGATTCAGTTTCGAGTATGTGCTGACCAATCTGCTGTTCGTGCCCTTCGTGTCCGGCGCCGCCTACAACGGCGACATGGGCACCATGACCTTCGGTTTCTCGGCCCAGTCGGACGAGGCCCGTCACATGACGCTCGGCCTCGAGGTGATCAAGTTCATCCTCGAACAGGATCCGGACAACCTGCCCATCGTCCAGCGCTGGATCGACAAGTGGACCTGGCGCGGCTATCGCGTGCTGACCCTGGTGGCGATGATGATGGACTACATGCTGCCCAAGCGCACGATGAGCTGGAAGGAAGCCTGGGAGATCTACTTCGAGGAAAACGGCGGTGCCCTGTTCAAGGATCTGGCCCGCTACGGCATCACCATGCCCAAGTGTGCCGAGCAGATCGCACTCGAGAAGGACCACCTGTCGCACCAGGCCTGGAGCACCTTCTACAACTACGCTGCGGCCGCCAACTTCCACACCTGGGTGCCGGACGAAGACGAGATGGCGTGGTTGTCAGCCAAGTACCCGGACAGCTACGACAAGTACTACCGGCCGCGCATGGAGTACTGGCGCGAGCAGGCCGCCAAGGGCAACCGTTTCTACAACAAGACCCTGCCGATGCTGTGCCAGACCTGCCAGATTCCGATGGTGTTCACCGAGCCGGGCGACCCCACCAAGATCTGCTATCGCGAGGTCGACTACAAGGAGTCGAAGTATCACTTCTGCTCCGATCACTGCAAGGCGATCTTCGAGCACGAGCCCGAGAAGTACGTGCAGGCGTGGTTGCCGGTGCATCAGATCTACCAAGGCAACTGCTTCCCGGAAGGCACCGATCCGACCGTGGAGGGCTTCGATCCGCTGGCTGCGGTGCTCGACTATTACCACTTCGAATCCGGCCGCGACAACCTCGATTTCGAGGGCTCGGAGGACCAGAAGAACTTCGACGCCTGGCGTGGCATGGCGACCAAAAACGTGTGAGCGGTGGAGGGCGGCGGCGGGTGCACCGTCTTGCGGGCGCCTCGCCGTGCCCTCCAGAACCGAGACCACATTGAACCGATACAGCGTCAGGGGAGGGTGTCTGCTCAGGTGAGGTCAAGTACCTCGCCTGGCACACCGCCCCGGCGCGACGAAGGAGATGAGACATGGCTGTTGCTGCCGTAAAAGCGTACCAATTCGAGCCCGCCGACCGGCTCGAAAACTTCCATGGTGCCCAATTGCTGTACGTCGGCTGGGAAGACCACTTGCTGTTTTGCGCGCCTTTCGCCTTTCCCTTTCCGCCGACGATGCCCTTCCGGGCGGTGGTCGAGCAGGCGCTGCCGGATGCCTTTGGCTATCACCCGGATTTCGCAAAAATCGACTGGAGCACCGCCGAGTGGTTCAAGTCTGGCAAGCCCTGGGCGCCCGACCTGGACAAGTCGCTGGCCGAAAACGGACTCAAGCACAAGGACGTGCTCCGCTTCCGCACGCCTGGCCTGACCGGCATCAAGGGCTCCTGCAGCTGATCCGCGACACCCGCGGCCTGACGCACCCTGGCCGCGGGGTCGGATCCCCGAGAGAGAACAGCAATGAGCTACGAACTGACGATTGAACCGCTCGGCACGACCATCGAAGTGGAGGATGACCAAACCATTCTCGACGCCGCCTTGCGTGCCGGCATCTGGTTGCCGCATGCCTGCTGTCATGGCCTGTGTGCGACCTGCAAGATCGATGTGCTCGACGGCGAGGTCGAGCACGGCGAGGCGTCGAGCTTCGCGCTGATGGACTTTGAGCGCGATGAAGGCAAGGCCCTGGCGTGCTGCGCCACTTTGCAAAGCGATGTGACCATCGAGGCGGAGATCGAAGAAGAGCCCGACGCCGAATCGATTCCGGTGTGCGACTTCTCCGGCACGGTGAGCCGTATCGAGGCGCTGACGCCGACCATCAAGGGCATCTTCATCACCCTCGATGAGCCGATGCATTTTCAGGCCGGGCAGTACATCAACCTCGAGATCCCCGGCGATGTCGGCTCACGCGCGTTCTCGCTGGCCAATGCGCCAAGCAGCGGCCGCGAGATCGAACTGAACGTGCGCATCGTGTCCGGTGGGGCGGGCACCACCTTTTTGCACGAACGGCTGGCGGTGGGCGACCGGATGACGCTGTCCGGGCCCTACGGGCGCTTCTTCGTGCGCAAGTCGGCGCAGGCGCCGCTGATCTTCATGGCCGGTGGATCGGGCTTGTCGAGCCCCCGCAGCATGATTCTCGACTTGCTCGAATCAGGCTGTGAGTTGCCCATCACGCTGGTGTATGGCCAGCGTACCCGGGCCGAGCTGTACTACCACGACGACTTCCTCGCGCTGGCCGAGCGCCATGCCAATTTCAGCTATGTGCCGGCGCTGTCAGATGAGCCGGCGGGGACGGACTGGGGCGGTTTTCGCGGCTATGTGCACGAGGCGGCGACGGCCCACTTCGACAACGACTTCCGCGGCCACAAGGCCTATCTGTGCGGCCCGCCGCTGATGATCGATGCCTGCATCGGTGCGCTGATGCAGGGGCGACTGTTCGAGAACGACATCTACACCGAGAAGTTCATTTCCGCGGCCGATGCGCAGCAGGTACGCAGTCCGTTGTTCAAGCGAATTTAAAATCTCGAGAAAATATGTTGACGTCGAGATAATAGACAAATATCTTCCATTCCATGACATAACAAAACTGCGGACGGGCGGCCCGGCGAGGGCGCTCGATACCGCAGAAGGAGACTTAAAATGGCGATCAATGGTGTTCTCAGACCCGGCCATGTCCGGCTTCGCGTTCTCGATCTTGAAGAGGGCGTCAAGCATTACCGTGACGTGCTGGGCCTGCAGGAAGTGGGGCGCGATGCTCAAGGTCGCGTCTATCTCAAGGCCTGGGACGAGCGCGATCACAACTCGGTCGTTCTGCGCGAAGCCGACGAGGCCGGCATCGACGCGATGGCCTTCAAGGTGGCGGACGCTGCCACGCTGGACCGGCTGGAGGCCGATATTCGCGCCTTCGGGCTCAGCACCGAGCGCATCCCGGCGGGTGAAATGCTCGAGACCGGTGAGCGTGTGATCTTCCAGGCGCCGACAGGCCATCACTTCGAGCTGTATGCCGACAAGACCGACGTGGGCAATGGCATGCCTTACACCAACCCCGAGGTGTGGGTGCAGGATCAGAAGGGCATCAACCCGGTGCGCTTCGACCACTGCCTGCTGTACGGGCCGAACATCACTGAGGTAGAGAAGTTGTTTACCGAGGTGCTGGGTTTCTACACCACCGAGAACGTGTTGATGGAAGACGGCAAGAGCAACCTGGCGGTGTTCCTGTCGTGCTCGAACAAGGCGCACGACATCGCCTTCGTGATGCACCCGGAACCGGGGAAGCTGCACCATGTGTCCTTCCTGCTCGAGAGCTGGGAGCAGGTACTGCGGGCCGCCGACATCATGTCCATGAACCGGGTGTCAATCGACATCGGCCCGACCCGCCACGGCATCACGCGCGGGACGACCATCTACGCTTTCGACCCGAGTGGCAATCGCTTCGAGACCTTCTCGGGCGGCTACCAGACCTACCCGGACAACCATCCGATCACCTGGACTTTCGATCAGGTGGGGCCGGCGATCTTCTACCACGACCGCGTGCTCAATGAGCGTTTCCTGGCCGTCGTGAGCTGAGTAATTGCAGTGCCGGGGCCGTGTGATGCGGCCCCGTGGTTTGACTTCCCCGCAGAGAGAGAAAAGTCGTGCCGGCCTGGGCCGGACGCGACATGACACGCCCGACACCAGATGTCCGCACGGGACGACATCAGATCATAAAAGGGCATACCCCCGCGCCCGAACGGGGACGGCATAGAGGAAGGAGACCATCATGGCAATCACCGGCGTGTTGCGCCCTGGCCATTTTCAGATGCGGGTGCTGGACCTCCAGCAAAGCATCGATTTCTACACCAACGTTATCGGCCTGAAGGAGATGGGCCGCGATACGCAGGGCCGGGTCTACTTCAAGACCCAGGACGAGCGGGACCACAACAGCTTCATCATCCGCGAGGCCGATGAAGCCGGCGTCGACTTCGTCGGCTTCAAGGTGGCCGACCAAGCGACGCTCGATAAACTCGATGCCGACCTGCGTGCCTACGGCGTGCACACCGAGCGCATCGCCGCCGGCGAGATGCTCGAGACCGGCGAGCGCGTGCGCTTCGAGATTCCCACGGGCCACCAGATCGAGCTGTATGCCGAGAAGACCGACGTCGGCAACGGCATGCCCTACGTCAATCCGGAAGTCTGGGTGCCCGACGCCAAAGGCATCAACCCGGTGCGCTTCGACCACTGCCTGTTATATGGGCCGGACATTGACGGCGCCCGCAAGATCTTCGAAGACGTGCTTGGCTTCTATCTGGTCGAGCATGTGCTGATGGACGATGGCGAGGCCGATCTGGCGATCTGGCTGACCTGCTCGAATAAGGCACACGACATCGCCTTCGTGCGCCACCCGGAGCCGGGCAAGCTGCATCACGTTTCATTCCTGCTCGAGAGTTGGGAGCAGGTGCTGCGGGCGGCCGACATCATGTCCATGAACCGGGTGTCGATCGACATCGGCCCGACCCGCCATGGCGTCACGCGCGGCACCACCATCTACGCCTTCGATCCCTCAGGCAACCGCTTCGAGACCTTCTGTGGCGGCTACCAGACCTATCCGGACCAGCAGCCGATCAAGTGGACCTTCGATCAGGTAGGCCCGGCGGTGTTCTACCATGACCGCAAGCTCAATGAGCGCTTCCTCAGCGTGGTGTCCTGACGGTGCCGAGCGGGCAGCACGACGCGTTGTCAGCTGCCCGCCTGCAACCAGTCGCGCAGCGCGCGGGTCAGCCGCGGCATGACGAGGTAGGTCATGCACGGCACCACGATGGCGGTGAGGATGGCCGTGCGCAGCAAGAAGGGCAGGGGCGCGAGCACCGGGCCGAGGACGTAGAGCAGCAGCGACACGGTGGGGAAAATCCCCAGCCAGGTCACCACCGTCATGCGCGCCCGTGAGGGTGGGTGTGCCGAGGGCACCGGCGGCGGCACGAACCATGCCTCCATGCCCGACAGCAAGTGGTATTCCGGGTCGCCGTCGGCCAGTGGGGCGAGGCGCGTATGCCATAGCGCGCGTGCCTCCGAAAGATTCCAGCGTTCGAGATCAGCATCGGTGGCGAACTTCAGCGCCACCCGGTATTCATTGCCGTCGCCAAGTGGCGGCGTCAGCTCCGCGCCCAGGAAGCCGGGTAATTGCCGTGCATCTTCAAACATGCCGCGCACCAGCGCTTCATAGGCCTTGGCGCACTGCGGCCGAACTCGCCGATGTGCCACCCGGACAACTGGGCTGCTCACGCCTGATCGGCCTTCTGGCGGGCCAGAGATACCGGCGCAGCCGCCGTCAGGAATTCGGTCGGCATGTGCCGGACAGCGTCGAGCGTGCGCAGGATGTGCTCGGTGAGCACCTTGCAGGCCGCCTCGCTGTCACGGGCAACGGTGGTGTCGCACAGCAACTGGTGTTCGGCGTGCACGTCGCGCGGGATCGGGTTGCGGAACAGGCTCAGGCGCCGATAGCGCTCCGACTGCCGATACAGGATCTGCTGAAAGTGCTGGATCCAGCGCGACGGACAGGCGCTGATCAGCACCTCGTGAAAGACCCGGTTGCGCTCCTCCCAGTCTTCCCGCGCGCTGGCCTCGTCGTCAAGGCGCTCTTCGGCCCGCGACAGGCGGTGGAACGCGGCCAGTACCCGGCCTTCCCAGTCGTCGTCGCC
Organism: Denitromonas halophila; assembly: GCF_007625155.1. GTDB lineage: Bacteria > Pseudomonadota > Gammaproteobacteria > Burkholderiales > Rhodocyclaceae > Nitrogeniibacter > Nitrogeniibacter halophilus. Next base: position 112,221 of record NZ_VMNK01000007.1, on the reverse strand, counting down.
CAGGGCGATGGACTGGCGCAGCGCTTCGGTCTCGATCAGCACGCGGGTGCGGGTGATGTCCTCGAAGTCTTTCAGCGAAATGGGCGCAACGCGAAACCCCCGCTGGCCCTGGGCGACCACGAGGGCGTCGGTGACCAGCAGTTGCAGCGCCTCGCGCAGCGTGCCGGCGCCCACGTCGTACTGCTCCTTGAGGTGTTCGACCCGGAGCTTTTCGCCCGGCGGATGCACGCCCTCGACGATGTTCCGCCGCAGGCGGCGGTAGGCGCCTTCGACCAGGGTCTTGGGTTCCATGCCCGTATCAGGGGCGGCGGTGGTGTTGTTCAAGGCTGCGTCGCTCATGGCGATCCTTGTTCCTTTGCGGGTGCGCGAATGACGTGCTCATTCTATCGAAACAGCAATGTTCGGTGAAATATAAAAATCTCGAGAAAATGTGTTGACGTCGAGAATAATACGAAATATTGTTCGTATCAACACAGGCGAAAGGCAAACAGTCATGGCATCGGTTCAGCGCGAATCCGTGGTGGTTACCCAGGCAGTCATTGGCTGCGACGCAGCGGCGCAGGCCGTGAGCGCGGCAGTTGCGCATGCCCGCGAACTCGGGGTGCGCATCAACGTGGCAGTGGCCGACAGCGGCGGCAATCTGGCGGCCTTCCTGCGCATGCCGGGGGCCTTCGTTCAGTCGATCGATATCGCCATCGACAAGGCCTACACGGCCGCGGGATTTGGTTTTCCGACGGGCGACTGGATGAAGGTTGTCGGTCACGACGAAGGCATGAAGCTCGGTTTTTCGGCGCGGCCGAGGCTGGTGGTGTTTGGCGGTGGGCTGCCGATCCGTATCGACGGCGTGCTGATCGGCGGGGTGGGCGTCTCAGGCGCTTCTGAAGAACAGGACGAGGCTTGCGCCCGGGCCGCTTTGGCGGTCATCGGGGCGGAAGTGACACAAGACAACAAACAGGGTTGAACGACACATGAACCAGATCCGCAATTTCATCAACGGCGAATACGTCAGCACCGCGAAGACCTTCGAGAAGCGCTCGCCGCTCGACAACACGGTGATCGGCGCGGTGCACGAAGCCGGCAAGGCCGAGGTGGACGCCGCCGTGGCGGCGGCCCGCGCGGCCCTCAACGGCCCTTGGGGGCGCATGACCGTGGGCGAGCGTGTCGATATCCTCTATGCGGTAGCCGATGGCATCAACGCCCGCTTCGATGAATTCCTCGCTGCCGAATGTGCCGACACCGGCAAGCCGATGAGTCTGGCGCGGCATATCGACATCCCGCGCGGCGCGGCGAACTTCAAGATCTTTGCCGACGTGGTCAAGAACGTGCCCAGCGAGTTCTTCGAGATGGCGACGCCTGACGGGCGTGGCGCGCTCAACTATGCGCTGCGCCGGCCGGTGGGCGTGGTCGGGGTGATCTGCCCGTGGAACCTGCCACTGTTGCTGATGACCTGGAAGGTCGGTCCCGCGCTGGCCTGCGGCAACACGGTGGTGGTCAAGCCCTCCGAAGAGACGCCGCAGACTGCCGCACTACTCGGCGAGGTGATGAATGCCGCCGGCGTGCCCAAGGGCGTCTACAACGTGGTGCATGGTTTCGGGCCGGGCTCGGCGGGCGAATTCGTCACTACTCACCCGCAGGTCGATGCCATCACCTTCACCGGCGAGACCCGCACCGGCGAGGCCATCATGAAGGCCGCGGCCACCGGCTCGCGTCCGGTGTCGCTGGAGATGGGCGGCAAGAACCCGGCCATCGTGTTTGCCGACTGCGATTTCGATGCTGCCATCGAGGGCACCATGCGCTCGGTGTTCGCCAACTGCGGCCAGGTCTGCCTGGGCACCGAGCGGGTGTATGTCGAGCGGCCGATCTTCGACAAGTTCGTTGCCGCGCTCAAGGTCGGCGCCGAAGGCTTGCGTCTTGGCCGCCCGGAGGATCCGGACACTGGACTCGGCCCGCTGATTTCGCAGGAGCACAAGAACAAGGTCTTGTCCTACTACGCCAAGGCGCGCGAGTTGGGAGCGACCGTGGTGACCGGGGGCGGCGCGGTGCAGATGCCCGGTGTGATGGCCGAAGGTGCCTGGGTGCAGCCGACCTTGTGGACCGGGCTGGATGACGACTCCGCGATTGCGCGCGAAGAGATCTTCGGCCCCTGCGCCCTGATCCAGCCCTTTGACAGCGAGGACGAAATCGTCCGTCGCGCCAACGACACGCAGTACGGGCTGGCGGCCTCGGTGTGGACTCAGGATCTGACCCGCGCCCACCGCGTAGCCGGCCGGCTCGAGGTGGGGCTGGTGTGGGTCAACAGCTGGTTCCTGCGCGACCTGCGCACCCCCTTCGGCGGGGCCAAGCAATCGGGCATCGGCCGCGAGGGCGGGGTGCATTCGCTCGAGTTCTACACCGAACTCAAGAACGTGTGCATCAAGCTGTGAGCACCGTCATGACCGCCGCCAGCCCCGAGATCGGTCAGCGCATTGTCGCGGCCGGCATCGAGACCAATGTGCACGACATGGGCACGGGCTTTCCGGTGCTGATGATCCACGGCTCCGGGCCGGGTGTGTCGGCCTGGGCCAACTGGCGCCTGGTGATGCCCACGCTGGCCAGGCAGGCGCGGGTGATCGCGCCGGACATGGCCGGCTTCGGCTTCTCCGCCCGGCCCGACGGCTACGACTACACAATGGACAACTGGGTGGCGCAGGCCGTCGGCGTGCTCGATGCGCTCGATATCGAACAGGCCGATCTGGTGGGCAACTCCTTTGGCGGCGCGCTGGCCCTGGCGCTGGCGATTCGCCACCCGCAGCGCGTGCGCCGGCTGGTGCTGATGGGCAGCGTCGGCGTGCCCTTCGAGATCACCGCCGGGCTGGACGCGGTGTGGGGCTACACGCCGAGCCTCGATAACATGCGCACGCTGCTCGACCTGTTTGCCTGGGATCGCACGCTGGTGAACGACGAGCTGGCCCAATTGCGTTTCGACGCGAGCATCCGCCCCGGCTTTCAGGAGAGCTTCGCCGCCATGTTCCCGGCCCCGCGCCAGCGCTGGGTGGACGCCATGGCGAGCGCCGAGGCCGACATCCGCGCCATCGCGCACGAGACGCTGGTCATCCACGGCCGCGACGACCGGGTCATTCCGCTGGCCAACTCGCTGACCCTGGCGCAGTGGATCGACCGCGCCCAGCTGCATGTCTTTGGCCGCTGCGGCCACTGGACGCAGATCGAACACGCCGCGCGTTTCGCCCGCCTGGTGGGCGATTTCCTCGCCGAAGCCACCCCCGAATCCACGCACTGAGGAAGACCCATGGAACAGGACCTGATCAACCGCCTCGGCGACGAGCTCTATACCGCGCTGACCACCGGCGAGGTGCTTACACCGCTGACCGAGCGCCATCCCGAGATCACCATCGAAGACGCTTACCAGATTCAGCAGCGCATGCTCGCGCGCCGCATCGACGCGGGCGAGACGGTGATCGGCAAGAAGATCGGCGTCACCTCGAAGGCGGTGATGAACATGCTTGGCGTGCATCAGCCGGACTTTGGCTGGCTCACCGACGGCATGGTGTTCAACGAGGGCGAATCGATCCCGATGAACACGCTGATCCAGCCCAAGGCCGAGGGGGAAATCGCCTTCGTACTCAAGCACGACCTGCAGGGGCCGGGTGTGACCGCGGCCGATGTGCTGCGCGCTACCGAAGGGGTGATGGCCTGCTTCGAGATCGTCGATTCACGCATCCGCGACTGGAAAATCAAGATCCAGGACACCGTGGCGGACAACGCCTCCTGCGGCGTGTTTGTGCTCGGTGATCGCATGGTTGATCCGCGCGAGGTCGATCTGGCCACCTGCGGCATGGTGCTCGAGAAGAACGGCGAGATCGTCGTTACCGGCGCCGGCGCCGCCACCCTGGCGCACCCGGTCAATGCCGTGGTGTGGCTGGTCAACATGCTCGGTTCGCTCGGCATCGGCCTCAAGGCCGGCGAAGTGGTGCTCTCTGGCGCGCTCGGCGCGATGGTGCCGGTGGCCGCTGGCGACAACCTGCGCGTCACCATTGGCGGCGTTGGCGGCTGCTCGGTGCGCTTCGTCTGAGGAGACAACCATGGCGCGACTCGACCCCCTGATCATCGATGCGTCGCACGAACTGGCGGCGGACTTCGCCTTCTTCGAGAAGACGCTCGGTTTCGTGCCCAACAGCCTGCTCACCATGGCGCACCGGCCGAGCCTCGCGCGCGGTCTGATCGCCTTGAGCAAAGGGGTGTATGACCCGAAAGGTGAGGTCGATCTCGGCCTCAAGCGGCTCATCGGGCATGTGGCCAGCATGGCCGCTGGCTGCATGTACTGCCGGGCCCACACCGCCACCAGCGCCATGCGCCACGGCGTGAGCGCCGACAAGCTGGCGGCCATCGCCGAGTACCGCAGCAGCCCGCTGTTCAGCGAGGCCGAGCGGGTCGCGCTCGACTTTGCCCTGGCCGCGGCCAGCCAGCCGAACGATGTGACAGATGCGCTGTTCGCCCAGTTGCGCGCGCACTGGAGCGAGGGGCAGATCGTCGAGATGCTCGGCGTGATCGGCCTGTTCGGCTTCTTCAACCGCTGGAACGATTCGCTCGCCACCACGCTGGAGGCCGAGCCCCTGCAAAACGCAAGCAAGACGCTGGGCCCGACCGGCTGGAACGTCGGCAAGCATGGCCCCAACCAAGAGGAAGGACACTGATGAACAAGATCAAATGTGCGCTGATCGGGCCGGGCAACATCGGCACCGATCTGCTCTACAAACTGCAACGCAGCCCGGTGCTCGAGGCGGTGTGGATGGTCGGCATCGACCCGGAATCGGACGGCCTCAAGCGCGCCGCCGAGATGGGGCTCAAGACCACCGCCGAGGGTGTGGATGGGCTGATCCCGCACATGAAGGCCGACGGCGTGCAGATCGTCTTCGATGCCACCTCGGCCTATGTGCACGCCGAGAACTCGCGCAAGGTCAATGCCGAGGGCGCGATGATGATCGACCTCACGCCCGCGGCCATCGGCCCCTACTGCGTGCCGCCGGTCAATCTCAAGCAGCACGTCGGCCAGCGGGAAATGAACGTCAATATGGTCACCTGCGGTGGCCAGGCGACCATCCCGATGGTTGCCGCCGTGTCGCGGGTGCAGCCTGTGGCCTATGGCGAGATCGTCGCCACCGTCGGCAGCAAGTCGGTCGGCCCCGGCACGCGCAAGAACATCGATGAATTCACCCGCACCACCGCCGGTGCGGTGGAGAAGGTGGGTGGCGCCAAGCGCGGCAAGGCGATCATCATCGTCAACCCGGCCGAGCCGCCGCTGATCATGCGCGACACTGTGCACTGCCTCACCGAGACAGAGCCTGACCAGCAGAAGATCACCGAATCCATCCACGCCATGATCGCCGAGGTGCAGAAGTATGTGCCCGGCTACCGGCTGGTCAATGGCCCGGTGTTCGACGGCAATCGCGTGTCGGTGTTCATGGAGGTTGAAGGCCTGGGCGACTACCTGCCCAAGTACGCCGGCAACCTCGACATCATGACCGCCGCCGCCGCGCGCACCGCCGAGATGTTCGCCGAGGAAATCCTCAAGGGCGAACTCACCCTCGAACCCGTCACCGCGTAAGGAGCGTGCCATGACACTCAAAGGCAAGAAAATTACCGTGCATGACATGACCCTGCGTGACGGCATGCACCCCAAGCGCCACCTGATGACGCTGGAGCAGATGAAGAACATCGCGGTCGGCCTCGACGAGGCGGGCATCCCGTTGATCGAAGTCACCCATGGCGACGGCCTGGGCGGCAGCTCGGTGAACTACGGTTTTCCGGCGCACACCGACGAGGAATACCTCTCGACGGTGATCCCGCTGATGAAGCAGGCCAGGGTCTCGGCACTGCTGCTGCCGGGCATCGGCACCGTCGATCATCTCAAGATGGCGCACGAACTGGGCGTGAACACCATCCGCGTGGCCACCCACTGCACCGAGGCGGATGTGAGCGAACAGCACATCGGCCTGGCCCGCAAGCTCGAGATGGACACTGTCGGTTTCCTGATGATGGCGCACATGAACAGCCCCGAGGGGCTGGTGACGCAGGCCAAGCTGATGGAGAGCTACGGCGCCAACTGCATCTACATCACCGATTCGGCCGGCCATCTGCTGCCCGACACCGTCAAGGCCCGGCTCGGCGCGGTGCGCGAGGCGCTCAAGCCGGAGACCGAGCTCGGCTTCCATGGCCACCACAACCTGGCCATGGGCGTGGCCAACTCGATCGCTGCGATTGAAGTCGGCGCCAACCGCATCGACGCTGCGGCGGCCGGCCTGGGTGCCGGCGCCGGCAACACGCCGATGGAAGTGCTGGTCGCAGTGTGCGATTTGATGGGCATCGAGACCGGCGTGGATGTGTTCAAGATCCAGGACGTGGCCGAAGACCGGGTGGTGCCGATCATGGACTTCCCGATCCGCATCGACCGCGACGCGCTCACCCTCGGCTATGCCGGCGTGTATGGCTCCTTCCTGCTGTTCGCCAAGCGCGCTGAGAAGAAATACGGCGTGTCGGCGCGCGACATCCTGGTCGAGATGGGCCGGCGCGGCATGGTCGGGGGGCAGGAAGACATGATCGAGGACACCGCGATGAATCTGGCCAAACAGCGCGGGGTGGCGGCATGAAGCTTGATCAAGCCACCATTGCCAAACTTGCCGAGCATCTCGAAAACTGCGAGCTCGAAGCGCAGGACACCCACAAGATCACCGACGACTACCCGGACATGGACTGGGATGACGCCTACGCCATTCAGGACCTGATCCGGGCGCGCAAGATCGCGCGCGGTCACAAGATCGTCGGCCTCAAGGCCGGGCTGACCTCGCACGCCAAGATGAAGCAGATGGGCGTGACCGAGCCGGTGTTCGGTTTCATGGCCGACTACTATGCCGTGCCTGATGCCGGCGAGGTGAAGGTCTCCGAGCTGATCCACCCCAAGGTCGAACCGGAGATCGCCTTCGTCACCAAGACCGCCTTGCGCGGACCGGGCTGCCATATCGGCGCGGTGCTGGCGGCGACCGATTTTGTCATGCCGGGCATCGAGGTCATCGACAGCCGCTACCGCGATTTCAAGTTCGACCTGAAGAGCGTGGTGGCCGACAACACCTCGGCCGCGCGCTTCGTCATCGGCGGCCAGCCGCAGCCGGTGGCCAATGTGGACCTGCGCACCGTCGGCGTGGTGCTGGAGAAGAACGGCGAGCCGGTCGCGCTCGGCGCTGGCGCGGCGGTGCTCGGCCATCCGGCGGCGGCCATCGCCATGCTGGCCAACATGCTGGGCAAGCGCGGTGAGGAGATTCCGGCCGGCACGCTGATCCTCTCCGGCGGCATCACCGAGGCCATTCCGGTGGCGGCGGGCGACTCAGTCACCTTGCGCATCCAGGGCATGGGCAGCACGTCCTTGCGCTTCATTTGAGCAGAGGAGAGCGAGATGCCTTTTGCACAGATCTACATGATTGAAGGCCGCAGCGAGGAACAGAAGCGGGCGGTGATCGAGAAAGTGACCCAGGCCCTGGTCGACGCCGTCGGTGCACCGGCCCAGAACGTGCGGGTGTGGATCCACGACGTCCCCAAAGAAAACTGGGGCATTGCCGGCACCTCGGCAAAGGATCTGGGCCGCTAGCGCAGACCGGTTTGCGGCCCTCGCGCCGCTGTCATTCCTGAAAAACATAACGAGACAAGCCGCATGGCACCGCCATGCGGCACGGGGCTTCTTTTGCCCCGACAAAGGAGGAGATGGTGAGCATTCGAAGCTGTCGCATTGCGCGACTGATGCCCTCAGCCCTGGCGGCGCTTGCGCTGGCCGGCTGTGGCGGGGAGGCCGATTTGTCAGCCGCCACCGCGGACGCGGCCCGACCGCTCAAGCGCTATGACGTGGTGCAGTCACTGGTTTCCAATGACCAGGTGATCGTGGCTGGTCTGCAAGCTGGTGCGGTGCTGGTGTCCAGCGACCAGGGTCGCAACTGGCGGCGCGAAGCGCTCGGCCCGGCCTCATTGATTGGCCTGACGGTTTGCCCGGACGGCTCGTTGCTGGGTGTCGATTTCTACCGCAAGGTGTGGCACGCCAATGCTGATGGGCAGCACTGGAAGGCGGCTGAACTCGACAAGCCCCGCGTGCCGCTGACCGTCGCGTGCGACACCCAGGGTGGCTGGTGGGTGGCCGGCACCCGCACCCAGATCGCACATAGCGCTGACCAGGGGGCGAGCTGGCAGGTGACTGATCTGGGCGAGGACGCTCAGATCACGGCGCTGCGCTTTGTCGATGCGCAGTTCGGCATTGCCACGGCCGAGTTCGGCATGGTGTTCGTCACGGAAGACGGCGGCGCCCACTGGGCTCCCCGCGGCGGCATGCCCGACGAGTTCTACCCCTACGACGCGCTGTTCGTGTCCCGCGACGAAGGCTACGTGAGTGGCCTGGCCGGGCAGGTCCTTCACACCACGGATGGCGGCCTGAACTGGGTTCGGCAGACCAACGCGACCGGTGCGCCGCTCTACCGCTTGTTCCTCCAGGACGGCGCTCCGCATGGCGTGGGCGCGGGGGGAACGGTCGCGCGGCTCGACGGCGAGGTCTGGCGGGCGGTGGCCTATCCCGATCCGTTGCCGGTGTTCTTCGCCTCTGGTGCCGCGGTGCTTGGGCAGTCCGCCTTGGTCGCTGGCGGGCCCGGCGGCCTGCTGCGCGTGATCGCCACGTCGGCCCGCTGAGGAGGAAATCATGGTCAGCGCATTCAAGCATTCCATTACCCACAAGCTGCACCGGGCCGAAGAGTGGATCTTCGCCAACCCGAAAATCGTGCTCGGCTTCATTCTGATCGGCACGCTGATCTTCGGTGCGGCCTTGCCCAAGCTGCGGGTGTATTCCGATTTTTCGGACCTGTTACCGCAGAACCATCCTTACATCCAAGTTTACAACCGCCTCAAGGAGAACTTTGGCGGCGCCAACATGATCGTGATGTCGATCGAGGCCGAGCAGGGCACGATCTTCAACAATGACACGCTGGATCTGATTCATCGCGCCACCCAGGGCGTGGACAGCCTGCCGGGGGTGAACCACAACCTGGTGTTCAGCCTCACGCACCGCACGGCACGCAAGATTTTTCTGGATGAGTACGGCGGCTTCGCCTCGGAGTCCTACTACGATCCGCAAAAGCCCCAACGCAGCGTGGCCGAGCTGGAGAAGCTCAAGCAGGACGTGATCGCCAACCCGACGATGTATGGGCTGATGGTGTCGCCCGATCTGAAAGCCGCGCTGATCAAGGCGCAGCTCAACGAGAGCGACATCGACTACAAGGCCACCTTCGATGCGCTGCAACAGGTGCGCGCCGAGCTGGAGACAGCCGGGCACAAGGTGCACGTGACCGGCAACCCGGTGCTGACCGGCTGGGTGTACACCTACATCAACCAGATTCTCGAAATCCTGGCCTGGACGCTGGCCCTGCTGGCGACCTTGCTGATCGTCTATTTCCGCCGCCTCTACGGCATCGCGCTGCCGCTGCTGGGCATTGCGTTGTCGTCGATCTGGGGCCTGGGCTTCATGGCGATGATGGGCATCAACCTCGAGCCGCTGTCGCTGCCGATTCCCTTCCTCATCGCGGCGCGCGCCACCTCGCACGGGGTGCAACTGGCTGCGCGCTATTACGAAGAGCTGGCGATCGTGAAGGACGGCAAACGGGCCGCGCGTAACGCGCTGGATGCGTTGTTCCGGCCCGGCTCGCTGGCGATCATCGTCGATGCCGTGGGTATCGCGGTGCTGGTGCTGGGCGCGGCGCCGTTCAACCACAAGCTCGGCGTGGCTGCGGGCTTCTGGGGCTTTTCGGTGATCTTCACGGTGCACTTCATGGTGCCGCTGGCGCTGACCGTGTTGCCGCAACCGCGCACCACCGAGAACGCCAACCAGGGCGTGCGCAATTTCCTCGGCGCGGCGATGGCCAAGACGGGCGGTACCGACGGCGGTGCGCGCTCGATCCTGATCCTCAGCCTGATCGGCGCCATCGGCGGCACCTATTTTGTGACCAAGGTGCAGCTCGGAGAATCCGAGCCCGGCTCACCGCTGCTGCATCGCGATCACGACTACAACGTGTCGACCACGGCGATCAATACGCGTTTTCCGGGCTCGGAAGAACTGCATGTGTCGGCGCGCACCGAAGAGAAGGGGGGCATCAAACGGCCCGAGGTGATGGCGGCGATGGAGCGCTTCCAGGCGCACATGCTGTCCGATCCGGGCCTGGGTGGCACCAAGGCGATTCCGGGGGTGGTGCGGGTGGTCAACAAGCTCACCCACAACGACGACCCGCGCTGGATGCAGATCCCCGACACGGCGCAGGAGGTGGGCGGGTTGATGTTCGCCTACATGGCCTCCAGCCCGATTCCCGGTGCGCTCAAGGAGTTCATCACGCCCGATGAGCGCGAAGCCAATATGGTCTTCTACTACAAGGATCATCGGGCCGACACCATCAATCGTATCGTCGCGCTGGCCGAGGAGGGCATCCGCAAGCTCAAGGCCGAGGTGCCGGATCTGGAGATCGCGCTGGGCGGCGGCATCATCGGTGTGACGGCGGCCGGCAACCAGGCGCTGCATACCGACCACATGGTCATCATCCCGGCAGTGATGGCGCTCGCCTTCCTGTTGGTCATGATCTATTACAGCTCGCTGCATGCGGGTTGGCTGATGGTCCTGCCGATGCTGTTCTCCACCTTGATGACCTATGCCTACATGGGCGCGGCGGGCATCGGCATCAATGTGAACACGGTGCCGGTGATTGCCGTCGGCGTCGGTGTCGGCATCGACTATGCGGTGTATTTCATGGACCGCATCCGCGAAGAGTTCGCGGAACTCCAGGACATCAAGCAGGCGGTCATCAAGGCCGTGGCCACCACCGGCTATGCCGTCTCCTTCACCGCCGTGACGCTGATCGCCGGCGTGGTGATGTGGATCTTCATGTCGGACCTGCGCTTCCAGTCGGATGCCGCGGTGCTCCTGTCTTTCATGCTCATCGTCAATGCCATTGCCGCGGTGCTCATCGTGCCCAGCTGGTGCGTCGTGTTCAAGCCGCGCTTCGTGACGGCAGCGCGCTACGACGCGGATGGGGTGCTGGAGACGGACTGACCACACAGGGCAAGCAAGCGTCGGCGTGCCGTGTGGTGCGCCGGTGAAAACCAGAGGAGGAGACTCACCATGAAGTGGTACCCGAACAAAAAGCCACCAACCGCCCGGCTTCATGTCGCCGTGCTGACCGCCGCCCTGGCCGGCCCGGCCATCGCCGGCGGCCTGCCCGACCTGGGCGGCGACACCCGGCCGTGGGACGTGGATATCTACTACGAGAACCACACCGCGCATCGCGGCAAGGACGCGACCGGCAAAACCGTCGGACTGGCCAAGTTCCGCAACACCATGCAGGTCGAGGCCGACAAGCGCCTGGCCGGCGGCTGGGGCTTTCACGGCGTGCTGCGGGGCACATGGGATGGCGTCTATCGCATGAACAAGGGTGAGTTCGGCGAGGATGCCGGCGGTCCGATTATGCTGAACAATGTGTCGGGTGCCGGCGGCTCGACCTCGGTGGCGCATGGTGCGGGCGTGGTGAACAACGGCTCGGGCCCTCCGGGCAACGCCTTCGGTTTCGACATCAATGCCAACCCCAACGACGGCATGCGCGTGCTTGGCGACCGCTGGCATTCGATCGTCCCTGGCGATGTTGCCTTCGGCGTGCCGGTGCGGCCCTGTGATGAGGACAAGCGCGGTTGCCGCGACTTTGGCGGCTACGGCGATCTGTCGCTGTCGGAGCTGGAGATGCCGGAATTCAACGATCGGCTCGACTTCATCCGTGAGGCCTACGTCAAGAAGAACATCTCGCTCGACAACGGCAACAACCTGTTCCTGAAGCTCGGCAAGCAGCAGGTGGTGTGGGGGCGCACCGACCTGTTCCGGGTGCTCGACGTGATCAACCCGGTCGACTATTCGCGCAACAACATCTACGACGAACTGCAGGACATCCGCATCCCGATGTGGATCGCCCAGGCCGAGTACCGCATGGGGCCGTCCGAGTCGATGCAGGACCGCAACCTGCAGATCGTGTGGAACGTCGACAAGTTCCGGCCCAACAACCTTGGGCAGTGCGGCTCGCCCAACGCCATCCTCGATGCCGGATGCTTCTTCCGTGGCATGGCCAACCTGTGGGACAACGGCGGCACCGTGGCCAACTTCGCCAACGGCACCACCGCCACCGACTTCGGCCCGCATCAGATCGGTATTCGTGACGTGGATTTGCCGGACTGGTCGCTCTCCAACACCCAGCTGGGGATCAAGTTCGAGGGGGTGACGCAGGGCGGCTTGAGCTTCTCGCTCAACGCGCTGACCTACCGCTCCCAGCTGCCGTCCCTGCGCGGACTGGTGACCGGCCCGACCAACCCCTTCACCGGGGCGCCGAAAACAGCGGCAGAAACCAACCTGATCGCCTTCGATGTGCACTACCCGCGGGTGAATCTGATCGGTGGTTCGATGGACTTCGAGGCCGAGGCAATTGGCGCGGCGGTCCGTCTCGAAGGCGCCTTCACCCAGGGTGAGGAGTTCGCCAACACGGCGCGCGAGCGGCTGTACTCGGAGAACAACGTGTTCCGCGGCGTGATCGGCATCGATCGACCGACCTTCATCTCGTGGATCAACCCGCGCCGCACCACGCTGATCTCGGCGCAGTTGTTCTGGCAACACATCTTCGATCACGAGTACTACAAGAAGGGCTCACGCGTGGCACCGAGCGGCGCGGTCAATGCGTTCGGCCCGGTCGGCATGCCGGATTGGAAAGATAACTTCATTGGCACCGTGCTGATCAAGGCCTTCCTGATGAACGACCGGCTCAGCCCCGAGCTGATCATCGCGCGCGACTTCCGCTCCCGCACCCATGCCATCGCGCCAAAAGTCGAGTGGAGCGTGACCGACAACCTCAAGCTGGTGGTTGGCGCCAACTTCAAGGGCGGGTCCAATTCGCGCAACCGCTTCGACGACTGCCGCTCGTGCAACCCCTATGCGCCCTATACCGGCACCGCAGCCGATGTCGGCTACTCGGCGGGTCTGGCCAGCTACGAGCCGCTGGGCCGCTTCCGCGCGGGTCCGATCGGGGTGTCGATGTATGAAGACGACATCTTTTTCATGATGCGTTACAAGTTCTGACAGGAGACAACAATGATCAAGCAACTGAGCCTGGCGCTCATGATGGCGGGGCTGGTGACGACCGCTTACGCCGCCACCGAGGCGGATGTCGAAGCCTCATTCAATCCCTATAAAAACGGCGTGCCCAGCGTTGCCGGCCTGTCGGCCGGTGCGGTGATCACCAAAGCGAACGTCGAGCAATTCAAAGACGCGCTTGCGGTGGGCATTTACAAGATGATCAAGGAGGGCTACTACGAGGTCAAAGTGGGGGCCACCACCCAGTTCGAAATGAACAAGGCCTATGTGGAGGCCACCAAAAAGAACCTCAACACCGCCAAGCTCGGCGCGAACAATGGTGATATCACCGGCTTTGTGGCCGGGCGGCCATTCCCTGAGGAGCCGGACCTGAACGACCCGCGCGCCGGCGAGAAGCTCGCCTGGAACTACAAATATGGTGTGAACTGGGGTGACAACGCCGCCATCTATCCGTTTTTCTGGAAGTACCGGAACATGGAAACCGGTGAGCTTGAGCGCACCATCATGATGAATATGCACTTCCTGAACTTCAAGCATCGTGTTCAGGACGCCCCGGTACCCGAGATCACCCCAAACCCGTCGGATCTGTTTCGGGCGATCTATGTGAAAGTGCTTGAACCGCAAGACCTGAAAAACACCCAACTGCTGATCCAGCGCTATGACGACGACCAGAAGCTGGACGACGCTTACCTCTACCTCGGCTTCCAGCGCCGGGTGCGCCGCCTCGCGACCGGTCAGACCACCGATGCCTTCCTCGGCTCTGACCTCATGATCGAAGACTTCGAGGGCTACAACGGCCGGGTGTCGGACATGAAGTGGACCTACAAGGGCACCAAGACGGTCCTGCTGCCGATGTGGAACCACAACGATCTGAAGCTGACCGACGAGTTCAAGGACCGTGATGGGTACAAATACGTCAGCTTCGGCGGCAAGGGCGAGTGCTTCTTCGACGGTACCTGGCAGTTGCGAAAGACCTATGTGCTGGAGGCCACGCCGGTCAACACCAACCACCCGGTGTCGAAGCGGGTGTTCTACATGGACGCGCAGCTGGGCAACCTCAACGGTGCGGTCGAGGTCTATGACCGCAAGGGCGAACTGTGGAAGGTCTGGACGGTCGGCAAGAGCCACCCGGACCATCATCTGCCGCTCAACAAGGGCGCTGGCATTGGCATCGATGACGCCTTCTCGATGGTCGATGTGCAGAGCAAGCACTGCACGACCGGACAGTTCAAGGGCCAGGTCGATGCCAAGCTGAATCCGGCGGACATGTTCCAGGTGCAGTTCATGCGCGGCGGCGACTAAGCTCCGCTGGGGTTGATCCCCGCTATTTGTGATGCCGTGCTGTGTCGCAGCGCCTGACGCCTGAGGAGATTCAACTCCTCGGGCGTCAGCGCTTCAGTCGTGGTGTTGCGCTTTTTCTGGCTCGCGCACCGATGACGACTCCGAGCCTCTTCAGTTGGTCAGGCTGGCTAGGGCGGAGCATTCCTTCTTCCGCGGTGGGCCTGCGGAAAGACTAGTCCAGCTTTTGTCGTCCGAGATGTTGCAGGTAGGCCACCAGTTCCCAGATTTTCTCCTCCGAGAATGCGTCGCCCCATGGCGGCATGACGTCCGAGCCCATGCGACCATGAAAAATGACATCGAAGGTCTGTTGGGCGCCAAGGTCGGTGCGGCCTTTGAAGTCCGGTGCACGGCCACCGACGCCTTCGTGGCCATGGCAGTAGCCGGCACAGGTTTTGGCGAATCGTTTGCGTCCGTTTTCGATCCGTGCGGGGTCGTAGAGATCGAAGGGGGACAGCGGCGCGGTGCTTTGCTTTTCAGCGGGCTGGCGCAGGATGCCGACATAGGCGACGAGCTCGTCGATGGCTTTGCCATCGAGCACGGTGCCCCACGGCGGCATGGCGTGGTCGCCGTGCTTGCCCTGGATGATGCGTTCGCGGATCTGCGCTTCGGTAAGCTCAGGCCGATGCTGCAATTTGGGGCCGTAGGTGTCCTTGCCCGCGCCGTCTGGTCCGTGGCAGCTCACGCACAGCTTGTCGAAACGACTCTTGCCGGCGGCAAGCTGCGCGCGCGCCGGATCGGCGGGTGGGGCGACAGCGAAGCAAGTGGTGCTGGTCCACAGGCTCACGCATAGCGAAACGATCAGGCGCCGGACAGTGGGGCGAGGCAGGCGGACGATGCCGGGGAAGTGGCCGCTTTGTTTCATTGAGAACTCCGTTTGTTAGAGAGGCCGGGGGCGGGGCTACTGCCCGCAGGCCCGCGGGAAGCCGAAGCCTCCCGCGGAGCAGGGCTTACTCGAGCGTGAAGCCGATCAGCGCGGCACCCCCCGGCAGATCCTTGATCTGAGGGAAGGCGCCGGCCAGGAAGCCCGGCGCATGGGAGCCGAGTCCGGTCGGGATGACGATGTATTGCTTGCCATTGACGGCGTAGCTCACCGGGCCGCCGCGTGCGCCGGAGCCGGCATTGAATTGCCACAGCTGCTTGCCGTTGTCGGCGTCGTAGGCAAACAGATGACCTTCCATGTCGCCGGTGAACACCAGTCCGCCAGCGGTGGTGAGGACACTGGAGAGCGGCGGCAGGTCGTAGCGGATGCTCCACTTGAGCTTGCCGGTGAGCGGGTCACGCGCATCCAGGCGGCCGTACGGGTCCTTGCTGTTGGGCGGCGGCACCAGTTTGATTTCGTCGATACCGAGCGACAGCGCCGAAATCGCTTTGAGACTGTCCGGGTCATCCTTGCCCGAGACCACCTCGTTGCACACTTCCATGGCATGCGAGTACCACAGGCCGGTGCCGGGGTTGTAGGCGCCGTGGTTCCAGCTGCGTGCGCCGAGCAGGTTGGGGCACAGCAGCTCGCGCTTGCCAGGTTGCGGCCTGCGCGGTTCGATCAGCGCGCCGGTCTTCGGGTCGATGCCCTTGGCCCAGTTCATGTTCTCGGCGAACTGCCACACGTTTTCCAGCTTGCCATCGGCCTTGTCCATCACGAACACGAAGCCGCTCTTGTTCAGATGGACGATCACATCCTTGCCGTCCTTCTTGACCACCAGCGCTTCGTACGCCGAGTCGAAGTCCCACACGTCGTGCGGGATCTCCTGACGGTGCCACTTGAGCTTGCCGGTTTTCGGATCGATTGCCAGCAAGGTGGCGGTGTACTTGTTATCGCCCTTGCGGTCGACACCGTAGAAGTCCGGCGCGGCGTTCGAGGTGCCGATGAAGATGGTGTCCGACTGCGCATCGTAGGTGCCCGGCATCCATGCCGAGCCGCCACCGCGCTTGCCCGAGTCGCCCGGCCAGCTCTCCTGGTCATCCTTGATGACTTCGAAGGTCCACGCCGGTTTGCCGGTGTCGGCATTGACCGCGTAGATCTTGCCCGCGATCGGCTGGTCGCCGCCGGTGGTGCCGCCAAACAGCACGTCGCCAGCCAGTTGCGGCGGGGCCGAAAACAAGGCGCCGTGCTGGGTCTTGAGGTCGCTCAGCTGGGTGGACCAGACTTCCTTGCCGCTCGTCTGGTCGAGGGCGATGAAGCGGCCGTCGAGCGTGCCAATGAACACCTTGCCGCGACCGACGGTCACGCCGCGGCTGGCTGCCGCGTAGAACACCTGCTTGGAGATCGGGTCGAGCTTGGGTTCGTAGTGCCACAGCGTCTTGCCGCTGGCGGCATCAACGGCCCACACGTTGTTGAAGGCCGAGATGTAGTAGAGCACGCCGTCCAGAATGATCGGCGTCGCCTGCAGGCCATGGGTGATATTGCCGGGCTGATGAATCCACGCCACCTTGAGCTTCTTGATGGTGTCCTTGTTGATCTCGGTCAGCGGGCTGAAACGCCAGGCGTTTGAGCTGCGATGGTATTGCGGCCAGTTGTCGGGGTCGTCGAAACCGGGCTTGGCGTCGCCGGCGGCGATGGCGCCAACGCAGCTCAAGGCGAGCGCGAGCGGCGCCAGGCGGATGGGGTTGATCAGTTTCATGATGTCTCCAGTCGTTCTTGTTCGGGATGGCCGGGGTGGCCTGTTGTGCTTGCAGTGCCTGGGTGTGGTTGCGGCGTGCGTCAGAAAGCGAAATTCAGACCGACGTTGAGTAGCGTCGCTGACTCACCCACGGCCGGAATGCCGGCCGCGACGATGCTGGTCTTGATGGTGGCCGCCGAGCCCGCGTCGATGTGCGCCATCTGCACGTAGAGGGTGGTGTCGGGGCGAATGGCGTAGTCGTTGCTGATGACGAGGTTGGTGGTCTTGTCGTTGGGGTTGCGATCGTCCTTGTTGTTGTAATAGGCGAGGGTCGCGGTGTGCTTGGCGTGCCATTTCCAGTCGATACCCAGGCCGAGTGCGCCGACATCCGATACGTTGGCACCGGAGCGCGTCTCGTTTTTGGCGTTGAGGTAGTTCGCCTTGAAGGTGAAGGGCCCGTAAGGCACCGCGATGCCGACACCGCCGTGTTTGACGTTGTTGTTGCCGGTGTCTTCATCCTTGATCACCTGATAGGACGCGGACAGCGTGACCGGCCCGGTGTAGGTCGCGCCGAGCGCCCAGGCGCTGTTGTTGGTGGTGCTGCCTGACTTGCCGCCCAGCGCCCACAACACGCCGAAGTTCACCGGGCCGAGGGTGTGGCGGTATTGCACGGCATTGTTGAAGAAAATGCCGACGTCGTTGTTGGTGTTGCGCTCGGTGCCCACCGCGCCAGCCGTGGCGGCGTACTGGTTGTAGGCCCAGGCGTAGACGTTCGAGAACTGCTCCTTGAAGCCGCGCGCCTCGGTGCCGACGTGTGCCAGCAAGGCCGGGCCGTATTGCCGACCCAGCGTCACGCTGCCCCAGTCGCCGCTCAATCCGATGTTGGCCTGGCGACGGAATAGCGGCGAGCCGGTGCCGTCGGCATCGCCGGAGCCGTGAAACATGCCGTTGTTGAGGTCGAAGTGGGCTTCAAGATTGAAAAAGGCCTTGAGCCCGTCTTCAAGATCCCGCTCGCCCTTGAAGCCGATGATGGTCGGTGTGATCCCGCTGGTTTCCAGCGAGGACTTGGCTTTGCCCTTGGTGCCCGACTTGCTCTGGTAGAGCAGGCCGGCGTCGAGAATCCCGAAGATGGAGATCTTGGTTCCACCGATTTCGCCGATGACCGTGCCTGCGTGGACGATGCCCGAAGCTGTCGTCAGCGCCAGCGCGGTCAAGGCTATGGCTGCCGTGGCGCTTGCGCGACCCGCGACCGAGCGTGATTGATTTTTCTTCATGTGACTCCCCTGCATTCTTTTGATGGATGGATGTCTTCGCCGCTGCAGGCGGTTCAAGACATGCCCGCTTGTCCCGCCCCCTGTCGCATCTGCTGAGGTGTGCAAAGGGCGTAGCAGCCGGCAGGACGAGCCATGGCAACTTCTGTGCCACGGGTAAAATCCTTTAAAAATCAATGGCTAGCATGTTTGGGTAGGCGCAGCGGAGCGACACTTGGTGTGGGCGCTCTGCGACGCAAGCGACATCTGTTGCACCGTGTTCGCGATGTCTTGGGCGGGCAAAAGAGTGCGCCGCGAGATGTCAGTTTGTGGCGCCGAACGACCGGCTCTGACACCACGGCCTTCGCCGCGTCGCATCAGGCATACACCCGTTTAATCCGGTGCGACATCTGTCGCACCCGGTGCGACGGCGGGCGCTCCGAAAGGAGCCTCGTCGAGGCCAGAGAAATTATAAAAAAGCAATAAAAACAGTGGCTTGAAATGTCTTTTTGGGTGCTTTTCCGCTTCTGGCACCGCTCTTGCAAACAGGGTTGGCGAGCCGACGCCATACGGGGTCGGCGACAGGACTGCGGTCCTGCCGACACATAGCGAGAACAAAGGAGGCGAACTGTCATGGACCCCACGTCCGAACAGCTGCTGTGGATGTACGAAAAGATGGTCGAGATCCGGGAGTACGAGGAGACCATGGCCAAGGTCTATCTCGAGGGCAAGCTGCCACCCAAGATCCAGAAAGGCCTGGCCTTTGATATCGGTGCCGGCCCGGTGCCGGGTGAGATGCACCTGGCGGCGGGTCAGGAGCCGGTGGCGGTGGGCGTGTGTGCCCACCTGCGCCGCGAAGACACCGTGGTCGGCGCGCACCGCCCGCACCACTTCGCCATCGCCAAGGACGTTGATCTGTTGGCGATGACCTCCGAGATGTTCGGCAAGGAGAACGGGCTGGGCAAGGGCAAGGGCGGTCACATGCACTTGTTCGATCCGGCGGTGAAGTTCTCGTGCAGCGGCATCGTCGGCGCGGGCGCACCACAGGCCTGCGGTGCGGCGCTGGCGGCCAAGAAGCTCGGCAAGGACTGGGTGGCGGTGTCCTTTTTTGGTGAAGGGGCGGCCAACCAGGGCTCATTCCACGAGGCGCTCAATCTGGCCTCGCTGTGGAAGTTGCCGGTGATCTTCGTGTGCGAAGACAACAAGTACGGCATCTCGGTGGAGAAGTCGGCATCGACGGCCATCGCTTCCAACGCCGACCGCGCGGCCGGCTACGGCATGCCCGGCGTGCTGGTCGACAAGAACGATGCAGTGGCGGTGTTCGCGGCGGCCGGTGAGGCGGTGGCGCGGGCACGGCGGGGTGAAGGCCCGACGCTGATCGAGGTCAAGACCGACCGCTACCTGGGGCACTTCCAGGGCGACCCGGAAACCTACCGGCCCAAGAACGAAGCCCAGCATCTGCGCGAAAACGACCCGATCAATGTGCTCGGCGCGCAGCTGCGTGAGCGCGGCGAACTCGATGACGCCAAGGATGCGGCGCTGCGCAGCACGGTCAGTGTGCGGGTGCAGGCGGCGTATGAACATGCTCGCAACAGCCCGTATCCGGCCCCGGAAGACGCGCTGCTGCATGTCTTTGCCGACTGAGCCCCCGACCCCAAGATTTCAGGAGAGAACACCATGAGCACTGCAACCAAGGTGCGCACGCTGACCATGGCCGAAGCCGTTTCAGAGGGCATCAGCCAGGAGATGGAGCGCGATAACCGGGTCTTCGTGATGGGCGAGGACATCGGCAAGTACGGCGGCATTTTCAGCGCCACCACCGGCCTGCTCGACAAGTTCGGCCCCGACCGGATCATGGACACGCCGATTTCCGAGACCGGTTTCATGGGCACCGCGATCGGTGCGGCAGCCGAAGGGCTGCGGCCGATTTCGGAGCTGATGTTTGTCGATTTCTTCGGCGTGTGCTTCGACCAGATCTACAACCATCTGGCCAAGAACACCTATATGTCGGGCGGCAACGTCAAGCTGCCGGTGGTCATCACCACGGGCATTGGCGGCGGCTACAACGACGCGGCCCAGCACTCGCAGTGCCTGTACGCCACCTTCGCCCACATGCCGGGTCTCAAGGTGGTGGTGCCGTCGAACGCCTACGACGCCAAGGGCTTGATGATCCAGGCCATCCGCGACGACAACCCGGTGGTCTTCATGTACCACAAGGGCATCATGGGTCTGTCGTGGATGTCCTACTTCGAGGGCAGCACCAACGAAGTGCCGGCCGAGCCCTACACCATCCCCTTCGGCCAGGCCAAAGTGGTTCGAGAAGGCAAGGACCTGACCATCGTGACCCTGTCGCAGATGGTGCAGAAGTCGCTGCTGGCGGCCGACAAGCTCGCCGCCGAGGGCATCGACGTCGAGATCGTCGATCTGCGCACGCTGGTGCCGCTCGACAAGGAGACGGTGCTGCGTTCGGTCGGCAAGACCGGCCGTGTGCTGATCGCCGACGAGGACTACCTCTCCTTCGGCGTCTCCGGCGAGATCGCCGCGATCATCGCCGAGCAGCTCAACCATCTGCAGCTCAAGGCCCCGGTTCGCCGCCTGGCGGTGCCCGATGTGCCGATTCCGTTCAGCCGCCCGCTCGAGCAGTTTGCCATCCCGCAAGTGGACAGCATTGCCGACGCCGTGCGCGCGCTGATGCAACTCAACCTCGATTGAAAGAGAGAAAAAGCATGACCGATATTGTTCTGGATGACGCCGTGTGGGCGGACGTGGAAGAAGGCACCGAGGCGCTGCTGCAGGAATGGCAGGTCGCCGTGGGCGACAAGGTCGAGTCCGGCGATGTGCTTGGCGTGGCCGAACTGGTGAAGACCACCCACGAGATTCTGGCCCCCGCCGCCGGCACGGTCGCCCGGCTTGCGGTGGCGGCGGATGACACCTTCGGTCGCGGGGTGGTGCTCGCGGTGCTCGAGGCCTGAGCCATGAGCACTTCGGCAATCACCCCGGCCGCCGACGACACGGCCGACCGCATGCTGCCGCTCACCGGGCTGCGCGGCGCCATCGCCCGCAGCATGGGGCAGGGCTGGCAGATCCCGCGGGTGGCGCATTCGATCGACGTGGATGTGAGTCGCTTCAAGGCCATGCGCGAGGCGCTGGCCGGCGAAGGCCACCGGCCCAGCCTCACCGTGCTGCTGCTGCGCGCGGTGGCGCTGACTCTGCGCGAGCATCCGCGGCTCAACGCCCTGATGCGCGACAAGGCCGCCGAGCTGATGCCCGACATCAACCTCGGTGTGGCGGTCAGTCTCGACGATGGGCTGATGGTGCCGGTCATCCGCGAGGCCGACACCCTGTCGCTGCCGGCTCTGACATCCGAATTGCGACGTCTGGCCGAGGGGGCCCGTGCCGGCACGCTCAGCGCCGGCAGCTATCAGCGCGCCACCTTTACGGTGAGCAACCTGGGCATGACCGCCATCGACCGCTTCTCGCCCATCATCAATCCGCCGCAGGTCGCCATTCTGGGCGTGACGCGGGTGCTCGACCGGCCGGTGGTGCGCGACGGCGAGATTGTCAGCGCGCCGATGATGGGCCTGCACCTGGTATTCGATCACCGCGTCGTGGATGGCTACCCCGCGGCGCTGTTTCTTGGTGATCTGGCCCGCCGCATCGAGACGGCAGCGCTGTAATGCTGACCGACGATCCCCGCCTCGCCGTGGTCAGTTGCGCGCAAGAACAGCGCTGGCACGAAGCCTTGCTCGAGCATCCGGTGCACACGCCGCAATTGCGCTTGTGGACCTACCGTCGCCCTGGCGTGGTCTTTGGTTGCTCCCAGGCGGCGATGCTGGCGCGCGCACGTGGCGGCACGGATTTGCCCGAAATGGTCCAGCGTCGCTCCGGCGGCGGGGCGGTGCTGACCGGTCCGTGGATGCTCAGCACCTCGATCGTGCTGCCGCCCGACCATCGTCTGCTCGGTGGCGGCACGGTCTCCAGTTACCGCTGGCTTGGTGCCTTGATCGCCGGTCTGCTGCGTGACATGGATGTGCCGGCCCGCGCGCTGACCCCGGAAGAGGTGCGGCGCACGCCGAGCGACCCGGCGCTCAACTGGGCCTGCTTTGGCAGTTTTTCGCCATGGGAGGTGGTCGCCGACGGCAAGAAGATTGCCGGTCTGGCGCAACTGCGCCGCCGCAATGGCGTGCTGCTCACCTCGGGCACCTTGCTGGCGAGTCCCGACTGGCAGGCGCTATGCACCGTGCTGGCGCGCCCGGCCGGCGACGCGGCGGCGCTGGCGCGTGTCACCACCTCATGCGAAGAGCAGCTCGGCGCCGCACCGCTGGCCGACAGCTTTGCTTCTGACCTGCAACAGATGCTCGCCGATGTGCTCGGCGAGTTCCCGACATTCCCTCGCGGCGCGCAGGCGACCGCGGGCCCCCAAGCCTGACAGAGCGACAAAAAGGAAGGAGACATCATGAACGACGATCAGCACCAATCCCCCCCCGCGCAGGGCATGCGCGTGCCGGAAAAGCGCATTGCCGTCAGCCGGCGGGCATTTCTCAAAGGCTCGGGTCTGGCCGCAGCCGGCGTGACCGCGCTGTCGGCGGGCAGCCTCATGGTGCCGGCACGAGAAGCGTTGGCGGCGAGCTTCACCCATCTCGGCCCTGGCGTCGGCAAGACCTTGCTGGTGATGGCGCGCGATATTTTCCCGCACGACAAGATCTCCGACCGCTTCTACATGCTGGCCATTGAGCCATACGACGCGGCCGCGGCCAAGGACCCGGCGTTGGCCAAACTGATTGGCGATGGCATTGCCCAGCTCGACGCGCTGGCGACCGCGCAGTTTGGCAAACCCTATGCCGAGGTGCCGACCGAAACCGAGCGTCTGACCCTGCTCTACACCATCGAGCACGGCGCCTTCTTTCAGAAGATCAAGGGCGACATGGTGACCGGTTTCTACAACAACAAGGCGGTGTGGCCCCTGTTCGGCGAGGAAGGCTCGTCGTGGGAGAAGGGCGGCTATGTCGATCGTGGTTTCGACGATCTCGACTGGCTGCCCAAGGCCTGACCCGGACAAACATAAGAACAGACGGAGACAACTCTCATGAGCAAGACCTTTTCCAAGGACGACAACAGCGTCGTCGTGATCGTCGGCTCGGGCGCCGGCGGCGGCACCCTGGCCGACGAGCTGACCCGCGAAGGCGTGGATGTGGTGATCCTCGAAGCCGGCAAGCACCATACTCAGGAAGACTTCGAGAACGACGAGTGGGCGATGTTTGCCAAGATCTCGTGGCTCGACAAGCGCATCTCGGCGGGCGGCTGGCATCACACCGAAACCTATCCCAACCTGCCGGCCTGGATCGTGAAAGGCGTGGGCGGCTCGACCATGCACTGGTCGGGTCTGGCGCTGCGCTTCATGGCGCACGAGTTCAAGACCCTGAGCACCTACGGCAAAGTGCCGGGCGCCAATGTGCTCGACTGGCCGATCAGCTACGAAGAGCTCGCGCCCTACTACGAGATCGCCGAGCGCAAGATGGGCGTGGCCGGCACCAAGGCCAGCGGCCTGCCGCCGATGCCGCCGAACAACCATTACAAGGTGATCGAGGCCGGTGCGCGCAAGATCGGCTACAAGGACATCGTCCGTCCGGTGGCCTCCAACACCCGGCCCAACGATGGCCGCCCGGCCTGTCAGCAGATCGGCTACTGCATGCAGGGCTGCAAGATCGGCGCCAAGTGGTCGACGCTGTACTCCGAGATCCCGCGCGCCATGAAGACCGGCCATGCCGAACTGCGTCCGCAGAGCATGGTGCTGCGCATCGAGCATGACAGCAGCGGCAAGGCCACCGGTGTGCTCTACGCCGACAAGGACGGCAATCAGCATCTGCAGAAGGCACGTGTGGTGTGTGTGGCCGGCAACTCGATCGAGTCGCCGCGTCTGCTGCTCAACTCCGCCTCCAGCATGTTCCCGAACGGGCTGGCCAACTCCTCCGGTCAGGTCGGGCGCAACTACATGAACCACACCACCGCCGCCGCGCTGACCATCAACCCGGGGCCGGTGTACATGTATCGCGGCTTCGACATCGCCGCCGTGGTGTCCGACGAAGTGCCCAACAACCCGGACCGCGGCTTCATGGGCGGCTACCACCTCGAAGGTCTGGCGCTGCACTTGCCGTTCGCGGCGGCCTTCATGAAGCCCGGCGGCTGGGGGCGTGAGGTGAGCTCGGCGCTGGAGAAGTTCGATCACATGAGCTGTGTGTGGGTGTGCGGCGAAGATCTGGCGCAGGAAGAGAACAGCATCACCCTGCACGCCACCGAGAAGGATCAGCACGGCCTGCCGATTCCCATCGTCACCAAGACCGACCACACCAACGACGCCGCCATGCGCCGTCACGGTCTGGCCCAGTGGCGCAAGTTGTCCGAAGCCGTTGGCGCAACCCGCGTGATCGACATGCCGCCCTATCCGGCCAGCCACAACATGGGCACCAACCGGATGAGCGAAAAGGCCAGTGATGGCGTGGTGAACAAGTGGGGGCAGACCCACGACATCAAGAACCTGTTTGTCTCCGACGGCAGCCAGTTCACTTCCAGCGGTGCGGCCAACCCGACATTGACCATCGTTGCGCTGGCCATTCGCCAGGCCGAGTACATCGCCGGTGCCATGCGCCGCCGGGAGCTCTGAGGCCGGCTTTTGCCGGTGTGCATTGCGCACACCGGTGTATCGAACGCGCTCCTCCACGCGTGAGTTTTGGGGGCCCGCCTTGCGGTGCCCCGATTTTTTCTGGTTGGAGCGCATGTCTGCAGCACCGGCAGCACCCCCAAGAACCCCAACAAGGACACAAGACCATGAACCACACCACATCTTCCCGAGCCGGGCGCTGGTTGCGCCACGGCATCGTCGCTGCTGCGATGGCTGCCGCTGTACCAGTGGCGCAAGCCGATAGCGTCCCCGGCATGCGCGGCGTCGAGCACTTCGGCTTTACCGTGCCCAACGCCCAGCAGGCGGTCGACTTCTTTGTTGGCGTCATGGGCTGCAAAGCCTTCTTCACCATCGGCCCCTTCGGTCCGTTCAAGGACAACTGGATGAAGGAGAACCTCAACGTCAATCCACGCGCCGTGATTTCGGTGGCTCACCTGGTGCGCTGTGGCAACGGCACCAACTTCGAGATCTTCGAATACACCTCGCCGGACCAGAAAGCCCAGCCGCCCAGGAACAGCGACGTGGGCGGCCACCACATCGCCTTCTATGTGGATGACCTGAAGGCGGCGATGGCCAACATGCAAGGCAAGGGCGTGAAGTTCCTCGGCGAACCGCACCTGTTCACCGAAGGGCCGCTCAAGGGCCTGACCTGGATCTACTTCATGTCACCCTGGGGCATGCAGCTGGAACTGGTCACCGCGCCCGACGGCCGTGGCTATGAGCAGACCACGAGCGAGCGGCTGTGGGATCCGCGCCAGTAAGCGGCGGTCGAGGGGTGCGCCTGCTGCGCGCCCTGGCCCTGACCACCGCGCTGCTGGGCTTCAGCGGCGCGGTGGCAGCCCATGTGCAGGACTTCATGGCGCGCGTCGTGCACCTGGCGCCGCGCGACGGCATGTTGCGGGCGTATGTGCAGTTGCCGCTGGCGCTGGCGCTCTTGCCGCCCGACTGGCAGGCTGGCGGCAATCAGGCGCCGCCGCCCTTCCTGCGCCGCGATGCCGACGGCCGTCTGGCGGTGGACGTGCCGGCCCTGCATCGTGACCCCGACGGGTTGCGCGCACGATTGCGCGAGGTTTTGCGGCTTGACGGCCATCTCGGTCGGTTCGAAGGGGCGCGGATCGACACGCTGGCCGAGCGCGATCCTTTCAGTTATTTGCCGGCGGTGGAGCAGTTCGTTCTGCCGGGCCTGGCGCTGGGGGAGGCGACTGAACTCGATCTGGCCGACGCCGTGGTCAGCCTGCGCCTGCGTTTCGATGCGCCAGCGGCGGACGCGGTGCCGGTGCTGGCCGGTGGCGCACGCGAGTGGCCCGAGTTGGCCTCTCGCGCGGTGAACATCGTGCGCCGCCATCATGAGGATGGCCGTGTTGACAGCTTCCAGAGCCTTGGGGCCTTGCACTTGCTGCTCGGTACGCCGGACGTGGCAACGCCCGCGCAGGCCGCCGCCGCGCCCGATGGTTTTGTGGGCTACCTGGTCTCGGGCTTTGAGCATGTGCTGATCGGCCTGGACCATGTGCTGTTCATCCTCGTCCTGCTGCTCGGGGCGAGGGGGGTGACGCACTTTCTGCGCAGCTCGCTGGCTTTTACTGCCGGGCATTCGATCACGCTGTGTGTTGGCGCGCTGGGCGGTTTGTCGGAGCTGGCCTGGTTTGCCCCGGCCGTCGAGATCGCGATTGCCGCCTCCATCATCTACGCGGGGGCGCGCATTCTGATCGACGGTGAACGTCCGATGTTGGCGCCGGCGGTGTTCTGCGTGGGGCTGGTGCATGGCTTCGGATTTTCGTTCGCGCTGCAGGCGGTGGCGCCGTCACTCAGCGGCAGCTTCCTGAGTGTGGTACTCGGTTTTAATCTCGGCATCGAACTGGGCCAACTGGCCTTGTCGCTGGTGGCCGCACCAATACTCTGGGCCGTGCAGCGCGCCTGGCGACATCCGCAACTGCGCTACCAGCATGCGCTGGCGTGGCCATGCATTGCCGTGGCCTCGGTCTGGCTGGTCGAGCGCAGCGAGGTGTTGCTGGCGGTGTTTCCGTAAGGCGGCGGGGCGTGCCGTCCTCGCTGGCATTACTGGCGGGTAGCTCGTTTGGATATTGCCGGCGAGCACCTTCCGGGCGCTGAAGATGGTGGTACGGGCACCCCATGGCGGTATGACGCAACAAGTGCTTTACTAGGGCAGAACAAGACGCCATTTTCACGAAAATGGCGGGAAGTGACAGACAAACATAAGCGCGGGCCAGTGATGGACCCGGCGTATTTCCAACGCACCGTGAGCGTAGCGCTTGGGCGTTGGGAGGAGACATGACGATGCATCAAATTGATCAACGAGCGCATATCGAGCGCGTGTTGTCTTCGACGCGATCCGACGCGGTGCACACTGATCGTATCCAGCAATCATGGCGGCGCTGCATCGAGGACTATGATCTCGACCCGACACGCCCTACACCGGCGCATATTCTTGAAGCGGGCCGTTTGCGCGAGCATCGCGATCAGATCGAGGATTTTCTCCAGGTCGCACGCACCGGCATGGAGCAACTCTACAAGCGGGTGTGCGACCTCGGCTACGTGCTGCTGCTGACCGATGCGCGCGGCATCACGGTTGATTTCATCGGCAATGACCGCTGGCAGGGCGAGTTGCGCCGCTCCGGCCTATACCTTGGGGCTGACTGGAGCGAGGCGCGTGCGGGCACTTGCGCGGTGGGCACCTGCATTGCCGATCGCACGGCCATGACCTGTCATCAGACGGACCACTTCGATGCCTCGCACATCGGACTCACCTGCAACAGCGCGCCCTTGCTCGATCCGACCGGTGATTTTCTGGGTGTGCTCGATGTCTCGGCACTGACCTCGCCCTCGCCCAAGGAGAGTCAGCATCTCGCGCTGCAATTGACCATGATGTACGCGAAGATGATCGAAGATGCGAACTTCATGCATTTCTTTCGCGAAGCCTCGGTGTTGCGCCTTGGAGCGGCGTGGCCGATGGTGGATCTCAGCGGCGAGTTGATGCTGGCATTTGATGCCGACGGGGTCGTTGTCGGCGCCAACAGCGGCGCGCGGCGGATGCTCAACGGGGGCGGGGAGAGTGGCTTGGTGACCGAGCTGGTGGGCTCGTCGCTGGACATGATTTTCCGCGAAGGCGCTGCCGAGGTATGGCGTATAGCCCGGGCTGGCGTTTCGAATCAGCGCTCGGCCTTGACGACCTACCAGCACGGGGTGTTCTATGCCGACGTGATTGCGCCGCGGGCGCTGTCGGGGAGCCGGCTCGCCACCCGCGATGCCGAGCCCGAGGTCAGCGCGCCGGCGCTCGATCGTCTGGCGGGCGATGATCCGCAGATGCAGCGCCTGATTCGTCAGGCAAAGCGGCTGGTCAACAAATCGGTCGATATTCTCCTCCACGGTGAAACCGGCACAGGCAAGGAAGTGGTGGCCAAGGCCCTGCATGAGTCGAGCGAGCGCCGCGACAAGGCCTTTGTCGCCATCAACTGTGCGGCGATTCCGGAGTCGCTTATTGAAAGCGAACTCTTCGGCTATGCGCCCGGTGCATTTACCGGTGGCCGCAGCAAAGGCATGCGCGGTTTGATTGCGCAGGCCGATGGCGGCACGCTGTTTCTGGATGAGATCGGCGACATGCCGCCGCATCTGCAAACCCGATTGCTGCGTGTGCTGGCCGAAAAGGAAATTACGCCATTGGGCGGCGACAAGCCGCAGAGCATCCGGCTGACCGTTGTGGCGGCCTCGCATCGTGACTTGCGCAAACTGATCGCTGAAGGCCTGTTTCGTGAGGATCTCTACTATCGCCTGTGCGGTGCGATCCTCTATCTTCCGCCCTTGCGGGAGCGGCAAGACATCGCGTACCTGATCGACCGACTGGCCGCTGAGGAGGCGGTCGAGATGGGCGACTCGGCCAGCATCGAGGCGCCCGCCCTGGCCGCACTTTGCTCTCACGACTGGCCTGGCAATGTGCGGCAGCTTCGCAATGTGCTGCGCTTCGCATTGGCGGTGAGCGATGGCGGAAACATCCATCTCGATGACTTGCCCGGTGAACTGATGCGTCCGTTGACTGATGTTCGCGAAGCACCGCTTCCGACGCGTGTGGCAACGCTCACCGAAACCCACGAGGCGGAACGGCCGCGATGGCGTGATCAGGAAGGGCAGTGGTTGCTTGAGTCATTGCAGCGGCACAAGTGGTGCATTACCGCCGTTGCCGAAGAGCTTGGCCTGTGTCGTGCCACGGTCTATCGGCGCATGAAGCGCTACGGCATCGTTCAGCCGAACCTTCAATAGTGAAATGCTACATCCAGAACCATGCGAGCCAATTGAATCTGGAAACCGCCGTCGACCGCTTGTGCCCATGAGCCAGGTATTGAACATGGGACGCTTTTCGGCTCCGAGGCCGATCACCCGGTGGGTGATCGCGCTAGGCGCCCGTCGTTTTCGAGGGTAGAAAAGAAAAACCCCGCCGGAGCGGGGTTCTTCATCAGGCAAACGGCGAAGCGGATTAGCGCTTGCGGGTCTGCATGAAGCGGTCGAAGTTGCCTTCGGACACGCTGTGCCACAGGTTCTGGTCGTCGCGGAACTTGACCATGTGCTCATAGATCTTCTTGAAGGCCGGGCTGGCGGCAGTCGTCTCTGCATAGACTTCCTGGGCGGCCTTGTAGCAGGCGTCCATGACGTCACGCGGGAACGGGCGCAGCTTGGCGCCACCGGCGACAAGGCGCTTGAGCGAATCCGGGTTCTTGGCGTCGTACTTGGCCATCATGTCGACGTTGGCTTCGGCAGCCGCGGCTTCGACAATCGCCTTGTACTCGTCCGGCAGGGACTTCCACTTGTCCTGGTTGATGTACAGGGACAGGCTCGGACCACCTTCCCACCAACCCGGGTAGTAGTAGAACTGGGCGACTTTCTGGAAGCCCAGCTTTTCGTCGTCATAAGGACCCACCCACTCGGCTGCGTCGATGGTGCCTTTTTCCAGCGACGGATAGATGTCGCCGCCCGGAATCTGCTGCGGTACAGTGCCCAGCTTGGACATGACCTTGCCTGCAAAGCCTCCGACGCGGAACTTCAGGCCGTCAAGATCCTTGACCGACTTGATTTCCTTGCGGAACCAGCCGCCCATCTGAGCGCCCGTGTTACCCATCGGGAAGTTCATGATGTTGTAGGTGGCGAAGAACTCGCGCAACAACTCCTTGCCGCCGCCGTGCATGAACCAGGCGTTGAATTCACGTGCGTTCAGGCCGAAGGGGACAGCGGTGTCCAGCGCGAAGGCCGGGTCTTTGCCGAAGAAGTAGTACGAGGCGGTGTGGCCGCATTCGACCGTACCGTCTTTGACTGCGTCCATGACCGAGAAGGCCGGGACGATTTCACCGCCCGCGAACACGCGGATCTGGAATTTTCCACCAGTCGCGGCTGCGACGCGGGCCTGGAACACTTCGGCAGCACCGTAGATGGTGTCAAGGCTCTTCGGGAAGCTGGAGGCCAAGCGCCACTGAATCTCAGGCAGGCCTTGGGCGATGGCGGGGGCTGCAACTGCGCCGGCGGCAATGCCGACACCCGTTTTTTTCAGAAAGGAACGGCGTTCCATAAGTCTCCTCGCGATGACGTGGGCGGAAATAATTGTTCGTGGTTCGTTAGACCGCGGCAAATTATAGGAATCGCTTTGCGGCCTGAGAAATAGGGGTTTTCCCGTCAAACGTGAAATGGCGTTTCATTTTTTCTCAGGCGCCGGCAATTGTCATCCGGTTGATGAGCAGGGAGCCGGTTTGCTTTGAGCCGCGACGATGCACGTCGCTGCCGACGGCTTCGATGCCAAGCAGCATGTCCTTGAGGTTGCCAGCAATGGTGATTTCCTCTACCGGGTAGGCGATTTCGCCGTTTTCGACCCAGAAGCCGGCCGCGCCACGGGAATAATCTCCGGTGACGTAGTTGACGCCATGGCCGAGCAATTCGGTCACGATCAGGCCGCGGCCCATGCGGCGGACCAGGGCCTTGAAGTCATCCTGGCCGGGGGTGACGAGCAGATTGTGTGCGCCGCCGCCATTGCCGGTGGTCTGCATGCCCAGCTTGCGGGCAGAGTAGACCCCGAGAAAATAGCCTTGCAGCACGCCGTCGATGATGACGTCGCGGTCGCGGGTCTGAACGCCGTCATCGTCAAAGGGGCCGGAGGCGAGCCCTTTTTTGATATAGGCGCGCTCAGCGATATTGATGCACGGCGAGAACACCGTTTTGCCGAGGCTGTCGAGCAGGAAGGTGGATTTGCGATACAGCGCGCCGCCGCTGGCCGCGTGTACGAAGCTGCCGATCAGTCCGGCGGCAAGCGGCGCTTCGAAGATGACGGGCACGTCGCAGGTTGAAATCTGTCGGCCGTTGAGGCGTGCCACGGCGCGGTCGGCGGCGGTGTGGCCGATAGCCTTGGCGGATGCCAGCTCGCTGGCGTCGCGGCAGCTGTCGTACCAGTAGTCGCGTTGCATGCCGTCGCCTTCGCCGGCAATGACCGAGCACGAGACCGAGTGCCGGGTCGAAGCGTAGCCGCCCATGAAGCCGAGGCTGTTGGCCGAGATGAAGTGAGATTCCTGGCGCGAGACGCTGGCGCCTTCGGAGTTGCTGATGCGGGGGTCGCGCTCGAAGGCGGCGGCTTCGCATTCGCGGGCCAGTTCGATGGCGTGCTCGACGGGTAGATCCCACGGGTGGTGAAGGTCGAGGTCGGGGAAGTCGGTGGCGAGCAGTTCGCGATCGGCCAGGCCGGCGAATTCGTCGGCGGCGGTAAAGCGGGCGATTGACAGCGCCGCGTCGACCGTCGCGCGAAGGGCGGTTGGCGTGAAGTCGGAGCTGCTCGCGTAGCCGCGCTGCTGGCCGACATAGACCGTGACGCCGATGCCTTTGTCGCGGTTGTATTCGATGGTGTCGACTTCGCTGCGGCGCACCGCCACCGAGGCGCCGACGCCTTCGGAAACATCGGTTTCGCAGGCGGTGGCGCCCTTGTCGCGGGCGTATTTGAGAATGTCGCTGGCGATCTCGCGCAGCGCGTCCTGAGAGTAACTGAAGCCGTTTGCGGACATGAACAGTGAGGGCCGGTGCGGGAAAGCTATAATCTTAACCGTTTCCGCCAACCGCCTACGTATATGACCGATCACGATCCGATCGAACTCGAAGATGAGCTGCCCGAAGGGCCAAGCAAGACCCGCCGCAAGAAGGATTCGGATGCGCTCCAGCGTCTGGGCGCCGAGCTGGTGGCCTTGTCGGCTGACCGGCTCAAGAAAGTGCCTTTGCCCGAGAACCTGCGAGATGCCGTGCGTGCCTGCCAGCGATTCAAGATGGAGGCGCGGCGCCGCCAGTTGCAATACATTGGCAAGCTGATGCGCAACATCGACCCGGAGCCGATCCAGGCCATGCTCGATGTGTTCAACGGGGTATCGGCCGAAGAGATTGCCCGACAGCATCGGCTCGAGCGGCAGCGTGAACGCCTGCTCGAAGACGAGAGCGTATTGTTTGAGCTGGCCGAGCGTCATCCGGGCGCCGACCTACAACGCTTGCGGGTTTTGCGCCGCAATGCACTCAAGGAGCGCGAGACCCAGAAGCCACCGCGCGCCTACCGCGAGATCTTTCGCATCTTGCGCGAGATCGACGAGTCCCCCACCAACGACTAGAGAGCAGCCCGCCCATGAGCACCGACACCCTCCGCATTGGTTTGGTATCCATCAGCGATCGCGCATCGAGCGGCGGTTACGAAGACAAGGGCGTGCCTGCGTTGCGCGAGTGGTTCGAGCGCGCGCTCAGTTCGTCGTGGGAAATGGAAACCCGGCTGATTCCGGACGATCAGGCCATCATCGAACGCACCTTGATCGAACTCTGTGACGAGGCCGGTTGTGCGCTGGTGCTGACCACCGGCGGCACCGGCCCCGCGCCGCGCGATGTCACGCCCGAGGCGACGCTGGCTGTGGCGCACAAAGTGATGCCGGGCTTCGGCGAGCAGATGCGCCAGATCAGCCTCAAGTTTGTGCCAACTGCCATTTTGTCGCGTCAGGTGGCGGTGATCCGTGGCAAGAGCCTGATCATCAATCTGCCGGGCCAACCCAAGTCGATCAAGGAGACGCTGGAGGGCCTGAAGGACGCAGCGGGCGAGTCGCTGGTCGATGGCATCTTTGCCGCCGTGCCGTATTGCATCGATCTGATCGGCGGTCCCTATGTCGAAGCGCATGCTTCGGTGATCAAGGTATTTCGCCCCAAATCAGCGATACGCCCGTCCGTGGGCTGATACAGGTCGCCGTTCAGATACTCTGGATATCCGGTTGTCATTTTGACTGGGCCATAGGGTATGGGTTTTCGATGCGCAGCCGTTATTGAGCTCACCGGACATAACGGACGCGTGCCAATGAATGCCTCTCACCTCTTGCTGACCTGGCTACGGGCGCGTTGATCAGCGCGGCATAAGCATCGACCAGATCAATATCTTTACGCCTGAGCAGGTCGCCGAGGAGCGTCGGTTGGCTGCCACTGCCGGGCGAAACTATTTCATTTTCCGTCATCGCATGGCCAGCGGTAGCTTGCGGACGGTCGAGGTGAACGCCTCGCGGCGCCGGTAGGGGGTTCTGTTTGCTGTGGGGCTGATCGTGCAGACGGGAGTGATCGTCATGCTGGTGGTCAATATTCGCCGGCGCAAACGACTTCAGCGCGAATGTGGTGCGATGGCGCGGGCGATGGCCGACGAGCGACAGCGATTGATCGACATTCTGTGAGGCACCGGTGTCGGCCAGTATTGGGCTTGCCTGCTATCCGTAGCGTGCGGACATCGATGCCGACTCCCTGGTGCAGCAGGCCGACGATGCCATGTACCTGACCAAACAGACGGGCAAGAACCGCTTATACCTGGTCGAATCGCTTGAGGCGGCGGTCGGCGGACGGACAGACCGCGCCGACCCTAGCGCGGCAAGATCGGGATGATGTGTCGGTGGCCGTTGGCTTGGGCGGGCGGCGCGCTGCGCTGGCGTAGCCGCTCCTGCTCACGCCACCAGGCGCGCAGGCCCAGCAGCACGGCCAGAATCAGCGCGTAGATCAGCGGCTCAAACATGTCTGCCTTGACCAGCCACCAGTAGTGCACCACGCCAAGAATGGCGATGCCATATACCGAGCGATGGAGCGCTTGCCAGCGCCGGCCGCCGAGGCGTCGGACCATGGCGTTGGTGCTGGTCACGGCCAGCGGCACCAGCAGCACAAAGGCGGCAAAGCCGACGGTGATGTAGGGCCGCTTGAGCACATCGAGTACCACGGCGCGCCAGTCAAAGAACTGGTCGAGCACGATGTAGGTGCCAAAGTGCAGCACGGCGTAGAAGAAGGTGAACAGGCCGAGCATCCGCCGCAGCCGCAGCAACCAGTGCCAGCCGGTGAGCTTGCGCAGCGGGGTGACCGCCAGCGTGATCAGCAAAAAGCGCAGGGTCCAGTCGCCGGTGGCATGGGTGATGGTCTCGATCGGGTTGGCACCCAGATCATCCTGAAAGAAGGCGAGTAGCAGCAGGCCGAGCGGGATCAGGCTGAGGATGAATACCAGCACTTTCAGTGCGCTGATTTTTCCGGCCGAGAGGGCTTTGACCGAAGGCGAACGGGGGGCAGTGGTTGCAGTCATGAGTCGTGGTCAGAAGTTTTTGCGAAGGTCCATGCCTGCGTACATTGACGCGACCTGATCGGCATAGCCATTGAAGGGCAGGGTCTTGCGTTTGAGGAAGTCGCCGATGCGGCGTTCCTTGGCCTGACTCCAGCGCGGGTGGTCAACATCGGGGTTTACGTTGGAGTAGAAACCATACTCTTCCGGCCCGGCATCGTTCCAGGACGTATTGGGCTGTTTGTCGGTGAGACGGATGGTGACGATGGATTTCGCGCTCTTGAAGCCGTACTTCCAGGGCACCACCAGGCGCACCGGCGCGCCGTTCTGGTTGGGCAGCACTTCGCCGTAGAGGCCGACGGCCATCAGGGTGAGCGGGTGCATGGCTTCGTCAAGCCGCAGGCCCTCTTTGTAGGGCCAGTCGAGCACCGGGCGGGTGTCCATCACCTTGGGGTCGAAAAGCGTAACGAATTCGACGTACCTGGCGCTGCCCAGCGGCTCGACCGCCTTGAGCAAGGCTGACAGCGGGAAGCCGACCCATGGGATCACCATCGACCACGCCTCGACGCAGCGCAGGCGGTAGATGCGTTCTTCGAGCGGCGCGAGCTTGTAGATCTGGTCGAGATCAAACGTGCGCGGCTTGCCGACCAGGCCTTCGACCTTGATCGTCCAGGGGTCGGTTTTCATGCGGTGGGCGTTGATCGCCGGGTCGCCCTTGTCGGTGCCAAACTCGTAGAAGTTGTTGTAGCGGGTCACATCCTTGCGTGGCGTGAGCGGCTCGTCGACCCTGAACGGACTCTTGACCAGCGGACCCAGATCGCCCGCCTGTGCCGCCAGCAACTCGGTCGGTCCGCCCAGTGCGAGCGCTGCGGTGCCTGCGCCAGCCAAGCGCAGAAAGCGGCGGCGGTCGGCATATAGCTCGGGCGAGGTGATCTCGGAAGGGCGGATATCGGCAGCGTGTTTGATCAGCATGGCGGACTCTTTATGAACGTGTCAGAGCATCTGACCGGGCAGGGTCGGCGATGCTTACAGTCAGATGCGATTTCAGGTGCAGGGATCAGGGGTTGAGCGCGCGATAGACCGAAGTGGCAACGGTCAGCAGGCGCTCACGTGGCAAGGTGCCCGACAACGCATAGCCGTAGCCAGCATCGACCCAGTAGAACACATTGACCTTGTCATGCTCGGCAAAGCGGAAAGCGGTGGCGTTCTCGTCGGTGTCGGCGCTCACAAAAAGCGTCAGCCGTTCGCCGCTGGCGTCTTCGTACATCAGCAGCGCGCCCGGGCCGGATTCGCCAGACAGCAAACGTCCGCCGACCAGTTGATAACCCAGCGGTTCGAGCGCAGGGGCGACGATCGGGTGCCCCAGCCGTTTTGACAGCCAGCCCAGCAGGTGGTCGCGCTGGTCGGCGCCCACTTCAACCGGATGGCGCACTTCCGGTGCATACACGGCGTGCGCGACAGCCGCCTGCCGGGCCAGGGGAATCTGCGCCGCCGTTGTCGGGGCGGTGTCGGTGTTGCGCCCGGCAATGAAGCCGCCGACCAGTCCGATGGCCAGCCAGCCGATGGCCGCGGCCATGCCCCAGCGTGAGCCGTTTGATGCAGGCGCACCGCCGCGCGCCGCCGTCAGCAAGCGTGCGGGCACCGGTTCGTCGAGTGTCGGGTCGTAGGCGCCATGCATTGCGGCGCTTTGGGCTTGCCATCCCGCTACTTCGGCGGCAGTTTCGGGGTGTGTTGCCAGCCACTGCGCTACGTTGGTGTGTTCGGCGGCTTCAAGCTGACCATCGGCAAAGGCGTGCAGCAGGGTGTTGTCAGGTTGTTTCATCGTCATTTCACCCGCGTCAGGGCCGGTCGGGCGGGGCTGCCTTCAAGCTGTGCTTTGAGCTGGGTGCGCGCGCGCGACAGGCGCGACATCACGGTGCCGATCGGCACATCGAGCACACCGGCAATCTCTTCGTAACGCA
Organism: Denitromonas halophila; assembly: GCF_007625155.1. Lineage (GTDB taxonomy): Bacteria > Pseudomonadota > Gammaproteobacteria > Burkholderiales > Rhodocyclaceae > Nitrogeniibacter > Nitrogeniibacter halophilus. The sequence continues at coordinate 75,624 of NZ_VMNK01000007.1, read as the reverse complement.
GATTCTCCAATCCCACCAGCAGCAATATTTCGCGATGATCGGCCGACAAGGCCTGCATGGCCCGGTCGAGGTCGCGCAGGCCCAGACCGTCGCTGCTTGCGTCGCGCATCGCTAGTTCGACGGCGTCGGCTTCGCTGGCGCCACGCAGCGCATCGTTGCGGCGCACCTGGTTCACAAACACGTTGTGCATCAGCGTCAGCAGCCAGGCGCGCAGGTTGCCGCCTTGCCAGTGCGCCGCTTTGCGCAAGGCGCGCTCGATGGTGTCCTGCACCAGATCGTCAGCCCGCGCGACATCGCCCAGCAATGCGCGGCCATAGCGGCGCAAGCGGGGCAGTTCGGCAACGAGGGCTTCTGCGTCGATCATCGGGGTGTTCAAGTCAATGGCAGGGGACGCCGGGTAAACATCCGGAGTGCGCAAAATATTCCGGGCGACGGTGTGTCGGCTGAGTTGCGCGGCGCCGAGTTGTCGTCAGCGGCGCCGCATTGCAGCAATCTGGCGGCGATTGGGCTACACTCAAAGGCTAAATTTCATTCAAAAAGCCACACGGAAAGCCATCATGCCTGCGTCAATCTTGCTTCATATCGACGATGTCCGCATCAAGGAAATCAAAGAACTGGTGCCGCCATCCCATGTTCTGCGCGAATTTCCGGCCACCGAACGGGCCGCGGCCACGTCCTATGAAGCGCGTCAGGCGCTGCACCGCATCCTGTACGGCGCCGACGACCGCCTGCTGGTGATCATCGGCCCGTGCTCCATTCACGACTACGACGCCGCGATGGAATACGCGCGACTGCTCAAGGAAGAAGCCGACCGCCTGAAGGACGACCTGCTCATCGTCATGCGCGTCTACTTCGAAAAACCGCGCACCACGGTCGGCTGGAAAGGGCTGATCAACGACCCGTACCTCGATAACAGCTTCAAGATCAACGAAGGCGTGCGCCTGGCGCGCAAGCTGCTGTGGGACATCAACGAAATTGGTCTGCCCTGCGGCACCGAATTCCTCGACATGATCACCCCGCAATACATTGGCGACCTCATCAGCTGGGGCGCCATCGGCGCGCGTACCACCGAAAGCCAGGTGCACCGCGAGCTGGCCTCGGGGCTGTCCTGCCCGGTGGGTTTCAAGAACGGCACCGACGGCAACATCAAGATCGCCGTCGACGCCATCAAGGCCGCGCAGTCGCCGCACCATTTCCTGTCGGTGACCAAGGCCGGTCATTCGGCGATTGTGTCGACCCGCGGCAATGAAGACTGTCATGTCATTTTGCGGGGCGGCAAGAGCACCAACTTTGACGCCGCCAGCGTCGACGCCGCCTGCAAGGAACTGGCCGCCAGCTCCGTGTCGGCCCGTGTGATGATCGACTTCTCCCACGCCAACAGCCGCAAGCAGCACCAGCTGCAGATCGAAGTGGCCGAAGACGTGGCCGGCCAGATGTCGGCTGGCGACGATCGCATCATCGGCGTGATGGTCGAATCCCACCTCAAGGACGGCCGGCAGGACCTTAAGCCCGGCTGTGAGCTGGAGTACGGCAAGAGCATCACCGATGCCTGCATCGGCTGGGAAGACAGCGTGCGGGTGCTCAACCTGCTGGCCGAAGCCGTGCGCAACCGTCGGGTGCAACGCGCCAGCGTTTGAGCGGCATCACTGTTTGCTAGGAAGCCCGCCGCGTGCGGGCTTTTTCATGGCTGAGCCAAGTTGATCCCCTGCAAGGGTTAACTTGATTTAATCCCCTGCGGGGAATAGATCTCGGATCTCCCTTGTGGAGGAGGCGAGGTAATGCCGCACTTCCTGCGCCATTACCTCTCCCGCGTCGCACAGACACTGGCGGCGGGCCGAGAACTTGCGCGCCTACTTGTGCGCGATCGCCTTCTTGGTGAACAGGTAGTCTTTCATTTCCTTCGAAAAGGCCGGGTCCTTGCGCCGGATCCACTCCAGCACCATCGCCGCGTGCTCCTTCTCCTCGTCCCGGTTGTGCTCCAGGATCGCCTTGAGCTCCTTGTCCTTACAGGCGTCGGCACGCTGGTTGTACCAGTCGACCGCCTCCAGCTCTTCCATCAGCGAGACGATCGCCCGGTGCATGTCGCGGGTCTCGTCAGACAACTCTTCAATCGGTTCGTGATAGCCAACACTCGACATCTCGGTCTCCTTTCGGGTGGATAGGTGCGCTTCAGTGTGCCAGTGGGCGAGGCGTTGGGGAAGCGTGTGTCGATGCGATTCAGATGACGGGATGCGGTGTAGAAGGATTCTTTTGGGTGCGGTCGTTATTGATGGCCGGGTGTTGAGAGGCGGGAAACGACCCAAGGCCGCCTTTGGTGCGATGGCGGAGTGGGCGTTGGATTCGTAGATTCTATGTTGCGTGGCAATCGCCGCTGAACGCCTCGGCACTGTATGCCTGACGTATTTTATTGATAGCAAAGGCGATGCGCAGCAGCTTTCTGGCGATGATGCAGTGAGCCGCGGTGCTCGGCAAACCGCGAGCGATCAACCGACGAATCCCGGAGGCGGCCCTGCGGGCCTTGTCCGGGCTACGCTTGCTGAAGACGCCGGATATACGACTGCAAGTGGCCTATCCAATTCGACCAGACCCTCGATCAGACTTGATTTGTGGGGGAATCCATATACGAAGGGTTAGGCCTCTGCACGCTTAGCCAGCAGCTTGCCAATGGAATTCAAAAGTAGCTCAAGACCGACTGTGTAGTTTTCGTCGCGCATGTCGACGTATTTCTTTGTGCGAAGCAGGGTTGGAATCTCACAAGAATCCTTGAGCACAGGGATTACGCGGACTCTTCGATCATTTATCTCTGTCCAATGCTTTGCCTGCCACTCCTGCTCCACCCAGCGTGATTGCACCGCAGCCTTGGAGAGCACGAGTATCAAGAAGTCTGCGTCCTCGATTCCGGCACTGACATGTTCGGTGATCGACTCGCCGGCCAGGATCTCCCACTCGTCAAGCCAGGGTTGATGGCCGCGCGCTGCCAAGTCGACGGCTAAGCCGCGAACAAAGTCCTTGTCCGCCGAAGAGTGGGATATGAACAGCCTCGCTCCTCGTGGGCTTCGTTCAAACTGCGCTTTAAACAGGCGATCGTTCAGTAGACCTGCCACAAGAGCAATTTCTTCGAGAGCGGTTACACGAAGTTGGAGATCGGACTCGTCTTGCTTATAAGGGGACAGAACCCCGATTAGTCGTTCGTATCGCTTCATTAGCTGCTGAGTGTTCGGATAGTCCAAATACTCCAGCTGAACGTATTGGTAGTACGGGGTCAAGAGGGGATCCGCGAACTTGACTATGCCGCACTCCTTGCCGCGATGCGTTGTGTCATTGTCGAGGTAGCCAATACGACCTTTGTGCTTCCCATGGACGACGATGACAGGGCCGTAGTGGAACTCAGTGCTGGAAAAGGGCATTCAGAGGTCTAACAGTTGTAGTAGCCGGAATAGGCCAATATTGTCTAGCGGTAATCGTCCTATTGCGGCGCGGGCGGTAACCCTGGGAGGACGCGGAGCCCAACGGGAATGCTGCCAAAACCGGTGTCTCAATAGCACTTAGCACACGACGGGGACGCAAGCGACCAAACATGCTGCTGCTCACAGTAATAGTGCGGACAGCGAAATGTCGCATGGGTGCGGTCTGAGATGCAACGCTTTTGGGCGGATTTTTGCCCGTAGCGGGCAGTCACAATTGGCCGATTTCTTTCCAAGCTTCCTTTGCGTCAATCGGGTCACCGCTCGCGGGCGGAAAAAGCGAAGCGCCTTCCGCCGCATGCGGTGATTGGAACGGAGGCCTTCGGCGGAGGACGCTTCGCTGATACGCGCTACATCGGCCGTCAGCTCCAGGCCGATTGCTGCCGGCATCGGTTTCTCCCTCGCCGGCTGAGCGGAGGCTCCACGGCATGGCCTGACGCCCGGGGCGAGGCGGGTCAGGTTGGATGTCGGGCGCGAATCATCGCTTCGAGTTGCGCGACATGCTCGGTTTCTTCCTCGGCGAATTCTTCAGCCATGGCCACCACCCGCGGGTCGTTCGATGCCGCGGCTACGCCGCGATAGAAATCAAACCCCTGGCGCTCGCTTTGCAGGGCGAGGTCGAGCGCGGCGTCGGTGTCCATGAGCCCGTCGACGCCCCACCAGGCGGTGGCTTCGGGGGATTCGCCGTCGGGCCAGTCGTAGCCGTCGGCGGGCAGGTCGGTGATGTAGCGGAAGCCGGCGCGGGCCATGGCGTCTTTGAGGTGCAGGCGGGAGAAGTCGGCGAATTTGGCGAACACGTCGGCGACTTCGTCGTTGCCGTAGCTGCGCATGTGGTCGGAGAGCTCGTCGAAGCGGCGGGCGGATTCGGCTTCGAGGCGGACGGCGTGGGCGAGGAAGCGGCGGATGCTGTCCATGGCGCTCACCCGAACTTGAAGAGGATGCCGAAACCGCCGCGCGGGTAGTTCCAGTCGACATTGGCTTCGTCGCACACTAGGCGGCAGGTACCGCATTCGAGGCAGCCGTCGACCACTAACTCGATGCCGCCGTCGGTGTCGACGCGCCAGCAGCCGGCGGGGCAGCACACGGTGCAGGGCTTGAGTTCGCAGGCGGTGCAGGTGTCGGCGTTGCGCACCTTGATGTGCGGGCGGCCGGCGTCGATGCGGTAGCGGTTCTGGAAGAGTTTTTCTTCGACGTTGACCGCGGGCAGGGTGAATTCAACAGCGGATGTCATCGGAAGGCTCTCCAGAAACGGTAGGCGTCGCCCAGCAGGCCGAGCAGGGAGCGCTTGTCGCGGAACTGCGCCATGATGCGTTGCTGTTTGGCGCGCTTGGGTTCGCCATCGACGACGAGCATCTGGCGCGCGGCGTCGCCGACCAGGCGCGGATACAGGCCGAGGAACTGCGGTTGGTCATTGAGCAGGTCGGGCACGTGTTGGTATTTCTTCAGGTCGGCCATCACGAAGCTGTCGTCGAGGCGCTGCTTGTAGCCGCTCAGGTTGGCGGCGGTGGCGTTCTGGCCGGCCTGGTGCAGGTCGATGAGGCATTCGGCGGCGAAGCGGCCGGAGGTCATGGCCAGGTTGGAGCCTTCGCGGTGCACGGCATTCACGAAGCCGGCCGAGTCGCCGACGATCATCCAGCCGTCGCCGACCAGCTGCGGCAGCGCCTTGTAGCCGCCTTCGGGGATCAGGTGGGCGGAATATTCTTTCATCTCGGCGCCGTCGATCAGCGGGGCGACGGCGGGGTGTTGCTTGAGCCCTTCGAGCAGCTGGCCGGGGGTGAGCTGCTGGCGCTTGAGGTCGGTCAGCATGCAGCCGATGCCGATGGCGATGGAGTCCTTGTTGGTATAGAGAAAGCCGGTGCCGGCCATGCCGTGGGTGATGTTGCCGGCAATCTCGATCACCACGCCTTGCTTGCCACCGATGTTGAAGCGCGCTTCGAGCGTTTCCTTGGGCAGGAACAGCACTTCCTTGACCGCCAGCGCCATGTTCTTGCCGTCGATCTCCGGGCGCAGGCCGGCGCGGCTGCCGACCAGGGCGTTGGCGCCGTCGGCGAGGATCACGCAGCCGGCGAGGATGTCGCCCTGCTCGCGCTCGGTGCGCACGCCGATGACCTTGCCGGTGTCGTTGCGCAGCAGGCCGGTGACGGTGGTCTCGCACACCACCAGCGCGCCGGCGGCCTTCACCTGCTCGGAGAACCAGCGGTCGAAGCGGGCGCGGATGATGGTGTAGCGGTTGAAGGGCTCCTGCGAGAAGCGCGCGTCGCGGTAGCTCACGCCGGTGCAGGACTGGTTTTCGTCCATCAGCCACATGCGCTGCTCGGCCACATGGCGCTCCAGCGGCGCGGAGTCGCGAAAGTCGGGGATGATCTTTTCGAGCGCGTCGGCATACAGGATGGCGCCCTGCACGTTCTTGGTGCCGGGCGATTCGCCGCGTTCGAGCTGCAGCACATTGAGGCCGCCCTTGGCCAGGGTGTAGGCGGCGGCGTTGCCGGCGGGGCCGGCGCCGACGACGATGACGTCGAACTGTTCCATCAGGCGTGCTCCCCGGTGTCGGCGGTGGCCGGTGCGGCGGCTCGGCGCGCGCGCGCCGCCGCCAGCCGGCGTTCGAAGGCGTCGCGCAGTGCCGGCAGTAGTTCAAGCGCGTTACCGACCAGCGCATAGTTGGCAACGTCGAAGATTGGCGCCTTGGCGTCGAGGTTGATGGCGGCGATCACGTCGGCGCCTTCCATGCCGACGCGATGCTGCACGGCGCCGGAGATGCCGGCGGCCAGGTAAAACTTGGGGCGCACGGTCTTGCCCGATTGCCCGACCTGCCGCTCCGGATCGACCCAGCCGGCATGCACTGCCGGCCGTGAGGCGCCGACCTCGGCGCCGAGGACCTTGGCAAGGTCGAACACCTTGTCGAAATTCTCCGGCTTGCCCAAGCCGCGCCCGCCCGAGACGATGAAGTCGGCAAAGGCCAGCTGCGGCTTGTCGGCGCGCGCGTCGGGGATGAAGTCGACGAGCTTGGTCACCACCGAGTCTTCGGTCAGGTCCAGCGCATGGGTGACGACTTCGCCGCTGCGTGTGGCGTCGCGCTCGGGCATGGGCATCACGCGCGGGCGCACGGTGGCCATCTGCGGGCGGGTGGCGAGGTTGACGATGGTGCACATCAGGCTGCCGCCGAAGGTGGGGCGGCTGGAGAGCAGCGAGCGGTCGCTCATGTCGATCTCCAGCCCGGTGCAGTCGGCCGTGAGCCCGGTGAGCAGGGTGGTGGCCACCGAGCCGGCCAGGTCGCGGCCCTGGGTGGTGGCGCCGAGCAGTAGCACCTCGGGCTGGTAGGTGTTGACCAGCGTGGTCATGCCGGCGGTGTAGGGCTGGTTGCGGTAGTCGGCCAGCACCTCGCTCTGCATCAGGTAGCAGCGGTCGGCTCCGTAGGCGATGGCCTCGTCGGTGAGGGCGCGCACGCCGTCGTCGGTGCCGCCGAGGATCACGCCGGCCAGCGTCACGCCGAGGCTGTCGGCCAGCTGACGGCCCTTGCCCAGCAACTCCCACGACACGGGGTGAGCATGGCCGCGCTCATGCTCGATGAACACCCACACGCCGGTGTAGCTCTTGAAATGCTCTGGCAGCACCCGCTTGGGTTTTTTGATGGGCTTGGCGGAATCGAGCGCGTCGCTCATGATTTTGCTCCGAGATCGGCCAACTGATCGAGGTGCTCGAGCAAGGCGTCTTCGAGTTGCGGAAAGTCGGCGAACAGGCGCTCGACAAAGGCCTCTGCCTGCGCCGCGGGCGTCTCGCCCTCGATGCGCACCGCCTTCACCGCCCGCGGCTTGGGCCCGAACACCTGGGCCACCGCGGTGGGCGAGCCTTTGAGACCGACCTGCTTGATGTCCTCGATGCCGGCCGCTTCGCGGTCCCAGCGCTCGACCTCCTGACGGGCGGCGCGGAACATGCCGGGCATGTCGGCAAAGCGCATTTCGTTGGCGCCCTCGAGCATGGTGATGACCGCTGGCAAGGTCGATTGCAGCACTTGCACACCGCCTTCGGCGCGGCGCTCGACAAAGATCTGCCGGGCGTCGGCATCCAGGTCGCGGATCGCCGAGACATAGGTGAGCAACTGGTAGCCGAGGCGGATGGCGATGCCGGGCCCGACCTGCGCGGTGTCGCCGTCGATGGTCTGCTTGCCGGTGAAAATCAGGTCCAGCGGCTGCTGGGCGTCCAGCGTGCGCAAGGCCGAAGCCAGTACGTAAGAGGTGGCCAGGGTGTCGGCGCCGGAGAACACCTTGTCGGTGATCAGGATGGCGCGGTCTGCACCGTAGGACAGGCATTTGCGCAGCGCGTCTTCGGCCTGCGGCGGCCCCATGGTGAGCACGGTGATGTGTGCGCCACTTTGGTCCTTGGTGCGCAGGGCTTCTTCCAGCGCGAATAGATCGAAGGGATTGACGATGGCCGGAACGCCCTGGCGCATGATCGTGTTGGTGACCGGATGCACGCGAATTTGGGCGCTATCGGGAACCTGTTTGATACAGACGGCGATATGCATGGCATGAACAATATTAGGGAATGGTGAATTATTGAATTGCTTGCGCACGGCCGTGCTGATGCAGATCAACAGTCGGGCAAGACCCATGTTGCGACGCGACGAACGTGACGCGATCCATGTGCGGTGTTGCTGACGGCGGGGGTTTGTGTCTTTGTGCGTTTGCAAATCAGGGGTGCAGTGCCGTGCGGCCGGCGCGGTTTCACGGCACACTTCGCCTCCATGACCCGAAAGATCATCCACTGCGATTGCGACTGCTTTTACGCCGCGATCGAGATGCGCGACGACCCGGCCTTGGTGGGGCGGCCGGTGGCCGTGGGCGGTCGGGCCGAGACACGCGGCGTGGTCGCCACCTGTAACTACGAAGCGCGCGCGTTTGGCGTGCGCTCGGCGATGCCGACCGGGCGGGCGCTGCGCATGTGTCCGGACCTGGTGGTGCTGCCGCCCGACTTCGAGCGTTACCGCGCCGCGTCGCGCCAGATCCTGGCCATCTACCGTGACTACACCGACAAGGTCGAGCCACTGTCGCTGGATGAGGCCTATCTGGACGTCACTGGTGTGGACCGTTGCCGTGGCAGCGCCACGCTGATGGCGGAGGAGATCCGCGCGCGGATTTTTGCCGAGGTGGGCATCACCGCCTCGGCGGGCATTGCGCCGAACAAGTTTCTGGCCAAGGTGGCCAGTGACTGGCGCAAGCCGAACGGGCAGTTTGTGATTCGGCCGGAGGAGGTCGATGCCTTCGTGGTTGATCTGCCGGTCAAGAAGCTGTTTGGCGTGGGGCAGGTGACGGCGGCGCGTCTGGAGCGACTGGGTATTCTGACCTGCGGCGATTTGCGTGAATGGGCGCTGGCAGATCTGATTGCCCGTTTCGGCAAATTCGGTCGCAGCTTGCATCGGCTGTGCCGTGGCATTGACGAGCGCTCGGTGTCGCCGGATCGGCCGCGCAAGTCGCTGTCGGTCGAGACGACCTATGTGACCGATCTGCCCGATCTGGCGGCCTGCGTGGCGGCGGTGACACCGCTGCTGGACGATTTTCAGCGGCGCTTTGATCGACTCGACCCGGCTCCGGCGGTGCACAAGGCCTTCGTCAAGATTCGCTTCAATGACTTCACCCGGACCACTGCCGAGTGCGTGGCGACCACGCCTGCTGCGGTCGATTGGCCGGCGCTGTTGGCGACGGCCCATGCGCGCCAGGCGCGGCCGGTGCGTTTGCTGGGGGTGGGGGTGCGCTTTGTGGAGGAAGCGGACGAAGCGCATGGCGCGCAGCCGGGCTTGTTTGATGAGGACGCGGCGGCGCGGGATTAGCGGCGGGCCAAACGGAAAAAGCGGCCACCCGGCCGCTTTTTCTTGGGTGTTGCGTATTGCCGGACTACTTGCGGAAGCGACGCGTCCCGACGAGGCCGGCGAGGCTGAGGCCGAGCAGTGCCAGCGAGGTGGGTTCGGGGACCGGGCTGCCGAGCTGGTCGTGTTCGATGGGTTGGGAGAGCGCTTCGTTGAAGCCGGTGATCAGACCGGCCGAGTCGCGCCCGCCGGCCATATACAGGCGGCTGGTGGCGTCGGACGCGTTGTTAACCACGTCAAACGACAAGGTGTTGCCGCTGCTGCTCAGGCCGGTAGCGGTGATGCTCAGCAGGAGATTGCCCAGCAGCGGATCATAGTTGAAGGCGCTGTTGAGGAAGATGTCCATGCGGCTGTTGGGCGCGACCTCAGTCGGCAGGGCGCCGGTAAAAACGTTCACGGCGTTGCTGCCGAGGTTGTTCGCGGCGATGGGTGACAAGCCGTCGACCGCGGCAGTAGTGGTCGACAGCGAGAACGTGTAAGTGCCGGTATTGGGGGCGTTGCCGCTCCAGGTGTCGAAGCTGCGATAGAAGCTCAGGGTGGAGATCGAGACGGGGGCGCTGAACGCCGATGCGTCGTAAACCTGCTGGTAGGTCGGGGTCCAGTAGGTGCAGCCGAAGGGGAAGCAGTTGGCCCCGGTGGTGCCGCTGCCGATGACCAGCGCGTTGGCGCTGGATGCGGCGCTGATGGCGACGAGGGTGAGGGCAAGTTTCAGTCGTTTTGTGGGCATGGGCGTCGGTGATGTGTGCTGCGAGAGAGCCAAAAAAATATTCCCTAAGGGAAGCGCTGACGGTTTATAGCACGGCAGGGTGCGTCCCCACCGTGCATAACGCCACGTTGAGCAAGCTAAACGCTGAAAGCGGCATGCGGCGGTGATCGCAGCCATTTCTCACCGGGCCGAAAAGCGTCTGGTTTGGCCTTGCCTGGCTCAGTCGAAACGCAGCGTGACGCCCGTTTGATCGGCGAGGGCGTGCCCCCGTGGTGGCGGCGGGCCGGGGTCGAGTTCGCCGATGACCCGGCGCAGCGGCGAGCGATTGACCGGGAGGGCGTCCTTGCGTTGGTTGGCGCTGCTGCCGCGGGCAAAGATCAGTCGTCCGGCGCTGCCGTAGTGGGGCAGTTTGCGGGCGAGCGCGGCGATGTCGGCGGGGTCGTCGGCGCCGATCCAGGCCAGCGGGGTGCGGGTGATATCGGCGTCGAGCAGTACCGCGGTGTGGGCGCTTCGCGGGTAGGCCTGGCCGGCGATGCGCACGGTGTTGGTGTCGAGTGATTGACTGCCACCGTTGAGGCGCGCGGCGGCGCGGTCGCGCCAGCGGTTGTTCCAGCCGAGCAGCCACACGGCGTCGGTGCCGGGCAGGGCGTCGAGCGCGTCGTCCATCACCACCTCGACATTGTCGTAGCGGCGTGCCCAGCCCTGGGCGAGCGCGCGCCAGGCGGCGAGTACGTCGGCCGGCGCGCTGGCGGGGAGGACTAGCCACTGCGTTTTTGCGCCGAACACGCGGGCGAGCGAGGCGGGGCGTTCGGCGGGGTCGAGCAGGCGGAAGATGTCGTAATCGGGGTCCACATCGACGCGCACCGGTGCACTTTCAAAGCTTTGGCGCAGGCGGGCTTCCTTTCCATTGAAGATGAGATCGAAGCGATGCACCGTGGGCGAGTCTGCCACCTGCACCGCGACCGGTACGCGTAGCGGATAGGCCCGCCCGCGCTGGGTTTGGCGTACGGTCAGTTGTAGTACGTGGTGGCCGTCCGGGCCGGGGCTGACGGCGAGCTGCTTGATCTTGAGCGCGGGGGCGCCGGCGCGGTCGAGCCACAGATCGGCCACACGACCGGCCGGCGAGGTGTCGGCGAAGCGTTGGCGGACGGTGTCGAAGCTGGCGGCGGTGAAGCGGTGCTGCTGCCACAGCGCGCGCAGTGCGGCAACAAAGTCCGCGTCGCCCATCTGCCGACGCAGCATATGAAAGAGCATCAGCGTTTTGCCGTAGCCGACGGCCTGGCTGGCGTCGCTGTGGCGGCTGACGAAGTCGCGCAGCGGCAGGTCGCGCCCGTCGGCGGCGAAGGCGGCATAGCGCTCGAGCAGTTTGCGGCGGTATTCGGCGCCCGCGCCGCGGGCTTCCTGGATCAGGTGGTCGGCCAGATAGGCAGTCAGCCCCTCCGACCAGTTGCCGCCGCGTGCATCCACCCACACGCCGTTGCCCCACCAGTTGTGCAGGATTTCGTGCGGCAGCGACGAATGCAGGATAAAGGGCAGGCGCATGACTTGCGCGCCGAGCAGGGTGAAGGAGGGCATGCCGTAACCGGTTTGCCAGCGGTTTTCGACCACCGCGAACTTCGGGTAGGGGTAGTCGCCGATCAGCGCGCTGTAGAGGTCGAGGTATTGCCCCATCACGCCGAGGTAACGGTCGGCCAGCGCGGGGTCGTCGCTGCGCAGATAGACCTCGAGCTCGACCGCGCCGTGCGCTACCGCATGGCGCTGGTAGGGGCCGGCGAGGAGGTAGATGTCGTCCTGCGGCGCGGTGGCGGTCCAGCGCGTCGTATTGTCGCGCCGCCCCTGGCTGATCACCGACCAGCCGGCGGGGGCCTCGACCGCGAGCGAGAAGCGCATCGGCTGGTTGCCAAAGCGCGGATACCAGCCGCTGGCGCCATCGAGAAACACGCCTTCGGTGTCGAGGGCGGCGCGCGGCATGCCGTGTTCGGCGTGGACGGGGCCGGGGTCGATGCGTCCGGAATAGCGTAAGGTAAGCGCATGCCCGCCGGTCTTCGGTGTCAGGCGATAGTGGCGGAACCGTGCGCGCGAATCGTCGTCCAACCGCTCGATGCTCGCGCCCTCGGTAAGCGGCGTGAAGCTGGCTGCCAAGCTGAAGTCGAGCGGGGCGGTGCTGCCCGCCGGAGGCGTGAGCACATCGACGACCTCGATCTGGCCGGCGTCAGGCAACAAGTGGACGCTCAAGGCGTGATGGATGGCGCCGTCGGCCCATGCGGGTGTTATGAACAGACCGAATACAATCATGCAGCCGCTGAGTACTGCCTGCCACGGCCGCTGCCAAGGATGGAAACGCACGATGATCAAAGCTGGTTTTCTCCCGATGATTCGCCGCGCCGCATTCGCGCTTGCCGTGTTTGTCGTGCCCGGTGTGATGGCCGCGGATGCTGACGCCCCGTTCAACCCGCCAGTGCTGAATCTGAACGCCGCGCTGAGCCTGCAGGACACCCTGGCGGCGCTACCCGATGATGCCACCGTCTTCGTGGGCGAGACGCATACGCGCTACGACCATCACTTGGTCCAGCTCGAGACGCTGAGGTTCCTGCATGCGCGCACGCCAAACATTGCGATTGGCGTTGAGTGGTTTCAGACGCCTTTCCAGACACACCTGGATGACTATCTTGCCGGGCGAATCACCGAAACCGAGATGCTGGAGCGCACCGGCTATTTCGATCGCTGGCGTTTTGATTATCGCTTGTATCGGCCGGTGATCGAATACGCCCGCGCCAACCGCATCCCCATCGTGGCGCTGAATGCGCCGGTCGAGCTGACGCGCAAGATTGGTGAGGGCGGTCTGGCCGCGCTCACACCCGAAGCCCGCGCCACGCTGCCCGCCGACTACGCGCGCGGCAACACCGCTTACGAGGCACGGGTGCGTCGGGCCTTCAACATGCATCCGATGGAGGGGGCCAACTTTGAACACTTTCTGGACGTGATGCTGACCTGGGATGAGACCATGGCCGCCACCGCCGCCGCGCATCTGGCGGCGAATCCGGGGCGGCGCATGGTCATCTTCGCCGGCAGTGGGCATATCGCGCATCGCGACGGCATCCCGGCGCGTCTGGAGCGGCGCACCGGTAAGCGGGTGAGCACGGTGCTGGTCGCCGGCGAGCACACCGCCGAGCCCGGTATTGCCGATTTCTTTGTGCTGTCGGCGCCGCGCGAGCTGCCGCCGGCGGGCTTGCTTGGCGCGTATCTGGAGAACGCCAAAGACGGTGTGCGCGTCGGCGCCCTGACCGAAGAAAGCGGCTTGGGCATGGCCGGCATTGCCAAGGATGACATTTTGCTGGCCATCGACGGAAAGCCGGTTTCAGGATTTGCTGCTGTCAAAGTGCATTTGCTCGATAAAAAGCCGGGCGACAAAATCGATGTGCGCTACCGCCACCGCAACTGGCTGGGCAGCGAGAAGGAATCGACCGTGATGGTGATGCTGGGCGGCGAAGCGCCGCTGCGTCTGCCACAGTGAGGCGCACATGCTGAGTGTCAGTGGGGTCGTCAAACGCTATGCCCAGCCCGAAGGCGAGGTGACCGTGCTGGCGGGGGTGGATCTGAGCATCGCTTCCGGTGAGGCGGTTGCGTTGCTCGGTGAGAGCGGCAGCGGCAAGAGCACCTTGCTGCATCTGGCCGCCGGGCTCGATACGCCGGACGCCGGCATCATTCAGGTGGGCGGGCAAGCGCTGGCGGCGATGGATGATCGCGCGCTGGCGGCGCTGCGCCGAGGCACGGTCAGCCTGGTGTTTCAGCAGTTTCACCTGATCGGCACGCTCAGCGTGGCCGACAATATCCGCTTTCAGGCGGCGCTGTGTGGCCGGCTTGATGCGGCCTTCGAAGCCGAGTTGATCGACCGTCTCGGCCTGGCCACCCAACTCGATAAATACCCCCATCAACTCTCCGGCGGCCAACAGCAGCGCGTGGCGATTGCCCGCGCCTTGCTGCATCGGCCCGCACTGGTGCTTGCCGACGAGCCCACCGGCAACCTCGACGAGCGCAGCAGTGGCGCGGTGATGGCGCTGTTTCGCGATCTGGTCAAAGCCGCCGGCAGCGCCTTGCTGATGGTCACCCACAGCCGCGACATGGCCGACTACCTCGACCGCCGGCTGTGGCTGCGTGAGGGCCGCCTGCACCATGAACCGGGCTGAACCGGAGCGGCTCGGCGGCGTCATTCGCGCGCTGCTCAGCCACTACTGGCGCCACCCCTGGCAGGCGGTGTTTCTGCTTGCCGGGCTGGTCGCGGGCGTCGCGCTGTGGTCGGCGGTGCAGATCATCAACAGCCATGCGCGGGCCAGTTATGCCGAGGCCGATTTTGTGCTCGGCGCGCAGGCTAGCCACTGGATTCGCAGCCGCAGCGGCGCCGGCGTGGCGCAGGCCGACTACATCGCGCTGCGCCGCGCCGGTTTTCGCCAGGTGTTTCCGGTGGTGCAGGCGCGGGTGTCGACCGCCGATAACGCGCCGCTGGCGATCATCGCCACCGATCTGCTGGCGTTGCCGGCGGGCATGGCGGGCGAGGGCGGCGATGCCTTCGACAATGCCAGCCTCGATTGGCAGGCGTTTGTTCAGCCGCCTTATCAGGCGTGGTTTCCGGCGGCGGTGGCGAGTGAGCTGGGTATCGCCGAGGGCGAGCAACTGGCGCTGCACGATGGCCGACGTCTGCCGCCGGCGGTGATCGCCGCGCGCGAACAGCAGGGCCGGCAGATTTTCATGGACGTGGGCGCCGCGCTCTCGCTGCTCGGCCGTGATCGCTTCACCGCGCTGGCGGTCGGGCCGGCGTCGCCCGACGATGTCGCGCGTCTCGCTGCGGCCTTGCCCGCCGATCTCATGCTCGACGCCAATCAGCAACGGCTGGATCTCACCCAGCTCACCGCCAGCCTGCACACCCAGCTCACCGCGATGAGCCTGCTGTCCTTCGCGGTTGGGCTGTTCATCGTCTTCAATGCGGTGCGATTTTCGCTGTGGTATCGCCGACCGACCCTGCGCACGCTGCGTCTGGTGGGCGTCAGCGTGCGTGCACTGGCGCTGGCGATCGTGGCCGAGACACTGGCGTGGAGCGTGCTCGGTAGCGCGCTCGGTCTGCTCGCCGGCCTTGGGATCAGCCATGCGCTGCTGCCGAGCGTCAGCGCCAGTTTGCAGAACCTGTACGGCGCGGTGGTCGGAGCCGATCTGCTGCTCGACCCGGTGACCATCGCCATCGCCTGGGGGATGACGCTGGTCGGCCTCGCCTTTGCGCTGGCCTGGCCGCTGCTGTTGCAATTGCGCGGCCCGGTCTTGCCCGGTGGTAGCGCGTCGGCGGGCGTGATGGCCGAGGCGCGGGCGCGGCGGGTGCTGCTGGTCGGCGCGGGTGCGCTGGCGCTGGCGGCGGCCGGTGTGTATTGGCAGATGGGGACGGTGATCGAAGGCTTCGTGCTGCTCGGCCTGGTGTTGTTCGCCGCCGCCTGGGCCTTGCCGCAGGCGCTGGCCAGCGCGCACCGCCTGCTCGGCCGCGCCTTGGCGGGCGCGCCGCTGGTGCAACGCTGGATCGTCAGCGACGGTTGGGCACAACTGCCGGCGCTGCGCACGGCGATGATGGCGCTGCTGCTGGCGCTGACCGCCAATCTCGGCGTCGAAACCCTGGTCGGCAGCTTTCGCACCGCGCTGGCCGGCTGGCTGGACCAGCGCATTGGCGCCGACATCTATGTGAACAGCGCGCAGCTCGATACGCGCCGCTTTGTGGCCGATCCGGTAAATGCCGACTGGCTGGCCACTGCGCATGCGCGCACCGGCGTGACGATCCGCTGGCAGGGCCGGCCGACCAAGGTGTATGGCCTCGACATCACCACGCCGGACACCCGCGCCTTACCGCTCGCTCAGGCCGAGCCAGACGCGCTGGCGCGCTGGGCGGGCGGCGACCGGCGGATTCTCGCCAACGAGCAAGCGCACTACCTCGGTGGCCTGCGCCTCGGCCAGACGGTGACGCTGCCCACCGATGGCGGCGCCACCGACTACACCGTGGCCGGCTTCTTTCACGATTATGGCAATCCGTATTTTCAGTTTTACCTGCCGCGCGAGGAGGTAGCCCGTCGCTGGCGCGATGTGCAATCCACCGGGCTCGCCCTGTGGCTCAAACCCGGCGAGGACAACGAGACCGCCGAAGCCGCGCTGGTAGCGGCCGGCGCCCAGCCCGGCGAGTGGTTCGCCCAGGGTGACATCAAGCGGCTGTCGATGAAGATCTTCGATCGCACCTTTGCCATGACCGCGGCCATGAACACGCTCACCTTGCTGGTGGCCGGCGCCGCGCTGCTCACCGCACTGCTCGCCATCCTGCATGAGCGCCTGCCCGAGTTCGCCCAATGGCGTGCGCTGGGCGTGACGCGGCGCGAGTTGCTGCGGGTGATCGCCGTGCCGCTGGCGCTGTTCGTGACGCTCACCTGGCTGGCCGCGATTCCGCTCGGCGCGCTGCTGTCGTGGCTGCTGATCCATGATCTCAACGTGATGTCCTTCGGCTGGAGCATGCCCATGCTGTGGTCGCCGCAGCCAGCGCTCAAGCTTGGCCTGCTCAGCGCCGGAATCGTTGTGCTGGTGCTGATGATCGTGCTCAGCCAGCTCACCCGCAAACTGCCGCAGGCCATGGCGCAACTGGGGAGCGCGCAATGACAGCCGTCTTCCTGCTGGCGCTCGCCTTGCTGATCGGCCCGGCCGCCGCGCAGGGCGACCCCTACCAAGTGTTGCGCAGCACCGGCGAGGGCTATGCCACAGTGGTGCCCGGCCGCGCCTTCAGCTTCCCGGCCGACCATCTGCCGCACCCGGACTACCGCATCGAATGGTGGTATCTCACCGCCAATCTCAAGGACGCCAACGGGCGTGACTGGGGCCTGCAATGGACGCTGTTCCGCCAGGCCATGAGCCCGACGACAAAGGCTGACGGTTGGGACAGCAACCAGATCTGGATGGCCCATGCAGCCATCACCACGCCCGACGGCCATCGCCATGAGCAGCGCTTTGCCCGAGGTGGCATTGGGCAGGCAGACGTGCGGCTTGAGAACGGCGGCTTTTCGGCGTGGCTGGACGACTGGTCGCTGGTCGGCGAAGGCCCCGACATGCTGCCCGGCCGGCTGCGCTTCACCGTGGGCGAGGCGGTCATCGACATGCACCTGGCCAGCGACACACCGCCGGTGCTGCAGGGCAAGGGTGGCTACAGCCAGAAATCGGCGCAGGGGCAGGCGAGCTACTACTACAGCCAGCCGCATATTGCAGTGAGTGGAACGGTGGTGCTCGATGGCCAACCGACGGCGCTCACCGGCGCTGGTTGGCTCGACCGCGAATGGAGCTCGCAACCCCTGGCCGACAACCAGCAAGGCTGGGACTGGTTCTCGCTGCATCTGGCCGATGGCCATGCGTTGATGGTCTATCGCCTGCGCCACGCCGATGGCCAGCACTGGCTCAGCGGCAGCTGGGTGGCCCCGGACGGCACGGCGCGCACGCTGGTCGCCGACGAGATCGCGCTGACGGTGCTCGACACCCGTCGCGTGCGCACGCCGACCGCGGCCAACCCCGAGGCCACGCGCGACCTGCCGCTGACCTGGCGGGTGAGCTTGCCGGGCCTGAAGCGCGAATGGACGGTGCGCGCCCTCATTGACGATCAATGGATGGGCGGGCGCTTTCCGTATTGGGAGGGCGTGGTGCTGGTGGATGAGGGTGCCGGCGGGGTCGGCTTTCTGGAGCTGACCGGCTACGGGCCTTGAGCGCGGCCTTGGCCGCACCCAGGGCGGCGCGTGTCAGCGGCGGCGCATGATGCGTCGCGAGAGCCCGAGTCCGGCCAGTGCCGTGACGAGCAGCATCAGCGCGCTGGGCTCGGGCACCGTGTTGATCGGGGTATCGGTTTCGATCGGCTGGGCGACTTGCTCCAACGGTTGTTCACCGAAAGTCGGCGGGCTGAGCAGAGCGATCGGTGTCAAGGGCGCGGGGCCTTGGCCGGGCGCGCCTGTCGGGGCCTCGTCGGGTGTCGTAGAAGGCGTTTTGGGGGCACCGTTTGTTGGGGGTCCGTCTTGCGGCGCGGGCGAACCTGATAAGGGCGTATCGCGGGCGTCGGCAATGGGCGCGTCGGCGGCGCCCGAGGGCGCTGCCTCGGTGTTCGGGTCCGACGGCGTACCGGCCGCGTCGCCCGTGGCGGGAGGCGCATCGTTGGTGGCCGACGGATCGCGTCCGTTGGCGCCGCTGTCCGCATTGCCGGGGGTTCCCCCCGCGGGGCCGGTCGATGGGTGAGACGGGGCGCTGCCGGTCCTGGCGGCCGGTGCGCGGCCGGTATCGATCAGGTAGCCCGGCCCACCGATCGGATTCGCGCCGGGCGTCGGTGTGCGCTGCTCGGCGTGGGGTGTGGCGGAGGGTGCGATCGGCACGCTCGACACCGCGACTTCAATATGGCCAGAACCCGCGCCGGCGTTGCCGGAGGGGGGCATGCCAAGCGCGGCAAGATGCCCGGCGCTGGCGTCGGACGCCAGGGCGATGACGACGGACGATGTTGCTTGCGGGCTGTGCTGATAGGGCATGCCTACCCTCGCGGCGTCCATGTAAGCTTGCACGCCAGACGTGCCGGCGCGCGCTTGCGACCGCGCGCCGTCGTCATTCAGGAAAAGAAGAACCAGCGCCATGCACACGGGAACGGCAAGGCCGGTAAAGGCTGCAATGCACAGCAGGAGTCGCTTGCGCGAACGTCGTTTCAAAACACACCTCAATCAGGAAACTGGCGTTTCATGCACAAGCACGAAAGCACCGACAGGCTGAGAATAAGTGTGTCCCCGGCGCCTTGGGTGTCATAAGAGACAAGGTCGTGACGGGTTTGGCGAGACCCGGTGGGCGTGGTGTGACGTATTGCGCGGTCGCGCTGGGTTGCGCGCCTAAGTGCGAGCGGAGAGAGTTACAGACCGCGGCGTGCGGACGATGTGAACCTGTCGCGCCCGCAATTGACCGCAGCCCCCGTCGACCTCTTGTCCCGCCGAATGGCGCAGCTTGGTGAGGATGCCGGCGCGGTGCAAGAAGCGGGCGTGCTCGGCGGCCTTTTCCCAGCTGGGTCGGCGGAAGTCGAGGCCGTCGATAGCGTTGTAGGGGATCAGGTTCATCAGCGCGAACTTGCCCTTGAGCAGGCGCACGATGCCCTCCATTTCGGCCGGGCTGTCATTCACGCCGTCGATCAGCGTCCACTGGTACTGGATGGGGTAGTCGGTGGCGCGGGCGTATATCTCGCCGGCCTCGACGAGTTCTTCCGGCGTCATGCGCGGGGCGCGTGGCAGCAGTTTTTCGCGCAGCGCGGCGTCGGTGGTGTGCAGCGACAGCGCCAGCGCCGGCTTGATGCGTTGGCGCGGCAGGGCCTCGAATACGCGCGGATCGCCCACCGTGGAAAACACCAGATTCTTGTGGCCGATGGCGCCCTCGGAGCCGAGCAGATCGATGGCTTCGAGCACGTTGTCAAGATTGTGCGCCGGTTCCCCCATGCCCATGAATACCACCTTTTTCACCGCCCGCATGCGTCGCGCCAGCACCACCTGGGCAACAATTTCGGCGCTGCCGAGCTGGCGGATCAGTCCGTCGCGGCCGGTCATGCAGAACACGCAGCCGACCGCACAACCGAGTTGCGTCGATACGCACAAACCGCCGCGCGGCAGCAGCACGCTCTCTACCGTTTGCCCGTCAGCCAGTTCCACCAACAAGCGCGAGGCGCCGTCTTCACCCGGGTGTTCCGACTTCAGCGTCGCGAGCCCCTCCAGCACCGGTGTGATCGACGGCAGCGCGTTGCGCACCGCCAGCGGCAAAAAATGCTCCGCCGGCCGCGGCCCGCCATCGAGCGGCAGCCGCTGCGTCCAGGCGCGCAACAGCCGTGCCTCGTGGCAGGGCTTGGCGCCGAGGTCGCGGAACTGCTGACGGAGGGTGTCGATACGCATGGGGCGGCTGCAGGCAGAAGACAATCAGGAGGGGATTGTAATCTGCCTGCCCGTCGTTGACGGGACCCGTGTGCGGTGGCTGATTTACTGCGCGGCCTGTCCCGGGAAAAGCGCGTTCACCAGTTCGGCGATTTTTGCTTCGGCATTGATGAATTTGCCCATATTGGCGCCCCCGCGAAGCGAGTCGTATGTGGCTTCGCCAGCGGGTTTGGCGTGGTTGTAAACCTTGATTTCGGCATATGCCATATAGAGCGCGAGATCCCAGCGCCAGTTTGCCGTGTAGGTCGAGGTGATCGCGCAGTCGTTGAAGGAAGACGCTGCCGGCAGCTTTCTCACGACATAGTTTTTAGCGGTGAGGGCATTGCGATAGGCATCGAGAAAAGTCTCTTTCACGGCCGAGTTTTCGATAATGCAGACTTCCTTGCTATCGAACTTCTCGACGGGCGTGACTTTTTGATGGATGGCGCAACCTGAAAGCACGGCGGCGGCAACAAGAGTAGTGGTGGTGCGAGCAAGCATGAAGACCCTTCGAGTGTTGAGCGATTGACATGTCGCTCTCTGAGATGGCCGCACACTATAATTTTTTGTAGCCGTATTGGATACCAGTAAAGTCTGGTCGGTCGCGGTTTGCTCGACCAGAGATCGCCCGTACTACCGCCCCCAGATCGCCGACAGCGTGGCGTCCGTGCCGCACTGGCGGCGATAGCGAGCGTAGGCCTCGGGGCGTTGTCGGGCGAAGTCCTGGTGCACGGCCTCGGCGGGGTAGAAGCGTGTGGCATCCTGGATTTCGGTGGCCAGGTCGCGGCGGAACTTGAGTTGCGCGAGCACCGTGCGGGACTCTTCGGCGAGGCGTCGCTGGCGGGGCGTGTGGGCGTAGATCGCGGTGGTGTAGGAGGGCCCCACGTCGCAGAACTGGCCCTGGCGGTCGATGGGGTTGATGCTGTGCCAGTAGGCGATCAGCAGGGTTTCGTAGTCGAGTTTGTCGGGGTCGTAGCGCACCTGCACGGCCTCGCGGTGGCCGGTGTTGCCGGCGGTGACGCGCTCGTAGGTGGGGGCCTCGTCGTGGCCGCCGGTGTAGCCGGTGGTGGTCTCGAGCACGCCGGGCAGTTTGTCGAAGGCCGCTTCCAGCGACCAGAAGCAGCCGCCGGCAAAGGTGGCCACGGCGTCAGCCGCTGCGTAGGCGGGCGCGCCAAGGCCGGCGAGGAGCAGCGCCAGCCCTGTGACTAGCCGTGAGGTGCGGGGCGAGTGCTTCATGGCGCTCCTGTTTGCGCAGTCTGCGTAGCTTGGGTTGAGCAACGCGAGGCCCAACGGCAACGGGTGGTTCGGAGACGATATGTGTGGGCTTTGCTGCGCTCAACCCAAGCTACGCCTCAATTCTCACGTCCCTCAGGCATTCTTCCCTTTCTGCCACAACACATCCCCATGCCCGTCCACCTTGTTCAGATGCCGCCCGAGCACGAACATCAGGTCCGACAGGCGATTGAGGTATTGGCGGGGGCCGTCATTGACGGCTTCTTCCTGTGCGAGGCCGACGAGCATGCGTTCGGCCCGGCGGCAGACGGTGCGACACAGGTGGGCCTGGCTGGCGGCGCGGGAGCCGCCGGGGAGGATGAAGTCTTTGAGCGGGGAGAGGTCTTCGTTCCAGGCGTCAAGCGCGGTTTCGAGTTTGTCGACCTGTTTGGTGGAGATCATGCTCATGCCGGGGATGCACACTTCGCCGCCCAGATCGAAGAGGTCGTGCTGCACGTCGGTGAGCAGGGCGCGCACGTCGTCGGGCAGGGTTTCGGTGAGCAGCAGGCCGACGCAGGCGTTGAGTTCGTCGATTTCACCTAGCGAGTGGATGCGCAGGCTGTTCTTGGAAACGCGGTTGCCGTCGCCGAGGCCGGTGGTGCCGGCGTCGCCGGTGCGGGTGTAGATCTTGGAAAGGCGGTGTCCCATGGCGGTGTCTTGTGGTTGAGTGAAGTTGCTCGATTGTAGCGGCGCTAGCGGCTGGGTGCATTGCGGCGGCTTACCAATGCTTACAACCGGTTTGTCTTCCGTTCGCGGTGGGTCGGCGTTATTGCCGGTGTGGGCCCCACTCACACACACTGAACAGGAGTTTGATCATGAAGACACTTATTACGCTTGGCGCCATTATTGCGGCCTGCACGCTGTCGGTGCCGGCCATGGCAGAGCGCGGCGGTGATCGGGTGGATGCTCGCCAGGATCGCCAGCAGCATCGTATTGACCGTGGCGTGCGCTCGGGCGACTTGACCCGCCCCGAAGCGCGCCGACTCGAGCGCGGTCAGAACCGCATCGATCGCATGCAGGATCGGGCTCGGGCTGACGGGCATGTGAGCCGCCATGAGCGGGCACGCATCCACAAGGAAGTCGCGCGTCAGGACCGCCACATTTACCGTGAGCGGCATGACCGCCAGGTGAGCCGCCGCGACCACAACGACCGCGGCTGGCATCGCGGCCATCGCAATGCGCCGGCCTATGGCTACTACGGCTATCGCCCGGTGGTGCATCACGCGCCGGTGGTTCGCCGGGTCTATGTGGACCGTGAGCCGAGCATCTCTTTCGTGCTTAATCTGCCGTAACTCAAACGGTGTTCGATGGATCGCCCCGCCAGGGCGCCGGTGCGACCGGTCCGGCGGGGCGATGTCCGATTATTGGCGGGCGTTTTGTGCGCCCTGAAATTGGTCGCCTTGAAGGCGGTTTTTGCGCCCGGTGGCTGCCCCGTTTGTGCAAAGCGCCATGCTAAGATGCCCGCTTTGATTTGATCGCGGCCCGTGTTGCCGCCAGACGCCAAACGCCATCATGAAAAGCGCCCAGATCCGCCGCACCTTCCTCGAATTTTTCCAGTCCAAAGGGCATGAGATCGTCGACTCCAGTTCGCTGGTGCCGCACGAGGACCCGACGCTGTTGTTTACCAACGCGGGCATGAACCAGTTCAAGGACGTGTTTCTCGGTTTTGACAAGCGCCCCTACACCCGCGCCACCACTTCGCAAAAATGCGTGCGCGCCGGTGGCAAGCACAACGACCTCGAAAACGTCGGCTACACCGCCCGTCACCACACCTTTTTCGAGATGCTGGGCAACTTCAGCTTTGGCGACTACTTCAAGCGTGACGCGATTCAATATGCGTGGGAACTGCTCACCGTCAAGCTTGGCCTGTCCGCCGACAAGCTGACGATTACGGTCTATGCTGATGACGACGAGGCCTACGACATCTGGGCCAAGGACGTCGGCGTGCCGACCGAGCGCATCATCCGCATCGGCGACAACAAGGGCGCGCCCTATGCCTCCGACAACTTCTGGATGATGGGTGACACCGGCCCCTGTGGCCCCTGTACCGAAATCTTCTACGACCACGGCGCGGAGATCCCCGGCGGCCCGCCGGGATCGCCCGATGAAGACGGTGACCGCTTCATCGAAATCTGGAACGTCGTGTTCATGCAGTTCAACCGCGACGACAAGGGCGTGATGCATCCGCTGCCCAAGCCCTCGGTGGACACCGGCATGGGCCTGGAGCGTGTGGCGGCCGTGTTGCAGGGCGTGCACGCCAACTACGAGATCGACCTGTTCGTGACTCTCATCGCTGCCGCGGCGCGCGAGACCTCCGCGGCCGACATGGACAGCCCGTCGCTGAAGGTTATCGCCGACCACATCCGCGCCTGCGCCTTCCTGATTGCCGACGGCATCATCCCCGGCAACGAGGGCCGCGGCTATGTGCTGCGCCGGATCATCCGCCGCGCCATCCGCCACGGTTACAAGCTGGGCGCCCGCGCTGCCTTCTTCTACAAGCTGGTGCCCGATCTGGCCCGCGAGATGGGCGAGGCCTATCCGCAACTGGTGGACGATCAGGCGCGCATCATGGATGTGCTGCGTCAGGAAGAGAGCCGCTTCTTCGAGACCATCGAGCACGGCATGGCGATTCTCGATGCCGAGCTGGCGGCCATGGCCGACAAGGGCGGCAATGTGTTCGATGGCGAGACCGCTTTCAAGCTGCATGACACCTACGGTTTCCCGCTCGATCTCACCGCCGATGTCTGCCGCGAGCGCAGCGTGACCGTCGACGCCGAGGCCTTCGACGCCGCCATGGATCGCCAGAAGTCGCAGGCCCGCGCGGCCGGCAAGTTCAAGATGGCGGCCGGGCTGGAATACACCGGCGTCAAGACGCAGTTTCACGGTTACACCACGCTCTCGCACGAAGGCCGTATCACTGCGTTGTACCGCGATGGCGCGCCGGTCGAGCGCCTGATGCCGGGCGAGCAGGGCGTGGTGGTGCTCGACAACACGCCGTTCTATGCCGAGTCCGGCGGTCAGGTCGGCGACCAGGGCGAGCTGTCCAAGGGCGGTGCCTGCCTCACCTTGTTCAAGGTGGAAGACACGCAAAAGATTCAGGCCGATGTGTTTGGCCATCACGGCGAAGTCATCAACGGCGAGCTGGTGGTGGGCGACACCGTGGCGGCGCAGGTCGACATCGCCGCGCGCGCCAGCACCGTGCGCAACCACTCGGCCACGCACATCATGCACAAGGCGCTGCGCGAAGTACTCGGCAGCCATGTGCAGCAAAAAGGCTCGCTGGTCGACCCCGACAAGACGCGCTTCGACTTTGCTCACAATCAGCCGATGACGGCCGACGAGATCCGTGAAGTCGAGCGCCGCGTGAACCGCGAAGTCTTCGCCAACGCCGCCACCGATGCAGCCGTGATGGCGCTCGACGACGCGCAAAAATCCGGCGCGATGATGCTCTTCGGCGAGAAGTACGGCGACGAGGTGCGCGTGCTGAGCATTGGCAGTTCCAAAGAACTGTGCGGCGGTACCCATGTGGGCCGTACCGGCGACATCGGGCTGTTCAAGATCGTCGCCGAAGGCGGCGTGGCTGCCGGCGTGCGTCGGGTGGAAGCGGTTACCGGCGAAGCCGCCGTGGCCTGGGTGCAGAACCAGCAAGCGCTGCTCGACGGCGCGGCCGCCGCGGTACGGGCGCCGAGCAGCGAACTGCCCGAGCGTATCAGCCAGTTGCAGGACGGCATGAAGTCGCTCGAAAAAGAATTGGCCCGCCTCAAGTCCAGGCTGGCCGCCAGCGCGGGTGCCGATCTGGCCAGCCAGGCCGCTGACGTGAAAGGCACCAAGGTGCTGGCCGTGAGTCTCGACGGCGCGGATGTGAAAGCGCTGCGCGAGACCATGGACAAGCTCAAGGACAAGCTCGGCTCTGCCGTCATCGTGCTGGCCTCGGCCGCCGACGGCAAAGTCACGCTGATTGCCGGCGTTACCGCCGATCTCACCGCCAAGGTCAAGGCCGGCGAGCTGGTCAACTTTGTTGCCCAGCAGGTCGGCGGCAAGGGCGGCGGCCGGCCGGACATGGCCCAGGCCGGCGGCACCCAACCCGAAAACCTCCCCGGCGCGCTCATGCGTGTGTCCGAGTGGGTGGGTGAGCGCCTGTAAGCGACGCACATTCAGTAGTACCCACGGGCCGGCACAACCGGCCCGTTTCTATTTCAGCGATAAGATTGCGAAAAAACGGAGACTGCCATGCAACAACATTTCGCCAGCGACAATTACGCCGGCATTTGCCCCGAAGCCACCGCCGCCCTGCTCGAAGCCAACACCGGGCATGCGCCGGCCTATGGCGATGACGACTACACCCGCAAGGTCTCCGACCGCCTGCGTGACATCTTTGAAACCGATTGCGATGTGTATTTCGTGTTCAACGGCACGGCCGCCAATTCGCTGGCGCTGGCGACGCTGTGCCAGTCCTACCACAGCGTGATCTGCCATCAGCTGGCGCACGTCGAAACCGATGAATGCGGCGCGCCGGAGTTTTTCTCCAACGGCGCCAAGCTGCTGACCATCGCCGGCGAGCAGGGGCGGCTCACGCCGGAGGCCATCACCGAGGTGGTGACCCGGCGCAGTGATTTGCACTTTCCCAAGCCGCGCGGCCTCACGCTGACCCAGACCACCGAAGTCGGCACGCTCTACCAGCCCGACCAGGTCGCTACCATTGCCGACACCGCCCGCCAGCTCGGCCTGCGGGTGCATATGGATGGCGCGCGCTTTGCCAACGCCGTGGCGTCGCTCGATGTGGCACCGGCCGATATCACCTGGCGTGCCGGGGTCGACGTGCTGTGCTTTGGCGGCACCAAGATGGGCTTGCCGGTGGGCGAGGCGGTGGTGTTCTTCGACCGGAAGCTCTCCGAGGACTTCGCCTGGCGCTGCAAACAGGCCGGCCAGCTGGCCTCGAAGATGCGCTTCCTCTCTGCGCCGTGGCTGGGTATGCTCACCGATGACGTGTGGCTCAAGCACGCTCGCCACGCCAACGCCATGGCGCAGCGCCTGAGCGCCGGCCTGGTGGCGGCCGGTATCGAATTGCTGTTTCCGACCGAGGCCAATGGCGTGTTCGCGCGATTGCCGGCACCGGTGGACGCCGGTTTGCGCGCTAAAGGCTGGCGTTTCTACACCTTCATCGGCGCGGGCGGTGCGCGCTTGATGTGCGGCTGGGACACGTTGCCGGCCACGGTCGATGCGCTCCTCGCTGATATCCGGGCACTCTCTGGCGCTGCCGATGCGCTTTGAACCCGACGATTGGCGCTATTGCCCGCGCTGCGGCAGCGGCCTCATCGATGCCCATCTCGGCGACCTGCCGCGCCGTGTCTGCCCCGATGCCGCCTGCGGTTTCATCGCCTGGGGCAACCCAGTGCCGGTGGTCTGCGCGTTGGTCGAATGCCTCGACCGCGAGGGCCAGATGCTGCTGGCGCGCAACGCGGCCTGGCCGGAAGGCAAGTTCGCGCTCGTCACCGGCTTTCTGGAGCGCGACGAAGCGCCCGAGATCGCCGTGGCTCGCGAGGTGAAGGAAGAAACGGGCCTCGATGCCCAGGCGGTGCACTGGATCGGCAACTACGGTTTTGCGGACGCCAATCAAGTGCTGCTGGTGTATCACGTGCAAGCCACGGGCGAGATCACCCTGAATGAGGAGTTGGCCGAGGTCAAGCTGATTCCCAAGGACAAACTCAAGGGCTGGGAGCGGGGCACCGGCTATGCGGTTCTCGACTGGCTGGCGAAAAATGTCCTCGAATGAGGGAAAAAGCCATGTGTCTATGTCTTTGGTGCGATTCCAAAAGCATTGCCAGTCCTTAGAATCGAGTCTCGCATTCGACGAGGCTGGCCGGCGAGCGCCGCGATGACGGTGGGGCTGCTTCCATCTGGGCGGCGGTTGCGCCCAGACACCTTGCATGCACACTTTGAAAGCGAGACATCGCGATGACACTAGCCAGCGGGCAGGCCCTGGATTTCGATCTCGGCGCTCACGAAGCTGATGACAACATGGCGGCTCTGGCCAGCGGCCAGCGCTTAGCCATTGCCGGCGTGCTGGGTTACTTCGTCGGCGCCGCCTTCCAGACGCGCGGCTTCTTCGTGTTTGCCCTGCTGTTGCTGGCGAGCTTCGTGTGTTTGTGCATTGGCGCGGTGCGCATTACCCGCGCACTCGGCTACAGCCTGCCGGCGCGGGTGCTGGTGGTGTTGGGGCTGCTGGCACCGCTGCTCAATCTCATTACCTTGTTGCTGGTGAGCAATCGCGCCACGTCCGCCCTGCGTGTGAATGGTTGGCAGGTCGGTCTGCTCGGCGCCAGCGGCGGACGAGGTTTCTGGTTCAAGGCGGTCTGCGTCGGCCTCGTGCTGCTCGCCGTCGGTGCGGCGCTCGACTACAAGTGGAAGGGCGTGCGCTTTGAGGCGGCATCGTCGGTATCGGGCCTTGCTGCTGACTTCAATCGGAGCGTCGGTGCGCCGCGCATGGTCTCCCCCGGCGTGCGGATCGAAGGCGCTGACGCGCATGGCGGAGATTTCCGCGTGCGCATGCGCCTGCTCGAATTCACCGGCAACGCCCTGCGCCCCGAACAACGCATCCAGATGCGCGAGGTCGCCGCTCAGGCCATCTGTAAACTTCCCGCAGCCATCCGCAGCGCGTTCGACAAGCACAAGGCGCGTCTGATGTACCAGATCGAAAACAGCCGTGGCGACAGCATCGCCCAGATTCTCGTCACGCTCGACAGCTGCCAATGATGGAGCGCTTCCGTCGGCCAGGATGGCTCGGCTAAACTGGCCGCGTTAACGACCGATCTCGCAGGAGTCCGCCATGTCATCCGCCTGGAGTTGCCCTCACGATATCGACGGTATTTGCCAGCGCGTCAAGGGTGCAGTGTGCGAGCCCGGCATGCGCGGCTGCGAGCTTGAAGGCAAGGTGCGCTTCGCGCGGGATGAAATGAATCAGTCGAGAAAGCCGGTCAAGGCGAAAGCGGACGAGGAGAAGCCGGCCGTGAAGGCGCCGAAGCGGCGGGTGCCGTTTTGATCCCTTGTGGTTCAAGCTGAACGCCTATAGCCATGCTCGACGCTATCCTGGAATTTGCTACGAGGTTTTTGGTTGAATTCCTCTTTTACACGTTCTTGTACGGTGTGGGCTGGGTGATGCTTAAGGCGATGACGCTCGGGCGTTATCCGCCGCATCCGTCACAAAAACACAATCGGGAACTGGTTGCGCTGTTCCCGGTGGCAGCGTTCTTTGTGGGTGCCACCATCGCGTTTTCGTGAGCTCTTGGCGCGCCAGGCACGGTGCGTCCACCAGCGAGCGCCGTTGGCATTGTGATACGCATGCTGAGCCCGAAGCCGTTTCGGCAGCGTTGGGTGTGAAAAGCGCTTTTTCCTGTGCTGACCCATGGAGAAGCGCCTGCCAGTCTGGCAATTGCGCCCCACTCATTGCCCAACGCCCGCGCGGCGATTAAAGTTCGGCATGGCCACCGCGTCGGTGGCACCACAAAGGGATTTCCATGACACTGCCTGCCGACTTTGTTCACGAACTGAGCTTGCTGATCCAATACGACGCGAGCAACTCGCAGACGGGCTTGAAGGTGCACCACGATGCGGCCCCGGAAGCGATTGCCGCGGCACAGCGCTTGTTCGACAAGGGCTTGGTGAGCCAGCATGACGGCGGCTATTTGACCAAGCTGGGGCAAGACGTGGTTGAGCATCTGCAAGCAGTGCGTAGCATTCTGGCTTGAATCTGTGTGGCGGGGCGTGGCCTGCGCCCCACTCGCCACTCGCCGCCGCCTTGATGCGTGGCCCGGATGCAGCGCAGCGGAATCCGGGCCCATCGCCTGATCAAGCACCGCCCCTGAAGTCCGGCAGCGGCCTTTAGTCGGCCGCTGCCGGCCCCTGATGAAACACCAGTTCCTCGACCGCTGCGCCGCCAAGCAGATGCTCCTCCACGATCCGCTGCAGGTTGGCGGGGGTGACGTTGTAGTACCACACCCCGTCGGGCTGTACACACATCACCGGTCCTCCCTTGCAGGCGGCAAAGCAGCCGGCGCGGGTGCGCTTGACGCGGGCTTCGCCGGTGGTGAGGCCGGCGGCCTTGAGGACATTGCCAAGGCGGTCGAACAGCGCGTCTGACTCCCCATTGGGGGTGCAGCGCGGGCCGGTGCACACCAGCAGATGGCGTTTGTAGGCGCCGATCTTCGGTTTTTCTACGTCACTCATACGGCTTCGGCCTCGGTTTGGGCGAGCACCGCTTCGATGTAGTCCACGGGAAGTTGATACTGCGCGGCAATCTGCGCCGCGCTGTGGCCGCTGGCGCGAATGGTGTCTCGCCAGCCAGCCAGGCCGGTGGACAGCGAGCGCCCGGCCTGTTCGCCGTCGCGGGTGTCGCCATTGGTGACGTCGTACTTGTTGGCATAGCCCCGCGGCGTGACCATCAGGCCGTCGCGGATGAAGGTGGCCGAGTTGCCGATCAGCACCGTCGACAGCATGCCGATGTCGGCCTCGCACATGGCTTCGAGGGTGGTCATCTCGATACGCTGCTTGGGCCGGTAGGCGGACTTGACGATGGCCACCGGGGTGTCGGGCCGACGGTAGCGCAGGAACAGGCGCCGGGCTTCGACGATCTGCTGCGTGCGGCGGCCGCTCTTGGGGTTGTAGAGCGCGACGACGAAATCCGAGGCGGCCACGGCGTCGAGCCGGCGGGCGATCACCGGCCAGGGCGTGAGCAGGTCGGACAGCGAGATGGCGCAGAAGTCGTGGGTCAGCGGCGCGCCGACCAGCGCGGCGCAGGTGTTGAGTGCTGAGGCGCCGGGCACGATCTCGACCTCGATGTCGAAACCCGGTGTCCAGCCGGCCTCGAACAACACCTCGTAGGTCGGCCCGGCCATGCCGTACACGCCGGCATCGCCCGAGGAAATCAGCGCCACCTTCTTGCCCTCCCGCGCGCGGGCCAACGCCTCGATGGCACGGTCGAGTTCTTCGGTCATCGATTTCTTGACGACTTCCTTGCCTTCGATGAGATCGGCCACCAGGCGGATGTAGGTGACGTAGCCGATGATGGTGTCGGCCTCGGCAATCGCCTCGCGGGCGCGCTGAGTCATGTGTTCGACATGGCCGGGGCCGATGCCCACGAGCATGATCTTTCCGGGTGTGGTCATTGGGGAATCCTTGCAATGGAAACGGTGGCGTTGCGGCCGTCGGGGCCGCGCAGCTTGTGTTTTTCGAGGATGAGATCGTGCATGTCGGTGCCGGCGGCGAGCAGGGCGGCCGCTTCGGACACCGACGGTGTGCCGGTGTACTTGCGCACGGTGTCCGACGGGTTGGGCACTTTTACGCGGGTCAGTTCGGCGGCCGGGTAGAAGCGCACCGGCCAGGCGTTCCAGGCGATCACGGTGAGCAGGCCGTCTTCGTCGGCCTTGAGGTCGATGCTGGCCACCCGCGCCACGGCGGCATGGCTCAGGCCGCAGCGCGCCAGCGCCTCGGCGATGGTGCGGTCGATGGTCTGCCAGGGGGTGCCGCGGTCGCAGCCGAGGCCGAGTGCGACCTTCATTCGGCCGCCCCCGGTGCGGGGCGGTAGACCACCAGCCGGTCGGCGATGGCGGCGTATAGCGCGGCGGGCAGCTCGCCGGTGTGGCGGTGGGTGATCCACAGCACGGCGCCGTGGCGGTGCGGATCGATGGCGTCGATGCGGTCGACCACCTGGATGTTGCCGGGCAGCGCGCCGCTGCGGCCGTTGGCGTGGCCGCACCACCAGTCGGCGCTGCCGGTCTCTTGCACCACGGCGACGGGTTCGTCGTTGACCACCGCGGCACTGGTCTTGACGATCACCGCCTTGCTGGCTTCGAAGCGCCAGCCCAGCTCGCGACCTAGCAGGTCGACGGCCAGCGTCTGGCGCGCGTCGGAGGCGGTGGTGAGCACGGCCTGCGCGCCGATGGCCTCGGCCACCGCGCCGGCCAGCGCGTTGGCGCCGCCCAGATGGCCCGAGAGCATGGGGATGGCGAAGCGGCCGGCCTCGTCCAGCGCCACCACGCCGGGGTCGCTTTCCTTGTCGCCCAGGTGTGGGGCGATCAGGCGCACCATGGCGCCGAGCGAAACCACGGCCACGATGGCGTCGAAGGCCTTGAACAGGCCCGGGATCTGGTCGGCCGTCTTGCCTTCGTAGCAGGCCGCCATGCCGGGCGCGGCGGCTTCGGCGATGTCGCGGAACTTGGCCGGGGCGAAGAGTTGCGCGCCGGGCAGTGCGCGTGCGATGCGGCCGGCCAGGGCGATGCCGTGGCGGGTGATGGAGACGACCGCAATGCGGTCATTGGCGAAGGGGAGTGAGCTCATTTTCTTGTTGTGCCGGTGTCAACCGGCCTCGGCGATGGGTTGGGAGGAGGTGGCACGCTTGCGGCA
The DNA here is from genome assembly GCF_007625155.1 of Denitromonas halophila. Classification (GTDB taxonomy): domain Bacteria; phylum Pseudomonadota; class Gammaproteobacteria; order Burkholderiales; family Rhodocyclaceae; genus Nitrogeniibacter; species Nitrogeniibacter halophilus. The sequence continues at coordinate 43,950 of NZ_VMNK01000007.1, read as the reverse complement.
ACCGCGACGCAGTTCGCCGCGGGCGCGTTTGGGGTTTTGCACCAGCATCAGCGAGAGGTAGTTCACTGTTTCGCCGCGCAGGCGGGCGACGTCGTGCACCACCCGCTCTTCGGGCGAGCCGACCTTTTCGATGAAGCAGCTGGTGGCGAGCAGGCCGCGCCGTTCGAGCAGGTCGAGAATCTCGTCCACCAGCGGCTTCACCTTCATCAGCACCAGGGTGTCGAACTCGTCGAGCAGGTGGTCGATGAGGCCCACGCCGTAGGCGGCGGGGATGATGGCGACGGTTTCGTCTTCCTCGGCCAGCGCCACGTCGGCGCAGGCGGCCGCCGCGGCGAAGGAGCTGACCCCGGCGATGGTGTCCACCGCCACTTCGGGCGCCAGCTCGCGCACCGCGCGGGCCAGATGGCGGAAGGTGGCGTAGGTGGAGGCGTCGCCCTCGACCAGGAAGGCGACGTCGCGCCCTTCGGCCAGCAGCTCGACGGTACGCGCCGCGGCGCGCGCCCAGGCCTTGGCCAGTGCGACGGTGTCGCGGGTCATCGGGAACACCAGTTCAACGGCGTCATCCGGCACGGCGAGACCGCCGCGTACGGCGATGTCGAGCGCGTAGGAGCGCTCTTCGGCGCGCTTGACCGGGTAGGCCCAGCGCGCGCCCGATTGCAGCGCGGCCCAGCCGCGGCGGGTGATCAGCTCCGGGTCGCCGGGGCCGAGGGAGACGCCGATCAGGCAGCCGTAGTGCGATGCGTTCATGCAGATTCCTTGTGGGCGGTGACGATCCACACCGGGTTCTGGGCGGCCAGCCGGTGCATGTCGAGAATGGGCTGGCTGCGTGCGGCCGATAGCTGGGTGACGTCCCAGCGCGCACCGGCGCCGACCAGCGTGGCGGTGGCGGTGGCGAGGTTTTCGATGGTCACGAAATTCATCACCAGTCGGCCGCCGGGCTTGAGGCGGGTGAGGATCAGCGCGATCAACGCGGCCAGTTCGCCGCCCGAGCCGCCGATGAACACGGCGTCGGGGTCGGGCCAGGTGTCGATGTGTTCGGGTGCCCTGGCCTGCACCAGGGTGTAGTTGCTGGCGTTGAAGCGGCGCGCGTTCTCGCGCGCGTTGGCGGCGTCGGCGTCGTTTTTCTCGATCGCCCACACATGGCCGTGGCGGGCGATGCGGCTCGCTTCCAGGCCGACCGAACCCGACCCCGCGCCGATGTCCCACACCACGCTGTCGCCGCGTAGCGCCAGTTTGGCCAGCGACACGGCGCGCGCCTCGAGCTTGGTGATGAGGCCTTTTTCGGGGCTGCGCTGGACGTAGTCGAGGTCGTCGAAGCCGAACACGGCGCGCCCGGCATTCGAGTCGCGTTCGATCAGCACCACGTTGGGGTCGTCGAAGCGCATGGCCGCCGCCTCGGGCAGCGGCAGATCGGTGAATACGGCTTCGTCGGGCAGGCACAGGCGGCTGGCCACGCTGATACGCGCGCCGTCAAAGCCGGCGGCGAGCAGGGCGCGGGCGATGCGGTCGGGCGAGTTCTCCGGCCCGGTGAAGGCGGCCACGCGTGGGTGCTCGGCGACTTGCCGCACCAGGCGGTAGAGGCCGTGATCGGGCGCGGCGCCTTCGATCCATTCGCCGGCGTCCCGGCTGTGCACCGAGCCGATAATGACGTCCTGCCACGGTTTTTTTAGCCGGGCGAAGAGCAGCTGCAAGGTGGACGGCGCGGGCAGCACGGCCACCGCCGCGGCGCCGAGCTTGCGCACCAGAAAACTCGCCATGCCGTGGCACAGCGGATCGCCGGTGGCGAGCACGACGGTGCTCAGGCCGTCGGCGTGGGCCTGCGCGATCCACTCGGGCACCTTGCCGAGTGCGCCGTCCATGGGGCGTACGGTGGCGGTGCCGGGCAGGTGGCGCTCGAGCAGGGCCAGGGTGCGCGCGGCGCCGATGACGAGGCCGGCCGTGGCGAGGCGTTGGCGGGCGGCGTCGGACAGGCCGGCCCAGCCGTCGTCGAGGATGCCGACCAAGGTGCAGTGTTCAGACAATGTCGTCTTCCTCCAGGGTCACGATGGGTTTGCCTTCGAAGTTGCAGGCCAGCACGGTGAGCCGGTGCGGGCCGGGGTAGCGTTCGCGCAGGCTGCGGATGGCGCGGGCTGCCAGCGCGCGGTGGAAGGCCACCGCCAGGCCCAGCTCGGCGAGGCGCTCGGCGGCGAAGCGGGCGGTTTCGGCGGCGCGGATCTCCTCGACCAGATCGGCCGGCGCGCCGACTTCGAGGGCGGCGCTGGCGATCAGCTCGCGGTCGATTTCCTCGCGCCAGGCGTGGGTCACCGACAGGCCCTGGCCGATCTTGGTGAGCTTGCCGACCATGGCCCCGACGATGATGTGGCGCATGCCCTGCTTGACCGCGGTGCTGAAGGCGGCCTTGACGAAGTCGCCCATCTGCACGAAACAGGCCTCGGCCAGGTGCGGGAATTCGCGCATGGCGCATTTCTCGGTGCGCCCGCCGGTAGTGAACACCACGGTGGTCTGGCCCTGGTTGGCGGCCACGTCCACCGCCTGAATCACGCTGGCGCGGAAGGCGGCGGTGGAGTAGGGGCGCACGATGCCGGTGGTGCCGAGAATCGAGATGCCGCCGAGGATGCCGAGCCGCGCGTTGAGCGTCTTCTTGGCCATCTCCTCGCCGCCGGGCACGGAGAGGGTGACTTCCAGCGCGTCGCCGGCGGCGAGGATGGGGGCGCCGGCGGCCATCACGTTTTCGACGATATTGCGCCGGGGCACCGGATTGATGGCCGGGCCGCCCACCTCCAGCCCGAGGCCGGGCATGGTCACCACGCCCACGCCGGAGCCACCCTTGAGGATGATCTCGCCGCCCCCGCCGGGGATGCGACGCACGTCGGCGGTCAGGTGCGCGCCATGGGTGGCGTCGGGGTCGTCGCCGGCGTCCTTGATGCTGACGGCGTGGGCGGTGCGTCCGTCGGTGCGCCCGTCGGTGATCTTGAAGACTACATGACGGGTGTTGGGCAGCACGGTCTCGACTTCACCCGGCACGGCACCGCGCACCAGGCCGAGTGTGGCGGCGACCGCTGCGGCGGCTGAGTTGGCACCGGTGGAAAAGCCCGTGCGGTTGCCGCGATCACGCCTGGCGTCGCCCTTGCGGACCTTGTCGGGGAGCGTGTGGCCGCTCATTGGGGGATCAGGCCGCCTCGCGCTGGCGCGCTTCGGCCAGACCGAGCAGGGCGTGAATCGCCGCTACCACCAGCGTAGAGCCGCCTTTGCGGCCGCGGATGACGATCCACGGCACCTCGGTGAGCTCGGCCATCAAGTTCTTGGATTCGGCCGCCGAGACGAAGCCGACCGGCATGCCGACCACCAGCGCCGGCCGGGCGCCTTCGTCGCGGATCAGTCGCACCACTTCGATCAGCGCGGTGGGCGCGTTGCCGATGCCGACGATGGCGCCGTCGAGCAGGCCGAGCCGGTGCGCCTTGCGCATGGCCTGCACGGCGCGGGTGGTGTCTTCCGCACGGGCCTGAGCGATGACGTCGTCGTCAGAGATGAACTGGTGCGTGGCGAGGCCGAAGTGCGCTAGCCGGCTGGCCGACAGGCCGACGCAGATCATCTCCACGTCGGCGACGATGCGGCTGGCGCCGCCGAGGATGGCGGCCAACGCGGCGTCGGTGGCCTGCGGGTGGAAGTCGGTCAGGCCGTTGAAGTCGAAATCGGCATTGGCGTGGATCATGCGCCGCACCACCGGCCATTGGTTGGAGCTATAGGCATGCGGGCCGACCTCGGCGTCGATGATCGAGAACGAGTCGTGCTCGATGGCGCGGCCGGCGGCGGTGAGCTGTTCGGTAACGGTGTTGGCGGTCATGGGCTCAGGCGTGTGCGTGGTGGTGATGGTCGTGACCATGGCCGGTGTGGGTATGGCTGTGGTCGTGCAGATGCTCGGCTTCGGCGGCGAGGCGGTACTTGCAGCCGTCGCATTCGAGCAGGCCGCCCTCCGATGCCCCGGCGCCGAGGGCGCGGGCGTCGACCAGCTCGAACACGCCGGCGTCGAAGCCGAAGGCGCCGCCGAGCGCGAAGGCGATCTCGGGGTATTGCTGGCGCAGGCGGGCGAGCTGCGCGTTGATGCGGTCCATCAACACGCCGCTGAAAAGGTACACCGGCACGATGGCGATCTGCGACATGCCCAGGCGCACCTGGCGCTGCACCACCGATTCGAGGCGCGGCCAGGTGATGCTGGTGAAGGCGAGATCGACCAGATCGTGGTCGCTGTCCTCAAACAACCAGCGTGCCAGCTTGGCCAGCTCGCCGTTGGCGCCGGCGTCGGACGAGCCGCGGCCGAGCAGAATCACGCCGGTGGTGCGCGGGTCCGGGTGGTGCAGCTCGGCCATCAGGCGGTCGAGCTGGGCTTGCAGCACGCCGAGGATCTCGCGACCCATGCCGAGGTGGCGCGCGCAGGCGAAGTGCACGCCCCGGTGGCGCTGGCGGGCGCGTTCGATGGCGGCCGGCAGCTCCATCTTCACATGGCCGGCGGCGTTGAGGATGAAGGGCAGGGTGATGACGCGGCGGGCATTGTGCGCGGCACGGTCGAGGCCGGCATCGAGCAGCACCTCGGCGTACTCGATAAAGCACACTTCGATGCGCCATCCGGGCCGGCGGGCGCGCCATTGCGCGGCGAAGCGTTCGATTTCGGCATTGCCGGCCGGGTTGCGCGAGCCGTGGCCGACGAGCAGGACGGTGGTGTCATTCATGGGGTGTCCTCGGCCGCGCTGGCGCGGCGGAAGCGGTGGCTGAAGCGGGGGTCGTAGAGCTTGCTGCGGGCGATGTCCGGCCAGTGGCGGGCGCCCAGCGCCGGGCTGGCGATGATCATGGCCTGGCGGGTGATGCCGGCCTCGGCGCAGCGGGTGGCGATATCGGCCAGCGTGCCGCGCACGATGGTTTCCGCGCCCGGCCAGCTGGCCTTTTGCACCACCACGATGGGTGCGTCCTCTGGCCAGCCGGCGGCGCGCAATTCGGCCTGCACGGTGTCGAGCAGGGTGATCGACAGGAAGATGCACAGCGTGCTGCGGTGCGCGGCGAGCGCGGCGAGGTCTTCGCCGGCGGGCATGGGCGTGCGCCCGGCCACGCGGGTGAGGATCACCGTTTGCGTCACTTCCGGCAGGGTCAGCGTCTCGCCGGCGGCCGCGGCCGCGGCCATGGCTGAGGACACGCCCGGCACCACCGCCCAGGGCACGGCGGCGGTGTCGAGCGGGCGGGTCATCTCGGTGAGCGCGCCGTACAGCCCGGGGTCGCCAGTCTGCAGGCGCACCACCACGGCGTGGCGCGCGGCGGCGTCGATCAGCCAGGCGCAGATCTGCTCCAGCGTCATGCCCTTGGAGTCGCGGATCTCGCAGCCGGCCGGCGTGAAGCGGGTGGCGGCGCGGTCGACCAGCGAGCCGGCGAACAGCACCGCGCCGGCCTGCTCAAGCAAACCGCGGCCCTTGACGGTGATCAGGTCCGGGTCACCCGGACCGGCGCCGACGAACCATACCGTTCCCGTCATGCGCGGCCTGCGAGGTCGAAGCACAGGCGTATCGCCGGGCGGTCGGCGTGGCGTTGCAGCAGACGCACGGTGGCCATCGTGAGCAGCGGCTCGATGGCGACGATGGCCAGGTAGGACGCGGCAAACGTGCCCCAGGCGGCTAGCGGCGTGGCCACTTCGCCCAGCATGAGCCAGAAGCCGACCATGACGGTGACGCCGCTGTAGTAGATGGCGTCGAGCTTGAGGATGTTGGCCACGCTCAGCGTCCGGATGCGCTTGCCGACGGTGTGGTGCAGCACCATCAGCGGCACGGCCAGCGAGAGGGTATTGACGCCCAGGTGCAGCAGATCGGCCGGCTCGAACAGCAGGCCTTGCACCAGCAGGCCGAGGCCGAAGCCGAGCACGGTGGGCACGAAGCCGAGGGTCAGGTAGATCGGCATGGCGCCGACAAAATGCAGCTCGGACGGACCGATCGGCACGTGAAAACTCTGCATGCACAGGGAGAAGAACACCGCGGCGAGCACGGTGCGCAGGATCAGTGCGGGCTGCCTGAAAAGACCGATGGCATGGGCGGCGAGAACGCCGCTGGCCGATACGGAGGCGAAGAGGATCTTGGCTTGCGCGAGCATGCCGGGTTCGATATGCATGATGACTCCTGGGGTTTAAGAGGACTGAGGGTTGAACAAGGCCGCGATGGCGACCGGATTGGATGGGAAGTACAGGTGCAGGAACGAGGCGAACAGTCGCCCGTCGCGCCAGATCGGCTCGGGGGTGCCGTTGTGACGTTGGGCGATGCTGTGCTCGCTTTGCTCGCGCAGGCAGTTCGCCTGGGCATGGTGAAAGGTATGGCCGCGTACTTCGCCCTCGGGCAGCAGCACGCTGTGCATGCCGAGGTTGACCAGGCGTTTGGCCATGCGCGCCTTGCCGGGGAGCAGACCGATCAGCTCCGCGGTATGGCCGTCGTGGTCGGTGAGCGTGTCGAGCAGGGCCAGCAGGCCGCCGCATTCGGCGACGATGGGTTTGCCCGCCCGATGATGTGCGCGCACCGCGCGGCTGAAGCTGTGATTGGTGGCAAGCGCTTGGAGGTGAAGTTCGGGGTAGCCGCCGGGCAGGTAGAGGGCGTCGGCTCGGGGCAGGCCGGCGTCTTCGAGTGGCGAGAAAAAGATCAGCTCGGCGCCGAGCGCGCGCAGGGTGTCGAGGTTGGCGGGGTAAAGAAAGGCAAAGGCGGCGTCGCGGGCGATGGCGATGGTGACGCCCTCAAGCTGGCGCGGGATCGCCGGCTGCGCAGGTGCGCTGAAAGCGACCGGGGCCGGTAGCGGCGGATTGACCGCGTCCAGCGCGTCGGCGGCGCGGTCGATGCGCTGCGCGAGGTCGCGCACTTCGTCGGCCTGTACCAGCCCGAGGTGACGCGAGGGCAGGGCGGCCGCTTCGTTGCGCGGCAGGGCACCGAGCCAGACGATGTCGTCCGGCAGGCTCTCGCGCAGCATCTCGGCGTGGCCGGCGCTGCCGACGCGGTTGGCGAGTACGCCGAAAAAATTCAGTGTGGGGCGATAGCTTGCCAGGCCGAGTGCGATGGCGCCGAAGGTCTGCGCCATGGCCGAGCCGTCAATGACAGCGAGCACAGGCAGGCCCAGCGTCTCGGCCAGTGCGGCGCTGGAGGCGATGCCGTCGTGCAGGCCCATGACGCCTTCGACCAGGATCAGGTCCGATTCCGCCGCCGCAGCATGCAGCAGCTGTCGGCAGTGCGCCTCGCCACCCATCCACAGATCGAGTTGATACACCGGGTGGCCGCTGGCCTGGGCCAGGATGGTCGGGTCGAGGAAGTCGGGACCGGTCTTGAACACGCGCACCCGGCGGCCCTGGCGACGATGCCATTGGGCCAGCGCGGCGGTGGCGGTGGTTTTGCCCTGGCCAGAGGCCGGAGCGCTGATCAGGAGGGCCGGGCAGTGGTGGACTGCGGTCGGCGAATCTGCAGGCGTCATGTGTCTCTCCGCACGCTCACCCGCGTGCAAAGTGGATCGTTACGACATGCAGAGGATTTCAGATGGCAGAAACCGGTGTGAAGTGCCGGATGCCCGCTGGATCGCCCGCCGCGATGCCGCTCGTCTGCGTCGGGCCGGTCTCCGGACTCACGAGTAGCGCTGTTGCGCCGGCATCGCGCCTTCCCGTGCAGTGGCACAGTGGCATGTTGCGATGTTTGACTCGTTCACCGTTGCGGGGGCAGTGTCGGGATTGTTTTGGCCAAAGGCCTGAAAACTCACCGACTTCCCGTTTAATCCCATGGCTTTCGCCAAGGGACACCAGATCACATGCGGCGGATCATGCCACACATTCATGACAGATGCGAGTGGGGCGTGGCGAAAAAAGGGGCGCCAGAATGTTGACGGCTTGAGCCGGCGCGTGGCGCGCCGGCTCAAGCCGTGGCGTGTCGATCAGCTGCGCTTGGGGGGGGCTGTTCAGAACGGCAGCGCCAGCCCCGGCCAGACGGCATCGATCGCGCTGCGGAAGGCCGCCTGAATACGCTCGATGGCCGCTTGCGAATCGGCCTCGAAGCGCAGCACGACGACGGGGGTGGTGTTGGACGGCCGCGCCAGACCGAAGCCGTCGGCGTACTCGACGCGCACGCCGTCAATGGTGATGACCTCGTTGGCGCCGTCGAATGCGGCCTGTTCGCGCAGGCGACGCACCAGCTCAAAGGGCTCACCTTCGGCCATTTTGAGGTTCAGCTCGGGGGTGCTGAGCGCATCGGGCAGCTCGGTGAGCGCGGCGTTGGCGTCCGGCCGGGCGGAGAGGATCTCGAGCAGGCGGGCGCCGGTGTAGAGGCCGTCGTCGAAGCCGTACCAGCGTTCCTTGAAGAACACATGGCCGCTCATCTCGCCGGCCAGCGGGGCGCCGGTTTCCTTGAGCTTGGCCTTGACCAGCGCGTGGCCGGTGTTCCACATCAGCGGCTCGCCGCCGTGCTGGCGAATCCAGCCGGCCAGGTTGCGGGTGCATTTGACGTCGTAAATGATCTGGCCGCCCGGCACACGCGAGAGCACGTCGGCGGCGAAGAGCATGAGCTGGCGGTCGGGGTAGATGATCTGCCCGTCCTTGGTGACCACGCCGAGGCGGTCGCCGTCGCCGTCGAAGGCCAGGCCGAGTTCGGCGTCGGTCTCGCGCAGGGCGCGGATGACGTCCTGCAGGTTCTCGGGCTTCGACGGGTCGGGGTGATGGTTGGGGAAGTTGCCATCGACCTCGCAGAACAGTTCGGTCACTTCGCAGCCGAGGCGGGCGAACAGCTGTGGTGCGACCGCGCCGGCCACGCCGTTGCCGCAGTCGATGACGATCTTCATCGGGCGGGCGAGGCGCACGTCGCCGAGCACGCGGTCGAGATAGGCGTCGATCACCTCGGCCTGACGCACCGTGCCGGTGCCGTGCGCGAGGTTGCCAGTTTCGATGCGTTTGCGCAGATCCTGGATCAGCTCGCCGAACAGAGTCTGGCCGCCGAGCACCATCTTGAAGCCGTTGTAGTCGGGCGGGTTGTGACTGCCGGTGACGCTGACGCAGCCGTCGGCATTGAGGTGGTAGGCGGCGAAATAGGTGAGCGGCGTGGGCACGCAGCCGATGTCGATCACATCCACGCCGGCGGCGCAGATGCCTTCGGCCAGGGCGCCGGCCAGCGACGGACCGGACAGGCGGCCGTCGCGACCGACGGCGATGCTTTTGAGGTTGCGGGCGCGGGCTTCGGAGCCGAGGGCGTGGCCGATGGCGCGGGCGACATCCGGCGTCAGCGATTTGTCGATGATGCCGCGGATGTCGTAGGCCTTGAAAATTTCGGGAGCAAGTTGCATGAGATGTCCGGAGATGCTGAATGAATGGAAAGGGTTGGCGCAATTATCCCGGATTTGTGCTGATTTCGTGTGACGAATGGGTCACGTCGTGCGGCGAGCGAGGCGCTCGAAACCGCTGATCAGCCGTTCGGGAAGCCAACCGAGCGAGCCGGGAAAGCGGCCGCTCAGGAAGCCGACATGGCCGCCGCCTTCGGGCAATTCCTGCTTGACGGCGCGGGCGCAGTCGCCCGGCAGCGGCAAGGCGGCGGGCGGTACGAAGGGGTCGTTGCGGGCGTTGAGCAGCAGCGTGGGGGTGGTGATGTGCTTGAGCCAGGGGCGGCTGGAGGCGCGCGACCAGTAGTCGAGTACGCCGTTGAAGCCATGCACCGGGGCGGTAAAGGCATCGTCGAATTCGTACAGGGTGCGCGCCTTGCGGATGCGTTCGACGTCGAGCGCGGCCTTGTGGATGGCGATCTTGTCGAGCGCTTTGGCTTTGAGCGTGCGCAAAAAGCGCTGGGTGTAGATGCGGTTGAAGCCCTGGCCGAGCGCCATGCCGGAGACGGTCAGATCGAGCGGCGGGCAGATGGCGGCGGCGCCAGCGATGTGATGGCTGGCCGCGTCGCCTTGCTCACCCAGCCATTTGAGCAGCGCATTGCCGCCCAGCGAGACGCCGACGGCGAAGATGGGCCCGTGGTGATAGCGCGACGCGATGCGGGCAAGAATCCAGCCGATCTCGGCGCTGTCGCCGGAGTGGTAGGCGCGCAGCAGGCGGTTGGGTCGGCCGGAGCAGCCGCGAAAGTGCGGCACCACGCCGTTCCAGCCGCTGGCGGCCAGCGTATGCATGAGGGCGCGCGCATAGTGTGACTGGCTGGAGCCTTCCAGCCCGTGGAAGAGCACCACCAGGGGGGCACGCTCTTGCAGCGGTAGCCAGTCGGCATGGATGAAGTCGCCGTCGGGGGTTTCCCAGCGCACGCGGGTGTAGTTGGGCGTGCGCGGCATGCGCGCCAGCGGCCAGATGGTTTGCAGGTGGCCGCCGGGGAGCCAGGCGGGCGCGTGGTAGGTGCCGGGATTCATGCGAGCCGGTGGGTCATCCTGGCATGGCGCAGGTCTCAATGCACCAGCATTGGCGCATCGGGGTCACCGGCGTGCAGGTCGGGCGTGGGCGAGGCGTGATGCGCCAGCAGGCGCCAGCCCTTGGCACCACGAATGAAGATGTTGGTGGCGACGATGGGCGGATGCAGTTCGTCGTCACCATCGATCTGCACATGCTGCAGCACGCTGTGCATGGCCATGACGGTGCCGGCCGAGACCACCTGCTGGGTGACTTCGATCTTCAGGCGCGGGCCGTCGGAGAACAGTTGCTGCCAGGTGTTGCGCACGGCGGCCAGGCCGACGACGCGAGGCGCGCCGGGGTGCACGCAGACGACTTCTTCGTCGTCGCACCAGACGGCCATCATGGCATCCAGATCGGCGCGGGCGAGCGCAGCATAGAAAGCGACCTCAACCTCTTGCGGTGAGGTGAACGCGGTGTCGGACACGTGGGAATTCCTTCGGGCGTTCGAAAGTGCCAGTCAGGCGGCGGTGCGCCGCCTGACTGGCTACCGGTCAGTGGTGACCTTTGGGGCGTTCGCCGGTAAAGACATAGGTGGCGCTGCAGTAGGGGCAGCACACTTCGCCTTCGGTCAGTACGTCGAGAAATACGCGTGGGTGGCGGGCCCACAGCGGCGCGCCCGGTTGCGGGCAGTGCAGCGGCAGATCCTTGGCGGTGACGTCGATGCGGCGGAAGGCGTCCTTGTTGTCAGCCATGATGAGTCTCTCGTGAAATCAAACGTAAGTGAGCCAGTCGTCGTATTCGGGCGCACGGCCATTGACGATCTCGAAGAAGCGGGCCTGAATCTTTTCAGTGATCGGGCCACGCTTGCCGGCGCCGATGACGCGGTTGTCGAGCTCGCGGATCGGGGTGACTTCGGCGGCGGTACCGGTGAAGAAGGCCTCGTCGGCGATGTAGATGTCGTCGCGGGTCAAGCGGCGGGACTGGACTTCGAGGCCGAACTCGCGGGCCACGCGAATGACTGAGTCACGCGTGATGCCGGTCAGTGCCGAGGCAATTTCGGGCTCGTAGATCTTGCCGTCCTTGATGACGAAGAGGTTCTCGCCTGCGCCTTCGGCGACAAAGCCTTGCACGTCGAGCAGCAGCGCTTCGTCGTAACCGTCTTGCGTGGCTTCGAGGTTGGCCAGAATGGAGTTGGCGTAGGTGCTTGAGACCTTGGCGCGCGGCATGGTGACGTTCACATGGTGGCGCTGGTAGGACGAGGTCTTGACCCGGATGCCTTTCTCCAGGCCTTCTTCACCCAGATAGGCGCCCCAGGGCCAGGCGGCAACGGCGACGTGCACCGTGGCGCCGCGGGTGGAGATACCCATTTTTTCCGAGCCGTAGAAGGCGATCGGACGCATGTAGCAGGACTCAAGCTTGTTGGCCTTGACCACATCGATCTGCGCCTGCATCAGCTCGTCGAGCGAGTAGGGCAGGTTCATGTGGTAGATCTTGCCGGAGTTGATCAGGCGCTGGGTGTGCTCGCGCAGACGAAAGATCGCCGGGCCGCGGGCGGTGGCGTAGGCGCGCACGCCTTCAAAGACCGCCAGACCGTAGTGCAGCGAGTGAGACAGCACGTGGGTGGTGGCATCACGCCACGGCACCATCTTGCCGTCATACCAAATAGAACCGTCGCGATCGGCCATGGACATGTTGAAGTCTCCAGCGAAATGTTGTGTTGAGCGGCGCCCTCGGATGGGGCACACGAATCGCGCAATTCTATCGCAACTTGTGGCTGGCTGTGGCCGCGCTAAAATGCGCATCTTTAATGTCGGGGCTGTGCATGGAGCGGGTCTGGAAACCGAATGTGACGGTGGCAGCGGTTGTCGAGCGCGATGGTCGCTTCTTGCTGGTCGAAGAAGAAACCTCGGATGGGCTGCGTTTCAACCAGCCGGCGGGGCATCTGGAAGCGGGTGAGTCGCTGGTCGAGGCGGCCGCGCGCGAGGCGTTGGAGGAAACGGCGCATCCATTTACACCCGAGTATCTGGTCGGTATTTATCAATGGCCGCGGCCGGATGGTGAGGTCACTTATCTGCGCTTTGCCTTTGGCGGCAGCGTGGGCGAGGCGATTGCCGGGCGGCAGCTCGACGCCGGTATTGTGCGCGCCGTGTGGATGACCCGCGACGAGATGGTGGCCACCGTTGGGCGGCATCGCAGCCCGCTGCTGTTGCGTTGTGTGGATGATTATCTGGCCGGCCAGCGGGCGTCGCTGGATTTATTGCGGCACTATTCGGAATCATGATGCGCTGGTGTGCTCCTGCCTTGACGATGCTGACCCTGTGGGTGAGCGCGCCATCGCACGCCTCGGTGGACGTGTCGATCTGCTACAACTATGGCTGCGTCACCGAGACGGCGGTGCGCTATTCGGACACGGCGCTGGTGTCGTGGCAGCGTCAACTCGCTGCGGCGAGCAGCGCGGCCGAGGAGCGCAGCATTCTGGCCGAGGTGGTTGGCGGGATGTACCGCGAAGCGGGCAAACAGTCGCCCATTTTTGCAGATCGCGGCGGCAACTATGCCGATGACGGGGTCTATGGCCGCATGGACTGTATCGACCACGCCAATTCAACGACGCGTCTGCTCGGCATCCTCGAGGCGCGCGGCGCCTTGCGGTTTCACAAGTTGATGCCGCCTGTGCGGCGGACGACGGGGGTGCTGTTCCAGCATTTTGGCGCGGTGCTAGAAGAAATTGCCCCTCCGCCGCAACCGGTGGCGCCGGCCTTGATTCCCGATCATGTGCCGACCTTGCTCGCTTTGTGTGATTGCGCCGAGGTATTGAACGATGTGCCCGTGCCGCCGGTGGCGGCGACGGGCTCCCCAGGTGCCCAATTTGCAGTTGATACCTGGTTTTACGACCATGGCACGCCTGCGGTGATCTTGCCGCTGGCGGAATGGCTCGATGGAGAAGGACCGAATGTCCAGTAAGCAAGATCCGAACGGGATGAAGGTGGTGGTCGGCATGTCCGGCGGGGTGGATTCGTCGGTGGCGGCGCTGTTGCTCAAGCAGCAGGGCTACGAGGTGGTCGGCCTGTTCATGAAGAACTGGGAAGACGATGACGACGATGAGTACTGCTCGACCCGGCAGGATCTGGTCGACGTGGCCTCGGTGTGCGACGTGATCGGTATTGATCTCGAAGTGGTGAACTTCTCGGCCGAGTACAAGGACCGCGTGTTTGCCGACTTCCTCAAGGAATACCAGGCCGGGCGCACGCCGAACCCCGACATCCTGTGTAACTCCGAGATCAAGTTCCGCTGTTTTCTCGATCACGCCATGCAGCTGGGTGCCGACAAGATCGCCACCGGTCATTACGCCCGCGTGCGCGAGTGGCGCAGCGACGGGCGCAGCGAGTTCCAGTTGCTCAAGGCCGAGGACGGCACCAAGGATCAGAGCTACTTTCTGTACCGGCTCAATCAGCAGCAGCTGTCGCGCACGCTGTTTCCGCTCGGCGATATCTACAAGCGCGAGGTGCGGCGCATGGCCGAGGCGGCGGGCCTGCATGTGCACGCCAAGAAGGACTCGACCGGTATCTGCTTTATCGGCGAGCGCCCGTTCCGCGAATTTCTCAGTCGCTATTTGCCGACCCAGCCGGGTGAAATCCGCTCGCTGGACGACGACCGCGTGCTTGGCGAGCACCAGGGCCTGATGTATCACACCATCGGTCAGCGCAAGGGGCTGATGATCGGTGGCATCAAGGGCATGGAAGACGCCGGTGGCGAGCATGACGCCTGGTATGCGGCCAAAAAGGACATGGCGACCAATGTGCTGTACGCGGTACAAGGCCACGAACACCCGGCCTTGCTGCGCGAGCGACTGGTGGCCACCGAGCTGAACTGGATTGCCGGGCGCGATCCGCACACCCATTGGGTGTATACCGCCAAGCCGCGCTATCGCACGCCCGACCAGCCCTGCGAGATCGACCGCGTCGGCAATGGCGAAGTCGAAATTGCGTTTGCTGAACCCCAGTGGGCGCTCACGCCCGGGCAGAGCGTGGTGGTGTATGAATCCAAGGTGTGTCTGGGTGGCGGCGTGATCGTCTGAACGACGGTGGTTCAAGGCGCGGCGCGCCGGTGACCATTGCGGCTATCGGCGCGCGCTAAACGGGCTGTCGTGATTCGGCAGACTCAGGCCACCCGAGCCGGCGGACAGGCCGGTTCTGCCCAGCGGTCGGCAAAGGCGTTGCACTTTTCGACAAACTCGCGGGTGCTCTTGGGCATCGGGACGCGCGCGCGGGTGATGTAGATCAGCAGGTCGGTGCCGGCACGCATCAACTCCACGCCGGTGTCGGCGTTGCGAATCTGGCTGCGGATTGGTCGTGCTGGCAGTTTGGGCGTGAAGCCGTTCATTTGCTCGCCTGCGACCACAAAGGCCGGCCAGATGTCGAAAATGGCCGGGTCGGTACGCAGGGTCTCGCACTTCTCGCGGGCGGCTTCGGCATAGGCGTGAACCAGGGGTTCAACGCCAGCAAAGATGCCGTTGCAGGTAAAGGCATGGACCATTGCCGTGGCGATTTTGTCGATATCGCGCATGGCCTGCGCGATCTTGATGTAGCGACTCTCGTAAAAGTCTTCGACCGGAATGGAGAATGCCCGGAAGGGTTCGCCCCATAGCTCGTCGATGCCCTCTTCGCCGCTGATGTGATTGACCAGGCGACCCAGCTCCAGGGCTTTTTGCAGACAGGCGCCACACTGGCGCATGAGCGGGTTCTCCTGGCCGATGTCGACACCCAGGGCCTGCAGTTCGACCAGCTTGGTGAAGATATCGGCGGCGCGGTTGAACAGGGCGCCGGCCAGCATGCCGCCTTTGACGCGGCGCATGGCCTCGTTGGTTTCGGCCTCATAGGCTGCGCGTGCAGCCTCCAGGCGAAAGCCGGGGATATTGATACCGTGCTCGACGTGGTTGAACAACCGTCGGGTCAGCGCACCAATGAGTTTCTTTTTGGTGGCCAGTGTGTCTTCGGGCGGGTCGTAGACCTTGATCCAGTAACCGCCGTAATACACCCGTAATCGGTTGTTAATGACCCGTCGGGTACCCTCTGCGGGGTTCTCGTCCATATACGCCACCGTGCAACGGCGATGTGCCGTTCCAAATCGTGTTGAGCGTTCCAGTCTAGTACAAAGGTTGTAATTTGTGCACTGCGGAAGGGACAAACGGTCGTTTAGATCACCATTCTGGCGCGCAGGCTGATGCGCCGTTTGCGCAGAACGCGCCAGCGCCACGCCGCTTGGGTGAGCACATACCCGCAGATGGCACCGACAATCGCCATCAATAACATGCCTAGCAGCAAGGGCTGACCAATACCCGACAGCCAGGTCCAGGCGTGCTCAAACCATGCGCCGAAGCTTTCATACACCGGTGGTGTGGCCTCTTCGGGCTTGGGGGCAATGCCCAGCAGACCGGCGCCCAGATGGTAGGCAAAGTAGTACAGCGGCGCGTAGGTGAGCGGATTGCTGATCAGGGTGCTGACCGCGGCGATCCAGAGATTGGCGCGTAGCGACAGCGACACGATGACCGCCGCGGGAATCTGCGCCACCGGAATCATCAGCCCGAAAAATGCCCCGATTGCCACCGCCTTGGCCACCGTGTGGCGATTGATCCGCCACAGCGAGGGATCGTGCAGGCGCGGCCCGACCCAGCGCAACAGGCGGTGGCCTTTGATGCTTTCATGGGAGGGGAGGAAGCGCTTGATCATCAAGAAGTCCGGGGGCGAGATCGGTCGCGGCCAAAATGGCGAGCATAGCAATATGAAGCGTGCAGGCGGCAATATCAAGCCCGTCCGGCGCCTGCCCGGCGGCGCACATCGGGGCGAATCAGACCGCGCGCAGCGCCTCGGCCGGCGGCAAGGCGGCGGCCTTGCGGGCGGGATAGTAGCCGAAGAACACGCCGACGCTGGCGGCGAACACAAAAGCCACGATCACCGCCGTGGCGCTGACCACCACGGTCATGTCAAACAGCGTGGCGGCCAGCCAGGCACCGCCGATGCCAGCGGCCGCCCCAAGCGCGCCGCCGATCAGGCAGATGAGCAGGGTTTCGAGCAGAAATTGGCCGAGGATGTCGCGCCGCCGCGCGCCGACCGCCATGCGGATGCCGATCTCGCGGGTACGCTCGGTGACCGACACCAGCATGATGTTCATGATGCCGATGCCCCCCACCAGTAACGACACCGATGCAATCGCGCCGAGCAGCAGACGCATGGCGCGGGCTGATTCGGCGGCCGCTTCATTGCGGGCGGTGAGGTCGCGCACCGAGAAGTCGTCTTCCATCTCGCCGCTGAGGCGGTGGCGCTGGCGCAGCAGTGCGCCGACGTCTTTCATCGCTTCGGCCAGACGCCCCGGCTGAGCCTTGGCGGAGATGAAGCGCACCGCGCCGGGAAAGGGGCTGCCGAAGAGCTGGCGCTGCGCGGTGGTGAGTGGAATGAATACAAGATCATCCTGATCGCGGCCTGACAGGCTCTGGCCTTTGGCGCGGAACACGCCCTGCACCTCGAAGGGTTGGCCGTTGATGCGCACCGTCTCGCCGATGGGTGAATTGGCGCCGAACAATTCTGTGGCCACGGTGGCACCGAGCACCACCTTGCGGCGGGCGGCGCGCACATCGGCGTCGTCGATGGACTCCCCCGCGGCCAGATCCCAATTGCGCACCAGCGGGAAGGCCGCCGTGCTGCCATACACCGAGGTCGGCCAGTTGGTGCCGCGAAACTGCAATTGCGCGCTGCCCCAATGGGTGGGGGCGGTGTCGAGTACGCTGCCCAGTTGGGCAATGGATTCGGCGTCATCGGTGTCGAGGGTGGGCACGCTGCCGGCGGCGTAACGCAGGCCGCCGAGCGTGGGTGCGCCGGAGACAACCACAAACAGGTCGCTGCCCAGCGCGTCGATGGTCTCCTGCACCTTGGCGCGCGCGCCGTCGCCGATGGCCAGCATCAGCACCACCGCACCCACGCCGATGATCATGCCGAGCATGGCCAGCAGGGTGCGCAGCGGGTGGGCGCCAAGGGCGCGGACGGCTTCGGGGATGAGGGCGGGGTTCACGCCCCAAACTCTACAGCAGGTCGGGCGAGATCACGGCGCGCAGCACGGTCTGGGTTTCGCCGTCGCGCACGCGGTTGCTGAACCACCACAGCGCGCCTTTCTTGATCGTCCAGTCGGTTTCGCTGCCCGATAGCAGCATGGCGGCCAGGCGGCCGAGTGAGGGTTGGTGGCCGACCAGCAGTGCGGCACCCCGGCCTTCGGGCCAGCCGGTGGCGGCGAGGATGTCCGGCACACCCATGTCGGGCGCGAGCGCCGGCACGATCTCGAATTTGTCCGAAAAGGCAGCCACCGTCTGCCGCGTACGCAGCGACGGGCTGACCAGCGTGCGCAGGTGTTTGGGGCGGTTTTCGCTGAGCCACTGCGCGATTTTCTTGGCCTGTTTGTGGCCGCGCTCGGTGAGCTCGCGGGTCAGGTCGGGGGTGCCGTCAACGGCTTCGGCGTGGCGCCACAACAACAAATCCATGGTGTCCTCGGTGGTGGCGTCAGCGACTGGCGCGCCAAGGGGTTTTGCCCGTCAGCAGGGCTTCGATTTCGAGCAGGACGCGCCGCCGTGTGCGGGCGTACAGCGGGGCGTGCCAGCCAATGGTGAAGTGGGCGGGGCCGATGAGCGCCGGTTCGCGATCGGCCCAGTCGAGCATCAGGCTGCGGGCGATGGCCGCGTCGTTCAGGTAGCCCAGGTCGGCCTGTGCCTGACGCACGCCGGCCAGGTATTGTTTGACGTCCTTGCCGCCGAACAGCGGCCGGAAGAACTCGATGCCGTAGCGCAGTTGCTTGAGGCTGACCCGCAGATCGTGCAGTTGATCGGGGTCGAGAATGTCGGCCGTGGTGAAGCGCTTGCGGGCGCGTTTGCGCAGGGTGGCCAGTTGCAGCCGGGCAAAGGCGGTGAGGTCGGCGGCGGCGTTGAGGGCGTCGCCGTTGAGCTGATGGATGTCGGCGGCAAAACCGAGAATGCGCTGGCCGTGGTCGGCGTGGGTCAGCCGGGTCTGTGCGTCGCTGCGGGCGGCGTCGCGCAGGGCGAGTGCATGGGCGCGCAGCGGATCGGTCAGCGTGGCGCCCATCAGCGGTTCGGGCTCGGCGGGGTCGAGAATGTCGGACAGCAGTACGTCGATATTGCGGGTGTCGCCGAGGTCGGCGGCCGTGTCGCGCAAGACTTCGGTCCAGCGCTCGGCGAAGGTGTCGGGCAGGACGGGGCCGAACAGGCGGATCAGTGAGCGCAGCCGGCGCAGCGCCACGCGCAGCTGGTGGACATATTCCGGGTCGTCATGCACCAGGGCGCCGAGGGTGTTTTCCTGCCACTGCTGCAGGCTGTCGAAGGCCAGGGTGCGGAAAGCGTCGAGGGGCGACTGTTTGGCGTGAATCGCCGACTTGGCCGCTTGCCGCGGAGCGTCGGGTGTATCGAGAAACAGGCGGTAGCCGCGCTCGGCCTTGCTGCGGTCGGTGGGCATCAGGGCCACGCGCTCGGCCAGTGTGCCGGCGATGGAGAAGAGGTCTTGCGCGTTGCCGCGGACCAGCTCCAGCTCGACTTCGCTGATCGGTGCTTGCCGCTCGCCGGCGTCGATCTGGCCCTGGTCGATCATCATCAGCACTTCAACCTCGGGCGAGGGCGTCAGCCGTCGGGTTTCGCGCTTGAAAGTGGTGGTGAACACCGGCTGGATCTCGCCGGCGAGGGCCTCGAGCCGCTTGCGCACGGGTGGGGCGTCTATCTGCGAGAAATCGAACTCGGCGCTGTAGGGCTGTTCCCACTCGGGGCGCGACGAGAGACCGCCGGCCGAGTTTGCCGCGCACTTGATGGTCTGCAGCCAGGTGTTGCCTTGCTTGCGGGTGCGCACGGCGATGCGCGCCTTGTGCAGGGTCAGCTCGGCGGTGTCGAAATAGGTGTTGATCAGGGTTTGTGCGTTGCCGAGTTTTTCGGCGCCGGTGACCAGCGGATGGCGACGCAGGGCGCGGATCGCATCGGGGGCGAGGGCGAGTTTGAGTTCGGTTTCGGTACTCATGAGGCCACCATTGTCTTTTGTTTATGTGACAGATTGATGATTGCCGGCGGCGCCGGACGAGACGTCGGACTGGATGCGCCCGTCTTGCAGGCGGATGACGCGCCGCGCATGGGCGGCCACGTCTTCTTCGTGGGTCACCATGATGATCGACACACCCTGACTGTTGAGCGTATCGAACAGTGCCATGATGTGTGCCGAGGTGGTCGAGTCGAGGTTGCCGGTGGGCTCGTCGGCCAGCACCCAGGCTGGTTCATTGGCCAGTGCGCGGGCGATGGCCACGCGCTGTTGCTGGCCGCCGGACAGGCGCGCTGGGGTCCGCTCGCCCAAGCCGCCGAGGCCGACCCGATCGAGCATGGCAATGGCGCGCTTCTGGCGTTCGCGGTGCGAGAGGCCGGCGTACATCAGCGGCAGGGCGACGTTGTCGATCAGGTTGGCGCGCGGCAGCAGGTTAAAGCCCTGGAACACGAAGCCGAAGAAGCGGTTGCGCAAGGCGGCGAGGGCGTCGCCGGACAGACCTTCGACCGCCGTGTCGCCGATGCGATAGTGGCCGGCAGACGGCGTGTCGAGGCAGCCGAGCAGGTTCATGAGCGTGGATTTGCCGGAGCCGGACGGGCCCATCAAGGCCACGAAGTCACCGGGGGCGAGGCTCAGATCCAGCGCATGCAGCACATCGACGGGCGCTTGCCCCGGCGACTGGTAGCACTTGCCGATGCCCTGCATCACCAGCGCCGCGTCGGCGTGGGTTGCCATCAGTGCAGGCGCAGGCGGAAGTTGCCGCGCCCCTCGGCATTGCCGCCGCTACGCTCGCCAATCACGATGGCGTCGCCTGCGGCGAGCGGGCTGTCGAGCAGCTCGGTGTGGGTGTCGTTGGTCGCGCCGAGCTGCACGCTGACCGCTTCGAGCGCCTGGCCCTTGGCGCGATACACCGTCGGGCCCTTGATGTGCGGTTTGGCGTCGGGGGCTTCGGCCGTTTTGTCGGCGGGCGGGCGAAAGCGCAGGGCGGCGTTGGGCACGCGCAATACGTCGTCGCGACGGGCCAGTTGGATGTTTACTTGCGCCGTCATGCCCGGCAGCAGCAGGCCGTCGGCGTTGTCGGTGTCGAGCACCACGTTGTAGGTCACCACGTTCTGTTCGATGGTCGGGTTGAGGCGGATCTGCCGCACCTGCGCGCTGCGATGCAGGCTCGGATGGGCGTCGACCGTGAAGCTGGCCGGCTGGCCAACTTTCAGTTCGCCCACATCGGCTTCGGCCACGCGGGTTTCGATCTGCATGTGGGTGAGGTCGCCGGCAATCTGGAACAGCGTCGGTGTCTGGAAACTGGCGGCCACGGTCTGGCCGAGGTCGACATCGCGCGCCACCACCACGCCGTCGATGGGCGCGCGGATGATGGCGTGGTCGAGGTTGGTCAGCTCCTGGTGCTTGCGGGCCTCAAGCTGGTCGACTTGCGCGCTGCGCGCGGCCAGCGCGGCGGCGGATTCGTCGAGCACGCTGGCGGCGATGAAGCCCTGATCAACCAGGCGAACGTTGCGTGCGTGCTGTGTTTTTGCCAGCGCGCGCTCGGCATGCGCGGCGGCGATCTCAGCCTCGATCTGCGCCAGCGCGGCGCGGATCAGTGCGGTGTCCAGTTCGGCCAGAATCTCGCCTTGCTTCACGGCTTGATTGAAGTCGGCGTTGAGCTTGGCGATATTGCCCGAAATGCGCGTGCCCACCTTGACCAGCACCACCGGTCGCACCGGGCCGCTGGCATTGATGCTGCGCACCAGTGGGCCGCGGTCAACGGTGGCGGTGCGCCACTGCGGGCCGGTCGGCGCTTGCGTTTGCGTCTGCCAGAAGTAGAAGCCGCCGTAAGCGAGGGCGGCGATGAGTGCGAGCCAGAGGAGGCGTTTCATCCGGCGCCGGTCAGGTGGCGTCGGCGCGCCAGTGTCCTGACTTGCCGCCCTGCTTTTCGAGCAGGCGGATGCTGTCCATGGTCATGCCGCGATCGACCGCCTTGCACATGTCGTAAATGGTGAGCAGGCCGACCTGCACGGCGGTGAGCGCTTCCATTTCCACCCCGGTGCGGCCGACGGTTTCGGCGGTGGCGGTGCAGGTGATGGTGTGGGCGGCGGCGTCGAGCGCAAAGTCGACGGTGACGCGGGTCAGCGGAATCGGGTGGCACAGCGGAATCAGGTCGGCCGTGCGTTTGGCGCCCTGGATGGCGGCGATGCGCGCGATGCCGATCACGTCGCCTTTTTTGGCGCTGCCGGACTGCACCATGGCAAAGGTCTCCGGGGCCATCGTGATGCGCCCTTCGGCGATGCCGATGCGGCGGGTTTCGGCCTTGGCACCGACGTCCACCATGTGCGCTTGGCCGTCGGCGTCGAAATGAGTAAAGCCTTGCGTCATGATGCGTCTGCCGCGGGTGCGGAACTGTTTAAGGGCGCGGGTATCATAGCACCACCATGATGAAACGAATCCTAGCCTTCGGGCTCAGTGCGGTGCTCTCGGTGCAGAGCGTGGCGGCCGGTTTGCCGGATCTGGGTGAGTCGTCTGCGGCCGATCTGTCGGAAGCGGCTGAACGCCGTATCGGCGAGCAGATCATCCGCGAAATACGCTGGCGCGAGCCCTCCTATCTGGATGATCCGCAGGTCGAGTCCTATCTCACCGACCTGGGCGGTCGCCTGGTGGCGGCCACCAAAAGCGGCGGCAGCTATCAGTTTTTTGCCTTGCGCGACCCGACGCTCAACGCCTTTGCGATGCCCGGCGGTTACATCGGCCTGCACACTGGCCTGATTCTGTCGGCACGCAGCGAGTCGGAGTTGGCCTCGGTGGTGGCGCACGAAATTGCCCACGTCGAGCAGCGCCACATCGCCCGCCTGGTGGGCAAGCAAAGCCAGTCGAGCATCATCATGCTGGCCTCTTTGCTGGTGGCGGTGCTCGCCGCACGCAGCAGCGACCAGATCGCTCAGGCGGCGGTGGCGGGCGGCACCGCCGCCGGCATCCAGAATCAGCTCGGTTACACCCGCGAGTTCGAACGCGAGGCCGACCGGATTGGTCTGCAGACGCTGGACGCGGCGGGTTTCGATACCCGCCAGATGGCCAGTTTTTTTGAGCGCCTGCAGCAGGAAACCCGCCTGTACGAAAACAACGCCCCGGCTTATCTGCGCACCCACCCGCTGACCACCGAGCGGATCGCGGACATGGGCAACCGGGTTGAAGGCGGGCGCTATCGGCAGGTGACGAGTTCGAATGATTTCACCTTGGTTCAGGCCCGGCTCTCTACGCTCGAAGGGGCCGCGCCAGACGTGTTCCGTCGTGAAACGCGGGCCTGGGAAAAAGCCACGCAGCCGACCGCCGCGCAGCGCTACGCCTATGTGCATGCCGCGCTGCGGGCGAATGAGCTGGATCGCGCCGAGGCGGCCTGGCGTGATTTTCCGAAGGCGCAGCAAAGCGCCATGATCGTCGCGCTGGGCGCCGAACTGGCGATGGCGCGGCGTGACTTTGCGGCCGCCATCTCGCGCCTGAAACCCGCCGTCACCACCTATCCGCAGGCCCGCTATCTGGGCTATTTGCTTGCTGACGCCCGTATCGCTGCGGGCGATCTGAAGACCGCGATCGCCGAACTGCGAGAGGCCACCACGACACGCCCGGACGACTTCCATAGCTGGACGCGTCTGGCCAAGGCCTATCAGGCCAGCGGCAACGTGAGCGAGTCGCATCGCGCCCAGGCCGAGGTTTACGCCTTGCAGGGCGCGTGGTCTTCGGCCGCCGGGCAGCTCGAGATTGCGCTACGCGAAGGTAAGGCCGATTTTTATACGCAGTCTGCGATGGATGCCCGCTTAAGAGAGTTTCGCGCCCGCTATGATGACGAACGCGCCTGGCGCGGTCGCGACGGCCGGTGACGCGCGCGCCGCATCGCTCTAGAATGTTGCGCTAACGCCACAAGGAATGAGCTGACATGAATGTCGACAAAGAAGTAGACGCGAGCGGGTTGAGCTGCCCGCTTCCGATCCTGCGGGCCAAGAAAGCGCTTTCGGAGATGGCGGCCGGGCAGGTGCTGCGCGTGCAGGCGACCGACCCCGGCTCGGTGAAAGACTTCGAAGCCTTTGCCCGCCAGACCGGCAACGAGTTGCTCAAGAGCGAGGCCGTGGGCGAGAGCACCTTTGAGTTCTTCCTGCGGCGCAAATAGCGCGTGCCCGCCATACGCTTCGTCCGACAACGCCCCGACGCCGGGGCGTTTTTTTGTGCGAAGCGACTGGCCGGGCCGCGCTGCGGCGACAGCGTCGATATTTTTGCGTTTCTGATGCAGATCAATATTGGGGGTGGCCGCCGGGCGTTAAATCACTCCAGCATTTAGAACAAGTCTAAAAAATGACATCACCCTTCAGAGCCGATTGCCCGATTCGCCGTCATTTTCTTGTGCTGGAGGATGTCCATCATGAAACGCTCGCAAATTGCCCTTGCCATCGCCTGCGCGCTGAGCGCGCCCCTGTTTGCGGCGGCGCCCGCCGCGGATGAACCGATCGAGGTCATCCGGCCGCCACAGAACATCAACCTCGGTATGGTCGAATTGGGCAAGAAGCTCTACTTTGACCCGCGCCTGTCCAAGTCCGGTTTCATCTCCTGCAACTCCTGCCACAACCTGTCGATGGGGGGCACCGACAACATCCCGACCTCGATCGGCGACAAATGGCAGCAGGGACCGATCAACGCGCCCACGGTGCTCAACTCCAGCCTGAACGTGGCGCAATTCTGGGACGGCCGCGCCGCTGACCTGAAGGCACAGGCCGGTGGTCCGATCGCCAATCCGGGTGAGATGGGCTTCACCCATACCCTGGCCGTCAACGTGCTGGAGTCGATCCCGGGCTATGTGCGCGAGTTTGCCCAAGTGTTCGGTTCGGGCAAGATCGACATTGAACAGGTGACCTCGGCCATCGCCGAGTTCGAAAAGACCCTGGTCACGCCCAATTCGCGCTTCGACCAATGGCTACTCGGCAAGGCCGATGCGCTGACGGCGCAGGAGCAGGTGGGCTATCAGCTCTTTAAAAGCAGCGGCTGTGTGGCCTGCCACAACGGCGCGGCGGTTGGCGGAAATTCCTTCCAGAAGATGGGCGTGGTCGAGCCGTACAAGGCGACCAGCCCGGCGGAGGGGCGCTCGGCGGTCACCGGGCAGGACATCGACCGGTTCAGCTTCAAGGTGCCGACGCTGCGCAATGTGGAAATGACCTACCCGTACTTCCATGATGGCGCGGCCAATACGCTCACCGAGGCGGTCGACATCATGGGGCGCCTGCAGCTTGGACGCACCTTCAATGCCGAGGAAAACGCCAGCATCGTGGCTTTCCTCAAGACGCTGACCGGCGACCAGCCCAGCTTCACGCTGCCGATCCTGGCGCCGTCGAGCGACAGCACGCCGCGGCCGAAGCCGTTCTGAGACCCGTCTGGACCGTCGGGCCGCGGCCGCCTACACTTGGCCCAGGCCGGCATTGCCGGACAGGCCACATGCAGATGGCTGCGTTCCCGACGGAGACACTTCGATGGACACTTCAATCAACCGACAGATGGCCGACCGGCTGCGCGAGGCAGGCATTCCGGTCACCCTGCAGCGGGTCGAGATTGCGCGCGTGATGCTGTCGAAGCCGGCGCACATGTCCGCCGACCAGGTCTTCAGCGCGGTGCGCGAGCATGTTCCCGAAACCTCGCGGGCGACTGTCTACAACACCCTCAAATTGTTCAGGGAAAAGAAATTGGTCAGAGAGCTCATCGTCGATCGGGAGCGCGTCGTCTACGACTCCAATACGGCGCCTCACTACCATCTGTACAACGAGGACAGCGGGCAACTTACCGATGTGGCGGCAGAAGAGCTGCAGGTGGTCGGTATGCCGGAGTTGCCGTCCGGCCTCACGCTCGAAGAGGTTGATGTCATCATTCGGGTGCGCACCGCCGCCAGCTGACGCTGCGGCAGGGGGCGCCGCCGCGCAAGTGTAAAACCTTGTGGCGCAGACTGACGCGCGGCGTGGCCGTGCTGGGTTTGATCGGCCGCAAACCCAGCACGGCCACGGCGGATTCGTCGATGCGGCGGGCTTTTCTGGGCGCGGCGTGGGCATTCAAGAATGCCTGTTCGGCGGTCGTTGATTGGCCACGCCCCGGTTGAGGGCATTGGCCGCGGTATGTTGCGGTCCAGTCAGACCACAACGCCCGAGCCCAGAGACCGCATGCGCCAGACAAACGCTGAATCTCCCCCCACCATCGCTAGCCGCTTCCACAACGAGGTGACTGCCTGGATCGTGCTCGCCGTGTCACTGGTGATCACCGCGATCGGTTGGTACATCTCGCAGACCTATGTCGAACGCCGTGCGGCCGACCGGTTTGCCTACGAGGTCGAAGACGCCCGTCAGCGCATTCTCGGGCGGATGCTCGAATACGAGCAGGTGCTGCGAGGCGGAGTGGCGATGGTCGCGTCGCTCGGGCGTCCGGCCACCCGGGCGGAGTGGCGCACCTTTGTCAGCGGCTTGGAAATCCAGCGTCATTTTCCCGGCATTCAGGGCGTTGGCTATGCGGTGATGTTGCCGTCGGAGCAACTGGCGGCGCATATCGACAGTGTGCGGGCGGAGGGGTTTGACGACTATGCCGTCACGCCCGTGGGCGCGCGGGACGTCTATAGTGCGATCGTCTATCTCGAGCCATTCGACTGGCGCAATCGCCGTGCCTTCGGCTACGACATGTACTCCAATCCGATGCGTCGAGCGGCGATGGACCATGCCCGCGACACCGGGCTACCGGCGGTGTCGGGGCGGGTGACGCTGATGCAGGAGACGGCGAAAGATGTGCAGGCCGGCTTTCTCGTCTATTTGCCGGTGTATCGGGCGGGCGCCCCGGATGATACGGTCGAGGCGCGCCGCACCGCATTGATCGGGTATGTGTACAGCCCGTTCCGCATGGTCGACCTGATGCGCGGCATTCTCGGTGGCGACACCCCGGATGTGGGCTTCGTGCTGCACGATGGCGACAGCCAGAATGCCGATACCCTGCTCTACGCCAGCGATACGGCGGTTGCGCTCGATGGCGCGGTTCGCCGTCAGACGGCCACCTTGTCCTTACCGGGCCGGGACTGGAGCGCGACCTTCTACAGCACCCCCCGTTTTGAAGCGGCCATGTCGAGCCGTCAGCCCGAAATGATCGCGGTCGGCGGCCTGCTGGTCGATGTGCTGCTGTTCATGGTGATCTGGTCACTCGGCACC
The DNA here is from genome assembly GCF_007625155.1 of Denitromonas halophila. Lineage (GTDB taxonomy): Bacteria > Pseudomonadota > Gammaproteobacteria > Burkholderiales > Rhodocyclaceae > Nitrogeniibacter > Nitrogeniibacter halophilus. The sequence continues at coordinate 17,314 of NZ_VMNK01000007.1, read as the reverse complement.
GAGCGCCGGCGGGTGGAGGCGAGGGCGATGGCCATGACCGCCGATATTCGCGAAGCCACCGAGCGACTCGATCTGGCGCAGGAGGCGGCCGGGATCGGCACCTGGGAAATCGACCTGACCCAGGGGCGGGTGATCTGGGATGCGCGCATGCTTCAGCTGTACGGGATGGACGAGACACGGTTCTTCGGCCGGCTGGCCGACTGGCAGCGCTGCGTGCATCCGGACGATGTCACGCGTGTGCAGACGGTGATCCAGGCCGCGATTGCCCGGGGCGGCGTCTTCGATTCGGTGTTCCGCATCTGCCTGCCGGATGGGCGGGTCCGCCATGTCGAGGCGCACGGCTCCGCCCAGGTCGATCCGGCCGGTCGCCCGCTGCGCATGGTGGGGGTCAACCGTGACATCACCGACCAGCATGAAGCCAACGCCAAGATCGCGCTGGCGGCGAGCGTGTTCGACCATGCCCATGAAGGCATCATCATCACCGACGAGCACCAGCGGATCATCGATGTCAATCCGGCGTTTACCGTGGTCACCGGCTACCGCCGCGACGAGGTCCTCGGCGAGACGCCGGCGCTGCTGCAATCGGGCCGGCACGACGCGGCCTTCTACGCCGCCATGTGGGCCGAACTCAAGCGCACGGGTTTCTGGCGTGGCGAGATCTGGAACCGGCGCAAGAACGGCGCCTTGTACGCGCAGATGGAAACGATCTCGGCCGTGCCGGATGGCGATGGCGGAACGTGCCGCTACATTGCGGTGTTCAGCGACATCACCAAGATGGTCGAGCAGCAGGAAAAGCTCGAGCGCATGGCTCACTACGATGCACTGACCGGGCTGCCCAACCGCAGCCTGCTGGCCGACCGCCTGGCCCAGGCCATGGCGCTGGCCCGGCGGACCGGCACGCGGCTGGCGGTGTGCTATCTCGATCTGGACGGCTTCAAGCCGGTGAATGACCGCTTCGGCCACGCGGCGGGCGACCAGTTGCTGATCCAGGTGGCCGAGCGCCTCAAGGGGCTGCTGCGCGACAGCGACAGCGTCGCGCGGCTGGGCGGCGACGAGTTCGTGGTGCTGCTCAACGGCATTGAAGACGCGCTGGCCTGCGAACATGCGCTCGAGCGCCTGAGCGAGGGCCTGAAGGACACCTACACCGTGTCGGGTAGCGAGACGGCGGCCGTGTCAGCCAGCATCGGCGTGACCTTGTATCCGATGGACGATGTCGATGCCGACACCCTGCTGCGCCACGCCGACCACGCGATGTACTTTGCCAAGGAGCAGGGCCGCGGCCGCTACCACCTGTTCGATGCCGAGCAGAATCGCCAGATGCAGGCCCATCGCCAGACGGTCAGCCGTATTGGCCGGGCGATCGTGGCCGGCGAGTTCGTGCTCCACTATCAGCCCAAGGTGGACATGCGCGCCGGGCGTGTGGTGGGCGCCGAGGCCTTGATCCGCTGGGCCCACCCCAAGCGCGGCCTGCTGCCGCCGGCGGCCTTCCTGCCGGCGGTCGACGACGGCGACCTGGCGATTCCGCTGGGCGAGTGGGTGATCGGCGATGCCATGCGCCAGCTGTCCGAATGGCTGCGCCAGGGCTTGCAGATCAAGGTCAGCATCAATATTTCCGGGGCGCACCTGCAGCAGCAGGATTTCGCTGCGCATCTGGAGCAACACCTGCGCAACCATCCCGAGGTGCCGGCCTCGCTGATCGAGCTTGAACTGCTCGAAACCACGGCGCTCGATGACATCTCCAAGGTGTCGGAGATCATCGCCCAATGCCGCGCGCTGGGCGTATCGGTGTCGCTCGACGACTTCGGCACCGGCTACTCCTCGCTGACCTATCTCAAGCAGCTGCCCGCCGACACGCTGAAAATCGACCGCTCCTTTGTGCGCGACATGCTCAGCGATGCGGACGATCTGACCATCGTCGAGGGCATCGTCGGGCTCAGCCGCGCGTTCCGGCGTCAGGTGATCGCCGAAGGCGTCGAGTCTGAGGACCACGGCAAGCTGTTGTTGCGGGTCGGCTGCCACCTGGGTCAGGGCTACGGCATTGCACGGCCGATGCCGGCGGAGGCGCTACCGGAGTGGATCCGCAGCTACCGGCAGCCGGTCGCCTGGCAGCAGATCAGCGACATGCCCTGGCTGCGGGATGACCTGCCGCTCTACGCGGCGGAGTTTCATCACCGCCAGTGGCTCGATCAGCTTGTGGCCAGCCTGGCGCCCGACACCGCGACGACCCCGCCGCTCAAGGATGATCCGGCCTTGCACCGATTTGCCCAGTGGTACGCCGGCGAGGGGCAGATACGCTATGGACACCTGCCCGAGTTTGTCGCCATCGGGCCGGCGCATCGCCGGCTGCACCGGCTTGCCGATGCGCTCGCTCAGACTTACGGCGTGGCCTCGGGGCGGGATCGGGATGCGCTGTGTGCCGACATGCTCCGTGCCCGCAAAGCGTTCCTTGAACGCCTCAACGCCTTGTTGGCGGTGCTGGGCGATGGTGTGCCGCCGGCCGCACCCACGGCGGAGGCGGTGCCCGCCACCGTGTAGGCTGGCGGGCTGGGTTATTCCGGCTGGCAGATCGCGCCCGCGGTGATGGCGCGCAGTGTGCGCAGCATGAGGAAGGCGATCACTGCCGTGGTCAGCACCACCAGCGCCGCGCCCAGCCAGCGCAGGCCGTCCAGACCGGTGGCCTCGGCCATGCGAAGCGTGGCGATGGACAGCGCGGCCAGCGGAAAGGAATAGGCCCAGGCCGAGACGAAGAAGGGCACACGGAAGAAGCGCAGCGCGTTGGACGCGAGCAACATGGCCAGGAACAGCGCCGTGTAGTAGAGCACGCGGGCGAAGGCGTCGAGTTCGCCGGTCAGGTTCAGGTAGGCGATGAAGCCCACCGATGGCGGCGCCAACAGGATGAACAGGGTGGGCGTCAGGCGCAAGGCCAGTGGCGCATGGAAGAACAGGCGGTACATCACGATCGCCATCAGCACCATCCAGAACACCAGCCCGATACTGAAGAAGAACCACGACACCTCGGGCGGCGCCACATGCACGCCGATCACCGGCACGATGATGTTGCCCACCACCGGAATGAACCACGCCGGGTTGAGGTGCGTCACCTCATAGTGGGTGTGGTGGATCCAGCTGTTCATGGCCATCAGTGTGAAGCCCAGGTGCAGCACCGCACCGATTGCCCACAGCCAGCGGGCCGCCTCGGGCGCGGCGCCATACCAGGCGATGGCCAGCAGCAGGATGCCGATGGAAAAGGTGGGGAAGAAGTTCATCCTGACCGGATGGCGGCGCTCGGCGGCGACGGCCTCCGGGTAGCGCAAGAGCTTGAGCGCGTAGAGCAGCGCGATCAGCACGAACAGGCCCGTGGCCAGCACGGTCAGCGCCTGGCCGACGACTGCCGGCCAGCCGAGCAGATGCCCCGCCTTCTGCCAGGCAATGGCCAGGCCGGCCGAGCCCATGACGGTGGAGAACAGGGCGACCGGAAAGTGCGCCAGTCGGGCGCTCTTGATGGCGGGGGCGGCAGGTGTGTCGGTGGGGTTTGCTGTGCTCATGTCGGGATCCGGCGTAAGTGAAGTGGCAAGGTCGGGCCAGTGGCCTCGGCGGATGGACCGAGGCAGCACGGCAACGCTGGCTTGATGCGACGCCGCCGCGCTCTGGCCGGGTTACAGCGATTTCCTGGAGAAATACCAGTCCACGTAGTCATAGCCCTCCGAGGCCCGCTTTTCGGCGGCTTCGGCGGTCTTGGGGGGCGGCACGATGACCGCCTCGCCCGGCTTCCAGTTCTCCGGCGTGGCGACCCCGTGGGCGTCGCTGGTCTGCAGCGCCTGCAGGAGGCGGACGAACTCATCGATCGAGCGGCCGTTGCTCATCGGGTAGTAGACCATCGCGCGCAGCTTGCCCTCGGGGTCGATGAAGAAGGTGGCACGCACCGCCGAGGTATCACCGGCGCCCGGGTGAATCATGCCGTAGGCCTTGGCGACCTCCATCTTCAGGTCTTCGATGATCGGGAAGGTGATGTCGACGCCGAAGTTCTGCTTGATGCTGCGCGTCCAGGCCAGATGCGAGAACAGGCTGTCGATCGACAGGCCGAGCAGCTCGCAGTTCATGCTGCGGAAGGTGTCGGCGGCGCGGGCGAAACCCATGAACTCGGTGGTGCACACCGGCGTGAAATCGGCCGGATGCGAGAACAGGATCAACCATTTGCCACGATAGTCTTCAAGGCTGCGTGGCCCGAAGGTGGTCTCGGCCTTGAAGGCGGGTGCGGGTTCGTTGATTCTGGGGAAGGCGGGGCAGGGGGCTTGCGGTTCCATCATTGACTCCTTGTTGCGGTGATTGATGATGAACTGAATATAAGTAAATGCTAATTTACAGTGAAGTCGATTCTGCCTATGGGTGGCATAGGCCACGACCATCGGGGTGGCTTACCGGGGAGCGCCGTCTTGCGGGGCCATCTTGGCCTTGTTGAGGGTGTAGCTCCACGGCAGGCCGGCGTTCTTCCAGCCGTCGACGAGCCGCCAGTGCTTGCGTTCGCCGTCCTTGATAGTGCGGCCTTCGAAGCCGTCTACCACCACATAGACCCGCTCGTAGCCCTGCCCCTCCAGGGCCTTGGCACTGGGCGCGCCGCGCGTGCCGCCGGAGCGGCACATGAGGACGATGGCCGTGTCCTTGCCGAGCTTGCGCGCGGCGAGCGCACGGGCGACGGCTGGGGCGAAGTCTTCGTTGCGCTGCATCAGGAAGACGTTCTTCTTGTCGTTCCAGCGGCTGCGGTCGGCCGTCATGAAGGGGATGTTCACATCCACCACGTCGGTGAAGCCGGTGAACATGATCTCGACCGGGTCGCGCACATCCACCAGCAACACGGCGTCGCCGCCGGGGCCGGTCTTCATCTCGTAGGCCTCGCGTGAGTCGACATAGAGGCCCCACGATGTCTGCTGTTTCGGGTCGGTCGGGGCATCGGCGGCGAGGCACTGGGCGGCAAGGCCCAGGGTGAGGACGATACCGACCGCAGTGGGAAAGTGGCGGGGCATGGGAATCTCCTTTTTCAATGAAAATGTCAGTGTGTTTTTTCGGGGGTGGCGCGCAGGTCTTCCTCCACCTCGTCCCAACCGGTGATCATCGCCTTGATGTGGGCGAACACCGTGTGGCCGGTGGTGGTGAGATAGACATGGGCGATGACGAAGACCAGCATCATGAAGGCGCCGGCGGTGTGCACCGTGGCCACCTGTTCCAGGCTGAGCCAGCGGTCCAGCCCAAGGCCGCCCCAGTAGGCATAGAACAGGTAGAGCAGCCCGGATCCCCAGATGATTGGTGAGACCAGCGCCAGCAGTACCAGATAGGCGAGACGCTGCAGCGGGTTGTGCTTCTTGAGCGCGGTCTTGTGATAGGGGTGAGGGGCACCGACAAAAATGCCAAACATGTAGTAGCGCGCCATAGCCACCAGTTTGCTGGCGGTGGGGATGTATTGGCGCCATTCGCCGGTGGTGAATTGCCAGAATATGGTGAAGGCCCACAGCGCCAGCAGCGTCCAGGCCGACAGCGTGTGCAGGCGCACGGCGCGCTCGAAGCCGAGGCTGTGGTAGCTGCCGTGGATCTCGAAGCCGGTGACCAGCATCAGGATCACCAGCACGGCCTGGGACCAGTGCCAGAAGCGTTCATAGCGTTTGAAGACGTAGATGCGCGTCATCGGGGTGGTGTGCGACATGGCTCAGTCCTCCTTGCGCAGATGGGTGACGACACGGGCGGTGGCATGCAGGCTGACGCCGAGCAGGGCGGCCAGGGCGGCGAGCCAGCCGAGGCGGTCGAGCCAGGGGCTGCGGTCGCGGCCGGGGATGTACACGCCCTCGATGCCGGCCAGGCGGCCGTCGTCGGCATGGCATTCCTGACACGCGACGGCCTTTTCCTTGGGTGCGACCATGTGGGTGATCGGCCACAGCATCTGGGTGTCGACGAAGTCGTACTTGCCGCTGAAGGGCGCGCCGGTGGCTTCGGCGCCGGCGGCCAGGGCCTTGGGCCAGTCAAAGTTGTACCAGAAGGCCGAATCGTTCGGCACGCCGACACTGGGCACCAGCAGCGTGTTGCGCTCGGTGTCGTAAGGCTGGCGGCCGTGGAAGACCTTGACCGGCCAGATGCGGGCATTTGGCGCGCCGGGCTCGCCATGGAAGACGTTGATCGGCACGCGGGTCGTGGGATCGATGGTGTCGTTCAGCAAGGTGTAGGTGACCCGGCCGTCGAACCACTGATAGGCCGGCGTCACGTTCTGGCCATGGACGAAGGCGCCCTTCTTGCTGTCGTAGATCACATGGCCGTGATCGTCCTTTTTCTGTAAGGGCTTGCCCTCGGCGTCTAGCTGTCCGGCTTGCGACCAGTCCCAGGCCATCTTGGTGGACACGCCGCCGCGGGCGAAGGCCGGGATGTGGCAGCTCTGGCAGGCGAGGGTGTCGGTGTGCGCGTTGAGTCGCTCGGCGGCGAGCAGGCTTTCCTTGTGCGGCTTGTCGCCATGGCAGGCCTGGCAGGCGGCCGGGTTGCGCTCGGACTTTTCGCCGCGCAGCAGGGCCGGGTGCGGGTCGGCGGCGGTCATCGCGATGCGGCTGCCGGCCACGGCGTGCTGGTCGCTCACATGGCAGGTACTGCAGCTGAAGTTCAGCCCGTCCTTGTCCATGTGCACATCGAGCTCGTGCGTCGCGGTGTTGAGCGAGGAGTCGAGGTCGCCATGCTTGACGCCGTCGCCGCCACCGCCGTTGTAGTGGCAGGCGCCGCAGTTGTCGCGGCGGGTGGGGCCGACGGCCTGGGCGATCTTGGCCAGGTCGATCGGTTCGACGAACTTGCCCGAGCCCGGCGGATACTCACTGCGCACCGTGACCGGGTTGCCCGCGAAGCCGAAGGGCTTGGTGTACTCGCCAGTGTTGTGACAGGCCAGGCAATCGACCCGGCTGGCGTCGGTAAAGTCGAAGTGCTTGTCCTTCCAGCCATAGCCGATGTGACAGGACTGGCAGAAGGGTTCGTTGGACTGGTCGCCGATGCAGAAGGCGTTGACCATGGTCTTCTTGCCCAGACGCTGGCCGGTGGCCGGGTTGGCGTAGTCCCAGGTCCAGTGGCGGGTCTGCATGATCTGGTGGCTGGCCTCGGTGTGGCATTTGAGGCAAGCGCGGGTGACCGCCTCGCCGCTGTCGAAGGGGCCGGCCAGTTCCTCGAACTTGCTGTGGTCGGCGGTCGATGCCTTGCCGCTGGCGCCGACCGCGCCGGCCGTGCCGGCCATCAGCACGGCGAGCGCGAAGAGGGCGTGTATCGCTCGGTGTCGCATGATGTTTTTGTCTCCTCGTATGACGCCTCTGGTCGGGCGTTCTGCAGTGGTGTGGATGGTGCTGCTGCGCTACTGGCGCGGTTGGGGGGATGGGGGGCGCGGTTCGGGCCGGGCGTTGGCGGTCAGGAAGCGTTCGCGGCAGCCTTCGGCGAAGGCGGCATTGCGGTGGCGCTCCTCGGCGATGGTGCTCACCGTGCGGCCGTTGAAGTCATGACCGGGGAACATCAGCGTTTCGCCCGGCAGCAGGAAGAGCCGCTGGGTGACGCTGTCGTACAACTGCCCGGGGTCGCTCTGCGCGGCATCCAGGCGGCAACCGCCGATCTCCAGCGTGTCGCCGCAGAACAGGCGGTCGCGCCACAGGAAGCTCACCGAATCGGGGGTGTGCCCCGGCGTGGCCAGCACCCGCAGCACCTCGTTGGCGAAGACCACCGTCTCGCCATGCCCCTTGCGCTGCGCCGGGCCGTCGTAGGGCGAGTCGATCCCCACCACCAGTTCGGCGCCGGTGAAGCGGCACAGCTCGCCGCAGTGGCCCTGTTCGGGCGAGTGCATGTGGGTGCGCAGGACGTAGAGCAGGCGCAGGTCGCGTTCCTGCAGCAGCGCGAGCAGCAACTCGGACTGTTCGGGCAGCGGGTCGATCAGCACCGCGTCGCAGGCGCTCATGTCGGCCAGCAGGTAGCCGATCGAGTGGCTGGGTGAATGGAAAATCTGGCGAAAGTACATGCCGAAATCCTTGAGCTGTCGCGCAAGCGAGGACGTCTTAGGCATGTCGTATCAAGTTCTATGCCACGGGTCGCGTCATGAAATACCCGCAGTAAAACAGGGGGTTAGATGCACCGACCGGCGGTCGGTGGAGGCGGATGGCAGTGGCAGTGCGTGGCTGTTGGCAGCGTCTGCTGTCATTGATGGCAGTCGGCCTGGCATGGCCGCCATGCGGCGTCGTCGGGTGCGGGTGTGCGGCCGGGCGATGCGAGGCATGCGCCGGTCAGGGGGTGGCGATCGGCTTCCGGCTCAGTGCGATTGCGCAGGTGGTCCGCCATGGCCGTGAACGCGGCATTCAGCGCCGCCCGCAAGGCGGTGTCCGGCACGGTGTCGTCGAGCGCCATGCGCAGGCATTGCAGCCATTGGTCGCGCTCGCTGAAGCCGATCGAGAACGGCAGATGGCGACGTCGCATGCGCGGCATGCCATAGCGGGCGGTGAAGCGATCGGGGCCGCCCAGCCAGCCGGAGAGAAAGGCGCGCAGACGGGCTTTGGTCTCGGCCAGATCGCTGTGATGCATCCGCCACACCGGGCGGGCGTCGGGGCGTTCGGCCATGTGCACATAGAGGCGATCGACGAGTTCGGCGATGCCCTCGTCGCCCAGCCGGGCATAGAGAGACGGCGAGTTCGGTTCAGTCATGAAAATCTCCGGTTGTCGGAAGGGAGGGCGGGGGTGTCACCCGAGCCGCCACAGCGCCAGCAACACGCCGACGCCGCAGGCCGTGCCGGACAGCAGCCAGCGCAGGGGCGGCAAATGCGGCATGAATCCGACGCCGCGCACGAAGCCGGCGCTCATGGCCCAGAACAGCGCCATGGCGGCCCAGTGGTCGGCATGGCCGGCGCTGTCGGCCAGCCAGCGTGGGTTCGCGGTGATGCCCAGCGCGATGGCGATGGCGGCGAGCAGCGGCAGCCAGGCGATGCGCACGGGCTTTGTCGGTGCGCTACTCATCGCCGCGGGCATCGGGGGCGAGGGCCGTCTGGCGGCCGTCTTCATGCTCGCCCCACAGGGCGTTGAGTATGGCCAGCAGCACGGCGAAGCCGATGCCGAGCATCCAGGTGAAGTACCACATGGCGGTGTCCTCCAGATCAGTAGGCGGAATGGCTGTTTTCGCGCACGTAGGCGGCCGTGACCTTGCCGGACATCACCTGATAGGCCCAGCGGGTGTAGGCGATGATGATCGGTATGAAGATCACGGTGGCGAAGAACATGAGGGTGAGCGTCAGATGGCTCGACACGCTGTCCCACACCGTGAGGCTGGCGTCTGGGGCGCTCGAGGACGGCAGGATGAACGGGAACATCGACACGCCGGCCGTGCCGATGACGCCGGTGACACCGATCGACGAGGCGATGAACGCCGCCAGCGTGCGCCCCTTCATGGCCAGCGCCAGCGCCGTGGCGATGCCCAGGTAGGCGAGCACCGGCACCGCGATGGTGGCGGGATGATTCTGGTAGTTGTGCATCCAGGCGCCGGCGCTCCGGACCACCTCCTTGGCCAGCGGGTCGGGCAGGGCGGCGGGATCGATCACCGAACTGATGGCATAGCCCGGAATCCATTGCAGCCAAACGCCGGCCAGACTGAAGCCGACCAGCAACACCCCGCCGAACAGCAGCGCCGCGACACGGCTGCGCCGATGGATATCGCCTTCGGTGCGGTGCATCAGGTAAATGGCGCCATGGCAGGTGATCATCGCCGTGCTGACCAGGCCGCACAGCAGGGCAAAGGGGTTGAGCAGCCCCCAGAAGCTGCCGGTGTAGTAGGACACCAGGCTGTTGTCGAAGTGGAAGGGTACGCCCTGCAGCAGGTTGCCGAAGGCCACGCCGAAGATCAGCGGCGGCACCGCGCCGCCCACGAACAGGCCCCAGTCCCAGGTGCTGCGCCAGACCGGGTGGTGGATCTTGCTGCGGTAGTCGAAACCCACCGGGCGGAAGAACAGCGGCCACAACACTGCCAGCATGGCCCAGTAGAAGCCCGAGAAGGCGGTGGCATAGACCAGCGGCCAGGCGGCGAAGATGGCGCCGCCGCCGGTGATGAACCACACCTGGTTGCCGTCCCAGTGCGGGCCGACGGTGTTGATGACCACGCGCCGTTCGACGTCGTCGCGGCCGACGAAGGGCAGCAGGGTGCCCACGCCCATGTCGTGGCCGTCCATGATGGCAAAGCCGACCAGCAGCACGCCCACCAGCAGCCACCAGATGACCTTGAGGGTCGGGTAATCGATGATCATGTCTTCAGCTCCTTCAGGCGGATGCGGTTTCGTTCAGATAGCGGCCGGTGCCTAGGCTGCCGGGGCCCTGGCGGGCGAACTTCACCATCAGATACATCTCGACGATCAGCAGCACGGTGTAGAAGCCGACGAAGCCGGCCAGCGAGCCGTAGAGCGATTCCACCGACAGGGTCGAGACCGACAGATGGGTCGGCAGCACGCCGTAGATGGTCCAGGGCTGGCGGCCGTACTCGGCCACGAACCAGCCCATCTCGCAGGCGATCCACGGCATCGGCAGGAACCACAGCGCCCAGTGCAGCAGCCAGCGCCGGTCGGCGAAGTCGCCCGTGATCGAATACCAGGTGGCCAGTGCGAACAGCACAACGAAGGCGAAGCCCAGCGCCACCATCAGGCGGAAGGTCCAGAACAGCGGGGTGACGCGCGGAATGGTGTCGGCGGCGGCCCGGTCGATCAGCGCGGGGGTGACCTGGTCCATGTCGATCACATACTTCTTGAGCAGCAGCCCGAAGCCCAGATCGGCCTGATGGGCCGCAAGCTGTGCGCGGGCGGCGCTGTCTTCGGGATTGCGCCGCACTGCCTCCAGCGCCTTGACCGCCTCGATGCCGGAGACGATGCGCGTGCGGTTCTCGGCGAGGATCTCCTTGAGGCCGGGCAGCACGGTGTCGGTCGAGCGGGTGCCGATCAGGCCGAGCACCCAGGGGATCTCGATCTCCCAGTCGTTCTTCATCCCGGCCTCGTCGATGCCGGCGATGAGCTTGAGCCCAGCCGGCGCCGGTTCGGTCTCCCACATCGCCTCCATCGCGGCCAGCTTGGTCTGCTGTGCCTCGCCGACGGTGTAGCCGGACTCGTCGCCGAGCACCACCACCGACAGCGCCGAGGCCAGCCCGAAGGCGGCGGCGATGCGGAAGGAGCGCTTGGCAAACTCGACATCGCGACCGCGCAGCAGGTACCAGGCGCTGATCGACAGCACGAACATGGCGCCGGTGACATAGCCGGCCGACACCGTGTGCACGAACTTGGCCTGGGCATCCGGGTTGAACACCACGGCCCAGAAATCCACCATCTCCATGCGCATGGTGGTGGCCGAGAACTCGGCGCCGACCGGGTTCTGCATCCAGCCGTTGGCGATCAGGATCCACAGCGCCGACAGGTTGGTGCCGATCGCCATCATCAGCGTCACCAGCAGGTGCTGCTTGCGCGAGAGGCGGTCCCAGCCGAAGAAGAACAGGCCGATGAAGGTCGATTCGAGGAAGAAGGCCATCAGCCCCTCGATCGCCAGCGGGGCGCCGAAGATGTCGCCCACGTAGTGCGAGTAGTAGGCCCAGTTGGTTCCGAACTGGAATTCGAGCGTGATGCCGGTAGTGACGCCGAGCGCGAAGTTGATACCGAACAGCTTGCCCCAGAAGCGGGTCATGTCCTTGTAGATGGGCCGGCCGGTCATCACATAGACCGACTCCATGATGACCAGGATCCAGGTCATGCCGATGGTGAGCGGCACGAACAGGAAGTGGTACATCGCAGTGGCGGCGAACTGCAGCCGAGACAGGTCGACGAGTTGTTCACTGATCATGGGGGTGTCCTTGCGAAGTGGGTTGCGCGCCCTGACTGATCCGCGTTTCCATGGCCTGCGGGGTCACGGGGGGGGGCGTGTCGCGCACCACCGCCCACCACAGGGCGGTGATCGCGATCAGCTTGATGATCACGATGAGGATCAGCTCACGGGCAAGTTGTCGGTCTTTCATGCCTTGGTGTTCCCTATCTGTCCCTACACGTCATACAAGACGCGTGCCAGACGCTGTGCCGATGCGATTCTTGACGTAAAACAAGGTATTGCGTGCGTTGATCGTCATCTTGACGCTTGACGCGTGACTGACAGCGGCAGACTATTGGCAGTACCACTGACAACTCTGGCAGCGCACCATGGCACGTGACCCCCGCCCGCTGATCGAACTGAAATCCTTTCTCGAGACGCTGCCCGAGCCGCACATCCTGTTTGATCGGGACTACCGCATCCTGGCCGCCAATTCGGCCTACCGGCAGGCCAACGACGTGACCCATAGCGTCATCGGCCGCACCTGCTACGAGGTCTCGCATCACTACACCGTCCCCTGCGACCAGGCCGGCGAGAGCTGCCCGCTGGCGCGCAGCCTCGAGTCCGGCCAGCGCGAGCGGGTGCTGCACCTGCATCACACGCCCAAGGGCGAGGCCTATGTGAACATCGAGCTGTCACCGGTGCGCGATGTGGCCGGCGAGGTGGCCTTCTTCGTCGAGAAAATGGAGCCGCTCAAGGTGGCACGTGGCCTGTCTGACCGGGCCGGTCTGATCGGACGCGCACCGCGCTTCCAGGCCATGCTGGGGTTGCTGGCGCGTGTGGCACCGTCGGAGGCCACGGTGTTGTTGCAGGGCGAGTCCGGTACCGGCAAGGAGCTGGTGGCCAACGCCTTGCATGAAGCCAGCCACCGCGCCGATCGCCCCTTCATCGCTGTCGATTGCTCCGGCCTGCCCGAAACCTTGTTCGAGAGCGAGCTGTTCGGTCACGAGCGCGGCGCCTTCACCGGCGCCACGGCGCGCAAGCCGGGTCTGGTCGAAGTGGCCAGCGGCGGCACCTTGTTCATTGACGAGGTCGGCGATATTCCCCTGGGCATGCAGGTCAAGCTGTTGCGCCTGCTCGAGACCGGCACCTACCGCCGTGTGGGTGCCACCGAACTGCGCACGGCCGATATCCGTGTGGTGTCGGCTACGCACCGATCGCTTCGCGAGATGGTGGACGAAGGCCGATTCCGCCAAGACCTCTACTACCGGCTCAATACTTTCCCGATCGAGGTGCCGGCCCTGCGTGATCGCGCTGAGGATGTTCCACTACTGGCGACCAGCATGCTCGCGCGTGTGGCGCCATCGCGGACCCTGCGTCTGTCACCCGCCGTGCTGCGCTGCCTGAGCGCCTATCGCTTCCCCGGCAATGTGCGGGAGCTGCGCAATATCCTGGAGCGCGCCAGCCTGATGTGCGACGGCGAAGAAATTGGCCTGGAACACCTCCCAGCCGGCCTCTGTGACGCACCGCTGACAGCGCAGACACGCACACTCGCCAGCGACGACAGTTGCGGCACCGAGGACCTGGCTGGCATGGAGCGTCGCGCCCTGCAAGCCGCGCTGGCCGAGCACCACGGCAACCGCCGGCAGTTGGCTACCCGACTCGGCGTGTCCGAACGCACGCTGTACCGGAAGCTGAAAGCGCATGGACTGGCGGGGCGCACCGTATCGGATGCCGGCGGCTGACCGAGGTGTCGGAAGTGGCAGCGCCTGACTGCCAATCAGTGTCTTGAATGGCAGTTTTGCCGTGTCTCGACATCGAAGAGAAATAGGATAATCCATTGCCAATCAATGGTTTATCCGCATTTTGTGGTTCTGGCACGGGACTTGAGTAAGGAAGCGCAGGCAAGCCCCGGCGCACACCCGCGTCAATTTGGCTCTTCACGAGTCGCCAAATGGATCTCCCCAACCCCCAAGGTGCGGGTTCAGGCGCCGGGGTTCGCCACCTGAACAACGAGGTGCTGAACTCATGACTGACACACTTGCCGACCGCCGCCGCTTGTTGATTGCGACCTCTGCCGTGGGTGCTGCAGCCACCGCTGGTGTGGCGGTGCCGCTGGTTGCGAGTCTGACACCCTCCGAGCGCGCACGTGCCGCTGGTGCGCCAGTGGAAGTCGACATCGGCAAGCTCGCCCCGGGCGACATGATGACAGTCGAGTGGCGCGGCAAGCCGGTGTGGATCCTGCACCGCACCGACGCCATGCTCGCCAGTCTTGAGGGCAATGAGGCCGACCTGGTTGATCCCGCGTCGGCTCACCCCATGCAGCCGGCGTATGCGCAAAACCGCCACCGCGCCATCAACCCGCGCTACCTCGTCGCGGTGGGTATCTGCACCCATCTGGGCTGCTCGCCAAGCGAGAAGTTCGGCGCCGGTGCCGCCAGCGGCCTGGGCGCCGACTGGCCCGGCGGCTTCCTGTGCCCCTGCCACGGCTCCACCTTCGACCTGGCCGGCCGGGTGTATCTGCACAAACCCGCGCCCGACAACCTTGAAGTGCCGCCACACAAATACCTCAGCGACACCCGGTTGATTATCGGCGCCGACGACGACGCCGCTTAGGCGGACGCCAGCTCGCGCAAGTCAGCGGTCGCGTCTGCGCCAAAATCGTCCGACAACAGATAGCGAACCAACTGCGCCGCGCACACCGCCGGCACCAGCAATGCGCCGTCGCGCTTGAGCGCCTCGAAGCGCTCACGGGCCGGAAAGCGGGCGCCGTCGCTGCTGCGCACCTGTAACTGCATATCGGTGTCGACCAGCCCCGGCGCCAGACTGCAAATGCGCAGCCCCGGTACGCTGTCCTCGAGCGCCGCGCGGGCGTGGTGGTCCAGCGCCGCCTTGGTGGCGCCATATACATTCCAGCCCGCATACGCCTTGCGTGCCGCGCCGCTCGATACATGCACGATGCGCCGGTCGCACGCGGCCGGGCTGGCCGTCACGAACGCGTCGGCCAGCATCAGCGGCGCCGCCACGTTCAGGCTCACCGCCTGCGCCACTGCCGCGCTGCCTTGCGTGCCCAGCGGCCCGACCGGCGCCACGGTGCCGGCGTTGTTGATCAGCAGTACGGTGTCTTCGTCGGCGAGAAAGCGGGCTATCTCGCCGCCAGCGAGCCAGCGTGCCAGCGCGTCCGGATTCGACAGGTCCAGCGCGGTCTGTGCACACGCCGCGCCCGGCTGCGTCAGCGCCGGATTGTGTTGACGGGCCAGGCCGAGCACGGGGATGCCGCGTTCGAGCAGCGCCATGGCAATGGCGGCGCCCAGGCCGCGACTGGTGCCGGTGACAATGGCTTTCATTGGTGAAGTCCTTGGCAGTATCGGGGAGGGAGTTCGCCCGATAGTGTAGGTCGATTGGGCCAGACGTGACGACGCCCGACTGGCGGCATCTGCTGCTGGTCGGGCGTTGTCGGTTGGCCGGGTGCGAAGGACGGGCCGAATGCGCTCAGGCGTCGGTCAGGACATCTTCCACCCGTAGCCGGATGCGGCGGCCGTCCGGAAAGGTCCAGTCGATCTGTTCGCCCACCGACAGACCGATGAGCGCCGAACCGACCGGTGCAAGAACGGACACCTTGCCGGCGGCGGCGTCCGCGTCGGTGGGATAGACGATTTCGATGTCGCGGGACACCCCGGTGGCGTCATCGATGTAGCGGACACGGGAGTTCAGCATCACCACGCCGCGCGGCACGGCGCGGGTCGGCATCACCACCGCGCCTTCGAGCTCGGCGCGCAATTGAGGCTCCGGGTTGAGTGCCATGAGCCGGACAAAGTCGGCGTCGCCCAGGATGATGTAGTCGCTGCGCATTTCGTCTCCATAGATGTGTGTGGATGCTTCGCTGCATCCGGAACCCATGGTAGGTGAGGCCAACCAAATTGATAAGATCGCGAAAGGGCACAGCATTGGTGCCAAATTGGCGACAAAGGGCAGACGCAATGAGCAAGGTCGATGGCATGCTGATCTTCGCGCGGGTGGTCGAGGCGAAGAGCTTCTCCGAAGCGGCGCGGCGCATGAATGCCACGCGCTCCAAGTTGAGCAAGGCGGTGGCCGCGCTGGAGGCCTCGCTCGGTGTTCGCTTGCTCAATCGCAGTACCCGGCGGCTGAGCTTGACCGAAATCGGTGCGGCCTACTATGCGCATTGCGCGCGCATCGTCCAGGAGCTGGAGGACGCGGATCAGACCATCGGCCACCTGCAGGCCGAGCCACGGGGCGTGCTCAAGATCAGCGCCTCGGTGGCCTTCGGCACCTTGCACATCGCGCCCGCGCTGCCCGATTTCCTGGCGCGCTACCCGGCGCTCAGTGTGGACATGACGATCAACGACCGTATCGTCGATCTGGCCGATGAGGGCTATGACGTGGCCGTGCGCATTGTGCCCGAGCCGGCGCCGGCTCTGGTGGCGCGGCGGCTGGCACCGATCCGTCGCATGGTCTGCGCCACGCCGGCGTATTTCCGCCAGCACGGTGTGCCGCGCACACCGGAAGATCTGGTTGGCCACAATTGCCTGCACTACACCCACATGGGCGAGCGCGACATGTGGCACTTTTCGGGGCCGGTGGGGCGGATCGCGGTGCCGGTGTCGGGCCGCCTGCACATCAATGATGACGAAGCCCTGTCACAGGCGGTGCTGGGCGGCCTGGGTGTGGCCTTGCTGCCGACCTTCATCGTCGGCGCGGACCTGCAGGCCGGCCGGCTGCAGGCGGTGTTGTCCGAATACGTGCCGGTCGAGCGTTTTGCCTATGCGGTGTACCTGCCCACGCGGCATCTGCCGGCGAAGGTGCGGGTGTTCATCGATTTCCTGCTCGAGCGCTTCGGCCCGCAACCGTACTGGGATGCACGTCAGGGTGCGGCTCGGGACGTGTGAATCTACCGACCATGTGCATCGATGACCGCGTTGCTTGGCCGGCCCAGCCTGTCATGGCCCTCAATGCGCACCGGCCGCGCCGCCGGTGCCGGCCAGCGCCTGGCGCCGGGCCAGGTCGTCGCGCGCCTTGGCCATGTCGGACTGGCGCAGTTCGACGGCTGCCGCCAGCGAGCCGCTGGTGGCGAACAGGGTGCGCACCTCGCGCACCGTCTGCGCCAGTTGGGCCTCGGCCTGGTCGAGCGCGATCTTGGCGTCGGCCTCGTCGAGCTGCACCAGGGTGTCGCCAGCGCGCACGAAGTGGGTGTCGTCGGCATGGATGGCCAGCACCGTGCCGGCGGTCCGCGGGGTGATCTGCACCACGTTGCCCGCCACATAGGCGTCGTCGGTGTCTTCCGCGTAGCGGGAGACCAGCGCCCAGCAGGCGCCGTAGGCGATGCCGGCAGCGGCAAAGACGGTGCCCAGCGCGATCATCAGCGGCTTGCGGCGGCGGTCGGGCAGATTGGCGGTGGTGACGGGGGTGTTGGGGTTGGGCGTGCTCATGTTTTTATCCTCGGCATGTCGGGCTCAGGCCGCGGGGTGGGGGGTGGCGGGCAGGGCGT
>NZ_VMNK01000003.1 GCF_007625155.1 Denitromonas halophila | reverse complement strand
ACCGGCATCAGCCTGATTGCAGCCCGCGACGACATCGAGATGCAGGCGCAAAGCGACGAGATGAAGTTTCAAGCGCGCGACGATCTGGAGATGGTCTCGATCACCGAACACATCGACTTCGCCGCCGGCAAACGCATCGTGCTGGCCACCGAGGGCGGGGCGAGCATCACCATCGATGGCGGGATCACGGTCGAGTGCCCGGGCACGATTACGGTGCATGCGAGCAAGAAGAGCTTTGCCGGACCGACGCGTGGCGACTATGGACTACCGACATTCCCGCAAACCGTCTGCAAGGAGTGTCTGCTGGCAGCGATGAAAGCGGGATCCCCCTTCGCCACCATGCAGTAAGGACGGACGACACAATGCCCCGCTTCCTGCAAAACGCTCATCACGCCGGCCTTGCCACGCAATTGGTGCAGTGGCTGGCACACTGCGCCGACGCATCGCACGCCCCTTATGCCCTGGTCGATATGAGCATGCTCGACGCAAGCGCGCATCGCCATCTCGGCCGTGCAATTGGGCCGTCGACGCCGCTCCTCGCGGGCGGTCGCTACGCAGCATACGGCGAACTCGGACCTCGGCTATTCGCTCTGGGAGCAGTCGAGGCATCGGCACTTGAACGCCTGCTCTCGCTCACCGATGGCCACCCAGCGTTGTCGGTGCTTGAAGTCGCAACACGCGACGGAGCGCCCGAGTGTCACACGCTGCAGTGGCTGGCCGACGCGCAATGTGCCGACGACACCCGGCTCTACTGCCGCTACGCCGACACCCGCATCCTGCCCAATGTGCTTGGCATTCTTGATCCGGCACAAACGACACGGCTCGCCGACACGGCGCGTCGATGGGCCTGGGTCGCTCGTGACGGCACCCTACAGACGACGAATATCGCGCCAGCCAACGCCGCAGCCCCCCTCGGCGACGAAACCAGCATCCGCTTCAACGACGCGCAATTTGCCGCCCTCATGCAAACCGCCGAAGCCGATACGCTGTTCGACATGCTGAACGAGCACACCCCCGAAATCATCCCCAACGCCGAACCCGCCGCGCTGTGGCGCCGGCTTGACGCGCTGCTCGGCATTGCCCGCAGCCACGGCATCACCGACGCCCCCGATCAACGCCAGTTCATCACCCTCGCCTGGAGCGCATCCGAACACTTCCACACGCTCCCGGCCCTGGTACCGACCTTCGACGCAACCCGTCGCGGCACATTGCGATTTACCGATGCGCTGGCGAATTGGGACAATGACATCTGGGATCAAATCGAAGCCATGGCGGATGCTTCCGCCGTCGCCTCAGCATCGGAGCCGCAATGATTCACACCCTCATCCACCCCGCCCGATGGCGCGCCACGCTTTGCGCCTTGTTCGCGCTACTGACGCTGACCGCCTGCGATGTCACCAACGACGACCGGCCCGACCCGAACATCACGGCCAGTTCCTTGTCGCGCTACAACTTCAGCTCGGAGGGCGTTCAGGAGTTTTACGTTGATGGTGTCTGGGGTAGCGGCGTAGGCATTGGCAGCGGCGGGGGCTCGGTGTGCTGCGTGATGATTCCGAACAAGTGGCATGAGGGGCTGCAGGTGACGGTCGAGTGGCGACGAAGCGATTGTGGAGTACCAAAGTCATCGGAATGCACACTGGAAAACGTAGGGAACTGGCCCAAGAAAACTCTTAAGAAAACCGTCCCCATCGAGCCGTACGACGTGCTTGACGAAACCCAGGTGTTCTTCCTGCCGAACGACGAAATCAAGATTTATGTGACGGACAAGAGCCCTTGGCACGCAGGCCATCCGTCAAAACTCCTCTCCAAACTCGGAGACATCGACCAGCGCCCATTCACAGACGCAGAAATGAAGAGGTTCATGGAGCCATGAGCGCCACTACGCCCCCAACAAACCTCCCCGGTCTGCGCGCATTGTCTGCCCGAGAGCAAGCTCAGCGAGTTGCCGCCTACGGTTGTATCGCCGACACGAAGAAACCCAGCTGTCGACAGACCATTTGGGTCGGCATGTTCTTTGATGGCACCAATAACAACAAGCATCGCGACCAGGAGCTGATTCCGAACCCGAACGCGCGCAGCCATTCCAATGTTGTCGTGCTGCATGATGCGTTTCGAGATGAACGAAAAGAAGGCTATTACGCCTACTACGTCCCCGGTGTAGGGACGGCTTTTCCCGAGATCGGCGAGACGACTGAGTCCTCCAATGGTAAATCCATGGCCACCGGCGGCGAGGCCCGCTTGTACTGGGCCATGATCCAGCTCTACAACGCAGTCAATTGGGCCATCCATGGCCGCAACCTCATAGCGGCTGGCGAAGCCAAAACGTCCATCCGTAATCCAGACACCCTCAAAAATGGCTGGACGCTCTTCTCGGGCAAACGACGCGCTTTCTTCGAACAGGCGGAACGCCGTCTGCGGCAGTCCATCGCCCATCAGAAACCGGAAATCACACTGATCAACGTCTCGACCTTCGGTTTCTCTCGCGGGGCGGCGCAGGCGCGCGCCTGGGCGAACTGGGTTCTGGAATGCTGCAAGTCCGAGGCCGGTGCTTATACGTTTTGCGGCATCCCGATCCGTTTCCAGTTCATGGGCTTGTTCGATACCGTGGCCTCGGTGGGCCTGGCCGATTCGTCGCCGATTGGCGGTGATGGCTTGATGGACTGGGCGGACGGCAGCATGGCCATCTCACCGGCCATCGAGCGCTGTGTGCACTATGTGGCGGCACACGAAATCCGCAAGTCCTTCCCGCTGAGCACGGCGCGCGATGGCGCGGCCTATCCGGCCAATTGCGTTGAAGTGGTGTACCCAGGCGCGCATTCGGATGTGGGTGGTGGTTATGCACCGGGCGAACAGGGCAAGGCACCGGGCCGTCGGGCCTTGCTGGCCTCGCAGGTGCCGCTGGTGAATATGTATCTGGAAGCGCGCAAGTCAGGGGTGCCGCTGCTCGATCCCACGACGCTTGTAACTGAAAACAAGGACGAAGTCGTCGACGACCTCAAAATCGACCCCACCCTCGCCACCCGTTTCCGCGACTACACCGTCTGGTCCGCCGGCTCGGCGGCGAAGGTCGAAGACCTGTTGTTCAAGCACATGCGCCTTTACTGGCGTTGGCGCCTGCGCGTGGCGCCGCAGTTCAAGAAGCTGACCAGCTACCAGCGCGCCAATGCGCAAGACCGCGAAGACCTGACGGCGAGTGAGGGCGACTTCCAGCGCGACGTTGCCCGGGCAATGGAGCGCAAGCGCCGGAAAGACGACATGGAGCGACGCCGGACAATGCACCCAATACCCGGCCGCCAGCTACCGCCGGCAACATCGACACCCGTGTATCAGGCGGCCATCGATGAAGCGGCGCGCACCAGCGAGGTGCCCGAACCGGTGCATGCCTTCTTTGACGAGCATGTGCACGATTCACATGCGTCGTTCTATCTTGCCGGCCCCTTGGGCACCTACGACAGGGCCGAAAAGCTGCAGTTAACTAAGGATAAGCAGCGTCGCGGCGAAACGCTCACCGCGTTCGAGGGACGCATGCTGGCAGAGGACGCCAGATCTCCCGGCAGCTTCCCGGTGATGCAAGACTCGGACTATGAGGACCTGCTGGACATGGAGGACAAGATCACTGAACTGACGGTCAAGCGCATGACGGACACGCGGCGAGAGAGCGACGGCCATGTGCGCCGCCGGGTGGTGTTTGATCGGAGCTGATTCGCAATCATGGAGAACACCCTCACCGAAGCCCCACCACCACACAAGTGCCGACTGGGCGTAGCTGGATGGGCAACGAGTTTCGCACTGCTGATTTCGGTGCTGACGCTGGCTTTGACCCTAATCGGCTACGGGTACGATCTTGCGTACCTGGAACCCTTCGGCCTAAGCCCAGAAATGGTCGGACGGTCGCCGCTGGATTTTCTGATGCGCAGCTATCGGCCGTTGATGCACTGGACAGAGCCGATGGCCCGCATATGGAATCTGGGAACCTTTCTTTCATGGCTAGAATCGTGGTTATCAAGCCAAACAGTCCAGCTGCTGATGGCGGCACTTGGCATAACATTGACGATCGCCATCTACCTGACCCAGGCTTGGCGCCCAATCATCAGGCCAACACTCGGCCAAATGACCACAACACTCAGAGCACATCACTACATCGCGCCAGCCCTTCGGGTGTTTCGCCGGCTGACACCTTGTCGATCCAGACTATTGGGGTATCTCGGCTGGCTGGCAGTGCCGTTGGGTTTTGTTTCCGCCGCCAGCGCGGTGTATTTGATCACGAGCCTCGTGCTTTCCTTGCTGTTTGTCATGATCGTGTATATCCCTTCTCTGGGGGTATCCAGCGGAAGCGCCGATGCAAAGATCCAAGTGATAACTGCACAGACGTGTGATCTTCGCCAAGCCCGAGTGGCGCCATGCGTGCGTATTCGCGACGAGAATGGTGCAGGTGAAAACGTCCAAGGACGGTTAATCGATATCTCCGGCGGCCGCGCCTATCTCTTCGTCGCAAATACCGGAAGTGACGGCCGGCAATTTGTTTCGGTACCCCTTGATCACAAGACGGTCGAGTTAGTAGCAACGCTTCGCGTCACCGAACCCCATCCATAATGGCAAGAGCACCTATCAAATCCGCCGCCCCGCCGCCTCCCAGTAAGGCTCACGCAACTCCCGTTTGAGAATCTTGCCCGCTGCATTGCGCGGGAACTGGTCAAGAAAGCCGAGCGAGCTGAGGCGCTGATAGCGGGCGCCGACGCGGGTGTTGGTCCATTCGCGCAGTACCTCGGCGTCGATGTGCTGGCCGGCTTTCAGGGTGACGGCGGCGGCGGGGGTTTCGCCCCATTTTTCGTCGGGGATGCCGAACACCACGGCTTCGAGCACGGCGGGGTGCTGGATGAGGATTTCTTCGATGTCGCGCGGGTAAACCTTCACGCCACCGGAGTCGATCATGTCTTTTTTACGGTCGACCAGGCTCAGGTAGCCGTCCTTGTCCACGAAGCCGAGGTCGCCGGTGTACAGCCAGCCGTCGCGGATGGCGTCGGCGGTGAGGTCGTCGCGGCGGTAGTAGCCGGGCATGAGGATGGGGCCGCGGCCGACGATTTCGCCGATCTCACCGACCGCCGCGGTCTTGCCGTCTTCGCGCACGATCTTCATGTCGAAGAAGGGCGGCGGTACGCCGACGGTGCCGCGTTTGCGCTTGGCGTCGTCGCGGTCGAGGATGGTGACGAAGCCTTCGGTGAGGCCATACAGCTCGTAGAAGCGGCCGGGCAGCGCGGCTTCGAGAATGTCTTTGTGCGCCACCGACAGCGGCGCGCCGAGCGAGAGCAGCATCTCAAGCGACTGCAGGCGCGCGGGGTCGAAGTTGGGGGCGTTGAGCAGGGCGACGATCTGCGAGGGCACCATCATGGTGTGGGTGACGCCCTCGGCGGCGATGGTGTCGATCGTCGCGGCGGCGTCGAAGCGCTCGGCCAGCACGTAGCGGGCACCGAGCGTGAAGCTCGGCATGAGGGTGACGAAAGCACCGTTGAAGACGATGGCGCCGGTGTGCAGCACCACCGATTCCGGCCCCATGCGCCAGGCATTGGCGAACAGCGTGCCGTAATGGGCGCGGATACGGTGGGTGTGCACGATGCCCTTGGGCAGGCCGGTGGTGCCGCTGGTGTACATGATGTTGAACATGTCATCGGGCGCAATGTCGGCGCCAATGTTACGCTCGGAGCGCCCGGCGGTGAAGTCGGCGTAGGGCCGGCAGCCATCGGCCAGTGCACCGACCAGCACACAGCAGCGCAGCGAGGTGAGCCGCGGCTTGGCGGGCAGCAGGATGGCGGCGGTTTCGCGCGAGGCGAACACGGCCTTGGGCGCGGCGTTGCGCATCAGGGATTCGAGCCCGTGGGTGGTCAACAGGGGCGACAGGGGCACAACGACGGCGCCGAGCTTGGCACAAGCCCAGTAGATGTCGAGCAGCTCCAGGCAGTTGGGCAGCACGGTGGCGACACGGTCGCCCTTGTCGATGCCGGCCTCGCGCAAGGCATGGGCGAGGCGATTGACGCGCCGGTTGAACTGGTCCCAGCTCAGGCGTTGGTCGCCGAACACGATGGCCAGGTGGTCTGGGCGATAGCGCGCGTGATGCGCGATCAGTCCGTCGATCTGCATGATGTCTCCTCCTCCGTGGCGGGCGGCCTCTGCGGACCGCCTTTGCCGGTTATTTGATGGCTTCGAGAATGCTCACGTAGCTGGCCACGGCCGAGCCACCCATGTTGAAAACGGCGCCGAGCCGGGCGTCGGGCACCTGGATGTCACCGGCGCTGCCGGTCAGTTGCATGGCACTCATCACATGCATGGACACGCCGGTGGCGCCCACCGGATGCCCCTTGGCCTTGAGCCCGCCTGAGGGATTGATGGGCAGACGGCCATCGCGGCGGCTGACGCCATCGAGAATCACCCGCGCGCCCTCGCCCTGTTGCGCCAGGCCCATGGCTTCGTAGCTGAGCAGTTCGGCGATGGTGAAGCAGTCGTGCACCTCGGCGAAGGCCAGATCATCCAGACGCGCGCCAGCGGCGGTCATCGCTTGGGCAAAGGCGCGACGCGGTCCCTCGAAGGCGATCACATCGCGCATCGACATGGGCAGGTAGTCGGTGACCTGGGCGGTGGCGCGAAAGCCCACGGCTTTCCGAAAATCGCCAATCCGCTCGGGCGCGACCACGATCATCGCTGCGGCGCCGTCGGCCACCGTCGAGCAGTCCGACACCTTGAGCGGCGGCGCCACCATGCGGTTGCGCTCGGACGCATGCCGGCAGTAGTCGAAGCCGAGATCCTTGCGGATGTGGGCATACGGGTTGAGCGCACCGTTGGCGTGGTTCTTGGCGGCGATGTGGGCCAGCGCGTCGAGCTGTTCGCCGTAGCGGTCGAAGTAGGCCTGGGCCATCTGCGCAAAGATGCCGGGGAAGCTCAGCTGCCCCTCCTCGGGCTGATAGCTGCACCCAGCCAGCACGCAAGCCACCTCGGGGGTGGTGAGCGCGTTCATCTTTTCGGCGCCGATCACCAGCGCGATCTGGCTGCGCCCGGCCGCGATGCGGTCGAGCGCGCCGTGCAAGGCAGCCGAACCGCTGGCGCAGGCGTTCTCGTAGCGCGTAGCGGGCTTGAAGCGCAGATCCGGCGCGGCCTGCAGCGGCAGGGCGGCTGGAAAAGACTGGGCGTCGAAACCCCCCAGATTGCCGATGTGGATCGAATCCACATCGTCCGCTGCGACGCCAGCATCCGCCAGCGCCTCGGTCGTCACCCGCAACACCAGGGATTCAAGCGTTTCCTCATCGAGCCGGCCAAAACGCGTGTGCGCCCAGCCGACCATTGCCGCCTGCATCTTCATCGCGGCGCCCTTAAATGGTGAGGCCGCCGGAGACTTCCAGCACCGCGCCGTTCATGTAGCTGGCGTCCTTCGACAACAAAAAGGCGGCCACCGCAGCAATCTCGGCCGGCTCACCCATGCGGCCCAGTGGCACTTCGGATTCCATGCTCTTGAGCACGTTCTCTGGCATCGAGGCCAGAATCGGCGTGGCAATGAAGCCCGGGCAGATCGCGTTGCTGCGCACGCCCTTGCGGCCCAACTCCTTGGCCCAGGTTTTGGTCATGCCGAGCACGCCCGCTTTGGCGGCAGCGTAGTTGGTCTGGCCGAAGTTGCCATACACGCCCACCACCGACGAGATGTTCACAATAGACCCGCTGCCCTGCGCCAGAAAGGTATCGACGAAAGCGCGCGTGCAGTTATAGACGCCCTTGAGGTTCACGCCGATGACGCGGTCCCACTGTTCTTCGCTCATCTTCTTGAGCTGGGCGTCGGCGACGATGCCAGCGTTGTTGACCAGGCCGTCGATGCGGCCGAAGGCGGCCACCACCTCAGCGGCCGCGGCATTCACCGCGGCGCTATCGGCCACGTTCACCGCCCAACCGCTGGCCGTCACGTTGCAGGTCTCGCTCAATTCAGCGGCTTTGGCCTTGGCAGCATCAGCGTCCAGATCCCACACCGCGATGGCCGCACCTTCGGCCGCGCAGCGTCGGGCGATGGCTTCGCCAATGCCCTGGGCCGCACCCGTCACAACCACCACTTTATCTTTCAAATTCATTTGCTTGTCCTCGTCAAGATCGCTGCATGGCGTGCAGTATCAGCGGACCTTATCACCCCATAAAAGCAGAACAAAGCGCATACTCACCGCATCGTTGTGCGTATTTGCACAACACGCCGGAGTGACCCGTGGACATTGACTGGACAGATTTTCGGCACTTTCTGGAGGTCGCCCGCACTGGCACGCTGACCGCCGCCAGCGCCCGCCTCGGGGTCGATCACACCACCGTGGCGCGACGCCTGTCTCGGCTGGAAACCGCGCTCGGCGCCACGCTGTTCGACCGCCGTCGCGATGGCTATGTGCTGACCGACACCGGCCAGGCACTGCAGGCCCACGCCGAGGCCATGGAGAGCGCGGCGCTGGGGGCGGAGGAATCTGCCGGGGGCGTGGGCGGCGCAATTGCCGGTGCGGTGCGCCTCGGGGTGCCCGAGGTGTTCGGCACACGGGTGCTGACCCCGCGCCTGCCCGCGCTCTTGAGCGACCACCCGGACCTGTCGGTCGAGTTGCTGCTGCAGCACCGCTTTGTGAGTCTGGCCAGCCGCGAGGTCGACCTGGCCGTGACGCTGGAACCACCCACCAGCGGGCGCTACGTGATCAGCCGGCTGACGGCGTTTCGCTATGTGCTCTACGCTTCGCCGGCCTATCTGGCGCAGCATCCGCCGATTCACAGTCGCGCCGATCTGGCGGGTCATGCCTTCATCGATTACGTGCAGGATCAGTTGATGAGCGACGAATTGCGCTATCTGGATCGGCTGGTGCACGCGCCCCGGCGGGTGTTCTCCTGCACCGGCATGCTGGCGCAAGCGCAGGCGGCCGAGGCGGGCCTGGGTCTGGCCATGCTCGCCCCGTATGCCGTGCCTGCCAACAGCCCGCTGGTGCAGGTGCTGCCCGGCGAAATCGTGGCCCACAGCGTGCTATGGCTGGCCGCGCCTGCCGACCTCTTTCGCCTGCGCCGGGTGCGTGTGGTGTGGGACTTCCTGCGCGCGCTCGTCACCGAATCGCCAGCGCTGTTTGGCGAGCCCGCACCTGACTGATCCGGCGCGCCGATCAACCCATGCCGTGTCGGCGCATCCAGCCCCGTACGTCTTCGCCCGCACCACGATCTTCCAGGCGCTGAACGTTGAGCAACATATTCTCAACCATGGCGTGGGCGGCGATGGCGGTCATCAGCTCAAGACGGGCCTCGACATCCAGCCCGCCCTCGGTCAGCTTGCGGTCAACTTCGCAAAAGTGGTTGGCCATCAGGCAACGGGCGTCATGCTCGTCGATGGACAGCATGCCGAAGTCGAGCGGGTCTTCGCGTTCGATGTCTTCCATCAGCACTTCCACGGTTTCCGGGGTCATGGCGTCGCTCCTCACGGTGGGCACACCGGTTATGACGCCCAAAACGCCAATAAGCTCCCGGGCTGCGCTCAGCGCTTGCCGCGCGCCATCACCAGCACCCCGCCCACCACCATCGCGCCGCCCGCCAGCTGGGCGACACCGATGGCCTCGTCGAGCATCACGGCACCCAGGCCGAGCGTCACGATCGGACCGAGGCTGCCAGTCAGGGCCACCGGCCCGGCGCCGATGCGGCGGATCGCCGCGCTCACACACCAGATCGGCAATACGGTGGAAAACAACGCCATGGCAATCGCCAAGCCATAGACCTGCCAAGGCTGATCCAGCGTGCTTATCGGCCGCAGCAGCAGAAACTGACCGATGCTGAGCGCGCAGGCCACTGTCGACGCCCAGGCCGTGACCCGTGCCGCACCGAGTCGGCCCACCACCTGACCATTGCCCATCAGGTAGAGCGCATAGGCCACCGCGCTGCCAAACACCAACACGCTGCCGTTCATCACATCGGTCGTATCGTCACTCAGCGCCAGATCGTGGGCGACCGCAAAGGCCACGCCGACATAGCACAACACCAGCGCAACCACGGTTCGATGGGTCAGCGGCTTGCCGAGGAACAGTGCCGACAGGATCACCACGATGCTCGGATACGCAAACAGGATCAGCCGCTCCAGCGCGGCAGTGATGTAACCCAGACCGAGAAAATCCAGATAGCTGGCCAGGTAGTAGCCCGACAGCCCGAGCAGGAACAGCGCGCGCCAGTCGCGCCAGCCCAGCGGCGCCATCGCGCGCCGGCTGCCGTGCCAACCCATGAACAGAAAGAATGGCAGGCTGAACAGCATGCGCAAGGCCAGCAGGGTTTCAGCATCGACGCCATGCCGATAGGCCAGCTTGACCAGGATCGCCTTGAACGAGAAGCCCACAGCCGCCAATACGCCGAGCACGAGGCCAGCAAGAGGCAGACGGGCGGCATGGACTGATGAATCGGGCGACATCTCTCACGTGACTCCAACCTGAAGCGAGCGCCCATTTAGCCACCATCGACCCCATCGAACAATTGCTAAAATGCCAAGTCCGAGTTCGTCAAATACGAAACCCATGCGCTACGACCTGGTGGATCTGAAACTTTTCGTCGCCGTCGCCGACGCGGGCAGTCTGTTGCGTGGTGCCCGCCAGTGTCATCTGGCCACCTCGTCGGCGAGTCATCGCATTGCCAGGCTGGAGGCCTCGGTGGGCACCCTATTGCTTGAAAGAAGACCTCACGGCATGGCGCTCACGGCCGCAGGCGAGTTGATGCGCGAAGGCGCGCGACAGACGCTTGCGCGACTTGAACAAATGCACGCCGATTTGCTGCCCTATGCCAGCGGAGCGCGTGCGCAGGTTTCGATCAGGGCAAACACCACCGCCACCAACATCTTCCTGCCCGACGACCTGGCAGAGTACCTCCGCCAACAGCCGCAGGTCCGGATTACGCTGAAGGAGGCGGCCAGCCCGGACATCGTGCGTGCCGTCGCCTCGGGCGAAGCGCAGATTGGCGTGCTAGGCGGCGACGTCAGCACCGGGGACCTGCATGTACAACCCTACCGCCAGGATCGCCTGGTGCTCGTCGTACCCCCCGGAGACGCATTGGCCAGCCGGGCACGGATACGCTTTTCCGAGGTGGTAGACGCCCCCTTCATCACCTTGCACACCGGGACCGGCGTTCACACCTTCATCATGAACAAGGCGGCCGAGCTTGGCCGCCATCTCGACGTCCGTATTCAGGTACACGGCTTCGAAGCCGTGTTGGCCATGGTCTCGGCCGGGGTTGGCTGCGGCTTGGTGCTGCAGTCGACACTGACCCAGATGCCGCGGCCGCAGCGCGTGGTCTCTCTCGCGCTTGAAGACGACTGGGCACCTCGCCAGTTGCGGCTCTGCGTGCGCGACCCAGCCAAACTGTCGCACCACGCACGGGCGCTATTCGCATTGCTTGCCGCTCACAACACCATCTGATTCCGCACCAGTGACACGCTCCGTTCGCCGTGACCTGCGACGCTACGCTCAATCACGCACCTTTTTAAAGGTTGAACATCTTGATGCCGCTATTGCAAAAAAGGACGCATTCCAAATGCGTCCGGTACGCCCCAGCCAGAGAGTTTGATTGATTCCGTTGCTGGTGAAACACACCAGCCTTCTCTTCCCGATTTACTGGAGAATTGCGATGCAAAAAATCCGCATCGGCATGATCGGCGCCGGTGAAACCGGCACTCCCCTTCTA
Source organism: Denitromonas halophila (assembly GCF_007625155.1). Lineage (GTDB taxonomy): Bacteria > Pseudomonadota > Gammaproteobacteria > Burkholderiales > Rhodocyclaceae > Nitrogeniibacter > Nitrogeniibacter halophilus. Next base: position 717,571 of record NZ_VMNK01000003.1, on the reverse strand, counting down.
CGTCAGCTACTGGATGCGAGTTTCGTTGAACTTGTCGGCGTAGCAGATCTGTCGAACGATCAACCTGGCATGCAGCTGGCCCACGACCGCGGCGTACACACAACCAACGACTTCATGGACATCGGCCGCATGGATGCGGCGGTGGACATCATCATCGACGCCACCGGTGTTGCCCAGGTGCGCGACAGCCTGCGCCGCCACTTCCAGGCCAGTGGCAATCACCACACGGTGATCATGCACGAGACCATCCTGCTGCTGATGATGTCGCTATCTCAGGGCCAGTTGGTAAGCGGCAAACACGGCGCCCGCGACTACGACTGAGCCGCGTACCGCATCCTCGACTCACGGCTCGCTCTGTGCGGGCCATTTTTTTGCGCTCCCGCGCACTACCAAATCAAGCATCGTCGCGATAAGCCGCAATATCAAAACGCGGGCTGCAGACCGCGAGAAAGATCAGATCAACCGCGGCGGCATTGCGAATGCGCTGGCGCTGCCCCGGCAGAATCACCACCGTGTCGCCGGCGGCCACCCGACGCGCCGGCGCGTCACCCACCCACACCTCGCCCTCGCCGGACTCGATCAGATAGCGCTCGGTAATGCCGGCCAGCACATGCCAGCGGGTGGTGACCCCGACCGGCACCCGCGCACGGGCGACCGACACGGCCGGATCGTCGGCGCGGTTGTGCCACTCGGTAATGAAACAGCCTTCTTCAAAGTAATATTCGTCCGCCATGGGCCTATCCCTCCTGAACTCCGTCAGAAACGATACGCCCACGACGCTTACAACGGGCGTTCGACGCTCAACGCACCCCGTATCTGCCCTTTCGAATAACCGGTGGCGCGGTCCTGCGGGTAGGTCTTGGCCAGCTCGGCCTTGATCTCCGGCGCGATGTCGGCCGGGTCGCCATGGCAGCTCAGGCACACGTCGCCCACTGGGATGGCGCGCATGTAACGGAACATCGACTTGCCATCGGCCTGCGTGACCACCTCGCCCACTTCCAGCGCGGTGGCTGGCTCGCCCGCGGCGGCGCGCAGGTCGAAGGAGGTCAGCTGCGCGGTCTCCCAGGCGTCGGGGGTGCCGCGCTCAGGGTTGCGCGTCTTCAGGCTGACCCGCCGCATCGTCCAGCCGAGTTCCTCAGCCCGTGCCTTGAGCAGCGCGGGGGCTTTCTCCTTGCACACCGGAATGGCACCGGCCACACCCTTGTCGGCGACGGTGTCCTGCATCATCTTGACCACTTTGGGCAGCACCGGCAGGGCTTTTTCGCGGGTGTCGAGTTTGAGGGCGTCAATGTCTTGGGCGACAGCGCTTCCGGCCATCAGCAGACCCGTACAGAGGATGAGGGATCGCATGCGCATCTCCATTAGATAAAACTAATATTCTACCGCCAATAGATGATGCGCACATGAAAAAGGCAGGCCATCGGCCTGCCTTCGGGTGCGTCAAACCGTCGCAGCTCAGCGCCGAGTGCTGCCGCCGAGGATGGAACCGAGCACACCGCGGATGATCGCCCGCCCGACCTGCGTACCGATGCTTCGGGCCGCGCTCTTGGCGGCCGACTCGATGATGCTGTCCGAACGACTGGACTTGCCGCCCCCCAACATGCCACCGAGCATGCCGCCCAGCCCGCCGAACAGTCCGCCACCCTCATCGGCGGCGGGTGCGTTGGCCGCTGCGGGGGCGTCGGCCTCGGCTTTTTCCTGACCAAAACCGGCCTGAATCTTTTCGAAGGCCGATTCGCGGTCGAGCGCTTTTTCGTAGTGCCCGTAGAGCAGCGAGCCTCGAATGGTCTGTCCGCGCTCGGCGTCGGTCATGGGACCGAGCCGCGAGCCCGGCGCGATGACGAAACAGCGCTCGGTGATGTTGGGGCGGCCTTTTTCGTCGAGGAAGGAAATCAGCGCCTCGCCCACGCCCAGCTCGGTGATGGCCTCGGCCGCATCGAAGGCCGGGTTGGCGCGCATGGTGTCGGCGGCGGTCTTGACCGCTTTCTGGTCGCGCGGAGTAAAAGCACGCAAGGCATGCTGAACACGGTTGCCAAGCTGGCCGAGGACCGAATCGGGCACATCGAGCGGATTCTGGGTAACAAAGTAGACGCCGACGCCCTTGGAGCGGATCAGCCGCACCACCTGCTCGACCTTTTCGAGCAGGGCCTTGGGTGCGTCGTTGAACAGCAGATGAGCTTCGTCGAAGAAGAACACCAGCTTTGGTTTGTCGGGATCGCCCACTTCGGGCAACTGCTCAAATAACTCGGCGAGCAGCCACAGCAGGAAGGTGGAGTAGAGCTTGGGGTTGTTGTAGAGCTTGTCGGCGGCCAGCACGTTGATCACGCCACGACCGTCGGCACCGGTCTGCATCAGGTCGGCGATGTCGAGCATCGGCTCGCCGAAGAACACATCCCCGCCCTGCTCCTCAATCATCAGCAATCCGCGCTGGATGGCGCCGATCGAGGCGGTGGAGACGTTGCCGTACTGCGTCTTGATGGTCTTGGCGTTGTCGCCAACGAACTGCACCATGGCGCGCAGGTCTTTGAGATCGAGCAGCAACAGGCCATTGTCGTCCGCCACCTTGAACACGATCTGCAGCACGCCGCTCTGGGTGTCGTTGAGGTTGAGCAGTCGTGACAGCAGCAGCGGACCCATGTCGGACACGGTGGCGCGCACCGGGTGACCGGACTCGCCGAAGACGTCCCAGAACACCGCGGCGTTCTGCACCGGCTCGAAGGTCTCGATGCCGATCGCATTGAGCCGCTTCATCAGCTTTTCAGAGGCCGTGCCAGCCACGCCGATACCCGACAGATCGCCTTTGACGTCGGCCAGAAACACCGGCACGCCAATGCTGGCAAAGGATTCAGCCAGGCGCTGCAGGGTGACCGTCTTGCCGGTGCCGGTGGCGCCGGTGATCAGTCCGTGACGGTTAGCCAGGCGTGGCAACAGGGCAACATCGCGGCCGTCGGCCTTGGCGATAAGAAGCGGTTCGGTCATGAGCAGAATCCGGACGTGGGGATCGTCATAGTCTAGCCCAGGCCGGGGCGAGATCGCAGCCCTCGGGGACCGCCGGGGCGCGCCGACACAGCGTGTGACACCGCGGCCGGAAAAAGATCAGCGCGGGCAGGCCGCCTGGCAATTGTTGTAGGTGGACAGGCAGCTGGCACTCTGACCGCAGTGGAACAAGCGGTCGCCGCAGCGATGCACACACTGGTTCCAGGCCGGGTTGCTCTTGGGCACGGCGCGACGCGTCGGGCAGCTGTTGAGATCGAAGCCGCGCGGCGGACCCGGCAGGCGCGCCCATTGCTCGGGCGAGAACGCCAGCATGGACTGCAGGGCCGTCACGTCACCATCCCCCACCAGCATGCCGGAGCGCTGCAGCGTGGCCAGCCCCTCACAATCGGCACGCTGCGCCGCCTCGACCGTCGGCACATCGCGCGTGATGCCGAGGCTGTGCCGGGCGCACTCGTGCGCATACACGAAGGCACGGACCGCATCGGTCACGTCGGGGAGCGCGCGCGGGTTGTAAATGATCCGCGCCCCAGATTTGCCCATCTGTGTCGTCACCAGCGAGGGCGATTCAACATCGAGTTGGCTGGGCACGGCCCGACCCGAGGCGTCGGTGCAGCCACGGAAGGTGAGATCCTGCGCACTGGCGGGCACGGACATCACGGCCAGCCACAGCACGCTGAGCAAAGTAATTAGAGGCTTCATGCGGTCACTCCCGATCCGGTTGTCATGCCTATCCTGTGCAATCTAGCAGACTCGTCGCCGCTTGTGCGGACCGGGGCCCCGCCACGACCGGGTCGATAGGTATAATGGTGGCTTTTCGAACAGCAAGTCTGCAGGAGTCGAGGGCGCTATGGCAGGTCATTCCAAATGGGCCAACATCCAGCACCGCAAAGGCCGTCAGGATGCCAAGCGGGGCAAGGTCTTCACCAAACTGATCAAGGAAGTCACCGTGGCCGCCAAGATGGGCGGCGGCGATCCGGCATCGAATCCGCGTCTGCGTCTGGCCATCGACAAGGCCCGCGGCGAATCCATGCCCAAGGACAACATCGAAAACGCTATCAAGCGCGGCACCGGCCAACTCGAAGGCGTCAGCTATGAAGAGGCGCGCTACGAGGGCTACGGCATTGGCGGCGCGGCGGTGATCGTCGACTGCCTGACCGACAACAAGGTGCGCACCGTGGCCGATGTGCGCCACGCCTTCAGCAAGTACGGCGGCAACCTGGGCACCGATGGCTGCGTGGCCTTCCAGTTCAGCCACTGTGGCCAGCTGATGTTCGCCCCCGGCGTCGATGAAGAAGCACTGATGGACGCCGCGCTCGAATGCGGCGCCGAAGACGTCATCACCGATGACGACGGCTCCATCGAGGTGGTCACCTCGCCGGCCGACTTCTCGACCGTCAAGGACGCGCTCGAAGCCGCAGGCTTCAAGGCCGAGTTCGGCGAAGTCACCATGAAGCCAATGAACGAGACCGAACTGGCCGGCGACGACGAGGCCAAGATGCAGCGCCTGCTCGACGCGCTGGACAGCCTCGATGATGTTCAGGAGGTTTATACCAGCGCCGTGTTCGGCGACTGAACGCTTCGCCGGTGCGGCAAATGAAAAACCGCCTGGAATACGGCGGTTTTTTGTTGACCTCCGGGCCGTTCAGGAAGTGACGGTGGCCGCGAAACGGGCGAAATCCGGGGAGATCCGCAACGCACCGGACATGTTTCGCAACACACGCTAGGGAAAACCCCTATCGGCCATTTTTGCTGCACTGCAATCACCGAAACGCATGCTTGAGAATGCGCCACCCTCAGGCCATGCTTGCACTTGACCGCTTCGCGTGTCAGGAATCGTCCGACAAGCAAAGAACAGATCTTCCAAAGTAGTGCACTGCCGCATGGCACGCACTCATCAGCCATGCGCTTTTCAGGCAAAAATTTTTCTTTCCCTATCGGTTTTTTTGCAGAATAAGCACACCTTTGCCTTTGCGCCTTTCGTACCATTCGCCCACCCCGTAAAAAGGGTGGGTGCGGACAGAGAACAAAGACCGACCACGAGGCCACACAAACGCGTGGCCCGAACCGCGGAAAGCCACACCCCGACCGATTCATGTCGAACCGGTCGGAATCGGAACCACCCAAACTCACACAAGAGTCAGCTGGAGGATACGAGACATGAAAAAAACCGGTATCGCTATTGCGATCATGGGCCTGGGCTTCGGCCTGATGAGCGGCGGCGTCAGCGCCGCCGACATGGTGGTCAAGCTTGGCCACGTCGGCCCGCTCACCGGCAGCATCTCCCACCTAGGCAAGGACAACGAAAACGGTGCCCTGCTCGCCATTGAGGAATACAACGCCAAGGGCGTGACTATCGGCGGCAAAAAAATCAAGTTCGAGATCATGGGCGAAGACGACCAGGCCGACCCGCGCGCCGGCACCACCGTCGCCCAGCGTCTGGTCGATGCCGAAGTGGTCGGCGTGGTCGGCCACCTCAACTCCGGCACCACCATCCCGGCCTCGCGCATCTACCACCAGGCCGGCATCCCGATGATCTCCCCGTCGGCCACCAACCCCAAGCTGACCCAGCAGAACTACGCCGGCGTGTTCCGCACCATCGCCAACGACGTCCAGCAAGGCGGCGCGATCGGCAAGTTTGCCACCGGCGCACTCGGCGCCAAGAATATCGCCATCATCGATGACCGCACCGCTTACGGCCAGGGCCTGGCAGACGAAGTCGAAAAATCCGCCAAAGCCACCGGCGGCAAGATCGTCGCGCGTGAATTCACGAACGACAAAGCCACCGACTTCATGGCCATTCTGACCAAGATCAAGGCTCAGAACCCGGACGTGATCTTCTTCGGCGGTATGGACGCCCAGGGCGGCCCGATGTTGCGTCAGCTCAAGCAGCTGGGCATCAACGCCAAGTTCATCACCGGTGACGGCGCCTGCTCGGGCGAGATGCTCAAGCTCGCGGGTGACGCGCTGAGCGGCAACGCTTACTGCACGCAAGCCGGCCTGCCGCTGGACAAGATGCCGGGCGGCAAGGACTTCAAGGAGCGCTACAAGAAACGCTTCAACCTGGATGTGCAGATCTACGCACCGTATGCCTACGACGCGGCTGCCGCCATGATCGAAGCCATGAAGGTGGCCGATTCGACCGTACCGGCCAAGTACCTGTCGGCACTGAAGGCGATCAACTTCCAGGGCGTCACCGGCAACGTCGCCTTTGACGCCAAGGGCGACATCAAGGAAGGCGCGATCACGGTGTATCAGTACAAGGATGGCGGCTGGAATCCGGTCCCCTGATCCGAACCAAGGCACTTGTAGAACGTGGGCTTGCCCACAGCCAGGGGCCGCGATCCACAGTGGTTGCGGCCCCTGAATTATTCCGGTTTCCATCCGGCGCATCGGTCGGACGGCACATCGGAAGGACTCAGCAAACAACCCGCGCTGCGGGATTGAGAACAGCAACACGGAACCCCGCCTCTCGGCCCCACAAGGGCACATCCGACCGGAATCATCCCGGCACCGGGGCGACGGCCTCCGTCACACACCAAGCAAAAGGTGCGATATGGAAACCTTATTACAACAGATCGTGAACGGTCTGGTCGTCGGCAGCGTGTATGCGCTGGTGGCACTGGGCTACACGATGGTCTACGGGATCTTGGGTCTGATCAACTTTGCCCACGGCGAAGTGGTCATGATCGGCGCGCTCACCGCGCTACAGACCCTGCTCATCCTGATGGGCGTTGCGCCCGACATGGCGCCGCTGCTCAAACTGGCGATTGCCGTGCTCGTCGCCATGCCCGTGTGCATGCTCCTCGGCTTCCTGATGGAACGACTGGCTTACCGGCGTCTGCGTGGCGCGCCGCGTCTGGCCCCGCTGATCACCGCGATCGGCATGTCCTTTCTGCTTCAGACGCTGGCCATGATCATCTGGGGCCGCAACTATCACACCTTCCCGCAGCTGATTTCCACCGCACCGATGCAGCCGATTCCGGGCGTTTTCGTCACCCCGGTTCAGGTCGCCATCGTGATCGTGTCGGCGCTGGTGATGGCCGGCCTGATCCTGCTGGTCACCAAGACCCGCCTCGGTCGCGCCATGCGCGCCACGGCGGAAAACCACCGCGTCGCGGCCCTGATGGGGGTCGACACCAACGCCATCATCGCGCTGACCTTTGTCATCGGCGCGGGTCTGGCAGCGGTGGCCGGCGTGATGTTCGCCAGCAACTACGGTATCGCCCACTACGCCATGGGCTTCATGCCCGGCCTGAAAGCATTTACCGCGGCGGTGCTCGGCGGCATCGGCAACCTGGGTGGCGCCATGCTTGGCGGCATCGTGCTGGGGCTGGTCGAAGCGGTCGGCGCCGGTTATATCGAAACCATGACCTTCGGCTTCCTCAACTCCAGCTACCAGGACATCTTCGCCTTCGTCATTCTCGGCATCGTGCTCATCTTCCGGCCCACCGGCCTGTTGGGTGAGCGGGTTTCCGACCGGGCCTGAGGAGGGATCACACCATGAACGAACTCATCGAAGCCGTACCCTTCCTGGGCAAGCGCAACCCCAAGCTCACCAAGTGGCTGATCATCATCCTGGCGCTGGTGGCGCCGCTGATTGCCGCCTACTTCGGTCGCAGCTGGATGCGCATCCTGGACTTCGCCCTGCTGTACATGATGCTGGCCCTGGGCCTGAACCTGGTGGTCGGCTTTGCCGGCCTGCTCGACCTGGGCTACATCGCCTTCTACGCCGTGGGCGCCTACACCTGGGCCTTCCTCGCCTCACCGCATTTCGGTGTGCACATGCCCTTCTGGATCGTGCTGCCCCTGGGCGCCGCGTTTGCGGCGCTGGCGGGCATCATATTGGGCTTCCCGGTCTTGCGATTGCGAGGAGACTACCTCGCCATCGTGACCCTGGGCTTCGGCGAAATCGTCCGGATTTTCATGAACAACCTGAACCATCCGGTCAACATCACCAATGGCCCGCAAGGCATCAACGCCCTGGACTCGCTCAATCTGTTCGGCTGGAACCTGTCGCAGAGCCTCTCGTTCGGCGACTTCAAGATCCACTACCTGTACCTGTATTACTACTTCTTCCTGCTCTGCGTGGTGGGCTCCATCATCTTCATCAAACGCTTGCAGATCTCCCGCGTCGGCCGCGCCTGGGCTGCCATGCGTGACGACGAGCTGGCCGCCAAGGCGATCGGCATCAACGTGCGCAACATGAAGCTGCTAGCCTTCTCGCTCGGCGCCACCTTTGGCGGCGTGGCGGGCGGACTGTTCGGCTCCTTCCAGGGCTTCGTGTCGCCGGAGTCCTTCTCGCTGATGGAATCCATCGCCGTGCTGACCATGGTGGTGTTCGGCGGCATGGGCAACATCGCCGGCGCCATCGTCGGTGCGCTGGCGCTCACCGCCCTGCCCGAGATCCTCCGCAACATTGCGCTGCCCGTGCAGGAAGCGCTGTTCGGCACCGTGATTCTCGACCCCGAAGTGCTACGCATGCTGTTGCTGTCGCTGGCCATGATTCTGATGATGTTGCTGCGCCCGGCCGGCCTGGTGCCCGCCCACGCGCGCTACTCCCGTCCCGAGCTGCTCAAGGGAGGTGCTTGATGATCAAATTGCTTGAAGCCCGCGGTGTGGGCAAACGTTTCGGCGGTCTGACCGCCCTGTCCGATGTCTCGCTGACCATCAACAAAGGCGAGGTCTATGGCCTGATCGGCCCGAACGGCGCCGGCAAGACCACCTTCTTCAACGTGCTGACCGGCGCCTACATTCCCGACGACGGCGAGTTCGTCTTCAACGGCACCGAGCTGCCCACCGGCAAACCCCACCTGGTGGTGCAGCAGGGTATCGCCCGCACCTTCCAGAACATCCGGCTGTTCGGTCAGCTGACCGCCCTCGAAAACGTCATGGCCGGCCATCACATCCGCACCAAGGCCGGGCTGTGGGGCATCCTGATACAGAGCAAGCACGCCATCGAAGAGGAGCGTCTGACCACCGAGCGCGCCTTCGAACTGCTCAAGTATGTGGGCATCGAGCGCTTCGCCCATACCATCTGCAAGAGCCTCTCCTATGGCGACCAGCGCCGTCTCGAGATCGCCCGCGCACTGGCCTCCGAACCGCAACTGCTGGCACTGGACGAACCCGCCGCCGGCATGAACGCCACCGAAACCGGCCAACTCAAGGTGCTGATCGAACAGATCCGCCGCGACGGCATCACCGTGCTGCTCATCGAGCACGACGTCAAACTGGTGATGGGCTTGTGCGACCGGGTCGCCGTGCTCGATTTCGGCAAGAAGATTGCCGAAGACGTGCCTGCCGTGGTCCAGAAAAACGACGCGGTGATCAGCGCCTACCTGGGAGGACCCAAGCATGCACACTAACCCCGCCTCCCCGCTGCTTCAGCTCGACGACATCAAGATCGCCTACGGCGGCATTCAGGCCGTCAAGGGCGTCAGTCTCGAGCTCTACAAAGGCGAAATGGTCTGCCTGATCGGTGCCAACGGCGCCGGCAAGACCACCACGCTCAATGCCATCTCCGGCACGCTGGGCGTGGCCAGCGGCAGCATCACCTACGACGGCGAAGACATCGGTGCCATGCCCACCCACAAGCGCCTGCGCAAAGGCATTGCGCTGGTGCCCGAGGGCCGCGGCATCTTCACCCGCCTGACGGTCGAAGAAAACCTGCGGATGGGCGCCTACATCCGTAACGACACGGCCGGCATCGAGGCCGACCTCGAGCGGGTCTACACCATGCTGCCGCGGGTCAAGGAGCGTCTGGCGCAGGTGGCCGGCACGCTGTCGGGCGGCGAGCAACAGATGGTCGCCATCGGCCGTGCCCTGCTCTCCCAGCCCAAGCTGCTGCTGCTCGACGAACCCTCCATGGGCCTCGCCCCACTGGTGGTCGAAAAGATCTTTGAGGTGGTGCAGACGGTCAAGGACGAAGGCGTGACCATCTTGCTGGTCGAACAGAACGCCAACCTGGCGCTCGAGTTTGCCCAGCGCGGGTACGTGATGGAAAGCGGCAAGCTGACCCTCACCGGCACCGGCCAGGAACTGCTGGCCGACCCGAAGGTGCGAGCGGCGTATCTGGGCGAGTAAGCCAGGCGCCCGTTGAACAAATAGGGGCGCACTTCGGTGCGCCCCTATTTGTTCGTCCTCACCCGGCGGTCGATCAGCGGCTTTTCCGCCAGAAAGCAGTGCCATAAGATTCCGGGGACAGCAACACTCAGGGCAATACACCCTTGGCCAGCAGATCTTTGAGCATCGCATCGGCCAGTATCCGCACCACTCGCTCCAGCTTGTTCGAATCGAGCACCTCGGTACTCGCCGTCCACAGCAGATGGTCACCGCGTATGGCGTACAGGCTCAATTCCACCACCGCGATGCGCACCCTCTCGTAGTAACCCGTATCCATCATGAACGGATAACCAATCGGGCCGCGGCGCCCGTAATAGCCAAAACCAGGGCCGAAGAACGGACTCACACCGGGCTGATAGACCAGCTCATCGCGCGTCGACACCACTCTCACGACGAGCACCGAGCCATAGCCAAGTCGCGACGCCTGCGCTTTGGCCCTGGCCAGCGCCGACGCGTCTGGCAGCGCCTCAGCCACGACGGCGTAGCCGGCTGTCACATCCATCGCCGGTGCCAGCACTTGTGCAAACAAGTCCTCAGATCGCCGCCGGTCGGCCTCCACGGGCAACATCACAAACGCAACTGTTTTGCCTAGCGGGTGCGCCTGCGCGTCGGACGCGCTCCAGGACTGCCGGAAGGTCGAAGTCGCGCAGCCATTCAGTGATATCGCCAAAACAAGCGCAAGAAGAAAGCGATATGCCATGGAATATTCCACAAAAAAGCACAGAGACACGGTTGAATAACGTCCGTGCAAGGATGCGCTGCATCACCGCACGCACCAAACCCGCTCAAACCCACCCCGCAAGCAACCGCTTCGGTTGCAACGGCGTCTTGCTAAGACATCGCCATGCTACAACCGTTGCATGGATCAACGCTGAACATACAAAAAGAACGCGAGTGGCCCAGCCAGAACTGTGCTTTTCTTCACGTGCCACAAGATTTGTGGTCGATCGCATCGCCATAATGCGCGACACTTCCCAGAAGGGAAATGCCCTGTTCAGGCGCTGCTGCAAGAAAGGAGAACGAAAAAGGTGGATGACAAGAAAAAGCTCAACTCTGTGGAGGGCGTCCGCGGACTGGCTTGTTTCATGGTTCTAATGTCCCATCTCAGCCTGATGTTCTTCCCCTTCGTCCACAACTTTGGCGAGGGCAGCGGCGCCAATTTCCCCGTTCAGCAATTCATTCACCACGCCCCCCTCGGGTTTCTTTACTCGGGAACGGCCGCCGTCTTCATCTTCTTCGTTCTGAGCGGCTTCATCCTGTCCAAGATCACGCTCGCCACCCGACATCAAGACCGGCGGATTCTCTCGATGTTCATCAAACGGTATCCGCGACTTGCCATCCCGGTTACCGCATCATGCGTGCTTTCGCTGATCGCCCTCAGTCTTGTCACCGTGGACAAATCCCAGCTCGGCCAATGGATGGCCAATTTTGGAAATTTTCCGCACTCACTCAATGGCGCACTGTATAGCGGCGCCATCGACAGTTTTTTCATTGCCGGTGAAAGCGCCTACAACCCAGTGTTGTGGACAATGAAGATAGAGATATTCGGCTCTTATCTCATCTTCGCGCTATGCGCCATACGAATGAAATCCGCGATGATCACCGCGGGCGGAATCGCCATTGTCGCTTCGGTCGGACTTTTTGCGCTGGGCAGCATTGGCGGAGGGTTCTGTCTCGGATTGATTTCCTTTGTCATCGGACACTGGTTTCATCTTTTCGGGAAGCCGATTCGGGACTCTATGGCGTTGCTGCTGCTGATCGTTGGACTGTATTTTGCAGGCGCACACAACGACAGCCAGTCATACCGGTACGTCGCATCGGTGTTTGGCGAAAAGACCTACACGGTGTCCAACTTTCTCTCCGGAATATTCGTTGTATACGCCGCATTGTTTGGACAAAAGCTCAGCACCTTCGTCTCAGGAAAGCCTTTCGTCTTCATGGGGAAAGTGTCCTTCTCCGCTTACTTGATTCAGGTGCCCATCCTCGCCACAGCCGGCGTGTTTGCCTTTACCGCGCTGTTCCGATACACCGGCCGCTATGATTTTTCCGCATTTATTGCATCGGGACTATCAATAGTGATCGTGTATACCCTCTCGGATGTTTTCTACCGATATGTCGACCGGCCTGCCATGACGTTTTCATCGCGCTGCGCAAATCGACTCCTCGCTATCGGACGGTCGTCCGTTATCGTTGATCCCGCACCGGCAAAACAATCGGCCGATTGATCCACACATCCGCCTATGGCTTGCTCCCCAACAGCGCCCGCAGATTGGCGAGCCGCTCCCGCCCCTCATCCTGACTCACCGGCGCGTCGTTCTTTTTCGCCACGGCTACGCCCTCGCCCATCTCGCCAATGAAGCGTGAGGCTTCGCAGACACGCACATCGGGCCCGGCTTTACGGCGTTCGCACCAGGTGACGGTGAGCGAACGCTGGGCGCGGGTGATGCCGACGTACATCAGCCGCCGCTCTTCGGCGAGATTACCTTCGTCCAGCGCCGATTGATGCGGCAGCAGACCTTCTTCAACGCCGATGAGGAAGACGTGCTTGAACTCCAGCCCCTTCGAGGCATGCAGTGTGGCCAGTTGCACGCCGTCGAATTCCTCATCGTTCTTGTCGAGCATGGAGATGAGAGCGATGGTCTGGGTGAGTTCGAGCAGGTTCTTTCCGTCTTTCTCGCCCTTGCTGCCTAGCCATTCGACGAAGTCACGCACATTGCTCCACTTGGTTTCGGCCTCGCGGGTATCGAAACTGCCTAGCAGCCAACCCTCGTAGTTGATTTCGTGGAGCAGGGCTTCGAGCACCTGCGCGGCGCTTTCGCGCTCGGCTCGGTGGGTCAGCTTGTTGATGAACTGGCCGAACTCCTGCACCGATTCGAGCTGGCGGGTGTTGAGATGGTGGGCCGCGCCCTCTTCGAAAGCGGCTTCGAACAGGCTCACATGGCGCTGACCCGCGTAGCGGCCGAGAGCCTCGATGGTGCCAGCGCCCACCCCGCGGCGAGGGGTGGTAATGGCGCGGATGAAGGCCAGGTCGTCGTCACCATTGACCATCACGCGCAGGTAGCTGATCAGATCGCGGATCTCGGCCTTGTCGAAAAAGGACTGGCCGCCGGAGATGACATAGGGAATCTTGTTGTTGCGCAGCTGCTTCTCGAACAGGCGCGCCTGGTGGTTGCCGCGGTAGAGGATGGCGTAGTCGGAGAACTTGGTCTTGAACTCGAAGCGATGCGCCTGGATACGCATGGCCACCAGTTGGGCCTCGGCTTCGGGGTCGCGCGAGGCGACCACGCGGATCGGCTCGCCGGGGCCGTGGTCGGACCACAGCTTCTTCTCGAACAGCTTTTCATTGTTGGCAATCAGCGTGTTGGCCGCGCCGAGGATACGCGCGCTGGACCGGTAATTTTGCTCCAGCTTGATAACCTTGAGGCGCGGGTAGTCAGTCTGCAGCAGGTTGAGGTTTTCGACGTCGGCGCCGCGCCAGGCGTAGATGGCCTGGTCGTCGTCGCCCACCGCGGTGAAGGCGCCGCGCACGCCGGAGAGCTGGCGCAGCAGGCGGTACTGGGCGCGGTTGGTGTCCTGGTATTCGTCGATCAGCAGGTAGCGCAGGCGGTTTTGCCAGCGCTCGCGCACCTCGTCGTTCTCTTCGAGCAGACGCACCGGCAGGCCGATCAGGTCGTCGAAGTCGACGGCCTGATAAGCGCGCAAGGTGCGCTCGTATTCGCCATAGACCTTCGCGGCGGCGGCAGACACATCATCATTGGCCAGCTTGACCGCCTCTTCGGGCGGGATCATGGCGTTCTTCCAGCCGGAGATGACCCATTGCAGCGAGCGCGCGTAAGCGCGGTCGGCGTCGGCGACGAGGTCGGCGATGATCTGGTTGGCATCGGCCGCATCGAGAATCGAGAACTGCGGCTTGAGCCCGCAATGCTTGGCCTCCTGCCGCACCATGCGCACACCCAGCGCGTGAAAGGTACACACCGTCAGCCCCTTGGCCTTGCCGCCGCCGAGCAGGCCACCGACCCGCTCCTGCATTTCCTTGGCGGCCTTGTTGGTGAAGGTGATGGCGGCAATGTTGCTGGGACTGAAGTCACAGGTCTCGACCAAGTGGGCGATCTTCTGCGTGATCACCCGCGTCTTGCCGCTGCCGGCGCCGGCGAGCACCAGGCAGGGGCCGTCGAGATAGCGGATCGCTTCGCGCTGGGGGGCGTTGAGATGTGCGGACATGGGACCTGAGAATGAAAAACGGCGCCGCCCGGACGGGGCGGCGCAGGGAACACCGAAGGCATTTTACGCCGAGCCTGCCCGCTTCGCCCGGCCGAGCGACCGGGGGAGGGCTGCGAACCTTGGCGCACGCCAGCGGCCTGATGAGTGTCATGCACCCGGCGCCGGCCACGGGTCGGCGCCACCGATTCAAGGAGGACGACCATGACACTCACCAATCTTCCCCGCATGCTGGTCTCGGAGACCGACGGCTGGCGCGATGTCGAACACATGCATCCGGCCGTTGGCAAGATGCTGCTGGCGGTGGTGGTGCCGCTATCGCTGCTGCCACCACTCATGTACGCCTACGCCAACATGGCACATCCCGGTCAGGTCTTTCCGCTGCTCGAACCGCCTTTGGGCATCACAGAAGCGCTGATCGTCGGCGGCGTATTCTTTGTCGTCGAAGTGGTCATGGTGTTCATGATGGCCGACCTGATCCGCCAGATCACCCAGTCGATGGCGGCCCGCCCCGGCTTTGCACAAAGCTTTTCGCTGGCTGCGATTGCGCCAGTCCCGCTGTGGCTCGCGTCGCTGGCGCTACTGGTGCCGAGCCTGTGGTTCAACCTGGCGGTTGGCGCATTGGCCTGGGTGGGCACGGTGGCGCTCATTCGCCACGGCGTCGGCCCCTTGCTGCATGTGAGCGACAGTCACCTGGCACATGGCGTGGCCAACCGCATCACGCTGGTCGGCGTCGCCGCCTGGATTGGCCTGGTGATGATGATGGCCCTGATCGTCAGCGCCATCCTGGGTTGGCGCTGACGCACGACAGCAGCTGCCGTATCTAGCGACCGAGGGCGCCAAACACCTGCTTGGCCAGCGAGCCGGCGGCTTGCATGGGGTTCTGCCGAATCGCGCGCTCCTGCTCGGCGATGGTGAGGTAAAGCCCGTCGAGCGCCTTGGCGGTCACATACCGCTCAACCGAGGCCTCGTCACCTTCGAGCAGGCCGGTGGCGCTCGCCTTGTCGGCCAGCTTGTTGTACTGCTTGGCCAAGGACAGACGGTTGGTCTGCTCGGTGACCACCGGCATGAAGCGGCCGGTCAGGGCCTCACGGGTTTTCGATTCGAAATAACGGGTCACCGAATCCTCACCGCCGGTGAGAATGTTCTTGGCGTCTTCCACGCTCATCTGCTTGACCGCGTCGACCAGCAAGGTCTTGGCCTCCGGCACGGCGGCTTCGGCGGCCTGGTTCATGGCCGTTTCGAGCTTGTCCATGTCCTTGCCACGGCCGAGCATGCTGAGAATCGGCTTGGCTTTTTCGAGCACGCCGGGCAGCGGGATGCGGACTTTGGGGTTATTCAGAAAGCCGCCGTTCTGGCCCAGCTGGCTGACCGCGGCGCGGGCGCCCTGGTCGAGCGCTTCACGCAGGCCCGAGGTGGCCTGGCGATTGGTGAGACCGTCGAGGCCACCGGCCCAGGCCGGCAAGGCAATGGCCAACACGGCCAGGGTTCGGATCAAAATTCGCACGGAAAAACCTCCAGCCATGACGTCGGTGAAGGCTCACTCTAGCACCGGAGCGGATACCGACGGCCTCCGCTCACGCTTGTTTTCAAACTCGGCGCAATTGCTCAGTCAAGCATGAACACGAAGGTGGACACCACCCGCAGGCGTTTGCCGATGCTGCGGCCGGTTTCGAACTCGCCGCCATCGTCGTCGAGCACACGGATCACACCCTGATTGGCGCTCTTCAGCATGCCCAGGCCGGCGCCGGCATCGGCGGCAAATTTCTCGGCCTGCTCACGAGCATTCCGTGTGGCGGCAGCCAGCAAGGCGGGCTTGAGTGCATTGACGCCGCGCAGCTGGTACTGGGGCACGCCCTGGCCTTCGCCCTCGCCGGTGAGCGGGACGCCGGCTGCGATGAGTGGGTCGAGACGGTTGGCCGCCGCCGCCACGGCATCGACTCGCGGCGACTTCACGCTGACCCTGCCCTGCCCGTTGTAGCGCAAGGGCAGATTGGCCTGCGCATACTCCCGAGCGAACAGATCCTGCACCTGCACCGGATGGATTTCCAGCTCGTCGTCACCAAAACCCTGCTCTCTCAGGAAGGCCACCACCCGCTCCCGATCGTCGGTCAGCTCGCTCTGCACCGCGCCAAAGGCTTTGCCACCACGACGGAAGCTCAGCGTCCACACGGCAAAATCGCTTTTGACAGACTGCTCGGCCAGCCCCTTGATGGTGACCGACCGGTCGGCCATACGGAACTGCTGCAGCCCGCCGCCGATGAGGAAGCCGGCCGCCGCGATGGCGATGGCCAGCAGCGCGGTGGCGAAGCGATCCATCACACCACGCCGGCGCCGTGGGCTTGCTGGTCGGCCCAGTAGGAAGAGCGCACCATCGGGCCGCAAGCGGCGTTCTTGAAGCCCATCTTGAGCGCTTCGGTTTCAAACATCTTGAAGGTGTCGGGGTGCACATAGCGCAAGACCGGCAGGTGGCCGTTGGACGGCTGCAGATATTGGCCAATGGTGAGCATCTCGACGTCGTGGGCGCGCAGGTCGCGCATCACTTCGAGGATCTCCTCGTCGGTCTCGCCCAGACCCACCATCAGGCCAGACTTGGTCGGCACCTCGGGGTGACGCGCCTTGAACTGCTTGAGCAACTCGAGCGAGTAGGCGTAGTCGGAACCGGGGCGGGCCTGCTTGTAGAGACGGGGCACGGTCTCGAGGTTGTGGTTCATCACGTCGGGCGGCGCCTGATCGAAGATTTCGAGGGCGATGTCCATGCGGCCACGGAAATCGGGCACCAGCACTTCGATGCTGGTTTTCGGCGAGGCTTCGCGCACGGCACGGATGCACTCGACAAAGTGCTGGGCACCGCCGTCGCGCAGGTCGTCGCGGTCGACCGAGGTGACCACCACATAGTTGAGGCGCATGGCGGCCACGGTGCTGGCCAGGTCTTTGGGTTCTTCGGCGTTGAGCGGATCGGGGCGGCCATGGCCCACGTCGCAGAAGGGGCAGCGACGGGTACAGATATCGCCCATGATCATGAAAGTGGCCGTGCCCTTGCCGAAACATTCATGGATGTTCGGGCAGGAGGCTTCTTCGCAGACGGTGTGCAGCTTTTGGTCGCGCAGCGTGGCCTTGATCTCGTTGAAGCGCTCGACCTCTTCCCCGCTGCCGAGCTTGATGCGGATCCACTCGGGTTTGCGCAGGCGCTCGGCGGGCACGATCTTGATCGGGATGCGGGCTGTTTTTTCGGCGCCACGCTGTTTGCGGGAGGGGGTATCCATGGGGGTTTCCTTCATTGATTCATCGCGCCTTCAATCGGACGCTGATTCCAACGCGCCTGAGCGCAGCGGCGGCAACAGGCGTTCTAAATGGCCAATCAGACGATCGGCGACGACGGCTTGCTCGGTGTCGACGCCCAGATCGCGAAGCTGGGTGGTTTGCAGACCACTATAGCCGCAGGGGTTGATCCAGGTAAATGGTGTCAAGTCCATATCGACATTGAGACTCAAGCCATGGTAGCTGCACCCGTTCTTGACGCGCAGACCCAGTGCGGCGACCTTGGCACCACCGATATACACCCCGGGCGCACCGCTCTGACGCTCGGCGGCGAGACCATCGTCGGCCAGGGTGTCGATCAGCGCCTGCTCCATCAGATGCACCATTTCGCGCACCTTGAGGCCACGGCGACGCAGATCGATGAGCAGGTAGACCACGATCTGGCCGGGGCCGTGATAGGTGATCTGGCCGCCGCGATCGATGCGCACCATGGGGATATCGGTCTGGCGCAGCAGGTGCTCGGGCTTGCCGGCCATGCCTAAAGTGTAGACCGGTGGGTGCTCGAGCACCCACAACTCGTCAGGTGTGCTCGCGTCGCGCGCGTCGTTGAGCGCCTGCATCTGTCGCCAGGTGGGCTCGTAGGGAACGCGGCCGAGATCGCGCCGCACGCAACTGGCCTTCATCATGAGTTAGAGGACGACCTTGACCATCGGGTGACCGGACAGCTCGCGGTAGAGGTCATCGAGCTGCGGCTGCGACACCGCCCATACCGTGCAGGTGAGCGACAGATAGGTGCCCTTGCTGGACGGGCGCATCTCGATGGTGGCCGGGTCGAAGCTGGCGTCATGCTTGAGCACCACCTCGGCCACGGTCTGAGCGAAGCTGTCGACCTTCACGCCCATGATCTTGAGCGGGAAGGTGCAGGGAAAGTCGATCAGCGAGGTTTTGGGTTCATCCGCCACGGCGCATCACCTGGTTCTTGTAGTCCTGATACCACTCAAGCATCTGCTCGGCCATCGGGCCGGGCTTGCCCTTGCCGACGGCACGATCATCCAGACGGGTGATGGGCAGCACTTCCTTGGTCGAGGAGGTCATCCACAGCTCGTCGGCCGAGCGGACCTCTTCTTCGAGCACTTCGCGCACCTGACAAGGCATGCCGCGGTCGCGGGCCAGTTCCAGCACCACATCGTAGGTGATACCGGGCAGCATCAGATGGCTCTTGGGCGGCACATGCAAGACGCCATCGTGCACCACAAAAATGCTCGAGGCCGCACCTTCGGTCAGGAAACCGTCGCGGAACAATACGGTTTCCATACAGCCCTTCTCGGCCGCCAGCTGCTTGAGCATGCAGTTGGCCAGCAGCGAGACGGTCTTGAGATCGCACCGCAGCCAGCGAAAATCCGCCGAGCTGACCGCGGCCACACCGGCCGCACGCATCTCGTCCGAGGGCATGACCAGCGCTTCGCTCATCAGAAACACGGTGGGCGTCACTTCCGCCGGATAGGCGTGGGTGCGCACCTCCGCCACACCGCGCGTGACCTGCAGATAGATGGACTGATCCGGCCACGGATTGCGTTCGACGATGCCGCGCAGCGTCTGGCGCCATTCATCCCGGCTCATCGGGTTGGGCAGGCCCATGCTCGACAGGGTCTGCTCCAGACGACGCAGGTGTTCGTCGAGGCGGAACAGCTTGCCAGAGTAGGCCGGCAGGACTTCATAGGCGCCGTCGCCAAACAGGAAGCCGCGGTCCATCGGCGACACCCGCGCTTCGGACAGTTCCAGCCAATCGCCGTTGAGGTAGCACACGCTCATGTCAGACTCCGTCTCAGAGGTTCTTGATCCACCAGCGAATCGCATCCCACATCCGGCCAAACCAGCCGGCCAGGGTGACTTCTTCGAGGGCGACCACCGGATAGGTGCCAATGGCCTGCCCGTCGAGCGACAGCGTCATCGCACCGACTTCCTGACCTTTACGCACCGGCGCCTCAAGCGGCTGAACGCTGTTCAGGCTGACCTGCAACTTGTCGGCCTGGCCCTTGGGCACCGACAACACAAACGCGTTGAGGAAGCCGACCGGCACCTCTTCGGCCGTGCCTTGCCAGACGCGGAAACGCGACACCGGCGCGGCGTTCTCGTAAAGCGTCACGGTGTCGAAGAACTGGAAGCCGTAGTTGAGCAGCTTGAGCGATTCCTGCGCGCGCACGCCATCGGAATCCGCACCCAGCACCACCGAAATCAGCCGGCGCGGCCCCCGCACCGACGACGACACCAGGCAATAGCCGGCCGCTTCGGTGTGACCGGTCTTGACGCCATCGACCGTCGCGTCCATCCACAACAAGCGGTTGCGGTTGGGCTGACGGATGTTGTTGTAGGTGTATTCCTTTTCCGAATACAGGCGGTAGTCCTCCGGAAAGTCACGAATCACCGCCATCGCCAGCACGCCCAGATCGCGGGCGGTGGTGTAGTGCTGGTCATCCGGCATGCCGGTCGAGTTCCTGAACTGGGTGCCGGTCATGCCAAGGCGCTTGGCTTCGCGGTTCATCAGCTCGGCAAAGGCTTCTTCAGAACCGGCGATCGCCTCCGCCAGGGCCACGCTGGCGTCATTGCCCGACTGGATGATCATGCCGTGCACCAGCTGATCGGCCGTCACTGCATGGCGCGGCTCGATGAACATGCGCGAACCGCCCATCTTCCAGGCCCGCTCGGAGACCGGGATCACCTGCTCGCGCGTGAGCGTGTTGGCCTTGAAGGCCGAGAAGGTCAGGTAGGCCGTCATCAACTTGGTCAAGGACGCCGGCTCGATACGCTCGTCGGCGTTATGCGCGGCCAGCACCTGATTGGCACCGTA
Source organism: Denitromonas halophila (assembly GCF_007625155.1). Classification (GTDB taxonomy): domain Bacteria; phylum Pseudomonadota; class Gammaproteobacteria; order Burkholderiales; family Rhodocyclaceae; genus Nitrogeniibacter; species Nitrogeniibacter halophilus. Next base: position 697,128 of record NZ_VMNK01000003.1, on the reverse strand, counting down.
GTCGACCAGCAGCCACGCCTTGGCGGCCAGGGCCGGCGGCGGGGCACTTTGCGCCAGCGACGAGAGAGACATCAACGAAAACAGCAATGCAGCAAAGAAACGCATGGGCAAGGGGACATCCTGAAAAAACACGGGGAAAGGCGATTAGCCAACGCCAGCTAAGGCCGGACGATTATAGGCCGACCGCAGTGCCTGACCAAAATCACGGGCGTCGGTTCAACGCGACACCAAGAAAGGCTGGACATCCAGCGCATCGGCAATGCGCGCCGCGACCGCGCGGGCGACGGCCGCGCTGGCATACGGCCCGGCCTGAAGACGAAATCGGCCGTCGTGGTCCAGCACCGATAATCGCTCACGCAGCCAGTCGAGCTCGGCCGCCACATGGCCGCGAAAGCCTTCGGCATTATCGCGGGTCTGAAACGCGCCCAACTGGAGGTACACCCCCTCATCCGTCGCCGGCAAGGCGGTGACGTGCGCGCCGTTGAGGATGGCGGCCGGGTCGACAGAAGCCGATGACGCCACCTCGGTTGCGCTTGCCACCGGCGCCGCTGCAGCCACCTGAACGGGCGGCGTCGGCTCGGCCGCGCGCAACACCGGCGCGTCGTCCGGCCCGACGGTTTCGATCTCGACCTCCGCGCTGCCCTGCCCGAGATAGCCGAGCTTGTAGGCCGCCGCGTAGGACAGATCGATGATCCGCCCCGAGTGGAAGGGGCCGCGGTCGTTCAGGCGCACGACCACCGAATTGCCATTGGCCACGTTGGTCACCCGCACATAGCTGGGCAGCGGCAAGGTCTTGTGTGCGCCCGTCATGGCATACATATCGTAGGTTTCGCCGATCGAGGTTTTCTTGCCATGAAACTTTCGGCCATACCAGCTGGCCCGACCGCGTTCGCGAAAGTCGTCGCGCACCGCCATCGGCGCGTAGTCCTTGCCAAACACGGTGTAAGGCCGCGTACTGGCCCGATGCACGGGTTCGTCACGCGGCACCGCGTCGGGAATGGTGTGCAGGTCGGCCGGCGCGTTGTCGCCCGGACCGTCGTCCTTGTAGTAACCGCCGCCACGACGCGGCAAATCGGGGATGGCGCCCGGCACCGAGCCGCCGCTCTTGCTGGGAGGCGCACTGGCGCAGGCCGCCAGCGTGGCGGCGAGACACATCAACAACAGGCGGGCAGACAATAGACGCATTGGGTCGCGAAGTCAGGACTGGCTGAGCGCACGCTCGCGCTGGATGCTCATCAGGATGCCGACCCCGACGCACAAGGTCACCAAGGCCGTGCCGCCATAGCTGATGAAGGGCAAAGGCACCCCGACGACGGGCAGGATACCACTGACCATCCCCATGTTCACAAAGGCATAAGTGAAGAAAATCATGGTGATGGCGCCGGCCAGCAAACGCGTACCGAGCGTCGGCGCGACTGCGGCGATCATCAGACCACGCAGCAGGAGCATGAACAACACCGCCAACAAGACCAAGGCGCCGATCAAGCCAAATTCTTCGGCCATGACGGCAAAAATGAAGTCGGTGTGGCGCTCGGGAATGAAGGATAAATGCGTCTGGGTGCCCTGCATCCAGCCCTTGCCAAACATCCCGCCGGAGCCAATCGCGATGGTCGACTGGATGATGTGGAAGCCCTTGCCGAGCGGATCGGAGGTCGGATCAAGCAGTGTGCACACGCGATGCTTCTGGTACTCGCGCAACACCTGCCAATCCACCCCGGGCTGGCAGAGCGTGTCGCCAAACGCCACGATGGAGCCCAAGCCGACGACCGCCACCAGCACCAGCGGCACAATCAGCTTCCAGCTCAGCCCGGCAAAGAAAATCACGTACAAGCCCGCCGCCGCCACCAGCAGGCTAGTGCCCAGGTCAGGCTGGGTGACGATCAGGGCGACCGGCACGGCCAGCAACACACCGGCGAGCACGAACTCGCCAAAACCGATGGCGCCTTCGCGCTGCTGAAAGAACCAGGCGAGCATCAAGGGCATGGCGATCTTCATCAGCTCGGAAGGTTGAATGCGGACCACGCCCAAATCCAGCCAGCGCTGCGCGCCCTTGGAGATTTCGCCAAACAGCGCCACGCCAACCAGCAACACCACGCCAAGCACATACAGCGGCATCGCCAGCGACAGCAGCCGTGCCGAGGGAATCCGGGCCGTCACCCACATCAGTGCGAGCGCCACGCCAGTATTGACCAGTTGCGCTTCCATCCGCGCTGGCGATGCGCTTTGCATTACCACCAGGGCCGCCGCCAGCAGCACGGTCAGCAACAGGAACAAGGGCGGGTCGATCGGGCGCAGGATGGCGCGAATCAGGGCCACCGGATGTAGGCGAAATTCCATCAGCCGGCCTTTCTCAATGGTCCGCCGGGGCGTCTTCGTCTTCCGACGCCTGGCCGGCCGGGCGTTTGCCCAGCAGATAATAGTCGATGACCTGACGCGCAATCGGCGCCGCCGAGCGCGAACCAAAGCCGCCGTTCTCAACCAGCACGGCCAGCGCAATCCTGGGTTTGTCGGCCGGCGCAAAAGCGATGAACCAGGAGTGATCGCGCAGTCGCTCGGCGACGTTGCCTTCCTTGTATTTGGTGCCTTTCAAGGAATACACCTGCGCCGTGCCGGTCTTGCCGCCGGCGGAATACTCCGCACCCGCAAAGGCACGCGCACCGGTACCGGTCTTGTTCACATCCACCATCGCCGCACGTACGGCCGCCAGATGGGCCGGCTTGAGCGGGATCTGGCGGATCGGCTTGGGCTCAACCTCGCGGCGTGCGCCCGTCTGCGGATCAACCACGTACTTGACCACATGCGGCTTGAACACCACGCCGTCGTTGACCAAGGCCGACAAGGCCGTGGCCAGCTGCAGCGGCGTGTAGGCGTTGTAACCCTGGCCGATGCCGACCGAAATGGTCTCGCCGCCATACCATTTCTGCTGCCCCGGCTTCTTGAAACGCTTGCGCTTCCAGTCCGGCGAGGGCAAAACGCCGTCGGCCTCGCCGGGCAGATCGATACCGGTGAGTTGACCGAAACCGAAGGGGCGCATGAAATCCGCAATCCCGTCGATGCCCAGATCATTCGCCAGCATGTAGTAATAGGTGTTGCAGGACTGCACGATGGAGGTGTGCAGATCGACCATGCCGTGCCCGCCGATCTTGTCGTCCATGAAGCGGTGACCGCCAAACACATAGAAACCCGGATCGGCGATCGCCTGCTGCGGCGTGCGCTTGCCGGTGCTCAGCCCCGCCAGCCCCATGAAGGGCTTGAAGGTGGAACCCGGAGGATAGGCCGAGTAGATGGCACGGTTGAGCAGGGGGCGATCGGGCGACTCGTTCAGACCCTTCCAGTCCGCGACCGAAATGCCATCCACGAACAGGTTTGGATCGAAGCTGGGCGAGGACACCAGCGCCAGCACGCCGCCGGTGGACGGCTCGATGGCCACCAGCGCGCCCCGTCGCTCGCCGAAAGCCTGGTGGGCGACGGCCTGAAGGCCGGCATCCACGGTCAGGATCAGGCTGTTGCCGGGCACCGCGGTGCGGCGGCTGAGCAAGCGTACCTTGCGCCCGCCGGCATCCACCTCGACCTGCTCGGAGCCGGTCTTGCCATGCAACTCGGCCTCGTAACTCTCTTCCAGCCCCCGCTTGCCGATATGCTCGGTGCCACGATAGTTGGCGGTTTCGCCGCGCGCCTCGATATGGTCGACGTCGCGGTTGTTGATGCGACCCATGTAGCCGACCACATGCCCGAGCAGGTCGCCCTGCGGGTACTCGCGGAACAGGCGGGCCTGCACGTCCACGCCGGGGAAGAGATAGCGCCGGGCGATGAAGCGCGCGACCTCTTCGTCGGTGAGTTTGGTACGAATGGGCACGCTCTCGAAGAACTTGCTCTCTTCACGGAATTTCTTGAAACGACGCCGATCGTAATCCGAAATATCCACAATCTCGGCAAGGCGGTCGATCGTCTCGTCCAGGTCTTCCACCTGCGAGGGCGTGATATCCAGCGTGTAGGCCGCAAAGTTGCGCGCCAGCACCTTGCCGTTGCGATCGACGATGGCACCCCGATTGGGCGGCACCGGCACCAGCGCGATCCGGTTGTCTTCGGCACGGGTGTGGTAGTAGTCGAAACGCATCACTTGCAGATACACAAACCGGGCCGCCAGCAGGCTGAGGCATAGCAGCATGAACACGCCAGCGACCACCAGCCGCACGCGCAGCCGGCTGACCTCCTGATCGGGAGAGCGAAACTCGGTCATCTCAGATCGGCCGGTTGTCGTCGCGGTCTTCGGGCTGGTACTGAGGCAGCAACAACACGAAATGCAGCGGCAACCACAGCAGCGCACCGGTCGCGCTGCTCAGGAAGTAGCTCCAGCCCGGGAACTCCGCACCGGCAATCATCCGTACCAGCACCATCACCACCTGGGCGCCCAGCAACAGCGGCAGGATCTGCACCGACTGCTGGATCGGTGCGAACCACAGCACCCGCCGCGACACCGCATTGGCGGCATAGGCCAGCAACACATAGGCCAGGGCGTGCTGCCCCATCGCCGCCCCATGGCCGATATCGACCAATACCCCGAACACGAAGGCGGCGCCCATGCCGACGACCTGGCGCTCGCGCACGCACCAGAAGGCCAGCAGCAGCGCCACCCAGTCGGGCACGCCGGGCAACTGGCCGGTCGGAATATAGGACAGCAACAAGGCCACGAACAGCGACAGGTACACAAACCAGATGCGGACCGGGCGGAGAATGCGGCGGGAGCGGTGCGTCGGTTGCATGCCGTCAATCCTTCGGCGTGTCGGCCGGGGGCACCTGACGCTCGGGCGCTGGCTGGGCACGACCGAGGATCAGCACCTGCGCGGCATGGCCCACCCGCGCCACCGGCTCGCAGACGATCTGTGCGAAAGCTTGCAGTTCGCGATTGACACTGACCACCCGCGCCACCGGCAAGCCGGGCAGAAAGAGGCCGTCCAGCCCGGAGGTGACCAGCCGGTCACCCGGCTGCACATCGGCATTGGCGAGTAGATAGCGTAATTCGAGCATGCCTTCGCCCGCGCCATACACCACGCCACGCTGACCGGTACGCTCCACCCGCACGGGCACGGCCTGGGCCTTGTCGGTCAGCAATGTCACCTCGGACTGAATGGGATAGACCCGTGTGACCTGGCCGACCACCCCGAGTTCATCGACCACCACCTGACCGGCGGTGACGTCTTGCTGCGAGCCGTGATCGACGATCACCTTGCGCGAGAACACATCGCGCGCTTCATACAGCACGTCGGCGGCGACGGAGGTGACGCTGATGCGCTCGGACATCGCCATCAGCCCGCGCAGGCGCGTGTTCTCCTGCTCCAGATCGGTCTGACGCAGCAGACGCTCGGCGTCGGCCAGCGCCTTGCGGCGCATCTCGCGATTCTCGCGCTGCACCTTGATCAGCGTGGCGAAGTACTTGGACGCATTGCTGACGAACTCGGCCGGCGTGGCCGCGGCCATTTCGACCGGATAGAGCACCACCGACAAGGTCTGGCGCACCACTTCGAGATAACGGAAATGCAGGTCGGCGACGAGCATCGCCAGACAGACGATAACAAAAAACCACAGGCGGACCAGCGGGGCGGGTCCACGGCGGAAGATAGGTGGAGGAGCGTGACCTACCACGGCATCACTTCAAGGCTGCGTTGCAAGCCGTGCCACAGGCGCAGGACCGCACGCGCCCGTTTGCATCGATCATTCAGAAGTAAAGATGGAGCCTAGCTTGTCCATCTTTTCGAGCGCCATGCCCGAGCCGCGGGCAACGCAGGTGAGCGGGTCTTCGGCCACGATCACCGGCAGGCCCGTCTCTTCCATCAGCAGACGGTCGAGATCGCGCAGCAAGGCGCCGCCGCCGGTCAGCACCATGCCGCGATCGGCAATGTCGGCACCGAGTTCGGGCGGGGTTTGTTCGAGGGCGATCTTGACCGCCGAGACGATCTGGTTGAGCGGCTCATTGAGCGCTTCGAGGATCTCGTTGGACGAAATCGTGAAGCTGCGCGGAATGCCCTCGGCCAGGTTGCGGCCCTTCACTTCCATCTCTTTCACTTCAGAACCGGGGAAGGCGGAGCCGATTTCTTTCTTGATGTTCTCGGCGGTGGTGTCGCCGATCAGCATGCCGTAGTTGCGGCGGATGTAATTGACGATGGCGTCGTCAAACTTGTCACCGCCCACCCGCACGGAACCGGAATACACCATGCCACCCAGCGAGATCACGCCCACCTCGGTGGTACCGCCGCCGATGTCGACCACCATCGAACCGGTCGCATCGGCCACCGGCAGGCCGGCACCAATGGCCGCCGCCATGGGCTCTTCGATCAGATACACCTGGCTGGCACCGGCCGCCAGCGCTGCATCACGGATCGCGCGGCGTTCGACCTGGGTCGAGCCGCAGGGCACACAAACGATGATGCGCGGGCTGGGCGAGAACAGGCGCGTGTCGTGCACCCGTTTGATGAACTGTTTGATCATCTGCTCGGTGACGACAAAGTCGGCGATCACGCCGTCTTTCATCGGCCGGATGGCGGTGATGTTGCCGGGCGTTTTGCCCAGCATCTGTTTGGCCGCATGCCCAACGGCCTGAATCGTCTTCTTGGCGTTGGGTCCGCCTTCGGTGCGGATGGCGACCACCGACGGTTCGTCAAGCACGATGCCTTTTGCCCGCACATAAATGAGGGTGTTGGCGGTGCCGAGGTCGATGGCAAGGTCGTTGGAAAAGTAAGAGCGCAGAAAACCGAACATGAATATCCCGGGAAGTGCTGTGGGGCAGTGGGAAGATAAACGATTATGATAACCTACAAACCCTTGTGATTTAAGCAGGTTTGTTTCCCCATGTCTCTGTCCATCGACGAGGTTCGTCACATTGCGCGGCTGGCCCGCATCGAGTTGGGCGAAGGCGAGGCGCAGGACACCCTCGACAAACTGAATAATATCTTCGGCCTGATTGAGCAGATGCAGGCTGTCGACACGTCCCAGGTTGAACCCATGTCGCATCCGCAGGACGTTGCCCAGCGCCTGCGCGACGACATCGTCACCGAATCCGACCGCCGCGACGCCTACCAGCGCGTCGCCCCGCAAGTCGAAGCCGGGTTGTACCTGGTTCCGAAAGTCATCGAGTAATCCGCCCGCCGCGGCCCCCACACAGCCATGATCGAAGCCAGTCTCAAAGACCTCGCGGCCGCCCTGCGCGCCGGGACGCTCTCCAGCGTCGAACTCACCACGCTCTTTCTTGATCGCATCGACGCGCTCAACCCGTCGCTCAACGCCTTCATCACGGTCGACCGTGACGGCGCGCTGACCGCGGCACGCGCCGCCGACGCCCGCCTCGCCGCCGGCACGGCGGGCCCGCTGACCGGCATTCCGCTGGCGCACAAGGACGTGTTCTGCACCGAAGGCGTCCGCACCACCTGCGCCTCCAGAATGCTCGAAAATTTCGTCAGCCCCTACGACGCCCATGTGGTCAGTCAGCTCAAGGCCGCCGGCGCGGTGATGCTCGGCAAGACCAATATGGACGAGTACGCGATGGGCTCATCCAACGAAAACTCGCATTTCGGCGCCGCCAAAAACCCCTGGGACGCGTCCCGCGTGCCCGGCGGCTCTTCCGGCGGCTCGGCCGTGGCCGTGGCCGCGCGTCTGGCGCCGATGGCCACCGGCACTGACACTGGCGGCTCGGTGCGCCAGCCCGCGGCACTCACCGGCGTCACCGGCATCAAGCCGACCTACGGCGTGGTCAGCCGCTACGGCATGATCGCCTACGCCTCCTCGCTCGACCAGGGCGGCGCCTTTGGCCGCTCGGCCGAAGACTGCGCGCTGCTGCTCTCGGCTATGGCCGGCTTCGATCCGCGCGATTCGACCAGCGTCGAGCGTGAGACCGAGGACTACACCCGCGATCTGGGTAAACCGCTGGCCGGCCTGCGCATCGGCCTGCCCAAAGAATTTTTCGCCGAGGGCATGGACGATGACGTCCGCGCCGCCACCGAGGCCGCGCTCGACCAGTACCGCCAGCTCGGCGCCACCACGGTCGAAGTGAGCCTGCCCAACGCCAAGCTGGCGATCCCCGCCTATTACGTGATCGCCCCGGCCGAGGCCAGCTCCAACCTGTCGCGCTTTGATGGCGTGCGCTACGGCCACCGCGCCCCCGAGTATGGCGATCTGGCTGACATGTACAGCAAGAGCCGCGCCCAGGGCTTTGGTGCCGAGGTCAAGCGCCGCATCCTGGTCGGCACCTATGTGCTCTCGCATGGCTACTACGACGCCTACTATTTGCAGGCGCAAAAACTGCGCCGCCTGATCGCCGAAGACTTCATCGCCGCCTTCAAGCAATGCGACGTCATCGCCGGCCCGACCAGCCCCACCGTGGCCTGGCCGATTGGCGAGAAAAGCGACGACCCGGTGCAGATGTATCTGCAGGATATCTACACCATCGCGGTCAACCTGGCCGGCCTGCCCGGCCTGTCGCTGCCCTGCGGCACCGGCGCGGGCGACCTGCCCGTTGGCCTGCAGCTGATCGGCAACTATTTCGACGAAGCGCGCCTGCTCAATGTGGCGCACGGTTTCCAGCTGGCCACAGACTGGCATCGGCGCATGCCGGCAGTGGGCTGAGCCCAGGCGACCCCGCATGCTGGCCACCGGCACCATCGCACTCGCCCCATGGCGCGCCCGCCGGCTCGCTGTGCTCGGTGCGGGCACGCTGCTGGCCGCTTGCAGCACGCCGTTTCCACCGGCCGAGCGCACGCCGGAGCAGCCCATCATTCTGCCCACGCCACAGCCCGAGCTGCGCGAGTTGCCTGCCGAACCGCTGGCGGCCACACCGCCTGCGCCGCCGGCCCCGCGCGCCACGCGCTCGGGTCGTGCCATGACCGCGACACCTATTGATCTGGCCATGCGCTGCGCCGCACGCGACGAACGCAAACACACGGTGCAAGCCGATGTCGATGTGGCACGCGGCCAGGTGCGCTACCTGCGCGCCCGCGTGGCGCAACCCAAGGGCGCTTGCGAATTCACCCTGGCCGACTTTGAACAAACCCGCATCCTGCCAAGCATCGAACTGCGCGCACGCGACAACAGCGGCTGCACGCTGATGCTCTGGGAGCAAGGCCCGCAAGTGGTGCTGGCCTATAACAACTGCGCGGCGCACTGCGCGCCGCAAACCGTTTTTTACGATGCGCTGCCGATCCTGTTTGACCGCCGGGTCGGCCGCTGCGACTGAATTGAATGACAGGGCGTCGATCTGCGGCGCCCCAATAGACACAAAGAGCACAACGCCATGAGCCGACCGGATTGGGAAGTCGTCATCGGGCTGGAGATTCACGCCCAGCTCAACACCGCCTCGAAGATTTTTTCGGGCGCCACCACCGCCTTTGGCGCCGAGGCCAACGCCCAGGCCAGCGCGGTGGATATCGCCTTGCCCGGCGTGCTGCCGGTGCTCAACAAGGGCGCGGTCGAACGCGCGATCCGCTTCGGCCTGGCCATTGACGCCGAGGTGGCGCGCAAGAGCGTGTTCGCTCGCAAGAATTACTTCTACCCCGATCTGCCCAAGGGCTATCAGATCAGTCAGTTCGAGCTGCCGGTGGTGGTCGGTGGCCAGATCACGATACGTGTCGGCGAGGGCGACGCGGCTTACGACAAAACCGTCACTCTGACCCGCGCCCACCTCGAAGAAGACGCCGGCAAGAGCCTGCACGAAGACTTCCACGGCATGAGCGGCATCGACCTCAACCGCGCCGGCACGCCGCTGCTCGAGATCGTCTCCGAACCCGACATGCGCTCCTCCGCCGAGGCGGTGGCCTATGCCCGCGCGCTGCACTCCCTGGTGCGCTGGATCGACATCTGCGACGGCAACATGCAGGAAGGCTCCTTCCGCTGCGACGCCAACGTGTCGGTGCGCCGGCCCGGCGCCGAGCTGGGCACCCGCCGCGAGATCAAGAACCTCAACTCCTTCCGCTTTCTGCAGCAGGCCATCGACTACGAAATCCAGTGGCAGATCGAGCGCATTGAAGACGGCGGCCGCGTCGAGCAGGCCACCGTGCTGTTCGACCCGGACAGCGGCGAGACGCGCATGATGCGCTCCAAGGAAGACGCGCACGACTACCGCTACTTCCCCGACCCCGACCTGCTGCCGGTGGTGATCAGCGAGGACTGGATCGCCCGCACCCGCGCGGCCCTGCCCGAGCTGCCCGGCGCCATGCGCGCGCGCTTCGAGGCCGACTGGGGTCTGTCGGCCTACGACGCCATCACACTGACCAGCAGCCGCGACGCCGCCACCTATTTCGAAGCCGCGGTCGCCGCCGCCGGCGACGCACTGGCCAAGCCCTGCGCCAACTGGATCATGGGCGAACTGGCTGCGCGCCTGAACAAGGCCGAACGCGAGATCACCGATTCGCCGGTCAGCCCGGCGCAACTGGCCGCGCTCGTCGCACGCATCGCCGACGGCACCATCTCCAACAACGCCGGCAAGAAAGTCTTCGACGCGCTGTGGAATGAGGCCGGCGCCGAGGTCGACGCGATCATCGCAGACCAAGGCCTCAAGCAGATGAACGACAGCGGCGCGCTCGAAGCCATCGTCGACGAGGTGCTGGCCGCCAACGCCAAATCGGTCGAAGAGTTCCGCGCCGGCAAGGAAAAGGCGCTCAACGCGCTGGTCGGTCAGGTGATGAAGGCCTCGCGCGGCAAGGCCAACCCGACCCAGGTCAACGAAGTGCTGCGCAGCAAACTCGGCGGCTGACACGCCCCACGCGACGCCCCTCGCGGCGTCGCGGCTTTTGCTATGCTGGCGGCCTGACCCCCTCGTTCCGAGACCGCCATGCGCCTCATCTGCTGCACCGCCGCACTGCTTGCCCTCGCCACCGCCCCCGCGCTGGCCACCAACGACATCCCCAAGCGCAAGCCTGGCCTGTGGGAACACGCCATGCAGATGGATCAGCTGCCCGGCTATACCCATCGTGCACAGGTCTGCGTCGGCGAGAACCTCGATGATCTCGCCCGCCACGAAGCGGCCGGCCGCTGCGACAAAACCCATGTCGTGCGCGTCGACGACCGGGTGTTGATCGAATCCGTCTGTCAGGCCGAAGGCAGCAAAGTCACCACCAAAGGCAGCTTCAGCGGCGACTTCGCCAGCCGGTACGCCGGCCAGCTCACCAGCACGTTCCAGCCGCCGCTCAACGGCATGGCCAGCACCCGCATGCGCATGGAGGCCAAGTGGCTCGGCCCCTGCCGACCGGGGCAGAAGGTTGGCGACGTGATCCTGCCCGACATGCCGCAAGGCATGGGCGGCATCGACCTCAACAAGATGATGCAAAACCTGCCCAAGATCCCGGGCCGATGAACACGCGCTCACTGGCCACCTTCGCCTTCACGCTCATGACGCTGACCTCGCCGACCCTCGCCGCCACCCCCTGGCAAAGCTGCAGCGGCCCGCCGGTGGCCGATGCGGCGAACGAACTGCTGCCCTGCACCGACCGCCCCAACTGTGTGTCCACTGAGCATCCGGCCGACGAACGTCGCATCACGGCGCCGCAGGGTCTGTCATTTGAGGCACTACGCAAGGCATCGCTGGCCGAGCCGCGCGGCGAGATCGTGGCCGAAGGCCCAACGTGGTTCATCGCCCATTTCCGCTCGCGGCTGTTCGGCTTCATCGACGAAGCGCATGTCATCCAGCGCCCCGACGGTCAGCTTGCCATCCGCAGCGGCGCCTGCAGTGGCTACTCCGATTTTGGCGTCAATCGCGCGCGTCTGTTACGCATCTTCACTCGGGCTTCCGACACGAAGCGCCTAGAATAGAGAGAGCCCCCGAACCGAGGACAGCCCCATGTGCCAACTGCTGGGCATGAATTGCAACGTGCCGACCGATATCTGTTTTTCCTTCACCGGCTTTCAGGCGCGAGGCGGGCTGACGGACATTCATCAGGACGGCTGGGGCATCGCTTTCTTTGAAGGGCGGGGCTGCCGGGTATTTCTTGACCCGCGCCCGAGCATCGAGTCGCCGGTGGCCGAACTGGTGCGTAGCTATGCGATCCGCTCGCTCAACGTCATCGCCCATATCCGCAAAGCGACGCATGGCGACATCAATCTAGAGAACACCCATCCGTTCATGCGCGAGTTGTGGGGGCAGTACTGGTTGTTTGCCCACAATGGCGACCTCAAAACCTACGCGCCCGAACCCACGGGACGCTTCCAGCCGGTTGGCACCACCGACTCCGAGCGCGCCTTTTGCCAGATCCTCAATACGCTGGCCGAGCGCTATCCGGACGGCCCGCCCGTGGTGGCCGAGTTGCACGAGACGCTGCGCGAACTGGCCACCGATATCGGCGCCTTCGGCGAGTTCAACTTCCTGCTCTCCAATGGCGACAAACTGTTTGCACACTGCGCCTCGCGGCTCAGCTACATCATCCGGCAGGCACCATTTGCCGAAGCCCACCTCACCGATCAGGACGTAACCATCGATTTCGAGCAGGTCACCACGCCAGATGACCGGGTGGCCGTGATTGCCACCACGCCGCTGACCGACAACGAGGCTTGGCACACCATCGCCCCAGGCACCTTGCTGACGTTCTGCGACGGCGCGCCGATGATGATGGAAAATTACGTTACACGCCCGTTTTTTCGTCCCGAAAGCTGTCCGTCAACGTGACATACCGTCACGACGCGGACAAAATTTGGAGGCATACTGCACTTTGAATTGTTTTGAAATATCTTTCATCAACAGGAGATCCGATGGCATGTCCGCTGTGCCAGCCTGAGGCCGAACGCATACTGTGGCGCGACGACCGATGTCGTGTCATTCGGGTCGCCGACGCGCACTATCACGGCTATTGTCGGGTGATCTGGCATGCACATGTGGCGGAAATGACGGATCTGACGGTGCCCGATCGCGCCCATCTAATGCACATCACGCTGGCGACAGAAGCCGCCGTGCGCCAAGTGTTTTCGCCCACCAAGATCAATCTGGCGAGCCTGGGCAACATGGTGCCGCACCTGCACTGGCACGTCATTGCCCGCTATGCCGACGACGCCCACTTTCCCGACCCCATCTGGGCTGAGCCAAAACGCGCCGCCCCCGCCCAGCCGGCGGTCAGCGACACCCAACTGGCAATTGCGCTGACCGAAGAGATTGGCCGAATGGATGATTGATCGCGAGCACAGGGCAGGTCATCATGCAGGGCAGTCAGACGCAGTGCAGCATGACTTGACGCAAAAACAATAACGCGCCCAAAAGGGACACCATGAATTATTCCGATCCGACCGTCGCACTGGCGACAATCCGGAACCTCAACCCGGTCAACGTGGGCGAAAGCCACACGACGCTCGCGGCCATTGTGGCGGCGCTGCATGCCACGCCGCCATCGCCCGAGCTGCATTTCGAGGTGCTGGAGAGTGCACGGTCGTCGATCGCTTTCGTTCAGGAAGAACTGGCCAAACGCTACGCCGATCATCCGCTGCCGCCCGACAGCCTGGAGGAGGCGACGCTCGCCAAGGTAGTCAAACTGTGGCAAGAACTCGCCCAGTCTTACGCACAGATCGCCCAACGTGACGCCACCCGCGAGGCGCTCGGCGCGCAGCGTCCGACGCTACTGCAACGTCGCCTGCACTACAGCGGCAATGTGCTGCTCGAATACTTCCGTGCCCATCGCGCAGTCCCCAAGGGCCTGTGGCTGGACTTCCATGCTGGCTACGCGGTCGCCGAACAGCAAGGCGTCGCCCGCACCCGGGTGGCCGACCCGCTGAACGAGGTCTGGAAAGCGCAAAGCAGCGTCGAGGCCTATGTCGCCGTGTTGCTGGTCGACCTGTCCAACCCCTTTGGCCGCAGCCAGCGCGAGTTCGTCTGGGTCTGCCGCTGGGCACAGCGCTTCGCGCCCTACTGCACCCTGCATCTACCGCAAGAGTCCGACAAGCCCAGCACCTATGCCATGGACCTGAGCCGCGACCACGGCCTGCGCCCGATCGCCACGCTGACCAGCTCGCCGCACCTGCGCCGCTTCGACGGCAGCCGCCTGGCCGGCCAGATCCAAGCCGTCCTCACCCAGTTCAAACAAGGCGTCACCCCCACCTCACTCGGCCTGGGTGACGACTGCTCGACTGAGGCCGGCGGCCGCCTGCTACTCTCGCTCTACCGCCCCTGGGGTCTCGCCTCAGCCGGCCGTCGCTACACCCGCCGCGCTACGCGCGGTCGCCTCGGCCTGTGCTCGGAGTGGGAAGCGATTGGCTTCTATGTGCTGGGCAAGCCTTTCGAGTCGCCAAAAATCAGCGCCTTCAACCCGCTGCAGACCGACATCGCCGCCATCACCTTCGGCGAGCGCGCCGAAGAGGTGCCGATGCAGCCCGAGGCGCTCAAACGCCTAGCCATCGAACGCGGCTACATCCCCCAGCTGTGGGAGATTCTCGACCAATCCGTGGGCGGCTTCCGGCTCCAGTCGCAACCGAGTGCCAAACGATTCGAACATCACCAACTGGTCGGCATCCGTCCGCCAGACGGCCAACACTATCTGCTGGCACACATCAGCTGGCTGATGTATCGACCCGATGGCGTGATGGAACTTGGCGTACATGTCATGCCGGGCTTACCCGAGGGCGTTGCCGCCCGCTTGATCGGCCTGCACGCAAACACGAAAGATCCGTACAAGCTGGGCTTTCTGCTGCCGGCCGTTCCGGCGCTGAAGGCCGGTCCGAGCCTGGTGTTGCCGGCGGCCTGGTATCAGTCGCAACGCATTGTCGAGCTCAAGATGGGCGGCGAAGTCATGCAGATCCGGCTCACCCGCCTGGTGACCCGCGGCAGCAACTTTGACCGGGTGGAATTCACTACCCTGGGGCGGTCCTGAGCGGCGCGGCGCGCCACGTCAAGACCGTGTCGGCACAATCCGGCGTGCCGGCAGCACGGCACAAAAACAGCTGCCCTCACCCGGATCACTGGTGATTTTCAGCTCGGCCTGATGCCGCGTCAGCACATGCTTGACGATGGCCAGACCCAGGCCGGTTCCCCCGGTCTCGCGCGAGCGCCCGCGATCGACCCGGTAAAAGCGCTCCGTCAGCCGCGGAATATGCTCCGGCGCAATGCCGATGCCGTTGTCGCTCACACAGAACTCCCCGGCGCCCGAGTCCAGCAAACGCCAGCGCAGCTGAATCTCGCCCCCATTGGGTGAATACCGAATCGCGTTGCTGGCCAGGTTGGCAAAGGCGCTGTGAAGCTCCTTGGCGCTGCCTTGGATCTGGCACATATCGCTGGCGACCACCGTCACCTGATGACGTCCCGCGGACAGCGCCTCGGTCTCGCGCGCCACTTCGCGCACCAGCCCGACCACGTCAAAGACATCCTCGACCGGCTGCGGCGCCCCGGTTTCGAGCGCGGACAGCATCAACAAATCCTGAATCAGGCGCTGCATGCGGGCGGCCTGCTCGTGCGCCATGCCCAGGTAGCGCAACACATCTTCGCGCGGCACATCGTCCAGACCATCCAGCACGGTTTCAATGAAACCGGACACCACCGTCAGGGGCGTGCGCAGCTCATGCGACACATTGGCGACAAAGTCGCGGCGCATGGTTTCAAGCTTTTCGATCTGGGTCACATCGCGTGAAATCACCATCCGCCGGCCGTCACCGAAAGTAATCACCTGAACCAGCAAGGCTGCGCCCTTGCGCCGAACCGGATGAAACAGGAAAGGTTCGCTGTAATCACCCGCCTCGAGGTAGTGCACGAAGTCGGGTTGGCGGACGAGATTGGTAATCGGCGCCCCGCGGTCGCGGTCGAGATCGAGCCCGAGGTCTTCAGCCGCACGACGATTGATCCACTCGATGCTGCCGGTCAGGGACAGGTACATCACCCCGTCCGGCATGGCCTGGCTGGCATCACGAAAGCGTTCCAGCTCCGCACTGAGCTTTGCGCGCTCGATAGTCGCTTGCCGTACATTGCGATTCAGATCGGAATAGACCAGATCCCACAGGCCACTCGCCTGGGGCAAAGGGGCCTGACCAATCGGTCGGTGGGCCCAGCGCACCAGGCGGGCCAGATGGGCATGGTGTTGAAACAGCATCCATAACACGCCAACAAGCGCGACCAGACTCCCCAGCAAGGGCGAAATCAAGATGGCGCACAGCGTGGCGATCACCGCGATAAGCGCCAATGCGCCGACGAGCGCCGTCCAGACATAACGTGCAGTGTGAATGGCGAATCCCCTGTCAGCCAAGACGACCGCTGGATTATCGCACGGTCGATTCGCTGTCCGCCTGGGCGGAAAGGCGATAGCCACTGCCGCGCACGGTCTGAATCAGGCGATCATGCAGGGTCGGCTCAAGGGCGCAGCGCAGGCGGCGGATATGCACGTCGACGGTGCGCTCTTCGACAAACACATGGTCGCCCCAGACCTGATCGAGCAACTGGGTGCGCGAGTGCACCCGTTCGGGGTGGGTCATGAGGAAGTGCAACAGCCGGAACTCCGTCGGGCCGAGCGCAATCGGTGTGTCGCCAGCCGTGATGCGATGCGTTACCGGGTCCAGCAGCAGACCACCGATCAACACCGGATCTTCGGTCGCCTGAGGCGCCCGGCGGCGTAACACGGCCTTGATCCGAGCCACCAGCTCACGCGGGCTGAAGGGCTTGGTGATGTAATCGTCGGCCCCGGTCTCCAGGCCCTGCACCTTGTCCTGCTCTTCGCCCCGCGCGGTGAGCATGATCAGCGGAATGTCCCGCGTCCGCTCCTCGGCACGCAGCCGGCGGGCCAGATCGATGCCGGGCATGCCCGGCAGCATCCAGTCGAGCAAGATCAGATCCGGCAAAGCCTCGCGCACGATGCGCTGCGCCGTCTCGGCATCCGCTGCACGGATGACGTGATGGCCAGCACGGCCGAGGTTGGCGGCAATGAGTTCCTGAATCGCAGGCTCGTCTTCAACGACGAGAATATTGGCGGACATGATCGACACTCCAAATCGTTGTGCGACAGTCTATTGCAGCTATTTGACGGTTTCATGACACGTCACGCCATCGCAACGTCGCGTCTGCGCCGCCCAACTCGCCAGCCGGTCAAATGTAAGCGGCGCCTGCCATCAGGTATCATTGCACACTCCGTTAACTCTACGGGCCCAACCGCCCGGGTGGCGCATCATGGCTGGCCTCGACTCGACCACACCCCTCCCCACCGACATCGTCCTGCGTACCCAGTCCCGGGTGCTTGAGGTCGCGTTCGACAATGGTGCGCGCTATGCGCTGCCCTTTGAATTCCTGCGCGTCTACTCGCCCTCGGCGGAAGTCCGCGGCCACGGCGCCGGCCAGGAAGTCCTGCAAACCGGCAAACGCAATGTGGGGGTCAATGGCGTGGAGCAGGTGGGCAACTACGCACTCAAGATCATCTTTTCCGACGGACACGACAGCGGGCTGTACTCTTGGGACTACCTGCTCATGCTCGGCGAGCAACACGACACCCTGTGGCAAGACTACCTTGAGCGGCTCACGGCAGAGAACGCCAGCCGCGATATCGACACCACCACCCGCCCCGCCACGGGCGGCGGCTGCGGCGCAGGACACAAGCACTGATGAACGACAAAACCACGCATTTCGGCTTCGAATCGGTGGCCGAAACCGAAAAAGCCAAACGGGTTGCCGGCGTTTTCTCCTCGGTGGCCAGCAATTACGACATCATGAATGACCTGATGTCGCTCGGTCTGCATCGCATCTGGAAGACCTTCACCATTCAGATCGCCGGCGTGCGTGCCGGCCATCGCGTGCTGGATGTCGCCGGCGGCACCGCCGACCTGTCGCTGGCCTTTGCCAAACGGGTCGGGCCGACCGGGCAGGTCTGGCTGACCGACATCAACGGCGCCATGCTCTCGCATGGTCGCGACCGTCTGATCGACCGCGGCCATCCGCTGCCCGTCGCCCAGTGCGACGCCGAGAAGCTGCCCTTCCCCGACAACTACTTCAATGTCGTGACGGTCGCTTTCGGGCTGCGCAACATGACCCACAAGGACCAGGCGCTGGCCGAAATGCGCCGCGTCCTCAAACCCGGCGGTCAATTGCTGGTACTCGAATTCTCGCAAGTCTACAAGCCGTTGGCGCCGGCCTACGACCTCTACTCCTTCAAACTCTTGCCCTGGCTTGGACAAAAGGTCGCGGGCGATGCCGATAGCTATCGCTATCTAGCCGAGTCGATCCGCATGCATCCGGGCCAGGAAGAATTGAAAACCCTGATGGAACAAATCGGCCTCGAAAAAGTCGATTACTTCAACATGACCGGTGGCGTTGTCGCGCTGCACCGGGGCTTCAAAATCCACTGACCGGAGTATCCAATGATTCGTAGCTTTGTCGCCCTGATCGCCTGCGCCTTCGCGCTCGGCCTGTCGGCCGGAGAAGCTGAAGCCAAGCGCTTCGGCGGTAGCAAGTCCTTTGGTATGCAGCGTAGCGCGCCAGCGGCCACCCCCAAAGCCGCACCCACCGCGCCCAAGGCTGGCGCCGCCACCAACGCAGCCCCCAAGCGCAATAGCTGGCTCGGCCCGATTGCCGGTCTGGCTGCCGGCCTCGGCCTCGCCGCCCTGTTTTCTCACCTCGGCATGAGTGAAGAACTCGGCAGCCTGCTGCTGATGGCACTGCTCGCCTTCGTCGCCTTCAGGCTCTTCCGCCGCTTCGCGGGGGGCGCCACTCAGCACGCACCGCAGGGCATGCAATACGCCGGCCCCACGCCAACCAACGACGCCGCCGACACGCGCTTCAATACCGCGCCAGCCGGTGGCAGCAGCGCTGCAGCCGCACAAAGTGACTTCGACGAAGCCGGTTTTGTTCGTCAAGCCAAGATCAACTTCATCCGCATGCAGGCCGCTTACGATGCCGGCAATCTGGACGACATCCGCGCCTTCACCACGCCGGACGTCTTTGCCGAGGTCAAGATGCAGCTCGACGAGCGTGCCGATGGCGGGCAGCAGACCGACGTGGTCGACCTCACGGCCGATGTCATCGAGGTGGTCACCGAAGCCGAACGCTATATCGTGAGCGTGCGCTTCCATGGCCTGATCCGCGAAAATCGCGATGCGGCACCGGAAGCCTTCGACGAGGTCTGGCACCTGACCAAGCCGATCAGCGCCGATGGCGGATGGTTGATCTCCGGCATTCAGCAAGCCCACTGACGCATGCTCACAAAGGTCGCCGCCGGCGGCATCAATCACCTGCTCGCACAGGCTGAGTGGGCACGCAAGCGCCTTCGTGAACACGAAGGCGCGGTAGCAGCCGTCGTCATCGGCGGCATCAGCCTGAGCTTTGCGATCGGACCTGACGGTTACTTTGCGAAAAGTGCGCCGGACGTCACCCCCTCGGTCATCATCACCCTGGCGCCAGATGCCCTGGCCAAGCTGCCGGATGGCGTTGACGCCGCCATGTCACAGGTCAAGATCAGTGGTCAGGCGGATCTGGCCGACAGCCTGAGTTTCGTGTTCCGCCATCTTCGCTGGGACGGCGAGGCTGACTTGGCACGCATTTTCGGCCCCATCATCGGCCGTCGTGCGCACCAGACAGCCAGCCACATCGTGCAGGCCATTCCAGAAACCGGCGGGCGAATTGCCGCCAACGCCAGCGAGTATCTTGCACACGAAGGGCGCTTGCTGGTCCCGCAAGCTGAGCTGCTTCTGCACGCCGAGCGACTGAGGCACATTCGCGACACGATGAGTCGTCTGGACAAGCGCATCAAACGACTGACGCACACCGAGGCATCCACGACTTAAGCCCGCGCTGGGACCACCAAAGAAAAAGCAGCCCGAAGGCTGCTTTTTCTTTGCCGACACACTGCCGTACGTCTCAGTGGCGCGGGTTACGCAGCTTCTTGATAGCAGCCAGCTGGGCAATCGCTTCGGCCAACTCGGCTTGCGCCGCGGCGTAATCGATATCGCCCTTCTGATTCTGCAAGGCTTCCTCGGCACGACGCTTGGCCTCGAGGGCTTTCGCTTCGTCGAGATCCTTGCCACGGATGGCCGTGTCGGCCAGCACGGTCACACGACCGGGCTGAACTTCCAGCAAACCACCTGCCACAAAAATCAGCTCTTCCTCTGCCTGATTCTGGACCTTGACACGCACCGCACCCGGCTTGATCCGGGTCATCAGCGGCATGTGCCCCGGCAGAATGCCGAGCTCACCCGTCTCGCCCGGGAGGGCGACGAATTCAGCCAGGCCGGAAAAAATTTCTTCTTCCGCGCTGACGATGTCTACATGAACGGTCATAGCCATAGCTTTATCCTCCGATTCTGCCCCGCCCGCAAGGGGGCGGGGCATTGGGCATGCTTACTGGAGGGTCTTGGCCTTCTCGATGGCTTCTTCGATGCCACCAACCATATAGAAGGCCTGCTCCGGCAGCTGATCACACTCGCCGCTCACGATCATCTTGAAGCCCTTGATCGTGTCCTTGAGCGTGACGTACTTGCCCGGCGAACCGGTAAAGACTTCAGCAACGTGGAAGGGCTGCGACAGGAAGCGCTGGATTTTCCGTGCGCGGGTCACTGCCAGCTTGTCTTCCGGCGACAACTCGTCCATACCCAGAATCGCGATGATGTCGCGCAATTCCTTGTACTTCTGCAGCGTCTGCTGAACCTGACGGGCCACGTTGTAGTGCTCTTCGCCAACGACCAGCGGATCGAGCTGGCGGCTGGTGGAGTCGAGCGGATCAACGGCAGGGTAGATACCCAGCGCGGCGATGTCACGCGACAGCACGACGGTGGAGTCGAGGTGCAAGAAGGTCGTTGCGGGCGACGGATCGGTCAAGTCATCCGCAGGCACATACACGGCCTGAATCGACGTAATCGAACCCACCTTGGTCGAGGTAATCCGCTCTTGCAGACGACCCATCTCTTCAGCCAGCGTCGGCTGGTAGCCTACGGCGGAAGGCATACGACCCAGCAGCGCGGACACTTCGGTACCGGCCAGGGTGTAACGGTAGATGTTATCAACGAAGAACAGGATGTCACGACCGTCGTCACGGAAACGCTCGGCCATGGTCAGACCGGTCAGCGCGACGCGCAGACGGTTTCCCGGGGGTTCGTTCATCTGACCGAACACCATCGCGACCTTGTCGAGCACGTTGGAGTCTTTCATCTCGTGATAGAAGTCGTTACCTTCACGAGTGCGCTCACCCACACCGGCAAACACCGACAGACCGGCGTGCTGCTTGGCGATGTTGTTGATCAGCTCCATCATGTTCACGGTCTTGCCCACACCGGCGCCACCGAACAGACCGACCTTACCGCCCTTGGCGAACGGGCAGATCAGGTCAATCACCTTGATGCCAGTTTCGAGCAGCTCGACCGACGGGGACAGCTCGTCGAATTTCGGGGCCTTCTGGTGAATCTGACGCAACTCGTCGGAGTCGATCGGGCCGGCTTCGTCGATTGGGCGACCCAGCACGTCCATGATGCGACCCAGGGTGCCGTGACCGACGGGAACCGAAATACCTTGCCCGGTGCCGGCCACTTTCATGCCGCGGCGCAGGCCATCGGAAGAACCCATGGCAATCGTACGCGCCACACCATCACCCAACAGCTGCTGAACCTCGAAGGTCAGACCGGCTTCGGCGAAGGAGTTTGCTGCGTCCTCAAGCTTCAGGGCGTCATAAACTTTGGGCATCTCATTGCGCGGGAACTGGATGTCCACCACCGCGCCGATGCACTGAACGATCGTACCAGTACTCATCGTTTTTCCTTAAATCAATAATCCGTTAGACCGCAGCGGCACCAGCGACAATTTCCGAGAGCTCTTTCGTAATGGCGGCCTGACGGGTCTTGTTGTAGACCAGTTGCAGATCGCCAATGACGGTCTTCGCATTGTCGGAAGCAGCCTTCATTGCCACCATCCGCGCGCTCTGTTCGGAAGCCATGTTCTCGGCCACAGCCTGATACACCAGGGCTTCGACGTAACGCACAAGCATTTCATCAATCACCACCTGGGGATCGGGCTCGTACAGGTAGTCCCACGACCCTTCAGGCGCACCCAGTCGCTCACCGGTCAGCGGCAGCAGCTGCTCGACCTGACCCTCCTGCTTCATCGTGTTGATGAAGCGGGTATAGGCCAGATAGACAGCGTCAAGTTCGCCGTTCTGGAATGCATCCAGAATGACTTTGACCGGACCGATCAGCTTTTCGAGATGCGGTGTATCGCCGAGCTGGATGGCATGCGAGGCGACTTTGACGCCGACCCGCTGCATGAAGCCGTAGCCCTTGTTACCGATACACGTGGCGCGAATTTCCGTCGCCCCCTGTGCTTGCCACCCCTTCATCTCGCCCATGAGCTGGCGCAGGATGTTGGTGTTCAAGCCGCCGCAAAGCCCCTTGTCCGTGGTGACCACGATGACGCCGACACGCTTGACGTCATCTTTCTTGGTCAGGAACGGGTGCTGATACTCGGTGATATTTGCCTGAGACAGGTTCGCGGCGAGTCGGCGGATCTTCTCGGCGTACGGACGGGCGGCACGCATGCGTTCCTGCGCTTTGCGCATTTTCGATGCGGCCACCATTTCCATGGCCTTCGTGATCTTTCGAGTGTTTTGAACACTCTTGATCTTCGTACGGATTTCCTTACCGCTTGCCATATTCCGTCTCCGTACGCAGGTTTAAGCCCAGCTCTTCTTGAACTCGTCGACCGCAGCAGCCAAGGTCTTCTCGTCGTCGCCGTCGAGATTCAGGGTGCTGGCAATCTTTTCAAGCAAAGCCGAATACTTGGTTTTGATGAACTGGTGCAGCGCGGCCTCGAATGCCAGCACGCGGCTCACTTCGACACCGTCGAAGTAACCGTTGTTGGAGGCATACAGGGTCACCGCCATGTCCGCAACCGACATCGGCGCGTACTGCGGCTGCTTCATCAGCTCGGTCACCAGGCGACCACGCTCAAGCTGCTTGCGGGTGGCTTCGTCCAGATCGGAAGCGAACTGTGCAAACGCAGCCAACTCGCGATACTGGGCCAGCGCCAGACGCACACCGCCACCGAGCTTCTTGATGACCTTGGTCTGGGCAGCACCACCCACGCGCGACACCGAGATACCGGCGTTGATGGCGGGGCGGATACCGGCGTTGAACAGGTCGGTCTCAAGGAAGATCTGGCCGTCGGTAATCGAAATCACGTTGGTCGGCACGAAGGCAGACACGTCACCTGCCTGGGTTTCGATCACGGGCAGGGCGGTCAGCGAACCGGTCTTGCCTTTGACTTCACCGTTGGTGAACTTTTCAACGTAATCCGCATTCACACGGGCAGCGCGCTCGAGCAGACGGGAGTGCAGATAGAACACGTCACCCGGGTAGGCTTCACGGCCCGGCGGACGGCGCAGCAGCAAGGACACCTGACGGTAGGCCCAGGCTTGTTTGGTCAGATCGTCATAAACGATCAGTGCGTCTTGACCACGGTCGCGGAAGTACTCGCCCATGGTGCAGCCGGAGTAGGCTGACAGGTATTGCATGGCGGCCGATTCGGAAGCGGTCGCGGCCACGACGATGGTGTATTCCATCGCGCCGTTCTCTTCCAGCTTGCGCACCACGTTAGCGACGGTCGACGCCTTCTGACCGATAGCCACGTAGACGCAGAACATGTTCTGGCCTTTCTGGTTGATGATCGCATCGACGGCGACAGCGGTCTTGCCTGTCTGACGGTCGCCAATGATCAGCTCGCGCTGACCACGGCCCACCGGCACCATCGCGTCGACCGACTTCAGACCGGTTTGAACCGGCTGAGAAACGGACTGGCGATCGATCACGCCCGGGGCGACCTTTTCGATCTTGTCGGTCATCTTGGCGTTGATCGGGCCCTTGCCGTCAATCGGCTGACCCAGCGCATTGACGACGCGACCAATCAGCTCGGGGCCGACCGGGACTTCGAGAATGCGGCCAGTGGCCTTGACGGTGTCGCCTTCGATGATGTGCTCGTATTCACCGAGCACCACCGCGCCAACCGAATCACGCTCGAGGTTGAGCGCCAAACCAAACGTATTGCCGGGGAACTCCAGCATTTCGCCTTGCATCACGTCGGCGAGACCGTGAACACGACAGATACCGTCCGTAACGGAAACGACGGTACCTTCGTTGCGCGACGTCGCGGCAAGCTGCAGGTCCTGGATCCGGCTCTTAATCAGGTCACTGATTTCAGAGGGGTTAAGTTGCATTCCAATGCTCCTAGTTCTTAAGCGCAGCGGCCATGTTCGCGAGCTTGCCGCGGACCGAGGCGTCGATAACGTCATCGCCGATAGTAATGGTGACGCCACCGATCAGTTCGGGGTCCACCGACACCGACACGCTCAGCTTGGCCTTGAATCGGGCTTCAAGCTGTTCGGTCAGCGTCTTCAGCGCTGCGTCGTCGAGCGGGAAAGCGGAAACAATTTCCGCATCCAGCACGCCTTCGTGTTCGTTCTTACGTACAACGAACAGGTCACGGATCTCGGGAAGCACCTGCAGACGTTCATTCTCGATCAACACATGCACAAAATTCTTCTGCGCATCGTCGAAGGAACCACCAACGATCCCGATAAACAGCTCGGCGAGCTTGTCAGCGCCGAGCTTGGGATCGTTGATACATGTTTTCATCCGTTCATCGGAGGCGGCAAAGGCCATCCGATCCAGGGCTTCCGACCAGGGCCCCAGCGCACCAGCCCCTTCAGCCAGCTTGAAAGCGGCTTCGGCGTAGGGGCGCGCGATGGTGACGTTCTCGGCCATGACTTATTGCAGTTCCTGTTTCAGGTTTGCCAGCAGTTCGGCGTGGGCCTTGGCGTCGACTTCCTTGCGCAGGATTTTCTCTGCGCCGGCGAGCGCCAGGATGGCAATTTGGTCACGCAGGGCTTCCTTGGCGCGTTGAGCGGCAGCGGCGGCTTCGCCTTCTGCTGCTTCACGCGCGGCGGCGATGATGCGGCCAGCTTCGGCACGGGCCTCGTCGATCAGAGTGGATGCCTGCTTTTCAGCAGAGGTGCGCACATCGCCAGCCGACTCGCGGGCTTTGCGCATTTCCTCGACAACCTTCTTCTCGGCGTGGGCCAGATCGGCCTTCGCTTTATCCGCAGCCGCCAGCCCGTCCGCGACCTTCTTCGCCCGTTCGTCGAGTGCCTTCACAATGGGCGGCCACACGAATTTCATCGTGAAGACGACCAGAATGAAGAACACCACGAGCTGAGCGATCAGGGTAGCGTTCAGATTCACGTTGCGATGTCCTTATGGTTCGTTGGGTAAAACAAACGACCCGGAGATCAGGCGAGCTGGAACGGGTTGGCGAACGCGAACATCATGGCAATACCAACGCCGATCAGGAATGCAGCGTCGATCAGACCGGCCAGCAGGAACATCTTGGTCTGCAGCGCGTTCATCAGCTCGGGCTGACGAGCCGACGCTTCGAGGTACTTGCTACCCATGATGCCGATACCGATACATGCACCGACGGCACCCAGACCGATGATCAGACCAGCGGCCAGCGCAACAAAGCCCAGAACGTGTTCCATGACAACTCCTTCAAAGAAAAAACGGTTTTCTGCTGAAACCCGGGGTTAAAAAGAAACTTTTTATTAGTGGCTCTCGTGAGCCTGACCGATATACACCAGCGCCAGCATCATGAAGATGAATGCCTGCAAGGTAATAATCAGAATGTGGAAGATTGCCCAGACCGAGCCGGCAATCACGTGACCGACAAAGCCCATCACCGTCGCCGTACCACCGAGCAGCGCGATCAGCATGAACACCAGCTCACCCGCGTACATGTTGCCGAACAATCGCATGCCGTGCGAGACAGTCTTGGCCAGGAACTCGATCATCTGCATGATGAAGTTCACCGGGTAGAGCAGGGGATGGTTACCGAAAGGCGCGGTGAAAAGCTCGTGAATCCAACCCTTGGCGCCCTTGATCTTGATGTTGTAGTAGATGCACACCAGCAGCACGCCGATCGACATACCCAGGGCGCCGTTGAGGTCAGCCGTGGCGACCACACGCATGTAGGGAATGCCGAACATCTCGCCGATGCGCGGCAGCAGATCGACCGGCAACAAGTCCATCGCGTTCATCATGAAGATCCAGACGAACACGGTCAGCGCCAGCGGTGCGACAAATTTGCGCGACTCGGCGGAGTGAATGATGCCCTTGGCCTGATCAGCCACCATGTCGACCAGAATCTCGACAGCGGCCTGGAAGCGGCCCGGCACGCCGGAAGTCGCCTTGCTGGCGGCACGCCAGAGGAAGTAAAGGGAAACAGCACCAATCAGAACGGAATAAAAGACCGTATCGATGTTGATGATCGACCAGTCAATGACGTTCTGCTGTGCATGACCCGACGTGTTCAACTGGGTCAGGTGGTGGACGATGTACTCGGAAGCGGTGGGAGCGTGCCCTGCTGTAGCCATGGTTAATTCTTCACCCAAAATGCAAACAAATTCGCCTTGAGCGCCAGCACCATACCGATCAGAAGCGCCCCCCAGTGGAGACCTTCGATCAAGGTAGCTGCCAACACCAGTAATCCCACAATCGCGGCGACCTTAATAAACTCGCCGACGAAAAAAGCAGCAGGGTAAGACTCGGGCCGCCGACCACTTGTGGCAGCAAGCTTCAAGGCAAACAACGCATTCGGCACCACGCAAGCCAATCCGCCAACGGCGGCAGACAGCGCCCCTTTTGGCCCGAACAGCGCTGCGGACAGCACCGCGGCGAGTAATGTCGCGATGAGCTGAAAACCGACAGCCTTGAACATCCCTTCCCTTACGCGCTGATCCGCAAAATAGCCAATCAGCGACTCAAAAAATCTCGGCAATACTAGGGGTTTACCGTAGTAAAGTCAAACCCGTTTTGCACCGCAACAAGGCGCACTCCAAACCCTTGCCACGGCTGGAAAAGCGGCCCGTCGGGCCGTGATCCGCGCGGGGCCTTGGATCCAGCCCTGATGTTATTTATAAGACATTGCAGTCAACGCTGGTGCGCCATGCACCGGGATGACGCATTGGCTGGCTCAGCGCAGCCTCGACAGCAGACCTTCGAGCTGATCGAGGCTACCGAAGCCGATCGACAGCGCACCCGCCCCTTTGCGATTGGCCTTGATCGTGACGCTTGCGCCGAGCGCATCCGACAGCTCTTCTTCCAGACGCAGCAGATCCCGGTCGGGCGCGGCCTTGGCGCGCAGACTGCGCGGCTTCAGCTCGTGATGCACCAGGCGCTCGACCTCGCGCACCGACAAGCCTCGCCCCGCCGCGCGATTGGCAAACTGGATCTGTCCGGCCGGATCAAGCGGCAGCAGCGCGCGCGCATGGCCCATGTCAATATCACCGGCCATCAGCAACTCCTGCACCGGCGAGGCCAGTTGCAGCAGACGCAGCAGGTTGGTCGCCGCCGGGCGCGACCGACCGACCGCGTCGGCGGCCTGCTGATGCGTCATTTCGAATTCGTCGATTAGGCGCTGAATACCGGCGGCTTCTTCGAGCGGATTGAGGTTTTCGCGCTGGATGTTTTCGATCAGCGACATGGCCAGCGCGGCCTCGTCGGGGATCTCGCGCACCAGGCAGGGCGCTGAATCCAGCCCAGCGATCTGCGAGGCGCGCCAGCGCCGCTCACCAGCAATGATCTCGTAGCGATCCGGCCCCACCGGACGCACCAGGATCGGCTGCATCACGCCCTGGGCCTTGATGGAGGCGGCCAGTTCTTCGAGCGAACCGGGGTCCATGCGCGTGCGTGGCTGGTATTTGCCCGGCTGCAAGGCGCCTACTGGCAAGACCTGCAGTTCGCCCTTCTCGGTATCGTCTGCGTTTGCCGCGAGGAGGGCATCCAGCCCGCGACCAAGACCTTTGAGTTTCGGAGGCGCCATAGTCAGTCGTTTCCTAGAGGGTCTGCACCCGTTTGATCATTTCTTTGGCAAAGTCGAGATACGCCACGGCGCCCTTGGCGGTGCGATCGTAGACCACGCCCGGCATACCATGGCTGGGCGCTTCGGCCAGGCGCACATTGCGCGGCACCACGGCCTTGAACACCTTGTCGCCAAAATGCGATTCGAGCTGCGCCGACACCTGCTGCTGCAGCGTCATGCGCGGGTCGAACATCACACGCAACAGACCGATGATCTTCAGATCGCGGTTGAGGTTGGCGTGCACCTTCTTGATCGTGTTGACCAGGTCGGACAAGCCCTCCAGCGCGTAGTACTCGCACTGCATCGGGATGATCACGCCGTCGGCCGCACACAGGCCATTGAGTGTCAGCAAGGACAACGAAGGCGGGCAATCGATGAGCACGAAATCGTAGTCTTCCCGCACCGAGGCCAGCGCCACTTTGAGCCGATGTTCGCGCGCTTCGATGCCGACCATCTCGACTTCGGCGCCGGCCAGATCGCGGTTGGCCGGCAGCACATCGTATTTGCCGGTGGGCGAGCTCACCCGCACGGCGGCCAGGTCGGCTAGGCCGACCAGCAAGTGGTACACGGAGCGGGTCAGCGTGCGCTTGTCGATGCCGCTGCCGCCGGTGGCATTACCTTGCGGATCGAGGTCGATCAGCAACACGCGCTGCTTGCGCGCAACCAAAGCAGCAGCGAGATTCACACAGGTGGTGGTCTTGCCCACGCCGCCTTTCTGGTTTGCCACGCAAAAGATTCGGGCCATCAGGCATTTCCGTTTCGTTCGATGATGATCAGGTGGCGGTGGGCGTCGAGCGCCGGCACCGTCAGTTCGACCGACTCGACCACCCGAAAACCTTCGGGCAGGCGCGCGATTTCCTCGTGAGGGTACACGCCTTTCATGGCGTAGAAACGTCCGCCCGGCGCCAGCAAGTGGGCGGTCAGGCGAATGAAGTCCGACAACTCGGAGAAGGCGCGCGAAATGATTCCGTCAAAACTCGGATCGCGACGCACTTCTTCGACCCGCGCGCAGACCGGTTCAAAATTGGCCAGCTTGAGCTCGATCTTCGCCTGCTGCTGAAAGGTCGCCTTTTTGTTGACCGTCTCGATCGAGGTCACCGCCAGTTCGGGCCGGGCGATGGCCAGCGGAATGCCGGGCAGGCCGCCGCCGGAGCCCACATCGGCCAGGCGCGTCACCGCGCCCAGATGCGGCAGCACTGACAGCGCGTCAAACAGGTGCAGCGTCATCATCTGGCTGCTGTCGCGAATCGCGGTCAGGTTGTACACCTTGTTCCACTTGGCCAGCAGGGCGGCGTAAGCCACCAGTTTTTCATGGGCGGCTTCGGGCAATTCAATGCCCATCGCAGCCAGCCCGCGTTCCAGCGTTGCCATATCGCTCATGCGCGTTTCACTTCGTCGTTCAAGGCGGCGGCGCCGCGTTTGCGTTTGAGATAGACCAGCAGCAAGGAGATGGCCGCCGGGGTCACGCCCTGAATGCGGCCGGCCTGGCCGATGGTCTCGGGCCGGTGCTCGGCCAGTTTCTGCTGCACTTCTTTCGACAGGCCACGCACCTCGCTGTAGTCGAGATCCAGCGGCAGCGTGGTCGATTCGGCCTGTGCGGTGCGCGCCACTTCGTCGAGCTGGCGGTCGATATAGCCTTGATACTGCGCGGCGATTTCCAGCTGCTCGACCACCTGCGCATCCGTCTCCGGCGTCTCGGGCGCGGTCGGCAGGGTCATCAGATCGGCGTAGCGCACATTGGGTCGGCGCAGCAGATCGAAAAAGGTGTATTCGCGCTCCAGCGCCTTGCCCACCACGCGCTCGGCGTCCGCCGCCGGAATGCGGGTCGGATGTGCCCAGGTCGCCTTGAGGCGTGCCGTTTCACGCTCAATCGCTTCACGTTTGGCGCAGAACGCGGCCCAACGCACATCGTCCACCAGGCCCAGTTCGCGGCCTTGCTCGGTCAGGCGCAGGTCGGCGTTGTCTTCGCGCAGGCTGAGGCGATACTCGGCGCGCGAGGTAAACATTCGGTAGGGCTCGGCCACGCCGCGGGTGATCAGGTCATCGACCAGCACGCCCAGATAGGCTTCGTCGCGGCGCGGGCACCACGCCTCGCGCCCCTGCACCTGCAACGCGGCGTTGGCACCGGCGAGCAGGCCCTGCGCGGCGGCTTCTTCATAGCCGGTGGTGCCGTTGATCTGGCCGGCGAAGAACAAGCCCGAAAACGTCTTGGTTTCGAAGCTACGCTTGAGATTGCGCGGATCGAAGTAGTCGTACTCGATGGCGTAGCCCGGACGCAGGATGTGGGCGTTCTCCATGCCGGCAATACTGCGCACCACCTGCAGCTGCACATCGAAGGGCAGAGAAGTGGAAATCCCGTTCGGGTAGATTTCGTGCGTCTCCAGCCCTTCGGGCTCAAGAAAGATGTTGTGGCTGCTTTTATCGGCGAAGCGGTGAATCTTGTCTTCGATCGACGGGCAGTAGCGCGGCCCGACGCCTTCGATCACGCCCGAATACATCGGCGAACGATCGAGGTTGTTGCGGATGATCTCGTGGGTGCGCTCATTGGTGTGGGTGATCCAGCACGGCAGCTGCGCCGGGTGCTGCGCCACCGAACCGAGGAAACTGAACACCGGCACCGGGTCATCGCCCGGCTGCACGGTCATCACCGAATAATCAACCGAGCGGCCGTCAATGCGCGGCGGCGTGCCGGTTTTGAGTCGGCCTTGCGGCAGCTTGAGTTCTTTCAGGCGCTGACCCAGCGAAATCGACGGCTGATCGCCGGCGCGCCCGCCTGAGTGACTGGTCAAACCGACATGAATCAGGCCGTTGAGAAAGGTGCCGGCGGTGAGCACCACGGTCGGCGCCTCGAAGCGGATGCCCAACTGCGTGACCACGCCGGTGACCCGATCGCCCACCACAGTGATGTCATCCACCGCCTGCTGAAACAATGTGAGATTCGGCTGGTTTTCGAGCCGGCGGCGGATTGCCGCCTTGTACAGCACGCGATCAGCCTGGGCACGCGTGGCACGCACCGCCGGGCCCTTGGAGGCGTTGAGGATACGAAACTGAATGCCCGCCTCATCCGTGGCCGCCGCCATGGCGCCGCCCAGCGCGTCGACCTCTTTGACCAGATGGCCCTTGCCGATGCCGCCAATCGACGGGTTGCAGCTCATCTGACCGAGGGTCTCGATGTTGTGGGTCAGCAGCAGGGTATTGACGCCCATGCGCGCCGCCGCCAGCGCGGCTTCAGTCCCGGCGTGGCCGCCGCCAACAACAATGACATCGAATCGAGTGGGATACAGCATGACGCGTCCTGCGCGGAGAAACGGCAAAAAGGCAAGGCCGCGATTCTACTCGCTTGCGCCGCGCAAGGCCAGACTTGCCCTGCAATGTTTCACGAACTTATTGCTTTAAAACATGAGCTTACATACAACGAACCGCGCATCCCGAATCGCCCGGCCATTTCCGACGCGCAGGCCCCTGTTCTCGAGCCGCCCGACGCGCCTACGGTGCGGGCACGTGTCCATCGTCCGCTTCGCCCCCCAACCGCGCGCCGAAGCCTTCGATAGCCGCGGCGGACGCCTCGCCGGCACGACCGTGCTCTGGTTCTCCCCCGGCGCCGCCGTCCATCGGGCACCTTGATGCCCCGCTTGGTCCACATCAAGAAATCGCCACGTCGCGCTGGCCCCGGCGTTGCGGCCTGACCATACTGAAAGCACCCCAAACCACTGAGAACGACACCACAGATGTCGATCGCGACACCCGTTTTCTCGGCGCCAATTGCGCCCGTCCTTGGTCGCATACCCGGCAACAAGGCGATCTGGGTCGGCATTTATTGCGAGCTCACCGAGTTCGCCTTGATGTTTCTCGTCTACTTTGTGGCCCGCGCCCACCACCCGGACGCCTTCCGCGGCGGCCCACAGCAACTGTCCACCCTGGCCGGGGTCACCAACACGGTGATCATGCTCACCAGCAGCTACTTCGTCGCCCGCGGCGTCATGGCCATGCGACGCAACGCGCGCGCCACCTGTCTCAAGTGGCTCACGGCGGCGCTGTTCACCGGCATGGGCTATCCAGTCGTCAAGTTTTTCGAGGTGCAGTGGAATGTCGCCCAAGGCCTGTCGGGCAATGGCGAAGTCTTTCAGATGGCCTATTACTACCTCACCTTCAACCATCTGGTGCATGTGTGCTGGGGGCTGCTCGGGCTGATGTGGGTGATGTTCCGCACCTGGATGGGTGCCTACGACGCCACGGATCACGACGGTCTGGAAGCCTTTGCCTGCTACTGGCATGCCACCGACCTGATCTGGCTGATGATCTTTCCGCTGTTCTACGTACTGCCATGAGGACGCCACGCATGCACAACGAACGCAGCCTCACCCTCGCCTGGCTGCTACTGCTTGGCCTCACCCTGGTCGGCGCCGTGCTGGGCAACGCGGGCAGCCCCGGGCTGTGGGTTACGGTGACCGTCGCCGCCATGATGGCCTTCAAGGGGCGGGTCGTGATTGATCACTTTCTCGAGCTCGGCGGCGCGCATCCGTCAATCCGCCGGCTGGTGCGCTTCTACGCCGTCGCGCTACCGGTTATGCTGATCCTGACCGACCTGTTCGGACCACAGATTGCTTGGCTCACCACACTTTGAGTCGGCCCCACTGACACCCTCCGGGAGGCGCTGCCCATGACTGCCTACGTGATTTTCGATGTCGAGATTCGAGACGTGCCGCGCTACCAGGAATTCATCCAGAAGGTAAAACCCGCGCTCGAAGCGGCCGGCGGGCGCTATCTTGCGCGCGGCGGCGCCCACAAGGTGTACGAAGGCGACTGGTCGCCGCGGCGCATCGTGGTGCTCGAATTCCCCTCCATGCAGGCCTGGGAAGACTTCTACACCGGCCCGATCTATCAAGGACTCAAGGCCATTCGCGACGAATGCAGCTCGGCGCGGCTGATCAGCGTCGAGGGGCTCGACCCGTAAGGCGGGTTTCAACCCGCCGGATTGGGCAACGCCGATCCAACCTCGCCCAAGGCCGGATGAATCCGGCCCTACAACGCAAATTTTGATACCCCTCGCCTGAGGCCGGATTCATCCGGCCCCCAACACCCTCACAGCCGCCACACCAGCGAGCTGGTGTAATTGAAGTCGTTGCGCCCCACGCCCGGCTCGCGCGCCGAGTCGTACTCGTTGGTCACACCAATCTGCAGACCCGCCCCCAGGCTCTTGTCCAGGTCGATCACCCAGTCCACCGACGTAATGTTGCGAAACACGCCATGCTCACGCACATTGGGGTGGTAGGCATTGGTCAGGGCGACCGAATGCTGGCGCGTCACCCGCCAGTTCAAATCCACGCCGAGCAACAGCTCGGGCGCAAACCGGCTGCCGTCTTCACCCCCCCAGGTCTGGATCGCACCCACGCCGCTACGGCCGAGCAAGCGCCAGCGCTCGGTCGATACAAACTGGTAACCGATACCGGTGTTCACGTTAAGGCGGTTGCCCCAATCCTTGAAGTCGTCGCGCACAAACTGGCCGCCGGTGAAATAGAAGCGTGGCGAACCCGGCACCAGGCCGTCGCGGTTAAGCGCGACCGATAGCGTCTGCGAAGTGGTTTCGCCCTCCGACTGCCGGCGATAAAAACGCGTCCGGTGATTCCAGCGCTCCTCGGTGTCTTCAAAATCGGCCATGAAGCCAACGTTGATCCGCTGGTTCTGCGACTTGCCCGAGGCGCCGCTCACGCCCACTTCCATGCGGCGGCGCCAGTCGGTCAGCCAGCCCGAGCCGAGCAGCCCGTTGTCCGGCACGCGGGCAATCGTCGGCTTCGGGCGCGGCGGGGCCACGGTGTCGCCGTCTTCGAGCGTGCGCACCTTGTCGCGCGCCACCACCACATCGCCGAGCATCGGATGCTTCAAGCGCAATTCGGTGGGCGTCTCGGCCACCAGCTCACCGCGCAGGCGGTCGCCGTTTTCGAGTGTGATGGTGACCATCGCCAACGTCTGGCTGGCCCATACCAGGCCCGCCAGCGCGAGCCCCGAGCGAAACGTCCGCCCCATTCCGTGTCCTTTCACAAAGAAGTCCGTGCCGCCCCACCGGCAAGATCACGGCTTGCTTCGGCGCCCGATCAAAAGCGTCGTTGCCAGCGCCACGACAATCAGTGCCGCGGCAAAATAATCTTCAACAAACGGCTGCTCGCCAGTCAATACCATCGCCGAGCCCAGCCCGATCACCGGAATGAACATGATCGACAAGCCACTGGCCACCGGCGGCACGCTGCGCGCAATCGAAAACCACAAAATCTGCGCAATGCCGTAGTTGATGGCAAAGCCATACACCAGCACCACCCACATGGTCGGCGAAAAATCCAGACTCGGCACCGGCTCCAGCGACACCGCGAGCACCCACACCACCGGCACGACCAGCCCGATCATCCACACCGTCAGCGCCTCGGTGGACAGCGGCACAGACACGCGCTTGAGCAACAAGGTTCCGAGCGCCCAGCAAAAGGCCGCCGACAGCATCCACAGCACGCCCACCGGCCGGCCGGTGAGGGCATCCAGCTCGTGCCAGAGCAGCAACACCACCGCGCCCGCCGAGCAGACCGTGGCCAGCCACAGACGCGGCGTCATCTTCTCGCGGAAGAACAGCACGCCGATGATCACCACCCAGATCGGCATGGTGAAGCCGACAATCGCCGCCCGCCCCGAGGCCAGCGCCTGCACCCCGAAAATCGACAGCGCATGCCAGCCCAGAATGTTCGGCACCGCCAGCAGCACCACCTGCGGCAGCGCCGACATCGGCAGGCTCAGACTGACGCGGCGCGAACGATACCAGCAGATCAGCAGCAGCAGGCCGCCACTCATCGTAATGGCGCGAAAATACAGCGGCGACAGCTCGCGCAGCGAGAGCTTCATCACCGGCCAGTTGATGCCCCACATCAGGGTCAGCACCGCCAGCCCGATCAGGTTGCGGGCAGGGATCATGGCAACACCTCCGACCGGAAAGCGGCAGATTCAATACGCACGGCAGACTCCGAGACCAACAAAAAACGGCGAACCGCAGTCCGCCGTCGTGTGCGCAAGCCCGCAGGCTTACTGGAGTGCAGCCAGCGCGGCCGCGTAGTCCGGCTCGTCGCCGATCTCGCCCACCAGCTCGGAATGGGTCACTTTGTTGGCTTCGTCCAGCACCACCACCGCGCGGGCGGTCAGACCGGTCAGCGGGCCATCGGCCAGCGCGACGCCCCAGTCCTTGGCAAAAGCCGGGCTGCGGAAGTTGGACAGGGTCACCACGTTCTCGAGGCCCTCAGCCACGCAGAAACGCTTGGCCGCGAAGGGCAGGTCGGCCGAGATCACCAGCACCACGGTGTTCGCCAGGCTGGAGGCCTCGGCGTTGAACTTGCGGGTCGAGGTGGCGCAGGTCGGGGTGTCCAGGCTGGGCACAATATTCAGCACCTTACGCTTACCGGCAAAGGCATCCAGGCCGACATCGGCCAGATCGGCGCCAGTCAGCGTCAAAGCGGGGGCGGCATCGCCTTTTTGGGGCAGGCGGCCGGCCACAGCTACCGGATTGCCATGCAGAGTCACTGTCGTCATAACGCTTTCTCCTGTTGAAATTGGGGGCGTGCTTCACTGTATCGCGAAATCACACACTGCCAGTTTGGCACAGCCGGCTTGCGTTGGACACCGCGATCCATTGATCATGCCCCTGTCACTTCTTACGGGCTCGCCCATGCGCTTCGTCGCCTCGTCACTCCTCGTCGCCGTGTTTGCCACGGCCGCCCATGCCGCCCCGCCGCTGCCCGCGCTCGGCGTGCAAGCCGAGCACATCACTGTGTCGGGCATTTCCTCTGGCGGCTATATGGCAGTGCAGTTTCATGTGGCCCACTCGGCCATCGTCGACGGCGTCGGCGTGATCGCCGGCGGGCCGTACGAATGCGCCGCCGGCAGCATGTGGCAGGCACTGTCCAATTGCATGGAGCCAAGCGACAGCAAACCCGTGCCCGACGCCGCCACCAGCGCCGCGCGAGTGGCCGACGATGCCGCTGCCGGCCGCATCGACCCGGTCGCCGGTCTTGCCGCCGACCGCGTCTGGCTGCTCACCGGCGGGCAGGATCGCACCGTGGCCCGCCCGGTCATGGACGCGCTCGACGCCTTCTATCGTCGCTGGGTCGCCGCCACGCAAATCGCTTATGTGACCGTACCCGACGCCGGCCACGCCATGCTCTCGCTCGACGACCCGCAAGCCAACGCCTGCGACACCTCCGAGCCGCCCTACATCAACCGCTGCGAGGGCGTCGACGCGGCCGGCCAGCTCCTTGCCCACCTGCTCGGCCCGCTCCAGCCCAAAGCCGCCACCGCCAGCGGCGAGCTCGTCACTTTCGACCAGAGCCCCTTCACCCGCGCCGGTGGCAGTGCCGGCATGAGCGATGGCGGCTACGCCTACATCCCCATCGGCTGCCGCGCCGGCGGCTGCAAACTGCATGTGGCCTTCCATGGCTGCCGCCAGAGCGCCGACCAGATCGGCGATCGCTTCGCCACCCGCGCCGGCTACAACCGCTGGGCCGAGGCCAACCGCCTCGTCGTCCTCTACCCGCAAACCACGCCGCGCTACGGCTGGGCGTGGTCGGGCAACTGGCCGCGCTGGGTGTTCAACCCCAAAGCCTGCTGGGACTGGTGGGGCTATGAGTCGGTCGACTACGCCACCCGCAACGGCCCGCAAGTGAAGGCGGTCAAAGCCATGATCGACCAGCTCACCCGGCCCGCCGCGCCCAGCCAGTAAGCGCCATGCAGACCGACCAGATCCTCCTCTTCGCCATTCTCGCCGCCACTATCGGCCTGTTTTTATGGGGGCGCTGGCGGCACGACGTGGTGGCGCTGGCCGGCCTGCTGGCCTGCGTGCTGGCCGGCCTGGTGCCCTCGGCCGAAGCCTTTGCCGGCTTCGGCCACCCCGCGGTGATCACCGTCGCAGCCGTGCTGGTGCTCAGTCGAGGCGTGCAAAACACCGGCGCGGTCAACGCCCTGGCCCAGCGCCTTCTCGCCCCGGAGGCCGGCCCCACGCTGAGCATCGCGGTACTGATCGCCGTCGGCGCGGTGCTGTCGGCCTTCATGAACAACGTCGGCGCCATGGCGCTGCTGATCCCGGTGGCGGTGCAGACCGCCAGCCGCCACGAGCTGCCGCCCGGCAAAGTGCTCATGCCGCTGGCCTTCGGCACCTTGCTCGGCGGCATGACCACACTCATCGGTACACCACCCAACCTGATCGTCTCCAGTTTCCGCAAAAGTACCGGTGCCGGCAGCTTCGGCATGTTCGATTTCACCCCGGTCGGCCTTGCCGTGGCACTGGGCGGCATCGTCTTTCTGGCCGTGCTCGGCTGGCGCATCGTGCCCCACCGAGAAACCAAAGGAGCCGCCGGATTCGACACCGGCAACTACCTGACCGAGGCTTGGGTCACGGGTGACGGCAAGGCCGTGGGCAAGCATCTGCACGAGATCGAGCGCGCGCTGGAGGCGGCCGACGCGCAGGTGGTCGGCATGGTGCGCAACGCCTTCCGCGTCTCCGCGCCCAATCCCTGGCGCCTGCTGCGCGAGGGCGACATCCTGGTCATCGAGGCCGACCCGGAATCGCTCACCACTGCGCTCGCCGACCTCGGCCTCAGCCTGCAGGGGCCTGCGAAGGACGACGACGCCACACCCGAGCGGCGCAAGGGCGATGAAGACGAGAAGAAGTCGAAGGACGCTGACGAAACCGAACTGCAGGAGCTGGTCGTCCTGCCCACCTCCTCGCTGATCGGTCGCAGCATCGGCAACATCCACGTCGGCACCCGCTTTGGCCTCAACCTGCTGGCCATCTCGCGCCAGGGCCGGCAAAGCATCAAACGCCTGCGCTCGACCGCCATCCGCGCCGGCGACGTGCTGCTGATGCAAGGCACCCCCGAAGCGCTCGGCGCCTTCGCCGGCAGCTTCGGCGGCGTGCCGCTGGCCCCGCGCGACATCGCTATCCCCAACCGCGGCCGGGCCACCATCGCCGTCGCCATCATGGCACTGGCCATTGCCGGTGCCGCTTTCGGCCTGCTGCCCGCCGCCATCGCCTTCGCCTGCGCGGTGCTGGCCTTCGTGGTGCTGCGCATCGTCACGCCTGACAAACTCTTCGACGCGGTCGACTGGCCGGTCGTGGTGCTGCTCGGCGCCCTGATTCCGGTGGCCGGCGCCATGGCCAGCACCGGCGCCGCCGATGCCCTCGCCCAGGGCCTGCTCGGCGGCATCGCCCAGGGGCACCCGGTGGTCGCACTGGCGCTGATTCTCGTCACGACCATGACGCTGTCCGACTTCATGAACAACGCCGCCACCGCGGCCGTCATGTGCCCCATTGCCATCAGCATCGCCGAGCAGCTCGGCGCCACCCCCGACGCCTTCCTGATGGCCGTCGCCATCGGCGGCTCCTGCGCCTTCCTCACCCCCATCGGCCACCAGAACAACACCCTCATCCTCGGCCCAGGCGGATTCAGTTTTGGGGACTACTGGCGGCTGGGCTTGCCGATGGAGTTGCTGGTGGTCACCATCAGCGTGCCGATGCTGCTGTGGGTGTGGCCCTTGTAGGTTTGCTGAATGCCCCGGATTTGAGCAGGCGCGTCGCTACGGCGCCAAGGTGACGCCTGCAGGTGCGCGCCACCCACTGCGGCCTTGCGGTCGGGAGTTTGACGTATCCGGGTATCTGAACCGCCAACGCAGGCACCCGGCCATCGGGATCGGCACCTCAATGTCGTCACTCCCCGCCGGGGCGGTACGTTTCAGACGAGCCGGCTTACGACGGCAGCACGAACTGCCCGGCCTCCACCGGCTGGCTGAAGTAGAAGCCCTGCGCGAGCTCGCAGCCATTGCGGGCGAGGATCGCCAGTTGCGCGGCCGACTCCACGCCTTCGGCCACCACGCTCAGGCCGAGGCTATGGGCGAGCTTGATGATCGCCTCGGCGATGGCCGCATCGTTCTCGTTGCGATCGATGTCTCGGATGAACAAGCGGTCGATCTTCAGCTCGTCGATCGGGAAGCGCTTGAGGTAAGCGAGCGAGGAATAGCCCGTACCGAAGTCGTCCAGCGCCAGGCGCACACCCAGTGCACGCAGCCCCTCCAGCACGCCGATGATGCGTTCGCTGCCCTCCATCAGCATGGTCTCGGTGAGTTCCAGGGTCAGCTGGGCGGCGGGCATGCCGGTGTCAGCGATGACCCGCGCCACCATGGCGGTGAAGCCTTTGTCTTGGAACTGGCGAGCCGAGATGTTCACCAGCATGCGCAGCTCGCCGTGCCCGCCCTCGCGCCAGCGGGCGTGCTGCAGACAGGCGGTGCGCAGCACCCACTCGCCAATCGGCACGATCAGGCCGGTTTCCTCCGCCAGCGGGATGATGTCTGCCGGCGGCACCAGCCCCAGTTCGGGGTGGCGCCAGCGCAGCAATGCTTCGGCCGCCGCCGTGCGCCCAGCGCGGATATCGACCAGCGGCTGGTAGTGCAGCACCAGTTCCTCGCGCGCCAGGGCCCGGTGCAGGGCGCTTTCCAGCGCCAGGTGCTCCAGCGAACGGGCGTTCATGGCCGGCTGGTACAGCTGGAAGGCGTTACGGCCTTCGTCCTTGGCGCGATACATGGCAGTGTCGGCGTTCTTGATCAGCGCCACCGGGTCACAGCTGTCATCCGGGAAGATGCTGATGCCGACGCTGGTGGTCA
Source organism: Denitromonas halophila (assembly GCF_007625155.1). GTDB lineage: Bacteria > Pseudomonadota > Gammaproteobacteria > Burkholderiales > Rhodocyclaceae > Nitrogeniibacter > Nitrogeniibacter halophilus. The sequence goes on along the minus strand of NZ_VMNK01000003.1, from coordinate 657,635 downwards.
CGGTGAGTTCGTGTGCGTCCACCTGTACCGGGCGGCGCAGCGATTCGATGATGCGGGTGGCGGTGTGTGCGGCGTCGTCCGGATCGGTGAGATCGCTCAGCACCACGATGAACTCGTCGCCGCCCATGCGCGCCACGGTGTCGTCCTCGCGCAGGCAGGCGCGCAGCCGGCGGGCGACCTCCATCAGTAGCTGGTCGCCGACTTCGTGCCCGAGGCTGTCGTTGATACGCTTGAAGCGATCCAGATCAATGAACAGCACCGCGGCACGATTGCGATTGCGATGAGCGTGGGCCAGCGCCACCTGCAGCCGATCTTCGAGCAAGCGACGGTTGGGCAGGCCGGTGAGCGGATCAAAGTAGGCGAGGTGGCGGATGTGCGCCTCGTTTTCCTTGATCTGGCTGATGTCGCTGAACACCGCCGCATAGTTGGTCAAGGTGCCGTCGCGGTCCTTGATGGCGGTGATGGTGAGCAGTTCGGGGTAGAGCTCGCCGCTCTTTCGGCGGTTCCAGATCTCGCCCTGCCATTGGCCTTCAGCCGACAACTTCACCCACATCTCACGGTAGAACTCCGGGCCCTGGCGGCCCGAGTTGAGCAGCGACGGATTGCGCCCGATCACCTCGTCCGGGCGATACCCGGTGAGCCGGGTAAAGGCCGGATTCACCGAGATGATGCGCGACTTCTCGTCGGTGATCAGGATGCCTTCGAGCGAGCTTTCGATGACCTTTTCGGCCAGGTGCAGGTTGCGCTGCGAGGCATTGAGCGCCATGTCGCGCTCGCGCAACGCATGCTGCAATTCATGGACGTAAGCCAGCTCCATGCCCGACAGAATGTCGGTAAAGCTCACCAGGTCAGCCAGGCTGCCATCGCGACGCATAACGCCCACGTGCCGCACCCGGCGGTCGGTGAGCATGCAACGCACATGGTAAAGGCTGGCGTCCTCGCTCACCGTGATCATCGGGCGGCTGGCCAGTTCGCCGACCGAGCGGCTGCCGGCACGCTCAGCGATCAGGCGGGTCAGATCGCGCTCGGTGAGGATGCCGTAGCTACCGTCGGCATAGGCCACCACCACCGCGTCCTGCGCGGCGCTGCGCATCTGCCGCACGGCTTCGCCAAGCAGCGCCGACTCAGGCAGCGGCTGCAGGCTGCCCTTGATGATCGAATCGAGCTTGCGCAGCTTGAGGTAGTGCTCAATGCCCTGATTCAGCACCACGTCGGTCTGGGTAACAATGCCACAGCGCCGGCCGTCCTCATCCACCACCAGGTAGTGACGCATGTGTTCGTCACGAAAACGGATTGCCAACGCCTGCAGGCCCAGGTCGCGGGTGACGGTGCGCACCGGCGCGCTCATCGCATCGTGGACCGGCCGGTTGAAACTGTCGGGATGATCGAAGTCGATGGCCAGGGCGTCGCGCTCGGTCCAGATGCCGACGGGTACGTCATCCTCGACCACGAGAATCGAGCTCACGTGTGCGGTGCTCATCCGCCGGGCAGCTTCATGGATGGCAAGATCCGGCGCGCACTCGAGAATGCTGCCCCGAACGATCTGCCCCACCGTCACCTCGGACGAGATCAGCGCGCCGAGCACGGCATCTTCGGCAGGTTCGGCGTAAGCGTCTGTTTCATTCATCTCGGAGCGTTCGCGATCGTTGCGGATACCTGCCGCAGCATCGTGTGCCTGCAGCGCAAAGCCCCGGACTTCGGCAGATTCGGCCTTATCGGAGCGCGCGACACCTTAGCACCGCGAGAAAAGTCCCGCCAGCGGATAGAACAATACAAGAGATCAAACGAAACTCGACCGCGGCCACACGGGCGACGCGGTGGGGCAAGGCGTGTCGGTCGATGGCTCCGAGGTCATTCGTGATAACCCAAGCGTCGCGCCTCAAAGAGCTTGGCCGTGGGCGCCACGGGGTTGAGAATGTCGCAATTCAAGACCAGACCCTCGCGACTCTGTCCGACTTCATGAACAACGCCGCCACCGCGGCCGTCATGTGCCCAATCGCCATCAGCGTCGCCGAGCAGCTCGGCGCCACACCCGACGCCTTCTTGATGACCGTTGCCGTCGGCGGCTCCTGCGCTCTCCTCTCCCCCATCGGCCACCAGAACAACACCCTCATCTTCGGCCCGGGCGGATTCCGCTTTGGCGACTCCGGCTGCTGATGGAAATCCTGGTGATGACGGTGAGTTTTCCGATGCTGTTGTGGATCTGGCCGTTGTGAGGGGCTACTGGCTCAGACGAACCGCGCATGCAAGTGCGGCTAGCGCGCGTCAGGCAGAATCCGCAAGAACAATGCCGAGCTACTGAACCCTCGCCACACAAACAATCGAATAGCCTGTCAATACCGAAAGAGGTGTTTCACGCATTAATCAGCATCGGGAACGAACTGCACTACGTCAACATCCGGCAATAACTCAAAAGCACTTCGTGCATACTTTCTAACCTTGCTTGATTCCGCTTGAACCGAAACCATCTCAAGCAGATCTCTATACCTTGAATTACTGCTTTTTTCCAGAACCCGGCAAAACCATGCGATCGCGTCAATAGTATTTCGATCTTCCGTGCTTTTCGCAGACCAAATTTTTTTGGCTACCAAATCAAGGGTCTCAACATCAATTTCGTCGCGTCGATAGAAATTTCTAGCTACATGCCGCAAAATTGAACCTTCGGAATTTAGCTGCGCCTCTACTTCGGAGTCAAACTGCGCCTCAATTGGCGAGCCTTGTTGCAAATAATTCAGGGCTGGGGCTACCCTCTCGACGAATTCCGGCTCAGAGTTCCGCGACAAGAACAACACACTGCCTAGACCAGCATATTTATACGTTACCGTGGACGGACTATTTGAGAACACGCTCGCTCTATATTTCTCAACAGAATTCGGGGCCCCCAGCTTCTCCTCTACTAGGCCCACACTCTCTCCTCCGGACAGTCCGAAGAACAATTCCTCTCTTGTCAGGACGCGCTTTTCTGAGCGCTCGCTATCGCCTATCTTGAAGTATCCTGGTGCCTTTGCTTCCACCATGGTCGACACAACATTTCCATTTATATCTTCGATCCAGACAGCTGAATAGTACTCACCCAACTCTCCAGAAACCAAATACCTCTCTCCTGCTGTCGGAGTAAAACTCACCCGTCCTTCAACAATATAATTCGATTTAGAATTAATAAGATATCCGATTGGTGCTGAGTGATAAACTCGGCCGACGACATACAGGCTCAACGGCTCAGCGGGAACAAGGCGTGATGCACCCATTGCAATCAATTGCGCTCCTCTTCCTTCGGTGGCTTCATAGGTCGCCGTTAGCGCATTCTGAATATTTTTATCGTTCAACTGCCGTATATAGTAAAACTTTGCCGTGCTTCGACTGAGTCGTTGAAAGCTGTCATCTATGGTTGCGGTATCACCGGAGTAATTTTCCGGCAAGGATGGTGAGAACGAGGCACAGCCGGCCAATAGAATAATGACGACAACGCTAATTATATTCTGCACGCTCACCTCATCACTGATATATCATTCTTTGCCAATTAGATCGGCAACAAAACAGAACTTGCGAATCGACCTGTCTCTAGTATTTTGTATACGCACTGAGGTTTGCCCCGCGCCAGTATTCGTAGCAACTGCGCCAACGGCATCGGAATGCAAATCCGGAGGTTGCGCCGCTAGCCGAATCGTATATTAACACTGACAACCACTTTACCGCCGTATGTCTCTGGCGTGAATCCGAGATATTGTTCCGAGATGACTCCTCGCCCCCCAAACAAATGGCTCGCCACACTCCTCGGCTTTCTCGCCCCACCCGCTGGACTGCTCTACGCCGGTAGTGCGCGCTGGGCGGCAGGCTATTTGGCACTCGTGCTGGCTGCGGTTGGCTTTCTCTGGTTCGGACCGGCTGGGTTGGTTGCCGGCCTCATGGGTTTCGTGCTGTCGGTCCTCGCCGCGGGGCACGCCTACCGGCTGACCGGCAAGTGGCCCGCCAGGCGCATGCGGCCGTGGTACAGCCATTGGTATGGCGTGCTGGGCAGTGCGCTGGCCGTTATGGTGATGGTGTTTGGCGTGCGGGCCTTCGTGGTGGAGCCGTTCTCGATGCCTAGCGTGTCGATGCAGCCGACGATTGCACCGGGCGCGGTGTTGATTGTGAGCAAGTGGGGGTATGGCAATTACGGCAGCTACGGCATCAGTGTGGCGCATCGGCCGGTATCGGCCGAGATTCGGCATGGTGATGTGATCGTGTTCGCGTATCCGGTCGAGCCGCTGATACGCTACGCGAAGCGGGTGGTGGGTTTGCCGGGCGACACGGTGCGCTACCAGCGCGGACAGTTGAGCATCAACGGCCTGACGGTGAAGCGCGCGCCGGTGGCGGATTTTGTGGACCCGGCGCAGGCAACGGTGATGCTCCAGTTTGAAGAGCAGCTGTCGGGCACACGCTACCGGGTCATCTACGACCGCGCTGAACGGCCGTACTTTCAGGTCATCCAGGATTTTCCGATGCGCGACAACTGCCGTATCGACGCCGAGGGCATCGAGTGCGAGGTGCCGGCGGGGCATTACTATGTGATGGGCGACAACCGCGACAACAGCAGCGATAGCCGCGCCTGGGGCTTTGTGCCGGCCCACAATGTGGTGGGCAAGGTGTGGCGGGTGATGGCGCCCCGCTAGCGTCGGCGGCGAGCCTCGTGCGCCAGGCGTCCGGTTCGCCGAGGCGAGATTGTCCAACAACGGCCGAATGACGCGGCCTTACCTACTCAGATCTTTCAGGCAGGCCGGGCCGCGGTGAATAAACGCGCGGTGGACCTGCACGGCTGAGGCGCCGACCGCGTGGGCATCTTGGACATCGCGGGCGTTGCGTATGCCACCGACTGCGACGAGGGCGGGCCCGCCAGCCAGCCGGTGGGCCAGATCGGCGAGTCGGGCGAGTTGCTCGCTGCGCCGGGCGGGCGGATCAGCCAGCACCAGGGTGAGACAGTCAATGCCGGCGTGGGCGGCGGTATCGGCGAGGGCCGGCAGCGGGTCGTGCCGGTCGCCGAGCGGCAGTTTGAGCGCCAGAGCGATATACCGGGGCAGGCGATTGCGCTCGCGAACCAGCGCGCGCAGGGTAACGGCCAGCATGGGGTGATGTTCCGGTGCCAAGAGGGGGCGGCGGGCGCGGGCGCTGAGGTTGAAGCTCAGGTAGTCGGCGACGCTCCAGGCATCGTGCAAGGCGTCGAGCCATTGGGCCGGCAAGGCAGTGGCCGGCGCATCTGGCGACAGGCCAACGCTGATCCCGATGGCGCTGGTATCGACGCTGCGGGGTGGCAGGGCGGCAAGACGCGCGACCAGTGGGGCGAGCGAGTTGGGCGCCTGTGGATGGGCGGCGACGGTGCCGAACTCGACGCTGCCGAAGCCGAGCTCCAGCAAGGTGGCGGCCTGACGGCCATCGGTGTCGATGCCGCCGGCGAGGCCGGGGCGGTCGTGCCAGGGCAGGCTGGACCTGATCACAGGAGAAATCTGCCGTTGCTGCGCGACACGCTTGGCGCAAGCCAGTGCATGCGGATTGCCGGTGTTCGGACCAGCACGCTCACGGAGACGCTGCCCCGCCACGCGGGCGCGAGCGATGCGCCGTGCGACCTGACACGCTGCACACGCGTCACCGGGCTGTTGTCGCGATTCGATGATGAGCGGCTTCCACCGCGCCGAGTCATGCCCCCGATGCGACGCTGCGCAATGCGAGCGCTTCGCCCCGTCGTCGCGGAGGATGCGGGCGTCTTGCCGTCGGGCGGCCGCGCCAGCGTGCTCATCCATTCCGCCGCGCAAAATCGGCCATGAACTCGGCCAGCGCGCTGGCGCCGGCGTCGGGCATGGCGTTGTAGAGGCTGGCGCGCAGGCCGCCGATGCGGGGGTGGCCGCGCAGGTGATGCAGGCCGTGGGCTTCGGCCTCGGCGACGAAGCGCTCGGTGAGGGCGGTGTCGCCCAGGTGGAAGCGGATATTGGTGACGGAGCGGTGGGCGGGCACCACCGGGGCGGTGTAGACGCCGCCGCTGCCGTCGATGACGCGGTAGATCCCCTCGGCCTTGCGCCGGTTGGCGGCAGCCAGCGCGGTGAGGCCGCCGTTGTCGGCGATCCAGTCGAAGACCAGGGCGGCCACGTGGATGGCGGCGGTGGGCGGGGTGTTGTAGGTGCTGTCCTGCTGGGCCTGGATGCGGTAGCTGAATGCGGTGGGGACGTGCGGGGCGACGCGGCCGAGCAGCTCGTCGCGCACCACGAGCACGGTGAGCCCGGCGATGCCAAGATTTTTCTGGGCGCTGGCGTAGATCAGGCCGAAGCGGGTGACGTCGAGCGGCGTGGCGAGAAAGCAGGAGGTGGCGTCGGCCACCAGCGGCACGGCGCCGGTGTGCGGCAGCTCGGGGTAGGCCAGGCCGTCGACGGTTTCGTTGGGGGTGATGTGGCAGTAGGCGCAGCCCTGTGGCAGATGCCAGCGGCCGGTAGTCGGCGCGGCCAGCGGGGTGGCGCCGATGTAGCGCGCGGCAATGACCACCTCGGTGTAGCGGCGCGCTTCGTCGATGGCGCGCTGCGACCAGTAGCCGGAGTCGGCGTAGGCGGCGCAGCGGGCGGTGCCGAGCAGGTTCATGGGCAGTAGCGAGAACTGGTGCATGGCGCCGCCGGCGAGGAACAGGATGCGGTAGCCGGGTGGCAGGTCGAGCAGCGTGGCCAGGCGTTCGCGGGCATGGGCCAGCGTGGCGCGGAAGGCGTCGCCGGTGAAGGGGCGCTCCAGTGTGGCGGCGCCGTCTACGCCGCGGACGAACAGCTCGTCGCGGGCGCGTTCGAGCACGGCGTCGGGCAGGCGGGCGGGGCCGGCGGCAAAGCTGTAGGCCGTCACAGCAGACCGCCGTGGCTGCCGGTGGCCATGAAGAACAGCAGCGGGATCGACAGCATGGTGTTGGTGCGCGACGACAGGTGGGTGATGCGCGAGCAGCGCAGGCGCTCGTCGATGCTGGCGGGCACCAGGCCGAGCACCTTTTTCTGGTGCGGCCACAGCACCAGCCAGACGTTGAGCATCATCAGCGTGCCGATATACATGCCCACGCCAATCGGCGCCAGACTGCCTTGCAGGGCGAGCGCGTCGCTCAGCCAGCCCTGGCGCCACAGCATCAGCAGGCCGGCGCTCCAGGTGACCACCGAGGCCCAGCGGAAGAAGCCGTGCTCGCGGTTGAGCAGCGCCTGGAAGCGCGGACTGCGGTCGTCGCTCAGCTCCTCGGCGCGCAGCGGCTGCCAGCTCGGGCGCTGCACCACGCTGGAGTAGTTGTGGCCGACCCAGATGATGCCGGCGATGAAGTGCGCCCAGCGCAGGGTGAGGTCGAGCAGCATGTCCATGGCGCGCCTCAACCGGCCAGCAGGCGCACCAGCGCTGCCAACACCACGGTGAGCAGTACGCCGAGAGCGATGGTGCCGCGTGCGGTGTCGTAGGGATGGCGCATCTCAGTCCTCCAGGAAGGCGGTGGTGACGGTGCCGGCGGCGCGCTTGAACAGCGGCTTGCGGAAGCGCAGCGGGCGGGCGGCGGTGTCTGTCGCCTCGCGCACCCGGGCGTGATGCGGCGAGCGGCCACAGGCCGGGTCGGTGTTGCCGGCGTCGCCGGTGAGCAGGAAGGCCTGGCAGCGGCAGCCGCCGAAGTCCTTTTCCTTTTCGTCGCACGACACACAGGGCTCGGGCAGCCAGTCGAGGCCGCGATATTTGCGGAACAACGGCGACTCGTGCCACAGCCAGGCCAGCGGCTTGTCACGCACCGATTCGAATTCGAGGCCGGGGATCACACGCGCTTCCTGGCAGGGCATGGCCACGCCGTCGGGGGCGATGGTCAGGTGGATGGCGCCCCAGCCGTTCATGCAGGCCTTGGGGCGGCCTTCGTAGTAGTCGGGGATGACGAAGTAGATCGTCATTTTCTTGCCCAGCGTGTCGCGCCAGCGCTGCACCACCTGCTCGGCTTCGCGCACCTGTTCGAGCGTGGGCATGAGTTCGTCGCGGTTCATCAGCGCCCAGTTGTAGTACTGGATGTTGGCGAACTCGATGTACTCGATGCCCAGCTCGGCGGCCCAGGCGATCATCGCGTCGGTCATGCCGATGTTCTGGCGGAAGACCGGCATGTTGAGCACCATCGGAAAGCCGTGCGCCTTGATGCGGCGGGCGGCGTCGAGCTTGCGCTCATGCGCGGTGGCGCCGACCAGCGCGTCGGTGACCGCGGCCTCGGTGGCCTGCAGCGACAGCTGGATCTGCTTGAGGCCGGCTGCCTTGAGCGCCACCAAGCGCGCTTCGGTCAGGCCGATGCCGGAGGTGATCAGGTTGGTGTAGAAGCCCAGCGCGTTAGCGTAGGCCACCAGTTCTTCAAGGTCGGGCCGCTGCAGCGGCTCGCCGCCGGTAAAGCCCAGCTGCAGGGCGCCCAGCTCGCGCGCTTCGCGCAGCACGCGCTTCCATTCGTCGGTACTCAACTCACGGGCGGCGTAGTCGTCGAAATCCAGCGGGTTGTTGCACCAGCTGCACTTGAGCGGGCAGCGATAGGTGATTTCGAGGGACAGCCACAGGGGCTTGCCCTGGCCGTCGAGCGTGAGGCCGTTGCTGTCTTTTGGCATGGTGGTGCTCCTTGTGGCGGGTGGTCTCAGGCGTGCAGCCAGCCCTTGTCGGTGGCCACATCGAGAAAGGCGCGCACGCCCTGGTCGATGTCGTCGGCGGGGCCGGGGAAGGCGTCCTGCAGATCGGCGATCAGCTCGGCCACGGTGTGTTCTCCGTCGCAGCGCTTGAGGATCTCGCCGGCGGAGGGGTTGAGTTTGATCAGCCCTTCCGGGTAGAGCAGGATGTAGGCGTCCTGGCTGGCTTCCCAACGGAACATGAAGTGGGGCGACAGCTGCGGGCGGCGGTCGGTGGCGGTCGATGTGATGGTCATGGTGGCGAGCCTCTGGGCAATGGCGGGGGCGAGGGCGGCAAGCCGCCACCGCCCCGGACCGGCTTAGCGGACGTAGACGTAAGCCGTGACTTCGAAGCCCAGGCGGATTTCGCAGTAGGCGGGGGTTTCCCAGGTCATGTGTGTCTCCTCAATGGCGGCGCGGCCCCATGCCGTGCCTGACACCATTATTGGGAGCCACGTGCCGGGCGCGCCATCCACCATCTGCCGCAATCCGCTACAGAAAATCATGATTGGCGGGCATCGACGTGAAAATCCGGCTCGGCACAAGCAACTATTTGATATGTATCAAGTTTTCAGGCGTCACACGCCATGACGTCGGTCATGAAATGCACGCCGTTGTTATCCCAGCGGGCGGCGACCCTCCGGGCAGGCCGACGGCGCACCTCGCCCGGCCGGTTAACCACCGAGGCAGTCACCGACGAGTCCGGGAAACGGGACAACGATCAAGCGTGCATGGCCTTCCGCCGCGCCAACATCGCCGATAAACGCCGGACCACCGGCGGCGTGCACTCAACAAGGCCCACGAAAATGCCGCACTCTGCGCGATCCCATCGAACCACGATGGCATCGGCGGCGCCAACGACAGTTTCCGGGGGCACAAGGGGCGCGATCGAAGGTTCGCCGGCGTATCCTTCGGGTGCCGGTAGAGATGCCCTGCCCCACGCCGACATTCGACGTCCTTCTCAAAGCGGGCGCCTACCAACCGCACCGCCTCGCTGGCAAAACCCTGCCGCCAATGCGCACGGCTCAGCGCCCACTTGATTTCGGGCTCCACCAGTCGTTGGGATGCCACCGGTCCGGCGGCGCCGAGCACGCGCCCGGACGTCTTTTCTTCGATACCTCAGGGTCCGCAACCACACAGCGACCAGTGGCCGACCATGCAGCCACGGCCCCCCAAGCGTTCGCCTTCGCTCAGGACGAGGCGCGGTGTCTGCATGACACGCGCCATGCAGCCCGTGCGCCGGCAAGCGGCGCTCAAGCGGCTGCCGGCAGCGCGCATTCAGCGCACCAGATGCAGAAAGTGCATGTGCTTGTGGTACTGGTCGATGATGTCGCTGATCACGCCCTCTTTTGACCAGCCCATGATGTCGTAGTCCTGACCGCCCTCACGCAGGTGGATTTCGGCGCGGTAGTACTTCTGCTCCTCGGCCACCTCGCTCTCGGCCACGTCGGGGCTGAGGAAAGCCGGTTTGATGTGGGCACGGGCGCGCACCTGGTAGAGGAAGTCGATCTCATCGCCATGGGCCACGCTGAGCGCCACGTGGTCGGGGTCGGTGCTGGTCACCGTGGCGTCAATGCCCTTGAGCTTGAGCTCGGCGGCCACTTCGTCGCAGGCGGGCCGGCCGATCTGGGCGATGAAGCGCTGCACCACGTCGCGCGTGGGGTAGTCGACGATGTTGTGCAGGCGGTCTTTCCACGAGCCGCTGACGGCCGGCGGGCCGACGGGCGCGGAGTTCATCTGCAGGCTCTCGCGCTTGTAGAGGTCGATCCGCAGCGCCTTGATGAGGCCATAGGTGGCGATCAGCAGCACCACGGCAAAGGGCAGGGCGCTGGCGATGGTCATGGTCTGCAAGGCGCCGAGGCCGCCGGCCAGCAGCAACACGATGGCCACCACGCCTTCACCGCCGGCCCAGTAGATGCGCTGCCACAGTGGCGTGTTGTCATGCCCGCGCGAGCACAGCATGTCGACCACCATGGAGCCCGAGTCGGAGGAGGTGACGAAGAACACCACCACCATCACCATGGCGAGCATGGACAGCACACCCGAGAACGGGAAATTTTCCAGAAAGGCGAACAGCGCCAGCGCCACGTCGGCCGACACCGCCTCGCCCAGCGCCACCTGGCCCTGGTTGAGGATCAGCTCGATGGCCGAGTTGCCGAACACCGTCATCCACATCAGCGTGAAGCCGGTGGGCACGAAGAGCACGCCCATGGCGAACTCGCGGATGGTGCGCCCGCGCGAGACGCGCGCGATGAACAGCCCGACGAAGGGCGCCCAGGACATCCACCAGCCCCAGTACAGAATCGTCCAGCCGCCGATCCAGTCGGTCTTCTGGTAGGCGAAGAGGTTGAAGGTGTTGCTGACAATGTCCGAAGCGTAGGCGCCGGTGTTCTGCACGAAGGTTTGCAGCAGGAACACCGTGGGGCCGAGCACCAGCATGACGATGAGCAAAATCACCGCCAGGCCCATGTTCAGCTCTGACAAGATCTTGATGCCCTTGTCGAGGCCGGTGGCCACCGACAGCATGGCCAGCCCGGTCACGCCGACGATGAGCACGATCTGCACCGTGGTGCTGACCGGGACGTCGAACAGGTGGTTGAGGCCGGCATTGACCTGCATCACCCCGTAGCCGAGCGAAGTGGCCACGCCGAACACCGTGCCGATGACGGCAAAAATATCCACCGCATGGCCGATCGGGCCATAGATGCGCTCACCGATCATCGGGTACAACGCCGAACGCAGGGTCAGCGGCAGGCCATGACGATAGGCGAAAAACGCCAGAATCAGCGCCACAATCGCATAGATCGCCCAGGCATGCAGGCCCCAGTGGAAGAAGGTGATCTTCATCGCCGCGCGGGCGGCCTCGACCGTGCCGGGGTCGCCGACCGGCGGCGACAGGAAGTGCATGACCGGCTCGGCCACGCCAAAGAACATCAGCCCGATACCCATACCGGCCGAAAACAGCATGGCGAACCAGGTGAGGTTGGAGTAGTCGGGCCTGGAGTGATCCGGCCCGAGCTTGATCTCGCCGTAGCGCGACAGGCCCAGGAAGGTGACCGTCATCAGGATGATGGCCACGGTGAGCACATAGAACCAGCTACCGTTGGCCACGATGGTCGCCTGCAGCGATTTGAACGTGTCGTTGGCCGTTTCGGGCGCCAGGGCGGCGAAAGCCACCAGCGCAATGATCAGAATGGATGCCGGATAGAACACCGGCGCATGGAACCCGGCCTTGGCCGGTACTTCGGTTTGAGACTGAGTCATTGAACAGCGTTTTCCCTTTGAAACCAGGGTAAACCATAGATGAAAACGCTGCGTCTTTGCGGCCTAACTGCGGATCGACGGGTCACGGCAACCCGGTTTTCGCGAAAAAACCCATGTTGATTCGCGTATGTCAATGCTCTTTGCCGGCATAGATCCACATCGGCTCGGTCTTGCCGGCGCGCTCAAAGCCCATGGCCTGGTAGAAAGCCACGGCATCGCCATCGGCGGTGAGCATTTGCTGGTGAAAACCAGCATAGCGCTTGAGCAGCGCAGCCATCATCTGCCGCCCCAGCCCCTGGCGCCGGAACTCCGGATGCACCAGCAGATGCGGAAAATAGACCACCAGATGCCCGTCGGAGATCGCATTGCCCAGGCCCACCAGGCGACCGTCGACGCGTGCGGTGACCAGGCTGTGCGACGCGCGCAGCGCCGCCATCAATGCCTCGGGCTTGTCGGCGGCTGACCATTTGTTGGCGCGATACAGCGCCAGCACTTCGTTGGCCTTGACCGGGCGATTGAGGGCGATATCGAGTGGCATGGCGTGTCCGGGTCGGTAGGTCAGTAGGGCTGGCGCGAGGCCCATTTTGCGACGACTTTTGCGCCGGCGGTGGCGATCTTGTCGAGCCGGCCGCAGGCGCCGAAAGACACGCGCGACACGAGGTGTTTGCTCATCGTGCTGAGCACCTCGCCATCCTTGATGATGCTTGCCTTGACGGTCGCTTCCGAGCCGGGGCGCAGTGTCAGTGCATTCATCACGTTGGCGTCCACCGCTTCGTAAGAGACGAGCAGTACGCTCTGGCCCGGGCCCGCGTCACTGAGACGCTGACGCTTGTGGACCTTCATGGCATAAGCGTTGCCATAGCGCAAAACCGCCCCATTGAACGTACGGAGCATGTCGCACTCCTGCTTGACCCGATCAATGGAAAGGTGATCGGCAAAACGCGCGGGCAACACGATGAGCGCGCCCCGCTTGGCCGCCGCCGGTTTGGCCGGGGCGGGCGCGGCGGGCATGTCGCCTTCGACACGGGCGTCGGTCCCGGCACATCCGGCCAACAGGCTGACAACGATCGATGCAATGGCAAGTCGGTTTTTCACAGTCGTTAGGCTCTCGTAACACTGAGTTTTCAGATAGCGCCCATGACCGCGCGCCGGCACGTGGCTATTGTGCCGCACCCAAACAAAAACCGCATCGCATAATCAGAAAAACTATCGATACGCCGCCAGCACATCGCAGCGCGCATGTGCGAGCACATGCTTGGTGACGCTGCCAAGGAGGAGCTCTTCGGTCATGTTGGCGCCATGTTTGCCGAGCACGATCAGGTCGGCGCCGAGCTCTTCTTCCTGCTCGAGTACGCGCATCGAGGTGTCGCCATGGATCACCGACACCCGCCAGGCGGTGCCGGTGATCCCGGCGTCGGCAGCAAACTGATGAAGCCGGGCAACGGCGTCCTTGCGGGCCTTGATGCGGTGGCCGAGGATCACATCTTCCTCCACGAAGGCGAGCCGCAGCTTGCCTTCGTATGGCAGCTCGAAGGCGTGCATGAGCGTAATCTCGGCCTGCGGCGCCACGCTGCGGGCCAGTCGCACCGCACCCGCCGACCAGAGCGAAAAATCGACCGGCACAAGCACCTTCCGGTAGTGCTCGCGCGGCGGCTGCTTGACGGCCAGAATCGGTCGGCGAATCTTGCGCAGCAGGCGCTCTGCCGTGGCACCGAGCAGCCACTGGCGCATGAAGTCGGTGCCGCGCGCGCCCAGCACCAGCAGGCTGGCATCGAGGCGGTCAGCCTGAGCGGCGATGGTCTCGAGTACCGCGCCTTCTTCCAGATGCAGCCCGGCGGTGACGCCCAGCGGCTCGCCGATGTCGGTCGCCAACTGGCTGAGCGCCTCGCGGCCCAGGTCACGAATGCGTTGCGACAGCGCGGCATCCTGGTCGACAAAGGCCGCCTGCAAGGCGTCGAGCGCGGTTTTTTCAAGCACATGCAGCAGTTCGAAGCGCGCCCCGGCTTCACTCGCCAGCAGCGCCGCGCGCTGCGCGGCATGGCGGGCCGGCGCCGAAAGGTCGGTGGTGGCAAGCACGGTATGCAGGTGGGTCATGGCGAGTCCTCCGAAGGGTTGAGCGCATCGACCATGATCTGCGCGGTGTGGTCGGCCGAGTCGAGGCACGGATTGATGATCCGGCTTGCGCCGGCCGCATGCAATGCCTGGCGATGCACTTCGTCGCCCACCACGCCGGTGATGACGCCGGGCACGGCCAGGCTCTGGAGCGCATGGAACAATCCGCGGTTGGACTCCCAGGTCGGAAGCGTGGTGACAATCCACTGCGGCGGCGAGTCCGGCCGGCGCTGGCGTTCAACCGCCAGTTCGCGGTGCGGACGGCGGCGCTCGAAAACACTCAGCCATGGCCCGATCCACTCAAACAAGGGCTGCGAATACAGAATCATGTAAGTCGACAGCGCGATGGTGACGATGCCCACCAGCGTGGTCAGCCCGAGCGCGTCATTCCCGATATGGCCGAGCGTGATGCCCATGGCCACAAAGATGATCGAAAACCCGCTGATCTGCGCCACGGTCAGGCCGGCCATGAAACCGGTGCGCTTGCGATAACCCATCGCACCCATGATCGCCATCACGATGAGCGGATTGCCAATCAGCACAAACAGCGAGAGCACCAGGGCCGGCCACAGCTCGCCGCCAAGCGACGAAACGTCGAGCTTGGCACCGAGGTCGATAAAGAAAAACAGCCGCAGAAAGTCGCGAATGCCGGTCAGGCGTGCCGCGATGGCATCGCGAAAGTGCGTCGACGCCAGCGAGAACCCGGCCGGCCCCACCGCAATGCCGACCACGATGTGGGCAATCAGCACCGACTGGCGAAGCCGCACCGCCACCGCACCCACCGCTGCGGCGATCAGCCGCAACAAGGCCAGTTCGGCAAACGGTTCGTGCGTGCTCAATCGCTCCCTGGTGGTTCGCTACCCGGCTTGCGTCGCCAGCGACGATGCGCGCCATTGCGCCGTCGCGCCAACGTGCGCCAGCGCCACACCAGCGTGATGACCGCGTAAGTGGTCAGCCCGATCAGCGAGGCCAAAATGCTCAGGCCAATCATCAACGGCTTTCCCATCGCCTGCAGGCGCTCCCAGATGCCGGCGTCGGCGTTGATGTCTTGCGCACTGGCCGGATCGGCGGCGTGCTCGGGCAGGCGATCGCCGGTAACCCAGGTGCCCAGCCGGTAAGCGGCAAAGTACACCGGGCCGAAGGTGATCGGGTTGGTCACCAGGGTGCTCGCCGCCGCCGCCGGCACGTTGGCACGCAGCACCACCGCCGCGCCCACCGACAGCGGGATCTGCGCGACCGGAATCAACAGGCCGAAAAACACCCCCAGCGCGACGCCCATCGCCACGCCGCGGCGCGACCAGTGCCACAGCCGCGGATGGCCGAGCCACGGCGCCAGCCAGGACAACCAGCGATTGGCCTGGATCTGCTCTCGCGTTGGTACTTTGGCGCGCAGGCGCCGAAAAAAACCCATTCACATGCTCCGAATATTCAAGCGCCGCAACACGGCCTTTTCGGCTTCAACGGCCAGAAACTTGGCCGCCCCCAGCGCCAGAATCACGCCCCAGGTCGCGGCATCGAGCGCCACGCTGTGGAAGATCTGCTGCATCGGCGGTGTGTAAGTAAACACCAGCTGAAATCCGATCAGCAGGGCGCTCATCCACACCGCCACCGGGTTGCCGGTGAGAATCTCGCGGCTAAAGGCCGAGGCCGTGAAGTGGCGTACATTGAAAAGGTACACCAGCTCGCCCACCACCAGCATGTTGACCGCCGCCGTGCGCGCAGCGTCGAGTCCGGCGCCGCGCGTCAGCACCCATTCAAACACGGCAAAGGTGGCGGCCATCATGAGCACCGTCACATAGGCGATGCGACCGGCCAGCAAACGGGTAATCAGCGGTTCGCCGGGGGGGCGCGGCGGGCGCTGCATGACGCCGGCTTCGCCCGGCTCGAAAGCCAGCGCCAGGGCGAGAGTGATGGTGGTCACCAGATTCACCCACAGAATCTGCCCGGCCGTCACCGGCAGCGCCAGCCCGCCAAACACGGCGAGCAGAATCACGCCCGCCTCGCCGCCGTTGGTGGGCAGGATGAACAGCAGCGACTTCTTGATGTTGTCGAACACCACCCGCCCTTCGCGCACCGCGCGGGCGATGGTGGCAAAGTTGTCGTCGGTGAGCACCAGATCGGCCGCTTCGCGGGCCGCGTCGGTGCCCTTGTTGCCCATGGCCACGCCAATATCGGCGGCCTTGAGCGCGGGCGCGTCATTCACGCCGTCGCCGGTCATCGCCACCAGCGCGCCCTCGGCCTGCAGGGCGGCAATCAGGCGTAGCTTGTGTTCCGGGCTGGCGCGGGCGAACACGTCGGTGTCCTGCACGCGCTCACGCAGCGCGGCGTCGTCGAGCGCTTCGATCGCATCGCCGGTGAGCGACGCGCCGCCCGCCAGCCCCAGTTGCCGGCCAATGGCGGCAGCGGTCACCGCGTGGTCGCCGGTAATCATCTTCACCCGCAGGCCGGCGCGCTGGCACTCGGCCACGGCCTCGACGGCCGACTCGCGCGGCGGGTCGATCAGGCCAATCAGCCCAAGTAGCGAAAACCGCGCGGTGATGTCGTCCATCGACAGCGCCGCCGTGCCCGCCGGCAGGTCGCAACGCGCCAGGGCCAGCACCCGCTGACCTTCATTGGCCGCCGCGTCGACACGCGCCTGCCAGTCGGCAGCATCAAACCCCTCGCCATCGGCGGAGCCAACACACAGTGCCAACACCCGCTCGGGCGCACCCTTGAGCAAGGCATACGCATGGCCGGCATGGTCGTGATGCAGGGTAGCCATGAAGCGATTTTCGGACTCAAAAGGAATCACATCCACCCGTGGCGACGCGGCGTGTAGCGCCTCTGCATCGAGGCCAGCCTTGAGCGCGAGCGTCAACAGCGCGCCCTCGGTCGGGTCGCCCACCAATTGCCACTCACCGTCCGGGCCGTGCTTGAGCTGCGCATCGTTGCACAGCAGCGCCGCGTCGGCCAGGGCCTGCAAGGCCGCATTGTCGGCGCTATCGACCGCCCCAGCATCACAGGTAAAGCCGCCCTCCGGCGTATAGCCGGCGCCACTCACCGACAGGGTCTGCCCCGGCAACATCACGCGCACGGCGGTCATTTCATTGCGCGTTAGCGTGCCGGTCTTGTCGGTGCAGATCACGCTCACCGAGCCCAGCGTCTCAACGGCCGGCAGGCGCCGGATGATGGCGCGGTTGCGGGCCATCACGCGGGTGCCGATGGCCAGCACGATGGTCACGATCGCCGGCAAGCCTTCGGGAATGGCCGACACCGCCAGGCCGACCATGGCCAGGAAGATGTCGAGCATCGGCATCTCGCGCAGCCAGTAACCGTAGGCGAAGGTCAGCACGCACACGCTCAGGATGAAGGCAGTGATCTGGCGCGCAAACTGGTCGAGCCGGCGCGTGAGCGGCGTCGCCAGCGTTTGCACTTCGCCCACCAAGGTGCCGATGCGGCCGATCTCGGTCGCCCGCCCCGTCGCCACCACCACGCCCCGCGCCTGACCACAGCTCACCACCGTGCCCGAATACGCCATGCAGGCGCGGTCGCCAATCGCCGCCGCCACATCCACCGCCTCGGTGCTTTTATCGACCGGCACCGATTCCCCGGTCAGCGCCGCCTCGCTCACCCGCAGATTCTTCACCCGGATCAGCCGCAGGTCGGCCGGCACCCGCGCACCCGATTCCAGCAACACCACGTCGCCCGGCACCAACTCGGCGGCGTCAATCTCGTGCCGCTCGCCATCGCGCAGCACCGTGGCGTGACTGGCCAACATCGCCCGCACCGCCTCCAGCGCCTTCTCGGCCTTGCCCTCCTGCACGAAGCCGATGGCCGCGTTGATCAGCACCACACCAAGAATCACCCCTGCGTCGATGTAATCATCCAGCGCAAAGGTCATCGCCCCCGCCACCAGCAGCACATAGATCAGCGGATTGTGAAACTGCAGCGCCAGCCGCAACCATGCGCTGCGCGGTCGCGTCTCGGCAAGTCGATTGACCCCGTAAAGCGCCACACGCTCGGCTAGCTCGGCGGTGCTCAGACCCCGGCCCTCATCGACCGCCAGCGCAACCAATGCATCCTCCGCTGGCAACGCATGCCAGCACGGCGGCTTGCCCTCAGGAATTGGCGAATATGCGTTCATCACGCCTCCCGGTGCGCGCAGCCAAAGACCTCCGCGCTCACCGGAAAGACTATCCCAAGCCCATGACAGCCTGCTTGTCACAGGTCAGTCTCACGGCGTGAGGCGCCGCGTCAAAAGGTCGCCAGCCCTTGCGGATGCCTGGGGTCCGAAATCCCCGGACAGGCCAGGATTAGTTACGTACAAACAAAGTTTGGGGGTATGCTGGCGGGGTGCCATATCGGGCCTGCATGAAGTCAGAGTTCAGAAGGTGTCCGGCTGTTGGCGATGCAAAATGTTGTATTTCAAGACCTGACCCCCCAATCCTGGTCCACCTGGACCATGGCCGCCGTCATGAACAACACCGTGGGCGACGGCAACGGCTACGTGGGTGACGTGGACCTTGAACCCGAAAAGGCCACCACCATCTCCGCCACCTTCGACTGGCACGCGGCCGACCGCGCCTGGGAGTTCAAGGCCACCCCCTTCTACACCCGGGTGAGCGACTACATCGACGCCGTGCAGTGGGACCGCACCACCAACACCGCCGCCACCAGCAATGCCGACGACACCTTCACCGTGCTCAAGTACCGCAACCAGGCCGCCCGCCTGTATGGCCTTGAGCTGTCCGGCAAGATGCCGCTGGCCACCAACGCCTGGGGTGCCTGGGGTGTCGAAGGCCTGCTGAGCTACACCCGGAGCAAGAACCTCGACACCGGCGACGCCCTCTACAACACCATGCCGCTCAACGCCACCGCCACCCTCACCCACACCCTCGGCGGCTGGGACAACCGGATCGAACTGGTGATGGTCAGCAAGAAGGATGACCTGTCCGACGCGCGCAATGAAATCAGCACCGGCGGCTACAGCCTGGTCAACCTGCGCGGCGGCTACAGCTGGAAGCAGGTCCGCCTCGACTTCGGTGTCGAAAACCTGTTCGACAAATACTACGACTCGCCCACCGGCGGCACCTACACCGGCCAGGGCACCACCATGGGCATCAACAGCATCCCCTGGGGCATCGCCGTGCCGGGCGCCGGGCGTTCGCTGTATGCGGGCGTAAATGTGAAGTTCTGATGCGGCAGGGGCCCGGCGCCGGAAGGCGTCGGGCCGTAGCTGTACCAGCCGTCGCGGCGCCCGGATGGCGCAGCGCCAAACCCAACCGACCGAAACGGTATAAGCAGATAACCGCTTCGTCATTCCCGATCCATGCGCCGCAGGCTATCGTCGCAGCCGTCCCGAGTCCTTCACAGAAGACCGCTGCACCATGGCCCTGCCCGAGTCCCTGCATGCCCTGACCGTTGGCATCGCCCTGGTCGCGCTCTTCGTGTGTTTCGTGCGCGAATGGCTCAAGCCCGACGTCGCCGCCATGAGCGCGGTGGCGCTGCTGCTGGTCCTCGGTCTGCTCGACGCCAAGCAGGTGTTGAGCGTGTTCAGCAACAGCGCGCCCATCACCATTGCCTGCCTGTTCGTCATCAGCGGCGCCTTGAGCAAAACCGGCTGCGTCGATCGCCTCGGCGACTGGCTGGGCGCCATGGCCGGGCACAGCGAGCGCCGGCTGCTGCTGGCCATGCTGGCCGTCGGCGTGCTGGTGTCGCCCTTCATCAACAACACGCCGGTGGTGATGGTGATGATTCCGGCCGTCATCGCCATGGCCGGGCGCTATGGCGTGGCGCCCTCTCGGCTGCTGATTCCGCTCTCTTACGCCACCATTCTCGGCGGCATGATCACCCTGGTCGGCACCTCGACCAATATCCTGGTCGACGGCGTCGCGCGCGAGATGGGGCTGGCGCCCTTCAGCATGTTCGAAATCACCGCCCCGGCAATGATCATGGCGCTGATTGGCTGCGCCTTCATGGCCGTGTTTGCCCACCGCCTGCTACCGGTGCGCGAGACGCTGACCCAGCAACTCTCCGGCGCCGGCGACCGCCTGTTCATGACCGAGCTATTCGTGCCCGAGGGCTCGCGCCTGGCCGGGCGCACACTCAAAGAAGCGCGGCTGACGCAGGGCGACATCGAGGTACTCAAGCTGTTTCGTGGCGACGAAGCCTTCTCGGCGCCGCCCGCCCACACCCGGCTGGTGGTCGACGACCGGCTGGTGGTGCACAGCCGCAGCCAGGACATGATGACCCTGCACAGCACCGACCTGATCGGCCTGCACAGCCGCGACGACGACCCGCACGACCTCGAAACGCTGCGCCGACGCGACGTGGTGGTGGTCGAAACCATCGTCGGCCAGACCTCGCGCTATGTGCAGCGCCCCATTCGCGACCTCGACCTCGCCGCACGCTACGGCATCCATCTGGTCGCGGTGCATCGGCGCAACGCCTCGATTCTCGACATCGGCGACGACTTCCAGCTGCAGTTTGGCGACGTACTGCTGGTCGAAGGCTCGCCAGCGCAGATCAAGCGCTTCTGCGACAACGGCGACCTGTTCGCGCTCACCGACGGCAAACACGAAACCCCGCGCAGCGCCAAGGCGCCCATCGCCCTGGCCACCATTGCCGGCGTGATGCTGCTGGCCGCGCTGAACGTGATGCCCATCGAAGCGCTGGCGCTGATCGGCGCCGTGGTGGTGGTGCTCACCGGCTGCATTCGTGGCGATGAGGCCTACAAGGCCATCGAATGGCCGATCCTGATCCTGATTTTCGGCATGCTGGCCATCAGCATCGCCATGCGCGAATCCGGCCTCGCCGCCCTGATGGCCTCCGCACTGGTCGGCCTGGGCAGCGACATCCCGCCCTGGGCCATGCTCTCGCTGGTGATTCTGTTCACCTCCATCGCCACCGAGTTTCTGAGCAATAACGCGGTCGCCGTGCTATTCACCCCGGTCGTCATCGGCGTCGCCCAGCAACTCGGCGTCGACCCGCGCCCCTTCGTTGTCGGCGTCATGTTCGCCGCCAGCTGCAGCTTCGCCACCCCCATCGGCTACCAGACCAACACCCTGGTCTACACCGCCGGCAACTACCGCTTCACCGACTTCGCCCGCATGGGCGTGCCGATGAACCTCATCACCTGGCTCGCCGCGAGCGTGCTGATTCCGCTGTTCTGGCCCTTGTAGGGTGGGCGGCTCGCCGCCCACCAGACGGTGATGGTCCGCTGCAGCGGGCCTTCAAGGTCACGTCGTAGCGGTAGGGCGCAATAACCGAAGGGCATTGCGCCGGATGGCGGGCAGAGGCACCATGTCGACGTCTGCACAGTATTTCAAATGAATGAGGGGCGAGGGTGAGATTGCGTTCCGGATGAGTCGCTGTTTCCTCTCCGGGAGATTTCATGCGGCGCAATGCCCTTCGGTTATTGCGCCCTACGCGAGTCGATGGTAGGCGTTTGCCGCCTTTGGAGAAAATGAGATGAAGTTAAGCGACGATGAGAAAATCACGTATCTCGCAAATTTGGTCGCTGTATCACGTGCCGACGGCAGCGTTTCTCCCAATGAGATTCATGCAGTTGAGGAAGCGCAGAAGCGAATCGGAGCAAAAAGGACCGCTTTACGCAAGGCCGAAGCCCTAGCACAAGGCGAAGGATTCCTTCCAAGTGTCGTCGGTACCTTTTCTGCACGAATCGCGAACCTCGAAGACATGGTGTCGGTGTCGCTGGCGGATGGGGTACTAGACCAAGCAGAGAAACCCGTTATCCTCGCGTTCGCAAGACTCGTTGGTATTACAAACGAGCAATTTCAACTACTCGTGTCCGAAGTGCGAGCTTCATTCAATGACTCGGACGCCACGCGCGCATGCCCAAGTTGCTCCGCTAAGGTTCCACGAGATGCCAAATTTTGCCCTAAGTGCGGTAGCTCACTTGAAACAACTGATCGAGACGCCGCAGTAGCAGTCGAATACAGCATCCCAATCAGCGGCATAGCAGTTGAATTCGCTGAGTCCACTGCTAGCGGTTTTATTGATGCTGTCCGAAAGGCCAAAACAGCCCCGGAGAACGCTGAAAGCGTCAAAGGAGGGAAGACTTGGTACATGGCAGCATGGCCAAAAAATCAAATTGCAGAAGCTGCGAAGCTAGTCGAAGACCTGAAGGGCATGCGGAATCGTAAGGTTTGGGTCGACGGAAAGGAATCGCGTTGGGATGAGGTGTTCGGCTTTACGTGGTGCAACGATCAGCGTGGCTCTGCATACCGCCCTCTTGAGTACTGTTTTGGCGTAGACGAAAAGCGGCTCAATATTTGGGGCTGTAAGAACGCCAGGATGGACTGGAGTGGTTGGGCCGAATGGTTCTCTTACGGCAATTTCAAGAAGAACGGATTCCTCAAAGCAGGGCATATATTCGTATTTGACAAGAAGCGCATTCGACACGAGCTAGAGACCAATCTCTATCGCGTCAGGTTCTGCCCACATTTAAATTTCCGACTAATTGACGCTGTCCTGGTGAATTTGCCTGACGAAGTTGAAGCAACAGTCAAGGGTGACTGGACCTACAAACGAGACTACGAAGAATCTCCCGGCTCAATTAGGGTCAAGGAAAAAATTGTGGGAAATGGATATACGCATACCGATGAATACTATGCCTCGGGGGTTACACCTCGAACCCCAGCTATCGGACTGGCGATTCTCAAGAAGGCCTTTGACGCAACCGACGTAGACGCATCTGTACTAAAAGGCGTTTTGTCATACCGCGGTGAATAGATAACTCCATCATGTTTCCCAACAAGCGTTGCCCGGACAAGGCCCGCAGGGCCGCCTCCGGGATTCATCGGTTGATCGACCACTGACCCCGGATTGCGCTTCGCTCCATCCGGGCTACGAATCCAACACCCACTCCGCCATAGCGGCAAAGGCGGCTTCGGATCGAAAGCAAGCGTAGGTTGGGCTGACGAAGGAAGCCCAACACTCGGCGTTCCACAATTGCATGGCTGAATGTTGGGCTTCGCTGCGCTCAACCCAACCTACATGATGCCGTCGCGCACTTGCGGGAGACGGGGTCGGGTCGAAAGGGGCCAGTCACCCCCATCCGCACAAGCTCACTGCCACTGCGTCAACGCTTACCAACGTCCAAGGCTGCAATCGCCTGCTTGATGGCCGCATCGACCGCCTTCTGCCGATCGCCCAGCCCGGCCGCCCGCGCGTCCAGGGCCTTTGCGGTTTCGTCGGCGATGGTGCGGTAGGCGGGGGCGTCGGCGAGGGCTTTGCGCAGTTCGCCGCTCTTGAGCACGGCCAGTTGTTCCTTGCCGTCTTTCTGCACGGTCTTGAAGCGTTCGCCGAGCCGGTTGCCATAGTCGGAGACCGCCTCGGCGAGGTTGCGGGCGATCTGGGCGTCGGGGTTTTCTAGACTGCGGTTGGTCTTGGCGCGCAGTTCGGGCAGCTCGGGTACGCGCAGGATGGCGCCCTGGGGCACGGTGGCCAGTTCGCGTAGCTGCGGGTTCTCCTTGATGAGCGCGGCTTCGGCCTTTTCGCGCTGTTTGGGCGTGAGTTTGACGAAGAGTTTGTCGGCAATGGCGGACACGGACTTTTCGCCACGGAAGGTTGCTATAGCCATGATGGGGTCCTCACATTCCGATGATGTTGGTCAAGCTCATGTCGGCCGGCACGGGCGCGCCGCCTTGCACGCGGATGTTGCCGGTGCTGGTGTTGCCCATGACGATGGCCAGCTTCTGCTGCGGGTGCAGGTGCAGGGTGTCCAGGTCGCCCAGGGCGATGAGCCGGTTGTTGCTGACATTGAGCGTGCGCCCGCCGAACTCGCCGAGCAGCGGCTCCTTGCCGCCTTCACCCACCGTCTGGCAGTGATTGTCGGCGAACAGCAGGCTATCGACGCCGCCGCACTGGTTGAGCGGCGCCGCCGTGGCGTGGCCGCGCAGCTGGTTGCCGCGGATCGACACCGCGGCCGGGCGCAGCAGCACGGCAAAGGCGCGGCTGGCGGTGAGCAGGTAGGCGGTTTCGGCGGCGGCAAAGTAGCCGGCGGCCACGAAGCCGGGCACCGCGCCGGCCGGTTCGGGGGCGATGTTGATGGCCCGCCATTCGATGACGATGGGGTTCTGGCCGGCCTCGCCGATGCGCTCGACGCTGTTGTCGTCAATCGCCGTGCGGTCGAAGGGCGGCAGCACGCGGATGGCGGCGACCGGGGCGCTGATGCGATCCGGCCCGATGCCGAAGAAGCGGTTGCCGGCAATGCGCATCTGCCCCACGGCGGCGCAGCGCAGCGCGTCGATGCCGGGGCTGGTGAGCGCCGAGCGGGCGACCTGGGCGATGACGTTGTCGAGCACATCGCCGCGCTCGACACGGATGAGCTGCACCGCCACGAAGGCGGCGTTGTCGTTGCCCAGCACCTGACCGAGCCGCTGACACTGGTTGCCGGCAAAGCGCAGCAGGCCGGCGCCAGCGCCCTCGCCCATCACCAGCGCACCCAGACCGATGCTGTCGAGCTGGTTGTCGGTGATGATCGCCTCGTCCACCTGCTGGGTGACGAGCATGGCGTGGCCGCGCAGGCCGAGCAGGCGGTTGGCGTGGATGCGTACGCGGTCGATGGCGACCGGGTCCAGCCCTTCTTCGAGCACGATGCCGTGGCCGCTGCGCTCGCCGAAGCCGAAAATCTCGTTGCGCTCGACCGCGAGGCCATCGACCCCGGCGCGCACGCCGTCGCTGGCGGTGTAGATCACATTGTCGGCCACCGCAAAGCTCGAGCCCGCCAGCACCGCGCCGGTCGCGGTCACCGCGGCCTGGGTGCCAACCAGCATGAAGTTGCCGTCGATGCGGGTGTTGCCGTAGTGCAGGCTGGTGGCGTCGAAGCTGACCGCGCGCTGGCTGCAGAAGAAGAGGTTGCGCGCCATGCGCAGCTCGCCGGTGAGCACATAGTTGCTGTCGCCGCCGGCCACCGTGGCCACGCCGCGCTCGGCGACGATGGCGCAGTCGCTGATGCTGACGCCGAGCATGTTGCCGCTCAGGCCAATGCCCACGCTGGTGCCGTCGCCCACCGCCAGGCCGAGCACGTTGATGTGCTCGGCGCGCAGGTCGGTCACGCCGCGCGCGGCGATCATGGCGGTGCTGCCCGAGCTGACGGCCGAGCCGATCACGCTCAGGTTCTCGAGCGCCACGCCGGTGCTGTCGCGGATGTCAAAGACGCTGCCCGGCTCGGCGCCGACCAGCAGCGTAGCCCAGCCCTGGCCGCGAAAGCGCAGCGAGCGCGCGCCATCGACCACCAGCGGCGTGCCGATGCTGTAGTTGCCGATGCCCAGGCAGATGGTGCCGCCCACGTCCTTGATGCTGTCGATGGCCTGCTGAATGGTGGCGGTGCCGTTGTTGTGGTTCTCGGCGCTCACGCACACGGTGCAGTCGCAGCCCTCGCCCTCGGCAATCGGCGGCCACAGGGTGCGGCAGTCGGTTTCTCCGTCCGGAAAATTGACGATGGCCAGGCGCGCGTAGTGGTGGTGGATGCCCAGCGGCGGCGCGTTGGTGAGGATTTCGACGCTGGCATCGACCGTGCGCGCGGCGAACACCCAGTGGTCACCCGTCTTGAACTCGCCACCGGCCGGGTCGAGGCTGAAGTCGACCAGGATGCCGTGCTCCAGAAACAGCCGCGTGGTGCCGCCGGGGATGGGGATCTCGCCGGTGGTGCTGGTGTCGAGGTTGGTGGCCACGGTGCCGTTCTCGCGCCGCACCTGGCCGGACTGGTCCCAGCGGCGCACGCGGGTGTTGCGCGCCGGCTGGGTGGCCTGCTGCGCATCGGTGGGGAAAAAGCCGGCCGACAGCGCGATGTCGAAGCTCAGCGTGCGGGCGGTGTCGTCCACCCCGCCGGCCACGCGGATGCGGCGCAGCTCGCCGGGCAGGCCGTGCAGCTCGCGGTGGTCGTCGGTCACCTCCACCCAGTCGCCGTCATGAAAGCGCAGCACGTCGTCACGGCCGATGGATTCGACCGTGATGCGGTCGCGCGCCGGGTTGATGTGGGTCACCCGCGAGGCCACCGTGGCGTTGTCGCGCGACCACTTGAAGGTGGCCGTGCCAATCGGCCCGCCGGTGTGCACTTCCACACGATAGGTCTGGTTCTCCAGCCCGCGGTAGCCGGCGGCGGGCGGCACCTGGCAGGGGTTGGGGTCAAAGGCCGGGTCGCCGGTGTCGGTGCTCAGGCGGCCGGCCGAGGGCGCAGTGGCCGCCAGCCAGCCGGCGATGTCTTCATCCTCGGTGGCGCAGGTGGCGTTGCCGACGTTGGGCAGCACCTTGACCTGCCAGACGGTCTGCAGCCGGCCGGTGGTGTCCACGCCCACAGCCGGTTCGATGAGGCCGGGGTCGATGATGGCGCTGATGTCGCGCTGCCACACGTCCACATACACCAGGTGCGGGCCGCCGGCCGGCAGCGCGGGCGGGTTGGGGTAGTAGGGCTGGGCGGTGTAGGCCAGCGGCGTGGTGCCGGTGAGCTCGGCCAGGCGCGGGTCCCAGGCGTCGGGCGTGCCGCCGTGGTTCTCGGCCAGCAAGCCGTCCACATAGATGCGCCCCGGGCCGATGCTCAGCGCCCCGCCGCTGGCCTGGATGCGGAAACCATCGGGCGTGATGCGCGGCACCACGTTGCCGCCAAAAGTGTCGAGCGTGCCGGCCTGCAGGCGGCGGCCGAGCTGGGCGACCCACTCGTTCCACTCGGCGTCCAGCTGCACACGGCCCTGCTGCACGACCAGTCCGAAAAAGTCCTTGCGGGCGTCGAAGCGGATACGGCTCAGATCGAAACTCATGATGTGGACTCCCTCGCGTGTTCGTGATTGACGGCAGCGGTCACAGGGCGGGTTTCAAGCCGCCTCGTGATGGGGGTGTGGCGGGTTGAAACCCGCCCTACGGGATGCGACCGTCTTCTGGTTGTCGATTGGCGTTTCATGATTCGTAGAAGATGCCGGCGCGCAGGCCGACCCGCAGGTATTCCGCGAGGCGGATCCGCAGGTTGGTTTCGCGCTGGGCACCGTACAGGTGATGGAACACGCCCATTTCGCTCTCATCGTCGGCGCCACGCAGCACCTCGACCGGCGTGGCGGTGGTGAGCTGGCCGTAGGCCGGCGTGCCGTAGTGCAGGGACGTGAAGCGGGGCGCAATGTGGCGCGCGCTCTGGGCAGAATCGGGCTGGCAGCGGTGGCGCGCCGGCACGATGGATTCAAACGGCAGCCACGAGAAGCGCACGCAGCCGACCTGCTTGCGCGCCGCGCGTACCGGCGCAACGCCGGGGGCGGCCGAGGCGAGCAGGATGCTGTTGGAGATCAGCCCCACCTCGGCGGTATGCACGGTGCCGACCACGGTGCAGGCGATGAGCGACAGCGCCGCGCCGGGAGCGGCGCCATCCATGGCAGCAAAGGCCACGCCATCGCGTGCGGTGGCGTCGATCAGGCTGTCGGTGGCGCGCAGGGTGGCGCGCTCGTGGCTGCGGATGCCGCCGAGGATGCAGCGGTCGATCTCCGTTTCCAGCCCGGCGATGGCCAGTTGCAGGCTGGGCGCGGCGGGCTGGGTGGGGCTGCCGTCGGGGTTGAGGGCAATGCCGGGCACGAGGGTGCAGTGGATGAGGTTCAGCCGCGCCAGTGCGTTGCCGGCGGCGTCGGGCACGGCCAGCGGCGCGCCGGTGATGAGCAGGCCGTTGAGCGTGCAGGCGGCGTTGGCGGCGCCGGTGACGGTCAGCCCGCCCAGCTCGAGCACCGGGCGGCGGCCGTTGGCGGCGCGGATCTCGACGGCGCCATCGGCGATCACGTTGATCGTCAGCGTTTCGCTGTAGCGGCTGCTGTCGGTGATCTCGACCACGCCGTCGCCGGCCAGCGCGGTGAGCGCGGCCGCCAGCGTGGGGTGGTCGTCGGGCACGCGCAGCACGGTGACGCTGGCCGGCGGCAGCGGCAGGGTGTCGCCACGCTCGTACTCGCCGCCGCCGATGGCGGCCGAAAAGCCCTCGCGCCAGCTGAGGCGCACATCGGCCGGGTCGGGCGCGTCGGCAGGCAGGGCGACACGGCCGAGCACCGGGTCGATGGCGTAGAAGCCGTTCGGCGGCGGGGTGTGCGCCCACGTGCCGGCCTCGTCGCCGAGGTGGCAGATGTGGATGTGATCGCGCTCGATGACGGTGCCGTCCACCTGCAGAATCAGCGCCGGATCGGGGTTGTCCAGCGGCGCGCCGGCGCTGGCGCGTTCGCCATAATGGCGCGCCAGATGCGTGGCGAGGCGACGGCGCGACAGCGGCCAGGGCACGTTGTCCGGCTCGGCCAGATGGGTGATGTCGTCTTCGGCGAGCGGGCGGTTGTAGAGCGGCAGGTCGTGGCCCAAGGGGCTGGCGCGGTAGCGGCGCACGCCGGCGCGGGTGGTGGGCGACTCGCGGTGCGGCCAGGCCTGGATGCGCCACAGGTGCAGGCCGATGTTGGGGATGTTGTGCCGCCCGCGGCCGGACTCGATGCGCCGCACATCCACCGTGCGGTTGGCGGTCTCGAAGGCGGTGCCGATCCATTCGAGCGGTTCGGCACGGCGCAGGTCGGGGGTGTGCAGGTTGGCCGGGCGCAGGTGGTTCATGTACTGCGTGGTGCACAGGCGCTGGAAGTATTCGACCGCGCGGGCGTCCCAGCCGGTGACATCGCGCGCCAGCTGCTCGAGCACCAG
Organism: Denitromonas halophila; assembly: GCF_007625155.1. Lineage (GTDB taxonomy): Bacteria > Pseudomonadota > Gammaproteobacteria > Burkholderiales > Rhodocyclaceae > Nitrogeniibacter > Nitrogeniibacter halophilus. The sequence continues at coordinate 628,968 of NZ_VMNK01000003.1, read as the reverse complement.
CGCCGTGCCCTTGCGCCGGCGCAGGGCGATGGTGTGTGCCACTTCGGCGCGGGCGCTGGCCGCCTCGGGGGCGGCCTGGTGCAGGCTGCGATAGCCGATCAGGTCGCCGATGTAGGGCACTGCCCACTCGGCGCAGGTCTCGATGAAGAGGTCGTCGTAGAGCTGTTCCAGGCTCTCGTCGGCCACCGCCAGCTGCTCGGCGAGCACGCCGATGAGTTCTTCGAGCGGGCCGCGATCCAGCCCCTCGGCGGCGGCCAGCTCGGCATCGCGGATGCGGTGGATGGCCGGCAGCAGCTCGAACAGTTTCTGGGTGTCGGTACTCATGGCAGCACCTCCAGTTCGATCGGGTCGGTGGCCAGGGTGAGCAGCTCGGCGGCCAGCGGCACGCCGGTGAGCGAAGCCACCGGCAGCGCGGCAAACAGGCGCGGCACCAGCACGGTCGGACTCTGGCCGACGCGGTAGAGGCGGGTGACATGCACCGCCACCACCCCGGCCACGCCTTGCGCCACGGCGGCCACCTCATCGACCGACACGGTCTGGCCGAAGGCGCGGCGGACAAAGCTGAAGGCCTCGCGCAGCGCCGCGTCGACCGCCAGCAGCACGGCGTCCGTCTCGAAGGCCTTGTCGATCTTGACCGACAGCCGGCAGCGGAAGCGCGCGTCGCGGTAGTTGAGCAGGCGCAGCGGCACCAGCGGGTCGCCATAGGTGACCAGCGCGTCGCGCAGGTTTTTGTAGGTGTCACTGTCCTCGGGCACCACGGCGCCACCGATGCCGGCGATGCTCAGGAACACGCCGCGCGCCGGCCCGGCCGGAATCCACAGCGCGTGGGCCTTGTCGATGCCGGCGAAGGCGCGGGCGAAGTTAGCGTAATCATCGATGGACACCGCGCGATCCAGCGTGAGCACGGTGAGCGGGGCGTTGTCGCGGGCGCGGGCCAGGGTTTCGGCGTCTTCTCCGCCGGTGGCGGGCGCGGGGTTGACCGCAGCGGTCACACCCAGCGGCCGGCTGAGCAAGGTGGTGAGCTTGCCGGCGGCGAGGTTGCCGGCCACGCCCAGGCCCTTGCGATAGCGCACCCGCAGGTTGGTCGAGCCGCTGGGCAGGCGCGCGCCCTCGGTGCCGTCGCCGAACAACACGGTGGTGCGCCCCTCGTCGTCCTGCGTGGTTTCGTACACCCGCGCATCGGGCGCGGCGGCGTGCAGGGTCGGCACCTCGGACCACAGCACCTCATTGACCCGCAGTTCAAGTGAAGACGCCCGGCCGCTGGTGGTGTTGGCGCTCACGAAGGTGAGCGGCGCCTGGCCGAGCACAAAGCGCTGGTTGGCCACGGCACCATCGCCACTGCCGAGAATGGCCTCCACCGTTTCGCCATGCGTGGCCGGGGCGACGTTGGCGTTGATGCGCAGATCGGCGCGCGCATACACCTGCGCCAGCGGCGCGGCGAGCTTGAGATGGGTGTGGTCGCGGTCGAGCACGATGGGGTCGTTGGCGGTGGCGATGAAGGCGATCTCACTCACCAGCGCGTCGTCCTTGCGGCTGTCGGCCAGCCGCAGCTCGCTGCCCTTGGCGGTGAGCGTGCCGGTGCGTCCGTCGCGGTCTTCGAGCGCGAGGCGTAGCACCACGCTGGCTTTACCGAGTTGCGCGACGAAGGTCTCGGCACTGAGCGCCACCGGCGTACTGCCAAACATCCGAACGGCCGGCGCCCGCATGAACAGCTCATCGCCCTCGGCCAGCGCCACGCTACCGCCGCCGTCCACACTCAGCGACAGCCCGGCCGCGCGCGGCGCGATGGCGATGCGCTGACGCGGGCCGGAGAGCGCAATCGGCTGGCCGGGCTGCAGGTCGGCCACCCGCAGGCCGAGGGTGATCGCCTCGCCATAGACCGGATGAAAAACAGGCGTGTCGACCGTGGCGAGCTGCTCGCTCTGCGCCAGCACCAGCGTACGGCGCAGCGGAAAGCGGCTGGCGGTGAGGTTTTCGGTGGTGTCGGGCGTGACGCGGGTGACCTTGCTGGAGATGGCAAAAGCGTTGCGGCTGCGGTGGATGACTTTGCTCGCGCGGTACAGCTCGGTGTAGCCGGGCAGCGCGGCGCTGCCCAAACCCGGCTCGTTGGAGACCAGCGCGATCCAGCTGCCGGCGGTGATCTTGGGGTTGTCAGTGTCGAGGTCGAGCGCGGCGGTGTCGAGGGCAAAGTTTTTCCACACCCAGGTGCTGCCGCTGGTGTCGATCAGGCTGGCGACGTTGGAATCGTCATTGCCCATCAGATTGGGGTCGGGCGCGTTGTGGCCGAACAGCGCGGTGCGCTGGCGCAGGGCGTGCACCTGTACGCCAAGGCTGGTCGGGCTCATGGCCGGGAAGGCGCTGCCCAGCGGGTGGTCCCAGCGCACGCGGGTGCGGCCACGGGTGTTGTCGGGCGTGACGCTATCGAGCACGCGCACATCCCAGCGCTCGCTGCCGGGGTCGGACTCGCGCTCACTGCCGACGATGAGGATGGCGTCGCCCGGCTGCAAGCCGGTGGCCAGGCCGTCCAGCCACAGCTCGGTATCGCCGGACTTGGGCTGCCAGCGCACCCGGGTCTGCACCGGGATGGCATTCCACTCGGCGCGCGCCGGCGTGGGCGCGACGGTTTCGAAGCTCTGCGCCTGTTCGTCCTGCCCCGGCACGCTCTGCACGCGGGTGCCCACCGGGATGGTGATCGGCTCGGCCGGCGCGCCGGGAATGGTCTGCAGGGTGAAGGCCAGATGTGTGCCGGCGGCCACGCCGGGGGCCAGTTCGTAGCCGATGAGCCGCGCCATCTCGCGCACCGACAGGCGCTCGGTGGCGGTGCGCAGGTAGTGCTCGTTGGCGAAGCGCTCGGTGTAGAAGCTGAGCACGTCGAGCGAGGTGGCCAGCGCGTCGGTGATGGCGAGGGTGAAGTCGCTGGCCTCGCGGGTGGTGAGCGCGGCCAGGGCGGGGTTATCGGCGCTGGACAGGCGCGCGCGCATGGATTCAACAAAGTCGCCATGGCGGCCGATGCGGTAGGCGATCTGCGACAGGCCCGGCGGGTTGCTGATGCGCGCGGGGGTGACTACGTCGATGCCGGCGCAGCAATCGCAATCGGTTTTGGCGGACACGCGGGCGGTGCTCATCATTTGCCTCCGTGCAGTTCAAGGCGCAGCACGCCGTGCTCGGGGAAGTTCGGGTCGTTGTCGAGCCGCGCGATCTCCAGCCGGCCCAGCGGCATGAAGCCGTCGGCCAGCGGCGTGGGGTCGGGCTGGCCCTGACGCTGGAAGCGGGTGACCTGTACCGAGGCCACGCCGGCCACGGTGCGCGCGGCGGCATACAGCGGGCTGAGGAAGACGGTCTGGCCGAAGCTGAAGTTGTCGGGGTGGAACAGGCCGCGCGTGCCGTCGGCGCGCACCCGGCTGCCCAGCACATCGAGCAGGGCGCGGCGCACATTGCTGCGGAAGGCCTCGGGCTGCACGCAGACCAGCAGGTCGATTTCGAGCGAGACATGGATCGGGTCGGTGATGCGCAGGTCGTGCCCGGCCATGCGGTAGCGGTCGAGGTGCTCGACAGCGGTGATCGCGAAAGCGTCATCCACCGGCTCGCCGCCCTCGCGGTCGACGGTGACGAACACGGTGTGCCAGCTGCCCGTCCAGCGCAGGCCGGCGGCGGCGCGCTGCACGCCGGCGAGGCGCTCGGTGACTTCGGCGTAGTCGGCCGGGGTGACGGCGCGTTCCAGCGTGCGGAAGGCTTGCGGCGCATGGCGGCGCAGCTCGGCGGCGGTCTCGGGGGCCACGCCACCGCAGGCCGGCAGCGGGTTGGTGACGGCCACGATGCGCCCTTCGGTGGTCACCACATGGGCGATGGCGTTGGCGCCGACATTACCCTCGGGCCCGTTGCCGATGCGGTAGCTGGCGGTGAAGGCGGTGCCGGTGTCGGGCCGGCGGCCGTGGCGGTCGTCGCCAAAGCGCGGGTGGGCGCTGCCGTCGTTCTCGGTGTCGAGCACGAAGTGGGTGTCGGTGCCGCGGCTGGCGAGCAGGTCGCGCCGGGCGGTCCAGGTTTCGACGCTGCTGCCGAAGGTGCTCTCCAGCGTGATGGCCGGGATGGCGTCGGCGGTACGCCAGGCGAGCGCGGCGCTGGCCGAGGCGTCGGGGTCGAAGGTGAGCCGCTCGCTGCGACGCAGGCCGTGTTCGACGGTGGTCTTGAGCACCGTGCCCTGCCGGGTCACCGGCGCCTCGGCCAGCGTGGGCGAGAAGCGCGGCGGCAGCGGCTCGGGGGCCGCGCGGTCGCAGGCATTGCCGGCGGCGGGCGGGAACTGCAGGCGGGCGGCGGGCACGCTGCCGAGGGCTTCATCGGCAATGCTGCGGCCGTGATCGACCAGGATGTTGTTGCCCAGCACGATGCTCACATCCTCGACCAGCACGCTGCCGTGAGCTTCGTCGGTTTCGGCCGACAGGCACAGCGGGAAGGGCAGCGCGTCATCGGCGTGCCAGCGGATCTCGGTGATCTGGGTGCCGTCGAGCGGGTCGGCCAGCGGGCTGCCGCCATCGAGCGCACGCACAGCGGTGAGGCGCACGGCATGGCGGCGGGCGGGGTCGGCATCTTCGGCCACGCCGCTGAGCGGGCCGAGCACTTCCTGAAAGATGAGCACATCGCCGACGGCCAGATCGGGCCAGTGGCCGCGCAGCGTGGCGGCGGTGGCGCCTACGGCCAGGCAGCAGCGCGCGTCGCCCCAGGAGTAGAAGGCGAAATCGTTGTGATCGATGCGCAGCATGGCGGTGTGCATGGGCTCGAACACCAGCGGCGCGGCCCGCAGCGCGGCGCGTTCGTCGGGTGAATCGGGAGTGATGCGCGCCGGCACGCCGGGCACTCGGGTGGTAAAGCGCAGGCCGGCGGGCAGCGCAAAGGGCGCGCCGCTGACCTCGACATGCAGCCAGGCGCGGGCGTTGCAGCCCTCGTGCATGGCGTAGTCCACCAGCAAGGCGTGGCGGCGCAGACTGCTGCGCCGGCGCGCGGTGTGCAGGTAGGCCTCGGTGGCGATGGCGTCGAGCTGGTAGTGCTGCAGGTCACCGACATAGGCGATCAGCTCGGCCAGCGTGGTGGCCATGTCGGCCGGGCTGCGGTCACGCCAGCCGGGCAGCTGCCGGGTGAGGCGGTCGATGACCAGCCGGCGCAGGCTGGCGTAGTCGCGCGCGAGGTAGTTGATATCGGGCGCGGGCGGCGGGTCTTGCGGGCAATCGTGCGTCGGCGCGCAATCGAAGTCGCTGGGGCACTCGACCTTGAAGGCGAAATCCACCGACGACAGGCGCGGATCGAAGCCCGGCAGCGGCGCATCGTTGCCCAGGCCCTGCACCAGCTGCAAGCGGTAGGTGGAGAAGTCGCCGGCGGTGTCGGTACGCACCAGCAGCACATGATCCGCCTCGGGCAGCGCGGTGAAGTAGGCCTGTTCGGCCGGCGTGGCCGCGGCCGGCGGCGCGCTGGCGATGCCGATCCATTCGATGCCGACGCGGCGGATGCGCTCGCCGCCGGTGATGCGCACGTTCTCGATAGTGAGCCCCGCCGGCACCGGCTTGAGCAGGCGCAGCATCAGCGTGCGCTGGCGCGGGCTGCCGGCGGGGGCGTCGAGATCAAGCACCTCGAGATAGTCGATGCCGTTGAGCGTGGGGTGCGCGTCCACCGCCGCGCGACGGTTTTCTTCGCAGCAGGTATAAGTGCTCATGCGGGCGCCCCTTTGACAAAGCTGTCGCGCTGGCGGGTTTCGGTGCGGCGGATGAGGTATTGCACGGTCACCGACAGGCGCGAATCGACCGCCTCGACCTCGACCGCCTCGACGGTGATCAGATCGGCCAGCCACTGCTGCAGCGCGCCCTGCACCAGAAACTGCGTGGTCGCCGCCAGCTCGGGGCTGTTGGGCGCGAACACCAGCTCGCGCAGGCCGGAGCCGAAGTCCGGCCGCATCACCCGCTCGCCCGGCGCGGTGAACACCACCTGCTCGATCAGGCCGCGAATCCAGGTAGCTTCGTCGTCGTCCCGCGTGCGGCCACGGCCGTCAAACTGGTAGGGGAAGTGGAGTCGGGTGGTCATGGGATATCCCCCTGAGCCGGAATGTTGAACGTCGGGCCGGTTTCAACCGGCCTCGGCCCGCGCGGCGGGATGAATCCCGCCCTACGGCGGATCGCGCGCGGCCGTCGGGATGGCGTAGCTTGGACTGACGCAGGAAGCCCAACATGCGGCGTTCCGGTCTGGCAGATCGTCTGTTGGGCTTCGCTGCGCTCAACCCAACCTACGGCTGTTCCACGTAGGGCGGATAAGCCGCAGGCGTCATCCGCCGGATGCGGCGGTCGTGGGTGGCGGATGGCGCCGCGTTGCGGCTTATCCGCCCTACGGAGAGTCGTCATGATGTTCATCATCAGCTCCCGATCACCCGCGTCTGCGCCGCCACCGGCAGCAGCGGCGTGCCGTTGGGCGCGCACACGGCCTGGCTGTCCATCAACACGACGGGCTGGCCGTTGGACATCACCCGCGTGGCGGCGACCACCCACTGGCCGGTCACGCAGGGCACCGGAGAGCCGGAGACATTGAAGGGGCAGCCGGCCACCACATAGGGCGCGGTCATCAACACCGTCGGCTGGCCGCTGACCAGCACCCGCGGATTCGGCGCCGTCGGCGTCGCACTACCGCCGTGGGCACACAGCACCGTGGCACCGACATGGAGGAGAGGGCCGGGCATCTTAAGGGCCCCCACGCTCACTTCGTTCGCTGCCCCCCGAGGGGGCCGCGCCCGCCCTTGGGGCGGCCCGGCGGAGAGGAGAAGGCCCCCAACCTCGCTTTGCTCGCTGCCCCCCGAGGGGGCTGCCCGCCCTTGGGGCGGCCCGGCGGGCGGGCGGAATGCCCCTGTGAAGCGTAGGTTGGGCTGACGAAGGAAGCCCAACATCCGGCGTATCGGACTGGCACATTGCTTGTTGGGCTTCGCTACGCTCAACCCAACCTACGTGATCCGCGCCAAGGAAGGATTCGCCTCCTCGGGGGACTACGAGCCAAACGGGTATGGGGGCCAGAATATTCATCAGATCACCGTCAACGCGCCGTTGTTGATCGTCACGGTCGGGCCGACCAGCGTGATCATCGCGCCCTTGCCGTTCTGGATGTAGATGCCGGTGTCGTTCACGATCAGCGTGGCGCCGGTGGCGCTCTTGAGCATGATGCCGCCGGTGGGGCCGGGCATATCCGAGATGGTCAGGCCGTTCTGCGCGAGCGTCTGAAAAGTGATGGCCTGGAAAGGCGGCGTTGTCGCGCGGGCGAGCACCGGCACCTCGGCGGCGCTGCCCCAGAAGCACCCGACCCAGATCGGCTTCTCGGGGTTGCCCTGCTCGAACTCGATCCAAACGCCCGAATTCATCTCCGGCATCGCGAACATGCCGTTCTGTGTGCCGGCCACCGGCACGCAGGGCATGGCCCAGGCGGACGGGATGACACCCCCCACATCGAGCACTTCGACGAAGAGCCGCCCCTCCTGCATGGGATCGATATTGGTCACCACGCGGCCGCGATATTTTCCGTAGAACTTCTGGCTCATCGTTCCTCCTCGCAACGCCGCCCGTTCTGGCGTAGCCCGGATGCAGCGCAGCGAAATCCGGGAACACCGGCCCGATCAGGCACACCGCCCCGCATCGAAAAACCGTCCCCGACCGCCACACCGACCGCGGATTCCGGCCTGCGGCCTGCATCCGGGCGACGCGAGAGCGGGCGGCGGTCGTATCTCATGCCGGCACCGTCGGTGTGATGGAAATGAGCCCGTTGCGCGTCAGGCTGAAGCTTTGCTTGAATTCGCCGCGCTTGAGCGTGCTGGTGACGCTGCTCACGTAGTACAGCCCGTCGTAGGCGACGCCTGCGCCGCGCACGCCGACCAGTTTGCGGGCCTTGAGCATGCGGCCGTAGCGCAGCACATCGAGTGAGCCGCTGCCGCTGACCGAGTCCTGCGACTTTTTGGCTTCGGCCAATCCGCGCGAGATCGCCTGCATGGGGTTCATGCTGGCGGTGTCCTTCATCATCCTGATGTTGGCCAGCGGCGTACTCAGCACCCCCAGCGGCGGCTGCAGCGGGTTGAGGTTGGGGATGGGAATCGGGATCGGTACCCGGGTCATCTGGTTCTGGATAAAGACAATCGGCAGCACGCCCTTGGTCGGGTCGAAGCTGAAGTTGAGCGACTCGACATTGGTGTGCGCGTCCATGTCGATGTTGAGCGCCGGCTGCGGCGGGCCGACTTTGATCTCGGGCCCGAAGTAGGCGATGTTGGTCATCGGCACCTCGCCGGGCTCGATGTAGAACACATGGCCCACTTCCTCGGCCATCTGCTGGATGTAGGCCAGGTCGGTGCCCTGCTGCGCGGGGATGCGCTGGATCGGAATCGGCACATCGGGAAAAAAGGCCGGAATCGGCAGCGGAATGATGCCGAAGGCGGCATATTTGGCGCAGATGAGCGCAAATCGCGCTTCCAGCGGCATGGCCGGATAAGGCAGACCGGAGAAGTCGATCATGTCCATCACCTTGGACAGATCCTCGCCCGTCACGGTAATGCTGCCCGGCTGGCCCTGACTGCCGGCCTGCACCTCCACATTGGTGACCACGCCGTCGAACAGCGGCTGCGGCCGCCCGCCCAGGGTAACGATCAGCACCACGCGCAGCGGCGGCGTGCCCGCCGAGGTGTTCTGCCCCACGGCGATCAGGAAAATGGTGTTCAGCTCCGACTTGCTGTTGACCTTGAAGCGCAGCTGAAAGCCACTGGCCGCGCCGGCCGATGTGGTGGCGGTGACCGATTCGAGCGCGTCGATCATCATCGCCGGCACCGGGATCGGAATCACCGGGCCGATCAGCAGCGAGAGATGAATGGCGCTGCTACTCACCGCTGCCTCCCGGTACGCCCTCGGGCAGCGTGATGCGCAGACGCCGGCCGACAGTGTCGGTCAACTCGACCGGGCGCACCGCGCCGTTGCCATCGCACAGGCGCCAGTACTGCTGCGGGTCGCCGAGGTACTGGGCGGCCAGGTTGTCGAGCCGGTCGCCGCTCTCCACGCGGTGCTCCTGCAGCGTCGCAAAATTCTCGGGCGGCGGGATGAAGCGGCGGCGCACATAGGTCACCGCCTCGCCGTCGGGCCGGGTCCACTGCGCGGTGTCGAGGCCGTGATAGCGGCTGTCGGGCGCAAAGCTCGGCGCGGTCAGCGCGTTGGCCTGCATGAAGGCCTTGAGCGGATCGGTCATGGCAGTCCTCCAATACCCAGGGCGTCAAAGCCGAAAGTGGCGGCCTTGCTGGCCAGTTTTTCGCGCGATTGCAGATAGGCCATGAACAGCCCGCCGCCCTTGTGATCGAAGCCCAGGTCGTCGATGGACAGCACGCGCAGGCTCAGATTGACCTTGGCGTTGATCGGGTTGAGCGCCGGGTCGAAGGCTTCTTCAGAGATCGAAAACTCGGTCACCCGCACCGGCGCGATGCGGTTGGCGCCCCACACAAACAGCGCCAGCGCCGACTCCATGGCCGCGATCTCCAGCGTGCCCGCAGCGGCCAGCGCCTTGCCAGCGAGCAGGTCGGCCGCAGTCGGATTGACCAGCGATTCGAGCACCGCCAGCTGCGGCGCGATGCCGGCGGCCACCACGTTGGCGTGCTGGTCGGGGAATTCGAGCTGGTCGGCCGCATCGATATCGGCCTCCAGGCGGAAGGTCTCGATCGCCGGCCCCTTGAGGCGCAGCGCCTCCGAGCGCTCCGCCCCCTCGCCCGCGCCCTGCACCTGCAGGCTGCGCGAGAGCTTTTCGGGGTTGTACTGCAGCGCGATCACCCGCCTGACCTGCGCGGACTGCGGGTCGATCAGCACGATGCCGCCTTTGACGATTCGGGGAGACTGGCTGTAGCCGCTCATGATGGTTCCCTATTTGGCCTTCGCCTTGGCGCGCTTGGGCTTGGTGGCTTTGGCGCGGCTGGCAGATGCCTTGGCCGGCGCTTTCGCCTTGGTGGCCGCTTTCTTCTTGGGCCGCGCGGTCGCAGGCGCCGCCGCCTGCAGGCTGATGTCGAGCGACCAGCGGTTGAGCTTGCCCACATCGCGCGCGGCCAGGTCCTGCACCTGCAACTTCCAGGTGCCCGCGCTGGGCTCGCCGGCCAGCACCTGCAACACGGCCACGTCGGCCGAGGCATAGGTGGCGCGCAGATTGTCGGTGTTGCCGCCGCTGCGGCTGTGCAGCACTACCTCGGTGCCGGCCGGCGAATGCAGGGTGACGCGCAGATCGCCGATGTAGGTGTGGGTGATGTCCAGCGCCACCGCGATGGCGGCGATCGCGCCCACCTCGCTCACCGCCAGCGTCCGTGTGATGCCGGCCGCACGGTTGTCGGGGATCGCCATGCCCGGCGCGTCTTCGACAAAAACCGTACGCGGCGGCACGAGCACGCCCAGTTCCAGCGACCATTCTTCCAGCCGGCCGGTGTCGACCGCCGCCTCGTCACGCACCGACAGCGTCCACGCCCCGGCCGCGTCCTCACCTTCGAAGCCGCGTAGCGCCGGCAGCGTCGTCGCCTCCCAGGTGGTCGCCAGATCGTCGCGGCCGCCGCCGGCACGCTCATGCAACACCACCTCGTGACCCGAAGGCGCGCTAAGCGTCACCACCAGATCGCCGATGTAAGCGTGGCGGATATCCACCGACACGCGCACGAAGCTGACCTGGCCAACGGTGTCCACCTGCACGGTGTCGACGATGCCGCCCGGCCGATTGTCGGGGATCGCGATGCCGGGTCGCGAGGTCCAGCGATTGTCGGGCGCGGGCGCCGGCGCCTCACCCCCGCCGCGCAGCTGCAGCGCCAGCGCCACGGCCTGCTCGGCATCGACCCGGCCATGGCCGAACCACGGGCTCCAGCTGCCGTCGGCATGGCCGATGTCGACAAAGTCGCCGCTGTCGAAAGGTGCAACCGGCGACACATCCCAACTCGGGTTGGGGTCGAAGTTGGCCGCCGGGGTGCGCGCATAGGGCGTGGTGTCGAGATCCTTGGCCGCCGTGCGGCGAAGCACCGAGCCCAGCTCCAGCGCGCTCAGTTCCGGGTGGGCCGACAGCACCAGCGCGGCGATGCCGGCCACCAGGGGCGTGGCGCTGGAGGTGCCACCGAACTCGTGCGTGAGCTGTCCGCTCTCGCCGGTGGCGGTGGTGATGCCCCGGCCGGCCACCGGCATCCGGAAGTAGGCGTGGCTATTGCTCGACGGCGCGCAAATCTCGATGCCGGTGCCGTAGTTGGAATAGTGGCTGCGCTGCGCGGTGCTGGCCAAGGCCGCCACATGCAGCAGACCCGGTACGTCGACCATGTTGTTAACAAAGCGGCGCGTCCTCGCCGGCCCGGCCCAGCGCCATGCCCCGTTGGCAAACTCCCAGCCGTGCGTATAGGGCACATCGACATCCGCTTCATGCAGGATCGGGCAGTTCTCATTGCCCGCCGCCCACAGCAACAAAATGCCCCGCCCGCGCCGCCCGCCGCTGACCGCCAACTGCGACAGGCGGTTGATGACCGCGGTGGCAAACAGGAAACGCGGCACGCTGCCCCAGGAGTTGGACAACACATCCACCTTGTCGGCCACAAAGCTCAGCGCCGACAGCATTTTCGAATCATTGATGAGCAGCGACGGGCCTTGCGATTCCCACTTGATCGGCAGCAACCGGCAACCCGGCGCCGCGCCCACCGTCAGCACACCGTCGGTTTCGCCGGCGATCACGCCCGCGCAGGAGGTGCCGTGGTTGGCGCCGGTCTGATACATGCCCGCGGGCTGGGCATCGACATCGCGACTGGTGACCAGCCGAGTGCCGGCGAAGTAGCCCCAGGCGGCGAACTTGCCGGGCGAGTCGAAATCGGGGTGATCGAGCTTGCAGCCATCGTCCGTCACCCCGACCACCACCTCCGGGCTGCCGAAACTGTCGAGCAGATGCCACGCTGCCTCGCAGCGCGCATTGGCACGCGGGTCGACCTCGGGGTGAAAGAAATGCCCGTGCAAATGCCACTGGCTAGCGTAGTCCGGATCGCTCGGCGGCGACAGCTCGTACTTGGTGACGAGATAGTTGAGGTCGTTCTCGGCCAGCGCGACGCGCGCATCATTCTCGGTCAGCGCGACCACCAGCTTCACCGGGTTCATGCCGGTGTGCTCGGTGAGCTGGAAAAGGTAGTCGCGCTCGGTGTAGCGCTCGCGCAGCAGCAGCCCGTAACGCCCGGCAAACTCGGCCACCTGATCGTTCGTCAGCGCCGTCTTGAAAGTGACGAAAACGCGATCGGTGATCAGGAAGTCCTCACCCGTGTCCGCCATCTGGTAGGCGTGGTGGGTCGGCCCCAGCGCCCGCGACCGGGCCATCATCGCATCGAGATCCTGCGCCCGGGCCCGCACCCGCGAGGACGCCGAGGACACCTGCTCGGCGTCCTCGGCGATGCCGGCGCGTTGCAATGCCTCGGGCAAGGCCCGCGCCACGAAGGCGTCGGGGCGCTTGGCCAGTTCGATTTTCTGGCCGCCGCGATAGGTATAGGTCATGACGTCCCTCCTTCAGGCCCGCAGTTGTCCAGCGCGCCACGTCCGGGCACCAGGACAGCACCAGCCGACGCGATACCGCTTTCGACGATTTGGGGCGATGGGCTGTCGTCGCGCATGGCGTCTCCTAAAAGCGAAACCGCAGTGAGCCGCCGATGAAGCTGGCCGGCGGCAAGCTGCCCGGTGTGGGTGGGGTGTCGGGCGTGGTCAGCTGGCCCTGCGCGCCAAATTCGAATTCGGCCACCGGCACCTCACGACAAGGCGCGCCGACGCGCTCGATCTCGGAATGCACATTGGCCATGGCAGCGACCACCTCGGCGTAGCGCGCCTGCGGGGCGACCGTGCGCGACAGCTCGCTGGCCTCGGGGTCGGGCGGCGGTGGGGTCTGCACCGCCTGAATCGCGTCACGCAGGCGCGTGCCGGCCGCCGTCAGTGCCGAGCGCGCGGCGGCCGGGTCCACCGCCCGGCATACGGTGCGCGTGGTCTGCACCGTCAGCCCGGCCGCGCCGCGCCCCTCGGTCGTCATGCTGGCGCGGGCGATGATGCGCACATGCGGCACGGCATTGACGGTGACGCTGAAGGAGAACTCGCTCGGGCTGGCGTTGAGCGAGAACACCACCCGCTCGGCGCCGCGAAAGGGCACCGGCAGGCGCACCGCCAGCGAGGCCGGCAGGTCGATGGTGACCGCCGCCGCGCCGAGGCTGAAGGCGATGGTGGTCGAGGGCAGCGACAGCCCGCCGCCCGCCGCCGGAGCCGGAGCCGGTGTGCCACCGGTCGGTGGCGTGGTGCCCGGCGCACGGCGCGGCCCCGGCGCCACCGGGCCCGGACGAGTGGGCGTCGGCAGGCCGAAATTGGGCGTCAGGCAGGGGTTGCCGGCCACCAGCGAGGCGAGGCTCACGCCCGGATGGCAGGCGCGGTAGATCTGCAACAGGCGGGTGCGGCTCACCGCCTCGGGCGAGCGCAGGCTGAGCCGGCACAGGGTGCCGATGTCGCAGGTGGCCTCGGCCATCGAGGCCTGGAAGGACGCGTCGTCCTCGGTGCCCGGCACCGGATCGCGCGACACCGCCGGGCTGGCCGCGCTGATCGCCGGCATCGGCGCACCAGTGGCCACGCTGTGCGCCGCGCGCCGGGCCTCGCCTTCACGCTGCGCAGTGCTCAAGTCCGCCCCGCCCGGCCGGCGCTGCTGAATCGCATGGGTCAGCTCATGGGCCAGGCGCTGCCGCCCGGCCGGTGCCTGCGGCGCATAACCCGCCGGCCCGAACACGATGTGCCGGCCCACGGTGTAGGCCCGCGCCGACAAGGCCTCGGCCGACTGCGCCGCGGCGGCGTCGGTGTGCAGGCGGATATCGCCCAGATCTTGGCCGAAGCGCTGCTCCATGGCCGCCCGGGTGAGCGCATCGAGCGGCCGGCCGGGGCGGCGCAGCACATCGGCGGCAATCGCCGGCACAACCGCGTGGCCGGTGCGTTGCACCCGGGTGTGGGCTTGCGCGCTCATCGCCCCCTCCGTCGCCCACGGCCGCCCCGTGCGCGCGGCACGGTGATCGTCACCGCCGGCAGGCCGCCGGCGATGGCCGTCTCCCAGGTCGCTTGCTGGCCAGCGTTGCAACCGTGATTGGTCTGGCGGTCGTAGAGCCGCTGCTGGCGCGACAGCGTGGTGCGCGCGGCGCGCAGCAGGGCGTCGAAGTTGGGCGCGGTGGACAGCATGCCGTTGGCCTTGCGGGCCATGGCGCAGGTGAGGTTGAAGTGGCCCTGCTCGTGGGCCAGCAGACGACCCGACTCGGCAGTGGCGCGGTCGCTGCAGTCGGTCGCCACCACGGTGGCGCACTCGGCGCGCGAGGTGGCCTGGTCGCCGCGCGCCCGCGCGCTGGCCGGGCAGGTGCGGCTGGCCGCGCTGCTCATGCCGAAAGTGCCACCGCTGCGGCCGGCCCGCGCCTCGCGGTCGAAGAAGGCCTCGCAGCTGGCCACGGTGCGATTGCAGCCGTTTTGCGCCGGGTCTGACGCATTGGCGAACTCGGGTTTGACCCACGACCGCCCCGGGGTGAAGACGGCCTGGACGCCCCGGGTGTTGGGCTGAGTATAGGGGGCGCAGCGGCTCAACGCGGTGTTGATGGCACGCTCCGCCAGGCGCGAGTGGGTCATGGCGCCGAAGCGGCTGCGCCGTGGCGCGGTTCCGCTGAAGTCGGCCCAGGTCAGCGCGGTGGCCGGATCGCATTCGGCCGGATCGGGCGCTGCGGTGGCCAGGCAGGCGCGTTCGGCCTCGACGGCGTCGCGCTCAACGCCCAGCGGCAAGGGCGCGCCCTCGAGCGAACTGTCGAAGGGCGCGGCGTAGCGTTCACTGATCGGCCCACCGATGCCCCCGGCCGAATGCGCCTCGGCGGGTTCTTCATCCATGGGGTCCGGGGCACGCGGTTCTTCGTCCTCCGGCCGGTTGCTGCGTGTTTCGGGTTCCGGTGCGGCGGCGCTGCGTTGCAGGGTGCCGCTTTGCTGCACCACATGGGCCAGCTCGTGCGCCAGCAGGCCCTGCCCGGCCGCCGTGCCCGGCGCGTAGCGGCCGGTGGCGAACACCAGGTGGTGGCCCACCGTGTAGGCGTGGGCCGAAACCTCACGCGCCGAGGCCGCCGCGGCGGCATCGTGATGGACCCGCACGCGGCTGAAGTCATGCCCGAAGCGCGGCTCGAAGAAGGCACGGGTGGCCGGGGCCAAGGCTTCGCCGTTGCGCGCGAGCGTGCGATCCACACTGGCCGGGACCGCACCGGCATGCGCCCCGGCCGCCTGGCCGCGCCGGGTGAGCCGCGGCGTGGCGGTACGCGACAGGCTGCCATCGACGCTGCCCATGCGCATCACCTGGTCAGCGGCGCGATCGGCTTCATGCTCCAGCGGATCGTGGCTGGCGCCGATGCTCAGCCGCGCCTGCAGGCCGAGGGCGTCGCGCTGCTTGCAGGCCTCACATTCGCCGTCCGCCGCGCTGGCGGTATTGCCGCAGGCGCA
Organism: Denitromonas halophila; assembly: GCF_007625155.1. Taxonomy (GTDB): domain Bacteria; phylum Pseudomonadota; class Gammaproteobacteria; order Burkholderiales; family Rhodocyclaceae; genus Nitrogeniibacter; species Nitrogeniibacter halophilus. Next base: position 613,459 of record NZ_VMNK01000003.1, on the reverse strand, counting down.
CTTGCGCTGCAGGACGGGCAACACGGGCCGCAGGGCGAGGGTCTGGACGGCCTTGGGGGTAGCGATGGGTGCGTTCATAGCTGTCCCATGCCTCCCCGTGTCCGGGCCAGATCGAGCACGAAGGCGTCGAATCCGGCGATGGCCGGCTCCTCGTCGAGCAGCGCGCCGAGCACCACGGGCAGCTGCGCGCCGACCGGCTGCTTGCGGAAGCTGCGCCAGTCGGGGATGGCCACCTCGATGCGCTTGTCCGGCTTGTCGAGCACGAAGCGGCGCCCGAGCACCACCTTCTTGTCGCGGATGCCCGTGCTCAGGCGCGTGAAGGCATCGACCAGCGCCTGCAGCCGCGCCAGCGCGGCGGCGTCGGGCTGGCCGAAATCGGTCTCCTTGCCGAGCGTGGTCAGCGCCGTGACCACCTGCTGCGACAGCGTCGGAAAGAGCGACCAGCCACTCGACCCACCCTGCACCGACTGGACTTCCGTCAGCAGCACGCCAAGCCGCTCGCCGGCCTGGGCGATCGCCTCTTCGGCCAGCGCCACGCTGAGGCGCGCCCGGCGACGGCCGAGCACCGGGCGGACGGTGAGCTTGCCGGAGAACTGTTCGGATTCCTCCAGCGCCGCCTCGGCCCCCGGCAACGCATTGCCGCCGTCTTCGGCCACCACGCCGCGAAACGCGAACTGCACCAGGCTGTCGGGGTTCTGCAGCGCCAGCGGCGAGAGGTCGGCGTCGAGCTTCTTCGAGCCGGCGCCGAGGAACTGGAAGAGGCGCTCGTTGGTGTAGATGTCGACGATGCCCGGCTGCACCACGTGATGGATGGCCTCGTGCGCCATCACCGCGGTGAGTCGGGTGGCAAAGCCCGCGTCGGAGGCGACCTGCGCGGCCTCGGTAGCTGAGTCATCGGGCACCTGGCGGACGCCTTCGGCACTGCCTATTTCACCCTCGGGGCGATAAACCGTAGGCACCTCGGGCGGATTGAGCATCTGCTTGGGCGACGGATTCTCGCTGCACACCACGATATGGCCCTGGCCGTAGTGAGCGGTGGCGCCGGTGGCGCACAGGTCGGTGCTGTTGGTCGGGTCGCAATGCACCGTGCCCGAGCCGGGCGGGTCGGACACCGTGCTCTGCCCCAGAAAGCTGGCCGCGGCGCGGTAGCGGTCGGCGGTCTCGGTGCGGGTTTTTGCGCTGTTGCTGCCCGGCCCGAAGCTGTTCTCGAACTGCCGCTCGATGGGCGGGGTGGGGTTGGCCAGCAGGTCGGCGGCGCGTTCGAACACGCCTTGGGCCTTGAGGCGCGCGGCATCGATGCGCGTCACCTGGTCGGCGGTGCAGGCACAAGCCGGGCACACGGCGCTGGCCGGCACCGGCGGCGCCGCACTCGGCGCGGTGGGCGGCATGCCGGGGATGCGGCCCGGCGGCAGCGCCGGCGTGCCGCCGGGGACCCCCGGCACACCGCTGGGCACCGGCGAGGGGGCCGGCGCGCGGCGCAGCACGGCCGCCCCGCCCCGCTGCTGGACGACATGGGTCAGCTCATGGGCGAGCAGCTGCCGCCCGGCGTGGGTGCCGGGCGCGTACTGGCCGTCGGCAAAGGCGACATGGCGGCCCACCGTGTAGGCCCGCGCGCCCACGGCCTGCGCCGACGCGTGGGCCTGCGCGTCGGTGTGGATGCGCACATCGCCGAAGTCGCGGCCAAAACGCGGTTCGAAGGCGCGCCGCAGCGACGGGTCGAGCGGGCGGCCGGGCGCCGCGAGGGTGCGGCGCACCGCGGGCGGCGCGGCGCCTGCGCCGGCGGGCGCACTCGCCCGGCGCTGGATGCGCGGTGTGGTCAGGCCACGGGTGGCCGGCTGGTCATGCCCGGGGTGGCGGGGCGCGGATGGGCGCATTACCTCGGCGGCCACGCGGTCGGCCTCGGCTTCGAGCGGGTCGTCGCTGCGACCGATGGCCAGCTTGCGCTGCAGTCCGAGCGCCTGCTGGCGGGTGCAGTCTTCGCACTCACCGCTCAGCGGCCCCGCCGCCGCGCCGCAGGCGCACTGCCGCTGGAGCACGCCGGTGTTGTCGGGTGTCGCCGAGGGCGTTGCCTGCAGGGCGGTGGTGTGGCTCATGGCTTGACCCCCCGCGCGATGCCGCCGGCGATGGCCTGCCCCATGGCATGGCCGTTGCCGCCATGGGGCACGGGAACGGACCCCGCGCGAATCCGGGGGCGATCCCCGCCGCCGGTCAGCGCGCCGAGCGCACCGGGCTGGGCGAGCAGGCGCTGCAACTCGGCCTGCACGCCGGCGGCGACGGCGTCGGCGTCGTGCCGGTCGATGCCGGTGAGTACCAGCCGGTCGATATGGAGGACCAGGCGTGTCATACCCACCCCCGTGTTTCGGCGTCGGTGGGCGACTTCTCACGCTTGGCCGCTTCGAGGTGGGCGGCGCGCAGCAAGTGGGCCATGCTCACCGGGGTGCCGGCCTCGGCGGCAAGGAAGGCGGCCGACAGCGCGATGTTGCGGATATTGCCGCCGGTGGCGTTGAGGCGGGCCAGCTTGGCGTAGTCGAGCTCGCCCAGCGGCGTCGTGGCGGGGAAAATGCTGCGCCAGATGGCTTCGCGCTGGACAGCGTCGGGGTAGGGGAAATGCACCACGAAGCGCAGGCGACGGCTGAAGGCGGTGTCGAGCGCAGTCTTGTGGTTGGTGGTGAGGATGGCCAGCCCGCGATAGGCCTCCATGCGCTGGAGCAGGTAGCTGACTTCGATGTTGGCGTAACGGTCGTGGCTGTCCTTGACCTCGCTGCGCTTGCCGAACAGGGCGTCGGCCTCGTCAAAGAGCAGCAGCGCGCCGATGTCTTCGGCCGCGTCGAAGACCTTGCGCAGGTTCTTTTCGGTCTCGCCGATGTATTTGCTGATCACGGCCGACAGGTCGATGCGGTACAGCGCGAGGCCGAGCTCGCCGGCCAGCACTTCGGCGGCCAGCGTCTTGCCGGTGCCGCTGTCGCCGCTGAACAGGGTGGCAATGCCGAGGCCCCGCGCGCTCTTGCCGGCAAAGCCCCAGTCGTGATGCACGGTGATGCGGTGGCGCGCATGTACGGCGAGCTGCTGCAGGGTGCGGCGCTGTGCCTCTGGCAGGATCAGGTCGTCCCAGGTGGCACGCGGGTCGATGGCCTGGGCCATCTCGCTCAGGGCCGTGCCGTCGCCGCGGCTGAGGCGGTGCAGCGTGGCGGCAGCCCGGGCCGGATCAGTGTGATCGATCTGACGCGCGCAGGCGGCGATGCGCCGGGCGCCGAGACGGTACTGGCTGGCGAGTCCGTCGAGCGTATCGGCGAGCATGTCGGCGGCATCGCCGAGGGCGGCTTGCCACAGCTGGCGCTGGCCGGGGGCGTCGAGTTTGTTGACCATGAAGTGCAGGCGGTCACCACCGATCTGCGGCGCATGCGTGCCGCTGACGATGAGCAGCCCGTCGATCTGCGGAATGAAGCGGCTGAGCGCGGCAGCGGCGGCATCCTCGCCCTGCACGATCAGCAAGCCGGCACCGAGCAGCGCGGCTTCGCGCTGCCACAGGCTGACCAAGGAGGCCTGCTCGTGCGCGGCGGTGGGAATGTCGGCGGCGCGCAGTGCAAACAGTGCGACGCCGAGCGTCTGGGCCAGCGTGGCGGCGACATCGCGCTGGCCGTCGGTATCGTCGCCGGAGAGCATCACCACGGGCAGGCGACCGGCCTGATCGGCGAGTTGCTCGGCAGCGCGCTCGGCGATGTCGCGGTGAGCCTCGGCCATCAGGCTGGCCGGCGGCACGGCCTCGAGCAAGGCGGCAAGGCGGTGATCGAGATAGTTGAGGCCGGCGATGAAGTGCAGCACACGTTCGTCGAGGCGCAAGCGGCCGGCGGTGAGGCCGGCGCTCTCGTCGACCTCGACCAAACGCCAGCGCCGCAGCGGCGCGACCGGGGTGAGCGCGCTCCAGTGCGGGTCGGGCAGCACCGCCAGCGCGAGGCCGAAAGTGGCCCATGGCCGCAGCGGCTGGCCCGTAGCCTCGCCACACAGCGCCGCCAAGCGGGCATCCATCTCGGCGCCGGCCACCAGCAGGAGCAGATCTCGCTCGAAGTTGCTGAGTTCGAACAGCGTCACCAAGGTGTCGATGGCCGACGGGCTGGGCAGGCAGTTCGCCGCGCTGTCGACCTGTTGCTCGGCCTCGGCCACATCGGCCTCGCCCAGCCGCGCCCTGAGCCGGGCGAACTCGGCCACCAGCAGGCGCTGGTTGGCGGTGGTCCAGTCGAGCTCGAGTGGGGCGTTCATGGCCGGATCAGGTGATGGTGATGCGGTGATTGAAGAAGGTCGGCGGCGTAGTGCTGCGGTCGGCCACCGGGCTTTCGATGCCATCGATGCGCAGGCGAGCCAGCGGCGCACCGGGGTCGGCGTCTTCGACGATGAAGTCGAGCGTGGTGGTGGGCGCGACAAAGCTCTCGGGCCCGACTTCGACCTGCCCGATGAGCAGCGAGACGGTCTGTCCAGGCCGCAGCGCAGGGGTGAAGGTGAGTGTGATGTGCGCATCGCCGTTGCCGTCGCGCACCACCGCCTGCGGCAGATTGGTGATGTTGGGCGCGACGATGGCGGCGAGGCGGTTGGTTTCGCGGGCGATGGTGTCGCCCGGGCGGATGACATGGCCGGTGACGTCATACACACCGACCGGGAAGTCCGCCGCGCGCGACACCGGAATGACCAGCACCATGCGATCCGAGGCGTTGGGGCCGCTGGCGGCGATCAGTTCATCCACGCCGAAGCGCTCGTTGCGCAGATGCACTTCGCGCGCCGTGCCGTCGAGGTGATGGCCTTCGAGGCTGGTCGATTCGCCAAGGCGCACCACCGGCTGATGGCCGGCCGGCACCACGGCTTCGAGCATGGGCAACGGCGGGATCAGGCTGGGGGTGACAACCACGCCCCGCTCACGGCCGGAGACTGGATCGACCTCGCCGCGGCTGAGCACGGGCAGCGTCGGGCGGGTCGGCCGGGTGGCCTCGATCAGCACCACGGAAACCTGGTAGGCCGCGGTGGGCCGATAGTTGGACTGGGTGGCGGTCCACAGCTTGGACATCTCTTCGGTGTTGAGGAACTGCGGGGTGATCTTGAGCTGCTCGACCTGATCGGCCAGCCCGCACTCGGCCAGCGCACGCAGCGCCGGCGGCAGGTCGAGGCCGACATCGGGCGAGGGGTTGAGCGCGGTCTGGATCATCTCGCGCGTGAGCACCGGAAACTCGTGCATCAGCTGCATGGCGTAGCCGAGCAGGATTTCGGCGTGTAGGTCGCCGCCGCTGTAGGCGGAGATGAGGTAGTGCAGGTCGAGCGCCAGCGGCGCATTGGACAGGCGATGGCGACCGCTGGGGTCGCGCGCGGGCAGGCCCTCGTTGCGCCAGCCGGTGTTGGGGGTGACCTGATAAAGGAACAGGTTGAGGCCGCTGGCCTCGGTGCCGCCGGTGGCGACCACACGGTCGGGTGGCAAGACGGTGACCGACACCGTGCTGCCGGTAATGCCGGCCACATTGTGATTGACCAGCCCATCATTGAGCCGATCGCGCAGCACGGCGGTGACGCCGGCAATGGCCAGGGCGGTACTCATGAGGGGCTCCGCTGGCGCTTGGCCAGATAGGCGTCCAGCGACATCGGCGCCTGCGCGCTGCGCGCCGGGCGCCTGGGCGGCGCGGGCGCTTGCACGGCGGTGACGTCGATACGACCGATGTGGACATGGACTTCGGTGGGTTCGGCCGCGACGGGCGTGGACCGCGCGGGCTCGGTCGTTCGCGGGGCGACGGAGCCCGCGTGCGCCGGCAGCAGCGGCTCGGGCAGCGCGTCAGGCGTTGAGTTTCCGGGCGAGGTGCTGCCTTCGGCACGATGCGGACTAGCGCCCCGCGTGGCCGACGTGGTCAATGTGGCCGGCGCGGTGCGGTCGAGCAGGCGTTCGGGCGATACCGACGGGGCGGACCATACGTCGTCGCCCGCACCGGCCAGGTGCGGCGGCTGACGAACCGGCGTCGACTGGGCCGCCGGGGGCGGATCGGGCAGGCGCCCTGCGGTTTGTGGGGCATGCGTTGGCGCCGGCACCCGACGCTGCGCTTCCGTGGGCTCAGACGAGTCGGCCACCGTCCGCACATCGGCCGGGGTGCGCGTTGGCACAGCCGGGCGCCTGGGCGCGTCATGTCGCGGTGGAGCGGTGCGGTCACCGGTGGCGACGGCCGATACCCTGCCGGCAGGCGAGTCGGTCGTATCACCCGGTGCCAGCAGCGCCCCCGCGCCATCGTCCATGGGCACCACGGGGGGCGGCGCCTGGAACGGCAGCCGGGCCATGGCATGCACCGTGGCCACCGGCTGGCCGGTGGCGTGGCGGGCGAGGCGTCGGAACAGGCCGCTCATGCGCGCACCCGGTCGAGATAGGCGGCGCGACGGGCGTCGCTGAGGGCGAGAATTGCCGGCTCGGTCCAGCCGTAGGCGCTGGCCAGGGCGTGGATATCGTCGAGCAGGCGGCGGGCATGGCTGTCGAGCTCTTCCCACAGATAGCTGGCGATGTCGAAGCTGGCCTCGGCTTCGTGCGCGCAGACCGGGCAGGCGATGGCCAGCGAGAGGTCGGCCCAAGGGTCGGCGGCTTCGATGGCGGCTTCGGCGGCCTCAAGCAGCTCGGCCAGCGCGGCCTCATCGCGCGGCAGGCCGTCTGCTGATTCGGCGCAGTCACGCAGCAGTTGCCGGGCAGCGGCTTCCGGGTCGTCGGCATTGACCAGCGCGGCCAGATGCCGACTGGTCGGGCGCAAAAAGCGATGGCCAGCAACGACGATCGGGTCCGTACTGGCGACCGGCATGGGTGGCAGATCGGCCGCGTCGAGCGCGAATTCCATCCGCTCGCCGCAGGCCGGGCAATCAACCCACGACGCCAGATGCCCGCCAAAACTGGCCCGGCGCAACGCCATCAGCGCGGCGTTGCGCGCGCCGATGGGCATATCGGCCAGACGGTCGGCCGGCTGCTCGGGGGCAGCCAGGGCGTAGAGCAGCAAGGCGCGATCGATCGGATGGCGTCGTGCGCCCTGCTCCCAGACCGACAGGAGGCGTTCCGGGCGGATGGCGAGCATGGTCTCAGGCCGGTTCGGTGAAGCTCGGCTCGGTCGGCTCGGTCACATCGTAATCGCGCTCCCAGCCCTCGTTCTCCAGCTTGAGCGTCTGGATGGCGACGGCGTTGGCGTTGGCATCGAGATCGGGCAGCGCCTGGTATTCAGACACCCAGCAGCGATACACCTTGTAGGCCAGCACGAGTTGCCCGGCTTCGTTGAAGACCTGAATGATGAGGTCTTTGCGGAAGTCCTTGAGCGAGACCTCGGCACCGAGACCGGAGCCGAAATTCCATACCTTGTTGGCCCACTGCTCGAACTCGACGTCGTGGGTGACGCCGCGCTCCAGCGTGATCGCCTCGAACTTGGTGCGCCCGGGCGACTTGCGCGAGGTGCTCGGATCGCCGCCTTCGCGGTGCTCGACCAGCTCGGTGCTGCGCTTGAGCGCGCCAACCTTGCTGATGCCGGCGACGGCGCGACCATCCCAGATCACCCGGAATTTGAAGTTCTTGTACGGGTCGAAACGCTGCGTATTGACGCTGAACTGTGCCATCTGCGTTCTCCTTGATCAGACCTCGACCTGGCCGGCCATTTGCTGGATTTTGAGCACCACGAACTCCGCCGGCTTGAGCGGCGCGAAGCCGACGAGGATGTTCACCACGCCGCGGTCGATGTCATTCTGGGTGGTGGTCTCGTGGTCGCACTTGACGAAGTAGGCATCGCGCGGGCTGGCGCCCTGGAAGGCGCCCTGGCGGAACAGGGTCTGCATGAAGGCGCCGATGTTGAGCCGGATATTGCCCCACAACGGTTCGTCGTTCGGCTCGAACACCACCCATTGCGTGCCGCGATACAGGCTCTCTTCCAGGAACAGCGCGAAGCGCCGCACCGGCAGGTATTTCCACTCCGAAGCCAACAGATCGGCACCGGCCAGCGTGCGCGCGCCCCACACCAGATGCCCGGTGACCGGAAAGCTGCGCAGGCAGTTGAGGCCGATCGGGTTGAGCTGGCCGTTCTGCGGGTCGGTCATGGTGTAGGTCAGGCCCTGCGCGCCGGAGAAGCTCGCCGCCAGCCCGGCCGGCGCTTTCCACACCCCGCGCTGCACATCGGTGCGCGAGATGATGCCAGCCACTGCGCCGCAGGGGGCGAAGTCGGCCAAGCGGTTCTCGGACAGCGGGTCGGGCATGCGCAGGCGCGGGAAATAGGCCGCCGCGTTGATGGCGGCATCGTTCCCGATCACCCCGCGCAGCGTATTGACGCCGGTCACCGCGGTGGCGATGGCGGTGGCCGGGTTGGACGTCCAGGCGGCCGGCGCGTCGACGATCAGCATCGCCCGGCGGGTCTGGCAGTAGGTCGCGGCGGCGGCCCAGGTGGCGTTGGCCAGGTCGTTGGTGGGCGTGCGCGGCGGGATGCACAGCAGGTTGAAGAGGTCGGCCGATTCCAGCGCGAAGATGCCGGTGCGGGCGTTCTGGTCGCCGGTGATCTGAGCGTCGGCAATCGGGTTGCCATCGCTGCCAAGCGTGCCGGCGGCGGTGGCGGTGCCGTCCGGGTTGGCCACCGACACCGTGGCGTCGGTCGGGCTTTCGGTGGCCGGCGCCGAGGTTCGCACATTGACCAGCGCGGACTGTTCGTTCAGCACGGTATTCACGAAGCGCGGGCTGGTCGGGTCCACCGACACATTGCGGAACTGCTCCGAGGCAATCGCCCGCGTACCGCCGGGGCGATCCAGCTCTTCGATGAGCAGGTTGAACAGCAGGGTGTCGGCGGTGTCGCGGGTGAGGTGATCCACGGTGGCGCGCAGCGCGCTGCCCCAGGTGCCGGGGCTGGCCGCTTCAAGCACCAACGAACCCCCGGCGGTGGCGAGCGTGATGGTCGCGGTGCTGGTCGACACCGTGCCGTTGAACACCCGCACGATCAGCGCGTCACTGCCGCCGTGCTGGAAGAACTGATTCGCCGCATAGCTCAGGGTGCTCGGTTGCCAGAGCCCGCCGAACAGGCGCGAATACTCGGCAAAGCTCTGCACCCGCACCGGTGTATTAACCGGCCCGCGCAGAGCGCGACCGATGAAGGCAGTGATGGAAGTGGCAACCCCGGTGATGGTGCGCACCCCGCTGGGCACTTCTTCCACATAGACGCCGGGATAGGTCAAGGCAGACGGCATGGTCGTGACTCCTCTGTGCTGAGAAGCCGACAAGCGCCATGGCGACAACTTGCCGGCCCGGTTCTCTATCAGCCCGGCGGGCTCGCGGAGGCCACGGCCACGCGATGCCACTCGGACGGTTTCCCAATCGACGCTGACGACAATGGTTGCCGCGACGGCGCGTGGATTAACGCAGCCGGGTCACGGTGACGTCCTGCCCCGAAACGTCGCTGCCTTGTGTGGCGTCGACGTGGGCCGAACGGTTGATTCAATGCCTTTTCAATCTAGAAACGATGCCATTCGAATGCAACCTGCAAGACTGAAAAACAGTCGCCGACGCCCGACACGCCACTCAGCGGCACTTCAATAAAATGCCTTTGGGGTAACACATACCGTCATCGACCACGTTAAAAAATGTGTCGACAAATCCGGCAGATAGCGAGGGGCATTGGAACCCGCAGGCTACCTGGACATCCAATACGGATGCACGACTGAACCCGGCATCCGCTTCACAATTTCGTTTGCAACAAGATGTTTTCTTCCGGCCTGGGCGGCTATAAAAAAACGGGCGTGCCTTTAAAAGGCACGCCCGTGAGCGATTTTCAGCCCGCTCGCCCTTGGCGAAACGGCGTGCGACAGGCGCTACTTTGCGGCTGCGCCAGCCGCCCGCTGATCCGCCTCGGCGTCGAGCTGACGCACCAGCGCGTCGAGTGCGGCGTGGTCGCCGTCGGCATAGCGCACACATTTTTCGTAGTCCGCCAGGCGCACACACACCTCGGTGCTCGCGCGATCGAGCAGGCGCATATGGCTGGTGCCGACCGTGCCGTCGTCTTTCAAATACACCGAATACCGCGCCACCAGATCGGTGGGAAGATCGAAAAAGCGCATGCGGTAGAGCGTGTTGAGCACATCAATCAGGTCGGCCGCGGCGTAATCGAACGAGGTGACCCTTTCCCCGCGGGTAAGCGTGGCATGCCCGGTACCAGGCAGCACCCACTGACGCACTTGCGCACCCCGTACCGGCCCCGGCGACTGCCGAACCGTGACGCGCACGCCATCGAACGGATAGTGCAGCGGCGGCCCCTCGGGCCCCTGGCTTGCGTCAGCGGCCATGGCCGTTCCCGCCACGACGCCGGCCGACACCAGGAGCACACGGGCCAGCCGGCGCCAGACGCGAAAAACCAGCCCCGTGCAACGGGGGCTGGTTGCCTTGCGGCGGTGCGTCATCAAGCGGCGCGACGACGGCGAACCTGCCAGCCGACCAGACCGAGACCGGCCAGCATCATGGCGTAGGTTTCGGGTTCTGGCACCGGGGTGACGGCGGTATAGCCCAGGTCGGTCAGGATGCCCACTTCCACCGCCGAGAACACACGCGGCGACGGACCATCCGGACCGGCATGCGTCATCATCATCGCTTCGAGTGCCGGGTTGTCGGTATCGAGGTGGGAGACGCTCGAACCATCGCTCCAGACCGTCGGGCTGTAGAGGCCCACGGCCTGTCCGCCGTTGGCCGCCATGGCGTTGGCACCGTAGAAGAACATGCCCTCGGCCGGGCTGGCGCCGCCGACGCTGGCGGCTTCCCAGGCGGCCTGATTGAGGGTGTAGTCCGGGTTGATCATCATCGTGCCGTTCTTGTTACCGAGGAAGCGGTCGTATTCGCTCCACGCCAGGTTGCCGGCACCGAAGGCCGGTTCGCCGTTCTGGCCGATGCTCGACGAAAAGCCGATGGCATGGGTAAATTCATGGAACACGGTGGAGTAGAAATCGTACAGGCCATAGGGCGCGTCGCTGCTCAGGTCGAGGTGCCAGGGCTGACCCCAGTTGACGTCCACTGTGCCGTCGGCCGCCCCGTCATTCAGATCCACCCCCGTCACCAGCTTTTCGCGGACAACTTCCTGATAGGTAAAACCCTGGGAAACACCGTCCCACTGGCCGGCAGAGCCCGCCGACGCGAGGGTGCTGGAGTTCGGATCGTCAGACGAACTCACCGCCAGCACGATGTTGCCGGTGTTGGTGAAGTACTGACCAAACAGGCTGGAGAAGGCATTGCCAGCGGCAGTCAGCGCGTTCTGACGGTCGGTGCCGTAGGTCGCGTCGAGGAAGCCCGCGCCCGGGGTGTTGTTCGAGTAATCAAAGGTAAAGCTGATCGCGGCATTGGCGCTGCCACCGAAGGCCAGGCAGCCGGCGACGAGCCCACTGCTGAGCATCATGTGCGTGAGCCGTGACAGGCGCCCGCGGGTTTGCGAAAGAATCTTCATTCGAAAGTTGTCCTGAAAAAAGTCATTGTGGGGTGCCGCACATCCGGCTGCCGATTGCCTCGAGGCGGTTTTTACCTGTCATGAGCCGGGCCGATAGCAGGAATGCGGCGCAACATGCCATCGGTCTTTATGCGCAGCAAGACTAGCATGCTTATTGCATTGCTCGTCAATCGTCTCTATGTGAATTTGTGACATCTGGATACGCCACAAGATGGCGTGGCGGCGTGCTTGCGCAAGGTCGGTCAGTCGACGCATCTCAGCGCAAAAAAGCCAGACGTCATCTGAACTTCAGGCGGGGTCTTGCGTATCCGGACCGGCGCTGGCCGCGTCCGTTGTCGGCCGCGCATCCGTCGCGCCTGCTTCCGTGAGGGGATGGCCGTCCGTCGGTTCGACCTCGAGGGACATCTCGGCGCTCGGTTCGGGCTGCGCTGCGGCAAGCGCCTCGTCTTCCATCTCGGTGAGCGATTTGGCGGGCGCAGGGTCAAGCACGGCCCGAGCATGGCGGAGCAGGCTGCGGTCGGCGTCGTCCATGTCGGGGATGAGGTTGTAGTCATCCATGTAGACGTCCAGGCCATCGACCTGATTGAAATGCGCATGCGAGAAGAGCTGTGCCATGGCCTGGCGCTTGAGCGCGGCAGGCACTTTGGGGCGCAGGAAGGCACTGAAGTCATCGGCCAGGGTGAGCGACGCGGGGTCGGGCAAGGGCAGTTCGTCCCGCGGGTCGGGCGCCGGCGCGGATGTGCCGACGGGTGCCGGCGCAACAACCGGTTCGGGCGGCGCCTCGCCGCGCGCGATGGCTTGCTTGCGCTGCGACCAGCGACGCAGGAAGCCGGTCTCCTCGGCAGCGGGCGCGGGCGCGGGCGCGGGCGCGGGCGCGGGCGCGGGCGGTTTAGTGTCCCGGTCGGTCACGGTGGTCTCCGGTGGCGGCGTAGCGCTTGCCGCGCTTTTTCTCGGGCTCGCGCCAATGGGCCCGCGCAAAGGCGGCGATGATCTCGCACCAGCCTTCGGGCAGCGGCAGGCGTTCGACGCTCTCACCGGCATCCATCCAGCGCGCCGCCTCGTAGAAATTCGCGCTCACCGCCGCCACCGTCGGCGGTCCGTCGGGCTGGTCTTCGTTGGCGGGCCGCAGCATGAAAAACAAGGAGGGCTCATCGGCGCAGGTGTTCATGTGATACCCCTCGGCTTCATCCCCATGCAGCTCGAGCTTGAGCCCCGAGACCACCACCTGGTCCGGCCCATCGGGCTGCGGCACCTCGCCAAAGGCCAGGCCAACCAACGCCCAGCGGTGGTCGATCCACGGGTTGCCGTCCACCGTTTGGCGCGCGAAACACACGGCAAGCTGGTCGGCGCCGTTGAGCGTTTCAACACCTGGATTTGGTACGTCTGGCACGATCGCTTCTCCCGACGGCCTGTTCACCGTGAACAGGCCCTAAAATACGCCTTCAAACATAAACCGAGACGGCCCGGTTCCGCCAGGGCGCCCCCGACATGACGGAGACACCACCCATCGACACCGACGCCCCCATCGACATTCCGCTTGGCAGCGGACCCGATGCGCCACGCCTGTCGATTACCCGCGCGCGGCGTCCGGCCACGGCCACGGCGCAGGTGATCGACCATGAAGGCCTGCCGCGCGAGGTCGAGGTGCCGGGCGAACATGCGCTCACGGTGTATCTCGACAAGCACGAGGTGGTCACCCTGATGACACTCGGCCAGGCGCCCGAAGCCTTGATCATGGGCTATTTGCGCAATCAGGGTCTGGTCGAATCGCTGACCGACCTGTGCTCGGTGCATGTGGACTGGAGCACCGGCGCCTGCGCGGTGACGACCCGAAGCCAGCGCCCGCCCACCGAGCGCATGGCCAAACGCACGGTCACCACCGGCTGCGGTCAGGGGACGATGTTCGGCAACTGGCTGGAGGAGTTGCGCCCGCTGGACACCGACGCGAGCTTGCCCGTCGCCACGCTCGACGCGGCATTGGCCCGCATCCTCGCGCTCGACACCATCTACAAGCGCTCCGGCTCGGTGCATGGCTGCGCGCTGCTGCACAACACGCCCGAGGCGCCGCTGCTCTATCACGTCGAGGATGTCGGCCGGCACAACGCGGTCGATGCCATTACCGGCTTCATGTGGCTGGACGAAGAAACCGGGCAGGGAAAAATCTTTTACACCACCGGCCGACTGACCTCCGAAATGGTCATGAAGGCCGTCCAGATGCGCGTTCCCTTCCTGGTGTCGCGCTCCGGACTGACCCAGATGGCGCTCGCACTGGCCCAGGAAATGGGCGTGACCTTGATCTGTCGGGCGCGCGTGGGTCGTCATCTGGTCTACACTCATCCGCACCGCATCACGAGAACCCCTGAATGAGTCACCCACGTATTTCCGGCCTGGTCCTGGCCGGCGGACTCGGCCGCCGCATGGGCGGGGCCGACAAGGGCCTGGTCATGCTCGATGGCCGCCCGATGGTGGACCACGTACTGGCCCGCCTGCACCCGCAAGTCGACGCGCTGCTGATCAACGCCAACCGCAACACCGAGGTCTATTCGCGCTTCCGCATTCCGGTGCTGACCGACCGCCACAGCGGTTTCGTCGGCCCGCTGGCCGGGCTGGATGCCGGCTTCGCGCATCTTGGCAAGGCCGACGGCTGGGTAGTCACCTGCCCCTGCGACTCGCCCTTTGTGCCGCGCGACCTGGTCGCCCGGCTGCTCGATGCGGCCGAAGCGGAAGACGCCGACGTGGCGATTGTCCGCTCGGACGATCAGCTGCAGCCGGTGTTTTTGCTCGCGCACACCCGCACCGCCGCTGCCCTGCACGCCTATCTGGCGGCGGGCGAACGCAAGATCGACCGCTGGGTATTCACCCAGAAGCATGTGATTGTCGACTTCGACGACTGCCCGGAAGCCTTCGCCAATATCAATACGGCCGACGAACTGGCACAGCACGGCCGAACCACCCCCTGATCAATCAACCGTGGCGCAACCCGCACCACGGTTGGTTTCCAACGCTCAGTGCGCGGTCGATGGCCGCCCCGCGCCGGACGCTACCGGTGCCGCACCGCTGCCACCCTTGGCTTCGCGATACCAGTACTCGTGGTGCTCCCTGGCCCAGGTTTCGTCCACATAGCCGGTCTTCATCGACTCCAGCGCGCCTTCCATGCCGACGCTGCCGATGTAGATATGGCCCAGCGACAAGGCGATGAAGATGATGGCCCCGCTGGTGTGGATGATGTGCGCCAGCTGCATGTCCTGACGGATCTGGCCATAGCCCGGGAAGTCGAGCACCAGCCCGGTGATGCCGACCGTCAGGCCAAGAATGACCACGCCAATCCAGAACCAGGTCTTCTCGCCGAAGTTGAAGCGCCACGAAGGCACATGCTCACCCGAGAGCAAGCCGCCGGCCTTGCGAATCCACAACGCGTCGATGGCCTGCCACACGTTGTCGCGAGCAAACAAGGCCATCATCACCAGGGTCGACGCGAAGAACAGCGGGCCAACAAAGTTGTGCACGTTCTTGCCCAGCGCCGCGATCCACGAGAAGGCGCTGTAACCGATGACCGGAATGATCACATGCTTGCCGAACAGCAGCGTCAAGCCGGTAATCGCCAGCAGCACAAAGCTCAGCGCCACCGTCCAGTGGGTCATGCGCTCGACGGTTGAAAAGCGCTGGATCAATCGCCCGGTGGGCGGCCCTTCCAGCACGATCTTGCCGCGAACCAGGCGGAACAGCACCAGCGCAATGAACACGCCGGCCAGCAACCAGCCGCCGATCTGGGTGATCGGGCCGTTGCGCCACTGCCGCCAGGTCTGGCCTTCGGACTGAATCAGCGTGCGATCGGCCGGGGCGGTGAAGGTAATGGACTGGGCCGTGCCGTCGCGCACGGCTCGGTAGACGTCGGCGTTGTTATCCGGCGGCGCGGCCACCGCGGGAGCGGCGATCCAGCTCAGACCGAGGACGGCCGCCAGCAGCACGGCCCGCAATGTCACGATGAGGTGTGCGCACATGGTGTCCTCCTCAGCCCGGGGGCATGCGGCCGATTTCGGTCTGCTTGCGGGCGCGAGCGCGCATGTCACTCTCCCACTTTGCCTTGTCGCCACCGTAGGCGGCCGACTCCCAGGGGCGGGTGTCGGGCTTGCCCGAGTAGGTGCCGGCCTCGTAGTGAGTCACCTGCGGGGCTTCGCTGCAGGCCGCCAGGGCCAGCGCGGCACCGATCAGGAGCACGAGTCGGGTCGGGTTCATTTGTCACCTCCGCGAGTCTGCTGACGCTTCTGCTCGCCACTGCCATACGCCGTGTTCCAGCCGATCATCTCGGCCCCGCTACCGCCGCGACGCACCACCCGCTCGCGGAAGATATCGGCCAGGGCCGTGCCGTCACCGGCCAGCAGCGCCTTGGTGGAGCACATCTCGGCGCACATCGGCAGCTTGCCCTCGGCAAGGCGGTTTTTGCCGTATTTTTCGAACTCGGCATCCGAGCCATCGGCTTCCGGGCCGCCGGCGCAGAAGGTGCATTTGTCCATCTTGCCGCGCTGGCCGAAAGTGCCGGTCTGCGGGAACTGCGGCGCGCCAAAGGGACAGGCGTAGAAGCAGTAGCCGCAGCCGATGCAGGCGTCCTTGTCGTGCAGCACCACACCGTCTTCGGTGCGGTAGAACACGTCGACCGGGCACACCGCCATGCAGGGCGCATCGGAGCAGTGCATACAGGCGACCGACATGGATTTCTCCTGCCCGACCACCCCATCATTGATCGTCACCACGCGTCGCCGCTGGATACCCCAGGGCACTTCGTGCTCGTTTTTACAGGCGGTCACGCAACCGTTGCATTCGATGCAGCGCTCGGTGTCGCACAGGAATTTCATTCTCGCCATGTTCGTCTCCCCTTAGGCCTTCATCACCTGGCACACCGTGCTCTTGGTCTCTTGCATCATCGTCACCACGTCGTAGCCGTAGGTAGTGGCGGTGTTGACCGCCTCGCCACGGACGATTGGCGCCGCACCTTCCGGGTAATACTTGAGCATGTCCTCGCCCATCCAGCGTCCGGAGAAGTGGAAGGGCAGGAAGACCGTGTCCGGCCCCACCCGCGGCGTGACCAGCGCGCGTACCTTGAGCTGTGCGCCGGTCGGTGATTTGACCCACACCCAGTCCTGATCGACGATGCCGCGATCGGCTGCCGCGCGCGGGTTGAGCTCGACGAACATGTCTTGCTGCAACTCGGCCAGCCAGGGGTTGGAACGGGTCTCCTCGCCGCCGCCCTCGTACTCGACCAGGCGGCCGGAGGTCATGATCAGCGGGAAGTCCTTGCCCACGTCGTGGTACTTGTCCTGCACTGACTTGAACAGCGTCGGCAGGCGCCAGTGCAGCTTCTTGTCTTCGTGGGTCGGATACTTGTCGACCAGATCCGGGCGGGTCGAATACAGCGGCTCGCGGTGCTTGGGCACCGCATCGGGGAAGTTCCACACCACCGCACGTGCCTTGGCGTTGCCGTAGGGCATGCAGCCGTGGTTCTTCATGATCACGCGGATCATGCCGCCGGACAGGTCGGTCTTCCAGTTCTTGCCCTCGGCGGCGGTCTTCTCGGCGTCAGTGAGTTCTTCCCACCAGCCGAGCTTCTTCATCAGCACATGGTCGAACTCGGGGTAGCCCATCTTCAGGTCGGCATCGAGCGATGAGGAGCCATCGCCGGCGAGCAGCGACACGCCGTCCTTTTCCACACCGAAGCGGGCGCGGAAGTTGCCGCCGCCGTTCATCACATGGCGGGTGGTGTCGTAGAGGTTGGGCGAGCCCGGGTGCTTGAGTTCGGGGTTGCCCCAGCACGGCCACGGCAAGCCAAAGTAGTCGCCATCGCAAGGGCCGCCTTCAGCCTTGAGCGTGCGCGGGTTGAAGGTGCTCATGTGCTGCATGTGCAGCTTGAGCCGCTCGGGCGACTGGCCGCTGTAGCCGATGGTCCAGGTGCCGAGGTTGATCTCGCGCAGGGTGTCCTCGACATCCGGCTCGTCCCAGCCCTTGGCGTCCTTGGCGATCTTGATGTTCTTGCAGAACTCGTTCGCGAAGCCGAACTTCTTGGCGAAGGCGTACATGATGGTATGGTCGGGCTTGGACTCGAACAGCGGCTCGATGACCTTCTCGCGCCACTGCAGCGAGCGGTTGGAGGCGGTCACCGAACCGACCGTCTCGAACTGCGTTGCCGCCGGCAGCAGATACACGCCGTCGGTGCGCACCGACGCGGCCATCGCGGCCGTTGCCGACGGGTAGGGATCGACCACCAGCAGCAACTCGAGCGCCTTCATGGCTTCGAGCATGTCCTTGCCGCGGCTTTGCGAGTTGGGCGCCATGCCCCAGAACACCTGAGCCTTGATGTTCGTGGCCTGATCGATCAACTCGGGGTTTTCGGTCACGCCGTCGATCCAGCGCGACACGGTGATGCCCGGTTTTTCCATCATCGCCTGGCTGACAAAGCGACCCTTGAGCCACTCGTAATCGACACCCCAGACCGCGGCCCAGTGCTTCCAGGAGCCGGTGGCGATGCCGTAGTAGCCGGGCAGCGAATCGGGGTTGGGGCCGACGTCGGTGGCGCCCTGCACGTTGTCGTGGCCGCGGAAGATGTTGGCGCCGCCGCCGGCGACGCCGACGTTGCCCAGAATCAGTTGCAGCACACACATCATGCGGGTGATCGCGTTGCCCACCGTGTGCTGGGTCTGGCCCATGCACCACACCACCGTCGAGGGACGGTTCATGGCCATGGTCTCGGCGATCTGGCGCACCTCGGCGTCAGGCACGCCAGTCGCCTCAAACACCTTATCGGCGCTCCACGCCATGGCCTCGGCGCGAATCTGGTCCATGCCGTACACCCGGTCTTCGATGTACTTGGCGTCTTCCCAGCCGTTCTCGAAGATGTGGCGCATGATGCCGTAGATCAGCGGAATATCCGAGCCCGAGCGCAGCCGCACATACTGGTCGGACTTGGCGGCCGTACGCGTGTAGCGCGGGTCGGCCACGATCACCTTGGCGCCGCCTTCCTTGGCATGCAGGATATGCAGCATCGACACCGGATGCGCTTCGGCGGCGTTGGAGCCGATGAAGAAGATCGCCTTCGAGTGCTGCATGTCGTTATAGGAGTTGGTCATCGCCCCATAGCCCCAGGTGTTCGCCACCCCCGCCACCGTGGTGGAGTGGCAGACACGCGCCTGGTGATCCATGTTGTTGGTGCCAAACATGCTGACAAACTTGCGGAACAGATAGGCCTGCTCGTTGGAGTGCTTTGACGAGCCGATCCAGTGCGTCGCATCGGCGCCGTGCTTCTCGCGGATCGCCATCAGCTTGTCGCCGACCTCGGTGATCGCGTCTTCCCAGCTCATGCGCACCCACTTGCCGCCCGACAGCTTCATCGGCGTACGCAGGCGATGTTCGCCGTGACCATGCTCGCGCACCGAGGCACCCTTGGCGCAGTGCGCGCCGAGGTTGATCGGGCTGTCGAAGACCGGCTCCTGGCCGACCCACACGCCGTTCTTCACTTCGGCGTCGATGGCACAGCCGACCGAACAGTGGGTACAGATGGTGCGTTTGATCTCGATCTCGCCCGCGCCGGCCGCCTTAGCCGCCTCGGCCGGTTTGACCATGGCAAACGGCAGGCTGGCGCCGATGGCGCCCGCACCCGCGGTCAGGCCGGAGCGCTTGAGAAAGCTGCGTCGATCGAGTCGCTTCGGCGTGGCACGACCACTCAGCGCTTCATTCAGTCCGCTGCCTGCGGGCGTCGCGGCCCGGTTGGATTTTTTTACCAGCATGGTCGTCTCCCTTACAGACGGGTGGAGCGGTAGTAACGGGTCACGTGCGCGGTCTCGCGGTAGCCCGAGGCGCTGCCATCGGGTTCGCTGAGCGCGTCAGCCACCGCGGGCGTGCTCGTGCCCATGCCGGTGACTGCCGCCACGCCGGCGGCGCCGGTGCCGGCCGCGGCAAACAGAAAACTGCGACGGCCAAAGCTCGATGGCGCGCTCTCCGGTTCGCGGGTGGGCGTTTCGCGTGTCTCACTCATTTCTATTTCTCCCCGATTGGCGCTGTGTGCGCGCATGGCTCTTGGTTCAGGTCTCGAAACTCAGCGCCCGCGCCTCAACGGCGAAGAACGCTGCAGCAAATGCGCCGACCGCGCGGTAAAACTGCGCATCGGCCGCCACCATCAGGTCGGCACAACAACGGCCGATCCAGCGCTGAAGGTGGCGTTGAAAAAATGGGATCTGCACATCGACGCCGTGCTGGCCGTCGGTGATCAGCGCGCGCATGGCATCGCACAGCGCGGCCAGATGGTCTTCCGGCTCGCCGCAACCGGTCTCGCGCGCCAGGCCGAGCGCGGCCAGATCGTCACGCACACGGGCCAGTGGTTTTTCCATCAAGAAACCGGTTTCGTAAAAGGACGCATACGGCAGCACCGGCGGACGGCCGGTACCGCAAAACAAGGCATTCCATTCGGCGCGCACACGCTCGCCGTCACATTGGCCGGCGAGATCGCACAATTGCTCCCAGGCCGTGGCCAGTGTTTTGCCTTCGGGCACATCGGCGTCGGCCTGCAGGCGGTCGGCCCCGGCCAGCGCCGCCAGCAAGGCATCGCTGGGCGGCGCGGCCATCAGATTGGCCAGCACACCGTAGAAGCCGGCGCGGTCGGCGTCTTCGGGCAACAACTCAAACACGTCGGCGAGAGGGGCGGTGGCAGCGCTCATGACAGATCCTGGATGGTGGTTTCGCGCTGACCGTCGGCCGGCGACATCATGTCGATGACCCGGCAGTCGCCGCACATCTGCAAACGGCGACGCTGCTCGGGCGCAGCGAAATGCGGGTTGCCGATGAGGCGGTCCATCAGCGTGCGCACCGTGGCGCTGGAGCCAAAGGCCTTGCCGCAGCGCAGGCAGGTGCAGGGCGTGTCTTCGTGCAGCACGGCGGGCTGCTTGGCGGCCGCGGCGAGATTGAGGCGCGGCACCAGTGTGATCGCGTCTTCCGGGCAGGTGGCCACGCACAGGCCGCACTGCACACAGCTCGCTTCGCGGATGCGCAGGCGCGGCGCCTCGGTGTCGTCCATCAGGGCCTGCGCCGGACAGGCGCTGGCACAAGACAAGCACAGCGTGCACTTGTCGCCGGCCACGGCCACCGTGCCGTAGGCGCTGCCGGCGGGCACCGGCAAGGGCTCGGCGAGCGCCTCGGGTGCGGCCAGCGTGGCCAGGTGGGCAAAGCACAGGTCGAGCGTGGCGCGCTTGTCGAGCTGCGGATGGAAACGCGCCGGGGCACCAATGGCCGGCGCGGTGGCGCTCAGGTGGGCCATCAGGTCGTCGGCATCGGCGGTGACCGACGCAAAACGTTGGCCGGTTGTCATCAGGCCCAGGCCGGCGACCACGGCATCGGCAAAACGCACCGCCCGCCCGGCCGAGGCCTGATAGGTGGCTGGTGCGTCGGCGCTTTGCCAGATCACCACCCGACCGGCACCCGCGCACAGCGCGTAGAGCAGCAGGTCGGGGCCAACGCTGGCCGCGTCATGCACCGCCAGCGGTAACACCGGCGCAGCGAGCGACTCGGTTTCGGTCCAGATCTTGAGCGCGCTGGCCTGATCGCGACCATGCAGGAGCAGGGTCGGCGCAGCGCCACCGGCCTGCGACCAGGCCGTCAGTGCGGTGCGAATCTGCAGGCCGATCTCGACCACCGAGGGGTAGTTGTAACGCATCGCGCCGCTTGGGCAGACGCTGGCGCAGGCACCACAGCCCATGCACAGGTGCGGCTCGACGAACACGCCATTGCCGTCAGCGCGGATGGCCGAGGTGGAACAGGTATCGATGCAGCGCGAACAGGCGTCGATACGGTTGCGCGAGTGGGCGCACTTGGCGCGGTCGTAATCAAAGAAACGCGGTTTGTCGAACTCGCCGACCATCTCGGTCAACGCGAGTGCGGCTTCGGTCTGGGCCAGCGCATCGCTGCCGGGCGCGAAATAGCCCTGCGGCAGATGCGGCATGGCCAGACGCGGGGCGTCAGACAAGTCGAGCACCAGATCGAAAGTGGCTGAACGCGGCGTGAAGCTGAAATCGATGGCGCCGACCTCACACACCTCGATGCAGCGGCGCTTGTCGTTGCAACGCGCAGCGTCAACATAGGCGGCCACGCCATCGCGCACGATGGCGTCGGAGCTACAGGCGGTGAGACAGGCGCCACAGCCGGTACAGACCGAGGCATCGACGGCATTGCCGGGCGTCCAGGCAATATCAAACGCGCCCAGCCAGCCCTCGACACTGATCTGCCGCGCGCGATGCACCGGCACCCGGCGCGGGCTGGCGGCAGGCAGGGGTTGCTCGTCGTCGGCAAACACGGTGACCTGCAGCTGCCCGTCGGCCTTGCCGTGCAGGCGTTGCGCCCAGGCCATGGCTAGCGGTCCATTGCCAACAATGGCCAGCCGGCCGGCACTGGTGTAGCTGACGGAATCGACCGGCGGCGGCTCGGGCAGGCGAGCCATGGCGATCAGCGCGGCCAGACGCGGCGCGTCGGCGACGCCGCCACTGGCGTATTCACGGGCAGGGAAGAAGCGCAGGGCGCGGTCGGTGAGCGCGGCGGCTTCAATCAGTGGCGCTTCGCGGGTACAGCCGATCTGGCGAACCGCCTCGGGCAAGCTGGCCGACCCGCCGTTGCGGCACAGGCCGTCGGTGATCGCGATCCGTGCATCCGCCGCGACGCCGTCGATGGCCGCGTCGGCTACCCGCCCCTGGCAGCGGCACAGCACGGTATCGCAGTCGGTGGCGGCAGGCGCGCCCTTGCTTGTCTTGAAACTCACCTTGTCCCCTTTTGGCGTTATGCAGTCCGGCGGATAACGCTTGTCGCGCGTCAGGCCGGCTGTGATGCCGTCATTTGAGAAGACTTAAGGCAGTTTTCGTGCCAAACAGGAAAACCCTTTCCTGCGAATGGTTTAGCGATTTAGCGCGGCGCAGCAAACGAGACATTTTGTCTCACGCCGGCGGCCACCACGGACAAAATGTCTCACTCGGTCGGACCAAACCAACGGGCCCGGAAGCCCGGCGCGTTGGGGCTCTCGTCGTATTCTGGCGTGCTTCGCAGCCAGATGCAGAAGGTCGTGCCACGGCCGGGCCGACTATCGACGGTGATGCGCCCGCCGTAGCGCTGAACCAGGGTCTGGCTGATCGACAGGCCCAGACCGGTACCGTGCCCCTTCTTGGTGGTGAAGAAGGGGTCAAAGATGTGCTGCAGGTCGGCTTCGCGGATGCCGGCGCCGGTGTCGGCCACGCGCAGGCAAACGCCAACACACTCGCCGCCCTCGACCCAGTCCTCGCTGCTCAGCGTCAGCTGGCCGCCTTCGCCCATGGCCTGCACAGCGTTAACGATCAGGTTGATCAGCACCTGCTGCAACTCGCTGCGGTTGATCTCGACATCCAGCGTGGCCGCATCGCGCCGCAGCACCTCGATGCCGCGCTTGTCGAAGGTGTGCCGCGCCAGCACCAGGGAGTCGGCGATCAGCGTGGCCACGTTCACCCGCTCGGTGTAGCCCGCAAACTCGCCCGGCCGCGCAAACTGCAGCAACTTGGTGACGATCTGGCGGATGCGGTCGGTTTGCTGATGGATGAGGCGGATCTCTTCGCGCACCGGCGTGGCCGACGCACCGAGGATGTCGGACAGCACATCGAGGTTGCCCTGGATGACGGCGACCGGATTGTTGATCTCGTGCGCCACGCCGGCAGTCAGTTCGCCCACGGCGGCGAGCTTCTCGCTCATCACCAGATGCTCTTGCGCCTTGCGCAAAATGGCATTGGCCTCGGCCAGTTCGGCGGTGCGCGCAGCCACCTTGCGATCGAGCTCATCGGCCCAACGCTGCAGCTCTTCGCGCTTGCTGGCCAGCGTATCGAGCAGGTGATCGAACTCCTGCGCCAGGCGACCGAGCTCATCCCGGCTGGCGAGCGGCCCGACGCGTGCCGCGGCATCGCCCTGCTCGACACGCTGGATCACCGCGTTGATGCGCTCGATGGGGCGGAAAATACTGCGTGCCCAGCGCAGCGACAACAGGCTGCCAAGGACCGAGATCGCCACGAAAATGGCGAACAACACGCCCATCACCGTTTCTTTGGCTTCGCGGAAGGGCGTCTCGAGAAATCCGACATAGAGCATGCCGACCCGGTTGCGGTTGCCGTCCAGAAAGGGCTCGTACCCGGAGACATAGAAGTCATTGACCACGAAGGCGGTGTCCAGCCACACCTGGCCGGTGTCGAGCACCTGGGTGCGCACCGCGTCAGACACCCGCGTGCCGAGCGCGCGCACGCCTTCGAACAAGTGCACATTGGTCGTCACGCGGGTGTCGTTGAGAAACAGCGTGGCCGTGCCCTGGCTGCCCAGCGGCAGAGAGCCCTCGCGATAGACGATGGCGTTGATGCGGTCGACCATGCCGAGGTTGCGATTGAGCAAGATGCCGCCTTCGAGCACACCGATGAAGCTGCCCGTGCGGTCATAGATCGGTGCGGCCGCGTGGATCATCAGCCCGCGCTCTTCGCTGGCGCGATCATCCGGCCGCGCCGCCGGAGTCGGCACCAGCGTGATGTGCGCGCGCCGCCGCAGCGCCGGGTCAATCGCCTCGAGCTCTTCCGGGTTGAACACCTCGATGCTGGTGTGTGCCGCCCCCGACACGGCCGCCGCGACCGTCGACCAGCGCGTTCGATCGGGCAGCGGGCCGAGCGGTGCGCGCGCCGACGCGATCGGCCGCCCCCGCGTGTCCAGCAGATGCAGGAAATCCAGCCCGTAGCGTACGCCCATGCTGGCGAGCAGTTCCGTCATGGCCTGCCGCGTGCCGTCGGGAAAATCCGCGGCGAGGCGGCTCGAACCGGCCAAGGCCTGAAGATCACGGCCGACGCCCTGCTGCACCCGATCGAAATACTCGTGGGCAATCACCAGATCGGCCTGAACCTTGGCCTTGAGGAGGCGCTCGTAAGTGTCATTGCCCCAGGTCCACACCAGCGCCAGCAGCACCGGCACGCCAATCAGCAAAGGCGCCAGCACCAGCGCCAGCAATTTGGCCCTGACCGAGGCTGAAAAGCGCGCACGCAGTGCGCTGAGCGGATTCATCACGCGGCGTTGGTCGCCCATTCGGCGCACTTGCGCTCCAGCGTCTTGCGCGAGACGCCCAGCAGCTCGGCCGCACGGGTCTTGTTGCCGTCACACTGACGCAGCACCGCTTCCATGTGCCGGCGCTCGACCTCGGCCAGCGTCAGCGGCAGCGCCTCGCCACCCAGTGCTGCCGGCGCCTCGACCGGGAAATGCCCCAGAATCAGCGCCCGCTCGATGAAGTTGCGCAGCTCCCGGGCATTGCCCGGCCACGCGTAGCCGACCAGCCGGGCCGCCACTTCGGGCGTGATGGGCAGCGGCGGCAGGCCAAGCCGGGCCGCCAGCTGGCCGTTGAAATGCTCGGCCAGCGGCACGATGTCATCCGTGCGCTGACGCAGCGGCGGGATGGTGACGGTGAGCACTTCGAGGCGATAGAACAGATCCTGCCGGAAGCGTCCCGCTGCGACTTCGATGCGCAGATCGCGATTGGTGGCCGCAACCACGCGGACATCCACCGGGATCTCCTTGGTCGAGCCGACCGGCCGCACGCGCTGCTCTTCGAGCGCACGCAACAGCTTCGTCTGCAAGGCCAGCGGCAGTTCGCCGATCTCGTCGAGAAACAGTGTGCCGCCGTTGGCGTAGGTAAACAGGCCGCTGCGGCTCTCACTGGCGCCGGTAAACGCCCCCTTCACATGCCCGAAAAGCTCGCTCTCAATCAGCTCGGCCGACACCGCAGCGCAGTTGACCGGCACAAAGGGACGCTCGGCGCGGGCGCTCATCTGATGCAGCGCGCGGGCAGCGAGCTCCTTGCCAACGCCCGATTCCCCCTGGATAAGCACCGTGGTCGGCGTGGGCGCCACCCGTTTGATCAGGCTCCACACCTGGCGCAAGGCCTGCGACTGGCTGACCAGGCCCTCGGTGCCGCCCGCCAGGCCGGCCACTTCGCGGCGCAGCACGTAGTTCTCGCGTGTCAGCCGGCTACGCTCGAAACAGCGGGCCAGCGAATTGATGATCTGATCGACCCGGAAGGGCTTGAGGATGAAGTCCGCCGCACCAGCCCGCAGCGCGTCGATGGCGGTTTCCATGTCGGCAAAGGCGGTGATCAACACCACGTCGCCCGAAAACGCGCCGGCGCGCAGCTCGCGCAGCCAGGCAATACCGGCCTTTCCGGGCAAGGCAATGTCGAGCACGATGACGTCAAAATGGGCGTCGGCCAGCAGCATGGCCGCTGCCTCAGCGCTCTCAGCCACCTCCACGGCGCAGCCGCGCGCGCTGAACGCCCGCTGCAAGAAGCTGCGCATGCCAGCTTCATCATCGACCACCAATACCGCGTAGTCCGACCATTCCGAGCGCGCCTCGGCCGATTTGTCACTGTGCTGCCCTGCGCCCATGCCCACATTCCCCCCGATCCAAGAGCCTGATTAGAGCATGCGGAGCGATCAAAAAAAATGCGCGGCCCGAAGGCCGCGCACACGGTGACGATACTCGCGAGACGAAAATCAGCGCATGGCGCGCAAGCGGGCAATGCGCTCTTCGGTCGCCGGGTGGGTTGAAAACAGGCCTTTCAGGCCACCACCCGAGAGCGGGTTCATGATCATCATCTGCGCGGTTTCGGGGTGTTCATCGGCCGTATGCATGGGAATGCCCCGCGCGTAGGCGTCGATCTTGGCCAGCGCATCGGCCAGCGCGGCCGGATCGCCGGAAATCTCGGCGCCCCCCCGGTCGGCCCCGAACTCGCGGGTCCGCGAGATGGCCATCTGGATGAGCATGCCGGCAATCGGCGCGAGGATCATGATGATGATCGACACCACCGGGTTGGGACGATCTTCACCCCGCCCGCCAAAGAACATACCGAACTGCGCCAGCGCTGAAATCGCACCGGCGACGGTAGCGGAAATGGTCGAGATCAGAATGTCGCGGTTCTTCACGTGCGCCAACTCGTGCGCCATCACGCCGCGCAGTTCGCGCTCGGAGAGCATGCGGATGATGCCGGAGGTGGCGGCCACGGCGGCGTGCTCGGGGTTGCGGCCCGTCGCAAACGCATTGGGCTGCGCCTCGTCGATGATGTACACCTTGGGCATCGGCAACTCGGCCCGGCCGGCCAGCTCACGCACCATGTTGTAGAGGTAGGGCGAGGTGGCGGCATCGACTTCGCGCGCCTTGTACATCTTGAGCACCATCTTGTCCGAAAACCAGTAGGCCCAGACGTTCATCCCGCCGCCGAACAGCAGCGCCAGCAGCATGCCTTGCTGGCCGCCGATCATGCCGCCGATCACGCCGAACAGCGCGACGATGCCGGCCATCAGCAGAGAAGTTTTGATCCAGTTACCGAACATTACGTGTCCTCGTCATCAAGTGCGGAGCACACCTCCGCGCACACTTAGATGGGGGTCAGGCAGAAAGATTCAATGCGCCGATGCGAGCGCCAGTTGCGTCCCCGCCACGACGGGGCTGGCCTGCAAGAACTCGGCTGCCGATACCCGGCGTCCACCCGGCTGCTGCAACACCGTCACCCGCAAAGCGCCCTCACCGCAGGCGATGAGCACACCGTCGGCATCGGCCTTGAGCACCGTGCCAGGCACACCGACAGCGTCGGACACGGTGGCTTGCCACAGCTTGATCAGCCGTCCATCAAATTCAGCCACCGCCCCGGGAAACGGATCAAAAGCCCGCACCTGACGCGCCAGCTCAAGCGCCGGCCGGCGCCAGTCGAGGCGGGCCTCTGCCTTGGCAATCTTGTGCGCATAAGTCACGCCTTCGTCCGGCTGGCGCTCGCCTTCGAGCGACTTGATGGCGAGGCGGCAGATGGCGTCGACGATCATCTCGCCGCCGAGCGTGGACAGCGTGTCGTGCAGGCTGGCGGTGGTGGCATCGGGCGGAATCGGCACGGCCTGGCGCAGCAACATGTCGCCCGTGTCGAGGCCGGCGTCCATCTTCATGATGGTGATGCCGGTTTCGGTATCACCCGCCTCAATCGCGCGATGAATCGGCGCCGCCCCCCGCCAGCGCGGCAGCAAGGAGGCGTGAATATTGAGGCAGCCGATGCGCGGGATGTCGAGCACCGCCTGCGGCAGAATCAGGCCGTAGGCCGCGACCACCAGTACATCGGGTTCGGCGGCACGCAGCGCGGCCTGTTGCTCGGGCGTGCGCAGCTTCTCGGGCTGATCAACCGGAATGCCGTGCGCCAGCGCGACCTGCTTGACCGCACTGGGCTGCAGTTTCATGCCGCGCCCGGCGGGGCGGTCCGGCTGGGTGAGCACCAACACGACCTCAAAACCACCGTCGATCAGGGCAGTGAGCGCCGTCGCGGCAAACGCCGGCGTACCGGCAAAGGCTATTCTCATGGAGGGGTCCGTCTCGCCCTCAGGCGGTGATGCGCGCACGCTTGGCCAGTTTGTTCTTGATGCGGCCTTGCTTGAGCAGCGACAGGTATTCGACAAACACCTTGCCATCGAGATGGTCCAGCTCGTGCTGGATACACACCGCCAACAGGCCGTCGGCCTCGAGCTCGAAGGATTCGCCCTTTTCGTTCAGCGCGCGGACCTTCACGCGCTCGGCGCGCACCACCTTGTCGTAGACGCCGGGCACCGACAGGCAGCCTTCTTCGCCCACCTGCTCGCCGGAACGCTCAAGGATCTCGGGGTTGATGAAGGCCTGAAGGCTGGACTGGTCTTCGCTCACATCGATAACCACCACCCGCTCATGGACGTTGACCTGCGTGGCCGCCAGACCGATGCCGGGCGCCTCGTACATGGTTTCGGCCATATCGCGGATCAATGTGCGAATGCGATCATCCACCTTGGCCACCGGGACCGCCTTGGTGTGAAGTCGTGGATCAGGAAAATGTAGTATTGGGAGTAGTGCCATAAAAGCTTGCCGCGTTATGGGATTACGTGCAGAATTTCAAGTAATTTGCCATCCCCGATGATGCACGTTTGTCATCGGAACGCTCAACTTCCGGGATATATGACCGTCATTGATGGTACGAATTCCCGGCAGGGCGTCGGAATGCCGCCTGCATCGAAACGGAAGCGAGTGATGATCCGCATTATATTCTCTCTAGTCATTGGCGTCGCCGCCCTCGTCCAACCGGCCCTGGCCGCCTCGCCTGTCGAGCTGGCGCAGAATGCGCCAGACAGCCATACGGTGCGCAAAGGCGACACCTTGTGGGACATCTCCGGCAAGTTCCTGCGCGAGCCCTGGCGCTGGCCGGAAGTGTGGCAGCTCAACAAGGACCAAATCCGCAACCCGCATCTGATCTATCCGGGCCAGATCATCGTCCTCGACCGCAGCGGCCCCTATCTGCGCCTGGGTCGCCGGGTCGGTGATGGCAAGCTGCAACCGCAGATCTACTCGGAAGCGACCAACCAGGCGATTCCCAGCATTCCGCAAAATGAGATTGCACCCTTCCTGACCCACCCGCTGGTGGTGGACGAGAAGCGCATCCTGAATTCAGCCACCATCGTCGCCACGCAAGAAAACCGGCTCTACACCGGCCAGGGCGACACCGTGTTTGCCAAAAACGTGGCGGCTGGCGTCAATACCTGGCACATCTACCGCCCGGCCAAGCCGCTGACCGACCCGCTGACCAAGAAGATTCTCGGCTACGAAGCCGTGCATCTGGGCACCGCCGACGTCACCCAGCCAGGCGAGCCGGCCGCGCTCGAGATCGCCATGGCGCGCCAGGAAATCGGCACCGGCGAACTGATGCTGCCGGCCGACCGCCCCGAGCTGCTGTCCTACGTGCCGCACGCACCGACCGCCAGCATCGAAGGCCGCGTCATCGCCATCTACGGCGGCGTCAGCGAAACCGGCCGTCAGGGTGTCATCACCCTCGGCGTTGGTCAGCAAGATGGTGCCGAAGTCGGTCACGTGCTGGCGCTCTACCGCCATCGCGGTTCGGTGATCTACAAGGACGAAGACACCAACAAGAAGGAAACCTTCGAACTGCCGGAGCACCGCTACGGCCTGGTCTTCCTGTTCCGGGTGTTCGACCGGGTGTCCTACGGCCTGGTGGTCGATGCCACGGCACCAATTAAAGTCAGCGATACGGTACGCACGCCCTGACCAACCGGTTGTCCCCCTCCGAACTGGCCGACTGGCTACGCCTGACGCTCATCCCCGGACTCGGTGGTGGGCGTCAGCGCCGTTTACTCAAAGCCTTCGGATTGCCCGCGGCGGTGTTTGCGGCCCACCAAAGTGCGATCGCCGAACTCATCGGCGACAAACTCGCACGTGCGCTGCACGATCACGATGCCAGCGACGCCATTGCCGCCACGCAGGTCTGGGCTGACCAGCCCGGCAACACCCTGCTGACCCTGGCCGATGCCGGCTACCCACAGCGCCTGCTCGAACTGCCCGACCCGCCCACGCTGCTGTATGTCAAAGGCGATGTCAGCCTGCTGAACCGGCCGGGGCTGGCCATCGTCGGCGCCCGCAGCGCCACCCCCCAGGGCGAGTCCAATGCGGCCGCCTTTGCCGGCGCACTGGCGCGCGCTGGCCTGGCCATCATCAGCGGCCTGGCGCTGGGGATCGATGCGGCTGCCCATGCAGGCGCGCTCGACGCCGACGGCGCCACCATCGCCGTGATCGGCACTGGCGCCGACCGCATGTATCCGGCGCGCAACCAGGCCTTGGCACGGCGCATTCTCGAGCGGGGCGCCATCGTCACCGAATTCCCGCTGGGCACCCAGGTCGCCGCACACAATTTCCCGCGTCGCAACCGCATCATTTCGGGCCTGGCCCAAGGGGTGCTGGTGGTCGAGGCCGCGCTGAACAGCGGCTCGCTGATCACCGCGCGGCTGGCCAGCGAGCAAGGTCGCGAGGTCTTCGCCATCCCCGGCTCGATCCATTCGCCACAATCCAAAGGCTGCCACCGGCTGATCCGCGACGGCGCAAAACTGGTCGAAACGGCCGAGGACATCCTCGAAGAAAGCGTCTTTTCGGGTTACGCCAGCGCGCCGCCCATGCCCCTCGACACCCCGGCCGAACCGGTCGCCGAGACCGACGAAACCACCGACCACCTGCTGGCGGCGCTCGGCCATGATCCCGTGAGCCTTGATACACTCGCGGCCCGTACCGGCTTGACGGCCGATGCGCTGTACGCCATTCTGCTTTCACTGGAACTGGACGGTCATCTGGCGCGACTGCCCGGCGGCCGCTTCCAGCGACTCACATAGAGCCCCCGCTTATTCATGTTTGATGTTCTCGTTTATCTCTTCGAAACCTATATCCACGCTGAAGCCTGCCCGGCGCCGGAGCAACTGGCTCGCCGACTGACGGCCGCAGGCTTCGAAGAAGACGAGATCAGCGACGCCCTGGCGTGGCTGTCGGATCTGAACCAGACCGCCAGTGAATACACCGCCTTCAGCACGCCAAGCGCCGGTGCGATGCGCTTGTATTCGTCCGAAGAAACGGCCAAGCTGGGGCGCGAAGGCATTGGTTTCCTGCTGTTTCTGGAAGACTCAGGCGTGCTCGATGGCGCCAACCGCGAACTCATCCTCGATCGCCTGATGGCGCTGCCCGACAGCCATGTATCGATCTCGCGGCTGAAAGTCATCGTGCTGATCGTGCTCTGGAAACAGGCATATCCTATGGATTCGCTGGTCCTCGACGAATTGCTGAGCGAGGACGACGACATCTCGCCGGCACTCCACTGACGCGTGCAAGGGCCTCGGCCACTTGCACCTGCCGCCGCGACGTCCTTAAGATGTCGCGCTTAACCACTTGATTTTCCGGGAACCCTGACCGGCACCGCCGGTTCTTCCGCATGCCATGAGCAAACAACTGATCATCGCCGAGAAACCGTCCGTCGCGCAGGACATCGCCCGTTCACTGGGCGGCTTCACCCGCCAAAAAGACTATTTCGAGTCCGACGACTACGTGCTGGCATCGGCCGTGGGCCACCTGCTCGAGCTGACCGTGCCGCCCGACGAAGAGGTCAAGCGCGGCAAATGGTCTTTCGCCAACCTGCCGGTGGTGCCCTCGCGTTTCGCGCTGCAGCCCATCGCCAAGAGCGAAGACCGCCTCAAGCTGCTGACCCGACTGATCAAGCGCAAGGATGTCGACGGCCTGATTAACGCCTGCGACGCGGGGCGTGAGGGCGAGCTGATCTTCAATTTCATCGCCGAACACGCCAAAACAAAGAAGCCCGTGCAGCGCCTGTGGCTGCAGTCGATGACCACCGGCGCGATTCGCGACGGTTTCTCCCACCTGCGCTCGGCCGACGAAGTCGACGGTCTGCGTCAGGCCGCGGTGTCGCGTGCCGAGAGCGACTGGCTGATCGGCATCAACGGCACGCGGGCGATGACCGCCTTCAACTCCAAAACAGGCGGTTTCCACCTGACCACGGTCGGCCGGGTACAGACCCCGACCCTGGCGCTGGTGGTCGAACGCGAACAACGCATCCGTGAGTTCAAGTCCCGCGACTACTGGGAACTGCACGCCAGCTTCGGCTGCGCCGAAGGCAGCTACGCCGGTCGCTGGTTCGACGAAGGCTTCAAGAAGAACGACGACGAGCACGCCCGCGCCGAGCGGCTGTGGGACCTCGCCCGCGCCGAGGCGATCCGCGCCAAGTGCGACGGTAAGCCCGGCACGGTCGAAGAAGAATCCAAGCCCTCCACCCAGCTCTCGCCGCTGCTGTTCGACCTGACCAGCCTGCAGCGCGAGGCCAACGGCCGTTTCGGCTTCTCGGCCCGCGCCACGCTGCAGGTCGCCCAGGCGCTGTACGAGCGCCACAAGGTGCTCACCTACCCGCGTACCGACGCCCGCGCCCTGCCCGAAGACTATGTCGATACGGTCAAGGAGGTGCTCGGCAACCTGCCCGCCGAATACGCCAAGTTCGCCAATGAGATCAAACGCGAAGGCTGGGCTGGCCCGAACAAGCGCATCTACAACAACAGCAAGATTTCCGACCACTTCGCGATCATTCCCACCGGCACCGCGCCCAAAACACTGTCCGAGCCGGAACAGAAGATCTACGACCTGGTCACCCGCCGCTTCCTGTCGGTGTTCTACCCGGCGGCCGAATTCCGCGTCACCACCCGCATTACCCGCGTCGAGGGCGAAGCCTTCAAGACCGAAGGCAAAGTCATGGTCAAGCCGGGCTGGCTGGTGGTGGTTGGCCGCGACAAGCCCAGCGATGACGCCGAAACCCTGGCAAGCGTCGCGCAGGACGAAAAGGTCAGCACCGACGAAATCGAGGTCAAGGCCCAGCAGACGCGGCCGCCCGCACGCTTCAACGAAGCGACGCTGCTCTCGGCCATGGAAGGCGCCGGCAAGATGGTGGACGACGAAGAACTGCGCGCCGCCATGGCCGGTCGCGGTCTCGGCACGCCAGCGACGCGTGCGCAGATCATCGAGAACCTGATCGGTGAGCAATACATGCACCGCGATGGCAAGGAACTGATCCCCACCGCCAAGGCCTTCTCACTGATTACCCTGCTCAAGGGCCTGGGCGTGTCGGCGCTGACCTCGCCTGAACTCACTGGCGAATGGGAACACAAGCTGTCGCAGATGGAGCGCGGCGGGCTGACCCGCGACGCCTTCATGGAAGAGATCGCCAGCATGGCGCGCGACATGGTCGAACGCGCCAAGCAGTATGAATCCGACACCGTGCCGGGCGACTTCGCCACGCTCGAAACGCCGTGCCCAAAGTGCGGCGGGGTGGTCAAAGAGAACTACAAAAAATTCGCCTGCCAGGCCTGCGACTGGAGCACCTGGAAGATCGTTGCCGGTCGTCAGTTCGAGATCCCCGAGATCGAAGCCTTGCTGCGCGACGGCCACATCGGTCCGCTGATGGGCTTCCGCAACAAGATGGGCCGGCTGTTCAATGCCGACATCAAGCTCAATGACGAGCTGAGTCCGACCTTCGACTTCGGTCAGCCGCGTGACGACGAAAACGCTGAGCCAGTGGATTTCTCCGAGCAAACGCCGCTGGGCGCCTGCCCGAAGTGCCAGGCCAAGGTGTACGAGCATGGCATGGCCTATGTCTGCGAGAAGTCGGTCGGGCCCGACAAGACCTGCGACTTCCGCTCCGGCAAGATCATCCTGCAGCAGCCGATCGAACGCGAGCAGATGGGCAAGCTGCTCACCGATGGCAAGACCGACCTGCTCAAGGGCTTCGTGTCGAACAAGACCAAGCGCAAGTTCTCGGCCTTCCTGGTGCGCAAGCCGGACGGTGGCGTGGGCTTCGAGTTCGAACCGCGCGCACCGAAGAAACCGGCCGCCGCGAAGAAGCCCACCAAAAAAGCTGCCGCCAAGGGCGACGAGTAAGCCACCCATGCCGACGCTACCCGACGCCGCCCGCCAAGTCCTTGATTTCTGGTTCGGCGCGCCGGACAGCGCCGACTACGGCACCCACCGGCCCCTGTGGTTTGAAAAGCGCGACGACACCGACACCGCCATTGCCGGGCGCTTCGGCGCGCTGGTCGATCAAGCACTGGCTGGCGGATTAACGGACTGGGATACCACCGAGCGCGGCGCCCTCGCGCGCATCCTGCTGCTCGACCAATTCACCCGCAATGTCTTCCGCAACACCCCGCGCGCCTTTGCCGGCGACACGCTGGCCCTGAGCGCCGCGCGGGCACTGGTCGACCCCGGCCATGACGCACAGCTCAAGCCGGTCGAGCGGGTGTTTGCCTACCTGCCCTTCGAACACGCCGAAGATCTCGCCGAGCAGACCCGTGCCGTCGCCCTGTTCAAGGCACTCCACGACGCCCACCCCGGCTTCGACAGCACCTACGACTACGCCTTGCGCCACCAGGCGGTAATTGCGCAGTTCGGCCGATTTCCGCATCGCAATGCGATTCTCGGCCGCGCCAGCACGCCGGCCGAACAGGCCTTTCTGGCCACGCCCGGCTCGGGCTTCTGAAAAAACGGCCGGGAAGCCCCGGCCGTCGATGACGTGATGCGTGCTGCGATCAGTTCGCCAGCATGCTGCGCAGCATCCACGCGGTCTTCTCGTGCACTTGCATGCGCTGCGTCAGTAGATCGGCAGTCGGCTCATCGTCCGCCTCATCCACCACCGGCATGATCTCGCGGGCGGTGCGAATCACCGCTTCTTGCCCCTTCACGAGTTGACGGATCATCTCTTCCGCACTGGGCACGCCCTGCGGCTCTTCCAGTCGGGACAGCTCGGCAAAGGCACTATAGGTGCCCGGGGCCGGCTCGCCCAAGGCGCGAATCCGCTCGGCAATGGCATCCACCGCCAGCGCCAACTCGGTGTATTGCACCTCGAACATCTGGTGCAGGGTATTGAACATCGGGCCGGTCACATTCCAGTGGAAGTTGTGGGTCGTGAGGTACAGCGTGTAGCTGTCCGCCAGCAGGCGCGACAGCCCGTGCGCAATCGCCGTGCGGTCTTTCTTGCTGATGCCGATATCAATATCCATGGTGGCGCTCCTTGTTCTGTGGTGATCAATTCCTGATGCCTCAAGCCTACGTGCCTGGCATGACAAAATCCAATCGATTCTCCATATCCGGTCGATTGATCGGGTCTATGCGGTCACGTCCTGGCAGGCGGCGTTGAGCGGCAGCACGCCGGGCAGGGTGCAGGCGAGAATGGCTTTGCGAATCACGTCGATCGCACCGCTGCGCGGGTAGGTGACCCGCCAGGCCAGCGCAATCGTGCGCGAGGGCTCGGGCGCCTCGAAGGGCCGGGTGGCGAGCAGGCTGTTGCGCTCGGGGAGGTCATCCGCCGCCGTCGCCGGCAACACCGTCACACCAATGCCGCTGGCCACCATCAGGCGAATCGTTTCGAGCGAGCTGCCCTGCAAGGTGCGCTGCAGGCCGCCGACGCCACTGCACTCGGGACACACCTCCAGCACCTGGTCGCGGAAGCAGTTGCCCGCCCCCAACAGCAGCAACTGGTCTTCGGCCAACTGGTGAGCGCCGACCGCCGTCTGCTGCGCCCAAGGGTGGGTGCTCGGCATCAACACACGAAACGGCTCTTCGTAAATCGGCTGAACCACCAGCCCCGGCTGCTCGAAGGGCAGCGCCAGAATGGCAACATCGAGATCCCCGCGCTTGAGCGACTCAGCCAGACTGGCGGTGTAATTTTCCTCGAGAATCAATGGCATGCGCGGCGCCAGCGCCTTAACCTGAGGAATCAGCCGCGGCAGCAGGTAGGGCCCGATGGTGTAGATCGCGCCGACCCGCAGCGGACCGCCCAGCGGGTCCTTGCCGGCCTGGGCGATCTCCTTGATCTGACCCGCCTCAACCAGCACCCGCTGCGCCTGCTCGACAATGCGCAGCCCCAGCTGCGTCACTTTGACATCGCTGGTGCCACGCTCGAAGAGCATCACGCCGAGTTCTTCCTCGACTTTCTTGATCGCCACCGACAGCGTCGGCTGACTGACATGGCAGCGCTCGGCCGCCCGACCGAAGTGGCACTCCCGCGCCAGCGCCACAATGTATTTCAGGTCGGTCAGCGTCATGTTTTTTCCCTTCCGGAACAGTTTGGCGATTCCATGGTCTGCTTCATCATGATTATCACAGGCTATGACGTAGCCGGCCAGTCCAGGTTCCTTACGGCACCCGAGCACCGCCGGCCCAGCAGTTGAACCAGACCCCGACACCCCCAGATATGGCAGGATGCCGAGGTTCGCGATCCGCCCGCTTGCCCGGCGAGGTCGACACCCCGATGACACAGGAGGACGCATGAACCGACTCACCCCCCGCCTCACCGCGCTGGCCGGCGCCACCGGACTGGCCCTGGTCGCCTGGCTGAATCTCTCGCCCGGCCTCACCGAGGCCCACGCCACCGTCACGACCCCGGTCGCCGCGATGCCCGCCACCCGCCAGACCCTGCCGGACTTTGCCGAGCTGGTATCCCGCGTGGGCCCGGCCGTGGTCAACATCAGCGTGGTACAACAAGTCGCCAGTCCGATGGGCAATCCCGAAGACCCCTTCTACGATTTCCTGCGCCGCTTCGGCGTCCCGGTCCCCGGCATGCCGGGCGGCCCCAACATTCCGGGCGTCCCGGGCCAGGGCGGACGGCAGATCGCCCGCGGCGTGGGCTCGGGCTTCATCGTCAGCGCCGACGGCTATGTGCTGACCAACGCGCATGTGGTCGACGATGCCACCGAGGTGACCGTACGCCTGACCGACAAGCGCGAATTCAAGGCCAAGGTCGAAGGCGTGGACAAGCGCACCGATGTGGCCCTGCTCAAGATCGACGCCAAAGACCTGCCCACCGTGCGCATCGGCGACCCCGAAGCGACCCGCGTCGGCGAATGGGTGGTGGCGGTCGGCTCGCCCTTCGGCTTCGACAACACCGTCACCGCCGGCATCATCTCGGCCAAGGCGCGCCGCCTGCCGGATGAAACCTATGTGCCTTTCATCCAGACCGACGTGGCGATCAACCCCGGCAACTCGGGCGGGCCGCTGTTCAACCTGGACGGTGAAGTGGTCGGCATCAACTCGCAGATCTACTCGCGCTCCGGCGGCTTCATGGGCATCTCCTTCGCTATCCCGATCGACGTGGCGATGAAGGTCAAGGAACAGCTGCAGACCTTCGGCGTGGTGCGTCGCGGCCGCCTCGGTGTCATCATTCAGGGGCTGGACAAGGAACTGGCCGACTCCTTCGGGCTGGACGATCCGAAGGGCGCGCTGGTCTCCAGCGTCGAGCCTGGCTCGGCCGCCGCCAAGGCCAAGCTGCAACCCGGCGACGTGATCCTCGGCGTCAATGGCGACCGCGTCGCCGATTCGGCCGATCTGCCGCGCATCATCGGCGAGATGCCCCCGGGCACCACGATTCGGCTGGAGATCTGGCGCGACCGCAAGGCG
Organism: Denitromonas halophila; assembly: GCF_007625155.1. GTDB lineage: Bacteria > Pseudomonadota > Gammaproteobacteria > Burkholderiales > Rhodocyclaceae > Nitrogeniibacter > Nitrogeniibacter halophilus. The sequence continues at coordinate 576,170 of NZ_VMNK01000003.1, read as the reverse complement.
CGCAGCATTGAAGCCACGCTGGGCGGCCAGGACAATGAGCGCCTCCAGGCGCGTGGCGGTGGTCAGCAAAATGCCGGCGGCAAACTGGGCCTCTCGGCCCGCCCCCTGAGCGCAGCCGAAGCCGAACAGCTCAAGGTGCCCGGCGGTCTGGTGGTCGAAGACGTCGATGGCCCCGCCGCACGCGCCGGTATCCAGAAGGGTGACGTGGTGCTGGCGCTCAACAACACGCCCGTCAAGGACGTGGCGGGCTTTCGCAAGCTGCTGGAACAGGCCGGCGACCGTTTCGCACTGCTGGTACAGCGCGGCGAGGGTCGGCTCTACCTCGGCGTTCGACTGAAGTAATCGCTTGACCCCAACAGTGCGCCGCCCGTCGGCGGCGCACTGTTGGGGTATGCCAAACCGCTATCGGACGGCACTGCGGTCATTTCACACAAACTTTTTGCGCCCTTGCGGTATAGTCTGCGGGTTTGTCCGATCGCCGCGTAGATGATGATGAATGCGATGACAGCTGCCGTCGGAGAGCGCGTCCGGCGTAGGTCAGCGGTCTCCCTGTTGCTGAGCCTGCCTGCGCTCGCATCGGCGTCGCCGATTCTGGACGAGCGCGAAAACGCGTACTTCGAACACCTGCCGGTCGTTCTGACCGCCTCCCGACTGCCCCAACCGCTGCAAGACGCCCCCGGCGCCATGACCGTCATCGACCGCAGCGTCATCGAACGCAGTGGCTATCGCGATCTGGCACGCCTGCTGCGGCTGGTGCCAGGCATGCTGGTGGGGCAGGAGCGAGGCAACGCCAGTTGGGTCAGCTATCACGGCCTCGGACAATCCATCCCGGGTGAGCTTCAGGTGCTGATCGACGGTGCACCCACCTACGTGCCGGTGAGCTTTGGCACCTCTGCCTGGAGCGGCCTGCCCGTCTTTCTCAGCGAAATCGAACGTATCGAGGTGGTGCGCGGTGCCAGTGGCAACAGCTACGGCGCCAGTGCGCTGCAAGGCGCGGTCAACCTGATCACCCGTCCGGCGGCGGAAGACCCCGGCAGCCATGTGCAGATCGCCATCGGCGACCCATCGATACGCGATGTCGAAATGGGCTGGTCCGGCGGCACCGCCCCCCTGGCCTTGCGCATCACCGCCGGCGAACTCACGGACGAGGGGTTTCGCGGCCTGCATGATCACCGCCGCACCCAGCGCGTCAGCCTGCGCGGCGACGCGCAGATCAACCCGGAAAACAACTTCAGCTTCCGACTCGGCAGCACACACGAAACCACCGGTCGCGGCTACCCGGACTCGCCCTTCGGCAACAATGCCCTGCGCGACGGCGAAGACACCGCCCACCTACTCCACCTGCGCTGGCAACATGTCGACAACATCGATAGCGAATGGTCGCTAAGTGCCTATCATCATCAGCTCGACTACCGCGACCGCTGGATCGGTGGCATCCCCAGCATCCCGGACGTTCCCCTTTCACGCGACCGCCGGGATCTGCGCAGCAGCATCGAATTCCAGCAGCGCGATCGCTGGTCAGAGCACGTTCGCGGCGTCTGGGGGGCCGAGGCCACCCAAACACAAACGCGCTCACCCTTCAGCTTCGCCAGCAACACGTCGGTCCGTGTCCCGATCTATCGCTTGTTCAGCAATATCGAATGGCAAGCCACCAATGCAACTCAGCTCAATCTGGGCCTCGCCCTGGAACGCAGCAACGATGACGGCTGGCGTTTCAGCCCGCGCCTGTATGCCAACCATCGCCTGACGCCGGCCGACACACTGCGAATCGGCGTGGCGCGGGCCTGGCGAAGCACCAGCCCGTTCGAGCGCCACAGCGATACGCGCATCTACCACCCGGTCAGCGGCGCGCTGCTGGCACGGCCGTTCCTCCCCAATCCGGATCTTCGCCAGACGCGTGCCGACACCTTTGAACTCGGCTACATCCGGCAGTTGCTCTGGGCGCGCAGCACCGCCGAAATCCGCATCTTCCAGGAGCGTCTCCGCGATCTGGTGATCCGTCAGCAGGTCACGCCGCCACCGCCCACACCCTTGCTTGCGGCGCAAATCCCCACCACGCGCGAAGAGAACTTCGGCAACGATCTCTACGTCCGGGGGATTGAGTTGCAGTGGGAAGCGCATCCGTGGCGAAACGGCGATATCCGCCTGGCCTGGAGTGTCTTGCAACGCGACGCCGGCGACGCTCAGGTTGAAGCGGGAATTGCACCCTACACGGCAAGCCTGATGTGGATGCAGCGCTGGCCACAACGCTGGAGCAGCATGGTGCATCTCAACCGGGTCGGTCCGGTAGCCAGTGGCGACAGCTACATCGCCGGCAAGCCCTATGTGGTGCGCGCTTACACTTCACTGGATATCGCCCTTTCCCGGCCGATCCGGCTGGCGGGGCAATCCGCCCGACTGACTTTGGCGGCGCTCAATCTCGGCCCGCGCCACCAGGAAGTGGCCAACCCGGCGCAGCAACTGAACAGTACTCAGCCCGTCAACCGTGTGTCACGCCAAGTCTATCTTGGCCTCGACATGCGCTTCTGAGCGCGCTCAGGCCGACGGCCGGGTCAGCACCCAGGCACCCACCACGGCGCAAAACCCCGCCGGCACCATGTGCCAGCCGGGCGGCAACAAAAACCAGCCCCCCAACGCGCTGACCAGCATCATCAGCACCGCCAGGCGCTTACCCTGCGCGGGAATCGCGCCGCGCTCTCGCCAGGCACGGATCGACGGCCCAAAGCGCGGATGGGCCAGCAGACGCGCTTCCCAGGCCGGATTACCGCGCGCAAAGCAGAAGGCCGCCAACAGCACGAAAGGCGTGGTCGGCAGCAGTGGCAGGAAAATGCCGGCAAAGCCGAGGACAAGCGACAGCGCCCCGGCGGTCAGATAGATCGGTTTTCGCATCCGCTCATCCCGCTCATGTCACCGCCTCGGCCCGCGTTCGGCGCGCCTCCAGAAACTCGCCCAGCAGCCGCGCGGTGTGCCCCGCGCCCGCCTTCAACACCGCATCGACCGCACCGCAGCCGACCACGGTGCCGCCGCCATCACCGCCTTCCGGCCCCAGATCGACCAGCCAGTCGGCCTCGGCCATCACGTCCAGATCGTGTTCGATCACCACCACCGTGTTGCCGGCCTCGACGAGGCGGTGCAGCACATGGATCAGCTTTTCCACATCGGCCATGTGCAGACCCACGGTTGGCTCGTCCAGTACGTACAGCGTGTTCGCCCCGCTGCCGCCGCGTCCCGGCCGGGTCGGTGTGCGCGCCTTGGCCAGCTCGGTCACCAGCTTGATGCGCTGCGCCTCGCCGCCCGACAGCGTCGGGCTGGCCTGGCCGAGCGTGAGGTAGCCGAGGCCGACGTCCTGCAGCAGCGACAAGGTGTGGTGGATGCGCGGATGGGCGGCGAAGAAATCCACCGCCGTATCCACGTCCATCGCCAGCACCTCGCCGATGTTCTTCTCACGCCAGCGCACCGACAGGGTTTCGCGGTTGAAACGCTTGCCGCCGCAGGTCTCGCAGGGCACTTTCACGTCCGGCAAAAAGCTCATCTCGATGCGCTGCTGGCCCTGGCCCTCGCAGCTCGGGCAGCGGCCGGCGCCGGTATTGAAGGAGAAACGCGCCGCCGTCCAGCCGCGCATGCGCGCCTCGTTGGTATCGGCGAAGCACTTGCGGATCAGGTCCCAGAAGCCGACATAGGTCGCCGGGCAGGAGCGCGGCGTCTTGCCGATGGGGGTCTGGTCCACCTCCAGTACGCGGCCGATCTGCTCCCAGCCCTCGATGCTCGCGCAGCCGATCGGCGCACCGCCGGCCACCAGCTGCTTGAGGCTGTCGAGCAATACGTCGCGCGCCAGCGTGGACTTGCCTGAGCCAGAGACGCCAGTCACCACACTCAAGCGCGCCAGCGGCACGCGCACATCCACGGCTTTCAGGTTGTGCAGGCTGGCCCCACGCAGCCACAGGCTGTCGGTGTCTTTCTTGACCGGGCGTGGCGGTGCCAACGGGTGTTGCAGCGGTGTGCGCAGATGGCGACCGGTGACCGAGTCGGGCGACGCCATCAGCGCCGCAGCGTTGCCCTCGGCCACGATATGCCCACCCCGGCGGCCGGCGCCCGGCCCGAGATCGATCACATGATCGGCGCGACGGATGGTGTCTTCGTCATGCTCGACCACCACCAGCGTGTTGCCCTTGGCCTCTAGCCGGGCCAGGGTGTCGAGCAGCACCTGGTTGTCGCGCGGATGCAGGCCGATGGTCGGCTCGTCGAGGATGTAGCACACCCCGGTGAGGCTGGAGCCGAGCTGCGCCGCCAGGCGGATGCGCTGGGCCTCGCCACCAGAGAGCGTCGGCGCGGCGCGGTCGAGCGCCAGATAGCCCAGCCCGACCTGCTGCAAAAAGCTCAAGCGGCTGCCCAGTTCGCTGACGATGTCGCGTGCGATCTCAGCCTCGCGGCCGGCCAGCGACAGATCGCTGAAAAACGCTTCCACCGCATCCACCGAGCCCGCGGTCAACGCCGAGATCGGTTGCTCGCGGTAGCGCACATTGCGCGCGATCGGGTTCAGCCGCGTGCCCTCGCAACTCGGGCAAGGCGTGCTCGGCTCTTCGTCGAAGCTGGCGAAGTCGAGTTCGTGCACGTCCTCCGCCTTGACCTTGCCCACCACCAGCCCGGTGCCAAAACACGCGCCGCACCAGCCGTGCTTGCTGTTGAAGGAGAACAGGCGCGGGTCCAGTTCCGGAAAGCTCTTGCCGCAACACGAGCAGGCGCGGTGGATCGAGAAGGTTTCCGGCGTCGCGCCCAGCGTGCCCAGGCGCAAGACCCGCAGCACGCCCTTGCCCACCTCCAGCGCCTCGCGCACCTGCTCGCGCAACAGCGCTTCATGCTCGGGGCCGACCTTGACCATGCCGACCGGCAGTTCCAGCGTATGTTCCTTGTAGCGGTCGAGGCGCGGCCACTTGCGCGTCGGCAGATACTCGCCATCGACCCGCAGCTGCTCGTAGCCCTTGCCGCGCGCCCATTTGGCCAGATCGGTGTACAAGCCCTTGCGGTTATTCACCAGCGGCGCCAGCAGCTCGACCGACTCGCCGCGATGCTCGGCGCTGATGCGCGCGACGATGGCCTCGAAGCTCTGCGGCGCCACCGGCACCTGGCAGTCCGGGCAGTACTGGGTGCCCAGCTTCACGTAGAGCAGGCGCAGGAAGTGGTACAGCTCGGTGAGCGTCGCCACCGTGCTCTTGCGCCCGCCGCGGCTGGTGCGCTGCTCGATGGCGACCGTCGGCGGGATGCCGTAGATGGCGTCGACGTCCGGCCGCGCTGCCGGCTGTACAAACTGGCGTGCATAGGCGTTGAGCGATTCGAGATAACGCCGCTGGCCCTCGCCGAACAGGATGTCGAAGGCCAGCGTGGACTTGCCCGAGCCGGACACGCCGGTGATGACCGTGAAGCCGCTGCGCGGGATCTTCACGTCCACGTTCTTGAGGTTGTGCTCGCGCGCATGGTGGATGCTGATCGCCCCGTCGCCGCGCGCCCGGTAGGCCACTACCGGCTCGGCGACGAGGCGTGCGGGCGGGGCCGACAGCGCCGCTTCGTACTCGGCCAGCGCGCGGCCGGTGTGCGAGGTCGGGTGTTTCGCCACCTCTGCCGGCGTGCCTTCGGCCACCAGCAATCCCCCGCCTTCGCCGCCCTCGGGGCCGAGATCGACCAGCCAGTCGGCGGCGCGGATCACGTCCAGATTGTGTTCGATCACCAGCAGCGAATGGCCGGCGGCAACCAGCTTGCGGAAAGCACCAAGCAGGCGGGCAGTGTCGTCGAAATGCAGGCCGGTGGTGGGCTCGTCGAACAAAAACAGCGTGCCACCGGCGGTTTCAGGCTCCGTGGTCTTCTTGCGCTTGCCCGCCTTGGCGGCAAACTGCGCCAGATGCCCGGCCAGCTTGAGGCGCTGCGCTTCGCCGCCGGACAGGGTGGGCACCGGCTGGCCGAGGCGTACATAGTCGAGGCCGACATCGATGATCGGCTGCAGCGCGGTGGCCACCGCCTTGTCGCCGTCGAAGAAGGCCAGCGCCTCGGAGACGGTCATCTCCAGCACGTCGGCCACGTTGCGCCCGTCGATCTCCAGACCCAGCACCTCGGGGCGGTAACGCTTGCCGTCGCAGTCCGGGCAGCGCAGATACACGTCGGACAGGAACTGCATCTCCACATGTTCGAAGCCCGAGCCGGTGCAGGTCGGGCAGCGCCCCTGGCCGGCGTTGAAGCTGAAGGTGCCCGGCGTATAGCCGCGCTGCTTGGCCGCGGGCAAGGTGGCGAAGCGGGTGCGGATGGCGTCCCAGGCGCCAACATAGCTCACCGGATTGGAGCGCGAACTCTTGCCGATGGGCGACTGGTCGACCATCACCACGTCCGTGATGTGTTCGATGCCGTCGATGCCGGCATGCGCGCCGGGGGTCTCGGTGGGCTGGCCGAAGTGCTTGAGCAGAGAAGGGTAGAGCACGTCCTGCACCAGCGTCGACTTGCCCGAGCCGGACACGCCGGTGATCACCAGCATGCGGTTCAGCGGCAGCGCGACGTCGATGCCTTGCAGGTTGTGGTCACGCGCCTCGCGAATGATGAGGCGCGGGGTGTCGGCATCGACCGGGCGCTGCGCCGTGCCCGGGTCGACATGCTTGCGGCCGGACAGGTAGTCGGCGGTCAGCGTGGTGCCCTCAGCGCGCAGCGCGGCCGGCGTACCGGAAAACACGATCTGCCCGCCGCGCTCGCCAGGGCCGGGGCCGATGTCGAAGATGTGGTCGGCGGCCAGCATCACCGCCGGGTCGTGCTCGACCACCACCAGCGAATTGCCCGCGTCGCGCAGCCGACGCATGACCTGCACGATGCGGTCCATGTCGCGCGGATGCAGGCCGATGGACGGTTCGTCGAGCACGAACAAGGTATTCACCAGCGAGGTGCCCAGCGCCGTGGTGAGATTGATGCGCTGCACCTCGCCGCCCGACAGCGTGCGGCTCTGGCGGTCGAGCGTGAGATAACCGAGACCGACCTCGGTGAGATAGCGCAGCCGCGCGCGGATCTCCTCGCAGACCATGCGCGTGGCTTCGTCCTCGGCCGTGGTGCCAGTCGCTTCAATGCGATCGACGAAGCCGGCGAGGCGGTCGATGGGCAGCTGCATCAGGTCGTGCAAGGTCAGACCCGGCAGGGTCGCGAGGCGTTCGCGCCCACCATTCAGCCCCGGTGGCAGGAAGCGCGCGGCGGCGGGCATCACCGCGTCGGCGGCCGCGGCATCGCCGACACGCCACAGCAAACTCTCCGGCTTCAGGCGAGATCCCTGGCAGGCCGGGCATTCCGTGTAACTGCGGTATTTCGACAGCAGCACGCGGATGTGCATCTTGTAGGCCTTGCTCTCCAGCCAGTCGAAGAAGCGCCGCACGCCGTACCACACGCCCGGCCAGGAGCGGTTCCAGTTCTTCCACTGCGGCTCGCCTTCGAGCACCCAGTGGCGCTGTTCGTCGGTCAGATCGCGCCAAGGCACGCCGAGCGGAACGCCGGCCTTGGCGGCCATCTTCTCCATGTCGTCCTGACATTCGGAATAGCTCGCCGTCTGCCACGGCTTGACCGCGCCCTGCGCCAGCGTCTTGCTCTCGTCGGGCACCACCAGGCCGTGGTCGATGCCGATCACGCGACCGAAGCCGCGGCAGGTTTCGCAGGCACCGAGCGGCGAGTTGAAGGAGAACAGGCTGGGCAGCGGCTCGCCGTAGTGGATGTCGCAGTCGGCGCAGTGGAAGTCGTCCGAGAAGCGCCACACCGCGCTCTCGTTGCCCTCGCCATCCACCGCGCGCACCGCCAGCCGCCCCTGGCCGGTGCGCAGCGCGGCCTCGATGGCCTCACCCACACGCGCCGGCTCGGTGTTGCCGAAACGGAAGCGGTCCTGCACCACCCAAAGCTTGTCGCCCTCGCGGCCATGGATGCGGGTGTAGCCCTGCTGCTCGAGGTAGCCGCGGATCTCGTCCTCGGTGAAATTGGCCGGCACCTCGACCGGAAAGGTCACCAGCAGGCGCGGATCGCCGGCCGCCGCCGTGCGCTCGGTAAGCGCGGCGGCGATACTCTGCGGGGTGTCGCGCTGCACCGCCGCGCCACAGCCGCGGCAATGCAGATGCGCGGTGCGGGCGAAGAGCAGCTTGAAGTGATCGGTCAGCTCGGTCATGGTGCCAACCGTCGAGCGCGAGGTGCGCACCGGGTTGGTCTGGTCGATGGCGATCGCCGGCGGCACGCCCTCGATGCGCGTCACATGCGGCTTGTCCATGCGGTCGAGAAACTGCCGCGCATAGGGCGAGAAGGTCTCGACATAGCGGCGCTGGCCCTCGGCGTAGAGCGTGTCAAAGACCAGTGAAGACTTGCCCGACCCCGACGGCCCGGTGAACACCACCAGCTGCCCGAGCGGGATCTCCAGGTCGAGATTTTTCAGATTGTTCTGGGTGGCACCGACAATGCGGATGCTGTCGGTGGGCTTGGGGTCGGGCATGGAGGTCTCGGCGGGCGGGGTGAACCTCAAGAGAATACCCAATTGGCGGAAAAGTTCGCGCTCTCTGCGCCGCCGCCGCACCCCAGCCACCGGCGGCGCTGTCGGTGGCACGGCCCATCCCCTACCGGATGGCTGCGTAAGGCACTGAACTCAGTCGAGTTTTCCGATCTCGCCGCCCGCTGACAGTGCCCCGGCCCGGCGGTCCGCACGCTGCCGCCACGGCGGCGCCAGCCGGGCAACCAACAACACGGCGACCACCCCGGCGGGCCCGAAGGGCTGATCGAACAGCAGCGCCACCACAAAGCCCAACACATAAGCCACCAGCCCAATCACAATCGCCCGCCACAGCGCCGAGCGCCACGACGGCGCCGTGCCAAACACCCGCCAGGCCGGCACAAAGGCCAGCGCGAAGCTGGCCATCACCCCCAGCGAGAGAATCGCCACCCCCACGCTGGCGCCGGCCACCAGGTCGAAGGCCAGGCGGGTGGCCGCATCCGGTGGCCCCAGCGCCGGATGGACGCGCGCGCGCAACATCGCACGATGAGCGCGCACCAGCACTAGCACGCCGATGCCCAGTACCGCCGCCGACGCGGCCAGATGCCCCCCGCCGGTGAAATACAGTTGCCCGTCGAACACCGCCCCGGCAGCCTGCTCGGCCAGCGGGTGGTTGCTCATCACCGCCACCGCGGCCGACCAGCCGAGCAGCAGCATCGCCGCATAGGCGCTGTCGCTCGGCCGCTTCAAGCCCCACTTGGCCAGTGCCGCGAGCAGCCCGGCGCTGGCCCCGCCGGCCACCGCCGGCAGCCCCAGCACCGCCCCGCCGAGCGCGCCGGCCGAGGCCAGCTGCGCCATGCCGAGCACCGCCAGCCATTCGCCGCGCAGGCGCAGGTAGAGGCCCAACACCGGCAGCCAGACGGCCAGCAGCAGGCCGGTGAGGAAGGGAAGGCGGAACAGCGGGTCGAAGATCAGATCGATATTCATGAGGCAATCCGGATCACGGTCTGGCGCGCGGCATCGACCAGGCTGTCGTCATGCGTCACCAGCACCACCGCCTGTCCGGCCGGCGGCGTGTGCAGCCAGGCGCGCAGCGCCGCCAGCCCACGCGCGTCGAGATTGTTGCCGGGCTCGTCGAGACACAGCACATCGAAGGGCGCGGCGGCGATCGACCAGAAGCGCAGGTATTGCAGCTGGCCGCCCGAGAGGCGGTCGAGCCGGGCGTCCAGACAGTCGGCCAGCCAGGGCGGCAGGCCGTCGGCGGACGCCCCGGTGAGCGCCAGCAACTCGCGACCGCACAGCGGCAGCTCGGCCTGGCCCTCGGCCGCCTGCGCCAGATGGCCGAGGGCCAGGCCGGGCGCCTGCCACAGCTGCCCGGCCAGGCGCAGCTGCGGCTCGCCGAGCGCGCGCAGCACGGTGCTCTTGCCGGCACCGTTGGGCCCGAGCAGCGTGGTTACCCGGCCGGCCACCAGCTGCAGGTCCAGGCCCTGCAGCAGCGGCCGCTCGTAGCCGACGCCCAGCCCCTGCGCCCGCAGCAGTACGCTGCCCGACGGCCTCACCGCCTGAGCGCCAGCAGATGGTCGATCATGCCGTCGAACCAGGCGTTCAACCCGGTCTCGTCCGCCGACTGCTCGACGCTGATCGGCAGGCGCAGCAGCGGGATGTTGCTCTGCTGCGCCAGCCACTGCCCCGGCCCCTCCGGCGCATAAGGCGGGCGCACGATGGCCAGCACCCGCTGGCCGGCCAGCGCATCGCGCAGCGCCGCCAGATGCGCCGAACCCGGCGCCACGCCGGGCTTGGGCTCAAGCGTGCCGGCCCGGGTCAGCCCCAGCCAGTGGGTGAAGTAGGGATAGGCGGTGTGGTGCACCACGATGGCCTGGCCACGCAGCGGCGCGGCGCGTGCCTGCCAGCGGTCGATGGCTGCCTGCCAGCGCGTGCGGAAGGCCGACCAATTGGCGTCATAGACCGCCGCCTGCGCCGGATCCAGCGCCGCCATGCGCGCCTGCAGCGCCGCGCCGACCGTCAGCAACAGGCGCGGGTCGAGGCCGATATGCGGATTGCCGGCCGGGTGCACATCGCCGTCGGCGCGGTCCACCCGCACCGGCACCTCGAGCAGCGCCACCTGCGTGGCGGCCTCGAAGTAGCCCGGCAGGCCGGGCTGGATGGCGCGATTACCAGCGGCAGAGAGCACCGCCGGCAGCCAACCGATCTCCAGCTCCGCGCCGTTGGCCACCACCAGGTCGGCCTGCCGCGCGCGGGCGATCAGCGAAGGCCTGGCCTCGATGTGGTGCGGGTCCTGCCGCGCATGGGTGGCAACGAACACCCTCACCGCGTCGCCGCCGATGACGCGTGCCAGCGCGCCCCATTCGGGGAGCGTGGCGAAGACGTTGAGCCCGGCGCGGGCCGGGCCGGCCAGGCCCAGACACAGCAGGGCGAGAAGAAGCGTCCGTATCATCGTCGGCCCCTCAGAAGCTGTGTGCGCCATGCGCACCCAGGCTCATCACGTATTGCAGCCACAGCTGGTTGTCGGTCTCGCCGGCCATCGACTGGTCACGCGCCAGTTGCAGGCGCAGGCGGGAGAACTCGCTCGGGCTCCAATCCACCATCACACTGTTGCGCTTGGGGGTGTGGTTCTCGCGCGCGATGTTGGCGTTGTTGTCGCCATAGTCGCGGGTGCCCGGATCCAGCCGGTCATGGCGCAAGCCAACGCGCCATTGCGGATGGAACTTGTACACCGCTTGGGCATACCAGCCGCGCTGGCGGGTGCGGTAGTCGCTGTCGACCGCCGTCGCGCAGGCGCTGCCGGCCTCGCCCTCGCAGCTCAGGTCGCCGTCTTCGCGGCGTTGGAAGAATTCTGCCTGCAGGGTCAGCGCGCGCGCGCCGGCGTTGCCGTCGGGCGCCCATTTCCACACCGCATCGGCGATCCACATCCGGCTGCGGCCGGTGAAGTCTCCCGTCACCTCCTCGCCACCAACATCCTCGAAGTGCGAGTGGCGGTCGGCGGCGCGCGCATTCAGGTAAGACAGCCCGGCGCGCCAGCTGTGGCTGCTGCCGACATCGCCGCCGAGGTGGGCGAAGATGGCGCTGCTGCCGATGCCGTTCACATCGCGGTCGGTACCGGGAAACTTGGCCCCGCGGCCGATCTCGACGCCGACTTCGGCGAACAGGTCGGTGGGCAGCACCCACTTGAGCTGCAGGCCGTCGTTGCCGTAGTTGGCATGCTCGCCGAACAGCGCGGTGTACATCAGCGGCGCGTCGGCAAAGTCCCAGGCATGGGCATGCTGGGCGTTGAGGTAGCCGATGCTGGACAGGAAGCGGCCGCCGCGCAGCGTCAGGCCGTGGCCCAGGCCGGTGGTCTGGAACCAGGCTTCTTCCACCTCGACTTCGTCGTCGGCGATGCCGAAGTTCACCAGGCCGCGGTAGTGGCTGTCGATGTTGGCGGCCAGCACCAGTTCGGTGTGGTCGAGGGAGAAGCCCCGCTCGCCGCCGCCGTGATCATGGTCGTGGTCGGCGAGGGCGGCGAAGCCGCTGATGTGACGCTCGTCGATGTCCTTCATGCGACGGTACTGGCCTTGCAGGGTCAGCGAGATCTCGGGGTTGAAGCCCTTGCCGGTCGACGCCGTCTGGGTGGGCGCCGCGACGGGTGCGGTGTGCTGGCTCACCAGACGTTGTTCGAGCTCGGCCAGTCGTTTTTCGTACTGGGCACGCAGTTGCTGGATTTCTTCGCGCAGGCTGGCCACTTCGGGCGACGCGGCCGAAAAAGCGACGGGGGAGGCGAAAGCGAGCGCCACCGCGCTGGCCAGAATTCGGGAGTTTTTCATCATCTGATACCTGTGTGTGTGCGCGAATCGGGCGCACGAAAGCTCACACCGGCGCCGCGGAGCGGGGCCGGCAAGGACGTTGCGAGACGGTAATCAGACGGTCGGGGGCGAACGGTTTCGCGCGCGGCGCACGCGAGAGTGAGGGACTGGCGTCGACGACGCCGCCACCGTGACGAGGCCGGGTGACGGCAAGCGCGCGGCGACGCCACCCTCGACCAGCATGTCTGCGGTGGCCGATGCGGCCACGCAGTCCAGACACAGCAGATCCGCCGCGTGCTCGGCCGGATCACCGATGTGCACGGTATCCGCCGGGTGCGCCTCGGACGCCGGCAGATGCTCGTACGCGTGCGTCAGCGGCATGCCCATCGAGAACTGCAGCAGCGCGGCCAGCAACAGCGCCGGCAGCCAGGTCAGGCGACCTGAGAATGGAGAGCGTGACGCCCGCATGATCAGGCGATCATTCGAGATACGGCTCGACCTTGACCGCCGCGATACGGTAGCCCGCATCGCCCAGATCGGTCTTGGACGCGGCGAGACGCATCGTGCCGCTGACCCACACGGCGCCCATGTCCGGCCCGACCGGCACCGGCTGGTCGGGGATTACATGCACGACCTGGTTGGCCGGCGGCGGCGGCACGTGCACGCAGGCGCCGAAGTAGGGCACCAGCAGAAACTCGCGGATGTGTTTGTCGTCACCTTCGAGGCGCACGAGGAAGCCGGCCATGCGGATCTTCTGGCCATTGAGCGCCGGCACCACCGGCGCGGCCTCCCACGCCTGCTTGATCTTGGCCATCACCTCCATGGCGCGCGGATCATTATCTTTCAGGCTCTCCATGTCGAGCTGCTTGAAGATCGCGTTGGGGTCCCAGTCGGCCGGCATGAGGTCGTCGAAGGTGATGGTGCGAAAGCCGCCCGCGGTTTTCGGCGCCGGTTTGGCGAGGCGGTCACCGACGGCGTAGTCCTTGCCGGCCTGCGCCTGCACGTCGGTGCTGGCCAGACCAAACCACAGCGGCACGGCCGCCAGGCCCACCACAGCCAGCATCATCAGAAGTTTTATCTTCATGTCGGTCTCACATGCGAACGGTCATGCCGTCCGCGAGGGAATAGCGATAAGCGCGCCAGGCGGGGATCACACTGGCCAGCAGCGCGGCGGCGATCACGCCAGCCAACCACACCAACTCACTCTGATCCACAAAGCGGGCGACAAGTTGCACCCCGTGTTCGGCCATCAGCCAGGGCGCGATGCCCGCACTGAGCGCCCACAGCAACATGACGCCCAGCGCGCAGCCGGCCACCGCCAGCAACACGCTCTCGGTCATCAGCAATACGAATACATCACCCGGCCCGGCGCCCAGCGCGCGCAGAATGGCCAGCTCGCGCCGCCGCGCCGACAGGCTGCTGACCAGCGTCGCCACCAAGCCGGCCAGCCCGACCGCGACCACGAAGGCCGACACCGCCAGCAACACCCGCTCGACCACGCCGACCACGCGCCACAACTCATCAAGCGTCACGCCGGGCAGGATGGCGAGCAGCGGCTCGCCGTCCGAGGTGTTGATTTCGCGCTGCACCCGGAACACGGTCGAGCGCCGCTCCAGTCCAATCAACGCGGCGGTGACGCGCTTGGGGCTGAGGTCGAACTTGCCCACAAACTGCGCCGGAATCTCCACGCCAGGGATACGACTGCCGCCCTGCCAGTCGAGATGAATCGCCTCGATCGCCGCCAGACCAACCAGCACCGAGCGGTCCACCGGGGTACCCGTGCGCGCCAGCACGCCGGTCACGGTAAAGGGTTTGTCGCCATGCTCGGCCGCCGCAAACTCGCCGGCACCATGACTGAGCACGATCTTCGCCCCCGGCGCATAGCCCAGGCTCGCGGCCACCTCGGCGCCCACCACGGCGTCGAACACGCCGTCGAAAGCCTGCCCGGCGGCAAAACGCAAGGGCTGACGATCGCCGGTCTGCACATGAGCGAAGAAATCGGCTGTGGTACCGACCACCCGGAAACCGCGATGCGAGTCGCCCAGCGACACCGGCACCAGCCAGGCCACATCCTTGTGGCTGCGCAAGGCGTCGATGCGCGACCAGCTCACATCATGGGTCGCGTCGCCAATATGAAAGACCGAGTACAGCAGCAACTGCACCGCGCCACTGCGCGCGCCGACGATCAGGTCGGTGCCCGACAAGGTGTTGGCGAAACTGCTGCGGGCGTCATTGCGCAGACGCTCGACGCCCAGCAACAGGGTCACGCTGAGGGCGATGGCCACCAGTGTGAGCACCGTGGCCAGGCCACGGTTGCGGATACTGGCGAGGGTCAGATGCCATAGCGGCAGCCTCATGCCGTGGCCTCCGTCGTGGCGTTGATGTTGCTCAGCGCCACGCATCGATCGAAGCGCCCGGCCAGGCGCAGGTCATGGCTGACAAACAGCAGGCTCGCACCGGCCGCCGCGCACTCGCCCAGCAGCAGATCGAGGAAGGCATCCTGCCGGGCGGCATCCAGCGCCGAGGTCGGTTCGTCGGCCACCACCAGCGCCGGGGCACCGATCAGCGCCCGTGCGGCGGCGACACGTTGTTGCTGACCGACGCTCAGCTCGGCCGCCGGCCGTGCCAGCAGATCGACCGGCAAATCAAGATGCCCGGCCAGGCGCGCCACCGCCGCGCCGATATCGCCGGCGCGCTGCGCCCGCAGCGGCGAAAAGCGGCAGGGCAGGGCGATGTTGTCGGCCGCCGACAGATAGGGAATGAGGTTGAACTGCTGGAAGATGAAGCCGATGTGGTCGGCACGAAAGCGGTCGCGCCGCGGCCCGGACAGCGCCACCAGGTCGGTGCCCAGCACCCGCAGCGAGCCGGCGTCGGCACGCAATACCCCCCCGATCAGCGACAACAGCGTGGTCTTGCCGCTGCCGCTGGGGCCATGCAGAAACAGGCGCTCGCCGGCCGCCAGCGTGAAATCGGCAATGTCGACACAGGCCTGCGCCGCGCCCGGCCAGCCAAAGCGCAGCCCGCGCAGCGCGACGGCCGCGTCGCTCACCGTGCGGCCGGCAGCGACCATGTCGCCTGTGCCGGGCGCAGCACCGCCTTGCCCTGGCCGGCGGCCGTGGCCGCTTCGGCATCGATGCGCTGCAGCCGCGGGAAGGCCTGGAACAGGCCGATCGTCACCGTGTCCAGTGCAGCGGGCTGTGCACATTCGAAAACGTATTCCGCCTCCGCATCGGCGTGCGTGTCATGGTCGTCGTGCCCGTCGTGGGCCGTGTCACCAAAGGGCATATCCACCGTCACCGCACTGACGACGCAAGCGGCGGCGGCCGGCAGCGTCACTGCCGTGGCCGCGTTCTCCAGTGCCGCACGCGCTTTCTGCAAGGCCTGCTTCTGCGCATCGGTGCGCGGTGCATGTTCAAAGCCGACGAGACTGTCGAGCGGGCTCTCGAAACCGAGTGTGATCGTGGTGCCCTCCTGCACCAGGCTCAGGCGGGCCACGCCGTGTTCATGGGCGCCGCCGGCGGCCGCCGCCAGGAAAGGAACGGCGAGCAGGCACAAGCCACCGACAACATGCCGTGTTTTCATCGCAAACATTCATCCACTCCAAGGGGTCATGACAAGGCAGGCGCGCTGACGGGCGTGCCTTTCGATGGCGCAAATGCTACTATGTTGCAAAACCACCTGCAACTGACTTGCAACACTATGTCGACTCACACTCATCTCAGTGCTGCCGAATCGCTGATCACCGCCCAGGGCGGGCGCGTCACCCGCACCCGTGTGGCCGTGCTCGAGATCCTACTCGCCGCAGACCAGTCGCTGACCCATGACGAAATCGGCCTTGCGCTGGCCGAACAGGGCATCAAGCACGACCGCGTCACACTGTATCGCACGCTCGACTGGCTGGTGGAATCGGGTGTGGCGCACAAGATGGCCGGTGATGACCGCGCGCGGCGCTTTGGCGTGGCCGCCTCCGGCCCGCATGAGCATGCGCACTTTCATTGCGACCGCTGCGGCAAGGTGGTGTGCCTGGAAGGGCTGCAGCCGGCGGTGGCGGTGAATCTGCCCGGTGGTTACCAACTGGATCGGGCCGAACTGGTGCTGCATGGCGCCTGCCCGACCTGTGGCAAGGGCGCCTGAGCGCCTCGTTGACGCCTTGATTTAAACGCAACATTGTTGCAGTATAAACCCTGATTTTGTCGAACTGGTTGCATTCATGCCTTTGCACGTCCGCCCCTTTCATTCCTTGCTGACTCTCGGTGTCGGCGCTCGGCTCGCCATTGCCGCGGCCGCGGCGGCCGTGCTGTGGGCAGCCATGGCCTGGGCGCTGCTGTGAGCGCGGCGGCCCTGACGCTTACCGGTGTGAGCGCCGGCTATGGTGGCCAGACCACCGTCTCCGATGTGTCGCTGGCGGTGCCGGCCGGCGCACGCGTGGCCGTCATCGGGGCCAACGGCGCGGGCAAGTCGACCCTGCTGCGTACCATCGCCGGTGAATTGCCGCTGATGGCCGGCCAGATGCGGCGCTGCGAAACCTGCGCACGCATGGGTTACCTGCCACAAGCGGCAACCGTGGACCGACGCTTTCCGATCAGCGTGTATGAATTTGTGGCCATGGGTGCCTGGCAGCGCATGGGCGTGTTCCGGCGCATGAGCCCGGCGGTGCGCCAATCGATTGCCAATGCACTCGAACGCACCGGCCTGAGCGCCTTGTCGCGACGCCCGATCAGCGAACTCTCGGGTGGCCAGTTACAACGTGCCCGGTTTGCGCGTTTGATTCTGCAAGACGCAGCCATGCTTCTGCTCGATGAACCCTTTGCCGGCGTCGATCGTCCGACGCGCGAAGCGCTGATGACCCTGGTCGATAGCTGGCATGCCGAAGGCCGCACGACCTTGGTGGTTTTGCACGATGTCGAACTGGTGCGCCAGCGTTTCGAGCTGTGCCTGACCGTCGATGATGGTCATGCCCAGCTCACCCCCACCGTCGAACTGTTGACCCTGCGCCCCACCCCGGCCGACGGCAAAAGCACGCGCCACGACTTTCTGCGGAACGCCCTACGCGCATGAACTGGCTGATCCAACCCTTTGAATTCGAGTTCATGCGCGGCGCCCTGGCCGCCTGCGTGGCCTTGTCGCTGGGCGCGGCGCCGATTGGCGTCTTCATGCTGCTGCGCCGGATGAGCCTGATGGGCGACGCGATCTCGCACGCGATTTTGCCCGGTGCGGCAATCGGCTATCTGGTGGCCGGCATGTCCCTGGGCGCCATGACGCTGGGCGGCATCATGGCCGGCGTCGCGGTGGCGCTGGCCGCGGGTGCGGTGGCGCGGCGTTCGGCATTGCGCGAGGACGCCAGTCTGGCGGCGTTCTACCTGATTTCCTTGGCCATCGGTGTGTTGCTGGTATCGCTGCGCAGCCGCAACGTCGACTTGCTGCATGTGCTCTTTGGCTCGGTACTCTCGCTTGACGCAGACACGTTGATGCTGATCGCCGGCATTGCGACCGTATCGCTCTTCGGTCTGGCGCTGCTGTACCGACCGCTGGTCATTGAATGTGCCGATCCGGCCTTCCTGCGGCAGGCGGGCGGCCCGGGTGCGATCGCGCACATGGGCTTCCTGCTGCTGGCGGTGCTGAACCTTGTCGCGGGCTTTCACGCACTTGGCACCTTGATGGCGGTCGGCATCATGGTCTTGCCCGCTGCCACCGCCCGCCTGATTTCCGACCGGCTCGACGCCATGCTCGCGCTGGCCGTTGTCTTTGCGCTGGCCGGCAGTCTGGGCGGCCTGCTCTTGAGTTATCACATGGATGTGCCCGCCGGCCCCTCGGTGGTCATGTCGCTGGGCCTCATTTATCTGCTGGTGTTGATGACCAGCGCGCTGCGGCCACGCCGCCACTGGCACACGGGAGAAGCCACCGGATGATGCATCGCCTTGTTTTGATGAGTCTGCTGTGTTTGGTGTCTGCCAGCACGCTGGCCGAAAAAGCCCCGATTCGTGTGCTCACCACCTTCAGCATTCTGGCGGATCTGGCGCATCAGGTCGGTGGCGAGCGGGTGGTGGTAACCAGTCTGGTCGGCCCTGACCAAGATGCCCACGGCTTCGACCCGCGGGCGTCGGATATCCGCCGGATGAGCCAGACTGATCTGGTGATTGCCAATGGTCTCGGCTTTGATCCGTGGATTGCCCGTATGGTTGCGGCTGCCCGTTACAAGGGGCGGGTACTGACGGTATCGGACGGCATCACGCCGCTGATGGCCGATGCGCATGAGGATCATGAGGACGAAAAATCGGCATCGCATGCCCATGGCGACCATGGCGCGGCCGACCCGCATGCCTGGCTCGATATCGATCATGCCAGACACTATGTTCGGGCGATCGCCGCCACACTCGGGACAATCGATCCGGCGGGCGCCGCGCTGTACACTGATCGGGCAAGCACCTACATCGCACAACTCGATGCCCTTGATGTCGAACTGCGCAATCGCTTTTCGGCGCTACCCGATCACCGCCGCACGGTGGTGACGCCGCATGATGCCTTCGGCTATTTTGCCCACGCCTACGGTCTGCACTTTGTCGCCCCGGCGGGGCTCTCCAACGAAGCGTCGCCCTCGGCGGCCAGTCTGGCCACACTGATCGAGCAGTTGCGTGAGCTGAAGGTGCCGGTGGTGTTTCTGGAGTCATTTGCCGATGAGCGTCTGATCGAGCGCATCCGCGCAGCGACCGGTGCCCGCCGTGGCGGCACGCTATATGCCGACGCACTGGCCAGCGGCGGCCCGGCCAGTACCTATCTGGGTATGATGCGCCATAACGCCGACACCTTGCTGAGCGGCCTCGATACGCAGTAAGGCCGGCATCGGCCCGTCCTGATTGACCGCTGACAGACCTAACGAGAGATCGCCCGCTCCAGCGCCTTGCGCGCTTCCGGGGCGCACATCACCACCAGAACCTGCCCCGGCTCCAAGGCAAAATCCAGGCTTGGATTGAAGTGAAACCGGCCGTGCTCGCGCACGCCCAGCAACACCACGTCGAAACCGGCCAGATCCAACGATCCGACCGTGGCTGACGCAAATCCGGCCGGCAGGGGAATGTCCTCCAGTCGGTGCGCTGTTTCGGATCGCGCCATGTCATCCATGAAGCTGAGCACGCCCGGACGCAACATGGCCGAGGCGATCCGCAAGCCGCCGGTGAAGTCCGGCGAGATCACCACATCCGCACCGGCCTTGCGCAGTTTTGGGCTGTTGCGCACCTCCATGCAGCGCGCGACCACCCGCACGTTTGGATTGAGTTGCTTGGCGGTGAGCGCAATCATCATGTTGCGGCCATCATCATCGGTCACCGCAAACACACCGGCCGCGTTGCCGATGTCACCAGCGAGCAGGATGTCATCATCGCTGCCATCGCCATCCAGATAGAGCAGATCGGGCTGTCGCTCGCGTGCCGTGACAAGGCAATCGGTGTCGATATCGATCGCCACGTAGTGCCGGCGGGTGGCGTCGAGTTCTTCGGCGATATTGCGGCCAACGCGCCCGAAACCGCAGATCAGATAATGGTTCTTGAGTTTGCCAATCTGCTTTTCCATGCGTCGTCTCCGCAAGGTGTCGTCCAGGTCGCCTTCCAGAAAGAATACCGACAAGGTAGTGAACGTGAAGGTCACCACGCCGAAGCCAACCAGCGAGATCACCCCGGTAAAGAGCCGCGGCCAGACGCCGACAATGGGCACCACCTCGTCATAACCGACTGTCGATAAGGTGATCAGCGTCATGTAGAGCGCGTCCGACCAGCTCGTCGTAGCGCCGCCGATCACCAGAAAACCGATCGTGCCGATCGCTACCATGCCCAACAGCACGATGCCGGCCACCACGATACGGCGGCGGATGCGATCGAGCTGACGGCTGCGATGGGCATGGATGGGCAGCGTGCGCGGCGCGGCACGCCACAGACGCTGGAAGAAGCGGGTCAGATACACGCGGAGCGGCGCCTCGACAAGTCCAGACAAGCACCACAGCATAACCCCCGACTCGCGCCGGAACAATTCGTCAGACGGGCCGGCGCCAGCGACACACCAGGCTTGCCAGGCCGATGCCCAGCGCATCGGCCAGCCAGTCCCAGCCATCGCCCATGCGGTGCGTCGTCATCGACTGCGCGATCTCGATCAGCGCGCCATAGGCCAGCAGACCGGCAGAGACGGCCCATAAACGGCCGCACCATGCCAGGTGACCCAGCACCCCAAGCGCGAGGAAGGCGAAGGCGTGCTCGAGCTTGTCCTGCCAGGTGAACACCATGAGTCCAGGCGGCACCGGCAGCAACGACAATACCAGCACGGCGACCAGCGCCGCCCAGAAGAACAGACGCAGGACGGCCGGTGTCATGTCGCGATCAGACCGCCGGTGTGGCCAGCTCGCCGCCGAGAATGCCGATCACGGCCGGGATCAACTGGCGCAGCTCGCCGGTCATCAGCGCGAAATACGCATCGAACAGTTCGGCCGCATCTTCGCTGCCAGCGCTGGCTTCTTCCTGCACCACATCGAGAAACTGCAGGCGCTTGATCTCGCCCTTTTCCGTCAGCAGGAAAGAAACCCGATCATTCCAGGTCAATGCCAGCTTGGTCGGCAACTTGCCTTCCTGCAAGTGGGTCTTGATCTCGTCGCCATCGAGGCTGTGACGCACATAGCGCACCGCCGCCTTGTCTTCGGTCACCGACTTGAGTTCGCAGTCCATGTCAATGGTGAAGTTGCCCGGCACATCGCCGCCGGCGAGCCAGTCGCTCATGGCAGCCACCGGACTCAATTCGGTGCGCACCAGGGTCAGCGGGAACGCTTCAAGGCTCTGACGCAGCGCTTCGAGGATGTCCTCGGCGCGGGTCACGCTGGCCACATCCACCGCCAGCCAGCCGTCCTGCGGGTCGATCCAGGCATACACCTTGTTGCGACGGGTAAAGGCGCGGGGCATGAACTCCTGAGTCACCTCGTCGCGCAGATCTTTCATCTGCTTGCGACCGGGTTTGAAACCTTGCTCCAGCTCGATGCGCGCCGCGCGTTCTTCGGCTTCCTGCTTGACCACGGAGGACGGCAGCAGGCGATGTTCGATGCCCAGCGCGATCAACCATTGGCCACCCACGGCGTGCACCAGCGGACCATTGGCCACCGGCGGCAGCCAACCGCGGGATTCCGGATCTTGCGAACCGCAGGGCGTGAACGCGCGGCGGGCAAGCTGATCTTCGAGTTGGTCGATACGCATATCCCAGCGCACCGGCAGACGATACAACTGCAGGTTACGAAACCACATGAGTCAGGATTCTCTTCAGAAACTAGTCGGTTCGGGTGGACTCGACGATCATGCGCACGACCTTGACCGTATCCAGATCGGACTGGTGATAGGCAGAGCGCACATAGTCGGCGTATTTCGCGTCATCGCCAGCCGTCTCCGACAAGCCAGTGCGGTAGGCAAAACGCAAGAACAGCGCCGCGCTGTCCGGTTCGGGTTGTTCAAGGCTGATGGTCAGCCGGCCACTGGGATGCTCAGCCGTCGCGGCCGATTCGAAACAGATCCAGTCCATCGCCTGCCAGCGCACGGCATCGAAAATCTGCACCTTGCCGAAATTCAGACGACGCGTCAGCGCGGTTTCGCTGCGTGTGAGCACCTCGCAGGACTCGAGCCCGGGCAGAAAGGGGCGTGGATCCTCGGCCCGGCACAACAGGCCAAACCACACTTCTTCGCGGGTCAGATCCGGAACAGCAGGGTCGTCGAGGAGATTGACCTCGACCAGATGTTCGAACTCCAAAACACCAGCTCCAATCGGTTGAGGCGGGAGTGTAGCGTAAAGCGCCGGGCCTTTCGGTAAACTGTGGCCATGCAAATCGCTCGCCTTCTTCAAACCCAGGGTTTCGGCAGCCGCAAGGACTGCCGACTGCTGGTCAGTGCCGGCCTGGTCACCGCCAACGGTGTAGTCATCGATAATCCCACCGCCGAGGTCGATCCGGCCGGGCTGGTCTTTACCGTGGAGGGCGAAGAATGGGCCTACCACGAAAAAGCCTACCTGATGCTCTACAAGCCCGAAGGCTTCGAGTGCAGCCGGGTGCCCAAACACCACCCCTCGGTGTTCAATCTGCTGCCGCCGCAATTGGGCGAACGCGGTGTGCAGACCATCGGCCGGCTCGATCAGGACACCACCGGCCTGATCCTGCTCTCGGACGACGGACAGTTCATCCATGTGTGGAGCTCGGGCAAAAAGCAGACGCCAAAGCGCTACCGCGTCACGCTGAAGCATGGTCACACGCCGGAACTGCTGACCGCGCTGCGCGATGGGGTGGAACTGGTCGATGAACCCGGTGAGCTGGTCGCCGCCGTTTCTGTCGAAGCCATTGATACCCACACCATCTGGATGACCATCACCCAGGGCAAATATCATCAAGTCAAACGCATGGTCGCGGCGGCAGGAAACCGGGTTGAGGTCCTGCATCGTGATCGTATCGGCGGATTGGATCTGCCCGCCGTACTCGAACCCGGTGACTGGGCCTGGCTGACCGAAGCCCACATGACGGCCTTGGCCGATTTTCCCAACTTCAACTGATCGACCCGCCTCTTGGGGGCAATCGTCCTGATTGCCCCATGCCTGATCCCGTTCCCGTTGTTTTCCTGCTAGGCAGAAACCTTTCCAGATCCGCTGTCATTCATGGCCTGTGAATGATTGCGGCCAGCGTTTGGTTTTTCCGAGCAGTTGTCCTTGAATCGAGGCGCCATCCTAACGGAAAAACCGGTGGGATTGTGCGCTTTGCAAATCAAAAAAAAGCGGCGGTTTTCTGGCCGCGGCTTTTGTCTACAGGGGTGTTAACTGTTTTATTTATATAAATAACAATAATGTATACGCTCGGCACTTTTCTGTGGAAAGGTGATTTTTTATCAGTTAATTCATCGACTTACGGCAATGATAAAGCTGGTGATAAGCCAGCCCCTGTTGTGTGAGTGGATTGTTCATGGTTTTTGAGCCGGGCCGAAAACCGCGGCTTGTCCACAATTCATCCCATGGATGTAAGGCCAGTTGTGTACATTCGACCGATCGTTGGGAGTGTTGAGCAATGCAGTGGGATATTTTCTGCCGGGTTGTGGATAACTTTGGGGATATCGGTGTTTCATGGCGCCTGGCGCGTGCTTTGGCGCAGCGTTCTCCGCATGCGGTGCGGTTGTTTGTGGACGATTGGGATACCTTACGTCGACTGCTGCCGTGTGCGCCGGCGGTGCCGGCACCGTTCGTCGATTCGAAGGTTTCGGTGCAGCCATGGGCAGTCGCCGAGGCGCCGACAACGCTGGCGGACGGCGTGATCGAAGCTTTCGCTTGCGCGCTGCCGCCGATCTATCTGGCCGCCATGCGTGATACACAGACCCCGCCGGTGTGGATCAATCTGGAGTATCTGAGTGCGGAAGACTGGATTGAGGATTGCCATGGACTGCCCTCACCGGATCCGGCCACCGGTCTGGCCAAGACCTTTTTCTTTCCAGGCTTTACCGCGCGAAGTGGTGGCCTGATTCGTGAGCCTGATGTGTTTTCACGACGTGATGCAGCACAAGCCGAAACAGGCCGCCACCAATGGTTGGCGGCGTATGGCGGTGCGGACGTGTCGGCGTCGGCGCAGTGGATTTCCTTGTTTGCCTACGACAATCCCCGCTTGGTACCGCGTCTGACGGACTGGCAGATCAGTGAGACGCCGGTCGTGCTGTGGGTGCCGGAAGGTACGGTCTGGCGAGGGCTTATGCCGTGGCTGGGTGAATCGCATGCGGCCCAGACATGTTGGCAGCGCGGGGCGCTCACCGTGTGTGCCTTGCCTTTCTTGTCGATGGAGGACTACGACCGATTGTTGGCGATGTGCGATGTCAATTTCGTGCGTGGTGAAGACTCCTTTGTTCGTGCACAGTGGGCGGCTCGGCCTTTTGTCTGGCAGGCTTATCCACAGGCCGATGCAGCGCATGTGGATAAAATGGAGGCGTTTCTCGGTCGCTATCTGACAAAGGTCGACACCGCGAATGCTGCGGTGATAGAAGCCATGTGGCGAGACTGGAATGGCCTTGGTGCCCAAGAACAGGCGTGGCAGCGCTTCAGTGCGGCCTTGCCGACGCTTCGTCAGCATGCGCGGCAATGGTGCGATCAGATCGCGGCGACGGACGGTCTGGTCGAGAGGCTGGTGAAAATGGTTCAACCCGACGTAAAATAGCCGGTTTTAAATGACGAGCAGCCTCGCTGCTGTCCGAAGACCCTCAGGTATACGCGATGAAAACTGCTCAGGAACTGCGCTCCGGTAACGTGATCATGGTGGGCGGTAACGCGCTCGTCGTGCAAAAAACCGAATACAACAAGTCAGGCCGCAACTCTGCGGTCGTGAAAATGAAGCTGAAGAACCTGCTGACTGCAGCGCCTTCGGAGTCGGTTTACAAAGCCGACGACAAGTTCGAAGTCGTCCAGCTCGAGCGCAAGGAAGTGACCTACTCCTACTTTGCCGACCCGATGTATGTGTTCATGGACGCCGATTACGAGCAGTACGAAGTCGAAGCCGACAACATGACCGACGCGCTCAAGTACCTCGAAGACGGCCTGGCCTGCGAAGTGGTGTTTTACAACGGCAAGGCGATTTCGGTCGATCTGCCCAACTCGGTGGTGCGCGAAGTCACCTACACCGAACCCGCCGTCAAGGGCGACACCTCAGGCAAGGTGCTCAAGCCGGCCAAGATTGCGACGGGCTTCGAGCTGATGGTGCCGGCCTTTGTCGAGATCGGTGACAAGATCGAAATCGACACCCGTACCGACGAATACAAAAACCGCGTCAAGTAAGTGTAGTCAGGTGTTGGACGACGAGGCCCGCAAGGGCCTCGTGTCATTTCAGGGTTGGATTGATTCAATCGGTATCGGCGATGTCGGCCAGCGGGTCGTAAAGCGTGAGCTGTGGGACAATCCAGGCATTGATCGATCAATTCAAGTCGACGCGCTGGAGACGAGTGATGGGCCGGGTGCCCCCGTTGTATTTGCTGTTGAGTGGAAGCTTGCTGGCCGGTTGCGAACCGGCGCCGACCACCGAACCTGCACAGGCGCCGGTCGAGGAGCGGGCTGATCCCGCCTTGCGTGACGCCGGGGTGGCAGCGCGCGAAGCCCTGGAGAAAGCGGGCGAAGCCCTTAAGAAACTGGGTGAAGCGGCAACGGGCAAGGCCGAAGAAACCCTCCCCGAGCCGCCAGAGATGACGCAGCCGGCCGCGCCGGTTGAAGAAAAAAGTCTGGTGCCTATTGATCTGGCGGGTGACGGGCCGATCGACGAAGTCCGTGATTCCGGCGCAGCCACCGCCGAAGCCGCAGCGCGTTTTCTGGACGCAACCCGTAAAGCCGCGGCCAAGGTCAAGGAAGCGGGCAAAGATGTGGTCGAGGCGATTCGTGATGACACGCCCGCAGATGCGCCGGCAGATGCCTCCGATCATGCTGTCAAATAAGGCCCTCCCCCCGTCGTGACCCACCCCGCCAATGTCGCACCCGCTGGCGCCAAGCGACCGCACTGGCGAGATGTGCTGCTCAACCGGCGCATGCTGGTGTGCATCTTCACCGGGTTTGCCTCCGGCCTGCCGCTCTATCTGCTGCTCAATCTGATCCCCGCCTGGCTGAAGACGGAAGGGTTGTCGTTGAAGGCCATCGGTGCGTTTGCGCTGATTCAGTTTCCCTACACCTGGAAATTCCTCTGGGCCCCCCTGCTCGATCGCTTCGGCATTCTGCCGGTGCTCGGTCGGCGTCGCAGCTGGATGCTGGTCACACAACTCGGGCTGTTGGCATCGATTGCATGGTTGGGCCGGCTGTCACCGACAGAGCAGCTCACCCTCGTGGTGGCTCTCACCGCTGTGATTGCGCTGTGTTCGGCGACGCTCGATATTGCGTTGGATGCGTTTCGTCGGGAGATCCTGGCGGACGAAGAACTCGGTCTGGGCAATGCGATCCATGTGAATGCCTACCGTATCGCTGGCTTGGTGCCCGGTTCGCTGTCGCTGATCCTGGCCGATCATCTGCCCTGGTCGCAGGTGTTCCTGATCACCGCGGCCTTCATGCTGCCCGGCATGATCATGACCCTGATGGTGAATGAGCCCGCGGCGGCAAGCAATCGGCCGCGCACCCTGCGCGATGCGGTGGTCGAGCCTTTCCATGAATTTTTCAGTCGCCATGGCGTGCAATCGGCGTTGTGGGTGCTGGCTTTCATCTTCTTGTACAAGCTTGGCGATTCGCTGTGCACTGCACTGGCCACGCCCTTCTATCTCGATATGGGCTACAGCAAGACCGAGATCGGCGTGATCGCCAAGAACGCCGGATTGTGGCCGATGGTCATCGGCGGCATTCTCGGTGGCATCTGGATGGTCAGGCTCGGCATTAACCGGGCGCTGTGGCTGTTTGGTGTGGTGCAGATCGTCACCATTCTTGGTTTCGTGTGGCTGGCCTGGCTGGGTCCGGCGCCCTCGGATGCGGCCCGACTGGTGGTGCTGGCGACGGTGATTGCCGGCGAAGCCGTTGGTGCCGGGCTGGGCACCACTGCCTTCGTGGCCTACATGGCGCGTACCACCCACCCGGCCTATTCGGCCACTCAGCTGGCCTTGTTCACCAGCCTGATGGCGGTGCCGCGTACCTTCATCAATGCCTCCGCCGGCTGGCTGGTGGAGGGTATGGGCTGGTTCAATTTCTTTCTGTTGTGCTTTGTGTTGGCGATTCCCGGCATGGTGTTGCTGCTCAAGGTGGCACCATGGCGGGCGGGGCCGGAGCCGGCCTTGGGGGCAAGCGCATGAGCGCAACTCACCCGCTGATCACGGCGGCAAAAAATCTGTCGGCGCAGGTGGATGCCTTGCAGTTTTCACCGCCGGTATCTCATGTGTATAACCCGCTCAGCTATGCTTGGCCGGTGCATGAAGCCTATCTGCGCCGCTACGGCAGCGGGCGAAAAAAAGTGGTGTTGATGGGCATGAACCCCGGCCCCTTCGGCATGGTGCAAACCGGTGTGCCCTTCGGTGAAGTGGCCATGGTGCGCGACTGGATGGGCTTGTCCGGCGAAATCGGACAGCCCGCCATCGAGAACCCGAAGCGCCCGGTTGAAGGCTTTGCGTGCACGCGCTCCGAGGTCAGCGGTCGGCGCCTGTGGGGGCTGTTTCGAGACCGTTTCGGCACCGCGGACGCCTTCTTTGCCGATCATTTCGTGGCCAACTACTGTCCGCTGGCTTTCTTTGACGGTGGGCGCAATCTCACGCCCGATAAATTGGCCGCAGCTGAAATGGCGCCGGTGATGGCCGCCTGCGATACCCATTTGCGCACGCTGATCGAAGCGCTGTCGCCCGAGTGGGTGATCGGCGTCGGTGCGTGGGCAGAACAGCGTGCAGCCAAGGTGGCTGCTGGCTTGCCGGTGAAGATCGGTCGGGTGCTGCACCCCAGCCCGGCCAGCCCCGCCGCCAATCGTGGCTGGAGCGAAGCCGCGACACGCCAGATGCTGGCGCTCGGGGTGTGGGCCGACTGAGATGCTGCGGATCGGGGTGGATCTGGGCGGCACCAAGATCGAGGCCATCGCGCTCGATGGGGCCGGTCGGGTGCTGGCGCGCGAGCGCATCGCAACCCCGCAGAACGATTACATGGCGACGGTGATGGCGGTGGCCGGTCTGGTCGAGCGAATGGAACAGTCGCTGGGTGACCGGGCACGCGTGGGCGTTGGCACGCCGGGGGCGCTCTCGACGCTGACCGGCTGCATCAAGAATGCCAATTCCACCTGTCTCAATGGCCAGCCCCTGCTGCGCGATTTGCAGGCCGTGCTGCGCCGTGACATCCGCCTGGCCAATGATGCCAATTGTTTTGCCGTGTCCGAAGCAACGGATGGCGCGGCGCGCGGCGCCAGGACGGTGTTCGGCGTCATTCTGGGGACCGGGGTGGGTGGTGGTCTGGTCATTAATGGCCAAGTGCTCAATGGTGCGAATGCAATTGCCGGGGAATGGGGTCACAATCCGCTCGCCGATGAGGACGCCGGGTCGCCGTGCTATTGCGGTCGCAACGGCTGTGTCGAGACTTGGCTGTCGGGGCCGGGCATGGCGGCGGATCATCGTCGCCACGGCGGCGAGGCCATCGATGCGGCCACCATCTCGGCGCGCGCCGAGGCCGGCGATGCGCGCTGCGAGGCGTGCTTTCAGCGCTATGTCGATCGCCTGTCGCGCGCGCTGGCAAGCGTCATCAATATCGTGGATCCTGAGGTCATCGTACTCGGGGGTGGTCTGTCGTCGATGGCCCGTTTATACACTGAGGTGCCAGCGCGCTGGGGTCGGTACGTATTTTCGGATCAGGTGTCCACCCGACTGTTGCCACCCATGCATGGCGACAGCTCCGGCGTGCGCGGTGCAGCGTGGTTATGGCCGATGGAGGATGCTGAGTGAACGAGAGATTGGGTGGTCCGGTGACGGTGTTTGCCGGCGGGTTGCGGCCGCTGCCCCCGGAGGGGCAGATGACCGGCATGTTCAAGACGCGGCTGGACGCACCTGTGCTGTGCAGCCGCGAGGGTCTGGTCGGCGACAAGCAGGCCGACCGGCGCTATCACGGCGGGCCGGACAAGGCGGTGCACCTTTACCCGGCGGACCACTATGCGCGGCTGGTCGCAGCGTTTCCGGCGCTGGCAGGTCAGGTGGGGCCGGGCACGCTCGGCGAAAACCTGTCGGTCGCCGGCGTGGATGAAACGCAGGTGTGTCTGGGCGATGTGTTTGCGCTGGGCGACTGTCGATTGCAGATCACCCAGTCGCGCCGTCCGTGCTGGAAGATCGATCATCGCCTGGGCGTCAGCGGAGCTTCGCGTCGGGTGGCGGACGAGGGCATCACCGGCTGGTATTTTCGGGTGCTGGATGAAGGCGTGATTGCCCCCGGCGATGACATGATGCTGGTTGAACGGCCGAACCCGGACATCTCGCTGGCCCGGCTGTGGGCCGTCGAGACGGCGCATCGACCGGCGGTGGATGAAGTACGTGCGCTGTCACGTGCAGCGGGTTTGTCGGCCGGTTGGGCCAAGAAGCTGGCCCAGCGGGCCGACTGGCTGGAACGGCAGGCGGATGGGATGAACGGAGGCTCGAATGATTGAGATCAAACGCCTGCCCGATGGCAGCCATGAATGCGCCAGTGCCCTGCCGGACGCCGTGCGAGCGGTCAAGAAGCCGATCCCGCTTGAGGTGCGCCGCATGCCCGAGGCCTTTGTGGTTGAGACCATGGAGGGGCGCATGCAGGGCAAGGCGGGCGACTGGTTGATTACCGGTATCGACGGGGAAATGTATCCCTGTGATGCGGCGATTTTTGCCAAGACCTATGACGTGGTCGGCGGCGAGGCCACTTAAGCGGCTCTAGACGTCCAGCGGGTCCACATCCACCCGCCAGCGCAGCTCGCGACCGGCGGGCAGGCGATACAGGCGCGGCACCCATACCCCCAGAAACTGTTGCAACGCGGCGCGCTCGGTCGATTCGACGAGCAGCTGCGCACGTTCGCGTCGGGCCAGGCGATGCATGCGCATGGGTACCGGGTCGTAGAGCATGAGCGCGGCTGGCAGGTCGGTCATTGCGTCGTCACGGGCGCGTTGCAGGAAGGCGATGGCGTCTTCGAGCTGGGGGGCGTCGGCGCCGAGCATGGCCTGGAAGGTGAAGGGCGGAAAACCGGCTTGACGGCGCTCATCCAGCGCGAGGCGGGCAAAGGCGTCGGCGTCCTGGCGCTTGAGGCACTGAAACAGCGGGTGGTCGCCGAATTCGGTCTGGATCAGCACTTCGCCCGCCAGATGCGCGCGACCGGCGCGGCCACCGACCTGCATCAGTTGCTGGAACAGACGCTCGGGCGCGCGGAAGTCCGAGGCGTACAGCGCGGCGTCGGCGCCGACCACGCCGACCAGCGTCAGGCGTTCGAAATCATGCCCCTTGGCCATCATCTGCGTGCCCACCAGGATGTCCGCCTCACCGGCGTGGATCTTGGCCAGCAAGGCCAGCCAGTCGCCGCGTGAGCGGGCCACATCGCGGTCGACGCGCAACACCCGCGCTTCGGGGAAGCGTTCGGTCAGATGGACTTCGAGCTTCTGCGTACCGCGGCCGAGCGGCTGCAAGTCCTGCTCGCCGCAGTCGGGACAGGCGATGGGAATCGGGCTGTCGAAGCCGCAGTGGTGACAGCGCAGGCGGCGGTCATTGAGGTGCACCACGCGGTTGGCCGCACAGTGCGGGCAGGCGCTCACCCACTCGCAGGAGGGGCAGGCCAGCACCGGGGCAAAGCCGCGCCGGTTGAGAAAGATCAGGCTCTGTTCCTTGCGCGCCAGGCGCTGCCCGATGGCCTCGATCAGCGGCTTGGACAGGCCGCCGTCGAGCTTGGCGCGACGGGTGTCGATGAGGCGCACGGTGGGCATCTGGGCGGCCACCGCGCGCTTGGTGAGGCGCAGGTGACGGTAGCGGCCGTCGGTGGCATGACGCCAGCTTTCGAGCGAGGGCGTGGCCGTGCCGAGCACGATGGGCACGGCTTGATGATGGGCCCGCCAGACGGCGACATCGCGCGCCGAGTAGCGCACGCCTTCCTGTTGCTTGTAGGAGGGGTCGTGTTCTTCGTCGACGATGATCAGGCCGAGCCTTGGCAGGGGCGTAAAGACTGACAGCCGGGTGCCGAGCACGATGTCGGCGTCGCCTTCGAGGGCGCGCAAGAAGCCGCGCGAGCGGGCCATGTCGCCGGCGCCGGAATGCAGCGAGACGATGCGTGCGTGCGGAAAGCGTTCGGTGATGCGCGATTCGAACTGTGGCGTGAGCGCGATCTCCGGCACCATCATCAGTACCGTCTTGCCCAGCGCCAGACTGCGTTCGGCCAGGCGCAGATAGACCTCGGTCTTGCCCGCACCGGTCACGCCTTGCAGCAAGACCGGGAAAAAGCCCGGTTTGGCAGTGGTGATGGCGTCGAGGACAGCGCTTTGCTCGTCGGTAAGCGTCGGCAGCTTGGGCGGCGTCAGCGCCGGGTTTGCCGGCGCGGCGGGATACACCCACTGCCGACGTAGCAGGTCGGCGGTGGCGTCGCCATCGGGCCATTGGCGGGCGACCGATTTGCGGGTCGGGCCGGCCTCGACCAGGGCGGCGAGATGACGCCGCGCCCTGGAGGGGCGGCCGCCTTCGTTGAGGGCGGTGTGGCCGGCGGGGGTGAGGGCCAGCAGGGGGTCGTCGTCACGGATGTCGACCGTCGTGGCGCGGCGCAGCTCCGGCGGCAGTGCCAGCGCCATGACTTCGCCGACCGGGGCGTGGTAGTAGCGCGCCACAAAACGGGTCAGGGCCAGCCAGTCGGCGCTCATCGCCGGGGTGTCACGCAGGATCTGTTCGACGGGCCGCAGACGGGCTGGCGCGATGTCGCTGGTGGCCGGCAGTTCGACCACAATGCCGGTCTCGATCCGGCGACCAAAGCGCACCCGAACGCAGCGGCCGACATCGGTCGGGACGGCATGATCACACGTGTAATCAAAGAGTTGCGGAACCGGGACAGGGATCGCAACGCGAACGATGCTCATTAAAAGCGATGCCTGTTTTTGCCTAATCCATTTAAAACAATGGCTTGCGTGATGTTTTAGAGAATGAATCTGGGAAAGACGACTAAGCCCTTGCCAAGAAAACGCATTCGCGGCTTGCTCACAAAACCTGTGGATAACTTTGTGAGCAATACGGGGAAATGCCGGCTAAGCCCTTGATTCGCCGAGGCATGAAATCGGCCAGCCAGACAAATGAACCGCAAAATTCTTTGTAAATCAATAAATTAGCTTGTAATGCAAATGCCATCTACCAAGAGTCGCACTTCTAGGGTGTGCCGTTGATCTTGTGTATAAGTCAACCCCGAAAACACGATTATTCGGCTTGACGCCCCAGGGTTTTTCCTGAGATTGCGCGCCCTGGCCGGCCTGCCGGCCAGGGCGTGTGGTGTCAAGCCGATTGCCGCAGCTGCCGGCTGTATTGGTGGACGGTGTCGACCAGCACGCTGACGTTTTCGGGCGGCGTGAATTGCGAGATGCCGTGGCCGAGGTTGAACACATGGCCGGCGTGCGGGCCGAAGGAGTCGAGCACGCGGCGGGCTTCCATGGCGATGGTGTCGGGGGTGCCGAACAGGATGGACGGGTCGATGTTGCCTTGCAGGGCAACCTTGTCACCGACACGCTTGCGCGCGTCGCCGATGTCGATGGTCCAGTCGAGACCGACGCCGTCACACCCGATGGCCGCGATCGATTCCAGCCACAGGCCACCGCCCTTGGTGAACACGATGTTGGGCACACGGCGGCCGTCGGCTTCCTTGGTCAGGCCGGCGACGATGCGCTCCATGTATTGCAGCGAGAATTCGCGATAGGCGGCATGCGACAACACCCCGCCCCAGGAGTCGAAAATCATCACGGCTTGTGCGCCTGCGGCGATCTGGGCGTTGAGGTAGGCAATGACCGCCTCGGTGGTGATGTCGAGGATGTGGTGCAGCAGATCCGGGCGGGTGTAGGCCAGGGTCTTGATGTGCTGGTAGTCGCGCGAGGAGGCGCCTTCAACCATGTAGCAGGCCAGCGTCCAGGGGCTGCCGGAGAAGCCGATCAGCGGCACACGGCCATCAAGGGCGCGGCGGATTTCGGAGACCGCGTCGACCACATAGCGCAGTTCGCCATGCGGATCGGGGGCGTGCAGCGCTTTGATGGCGGCTTCGTCACGCAGCGGGCGCTCAAAGCGCGGGCCCTCGCCTTCGGCGAAGTACAGGCCGAGGCCCATCGCATCGGGAACGGTGAGGATGTCCGAGAACAGGATGGCGGCGTCGAGCGGGAAGCGATCCAGCGGCTGCAGCGTGACTTCGCAGGCCATGGACGGGCTCTTGCACAGCTGCAGGAAGCTACCGGCGCGCTTGCGGGTTTCGCAATATTCGGGCAGATAGCGGCCGGCCTGGCGCATCAGCCACAGCGGGGTGTAGTCGGTGGGTTGGCGCATCAGCGCGCGCAGGAAAGTGTCGTTGCGCAAGGGGCTCACGAAGGTGTCCTTGTTCGTCTTGAATCGGTCAATAGGCGATTATCCGGTTTTTGACGCCAGACGCACACCGATGGCGTCAAATTCGTGCCGATTACTTGCGCCAGAAGGTCGGCGTGAGGACCACCAGCAGGGTGAAGACTTCGAGTCGGCCGATGATCATGGCGATCGCGCAGACCCAGGTCTGGAAGTCGGTGAGTACGGCGTAGTTGCCGGCCGGGCCGAGGGCGTTCATGCCTGGCCCCGTGTTGTTGATGCAGGCAATGACCGCCGAGAAGGCGGTGACCATCTCCAGGCCGCTGCCGCCGAGCAGGAGGGTCAGGATGATGATGCTGACCATGTAGATGAAGCCGAAGGCCAGCACCGCGTGCAGGATGGTGTTGGGCACCACCGCCCGGCCGAGCTTGACCGGGCGCACGGCGGCCGGATGCAGGGCGAGCGTGATTTCGCGAAACACCTGCTTGTAGAGGATGATCGCGCGCACCATCTTGATGCCGCCGCCGGTCGAGCCGGAGCAGGTGACGAAGCTGCACAAAAAGAGCAGCCACAATTGGCTGAACATCGGCCAGGTACCGTAGTCGGTGCTGGCCAGGCCGAGCGAGGTGGAAATCGACACCACCTGGAAGGCAACATGGCGCAGCGTGGTGGGCAGCGTCATGGGCGCGGGTTGCGTCATCAGGAAGGCGGTGAGCATGCACACGCTGCCGATGAGCACGAAAGCGAAGAAGCCGACCTCGGTGTCCTCTCGGTAGGGCGTCAGACTCCGTTTGTGCAGGGCCCGGTAGTGGGTGGCAAAGTTCAGGCCGGCGGCGCAGGCGAAGACGATGATGACGCCTTCGATCAGCGTGCTGTCGTAGTGGGCAATCGAGTTGTCCCAGGACGAAAATCCGCCCAGGCCCATCACTGAAAAGGCATGGATCAGTGCCTCCCAGCCTGGCATGCCGGCCAGCCACAGGGCGATGCCGCAGGCCAGCGTGAGGGCGGCGTAGGTGACCCACAGGGCTTTGGCGGTCTCGGTGATGCGCGGGGTGAGGCTGGACTCCTTCATCGGGCCCGGCGCCTCGGCGCTGAACATCTGCCGGCCGCCGATACCCAGCAGCGGCAGAATCGCCACCACCAGCACGATGACGCCCATGCCGCCAATCCAGTGCAGGAAACAGCGCCACAGGTTGATCGAGAGCGGGAGCTGGTCGAGGCCGGACAGTACGGTGGCGCCAGTGGTGGTCAGTCCGGAGGCGGCTTCGAAGTAGCCGTCGGTCAGCGATAGCTCCGGGAGGTAAAGGACCAGCGGCAGCATGGCGAAGACCGGCAGAATCAGCCAGGTGGCGCTGACCAGCAGAAAGCCGTCGCGGGTGCGCAGGTCGCGTCGTGTGTGGCGAGCGCCGTACCACAACACCAGGCCGACGCCGAAGGTGATGAGGATCGACTCATCGTAGGCCGTGGTTGCGCCATCGTGCAGAAAGAACGAGACCGCCAGCGGAAAGCCCATCATCAGGCCAAAGATCATGGTGATCAGACCGAAAGCACCAATGACCGGGGCGTAGCTTCGGGCGTTCATGCGGGGCGCGTGGGGCTTATTTACGCCAGAAAGCCGGCGTCAGGACGACGATCAGGGTGAACAGCTCGAGACGGCCCAGCAACATGGCGAAGGCACAGACCC
Organism: Denitromonas halophila; assembly: GCF_007625155.1. GTDB lineage: Bacteria > Pseudomonadota > Gammaproteobacteria > Burkholderiales > Rhodocyclaceae > Nitrogeniibacter > Nitrogeniibacter halophilus. The sequence continues at coordinate 541,234 of NZ_VMNK01000003.1, read as the reverse complement.
AAGTCTGGAAGTCGGTCAGCACGGCATAGGTGCTGGCCGGGCCGACCGCGTTGAGGCCGGGGCCGGTGTTGTTGAGGCAGGCGATCACGGCGGAGAAGGCGGTGATCAGCTCCAGCCCGGTGGCCGACAGCACCAGGGTGAGCGAGACAATGGTGACCATGTAGATGAAGCTGAAGGCCAGCACCGCGTGCAGGATCTTGTCGGTGATCTGCGCCTTGCCGAGTCGCACCGGCTTGATCGCGCTGGGGTGGATGGCGCGGACGACCTCGCGGAACACCTGCTTGTACAGAATGATGGCGCGCATCAGCTTGATGCCGCCGCCGGTGGAGCCGGAGCAGGCGATGAAGCTGCCGAGAAACAGGATCCACAGCTGCGCAAACATCGGCCAGAAGGTGTAGTCGGAGGTGGCGAAGCCAAGCGAAGTCGACAGCGAAATGGTGTGAAAAGCCACGTAGCGCAGCGTGTTGGCGAAGCCGTCATACACGTTGAAGGTGCTCAGATACAGGCTGAGCGCGATGATGCTGACGGTGAGGACGCCGAAGTAGAAGGGCAGCTCCGGGTCCTTGAGGTAGGCCTTGGGCGAGCGCTGGCGCAAGGCCATGAAGTGGGTGGCGAAGTTGATGCCGGAGAGCAAGGCAAAGCTCATTGCCACCAGCTCGATGGGCACACTGTTGAAATGACCCAGGCTGGCGTCCTTGGTCGAAAACCCCCCCAGGCCCATGATCGAGAAGGCATGCATCAGCGCATCCCAGAACTCCATGCCGACCGCGGTAAGGCTGCTCGTACAGGCAACGGTCAGCAAAAGATAGACCACCCACAGGCCCTTGGCGGTCTCGGCAATGCGCGGCGTGAGGCTGGATTCTTTCATCGGGCCCGGCGTCTCGGCCTTGAACATTTGCCGGCCGCCGATGCCGAGCAGCGGGAGGATGGCCACCGCCAGCACGATGACGCCCATGCCGCCGATCCAGTGCAGGAAGGTGCGCCAGAAGTTGATTGAGATCGGCAGGCTGTCGAGGCCTGACATGACCGTCGCGCCAGTGGCGGTCAGCCCGGAGGTGGCCTCGAAATAGGCGTCGGTGAAGGACATGTCCGGCACGTAGAGCCACAGGGGTAGCGCGGCGAACACGGGCAGTGCAACCCAGGTCAGGACGACCAGCAAAAACCCGTCGCGGACCCGCAGGTCGCGCTTTCGGCTGCGGGTCGTTGCCCACAGCAGCAAGCCAAAAGCGAAGGTGATGAAGATGGATTCGTCGTAAGCGGTGAGCGCGTTGTCAGCGTGCAGCCAGGACACCGATAGCGGAATACCCATCAGCAGGCTGAAGATCAGAATGATCAGGCCGAGCGGATTGAGTACCGGGAAATAGCGCTGCATCTTAACGGCGGGCCGGCGGCAGCGGATGGGTCGGGAGCATGGACAAAATCACGAGACAGCGCGTCGCTCAGAAGAACGAGAAGTCGACCTGGAACAGCTTCTCGACTTGTCGCACCAGCTTCTTGGACGTACAGAAGACGATCAGGTGGTCTTCGGGCTCGATCACGGTGTCGTGGTGGGCCATCAGCACGGTGGGGCGGCCGGGCGAGTCTTCGGTGATCCCTTCCATGCGCACAATCGCGCCAATGGTGGCGCCGCGCGGCAGGCGGATGTCTTCGATGGCGCGGCCCACCACCTTGGAGTTCTTCTCATCGCCGTGGGCGATGATCTCCAACGCCTCGGCCGCGCCGCGGCGCAGGCTGTGCACGGCCACCACGTCACCACGGCGGACATGTGCCAGCAGCGAACCGATGGAGGTCTGTGCCGGCGAGATGGCGATGTCGATATGGCCGCCCTGAACCAGATCGACATAGGACTTGCGGTTGATCAGGGCCAGGGTGCGGCGCGCGCCCATGCGCTTGGCCAGCGAGGCGGACATGATGTTGTCTTCCTCGTCGTTGGTCAGCGCGACGAACATGTCCATTTCGTCGATGTTTTCGTTCTCGAGCAGATTCTCGTCGGTCGAGTCGCCGCGCAGCACCAGGGTGTCGTTCAGCTCGATGGCGATCATCTCGGCGCGGCGCTTGTCGTATTCGAGGACTTTGACTTCGTAGTCTTTCTCGATGGCGCGGGCCAGTCGCAGGCCGATGTTGCCGCCGCCGGCGATCATGATGCGGCGCATCGGGCGGTCGACATGGGTCAGCTCGCGCATGACCCGCCGGATGTTGGCGGACGCGGCCAGGCAGAAGACTTCGTCGCCCGGCTTGATGAAGGTGTCGCCCTCGGGAATGATCGGCTCGCCGTCACGGTAGATGGCCGAGACGCGCACTTCGATGTTGGGCATGTGATAGCGCAGCGCCTTGATGGGGTGACCCACCAGCGGGCCGCCTTCAAAGGCGCGCACGGCGATCAGGCTCAGCGCGCCGTCGGCGAAGTCGACCACCTGCAGGGCTTCGGGGAACTCGATCAGTCGGCGGATGTAGTCGGTCACGATCTGCTCGGGGCAGATCGAGAAATCGACCGCGAAGTTATCCAGACTGAGCAGCTCCGGGTGGTCAACGAAGTCCGATGAGCGCAGCCGCGCGATGCGGGTGGGCAGGTTGAACAGGGTGCGGGCAATGCGGCAGGCGCACAGGTTGGTCTGGTCGGACTGGGTGACGGCGATCAGCAGATCGGCGTCGTCGGCACCGGCTTCCTTGAGCACCGAGGGCGAGGCCGCGTTACCGCAGACGGTGCGCAGATCGAGCCGGTCACGCAAGGTGGCCAGGTGGTCGGCATCGGTGTCGACCATGGTGATGTCGTTGGCTTCCGAGACCAGGTTTTCGGCCACCGAAGCGCCGACCTGTCCTGCACCGAGGAGAATGATTTTCACGTGTCGAGTCGCTGAACCAGTGCGAAAGTGGGGCCGATTCTACGCCCTTTGTCTGAGCGATGGCCAAATTTTTGTGCGGCGCACAATCGACGCAGGATCATGCGTTCTCGTTCCGCCGCCCGGTTTGTATGCCGAGTTGCTTGAGCTTGCGGTAGAGGTGCGTGCGTTCGAGGCCGGTCTTTTCGGCCAGGCGCGTCATGTTGCCGTTCTCAAGGCGCAGGTGATAGTCGAAGTAGATGCGCTCGAAGGCCTCGCGCGCCTCGCGCAGTGGCAGATCAAGATGCAGGCCCGGGGCGGCGGGCTGGGGGTCGAGCATGCGATGCACGTCCTGGTGTTCGATGCTTTCCTCGAGTGTGCCCAGCGCCAGTGAGCGGACGGCGGCGCGCAATTCGCTATAGCCGCCCGGCCAGGCGTGAGTGCGCAAGACATTGAGAGCCGCGGTACTGAGCTTCCGGTTGGGTACTTCGCCGGCTTCGACCAGATGCACCAGTAGTTGCTGCGCCAGATCAGGGATATCGTCGCGGACGTCCGCCACGGACGGCACCGGCAGGCTGATCTCGAAAAGACGGTGCAGCAGCGCGGCGTCCCAGCCAGTGGCTTCGAGGCTGTCGGCGCTTTGGTCGGTGGCGGCAACGAGGCGCAAGTCGTAGCGCTCGAGGCGCTCGAGTGCAAACGCGAGATTCTTTTGCTGCGGCTTGGAGAGGCGCGACAGTTCGGCGATGTACATCGCCCCGCCCTGGTGTTTTTGCAGGAGTTCGACATCCAGGGGGCCGCTGACGGCGCTCAGATCGAGCCAGGCGTCGCTGCGTCGGCCGGGCAAACTGCGCGCGGTGAGCTCGGCCAGCGAGCCACTGCCGACCCGCAGCAGCAGGTGGCGGGAGCGCGCGGTGATTTGTTCGAGCTGCTTTTTGAGGTCGCGCAGGACGGTTGAGCGCGGAAAGGCGTCGAGCGTCAGTGCCGCGACCGTCTTGATGCCGCCACTGGGTTGGGCGGTCAGCGCCCGCTTGATGGCGGCGAGCAGCTTTTGCAGGCCAATGGGTTTTTCGAGATAGTCGATGGCGCCGATGCGGGTCGCTTCAACGGCGGTGTCGATGGTGCCGTGGCCCGACATCATGATGACAGGCATATTGAGCTGGCCGTTGGCCGACCATTCCTTGAGCAAGGAAATGCCATCGGCATCTGGCATCCAGATGTCCAGCAACACCAGATCGGGCCGGTTGGCGTGGCGGGCGGCGCGAGCGCTGGCGGCGTTCTCGGCCAGTCGAACGGTGTAGCCCTCGTCGCGCAGAATCTCGGAGAGCAGTTCGCGGATGCCGACTTCGTCGTCGACGATCAGGATGGATGGCATGGTGTCAGCGTTTTTCCGTGATGGCGGGGCGCAAATGAACGCGCACTTCGGCGCCGCCGTCTTCGTGGTTGATCAGGCGGATGTCGCCGCCGTGTTCGTCGATGATTTTCTTGACGATGGCCAGACCCAGGCCGGTACCGCGGGCCTTGGTGGTGAAATAGGGTTCGAATGCGCGGCTGAGCATGTCGCCGGGAAACCCGGGTCCATTATCGCGCACACTCAGCCGAATGCGACCGTTGTCGCGCAGGCTGGAGCGGATCACGATGTGCGCCGCCGGGTGTTCGGTCAGCGCGTCTTCGGCATTTTGCAGCAAATTGTGAATCACCTGACGGAGCTGGGCGGCGTCGCCCTGCACGGCCGGCAGGCCGGCTTGCAGGTCGGGGTCGATACGCACCGGTGCGCCATCGTAGAGGGCGAGCACTTCTCGGACAAGCGCGTTGAGGTCCAGCGATGCGAGTACCGGTGCAGGGAGGCGTGCGTAGTCGCGGAAGGCGTTGACCAGATTCTTCATCGCTTCGACCTGGTTGACGATGGTGCCGGTGGCGCGCTCGAGCATGTTGCGGCCGTCGTCGTCGAGGCGTGGCGCGAGCTTCATGGCGAGGCGCTCGGCGGAGAGCTGAATGGGGGTGAGCGGGTTCTTGATTTCGTGAGCGAGCCGGCGGGCGACCTCTGCCCAGGCGGCGGTGCGTTCGACGGCAATGAGGTGCGAGATGTCATCAAAGACCACCACCGTGCCGCCGCCGGCGGCCTGCGGTAGCGCGGTGCCATGAATGAGCAGGGTCTTTTCGCCGCCGTCGGAGGCGCGCATCTCGATTTGTTGTTGCCAGTCGGCGTCTTCGCCCGCCAAGGCGGCGACGAGGGTGTCACGGAACTCGATGTGTTCCGGCCAGTCGGCGATGGTGATGTCTTCATAGCCGTCGAGCGGGTCGTCGAGAATTTCGGTCGCCCCCCGGTTGGCCGCGCGCAGGGTGCCGTCGGGCGAGAAGGCCAGCACGCCCGCGGACAGGTTGGCCAGCACGCTTTCGAGATAGCTTCGCGCGGCTTCGACAGCCGCCCGGTTGCGCTCGGCGAGCGCGCGCGCTTCGTCGAGCTGGCGGGTCATCTGGTTGAAGGATTGGGTGAGCACGCCGAGTTCGTCATGCGCGGGCAAGGCGCGGCGTGGGCTGAAGTCGCCCTGGGCCACGGCCTCGGTGCCCTGCGCGAGAATGATCAGGGGCTTGGAGAGCTTGCGCGCGAGGACGAAGGCGATCGCGATGGCGGCGAGCAGCGCCAGCAGCAGCGACAGCGTCAGCGTGAGGCTGTAGATGCGCTTGAGGCCGTCGCGCCCGAGCGAGAGTTGTTGGTAGTCACGATACGCGGTCTGCACGGCATTGGCATGGCGGCTGATGGACTCGGGCACCGGCTGGATGAGCTGCAGGTAGGTCGGCTCATCGGTAATGCTCCGATTGGGGATCGGAACGATGACCCGCAGTTCGATCCGGCCCTCGGGGTCTGAATCGACAAACAGCGTGCGCTGACCGTTGCGGGCCTGGCGCATCTGGTCGATGTTGGGCAAGGCGGGTAGCAGCGTGGTGACGGAGTTGGAGGCGGTCGCCTGGATCCGGCCGCCGCCGGAGAACAAGGTGGCGCTGTCAACGCCGGCCTGTTCGCGCAGGCGGTTGAGACGGGAGGCAGCCAGTGCCGGCGAGTCGGACAGGCTCAGCGCCATATCGCTGGCGTGGCCCTGAAGCTGCCGGCCGAGGTAGTCGAGCGAGGTCTGGCCGAGGGCGATGCCGCCTTCGAGCGCCGCATCGACACGGACGTCGAACCATGTTTCGATACTGCGTACGACGAACTGCAACGAGACGGTGTAGATCATGACGCCCGGCACGATGGCCATCAGCGCAAAGAAGGTGAGCAGCCGAAGCTTGAGCTGTGAGCCGAACACTTTGGCACGGCGATCGGCCAGCAACTGGCGGACCTGCACCGTGACCAGGCCGGCCAGCGCGACGGCGATGAAGCCGTTGAGCGCCAGCAGGTAGGGATAACTGTCGGCGAACATGTCGGTGTTCGCGGTGGCGCTGGCGAGCAGAAACAGCGAGATCGCGGCAAGCGCGGCAGCGACGGTGAAGGCAATGCGCTTCATGGTGCGGCCCGGCCTGCGGTGAGGAAGATCCAACTCATCTCTTCGGTGTCGATGGACCAGTCCCGGCTACCGAGTGCGGAGACCTTGAACGGGCGCGGCAGCAGGTCGGTGTCGAGGCGAAAGCGCAGGGTGACCTTGTAGGACTGTCCGGGCTCGAGCGTGTCGATGCCGGCGACGCGCCAGCGGCGTACGCGCGTCATGGTGCGAACCGCCGCATCGAGGCTATCGAAGCTTTGATGGAAGTTGCCAATGGCCAGCCGAAAGCTGCGGGTGAGCGCGTGATAGGTGAGGCGATAGCTGAGCGATTCGTTGACCAGGGATTTGTCGAGCCAGTACCAGCGAGGTGATTCGATGCTCGCTTCGAGGACGAAATACACCGCGATACCGTGGCGAATCGCGTCTTCCACTCGCGGGTTGAGGGTCAGTTCAATGTCGGCGTTGATGACATAGTCGGCGCTTTCTAGCTGGATCTCGCCGTAGGCGATACGCGGTGCCTCGTTGGCCTGTGCCGGCAAGACGAACAGGCACAGCGCCAGGCCGATTGCACGGAGCAGCAAGGGGAGATCAACGCGCCTTTTCGAGCAAGGCGTAGTAGAAGCCGTCGTGTTCAGCATCGGGCAGCAGCTTGTGCTCCATTCGGCCTTGGATGGTGACCCGTTTGGCATCGGGGTGGCTGGCGCAGAATCGGGCGATCTGGTCGCTGTTTTCCTCGTCAAACACCGAGCAGGTCACGTAGAGCATTGTGCCACCGGGGGCGAGGGTGCGCCACAGCGCATGCAGGATGTCTGCCTGCTGGGCGGCGAAGCCGGCGATGTCGGTGGCACGTCGAAGCCATTTGATGTCGGGGTGGCGACGGGCAACGCCGGAGGCGGAGCATGGGACGTCGGCGAGGATTCGGTCGAAGGGCTGACCATCCCACCACTGATCGGGGTCGCGGCTGTCGCCGATAAGGACCTCGGCCTTCAGGCCGAGTCGGCTGAGCGTGTCGTCGATTCGTCGGGCGCGGACCGGGTCGAGTTCGAGCGCGGTCAGGTTGATGTCTGCGGTCTCGAGCAGATGGGCGCTCTTGCCGCCCGGCGCAGCGCAGGCGTCGAGCACGCGGTCGCCAGGGCGCGGCGCCAGCCACTGGGCGGCCCATTGGGCGCCGGCATCCTGAACCGAGTATCGGCCTTCAAAGAAGTCGGGGATCTGGTCGACGGGCACGGGTGTGTCGAGCAGCAAGGCGCCGTTGTCGAGGACGCGGTGGGCGATGCCAGCGCTGTGCAGGCGATCAGAGGCGTCGTCGAGTGTGCCTTGTCGCAGATTGGCGCGCAACGACATGGGCGGGTGTTGATTGCCCGCGGCCAGTACGGCGATCCATTGATCAGGCAGGCACTTCTGGAGCTTTTGAATCCACCAGTCGGGGTGTTGGTAGCGACTGGCGGCGTGCCCGGCCAGCGTCTGCCCGAATGTGGCTTGCTGGCGCAGGAAGTTTCGCAGCACGCCGTTGGCAACCGGCCGAAGCCCGGGCGCGATCGAGCCAATGGCGGTGACGGCCTGGTCGACAACGGTGTGCGCGGTGTCGGGGCGCGCGGCGAGGCGATGAATGGCGACGAGGAGGATCGTGTGTAGTCGTGTCGGCAGTGGTTTGGAGAGCAAGCGCTCGAGCACGGCGTCGCCTTTGCCATATTCGCGCAAGGTGCTGTAGGTGAGATCGAGGATGGCGCCGCGCACGGGGCGGGGCAGATCGGTGAGGCGAGCCAGTGTCATCATTTCAGTGAGGGCCTTGCCCTCAATGACGCCTTCAATGAGCCCGGCGGACTGATCGATCGCGAAGGCCAGGCTATCCACAGCCAAGGGCGGCGGCGGAGGCATGGGGGCACGTCTGGGCTTGCGGTCGAATGAGGTCATGGTGTGAGGCACTGTCGAATGTAGTTGGGCTGGGCAAATGCCGCCCGATGGGTGTCGCCGTTGTAATACTGTAGTTGCTGGATGCCGCGCGACAGAAGGCGCTGGTCGACCTCGACCGGGCTGAGTCTTAGCGGGTCGATGTGGTCCGACGCACAGGCCATGCCCCACAAGCTGCCGTACAACGGAATGTAGTGGAAGTGGGGCCTGACTGTGTTGAACACCCGACGCAAGCGTGTGACCAGCATGGCCACCCGCTCGCCTTGAAATACCGGGGCGCCCAGATGCAGTGAGAGCGCGCCTTGATCGCTCAGCAGGCGCTTGCAGTCGGTAAAGAAGGCTTCGGTGTAGAGGGCTTCGGCGGGGCCGATCGGATCGGTGAGATCGAGCACGATCAGGTCGAAGCGCTCGCCGGCCGCCGGGGCGGTGGTGCGAACGTAGGCCAGGCCGTCGGCGATCTGCAGGTCGAGGCGGGGGTCGTCGAGGGCGCCGTTGTGAACCTTCGGCAGGTGGCGGCGCGCGATATCGACAACCTTCTGGTCGAGTTCGACCAGCGTGACCTTCTCCATCGTTGGGTGCTTGAACAGCTCATCAGCGGATCCACCGTCACCGCCGCCGATGATCAAGGCACGGCGGGGGTCGATCTGGCAGATGCTCGGTACATGGATGAGGTTCTCGTGATAAAAAAATTCATCGCCTTCCGAGGTCATGAAGAAGCCATCGAGTCGGAACAGTCGCCCGAACTGAGGGGTGTCCCAGACCTCGTAAGACTGAAACGGCGTGTCGCCCGCTTCGATGAGTCGGCCGCTTTTGAGGTAGTGGCCGGCGTTTTCGTTCAGGGCTTCGATCAGCCGATCGTTGTCAGATGACATCGCGCGAAGATTCCTTGCTCAGACAGATGTGGGCAGTTCGCCGCGCATGACATCTTTCTCGATCATCTCCCCGGGCTGCAACAAATCGATCAGGTGCTGGTAGACCGCGCGCGCACGATCGCTGTTGTCGCGAGAGAAGTTGCAGACGTAGACGTCGAGCGTCACGGCGTTGGTCTCGGGCCAGGTGTGAATGGCAACGTGTGATTCGGCCAAAACAACGGTGCCGGTAACGCCGGCCTTTTCGCCGTCGTCGTGCGTGAACTGGTAAAAGTAGGCGCCAAGCGGTGTGAGACCGGCTTCTTTGCAGAAATTGACGCAGCGCGTTTCGAGGACATTCCGATCAAGCAAGACGGCAGGGTCGCAGTCACAGTGGTACAGATCGGCAATGAGATGAAGACCTTGCATGGCATCCCCATCCAATGGATTAAAAAAGGCCTGTGATTTTAACACCTTGGGGGCCTTCAGGCCGGCCGCGTTCCACGTGAAACAAATGAGGTGCGTGTCAGTGGGTGCTGATCATGTCCCACGCCATCTTGGCGATGAGCGCACTCACCACAATCAGGAAAAAACGTCGAACAAATCGGGTGCCGTGCTTGAGTGCCATGCTGCTGCCCGTAACAGCGCCAGCAAGATTACACGCCGCCATCAGCAGACCGACTTTCCAGAGAATGGCACCGGTGCCAGCGAAGAAGCTGATCGCGGCGAGATTGGTTGAAAAATTGAGGATTTTGGCGGATGCCGATGCCTGCAGAAAATCCATGTGCAGGGCGCGGATAAAGAGGAAGATGAAAAAACTTCCGGTGCCAGGGCCGAAAAATCCGTCGTAGAAGCCGATAGTGACACCGATGACCGCAATCCTGAGGCGTGTCGTGGCGAGGGGTAGCGGTGCGCCGGCGTCGGTGCCGAAGTTGGGACGCAGGTAGGTGTAGATGGCGACGGCAATCAGCAATGAAAGGACGAGCGGTCGGACAAGTGTCGGGTCGAGCAGCGCCACCGACTTGGCGCCAAACCAGGCACCAATAAGAGCGGCCGCCGCTCCGGGCAGGACGATTCGGAAATCGATGCGTACGCGTCGTGCGTACTGAACAGCGGCACTCGCCGTGCCTACGATACTGGCGATCTTGTTGGTACCGAAAAGCGTTGCGGGCGCATGTTGCGGCAGGCTCGAGAATAGCAGGGGTATCTGGATGAGTCCGCCGCCGCCGACGACGGCATCGACAAAACCGGCAAAGAAGGCGCCGGCGCCTAGAAGAAGCCAGAGGGCATCAGTCATGAGGGGGAATTTGTTTCACGTGGAACCGGCGTGCGGACGCGATGTTTTGCGCTACTTTCCGATACAGAAGCGGGAGAATATTTCGCCGAGCAAATCGTCGGGTGTGAACTCACCCGTAATTTCGCCCAATGCATCGTGACTCTGACGTAGCTCTTCTGCCATCAGTTCAAGTGCCTGGTTTTGTTCGAGTGCTGTTTCAACATGAGCAAGCGCTGAGGACAAGGCGCCGAGGTGGCGCTTTCGCGCAAAAAACACATCTTCGCTGTGCGGGTGCCACCCCGCAAGTTTGAGCAAATGCTCACGCAGCAACGTAATACCGTCGCCCGTTTTTGCGGAGAGTCGAATCCGGGTGCTTTGGTCGGTCTCTGTCAGTTGTGTGTCGAGCTGAGCCAGGTCGCACTTGTTTTCGACGGTAATGCGCGGCACGCCGGATGGTAGGCGTGCATCGATGCCTTCATCTTCCGAGGTGATTCCGTGACGCGCGTCGACAATGCGAACGATGACATCGGCATCTTCGATTTCTTTCCATGTCCGTTCGATGCCGATCCGCTCGACGGTGTCGCCGGTGTCGCGCAGGCCGGCGGTGTCGATGATGTGCAGCGGGATGCCGGCGAGCTGGATGGTTTCCTTGAGTGCGTCGCGAGTGGTGCCGGCGATATCGGTGACGATGGCGCGTTCATGGCCGGCCAGCTGATTGAGCAGGCTGGACTTGCCGACATTGGGCTGGCCCACCAACACGACGTGCAGACCTTGTCGAAGCAGCGCGCCTTGCTCGGCGCGGTCGAGAATGTCGCGCAGCGCGGCGGCGATGGCCTGCATGCGTTCGACCGCGCGTGCGGCGGCGAGAAAATCGATCTCTTCTTCGGGGAAATCGAGGGTGGCCTCGACCAGCATGCGCAGGTCGATGAGCTGGTCGCGTACGTCGCCAATGGCATCCGAGAACACGCCACTGAGCGAGCGCACGGCAGAGCGTGCCGCGGCGACCGTGGAGGCCTCGATGAGATCTGCCACCGCCTCGGCCTGCGCCAGGTCCATCTTGTCATTGAGAAAGGCGCGCTGGGTAAACTCGCCGGGTTCAGCGAGTCGGGCGCCGAGCGACAGGGCGCGCGCCAGCAGCAGTTGCATGACGACCGGCCCGCCATGGCCTTGCATTTCGATGACGTCCTCGCCGGTGAAGGAGTGCGGCGCGGGAAAGTACAGCAGCAGGCCTTCGTCGATCAGGCGGCCGTCGCTGTCATGAAATGACCCGAAGATGGCTTGGCGTGGCGGAGGCAGTTTTCCGTTGCCAAGCGTCGCGGCCAGCGAACTGAGGTCGGGGCCGGAGATGCGAACAATGCCGACGCCACCACGCCCAGGCGCGGTGGCGACAGCGGTGATGATGTCAGGTCTTCTGCCCACTTTCGATCATCTTGGTGATCTGCCACTGCTGGGCAATCGACAGAGTGTTGTTGACCACCCAGTACAGCACCAGACCGGCCGGGAAGAACAGGAACATGAAGGTGAACACGATCGGCATGGCCATCATGACCTTGGCTTGCATGGGGTCCGGCGGCGTCGGGTTGAGGCGCATCTGGATCAGCATGGTGGCACCCATGATGATCGGCAGGATGAAGTACGGGTCTTTCACCGACAGGTCGGTGATCCAGCCCAGCCAGGGCGCCTGACGCATTTCGACGCTGCCTAGCAGCACCCAGTACAGCGCGATGAAGACCGGGATCTGCACCACGATCGGCAGGCAGCCGCCAAGCGGGTTGATCTTCTCTTTCTTGTAGATCTCCATCATCTCCTTCTGCATGCGCACCTTGTCGTCGCCATGCTGCTCCTTGAGCCGCTGCAGGCGCGGGCCCAGGGTGCGCATCTTGGCCATCGACTTGTAGGACGCGGCGGAGAGCGGGAAGAAGATCAGCTTCAGGCAGATCGTGACCAGAATGATGGCCCAGCCCCAGTTGCCGGTGAGGTTGTGGAACCACTGCAGCACCCAGAACAGCGGGGCGGCGATGACCGTCAGCCAGCCGTAGTCGACTACCAGGTCGAGACCCGGGGCGATGGCTTCGAGGTGTTCCTGTTCCTGCGGGCCGGCGTAGAGGCGGGTGGCGACCGTGGCGGTGGCGCCAGGGGCGATCTCGTCGACGGGCAGGATGGTGCCGGCGGTGTACAGGCGGTCGTTGATCTTGCGCGCGAAGTACTCGCGCGCCACACCTTGTTCGGGCAGGAAGGCGCTGACGAAGTAGTGCTGCACCATTGCCACCCAGCCGTTGTCGTCCTTCTTGGCGAACTTGGCGCTGCCGTCGGCAATGTCTTCAAAGCTCACTTTCTGGAACTTGAGCGCATCGGTATAGAAGGCCGGGCCGGTGAAGGTGCTCACGCCCATGGCTTCGGTCGTTTCGGCGGCTTCACCGTCGCGCTGGAACTGGAAGTAGGCATCGGTGCGCACCGGGGCGTCGCTACCGTTGCTGATCTCGTAGGCCACGTCGATGATGTAGCTGTCGCGATGGAAGGTCAGTAGTTTGCTGACGTTAATGCCGTTTTCGGTCGGTGCGTCCAGGCGCACGGTGAGCGTCTTGGCATCGGCGGCCATCACCTGCTCGCCTTCGGGCAGGGTGAAGCGTGTCTTGTGGTTGGGCAGACCCTGGCCGGTCAGGCCGGACTGCGCAGCGTAGATATGGCGGGTGCCGTTGTCGAGCAGGACGTAATTCTTGGTCTTGTCGGCCGTGGCTTTGTGGCGCGTGAGCTCCAGGCGAACAATGTCACCACCGTCGGCGGAGATTTGCGCCAGCACGGAGTCGGTGCGAACGGTAAGTGTAGGGGCTGCGCCGCCGCCGCTGCTGACCGCGTCAACCGGTACGCTGCCGTCGGCACTGAGTTGCGTGCGTGCCTTAGGAATGCTCGCATCGGTGCTGGCGGCGGCGCCGGCTTGACTGCTGGCGACCTGGGCGACCGGCGGATTGGTGTACTTTCCCCAGCCGTCCCACAGCATGAAAATGGAGAAGGCGAAGATCGTAAGCAGGATGAGGCGACGATTGTCCATCGAAACGAGACCGTAGTTAGCAGGTTAGGGAACCGGGTCGTGACCGCCGTTGCACCAGGGGTGACAGCGCGATACCCGCTTGGTCGCCAGCCAGCTACCGCGCAAGGCGCCGTAACGATTGATGGCTTCGACCGCGTATTCCGAGCAACTGGGGACGAATCGGCAATTGCTGCCCAGCATGGGACTGATCGCGTAGCGATAGACCTTGAGCAGGGCCAGCAAGAGTGATTTCATCCCGGTAGTCGCCTCAGCAGGCCAGAGAGATCCTCGTGCACGCTGGTGCGCGTGGCATCTTTCAGTGGCCGATGTAGCCGAACGATCATGTCCAGCGCCGGTAGTGTGCCACGTTGCAGGCGAAATCCCTCGCGCACGACGCGTTTGATGCGGTTGCGCTCAACCGCGCGCCGAGCAAGTTTTTTTGCCACCACCACGCCAAGGCGGGCGGTATCTCCGCCATTGGGGCGGAAATGCACGATCAGGTAGCGACCTTTTATCGCGCGCTTAAATGCAAAAACGGATGAATACTCATCCGTTTTTCGCAATCGGTAAGCGTCGCGGAAATGGTGATCAGCCTGATCGACATCCGGCGACTGGTCGCCCACCTTAGACGGCGAGGCGGTGACGACCTTTGGCCCGACGGGCACGGATCACGGCGCGACCACCGCGGGTACGCATACGAACCAGAAAACCATGGGTGCGCTTGCGCTTAATAACGGAGGGTTGGTAAGTACGTTTCATGTTGACTAGCCAAGTGTTAAGTCAAACGAAGAATTTCAACCTAATCACCTTGTTTTGTCAACGATTCTTTTTGGACGGCCTTGTGGATAAGTCTCGCGTAGCGGGGTAGAATCGTCCTTTGCCCGCCGAGCCTCCCTCGCAATCGGTTCGTCAGAAACCGGCGGCGGCACTCCCGAAAAACAGAGAACGGCCGTGGCGTCCCGGGCTAACCGGTTGACCACGGACCATGTTCCTACTCGATGTGACCCGCCAAAGCCTGTGACGCAAGATTTCTGGACTTTCTGCTTGACCCGTCTTCAGGGTGAGTTGCCGCCTCAGCAATTCACCACCTGGATCAAAGCCCTGCGCGCCGATGATGACGCAGGGGCGAACACGGCTGCGCCGGCCGTTCTCTTGGTCGCCCCCAACCGTTTCGTGTTGCAGTGGGTGCGTGAGCGCTATGTGCGACGCATTGGCGAGCTGGGCGAAGAATTTTTTGGTGCGCCCACCGAAGTGGCGCTGACGCTGCCGGTCAATGGCGAGGCCATGCGTCGGCCGGTGACTGCATCGGCCGCAAAGGTCGCGCCCTCCCCGGCCTCGGTCAGCGCACCGGCGATGCCACCGGCCGCAGCAAGTTCAGCACCGGTTGCTGAAGCGCCCCGGGCAGAGTCGCCCCGTCGTGCGCCGGCCGCTTCGACCAGCGCCTATGACAAGACCCGGCTGAACCCTGATTTTACGTTTGACACCCTGGTCACCGGCCGCGCCAACGATCTGGCCCGCGCCGCAGCCATGCAGGTGGCCGACAACCCCGGCGTGTCCTACAACCCGCTGTTTGTCTATGGCGGCGTCGGCCTCGGTAAGACGCACTTGATTCACGCGCTCGGCAACGAGGTGTTCCGGCGCAATCCGAAGGCCATCATTCGCTATGTGCACGCCGAGGACTACTACGCCGACGTGGTGCGCGCCTATCAGCAAAAGAGTTTCGACGTCTTCAAGCGCTACTACCGCTCACTCGACGTGCTGATGATCGACGACATCCAGTTCTTCAATAACAAGAACCGCACACAGGAAGAGTTCTTCCATGCCTTCAACGCGCTCACCGAGGCGAAGAAGCAGATCATCATCACCTGCGACACCTACCCCAAGGATATCCAGGGGCTGGAAGACCGGCTGATCTCGCGCTTCGACTGGGGCCTCACCGTGCAGATCGAGCCGCCGGAGCTTGAAATGCGCGTGGCCATTCTCAAGAAAAAGGCCGATAGCCATAACATTACGCTGTGCGACGACGTCGCCTTCCTGATCGCCAAGAACCTGCGCGCCAACGTTCGCGAGCTCGAAGGCGCGCTGACCAAGGTCGTGGCCTTTGCCCGTTTCCACAGCAAGCAAATCACGCTCGATGTGGCCAAGGAAGCGCTCAAGGACTTGCTCAATGCCCACAACCGGCAGCTGACCATCGAGCACATCCAGAAGACGGTGGCCGACTACTTCAAGATCAAGGTGGCCGACATGCACTCCAAGAAGCGCACTCGGGTCATCGCCCGGCCGCGCCAGGTGGCCATGGCCCTGGCCAAGGATCTGACCCCGATGAGCCTGCCGGCCATTGGCGATGCCTTTGGCGGTCGCGATCACACAACCGTGTTACATGCTTGCCGTACCATCGCAGAATTGCGCCGGAACGACACCCAACTCAACCACGACCTGCACGTGCTGACGCAGGTCCTGCGCGGCTAAAATGCCGATGCGATATAACAAGAACCCGATTCACGGAGATTGAACGACGATGCAACTGCTGACCACCACCCGGGATGCTCTGCTTGGCCCACTCCAGTCGGTGTCCGGCATTGTGGAGAAGCGCCACACCCTGCCGATCCTGTCCAATGTGCTGATCGAAAAGCACGGTGACCGCCTCACCCTGCTGGCGACCGACATCGAAATCCAGATCCGCACCACCGCCATCGTCACCGGCGGGCCGGACGACCTCAACATCACCGTGGCTGCGCGCAAGCTGCAGGATATTCTGCGTGCCCTGCCCGGCGACACCGACATCGCTCTGTCGCTCGACGAGAGCCGCATGACCGTCAAGGCCGGCCGCAGCCGTTTCCAGCTGCAGACCTTGCCCGCCGCCGATTACCCGCGCCTCACCGTGGCCGAAGACGAAGGCGTGCGCTTTACCGTGTCACAGCGCGCCTTCAAAAAGCAGCTCGCGCTGGTGCAATACGCCATGGCCCAGCAAGACATCCGTTACTACCTTAACGGCCTGCTTACCATGGTCGACGGCGCCACCCTGCGCATGGTCGCCACCGACGGTCACCGCCTCGCTTATATCGAGAGTGAAATCGACGGCAACTACCCGCGCACCGATGTCATCCTGCCGCGCAAGACGGTGCTCGAGCTGGCCCGTCAGCTCGCCGACAGCGACGAGCCGCTCGAAATCATCATCGCCGGCAACCAGATCGTCTTCCGCTTTGGCGACGTCGAGCTCATCTCCAAGCTGGTCGATGGCAAGTTCCCCGACTACGAGCGCGTGATCCCGCAAAACCACCCCAAAGAGCTTCGCCTGGCCCGTCAGCCGCTGCACGCGGCCCTGTCGCGCGTGGCCATTCTCACCAACGAGAAATTCCGCGGCGTGCGCATTGTCCTGTCGAGCGGCAGCCTGAAGATCCTCAGCACCAACGCCGAGCAGGAAGAAGCCCAGGAAGAGCTCGAGATCGACTACGAAGGCGATGGCCTCGATATCGGCTTCAATGTCACCTATCTGCTCGATGTGCTCAACAACGTGTCGACCGATGACGTGCTGGTGCGCCTCAACGACGGCAACTCCAGCGCACTGATTACCCTGCCCGGCAACGACGCCTTCAAGTATGTCGTGATGCCGATGAGAATTTGACCGGCACTGGCGCGTCGGCACAAGCGGCGCGTCAGTCGGTCTGTCTGCCATCGCGGGGCGTTGCTCCGCCGGTGGCATGGCGCCCCACCGGGCGCACCTAGCAGTCTGATGAGTATTGAGGGGCGCCCCAGGTGCTCCGGAGTGAAGAGAATCCTATGTCCGAATCGCAGAACACGCCGCAGGGCGGCTACGACGAATCCAGCATCCAGCAACTCGAAGGTCTGGAGGCCGTGCGCAAGCGCCCCGGCATGTATATCGGTGATACCTCCGACGGCACCGGCTTGCACCACATGGTCTTCGAAGTGGTCGATAACGCCATCGACGAAGCCCTGGCGGGTTACTGCGACGACATCCTCGTCACCATCCATACCGACAACTCCATCTCCGTCACCGACAACGGCCGCGGCATCCCCGTGGGCGTCAAGATGGACGACAAGCACGAGCCCAAGCGCTCGGCGGCCGAAATCGTCATGTGCGTGCTGCACGCCGGTGGCAAGTTCAACCAGAACAGCTACAAAGTGTCCGGCGGCCTGCACGGCGTGGGTGTGTCCTGCGTTAATGCCCTGTCCCGCTGGTTGCGCCTCACCATCCGCCGCGATGGCAAAAAGCACTTCATGGAGTTCCAGCGCGGCAAGGCCGCCGACCGTATCGTTGAAACGGTCAATGGCATCGAAGTGTCGCCGCTCAAGGTGATCGGCGAGTCGGCCAAGAGTGGCACCGAACTGCACTTCATGGCCGACGAAGAGATCTTCGGCCCGGTCGAGTTCCACTACGAAATCATCGCCAAGCGCCTGCGCGAGCTGTCCTTCCTCAACAACGGCGTGCGTATCCGCCTGATCGACCAGCGCATCAACAAAGAAGAAGACTTCGCCTTTGCCGGCGGCGTGCGCGGCTTTGTCGACTACATCAACCGGTCCAAGACCGTGCTGCATCCCACCGTGTTCTACTCGGAGGGCACGGCCAAAACCTCCAACGGCACCGACCACGACATCGAAGTCTCCGTCGAAGTCGCCATGCAATGGAACGACAGCTACGCCGAACAGGTGCTGTGCTTCACCAACAACATCCCGCAGTCCGACGGTGGCACCCACCTCACCGGCCTGCGCGCGGCCATGACCCGCGTCATCAACAAGTACATCGAAGAAAACGACATCGCCCGCAAGGCCAAGGTCGTCATCTCCGGCGATGACATGCGCGAAGGCCTCGCCTGCGTGCTGTCGGTCAAGATGCCCGACCCCAAGTTCGCCTCGCAGACAAAGATGAAGCTGGTCTCCTCCGAAGCGCGCCCGGCGGTCGAAGAAGTCGTGGCCGCCAAGCTGGCCGACTACCTGCTCGAAAACCCCATCGACGCCAAAACCATCTGCGGCAAGATCGTCGAAGCCGCCCGCGCCCGTGACGCCGCCCGCAAGGCCCGCGAAATGACCCGCCGCAAAGGCCTGCTCGACGGCGTCGGCATGCCCGGCAAGCTGGCCGACTGCCAGGAAAAAGACCCCGCCAAGTGCGAAATCTACATCGTCGAGGGCGATTCCGCCGGCGGCTCCGCCAAGCAGGGCCGCGACCGTAAATTCCAGGCCATCCTGCCGCTGCGCGGCAAGGTGCTCAACGTCGAAAAAGCCCGCTTCGACAAGCTCATCTCCTCCGAGCAGATCGCCACGCTCATCACTGCGCTGGGCACCGGCATCGGCAAGGAAGAGTTCAAGCCCGAGAAACTGCGCTACCACCGCATCATCATCATGACCGACGCCGACGTCGACGGCGCCCACATCCGCACCCTGCTGCTCACCTTCTTCTATCGCCAGATGCCCGAGCTGGTTGAGCGCGGCCACATCTACATCGCCCAGCCGCCGCTCTACAAAATCAAGCATGGCAAATCCGAGCGCTACATCAAGGACGACACCGAGCTCAACGCCCATCTGCTCAAACTCGCCCTCGACGGCGCCGCGCTCATCCCGGCCGAAGGCGCCGACCCGATCAACGGCAACGCCCTCGCCGAACTGGCCCGCAACTACCTGCTCGCCGAAGCCGTCATCAATCGTCTCGCCGGCTACATCGAGCCCGATGTGTTGCACGCCATGCTCGAACGCAATGTGGCCATCAGCCTCGCCGACGAAGCCGCCGCCATCGCCAGCGCCGCCGCGCTCACGCCGCACCTGTCGGGCGCCGTTACCGTGCGCGCCGAATACAACGAAGAGGCCGAAGCCTGGCGCCTCGCCATCGAGCGCATGTACCACGGCAACCTCAAGTACGCCACGCTCGAAGAAGACTTCCTCATCTCCGGCGACTACGCCCAGATCCGCACCGCCGCCGAAGCCATCACCGGCCTCATCACCACCGGCGCTATCATCGAGCGCGGCGACAAACAACAACCGGCCGTCAGCTTCGGCAAAGCCATCCGCTGGCTGCTCTCCGAAGTCGAACGCAACCTCGGCAAACAGCGCTACAAGGGCCTCGGCGAAATGAACCCCGAGCAGCTCTGGGAAACCACCATGGACCCCACCGTTCGCCGCCTGCTCAAAGTGCAGATCGACGACGCCATCGCCGCCGACGAAATCTTCACCACCCTGATGGGCGACCACGTCGAACCTCGCCGCCAGTTCATCGAAAACAATGCGCTGTATGCGCGGAACATCGATGTGTGATTTTGTCGGGAGCTACGAAAGCTGAGATCTGTGCCGAATAGGTGAGATGTTGTTGTCACAGATGATGAGAAGAAACGCCAAAGCTCCCTCGGGAGCTTTGGCGTTTCTGTCTCTGTTGTTGGCAGAAATTCGGCCTTATGTGGAGCTCAAAATAAGGCCGAGAAACTGCCGCTCCGTCGTCGTCATTCAATCAGCACTCCCAATCGCCGTCTTCCAGCGCCTGCAGGCGCTGGATGCGGAGATCGTCCAGGAGCCGACCGACCAGCCCTACGGAGTGCGCGATTTCGGGGTGCGCGATCCGGCCGGCAACATGATCCGGATCCAGCAGATGGCATGAGGCCCGATCGTCAGCGCATGCCCAGCCGCTGGCTGCGTTGCTGCATGACTTCGTCGTAGAGGCCGTAGTCCCTGAGTTTTTGATAGAGGGTGCTCTTGGCGATGGCCAGTTGCCGGGCGGCGCGGGTGAGGTTGCCGCCGGTGTCGGCGATGGTGCGGCGGATGAGTTCGGCCTCGACATCGCTGATGCGCTGCCCGCTTGCGATGGCGGACAGGGCTGGTGTGGTTTCGGGATCCAGCGCGTCGAGTTCGGGTGGCAGCATGTCGATGTCGAGGCGGTCGCCGTCGCTTACCAGCAGCATGCTCTCGACCACGTTGCGCAGTTCGCGCACATTGCCCGGCCAGGCATAGCGGGCCAGCCGGGCGGTGACCGCGTCGTCGACCGCGGGGATCGGCATGTGGTGGCGCTCGGCGAAGTAGGCGAGGAAATGGCGCAGCAGCAGCGGGATGTCGCCGACGCGGTCGCGCAGCGCGGGGATGCGGATCGAGGTGACCGCGACCCGGTAGTAGAGGTCCATGCGAAAGCGCCCGTCGGCAACCTCCTGGCGCAGGTCGCGGTGGGTGGCGGCCACCAGGCGGAAGTTGGTCTGGCGCGGCACGTTTTCGCCGAGGCGGTAGATCTCGCCCTGCTCCAGCACCCGCAACAGGTGGGGTTGCAGGTCCATGGGCATTTCGCCGATTTCGTCGAGAAACAGGGTGCCGCCGTTGGCCGCTTCGATCTTGCCGATCACGCCGCCGCGCCGCGCGCCGGTGAAGGCGCCGTCCACATAGCCGAACAGCTCGCTGGCCAGCAGCTCGCGCGACAGCCCGCCGCAGTTGAGCGCGACGAAGGGGCCGTCGCCGAAGGGGCTGGCCTGGTGGATGCCTTGGGCGAATTCCTCTTTGCCGACGCCGGTCTCGCCGAGCAGCAGCACCGGTACCTTGGAGCGGGCCAGCTGCCCGGCCTTGCGCACCGCGGTTTGCAGGCCGCGGTCGGCGGTGACGATGTTGCCGAAGCCGGCCGGCAGGCTGTCGACCGCCTCCGCCGGTTTGTCGCGCAGGCGCCCGAGTGTGGGCAGTGGCAGGACGAGCAGCGTGCCGATGCGGGCGCTACGGTCGGTGACGGGGGCGAGCCACTCGGGTCGCAGCCACGGCGGCAGCTCCGACAGATCGCCCTCCAGGGCGAGGGCGGGGATGCGACGTGGCCGGCTCAGGTCGAGGTCGGCGCCGAGCGCGGTGAGCACCGCCTGGGCATTGCCGTTGGCCTTGACCGGATAACCGCGCCGGTCGAAGAGCACCACGCTGTCGGTGCCGGACGACCAGTGCGGCAGGGCGGCTTCGAGCAGGCGCAGGCGCAGCTCGGTCTCGCGCATGGTGAGCCGGCTTTCGATGCGGTTGGCGGTGGTCACCACCAGCGCCAGGCTTTGGCGGTTGTAGGTTTCGGACAGGCCCGAGACGTCCACCACGCCGAGGATTTCGCCATCGATGGGGTGGCGGACCACCATCGCCGAACAGGTCCAGCGCTTGATGCCGGCACAGTAGTGTTCCGCCGAGTGGATCTGCACCGGCTCGCCCACCGCCAGGGCGGTGCCGATGGCGTTGGTGCCGCAGATGCGTTCGCTCCAGGACACGCCGGGCAACAGGTGGATGTTTTCGGCCGCGCCCACGGTGCGGGTGTCGCCCTCCATGCTGAGGATGGTGCAGCGCGTGTCGGCCAGCGCCATGATGGTGCCGGTTTCGGCCAGGAAGTCGCGCGCGCAGGCCATCACCGGCGCGCTGGCTTCGAGCAGTTCGGTGTGGGTGTGGCGCAGGGATTCGAGCCGGGACTCGGTCAGCGGCGGCGGGGCGCTGCGCTTGTCGGGGTCAACGTTGTGTTCGCGGCAGCGCCGCCACGAGCCTTCCACCAGGCTGCGCAGCGCGTCGGCCGGTCGGCCGCTGCCATCCAGAAAGTGCTCCCATGCGGCCATCACCGCGGCGTCGTTGCCGGGCTCCGAGAAACGTTGCCCGTCGGCTGTCTCCGCCATCCGTTCGATCTCCTCCTCGTTGCAAGTCAGCGCCCGGCTGCTCGTCTGGCAGGTGGAGATCGTCGCGGCGTCTCCTCCGTCGTGCTGGTTTGGTGTGTTGCGTCCGTGCTGTCAGCTTAGCTCAAGCGGGCCGGCTGTCACCTCCGGGCGACCGCTGGCGCTAATCCACGAGCAAGCTTGGTGCCACCTGCCGTGTGGCGGGAGGATGCGCGCGTGGGCGGGCGATTGCCCGCCGGTAGGGCGCCTCGTCGCCGACGCGAAGCGGCGCTGGCGGCGTTCGATTTCCGAACGTTCGTCGTCCGAACGGCCGGAAATCGAACGCTTCGGCACTCAGGCGACGGCTTCGCCGGCCGCGCGGCACTCGGCCAGGGCGTCGAGCGCGGCCGGGTTTTCGAGGGCGCTCTGGTCGCCCGGATCGGTGTCGAGCCACACCGCCCGTACCACGCGCCGCAGGATCTTGCCGTTGCGGGTGCGCGGCAGCGCGGCCACCCGGTGCACCCGCGCCGGCGCCAGCGGCTTGCCGAGCAGGGCCGCCACATGGCGGATCAGCTCGGCCTCGACCCCGGGCCAGTCGCCCGCGACCGCCCCACCGGCGACGGTGACGAAGCAGGTGGCCACTTCGCCCTTGACCGGGTCCGGCACGCCGATGGCCACCGCTTCGGCCACCACGGGATGGGCCACCAGGGCGGACTCGTACTCGGCCGGGCCGACGCGCTTGCCGGCGATCTTGAGGGTGTCGTCGCTGCGCCCCTGGATGAACCAATGACCGTCGGCGTCCACCCGTGCCCAGTCGCCGTGCACCCACAGGTCGGGGAAGCGCGACCAGTAGGTGTCCAGGTAACGCGCCGCGTCATGCCAGAAGCCGTGGGCCATGCCGGGCCAGGGGGCGCGCAGTACCAGCTCGCCGATCTCCTCGCCGGTGCCCTGGTCGAGCAGCGAGGCGCCGTCGATGTCGACCACATCGGCCTGCATGCCGGGGATCGGGCCGGCGAAGGCACAGGGCTTCTGCGGCAGGCCGGCAAAGCAGGCGAGGATGCCGCCGCCGATCTCGGTGCCGCCGGAATAGTTGATGATCGGGCAGCGGCCCTGGCCCACGGCGTCGAACAGCCAGTGCCAGGGCGCGTCGTTCCAGGGCTCGCCGGTGGATCCGAACACCCGCAGGCTGTCGAGCTGGCCCGGTTGCGGCAGGCCGGTGTCGCCGGCGGCCATGAGCAGGCGTGCGAGGGTGGGCGACAGGCCCAGGTGAGTGAGGCGGTGGCGGGCCACCAGTTGCCAGATGCGGTTCGGCGTGGGGTGGTCGGGCGTGCCTTCGAAGAACACCAGCGTGGCGCCGCGCAGCAGGCCGCCGAAGACTAGCCAGGGGCCCATCATCCAGCCCATGTCGGTGATCCAGGCGAGGCGGTCGCCGGGCTTGAGATCGAAGGCCATGAGCAGATCCTGCGCGGCCTTGAGCGGGAAGCCGGCATGGGTGTGGACCACGCCTTTGGGGCGGCCGGTGGTGCCCGAGGTGTAGAGAATCATCAGCGGCGTCGAGGTGCCGTGGACGGCCGGGCCGGTGTCCGGATCGCTGGCCGCCACCAGGCTGCGGTAGTCCCACTCACGCCACTGCCCGCTCGCCTGCGGCGCCCAGGGCGTGCCCAGGCGTGGCACCACCAGCAGATGGGCCAGGGCCGGGGCGGGCGCGGCGGCGGCGCGGGCCTCGCCGAGCATGTCCACCCGCTTGCCGCGGCGCAGATAGCCGTCGGCGCAGACCATCACCATCGCTTCGCTGTCGATCAGGCGGCTGGCCACGGCGTCCGCGCCGTAGCCGGAGAACAGGGGCAGCACGATGGCGCCGAGGCGCGCGGCGGCGAGGAACACCACCGCGGTCTCGGGCACCATGGGCAGGTACATGGCGATGCGCTCGCCCGGGCACACGCCCAGCCGCGCCAGCGCGGTGGTGAGGCGCCGGGCTGCGTCGTCCAGCTCGCGCCAGGTCAAGCGGCGCAGGTCGCCGTCGTCGCCCTCCCAGATCAGCGCGGGCTGGTCGGGGGTGCCCCGGGCGTGGCGGCCGACGAGGTTCTCGAACAGGTCGAGCTCGCCGCCGACGAACCAGCGCGGCCACTCGGGGCCGTGGGACAGGTCGCACACGGTGTGGTAGCGCCGGTGCCAGGTGAGTCCGACGGCGTCTTCGACTTCAGCCCAGAAGCGGGTCGGCTCTTCGCGGGCGCACAGGTGCAGGGCACCCAGGTCGGCATGGCCGTAGTCGTGCAGGAATCGGCACAGCGCGGTGTCTTCGAAGCGCGTGCCGTGCGCCAGATAAGTCGTCATGGGGGCGAGCTCCTCCATCGTCAATGCCGCTCAGGCTTCGAGGATCACTTTCATTGCCTTTTCGCGCGCGGCGTTGCCGAACACGCGATAGGCCGCCTCGATGTCGTCGAGGGCGAAGCGGTGGGTCACCAGCGAACCGGGCGACAGCGTGCCGGCCTGCACCGTTTGCAGCAGCATCGGCGTGGTGTGGGTGCTGACCAGGCCGGTGGTGAGGGTGATGTTGCGGATCCAGAGCTTGTCCAGATGCAGGCTCACGGGGGTGCCATGCACGCCGACGTTGGCGATGTGGCCGCCGGCGGCGACGATCTCTTGGCACAGATCGAAGGTGGCGGGAATGCCGACCGCTTCGATCGCCACGTCGGCGCCGCGCCCGTCGGTGAGCGCCATGAGGCGCTCGACGATGTCGCCTTCGGTGGGGCTCAGGGTGTGGGTGGCGCCGAGCTGGCTGGCGGTCTCGAGGCGGTTGGTGTCCATGTCCACCATCACCAGCCGGGCCGGCGAGTAGAACTGGGCGGTGAGCAGCGCGGCCATGCCGACCGGGCCGGCGCCGACGATGACCACGGTGTCGCCGGGCTTGACCTGGCCGTTGAGCACGCCGATCTCCAGGCCCGTGGGCAGGATGTCGCTGAGCATCACCAGCGCTTCCTCGTCGGCGCCTTCCGGGATCGGGTGCAGGCTGTTGTCGGCATGGGGGATGCGCACATACTCGGCCTGGGTGCCGTCGATGAGGTGGCCGAGGATCCAGCCGCCGTCTTCGCAATGCGCATAGAGCTGGCGCTTGCAGTTGAGGCAGCGGCCACAGGCGCTGATGCAGGAGATGAGGACATGGTCACCGGGCTTGAAACGGCTCACGCCCTCGCCCACCGATTCGACGATGCCCACGCCCTCGTGACCGAGGGTGCGCCCCGGCGTGACGGTGGGCACATCGCCCTTGAGGATGTGCAGATCGGTGCCGCAGATGGTGGTGCGGGTGATGCGAACGATGGCATCCGTCGGTTTGTCGATGACGGGTTTGGCCTTGTCCTGCCAGGCCATCTTGCCGGGCTCTTGATAGACGAGCGCTTTCATGAGGACTCCAATAAAAAAAGAAGCCGACGCGGCCCGGTTGCGCCGCGCCGGCGGGAGAGAACGGGTGATGCGCACGCCCCGACCGGCGGGGCGTGGCGATGCAAGTGCGGTCAGGCGGCCTTTTCGGGCACCGGCAGGCCGACCCACTCCTCGTAGAAGGCTTCGATGTCGGGCTCGAAGTCGTGGATCACCGGGTACCAGGGCGTCGGCGCTTCGACGTCGTGCATGGTCCCGCAGCTGGGGCAGTAGTACTCGCGATAGACCTGCCAGGCGGTGTCAGGGGCCATCAGCTTCGGATAGACCTCGGTCATCGCCTCTTCGGTGTCGCGCACATACACCACGGCGTTGAGCTTCCAGTTCTCGCGGTAATCGCCGAACTCGTGGCCGCAGTCGCACTTGGTCACCCATTGTTTGCTCTTGGCGTTCTGGGCGATGTAGAGGTGCGGGCCGAGCGGCAGGACGATCTTGTCGTCCCAGCTCACTTTCTTCTGCAGGGCTTCGACGAAGAGGGCGAAGCGTTCGTTGTCCTTGGGCATGGCGAGCATGCGCATGGTGGTGTCCCAGTCGAGCTTGCCGTCAGCCAGCTTGGCCACCTGTTCCTTGGTATAGCGACTCATGATGTGTCTCCTGATGTTCTGCGGGCCGCCGGCCGGGGCCGGCGGCGATCGGTGTCAATGGGCGGTCATTCCTCGACCAGGGTCACGGTGCGCACGTCGGGCATCTTGGCCAGGTCCATGCGGTACTTGCTGCCGTAGGACGGCACGTCCAGTTCGTCTTCGGTCATGTCCCAGTCCTCGGGCAGGTTCCAGAAGGACTTGAACTGCGCCTTGAACTTCTCCGACAGGCCGAAGCTGGTGGCGAACATGTGCTTGACCTGCCCGCTGGCATGCTTGGTGACGATCCGCTCGCGTTCCTCATGCATCCATTCGCGGGTCGGCACGGCGCGGGCGAGCCGCTCCTGGCGCACCTCGGCGCGTCGCTTCGCCGTGGCCTCGGCATCGATGCTCCACACCCCCTTGGCGTCCCGACGGATGACCGCGCCATAGACCTTCTGCGCATACTCCGGCAGTAGCCAGGCGTTGTTGAGGTCGCGGGCGATGGCCTCGGGTTCGCGGTCGAGTGGGTCGCCGTAGCCGGGGCCGCCGCGCAGGTAGTTCAGATACAGGTCGTAGTTCTCGTAGCAGTCCTCGGTGGTCATGCACTGGTGGTCGCGCTTGACCCGCGCACCGGCATCGATGTGGCGCTCGTAGTCCGGGGTGTCCGGATTCACGTCGGCGCCCAGCGGCAGGCTGTCGCCGACCACGATGCGCTGCTCGAGGCCTGTCTTGTGAGCCTCGAAGCGGTAGCCGGTGGCGGACGGATAGCCGCCCATCAGGCCCCAGTCGCTGTTCATGAAACCGTTGCCCATGAAGAACATGGTCCAGTCCTGCGCCTTCCACACCATGCGCAGGGTCTCGAAGCCGCAGCCACCGCGATACTTGCCGTAGCCGCCGGAGTTGCACTTGGCGTTGCGACCGAGATACAGCAGCGGCTCGGCCATCTCCCAGATCTCGATGTCGCCCATGTCGCCTTCCGGGTTCCAGATGGCGGCGGCATGGTTGAGGCCGTCCTTGATGGCCGAGGCGCCGGTGCCACAGGAGGAGGCTTCGAAGGAGTTGACCGCGTGGATCTCGCCGTCCTGGTTGATGCCGCCGCCCTGCAGCCAGTTGGAGGTGTTGGCGTTGCCGGCGTTGACCTCTTCCAGATAGCCGCGGCTGAAGTAGGCCTGCGAGAGGCCGCGCCACATGGTGGTCCAGGCCGAGACCAGGAAGTGCCAGGCATAGGCATGGCCGGTGCGGCGGTCGTCCGGGTTGTTCCAGCCGCCCTTGGGCATGTGGAATTCGGTGCCGTAGTAGGCGCCGTCATTGATGCGCTGGGTGGGCACCAGGGTCTGGGTCATCATCACCCAGATGCCGCTGGTGAAGGCCACCTGGTGGGCGTTGTAGCTGTGCCAGCCCCAGCGGCTGGCGCCCTCGAAGTCGAGCCGCCAGGTACCGTCCTTGCGGATCTCCATCTCCACCGGCGCGTGCATGATGGTGTCGAGCTTGGCGAAGGCGTTGGAGGTCTGCACATCTTCGTGGGCGTAGGGCACGTCCACGAAGGCCACCTTGCGGTATTTGCCCGGCAGGGTCATGGCTTTGAGGCGCGTCGAGAGGCCACGGCGGCCTTCCTCGATGACCTCGAAGGCGAACTGCTCGTAGGCCTCCAGCCCGTCTTCGGCGATCACCTCTTCGACAAGCTGGCGCACCATGTGGCATCCGGCGATGCGGGTCTTCTCGTCGAGGATCCAGTACTTGGGCGTGCGCACCGAGCGCTGCGACTCATGCAGCCAGTCGCGCAGCGGGGTGTCGTTCACCCCGGTCTTGCGGCAGGTGATCATGTAGCCATCGCCAAAGCGCTGGGTCTGGCCGGTGGACATGGAACCCGGCGTCACCGCGCCGGTGTCGATCACGTGGGTGACGCCGCCGACCCAGCCGATGAGCTTGCCGGCATGAAAGATGGGCACGATGGTGGCGATGTCGCAGGGGTGCACATTGCCGATCGAGCAGTCGTTGTTGGTGAACATGTCACCGGGGTTGATGCCGGGGTTGGCCTCCCAGTTGTTCTCGATCATGTACTTGATCGCCGCGCCCATGGTGCCGACATGGATGATGATGCCGGTGGAGGTCAGGATGCAGTCGCCGGCGGCGTTGTAGAGGGTGAAGCACAGCTCGCCCTCCTGCTCCACGATGGGGCTGGCGGCGATCTTCTTGGCGGTTTCCCGCGCATGCACCAGGCCGCCGCGCAGCTTGGAGAACAGCTTCTCGTAGCGGATCGGGTCGGCCTCGCGCAGCGCCAGCGTCTCGAGGCCGTTGTAGTGGCCGCTCTCCTTCGTGCGTTCGAGGATCGCGTCGCGGTATTGCTTCAGGGTCTGGCCGGTGCCAAGCAGGTTGGCGAAGCCGGTTTCCTTGTGGGTCATCATGTTCATGGTTGTCTCCTCACTTGCCTTGGATTTCGCGCAGGTGGAACAGGCGATGCTTGTCGAGCCGGGTGGCGAAGCCGTCGGGCACGACGAAGGTGGTGGCGTCGGATTCGATGATGGCCGGGCCGGTGATCTCGTTGCCGGGCTTGAGCGCTTCCATCTTCCACAGCACCGCATCGACCCATTTCTTGTTGCGATAGAACGGGCGGGTGCCCAGGTGCGCGTCCTCGGGCGGCGTCGGGCCGGCTTCCTCGTCCTCGGGCAGCGAGGGCTTCTGCACTGTGACCAGGCCGCGCATGATCGCGCCGGTGACCGAGAAGCCCAGCTCCGGCGAGCGTGCCGAGCTGGCATACACGCGCGAGTAGGTCTCCTCGTAGGCCTCGACCATCTTGTCCCAGTCAGCGGCGGTGGCCGCGCCGGTGATGGGGGAGTCGATCTCCAGGTCGTTGAGCTGGCCCATGTACTGCATGCGGTAGCCCGGGCGCAGGATCACGTCCTCCGGCTTGAAGCCGTTGATGACGAATTCCTCCACCACCTTGGCGGCCAACTCCTCCCAGGCGGTCTGGATGGTCTGGCTGGCGGCGACTTTCTCGTCGTCGCTGCCATGCTGCGGCACGGCCACGTCCACGCTCTTGTCGTAGCGGTACTCGAAGTCCGCGCAGGCGCAGCCGAATGCCGAGAAGCCCGCCGCCCAGGCCGGCACGATGACGTCCTTGAAGCCGGCGCCCTCGGTGTAGCCGTAGGTGTGCACCGGGCCGGCGCCGCCGTAGGAGAAGCACACGAAGTCGGCCGCGTTGTAGCCCTTGGCGCTGATGTTGGCGCGCAGGTAGTCACGCAGTTGCAGGTCGAGCAGCTCGATCACGCCGGCGGCTGCGTCCTCCACCGACAGGCCGAGTGGGTCGGCGATCTGGGCCTTGATGTGTTGGCGGGCGCGCTCCACGTCCAGCGTAATGGCGCCGCCGAGGAAGTTGTCCGGGTTCAGGTAGCCGAGCACCACGTGGCAGTCGGATACCGACACCGTGTCCAGCCCGCTTTCCGGCCAGCAGGTGCCGACGCGGTAGCCGGCCGAATCCGGCCCGAGCTTGATGCCGCCGCTGTAGGGGTCGATGCGCACGAAGCTGCCGGCGCCGGCGCCCACCGAGTCCATCGCCACCAGCGGCAGGGAGAGCACCAGGCGCGCCATGTCCGGGTCGGACATGATCGAGAACTTGCCCTTGGTGATCAGCGCCATGTCGAAGGAGGTGCCGCCGATGTCGGAGCAGGCGATGTTCTCGTAGCCCAGGGTCTCGCCCAGCAGCTTGGAGCCGATCACCCCGCCGATGGGGCCGGAGACGATGGTGCGCGCCAGCTCCTTGGCCTTCCACGAGATCGTGCCGCCATGGGTGGCCATGACCCGCAGGTCGAACTTGGCGCCGTGCTTCTTGAAGCGGTCGCTCACCTTCTTGAGCGTCTGGCGGGAGGGCTCGGCCGCATAGGCCTCGAGCACCGTGGTGTTCATGCGGTGGCTCTCCTTGCGCGAGGGGTAGTAGTCCACCGAGGCGAATACCGGGAGGTCCACGCCCAGGGCCTTCAGCTCTTCGCGGCACACATCGCGGGCGCGTTTCTCGCTCGCCTCGTTCTTGTGTGATTGCAGTAGGCAGATGACGATCGCCTGAGCGCCGACCTCGACCAGCTCGCGCGTGGCCTGGCGGACCTCGTGCTCGCGCAGCGGAATCACCACCTCGCCCTGCACGTCGGTGCGCTCGGTCACGCCGCGGGTGCGCGACAGCGGCACCAGCGGATCGTCATAGCGGTGGGTGTTGAGGTGGATGCGGTCTTCGAGGGCATAGCCGAGATAGCTCTGGATCGCCCGGCCCATCGAGTGCACCTGCTCGAAGCCCTTGTTGCAGATCAGGCCCACGTCCAGGCCCTTGCGCTGCACCACCCGGTTGAGCATGGCGGTGCCCGAATACACGCAGGTGACCAGCTCCGGATACACCTGGTCCACGGTGCGTGCCCAGTGGGCCAGCGCGTCCTCGGACGAGTTGAAAATGGCGAGCGATTCGTCCGCCGGGTTGCTTTGCGCCTTGCCGACCACGAAGCGGCCGTCTTCGCGCACGAAGAAGGTATCGGTCATCGTGCCGCCGGCATCGATCCCCATCACCTCCACGCGAGATGCAGTCTGGACTTCCATGTTTGTCTCCATTCCGTTTTTTTTCGATGGCGGTGCGCAGATGGCGCCGCACCGACTTCTCCTTCGCAATGGCTGTGCCCGGGCGCACATGCTGCCGCGCAGCATCGGCGCCCAGGCGCGGCTGACGGCGGCCTGCGCCTTGGCACCCACTGCAGCGCAGCACGATGCCGCGGCGCGCGGCGGCGATCAGAAAGACGATGAACGGATGGAAATCGAACGTACGATGGCGCGGGCGCCGGGCATGGGTGACCGGCGTTGTGGCGATGACCGGTATCGGGATGCAAGACGCACGGGCGCGGGTTGGGGATTGCAAGGTGTCGTTGCGCGGCCGCCACCGCGGCCGGCGACAGGCAAGCGCCGGCATGCGGAAACGGCGGCGCCTGTGCGAAGATCCGGGCTGCCCCATGATGAACGACGCGCCACCATGATCCGCTCACTGCTCAAATTCGCCGCCACCCTGATCGTCATCGCCGCCGCCGGCGTCTTGCTCAACCCCTCGCCGGAAAAGCATCGCGACACCATTCGCGACGAGCTGGCCGCACGCAGCGAAGTGGCGAAACTGCTGCAACTCGGCCGCGTCGCTGCCTTCTTCTCCGAGTACCACGCCTTTGGCGTCGGCTCCTATACCACCGTCAACGACAAGGTGGTGTCCATCGGCGCCTTCGGCATGGTGTTCGTGCGCGAGAACGCGGCGTTGAAGAAGGCATTCTGACCCCCGGGCATGCCGCCCGAGGCGGCGTGCCGAGGTCGTGCTTTGCCGGTGATCGGCGCGATCAGACGGCGGACCTTGCGTCCGCCGTTTGCCGACCGGCGCATGAGCAGGGCGACAGCGTCAGGCGCTGCCGTCGTCGTGGTCAAGCGCCCCCATAAACCGCGCCCGCGCCGCCGCCAGCGCCATCCGTCCCGATTCATCCACCAGCCGCATTGCTGTGCCGTGATAGGCCTCGAAAGCGGCCAGTACGGTGTCGGCGTCGACTGTGCGTGCGGCCTCGGGTGGCGGGGGCGGGGCTTCGCCGTCGACGGCTTTGAGCACCGCAAATTTGGGGATGAAGACTGAGCCGCCTTTTTCGGTGGCGCCGGTCATGGGGCCGGTCTTGGTGAGGATCTTGCCCTGGTATTCGAAGCGGGTGCCGAGGGGGAGTTGGTTGAGTTTCATGGGGGGAGCGTACTTCAATCAGCGTGGGGAATGGCGTAGGGCGGAAAAGCGCAGCGCATCCGCCGTCTCGTTTGGGCCACCGATGGTGGACGCGCCTGCGGCTTGTCCGCCCTACTGGTATTTGGCCGCAGTGATGAACTGGCCGAAGCTTTCGCACCAGACGATGGCGGTGGTGTAGCGCGCGGGGTCGATGTGGGGCGGGATGTCGACGATGAAGTTGTCGAAGCCGTGGATTCTGCCGACTTGCACCAGCGTGGGCTTGAGGCGTTTGAAGTCGGCTTCGGTTTCGATGAAGTCGGGCGAGAGGTAGAGGCGGTAGTCCGGGCCGGGGGCAATGCTGCCTTCGAGGGCGATGGCTTTGGCACTGACGAGCAGCGTGCCTTCGCCCCAGTGGAGGGCGTCGCTGTCTTCGAGATCGCGGCGAACCTGACCGGTAAACAGGGTGGCGCCGACGCGCTCGCGCAGCTGCTCGGTGCTGGGGGCGTCGGGGGCAATGAGGATCGGTAGCAGGTAGACGGCCCCGATGAAGCCAATCGCGACGGCGAGGGCGTGGGTGGCGATCAGGAGGGGGCGCTTCATCGGTTTATTGCGTCCATGGGGTGATTTTCTGGTGATACGCAGGGAATGCATCCCGCTTCGGCCCGGCAAATTGGCAGAACATTGCGCGGCCTCGGTTCTAAACTGGGAGCATCTGCCGCTAGAGCAGAATACCCAACAGGAGACAGCATGGCGAGCGCGAATCACGCAGGGCATTCGGTGCCGCCGGCCGCACGGCCGGTGCGGCTTTCGCGTGCCTGTCTGCCCGGTGCGTGTCGTTGCGGGTGTTCCCATTCGCGTCGGCGGGGCTGTGTGCTGGTGCTGTCTTCGCGTGTGCGCTGTTCATTTGGCGCGCCCTTGCGTCGCTCGGCATTGTGCCTTGGCGAGCATCTGGCGCGCAGTGTGCGCGGGGTGCCAGGGGCACCTCCGGCCGCCTGATTGATCCAAACCTTCATGGCCGTGTTTTGTCACGGCATTCAGGATCTTTCAGGAGTTTTGACATGGCTGACCTTTTTGACAATCCGATGGGGCTGATGGGCTTTGAGTTCGTCGAGTTCGCCTCGCCCACCCCCAATGTGCTCGAGCCGCTGTTCGAGAAGCTGGGCTTCAGCAAGGTGGCGACCCACCGCTCGAAAGACGTAGTGTTGTACCGCCAGGGCGACATCAACTTCATTATCAACAACGAGAAGAAGAGCGTGGCGCACTACTTTGCCGCGGAGCACGGCCCGGCCGCTTGCGGTTTGGCGTTTCGCGTGCGCGACGCCCACAAGGCCTATAACCGGGCGCTGGAGCTGGGCGCGCAGCCGGTGGACATCCCCACCGGGCCGATGGAGCTGCGGCTGCCGGCGATCAAGGGCATTGGCGGCGCGCCGCTGTACCTGATCGACCGCTTCGAGGACGGCACCTCGATCTACGACATTGATTTCGATTGGATCGAGGGCGTCGATCGCCATCCGGTGGGTTACGGCTTCAAGCTGGTCGACCATCTCACGCACAACGTGTATCGCGGCCGCATGGCGCACTGGGCGGCGTTTTACGAGCGCATCTTCAACTTCCGCGAGCTGCGCTATTTCGATATCAAGGGCGAGTACACCGGCCTCACCTCCAAGGCGATGACCGCGCCGGACGGCAAGATCCGTATTCCGCTCAACGAGGAGTCGTCCAAGGGCAGCGGGCAGATCGAAGAGTTTCTGATGAAGTTCAACGGTGAGGGCATTCAGCACGTGGCGCTGATCACAGACGATTTGTTTGCCTCGGTCGACAAGCTGCGCGCGGCCGGCGTGCCGCTGATGACGGCGCCGCCTGCCACTTATTACGAGATGCTGGCAACCCGTCTGCCCGCGCATGGCGAGAATGTGAGCAAGCTGCAATCGCGCGGCATCCTGCTCGATGGTACAACCGATGGCGGCCAGCCGCGCCTGCTGCTGCAGATTTTCTCCGAATGCCAGCTCGGGCCGGTGTTTTTCGAGTTCATCCAGCGCAAGGGCGACGACGGCTTTGGCGAGGGCAACTTCAAGGCGCTGTTCGAGTCGATGGAGCGCGACCAGCTGCGGCGCGGCGTGCTGACGGCCGACTAAGTCGCGTGCCGTGATGCGCAGGGAGACAACAGGCGGGGAGCGATTCCCGCCTGTTGTGTTTTGGGGTGCCCTTGCCTTGCGGCTTAGGTGCCGAGGCGTGCGTGATGGCGCGGCGCTTCGTCGGGCGTGATGACTTGCGCCGCAGCGCCCAGGCCTCTGCGCGTGAGCCAGTCGAAGACGGAGTCCACCGTGACCGTGTCGATGTGCCCGGCCATGCGCCGGCCGAAGGGATGGTCGTCGAAGTCGATGTGTGCCGTGCCCACCCGCGCGCCGAAACGCTTCATGGCGGAGATTTCCAGCGTCGTGGGGCGGTAGCCCTGCTGGCGCAGCCAGGCTTGGGCGCGGGGGCGTGAGTCGGCGGCGGGGTCGAGTTGCATGGCGAGGGTTTCGATGGCCCACTGGTTGCTTTGTTGATACGCCGTGTTCCATGGGTAGGCGAGCATGTTGTAGCGCGCCTCGTGCAGGTGGCTGAGTTGGGTGTTGTCCTTGAGCGCGGGCAGCAGTGCCGACTGCACGGCGGGAGTGAGCACCACAAGGCCGGCCTCGTAGCGATGCAGGCCGTCGCTGAAAAACTGCGCGAGCCCCTGTCGATACAGATCGCCCTTGTTGCTTCCGCACTGGTTGAGCTTGTGCGCCACTCGCCACACGTCGCCGTCCCGATAGGCAAAGCCGAGGTGCGAGTAACGCAGCCGGTAGTCGGATAGATCCTGCCCCGCGCGGGCCAGCACCACCACTTTTGCGCCGGATTGGTCGAGCGCGCGCGCCGTGCTCGCGGCCAGCGCGAGGCTTTGGCGCAGTTCGTCGACCGTGAGTTTGCGCGCTTCGCAGTTCTGCCCAGCCTGGGCGAGCAGGGGCAGCAGGCACAGCGCGGTGAGGAAGGCGCGGGCGTTCATAGGGTGATCCGCTCGTCGTAGAGCATGGACTCGCCTAGTGCATTGGGAATCAGGCACAGGGCTTCGCCCGCCGCCGACAGCAGCCATCCGGCGGATACCGCGGTGACCGTCATTGCGGTGCCGACCGCCACCGCCGAGCCGGCAATCGCCTCGCCGCTGAATTCGATCGCCGCGCTGACGCCATCGGCCGTGCGCTCAAGCACCCAGACCGTGCCGGTGGCCGAGGCTTCGACGGCGGTAAGGGTGAGCTCGGCACCGGCGGTAAAGAGGATGCTTGACGCGGTGACGGAGGCGGCGACCGGCAAGGACACGGCCAAACTCGAGGCCGCGCTGGCCTGAGGCGCGCTGTCGCCGGCGCTTGCCGTGGTGCTCAGGGAGCAGGCGAACACGATGGCGAGCAGAAGGTGGAGCAGTGCTTTCAGCGGCGCGCGGCGGTGGTGCCGCGCCTGTGTGGGGTGAGCAACGGACGATTGGGGGGTAAGGTCTGCCATGACATGACTCCATGTGGTGATACATGGGCGCATGTTGCGCAGTGTCTGGCCGTGCGCCAAGCGATGACTTCGGTGTGGCCGAATGCGACGCTTTGGGTATTGCCTGGTGCGACTCCGGCCGGACGCGGGGCGCTGGCAAGCCCCTTTGCCCGGCCGGATGGCGGTGCTTAGCCGACCGCGTCGAGTGCTTTCTTCAGGTTGGCTACGGTGCGCTCGACGTTGTGCAGCTTGTCGAGCCCGAACAGACCGATGCGGAAGCTGCGGTAGTCGGCCGGTTCGTCACATTGCAGCGGCACGCCGGCAGCGCTTTGCAGGCCGGCGGTGGCGAACTTCTTGCCGCTGTGGATTTCGGCGTCACCGGTGTAGCTGACGACCACGCCGGGCGCCTGGAAACCGGCGGCGGCGACGCTCTTGAAGCCTTTCGATTCAAGCAGTGCGCGCGCTTGGCGGCCGAGTTCGAGCTGCTCGTCGCGCACCTTGTCGAAGCCGTAGGCTTCGGTCTCGAGCATGATGTCGCGCATGCGGGTGAGTGCGTCGGTGGGCATGGTGGCGTGGTAGGCGTGGCCGCCGCCTTCGTAGGCCTGCATGATCTGCAGCCACTTCTTGAGGTCGGCCGCGAAGCTGGTGCTGGTAGTGGTGTCGAGCACCGCCAATGCGCGGGCGCTCATCATCACCATGGCGCAGCAGGGCGAGCCGCTCCAGCCTTTTTGCGGCGCGCTGATCAGCACATCCACGCCGGTGGCGGCCATGTCGACCCACACGGTGCCGGAGGCGATGCAGTCGAGCACGAACAGGCCGCCGACTTCATGCACCGCGTCGGCCACGGCGCGCAGATAGTCATCGGGCAGCATCATGCCCGAGGCGGTTTCGACATGCGGGGCAAAGACCACCGCTGGCTTTTCAGCACGGATGGTGGCGACCACCTCGTCGATGGGCGCGGGGGCGAAGGCGGCTTGCGGGCCGGTTTCAATCTGCCGAGCCTTGAGCACGGTATGCGCCGAGGGGATGCTGCCCATCTCGAAAATCTGTGTCCAGCGGAAGCTGAACCAGCCATTGCGGATCACCAGGCAGCGTTTGCCGGTGGCGAACTGGCGGGCGACGGCTTCCATGCCGAAGGTGCCGCTACCCGGCACGATGGCCGCGGCGTCAGCGTGATAAACGGTTTTGAGGACGCGCGAGATGTCGCGCATCACGCCCTGGAAGCGGGCCGACATATGGTTGAGCGCGCGGTCGGTATAAACCACGGAGTATTCGAGCAACCCATCAGGGTCGATATGGGGTAACAGGCCAGGCACGGTTTGCTCCGGTTGCAAATTCGGGAAAAAGGCGACCCCAAGGGCCGCCGGCAAACCCAGAGGATGCCACTGTTTGCTTTGGGCTCCAAGCCAGCGGGCTGCATGGACGGTCGCGGCACGCGGCGGCACTTATTGTTGCGAATTGGCGAACAGTTATTCATCGATTCAGCGGATTGTCTTTGATTGTTGTCGGACGCATCATGAACCCATCGCAATTCTTTCAGGAGCACGAACATGAGCATGACGATTCGCAAGGCCGACGCGCGCGGTCACGCCAACTTTGGCTGGCTCAATGCACGGCACACCTTCTCCTTTGGCGAGTACCACGACCCGGCGCATATGGGCTTTGGTCCGCTGCGGGTGATCAACGACGACCGCATCGCGCCGGGCGGCGGCTTCCCTACCCACCCGCATGCCGACATGGAGATCCTGACCTATGTGATCGACGGCGCGCTGGCGCACAAGGACAGCCTGGGCAACGGCTCGACCATCCGCCCTGGCGAGATCCAGTACATGCGCGCCGGCACCGGCATTCGCCACAGCGAGTTCAACCCCTCCGAGAGCGAGCCGCTGCGCTTGTTGCAGATCTGGATTTTGCCGGCCCAGCGTGGCACCGCGCCGGGCTACGGTCAGCAGCGCATCGACGCTCTGCCGGTGAACAACGGCCTGCGCCTGATCGCCAGCGGTGATGGTCGGGACGGCTCGGTGCACATCGGCCGGGATGTCGACCTTTACGCAGCGACGCTCGACGGAGCCGATCAGGCGGACCTCGCGCTCGCGCCGGGCCGGCTGGGTTGGGTGCAGGTCGCCCGCGGGTCGGTGATGCTCAATGGCGTGGCGCTGGCCGAAGGCGATGGCGTGGCCCTGAGCGACGAGACGCAGTTGCGTCTCACCGGGGGCGATGGCGCGGAGTTGCTGGTGTTTGATATGGCGGCGTAGTGCGGTATCGGTTGAGTGGCTCTCCGGCGACCCTACGGGAGGTGCGCGGACTCGTGCTCTGAGCCGCGGCAATACCGCCGTCGCAGGGTGGTCAGCTTTGGTGCCCACCGAGCGGCGTTTGTCGTGAGGCACGATGGTGGGCGGCACTGCCCAACCGATCACGCCGCATGACGGGGGTAGGTTGGGTTGAGCGTAAGCGAAGCCCAACACACCGTCGGCGCGTCATGGCACATCGTATGTTGGGCTTCGCTTACGCTCAACCCAACCTACACAAAGCTGGGTTCGGCCTCGAGCGTGATACCAAATCGGCTATGCACATCGGCGGCGATGGCGTCGGCCAGTTGGCGTACATCGGCGCCAGTGGCCCCGCCATGATTGACGATGACAAGCGCCTGTCGGGCGTGGCAGCCGACCGGGCCGAGGCGTTTGCCCTTCCAGCCGCATTGGTCGATGAGCCAGCCGGCGGCGAGTTTGATGCGGCCGTCGGCCTGGGGGTAGTGCGGTGCGCCGGGGTGTTTCGCGAGCAGGCGCTCGGCGGTGGCGGTGTCGACGATGGGGTTCTTGAAGAAGCTGCCGGCGTTGCCGAGCACGGCGGGGTCGGGCAGTTTGGCCTGGCGCACGGCGATGACGGCGTCGGAGATCTGCCGTGCGGTGGGCGTGACGATGCCTTGCTCGGCCAGATGGCGCTGCAGGTCGGCATAGCCGGTGAGCGGCGGCCAGGGGCGGGGCAGGCGGAAGATGACGCGGGTGATCAGCCAGCGGCCGGCCTCGGTTTGTTTGAACACGCTGTCGCGGTAGCCGAAGCGGCAGTCGGCGGCGCTGAACTGGCGAAGCTCGCCCGTATCGAGATTGACTGCGTCGAGCGACTCGAAGCGTTCGGCCATTTCCAGGCCGTAGGCGCCGATGTTCTGGATGGGGGCGGCGCCGACGGTGCCGGGGATGAGCGAGAGGTTTTCCAGGCCAGGCAGGTTTTCGTCCAGCGTCCAGCGCACGAAGTCGTGCCAGGGCTCGCCGCCGGCCGCGGCGACACGCCAGGCGTCGTCGGCGTCGGCCAGGCGTTCGCGACCGCGCAGCGCCACATGCAGCACCAGGGCGTCGACATTGCCGGTGAACACCACATTACTGCCGCCGCCGAGCACCAGGCGCGGGCCGCGCAGGGCGCCGTCGCGGGCCAGTGCGACGAGCTGCTCGACAGTGTCGATGCGCCGATAGCGCGCGGCGGTGGCGGGCAGGCCGAAGGTGTTGAAGGCGTCGAGCGGGACGTGAGTCTGTTCGGGCGTCATTCGGTGGCGCGGATGGGGAAAAGCCGATCGTAGGCCAGATTGAAGATGAAGGCGTACACCGTGTAGGCCACGGCGAGGGCCAGATCGGCGATGAGCGCGGTGAGCCAGTCCATGCCGGTCCAGGCCATGACGATGGGCAGCGTCATGATCAGCAGCCCGGTTTCGAAGCCGAAGGCATGCGCGACGCGCAGCGGCCAGGGGCGGCGGTCGGCGGTGCGACCGGTGCGGCGGCCCTCGACCCAGTCGAAGCCGATGTTGTAGGCGGCATTCCACAGCGCGGCGATGAGGGCGATGAGCGCGAGCATGCCCAGCGAGTCGGCAATGGGCACGCCGCTGGCCCAGGCAAAGGGCGGGGTGATGAGCAGCAGGCCGCCGGCCTCGAACAAGGCGATCTGGCGGGCGCGGTCCCAGAAGCGGCGCAGCGGGGGAGCCTTGTGTGTCACGTCGGCAGTCGGTGTCAAAACCGGCACGATAGTCAGCCCGGCGGCCGGATGCAAATCGGCGCGCGCTGATGTGTGGTTCAATCAGGGCTTCCGTCAATCACTGCAGCGCAACCACCATGGCCCGCATTCAGATCGATCTGCCCGACCGCTTCGATTTTTCGACCGACATCACGCTCTATCTCAGCCACATCAATTACGGCAACCATCTCGACAACGCGATGCTGCTGACGGTGGTGTCGGAGGCGCGGCTGCGTTTCTTGAAATCGATGGGTTACACCGAGCTGAATGTGGAGGGCGTCGGCATCATTGTGTGCGACGCGGCCTTGCAGTACCGCTCCGAGGCCCACCATGGCGAGGTGATGCGGGTGACCGTGGCGGCCTGTGACTTCAACAAATACGGTTGCGACCTGGTGTGGCAGATGACCGAGGCCGAGTCGGGGCGCGAAGTGGCGCGTGGCAAGACGGGCATCCTCTTTTTTGATTACGCCGCGAGCAAGGTGACGCGCGTGCCCGAGGGCTTTGCCGCGCGCTTCGCCCCGCAGGCGGTGACCTGATGTGGCGCGCGCTGGGCGCGGTGCTGCTGTGTCTGCCGGCGTGGGCCTGGGCGGGCGAGGCCGAGGTGCTGGACGCGGTGGCCGATTGCGATGCCAGCCGGGTGTGCGGTTTTTCCGTGACGGTGCGCCATGCCGATACCGGCTGGGACCACTACGCTGAT
This sequence comes from Denitromonas halophila, assembly GCF_007625155.1. Taxonomy (GTDB): domain Bacteria; phylum Pseudomonadota; class Gammaproteobacteria; order Burkholderiales; family Rhodocyclaceae; genus Nitrogeniibacter; species Nitrogeniibacter halophilus. The sequence goes on along the minus strand of NZ_VMNK01000003.1, from coordinate 501,395 downwards.
GCATGGGAAGTGCGCGGGCCGGATGGCGCGGTGCTCGGCCGGCGGGTGTTGCTGCATCCGCATGAAAACGAGCAGCCGTTCACGCGTTCGCTCGGAGGCGTAAAGATTCCGGCCGGGGTCAGTCGTGTGCGCGTGCTGGCGCATGATCTTGTGCATGGCTGGGGCGAGGCCGGCGTGTCGGTGACGATTCGCTAAGCGGATTCAGGGTGTCATGCTCGCGGCGTCGATCTGCGCCAGCGTCCAGTCGCGTGCCGACGCCAGTGTCTCGAAACACTCGACCGCTTGGAATCCGGCGTACATTCGCGCAAACACACTTTCCATGATGCCGTGGCCTTCGACTTCGGGCGGCAAGACATAGGCCATCGCCACGCGATGATACTGCCCGGCCAGCACCCGCGCGCCATCGGCCAGCGCTTGCAGCGCGTCTCGTGGCGCCAGCACGCTTCGGTGGCAGATCGCGATCTGGCCCCAGGGGCCGTCGGGTGCGAGCTGTTTTATGAACGGCGCGACTTCGATGCGGTAGCGGTCGACCAACTCGATATTCCAGGGGCCGGTCAGCTCGGCAATCAGCAGCCGGCCGTCAACGCGCAGCGAGAATTCACCATGGGCGGGAAAGGGCATGACGGCTCGTCAGGGCGATGAAGCGCGAAGCATATCGCATGCGCTTCCCGGGAGTTGCAGCAGGTTGCGCGCGCTGAGCCCCTGGTGGGTGAAGTCGGCGAGCAGTTCGCACTGGTGCTCGAAGTCGCGCGTTTCCATCTGCAAGATCACCTCGGTCATGCCGACCGGCACATGCAGTTCGCCGCGGCGGTGTTCGACATGGCGGATATTGATGCCCAGCGCGGCGACCCGCTGGATCATGGTCAGCAGCTGGCCGGGTGCGTCGGAGGTGGTCACCGCCACGCTCATCAGCCGGCCGCTGGAGGCCAGGCCATAGTCGATGGAGCGCCCGACCAGGGTCATGTCGACATTGCCGCCCGAGATCACGCAGACCACGCGGTCGCTTGGCGCGAGGCGGATCTTGCTCTGCATCAGCGCGGCCAGGCCAACCACGCCGGCGCCCTCGCCCATGGTGCGGGTACGCTCGACCAGGGTGACGATGGCTTCGGCGATGGCATTGTCGTCGACCGTGACGATCTCATCGACCAGCGCGGCGATGACTTGTCGGTTACGCTCGCCGGGGCGTTTCACCTTGATGCCGTCGGCGATGGTGTGGGCGCCGGGCGGCACGGTTTCGAGCGTGCCGTCGACCAGGAAATTGCGGTAAGGCGCGACGGTTTCGGTCTGCACGCCGATCACCCGGATGTCGGGCCGTTGTAGTTTGAGCGCCAGCGCGATGCCGGCGATCAGCCCGCCGCCGCCCAGCGGCACCACAGCCACAGTCATGTCGGGCGCGTCTTCAAGCATCTCGAGGCCGCAGCTGGCCTGGCCGGCGATCACGTCCCAGTCGTCGTAGGGGTGGAGGAAGGCGAGGTGCTCGGCGGTGGCGCGCCGGCGCGCTTCGTCGGCGGCCTGCTCCAGGGTGTCGCCTTCGAGCACCACCTCGGCGCCGAGCGCGCGGCAGGCCTGGATCTTGGTGAGCGGCGCGGTGCCCGGCATCACTACCACCGCTTTCAGCCCGGCCAGCGCGGCGGCGCGGGCCACGCCCTGCGCATGGTTGCCGGCCGAGGCGGCAATCACGCCGGCCGGGCGCTCGCCGCTGGCCAGCAGGCGGTCGATCTTGTGGGTGGCGCCGCGCAGTTTGAAGGAACCGGTGCGCTGGAGGTTTTCGAGTTTGAGCTGCAGTGGCACACCGACGGCCTCGGAGAGGGGGTCGTTATGCCACTGGACGGTGCGGATGATGGCGTCTTCGATGCGCTGGCGAGCGGCGATGAGTGCACTCAGGTCGAGCGGCAGGGGCGATGGCATGCGGGATCTCCGGGGGGCGGTGGGCGCGGTGCGGCTTGTGGCCGGGGCGCCGGGTCCCGCTGATTGTCATGGCCGGCGGGGCCGGGCGCAAGCTGCGTTGCAGCAGGGTTCAAGCTGACCCGTGTCGCTGCCGTTAACCGGCCGCGGCGTCGATGGCGCGACGCTTGGCGGGAGTGAAGATGCAATATCTCATCGTGTTGTGTATTGGCGCGCTGTCGGCGCTGGCCTGGGCCGTGTGGCGCCTGCGCGTGCTGCGCCGCGCCTTGTCGGCGGCGACCGCGCAGCAGACGGTGATGAATCGTTTTGGGTCGGACTGGCACTGGACGCAGGACGCGGCGTTTCGCTTCACCGGCTTTGAAGGCGCCACCCTGGCGCGCCATCATCTGGTACTCGATGCCCTGCGCGGCAAGTGCCGCTGGGAGCTGCCCGGCCACGAGGTGTTCGAGGCCGACATGGCGGCCCACCGCGCGTGTTGCGAGCGGCACGAAGCGTTCTTTGACTTCGAGTACGGGGTCGAGGTGCCCGGCATGGGCCAGCGCTGGCTGGTGGTGAGCGGCTACCCGGTGTTCGACGAATCGGGCGTGTTCGTGGGCTATCGCGGCTTGGCCCGCGACGACACTCAGCGGCATGTGGCCGAACGCGCACTGCGAGCCAGCGAGCAGCGCCTGGCGGCGATTCTGGCGGGCAGTCCGGTGCCGGTGTTTGCTCTGGATGAGCGCGGTGTGGTGGTGGCCTGGAACCGCGGCTGCGAGCTGGTGATGGGGGTCGGTGCCGAGGCCATGATCGGCAGCGCGTCGCCGGGGGTGCCGTTTTACGGGGAAGACCGCCCGGTGCTGGCGCATTTCGTGGCTGGCCTGAAAGACATGGCCGAGCTCACGACGTACTACGGCGACGCGGTGTTTGCCGTGGAGACCGTGCCCGGCGCGCTCGCGGCCGAAGGCTTCTTTCCCGGTCTGGGGGGGCAAGACCGCTGGTTGAGCTTTCTCGCCGCGCCGATGTGCGATGCGTCCGGCCGCGTGATCGGCGCCATCGAAACCTTGCAGGACGTGACCGAGCGCAAGCAGGCCGAGATGCTTCTGCATGAGCGCAACCAGGTCTTCCGGACGCTGATCGACAACATTCCGGCCGGCGTTGCGCTGGTCGATCAGGACTTGCAGCTGATCACCTGGAACGCCGAATGGTTGCGTCTGCTGAGGCTGCCGCCGGCGATGTTTGCCACCGACGGGCGATCGATCGAGGCGGTGTTTCGCTACCTTGCGACGCGGGGTGACTATGGCCCGGGCGAGGTCGAGGGCAAGGTGGCGCGGCGGATGGCCAGGGCAGGCCGCTTCGAGCGCCATTTCGAGGAGTGGGCGCGGCGCGATGGGACGATCCTGGAGTTGCGAAGCTCGCCGCTGGCGGCGGGCGGTTTTGTGGCCGTGTTTACCGATGTGACGGCGCGGCGGCGCGACCAGCACCTGCTCGAAGCCAAGCATCGGGAACTTGAAGAAGCGCAGCGCATAGCCCATATCGGCAGCTGGCGCTGGGAGCTTGGCGCCGCAGAAGTCGATGTGTCAGAAGAGATGGCCCGCTTCCTGGGGGCGCCGGATCGTGGCGAGCGCATCACCTTGCGGGGCTGTTTGCGGTGTTTGCGCGGCGACGACCGGGTGCGCTTGCATCGCCCCCTGATGGCCCTGGTTCGCAAGGGTGAGCCGCTCGATGTGATGTGCCAGGTGCAGGCGGCGGGGCGTGTTCGCGATGTGCATTTGCTTGGGCGTGCCGAGCGCGACGAAGGTGGCCGGATGGTTCGCGTGGTGGGCACTGCGCAGGACGTGACGGCCCGGCGGGAGGCCGAGCGGGCGCTGTCGGAGAGCGAGCAGAAGTTCCACGCGATCTTCAACCAGACCTTCCAGTTCATTGGCTTGCTGTCGCCCGACGGCATCTTGCTGGAGGCCAACCAGACCTCGCTTGATTTCGCCGGCGTGCCGGCCCGCGAGGTCATTGGCCGGCCCTTTGCCGACGGGCCGTGGTGGCAGGGGGCGCCCGAGAGTCGCCAGCGGCTGGTGTCGGCCATCAAACGCGCAGCCGCCGGGCAGTTCGAGCGCTTCGAGACCGAGCATCCGGCGGCCGACGGGAGCACGCATTTCGTCGATTTCTCGCTCAAACCGGTGTTCGACGCGATGGGTCGAGTCACACTGCTGATTCCAGAGGGGCGGGACATTACCAGCTTCAAACTGACCCAGGCCGAGCTCCATGCCGGCCGGCAGATGTTTGCGACCATCTTTGACAAGAGCCCGGTCGCGTTGGCGCTGGTGTCTCTGGCGCAGCAGAAGATTCTGCAGGTGAACGCGGCTTGGGAGCGCGTGCTGGCTATTCCAGCGATGCGGGCCGTTGACAATGACACGGTGTCGCTGGGTTTGTGGGAGGACGCCTCGGAACGGCTGCGGTTTCTCGATCTGGTTGCACGGACGCACCGGGTGGATGGTTTTGAAGCACGATTTCACCGCGGCGATGGCACGCGAGGCATGTTCGAGATATCCAGCCGGGTGGTGGTCCTTAACGAGCAACAAGTGCTGCTCAGTTCGCTTGTCGACGTCACCGAACAACACCGTGTGCAGGAGGAGGTTCGTGCGCTCAATGCCACGCTCGAGGCGCGCGTCAGGCAGCGCACCGAGGAGTTGCTGCAGGCCAAGGAGCGGCTGGAGCAGGCCATGGGCCAGCTGGTGCAGTCCGAGAAGCTGGCGTCCCTGGGGGCGGTGGTGGCCGGCGTGGCACATGAGCTGAACACACCGCTGGGCAATGCGCTGACCGTGGCCTCGGCGCTGCATGCCGAGGTACGCGAGTGCCAGCGCGACGCGGCCGAAGGCGGGCTGACCCGAACCCGCTTTGATGAGTTCATGCGCACCAGCCAGACCGCCGCCGAATTGCTCGAACGCAATATCGACCGCGCGGCGCGGCAGATCAACACCTTCAAGCAGGTGGCCGTGGATCAGACCAGCGAGCGGCGGCGTGAATTCGATTTGCGCGACATCGTCGATGAAGCCCTGCTGACCTTCGCGCCGCGCCTGGCCAGGTCGCCGCACCGCCTGACGGTGGATATTCCCGAGGGCATCCGGATGGACAGCTACCCCGGGCCGCTGGAGCAGGTGCTGGCCAATCTGGTGACCAATGCGCTGATCCACGCCTTCGACGACACCACCGGCGGCCAGATGCACTTGAGCGCCACGCGGGAGCGCGCCGACGAGATCGTGCTCAGCTTTGAGGACAACGGCCGCGGCATGAGCGCTGAGGTCGCCGCGCATGTTTTCGACCCCTTCTACACCACCCGGCTGGGCCAGGGCGGCAGTGGACTGGGGCTGTATATCGCCTACAACTTCATCACCGGCATGCTCGGCGGTCAGGTGAGTTTGCGCACCGCGCCTGGCGAGGGCGCCGGTTTTGTCGTGCGTCTGCCGCGTGTCGCCCCCGAGCGCGAAGTTGGGGCGGTGCTGCCCGCCAATTTGCTGGACGCGGGCGCCGATTGATCAGTCCGGCGCGTCGAGCGCTTCCAGCGCTTCGTGCACCTCCAGCCAGCGCAGCTCGGCGCCCTCGATCTCGTCGGTGAGCCGGGCTTGGCGCTTGAGCAAGTCCTGCAACAGCGCGGTGTCCTGCCCGGCATACAGGCCGGGGTCGGCGAGGCGGGTGTCGAGCAGGGTTTTTTCGTTCTGCCAGTTTGCCAACTTGCGTTCGAGCTGCTCGGCTTCCTTGACCAGCGGTCGCCGTGTGGCCAGCCGGGCCTTGCGCTCCTCGGCTGATTGCGTCCGCTCGGCCTTGCGCGCGGCCTTGTCGGCGGCCTGGTCCGGGCAGGCCAGCGCGGCCTGTTCGGCGGTGCGTTGGGCAGCCAGCCAGTCGCGGTAGTCGTCCAGATCGCCATCGAAGGGCTGCAGCCGGCTGTCGTGGACCAGCACGAAACGGTCGCAGGTGGCGGTGAGCAGGGCACGGTCGTGCGAGACCAGCACCATGCCGCCGTCGAAGTCCTGAAGCGCCATCGTGAGGGCGTGGCGCATTTCCAGGTCGAGGTGGTTGGTGGGCTCGTCGAGCAGCAGCAGATTGGGCTGGCGCCAGATCAGCAAGGCCAGGGCGAGGCGGGATTTTTCGCCGCCCGAGAATGGCCCGCAGGCGCTGGTGACACAGGCGCCGCTGCCGACGCCGTCCTTTTCGCCGCGAAAGTCGAAGCCGCCCAGGTAGTTGCGCAGGTCCTGCTCGCGCGCGGTGGGGTCGAGGCGGGTCATGTGCTGCAGGGGCGATTCGTCCAGGCGCAGGGTGTCGAGCTGGTGCTGGGCGAAGTAGCCGATGGCCAGGCCTTTGCCGTCGGTGCGCTGACCCGTGTGCAGCGCGAGCTGACCGGCCAGCAGTTTGATGAGCGTGGACTTGCCGGCGCCGTTGCGCCCGAGCAGGCCGATGCGCTCGCCGGGGCGCAGGGTCAGCGTGAGATCCGACAACACCGGTTTGCCGCCGTAGCCGACCGCGCCGTCCTCGACATCGAGCAGCGGATCGGGGGCTGGCGGTGCCGGGCGAAAGCCGAAGTGGAAGGGCGTGTCCACATGTGCGGCCGAGATCAGCTCCATGCGCTCCAGCGCCTTGATGCGGCTCTGCGCCTGGCGCGCCTTGGTGGCCTTGGCGCGGAAGCGGTCGACAAATTTGTGCAGGTGGGCGCGCTCGCGCTGCTGCTTGTCGAACAGCGCCTGCTGCTGGGCGAGGCGCTCGGCGCGCTGGCGCTCGAATTCGGAGTAGCCGCCGTTGTAGAGGGTGAGCCGCTGTTGCTCGATGTGGGCGATGTGGCCGACCACGGCGTCGAGGAAGACGCGGTCGTGGGAGATCAGCAGTAGCGTGCCGCGATAGTCGCGCAGCCATTGTTCGAGCCAGATGACCGCGTCGAGGTCGAGGTGGTTGGTCGGCTCGTCGAGCAGCAGCAGGTCGGAGCGGCACATCAGTGCCTGCGCCAGATTGAGCCGTACGCGCCAGCCGCCGGAAAAGTCGGAGACCGGCCGGGTGAGGTCGGTACGCGCGAAGCCCAGGCCGTCGAGCAAGGCCGCGGCGCGGGCGGCGGCGCTGTAGCCGTCAATCTCCTGCAGCCGGCCATGCAGCAGGCCGATGCGCTCGCCGTCGTGCTCGGCTTCGGCGGCGGCCAGTTCGGCTTCGACGCGGCGTCGTTCGACATCGCCATCGAGGGCGTAGTCGAGCGCGCTGCGCGCCAGCGCCGCGGTCTCCTGCGCCACATGCGCGACCACCCAGTGCGGCGGCAGCTCGCAGTCGCCCTGGTCGGGGTGGAGCTGGCCGCGCAGCAAGGCGAACAGGCTGGACTTGCCGCAGCCGTTGGCGCCGGTGAGGCCGACCTTCCAGCCCGGATGGAGCTGGACGGTGGCGTCGTCGATGAGGACTTTGGCGCCCCGGTTGAGGCGCAGCTTGCGGAACTGGATCACGTGGGCAATCGGGGCGAAAAAACGGTATTGTACGGGCTCGTTTGCTACCTGCTCATCCTCACGCCATGACCCGCCCGCTTCGTTTGTCCGCGCTGCTGTTTGCCTGTCTGCTCTCTGCCATTGGGGCCGGGGTGGCTCATGCGGCGGATGATACCGACAGCAGCCAGAATCTGCGCGCGCAGGCCAGGTCGATTCGCAAGGCGGCAGAGGCCGATTTTGCGCAGCGCGAATCGGGCTGTTACGACCGTTTTCGCGTTAATGCCTGTCTCGACGATGTTCGGGAAGATCGCACCGCGCAGATGCAGACCGCGCGCAAGCTGGAGGCCCGGGCCAACCGGATCGACCGCGGCGAGCGCATCAAGGCCATGGAGGCGCGCCTGCGTGAGGCCGAAGAACGTCGCGCCAGGCCGACGCCGGTGCCGCTGGTGCCTTTGCCCGGCAATCAGTGAGCAGTCATTGCGGCTGAGTCCGGCGCTGCGCCAATCTGGCCGGCCGGCCGGTTGAAGCTGACCGAGGGCGTCCACGGCGCGGCGCGCAGCACCGGCGTGCGGTCACGCAGCACCAGCGCCGGATTGCTGAAGGGCGCCAGGCGCTCGAGAAAATCAATCATTTCCATCAGCGGCGAATTGCGGAAGAAGCTCGCTTCGGGCGTCTCCAGCCAGATACGGTCGGCGAACACGTAGAGCTCGTGCGGCTGGTCGCCGATGCCGTCCTGATCCAGATCGAAGCCCTGGTAGGTGTCCCAGTAGTTGCCGGCCCAGTGCTCGGCCTCGACCTGCCCGGCATTGGTGGCGGTGACCTGCCACAGGTTGTGTTCGAAGCGGTTGTTGATGAGGATGCGTCCGCCGCGCTCGCCGTAGAAGTTGATGCCGGTGACGTTGTGGGCGAGGCGGTTGTTCACCAGCACCAGCCGGCTGAGCGGGTCGGACGAGGAGTCGGCCATCAGGCCGATGGCGCAATGGATCAGCTCATTGCCTTCGATCAGCACCGCGGTGCTTTCCTTGATCGCGATACCCGCGCCCGACACATGCATGGCGTGCATCACCCGGTTGTTGCGCAGGATGAATCCGTTGGAGTTGATCACCACGATGCCGGTGGCGTTGTCGGTGGCCAGGTTGGCTTCGACCAGCGTGCGCGTCGAGAACAGAAAGTTCATCGCTCGCCGACTGTCGCGGATGGTGTTGCCGATGATGCGGTTGCGCGGTGAGTTGGAGAAGGTCAGGTCGCGCATGTGTTCGAACACATTGTCTTCGATGCGGTTGTCCATCGCGTACCACAGGCGCAGGCCGTCGCCGCGGTCGGCGGTGTCCTCGCCGCGCGAGCGCACCCGGTTGCCGCGCACCAGGTTGCGGTTGGATTTTTGCAGCACGATGCCGAACAGCACGTCGTCGAGCACGTTGTTTTCGATGCGGTTGTCGTGGCCTTCGACATAGATGCCGGAGTGGATCTGGTCGTGCGAGTCGCCGCTGCCGCGCACGATCAGCCCGCGCAGCACCGAGCCGCTGGCCTTGAGCGTGATGACAGAGCCCGCGTGATTACCCTGAATCACGGCCTGGCCACCGCCATCGAGAATCAGCCGGCCGGTGATCTTGACTGGCCCCTCGTAGGTGCCCGGCGCCAGACGCAGGATGCCGGTGCCCGCCAGGGCGGCGTCGATCAGCGGTTGCAGCGGCGCGGCCGACGCGCTGGCGAGCGGCAGCAGGCCGGCGAGGACGATGAGAAGGGCGGGACGCAGAGTGGAGAGCATGAGCACGGCGCGATGATGAACCGGCGATGCTAAGGGCGCAATCACCGCGCGGCTGCGACAAAGATCAAGAAAATGCGTCACCGGGCGCGGATGTAACATCGGCTGGAGGTGCTGGATAGCCTGGTTCCCGGCCGTCGCGCACCGGGTTCATGTCATTGAATTTCTGATAGAATTCGCCGCGATTGTGCGTCGGCCTGCTGCCGGCGCTTTGCTTTTTACGGATTCAGGATTCGCGCTGTGCTCATCGCCAACAACATCACCATGCAGTTCGGGGCCAAGCCCCTGTTCGACAACGTCTCGGTCAAGTTCGGAGACGGCAACCGCTACGGCCTGATCGGTGCCAACGGCGCCGGCAAGTCCACCTTCATGAAAATCCTGTGTGGCGAGCTGGAGCAGTCGGCCGGCAACGTGACCAAGGAAGCCAACGAGCGCATGGCCTACCTGCGCCAGGACCAGTTCGGCTATGAAGACACGCGGGTGCTTGATGTGGTGATGATGGGCCACACCGAGATGTGGGCCTGCATGACCGAGAAGGACGCGATCTACGCCAACCCCGAGGCGACCGAAGACGACTACATGCGCGCTGCCGAGCTCGAAGGCGTGTTTGCCGAGTACGACGGCTATACCGCCGAGGCGCGTGCCGGTGAGCTGCTGCTCGGCGTGGGCATCCCGACCGACCAGCACAACGGCCCGATGAGCCAGGTGGCGCCGGGCTGGAAGCTGCGTGTGCTGCTGTGCCAGGCGCTGTTCGCCAATCCCGAGATCCTGCTGCTCGACGAGCCGACCAACAACCTCGACATCAACACCATCCGCTGGCTGGAAGACACGCTCAACGAGCGCAACTCCACCATGGTCATCATCTCGCACGACCGGCACTTCCTGAACCAGGTGTGCACCCACATGGCCGACCTGGACTACGGCACCATCAAGGTCTATCCGGGTACCTACGACGACTACATGGAAGCGTCCACCCTGGCCCGCCAGCGTCAGGCCAGCGCCAATGCCCGCGCCAAGGACAAGATCGCCGAGCTGCAGCAGTTCGTGCGCCGCTTCTCGGCCAACAAGTCCAAGGCCAAGCAGGCCACCAGCCGGATGAAGCTGATTGACAAGCTCAAGCCGGAGGACGTGAAGCCGTCGAGCCGTCAGTACCCGTGGATCCGTTTCGATGTGGACGCCAAGGACAAGCTGCACCGTCAGGCGGTTGAGCTCGACAGCGTGACATTCGCTTACGAGGGCATGGACAAGCCGCTGATCAAATCCCTGTCGCTGGCCATTGATGCCGGCGACAAGGTGGCCATCATCGGCGAGAACGGCGTCGGAAAAACCACGCTGATGCGCCTGCTGATGGGTGAGCTGACGCCGCAGAAAGGCCATATCAAGTGGGCCGAAAAGGCCAAGCTGGGCTATTACGCGCAGGACCACTCGGCCGAGTTCAAGTCCGATGTGTCGCTGACCGACTGGATTTCCGAGCATGTGCGTGACGGCGGCTTCGAGGGCGAGGACATGGAAACCCTGATCCGCGGCACGCTGGGCCGGCTGCTGTTCTCGGGCGACGAGGTGAAGAAGCCGGTGCGCGTGATCTCCGGTGGCGAGCAGGGTCGCATGTTGTTTGGCAAGTTGATGCTGCAGAGCAAGAACGTGCTGCTGATGGACGAGCCGACCAACCACCTCGACATGGAATCGATCGAGTCGCTCAACTCGGGGCTGGAGAAATACGCCGGCACCTTCCTGTTCATCTCGCATGACCGCGAGTTCGTGTCCTCGTTGGCCACGCGCGTGATCGACATGCGCCCGGACGGCGAAGTGATCGACTATCGCGGCACCTACGAAGAATATCTGGGCAGTCAGGGCATCGAATAAACCTGCCCGATTGTGGCTGTTGAGAATGCCGGCCCGGCGATCGCGGGGCCGGCATTGTGTTTTGGCAGACTCGCTATCCGTGAGACCCTGTCGATGACTTACACGAGATGTCATTCATGATCAGCACCATCCTTCCCGTGTCCAGCCTGTTGCTGGGTATGGCCATCCTGCTGGCGGGTTCCGGTTTGATCGGCACCCTGCTCGGCCTGCGCGCCAGCGTGGAAGGCTTCACCGGCCTGTCGCTGGGTCTGATCATGTCGGGTTTCTTTGCCGGCTACATTGTTGGCGCTTTTGCGTGTCCGCCCTTGATCCGGCGCATTGGTCACATCCGCGCCTTTACTGCCATGGCCGCGCTGGCGGCGGTGGTGTCGCTGCTCTACGGCTTGGTCGTCAACCCCTGGTTCTGGTGGGTGTTGCGGGTGATCCACGGGGTGACCATGGTCGCCATCTACATGATCATCGAGAGCTGGCTCAACGAGCAGATGCACGACAAGCGCGGCAAGATCTTCGCCGCCTACATGATGGTCAGCTTTGTGGCGCTCGGTCTGGGTCAGTTCCTGATCGCCATTTATGGCGCCGAGCACATGGGCTCGTTTGCGCTGGTGGCCATTTTCTATTGCCTCGGTCTGGTGCCGATTGCGCTGACGCCGGTCGATCAACCCACCCCGATTCAGACACCGAGCCTGCCGCTGGGCCGGCTGTACAAGGTGTCGCCGGTCGGCTTTGCCGGTGGCCTGGTGTCCGGCCTGGTGTCGGGCGCCTTCTGGGGTTTGTCGGCGGCCTTTGCTGCGGCGCAGGGTCTGGATGATTTCAATGTGGCGGTGTTCACGGCAGCGGCCATTTTCGGCGGCGCGTTCATGCAATGGCCGGTGGGTCACGCGGCGGAGCATCGCGACCGGCGGGTCGTGTTGGTCAGCGTGTGTGTGCTGGCGGCTGTTTGCGCCGTGGCGATGTTCGCGGTTGCCGAGCTGTCCGTCATGGCGCTGGTCATCGCCACCGCCCTCTACGGGGGCTTCGCCTTCACCATCTACAGCCTGGCCGTGGCGCAGACCCACGACCGTTTCCACTCGTCCGAGGCGCTCGAAGCCACCAAGGCCTTGCTGGTATTGCATGGCACGGGCGCGGTGATCGGACCGGTGCTGGCCGGCGGGATCATCACCGCGGCCGGTGCGCGCGCCTTTCCGCTGGTGCTGGCCGGCATGCTGGTCGGGCTGGCACTGTTCACCGCCTGGCGTATCCGCCGCGACGCGCCGGTGCCCGACGCCGAGCTGACCGAGTTCCTGGCGGTGCATCGCACCTCGGTGATGGCCATGGAGATGGACCCCCGCACGCCGGACACCAGCACGCACGCCGACGACGAGCCTGCTGCGGCCCCGCCCGAGGAAGCCCGCCAGGGGGCCTGACACGCGGTGTGCGCTTTCGCCGGCGCCAGAATGAACATGGCATGCTGTCGGCCGTTTAGCCATTTGACATTGCGCACTGCACGCTGAGTTTGGCGGGCTTTTCAGCCACAATGCGCGACCTCCATCGAATTGGGCGCGCCCGTGGCCGAACCTCTTCCCTTCCCTGTTGCGCCCAAAGCGTGGGCTGCGTTCTTGTTCAAGCGGTTGGGCTGGCGCGTGGATATGGGCACCCCGCCCGGGCCGAAGATGATTCTGCTGGCCTACCCGCACACCTCCAACTGGGACTTCCCCGCGGGTTTGATGGCCCGTTTTACCTGTGGCTGGCCAATACGCTGGGTGGGCAAGCACACCCTCTTCCGCGCACCCTTCGGCCGGCTGTTTCGCTGGCTGGGCGGGATTCCCATCAATCGCTCCCGACCCGGGGGCTTCATCGACGATGTGGTGGCGCAGATCCACGCCGACGCGCACGCCATTGTGTGCATCGCGCCGGAAGGCACGCGCGCCTATGTCGAGGGCTGGAAGAGCGGTTTCCACCGGATCGCGCGTCAGGCAAACGTGCCCATCGCGCTGGGCTACATCGACTGGGGTCGGCGCTGCGTGGGGATTGCGGCCTACGTGCAGCCGACCGACGACGTCGAGGCTGACCTTGAAGCCATTCGGGCGGGTTATGCCGGCATCAAGGCCCTCTACCCTGAGAAGGCCAGCCAGATTGCGATTCGCTAGGGTGGGCGCCCGGCCGAAAGGTTTTGCACAAAACTATCGTGTGTTAGACTTTACGGCTACTCATTACAATCAATGACTTCGCGTCGGGCGACATTGTCGCCATTCTGAGGACATCACGACTCCGTCATCGTCAGGCAGTTTCGCTTCTGTCGGCATCTTGGCCTTTTGGATGGACTCATTCCGACGCGAATGATTGTCACAAGGACGCATGTCGGAAAAACTCGTCGTCAAAAATCTCTACAAGGTCTTTGGAGACCGGCCCCGCGAGGCGATGAAACTCGTCGAGCAGGGGCAGGACAAGGCCACCATCTTCGCCCGCACCGGGCAGACCCTCGGTGTCATCGATGCCAGTTTCAGCGTCAATGAGGGCGAAATCTTTGTCATCATGGGCCTCTCCGGCTCCGGCAAGTCGACGCTGGTTCGCTTGCTCAATCGCCTGATCGAACCGACCTCGGGTCAGGTGCTGATCAACGGTCGTGACATCGCCAAGATGAACGACATCGAGCTGCGCGATCTGCGCCGCTCGGAGGTCAGCATGGTGTTCCAGTCCTTCGCATTGATGCCGCATCTGTCGGTCATCGACAACACTGCCTTCGGGCTGGAACTCGCCGGCATGCCCGAAGCCGAGCGCCATGCCCGTGCCATGGTCGCGCTGGAGCAGGTCGGTTTGGCCGAGCGGGCGCGCAGTTACCCCGATGAACTCTCCGGCGGCATGCAGCAGCGGGTGGGTCTGGCCCGCGCGCTGGCCAACGACCCGCAGGTGCTGCTCATGGACGAGGCCTTCTCGGCGCTCGACCCCTTGATCCGCACCGAAATGCAGGACGAGCTGGTCAAGCTGCAGGCGGTGGACAAGCGCACCATCATCTTCATTTCGCACGACCTGGACGAAGCCATCCGCATCGGTGATCGCATCGCCATCATGGAAGGCGGCGTGGTGGTGCAGGTGGGTACGGCCGAAGAGATTCTGCGCAACCCGGCCAACGACTATGTGAAGTCCTTCTTCAAGGGCGTGGACGCCACCAGCATCCTGTCGGCGGCCGATCTGGCACGCAAGACCCAGGTCAACATCATCGATCACCAGGGCATGGGCGTGCGCAGTGCCATCGAACGCCTGCGCTCGCATGACCGCGAGTATGGCTACGTGGTCAGCCCCGACCAGAAGCTGATGGGCGTGGTCTCGCTCGACAGCCTGAAGAGGGCGGCCAAGGCCAGTCCCGACGCCAAGCTGCGCGAGGCCTTCCTGCCTGAGCCGCACGTGCTCACCCCGGACACCCCGATCAGCGAGCTCTACGAGCCGCTCACCCAGCATCCCTACGGCTTGCCGGTGGTGGATGAGAAGGGGCGCTACCGTGGGGCGATCACCCGCAACACCATGCTCGAATTCCTGCACGCACAGAATACGGAGGACGCGGCATGAGTGATAAGACCGCCACTAACCCCTGGGCTGCCGCTGCGCCAGCCGAGGCGCCCGCGCCTGCATCCACAGCCGCCAACCCCTGGGCGACCCCGGCAGCCGGCACGCCCGAGCCGGCGGCGCCGGTTGAGGCCGCCGCGGCAGACGCGGCCGCCCCCGCCAATCCCTGGGGCGGCACCACGCCGACCCCCGCGCCGGCCGAAGCGCCGGCGGCCGCCAATGGCGACTGGCTGGGCGCGCCGCCCGAGGCCGCGCCCGAGCCGCCCTTTGACTGGGTGCACCCCTTTAACGATTCGGTGATCCCGCTCGACACCTGGGTTGATCAGGGCTTGAACTGGGTGGTGGATAACTTCCGCCCCTTCTTCCAGGCCGTGCGCCTGCCCATCGACGCCACGCTCACCGGCATCGAGCAGGCCCTGCTGGCCGTGCCGGCCTTCGCCATGATTTTGTTGTTCGGCCTCATCGCCTGGCAGGTCAGTGGCCGCCGGCTGGGCATTGCCTCGGTGTTATCGCTGATCGTGATCGGCCTGATCGGCGCCTGGGACGAAGCCATGGTGACCCTCTCGCTGGTGCTCACCTCGGTGTTTTTCTGCATGGTCATCGGCTTGCCAACCGGCATCATCATGGCGCGCAACGACAAGCTTGAAGGGCTCGCCCGACCGGTGCTCGACGCGATGCAGACCACGCCGGCCTTTGTGTATCTGGTGCCGGTGGTGATGCTCTTCGGCATCGGCAATGTGCCGGGCGTGGTGGTCACCATCGTCTTCGCCCTGCCGCCGCTGATCCGCCTCACCAACCTGGGCATCCGTCAGGTGCGGCCCGACCTGATCGAAGCCTCCCGCGCCTTCGGCGCTTCGCCCTGGCAACTGCTCACCCGCGTGCAACTGCCGCTGGCCATGCCGACCATCATGGCCGGCATCAACCAGACGCTGATGCTCGGTCTGTCGATGGTGGTCATCGCCTCGATGATCGCCGTCGGCGGCCTGGGTCAAATGGTACTTCGCGGTATCGGTCGGCTCGACATGGGGCTGGCCACGATTGGTGGTCTGGGCATCGTGATCCTCGCGATCATGCTCGACCGCATCACACAGGCCATGGCCGGCGGCAAGACAGCGCCGGGTCGCTGGTATGACACCGGACCGATCGGCGCAGTCCGCCGGCTGCTCGGCAAGTCCGCCGCCGCCTGAATTTTTCAAACCTTTTACAGGAGACGCACACCATGCGACTTTCCCGACTGACTCATCTTGCGCGCGGCACCGCCATTGCGCTTGCCGCCACCTTCTCGCTCGGCGCCTTTGCCGCCGACATGCCCGGCAAGGGCGTCAAGGTCCTGCCGATCAAGAGTTCGATTGCCGAAGAGACCTTTCAGACCGAGTTGGTCATGCAAGGCCTCAAGGACCTCGGTTACGAGGTCGGCGCCATCAAGGAAATCGAGTACGCCGCCGGCCACATCGCGCTCGGCAATGGCGACGCCACTTTCATGGCCGATCACTGGGACCCGCTGCACATCGATTTCTACGAACGGGCCGGCGGCGACAAGAAGCTGTTCCGCGAGGGCGTGTATTCGCCCGGCGCGCTGCAAGGCTACTTGATCGACAAGAAAACGGCCGACAAGTACGGCATCAAGTCGATTGATCAGCTCAAGGACCCGAAGATCGCCAAGCTCTTCGATACCGACGGCGACGGCAAGGCCGATCTGGCCGGGTGCAATCCGGGCTGGGGCTGCGAGAAGGTCATCGAGCATCACCTCGATGCCTATGGCCTGCGCGACAACGTGACCCACAAGCAGGGCGCCTACTCGGCAATCATCGCTGACACCATCGCGCGTCAGAAGCAGGGCCAGGCGGTGTTCTACTACACCTGGACGCCTTACTGGGTGAGCGGCGTGCTGGTGCCGGGCAAGGATGTGGTGTGGCTGCAAGTGCCGTTTTCGGCGCTGCCGGGCGAGCGCAAGGATGTGAACACCGCACTGCCCGATGGTTCGAACTACGGTTTCCAGGCCAACAACCAGCGCATCATCGCCAACCGCGCCTTTACCGACGCCAACCCGTCGGCGGCCAAGTTGTTTGAGGTGATGAAGCTGTCGGCCAACGACATCTCGGCGCAGAACCTGCGGATGCGCGATGGCGAGAACAAGCCGGCGGATATTGCCCGGCATGTGGCGGGCTGGATCAAGGCCAATCGCGCCACCTACGACGGCTGGCTCGATGCGGCCCGTGCCGCGGCCAAGTAAGCGCCGCTGACGCAACACAAAAACGGCCACCGTCACTGGTGGCCGTTTTTGCGTTCAGGCGGGGGGCGTCGCAGGCCGGCGCCCCGGGTCCAGCCAGCGACGCAGCACCGCGTAGAGATGCTCGGGTTCGAAGGGCTTGGACAGGTAATCGTTCATGCCCGCCTCGGTGCAGCGCTGGCGGTCTTCGGCAAAGGCGTTGGCTGTCATGGCCAGGATCGGTACCTCGCCACCGTTGGCGAGTGCGCGGATGGCACGGGTGGCCGCCAGTCCGTCCATCACCGGCATCTGCATGTCCATCAGGATCAGGTCGTAGGGCTGGCGGGCGAACAGCTCGACCGCTTGCTGGCCATCTTCAGCCACATCGGCTTTCAGGCCGGCATCGGCCAGCAACTCCATTGCCACGTATTGATTGACCTCGTTGTCTTCGACCAGCAATAAGCGGCGCTGGCCAAAGTCGCGCGCCAGCACGCTGGCGTCGGTGTGCGGGTCGGAGGCTTTCGGCAGGGGCGCGGGCTCGGTCTTGACGAGGCCGAAATGCGCGGTGAACCAGAAGGTGCTGCCTTGCCCGGGTGTGCTGCTCACGCCGACGCTGCCGCCCATCAGTTCCGCCAGGCGGCGGCTGATGGCCAGCCCCAGGCCGGTGCCGCCGTAGCGCCGGGTGGTGCTAGGGTCACCCTGCTCGAAGGCGTTGAACAGCCGCGGCTGGATGTCCGCATCGATACCGATGCCGGTGTCGATGACCTCGAAGCGAAGGGTCACGCCGTCGCCAGCCTTCTCCAGTGGGCGAATGCGCAGATGGATCCCGCCGCGCGGGGTGAACTTGACCGCGTTGCCCAAAAAATTGAACAGGATCTGACCGACGCGAGTGGCGTCACCGGTCACATGAGCGGGGACTCGCGGGTCAACAACAAGGCTGAGCGTCAGCCCCTTGGCCTCGGCGCCGTCTTGCACCAGCCCGATCGTGTCGTCAACCACCTGGGCGATCTCGAAGCCGGCGATGTCGAGTGGCATGCGGTCGGCTTCGATCTTCGAGATGTCGAGCAGGTCGTTGATGATGGCCAACAAGTGTTTGCCGGCACTGACCACGCTGTCCAGCCGTCGGGCGTCATCCGGCTGGGGCTGGTTGCGCAGCATCAGCTGGGTCAGCCCGATGATGGCGTTGAGCGGGGTGCGGATCTCATGGCTCATGTTGGCCAGGAAGGTGCTTTTGGCGCGGTTGGCCGCCTCCAGCTCGGCGGTGCGTTCCGCGACCAGCTCTTCCAGGTGGTGGCGGTGCATCTCCAGCTCGATGGCGGTCGTGCGCTTTTCAGTGATGTCGCGCGCGAAGCCGACTGTCCCAACCGTCTCGCCATTGACGATCATGGGCGACTTGCACGTCTCGACCCAGCGGGGTTCGCCATCGATTTCGACGGGTTCTTCAACGCTGATGCTTTGCGTGCCGCTCAGGATGACGAGGTCATCGTTCCGATAGCGCTCCGCCAGATCCTGGGGCCAGAGGTCGCGGTCCGTTTTGCCAACGAGAGCCTCCGGCGAGCTTGCGCCACAGGCTGCGGCGTAGGGCGCATTCGCGGCCAGGATTCGGCTGTCCTTGTCCTTCAGCCAGACCATGAAGGGGAAGTTGTCCAGCAGCGCCCGTTGATAGCGGTCGCGTTGTTCGAGCTGCTGAGCGGCGTGCTCCGCGTCGGATACATCCGTGACATAGGCGACGACATGCGCGCGCCCTTCGATTGGAATGACCCCCGCCGACAGACTGCAGCGCATGGCTTGGCCGTCGCGACGGAGCATGGTGGTGCGGTAATCCACGCAGCCACCGTCAGCGATGAGAACGTCGCGCCAGGCGATGCGGGTTTCGGGGTTTGGCCACAGATTGAGTTCCAGCGAGGTTTTGCCCCGTGCTTCGTCGGGGTCATAGCCGAAGACTTTGCCGAATTGCGCGTTCACTTCGCGGTGCCGTCCTGTTTCCAGGTCGGAAATGCAGATTGCCAGCGGGCTGGATTGAAAGGCGACCGAGAACATCTGCTGCGCTCTGTCGAGGCGCTGGCGTGCCTCATGCTCGGCCGTGATGTCGCGGGCCACACCGAGTACACCAATGAGTCGATCCCGCGCGAACATTGGTGTCTTAGTGGTTGTGAGCAGTGCGCGACGCTGATCGTCGGCGAAGGTGACCCATTCCTCGTTGGTGCATGGCTTGCCGGCATGCATCGCGGCAAGGTCTTTCGATCGGAAAAAATCGGCCAGCTCACGATCGACGAAGTCGTAATCGGTCTTGCCGATGATGTCGGCTTCGGGCGCACCAAAGAAATCCGAGAAGCGTTTGTTGCAGTTGAGGTATTTACCGTGTGGGTCCTTCAGCCAGATCAGGTCGGGGATGGTATTGACCAGTGCGCGCAGATGGGCGCGTTCCTCCTGGAGCGCCGCTTCGGTGTCTTGCCATTCGGTAATGTCCATCACGATGCCGCTCGCCTGCAGCGCCCAGCCGTCCTCGCGCCGCTTGACCACCCGGCCGCGATACCTCACCCAGCACCAGCTCGCATCACCACGTCGGACCCGGACCTTGAGCTCCATGGGACGACCCTGGCGCCAGGCGGCGATGGTGGTTTCCTGTGCGGGTGCGCGATCTTCCGGGTGGAGCGTGAGCAGCCAGCGTTCGGCGTCCGGTGGCAGGGACTCCGCCGGCACACCGAGCATGGTGGCGATAAAGGGACTCCAGGTGAAACGATCCGCAATGCAGTCGTAAGACCAGGTGCCGACGCCGGCTTCGTCGAGAATTTTTTGCTGGTCTTTCAGGGGCATGGGCGAAATCTCTCGGGCGCCAAAACCGCGCCTACTACGAAGGTCTAACGGGCTGGATCAGGTGATCTTTACAACAATATCGTGGAGGGTGTTGGCGCAGGCGGCCATGCGGTCGGCGGCGTTGGACAGGTGACGGTAGATTTCGCGGCGTTTGAACATGTTCAGATAATCGTCGCCAACGAACAGCTCGGCCAGCGCCTTGCGGTAGAGCTTTTCGACCCGGCGCTCGGCTTTGCGTCCGGCGGCGGCATCGGTTTCGGCGGCCAACGGGGTGGTGGCCAGCTTGGCATAGCCATTGATCAGTGCCTGGGCGCCGCCGTCGAGCTGGATGGCCATGTGGTGCATGACTTCGTCGGGGCCCACGCCCAGCACCGACATCTCGTTGACCGTGGTCTTGCAGTAATTGACCACATCATCGAGCGTCATGATGGCGCGGTAGATGTCCTCCCGGTCGCAGGGGGTCGAGAAGGCTTCGTTGAGTGTGTGCAGATTGCGGATCTTGATGGTGTCGGCGGTGTGCTCGTCGCGCTTGATCTCCTTGGCTAGCGCGGCGTCGCCACTCTTCATGAAGCGCACCAGCAGATGCGTGGTGTGCTGCACATGAATGGCCTGCTCATGCAGCAGACCGTAAAAGTCAGGCGCCTTGGGCACCATCCGGTCGATGATCCGATGGAACAGGGCAGACAGCGAGAAACGGCCAGGAGTGTCGGGGTTCATGCGGTGGGCCCGGAGAGAAAAGGAAGAAATGCCAGCAGTGCGAGCGCACCGGCGGCGGCCGAGGCGGGCAGGGTCAGCAGCCAGGTCTGGCCGATCTCGCGCGCTTTGCCCCAGCGCACTGCCTTGGGCCGCTCGGCAGCGCCGATGCCCATGATCGAGCTGGCCACCACGTGGCTGGTCGACACTGGCGCGCCGACCAGCGCGGCCGTGAAGATCACGCCGGCCGAGGTCAGCTGCGAATCGAGCGCATGCAGCGGGCGCACCTTGTAGACCGAAAAGCCGAGCGTACGTACGATGCGCCAGCCGCCGGTGAGAATACCCAGCGTGAGCGCCGAGGCACAGGCCAGCATGGCCCAGAGCGGCACCGAAAAACTGGGCAGATACCCGCCCAGCACCAGTAGCAGCGTGATGATGCCCATGCTCTTCTGGGCGTCGTTGGCGCCGTGCGAAAAGGCCAGCGCGGCGGTGGTGATGAACTGCATGCGCCGCAACCGGGTGTTGATACGTGGGTGGGCGGCGCGCAGCAACAGCATGGCCAGGCGGTGAATGGCAAAGCCCGCGAGCAGCCCGATCAGGGGCGAGAGAATGAGTGCCGCGAGCACCTTCAACACGCCGGTCAGGTGGCCGTCACTGCGCCAGGCATCCATGCCCCACACCACGTGTTCGGTTCCGGCGGCCAGCAGGGTCGCGCCGATCAGCCCACCGACCAGTGCGTGTGACGACGAGGACGGCAGACCGCGCCACCAAGTGAGCAGGTTCCAGGCAATCGCGCCGATCAGCCCGGCCAGCACCACCACGATGGCATGGCTGGCCGCCAGATTGCTGAGGTCAACAAATCCGCCAATGGTGTTGGCCACCGCCGTGCCACCAAGCAAGGGGCCGAGAAATTCGAAGACACCCACCACCACCACCGCCTGCCCCGGCGTCATGGCGCGCGAGGCGATGACGGTGGCGACCACGTTGGCTGCGTCGTGGAATCCGTTGGTGTAGTCGAACACCAGCACGATTGCCACGGCAATGAAGGTCAGTACAAAGATGCCGTCCACGCGGCAGATCCTTTTTTTCCGGTCTTTGCGTGAATGCTAACCTTCGCGGGATCTTTCGTGCAGCGCAATTGTGGATCTACTGCGAATACGCCCTAATGACTTGTGCGATGTGCGCGTGGCGAGTCATCCACGTACATGGCCCACACGCGGCGGAAGTCGCGCGCCGAGGCAAAACCGCATTGCTCGGCCACGCGCTCCATCGACAGGGCCGGGTCGGCCAGCAGTTGGCGGGCGCGGGCGATGCGCAGTTGCTGCTGGTAGGCCACCACGCCAATGCCTGCGTGGCGGGTGAATAGCCGGGTGAGGTGGCGTGGGCCGACATGCGCCAGCTCGGCCAGTTCTTCGAGCGTCCAGCGTCGCGCCGGGTCGCGGGTGATGGCGTCCTGCACTTTATGGACGACGGGGTGCAGATGGTTGCGATGCGCCAGCCAGGGTGACAGCTGCGGATCGTTCGGCCCGCGCCGGGCATACATCACCAGGCGCCGCGCCACGCGGGCAGCCAGTTCGGCACCGAAATGCTGTTCGATCACATACAGCGCCAGATCGATGCCGGTGGTGATGCCGGCGCTGGTGACCACCTGGCCGTCGTCGACGAAGACCCGGTCTTCCATCACCCGTGCGCTCGGGGCGCTCTGGCGCAGCATGTCGAGCAGGGCGTGGTGGGTGGTGCAGGGTCGGGCGTCCAGCCAGCCGGCGCGGGCCAGCAGCAATGCGCCCGAGCAGATGCTGGCCACGCGGATGTCGCGCCCGCGCTGGGCGGCCAGCCAGTCGATGACAGCAAGCGCCTCCGGGCGGGCATAGTCGAGTTCTTCGCTTGCGTTGCCGGCGACAATCACCAGCGCTCCGTCGGGGAGTTGCGCCGGTAGCGGCGACAGGCCCGACAGCGTGATGCCCATCGAGGTGTGCAGCTCGGGTACCGGTGCGCAGGTTGTTATCGTCAGGTCGGCGCCAATGTCGGCGGCCATGCGCAGGGTTTCGGCGGGCCCGGCATAGTCGAGCAGCAAGACATTGGGCGTGACGACGAAATAGACCGCCAGTGTCACGTCGCCCCCCGCAGGCGTGTCATCAGACGCGTGCCAAACAGATTCACGCCCAGGCCCAGCATCAGCAGCCCGCCGCCGATCCAGTGCACCGGTTGCAGCGCTTCGCCATACACCAGCCAGCCGGCGCTCAGGCCGACCAGTGGCACCAGCAGCGGGAAGGCGGCGACCTGGTTGGCCGGGTAGCGCGACATCAGCCGGGCCCACAGGCCATACCCGAGCAAAGTGGCGCCCCAGCCCAGATACATCACTGCGCCGGCCGATCGCAGGCTGAAATTCGACAGCGCGGCGACGATGGCGGCCGGCCCCTCGACAAACAGCGACATGACCAGAAAGGGTAGCGGCGGCACCAGACTGGCCCACACCACGAAGGCCAGCAGATTGACCGGGCCGTTGCGGTTGAGGGTGCGGCTGACCACGTTGCCCGCCGCCCAGCTGCAGGCGGCCGCCACGGTGAGCATGAAGCCGGCCAGCGGCATGCTCACCCCGTGCGCCGTGCCGATCAGACCGAGCCCGCCGGCGGCCAGCACCAGCCCGGCGAGCTGGCTGGGGCGCCAGCTCTCCTTCAGCCACACGGCGGCGAAGAGCATGGTGAAGAAGGCCTGCGACTGCAGCACCAACGAGGCCAGCCCCGAAGGCATGCCGA
Source organism: Denitromonas halophila (assembly GCF_007625155.1). Classification (GTDB taxonomy): domain Bacteria; phylum Pseudomonadota; class Gammaproteobacteria; order Burkholderiales; family Rhodocyclaceae; genus Nitrogeniibacter; species Nitrogeniibacter halophilus. The sequence goes on along the minus strand of NZ_VMNK01000003.1, from coordinate 478,424 downwards.
CATGGATGGCGGTGAACAAAAACGCGAACTGGCCGAAGGCGATGGTCAGGCCATAGGCCAGATAGGTGCGTAGCGGCAACTTGGGCGCACGGAAAAAGAACACCGCCGGCAGCGCCGCGGCGAGAAAGCGCAGCGCGCCGAGCAGTAGCGGCGGCACCTCGGCCACACCGGCCTTGATGACCACGAAGTTCACCCCCCACACCAGCACCACCAATAGGGCGAGGGCGATGTCGACGGGCTTCATCGAGCCGTTCATGACTTGGCGGCCAGAAAGGCGCCAGCGCCGACCATGATTGACCCTGCGCCGCGATTGAGCCGGCGCATGGCGGTGGCCGAGCGGAAGTAACGCCGCGCCCGCGAGGCCATGGTGGCGATCAGCATCAGCCCGAGCATCAGGGCGGCGAGCGTGAGCACTGCGGCGAGCGCGATGTCTCGCACGGTGAGCACGGTCAGGTCCATGAAGGTGGGCAGGAAGGCGATGTAAAACAGGATCACCTTGGGGTTGGACGCCGAGATCAAAAAGCCCTGCACTAAGCTGCCCACCGCGCTGACCCGCTTGACCACCTGCGGCGCAAAGCCGTCATCGATCGGCGCGCGCCACATGCCGACACCCAGGTAGATGAGGTAGGCCGCGCCGGTAAAGCGGATGACGGTGAACAGCTCGCCCCAGTTCTTGGCGATGGCGGCCAGGCCAAGGCAGGCGAAAATCAGATACAGAATGTCGCTGATCGTCATGCCCAGCGCCAGGGCGACGCAGTCGCGCGCACCACTGACCAGCGCCCGCGCGAGCAAGGCGAATACGCCCGGCCCGGGCGTGATGGCGAAGATGAAAATGGCGACAAAGAAGGTCAGGGCGCTTTCGACGCTCATGATGGTGGCTCTCCGGGGCTGTCCTGCCAGTGATAGTCCATTTGCCGCGCGGTCGCCATGGCCAGTTTGTCGCCAGTCAACCGGGCCACCAGATGCAGGCTCATGTCGATGCCGGCCGAAATGCCCGCCGAAGTGAGAATGTCGCCGTCGTCGATCCAGCGGCCGGTGTCGACCACTGTCAGTGCGGGAAAGGCGGTGGCCAGCTCAGGCACGTCTTCCCAGTGGGTGGTCACGGTGCGCCCGTCGAGCAAGCCGGCGCCGGCCAGCAGGAAGGCGCCGGTGCACACCGAGGCCAGCAATTCGAGTTGCGTGGCCTGGGTTTGCAACCAATCGGTCAGATCGGCCTGCCCGCGTTCGGCGCGCTCGTCACCGCCGGGGATGATGAGGATATCGAGCGGTGGGTGATCGGCCAGCGTGTGCGTGGGCAGCACGCTTAGCCCGGCGCGGGCGGTGATCGGGCCGCTTTGACGGGCGATTGTGACCACGCGAAACGGCGGCGTGGCGTCGGCTTCTTGGCGCCGGGCAACACGGCTGGCCGTGGTGAACACCTCGAAGGGCCCGGCAAAATCGAGCACTTCAACCTTGTCGTACAGATAGATGCCGACGGTGCGCATGGCTCAGTCCAGCGCTGCCAGGGCGTCGGCTGCGGTGGCGATGCGCGCAAAGCGCCCGGCCAGTACCAGCTCGGTGTGCGCCTTGATCTCGTCGGGCGAGTAGGTGCGACCGCTGCCGGCGTGGGTCATCGGGAAGGTGAGCGTGGCTTCGGTGACATAGTCCACCGAGTAGCCGATGTCGGCGCCGTAGCGGGTGGTGGTCTCGCAGCACTGCTCGGTGCGGATGCCGGCAATGATCAGGTGGTTGATGTCGCGTCGGCGCAGCCACAGATCGAGCCCGGTGTCGGAGAAGGCGTTGTGGGTGTGCTTGTGAAAGCTGGCGTCTGGCGCGCCGGGCAGCCAGTCGAGGGCGTGCACATGGCCCGAGGCCTCGGTAAACGGCCCGGCGGCGCCGACATGAAAAATGTGGACTACCGGCACGGCCCGAGCACGGCAGCCCGCGTCGAGGGCGAGGACGGCCTCGCGAAAGCCGGGCACGTCGACATCCGACCAGAAGGGCATCTGGCGGAAGGATTCCTGAATATCTATCAGGATCAGGGCACTGCGTTGGGCGGGGTGAGTCATGGGGGTTTCTCCGGTGCTTGAGTGTGCTGACATTGTCGGTCAGCCATGGCTTCAGGATAAATGGTGTATCTGGACCATGTTGGGACGAAAGTGGACTTCATTCTCGGGCGCGCTCTGCGGCGTCTTGACCAGGGGGTGTTCGGCACGACGTTCGTGACAAAAGACGCAAGTCTTGCAACATCGGCGGGAAAGTCGCTCAACCCGGCGCGAGCACGGCCGTTGAAGGCGTACTACCTTAGTCTTAAGCCTCGTTGCGCCTATGCCATCGCTGGATATCCGAACACTCATCTTGTTGCTTGGCTTGGGCAACCTCACACTCTTCCTGACGTTGATGAGTTTTCGTTTCGTGCAGGAAGATCGGAATTCGGGGGTGTCGCAGCTGTGGATGGCATCAAAGCTCCTGCAATCGGCGGCTTGGGGCTTGCTGTGGGCGCGCGGCAGCATTTCCGGCTTCTGGTCGATCGAGGTCGGCAACACCTTGCTCCTGGCGGGTTTCGGTCTGGAGATGTTGGCCGCCTGGCAGTTTTCCAGCGGGCGCCTGCCGCGCTGGCTGATCGCCACGGTGGTGGTGGTGGTGGCGGTGCGGTATCCGTTCAATCTGCTCGGTGGGGAGGATCCGGCCCATCGCGTGTTTGTGGCCTCGCTGCTGTCGGCGGGTTTGTTCGGGATGACTGGCTGGGCGCTGGTATGGCTGCGCCCTGAGCGCACACGGCTGCAACACTTTGTAGGCGGGGGCACGTTGCTGCTGGCCGCGGTGGTGGCGATGCGGGGGGTACTCGCCGGATGGCCGGGCCACGGTTTTACGCTGCTCGACGCCAATGGTATTCAGGTGGCGACCTTCCTGTCGCTGTTCCTGCTCATGCTCACCAATGGTTTCGGGGTGGTCCTGCTCGATACCGAGCGCGTGGGGCACCGGCTCAACACGTTGGCCACGCGCGACAGCCTCACCGGCGTCAGTAATCGGCGGGATTTTTTTGAGCGCCTGCGGGTGATGCTTGCCTCGGCCAGTCGTAACGACTATCCGCTCACGCTCATGGCACTCGATCTGGATCATTTCAAGCAGGTCAATGACAGCTATGGCCATCCCGGTGGTGATGTGGCCTTACGTAGTTTCGCCCGTTTGTGTGAAGCCACGGTGCGTGAGTCCGACGTGGTCGGCCGCGTGGGTGGCGAGGAGTTCATGGTGGCCATGAACGGTGCTGGCGCCGACGACGCGCTGGTGGTGGCGGAGCGTTTGCGCGCCTTGGTGGCACACACGCCGGCGGTGCTCTCATCACGAGAATCGGTGAATCTCTCGGTGAGCATCGGCCTGGCGACCTTGATCGCCGGCGACGATGTGGCCTCATTGATGACCCGTGCCGACGCCGCGCTCTATCGCGCCAAGCGCAATGGCCGCAACCGGGTCGACGTTGACGGCCAGGCGCCGACTCCGACCGGTGCCTCGTGGCAACCGGAGGCGTCGAGATTCCCCGACAGTCTGTAAACCGACGAGGCGGCATTCTGCGCTTGACGCGGCCCCTGCCTCTGCGCTTACTCTGAGGGCCGTACCACGGCCGGTGGGCGAGATGCCCAGTCGGTGTGAAACCGAGAGATATCCATGCCATCGATTGTGCTGAAAACCGACATTCCCGGCCCCAACAGCCGCGCCATCGTGGCGCGCCGTGATGCGGCGGTCTCGCGCGGCGCAGCGCGCCTTACCGGCATTGCCGTGGCCAGCGGCAACGGCGCCACCGTCACCGATGTGGACGGCAACACCTATATCGACTTCGCCGGGGGGATTGGCACCCTGGCGGTCGGGCACACGCCGGTCGATGTCGTCGACGCCATTCACCGGCAGGCCGGGCAGCTCATCCACATGTGCTCCATCGTTGCCACTTACGCGCCGTATGTGGACGTGTGCGAGCGGCTCAACGCCTTGGTGCCCGGCGACTTTGCCAAAAAAACCACGCTGCTCAACAGCGGCGCCGAAGCGGTCGAGGCGGCGGTGAAAATCGCCCGCGCCTACACCGGCCAGCAAGCCCTGATCGTGTTCGAGGGCGCCTATCATGGCCGCAGCAACATGACCATGGGCATGACCAGCAAGTACGCCCTGTTCAAGCAGGGCTTTGGCCCCTTCCCGGCCGAGATCTATCGCCTGCCTTTCCCCAATCTGTATCGCCGCCCCGCCGGCATGAGTGAAGACGTCTACATCGACCTGTGCATCGAACAGTTCGACCATGCGCTGATCGCTCAGGTCGCGCCGCCAGCAGTGGCCGCCGTGGTGGTGGAGACGGTGCAGGGCGAGGGCGGCTTCCTGCCGCTGCCGCCGCGCTTTGCCGCGCATTTGCGCGCGCGTTGCACCGAACACGGCATGCTCTATGTGGCCGACGAAGTGCAGGCCGGCATGGGCCGCACCGGCAAGCTGTTTGCCGTCGAACACTACGACCTCGTGCCCGACCTGCTGGTGTGCGGCAAATCGCTCGCCGCCGGCATGCCGCTGGCCGCGGTCACCGGCCGCGCCGAGATCATGGACGCGCCCCACCCCGGTGGCCTGGGCGGCACCTACAGCGGCAATCCGGTGGCCTGCGCCGCGGCGATGGTCGCGCTCGACACACTCACCTCCGACGCCTTCCAGACGCGCGCGGTGCAGGTCGGTCAGCGCTTGCGCGCACATCTGGAGGGGCTGCAATCGACCTTCCCCGACATCATTGGCGAGGTGCGCGGTCTCGGCCCCATGCTCGCCGTGGAGCTGGTCAAGAGCGCTTCGCACCGTACGCCGGACCCCGACCTGACCAACGCCATCAACGCCGAAAACCTCAAGCGTGGCCTCATCACCCTGCGCGCAGGGCTGTATGCCAATTGCCTGCGTTTCCTGCCCGCACTCAATATCACCGACGCGCAGATCGACGAAGGCATGGCGGTGCTGGCCGAGGGCATCGTGGCGGCCAAAGCGAGCCTCGCATGAGCGTACCGCGTGTACTCGAATTGAGCGGTTCGCCACGACAGATGGGTCTTGCCCACGGCAAGGCCTTTCGCGACGATATCCGCCGCTACACTGCCGAGCGCGTCACGCTGGCCGGCAGCGAAGTGTGGACCGGGCACGCTATGGATCGCTACACCGTGCTCGCGCTCGCCGAAGCCTGTGTCGAGGCGCATGTCGCTTACGCACCCGAACTGGCCATGGAGCTATCCGGCATCGCCGAAGCGACTGACCTGAGCCCTGCCGAGCTGATCATCACCAATGGCTTCACCGACTTCATCGACCTCGTGTATGCCCGCGGCGGCGCGCACGGCGCCACCGACAAGGTCGAGGACGACTGCACCGCCTTCATCATTCCCGACCGACTCAGCGTCGATGGCCAGGGTTTTTTCGGTCAAACCTGGGACATGCACGCCGGCTCAAGACCCTATGTCGTGTTGCTGCGCGGCCGGCCCGATCACGCGCCCGCCTTCATGGCCTTCAGCCTCACCGGCTGCGTCGGCATGATCGGCATGAACGACGCGGGCATGGCCATCGGCATCACCAATTTGCTCGGCGCCGAAGGGCAAATCGGCGTCAGCTGGCCCTTCGTGGTGCGCAAGGCGCTGCAGCAAACCGACATCGAGGCCGCGCTGGTGTGCATTACCGAGGCCACGCTGATGGGCGCGCACAACTTCCAGCTCTTCGATCGGCACGGCAATGGCGTCAATGTGGAAGCCATGCCTGGCTACTGCCATGTCACCCGCGCGGGCGCCGATGCGCTGGTGCACAGCAACCACTGTCTCATGCCGGACACCCTGCGCCGTTGCCGCCCGCGTGCGCCCGCCTCGCAAGCCTCCAGTGAAGCCCGCCTCGCCCGTGGCCAATCCCTGCTCAGCGCCGGTGGCCTCACGCCGCAGGCTCTCATGGCCCTCACCCGCGACCCCACCATCTGTGTGCGCGCCACCCCGCCACTCGACATGGAAACCTGCGGCGCTGCCATCATGCAGCCGGCCACCGGTCGCCTATGGGCCGTGCAAGGCCTGCCAACCGAAAACGACTACGCGGCGCTGACGGTCTGAGCGACTGCGCCCCGACGATATTGGGTACGGCGGACAAGTGCAGCGCATCCGCCGCGCCTTGTTCCAGCACCGATGGCGGAAGGCGCTTCGATTCTTTTTTTGCTCGACGCTCGGTGTCGGGCCCCGTTCCGTGCGGGGCCGTCAGGCGCGGCGTAGATCGTCGAGTACCGGGACGGCGGACAAAAAGATCAGAATGCCGGCCAGCGGCACGGTGGCCAGATAGCCGATGTGCTTGAAGCCGAACGCGCCAAGGATGCCGCCGACGAGGAAGAACAGGCAGAGCATGGCCAGGGTTGCCAGCCGGGTCCGATCGGCGAGGACAGCGTGTTCGTCGTGCACGCTGGCGCGGTTCCAGTACAAGAGCTTGCCCAGTTCGATGCCCAGGTCGGTGATGACCCCGGTGAGGTGTGTGGTGCGGATCACCGACCCCGACAGCTTGGTGATCACCGCGTTCTGCAATCCCATGGTGAAGCACAGCAGCATCACCGTTACCGGTACGAACAGCCCCTTGAGCGTCGACAAGCTCGCGCCGAGCAAGCCAAAGAGCAGAAACAGGGCGGCTTCGAGCAGTAGCGGCAAGGCGTAGCGGCTGCGCAAGGCATGCCGCCGGGCGAAGTTGATCATCAAGGTCGACACCATCGCGCCGGCCAGGAAGGACAGCACCGCGCCGAGGGCGCCGAGCGCGAGACCAAACTCGCCGAGCACGATATCGTCGGCCAGCGACGACACGATGCCCGTCATGTGCGAGGTATAGCGCTGGACAGCCAGAAACGCGCCCGCATTGGCCGCGCCGGCCACAAAGGCCAGCGCAAGGCCCAGGTGCTTGTCGGTTCGGGCGGATCGACTGTGGCTGGTCAGGCTGCGTGCGTAGTGAATGGGCATGTGGGTTGGACGGGGGGATGGCGTTTTGTCGGGGTGGTCAGCGGGCCAGGCGTGTGGGCCAGGGGCGCCAGGAAGTTGAATCGGATTTTCGCACGCCAGCGTGCTAGGTGCGCCGCTCCGCTCGCCACGCCGACAGCGTCCACAAAAAACTCGCCCCGTCCGACACCGCAAAGAACAGCGCCAGTGGTCCCGGCACGATGCCGAACCCCCACAGCGCCGCCATGATGAACGGCACCAGCGGTCGATCGAGCAACGACGCAAACACAAAACCCCGCGCGTCCAGCCGCCCGCTCACCACATACAACATCCCCAGGCCACCCACCAGCAGCCCCACGAGGCGAAAGTAATTCGCCGCCTGATCGCTCAGCGCCGGCAACTGCAACACGCCCGCCACCCAGTGCGGCGCAAACAGGATCAGCGGCGCCTCCAGCAGCAGAATCCAGCCGAAGACCTCGACGGTGCGGGCCGAGCGGGATTGCGCTGTGGGGCGGAGCAGGCGGTCGAGCATGGTTGAGGACATGGGCTTGGCCAGGGTTGGAGGGCTTGCCTTCATCATGGTTGTTGAAGCGCGATCTTGCCAGCCAGCCAGCCAGCCAGCCAGCCAGCCAGCCAGCCAGCCAGCCAGCCAGCCGGGCGGAGTATGTATTTGCGACCGTTTCCTGTTTTTCGCGTCTATACCGGTGTATCGACCCTTCGATGCATGTCGGAACACACTCTGGAGTCGAAAATGAAACGTTTCCATGTCCATATCGCGGTCGACGACCTCGCCGCGAACATTGATTTCTACAGCAAGCTGTTTGGCCAGCGCCCGAGCAAGCACAAGGCCGATTACGCCAAATGGATGCTTGACGATCCGCGTATCAACTTCGCCATTTCGTCGCGAGGTGGGGCGAGCGGCGTGGATCACTTTGGCATGCAGGCCGAGCATCCCGAGGAGTTAAGCGCGCTTGAGGCGCACGCCCGTGACGCGTCGGCGGATACCCTGTTTGATCAGGGCGAGGCAGCCTGTTGCTACGCCAGGAGTGAAAAGCACTGGGTTGTCGACCCCCAGGGTATTGCCTGGGAACACTTTCTGAGCATGGCCGATACCGAGACCTTCGGCGGCGGCAGGCTTGCCAAGACGGGGGACTGCTGTTCGCCGCGGAGTGTGTCCACGGCCGGCGACGCGCCGCCCGACGTCGGATGCTGCGCGTCTGAGGCCAAGACCGCGGTCGGCGGGTCTTGCTGCGGTTAAGCATGACGCGGATGAAACCGGTAACCGGCTCGCTCGAAGATGGCTTTGTCCGCTTGCAGCAAAGCCTGCGCAGCTATTTGCGCAGGCGGCTGCCCGACGCCGCACAGGTTGACGACGTGTTGCAGGACATCTTCCTCAAGGCCATCGTCTCGCAGCAGGCCGGGCGGTCGATCGAGAACCTGAGCGGGTGGCTCTACGCGGCGGCACGTACCGGGGTGGCGGATTATTTTCGTCACCGGGGCGTGGCGACCGACACGCTGGACGAGGATCTGGCGACCAGCGCCGACGCGGACGGGCTGCAACTGCACACCGATCTGTCGTCCTGTCTGCGTGCGTTCATCGACCAGCTGCCGCCACACTACCGGGATACCCTGCTCGCCACGGAACTGGAAGGCCGGCCGCTGCGCGCGCTGGCCCAGGAACAGGGCGTATCGGTGTCGGCGATCAAGAGCCGGGCCGCGCGCGGACGCCGCATGCTCAAGGCGCGGCTTCTTGCGTGTTGTCATGTGGAGATGAAAGACGGCCTGGTGAGTGACTATCATCGTCGGTCCTCCGATGATTACGACGGGGGGTGTGCCTGACCGGGGTCGCAGCGCGTGGACGGTCGAAGAACCCCCAACATGCATAGTCACCAAGCCTTGAGCTTCGCTGCACACCTCCCAAGCAGGCGGACCTCTCATGGCATTTTACCCGCGCGTCGCCGTGCCAGAGTTCTGGCGCGTGGATCGTCGCTGGGCTACACGAAGCGGGTTGCTTCTTCCAGATCCCCATGCGTGCTCGCCTTGCCCAGTGCCCCAACAAACTTGCGCCAGGCGAGGTCGTCAAGGTCGATGCGGATCAGGGCGATGTGGCGGTCTTGCGAGCCGAGGCGCAGCACGGTGACGCGCATTACGCTCCAGTCGGCGGCGCCCAGCTCGAGGATGACCGTGCCGGTACTGCCGGCGGGCAGGCGGTTGGTGCTGTGGGCGCGAAAGCCGGTGGCGGAGCATTCAAATACTGTGAGTTCGAAGTTGCGTCGGATGCCGAACTGGCGGGTGGAAAATTCGCCGGGGCAGCGGACCGAGAAGCGGCGGTGGGTCCGGCGGCGCATCTCCGAGCGGGGCGCGTCGTCGGGGACCGGAGGCAGCACACTTTTGTATGTTGGCAGATCGTAGATCGAGTGCAGCAGCATGAGTTCGCGCAGGCGCAGGGTGGCGAATGCCTGGGTGCGTTCGTTGAAGAAATAGTCGATCAGCGCGGGTGTCATGACCGGATCGGTGGTGGTGTGGAAGCGTTTGATCGGCCACTGGATGTTGGGCAGCTTCACGCTGGTGAAGTACTGGTAGAGGTTTTTTTCCGGCGGCTGACCGTGATAGCGCCGCCGGAATGCCGGCAAGGCGGCGCTCAGGTCGACATGGGCGCCAACGGCCGGCGCGCCATTGACGAAGTCGTAGTGGGCGACGGTGCTTTGCTTGAGGCGCTTGAAGCACAGGATGGCTTCATAGAAACCGATATGGCGCGGATTGACGGCGATCACCAGGTGACGCGTGTCGAATTGTCGGGCGGCATATTCGTACATGAACTTGAGTAGCGGCAACAGGATGCGTCCGCTGGCCGAACGGAAGCGGGGGTCGATGGCGAGGGCGGACACTTCGGCGATATTGCCGCCCGTTTCCCGGATGGCGGCGATGTCGAAGATGCGTTGCATGGGAAAGCCCATCGCACTTTCGCGAATCAGCGACACAGTGGCTACCACGCGGTCACCGGACCGACACAGCAAGGTCGAGGTGGTGGGCAGGGCGTGATAGACGGTGGCACGCAGGCCGGAGGCGTCGGGTTTCATGAAGCCGGCGTCGACGTAGGCCTCGTGGAGCAGGTGGAAGCAGGCTTCAAGCTCTTCGCGGGTTTCGGCCAGCTTCAAGACCATTTTGGCCGGCAGTTGCGTCTCGCAGCGGATGGCCCGGCTATAGGCTGCAAAGCGCCAACTGGCCGGGAGCCAGTGGACCAGCGGGCCGAGTGCCGAACGAGCGAAACGTTTGAGGATCTTTTTCATCGAGATGCGCAGCTTCGCAGCGTGCGCATGGCGCTCAGTAGGCTGCCTCGCAGGCGGCGGATTGGAGGGGACTGCGTCGCATCGGGGGGCGTGATCGGTTGACGGGCAGTGTCGGCGAATATCCTACCAGTACGCGGCGTATTGGCCTACATGTGCTGTGCGCTATGGGGCGCTGTTCGACCGCCGCTCCCGTTTAGCGCAGACTTGGCGAGGCCGCAGGCGCCTGGTGTTTGTCGTCCATTTCGCTTTGCAGCGATTCCAGTTCATCGCGCACGTGGATACGATTAGTGAAGGCCGTGCCGTCTTTAGCCTATTCGATGGAGCAGACCGGCCTGTCAGCCTTGATCCAGTATTCGGCGATGGTGTTGGTCGAGCATGGCATTCGTACCAATGCGGTGCCGCCGGCCGATCCCGTTTCTACTGAGCGACGCGGCATCATGGGTGACCGGTGCGGGATGTGGACGGCGGCGTGATGGCCGGGCAGAACTGACATCCTTGCCTCTATCACTTGTCGAGGTGGACTGGATGTATCAGAGAGGGACGTGCGAGTAGTCGGAGTGCGAAAACGATGGTTCGCGCCCCGCTCGTGAAGTGAGCGACTTTACGGATGAGCGATGATTAGTCGTGCAAATTCCATTAGAAACGTCAAATGAGGGAGCTCCAGTTTTTGAATGCCGTAGAGAAACACGAATAGCGCAGTCAAGTTCAAGGCATTTTGTAGAGGGGGGCCGATGCGATCATAGATAAAGCTCTGGAAAAAGCTATCCCATGATTTGTCGGGTTTGCCTGATGCCTGCCTTATCCGACTGTTCTTCTTCATGCGGACTCCCGCCAAAGTCATGGTGGCCATGATCATGGCAGCGCACCTGTCGCTACCTGGATTAAAGGGCTTTGATTCCTCTTGCGCACGGAGGCTGCGAGCGCATTGGTTTTAGCTGGCTCCGGGTGACTCTTCAGAGTGTTCTCCTGAACCATTCGACGATCAAACTGATTGGTGTTGTTCGGCGCCAGAGCACAACATGACTCTTCAGGCCGGAGGTCGTCTTGGTGGCGTGCATTCACTTTGCTTGAGGCCATGGGCGACGGAAAGGCGGAACGGGTTCCGGGTAGTACGATTGCGGCTATTGTGATAGCGGTCCGGCGGACAACTCGTCGGGGAGTATTTGTGCTCATGGAACAACCGAGGAATGAGTGACATGCTCAATATGGACTTCAGCCGGCAGGTGGTTATCGACACCGCCGCCGTGCCTTGGCAGCCCAGCCCCATGCCCGGCGTGTGGCGCAAACCGCTGGCGCGCGAAGACGCCGAGCGCGGTCACGCCACCAGCGTGGTGCGCTACGACGCCGGGGCGCGCTTCAGCCGGCATGAACACCCTGGCGGCGAGGAGATTCTGGTGCTCGACGGCGTGTTCTCCGACGAGCATGGCGACTTCGGTTCCGGTACCTACTTTCGCAATCCGCCGGGCAGCGGGTATGCGCCCTTCAGCGAGGCGGGCTGCACGCTGCTGGTGAAGCTGCATCAGTTTGCGCCGGGCGATACCGCCAGCGTGCGCATCGACACCGCGACCACCGCCTGGCTGCCGGGTCAGGGGGGCTTGCAGGTGATGCCGTTGCATGAGTTCGAGGGCGAGCATGTGGCGCTGGTGAAATGGCCGGCCGGTGAGCGCTTTGTGCCGCACCGCCATTGGGGGGGCGAGGAGATCTATGTGCTCAGCGGCGTGTTTCTCGACGAGCACGGCCGCTACCCGGCCGGCACCTGGCTGCGCAGCCCGCACCTGAGCGCGCATCATCCCTTCGTTGAAGTGGAGACGGTGATCTGGGTGAAGACCGGGCATCTGCCCGTGGCTGTCGTGACGTAAACCACCCGCAAATCCAGCTAAAGTCTGGGGGCACCGCGATGTGCGTGCCCCTCAACGCTTTCTGGAACTGCCATGCTGTATCTGATTTTGCTGTCCTACCAAGGCCCGCTGAGCGCGGTCGACGCCCATCTGGTCGCGCATCGCGCCTATCTGGCGCGCCACTACGCCGCCGGCCATTTTCTGCTCTCGGGGCCGCGTGAGCCGCGCACCGGTGGCGTGATCATGGCGCGCGCCGACTGCCTTGAAACCGTCGAGGCCTGGGTGGCCGAAGACCCGTTTTACGTGGCCGGTGTGGCCGCCTACGAGATTATTGCCTGGGCGCCCAGCCTGCGTGCCGAGGGCATGCCTGCCGAGTTCGCGCCGCAAGCGGACGTCGCCTGACCCGAGGTCCGGGGCGTGCGGCAGCGCCTAGCGACTGGCCGCGATGGGCGGCCGTCGGTTGGCCAACCAGATGCCGACGCCGACCAGCGTCATGGCCACCAGGATGGGTGGCGTCAGCGGCTCGTCGAGAAACACCACGCCTGCGAGCACGCCCATGACCGGCGTCAGAAATGAGAAGGCCGACAGCCGGGTGGCCGGATAGTGGCGGATCAGCCAGAACCAGGCCGCGTAGCTCAAGGCGGCGACCACCACGATCTGAAAGCCAAGGCTGGCGAGCAGGGTGGGCGTGATGGCGCCCACGCGCGTTTCGCCCAGCGCCAGGGCGACGGCCGACAACACGACGGCCGACACCGCCAGTTGATAGAGCAGTGTTTTCTCCGGCGCGGCACTGGCGAGGCGTGAAAACTTGATCGTCAGCGTGGTCCCCGCCCATAACACCGCCGCGCCGAGCATCATCATGTCGCCAATCCAGGTGGTCCCGGCCGGCTTGAGCAAGCCCTCGCCAAACAAGGCCATCACGCCGGCAAAGGCCAGCGCGAGGCCGGCCCATTGCATCGGCCGCATGTGTTCGCTGGGCAGGCGCCAGACCACCGCCAGCGAGACGATGAAGGGCGCGGTGTACAAAAAGATCACACCGCGCGAGGCCGAGGTGTAGAGCAACGCCCAGTACAGCAGCGCAAACTCCCCCGCGAACAGCACGCCCGCCAGCAGGCCGGGGCGCAGCGTGCCGTCGTTCAGGCGCAGGTCGATGCCGCGATGCCGTGCCCACAGCCACACCAGGCCCACGGCGCCAATCGAGCGGATGGCCGATTGCAGCACCGGCGCCATGTCCGGCGTGGCCAGCTTGATCGCGACCTGCTGTAGCCCCCAGATGGTGCACAGCAAAACCATGAGCGCGGCGGCGCGGGGGTCGAGGTGGGTATGGGTCATGGTGGTGGCATTGGGATGGTGTTGCGATTCAATCGAAGCTGGCCAGAGTGCGCAAGTTGACCTTGGGGCAATGCGCGCCGGTAAAAGTGTCGACGCGCTTTACAGCGCCCTCTTTTTTGTGGCCTTAGATAAATTGAAATCGGTTGAAAATCAATTGGATAGCGCAGTTGGCGTTGCTTATGCTTGGTGTGTTGCAAACCCGCATGATCTGCATGACCGGGTGTGTGGCGAGGGGATGGCGATGAGGCGTTTTGTCTTCCGATGTGTGGCGCTCGTGTCGCTGTGCCTTGGGACCGCGTGGGCGGACCCGGTGTATTACACCGCCAATCTGGCCGGCTCAAATGAGTCGCCTGCCAATCTATCGCCCGCGATGGGTGTGATCACCCTGGGCTATGATGCGACCGCCAATACCCTGTCGGTCGATCTGAGTTTCTCCGCGCTGACCGGCACCACCACCGCCGCGCATCTGCACTGCTGTACCGCGCCCGGCACCAACGCTGGCGTTGCCGTAGGCTTGGTCGGCTTTGTGAGCGGTGTGACCGGGGCGACCTATAGCGGCTTGTTTGATCTCACCGATTCAAGCGTCTTTGCACCGGCCTTCCTCAGTGGTCCGGGGGGCGGCACGGCCTCGGGGTCTGAGGCGGCTCTGGTCGCTGCCTTGGCAGCCGGGCAGGTGTATATCAATGTGCATACCTTGACCTTCCCCGGCGGCGAGATTCGCGGCAACTTGCAGTCGCGCGCGGTACCGGTGCCCGAACCTGACGGCTTGGCGCTGTTGGCGGTGGCGCTGCTTGCGCTCGGGGTGATTCGTTATCAGCGCCGGGGCTTGCGTGCCCTGCGGCTCAGGACGCAAAAGCCCACGCGACGGTGATACCGCTCGGGGTCTTCGGCCCGCGCAGCGGCGCCCCGCAAGAGGGATCGCACAGCCGGTACCCGGCGTGAATCCGCCCGCGCCAGGGCGATGCCGGCGCGGGCGTTTCTACGTTTAGAAGCCTTCCAGAATGATCTTGCCGCGTGCGGTGTTGGTCTCCAGCAGGGCATGGGCGCGCTTGAGGTTGGCAGCGTTGATGGTGCCAAAGTGCTCGCCCACTGTGCTGCGCAGGCGACCGCTGTCGACCAGCGAGGCCATCTCGCTCAGCAGGCGGTGCTGGGCAATCATGTCGGCGGTCTGGAACATCGATCGGGTGTACATGAACTCCCAGTGCAGCGACACGCTCTTGCGCTTGAGCAGCTTGATGTCGAGGTCTAGCGGATCGTCGATCAGGCCGAAGCGGCCCTGTGGGGCGATCAGCTCGGCGATCTGCGCGAAGTGCTGCTCGGTCTGATTCAGGCTCACCACATGGCTGATCGGGCCGAGGCCGAGGCGGGCGACTTCTTCGGCCAGCGGCTGGCGGTGGTCGATGACGTGATGGGCGCCGAGTTCGCGCACCCAGTCTTGCGTTTCGGGGCGTGAGGCGGTGCCGATGACGGTCACGTCGGTGAGCTGGCGGGCGAGCTGGGTCATGATCGAGCCGACCCCGCCGGCGGCGCCGATGATCAACAATTGCGTCGGGGCGGCCTGCTTGCCTGGCACCAGTTGCAGGCGGTCGAACAGCATCTCCCAGGCGGTGATGGCGGTCAGCGGCAGCGCCGCGGCCTGGGCGAAGTCGAGACTGTCCGGCATGCGGCCGACGATGCGTTCATCGACCAGATGCAGCTCGGCGTTGGTGCCGGCGCGGGTCAGGTCGCCGGCGTACCACACCCGGTCACCGACCTTGAAGTGTGTCACCTCGGGGCCGACGGCACGGACCACGCCGGCCGCGTCCCAGCCCAGGACCTTCCACTGGCCAGCCTCGGGCGCCACGTTCTGGCGGATCTTGGTGTCGACCGGGTTGACCGAGATGGCCTTGATCTCGACCAGCAGGTCGCGACCGGTGGCCACCGGGTCAGGCAGGGTGATGTCCTGCAGGGCGTCGGCGTGGTCGATGGGTAGGGTCTGTTGGTAGGCGATGGCTTTCATGGGTTGGGTTCCTGAGAGGGGCAGTCAAGCGCAGGCGCCGGCCACGTTGGCGGTCGCGGGGTGTTGGCGCGGGTAGTCGGCGTAGCCGCGGGCGTCGCCGCCGAATAGCGTGCCGGGATCGAAATCGGCCAGCGCGGTGCCGTGGGCGAGCCGGGCCGGCAGATCCGGGTTGGCGATGAAGGGGCGGCCAAAGGCGACGGCGTCGGCCAGCCCCGAGGCCAGCACGGCCTGGGCCCGGTCGGCGTCGTAGCGGCCGGCGACGATCAGCGTGCTGTCGAAGCGCGCGCGCAGGGCGTGGCGAAAGTCGTCGGGGATCTGCGGGGCGTCGTCCCAGTCCGCTTCGGACAGGTGCAGGTAGCCCACGCCCAGCGCGTCGAGCCGGGCCGCTGCCGCCAGAATGGTGTCGATGATCTCGGGGCAGGCCATGCCGCGCGCCGTGATGAAGGGCGCCAGCCGCACGCCGGTGCGCGCCGCCCCCGCTTCGTCGGTGACCGCCTGCACGACGTCGTCGAGAAAGCGCAGGCGATTGTCGGTGCTGCCGCCGTAGGCATCGCGGCGGTGGTTTGAGGTGGTGCGCAGGAACTGGTCGATCAGATAGCCGTTGGCGGCGTGGATTTCCACCCCGTCGAAGCCGGCGGCCATGGCGTTGCCCGCGGCGCGCCGGTAGTCCTCGACGATGTCGGCTATCTCCGCCGTCTCCAGCGCGCGTGGCGTGGGGCAATCGACCATGCGGCCGATACCGTCGCTGCCCACCACCCACACCTGGGCGTCGGGCGCCAGCGCCGAGGGCGCCACCGGCAGCGCGCCGTCGTGAAAGACCGGGTGCGACATCCGCCCCACATGCCACAGCTGCAGCACCATGCGCCCGCCCGCGGCATGCACCGCTTCGGTGACTTTCCGCCAGCCGTTGATCTGCGCCGTGTTGTAGATACCCGGCGTGTGGCTGTAGCCCTGGCCCTGGCGGGAGATCTGCGAGGCTTCGCTGATGATCAAGCCGGCGCCGGCGCGCTGGGCGTAGTACTCGGCCATCAGCGCGGTCGGGATGTCGCCCGGCTGCGCGGCGCGGCTGCGGGTCATCGGCGCCATCACGATACGGTTGGGCAGGGTCAGACCGCGGTGACGGAGTGGCGAGAACAGGGCGGGCGCGAGCATGGGCGGGTTTTCCTTGTTTTTCGAACAGGGCTGCCGTGCTGACAGCATGTCGCTATCATCAAGCCTGCGAGACAATTGAAAAACCATTGGCTGTTTGATTTATTTGATAGAGATTTTTGAAAATGAAGGGTTTGCAGGATCTGGAAATCTTTGTCCGCACCGCCGAGCTTGGCAGCCTCTCGGCCGCGGCGCGACGGCTGGATCTCACCCCGGCTGCCGCCAGTGCGGCACTCAAGCGGCTGGAGGCCACGTTGCAGGCGGCCTTGTTCGTGCGCTCGACGCGGAGTCAGCGGCTGACGGCGGAGGGTGAGGTGTTCTTGCTGCATTGTCGGCAGGCCCTGGATTTGCTGGCGGATGGGCGCGAGGCACTGGCCTCGGGGCGCAGCGTGGTGCGCGGTGTGTTGCAGCTGTCGCTGCCGTCGGATCTGGGTCGCAACGTGTTGTTACCCTGGCTGGATGCGTTTCAGTCAGCGCATCCGCAGGTCGAACTGCGTCTGCAGGTGTCGGATCGTCTGGCGGATGTCTATCGCCAGCCGGTGGATCTGGCCATTCGCTACGGCAGCTTGCCTGACTCCAGCCTGGTCGCCCTGCCCTTGCTGCCGGACAACCGGCGTGTGCTGTGCGCTTCGCCGGACTACCTGGTGCGTTATGGCACGCCGACGGCGCCCGCCCAACTCGTCGATCACAACTGCTTGTGTTACCTGCTGGGTGATGCGGTTCATGACCGCTGGCGCTTCTTCCGCGACGGGCAGGAGACGTCGGTGGCGGTGCGTGGCGATCGTGTGTCCGACGATGGCGACGTGGTACGGCGCTGGGCGCTGGGCGGCTGGGGTCTGGCCTACAAATCGCGACTCGATGTCGAGACCGATCTGCACGCCGGTCGGCTGGTGGCGGTGTGCCAGGACTGGCTGGGCGAGTCGGCGCCGCTTAATCTGCTTTGCGCAGACCGTCGTCAGCTCAGTCCGGTGGTGCAGCAGCTGCGCGAGTTTCTGAGTGTGCGGTTGGCGGCGTTGTGAGCGCCCTGAGCGACCGTTTGCCGCGGCGCGGGTCCGTCTATCGGCAGGCGCTGATATGCTGTAAATGAGCTTGGGCGCGGTCTCGGACCGGCCGTGGCGCGCTTGCTGATATCACGTATTTCGACCACAAGCGGAGGGAGTCATGATGCAGGATACGGACAAGATTGCACGCGATGTCGAAGCCGCCGTCACAGACGAGGTGGCCGATGTGTCGGCGCGGGTGCGGCAGATCACGCTCAAGGTGTTGTCGGAAGGTCAGCTCGACAGCGCGGCGCTCAAATCGGTGATGGATGCGGTGGTGCGCGGCGCGAAGCAGGGCGTGGAACGCCCCGACCCGCGTAACGCCGACGCGCTGCGTGAGGCCATGGCGGGCCTCGACGATGCGCTGGCCTCGGCCGCCGAGGCCACCACGCTGGCGATGCAGGAGGCGGCCAGCCGCAGCAGCGAGTTCTCGAAGCAGAGTCTCAAACAGTCGCTGGACGACCTCGGCTCGCTCGAAAAGCTGTTCATCGAAACCCTCGGCGACGCGGCCCGGCAGTCGTCCGGCCATGTGCGCGACACGCTGCACAGCCTCGTCGAGCATGCCCGCAGCAGCGGCACGGCGGTTGGCGGTCGGGTGAAGGGGGCGGTGTCGCAGCTGGCGCAGGCGATGTCGGACATGACCCAGGAGCAGATGCAGGCCGGGGCACACACCCTGCGTCAGCAAGGCGCGCTGCTGGCCGGGATTGCCGCCGGCTTTTTGAAAGGTGTGGCCGATCGCCTGCAAGCGCCGGACCGCGACGCCTGATGTTCTGGCAAGCGGTGGGCGCGGCGCGCGATCTGTCGCGCGCGCAGGACATTGCCGGCGTGCTGATCCGTTACGGCTTTGGCGACATGGTGCGCCGGCTCGGCATGGCCGACGCGCTGGGCAAGGCCGGCAAGGTCTTGCACTGGCAGGTGCCCGACGAGTTTGCCCGACTCGAGCCGGCAGCGCGGGCCCGCCGTGCGCTCGAAGATCTCGGCCCGACCTTCGTCAAGCTCGGCCAGATCCTCGCCACCCGGGTAGACCTGTTCGCCCCGGAGTGGATCGACGAGCTGAGCAAGCTGCAGGATGCCGCCCCGGCCGTGCCTTTCGAGGCGGTGCGCGCCCAGCTCACCGAAGACCTCGGCGAGGCGCCTGAAACCGCCTTTGCCGAACTCAACACCGAACCGCTGGCCGCCGCCTCGCTGGCGCAGGTGTATCGCGCCACGCTGCATGATGGTCGCGAGGTGGTGCTCAAGGTACGCCGCCCGGGCATCCGCCCGACCGTCGAGGCCGATTTGCGGCTGCTGACCCGGCTGGCGGAGATCATCGACGCCGACATGCCCGAGCTGCACCGCTACCACCCGCAGGCCGTGGTGCGCGAGTTCGCCGTGTCGCTGCGCCGTGAGCTCGATTTTGCCGCCGAGGGGCGCAGTGCCGAACGCATCCGGTCGCACTTCGCCGATCACGCGGACATTGTGATCCCGGCCATCCACTGGCAGTGGAGCGGCGAGCGGCTCAATGTGCAGGACTACATCGCCGGTATTCCGGGGCGCAACCTGGCCGCGGTCGACGCCACCGGGCTGGACCGCCGGCAGCTGGCCCGGCGTGGCGCCGAGGCGGTGCTGAAGATGACGCTGGAGGATGGCTTCTTCCATGCCGACCCGCACCCGGGCAATGTCTTCTACCTGCCGGGCAACCGCATCGCCTTCATCGATTTCGGCATGGTCGGGCGGCTCTCCGAAGCGCGCCGCTACGAGGTGGCGAGCTTGATGCACGGCCTGGTCTCCGGTGACTCGGAGACCGTCGCCAACATCCTGCTCGACTGGCGCGATAGCGAGGACCTCGGCGCCGACACCGACCCGGCGCGACTGCACAACGAGATCGACACCTTTGTCGATCAGTACAAGGGCGTGCCGCTCAAGCGCCTCAGCCTGAGCGGCATGCTGGCCGACCTGGTGGCCATCCTGCGCGATAACCGCCTGACCCTGCCGGCCGATCTGGCCTTGCTGATCAAGGCCTTCATCTCGCTCGAAGGCATGGGCCGGCAGCTCGACCCGGACTTCGACATGGCCGGCGAAGCGGCGCCCTACCTCGAACGCACCATGATCGCCCACCAGTCGCCGGCGGCGCTGGCCCGACGCGGCTGGCGTGCGGCGCGGGGCGCGGCCGACCTGCTGACCGGCCTGCCGCAGGATCTCAGCCAGTTGTTGCGCGCGGCCAAGCGCGGCAAGCTGCGGGTGGAGGTCGAGGTGCTGCCGCTCAAGCACTTCGGCGATCGCATCGACCGCGCGGTGAGCCGGCTGACCGTCGGCATCGTCACCGCGGCATTGATCATCGGCACCTCGATCGTCATGACCGTGGCCGGCGACGGTCTGCTGGCCGGGCTGTCGACTTATGCGCTGCTCGGCTTTCTCGGCGCGGTTATTGGCGGCGTATGGCTGCTGCTGTCGATCCGGCGCAGCAACAAGGAGTGAGCACCGGCGGCAGGCAAAAAAGAACCCGGCACGTAGGCCGGGTTCGTTGACGGGGCGCGGGATCGCTTACACCGCCAGCCCGGTCGCTTCGTCCACTCCGAGCATCAGGTTCATGCACTGGATGGCGGCGCCCGAGGCGCCCTTGCCGAGGTTGTCGAAGCGCGCGGCGAGCAGGATCTGTTCGCCATGGCCGAAGACGAAGATCTCGGCGCGGTTGGTGTCGTTGCAGGCGGTGGCCGGCAGGAAACCGTTGTCGAGCAGCGGCGTGGCGTCGGCCGGCATGACCTTGATGAAGGTCTCGCCCGCGTAGTACTCGGCGAAGTAGTGCTGCACGTCGGCGGCGCTGACCGGCTGATTGAGCAGGCGCGGCAGCAGCGGCACGGCGACCACCATGCCCTGCGCGAAGTTGCCGACAATCGGCGTGAACAAGGGTTTGTTGGCCAGGCCGGTGAGGGTCTGCATTTCGGGCAGGTGCTTGTGGGCCAGGCCGAGCGCGTAGAAGCGCGGGCTGCGCATGGCGTCGCCCAGTTCGCCGGCGTCTTCATAGCTGGCGATCATTTCCTTGCCGCCGCCGCTGTAGCCGGTGATCGAGTAGGTGGTGGCCGGGTAGTCGGCCGGCACGATGCCGGCGGCGACCAGCGGATGCATGAGCATGATGAAGCCGCTGGCGTGGCAGCCGGGTACGGCGACTTTCTGCGCGGTGCGCACGCGCTCGCGGTGGCCGGGGTTGAGTTCCGGCAGGCCATACACCCAGTCCGGATTCGTGCGGTGGGCGGTGCTGGCGTCGAGGAAGCGGGTGCGGGTGTTGTCGGGCTTGAGCAGCGATACCGATTCTTTCGACGCCGCGTCGGGCAGGCACAGGAAGACCACATCGGCGCTGTTGATGTACTCGGCCTTGACCGTGGCGTCCTTGCGCTGGGCGTCGGGGATGGTGAGGATCTCGACATCGTCGCGCAGGGCGAGCCGCTCGTCGATTTTCAGGCCGGTGGTGCCGTGACGGCCGTCGATGAATACCTTGTAAGTCATGGCAGGGCTCCGCTGCGAGCGTGAATTCAAAACGCCATTCTAGCCCGGATGAGCGCACCGCCAAATGGCCGGCGCGTTCAGGGCAATACGAAGAAGCGGTAACGGTGGGGCAGGCCGGGGCGCAGGGTGATGTCGCCGCCACTGGTTTTGACCGCCAGTGCCGGGTCGCGGGTGAACACCTGAACCGTGGCCGAGGGGCGGGCGAGCAGGCTGTCGGCGTCGCAGCGGACCGCGCCTCCGGCGCTTTGGAGAGTGGCGCACTTGGCGAGCCAGGCCGGGCCGGCGATGGTCGGTCGCGACGCTAGGCGCGTGACCGGTGCGGGCGTGGCCGGTGCGGGGGGCGGGGGTGAGGGGGTTGGCGCGGGAGGTGGCGCTGCCGGCTTGCGAACCGGTTTGATGGGGCGTTTGGCCGGCGCCTGGACAGGGGCCGTTTCGGTGGTGGTGTCGGTGTCGGACACGTCAGTTTGTTCGGCGGGTGCCGGGAGCTTGGCCTTGACTGTGTCGACTGCGTTTTGAATGGAGGCGCAGCCGCTGAGTGAAAGCATGGTGACAAGCGTCAGCAATGGGCGAGAACGAGCGATGGGCGCGATCTGGGGTTGGCGTGAAGGCATGTCAGAGGTTTACGGCGAAGAGTGGGTGAATTTTAGCCCTGTGCGGTCTTGCGTGGGCGACGGCGGCCTGGAATTCGGCGAGCGAAGTGTGCTGTTTCGGCGCGGGGTGCTGTCGTATGCTTGTCGAGGTTCTTTTCAGGCAGGCCTTATGAGCACATTTGCACGCCCGTTTTTTTCATTGTCGGCGCTGGTGACCGGCTTTGTCACCGTGTTGATCGGCTTCACCAGTTCGGCGGTGCTGATCTTTCAGGCGGCCGAGCAGGCGGGTGCCACCCCGGCGCAGGTGTCGTCATGGATTGGCGCGCTGGCGGTCGGCATGGGGCTGACCACGATCCTGCTGTCGTGGCGCTACAAGGTGCCGGTGGTGACGGCCTGGTCCACGCCGGGCGCGGCTTTGCTGGTGGGCAGTCTGAGCGGCGTGCCGATGGCCGAGGTGATGGGCGCCTTTGTGTTTTGTGGCGCGTTGATCACGCTGTTTGGTGTGACCGGCTGGTTCGAGCGCGCCATGCACCGCCTGCCAATCGCGCTGGCGGCGGCGATGCTGGCGGGGGTGTTGCTGCGTTTCGGCATGGATGTGTTCGTGTCACTGACGACGAACTTCTGGCTGGTGATGGCGATGCTCGCGGCCTATCTGGTGTTCAAACGGTGGTGGCCGCGCTATGTGATCTTGATGGTGCTGGCGATCGGCACCGCCATTGCCGCCATCACCGGCGCGCTGCATCTGGATACGGTGCAGCTGGCGGTGAGTACGCCGGTGTGGGTGACGCCGGCCTTCAACTGGCAGACGCTGATCGGCGTTGGGCTGCCGCTGTTCATCGTGACCATGGCCTCGCAGAACATTCCGGGCGTTGCGGTGATGCGTGCAGCGGGCTATCACCCGCCGATCTCGCCGCTGATCACCACCACCGGCGTGGCCACGCTGGTGCTGGCGCCGTTTGGTGGCTTTGCGATCAACCTGGCCGCCATCACCGCGGCGATCTGCATGGGCCCGGAGGCCGACGAAGACCCCGCGAGACGTTATCTCGCGGCGATCTTTTCGGGCATGTTTGCGGTGCTGCTGGGGGTGTTTGGCGCGACGATCGGCGCATTGTTTGCGGCCTTCCCGAAGGAGTTGGTGCTGGCGGTGGCCGGGCTGGCCTTGCTGGGCACCATCGGCAATGCCTTGTCGCTGGCGGTGAAAGCGGATGACACCCGCGAGGCGGCCTTGGTGACGTTTCTGGCCACGGCCTCGGGCATGAGCTTGTTCGGTATCGGCTCGGCCTTCTGGGGCCTGGTGCTGGGCGGGCTCACCCTGGTGGCGCTCAAGAAGCCCGCCGCGGCGTCCTAATCCAGCTCGCCCGTCGTCATGAAGTGCTCCAGCCTGGCGTTGTAGGGCGCCAGGTCCAGGCCCTGACGGGCGATCCACTCGGGGTTGTAATAGGTGTCGAGGTAGCGCTCGCCCGCGTCGCACAGCATGGTCACCACGCTGCCGGTCTCGCCCGCCGCTTTCATGCGTGCGCACAGCTGAAAGGCGGCGTAGAGGTTGGTGCCGGTCGAGCCGCCGGCCTTGCGCTGGAGCAGGGTTTCGAGCAGGTGGATGGTGGCCAGACTGGCCGCATCGGGTACCTTGATCATCAGATCGACCACCGAGGGGTTGAAGGACGGCTCGACCCGTGGTCGGCCGATGCCTTCGATGCGTGAGCCGACCGCCAGCGTGGGTGAGGTGCTGGGGTCGAGAAAATGGTCGTAAAAGACCGAGTTTTCGGGGTCGGCAACGCACAGCTCGGTATGGAAGCGCTTGTAGCGCAGGAAGCGGCCAATGGTGGCCGAGGTGCCGCCGGTGCCGGCGCTGACCACCACCCAGCGTGGAATGGGATCGGGTTCGGCGGCCATCTGGGCAAAGATGGATTCGGCGATATTGTTGTTGCCGCGCCAGTCGGTGACGCGCTCGGCGTAGGTGAACTGGTCCATGTAGTGCCCGCCCCTGGCCGCCGCCAGCTGCGCCGCTTCGGCGTAGATGTCGCGGGTGGTGACCAGATGGCACTGACCGCCATAGAAGGTGATCTGGTCGATCTTCTTCTGCGAGGTGGTCGCCGGCATGACCGCAACGAAGGGCAGGCCAAGCAGGCGGGCGAAATAGGCTTCGGACACCGCGGTGCTGCCCGAGGAGGCCTCGACGATGGTGGTGCCCTCGCGAATCCAGCCATTGCACAGCCCGTACAAAAACAGCGAGCGCGCCAGCCGATGCTTGAGGCTGCCGGTGGGGTGCGTCGACTCATCCTTGAGATAGAGCTGGATCGGCGCAATGGACGGCACCGTCAGCGGGATCAGGTGGGTGTCGGCCGAGCGTTGGTAGTCGGCGTCGATCTTGCGCAGGGCGTCGTGAATCCAGGGGGTCATGGGCAGGTCCTTGGGCGGGCGTTAGTCGAGAAAGGCGCCCTGGGTGCGGCCGTGGCCGGTGCGGTCGTCGTAGGCGCGCTCGTTTGCGCGAGCCTGCTCAATGATGGCATGACCGCGCGCGTTGGCGGTCGCCGAGAGCTGGTCGCAGTCGGGCTGCGGCGGGACGGCCATCAGCGCCCGTTTGATCTGTTGGGCGGCCTGCATGGCAACGTCGGCGTGGCCTTGCTCGTGGGTGCGCAGGGCTTTCAGGTAATCGGTGTAGCGCTGTTGCGATGCGTGATCGTGCGGCAGACGGGTGGCCTTTGGCAGGGTGAATTCGATGTCCACCTCGGTGCTTACGCGTTGCATGCGGCACAGGCCGTTATCGACCCGCCAGACGCTGCGCCAGCGCACGAACCAGCGGGTGTAGCCGTGATAGACCCGGCCGCCTTCGCGGATGGGCGAGGCCGCGGAGAGGGAGCGACGCAAGTCGGTGGCGTTGGCGAGATCCACCGGATAGGTGCGCTGGTCGATACGTGCCGGCGTTCGTGCAAGCAGCGGCGCGCAGCCGAGCAGGCAGAGCAATGCGATCAGGCTGCGTCGATGTCGTCTGAGTGCGATCGCCAAGCTCGGCGCTCCCCGGTGGTGATGCAAGTGTCGATGCTAACCGAGCCGGTGCGTGCCGGCCACCGCTGGCAGACATGTTGCGGATGAGCGTTCATGTGTCGCGCGAGGTGGCACTTTGGCCGGCGACGCGGCGCACCCAGGCGGCAAACACGTCGACTTCGGGCCGCATCGGGCCGGGGGCGGGAATCAGCCAGATGCCGCGCCCCTCGATGGCTCGGCGGTTGATGCCGACCGGCACCAGGCGGCCTTCGCGCAGCAGCGGTTCGAGCATTTCCATGCGACCGATGGCCAGCCCCTGGCCGGCGAGGGCGGCGTGAATGAGCTGGTCGTAGTGGCTGAAGCGCAGGCAGCTGCGGGGCTGAATATCGTCCAGGCCCTCGGCCGCGAGCCAGGGTGTCCAGCTCAACCAGGCATGGCCGCCGCCATCGAAATCGAGCAGCACCTGATTGGGCAGGGACTGCGCGTCGAGTACCAGATCGCTGCCGATCGACGGATGCGCTACCGGCAAAAGCGTGTCGCCGAACAGCCGCCAGCTGGTCTTGGGGGCATCCCGGTCGGCGCAGTAGCGCAGCGCCAGGTCGATGTCCTCGTGGGTCAGGTCGATGACCCGGTTGGTGGTCGAGATGCGTACGTCGATTTCGGGATGGGCGCTTTGGAAGTCGCGCAGTTGCGGCACCAGCCACAGCGCCGAGATGCCCACGCTGGCGGTGATATTGACCGTCGGCCGCGCCGGTTGCTTGAGCCGCGTGGCCAGACGGCCATAGTCGGTCAGCCAGCCCTCGGCGCCGACGGCGAGTCGACGCCCCGCCTCGGTGAGCGCCAGGCTGCGCGTGGCGCGGACGAACAACTTTACGCCGAGCGCCGCTTCCAGGGTCTGGACCTGGCGGCTGATGGCCGACTGGCTCAAGCACAGTTCTTCCGCCGCCAAGGTGAAAGACAGATGACGTGCGGCGGCAAGAAAGCCGCGTAGCGGATCGAGCGGGGGCAGTCGGAGGAGTGAGCTATCCATGCGTTATTCGCATCCATGTGATGCAAATTGACCGTTTGTCCACAGCCTAGCTGCTGACGATACTTTGATCAACCCGCCACCGTATCCGCGGCCGGCGGGCGATTACCGGAGGATGCCATCATGGCTGAAATTATTGCATGCGAAACCGTCACCCTGACCCCGCGCACCACCCTGGTGCTGGCGCAGATGGCTTACGCCGAAGTCAGCTGTCAGGCCGGCGGCGTGTGGATCACCCAGTACGGCGATCATCGCGATGTCTTGCTCGCACCGGGACAGTCCGTGGTGCTGGATTTGCCGACCGCGACGGTGATGACCGCCAGTGACGGCGCCGAGGTGTTGATCACCCGCCGCGCGGCGCCAACGCAGCGCCCCTCGATCGGGCGGTGGCTGGTCGGCTTGTTTGATCCGCGCTGGAGCAGCCGCGCCAGTTGCGCCGTGCGACAGTACATGCGGTCGCTGCCGCAGCATTGATTGCGCGACGGCCGGCCGTGCCCCCGCGAATCGCAAGGGGGCAGCCGGCAGCGCACGCCGGCCAGCGATGATGATGGCAGGCGGCGGCTGCCGCGGCGAGGATGTGCTGGCGGTCGGCTCGGACTATCCTGCGGATAAGCGTGGTCTGACAAAGCCTTGGCCGAGGCGGTGGCCACGCTATGTGAATTCTTCAAGGAGACGCCGCGCCCATGAGTGCCCCACAGCCTGTCGAGATCTGGTTCGAGTTCGCCAGTTCCTATTCTTACCTCGCCGTGATGCGCGTTGAATCCGCTGCGCGTGCCGCGGGCGTGACGCTGCACTGGCGCCCTTTTCTGCTCGGCCCGGTGTTCCTGAGTCTGGGCTGGAACGATTCGCCCTTCAATATCTATCCGCCCAAGGGGCGCTACATGTGGCGGGACATGGCGCGGTTGGCGGCCAAGTACGACATCCCCTTCCACCTGCCCAGTCAGTTTCCGCGCAACGGCCTGCTCGCGGCCCGTGTGGCCAGGCTCGGGCAGGATCAGCCCTGGATTGCCGATTTCGCCCGGGCGGCGATGCGGGCCAATTTCGGCGAGGACCGCGATATCGGTCAGCCAGAGGTGATCGTCGATATCCTCTCTGCGCTCGATCTGCCCGCTGCCCAGCTGATCGACGCGGCGCTGGCGCCGGCTAACAAGCTGGCCTTGCGCCGGCAGACCGAGCAGGCCGCTGAGCGCGGCATCTTCGGTGCGCCCACCTTGCTTGTCGGCGATGAGATGTTCTGGGGTAATGACCGGTTGGAGGATGCGCTGGCCTGGGCGTGCCGGTCCGAGTGATGGTGGCAAGTCGTTGGCGTGGATCACAGCGCGGGCAGAGTTTGGGCACGGTTGTCAGGTTGTGCGCGTAAGTTCTTGGCCGGGCCGACAGTCTGATGCACGTCGGCGTCGCGCGCGCGTCGGCCACTTTTCGCCTTCGTAGTAAGATGCGCCGATAACCCGACTGACCTCGCCTGACACGATCAGGCGTCTGGAGCACGTTTGCATGGTCCCCCATCTGACCACCGCCCTGACCGGCCCCTTGCTGGAACTGGAGCGCCAGTTCCTCGATAACCAGACCGAGATCGAACAATGGTTCCGTAGCCAGTGGCTGGAGACGACGCCGCTGTTCTACGGCTCGACCGACCTGCGCAACTCGGGCTTCAAGCTCGCACCGGTGGATCTGAACTTGTTTCCGGGTGGTTTCAACAACCTCAACGACGTGTTTCTGCCGCTGTGCGTGCAGGCCGCGCAGTCGGCCATCGAGCGTATCTGCCCCGATGCGCGCAATGTGTTGCTGATTCCCGAGAACCACACCCGCAACCAGTTCTATTTGCAGAACGTGGCCAAGCTGGTGTCGATTCTCAAACTCACCGGTCTGAATGTACGGATCGGTTCGCTGCTGGCCGAAGTCACCGAACCGACCACGCTCGAACTGGCCAATGGCGCCACGCTCACGCTGGAGCCGCTTGAACGGCGAGGCGCCCGACTGGGGGTGAAGAACTTCGACCCCTGCGCGGTGCTGCTCAACAACGACTTGTCAGCCGGGATTCCGGCGCCCTTGCAGGGGCTGGATGGCCAGTGGCTGATTCCGCCGCTGCATGCCGGCTGGCACAGCCGGCGCAAATCCAACCATGCGCATGCTTACGATCGTGTGGCCAAGGACTTTGCTACTCATATCGGCATCGATCCGTGGCGCATCAACCCCGAGTTCGGCGTGTGCGGCCAGATCGATTTCAAGGAGCGCACCGGCGAGGAGTGCCTGGCCAGCCAGGTCGACACCCTGCTCACCCGCATTCGCAGCAAATACAAGGAATACGGCGTCAAGGACGAGCCCTTTGTGGTCGTCAAGGCCGACGCCGGCACCTACGGCATGGGCATCATGATGGTCAAGGATGCGGCCGAGGTGAAAGGCCTCAACCGCAAGCAGCGCAACAAGATGAGTGTCATCAAGGAAGGCCTGCAGGTGCACGAGGTGATCATCCAGGAAGGCGTGCATACCTTCGAGACGGTGGACGACGCCGTCGCCGAGCCGGTGGTGTACATGATGGATCACTACGTGGTGGGCGGCTTCTACCGGGTGCATACCGAGCGTGGCCGCGACGAAAACCTTAACGCACCGGGCGCGCACTTCAAGCCGCTGGCCTTCGAGACCTGCTGCACCCTGCCCGATGTTCAGCAAGGGCCGGATGCGCCGCCCAACCGCTTCTACGCCTATGGCGTGGTGGCGCGTCTGGCGCTGCTGGCGGCCGCGGTGGAAATCGAAGAAACCGCCCCAGCGGTGCTGGAAGAAGCTGCCGCATGAGGCGTGTGCCGGCGCCGGTCGCAGGCGTGATTGCCGCGATTGGCGGCGCGGTGACCGGGCTCGTGCTGTTGATTGGCGTGCTGTCGATCACCTCGGCTACCACCGAGCAGCACATGCTCTCGGTGGCCAGCGCCATCGTGGTGCTGCCGGTCGGGCTGATCGTGTTGGCTGCGAGCGTGTATGTGGCGCGACGGGTGTATCACACCGTCCGCCCGCCGCGGTATGAAGAACCTCCTGAAGACGGAAATCCATGATGCGCCTGGCCTTCATCCTCGACCCCATCGAGCACCTCAAAGCCTACAAGGATTCGAGCGTCGCCATGATGCGCGCCGCTGCCGCACGCGGGCATCAGGTGTTCAGCATCCAGCGCCCCGATCTGCACTGGCTCGATGGCCAGGTGCGGGCCCGCGCGCTGTCGCTCACGCCGACCGCCGACAATGCTGCCTGGTATGTGGCGGGCGAGGCAGCCACCGTGGCGCTGACCGAGTTCGACGCCGTGTTGATGCGTCAGGATCCGCCCTTTGATTTTGAATACCTCACCGCCACCTGGTTGCTCGAACGCGCGGTGCAGGCCGGTGCGCGGGTGTACAACAACCCGCGGGCGGTACGCGATCATTCAGAAAAAATCGCCATTACCGAGTTCGCCGCGTTCACCGCGCCTACGCTGGTGGCGCGCGACGCGGGTGATCTCAATGCCTTCATCGACGCGATGGGCGACACCATTCTCAAGCCGCTGGACGGCATGGGCGGCACCGGCATCTTCCGCGTGCGCGCCGACGACCCGAACCGCAACGCCATCGTCGAGACGCTGACCGACCTCGGCCGTCAGACCATCATGGCGCAGCGCTATCTGCCGCAGATCAGCGAGGGCGACAAGCGCGTGCTGATCATCGGCGGCGAAGTCGTGCCGTACAGCCTGGCGCGTATTCCCAAGGCCGGCGAAACCCGTGGCAACCTGGCCGCTGGCGGGCGTGGCGTGGCCATGCCGCTGACCGAGCGCGAACGCGAGATTGCCGAAGCGCTGGCGCCAACGCTGTGGGCGCGCGGGCTGCTGATCGTCGGCCTCGATGTGATCGGCGGGCACCTCACCGAGGTGAACGTCACCAGCCCTACCTGCATGGTCGAAATTCACGAGCAGCAGGGCTTTGACGTGGCCACCCTCGTCATCGAAACGATCGAGGCCGAAGCCCGCTCGGCGGGCTGAGCCTCGCGTGTGTCGCCGGTGTGACCGGTTGGGCAGTCGACGCGCGGGGGGCCGTGCTACTGTCGCCTCTCTCCCGATCGACATGATGCAAAAAGCATGAACGCACCCGCGACCCTGCCGGCCTTTGATGTGCCGCCCCTCAATCCCGACGAACTGCCTTTTGAATTCAGCGGCAGCGGCGGCGCCTACTTCAAGATCTGGATCGTCAATCTGCTGCTGAGCATTGTCACGCTGGGCCTGTATTCCCCTTGGGCCAAGGTGCGGCGCGAACGTTACTTCATGGGCAACACGCTGCTCGATGGCTCGGCCTTCGACTACCACGCCGACCCGGTCAAGATCCTGAAGGGCCGGCTGCTGGTGATGGCGGCGATCGTGGTGCTCAACATCGCGGCCGAGTTCAATCCCCTGTTCAACCTGGTGGTGATGGTGCTGTTTGCCGTGCTGCTGCCGTGGATGATCTCGCGCGCGCTGCGCTTTCGCGCCCACAACACCAGCTGGCGCGGCCTGCGTTTCGCCTTTGACGGGCTCACCTGGGAGGCCGCCAAGGCCTGGGTGCTGTGGCCGATCGCCGGCGTGCTGAGCGCTGGCATCCTGTTTCCCTTCGCGCTCGCCAATCAGCGGCGCTACCTGTTCAATCACCTGCGCTTTGGTCAGGCGGCCTTCGACATCGATCTGCCGGTCGGTCCGGTGTATCGCGTCTTTGGTCGTGTCGCCTTGCTGGCGCTGGTCTATGTGGCGGTGCTGGTCGCACTCGGTTTTGTGCTCGGTGGCCCGCTCGACCTGTTCGCCAGCGGTGCGATGGGGCAGGGCGGCGGGCGTGAAGTGTTCGGCCTGTACCTGATGCTCGCCATGCTGGCGCTGTATGTCGGCTTTGCGCTGATTGCGCCCTATGTCAGCGCGTGCATGGCCAACCTCAGTTTCAATCGGGCCAATTTGCAGAACCATGGTTTTTTCAGTGACATGGTGGCCGGGCGCTATGTGTTCATCGTTCTCACCAACTGGTTGCTGACGGCCCTCACCCTGGGCCTGTATCGGCCGTTCGCGGTGGTGCGCCTGTGGCGCTACCGGGTCGAGCATCTGGCGCTGCTGCCGGCGGGCACACTGACGGCGTTCATGGCGGTGCAGGCCGAGGAGGCGCGTGTCATCGGCGAAGAGGCGGCCGACCTGCTCGACGTCGATCTGGGCTTCTGAACATGGCGTCGATTGCCGCCCGCCTGTTCGACGGTCAGACCAGCCGGCCGGTGCCGGTGCAACTCACGGCGTCGGCGGGCCGGGTGGAGCTGGGGGTGCTCGACGGCAGTGCGCCGCGCGAGTCACTGGCCGCGGCATCGCTGCACTGGCACGAGCCCCTGGGCACCGCGACGCGGCGGGTCGATCTGCCCGGCGGGCGGCATTGCGAAGTGGTGCCTGATGCCGCGCTGACGGCCTTTCTCCAGGTGCTGGGTCACCGCGAGTCGGGCATCACCGTGTGGCAGCGCAGTGGCCTGCGTGTGGCGCTGGCGATCGGTTTGATTCTGGCGGTCGGCCTCGCCGGCTATCGCTGGGGGCTGCCGCTGGCGGCGCGCGCGGTAGCGCAGGCCTTGCCGGTGGCGGCGGTGCAGGCGATCGATGTCCAGTTGTTGCAAACGCTCGACAGTAGTCGTCTGCTGGCGCCGTCCGAGCTGGCGCCGAGTCGCATTGCGGCCATCGAGATCGAGGTCGCGCCGCTCATTGCGGGCCGAGGCAGCGCCGATCCGGTGCGCCTGCATTTTCGCAAGGCGCCGGCCATCGGGGCCAATGCCTTCGCCTTGCCCGGCGGCGATATCGTGGTCACCGATGCGCTGGTGGCGCTGGCGCCCACCGATGCGCATGTGGCGGCGGTGGTGGCGCATGAGCTGGGGCATGTGGCGCATCGCCACGGCCTGCGCAATCTCATCCAGGCCTCGGTGCTGGCGGCGGTGGTCGGGGTGTGGACGGGCGATTTCAGCTCGCTTGCCACGGCCGGGGCGACGGTCGTGCTCAGCTCGGCCTACTCGCGCGATTTCGAATTCGAGGCGGATGCCTTTGGGGCCGATCTGCTGAGTCGCCATGAGCGCTCGCCGGCGCTGCTGGCAACCATGCTCAAACGGCTTGAACGGGCGCATCAGGCCGAGGGCGAGGCGGCGACGGAGGCCGCGGGTGGTGGTCTGGGCGACTACCTGTCCACCCACCCGGCGACCGCCGAGCGCATCGAGCGTTTGACCGGGGCGAACCGGTGAGCGCCCATGCCGGTACAATCGGCGGCTCGTTTTCACGCCGTACTTCACAACCATGTTCCTGAGGATTGTCCTGCTTTGTCTGGCGCTGAGCCTGGCCGGCTGCAGCCGCAGCACCGTACATCAGCAAGAAGCCTTTGTTTTCGGCACCCGCGTGGAAGTGCTGGTGTGGGGCGATGACGCCGAGCGTGCGCAGCAGGCGATGGGGGCCGTATTGCGCGAGTTCGACCGACTGCACAAGGCTTACCATGCCTGGAAACCCTCCGAGTTGACGGCCTTGAACCGCATGCTGGCGGCCGGTCAGCGTGCGCAGGTATCGGCCGAACTGGCGACGATGCTGAACGATGCCAAAGCCCTGGCCGCCACCGGCGACCAGCTGTTCAACCCGGCGCTGGGCAAGCTGGTGGCCTTGTGGGGGTTTCATGATGACCAGTTCAGCCCGCGCCGGCCGGACCCGGTGGCATTGCAGGCGTTGGTCGGTAGCGCGCCCAGCATGGCCGACGTGCACATTGACGCCGACGCGGTGTCGAGCGACAACCCCGATGTGCAGTTCGATCTGGGCGGCTATGCCAAGGGCTATGCACTGGACCGCGCGGCGACCATTTTGCGCGCCGAGGGCATCGAGAACGCACTGATCAACATCGGCGGCAACGTGATGGCGCTGGGGCGCAAGGGAGACCATCCCTGGCAGGTGGGCATCCAGCATCCGCGCGCGCCGCAGCCGATTGCCGTGCTGGCGCTCTACGATGGCGAGGCCATCGGCACCTCGGGCGACTATCAGCGCTACTTTGAGCTCGACGGCCGGCGCTTCAGCCACCTGATTGATCCGCGCACC
The DNA here is from genome assembly GCF_007625155.1 of Denitromonas halophila. Lineage (GTDB taxonomy): Bacteria > Pseudomonadota > Gammaproteobacteria > Burkholderiales > Rhodocyclaceae > Nitrogeniibacter > Nitrogeniibacter halophilus. The sequence goes on along the minus strand of NZ_VMNK01000003.1, from coordinate 445,699 downwards.
GGCCAGCCGGCCTCGGGGACGCAGGCGGTCACCGTACTGGTCACACCGCAAGCCGGCGCCGGGGTGTTGTCCGATGTGGCCAGCAAGCCGGTGTTTCTGGCCGGTGACACCTGGCGCGAGATGGCGCATCGCTACGGTGTGGAGATGGCGCTGCGTGTGGATGGTGACGGCCGTATCGCCGTGACGCGTGCGCTGCGCGCCCGCATGAAGCCCTTTGGCGGTATCGAGATCGATCAGGTCGTCGACTGAGCGCCGCCCGGCCGGTGCAGCGCTCGGCTACAATGGCCGCTCACCCTCGGGCGTGGGTCGCAGATGATCGGTATTCTTCTCATCACACATGCAAATCTTGGCGAAGCCATGATTCAATGCGTATGTCATGTACTCAACCGGCGCCCGCCGCAGTTACTGCAGCTCGGAGTGATGGCGCAGGACGATCCGCGCGATCTGCAGCCGATGGCCAAAGAGATGCTCGGCAAGCTCGATCAGGGCGATGGCGTGGTGATTCTGACCGACCTGTATGGCGCCACACCGGCGAATCTGGCGACATCGCTGGTCAAGCCGGGACAGGTCGAAGCCATCGCCGGCGCCAATCTGCCGATGTTGCTGCGGGTACTGAATTATCGGGAGTACTCCCTCGAGATGGCCGTCAAGCGCGCGATCTCGGGTGCGTGTGACGGGGTGCTCCATATCCATCCGATTCGAACTGACTGAAGACACGATTTATGCCCCGTACCGACGTGGAAATCATCAACCGCCTGGGCCTGCATGCCCGGGCTTCGGCCAAGCTGACCCAGACCGCCAGCAGCTTCCCCTGTGAGGTCTCGCTGGAGCGCAATGGTCGTCGCGTCAATGCTAAAAGCATCATGGGCGTCATGATGCTGGCCGCCGCCCAGGGCGCGACCATCTGCATCGACACCGAGGGCGAGCAAGCCGATGAGGCAATGCAGGCGCTGCTGGATTTGATCAAGGACCGGTTCGGCGAAGACGAATAGCCGGGCGGGAAGTGCGCCCGGCGCGCCGGGTTTTGACGGAATGAGTTGAGCGGGTACGACGGCCCACGGGGGCCTGCCCGAAAAGGGGGATCATGCCTTTCACCCTGCACGGTCTTGCGGTGTCTCAGGGCATCGCCATTGGCCATGTCCATCTGGTGTCGCACGCCTTGCTGGAGGTCAGCCACTATCAGGTGGCGCCGCGCCGACTGGCCGACGAGGTCGCCCGCCTGGCCGCCGCGGTCGACATGGTGCGCGCCGATCTCGGTGAGTTGAAAACCACCGCCGACCAGCAGCCGGGTCACGCCGAGGTGGGGGCGCTGGTCGATCTGCACCTGATGTTCCTCGATGACCCCATGCTCATCGATGCGGCCCGCCAGCTGATCGAAGCCCGGCGTTGCAACGCCGAATGGGCGCTGGTGCAGCAGATGGAGTTGCTCGTCGAGCAATTCGACCAGATCGAAGACGCCTACTTGCGCGAGCGCAAGGCCGATGTGGTGCAGCTGGTCGAGCGTCTGGTCAAGGTGTTGCTCGGCCATCCCGGCCGCCTGCCCAAGAAGCGCAAGAGCGACCTGGCCACCATCGTGGTGGCGCATGACTTGTCGCCGGCGGACACCATCGGTTTCCGTGACCACGCCATCGCCGGCTTCGTCACCGACGTGGGCGGCCCGACCAGTCATACCGCGATTGTTGCGCGGAGCCAGGGCATTCCGGCGGTGGTGGCGCTGCACAATGTGCGCCACCTGGTGCACGACAACGAACTGATCATCATCGATGGCACCCGCGGTGTGGTGATCATCGACCCCGACGATCGTATCGTCGAAGAGTACACCCTGCGCCAGACCGAGCTGGCGCTGGTGCAGTCCAAGCTGCAGCGGCTCAAGGATACCCGCGCCACCACGCTCGACGGTGAAGAGGTCAAGCTGCTGGCCAACATCGAATTGCCCAAGGACGCGCTGGCGGCCAAGGCGGTGGGTGCCGACGGCGTGGGGCTGTTCCGCACCGAATTCCTGTTTCTCAGCCGCGACGCCTTGCCTGACGAAGACGAGCAGTTCGAAGCCTATCGTCGTGTGCTCAAGAAGATGGGCGATGCGCCGGTCACCATCCGTACGCTGGATGTCGGGGCCGACAAGGCGCTCGACAGCATCGGCAAGCGTTCCACCGAAGCCAACCCGGCGCTGGGCATGCGGGCGATCCGCTATTCGCTGTCCGAGCCCAAGGTCTTCCTCACCCAGTTGCGCGCGCTGCTGCGCGCCTCGCACTACGGCAAGCTCAAGATTCTGCTGCCAATGCTGGCCCACGCCCACGAAATGGACCAGTCGCTGGCGCTGATCGCGCAGGCCAAGGTGCAACTGATCGAACGCAAGCAGAAGTTCGACCCGCGGGTGGAAGTCGGCGGCATGATCGAAGTGCCTGCCGCGGCGCTGTCGCTGGGCATGTTCATCCGCCGGCTGCAGTTTCTGTCGATCGGCACCAATGACCTGATCCAGTACGCGCTGGCGATCGACCGCACCGACGAGGCCGTGGCCCATCTGTACGATCCGCTTCACCCGGCGGTGCTCAAGCTGATCGGTGGCACCATTCAGACCGGCTTGCGCTATGGCGTGCCGGTGTCGGTGTGCGGCGAGATGGCCGGTGACGTGGCCTACACCCGCTTGCTGCTCGGCATGGGGCTGCGTCAGTTTTCGATGCAGGCGACCCAGATGCTCAGCGTCAAACAGGAAATCCTGCGCGCCGATCTGGTCGACCTGGCGCCCAAGGTGCAGCGCATTCTCAAGATGGACGAGCAAGAGCGCGTGCATGAAGCGGTCGAGCGCCTGCGCAGCTGAATGCGCCCACGGTTTGACTTTTTTCCGACCGGGCGCTAACTTTCAGGCTCATAGCGCCGATTTGACAATCAGCTTGCGGGCGCTCAATAAGTTCGGCTAAAGCGAGGGCAACCTGGTTTGCGCCTCACGGCCGACCGGGTTTTTTGTTTTCAGGATCACCATGACGCAGCCTCAATCCGTCGGTGTCGTCACACCGCGCACCCAGCGCTTTACCGAGCCACTCCTGCTCAAGAGCGGCGGGCGCCTCGAAGAATACGAACTGGTCTTTGAAACCTATGGCGAGCTGAACGCCGATCGCAGCAATGCGGTGCTGGTGTGTCACGCGCTGTCCGGTTCGCACCATGTAGCCGGCTACTACGCCGATGCGCCCGACAACGTCGGCTGGTGGGACAACCTTGTCGGCCCCGGCAAGCCGCTCGATACGCGCAAGTTTTTCGTTATTGGCGTGAACAACCTCGGTGGCTGTTACGGCAGCACCGGCCCCACCTCCATCGACCCTGCGACCGGGACGTCGTACGGCGCCAACTTCCCTTTCGTGACCGTGGAAGACTGGGTGGCCTCGCAGGCCCGCCTCGCCGATGTGCTCGGCATCCAGCAGTTCGCCGCTGTGGTCGGCGGCTCGTTGGGCGGCATGCAGGCCTTGTCGTGGACGCTGCAGTATCCGAACCGTGTCGCCAATGCGGCGGTGATCGCCGCGGCGCCCAAGCTGTCGGCCGAGAATATCGCCTTCAACGAGGTGGCCCGTCAGGCCATCCTCACCGATCCGGATTATCACGACGGCGATTACACCGCCCATGGCGTGGTGCCCGAGCGCGGCTTGCGCCTGGCGCGCATGGTCGGTCACATCACCTATCTGTCGGACGACGCGATGGCCGAGAAATTCGGTCGCAGCCTGCGTCACGGCAAGCAGGTGTTCAGCTACGAGGCTGAATTCGAGATCGAGTCCTACCTGCGCTATCAGGGCAAGAAGTTTGCGGGCTACTTCGATGCCAACACCTATCTGCTGACCACCAAGGCGCTCGACTATTTCGACCCGGCTTTCGAATACGGCGGCAATCTGCCCGCGGCGCTGTCACGCGCGCAGGCCGATTTTCTGGTGGTGTCCTTCTCGACCGACTGGCGCTTTCCGCCAGAGCGCAGCCACGAAATCGTCCAGGCCTTGCTGCACAACCGGCGCAGTGTGAGCTATGCCGAGATCGACTCAGCCGCCGGCCATGACTCCTTTCTGCTCAACGACGCGATCTACCACGGCGTGTTGTCGGCCTATTTCGACCGCATCAAGGTGACCGCCCATGTCTAAGCTCCGTTACGATTTTCAGGCCATTGCCGAGTGGATCGGCGAGGGCGAAACCGTGCTCGATCTCGGTTGTGGCGATGGCAGTTTGCTGCGCCATCTGGCCGACACCCGCGGTGTCCTCGGCTATGGCGTCGAGGCCGATCCGGAGAACGTCAAAGCCAGCATCCGCAACGGCATCAACGTGTTGCAGATCGACCTTGAGCGCGGCCTGGCCGGTTTTGAAGACGGCTTCTTCGACCACGTGGTGATGAGCTTCTCGCTGCAGGCCATTCACAACACCATCGGCATCCTCACCGAGATGCTGCGGGTCGGGCATGAGGCCGTGGTGAGTTTCCCGAACTTTGCCTACTGGCGTCACCGGCAGGCGATTCTCAATGGCCACATGCCAGTGTCCGAGAATCTGCCACACCAGTGGTACAACACGCCCAACGTGCGCTTCTTCACCATCGCCGATTTCGAACACTTGTGCGAAATGAATGGCATCGTGATCCGCGACGCGATCGGCTTCGACGAGGGCGTGCGCGTGCGCGAAGAGCCCAACTTCCTGGCCAGCGTCGGCCTGTTCCGGCTCGGCCGGGAACACTGAGCGGCGCGCAGGGCGGCCACAAAGAGAAAGGCCCGCGTGTGGCGGGCCTTTCGATGTTCCGGTGCAGCGAAAGATCAGCCGACCGAGAACAGCTTGACGTCAACCTTCATCACCGGGCGACCCAGCGCGACAGCCGTGGCCGCGCCGAACTTCCTCGCCCACTCGCCGCCTTCCTTGAAGCGCGCCTCGCCGCCGTATTTGGCGACGTTGAGGATCATGTCCAGCACCAGCACTTTGCCCATCGGGTTGCTCGGGGTGCACTCCAGATCTTCGAATTCCTGCGCAAACCAGGCGCGGGCCGTGCTTTTGTCCATACCCTCGAGATCGGCTGGGTGAACGACGATTTCGTACTCTTGTGACGGGCCGAACGAGACGAGCACTTGCTGTGACATGGCGGTTCTCCTCTAAGTGTTTTGTTTTGATCTGCCTGCATTGTGGCCGCTCCCCCTCACGGGATCAAGCCACCGTACGACACCGTATGCCAGCTGCGCTTTGATTACCGGCAAAAACACCACACTTGGCGTGGGATTGGCCTGCTAAAATGCGCCGGTTGTCCACTACTGACAAGGGTTTTGCCGTGCAGATCGTCTGTCTTGACCTCGAAGGTGTGCTGATTCCCGAAATCTGGGTCGAGTTCGCCGCCCGTACCGGTATCGATGCGCTGCGTCGCACCACCCGCGACGAGCCCGATTACGACGTGTTGATGCGTTACCGGCTCGACATCCTGCGTGAGCACAAGCTCGGTCTGCCAGACATCCAGGCGGTCATTGCCGACATGGGGCCGATGCCCGGCGCCAAGGACTTCCTGGATGCGCTGCGCGACACGTTTCAGGTCGTGATCCTGTCCGACACCTTCTATGATTTTGCCAAGCCGATGATGGATCAGCTTGGCCGGCCGACCTTGTTCTGCCACCGGCTCGAAGCCGACGCCAATGGCTTCCTGGTGAACTACCACCTGCGCATGCCCAACCAGAAGCAGGAGGCGGTGCGTCGCTTCAAGGAACTGAACTTCAAGACCATCGCCGCGGGGGACTCCTACAACGACACCACCATGCTCGGCGAGGCCAATGCCGGCATTCTGTTCTGCCCGCCGGACAACGTGATCCGCGAGTTCCCGCAATATCCGGTGGTTCGCGACTACGATGCGCTGATGAGCGAAATTCTGTCGGCCAGCGCACGTATCGGCATCTGACCAGATTCATGCATCGACAACGTTTTTACACCCTCTCCGCCTCCTGTCCTGACCGTGTCGGCATCGTCGCGCGCGTGTCGAGCTTCATTGCCGAGCATCAGGGCTGGATTCTCGAAACGGCGTTGCACGCCGAGCCGCCACGCGCCGGGGAGTCGGTGGGGCGCTACTTCATGCGTATCGAGATCCGCGCCGATTCGTTGCCTTTCATGCTTAGCGAGTTTCGCGAGCGTTTTGCGCCGCTGGCGTCCGAACTGGAACTGAGCTGGAAGATTACCGATTCGGCGGTCAAGAAGCGGCTGGTGTTGCTGGTGTCCAAGCAAGAGCACTGCCTCTACGACCTGCTTGCCCGTTGGAAGAGCAAGGAGCTGGACGTCGAAATCCCCTGCGTCATCTCCAACCACAACGATCTGCGTGGCTTCGTCGAGTGGCATGGCATCAGTTTCCACCATGTGCCGGTCACTGCCGATAACAAGGCCGCGGCCTACGCCGAAGTGCAGCGCCTGTTTGAAGAAGTTCATGGCGACACCATGGTGCTGGCTCGTTACATGCAGATTCTGTCGCCCGAGCTGTGCGCCGCCTACCCCGGGCGAATCATCAATATCCACCACAGCTTTTTGCCCAGCTTTGTGGGGGCTAAGCCGTATCACCAGGCCTACGAAAAAGGGGTCAAGCTGATCGGCGCCACCTGCCATTACGTGACAGCCGATCTCGACCAGGGCCCGATCATCGAGCAGGACGTGATCCGCATCGACCACACCGATGCCGTCGAAGACATGGTGCGCTACGGCCGCGATATCGAAAAGACCGTGCTGGCGCGCGGCCTGCGCTACCACCTGGAAGACCGGGTGCTGGTGCATGGGACCAAGACCGTCGTGTTCCGCTGAACGCGCGTCGATCACAAAAAAACCGGCACGACCCATTGGGCGTGCCGGTTTTTCTTGTCCGGCGCCTGAGGCGGTGCCGGGGGTTTCAGGCGATCAGAACTTGTAAGCCGATTCGCCGTGAGCCGCGATGTCGAGACCTTCGCGCTCTTCGTCTTCGGCCACACGCAGGCCGACCAGCATATCGACCAGCTTGAAGGCGACCAGCGACACCACGCCCGACCAGCCGATGGTGACCAGCACGCTATAGGTCTGGATCCAGGTCTGACTGGCGATCGAGAAGTCCTCGCCACCCGTGCCGCCGAGCGACGGGGCAGTGAAGACACCGGTGAGGATGGCACCCAGGATGCCGCCGACACCGTGCACACCGAACACGTCGAGCGAGTCGTCCGCACCGAGCATGCGCTTGAGGCCATTGACGCCCCACAGGCAGATCACGCCGGAGAGCAGACCGATCACGATGGCGCCCATCGGGCCGACCGAACCGCAAGCCGGGGTGATGGCCACCAGGCCGGCGACAGCACCGGAGGCGGCACCGAGCATCGAGGGCTTGCCCTTGAAGATGGCCTCGCCGGCGATCCAGGAGAGGGTCGCAGCGGCCGTGGCGGCCAGGGTGTTGATGAAGGCCAGTGCCGCGCCGGAGGTGGCTTCCAGGTTGGAGCCGGCGTTGAAACCGAACCAGCCCACCCACAGCATCGAGGCACCGATCATGGTCATGGTCAGCGAGTGCGGTGCCATGGCTTCACGACCGTAGCCGATCCGCTTGCCCACCAGATAGGCGCCCACCAGGCCAGCCACACCGGCGTTGATGTGCACCACGGTGCCGCCGGCGAAGTCGAGTGCGCCGTCACCGAGCAGGTAGCCGCCCGGGCCCCACACCATGTGGCAGATCGGCAGGTAGCTGAACGAGAACCAGATCACCGTGAACAACAGCACCGCGGAGAACTTGATCCGCTCGGCAAAGGAGCCGACGACCAGCGCGCAGGTGATACCGGCGAAGGTGGCCTGGAAGGCGACGAAGACCAGTTCCGGCAGCTTCACGTTGTCGGTGAAGGTATCGGCCAGGGTGTCGATCGTCACGCCCGACAGGAAGACTTTGCTGAAGCCGCCGACAAAGGGGCTGGCTTCGGTAAAGGCCACGCTGTAGCCGTAGAGTGCCCACAGCACGACGCCGAGGCTGAACACGACCATGACCTGCATCAGCACCGACAGCATGTTCTTGGCGCGGACCATGCCGCCGTAGAACAGCGCCAGGCCGGGCACGGCCATGAAGACGACCAGCAAGGTGGCGGTCATCAACCAGGCGACGTCGCCCTTGTCGACGATCACGGCGGCGTCCTGAGCGTGGGCGGGGGCCGCCAGACCGACCAGCGCCGCCAGCATGAGAGATAGGATGGCTTTCATGTATGAGGTCTCCTTACAGGGCGTCGTTACCGGTTTCACCGGTGCGGATGCGGATGGCCTGAGCCAGATCGAACACAAAGATCTTGCCGTCGCCGATCTTGCCGGTGTTGCCGGCCTTTTCGATGGCTTCAATGGCCTGGTCCAGCAAGGTCGCGGAGATGGCTGCTTCGATCTTCACTTTGGGCAGAAAATCGACCACATACTCGGCACCGCGATACAGCTCGGTGTGGCCTTTCTGACGACCGAAGCCTTTGACCTCGGTCACGGTGATGCCTTGCACGCCGATGGCGGAGAGCGCTTCGCGCACTTCGTCCAGCTTGAAGGGCTTGATGATGGCAACAAGATATTTCATGACAGTTCCCTGTGGTGAGTCCGCCGGGCCGGACAACGGCCCCGCCCGGCGACGGGTTTAGAAGGACTTGGAGACGGAGAGAATCACGCGCGCGTCGGCGTTGTCGTCGTTGTCCACATCGGTGTCGACATAGTTGAGGCCGAAGCTGAAGCCGGCGTAGTCTTTGCTGACGCCGACTTTCCAGTCGTTGTAGCTGGTGCCGTTTTCAATCTTCTGGCGACCAAGGTGTGCGCCGAGGGTGAAGCCGCCGCCGACCTCATGGCTGGCTGACAGGTCGAAGTACTGGCTGCCGTCGGAGTTGGTCGCGCCGAACAGGTCGGTGAAGGCGTAGGAATACTTGAAGGTCAGGAACTTCCAGCTCACCCCGACGTAGGCTTCGGTTGTGTCGGCGCTTTCGCCACCGATCTTGCCGCCCGGATAGACGTACTGCAGCAGGCCGACGTCGTAGCCGAAGTCGCCGAGGGTGTTCTTGAAGCCGCCATAGACGTCGACTTCCAGGCTGCCCTCGTCAAGCCAGCTGACGTTGGAGCCCCACACGCCGGCGTAGAAACCGCTGGCGTGGGCGTAGTCAAATCCGCCCTGCACGGCCATGTTTTCCTTGGTCTGTGAATAGCCGCGGTACTGATAGTCGGAAACGAAGCCGACGTTGGCGGAGATCGGGCTGTCTTCGGCGAGGACAGTGCCAGTCAGGCCGGCAAGCGCAATAGCAGCACAGAGGGAACGTTTAAGCATGATGACAAGCTCCAGGTCAGTTGGGTGATGACCCTATGGCAGGAACTGTGCCAGTTTTTTTCATACGGAAAAACAAGGGTTTGCGATGGTGCCAGTCGGAATGTTGCGTCGTAGCGCACCGAGAAAATCCAATGCACCAGAAAGGCGCACTGTTTTGGTGCGCACCGGCGTGGTGCTTTTTTTGATGTACGTGGCCTGCGAGGAGGAGTGCATCGCAGGCGGATTCGCGCGACAATATCCGCGTTTTCGCCTTTGACTCCAGGACTCCGCAATGAACCCACCCCAGCTGCTTGATCAACTCGCCGGAAAATTCGCCGAAGCCGCGGCCAACTCGCCGGTCAAGGATATTGAGAAGAACGTGCGTGCATTGGCGGCCAGCGCCTTCGCCCGGCTCGATCTGGTGACCCGCGAGGAATTTGATGTGCAGTGCGCCTTGCTGGAGCGGACCTGCGTGCAGCTGGCGGCACTGGAGGCGCGCGTGGCGATGCTGGAAGCTGAATTGGCGAAGAAGACCGCCGGCTGATTCGGTAAAGGCACAAAAAAAGCGGCCTTTCGGGGCCGCTTTTTTGTTGCCGGGATGTTTCTGAGATTACATCTGCACCGCTTCGATTGCGATGTCCAGCGTGACTTCGTCGCTGACATTGGGGGCGTACTTGCCGGCGTTGAACTCGCTGCGCTTGATCACCGTGGTGGCGTTGGCGCCGATGGCTGGTTTCTTGAGCATGGGGTGGGCCATGGTCTTGAACGAGGTCACGGTCAGGGTCACCGGGCGGGTCACGCCCTTGAGGGTCAGATTGCCTTCGATGGTGGTCGGCGTGTCACCGTCGAAATTCACTTTGGTGGACTTGAAGGTGGCGGTCGGGTGATTGGCCGTGTCGAGGAAGTCTGCACCCTGGATGTGGCCGTCAAAGGTGTCGTAGCCGGTGTCGACCGAGGTGGTGTCGATGGTCATGTCGACCGAGGCGCGGCGGGCGGCGGCGTCCAGCGTGACCGTGCCGGTGGTCTTGTTGAAGCGCGAGATCTGCTTCGACAGGCCGAAGTGGCTGTACGAGAAGCGCGGGTAGGTGTGCGTGCCTTCGACGGTGTAGACCACCGGCTCGGCAAAGGCCGGTGCGGCGATGAGCGTGGCGAGGGCGGCGGTGAGCAGGGTATTTTTCATGATGGAGCTCCGTGAGTGGGGTTTGGGGTTGGGGGAAATCTATTGCGCCAGTGGCTTGGCGATGAGATGGAAGACCACGACGACGTTGTTGGCGACGATGTCAAAGCTGGCCCAGTCGCCCTCGCCGATGGCGAAATCGCCCCGGCGCAGCGGCAGCGCGCCCTCGAACGTGGCGGTCGGTGCGCCCGGGGTGTAGGTGACCGGAAAGCTCACCGGGCGGGTCTTGCCCTTGATGCTGAGCTCGCCGGTGACTTCGAAGCGGTTGCCGCCCAGCGGCTTGACGGCTGAGGAGACAAAGCGTGCCACCGGGTGATTGGCGGTGTCGAACCAGGTTTTGGCCTTGACCTCGTCGTCGCCCTCCGGCGAGCCGGTGTCGATGCCGGCCAGCGGGACTTCGAAGGTCGTCGAGGCGGCCTCGGGGCGAGCCGGGTCGAAGCGCAGTTGTGCCGAGAACTGCTTGAACTGGCCGTCGAGCGTCACGCCCATCTGGGTGTAGCGAAAGCCGACTTTGCTTGCCGTGGTGTCGAGCGTGCCGTACTCGATGGCCTGCGCGGGGCCGGCCAGGCCGAGTGCCAGTGCGGCGGCGAGGGTTGAGCGGGTCAAAGCGGTGTGGGTCATCAAAGTCTCCTTCGGTTGTGCCGAATCAGGATTTCCGGAAGCGGGGCAGCATGCGGGTGAGCACGGAGTCCCGATCAATAAAGTGGTGCTTGAGCGCGGCGGCGGTGTGGAGCACGACCAGACCGAGCAGGGTGAAGTTGAGCGCTTCGTGCACGTCCTTGAGCGTGTCGCCCAGCGCGGCGTCCTTGGCCAGCAGGTCGGGCAGTGGCACGAGGCCAAACCACACGGTCTGGAAGCCCTTGGCCGAGCTCATCAGCCAGCCCGACAGCGGGATGGCGAGCATCAGGGCATATAGCACCCAGTGGGCGGCACCAGCGGCCAGACGCAGCGCCGGCGACATGGTGCCGGGCAGGGTCGGTACCGGGTGAGTGAGTCGCCAGCCGAGTCGAAACAGGATCAGCAGGAACAGCGTGACGCCGGCCCATTTGTGCCAGGAATAGAGCTGGAGCTTGGTCGGTGATAGCGGTAGCTCGTGCATGTACACGCCGAGGCCGAAGGCGCCGGTGATGCCTAGCGCGATGAGCCAGTGCAGGGTGATGGCGGTGGGGGTGTAGCGTGGTTCCATGATCGTGTGTCGGCGCTCAGGCCGCGTGTGCAAGGGAGAAGGTGGGATCGGCAAACACGAAACTGTCCATGCTTAATTCTCCGGTCAGCACGCCACCGTCGATCCGGCGGGTGTGCGACCAATCGCAGCCGGCAGCGCCGATGGCAAAAAACAGGGGCAGAAAATGCTCGTCGGTGGGGTGTGCGCGCAGTGCGTTCGGCGCCTGGCTGCGGTAGTTGAGCAAGGCGTCGAGGTCGCCCGCCTGTAACCGCGCCCACACCCAGTTGGCAAACTCGGCGGCATAAGGTTCCGTGCCTGTGTCATGAAAGTAGTCGCGCAGGTTGTGGGTCAGGCTGCCCGAGCCGATCAGCAGCACCCCGGATTCGCGCAAGGGCGCCAATGCCTGGCCCAGTTCGAGCAGCGCCAGTGGCGAGGGCGCGCTGGGCTGCGAGACCTGAATCAGCGGGATGTCCGCGTCCGGATACAGGTGCAGCATCGGTACCCAGGCGCCGTGATCGCGTCCGTGTGTGTCGTTGCGCCGTGCTTTCAGCCCGTGGCGAGTGAGCGCAGCGACGACCGTCTCGGCCACATCGGTCGCGGCCGGCGCCGGGTAGTCCAGCGCATACAGTGCGCGCGGAAAGCCGCCAAAGTCGTGAATGGTTTCCCCTGTGATGCCGGCCGACACTTCGAGCGAGGGGCGCATCCAGTGCGGTGACACGATGACCACCGCCCGCGGCCGCGTCAGCGCCTGGCCCAGCGCGGTCAGCGATGGGCCGAGGCGGCCGGGTTCGACAGCGAACATCGGCGAACCGTGCGAGATAAAGAGGCTGGGCAGAGACATCCTTGATTCCTTGATGGCACGCCACGCGTAAATGCGAAGCTTGGGTGCATCTTATTGTTTGCCTTGACTTTGATAAACACCGGCAGCATTGATTGATTGTCAATGAATGAGAGACAATCTGCGCATGGATAGATTCCGCGAAATGCAGTGTTTTGTTGCCGTGATCGAAGCCGGCAGTTTTGTCGCCGCGGCCGATCAGTTGCGTCTGTCGAAGGCAGCGGTGTCGCGCAGTGTGATCGATCTGGAGACCCGGCTCGGCGCACGCCTGCTCCAGCGCACCACGCGTCGCCTGTCGATTACCGAGGCGGGGCGCGCCTACTACGGCCGCTGCAAACAGATTCTCGACGAGCTCGAAGAGGCCGAGAGCGCGGTCGGCGAGGTCACCGGCCACCCGGTGGGCAGCTTGCGCATCAACGCGCCGCTGTCCTTCGGCGTGCTGCATCTGGCGCCGTTGTGGGGGCCGTTCATGGCGCGCTACCCGGATGTGTCGCTGGAGGTGGATCTGGCCGACCGGCTGATCGACGTGGTCGAAGAGGGCTACGACGCGGTGATCCGCATCAGCCGCATGCAGGACTCCACGCTGGTGCATCGGCGCCTGGCCTCGACCCGGGTGATGGTCACCGCCACGCCGGCGTATCTGGCGACGCACGGCACACCCGAGCGGGTGGCCGATCTGGCCGCGCACGCCGTCATCGCCTACAGCTATTCCCCGGCCGGCGACACCTGGCGCTTCGACACGCCTGACGGTCCGCAGGAGGTGCAAACCTCGCCGCGCATGCGTACCAACAACGGCGACACCTGCCGCGCGGTCGCGCTGGCGCATCAGGGCCTCGTGTTGCAGCCCGATTTTCTGATTGGTGATGACCTGGCCGAGGGGCGGCTGGTGGAGGTGTTGCCGGATTTCCGCCTCCCCGAGATCGGCGTGTATGTGGTCTACCCCTCGCGCCGCCATCTGTCGGTGAAAGTACGGGTGCTGGTCGACTTTCTCGCCGAGGCTTTTGCTCAGCCGCCCTGGCACCGGCCGGCCGAGGGCTGACTTCGCTCGCCGGCGCCGATGATAGAATTGGCGCCCCGTATTGATGTTGCGCCCATGTCTGTTTCGTCTTCCCCCGCCGCGCTGCCCTCGCGCCGTCTGGCCATCGCGCCCATGCTCGACTGGACCGACCGCTTCTATCGCTACTTTGCGCGGCAGATCACGCGGCGCACCTGGCTGTATACCGAGATGGTGACCACTGGCGCGCTGATCCATGGCCGCGACGCCGGCCGCTTTCTGCGTTTCGACGACTGCGAGCATCCGTTGGCGCTGCAACTCGGCGGCAGCGACCCGGCGGATCTGGCGCGCTGCGCCCGTCTGGCCACCGAGTGGGGTTACGACGAGATCAACCTCAACGTCGGTTGCCCCTCCGAGCGGGTGCAGTCCGGTGCCTTCGGCGCCTGTTTGATGGCCGATCCCGATCTGGTCGCCGATTGCCTCAAGGCCATGCAGGACGTGACCGATCGCGCCGTGACCGTCAAACACCGCATCGGCATCGACAGCGTTGAGGACTACAGTTACCTGCGCGATTTCGTCGGCCAGGTGCATGCGGCGAGTGGCTGCACGGTGTTCATCGTGCACGCGCGCAACGCGATCCTCAAAGGCCTGTCGCCCAAAGAAAACCGCGACATTCCTCCGCTCAGGTACCACTACGTGCACCGGCTCAAGCGTGATTTTCCCGCGTTGGAGATTCTCATCAACGGCGGCTTCACCGACTGGGACGCCATCGCCGCGCAATGGCCGGCGGTGGACGGTGTGATGGTCGGGCGCGAGGCCTATCACAACCCCTGGCTGCTGGCCGAGGCCGACGCGCGCGGCTGGGGCGACACCGAGGCCATGCCCACGCGGCTGGCGGTGGTGGACGCCATGGTCAGCTTCATGGCCGCGCAAATTGCTGAAGGCGTGCCGCTCAAGACCATGACCCGCCATGTGCTGGGCCTGTATCACGGCATGCCCGGTGCGCGTCAGTGGCGGCGCATGCTGTCCGACCCGAATCGGCTGCGCGCCAACGACCCGCGCCTGCTGATCGATGCCGCCAACGCCGTGGAGCAACGCCGCGCCGCCTGACCGGCATTGACACGGCATATTCCAATCGCATCGCCAGCCCGCTACACTCGGGCCCCATGTCACTCGCCCTTGTTCATACCCGTGCCCTCGATGGCATGGACGCCCCGCCGGTCGTCGTCGAAGTGCATCTCGCCAACGGCCTGCCCGCCTTCAATCTGGTCGGGCTGCCCGACACCGAAGTGCGCGAGGCGCGCGAGCGGGTGCGCGCCGCGCTGCAAACCGGCAACTTCGAGTTTCCCCAGCGGCGCATTACCGTCAATCTGGCGCCGGCCGATCTGCCCAAAGAGGGCGGGCGCTTCGACCTGCCGATCGCGGTCGGCATCCTCGCCGCTTCGGGGCAGCTCAACGCGGCGGCCCTGGCGAGTCACGAGTTTGCCGGCGAGTTGTCGCTGTCGGGCGAGCTGCGTCCGATTCGCGGCGCGTTGGCCATGGCGCTGCAAACCCGTGCCGCCGGGCGGACGCTGATATTGCCGACCGCCAGCGCGCAGGAAGCCGCGCGGGTGCGTGATGTCTCGGTGCGTCCGGCCGACAGTCTGCTCGCCGTGTGCGCGCACCTCAACGGCCAGACGCTGTTGCCCGATGCGCCGCCACCGTCCGACACGGCGCCCTTGCCTGCGCCGCCCGATCTCGCTGATGTTAAAGGCCAGCTCGAAGCGCGCCGGGCGCTGGAGGTGGCCGCGGCGGGAAATCACTCGCTATTGATGTACGGTCCGCCGGGCACCGGCAAATCCATGCTCGCCCAGCGACTGGCCGGCATTTTGCCGCCGCTCGACGAGGCGGCGTCGCTGGAAGCGGCGGCGGTGCAGTCCCTGGCCGGGCACTTCGATCCGGCCACCTGGGGGCGGCGGGCCTTCAGGGCGCCGCATCATTCGGCTTCCGCGCCGGCCATCGTTGGTGGCGGGGCGATTCCGGGGCCAGGCGAGATCAGCATGGCGCATCATGGCGTGCTGTTTCTGGACGAGTTGCCGGAGTTCGACCGCCGCGTCCTCGAGGCTCTGCGCGAGCCGCTCGAAAGCGGACATGTCGAGGTCGCCCGGGCGCGGCGTCGGGCGCGGTTTCCGGCGCGTTTTCAGCTGGTTGCCGCGATGAATCCGTGCCCGTGTGGTTACCTTGGCGATGCACGAGGGCGTTGCCGATGCACGCCGGATCAGGTCGCCCGCTATCGCGGCAAGCTCTCCGGCCCGCTGCTCGATCGCATTGATCTGACGCTTGAAGTCGGTGCGCTGAACGCCGCCGAGCTCGAACGCGTCGTGCCCGGTGAGGACAGCGCCACCGTACTCGTCCGGGTGCTGGCGGCTCGGCAACGTCAGCAGGCGCGGCAGAGTGGCGACAATGCCGCGCTTGATGCCGCTGGCGTGGTGAGACATTGCCGGCCGGATGATCGCGGGCGTCAGGTGCTGGCACGTGCGGTGGAGTCACTCGGTCTGTCGGCGCGCAGCCACGACCGCATCCTGCGCGTGGCGCGCACGATTGCCGATCTGGCCGGGGCGGATGGGGTTGCCGCGCCGCATGTGGCCGAGGCCATCCAGTACCGGCGCGGGCTCGGCGCCTCGGCGCGATAAGCAGTACACTGGGTCGGTACGCGATCGCGCCTTTGGGCCGGTCGCCATTTTCTTCAGCGACCCCGCATGCACCGCTCCTACACCCAACTGGCCATCATCTTGGCGGCGCTGGCCGCGATCGGCCCGTTTTCGATCGATACCTACCTGCCGGCTTTCCACGCCATGGAAACCGACCTCGGTACAACGCGCTATGCCGTGCAGCAGACGCTCACGCTGTACATGGTGATGTTTGCCGTGATGGTGTTGTGGCATGGCGCGCTGTCCGACGGCTTTGGCCGGCGCCGGGTGCTGGTGGTGGCGATGGCCATGTTCACGCTGGCCTCGGTGCTGTGTACCGTCGCCCCGAGTATCGAGTGGATGTGGGTCGGGCGCGCCCTGCAGGGCATGAGTGCCGGTGCTGGCATGGTGATCGGCCGTGCCATTGTGCGCGATGTGCTCGATGGCCCCGACGCGCAGCGCCTGATGTCGCATGTGGTGATGATGTTCGCGGTGGCGCCGGCGGTGGCGCCCATCATTGGCGGCTGGATTCTGGTCTTCGCCGACTGGCGCGCGATTTTCGCATTTCTGGCGCTGTACGGGCTGGTGATGACCGTGGTCTGCCACCGGGTCTTGCCGGAAACCCTGCCGCCCGACAAGCGCCAGCCCCTCCACCTGGGGGATCTGGCGCGGGCCTATGGCCAGGTGCTGCGCAAGCCGGCCTTCTTGTTGCTGACCGGCGCGTTGGCGCTGAACTTCAACGGTTTCTTCATCTACGTGCTGTCGGCGCCGACCTTTCTGGTCGACCATCTCGGCCGCTCGCCGCAAGCCTTTGCCTGGCTGTTCGTGCCGGCCATGGGCGGTTTGCTGGTCGGCTCCTGGCTGTCGGGCCGGGTCGCCGGGCTCTGGTCGCCAAAGCGCAGCGTGAGCATCGGCTATGCGGTCATGGGCGCGTCGGCGCTGGCCAATGTCGTGGTGTCGGCGGCGATGACGCCCGGCCTGCCGCAATCGGTCGCGCCGATCGCGCTCTACACCCTGGGTATGTCGCTGACCATGCCCAATCTGACCCTGATGGCGCTGGACCTGTTTCCGCTGCGCCGTGGCCTGGCCTCGAGTTGTCAGAGCTTCATGCAGATGGCGGTCAATGCGCTGACCGCGGCGGTGACCGCGCCCCTGCTGTGGGGGAGCGTTCAGACCCTGAGTCTGGGCATGGTGATGTATCTGGTGCTCGGCGCCGCGGCGGCGGGGGCGGTGTTTTTCCGGATGGCCGAGTCGCGGTGAGCCCTTTGGCCGCGTGCCGGGCTAGGTACGATTCCGGCGTCTGAATTCGCCGGGTGAGCACCCGACTTCCCGCTTGAAGAACTTCACGAAATTGGTCGGTTCATCGAAACCGACGCGATCGGCGATCTGGGCGATCGGCAACGCGGTGTGGGCCAGCAGACGTTTGGCTTCCAGATTGATCCGCGCGGCGATGTATGTCTTTGCGGTCATTCCGGCCACGTCGAGCGTTGCCCGGCTCAGGCTTTTTTCCGAACAACCCAGCTGACGCGCGTAGCCAGCGACCTGATGCTGGCGGGCAAAGTCCTTTTCCAGCTGCTGCTTGAAGCGCTTGAATCGCTGCTGGTTCGGCGAGGCCTGACCCGGCTGGCTGGTTTGCCGGCCATGGATCAGGTGCAGCCGTGTCAGCAGGGCTGACAGTTGGTGCCTCAGCAACATGTTCACGTCTTTGGCGGGGGCGCCGAGTCGCGTGTCCTCATGCATCTGCGCAAAGGCGTGGGTGACCGCCTGGCGGTCCTTCTCAGCGAGCACCTGATACTCGGGCAGCGATTCCAGACCGCTGACCATCTGCAGGTCGTCGACCGATGCCGTGCTGTGCACCGGCAACAGGAATTCCGGGCGGAATATCGTGATCCAGCCCTCCCAGTCACTCGAAAAATCGAAGCGCTGTGCTTGCGCCGGGCGTAGCGCCAGCAAGGCACCGGGGCGGCAGGGCATCGGGGTGAAGTCGACGGTGTGAACGCAGTGCCCCTGACTGACCAGGATCAGGATGTGAAAGTCGATGCGATGCGCCAGGCGTTCGGCTTCCTCGACCACCCGTTGCCGCAACTCCGACAGTGACAGCACCTCGAGATCCAGCCGGTAGCGGTCGGGCGGCTGGTAGCCAATGCGCTTCAGATCATCGCCGCCTTGCCTACGCTTACTCATCGGTGATGTGTCCGTTTTTCACCATTCATTCGCTGCATTCTACCGGGTCATTCACGGTGCGCGCGCCTAAGATCTGTCCATGTCGCTTGCGTCCGCGATTTCAACAAACGTCCTGGAGAGCCCTGTGAAACCCCTGTTTGTTCCCCTCGTATTCTCCGGGATTGCTGCTGCCTCCACGTTGGCCAGCGCTGGCGCCACGACCCACGAAGAGGAGATGAAAATGACACACCAACCCGTCGCACAAGTGCGCGAACTGCTGAAGAGCATTGAAACCGGTGATGCTGCGCCGGTGGCCTATATCAACCCGAACCAGTACATCCAGCACAATCTTGCGGTCGCGGATGGTCTGGCCGGTTTCGGTGTCGTGCTGCAGCAGTTGCCCACCGGAAGCGCCCGGGTCAACACGGTGCGTGCCTTCCAGGACGGTGACTACGTGTTTACGCACACCGATTACAACTTCTTCGGGCCCAAGATTGGTTTCGACATCTTTCGCTTTGAAGACGGCAAGATCGTCGAGCACTGGGACAACCTGCAGGAGAAGCCCACCACCGCCAATCCCAGCGGCCACAGCATGATCGACGGTGCGACCGAGATTGTCGATCGTGAGAAGACCGCGTCAAACAAGACGCTGGTGCGTGCGTTTGTTGAGGATGTGTTGGTGAATGGCCGCATGGACACGCTGGGCGGCTACTTTGCCGGGGATGCGTATGTTCAGCACAACCCGCAGGTGCCCGATGGCCTGTCGGGGCTCGGTGGCGCGCTGAAGGCCATGGCCGAGCAGGGGATCACGATGAAATACGATCACATCCACAAGGTGCTGGGCGAGGGCAACTTCGTTCTGGTGGTCAGCGAAGGGAGCGTTGGCGGCAAGCCGACCGCGTTCTATGACTTGTTCCGTGTCGAAAAAGGCGTGCTCGCCGAGCACTGGGACACGATTGAAACTATTCCGGCCCGCGCCGAATGGAAGAACGACAACGGCAAGTTCTGAGTCTTCTGATCCGCACAAACGGCCGCGCCATCGATTGGCGCGGCCGTTTGTCGTCAACGTGTTGGACAAGCGCCTGGCCGTGCGTTTGGAATCAGGCCGTTTGCCAGCGTTGAATGATCTGATCGGCGAGGTGGGTGAGGTCCGAGGCGCACAGGTCGGGCGGCGACACATTGGCGGCCGGTAGCACGGCATTGTGCGGCCGAGTCACCAGCGCACCGCGGCAGCCCGCGGCCTGGGCTCCTACGGTATCCCACAGATGACAGGCGACGAGGCACAGATTTGACATGCCAACGTCAAGCGCCTGCGCCACCTGGCGGTAGGTTTCGGGGGCTGGCTTGAACTTCTGAACGGCTTCGACACTGAAGCTGTGTTCGAAGAAGTCACTGATCCCCGCGCGCTCCAGCGGCGTTGGCGAGGCGGTGCTGGCCGAGTTGGTCAGTGTCACCATCCGGAAGCCGGCGTCGCGCAGTCGGGTGAGTGCGGGCACGACATCGGGGTGCGCGGGCAGGGTGTTCATTCGCGTCTTCAGCTCATGGATGTCGTCGTCGGCAAGGGTGACGCCGTGTGTTGAGCCAAGCATGCGCAGCGTGCCGACGCCCAGCTCGCCGAAGGGCGTGTAGATGCCGGACAGCGTCAGGGTCTGGGAATACAGAATGAGCTGCGCAAACCATTCACGAAGCACTCGCCGGTCGCCGAAGACGCGTTCAAACAGCGGCTCGAGCGTGGTGATGTCGAGCAGTGTCTCATTCACGTCGAAAACAAGAATCAACGTGGGCGTGTGGTCGGGCATGGGCGTCCTCCTTGAAAGAGGTGGTGGATGGCGTGATTCAGTGTGTCAGATTGTCAGTCGCGTCCAACGACGGTTTCCAGGTTCAATCATGTGTGGCGCCTGCCAGTGCGCTTCGGGAAAGGTTCGAATCGAGGAAAAGGTGCGCGTTTGGGTGACAGGGCGGTGTCGTGCCGCTGTTGCACGACGCATTGTTTAAATCGATCGATTTAAATTTAATAGATATAAACCGATTGGTCAAAACCAACGGCTACTTCAGCGGTGGGTGTGTCAGACGGCTCAGCGCAACAAGCGCTGCGCCTGGGCGGCGATGGTCTTGAGTGAGGCTTCGTCGAACAGGCCGCGGGCGAGCACGCGGATGGCAACGATCAAGGCCATCAATGCCTTGGCGGTGGGGGCTGGGTCCAGCGCGTTGGGGAACCGCTGGCGCGCCTGCCCTACTTCAAGGCTTCGCTGAAGGAAGGCCTCGGTTTCGCGCAGGCCGTTGCGTACGATGCTGTTGATTTCTTCACTGTGGGTGGTGAATTCCGACGCGGTGTTGACCAGAAAGCACCCCTTCTTTTCAGCGTCGGAAAGGCTCTCTGCCACAATGCCCTCAAACAGCGCGGTGATGGCCTTCTCAGGATCGTCCATCGCCTCCAGCTCGGCCAGCATGGCGCGTCGTTGGTCTTTGTCGTACTTTCGGAGCGTCCTGACGAAGAGCTGTTCTTTGCCGCCAAACGCGTTGTAGAGGCTGCCGCGCGTAATGCCTGTGCCGGCGATGAGATCGGCCAGGGAGGCGGCCTCAAAACCTTTCTCCCAAAACACCTTCATCGCCTTGCCGACCGCCTCGTCTTCGTCAAATGACTTTTCCCAAGGCATGGCGCACCACCTTCGCGAGTTTGACTGAGGCTCAATGTTAACCTGTCTGGATCGACAGGTTTATACGTGACCCGGAGCGCGTGTGGCGGCGTCTTTGGTTCAGGGCGCCTCGATACATTTCATTGTCAGGAGACTTGGCCTAAACTTGGCAAAATTTTTCTCGCATGTGCCGTGCAGAGGAAAAACGTTCCGGTTTCGATGCCATGCCAAAGCCACCATGAAGATTGATCGTATTCAACGCCAGATCCTTGCCGAGCTGCAGAAGAACTCCCGCATCAGCAACCAGGAACTGGCCGATCGGGTCGGGCTGTCGGTGTCGCCGTGCTGGCGCCGCGTGCGAGAGCTCGAAGAGGGCGGGTTGATCCGCTCGTATGTCGCCTTGCTCGACCGCAAGAAGCTGGGGCTGGACGCTTGTCTGTGGTGTCAGGTGCGCCTCAAGAAGCACAGCGCCCAGATTGCCGAACAGTTCGAAACCATGGTGGCGGCGCGCCCCGAGGTGGTCGAGTGTTATGAGCTGACGGGCGAGAGTGACTACCTGATGAAGGTCTACCTGCCCGACATGGACGCCTACACCGCCTTCATGCACAGCTTCTTGCTGAAGATGCAGGAGGTCGATGTGGTGCGCACGAGCGTGACGCTGCGCGAAATCAAAAACGAAACCGCGCTGCCCATTTGATCGCTGCCGCAAGGGGCGGACAAGAAAAAGCCCCGTCGTCGATACGGGGCTTTTTCTTGTCGCGAGGCAGGCTTAGTTGCCTTCGATCGGCGGCTCCGTGAAGCTCGCGCCCGACTGGTTGGCCAGATACGCAACGGCGCGGACCAGCTCCGTGTCGGTCAGATCACTTGCGCCACCCTTGGGCGGCATGGCGCCTTTGCCCGCATTGGCACTGGCCACCAGGCCGTCGAGGCCCATCGCCAGACGCGGTGCCCAGGCGGCGTTGTCGCCGGTCTTGGGCGCATCGAGCACGCCCGAACCATGGCAGCTGGCACAGACGCTGGTGTAGATCTGTTCACCCGTGCGGCTGCCCGGGGCCACTTTGGCGACAGCGAGTTCGACGTGCGCGACAGGTTGGGTCAGCTGGGCAGACATCTCACCATCAATGCTTTTGTTATCACCACAGCCGGCCAGCGGCAGGGCGAGGACGGCGAGAAGGCTCAGGAGGCGTGTTTGGGTCATGCTCTTTTCCTCTGTGCGGGTGCAACAATCATAAAGCGGCGATTATAGCGGGGCGAGGGCCGGTTTGGAAAACGCCGACGTGGACGCTTTTGGCAAAAGAGGCTATTCTCACGCCCTCTGCGCGCCTGTAGCTCAGTGGATAGAGTACTGGCCTCCGAAGCCAGGGGCCGCTGGTTCGATTCCAGCCAGGCGCGCCATGCCCCACCAGTCGGTTTCGGCGGTCATACCAGGTGACCATGCTCGAATATCGCATCATTCCCGTAACGCCCTTTGCCCAGAATTGTTCCTTGCTGTGGTGTTCCGACACCCGCAAGGCGGCTGTTGTCGACCCCGGTGGTGATATTCCGCGCATCATGGCGGCGATTGCTGCCGCCGGCGTTGAGGTCGACAAGATCTTGCTGACGCACGGTCATATTGATCATGCCGGTGCGACCGCCGAGCTTGCGCGCACGCTGGATGTGCCCATCATCGGACCGCAGCGTGAAGAGCGCTTCTGGCTCGACGCGCTTGAAAAGCAGAGCAAGATGTTCGGCTTTCCGCCGGTCGAGTCCTTCGAGCCCGACCGTTGGCTCGAAGACGGTGACATGGTCGAGATCGGCAAAAATCAGCTTCAGGTGCTTCATACGCCGGGTCATACGCCGGGCCATGTCGTGTTTTTCGATGCCGGATCGCGTCTGGCAGTGGTGGGCGATGTGTTGTTTGCCGGCTCGATTGGTCGCACCGATTTTCCGCGAGGCGACCACGCGACCTTGGTGGCAGCGATCCGCGACAAGCTGTGGCCGCTGGGGGACGATGTCAGCTTCATCCCCGGCCATGGTCCGCAGTCGACCTTCGGCGCTGAACGCGCAAATAACCCGTATGTAGGCGATGGCCGTTGAATACGCTACCGGATGGTCGTAGCGATTTGCGGTAGGATGTTTGGTCAAGATCGATTGAATTTGTGACAGAGCGAGGACGCCGCCGTGCGATTGGCCATTCTTGAAGACGACACGCTCCAGAGTGATACGCTGGCCGATTGGTTGCGCCAGGCCGGGCATGACGTGCATGTTTTCTCGCAGTCGCGCGATTTCATTCGCGTCGCCGGGCGAGAAAGCTTCGACTTGTGCCTGATCGACTGGATGCTGCCGGAGATGACCGGCACCGAGGTGCTGCACTGGCTGCGTGAAGACCGCGCCAACGACACCCCGGTAATCTTCATTACCGCGCGCGATGCCGAAGAAGACATTGTCACTGCGCTCGGCGCCGGTGCAGACGACTATCTGGTCAAGCCGCTGCGTCGCTTCGAGTTGCTCTCGCGTATCGATGCCGTCATGCGTCGTGCCCGTCCGCAGGCGTCCGACTCGATGATCGAAGTGCCGCCCTTCAGCTTCGATGTGCACTCCAAGCGGGTCACCCTCGATGGTGAGCCCGTCGAGCTGACCGACAAGGAATTCGACCTTGCCGCTTTCCTGTTCAAGAACCTTGGCCGTCTGCTCTCGCGTGGCCACATGCTCGAAGCCGTGTGGGGGCGCAATCCCAACCTCGCCACGCGCACCGTCGACACCCACATCAGCCGGGTGCGCAGCAAACTGGGTCTGCGGCCCGAAAACGGCTTTCGTCTGACGCCCACCTATAACTATGGCTATCGGCTCGAGCAAATCGACGCCGCCGAGGACGCCGCCGACTGATCGACGGCCTCGCCCGGCCAGTGGCTTCAGTTGCGCTTCAGCGAATCACGAATCTCACGCAGCAATACGATGTCTTCCGGATCGGCCTTGGGCGCTTCCGGCTCGGGCGGCGCTTCGCGCTTGAGTTTGTTGATCGCCTTGATGGCCATGAAGATCGCAAAGGCCACGATCATGAAATCCAGCGTCGTATTGATGAACACCCCGTACTTGATCAGCGGTGCGCCGGCTTTTTCCGCCTCGGCCAGCGAGGCGAACGTGCCCTCGCCCAGATTGACGTACAGATTGGAGAAGTCGACTCCGCCAATCATCTTCCCTACGATCGGCATCACCAGGTCATTGACCGCCGAATTGACGATCTTTCCGAAGGCTGCGCCGATGATCACGCCGACGGCCATGTCCATCACGTTGCCCTTGACGGCAAATTCCTTGAACTCCGAAATAATATTCATCTGCTGAACTCCTGGCTGGAGGCCACTGTCGGCGGTCGAATGCCCGTGTGCCTGATTTGACGGCTTTTGCGACGGCTGTGGACTATGCTGTCCAGATGGCGACGTTAGACGGATTTGTCGTTCGTGAGAAGAATTATCACTGTTTTTCACGGCAAGAACCGTCATCGCACGTATGATGAAACGCTTGCTTACGAAGGGACGCCCGATGCAACCGAAAGTCACAATCCGTCGTCTGTTGGTCGTCGGTCTGGCGGCTTTTGTACTGTCAGGGGGCGGTGCTGCGCATGCTGCCGATGATGCCGTGACCTACGTGGTGCAGCCGGGCGACACCCTGATCGGGTTGGGCGAAACCTTGCTCGAAAACCCTGATCGCTGGCCGACCGTGCAGCGCCTCAACGCGGTTGCCGACCCCTACCGGATACCGATCGGACGCAGCCTGCGCATCCCCGTTACGTTACTGCGCAAAGAACCGCGCGCCGCACGCGTGGTGCACGTGAGCGGTGGCGCCAGCGCCGATGGCCAGCCCCTCGCGGTTGACCAGAAAGTGTCGGAAGGCGCCCGGCTGGTGACGCCGGCTGAAGGCTTCATGACGCTAGAACTGCCCGATGGCTCCCGCCTCACCTTGCAACCGCAAAGCGATGTGCGTATCGACGCGCTGCACGGGTTCAAGGGCGTGGACGATGTTCAGCGCGCCACTTTTGATGTCCGCCAGGGCCGTATCGAAACCGAGGTCAAACCGCAGGCCGGGCCGGCGGCGCGCTATCGCATCCACACGCCGACCGCGATCATCGGCGTGCGCGGCACCAGTTTCCGTATCGCCAGCGAATCCGAGCAGACCCGCGCCGAAATGCGTAGCGGCACGGTCGCCGTGCGCGGTGACAAGCCGGGACGCGAGATCGCGCTCAAGCAAGGTTTCGGGCTGGTGGCCCGTGCCGGCCAGCCGGTTGATGTACCAGTGCCGTTGCTGGCGGCGCCGGATGTGGCAAATATCGTGACGCTCTACGAGCGCCCGGTCATGCGCGTGCAATTGGCCCCGGTGGTGGGTGCGGTGGGCTATCGCGGTCAGATCGCGCAGGACGCCGACTTTACCCGCATCGTGGCCGAGGCCAAGTCCACTGTCCCCGATCTGAAGATCGCCGGTTTGCCCGATGGCGCCTACCACCTTCGCGTGCGTGCGCTCGATTCGCGTGGGCTCGAAGGGCACGACGCTGATCTGGTGGTGCGTCTCAAGGCACGGCCCGAGCCACCCTTCATCAATGCTCCGCGGCCGGACGGCAAAGCCGGTGCCGGCACGGTGAATTTCGCCTGGGCCCAGGCTGAAGGCGCGGCTACCTACCGCTTCGAAATTGCCCGCGACGCCGGCTTTGCCGACATCGTGACCCGCGACGATGCCCTCGCCCACAATGCCACCGCCGTAGCACTCGAGGCGGGTGAATACCACTGGCGCCTGGCCAGCACGCGCGCCGATGGTGACCGCGGCCCCTGGGGTGATCCGGTCGGCCTCACCGTGCGCCCGCCGATGGCCGAGGTGCCGCCGCCGGCCTTCGATGAAGACAACATGCTGTTCGCCTGGGGCAGTGAGCCTGGCCAGACCTTCGACTACCAGTTTGCCGAAGATGCCGAGTTCACCCGGCTGGTGGCCAGTGGCAATGTCACCACGCCTGAGCTGGTGATGGCCAAGCCCGCTGCCGGGGCTTATTTTTTGCGCGTCCGCGCGATCGACCCCGACGGCTTCGTGGGCGGCTATTCCGCCCCTCAGCAAGTGATCGTGCCGGCCGAGTTGCCGGCGTGGATGCTCTTCGTGCCCTTGTTGATCCTGCTCTGATAATTCACGGATCGCTTTTGTGACTGAACGCGGATTTTTCGAGTGGCTGATCGTCACCCTGCTGTGCGCTGCGGTGGCGGTGAGCGCAACCTGGGCGGGCTGGTTGTGGCGTTTTGATCAGGTGGCCTACGACGGCGCCATGTCGGTGGCGCGGCCTGACGCCGATGCGCAAGTGGTGGTGGTGGCCATCGACGACCCGAGTCTGACCGAAATCGGTCGCTGGCCGTGGCGGCGCTCGGTGCACGCCGCCCTGATCGAGCGCCTCAGCGCGGCCGGGGTACGCAGCATTGTGATGGACGTCATCCTCAGCGAAGCCAACTCGGCCGACCCCGAGGCCGACGCCCTGCTCGCTGAGGCGATTCGCGCCAGTGGCCGGGTCATCCTTCCGTTGGTGCAGGCCACGCGTGGCAACGCCATCGTCGGCGAAGCGCCGCCCGCGCCGATCTTTTCGGCAGGCGCCGCGGGTGTCGGACACATCCATGTCGAGTTCGACCCGGACGGCATTGCCCGCAGCATTTATCTGTGGGAGGGCGACGGCGCCGCGCGGTATCCGCAGCTCGGCCTCGCCGCGCTCCAGCATGCCGAGTCCGAGCGCGCCGCGCGTTATGTCGCGCCGCCCGCGGGGGTAGGCGCGGGCTGGCATCGGGCTGACTGGCTGCGCATCCCCTTCGCCGGGCCGCCGGGCAGTTTCCGCTACCTCTCCTACGCCGACGTGCTGCGGGGCGATGTCGATGTCGCGGCGCTGCGCGACAAGGTCGTGTTTGTCGGCGCCACCGCCGCCGGCATGGCCGACAGTGTGCCCACGCCCACCTCGGGCTTTAACCGGCCAATGCCGGGCGTCGAGGTCAACGCCAACGTCTATGCCGCCCTCAAGCGTGGTGAAGCCGTGCGGCTGATGCCCGCGCCGATGGCCGCCAGCATTGCCGGTGGTATTGTCGTGTTGCTGATGGGCCTGATGCTGCGCGCCGCGCCGCGCAACGCCTTGCTCATTGCCTTTGGCGCTTCGGCCGCCAGTTTGCTGCTCAGCTGGGCCGCGCTGCATGCGGCGATGTGGTGGTTCCCGCCAGCCGGCGCGGTGCTCGGCTGTCTGCTGTGCTACCCCTTGTGGAGCTGGCGACGACTCGAGGCCGCGCAACGTCACCTCGACGACCAGCTCGAAATCCTCGATCGCGACGCGGCCAAGCTGTTTCCCGCCATGCAGATCGAGTTGCCGCGCGCGCATGGCGTCGACCCGCTGCAATTGCGCATCCGTCGGGTGGATCAGGCCGTCCAGCGTCAGCGCGATCTACACCGCTTTGTGGTCGACACACTCGACCACCTGCCGGTCGGCGCGGTGGTGACCAACCCGGCCCACCAGGTCATGCTCTGCAACCAGGAAGCCATGCGTCTGCTCGAAGCCTCCGAGCCGCTCACCGTGGCGCGTGCCATCAAGTCGCTGGAGTGGCCGCCGGGCGTGCCCACCGAAGGCGGCGTGCCGCTGCACGAGGGCGCCGGCAGCGTCCGCACCGTCGAGCTCGACGCCCCCAACGGCGCGCGCTTGCTGGTGTCGGCGGCCGGGCTGGCCGACGCCTCGGGCCGGCCGTTCGGTTCGGTGTTTGGTCTGGCCGACATCACCCGCATTCACGACGCCCAGCGCAGCCGCGAGGAGACCATGCACTACCTCTCGCACGACATGCGCTCGCCAATCGCCTCCATCCTCACCCTGATCGAGGCCGAACAGCTCGCCGGCGACGCCAGCGCCAGCGGCCACGCGCTGCTCAACCAGCTCACCCGCTACGCACGCTCCGCGCTCAAATTGGCCGATGACCTGTTCCGCCTGGTGCGCGCCGACGCCATCGACGCCAGCCAGTTCAAGGAGATCAGCCTCGCCGGCGTCATGCAGGACGCCGCCGACGAAATCTGGGCGCTGGCCAAGGCACGTGGCGTGACGGTGGCCGTGCAGATCGACAACCGCGGCCACGACGACGGCTATGTGCGCGGCGACCGCGATCTGCTGCGTCGCGCCCTGGTCAATCTGCTCGGCAACGCCGTCAAATACGGTGCGCCCGACAGCACTGTCGAGATCGCGCTCCGCCGTGAGAACAACGGCTGGGCCGTCTCGGTGCGCGACCACGGCGAAGGCATCCGGCAAGATCTGCTGCCCAGCCTGTTCCAGCGCTTCGGTCGCCTGCCCACTGCCGCCAGCCGCCGCGAGTCCGGTATTGGCCTCGGGCTGATGATTGTCAAAACCGTGGCCGAGCGTCACGGCGGCCGTGCCTCGGTCAAGAGCGAATCGGGTCAGGGCACCACCTTCACGCTGCACCTGCCGGCGCTGCGCTAGGCGTCCTCATGGTTGCCGCGCCCCGTCGTCGCACCGCCCGCGTTATCCTCTGGCTGGTGGCTTTTGCCATTCTCGTCACCGCCTTGGTGCTCTGGCAGTTCAGCGACCGCTGGCTGGGTGGCACCCTCGTTGAACAGATCAACGCGCGGCTTGTCGGGCAAGTGCGTATCGACGGCTCCGTGTCGCTGCAAGTGTTTCCGCCCCGGCTCACGCTCGCCGACGTCGCCTGGCAAGGCCCGGGCGCCACACCCAGCACCATGCAACTCGACCATCTCGACATCCGCAGCGACTGGGACGCCGACGGCGCCGCTCGTCCGCTTACCATTAGCATCCGCGGCGTGCGCGGCCAACTGCGCCAGCAAGCGGACGGTCAGTGGCAAGTGCCTACGCCCCTCGCGACGACCAATGCGCCCGATGACGGCGCGCCCGTCAAACTCGCCGCGCTCACCGTGACCGACGCGACGGTTGAACTCATCGGCCGCAGTGTGCCCACCAGCGTGCGCCTAACCGAACTCAAGTTGATCGAATCGCCCAGCGGCTGGCAGGTGGGCGCCACCGGCGGTGCGTCCACCGCCGAGGCCACCGTCGACGGCGCGCTGAGCAGCACCGTAGAAATTGCCGCTACCGGGCTGCGGCTGACTGAATTCACCGCCACGCTCACCGGCCAGGTCGGCCCGGCAACGATCGAGTCGCTCGCGATCGGTGTCGCCACCGTGGCGCCTGCGCCCGACGGCGCCTGGCAACTCGCCGCTCTTGCGACCGAACTGCGCGCACGCGATGGCGATCGCCAGATCACACTCACCGCCGAGGCCGGCTCGGGTCGCTATGCCGCCGGCGGCGCGCAGCTTCTCGGCCTGCAAGCCAAGGCCACATTCGCCCTGGCCGGCCCAGCGAACGCCGCCACCGCCACGCTCACCGGCATGGATCTCGCCTTCGCCGGCCAGCAAGTCACGGCCAGCGGCCGGGCCCATGTCGTCACCGCGCTCGTCGCGGGCCCCGTCGGCGTCACCGCCGAGCGTTTTCAGATCTCGGCCGACCTCGCCACCGGTCGCGTCGAGGGTGCTTTCCCCAATGTGAATGCGGCGCTGCCCGACCCCGCCAAACCCGGCGCGCAGCTCGGCGTCGACGCGACGCTCACCGGCCACTGGCAAACGGCCGAGCGCACCGGTGCGGGCACCGTAGAAGCAAAAGTGGAAGACAGCCGACTCAACGGCCAGTGGCAGATCGCGCTGGCGCAGCCGCACTGGCTGACGGTCGACGCACAGGTCGACCGGCTCAACCTCGACCGTTGGCAAGCCCCCGGCCCCAGCAAGCCCGAAGCCTTGCCGCTGGATGCCTGGCGCGACTGGCCGCTACGCCTCGACCTGCAAGTCGGCCGCCTGCGCATGCAAGGGCTTGAAGCGCAAAACACCCGCCTGCGTCTCAACATCCCCGACTAAATCGCGTTCAGTGGTGTGCCGTAGGGCCGGTTTCAAGCGGCCAACGCGCTCGCCCGACGCCGCACCGCTATCGTCGTGCCGAATAAATCGGCAAATGCCACTTGAAGCGGATCGACAGCAGCCGGATCGTACAAATCACCACCCCCGCCGACAGCGCCGACACATCGTGGCCGACGCCCAGCTCGGGCAGCGCGATCAATGTCAGCGCCCCCAGCCAGGCCGCACTGCCATACAAGGTGCCGCCAAACACCACCGGCGCCTCGTTGCACAACACGTCCCGCAAGATCCCCCCAAACACCCCGGTCACCACACCCATTAAGCTCGCCACCAACCACGGCGCGTCATGCGCCAGCGCCACCGAGGTGCCCACCACCGTAAACAGCGACAGCCCGATCGCGTCCGGCAGCAAAAACAACTGCGCCGGCAGCCGCACCCGCCGCGCCAGCAAAAAAGTCGCTACGCCCGCCACCAAGGCCGTGATCAGGTAAGCCTGATCCGCAATCCAGAACACCGTGCGGTCGAGCAGCATGTCGCGTAGCGACCCGCCGCCCAGCGCCGCCGCCAAGGCGACAACCACCATGCCGAACAGGTCAAAAGGTTTACGGCCCGCCTCGAGCACGCCCGAGGCCGCGTTAACCGCCGCCCCGGCGAGACCGAGGCCATAGATGAGAGGTTCAATGCCTTGCATGGGGCGGAGGATAGCAGGCGCCGGCGGGGTGCGTATGTCCAGCGGTCGTCGTCGCCGAGAAATGATCGACTGCCGCGAGGCGTACAACTGCAGGGCATGTCGCGAACGACAGGCGAGGAGTTCCGGCTGGCGGAATGCGCGATGGGCCGTGGGGGCCGTGCCGGCGGCACCGGGGAAAAGATCAAGCAGATGTATGGCGCGAAGATGTTCTCTGAGGGCCTGAGGCCGATCTCAAGCGTCGGGCCGGGAACTACTACCAGAGGCCGGCTCTTCAACCGCTGGCGCCGTCGGCTCGGTGCGTCTTTCTGACTAGGCTCAGACACATGAGCGCCAGGGCCACCAGTCCGACAGACCCCGGTTCAGGGACCGATCCTGGCGGTAGCGCCTCGAAGATCGATGCCCCGCTGCCCACCACGTTTCGTGCGGAGGCGCCCGTGGTATTCGGCACGAAGGAGCCCGTCCGGTTGCTGTCGATCAGCATGTCGGCCAGGCTGCCGTATGTCACGTAGATCGCATCGAGGCTGCTCTCGCCTTCGAGGTTGAACAGGTTCCAGTAGGTCGCGCCGTCCGATCCGCTACCCACCACGTTTTGCGCGGAGGCGCCCGTGGTGTTCGGCACGAAGGAGCCCGTCCGGTTGCTGTCGGTCAGCATGTCGGTCAGGCTGCCGTAAGTTACGTAGATCGCGTCTAAGCTGCTCTCGCCTTCGAGGTTGAACAGGCTCCAGTAGGTCGCGCCGTCCGATCCGCTACCCACTACGTTTTCCGCGGAGGCGCCCGTGGTATTCGGCACGAAGGAGCCCGTCCGGTTGCTGTCGGTCAGCATGTCGATCAGGGTGCCGTACGTCACGTAGATCGCATCGAAGCCGCTCTCGCCTTCGAGGTTGAACAGGTTCCAGTAGGTCGCTCCGTCCGATCCGCTACCCACCACGTTTTGTGCGGAGATACCCGTGGTGTTTGGCACGAAGGAGCCCGTCCGGTTGCTGTCGGTCAGCATGTCGATCTGGCTGTCGTAAGTCACGTAGATCGAGTCGAGGCTGCTCTCGCCTTCGAGGTTGAACAGGTTCCAGTACACCGGTGCCGTCTGAGCAATGCCAGACCAGCCAAGGCCGACAGCCATCGACGTCACCAAATAGAGCATTCGAATGTATCGCATGATCTGTCTCCTCGTGCCTGTCCCAGGCGCTCCACTCCGCTTTGCGGTCTCCGGGCGGAAGTCCATGTGGCCAGAGGTGGTTAGTACTTTAGTCTAAGCACTATTTGTACCATTGAAAAATAGATTCATAGAATCAATGTGATGACATTGGCGTTCGAAAGGTATGTAATGGATTTCGACACTGCGTGGCGAGATCGGTCGTGTTGATTGCACCATCCGGACAACGCATTTTCGGCACACCTCCGGTTTGCGACGCGCCACAAACGGTCGACAATCCCCTCGTCACCGTTCGCTGCCGAAGGAGCCCCGCCATGTCTCTCCCCGCCGCTTTCCGATCCACGCTCCGTCTGCCGGCCATTGCCGCGCCGATGTTCCTGGTCTCCGGTCCCGAGCTGGTGATCGCGGCTTGCCGGGCCGGGGTGGCCGGGTCTTTTCCGGCGCTGAATGCGCGGACCAGCGACTTGCTGGATCAATGGCTGGGCGAGATCAACACCGCGCTGGCGGTGACGCCGTGCGCGCCCTACGGGGTGAATCTGATCCTGCATGCGAGCAACCCGCGGGTGCGGCCGGATCTGGATTTGCTGGTCAAGCACAAGGTGCCTTTCGTTATCACCAGTCTGGGGCATCCGGGCGAGGTGGTTGAGGCGGTGAAAAGTTATGGCGGGGTGGTGTTTTCGGATGTGATCCATGCCTATCACGCGCGCAAGGCGATGGCGGCGGGGGCGGATGGCATCATCGCGGTCGCCGCGGGTGCGGGCGGGCATGCGGGCACGCAGAGCCCGTTCAGCCTGGTACGCGAGATCCGCGAGTTCTGGCATGGCACGCTGGTGCTCGGCGGTGCGATGTCGGACGGCGCCGGGGTGCGCGCGGCGGAGGTGATGGGGGCAGACCTCGCCTACCTCGGCACGCGCTTCATCGCCACGCAGGAGGCGATGGCGCAGGCGGCATACAAGCAGATGCTGGTCGATAGCGGCGCATCGGACATCGTCTATACCGATGCGGTGTCGGGCACCAATGCCAACTTTCTGTGGCCCAGCTTGGCGGCGGCGGGCTTCACGCGCGAGCAGCTCACGCTCAGCCTGGGCAAGGGCAAGATCAAGGACATGAGCGATGAGGCCAAGGCCTGGCGCGATGTGTGGAGCGCCGGCCATGGGGTGGCGACGATCCACGACATTCCGACGGTGGCCGAGCTGGTGGCGCGCCTCGGCGCGGAGTATGACGCGGCGTGTGCCTTGCCTCGGAGCGCGGCCTGCCGTTGAGTGGGCGGTGGCCTGGCGTCGAGCGTGAGGGCAGAATCTCGATGCATGACGCAGGCATGTTTCGGCGTGGTCGTTGGCGCTCGCCTGCCCTGAACCGTCCCATGTCATGCCCAGTATCCCGTCGAGTATCAACGGCGTTGCTGTCGGCTTCGTGCCGGCCGTGAACGCCAAAGTCAATCAGCGCCTCGTCGATGGACTGT
Organism: Denitromonas halophila; assembly: GCF_007625155.1. Taxonomy (GTDB): domain Bacteria; phylum Pseudomonadota; class Gammaproteobacteria; order Burkholderiales; family Rhodocyclaceae; genus Nitrogeniibacter; species Nitrogeniibacter halophilus. Next base: position 412,618 of record NZ_VMNK01000003.1, on the reverse strand, counting down.
ACGCACGCTAACGCGCTGCCAACCCCAATCCCGCAGCAAAAACCTGCGATACTCGGGCGCATGGCAACCGATAGGGTCGCGCGTTCGTGCCGGCCATGAAGCGCGTGCAGATACCCACCGATTCTTCCGCCGTCCGTGTGGTCGTGGCCGATGACCACGCGATCATTCAGGACGCCGTGCGCAGCTTGCTGGTGCAGGCCGGGGCGCAGCTGCTGATGCGTTTCGAGATTTGCGCGATCGCGCCGGACGGGTTGGCGGCGATTGCGCAGGTGAAGGCGCACCGGCCCGATCTGCTGTTTCTCGATATCTCCATGCCGCTGGCCAGTGGGGCGGAGATCATCCACGACATCCGTCGCTGGAGTCCGGCCACGCGCATCGTTGTGTTCACCGGCATTACCTCGCCGGGCCTGGTGGCGAGCACGGTGGAGGCGGGGGTCGATGGCTTGTTCAGCAAGGGCGGGGCGACGACGGCGATGATCGACAAGCTGCCCTTGATCCTGCGGGGCGGGCGATTCATCGCGCCGGAGTTCGAGGCCATGATCGCGGCCGGCCGGCAGGCGGCGACGCTGACCGACCGGGAGCGGCAGATTCTCAACATGGTGGTGGCGGGCAAGACCAACAAGGAGATGGCGCAGATGCTGAACATCAGCCCCAAGACGGTGGACAAGCACCGCAGCAGCCTGATGACCAAACTGGACGTCCATTCCGCCGCGCAGTTGATGATGCGCGCGCTCAAGGACGGATTGATCGACCCGACATGAGCGAACCCCGCGGCCGGCGCTGCGTCGAATGGGGTGCCGACCCCATGTTGCCGAGTCGGGCGGCGTCGAACAATGAGGGCTTCCGGCCTGAGCGGCCGATGCCTGGGTATCCGATCATGATGACTCCTTCCCTGTTGTGCCGCCTCGGTGCGGCGCTTCGCTGCTTGCTGCCCCTGGCGGGGCTGCTGCCGCTGCCAGCACTGGCGTTGACGCCCGGTGCCACGGCGGGCGCTGGCGACATCGCCTTCTACACTTTTACGCTGAGCGCGGCGGCCTTTTCGGCGGCGATCATCGCAGCGTATCGGCAGCCGAAGTGGCTGCCTTATGTGTTGTTAACGGTGCTGCTCGCGCTCAATGCCGCCGCGCAGGACGGCATGTTGGCGCAAGTGCTGGGCGAGACCGATTTCGTGCTTTGGGCGCTGCCCTTCATCATCACCACCGCAGTGACGGCCTACGGCTACTGGCTGGTGGCCGCGCGGCTCGAAATACCGCACGCGTTGGTGCGTTTTCGCCGGCCCAGCCTGATATTGGCGGTGGTCTCTGGCCTGTTGTGCGTGAGCAGCGCGCTGTGGTTGAAGCGGATTCCGCTGACCGCCATGTGGGTGCCGGCCAATGCCTTGTTCTTTGGCATGCTGCTGGCGCAAACATTGCCGCCACTGACCTGGCAAACGCCCGACCCGGGGCTGCGCCGCATCATCCGTGCCTTTCCGGTGGTGCTCGGCGGTGTTGCCGTCGCTGTTTATCTTGGTCACTGGCTGGCGTTCGACTTCGATCGGGCGACGCTGAATCAGATCAACCGAGGGTTGATGGTGCTGGTGGCGGTGTTCGCGCTGACCATCGTCATCTGGCAGGCCTTTGCCGCCGCGCGCGAAAAGGTGGATGCCGAACGTCGGGTGCTGGAGGCGGCCAAGGCCGAGGCCGATCTGCAGCTTGCCCTGGTGCGCGCCGAGCGGGACTACGAGCGGGCGCGCGCATTGGCCGAACGGCACCGCACGCAGCTGGCGTCGGTGTCACACGACCTCAAGCAGCCGATCACCGCACTGCGCATCGCCATTGACGACCTCCAGCGAGAGGCGCAGGGGACGGAGGCCGACAAGCTCGATCGCGCAGTCGATTACATCGACAGCCTGGCCCGCGCCTATCTGGACGAGGAGCTGGCCGCCGGCCCACGCGGTGGCGCTGTGGATGACAGCCCGGCGCCAGCGCGGGAGACGGTGTCGACCCTCATTTTTGCCGCCATGCTGCGCCAGATGTTTGCCGATGATGCGGCACGGCGCGGTGTTGACCTGCGGGTGCGCGCGACCGAGGCGTGGGTGTGTGTCGACCCCTTGTCGACCATGCGCGTCATGACCAACCTGATTGGCAACGCGCTGGCCCATGCCGCGCCCACGCGCATTCTGGTCACCTTCCGGCAACGGACCGGGCAGGTGTGCTTTCAAGTGCGGGACAACGGTCGCGGGATGGACGCCGACATGCTGGCGCGAGTGGGCGAACCCGGCGTGCGCGGCGACACCGACAGCGACGGCCATGGGCTGGGGCTGGGCATTGTGCAGGCACTGTGCGATGCCGGCGACATGCGCTTCACGCTGGCATCGGCGGCCGGGCGTGGCACCTGCGCGACGATCATCATCACCCGTGTCGCGCCGCCCGCCTAGCGAGCCGCTGGCGCGATCCGGGGCAAAAAGAACGGCCGGAGATCGGCCGTTTTGCTATCGGTGCGGTCGGCCATCTATATGCAGTCTTTCGGGGCGTTTTCGGCGTTGTCCTGACGGCCAGGCGCGCATCGCGCCATGCGTTGCACCGGGCGGCCGTCGCGCGGCAGGGTGTACCACAGCCAGCCAATGCTGACATTGGTCGTGCCGATGTGAAAGCCGTTGTCTCCGATGTCGTAGCCCAGGTGATACGCGCCGTCCTTGAGCACTGCGCGCGGCGCCGTGATGCGCATCGCGCCATGGGTTCGTGCGACCTCCATGGCAATCACCCGCTGGCGACTGAAGTCGACCGAGGATGCCGAGGGCCGATCGGGAGTGGCGAGCGTCAGGTTCTCGAACTGTTCGGCCGTGGCGGCTTGAATCAGCGTGTCGCCCAGATGTGTTGGCAGATCGAAGTCGGCCTCGCGGATCTGCGCTTCATCGGCGTGCCACGTGCCGTCGCGCCAGCGCAGCGTCACTTCCACATTGAAGGGCCGCGCGCCGTTTGGCCCGGCGCCGGTGATATAGCGTGCCCGTACCTGCGCTACCCTGGCCGCTTTGTCTACCCAGCGGGCCGCCACGAAGTCGGTCAGCCACCAGCCTTTGACGAGTGGTATCAGCGGTGCCGAGGCGGGGGCGTGGCGCCGCAGATCCTGCACGTACAGCCCGCCGGCGCAGCGCGAGGTGCTGCGGAAAGACAGCGATTCGCCATCGGCGCTGCGCAGTATCTGTGCGTAATCGAGCGTCGCCGCACATGGATGCTCGACGGTCGTCGTGGCGGGTGGCGCGGCGAGCGTCATCGCCGCCGAGCCGCACAGGCAAAGGGACAGCGTGAGTTGGCGGGTGATGTGTGCGGCGGTTTTCATGAGGGGCTCCCGACGGTTTGATGGCTCAACCATAGCAAGCCGTGCGTCTGCGGCGCATGGGGTGTTCACCGCATTTGATGCGCTGCGCGGGCCGAAGGCCGCAGCGCGTTGATGGCGCAGGATGGGGTGTTGACCCCATTCAAGTGACTCGGCGGCTGACCAAGAATAGAGGTGTCGTCAGGGCACATGACGCCCGACAACACTCCATAGACCACCGCGAGACGATCATGAAAACAACGACCACGCTCCCGACCCCGCGCCGCTTTGACCGCCCCTTGCGCGCCTTGATTGCCACCGGCCTGATCGCTGTCAGCCTGGGTAGCACCGCGGTTCAGGCCCAGGCGCCCCAGTTGCCGCAGATTCCCGCCTTCCTGCCCACCTCGGCGAGCGTGCCGGCCGGGGCGGCGATGGACATCGATGGCGAATGGATGATCGACGCCATTGGCAAGCGCATCCGCATCGAAGGTGGGCGCGCTTACGCGGTCGATCCGTGGCTACACATGTTTGTGCTGCAAGTGCAGCCGGGCATGGTGGTGATCCAGAACATCCAGCGCGTTGGCGATGGTCGCTATGTGGGCGACGACCTGCCCCTGCTGGGCCGATTCGAGGCGCTGCGCGATGCCTCGGGCGCGCTCAATGTGACGGTCGCCAGCGTGCTCGGGGCTGTCCGCTACCAGCTTCAGCCTGTTAGTCTTGACCACGCCGGCGGGCTCGGCGGTGGCGAAACGCCGCTGCCAGGAGAGGACGAGGCCCCGGTCGACACCGACGAGAACGACTTCGACGACGACGCTGACGACTAAGGGAGCCAATAACAATGCGCCAACTCGCCGCCTCAAGCTACCTCAAGATCCGCCTTCTGCTGCTGTTGCCCCTGTTGGGCTTGCTCGGTGCCTGTGCGCAGATGCCGGCCGCGCTGCCAATGAAGGAGGCCGTTGAACGCAACACGGTTACCTCGGTCGATGGCGAATGGCGGATCAGCACCCTCGGCAAACGCATTCGCATCGAGGCCGGGCGCGCTTACGCAGTCGACCCCTGGCTGCACCTGGGGGTGATGCAGATCCAGCCCGGCATGGTGGTGTGGCAGAACGTGCGTCGCACCGCGCCGGCGCAGTTCGCCGGTGACGATCTGCCGCTGCAGGGCGCTTTTAGCGCCAGCCTGAATACCTCCGGGCAGATGGACGTGGCGGTTCAGGGGGCCCTCGGTCCGGTCCGCTATCAGCTCATCCCGGTCGATATCGACAACCGCACGGCTTATGAGGCCGAGATGCGCATGGCCGGGCCGCCGGTGCCACCGGTCGGTATTGTGCCGCCGATTCCGATGCCCGACCCGACCCCCGCGCCGCCCCCGCCGGTGCGCAATGACGTCACGCCGGGTTGCGGTGGTTTTGGCGAGACGCCTTGCAGCAAGATTCAGCCTGTCGCCAAGGGCAAGGCCAAGAAGCTGGGCTGCCCGGGGCGGCAGTCGTATTTCTCGTCCGTGCGCGGCGGTAGCTGCTGGGTGTGCCCCGATGGCTACAAGCGCACCGCGCACAAGCTCGACCATCCCAAGGCCTGCCGTCAGCGTGGCAAGCTCATTGGTGGCCCGTACAAGCGCGCGGTCTATCAGAAGCAGGCCTCGGGTTGTGCAAGTGGCCAGTTCAATGTCTTAGGCACCTGCATGTCTTGCCCCGCCGGCTATGAGCGTGACGGCGTCGGCGCGGTGTCGTCCAACCGCTGCAAGCCGCTCCGAGGCAACTTTGGCTGCGACGGTAACCTGCGCCCGGCCAAACAGCCGCCCAAGCTCAAGACCATGCTCAGCAGCCTGTTCGGCACGAAGAGCGGCAAAGCGTGCGCGCCGGCCTTCGATATCAGGGCCGCGGCGCGTCAGAACCTGCCGCGCTCAAACCAGCTCAAAAACGCTGCCAAGGAGTTTCTTGACGGCATGTTCTCGAGCAAACAAACGCGCAAGGCGTATCGAAACGCGCTGATCCGGCGTGACTGGAAGGCGGCAACCGAGATACTGATCGGTCAGCAAAACTTCATCCGCGTCGTCAAACTCGCTCGCAGCCTCGGATATCGCGAGGTCACGGTCGGCGCCGGGGGCGATGTGGCTGTGCTCGGCGGCATCAATGGCGAGCTGGGGCTGGTGGTCAATACCGGTACCGGTCGCCTGCGGCCTTATGCCTCGGGAGGGCTGAGCAAGGGCGCCGCGGTGGGTGTCGATGGCAGTGTGGTCATCGGTTTCTGGAAACTGCCCTATGAAACCGGCCATACGCAAGGCGTGGTTGGTTCGATCAGCGGCGTGGTCAGTGTCGGGGGCGGCGCCTGGTACACCTACTTCGACCCCGGCACCCGTGCCCAGGAGCGCTTGGCCGGCTTCACTTTCAGCGCCGGCGTCGGGCTGGGGGCGGAGTACGGCGAGTACAACGAAGTGGGCACCAAGGTGTGGGACCAGGTCGGCGTGACGGTACCGGTGCTGTAGGCTCGCTCTGGTGTCATCACACTGCGGCCGGGCGGGTAGTCCGGCCGTTTTCTATTGGGGGCGCCCGCCAATATGGGGTGTCGACCCCATTAACGCTGCACCCGTCGCGCTCGAGAATGAATCACCAGCCGACGCAAGGGCCACCCGCCCGAAGCGCACCGGCCATGGCTCTCATTCGAACGACTCAAGGAGCGCATCATGCCAAAGCAATCGACACCTCTTGCTCGACAGATCCATTCGGCCGCACTCGCCGTGATTGCGGCTGGCAGCCTGCTTGGCGCCAGTGCTGCGCATGCTGCCAAGGGCTATCCGGTGTGTCTTTATCTGTACGAAAAAGCTGGCGAGCAGAAGCTCGAAAGCGAGCGCTCCTGCGTGCGTTGGGGTGGCCACGGCATCAACGGCGTGGGCGGCGATGAGAAGAAGTTTCGTGACAAGGATCTGAAGAAAGATGTTCCGCACTTTGAACTGCCGGTGCAGTACATCGGGCTGAGCTCGGGCTGGGGGGCGACCGTCTGGTACGAAAACGCCAGCGGCAAGCTGACCAAGACCCGACTCACCCAGGACGGCCCGGTCGATATCCGTCGCGGCAAGCTGCGCGGCGTGTGGGCATACGAACTCAATGACAAGGTAAAGGGCTATCCGGTGTGTATCTACACCAGCCGGCATGACATGCGGGCCAAGAAGGACGATCTGTGCCTGCGTTACGGCGAGTACAGCGACATCCGCCACACTGGCTGGGGCCGCGCTGGCAAAAAGGTGGACTTCGTGAAATTGCGTGAGGGCTATCGCCTGGAGCTCTACCCCGAGCCGAACTGGAAAGGTGGCCTGTTCTACCAGACGAAGAGCGGTCGTCTGCCCAAAGAGATCCGCAACAAGGTGCGCTCGATGCGTGTTGTGAAGATCCCCTGAGCCAGCGCTGGCGTGGTGCCTGCCTTATCGGCATCCGTGCATGGAGCAGGTATTCTCTGCGCCATGATTCTGCAGATTCTCCTCAGCGGCATTGCCACCGGCTGTATCTACGGTCTGGTGGCCTTGTCGTTTGTACTGGTCTACAAGGCCACCGAGGCGGTGAGCTTCATGCAGGGCGAACTGCTGATGGTGGGCGCGTTTGCTGCCGTGGCGCTGGCGGCCGCGGCGGGTTGGCCGGTGTGGCTGGCGGTGGGTGTGGCGGTGGTGGGCATGGCGCTGGCGGGTGCGTTGGTGGAGCGGCTGGCGCTGCGGCGGGCGATGGGCCAGCCGCACCTGACGGCGGTGCTACTGACCTTTGGCCTTGGACTGATGCTGCGCGGTGGCGTCACGACCGTGCCGGCCGCGACGCATGGTGTGCACCAGTTGGCCTTGCCTGGCTTGCTGGGGCAGGTGCAGCTCGGGTCGCTGACCGTCAGTTTCGCGCACCTGGGGGTGATCGCCGCCACCGTGTTGACGTGCGCCGCGCTGGCGGCTTTCTTTCGATTTTCGCGGGCCGGCCTGGCCTTGCGGGCGTGCTCCGAGAACCCGCGTGTTGCGGCGATGATGGGTGTGTCGGCGTCTGGCATGCACACCCTGGCCTGGGCGCTCGGCGCGGCGCTGGCGGCGCTGGCCGGCATTTTGATGGCACCGGTCACCTTTGTGCATCCGGGGATGGGGGTGGTGGCGCTCAAGGCCTTTCCGGCGGCGGTGATCGGCGGCATGCACAGCCTGCCCGGCGCGCTAGCGGGTGGGGTGTTCATTGGCGTGGCCGAGGCGCTGGCCGGGCGCTATCTGCCCGAAGGCGCCAACCATGTGACAGCGTATGTGTTGATGCTGGTGGCTTTGCTGTGCTTTCCGCGCGGGCTGTTTGCGGGGCGCACGGCATGAAGCAGGCGCTGGCCTTGCTCACCCTCGCGGTGGCCACGGTGTGGGCACTCGGGCTCGACTACGGTCTGGGCCAGCTCGCCTTTGTGGCGACCTGGGCCATCGCCGGGCTGGGGCTGGTGATCATTCTCGGGCAGAGCGGTCAGATTTCGCTCGGGCATGGCGCGTTTCTGGCGGTGGGGGCGTATTTGCAGGCGGGGTGGGTGGCGCTGGGCGGGCCGCCTTTGTTGGGCCTGGCGGTGGCGATTGCCGGTGGCGCGCTGCTCGGTGCGCTGGCGAGTTTGCCGGGACGGCGCTTGGGCGGGCTGGCCTTTGGCATGAGCACGCTGGCGGTGGCGCTGATTGTGGAAGAGGCGCTGGTGCGTTTTGACGGCCTCACCGGCGGGGCCTCGGGCTTGAGCGTGCCGGCACTGACGTTGGCGGGCTGGGCGGTGGTCGATCCGCTGCCTCAGTTTGCGGTGAGTGCGACGGCGCTGGCGCTGGCCTTGCTCGTCTGCCGGCGGCTGTTGAACTCACGCGTCGGCCGGGCATGGCGGGCGGTGCGCGACGATGAGGGCGCGGCGGAGGCGAGCGGTATCGACACCGCGCACGCCAAGGGGCTGGCCTTTGCCGTGGGCGGTGCGTTGGGCGCGCTGGCCGGGGCGTTATACGCGCATTGGCTGGGTTACCTCAGCCCGGAGCAGTTTGGGCTGCATGTGTCTTTTGAGTTGCTGATGCTGGTGTTTGTGGGCGGCGCGAGCCGCTTGATGGGCGCAGTCTGGGGTGCGGTGGTGATTGTCGCGCTGCCGCAGGTGATTGCGCTGTTGCGCGATGCCTTGCCGGCCGGGGTGGCGAACATGGCGGGGCTGGAGTTGGTGGCGTTCGGGCTGGTGCTGGTGGCGGTGGTGTTGTGGCGACCGGCGGGGCTGGTGCGTTAGGGGCGGAAATGCGTTGCGCGGCGCTGGCGGGATGAGTGTTTTGTTGGAGGCGTGAGGTGGGTGTTGGGCGCCGCTTTGCTCAACCCAAGCTACCCGGTCATGAGCCAAGCAAGGCGGGTTGAAACCCGCCCCACGGCGCTGGTCGTGATGCCTGAGTGCGGCGGGCCGAGGCGCGATGCCCCGGCCCGCCGTGACCGTTTTACTGCATGGCCATCGGGTTGAAGGGCTTGCCGTTGACAGTGAGCTGGCCGTTCTTGAAAGCCATGGTGGATTTGACCACGCCGCCGTCGCGGGTGATGAAACCCTGTCCGCTCAACTCTTGCAGCTTGCCTTCGAATTGGGCGGTGACCATGTGCAGGTCGTCGTCGGAGACGGTGCCGGTCTCGCTCATGGCGGCTATCTGAGCGCTGGCGCGGTCCTTGGCCATGCTCAGCAGCAGGGCTTCGGGCAGGGCGATGTTGGCACCGGCGTCGAGCACGGCCATGATCAGGCCCGGATTGGCCATGGCCTCAGGCGTGATGCCGGGGGCGCTGGCGCGCAGGTCGAGATGGGCATTGCCGTGCGGGGTGGTGAAGCTCAGGCGGTCGAGCGAGAAGCTGGGGTTGTGGCCGAGCAGCGCCATGGCCGGCTCGGCCAGCGGTGCCAGGGCCAGTTGCGGATCGGCGTCGGGGCCCATCATGGCGGGGTTGGAATAGGCTTCGAGCAGCACGCGGTAGAGCTTGGCGATGGTGCGCGCGTGCAGGTGCTTGAGCGACAGGTCGTAGTGGGCGGGGCCGTAGTTGGTACCGGAGATGTCGACAATCTCGGCACCCATCCTGGCGCTCATGTCGATGAAGTCGCCCTGCACCGGCATGTCGATGTCGTAGCTGATCTGCTTGAAGCTGACCTGGCCGGCGTCTTCTTCGGGGATGTTCATCTGCATGGCATCGATGGTGATGCGCTGCTTGCCCGAAAAGAGCAGGGGCTCGTCCTCGAACATGCGCTGCTGCTCACCGGTGAAGCGCATGCCGGTCATGAGCATATGCGCGCCGGCCGGGTCTTTGACCTCAAGCTTGGGCGCTTCGCCGTTCATGGTGTAGCGGCTCATGCCGGGCGCGAAGTCGACCGTGGCGCGGATGCCTTCCCAAGCGATATTTACCGGCTCGCCGGTTTCGGGCTTGGCGAACTGAGATGCAAACGCCGGGCTCAGCACGGTGGCGGTGCCGCTGCCGTCGAGCTTGAAGACCGTGTGGCCGGTGAGCGGTTTGTTGTTGCCAAACAGCTTGGCAACTTCGGCTTGCGTGGCGGCGTCGAGCACCAGCTCGCTATCGACCACCGCCGCGGCCAGTGTGCCGCCGGCAAAGGGGCCGTGCTGGATCTGCGAACGGAAGCTGATGCGCATCGGCTCGGCCGGTGGGGCATCGGGGGTGGCCTGCTGTACGGCCTGCATCATTGCGCCAAACAGTTCGACCGTGACCGACTCGGTGGCGCTGAACACACCGCGCTCATACGTGCGCTCGACGACCTTCATGTACGGCAGCGTCTCGACCTGCTTGTACTGCGCGCTGAGGGTGGATTCGACTTGTGAGCCGAGATACCACGCGGCCGCCGGATAGGCGACGACGGGAACGGCAAGCAGGGCGAGCCAGGTCTTCTTCATTGCGGGTGAATCCTATGATTGAGGTGTTTGGGCATGCCGGTGCTGCGGCAGCTGGCGAGTATAACGGCATCATAAGCAGGCGGTGTGACGGGCCGAGGCTTGAGTGGCGCCACCGGTTTGGCGTGATAATGGCCGTTCAGAAAACAACAAAAGAGAGGGCGCCGTGCTGCGACGATTCTTGATGGCCATGGTGGCGGGTGTGTTTGCCAGTGGGGTGGCGCAGGCCGAGCCGGGCGTGACGGCGGGCATGATACGGGTGGGCACGATTCAGGATCTGTCAGGCCCCATTGCCATGCTGGGCGCACCGATTCGCGATGGCATGCTGCTGCGCTTTGAAGAGGCCAATGCCCGCGGCGGGGTGCACGGACGCACGCTGGAATTGCATGCCGAAGATAGCGGCTACGACCCGAAGCGCGCGGTGCTGGCGACCCGCAAGCTGCTCTCGCGCGACAAGGTGTTTGCCTTTGTGGGCAACCTTGGTACGCCGGTGGTGATGGCCTCGATGCCGCTGGCGCTCGACGCCGGCCGGCCGCATCTGTTCCCGTTCTCGCCGCATCAGGCTACGTATTCACCGCTGCATCCGCTCAAGTTTCAGCTCTTTGCGCCCTATCAGGACTACATGAGCGCGGCGGTGCGCGAGATGCTCACGCGCGGTGGCTACCAACGGGTTGGGCTGCTGTTTCAGGACGACGACTACGGCCACGAGGTGAAGAAAGGCGTCGAGGCCGGTCTGGCGCAGCGCGGCCTGACGCTGGTTGAGGCGGTGGGCTACAAGCGCGGCGCGACCGACTTTGCGAGCCAGATTGCCCGCCTGCGCGCGGCCGATTGCGATCTGGTGGTGCTGGCCACCGTGGTGCGCGAGACCGTGGCCTCGGTGGCCGAGGCGCGCAAGACCGGCTGGACCGTCGACATGCTGGTCACCGCCTCGGGCTACTCGGCACAAACCCATGCGCTGGGCGGTGCGGCGGTTGAGGGCTTGTATGGCGTGAGCGTGATGCCGTTGCCCTACGCCGAAGGCGCCAACAGCGCGCTGGCCGACTGGATTGGCCGCTACCGTCAGCGCTTTGGCGCGGCACCCAACATCTGGAGCGCCATGGGCTACAACGTGGCGGACGTGTTCATCCAGGGGCTTGAGGCGGCTGGGCCGGAGCTCACCGCATCGCGTTTTGTTGCCGCGATGGAAACCGTGCACACCACGCGCGACTTCTTCGGCAGCCCGGAGTATCGCTTCTCCAAAACCGATCATCTCGGTAACCGCGTCGGCCGGCTGGCGCGCATCGAGAACGGGCGCTGGGCCTTGATCAGCGATTATCTGGAATGAGTGCGCCGTCATGACACAACCCCTCACCATTACGGTCGCGTTGACCGGCGCCTCGGGCATGGCCTACGGGCTGCGGCTGATCGAATGCCTGCTGGGCGCGGGCCACACGGTTTGGCTGCTGTATAGCCAGGTGGCCCAGATCGTGGCGCAGCAGGAGATGGACTGGCACCTGCCCTCGCGCGCGGCGGAGGTGGAGGCCGAGCTGTCGGCCCGCTTTGGCGCAGCGCCGGGGCAGCTGCGTGTGTTTGGTCGCGAGAGTTGGTTTGCGCCGCCGGCGTCGGGCTCCAATCCGCCGGATGCGATGGTGGTTTGCCCCTGCACCATGGGCCGACTGGCCTCGATTGCCAACGGCATGAGTCAGGACCTGATCGAGCGCGCCGCCGATGTGGTCATCAAAGAGGGCCGAAAACTGGTGCTGGTACCGCGCGAAACGCCGTTTTCTGCCATCCATCTCGAAAACATGCTCAAGCTCTCGCGGCTCGGCGTATGCATCCTTCCGGCGAATCCAGGCTTCTACACGCGCCCCACGTCGGTGCAGGACGTGATTGATTTTGTTGTTGCACGCATCCTTGATCAGCTTGGAATCGCGCATGCGCTGATGCCGCGCTGGGGCGAAACTGATTGAATTTTCAGTGGTTTTGTGTGCTGCGACATTCTAAATAATCCGCTTGTGCATTGATTGGCATCAATTCTGCTACTGGATAACTGCTGCGGTGCAACGAAGGGCTGCTGGCTAGTTATTCAGCATTGCTGCAGCCCAGCATTCTGTCCGGTGGTGGCGCTGAGTGCCAGTGTTCATAGGGGTTTCCCGCAGTGCTACCACGTTGTATTGCTGCCGAACAGTTGTTTAAATAGGGGTATGCCCGGCTACGAGCCGGCATGACAGTGGACCGACCAGGCCTATCCGAAAGCCTGGCTCCCACGCTAACCAGATTAAGAACTGGAGGAGATGTTGATGAACTTCAAGCGGATTTCCGTGTTGACTGCTGCCGCGACGGCCGGTCTGATGATTGCTGGCACCGTGCAAGCGGGTGCGACTTTCGATGCGGTGAAGAAGAAGGGATATGTGCAGTGTGGTGTCAGTACCGGTTTGCCAGGCTTCTCGGCCACCGACGACAAGGGCAACTGGAAAGGCATCGACGTGGATGCTTGCCGTGCCGTTGCCGCCGCGATGTTTGGTGATGCGAGCAAGGTGAAGTACACCCCGCTCAACGCCAAAGAGCGCTTTACCGCGCTGCAGTCTGGCGAGATCGACATGCTGCCGCGTAACACCACCTGGACCTTCACCCGTGACACCAGTCTGGGCCTGAACTTTGCCGGCGTGAACTACTACGACGGTCAGGGCTTCATGGTCTCCAAGAAGCTGGGCGTGAAAAGTGCCAAGGAGTTGTCCGGCGCATCCGTGTGTATTCAGGCCGGCACCACCACGGAGCTGAACCTGGCGGACTACTTCCGTGCCAACAAGATGGAATACAAGGCCATCACCTACGATAGCTCGGACGAAACCGTCAAAGCCTTCGAGGCCGGCCGTTGCGACATGCTGACCTCCGACCAGTCGCAGCTGTACGCACTGCGGATCAAGCTGACGGACCCGAACAGCGCCATGGTGCTGCCGGAAGTGATCTCGAAAGAGCCGCTGGGTCCGGTCGTGCGTCAGGGTGACGACGAGTGGTTCAATCTGGTGCGCTGGTCGTTGTTTGCTCAGATCAACGCCGAAGAAGCGGGCATCACCATGAAGAACGTCGACGACATGATGAAGAGCGCCGACCCCAACATCCGCCGCATCCTCGGTATTGAGGGCGTGAAGGGTGAGTTCCTCGGCGTTGATGACAAGTGGGCCTACAACATCGTCAAGCAAGTGGGCAACTACGGCGAGATGTTTGAGCGCAACGTGGGTGAAGGCAGCGCGCTGAAGATTTCGCGTGGTCAGAACGCACTGTGGAACAAGGGCGGTATTCAGTACGCGCCGCCGATTCGCTAAGGCGGCCAGCGGCCCGGCGCTTCCTCGTGGCGCGCCGGGCCGCCCTCTTTCTCAAACCGTCTGAGGCATACCATGGCTGATGCAAGCCCCGAGCGGGAGACTCCCGCCAAGCCACGGCTTCTGTCCGATCCCAAGTTCAGAGCACTGGTTTTCCAGATAATCGCCAGCATTACCGTCGCGGCGTTTATCTTCTTCATCGTCCGCAACACCCTGACCAACATGGAGTCGCGCGGCATTTCGACCGGTTTCGGCTTTCTCGACAGAGCCTCCGGTTTCGGCATTCTTCAGTCGCTGATCGAATACAACGAAACCTCAACCTATGGCCGCACCTTTTTGGTGGGTCTGCTCAACACCATTCTGGTGTCGGTGCTCGGTGTTTTCTTTGCCACGATCATCGGTTTCATCATGGGCGTGCTTCGCCTGTCGTCGAACTGGCTGATCAGCAAGCTGGCGGCGACTTACATCGAAATCTTCCGCAACATTCCGTTGCTGCTGCAGATCTTCTTCTGGTACTACGCCATCGGCTTCAATCTGCCGGGGCCACGCCAGGCCATGTCGGTCGGCGATTCGCTGTTTCTCAGCAATCGCGGTTTGTATATCCCGGCGCCGGTGTTCGAGTCGGGCTTCATGGCAACCGGGCTGGCGATCATCGCGTCGATCGTGGCGGTCATCTCCCTGGTGCGCTGGGCGCGAAAGCGTTTTGAAGCGACCGGGCAGTTGTTCCACACCGTGTATGCGTCGCTGGCGATCCTGATTGGCGTGCCTGCGGTGGTGTTTTTTTCCACCGGTGCGCCCATGCACCTCGACTACCCGGCCTTGCAAGGCTTCAACTTTCAGGGTGGGGTGGCGATCATCCCCGAGCTGTTTGCGCTGGTGCTGGCCTTGTCGATCTACACCGCGGCCTTTATTGCTGAAACGGTGCGAAGCGGCATCCAGGCGGTGTCGCACGGGCAGACCGAGGCGGCGAGTGCGCTGGGGCTGCGTCCGGGCTGGATCTTGCGTCTGGTGGTGATTCCGCAGGCGATGCGGGTGATCATCCCGCCGCTGACCAGCCAGTACCTGAACCTCACCAAGAACTCGTCCCTGGCGGCTGCCATCGGCTACCCGGACCTGGTCGCGGTGTTTGCCGGTACCACGCTGAACCAGACCGGTCAGGCCGTTGAGATCATCGCGATCACGATGAGCGTGTATCTGGTGCTCAGCCTGATCATTTCGATCTTCATGAACTGGTACAACGCCAAGATGGCGTTGAGGGAGCGTTGATCATGAGTCATGACTTTGCTCCACTGCCCGATCTGCCGCCTCCCGCATCTTCCGTGGGCGTCATTGGGTGGCTACGACGCAACCTGTTCTCGAACACCATCAACTCGTTGCTCACGCTGTTCGCCATCTATTTGCTGGCGACCTTGCTGCCGCCTTTGTTCAACTGGTTGTTCTTCGATGCGGACTGGATCGGCGACAGCCGCGACGCATGCACCTCGGGCGGCGCCTGCTGGGTGTTTATCAGCGCCCGGTTCTCCACCTTCATGTACGGCTTCTTCCCGGAGAACGAGACCTGGCGGATCAACCTGATCTACATTGCGCTGATCGCGTGCATGGCCCCGTTGTTCATGGAGGGCTTCCGGCACAAGGTGAAGCTGGGCGTGTTCGTCATCTTCATCTTCCCGATCTTCGGCTTCATCCTGTTGTTTGGCGGCGTGTTTGGTCTCGAACAGACCGAGACCTCGCAATGGGGCGGTCTTACGCTGACCCTGTTGCTGGCGTCGGTGGGCTGCGTGGCCGCCTTGCCCTTGGGCATCATGCTGGCACTGGGCCGTCAGGCCACCAACATGCCGGCGGTGAAGTCGATGTGCGTGCTGTTCATCGAGTTCTGGCGCGGCGTGCCGCTCATTACCGTGCTGTTCATGTCCTCGGTGATGCTGCCGCTGTTCCTGCCCGAAGGCGTGAGCTTCGACAAGCTGCTGCGGGCGCTGATCGGTATCACCCTGTTTCAGTCGGCGTATATCGCCGAAGTGGTGCGCGGTGGCCTGCAGGCGATTCCCAAGGGGCAGTACGAGGCGGCCGATGCGCTGGGCCTGAGCTACTGGAAGAAGATGGGTCTGATCATCCTGCCGCAGGCGATGAAGATCGTGATTCCGGGCATCGTCAATACCTTCATCGCCCTGTTCAAGGACACCACGCTGGTCATCATCGTTGGCCTGCTTGACGTCTTGGGCATGGTGCAGAACGCCTTGAACGACCCGAACTGGCTGGGCTACTCGACCGAGGGCTATGTGTTTACCGCCTTCGTGTTCTGGATCTTCTGCTTCAGCATGTCGCGCTACAGCCAGGCGCTGGAACGCAAGCTGCACACCGGACACAAGCGCTGACCCAACAGGTCGCGCCCGTTATCGAATAAAACCTGGAGATGGCCATGACAGCTGCCGTTCCGAATACCGCCGCAGAAAACGAAGTGATGATCGAGCTTCGCGGCGTCAACAAGTGGTATGACAAATTCCATGTCTTGAAAGACATCAACCTGCAAGTGGCCAAGGGCGAGCGCATCGTGGTGTGCGGACCCTCGGGCTCGGGCAAGTCGACCATGATCCGCTGCATCAACCGCCTCGAAGAACACCAGAAGGGGCAGATCATCGTCGACGGCACCGAACTGACTTCCGACCTGCGCCAGATCGAACAGATCCGCAAGGAAGTCGGCATGGTGTTCCAGCACTTCAACTTGTTCCCCCACCTCACGGTGCTGGAGAATCTGGCGCTGGCGCCGATGTGGGTGCGCAAGATGCCGCGCAAGGAAGCCGAAGCCATCGGCATGCAATACCTCGAGCGGGTGAAGATCCCGGATCAGGCCAAGAAGTATCCTGGCCAGCTCTCCGGGGGTCAGCAGCAACGCGTGGCGATTGCCCGCAGCCTGTGCATGAGTCCGCGCATCATGTTGTTCGACGAGCCGACTTCCGCGCTCGACCCCGAGATGATCAAGGAAGTGCTGGACGTCATGATCGAGCTGGCCGAGTCGGGCATGACCATGATGTGCGTGACGCACGAAATGGGCTTTGCCAAGACGGTGGCCGACAAGGTCATCTTCATGGACCGCGGCCAGATCGTCGAAAGCAACCCGCCCGAGGAGTTCTTCAACAACCCGCAAAACGAGCGTACCCAGCTCTTCCTCAGCCAGATCATCGGCCACTGAGCGTGCCCGGCGCGGCGGCGCCGGTCTTGCTAGAATGTTTCATCCGCTGGCGGGCGCCCCGGGTCATACCGGGGCGCCCGCTGCCATTTACGGCCCGGCATCAGGCTTTGCCGGCCGAACCATGACGCGCCGTTTTCATGAGTCAAACCACGACACTTCCGCTGTTCCCCCTCCAGGCCGTGCTGTTTCCGGGCGGGCACCTGCCACTGCGCATTTTTGAGCCGCGCTACATGGACATGCTTGCCGAGTGCCTGCGGGTGAAGTCGACCTTCGGCATTTGCCTGATCGCCGCCGGCGGCGAAACCGGCGAGGCTGCCGTGCCGCATGCGGTGGGCACCGAAGCCCGGGTGGTGGCCGCCGATGCCGATACGGTGAATGAAGTGAATATCGTGGTTGCGGGCGAGCGCCGATTCCGGATCACCGACCACAGTGTCGATCGCATGCAACTGCTCACCGGCGAGGTCGAATGGCTGCCGCCACTGCCGGTTACGCCGCTACCGGCCGCGCAGGCCAATCTGATTCCGCTGCTTGAGCGCATCGTCAAGGATCTGGGCGAGCGCGTGCCGCAGCCGCATCTGTTTGAAGACGCCGAGTGGGTCGGCGCGCGTTACGCCGAGGTCTTACCGATCTCGCTGCTGGCGCGCCAGAAGCTGCTCGAACTCGACGACGTGGTGAGCCGGCTGGAGATCATCCAGCAGTATCTCGGCCAGCGAAACCTGCTTTAGTGGTCTGCATTGCAATTGTCGTCATCCGTGTAGGGCGGGTTTCAACCCGCCTTGGTCGGCTGAAGCCGACCCGACGCGGTATGGGGACTTCGCAAGCGCTACGCTAGGGCCCCGCGTAGCGCGATAGCAAAGTACGCACTGGCGCCGGCAGTGCCGCGTCGGCCAGCTTCGACAGTGGAAGCCATTGCTGCGTATCGGCCAGCCGGGGCGTGGCATCGGCGGGCAGGAGGATGTGTTCGGGCGTGATGTCGAGCACAAAATGCGTGAAGGTGTGGCGCAAGACCTCGCCTGTACTGAGCGCTAGCGCCGAGGTGCCAAATAGCGTGGAGAGCCAGTCAGCGGTCGTGGCGTCGCCGATCTCCGGCAGCACCAGCAAGCCCCCCCAGATGCCTTTGGGCGGGCGCCGTTCCAGCAGCACCTCACTTCCCCGTTGAATGATCGCCAGCCGGCTTTGACGTCGCGGCGGGCGCTTGCGTGGGCGCGGCGTCGGGAGCGACGGGATCTGATCCGTGAGGCGAGCGACGCAATCCTCGGCCAGCGGACAGGCGGCGCACTTTGGCGTGCCGCGGGTGCACACCGTGGCGCCCAGATCCATCTGGGCCTGAATGTAGTCGCCGATCTGCGCGTCCGGCAGCAGCGCTTCGGCCAGCGTCCAAAGTTGCTTCTCGACCGCTGCACTACCCGGAAAACCTTCCACGCCGAACGCCCGGCACAGCACGCGTTTGACGTTGCCGTCGAGAATCGCCGCCCGCTCGCCCTGCGAAAAGGCGGCAATCGCGGCGGCGGTTGAGCGGCCAATGCCCGGCAGCGCGGCGATCTGCTCCGCCGTGGCCGGAAACTGCCCGCCGTGGGCCGACATGACCTGCCGCGCGCAGGCGTGCAGATTGCGCGCCCGGGCGTAGTAGCCCAGGCCGCTCCACTGCGCCATCACCGCCTCGACCGGCGCGGCTGCCAGTGCGGCCAGATCAGGGAAGGCGGCCAGAAAGCGCGCGTAGTAGGGAATCACCGTCTCCACCTGCGTCTGCTGCAGCATGATTTCGGACAGCCAGATGCGGTAGGCGTCGCGGGTGTTCTGCCAGGGCAGATCATGGCGGCCACACTGGCGATGCCAGGCCAGCAGACGGGGGGCAAAGGTCGAGGTTGGGTCGGTCATGTGGGGCGTCAAGGTCGACGGCGGCGAACAGGCGGGCGATAATCGCCTGCTTATACTAAAAAACAGCCGGCAATTGCCGGATTCCCCGACTTCTGGTGAGCTGAATGAGTCAATCCAACAACGCGCAGGACGACCGCGCCCTGCGTGATTCACTGGGCATGTTTGCGACCGGCATCACGGTGGTGACGGCGCGCGCCCCCGATGGTACGCCGATCGGCCTGACCGTCAATTCCTTCAATTCGGTGTCGCTCGACCCCGCGCTGATCGTCTGGTCGCTGGCCCGCCACCTGCCGAGCGTGGACGTCTTCATCGACTGCGAGTATTACGCCATCAACGTGCTGGCGCATGACCAGCAAGACCTGTCTCAGCGCTTTGCCACCCGTGATATCGATAAATTTGCCGGCCTCAATTGTCGTGATGGCCTGGGCGGGGCGCCGCTGCTCGACGGCTGCAGTGCCTGGTTCGAATGTCGCAACACCACGCGCCACGAAGGTGGCGATCATGTGCTCTTCCTGAGCGAAGTGGTGCGCCACGACCGCAACCCGCACGATCCGCTGGTCTATTTTGGTGGGAAGTACCGCCGCCTCGCGCCCTGAGCGTTTGCCGTGGTGGCCGCGTCGGCCGATTCGTCCGGCGCTCGGCCGAATGTGAGTTTTGACAAAGCGGTTTCGTCGACCAAGATGGGATAAGGCATGAACGCCCCATCACAGGAGAGCCGCGCCATGACGCCCACCCCCTTGATCATGAAGCCCGAAGACCGCCGCGCCGCGCTGAGTGTGGTTGGTACGCAGGTCGCGGTCTTGTCGGACGGGCATGCCGACCTGAAAATCACGCTGCAAAACGGCGAAGAAGGTGCCGGGCCACCGCCTCACCATCACGATTGGGATGAGGCCTTTTATGTGATGCGGGGGCAGGTGAACTTCGCTTTCGGTGACACCGCCACCCTGTGCCCGGCCGGCACGCTCGTGCATATCCCGGCCGGCGTCGTGCATGGTTTCAGCTACGGTGCGGGCGGGGGCGAGATGCTTGAGGTGACCGGGCCGCGCAGCCAGGCGGTGACCATGTTTGCTGCGCTCGACCAACTCGCCTCGGCCGGCGAGTCCGCGCCTGAAAAGCTGATCGCGGTGACCGCCGCGCATGGCGTCACGATCTGCGGATGAGCTGTTCTGGCGCGCCCCCAGTCCCGCTGAGGGTTTGATAGCGGAGATGGCTCATTCGCGCCGTCGCGCTTCGCCCGGCCCGTAACCCATGATCCGTTTGAAGGCGCGGGCAAACGCAGCTTCGGAGCGATAGCCGCAGCGCTCGGCCACTTCCGGTACGCAAATCCGTTCTTCATTCAGCAGATGCCGTGCATGCAGCATGCGCCATTCGGTCAGTAGATCGATCGGGCCGCGACCCAGCGCTTCGCGAAAGCGCTGGGCGAAACCCGAACGTGACAGATGCGCCTTTTCGGCCAGCTCCGCCACCGTCCACGGGTATTCCGGCTCGGCCAGCATGGCGTCCAGCGCCGGATGCAGGCGCGGATGGGTAAGCGCCGCGGATAACCCGGTGGCCGGCGTGGGGTGGCGCGTCATGCCCTCGCGCAGCACAAACAGCAGCAGGGTTTCGGCCAGGCGTTTCAGCAGCGGATCGGTGTTTGGCGTGTCGCGGGCCGCCTCCTGAAACAGCAGTTGCGTCAGGCTGGCCAACGGCTCTTCATTGGCCTGAATCACCAGCGCATTGGGCAGCGTCCCACGCAATAGGCGGCAGGTGGCCGGGTCCACATCCAGATAGCCGCAGATCAGTGCCGTCCCCGCAGATGGTGCGGCCAGCGAAATCATTTCGCTGATCTCGGTGTGACCAAAGCGTGGGCTGATGTCCGAACGGTGCGCCAGTAGGTGCGCGCTGTCCCATGGCAGGATCAGAATATCGCCGGCACCCAGCGCGCGTGGCGCTTTGTCCGGCAGATGCAGCCAAGTGCGGCCGTGACCCACAATATGAAAGGTCATCCGGCCCTGGCCGGAGGTGTCCACATGCCATTGATTGCACATCTGACCGCGAAACGACACCTCAACCCGCGGCGCAAGGCGGCGGAGCAAAGCGTCAATCGGGGTGTCGCGGCGTTCGGGCTGAAGGCAATCCATGGCAGGTCTCCTGGGTGACAGGCAATGGACATTGCGTTGTCATCGCAGAAGACCCGAGCACGGACGAAGGGCTTACATCGCGGTCATCACTTTCCGCTTGCGGCGCATCCAGCCCGCCATGCCGAGTCCACCCGCCAGCAGCGCGAGCGTGCCTGGCTCCGGTACTTCAGAGATGGTGATGCGCGCGACCTGATAGCCGTCAGCGGTGAAATCCGCATTGGGGAAGGCCGTCAGAATCGGGCCACCGGCGTTGAAACCGCCGTGCAGTGCTACCACGCCGCCCTCTGCCGTGCCGGTATCTGCCACCATCTGCCCCAGCACCGGCGTGTCGGCGGCCGCCTCGGTGTTGACCTCGGTGCCGGCGTCCCAGATTTGCGAGCCAAGAATCATGATGCTCTGGCCGTTCACATTGCTGCCATCGCGCACCTTGTAGGCGGTCGGATTGCCGTTACCGAAGAACGCATCGTTGCTGGGCAGAATCATCGCGGCAAAACTCAGATAGAGATCGGTCGAGCCGGTGCCCAGATCCAGCACGATTTCGCCGCTGCCGCCAGGGCCGAAGATCGGTGGCGAGCCCGGGCCAATGCCGGGGCCAAACACCACCCCCTGCATGCCGCTGGAAAACAACGTGCTGAGCGGGCCGGGGTTGCCGTCCTCGGCCACGCGTTCGAGTTGGGCGCTGGCGGGCGCGCTGGCATCGAACAAGTCGAAGCTGCCGTCGTGCACCCCCACCCACACCGGGGTGAACAGCGTGCCGGCAGTTGGCGCCAGGTTCTCGACCTTGATCTTGATGAGCGCGGCCTGGGCGGCCGGCGCGGCGAGAAAAGCCGCGCTGCTGACCGCCAGCAGGGCAGTAAAGCGAAGGGAATGGCGCATGTCGGTGTCTCCTTTCTTGGATGAGCGGGCCGGCAGACAAGCGCGTGCCGGTGGCACCTTTAATCTAGGAGGCGGCCGGCGTTCACACCATGCGCCAGCGTCCACGGTTTATGACGGAAGCTCTGCTGGCGGCGGCATGACCACAGCGCGCTGAATCTACCCGCGCTAGCCATTGGCGGCTAAAATAATGCCTTTGGAATGAACGGTTGGTGATGCCTTATGGGCGGCGTTTGGGTCTGGATCGCGGGTGGACTGTTTTTTCTTTTCTTTGTTGCGCTCGGCCAGGGGCTCAACGCGCCGTCCGCCGATGTCTCGGCCGCATCCCTTGTGGTGATGGTGTTGTCGGCTGTCGGCTTCGTGACGGTGTATCGCCGCAGTGCGCGCCGTCGTCGCGCGCATGTCGCAGAACTCGCGGGCACCCATGCACGACAGCTCGAGTCCTTGCTCACGCGGATCGATGACCCGAGCTTCGAGCATCGAGTCGGGAACATTTCATTTTTTTTTCAAGGCGCCGGGGCTGCGGCGTTCTCCGGTCTTATGGGCGTGGCGCTTGTGAATGACGTGCAGGGGACCTATCTTTCGATGGGTGTGGGCTGGGTGAGTGTTGCTGTGGCGGTGTTCGTGGGCCTCGTGATTTTGCCGGCTATCGGCCGCGATGCGCTGGTAATGAACACCGAAGGATTTGTAACGCCGCACACCGTCAGGGTGCCGTGGCATCTGGTTTCCGATGTGACTTTTCTGGAACGCACGGCGAAGGGCTACAGAGTGGGGTATTCCTTGAACATTTCGCTCGGCGAGGCACCCCGAACGGTCTTTCGACCGTGGTCAATCTTCCGCTACTCACCGGCGAAACGGGTGATTGTCTCGGTTCTGTTTGGGCGGTCGGTAGCGCACCGTGACATCGACTTTCTGCTGTTCTGCGCTTTTTGCGCGCGCGCCCAGCCCGGAAACCTGAATTTTCTGATTCACTTGCCCGAGGCGTACCGAAAGAAGCTGCTGGCGAGGCTGGATTCGGACCAGTGGCTGAAGCTGCTCAATGGCAGACGAGGTGCTGCCGTGGTGTAACGGAGGTGCGTGGAGCGGGTGAAGGGAATCGAACCCTCGTATGCAGCTTGGGAAGCTGCCGTTCTACCATTGAACTACACCCGCACGCTTGGGATGGCCGCGAACGCGACAGCGCGGATTGTAGCCTTGCCGCTGGCGCTTTGGCAATTTGCCTGCGCCGGCCGGGGTCGGGGTGCGTGCTACAATTTCGGCTTCTTTTTGCCTCGCCAAGTACCGTCATTGTGATGATTTCAGTGCATATCAATGGTCAGCCCGAAACGCTGAACGCGCCCCTGTCGGTGGCCGACTTGTTGCAGAGCAAAGGCCTGGTCGGCAAGCGGTTGGCAGTCGAGCGCAATGGTCAGATCGTGCCGCGTGGTGTGCACGCCGATACCGCGCTGGCCGACGGTGACACGCTGGAGATTGTCGTGGCCGTCGGCGGCGGCTGATTGACTGGCCTTTTTCCCCTGATTCTTATTCGGTAGCCTCTCCATGAACGACGCACTCGTCATCGCTGGCAAGACCTATGCCTCCCGCCTGTTGGTGGGTACCGGCAAGTACAAGGATTTCGACGAAACCCGCGCGGCGATGGACGCCAGCGGGTGCGAGATCGTGACCGTGGCGATCCGCCGCACGAATATCGGCCAGGACGCCAACGAGCCGAACCTGCTCGATGTGCTCCCGCCGGATCGCTTCACGATTTTGCCCAACACGGCGGGCTGCTACACCGCTGACGACGCCGTGCGTACACTGCGCCTGGCGCGTGAACTGCTCGATGGGCACCCGCTGTGCAAGCTGGAGGTGCTGGGCGATCCCGACACCTTGTTCCCGAATATGCCCGAAACACTCAAGGCCGCCGAGACGCTGGTCAAGGATGGTTTCGACGTGATGGTGTACTGCTCGGACGACCCCATCCAGGCGAGGATGCTCGAGGACATCGGCTGCGCCGCGGTGATGCCGCTGGCGAGCCTGATTGGCTCGGGCATGGGCATTCTCAACCCGTGGAACCTGAAGCTGATCATCGAGCAGAGCAAGGTGCCGGTGATTGTTGACGCGGGTGTGGGCACGGCCTCGGATGCGGCGATTGCGATGGAGCTGGGCTGCGACGGCGTGCTCATGAACACCGCCATCGCCAAGGCGCAGAACCCGATCCTGATGGCGAGCGCCATGAAGAAGGGCGTCGAGGCCGGCCGCGAAGCCTTCCTGGCCGGGCGCATGCCCCGCAAAACCTATGCAGCCACGCCCAGCTCGCCCACCGGCGGCCTGATCGGCGGCTGACCCCGCTCCCTGCCCGGCGCGCAGGCGCCGGGCCAGCAGACCCTCAAGATGACTGACACCCACGACACACCGGACGCACCCGAGGCTGATGGCCGCATGTCGCACCGTGCGATCCGCAGCTTTGTGCTGCGCCAGGGCCGCATGTCCGACGCCCAGACCCGCTTCCTCGAGGCCAAGATGCCGGTGGTCGGCATCGCCTACCGCAACGCCCGCATTGAACTGGCCGAGGTGTTTGGCCGGCAGGCCGCGCAGGTGGTGGAGATCGGCTTCGGCATGGGTGACGCCACCGCCAAGATCGCCCAGGCACTGCCCGACACCGACTTTGTCGGCATCGAGGTGCACGGCCCCGGCGTCGGCAATCTGTGCAAGCTGATCGATACCGACAACATTCCCAACCTGCGCATCATCCAGCATGACGCGGTCGAAGTGCTGCAGGCCATGATCGCGCCGGACAGTCTGGACGGCGTGCATGTGTTTTTCCCCGATCCGTGGCCGAAAAAGCGGCATCACAAGCGCCGCCTGATTCAACCCGAGTTTGTCGCGCTGCTGGCCAGCCGGCTCAAGCCGGGCGGCTACATTCACTGCGCGACCGACTGGGAGGAGTATGCTGTTCAGATGCTCGAGGTGCTGTCGGCCGAGCCCTCGCTGGTCAACACCGCCAACGACTACGCACCGCGACCCGACTACCGGCCGCTGACCAAATTCGAACAACGCGGCCTGCGGCTGGGCCATGGCGTATGGGATCTCGTCTTCCGACGTCGATAACACTGACCGACCCCGAGGATAGGCACGTATGTGGCGTTTTCTGACTGCACCGTTTCGTGGCGTCTGGCGATTGATCGACGGCCTGCGTCGATTGTTGGCCAATCTGATCCTGCTCTTGCTGGTCACCGCCATCGCGCTGGCCTGGTGGTTGAGCCGCGGGCCCGACATCGCCGATGGCAGCGTGCTCTTCCTCGCGCCAGAAGGCCGGCTGGTCGAAGCCGCCACGCCGCCGGCGCCTGCCGACCTGTTGCAAGGCGGGCGCGGTGTGGGTGAAGTGGTGCTCGACGATGTGCTGGTCGCCATCCGTCGCGCCGCGACCGATTCGCGCATCCGCGCGCTGGTGATCGAAACCGACCGCCTCGGCCCGGCGCCGATCACCAAGCTGGCCGCGATACGCGACGAGATCGCCACCTTCAAGGCCAGTGGCAAGCCGGTCGTTGCCCGTGCCCGCCGCTACAACCAGGCGCAGTACTACCTGGCCACGGCCGCCGACCGCATCGTGCTCGCCCCCGACGGCTATGTGCTGATGCAGGGCCTGGCACGCTATGGCACCTACTACAAGCGCGCGCTCGACCAGCTCGGCGTGAAAGTTCAGGTGTTTCGCGCCGGCAAATACAAATCCTTCGTCGAGCCCTACACACGCAGTGACATGTCGCCCGAAGATCGGGCCGTGACCCGCGAGTTGCTCGATACGGTGTGGAGTCAGTTGCGCAGTGATGTGTCCGCCGCGCGCAAGATCGCGCCGGCGGTGGTGGACGATTACGTGATCGACTATCGCCGCTTGATGGCCGCGGCCGGTGGCGACACCGCGCGGATGGCCAAGGCGCAGGGCCTGGTCGACGACCTGATGGACGACAACGCCTGGGCGCGTTTCCAGCACACCGAGCTCGGGCTGGATCCGGTGCAGATTGCGGCTGCGCGTGTTGATATCGACGGCTATCTCGCCGCGACCCAGGGCTGGACGCCCGATGAGGGCGAGGCGATTGCCGTGCTGACGGCCCAAGGCGCCATCGTTGACGGCGACGGCCCGCCGGGCACAGTCGGCGGCGACCCCACCGTGGCCATGCTCCATGCCCTGCGTGACGACCCGCGGGTGCGCGCTGTGGTGGTGCGCATCGACAGCCCGGGCGGCAGCGCCTTTGCGTCCGAACAGATTCGGCTCGCCATGCAGTCGCTGCGCGACGCGGGCAAACCGGTGGTGGCCTCGATGAGCTCGGTCGCCGCCTCCGGCGGTTACTGGATCGCAACCGGCGCCGATGAGATCTGGGCCGCGCCGATGACGCTCACTGGCTCGATCGGCGTCTTCGGCCTGTTCCCCGATGTGTCCGCGCCGCTGCAGCGCCTGGGTCTGGATGTGGATGGCGTCGCCACCGCACCGCTCGCTGGCGCGCTCGACCCGCGTCGCCCGCTGTCGGACGACGCGAGTGCCGCGCTGCAGATGGGGGTTGATCACACCTATGATCGCTTTTTGCAACGCGTGGCCGACGCGCGCAACATCAGCGTTGATGCCGCCGATGCGGTGGCGCAGGGCCGGGTGTGGATGGGGCGCGAGGCCAAGGCGCGCGGGTTGGTCGATCAGCTCGGTGGCCTGGATCAGGCCGTGGCCGCCGCGGCGCGTCTCGCCGGGCTGAGCAGCTATCACAGGGTCGAGGCCAGCATACCGCTGCCGCTGCGTCTTCAGTTGCTTCAACAGCTGGTGCCCGAGCTGTCACCGGCCTCTGGTGCGGTGGGCGGGCAATGGCTCGCGCAGCTTCGTCGCGATGCGTTCGAGATGCTGAGCTGGAACGACCCCGATCATCTTTACGCGCATTGCCAATGCGCGCCGCTCGCACCGTGAAGCGTTTTGTTGCAGTTTGCCGGCCGATCAGGGGGTACTCTGATCGGCCATATGACGAAAAAGAGGTTGGGGTAATGGCGGCGAAATGGCTGGCGATTCTGAGTGTGTCTGTGTGGCTGGCGGCGTGTAGTTCTGCGCCACCCGCGTCGGTGGTGGAAGCACCGCCGCCCGATCCGGTCACTGGCGAGCCTGGGCAGATGGAGTTTGTCCTGAGCAGTGGTCGCTATCGTTGCGACGCCGGGCAGAGCGTCGATGTCTTCCGCAGCGCCGAAGACCGCAACCGCATCAATGTCGGCTGGCATGGCGAGTTGGTCGCGCTTGCGCGCAATCCCTCGGCCTCGGGCCTGCCGCGCTACGAGAGCGCGAGCAGTGATCTGGTATGGATTGATCTGCCGTGGAAGAGCGTGCTGCTCGACGACCGCAAGGGCAAACCGCTGGCGAGTGACTGCAAGCCGGTCTGACGCGCATCGGCGGACGCAAGGCTTTTTGTCGACGGCTGATCTCGAGGTATGCGTGAAAATGCCAAGCGTATAGATTGGCGGCCGCTCGGTATTCGATAGTTTAGAACTTCGGCATACTTGTTGGTGACGTGGTAATGACGATATCATTTGCGCTCATTTTATTCGAGCCGCCGACGTCGTCCCATGGAACTACGCCTTCCCCCCTCCGCCGGCTGGACACAGCATCGGCGGTTGATGCGCCTGACGACGCCCGCGGGCAACGATGTGCTGCTCGCCGAAACGGCGACCATCCACGAAGCCATCGGCCCGCTGAGCGAGCACAGCGGCCTGCGTATCGCGCTCACGGCGGTCAGTGAAGATGCCCACCTGGCACTCGACGCCTTGCTCGGCCAGCCGGCCCGACTCGATCTGCAAACCGCGCTGTCCCGCGTCGAAGCCCGCCCCTTTCATGGCCACATCACCGCCATCTCCAGGCTAGGCGCCAATGGGGGCTTCAGCCGCTATCGACTCATCATTGAGCCCTGGCTGGCCTTTCTTGCTCATCGCCAGGACAGCTTTATCTTCCAGCAGCGCAGTGTCATCGAGATTGTCGATGCCGTGTTCTCCCGCTGGGTGGGGCAGGGCTGCCTGAACCCCGCCTGGCGCTGGGATCTCGCCGACCCCGCGCGCTACCCCAAGCGCGGCACCACCACGCAGTACCAGGAAAGCGATCTGGCTTTCGTGCGTCGTTTGCTGGCCGAAGAGGGCCTGTTCTGCTGGTTCGAACACGCCGTCGATGACACCTCCGCCTTCGGCCAGCATACCCTCGTCATCAGCGACCACAACGCGGCCTTCACCGACAACCCGCAACCCGTGTTCCGCTTCACCCAGCCCGGCGCCACGATGCGCGACGACAGCGTCGACCGCTGGCATGGCATTCGCCGGCTGGATACCGCCGTGCTCGCCGCCGGCAGCTGGGACTACCGCAGCCTCGACCCCCGCGATCAGCACGACGAAAGCCGCATCGACAACGGCCACAGCCCAAGGTTGGCGGCAACCGACGACCCTGGCCAATACGCCTGGCAAGACCGTGCCCACGGCGAACGCATGCTGCGCGCCCAGCGCGAAGCGATCGACGCGCGCGCCAAACAGTTCCTCGGCCAGGGCACCGTGCGCACCGCCGCGCCAGCCAGCGCCTTCACCCTCGTCGAGCACGCCGAACATGAGTTCGACCCGCCCGAGTCGCGCCACTTCGTCATTACCGACATCATCCACTGCGCCCGCAACAATCTGGACGAGCACATTCCCGGCGGCGCCAGTGCGACCACCGATTCGGTCCTTTCAGGTACCGATGGCGGGTTGAAGCCCGCCCTACAAAAGGCTGCCGCTGCCCCGCAAGGGCACAAATCCGTCGGGCCGGATTCATCCGGCCGCACCGCCTCCGAACACAGCACACCCCCCGTCGAGCTCTATCGCAACCACTTCCGTGCCATCCGCAGCCACATCCCCTGGCGCCCCTTGATGGCCGACGGCCACGGCCGCCACATTCACCCGCGCCCCACCGTCTACGGCGCCCTCACCGCCGTCGTCGTCGGCCCCGGCACCCCCACGCACACCGATCGCGACGGGCGCATTCTTGTCCAGTTTCCTTGGCAGCGTGGCAGCCACAGTGCCAATCGCTTCGACAGCGCCGAGCACGACAACGCCCCCGCCAGCGACGCCCTCGGCGCCTGGGTGCGCGTCATGAGCCCCGCGGCTGGCGCCAACTGGGGCGGTCACTGGACGCCGCGACCCGGCCAGGAAGTGCTCGTCGCCTTCGACCACGGCAACATCGACCGCCCGGTCATCATCGGCGCGCTTTACAACGGCCAAGGCAACGACGACGCCCCCGGCAACCGGCTCGGCGCCGCCACCATGGCCGCCAGTGCCAACGCCCCCGCCTTCTTCGCCGGGCGAGCCGCCGAACCCCATCGCCACAACGCCAGCCTCTCCGGCCTCAAGACCCAACAACTGAGCGCGAGCCGCCACGGCCAGGGTGGCGCCAACCACCTCATCTTCGACGACACCCCCGGCGAGCCGCGCATCAGCCTGGGCAGCACCGAATACGCCAGCACCCTGAACCTTGGCCATCTCAAACAACAACACGACAATGCCCGCCTCAAAGACCGCGGCCACGGTGCCGAGCTGACCACCCACGCCGCCGTCGCCGTGCGCGCCGGCAGCGGCCTGCTCATCAGCGCCGATGCACGGCCGGGGGCCAGCGGCACGCATCTGGATAGCCGTGAGGCCCTGTCGCAGCATGAGGACGGCAAATCGCTCACCATCGCGCTCGCCGACGTGGCGGCCAAACAAAACGCCGCATTGGCCGGCGACGCAGCGGCAGACCAGCTCCCGGTCAGCGAAGGGCTCAGCCGTGGCATCGACACCCTCGGCGCCACGGCCACGCGCGGCTCAAGCGCCAATGGCGGGTTGAAACCCGCCCTACAGCCGGCCGCCACCGCGCCAGGAGCATCCGCCCACACCGTCGCGCAAGGCCACCCTTCCGTCGGGCCGGACTCATCCGGCCAATCAAGGACCGGCCATGCCAGCTTCAAAACCGTTGCCGGCGGCGAAGGCACCGTCCCCGCCTGGTCCGCCCCGCGCCTGCAATACAGCGCCCCGGCCGGCATCGCCCAACTCACCCCGGCCAGTGCCATCCTCGTTGCCGGCAAAACCCTCAGCCTCGCCGGCCAGGACATCAACCTCGTCGCCCAAGGCAATCACAGCCTCGCCGTCAAGGACGGCATCGCCCTGTTTACCGTCGGCAAGGCCGGCGGCAACAAACCCAACACCGAGACCGGTATCGCCCTGCACGCGGCCAGCGGCAAAGTCAGCGTACAAGCGCAAAGCGGCCAACTACGCGCCGCCGCCAACAAAACCGTCACGCTCGCCAGCACCGGCGCCAACCTCAAGGCCAGCGCCAAAACCCACCTTCTGGCCACCGCGGGCGGCGCGTATCTCAAGCTCGAAGGCGGCAACATCAGCCTCCATGCACCGGGGCCGGTCAAGCTCAAGGCGAGCATGAAGAATCTGACTGGACCGAAGTCGAGCAGTGTGGGCGGAAGCCTGCCGAAGGCGGGGGATTTGCGGGTATGTGCGGCGGTCGCTGCGCAGGCGGGCGCGTCGGGCGCTACGGCCATATAACGACATGAACCACATCACCGATATCACCTCCGAATCATTGTCGGCAAAGCTGACGAGTCAACTGGATCCCGTCGTACCCACCTTCGTGCTCGTCGATCCAATGTTGGGCGAGCCCTTGCCTGAGCTTGTCGAGGCGGCGAATGAATGCGCTGGTCTTGACGAACTCAATGGCATGCGCTCGAAGGCATGGCAGGGGGCGGTGTTCGCTCTGGTGCTCGACGAGACGATCGAACTCGAAGCGCATCGACATCCGTATCTCGTGAGTGTTGATCCAGTGACACAGGCGCTGCCAAACTCGGCGCGAATCGCATTCGAAGAGCGCGCGCGGGCATTGACGCAGGGGGCGGCGCCGTACCGGATCGGTGGCTGGTTGCAAAGCGCCCGGGATCCGCAAGTGCTGTGTGGAGAAATTGCGCGCTTGTGCCGCCTGTGCACCCAGGGCGGTGTTGCCCGGCCGGCGCGTTACCTTCGCATGGCGGACCGTCGTGTCCTGGCACTGCTCAGACATGTATTGGGTGAGCAGTCGATCGGATCACGGTTGCCCTCGCTGAGCCAGTGGGTCTGGCTCGACGACGCAGGGGAGCTCGAACGGCTTTCAAGGACAGAGCCCACGACCGACAAGGCGCTCGTCATACCGCCGGTGGCATGGTCGCGCCTTGCGCTTGGCATGGACATCCACCCGGTTCGTGCGCGCTGGATCGGCATGGCGTCGGATGCACGCACTGATTTCGATCGTGTTGAACGTGCCTTGGCTCATGCCGGGACGATGAGCATAAAGTGGCCCGCCAGATTTCAGGACAGCGCCGACCGTCAGGCGTGGGCGCTGCTTTATCTGCTGTTTGGCGACCTGTCGGGACAGCGGAGCATCGAAATGCTGCTCCGGCAAGGCGACCCCGCGCATCCCGAAGGGCCGGGCGAGCCGGCCGAAGCATTTCATCTGTTATTTGACGCCGCATTCGACGTGGCAGTGCGAATGCGTCTCGAAGCATCGCATTCGCCCACGCTGGAAGAGAACTCATGAGCAAGAACCCGACGTGCGAGGTCTGCGCCAAGAGCGGACTGTCGATTGCCCTGTTCCGGCCGTCGCCGGTCGCCAAGGAAATTGCGGTCGCGCCGGTGGTGGCAGACATGCTGCGCGACGCCGCCACCTTGGTTTCCGGTCTGCACCCCGGCATCTCGCCCACCACCGCCCGCCCCGTGCTGCGCCTGCTGCGCAAGGGCTACTTGCATGTTTACTTCGAAAAGCCCCTGTCGGCCGGCAGGCATTGGCAGATCTACCATGTCACCGATCAGGCCGAGCTGATCCCGCTCGAGATGGCCGACATGATCAACACGGCCGGCGAGGTGGTGTGCCAGCGACAAGGCCACAGCCAGGCGACGCTGCGCAGTCTGCACATTCCCCAGGCCCACAAGACGGGCAAGGTGTGGCTCGCCTTCAGTGCCAACTTGTGGTCGGACGCGATCAAGCAGCAAAACAAGGCCGACCCGGCGGTGATGCAATGCATCGACGTGCCGGCCATTCTCGGTGGTGAGCGCCCCGCCAACAGCTTCGATGCCGATGCGCCGTCACTCAATGCCTACGTGGCCGAGTGCGCCATCCCCAGGTTCAAGACGGCCAGGGGCGGTGCGCTGAGCCGCTTCCCGTTCGTCGCGCTGACCGACGCGGCCGGCAACGGACCGTCGGCGCAGGTCTCCGACTGGGCGAGCGCACTGAACAACATCGCCGCCGCCCACCCCAAGACGTCCGGCAAGCAATTTGGCCTGGTGCTGGCCGACCCGGTGGGCTTCGCCATCGAGCTGAACGATCTGCGCCTGCGCCGCTACTCGCTCGCACTGACCGAACTGGAAAAGCCTGACAACATCCACGCGCTTAACAGTTCCAACGCCCTCATGGGCCTCAAGTCGGTGATGCTCGATGGCAATCTGGCGCGCGGTTGGGATACCGTCGCTCAGGTCATGAGCGGGGGGCAGTTCAAGGACATCATGCGCGTGCGGCCCAACCCGCGCGGCTGGCCCGAGGGCACGCGCTGGGAGCCCCTGCCCGACACTCGCGAGAACCGCCTCAAGTACGGTCACGGCCAAGGCCGGGTGGTCTTCCCCGACCACGAAGAGCGCGCCGAGGCCTGGGCCCGCCGCCAAACCGAAGCCACCTGGTCGCGCATGAGCAAGTACTACGATGAGGAAAAACGCGCCGCGTGGATCGACACATTCGACAAACGGCTCGAAACAACCCACTTCAAGCCACTCGAAGCCTACGAACTGGACTGGCTGGGCGCCCGCCAGAGCCCGGCCTTCAAGCGCGTCTTCGAGCGCCATTACGACCCATCCGACCCCAACAACCCGCGCATGGCCCACCGCCCCGGCCTCATCTACGCCGCCGAGGTCGACGCCGCGCTCACCCCGCAGCCCTACACGCGGGGCAAGGCGCTGACGCAGTGGGTGGCCGAACTGCAAAAAGAAGCGGCCAACCCCGACGCCTTGCTGCTGCGGGCGCTGGTCGGCAACCAGGCCGAGATCATCGCCGCCAGTGACCAGGTGTATGCGCTCAAGGACGGCGCCGCCATCGGAGAACACCTGCACGAGAACCGCAACGACAAGCTCCTCGACCTGGGCAAGGGCGTCGTCCAGCAAGCGGCCGAAGGCAAGATGGGCGCCACCGCCGCCGCGCTCACCAAACGTTTCGGCTGGCTCGGCGACGCATTGGGCGGCTACGCCACCAGCATCGCCATGAGCGTCACCGGTGCCGCAGCCGCGCTCATCGACCCCAAGACCGCCTCGGCCATCGCCGCCGGGGCCAGCGGCCTGGCGCACTTGCCGATGGACTCGGCTGCCGGCAAAGCCCTGCTGCGCAAGGTCCAATCGATCCACATGGTGCGCCAGACGCTGGACATGGCATTGCAAGGGGTGGTGCAAGGCGGCGGGCTCAGAACGCCGGTGCTCATCCACCGAAGCATGCCCATCGACGAAGCCATGGACCTGCTGCGCGGGCGCGCGGACGCCGACATGGGCGTTTCGCGCAACCAACTCAAGCGACTCAAACGCGGCGGCCAGAAGAACATCACCATGAGCGTGCTGACCGACACCAAGACCCTGGCCGAGATGGGTGGTGACACAAAGGCCTTGATCGAACACGGCAATGGCGAGATCAAGCTCGGCGGTGCCTCGCGGGCGCAACAGGCGGGTGCGGCAGCCGCCACGGTGGTGCTCTCCGAAGAGAAGTTCATTGAACTTTATCAGGCGCAATCGCGCGCCGTGGCGCGCGCCTCGGCCGGCATCGGCGAAGCGTTCAGCGGCGCCAAGGCGGCGATGCGCAGCCTGGACGGGCGCCTGGCGCTGGGGGTGATCATCATCAATGCTGCCGGGGTGATGAGCAATCTGAACAACCTCGAAAATGCCAAAGACGCTATCGAGGTTCGCAACGCCTGGTACGGCATGGCCGATGCCAGCGCCGGGGTGACGGGCGGTTTGCTCGAGTTGTCGGGGGTGGTGACCAAAGCGGCGATGGAGGCGCGCAGCCGGGCGCCGATTGTGGTGGCGGAGAGCACCCCGCTCACGACCCTGGCCGGCCTTGCCTACTTCCTGGGGGCGATTGCGGGGGTGGTGAATGGGGTGTCGGCTTGGGCGAAGGCGGGGGATGCGGAAGGGCGGGGGGATGCAGAAGTCGCGTCTATGTATCGTGCGTCGTTTGTCTCGTTTGTTGGTATGGGAGGGGCATACACACTTTTATCGGCCGGCGTTGTGGCAGATCGCATGGTCGCCAGGGGCGCGGGCGGCGCGGCAGTCCGGGCCATTGCGATGCGATTTGGCGCGGAAGGTACAGCGGCCCTGTTTGGGATCTCCGTCAGTGGATGGGGCCTGATCCTGCTCGGGGCCGGGCTGATCTTCGAGGTGGGCGCGATCCTCATGACTCCAACACCCTTGCAGAACTGGATTCGGCGCACCTATTTCGGCACCGGCGGCGGCGATGGCGACCCCTTCGCCAAGGGCGACTGGCCGGCGGAGTATTCGGCGCTGATGGAAACGCTGAACGTGGCGACCGAGGCGGACACCAAGGTCCAGGACGGTAGTGCGGCGACACCAAGCTTGGATCCTGCACTGGAGAATTCCATTAACATCGCGCCATGACGACATTGAGACTCTATCGGCACGGGGAGCACCCGGAGCAGCAGATCACGGATGAACTGCCTGCAACGCCTGCGCAGCCTAAGAATAGCGCCAATTTTTCGGGCGTGGCAAAGCGCTTCGACAAGCATACCCGTGCCCATGAAAATGGGATGTCGATGGGGTGGGTGAAGCGGACGTACGCCGATGCATTTGAGTGTACGCGGGCTGGGGATGGGGTCCGTGGGCTGTTGTTCTTCTGGGGGTGTGTTGGTTTTTTTGGATTTGGGTCGATCGGCGTTCTAACTGTCAGCGATTTCTTGCGTACTGACGGGGTGTTTGATGTTGTCCTGCTTGTAGCGTTCGTGGCGCTATTCGTTGGCATGTCAATAATCTTTCCCCTCTGGTGTATCCGCCTAGAACTCTTCGCCCCCGAAGACCTCCCTGTCATCTTCGACCGCAAGCACCGCAAGGTGTACCAGATCACGCGCTACACCCAGCCCGGTCTCAAGGGCTTGTTCAGGCCCTGGCCGGCGGTGGCGCTTGAGTACGACTGGGATCTGGTCGATGCCCAACTGAACGTACAGACCGCCGTAGGGCCGGGTATCGCCAAGCGGCAGCACTCGCTGTGGTTCATCGTGCGCCGCAGTGTGGATGACGACACGCCGATTGACGCCTTTACGCTGGGCAATCCCTTCGCGTTGAACGAAGGGCTGGCGTCGGCCTTCTATGAGCACATCCGGCGCTTCATGGAAGAAGGCGGGCGGCATGTGGTGCGGGGGGAGCCGCTGGCGAAGGTATTGCGCCCCAAGACCGTCCGCGAAGGGATCGCACAGGTGTCCCCCTTGCGAGGCCGCTCGTTCTTCCGCTGGGTGAGAGAGGAGCCGTTCTACGCGTTCGTGCTCGCAGTCGCTTCGCCAGCCTATTTGATCATGCTGCCGCTGTGGGGCATCGGCAACTACCTCGCCTACAAAACCTCTATGCCCGTGCAATGGCCCCTTGAAGTGCGTGACGCGGTGGGTGAGCCGCTGACGTGAGTTGCCGCAACTCGTTCCATGCGGATTTACTGCACCGCGCCGGTATTGGCGTCATGCGTTGTGTTTCCAAGCCTCGCATGCCGCGGTCCCAAGGGTGTGTTCGTCGGCTATTCGAGATTCTCTGATTCGATGTCGGGAAGCAAGCATAGGTCTTTGCTACGCAAAAAGTCGGCAGGGCGCGCACGGAAACGGTTTGCGGCCGAACAAGCGGCAGAACTCGCAAGGGTAAAGGTAGAGCGTGCCGAATATGATGCCGTGCTTCCGACCATGAATGTGATCCTGCTTTGGTTCTGCTTATTCTTGCTGCCTGGGCTGGTATTCATAGTTGCCGCGCCTGTCTTTGCCCTTATTGTCGACTATCAACCAACCGATGAGGTGGACTACATTCCCGTGGCGTGGCTGGTCGGCTACTTTTTGCTTCTCCTTCTGGGGCTTCTCGGATACGCATTTCGCACTACGCATCGTTCCTTGGTTGCCGAGGCTTTCGGGTTCGCGTTGGTTGGACTGGTTGGCTATTCCGTGCTTTTTGGATCGTTCGGGGATGGTTTCTTTTATCGTCTCAATCGTGTCTCAGGCAGCAGTCCCGTTAAAGTGACCGTAAGAGCCACCACCGTGCGCGCACTGGGTTACAGTGCTTCAAAAGCGGGTGTCCTGTATCGTTATGAGGCGGAATTTGTTGCTGATACGGGGCGATTTCGTCGCTTCAAGGCGAGCGCATGGTCGAATCTGGTACAGCAAACATCAAGCTCGCGACCTCCGTGGAACGTTCGCCCTCCCTGGCGAGCAGACACAACGTACTGCACGACATCCTACAGAGGCTTGTTTGGCAAGCCCTGGATGACACGGCCGCATGTTTGCGATGATCTCGACCGGGATTTGCCGTGGTTTACCGGATGACATCCCGTGTCGTGCGTGGTCATGGACTTCAACGAGCGGCCAGCAGACTCGCCACCGGGCACTGCACGATTGCCTCCAGATCTGGGGGAGGGCGGAAGTAAGGCCGGCCTACCTATTGCCGGAACTGCGGCGATGGTAAGCCCTTTGCCAAGGGCGACTGGCCGGCGGAGTACTCGGCGCTGATGGAGACGCTGAATGTGGTGACCGAGGCGGATACCAAGGTCCAGGACGGCAGCGCGACGACACCAAGCTTGAATCCTGCTCTGGAGAAACCCATTAACATCGCGCCATGACGACATTGAGACTCTATCGGCACGGGGAGCACCACGAGCAGCAGGTGAGCGCGGATCTCCCTGAACCCGAAGCCCCGCCCAAGGAAGCCGCCAATTTCTCTGGCGTGGTCAAGCGCTTCGACAAACGCACCCGTGCGCACGAGAACGGGATGTCGATGGGGTGGGTAAAGCGGACGTATGCGGATGCGGTTGAGTACACGCGGACCGGGACGGGCGCGCGGGGGTTGGCGTTCTTTTGGGTGTGTGTGTCGGCGTTGATGTTGGGGGCTTTCTGCGTATATGGGCTGATTACCGCAGCAGAATTTGACGTTTGGTTTGGGTACGTCGGCATAGTCGTGTTGCTCGGCATGATGTTTGTTTCGGTTGTGGTTATCCCCCTCTGGGGCATCCGCCTAGAACTCTTCGCCCCCGAAGACCTCCCCGTCATCTTCGACCGCAAACACCGCAAGGTGTACCGGATCACGCGCTACACCCAGTCGGGCCTCAAGGGCTTGTTCAAGCCCTGGCCGACGGTGGCGCTCGAATACGACTGGGATCTGGTCGACGCCGAGTTGCATGTTCAGACCGCCGTGGGCCCCAATGTCGCCAAGCGGCAGCATTCGCTATGGTTCGTCGTGCGCCGCAGTGCCGAGGACGACACCCCCATCGACGCCTTTACGCTGGGCAATTCTCTTGTATTCAACGAAGGACTGGCATCGGCCTTCTATGAACACATCCGGCGCTTCATGGAAGAAGGTGGGCAGCATGTGGTGCGGGGCGAGCCGCTGGCCGTCGTTGGACGCCCTGAAACCATGTGGGAAGGTGTCAAGCAGGCGGCGCACTACAAAGGCGGCGGGTTCCGGCAGTGGTTCCGCGATGGCTCGCTCATCCCGTGGATGGTCATCCTGCTGTTCCCCGTCTTCGGCCCGATGATCTTCCTGTCCGGCATCGGCAACTACCTCGCCTACAAGACCTCTATGCCCGTTCAATGGCCTCGGGAAGTGCTCGATGCGGTGGGCGAGCCGCTGGCGGGGCAGGCGTAAGGCTGGCGCTGCGGGTCATGCCCTGGCTGTGTTTACCGACGCCAGGACGCTTCAAGACGCGCGGGTGTTAATCAAACACCGGCTGGCCGGGACCCCGCCGCTGCGCCAAGCTCCCGTACAGCCTCAGTCGAGGAACATCTCCAGCAGATCGTTGAGGAAGCGTTGGCCCTTGAGCGTCGGGCGCAGCGTGTCGCCGCTGACCTCGAGCAGGCCGCGCTCGCGCGCGGCGATCAGCTTGGCCTCGATGACATCGAGCGCAATGCCGGTGCGCGCTTCCATCAGGTCGGTGGGGATGCCGTCGATCAGGCGCAGGCCGTTCATCATGAATTCGAAGGGCAGGTCGGCCACGCCGATGCCTTGCTCGGTCTGCACGAAATCGCCATGGCCGTGCGCCGCCAGGTAGGCACCCGGATGTTTGTGGCGCATCTGGCGGACGACGCCGGTGTGGCTGGAGAGCTTGCTGTGGGCGCCGGCGCCGATGCCGAGGTAGTCGCCGAAGGTCCAGTAGTTGAGGTTATGCCGGCAGCGCTTGCCGGGCTGGGCAAAGGCCGAGGTTTCGTAGTGCTGGTAGCCGGCCTCGGCGAGCATCGTTTCAACGAGTTGCTGCATGTCGGCGGCGAGGTCGCCATCGGGCAGTTTGGCCGGCGGGCTGTGGTGGAAGGGCGTGTTGGGTTCGAGCGTGAGGTGGTAGCAGGACAGGTGCTGCGGGGCGAGCGCGATGGCGGTGCGCAGGTCGGCGGCGAGGTGGTCCAGGCTCTGGCCGGGCAGGGCGTACATGAGGTCGAAGTTGACCGACTCGAAGTGGGTCAGCGCCAGCTCGGCGGCCTTGTGCGCTTCGGCGCCGGCATGGATGCGGCCGAGCGCGCGCAGGTAGCGGTCTTCAAAGCTTTGAATGCCCAGCGACAGGCGATTGACGCCGGCGGCGCGGTAGCCGGCAAAGCGTGCGGCCTCGACGGTGCCGGGGTTGGCCTCCAGCGTGATCTCGGCCATCGGGTCGAGCGGCAGCAGCATGCGCACGGCGGTGAGCAGGCGGTCGAGCCCTTCGGCGCTGATCAGACTGGGCGTGCCGCCGCCGATGAAGATGCTGAGCACACGCCGGCCCCACACGTCGGGCAGCGCGGCTTCGAGGTCGGCGATCAGGGCATCGACATAGGCCGACTCGGGGATGCCGTCCTGGTGCACCGCATGCGAGTTGAAGTCGCAGTAGGGGCACTTGCGCACGCACCACGGGAAATGGATGTAGAGCGACAGCGGCGGCGGGGCGCTCAGCTGTGGCGTGGCCGGCGGGGTGGGGCGTTGCGGGCGCAGCGGGATGATGCGGCGTTCACTCACGGTTGTGCCTGCAGGGCCTGGATGCGTTCGAGCAGGTGTCGGCAGGCGTTGCCGCGGTGGCTGAGCATGTTCTTGAGCGCCGGGTCGAGTTCGGCGGCGCTTTGTTGCAGGTCGTCGAGCCAGAACAGCGGGTCGTAGCCGAAGCCGTGCGTGCCGCGCGGCGCGTCGAGGATGCGGCCGTGCCACTCGCCCTCGGCGATGATCGGCTGTGGGTCGTCGGCGCTGCGCACCAGGGCCAGCACGCACACGAAACGGGCGCGGCGGTCGTCCTCGCCGGTCAGATCGGCGATCAGGCGGTCGATGTTGCGGGCGTCGGATTTTGGTTCGCCGGCATAGCGCGCCGAGTGGATGCCGGGGGCGCCGCCCAGCGCGTCGACGCACAGGCCGGAGTCATCCGCCAGCGCGGGCAGGCCGGTGTGCTGTGCGGCGTGGCGGGCCTTGCCGAGCGAATTTTCGACGAAGGTGGCATAGGGCTCGTCGGCTTCGGGCACATCGAAGTCGGACTGCGGGCGGACGGTGATGCCCAGTGGCGCCAGCAGGGCCGTGAATTCGCGCAGCTTGCCGGCGTTGCCGCTGGCCAGAACGACGGTGTCAAACATGCTTAATCCTGTGCCAGCGCGTCGCGCTGGAGCGCGTTGAGTTCGGCGATGCCGGTGGTGGCCAGGTCGAGCAGGGCGTTGAGTTCGGCGCGGGTGAAGGCGTGGCCTTCGGCGGTGCCCTGCACTTCAACGAAATGGCCGCTGGCGGTCATCACCACGTTCATGTCGGTGTCGCAGGCCGAGTCTTCAGGGTAGTCCAGATCGAGCACCGGCACACCGTCAACCATGCCGACCGACACCGCAGCGACGAGTTCGCGCATCGGGTTGGTGGTGAGCAGGCCGCGGCGCACCAGGCCATCGAGCGCTTCGTGCACCGCGACGCAGGCACCGGTGATGGCGGCTGTGCGCGTGCCGCCGTCGGCTTGCAGCACGTCACAGTCGATGATCACCTGACGCTCGCCGAGGGCGTTCATGTCCACCACCGCGCGCAGGCTGCGGCCGATCAGGCGCTGGATCTCTTGCGTGCGGCCGCTTTGCTTGCCCTTGGCCGCTTCGCGGGCGCCGCGGGTGTGGGTGGCGCGCGGCAGCATGCCGTATTCGGCGGTCAGCCAGCCGGTGCCCTTGCCGCGCAAAAAGCCGGGAACGGACTCTTCGACGCTGGCGGTGCACAGCACACGGGTGTCGCCGAATTCGATCAGCACCGAGCCTTCGGCGTGTTTGGTAAAGCCTCGGGTAATGCGGATGTCGCGGAGTTGGTGGGGCTGTCGCTGGCTGGGACGCATGGGGCAAATCCTGTGTGAAAGGGGTGAGACGGCCGACGGCGGCAGCGGCGCGCACGCCGGCTGCCGGTGGGAGGCGCGGGCCTCAGTCGGAGGTGAATTTCTTGATGGCGACGTTGATTTCGGAGATGGCCTGTTCGATCTCGTCGTCGGTCAGATCCTGGGCGCCGCTGCCGGCGGTGCGCTCGAAGCTTTCCATTTGTGTGGTGAAGCTGCTGATCGCCATGGTCTGGGTGGACACGGTGTCGGGCAGGGTTTCGGCAAAGTCCTGCAGCCACAGCAGGCCGATCATCGACAGGTTGTCGGCATGCGCGCCGCCGCGCTCTTCGGCTTCATCGAGCAGTTTGGGGATGCTCTTCATGAGCGGCCTGCCGTCGAGCAGCCGCGCTTTGAGCGGCTCGGTGCCGACCGGGCCCCACACGCCGTCGGTGCACAGCGCGAGGATGTCGCCTGAAAACAGCGGTGTCGGGCGCGAGAACTCGACCTGCGGTGAGTGATTGCCGCCCAGGCAGCTGTAAATGCGGTTGCGTCCGGGGTGCACCGCGGCCCCTTCGGCGTCGATCAGGCCCTGGTCGAGCATCAGCTGCACGCGGGAGTGATCGCGGGTCTGCATCTCGACCTCGCCCTTGCGCAGCAGGTACAGGCGCGAGTCGCCGGCATGGGCCCAGTAGGCCTGGCCGTTCTGGATGAGGCAGGCGACCACCGTGGTGCGTGGTGCTTCGGGCAGGTATTTGTCGAAGGCGTAGTCGAGGATGGCGTGGTGCGCGTTGGTCATCACGTGCGACAGGAACAGCACCGGATCGCCCACCAGTGGCTGGGCTTCGCGCTGGAAGGCCTGAGTGATGAACTGCACCGCGATCTGCGCCGCCACCTCGCCATGCAGGTGTCCGCCCATGCCGTCGGCGACAACCATCAACAAGGCGTCACGCGAGTAGCAATAGGCGATGCGATCCTGGTTGGAGGCGCGCTTGCCGATGCGGCTTTCTTGGTAGATGGTGAATTTCATGAGCGACCAATGAAGGTTTTGAGCCGGCTCCCCACGTCGGAAAACCACGAGGCCGGCATGGCCTCGTCGGGTCCGCGCTGGACCAGTGCTTTTTGTAAAGCGTAGACGCTTTGAGGGCGGGCGAGGGGGTCAAGATGGAGACACCAGTCGATGATGTCGAGTAGTTGCTCGCTGTGGCGACCGG
The DNA here is from genome assembly GCF_007625155.1 of Denitromonas halophila. Lineage (GTDB taxonomy): Bacteria > Pseudomonadota > Gammaproteobacteria > Burkholderiales > Rhodocyclaceae > Nitrogeniibacter > Nitrogeniibacter halophilus. The sequence continues at coordinate 371,350 of NZ_VMNK01000003.1, read as the reverse complement.
CAAAAGCCTTGGCCGCGGGCGTGTAGGTGTCTTTGGTGGTGCGCTCGTCCGAGCGCGGCGGCGCACTGCCGGCCAGGCAGGCATACATGCTGGCGCCTACGCTGTAGATATCGCTCCACGGCCCGAGATGCTCGCGCCCGGCGAACTGCTCGGGCGACGCGAAACCCGGTGTGTACATGGGTTTGAGCATCGGCTGGCCGGTCATCAGGGTCTGGCGTGCCGCGCCGAAATCGAGCAGCACCGGCGTGCCGTCCAGACGCAGATAGATATTGGAGGGCTTGATATCCAAGTGTAGCAACTTGTGCGCATGCACTTCGCGCAGGCCGTTGAGCATGCGGGTGAACACGCCGCGCAGGAATCGTTCGCGCAGCACATCGCGGTGTTTGTTCACATACTCGTGCAGGGTCCGGCCGCGCTCGAACTGCATCACCATGTAGACGGTGTTGTTGGCGCGGAAGAAGTTGAGCACCCGCACCACGTTGGGGTGCATCAGCTTGGCCAGCGCGCGCCCTTCTTCAAAAAAGCACTTCATGCCGTAGCGAAAGGCCGGTTCATTCTCCGCCGATATCTTGGGCTCCACTTCGCCTTCACCGCGCAAGGCCAGCGAATTGGGCAGGTATTCCTTGATCGCAACGGGCGTTCCCTCGGCGTCATACGCGAGGTACACAATGGAGAACCCCCCCAGCGACAGTTGCCGCTCGATGCGGTACTGGTCCAGCTGAAAACCGGAAGGCAGTGCCTGATTAACTTGAGGGGGCATGAAGGGGCGGCTAAAATTCCGTTTTCACAGCATTTTCTTGTGTGCCGTGGGTGGTGTAAAGCACATCGACACCGGGCACCGGAGTCCCAGATGATACTCAGTATGACCGGCTTTGCGGTCCAACACCGCGAACTGGGCAGGGTCAGTCTTCATATTGAACTGCGCAGTGTCAATTCCCGCTTCCTCGATCTGGCCTTTCGCCTGGGCGATGATGTCCGGCTCGCCGAACCCGCGCTGCGCGAAATGCTCACTGCGCGCCTGAGTCGGGGCAAAGTCGAATGTCGTCTTTATTTGCAGAAGAATGATGCCGCAAGCGCGGCCGAGATGTCTCTCAACGGCGCTTTATTGCAACAACTGAAGGCCGCGCAGACCCAGGCGCAGGTGGTTTTTCCGCAGGCCAAGGCGCTGTCGGTGTCCGAACTGCTGCGCTGGCCGGGCATGATGGCCGACGACAGCGTCGGCTTTGATGAACTGATGCCGGTGATCCGCGAGATGGCCGAGGCGGCGATTGACGAGTTCCTCGCCAGCCGTCAGCGCGAAGGCGCCAAGCTGGCTGGCATCATTCGCGAGCGGGTCGACGGCATGCGTGAGCTGGTGCTGCGTGCCGCGCCGCAGATGCCGGTGCTGGTCGAGGCCTATCAGGCCAAGCTGACCGAGCGCCTGCGCGAGGCGGTGGCCACGCTCGATGAAGACCGCATCCGTCAGGAAGTGGCGCTGTTCGCCCAGCGCATCGATGTCGATGAAGAACTCGATCGCCTGCGCACCCACCTGGACGAGGTGACGCGCATTCTCAAGAAGGGCGGCATCTCAGGCAAGCGGCTGGACTTCCTGATGCAGGAACTCAACCGCGAGGCCAACACCCTGGCCTCCAAGAGCGCTGCGACCGATGTGACGGCGGTGGCAATGGAAATGAAGGTGCTGATCGAGCAGATGCGCGAGCAGGTACAGAACATCGAGTGATGTGTTGGATACGAAGAGAGAAAAGACCGCAGTGGATGCGGTCTTTTTTTGACCATTCTGCTGGGCCAGGGGGGCGATCGGCCGTGGCGGCGTCCTTGTGTCCTTGCCCCCCCGATGCGAAGTCACATGAGGCGGCCGAATGACGCTAAGGTAAGCGCTTGTCGGATCCGCGGCTGGGGGTGAGACTTCGCGGGTCGCGTTCAACTGGGAGCAGGAGGGTTCGATGGCGACATCCGTTTCCCCGCCGCACGCGGGGTCGCAGCGCATCTTCATCAGCTATCGCCGTGGTGACACGCAATGGGTGGCTGGCCGTCTCGGTGATTCGCTGGGGACCTACTTTGGTGACAAGCGGGTCTTTCGTGATGTCGAAGGGATCGCCGGTGGTGCAGATTTTGGCGAGGTCATTCGGCACACGCTGGGCAGCGCCGATGCCGTGGTGGTGCTGATCGGGCCCGACTGGCTGAACGCTAGCGATGACGAGGGCCGCCGGCGTCTCGAAGATGCGGACGATTGGGTCTCGCATGAAGTGTCCGCCGCGCTCGAGGCTGGCGTGCCGGTGTATCCGGTGCTGGTCGAGGGTACGCCGATGCCGCGCGCCGACGAGCTGCCCGCATCGCTCAGGGCGCTGACTCGCTTCAACGCGATCTCGATCAGCGACAGCCGCTGGCGCGAAGACGTGACCCGACTGGCGAAGATCATCGCGCTCGACATCCCCTCCGCCACCGAGCGCCAGTTGCATCAGGTGAACCTGGCGGTGTCGCTGTCGCTGGTGCTGGCGGTCGCCCTGACCGTCTTGACGGTGATCGGCAATCTGTTCGACGCCAGCAGCAGCCTGACCGGCCAGGATGGTGCGCCGGCGTGGTCGTTGAAGCAGTTGTTCGAGAGCGTGAGTGCCGTCGGTGCCCTAAACGAGGGGCGTTGTCTGAACCCGCCAGCGGGCTGGTTTGTGCCACTCAGCAAGGCCTGGTCGGGGGTGATCTTTCTGGTTGTCGTGCCGGCCAGCGCGCTGATGTTTGTGTTTGCGCGGCATGTCGATCCGGCGCGGCGCGGCTATTTTCTGGGCGCGGCCTGGACCGGAGCCATTGGGGCATTCACGGCGTTCATGTTGTTCAAGCCGGTCTGCGAGGAGTACGAGTCGGCGGTGCTCTTCACCGTCGGGGTGTTGGTTGCGACGCTCATGCTGGCCTTGATGAGCCTGTCGGGATTCCGCGAGCGCTAGTGGCAGGCGTGTTCTCGCTTTGCGCATATTAAAAAACCCGCTTGTGGCGGGTTTTTTATTAGGGTCGGGGGATGAGCTTACTGACCGGTGGCGCGAAGTTTCGCGAGCAGTTTCTCGGACCGTTTGGGGGGGCCGTAAACCAGGTCGAGCAGGAGTGCGATCGGAATCGGAAGCGGCCGTCCACTTTCGTAACGGCTGCCGGCCGACTGGGTTACGCCGATGGGTGCCCAGAACTCGGACTGACTCAGCTTGCGCTTCTTGCGCCAATCCAGCAGTTGCTCGGCGCTTGGGGATTGGGCTTTGTGTCGCTGTGGCATGGCTAATCCAAAAGTATTAGTTTTTGATGCGTAGCCGCACTTTAACCTTTTAGGTTGTATGGATCAATTCCCAATTGCGTCGCGGGATGCCGCAGACAAATCCTGTAACAATTATGACGTCGCAGTTTATGGCGTCGGAACACGGCTTGCGCGCTCATAGTTCCATTGAACTAGTGGTGTGTGGCGACGGTTTATGGCTGCCGCGAGACCGGACTTGATCTGAATCAAACGCCCCAGGTGACGGGTTTTTGTTCTTTTTGCGCCAGTTCAAGCAGCTCCAGCAGCGGCCAGGCGCGCTGGTAGAAGCTGACCGGCGCGGCCATGCCGCGCGGTGCGGCTTCTTCTGCGTCGGGGTCGTCCTTGGCGTGGGCGGCCCGATCAGCGGCGATGGCCTGCTTGAGCCGTGCGATGGCGTCGGGCAGTTGTTCGACGGTGACGATGCCGCTGGGGCTGTCGGGGTCTCTGCCCAGCGCCCTGAACATGGCCTGGGCGGTCGGGCCGAGCATGATGACGTCGGCGCCGGCGGGAGATTTGAAGATGGTCAGCATGAGCGTGTCCTCGTGGGGAATGCGTTCGATTGTAGTCCGAGCGGGCGGGTCGTTGCCCGGAGCGCGCGGGCGCAGCACAATGGACGCACAAGCATATCGACAATGACGGAGGCAAGCATGACGGCAGAGCATCCCGACGCGAGGCTGGGCGGACACATCGTGGCCGAGGCGCTGCGCATCAATGGCGTGAGCACGGTGTTCTGTGTGCCGGGCGAGAGTTACCTGCCCTTGCTCGACGGCTTGTACGAGCGCCGCGAGCAGATCCGCCTGATCACCTGCCGGCATGAGAGCGGCGCCGGTTTCATGGCTGATGCCTGGGGCAAGCTCACCGGCCGGCCCGGCGTGTGCCTGGTGACGCGCGGGCCGGGGGCTTGCAACGCCAGCATCGCGGTGCATAACGCGGCGCAGGATTCGTCGCCGATGATCTTGCTGGTCGGGCAGATTGGCGACGACTGCGTGGATCGCGAAGCCTTTCAGGAAGTCGACTACCGTCGCATGTTCGGCAGCATGGCCAAGTGGGTGACGCAGATCGACCGCATCGACCGCATTCCCGAGTACATGCACCGCGCCTTCCAGACGGCGATGTCGGGCCGGCCGGGGCCGGTGGTGCTGGCCTTGCCCGAGAACCTGTTGTTCGGCCGCGGCGTGGCGCGTGACGTGGGGCCGGCGCGGGCGGTGCAGGCCAGCCCGGCTGAGGACGACATGGCACACCTCAAGGCGCTGCTCGCCGCCGCCGACCGGCCGCTGGTGATCCTCGGCGGTGCCGGCTGGAGCGACACCGCCTGCATCGACATGCTCGGCTTTGTCGAAGCCAACCACCTGCCGGTGGCCTGTGCCTTTCGCTGGCAGGATCTGTTCGATCATCGTCACCCCAATTACATCGGCGACGCCGGTCTGGGCATCCGGCCCTCGCTGGTCAAACGCATCGACGCGGCCGACTTGCTGATCGTGGTCGGCGCGCGTCTGGGCGAGGCGACCAGCAGCGGCTATACGCTGATCGACGTGCCGCAGCCCCAGCAGACGCTGGTGCATGTGCATGCCGGCAATGACGAGCTGGGCAAGGTCTATCGCGCCGAGCTGCCGATCAATTCGGGCATGGCGGCCTTTGCCGAGGCGGCGGCCGACATCCGCGTCGATTCCTCCGCCTGGGCCGACAGCGTGGCCGACGATCGCGCCGAATATCTCGCCCACAGCACGCCGCCGACGGTGCCAGGCCTGCTGCAGATGGGCGAGATCATGACCTGGCTGAACGACACCCTGCCGGACGACGCCATCCTCACCAATGGCGCGGGCAACTACACCATCTGGCTGCATCGCTACTTCCGCTATCGTCGTTTCCATACGCAGCTGGCGCCCACCAGCGGCAGCATGGGTTACGGCGTGCCGGCCGCGGTGGCCGCCAAGCTGGCGCACCCGAACCGGCAGGTGATCGCCTGGAGCGGCGACGGCTGCTTCATGATGACCGGGCAGGAGCTGGCCACCGCCGTGCAGCACGAGCTGGCGATCATTTTCATCGTGGTGAACAACGGCATGTACGGCACCATCCGCATGCACCAGGAAAAACACTACCCCGGCCGAGTCGTCGCCACGAGCCTGAAGAATCCCGACTTTGTCGCGCTCGCGCAGGCCTATGGCGCGCATGGCGAGCGGGTGACCGAGACCGCCGAGTTTGCGCCCGCCTTTGCGCGCGCGCAGGCGGCCGGCAAGGCGGCGCTGATCGAGCTGGTGCTCGACCCCAATGTGCTGACGCCGACGCTGCGCCTGAGCTAACCCGGCGAACCAGGCCGGGATGGTTTGGTTTTGTTGGGGGCGTGCGTGGCCGGATGAATCCGGCCCTACCTGCGGCCGCGAAACTGTGTAGGGCCGGATTCATCCGGCCTTGCCGCTGGCGTCAGCAGCGCGGCCAGTACGGCGCGGTCGGTGTGGCGGTGGCGCCGGCTCATGTCCACCCAGTGCACTCGCCCACTGGCGTCGCCGAGGTCGGCCTCGGCGGTGCGGCGGTCGGTGTGCTCGTTGAACAGAATCACGATCTGCCGCAGGTGCGCGGCGCGCGATAGCTCGCCCAACTCAAAGCGGCAGCCACCGTTTTCGGCACGGAAGTCGCGCAGATCCATCAGCACCGCATGCGAGCCGGCGACCAGCGCGCGCAGCGCGCCCTGCCAGGTGGCGTCGCCGCAATAGCATTCGTTGATGCGGTAGCGGCCGTCGTGATCGGGCGTCAGGTCAAACTCCGCCAGGCGGCGCGGGATATCCTCCGGCTGCAGGATGAAGCGCTCGCGCAGGCGGCGGCTGAGGAAGACGAAGAGGTCGTCGGCGTCCAGCGTGCGGCTGACCAGATCGGTGCCGGCGATCAGCACCGTGTTGCCGGTGGCGCGCCAGCGCTCGGTGACGGCGTCGAACAGCGCCTCGACCGCCGCGTCGCGCCGGAACACCCGCAGCACCAGCAGCGTGGGCGGGGCGGGCGGCGGTGCCAGCCACCCCCGCGCCAGTGCAAAACCGACGGGCACCCACAGCCACACCAGCACGATGCCAAAGGCCGCCAGCCCCACCGAGTGGATGCTCGGCAGCGCCATGGCGATCAGCACCACCAGCCAGAACAGGCCGAAGAGGTAGGCGAGTTCCGAGAAACGTTTTTGGCGGTAGGCCGTCGCCAACGCCCGCAGCACGCCGATCACCGGCCAGATGCCGACCGCCCAGGGCGCGGCGATGAAGACCAGAATGGTCGGCATCGCGCCGATCGCGTCGAGCAGCGCGAGCAGGGTCGGTGGCGGGGTGTCGACCATCGACGCCGCCCAGGCCAAGCCAACCAGCGAGGCGCCGACCAGCACGACGGCGGCCGGAAACAGCAGGGGGGCGACGGCCCGGATGCGCCCCGAGGCGGCCAGACCGAGCAGGCTGATCATCGGCAGGGCGACCGTCGACGCCAGCCAGCCGGTGACCATGGTGAGGGTTTGCGCGGCGTTCGAGCCGAGCAGGATGACGGGGATCAGGCACAGCAGGTACGCCGCCACACCGCCGATCGTGCGCCCCACCGACCAGCGCCACAGCAGACCCAGCGCCGGCACCACCGGCCAGGTGTACACCGCGCCGAGGATGAGCCAGCGGTTCAGGCCGAAGCCGGGGTCGGTGTGCACCGCGAGCAGTTCGAAGGCGCTGGTGGACAGCCCGAGCACGATCGAGATGCCTGCCAGCACGGCTGCAAGCCGGCGGTTCTGGCGGCGGTTGATGGCCGCTTCGAAACGGGCTGGCGCGGCGGAGGCACCCACCACGGTGGTCATGGACGTCGCCACCGCCGTATCGCGCGGCGGCGTCGGCGTGCTCATCAGCCGCAGCATGGCCTTGCGATAGCGCCCGGCCAGCCACCAGGCCACGATGGCGGCGATGACCAGCGACACCAGCAGACCAAAGAGCAGCTGTCCGTCGAGATTGGCCATGGTCGCCGCGCGTGAGCGAAGGGCTTATTTGACGGTGATCGTGATCGTGCGGCTCATGTCCGGCCCATAGGACTGATGCAGACCGTCGGCAAATTGCAGGGTCAGCGTGTGTTGCCCGGGCATGAGCTTGAGCGTGGTCTCGGTCTGGCCCTTGCCGAAATGCAGGTGGGTGTCGTCGGCCGGCACGGCCACGCCGGCGGCGACCGGCTTGCCATTGATGATCAGATGGTGGTGGCCGGTGCCCTCCATCAGCGCGCCGGCGGGCTGCACCTTGATGCCCTCCACGCCCATCTTGACGGTAAATTCCTGCGCTACGGAGGCGCCATCAACGGGTTCGACGAAATGCACGCTGCCGCCGGCCATGGCCAGCGACGAGAGGGCGGTGGCGCACGCCGCAACGATAAGGGAATGAATTTTTGTCATGGGTCTCTCCTGGGGTGGGCGCCAGTACGGCGTCATTTCAATCTATGTATGAAACGCTCAAAACGCCAGACTTGCAATGTATCCCCTCGTTAGCAGCGCTCTATACTCTGCCCGCTCAACCGGACGAGACTTGCGATGGAACACTTCACCGCCGACGATGGCGAACGCCTGCACCTGAAGATCTCGGGCGAGGGCCCGCCGCTGATTCTGCTGCATGGCTGGACCGCCTCGCACCGCGACTGGAACCCCTTCATGGCGGATTTCGACGCCCACCACCGGGTGATCCGCTGGGATGCGCGCGGCCATGGCGGCCACCCGCTGCGCACCGCCACCGTGCCGACCGTGCAGCGTATGGCGCAGGACCTGGCGGCGGTGATCGACCACTACCAACTCGACGGCGCAACGGTGGTCGGTCACTCGATGGGGGCGCTGACGCTGTGGCAATACCTGCGCGACTTCGGCTCGGCGCGCTTGTCGCGGCTGGTGTTTATCGACCAGTCGCCGCGTCTGGTGACCGGGCCGGGTTGGCGCTGCGGCATTTATGGCGATTTCGATGCCGAGCGCAACGTGGCCTTCATGCGTGATCTGCGCGCCGACTTTGCCGAGGCCGTACTGCGCCTGGTGGCGCACGGTCACAACGCCGCGGCGCGGGCGCGGTATGAAGAAAACGGCGAGGGCATGCAGTCGGCCCGGCGGCGTCTGGCCAGCGTGGCGGCCGGGCCGCTGATCGACTGCTGGGCCAGTCTGACCGCGGCCGACTACCGCGATGTGCTCAAACACATCCCGCTGCCGACCTTGCTGGTGTATGGCGGTGCGAGCAATTTCTACAGCACCGAGCTCGCCCACTATGTGCGTGACAGCATCCCCAATGCGCTGCTGCACATCTACGAGGATGTCGACCATGCGCCGCACCTGTGGCAGCGCGAGCGCTTCGTGAGCGACGTGCTGCGCTTTGTGGCCGAGGCCTCAGGCCAGTAGGGCCACGGCCGCCGAAAAGGTAAAGAAGGACACCGCGGTGGACACCAGAATCACCCGCGCGATGCGGCCGTTGTCGGCGCCGAAACGCTCGGCCAGCAGCGACACATTGCTGGCGCTGGGCAGCGCCGCGGCCAGCACGATGACGGTGAGCGCGAAGGGGTCGAGCGGCAGGCCGAGATGGATGGCGATGCCGCCAATGATGAGCACCAGCACCGGGTGCAGCAGCAACTTCTTGAAAGCCACCGGCACATAGTCGATCAGCGGCGTCGGGTCGGTGCTGGTCATCTGCGAGCGCGCCAGCACCGCGCCGATGGTGAACAGCGCCACCGGCGAGGCCGAGTCGGCGAGCAGGCTGATGGTCTTGTCCAGCGGGCCGTAAAGCGTCAGGCCGGCGGCCGAGCTGATGCCGCCGAGCACGATCGCCCAGGGCATGGGGTTGCCGGCCACGCCGCGCAGCGCCTTGCCGGCGGCCGCCCGCGCGTTGCCGGCGCCATGGCCGTCGAGCCGCGACAGGGCAATGCACAGCGAGGAGGTGACCAGCAGATCAACCAGGATGGTGACAATCACCGGCCCCGCCGCGCGCGCGCCGAGCAGCGCCACCAGCAGCGGCACGCCCATGAAGCCGGTGTTGGGAAAGGCCGCGGTGAGCGCGCCGAAGGCGGCGTTGTTCCAGTCGATGCGCCCGCCCAGGGTGAGCGCCACGGTGGTGCCGACCATGATCAGCGCGCACAGCAGATAGACGCCGATCACGCTCGGGTCGAGCAGCTCGGCGATCGGCGTGCTGGCGCCGAAGCGGTACAGCAGGCAGGGCAGGGCGAAATACAGCACGAAGCCATTCAGGCCCGGAATCGCCGGCATGGGCAAGGCGCCGCGGCGTACGGCGAGATAGCCGCACAGCACCAGGGCAAAGAAGGGAAAGGTGACGGCGAGGACGGACAGCACGCGTGGGTTTCCGCTGGACGGTGGATGAGCGTTATCGTCGCATGCTTTGGCCTTGTGGCGTTCGTTTGAAGCGATCGGGCGTACGGGCGGCTCAAGATTGGTGGTCAGCTGCCGACAATGGCAAGTAGACGACGCCGCATGGATGGGCGCTGCAATGCGCCGCCGGGTATCACGGCGGTCGCACATCGGATGGAGTGGCATGCACGACGTAGAAACAATGCTGCGACGGATTGGCTTTGATCGCGCTCAGCGTGGGCGGGACCAGGCACGCCGCCAACCGAGCCGGTGGACCCGGCGGCTGGCCGCCGTGGTGTTGGCGGCATGGCTGTTGCCGGCCAGTGCGCAGTCGATTCGTGTGGTGACCGAGGAGTACCCGCCCTACAACTTCACCAAGGACGGTGTGGTGAGCGGCGTGAGCACCGCCGTGGTACGTGCCGTGCTCGCCGAGGCCGGGCTTGATGCCCAGATTCAGCTGATGCCCTGGGCGCGCGCCTACGAGTTGGCGCTGCACACCGAGAATGTGCTGATCTACTCGATCGCCCGCTCGCCGGCGCGCGAAGACCTCTTCAAGTGGGTGGCTCAGGTGGCGCCGTCGGCGTGGTTTCTGTATTCCTATCGTGGCCGTGACGTCCCTCTGAAAACACTTGAGGATGCCAAGCGCTATCGGATTGCGACGGTGTATCAGGATGTCGGTGAGCAGTTTTTGCTGGGGAATGGCTTCGACCGTGAGCACAGCATCCAGTCGAGCAATCGGTATGCCTACAACTACGAGAAACTCAAGCAGGGGCGGGTGGATCTGTGGATTGTTAACGGCGTGGTCGCCGACTATCTGGTGCGCGAGGCGGGTGATGACCCGGACACGCAGCTCAAGGCCGAGTTGAAGCTCGATGAGATTGCCAGCAACGGTCTGTATATGGCCTTCAGCCTCGCGACGCCGGACGCTGTCGTCGAGCGCTGTCGCCAGGCGTTTGAGCGTTTGCGCCGCACCGGCCGTTTGCCGGGCCAGAAACCGGGCAGCTCGTGAATACTGTTGTCATGCCACCGCATTCGGCGGCGCCCGGCGGGCGCAGCCGAATCGGTGTGCGCCTGCTGCTGGTCACGGTGATGGCCGGGCTGGTGTTCTCCGTGCTCAGCACTCTGGTGCGCGGCGCGCTGGCGTACATGGATGAGCGCGATGCACTCGTCGATGAGCTGGCCCAGGTCGAGGACATCATTCAGCCCGCCTTGGCCAAGGCGATCTGGGAGCTCGATCGTGCCAGCGTCAAGGTGCATCTGGACAGCGCCGCCCGGCTCCCGGCGCTCGGCCAGATTGTGGTGACGATCGTGATGGCCGATGCCGAGCCCGAAGTTCACGCCCGGAGGCGCCCGGGCTGGTCACCCGATGCCTCATTGCCGGTGCTGCGGCGGTCGCTGGTGTACTCGCCCTATGCCGACTCGCGGGAAGTGGTGGGTGAATTGACCGTCTTAGCCAACGGCGGGGAGCTCAAGCGACGCCTGTACCGCGAGCTTCGCATCATTTTTGCCACCCAGCTGATCCAGTCGCTGCTGCTCGCGGGTTTTGTGATGTGGATGTTCAACCGCTCGGTGACCCGCCATGTGCGCGATGTGGCGGCACACCTTGACGCCTTGTCGCCCGAGACGCTGTCGCGCAAGCTCGTTCTGCGCGACAAGATGAAACAGAACGACGAGCTCGATCAGCTCGCCGGCGGCGTCAACGAGTTGCAGCACCGTCTGGGTGGGCACCTGGCGCAGCAGGCGCAGTACGAGGGTGAGCTGTCGCGCCATCGTGACAATCTGGCCGAGCTGGTGGGCGAGCGCACGCGCGAGCTCGAAGCGGCCAATCTCAAGCTCGATCAGCTGTCGCGCAGCGACGCCCTCACCGGCGTGTCGAACCGACGGCATTTCGATGAATGCAAGGAAGTGGAGTTCCGTCGCGCGCAGCGCACCCAGCAGCCGCTGTCGCTGGTGATCTGCGACATCGACTACTTCAAGCACTTCAACGATACCTATGGCCATATGGCCGGCGATGATTGCCTGCGCCGTGTGGCGGTGGCGCTGGCCGAGTGCTGCCGCCGGGCCGGCGATGTGGTGGCGCGGGTGGGGGGCGAGGAGTTCGTGATCCTGTTGCCGGGGCAGGATAGGGCCGAGGCGCAGCAGTGTGCAGAGCGCTTGCGCGCGGCGGTGCAGGCGCTGGGTATTGCCCACACGGCCTCCGAGGTCGCGCCCAGCATCACGATCAGCGTCGGCGTCGCCGGGCTGGATCTGAAAAAAATGGAAAGTGTCGACGCGTTCTATCACTGCGCAGACCAGGCGCTGTATCGCGCCAAGGCGGGTGGCCGCAACCGGGTGGTGTGCTGGGAAGGAGAGGCTTGATGCGAATCGTGTTGGCGCTGATCGTGCTGTTGGCCGTGAGCGTGGCTCAGGCACAAGAAATACAGGTGGTGACCGAGGACACGGCCTATACCTATCTTGAAAAAGGGCGCGTCGTCGGGCCGGCGACACAACATGTCCGCGCGGCGCTGGCGCGGAGCGGATTTTCCGATGTGCGCGTCGATCTGTACCCCTGGGCGCGCGCCTACGCGATGGCCTTGAGCCAGCCCAATGTCCTGATCTACCTGATTGCCCGCACGCCCGAGCGGGAGGACCGCTTCAAGTGGGCGGGCGAGTTGATGCGCATCCAATACCATCTGTACAAACTCGCCGCGCGTGAGGACATCGTGGTCGACAGTCTCGACGCCGCGCGGCCCTACCGTGTGGGTGTGATGCGCTCGGATGTGCGCCAACACTATCTCCAGCGAAACGGCTTCGCGCAACTGGTGGAGTCGTCGGGCAATGAGGAAAACTTCCAGAAGCTGCTGGCCGGGCGGGTGGATCTGGTGCCCCTGCCGCGGGGCGACGTGGCTCGGCTGTGCGCCAGGTTCGAGGTTGATTGCCGCTCCGTGACGCCGGTGCTCACGCTCGACGCGCTGACGGTCGACTTGTATATGGCTTTCAGCCTCGCCACCGACGACGCAGTCGTTGAGCGGCTTCGTCTGGGCTACGCGGCGCTCAAGGCCGAGGGGCGTCTGGTCGCGATCGACTAGCGCCGCCCCGCGCCGAGGGCGGCCACTGGCCGCGCGGCGAACACGGCAGGACTCATCCCGCAGGCAATCGTGGCGATCTCCCGCATCGTCGGTGGGGCCGGGGTTCGGCCGTCTACGGTGCGTGGCGTGATCCGTGCGCCCCCTGTCGGTGACTGAAAGCTGATCGAAAGCGCGTCGGCCTATCGTTCGCTGCACGTGCCGGAATGCAGATTCCGCACTGCAATCAACACAGAACGGAGGAGACCCGACATGATCAAGAAAGCCCTGTTTGCCCTGGCCGCCACGGTTGCGATGAGCGCAACCCAAGCCGCACCGGACAAAACCGAATGCATCGCCCCGGCCAAACCCGGTGGTGGATTCGACCTGACCTGCAAACTGGCCCAAGGCGGCCTGCAAGGCGGAAATTTCATCGACTCACCGATGCGCGTGACCTACATGCCGGGCGGCATTGGTGCGGTGGCCTACAACACCGTGATCGCTCAGCGTCCCGATGAGGCCGGCACGATTGTGGCATTTTCGGGTGGTTCGCTGCTGAACCTGGCCATCGGGAAGTTCGGCCGCTATGGCGTGAATGACGTGAAATGGCTGGGCACGGCGGGCGCCGATTATGGCGCGATCATCGTTCGCGCCGACTCGCCGTTTCAGAGCCTGAAGGATTTGATGGCGGCGCTTAAAGCCGATCCGACATCGGTGGTGTTTGGTGCGGGTGGCTCGGTTGGCAGCCAGGACTGGATGAAGTCGGCCTTGGTCGCCAAGGCGGCCGGGGTGGATTTCAAGGCCATGCGCTATGTCGCCTTCGAAGGCGGTGGCGAGGCCATGACGGCGCTGCAGGGCGGTCACGTCAAGGTTTACTCGGGCGACGCATCGGAAGTCGCCGCCCACCTCAAGGGCGGCCGGGTGCGGGTGCTGGGTATTTTGTCGGCCGACCGCTTGCCGGGTGAGTTGAGCGCGATCCCGACCGCCAAGGAGCAGGGCTATGACGTCCAGTGGCCGATCATCCGCGGTTTCTACGTCGGCCCGAAAGTCGCTGATGCTGACTACGCCTGGTGGGTGGCGACCTTTGACAAGATGCTGGTCTCGCCGGAGTTCGCCAAGCTGCGCGAAGCCCAGGGACTGTTTCCCTTCGACATGACCGGCGCCAAGCTGGACGCCTATGTGAAGGAGCGGGTCAAGCATTACGCCGAACTCGCCAAAGAGTTCGGGATGGTTGCTCAGTAAGTCTGCCTGACCTGATTTTGTCGCGATCGCGACCGCCACCGTAAGACGGTGTCGGTCGCCTAGCCACGCCAACGTGCGACTGGAGAACCCCATGAGCGAGCGTATTTTCGGCGCTTTCCTGCTGCTGCTGTCGGTGGGAGGCATCTTTGTTGGATGGGACCTGAAGGCCCCGATTTCTTATGAGCCGGTCGGGCCGCGTGCTTTCCCGCTCCTGGTGTTTTCCTTGCTGGGCGTCTGTGCGCTGGGGCTGATTCTCACCCGGCGCGAGGCCACCGAGTGGGCGCCATCGCCAGTATTGCTGCGTGTTGGCGCGATGTTCCTCACGGTGCTGGCCTACGCCTTGCTGTTCGACAAGCTCGGCTTCGTGATCTCGACCGCCTTGATGAGTGTGCCCCTGGCCCGCTTCTTTGGCGGCACCTGGCGGCAGGCCATGTTGGCGGGCGCCGGGCTCGGCGTGTTGCTCTTTCTGTTCTTTGATCGACTGCTCGACGTCGTCCTGCCGGTCGGTTACTGGCTCAAGCCATTGTTGGGGTAAGCCATGGAAATCCTCTCTCATCTTCTTGACGGTTTTGCCGTCGCAGGTACGCCGACCAATCTGTTGATCTGCCTGATCGGCGCTTTTCTGGGCACCATCATCGGCATGCTGCCGGGCCTGGGTCCGATCAACGGTGTGGCCATTCTCTTGCCCATCGCCTATGCGATGCGCCTGCCGCCCGAATCGGCGCTGATCTTGCTCGCCGCGGTCTATTCCGGGTGCGAGTTTGGCGGACGGATCTCCGCTATCCTGATCAACGTGCCGGGCGACGCGGGCGCGGTGATGACCACGCTCGACGGGTATCCGATGGCCAAGAACGGACTGGCCGGACCGGCCCTGTCGATTTCGGCGGTGGCGTCGTTCACCGGTGCCATCGTGGCTACCGTGGGTATCGTGGCATTTGCGCCCTTGTTGGCCAACTGGGCGTTGGCCTTTGGCCCGGCGGAGTACTTCGCGCTGATGGTGCTGGCCTTGTCATGTCTGGGCGGGCTGGTGGGCGACTCCCTGCTCAAAGCCATGGTCGGCGTGCTGATCGGGCTGATGATCGCCTGCGTCGGCATCGATGCGAACAGCGGCGTCTATCGTTTCACCTTCGATCTGCTTCACCTGTCCGATGGCATTCCCTTCATCGTGGTGGTGATCGGCTTGTTCGCAGTGAGCGAGCTGATGCTGATGTTGCAAAGTCATCACGGCAGCACCACACCGGTCGAAGTGACCGGGCGCACGATGTTCAACATGCAGGAGTTCGCGCTGGCGAAATGGACGATCCTGCGCTCGTCGGTGGTTGGTTTCTTTGTGGGCGTGCTGCCGGGCGCCGGGGCCTCGATCGCATCGGCCATGACGTACTCGATGGAGCGTCGCATGGCCGGCAAGGATCACTGCTTCGGTGAAGGCGATGTGCGTGGTGTCGCGGCACCTGAAGCGGCGAACAACGCGTCGGCTTACGGCTCGCTGATTCCGATGCTGACGCTGGGCGTGCCGGGGTCGGGAACCACCGCGGTGATGATTGGCGCGCTGACGCTCTACAACATCACGCCGGGGCCCACCTTGTTCCAGGATCAGCCCGGCATCGTGTGGGGCTTGATTGCCTCGCTGGCGATCTGCAGCGTGATGCTGGTGCTGATGAACATTCCGTTGGTCAAGCTCTTCGTCAAGTTCCTGCAGATCCCGAACTGGGTGCTGGTGCCGGGCGTCGCGGCCGTGTCCATGGTGGGGGTGTATGCCGTGCATGGCACGACCTTCGACCTCATCGTCGGCACCTTGCTTGGCGGCTTCGGTTACCTGCTGCGTGTCATGAACTTCCCGATGGCACCGTTCATTCTGGGTTTCGTCCTGGGTGACATGATGGAGCAGAACCTGCGTCGGGCCTTGTCGATCAGCAACGGCGAACTCAACATCTTGTTCTCCAGCCCGATCTCGATCGGCCTGTGGGTCGCGGCGATTGCCATGTTGCTGGGGCCGCGGCTGGCCAAGGCCCTCGAGGCGCGGCGTCAGGGGCCGGCGGTGATCTAAGCGACGTCGGCGTGGCGCACCCGTCAGGGGTGCTGCGCCGTGTGCCGGGTTTTCTGCGTCAGACGCGTCACGCGGCAGGGGGCGCACTCGGGGACATCTCGAGTGCGCCCCCTGTTTTTATCTGCCTGAGATGCGGGCGTGCGCCGGCCGTGTGAATCAGCGCGGCGCGCCCGGGCGATGTTGCGCAAACTCGACCAGAATCGTCAGGCCGCCAGCGGCCGATGTCTGGTCAAGTGTGATCTGTCCGCCGTGAGACGAGACGATCTCCTGGACGATGGCGAGCCCCAGCCCGCTGCCAGGCGCCGTGCCTTGCCCGAGGATCCGGTAGAAGCGCTGAAAGACCTTATCGCGTTCGGCGGGGGGGATGCCGGGCCCCTCGTCGCCGACCGACAGCGCCACGACGCCGTTCAGGCAGCCGGTGGCGACAACAACCTGTGTCTCGGGCGGGCTGTAGCGGATGGCATTGTCGAGGAGGTTGGAGATCAGCTCGCGCAGCATTTGCGCATTGCCTCGCACCGGGGCTTCGCCATCGCCTTCGAAGGCCAGCTCAATGCGTTTTTGAAGCGCCAGGGGGGCTTGTTCGAGGCAAACCTCTTTGGCCAGCTGGTGCATGTCCACCGCGGTGCGATCTCGCGGTGACTGTTCAAGGGACTCGGCATGCGACAGCGCCAGCAGTTGGTCCGCCATGCGGCGGGTGCTGTGGATCGTGCCAAGCAGACTCTTGAACGTATGCTGGATCTCCGCCGGCTCGCTCTGACGCTGACCATACTCAATCTGCGTGCTGAGCACGGCCAAGGGGGTCCGGATCTGATGCGCGGCATCGGCAAGCAGGCGGCGTCGCGCGGCCATCATGGTCGACAGCCGGTCGGTGTGGTGGTTGATGGCGTCAATCAGCGGCCGGACTTCGGAGGGGACATCGGTGTGGGCGATCGGCGTCAGGTCGGCTTCATCGCGCTCGCGAATGGCGTCGCGCAGCTTGAGCAAGGGCTTGAATGCCGTGGTGAGCGCAAAGGCGAGGATGACGGTGCCGAAGATCACCAGCAGAACCTGGCGCTGCAGACTGTCGGCAAACAGCACGCGTGCCAGCGCCAGACGGGATTCGGTGGTCTCGGCAAAAATGATGGTGGCTGCATCTCCGCCGGTCAGGGCGGGATCGTAGAGCCGCTTTTTCATGGCCCCGATGCGGACATCTTCATTCTGGAACTGGCCGTCGATGATCCGGGGCGGGCCGTCGGGGATCAGCCCGCCGGGGGGGGTCAATGCTTCGTAGCCGGTGATCAGCGCACCGTCCGGGCCGATCACGGCATAGAAAATACGCTCCTGTACGCCGCCTTCAAACGCGTCGAAGGCGGAATAGGGCACATCAACGGCGATGTTGCCCTCGAGCGAGTGAACGCGCTCGGCAATCGATTTGATCGATGCCGTGAGTGAACGGTCATACGCGCGATTGACCGCGTCCAGTGCACCGAGATAGGACAGTGCCGCGTTGATCAGCAGCAGCAGCAAGAGCGAGGGGAGCAGCCAGATGGCCACCCGGCGGCGCAAACTGACAGAATGCTTCACGCGCACCGGGCCTCAGGGTTCATCAACGGGGTGGATCAGATAGCCGAGTCCGCGCATGGTGACCACCGCTGCACCCGAGCCTTCGAGCTTCTTGCGCAGGCGATGGACATAGATTTCGATGGCCTCCGGCCGCGCGTCGTCATCAAAGTTGAATACTTTCTCGAAGAGTGTTTCCCGGGTAACCGGGCGCCCCTGACGGTTGATCAGCGCTTCGAATACCGCCAGTTCTCGTGGCGTCAGGCCCAGGGGGGCGCCGGCGATGCTGACCAGGCGAGAATTCGTGTCGAAGGAGAGCTTGCCAATGTGCACCGTGGGCGCCAGGTTGCCGGAACGCCGCAACAGCGCTTTGATGCGCGCTTCAAGCTCCGCCAGATCGAAGGGCTTGGGCAGGTAGTCATCGGCGCCGAGATTGAGCCCGCGCACCTTGTCTTCGGTACTGCCGCGCGCGGTCAAGACCAGCACCGGTGTTTGCGCCGTGTTCTCGCGGCTGCGCATCCGCTTGAGCACCTCCAGTCCGTCCAGGCCGGGCAGGGACAGGTCGAGAATCACGGCGTCGTAAGGTTGGGTGAGCAGCGCGTGGTCGGCATGATCACCCCGGTTCATGACGTCAAGCGCGTAGCCTGCCTGAGTCAGCGCCTTCGACACCCATTCGGCCAGTTCGACATGGTCTTCAACGAGGAGCAGGCGCATGAGTTTGAAAGTCATTCGAAAGCTTGATGAACGATCATACTGACTCAAAAAAGCCCTTGCGCAAAGCCTTGGGCGGGAAGGAGAGGCATCCCGTGTTTCGACGCCAACATTCGTTCCGCGTAGTGGTCGTGCTGGTCTGGGCGCTGCTTTTTGGCGCGCCTTCGGTGCTGGCCCAGACCGCCCCCGACCAGCGCTATGCCGCCGCGCGTAAAGAAGGTGTGGTGGTGATTTACGCGGCGACGGATGAAAGCCTGGCGCGTGAATTGATACAGGACTTCATGCTGCAGTATCCGGGTGTGCGCGTCGATTACCACGACATGAGCTCTGGCGTTCTGTACACCCGCTTCGTGGCGGAGACGGACCGGGGTGGGGTGGCCGACGTGGTCTGGAGCTCGGCCATGGATCTGCAGGTCAAGCTGGTGAACGACGGCCACGCCCAGGCGCACCGCTCGCCCGAGACGGCGGCGCTGCCCGAGTGGGCCGTGTGGAAGGATGAGGCTTTCGGCACCAGTTTCGAGCCCGTTGTCTTCGTCTACAACCGCCGGTTGCTGTCAGAGGACGAGGTGCCGAGCAGCCATGCCGAATTGTTGCGCCTGCTGGCGCGGGCGCCGGAGCCATTCCGGGGGCGTCTGACCACTTACGACCCGGCACGCTCGGGGGTCGGGTACTTGCTTCACAGTCAGGACGTGCTCGCCAATCCGGTGGTGTTCTGGCGTCTTGCCGAGGGCTTTGGCCGCATCGGCGTCCAGACCATGCCGGCCACCTCGGACATGCTCGACCATGTCGCCTCGGGGAAGGCCCTGATCGGTTACAACATGCTCGGCTCCTACGCCATGATCCGGGCCGCCAGCGACCCGAACCTGGGCGTGGTGTTGCCGCGGGACTACACCCTGGTGATGAGCCGGGTGGCCTTCATCGCGCGCCAGGCGCGCCACCCCAACGCAGCGCGGCTGTGGCTCGACTATCTGCTCTCGCCCCGCGGACAAGGGCTGCTATCGAAGAATCCCGGCTTCTATTCGGTGCGTACCGATGTGCCCGCCGACGAAGTGGCCGAGGAGTTGCGCCAGCGGCTGGGCGGCGCGTTCAGGCCGATTGCCATTGGCGCCGGTTTGTTGACCTATCTGGACCAGCTCAAGCGCCGGGACTTCCTGCGCCAATGGAATGATTCCGTCGCGCCGCTGCCCTGAGCGCGGTCGCCGCGACAAGTTGTTGGCTTCATGTCATTCAAGAATAGCTGCACGACCTTCGGCCTGATGGCATCGACCCTGGCGCTGGCGGGCCTCGCAGGCCTTGCCGCGTCGGCGGTGCACAGCCCGCTACCCTGGATGCTCGGCCCGCTGTTTGGTGTCGCGGCGCTGCGCACGCTCGGCCTGCCCTTGCTGCCGCCGCCCGGTGGGCGTCAGGCCGGCCAGTGGGCGATTGGCGCCAGCCTGGGCCTGTACTTTACCGCGCAGGTACTCGATCTGTTGCGCGCCAATTTTCTGTTGGTGAGCGTGCTTGCCCTCTCGGCCTTGTTGATCGGCTTGCTGTGCGCCTTGTTGACCCTGCGTCTGGCGGCCAGCGATCGCCCCACCGCGTTCTTTGCATCACTGCCCGGTGGTGCGTCGGAAATGGCGGTGATCGCCGAGCGCTTCGGCGGTGCGGTCGACCGAATTGCGGCGGCGCATGCGCTACGGGTCATGCTGGTGGTGGCCCTGGTGCCGTTCGGGCTGAGCTGGTTTGGCGCGCACGGCAGTGATGTCTACTTGCCGTTGGTGACGACGCTTGAGCCGGCCCGGCTCCCGTGGCTGCTGGCGTCGAGTCTGTGCGGCGTTGGCGTGTTGGCTGCCCTGCGCGTCGGCAACGCCTGGGTGCTCGGACCCTTGCTCGGGGTGGGTCTGGCGACGGCGTTTGGCGTTGAGTTGTCGGCGCTGCCGGTGTGGGTGGTCAATGGCGGGCAGTTGCTGATCGGTTGTGCGCTGGGTTGCCGTTTTTCACCTGAATTCTTTCATGCCGCGCCGCGCTTTCTGGTAGCGGCGGCCATGTCGGCATTGCTCGCCGTTGGCCTTGGCTGCGGGCTCGCGGCCATGGTCTCTGCCGCGTCCGGCGTGCCGCTGGCCACGCTGGTGTTGGCCGCGGCACCGGGCGGTGTCGCTGAAATGTGTATCACGGCCAAGGTCTTGCAGCTCGGTGTGCCACTGGTGACGGTGTGCCATGTGTTGCGGGTGATTGTGCTGACCGTGGGGGCACCGGGGCTGTATCGACTGTTTCTGCGCATGACGCGTTGAACCCTGCTTTGACGCGCATTGTCCGTGGTGCCCCATGCGCGTGAACGCCAGGCGGCCGCACCCGTGATTGCGGTGCGGCCGCCGGTTCTTCGCCGCGAGGCGCGGCGTCTGAGCGGGGCTTAAGCGACAAACCTCACTTGCGATTGCGGCGTGCGGGTGTCCATGTTGCGGCCGCGATTGAGGTGGTCATCGATCTCGCCCGCACAGCCAATCATGCGTCCGTAGAGGAAGGCGGTGAACGCCGCCGTCTCCAGTTGTGCCGTGGACAGGCGGCCTTCGCGCAGCGGCTGCCACATCATTTTCAGCAAGAGCGTGGCGATCAGCGCATCGACGTTGACGCAGAACACGTTGCGAGTCACGCCCCGATCGAACAGCGCCTGGGCGAGTTGGCGGTAGTAGTCATGGAAGATGTTGTATTCGCCGCGTGCGGTGAACAGCTCGCGGACGAATTTCTCGCGCGGGTCGATGTTGATCGCCTTGCCCTTGAACACCGGATGGTTGAGGCAGGGCAGGTTGCGACTGCCGGTGCCGGTCTCCTTGCCGGCGGACCGTTCGGCGGCGTAGTCGTCGATGAAGGCGTTGATCATCGCGGCAAGGTCCAGTCCGTGGTCCGGATTGGCCGGGTCCGTCAGGTCCTGCCCGGCGAATCGCTCCAGCAAAAAGGCAACGCCTTCAAAGCCGTTGCCGCCATGGGCGAAGCCGGTGTGGGTCAGAAAGCCGACGACGGCCTTGTTGAGTTGCACGCGCGATGGGGTCTCCGGGCCATCGGCCGACACGGCGCCTTTCGCGCCTTGCGCCGAAATCGCCCCCGGCCCATTGGTGAGCAGCAGCCCCGTCAGCGTCTGGAAGGCAAACAGGTCATTGCCGCCGAGCGGTCGTCCGGTCAGGGCCAGGGCGGCCACCTCGGTGATTGAGCGCGCGCCCAGGAGCTCGGACTGCGCGATGCCGCAGACACTGTCTGCCGTGTGTTGCGTGGCATCGACGGAGGCGCCCAGCAGGGTGCCGATCAGGCGCATCCACCACGGGAGGGTTTCAACGCTCAGCCGGGAGACACGCTTGCGCCGGAGCGGGCCCCAGCCCAGCGTGGTGGTCAACGCGGCGAGCACAGCGTCGGCGCTCGGATGGCCCGCCTGGGCGATTAGCCAGGTGAGCGGCACCGAACGGATGCCACGGGTGTGCGCCGCGTCGATCATCGCGCTGGCGAGCGGGTCGGGTTCGTCAACCAGCAGCAGCGCGCGGGCGGCGGGGGTGAGCGCAATGCTGGTGCTGTCGAATGTCTGGTCGCACGCGTCATCCAGTCCGGCCGCCGAAAACAGATCAATCAGCAGCGCGGCCGCTTGCCGTGCTGGTTCGGCGGTGCGCGGTCCGACAATGCTGGCCGCCGCGGCGAGGACCGAGTTGGGGGCGTTGCCGGCCTCACGTGCGGCCTGCGCGGCGGTCAGCATGGGAGTGCCGTGCAGCCTGGTCAATGCCAATACCGACAGGTTGACCAGCGCGTGGTCGTTCGGCCCGCCCGCGTCGCGCAAGAGGGCGAGGGCGAGATTCGCTTCGAGCGGCTTTTGTGCGGCATCCAGCATGGAGACGCCGTGCAGGCTGGAGACCTGGGTGCGGGGGTCCATCTGGGAGGCGCCCGAGGCGTCTTTCAGGTTCTGCCGCGCAAACACCGTTCCGACCGATCGGGCCAGCTCGGCGATGTGAGCGTTGTGGGGTGCCGCGGCTTCAACCACCGGCGGATCCAGCGCGACCGGCAGCTGGATGCCCTGGTTGGCGCCGAACCATGGCTTGAGCTCCATCGTCCCTTCCGGCGCAAAGTCGGGCAGCGTGGCGTTGGCGCGCATCACCGCGGTGAGCGCGGCGGGAATATGGGCAATATTGGTGACGACCGCGCCTTTGGCGGAGAACACCGGATTGTCGGGCGTGTAGAGGGCGTCGACGCCGAACTTCTCCATGAACCAGCGCTCCTTGCTGAGCGCGTCGTCGTGGCCGCCGGCCATCGCACCGGCATGCCCCACCGCGCGGGTCAGCTTGGCTTTCCAGCGTCCGACGACGCAGGCCACCACGGGTTTGGTGAAATCGGCGTCGCGCTCGTAATAGCCGCCGGGCTCGCAGTACAGCACGGCCGCCTTGCTGCGTGCATCGTTGGCCAGGGCAAAGGCGAACTCGGGCGCAGCATAGTGGATGTAGATGTCTTTGCCGCTTGAGACCAGCGTGGTGGTGCCCCAGCCGGCCATGCGCAGATACTGCGCAATGGTGGTGGTGAAGCCGCCCGAGTTGGAGAGAATGGCGATCGAGCCGCGCTTGAGTGTGTCGCCCGGACTGTCGCCGCCGAGTGCGCCGCCGATGCGGACCTGGTTCCATGCGTCCGCCACGCCCAGACAGTTGGCACCGAAGATGTCGATGCCGGCTTGCTGGCCCATGGCGCGGATTTCACGTGCGTCGTGGACGGCGATCTTCTCGGTGATGATGAAGATCTTCTTCAGCTCCGGATTCACCCGGATCAGCTCGGCAACGCCGTCGCGCGCGGCGGTGGGCGGCAGATACACCACGCCGCAGTTGAAACGGTGGCCGGCTTCAAGGCCTTCGCGCACGCTGTTGAATACCGGAATGGGACCGCACGGGGTGTCCAGGGTTTGCCCCCGGCGCCCTGGCGATGTGCCAAAAACCACATTGCCGCCTGACCAGGCATGGCCGACCGGGGTGACCTCGGACGACTCGCCGCCCAGGATGTTCAGTACGCAAACCTTGTCTTGCGCAGTGGCGATCTGGGACAGGGAACTGATCCCCACGTAGTACTGGAAGTCACCTACACCTTGCTGATGCATGTTGCTCTCCTGGAGTCTGTGTTGTTGTCGCTGGCGCGTGCGAAGCCACGTCAGACGTGATGTCTCAAGCGGCCTCGGACTGAGTGCTGACACCCAGCCTGGCCGCGATCTCGGCGCGGCCGCCGGCCTTCATCCACTCATTGACTTCGCGGGCGTAGTCGACGACTTCGCTCATCGCGGTGTCGTAGCCAAAGAAGCGGTAGGGCAGGCCCAGGGCTTCGCAGGTGTCGCGGAAGGCGGCCATGCCCCGCACCAGATTCGGGCCGCCGCGGCCAATGACCACGAACAGCGGCGTGGGGCCATGCTTGCTGATGTGTTCGCGCAAGGCGTCGGCCATGGCGCGGAAGGTTTCGAAGATATCGGTGTTGTTGGATTTGCCGCCGATGATGAACAGCACATTGGACTGCGCGAGCCAGTGCCGGAAGCAGATCGACGCGACCGACTTCATCTTCTCGTAAGGGGGATTGCCACCGAAGTCGGAGGAAATGATGGCGTCGTCGCCCAGCATCTCGGTGACCAATGAGTTGGCGCCGCCACCAAAAGTCGGGGCAAGGATGGTGCCTTTGTCGTTGATGACGTAGACGTCGCTCTGGCCCTGGTGCGTGCGCAGCTGGTTGATCTCTTGCTCGAAATCCGAGTAGTCGGCGGCAAACAGATGCGTCGGCAGATTGAGCCGGTGCCAGCGGGTGTCGTCGCGGTCAAAGCCGCACTTGAAGTCGCAGGCAACGGGGGTGAGGCGGCCGCGTCGATCAGGGCGCATGCGGATCGGGTTGAGCTCGAGCACGGTCATGCCGAAGTTGTGATACAGCTCCCACAGTTTCGGGAGCTGTTGCACCAGCGGCGAGATGATCTCGCTCGGGGCGCCGATGTCGGCCAGCGCATTGGCCACCACGAAGGCCTTCATGCCGGTCAGTGCATCAAAGGGCACGCGGGCGATCAGCTTGGGGTCCAGCTCTTCAATGTCCACGCCGCCGCAGTGCGTGATGGTCAGTGTGGGCGCGCGAAATTCGGTTGAGACCGACAGCGAGAAATAGATTTCATGCTCGGCGGGGACGGCGCCTTCAAAGGTGACGCCGTTGGCCTTGGCAGACTGGTTGCCGTGGTGGTGCTCGACAAAGTAGAGGCGCTCCTTCTCGGCCAGTGCGGTTTTGAGGTCCTTGGCGCGACCGAGCAGACCGGCCTTGCCCTTCTTGCCGACGCCGCCTTTGAAAACGGGTTTAACGAACACCGATCCGTGGCGCTCGATCATGGCCTTGATGGCCTCTTCGCTGGCGTCCGGCCCGAGGACTTCAGCACTCGGGAATCCGACGAACTCGAGCAGTTTGCTACCGTGAAGCATGCCGGTGATCTGCATGGCTTTCTCCTGGATGTTGCGGGAATAGGTGACGAAAAATGGCGCCTGCTGTGGGCGACGACTTCATCCGGGGTACGGCGTGTCATGTCGACCGCGTGAAAAATGGACCCCGACTGTTCTCCTGCTCCCCCAGTCGGGGTCCGACGACGATTGACGTGCGAACGACCGCCGTCGCGAAGCGAGGGCTCAGAAGCGGTGACGGATACCGGCCATCACCACACTCGGGTCATCGCCAGCGGCCGGGGTCGTGTTCCAGGCGTAGTTGGCGTTGCCCTTGTTGCTGATGTGCGAAAACGCGGTGTACAGCGTGGTGCGCTTCGACAGGTTGTGCATGTAGTACAGCGACCAGCCGCTGGCGTCTTCCGCGCCGGCTTCGTTGCTTTCGTCGCGCGCTCCATAGCTGATGGCGACCGTGCCGGCGGCACTGACCGGAATTTCTGCGCCGAGCGCGTAGCTGCGTGCCTTGCCCGTGCCCTGACTGCCGCTTTCACGATCCTGGCTATAGAGCAGGTAGGCTTTGGCGACGGTGAAGTCGTAGGCGCCGGCAATGCCGTGGGTGCTCGCCTGACCGCCGGTGCTGTTGGTGTAATACGTCTGTGTCGTGATCGCCGCGGCGAAGGGGCCGTTTTTGTACATGCCGGTGATGCCGTAGCCGCGGCCTTGCTTGCGGGTGTCTTCATCCGGGCCGGTGTTCTCGGCGCCGGTCCAGTAGCCGACGTCAGCCGAGAAGCCGCCAAAGCTCGGTGAGCGGTACTTGATCATGTTGTCGAAGCGGGTTTCATAGCCGCGCGCAACCGATCCGGTTTTGCGATGGAGCAGGCCGGCCGTGCGGTCTGCGCCGCCGGTGGCTTCAAACGGATCCAGTGCAACGAAGGCGGGCGAATACTGGCGGCCCAGCATCACCTTGCCCCAGCTCCCCTCAAGACCGACGAACGATTGGCGACCGAACTGGCGTCCGCCCTGACCGGTGGCGCCGGTGTCGGGGTCGAAGCCGGTTTCGAGCACAAACAGCGCTTTCAGCCCGTTGCCCAGATCTTCGGTGCCCTTGAAGCCAATCCGGCTGCCGTTGAGCTCGCTGCTGGCCACGCCGGTGTATTTCTGGTTGCCGGCTTTCTCGTAGCTGAGATTCAGATCGATCAGACCGTAGATGGTGACCTTGGTTTCGGCGTGTACGAGGCCCGGCAGCCCCAGGGCGGTGGTGGCCAGGATGGCCGCGATTTTGTTGAGTTTCATTGACTCCTCCTTGTGTGGTCGCTTGTCTGTGCCGCGAAACTGTTGTCCGGCGGTCAGCGCATTTCACGACAAGGGGCTTTCAGTCCGCTTTCGCACCCCGGCAGCGCGCCAGGGGGTCGGCTATGGTGTCTGTATCAAGGCTGGTGTTGCCGGCCCGGGAGGAGCGTCATGTTCGTGGTGATCTATTGGTGGCGGGTTACGCCGGGCAAGGAGGCGCAGTTTCGCGAGGCCTGGCGGCGGGGTACGCAGCAGATCGTGCAGATATACGGCGGGCTGGGTTCGCGCCTGCATCAGGAGCGCGATGGGCGCTTTGTGGCCATGGCCGAATGGCCGGACGAGGCGACCTGGCAGCGCGCCTTCGATGCGCGCATGGTCTATCCCGACAAGGCCGTGCGGGCGGCGTTTGTTGATGCTATTGCCGAGGTGCCACCCGATAACAAGCCGGCCTTCACCATGACGGTGACGGACGATTTGCTGGTGCGCAGTGGCGGCTTGCCGGGAGAGACACCCGATGCCGAGTAAAGACGTGTATCAGGAGCTAAAGCTTTGCCGCGCGCTGCCGTTGTCCGGCCCATGAAGAAAAAGCGACGCAAGCTCCTGCCGCTCGGGATCAAGAAGCGGACCACCACCGAACTGCCGGCGCTGATTGCGCTTGAGGCGATCGGTCAGCCGTGGTTTTGCGAGGCGCATCTGACCGATCTGATGGCTTTGTCGATGGTCTGCCAGGTGGCGAGCGAGGCGGGTTCGGAGGTGAACACGGTCGCGCTTGAGTTGCTGGATCTGCTCGGCAAGGAGCCGCTCGATGGCGCCGTCATCGAACCCCTGGTGGTGTTTGCCAATGATTGGATGCAGCGTCAGCCCAATGGCCGCATTCAGGATGCGATTGATCGGCTGTTGATCGTCAGCAAGGTGCCAGCCGATGCCGCCGAGGGCGACGCCCCTGTCGCCTGAAGCCATGATCGCGAAGCCCTAGAAAACGAGGCTCTGCCCCTCTGCCGGGATCTCGCATTTCCTCTGATTTTCTGTCCACAACTTGTGCGACAGGGTGTCCAGTGCTTTGGGTTCGCCGTGTACCAGAACGACACGGGGGCTCCCCTCGAAATGCCCGATCCAGCGCATCAGTTCCGATTGATCGGCATGGGCCGAGAATCCGCCCAGCGTCTCGATGCGCGCCTTGACCACATAGTCTTCTTGAAACAACTTGATGTGTCTGGCGCCATCGACCAGTTGCCGGCCCAGCGTGTTGCGCGCCTGAAAACCGATGAACAGCAAGGTGTTGCGGGCGTTCCAGATGCGTTGCTTGAAGTGGTGGCGAATCCGCCCGCCGGTGCACATGCCGCTGCCGGCAATGATGATGGCGCCGGCCTTGACGCGGTTGATGGCCATTGACTCGTCGGTGGAGACGGCGCAGTTAAGATTGGGCAGGAAATCCACCAACGCATTGTGATGGCTACGCCGGATGTGTTTGACGTCGTTGTGGTCGAGCAGCTTGAACCAGCGGTCGTACAGCCGCGTCGCCTTGATCGCCATCGGGCTGTCGAGAAAGATCTGCCAGTTGTCGAGTGCGCCTTGCTGATGCAGGCGCCCGAGATGAAACAGGATCTCCTGCGTACGGCCGACTGCAAACGACGGAATCATCACATTGCCACCTCGTGCCCAGGTGTCGGTGAGAATCTCGCCCAGTTGCGCCAGCGTGTTGTCCATTGAGCGGTGATTGCGGTCGCCATAGGTGCCTTCCATCATCACCAGGTCGGCGTGGGTGAGCGGCGTCGGATCGTTCATCAGCACCGCGTCGCTCTTGCCCAGGTCGCCCGAAAACACCAGCGTTTTGCGCTGGGTCTTTTCCGTCAGTGTGATCTCGACGATGGCCGAGCCCAGAATATGGCCGGCGTCATGGAAGCACACCGTGGCCTCCGGCCCGAGCGACCAGGTGTCGCCGTAGGCATGTGGCTGGCACAGCTTGAGTGCCTTGTGCACATCGGTGCGGCTGTAGTCGGCCTTGCGCAGCGGCTTGCCGCGCCGGCGGTTGCGCAGGTTGCTGCGCTCCAGATCGCGCAGATACAGGCCGGCGGCGTCTTCGAGCATCAACTCGAGCAGATCGACCGTGGCCTCGGTGCAGTGGATGGGGCCGTCAAAACCGCGATTGACCAGCAGCGGCAGGCGGCCCGAGTGGTCGAGGTGGGCGTGGGACAGCACCACCGCGTCGATCGCGTGCGGATCAAAGGGGAGCGTTTCTTCATGCAGACGCTCCACGGCATCGCCCCCTTGGTGCAGGCCGCAGTCGAGCAGCACTCGACCGAGCGCTGGTGATTCAAGCAAGTGGCATGAACCGGTGACTTCCTGAGCGGCGCCATGGAAAGTAATTGTGGCCATGTGTGTCTCCGTGGGTTTTTCAGCGTCAGCAACGTGCAAGCGATCTTCAGCGTCATGAGAAAGTGTCGTATAGCAATTTACCGTCAAGGTGCCATCGCGGTACGCCGTGCCCTTTCATTAACCTCAGCGTGTATCCAGCCATGATAAGGAAAATCGAAGCGCAGCAACTGAGTGCCGGGATGTACGTGCACAAGCTTGGTGTGTCATGGCTGAAACACCCATTTCTGACCAGCCGTTTTCTGATTGATGACCCCAAGGACATCGCTGTCATCATGGCGGCCGGGATTCAGGAGGTGTGGATCGACACTGACAAGGGCGTGGATGTGGGGTCGCGTCCCGAGACCCCGCCGCCAGTGCCCGAGCAGACAGTTTCGGAGACCGAATCACCGCCCGCGGCACGGCCCGCCGCGCGAGGTGCTGCGCGTACGTCGATGCGTGTCGAACTGGCGCAGGCAAAAAAGTTGTGCGAGGCCGGCAAGGCGCAGGTGGCTTCGATGTTCAGCGACGTTCGCTTGGGAAAGGTTGTCAGCACGGCGGAGGCTCTGCCACTGATCGAAGAAATTTCCGCCTCGGTGTTGCGGAATCCGGGTGCGCTGATCAGCGTCGCGCGCATCAAGACACATGATGAATACACCTACCTGCATTCGGTGGCGGTGTGTGCGCTGATGGTGGCGACCGCGCGACGGATGGGGTTGGACGAGCAGCAGGTAAGGCAGGCAGGTGCAGCTGGTCTGATGCACGACCTGGGCAAGGCGATGATGCCGCTGGAGGTGCTCAACAAGCCGGGCAAGCTGACCGACGCCGAATTCATGATCATGAAGTCTCACCCCGAGGCGGGGTGGAAGGCGCTTGTCGAGGCCGGTGAGAAGGATGCGGCAGTGCTGGATGTCGTTTTGCATCACCATGAAAAGTTCGATGGCAGCGGTTATCCGCATCAGCTCCAGGGCGAGCAGATCAGTCTGATGGCGCGTATTGGCGCGGTTTGTGATGTATACGACGCCATAACGTCCAACCGGCCATACAAATCCGGTTGGTGTCCTGCCGAATCGATTCAGCGCATGGCAAGCTGGCGTGGGCATTTTGATGAGGAGGTCTTCAAGGCCTTTGTGCGCAGTGTCGGCATTTACCCGGTCGGCGCACTGGTGCGCACGCACACCGACAAGCTGGCGGTGGTGCTAGAGCAGGGAGAGTCTTCCATGCTGAAGCCGACGATCAGGGTCTTCTTCTCGGTGCGGTCCAACGCGCCGATTGCCCCGCAGATCGTCGATCTCGCCGCGCCGGGATGTCGTGAAAAGATTGCGGGGATCGAAAATGCGAGTCAGTGGGGGTTTGAGAATCTCGAGCGCTTCTGGATGGTTTGATGCTGTCGTGCGTGGTCGACACCGGTCGTCAAAGCCCGTAAAATCCGCGTCTTGCTGAGGAGCGCTGCGACCCGTGGGGTGTTTCCGGGGCCAGGCTCAGCAACGAATAACGGCGCTCGCAAACCTTTAGCCGGTTTGCCGCGCCGTTTTTCTTTGGGTGGTCCCGGCTATGATTGAAACAGCACGCCCGAGGACCGACCCATGCAAGCCGATCGCACGACCGAACTCCAGACCCTGCTGGCCCAGCGCATCCTGATTCTGGATGGCGCCATGGGGACCATGGTTCAGCAATACAAGCTGGGCGAGGCCGACTATCGGGGCGAGCGCTTCGCCGAGCACCCGCGTGACCTCAAAGGCAACAACGACCTGCTGGTGCTGACCCGGCCGGATGTGATCACCGCCATCCATCGTGCGTACCTCGACGCGGGTGCCGACATCATCGAGACCAGCACCTTCAACGCCAACGAGGTGTCGCAGGCCGAATACGGGCTGGCCGAGCTGGCCTACGAGATCAACGTGGCCGGCGCGCGGCTGGTGCGCGAGCTGTGCGATGAATACACCGCCAAAAATCCCGCCAAGCCGCGTTATTGTGCCGGCGTGCTCGGACCGACCTCGCGCACCTTGTCGATCTCGCCGGACGTGAACGATCCGGGCTTTCGCAACATCAGCTTCGACGCGTTGGTGGCCGATTACAGCAAGGCGGCGCGCGGCCTGATCGAAGGCGGCGCCGATCTGCTGCTGATCGAGACCATCTTCGACACGCTCAATGCCAAGGCCGCGGTGTTCGCCGTCGAGCAGGTGTTTGCCGAGCTCGGCCAGCGGCTGCCGATCATGATCTCCGGCACCATCACCGACGCTTCGGGTCGCACCCTGTCGGGCCAGACCGCCGAGGCCTTCTGGAATTCGCTGTCGCACGCCAAGCCGCTCAGTTTCGGCCTCAACTGCGCGCTGGGTGCGGCCGAGCTGCGCCAGTATGTGGACGAGCTGTCCACCGTCTGCGACTGCTTCGTGTCGGCCCACCCCAACGCCGGCCTGCCCAATCCGCTCTCGCCCACCGGTTACGATGAAACCCCCGAGGCGCTGGCCGGCGCGGTCGCCGAATGGGCGCAGTCGGGCCTGGTGAATATCATCGGCGGCTGCTGTGGCACCACGCCGGCGCATATTGCGGCGATTGCCCAGGCCGTTGAAGCCACCGCGCCGCGCGCCCTGCCGACACTGGAGAAGAAGTTGCGCCTGTCGGGCCTGGAGCCGTTCAACGTCGGTGCCGACGCGCTGTTTGTGAACGTCGGCGAGCGCACCAACGTGACCGGCTCGAAAGCCTTCGCGCGCATGATTCTCGAAGGCCGTTTTGACGATGCGCTGGCGGTGGCCCGTCAGCAGGTGGAAAACGGCGCCCAGGTGATCGACATCAACATGGACGAGGCGATGCTCGATTCGCTCGCGGCCATGGAAAAATTCCTCAAGCTGATCGCCTCCGAGCCGGACATCTCAAAAGTGCCGATCATGCTCGACTCGTCCAAGTGGAGCGTGATCGAGGCCGGCCTGAAGTGCATCCAGGGCAAGGGCGTGGTGAACTCGATCTCGATGAAGGAAGGCGAGGAAGAGTTTTTGCGTCAGGCGCGCCTGTGCCGGCAGTACGGCGCGGCGGTGATCGTCATGGCCTTCGATGAAACCGGTCAGGCCGACACCTACGCGCGCAAGACGCAGATCTGCAAGCGCGCTTATGACTTGCTGCTGGGTATCGGCTTTCCGCCCGAAGACATCATCTTCGACCCCAACATCTTCGCCATTGCCACTGGCATCGCCGAGCACGATAACTACGCGGTCGACTTCATCGAGGCGGTGCACTGGATCCATGCCAATCTGCCGCACGCAAAAACCTCCGGCGGCGTGTCGAACGTGAGTTTCAGCTTCCGCGGCAATGACGCGGTGCGCGAGGCGATTCACACCGTGTTCCTCTACCACGCCATCAAGGCCGGCATGAGCATGGGCATCGTCAATGCCGGCATGCTCGGTGTGTACGATGATCTCGATCCGGTGCTGCGCGAGAAGGCCGAGGATGTGGTGCTCAATCGCCACCCCGGCGCAGGCGAGGCGCTGGTCGACTTTGCGGTGACGGTGAAAGAAGGCAAGGCCAAGAACACCGGGCCGGATCTGAGTTGGCGTGAAGCGACGGTCGAAGAGCGGCTCAAGCATGCGCTGGTCAAGGGCATCACCGACTTCGTGGTGGCCGATACCGAAGAGGTGCGCGCCACCCTGGCTGCCGCCGGCAAGCCGCCGCTGGCGGTGATCGAGGGGCCACTGATGGCCGGCATGGATGTGGTCGGCGATCTGTTTGGCGCCGGCAAGATGTTCCTGCCGCAGGTGGTCAAGTCGGCGCGGGTGATGAAGCAGGCGGTGGCCCATCTGCTGCCCTTCATCGAGGCCGAAAAGCTGCGTACCGGCTCGGCCAGCAAGGGCAAGATCATCATGGCCACAGTCAAAGGCGATGTGCACGACATCGGCAAGAATATCGTGGGCGTGGTGCTCGGCTGTAATGGCTACGAGGTGGTCGACCTCGGCGTGATGGTGTCGACCGAAAAGATTCTGCATGCCGCCAAGGAGCATGGCGCCCAAGCCATCGGTCTGTCCGGGCTGATCACCCCATCGCTGGAGGAGATGAGCCATGTCGCCGGCGAGATGCAGCGCCAGGGCTTTGACGTGCCGCTGCTCATCGGCGGCGCCACCACCAGTCGCGCTCACACGGCGATCAAGATCGCGCCGCACTACAAGCAACCGGTGGTGTATGTGCCCGACGCCTCGCGCGCGGTCGGCGTGGTGACCGCGCTGCTGTCCGAAGGCGGCGCCGAAGACTTCAAGACCCAGCTGGCCGCCGACTACGACAAGATCCGCACCCAGCACGCCAACAAGAAAGGCGTCACGCTGGTCAGCCTGGAGGCGGCGCGGGCCAATGCCTTCCGCACCGACTGGGCGTCCGAGCCGGTGGCTGCTTGCAGCAATTCGCACCAGGCCGGCTACCAGCCCTACACCCCGCCCGAGCCCAACACCACCGGCGTGATGGCCATCGACGTGGATCTCGACGACCTGCGCGAGTACATCGACTGGGGCCCGTTCTTCCAGACCTGGGATCTGGCCGGCAAGTTTCCGCAGATTCTCGACGACAAAGTGGTCGGCGAGACGGCGCGCAACGTGTTTGCCGACGCCAAGGAAATGCTCGAGATGATCATCGCCCAGGAATGGGTGCAGGCCAAGGCGGTGTTCGGCCTATTCCCGGCCAACCGGGTTGGCGACGACATCGAGTTCTACACCGACGAAGCACGCACCACGCCGATGATGAGCTGGTACGGTCTGCGTCAGCAGCACGAGCGCCCCAGCGGCAAGCCGCACTGGTGTCTGGCCGACTTCATCGCGCCGAAAGACTCGGGCGTCAAGGACTGGTGCGGCGCCTTTGCGGTCACCGCCGGCCTCGGCATCGAGCTAAAGCTGGCTGAGTTCGAGGCCAACCATGACGACTACCGCGCGATCATGCTCAAGTCGCTGGCCGACCGTCTCGCCGAGGCCACCGCCGAGTGGCTGCATGCGCGGGTGCGCAAGGAATTCTGGGGCTACGCCGCCGACGAGACGTTGGGCAATGAAGCACTGATCAAGGAGCAATACCGCGGCATTCGCCCGGCGCCGGGCTATCCGGCCTGCCCGGATCACACCGTCAAGGCCGCGCTGTTCGAGCTGCTCGATGCGCCGGTCAACGCCGGCATGGGCATCACCGAATCCATGGCCATGACGCCGGCCGCCTCGGTCAGTGGTTTCTACTTCTCGCACCCCGAGAGCCACTATTTTGCCGTCAGCAAGATTGGCGAAGACCAGCTGACCGACTGGGCGCGACGCACTGGCCTGAGCGTGGATGCCGCCCGCCGCTGGCTGGCCCCCTTGCTGTAAGCCGGAGATCCGTCATGCACGCCCCGGACGCGCTGATCGCCCTCGGCCGCCTCGATACCGCGCGCTGCGACGTGACCGTCGTCACGCGCGAACCCGGGGCGGCGCCGGTGCACACCCACACGGAGACCTTGCATGTGCTGGTCACCGAAGGCTGCCTGTGGCTGAGCATGGACGGCGCCGAACGCCCCGTCCGCCCAGGTGAATGGTGCTGCGTGCCGGCCGGCACCGAACACACCGAGCGCTACGCCGAGCCCACCTCGGCGGTGGTGTTCTGGCTGCGCGAGGCCGGCTGACACCAATCCGGCCTTGACCTCGACGATCAGGTGGCCATACTGAAAGCCGCAGGACGCTCGCGTATGGCGTCGGCATTTCCGTCATTTATCGAGGCCGTTCTCATGTTTTTTGCTCGCCGCGCCACCTTGCCCCTGGCGCTGATTGCGCTGTGCCTGACCTCTGTCGCTCACGCAGCCGGCACCGCCGTGCGCGGGCCGTCCACCGCGGCGGCCGATGCGTCCGAGGTGGTGACCCAGTATTCAGGCTTCATCGATCTGAACCCCGCGCGCAGCGCGGTCAGCACGGTGCATGGCTACGATTCGGTCACCAGCATCAGCGTCGATACCGACAACGGCATTATCAAGGGCTATGCCGAGTTCGACCTGCCGACCGATTCGACCCTGCCGCTGAGCGCGACGGTGGGCTCGGCGGTGCAGGGGTCGCTGAGTTCGCCATTGACCTTTTTCGGCGGGACCGGCCCGCAGACCGTCACAGCCGAACTGCGCTTCGATGGCAGCTTCGACGCGCTGCGCGGGTTGCCCACGTTCAGCCTGACCGGCAATATCACCGCGACCAGTTTCACCGCGATCCCCTTTACCCAGTCGCTTTATCAATCGCAATTGACGTTCCTGATGAGCGCCGTGACGCCGACTTACGTGCCACAGGTGCTCACGCTGGGCCATGAAAGCCAGACTGCGGGCGGGGTCACCACCGATACCCCGTTCTATGCCGGGGCGACGCAAGTGGCGGTGGATGCATCGGCCACTTCGCTCGACGCCATCGTGCGCCTCAGCTTCGATGTGATGCCCGGCCAGGCCTACAACATCAGCAGCTTCGTCAATGGCCTCGTCACCGCCGAGCCGGGCAGCAACCAGACCGCCACCCATGGCGATCTGTTGTCCTCCGCTGGCGTGCTCGACTTCTCGCATACCGCGCAGCTCGCCTTGTATGTGCCACAGGGCGTGACCGTGGTGGGCGACCCGCTGATCCACCAGATTGTCGTCACCGCCGTGCCCGAACCGCAGGCCGCCGGCATGCTGCTGGCCGGGCTGGTGCTGGTCGCGGGTATCGCACGCCGCCGGAGGGTGCGCGGGTGAGCGGCGCGGGGCGCGATTTTCCGGCCGATGCGCGCGCGGCACTCGAGGCCGGGCAGTTGATCGAAGCGATCAAGATCGTGCGGCAGACGCATGGTCTGGATCTGGCCGAGGCCAAGGACTGGGTCGAGCGTGAGCGTGATGCGCCCGGTGCGCCAGCGCCGGCCGCCGATCATGACGGCGACCACGATCTGCCATCGGCCGCCGAGGCGGCGCTGGCGGGCGGGCGCATGATCGACGCGATCAAGATCGTACGCGCCGAGCGCGGGCTGGGCCTGAAAGAAGCCAAGGCGCTGGTGGATCGGCATATCGCGCAAAGCGACACGCCGTTTGGCCATGCGGCGCCGGGCAAGCTGCCCGGCATACTCGCGTGGGTGGTGCTGATTGTGGTGCTCGTCGCCGGCGGGGCATGGGTCGTCTTCGGCGCTTGATGCCAGTTGGCCAGACGTCAAGCCACACTGTGTGATTCCGGCGAGTCATCCAGGACGACCGCCTGCTCACCGTAAGGGATCAGTTGCCCGCCGTGTTCCGCCTGCCAGGCGCGGGCGGCGGCGTGGTCTGAAAACCAGTGGTTCGGGTACGGCAGATCGGCCGCGCGCAGACGCCAGCGCAAGGTCGCCTCGGGTGGCATCGTGCCGCAATGGGTAAGGACGGACGGCCAGTCGTCGAAGCCGCTTTCGCGGGCGACTGCGCTCAGGCAATGCTTGAGCTGCACCGATGCCCGTTGTCGATAGAGCGTGTTCAGGCTGTGTTTGTCGAACAGCTTTGCCGCGAGCAGGCGCCGAAGGGCGGGCAAGGCATCTGTCAGGGCGTCCGAGCGGGCGGCCTTGCACAGGCGTCGCGCCTCGCGGCGGGCGATGTGGGCAAAGTGAAGGTGGTGGTTGGGCGATGTGGGCATACCGGTCTCCATGAGCGCGGCTTCTCGCAAGGCTGGCGCGGAGGGTCGGTAAGAACAGGTGGTGATGCCAGCGGATGCGTGAGCTTTCGCGAGACGGGGCGCTCCGCCAGCGCAACCCGGCGCGCAGCGTAGCACGTCAGCTGCGCCGACTCAACAGCCCAGATACCGCCCTCGGCGGTGATTGACCCCGATCACCATGTTCAGCGCGGCCGAGGCCAGCACCGACAAGGCGGCCGCGTGCAGACCGATGATCCAGGCCGCGGCGCCCAGAATGACCAGGTCCATCAGCATTTGAATGGTGCCGGCGCGCCAGCCGCGCGTTTCCTGCAAATACACGGCCAGTACCCCGAGCCCACCCAGACTGGCGCGATGGCGGATCAGCACCAGCAGTCCGTTGCCGACCAGCAGACCGCCCACGATGGCGGCGAACACCGGGTTGATATGGTCGAGATGGATCAGTGTCGGCAACCACTCGCTCAAAACCGACAGTGAAGCGACCGCGGCAAAGGTCTTGATCGTGAACGCCCGCCCCATGCCGCGCCAGGCGAGCACATAGAAGGGCAGGTTGATGACGAAGAACAGGGTGCCAAAGTTGAGCCCCGAGGCGTAGTGCGCCAGATAGGCCACGCCGACCGTGCCGCCCATGGGGATGTCGGCGCTGCGAAACAGCAACACGCCGACGGCGACATGGATGCTGCCGATGAGGATGGCGAGCACGTCTTCGTAGAGATGGTGGGGCGGGCTGGGCTGGGTCATGAGTGCGGCGTGGCGGGAAAGAGCGACATGATACCGGCTCCGGTCGCTCTCGCCTGTCAGGGCAAATCCGGCTATGGTGAAACCAGAATCGGAACATCGTGAATGCATTGGGGCCGTGCATGAAAGGGATTTTCGTCAGCTACCGACGCCAGGACAGCCAGAGTGCCGCCGGCCGTCTGAGTGATCATTTGCGCGATCACTTGTCGGGCGTACCGATCTTCCGGGATGTCGAAACCATTGAGCCGGGCGTCGATTTCGTCGAAGCCATCGAGCGGGCGCTGGCCAGTTGCGGCGTGCTGGTCGCGGTGATCGGGCCGCGCTGGTTGACGGTCAGCAATGACAATGGTCAGCGCCGCCTGGACGACCCCGACGATTACACCCGCATCGAGATTGCCACTGCCCTGAAGCGCGACGGAGTGCGTGTCATCCCGGTGCTGGTCGAGGGCGCGCAGATGCCTGGCTCGGATGCGCTGCCTGACGATCTGGCGTCGCTGGCGCGGCGCAACGCGATGGAGCTGACAGATCGCCGCTGGGACTACGATGTGTCGCAGCTGGTCGATACCCTGCGCAAGGTGCTGGATCTCGCGGCGCCCGAGCCGGAACCGCCTCCCGCGCCGGTAGTGGCGGCCAGGGGGGGGGGGTCAAATGGACGGTCATCGGGGTGCTGGGGCTGGGCGTGATCGGCTGGCTGGCCGAAGCGCCGGGCGACTATGTGATCCGGTCGGGACCCGGCCAGTCGACGGACCTGGCGATACGCCCCGCCGCCGAGGTCGCAGACCGCATGGTGCCGGTCGATCTGACCGGTTTCTGGCGCGATGAAGACGGCGGTGAGTTGCAGGTGGTGCAGCACGGCGGCGCGTTTCAGGTGCGCGGCATGAGCGCTGATGGCGTCGTTGAGGGCCACGGGACGGTCAACGGGCTGCGTGGCCAGACCGTGTATTGGCTCAACGGTGTCGAACTGCGCGCCAGCTTCGCGATCTCCAGCGACGGCAACCGGATCGACGCGACCGTGGTCGACCCGCGAAGCGGTGCGCGGGAGCGCTCGGTGCTCGTGCGAATGCGTTGAGGCCCGGGCCAAAAGATTCCTCAATCCACGCCGTTAGCAATAGGGTCGCGAGGCCGCGCCTGGGGTCTGACGGCGCGGCAGCGGGGGGATTGAGGAGATGGGTTTGACGGTGTTGGTACTTGCTTTTCTGTTTTTCGCGCTGGGCGTGGCGGCGTTGGTCCTGGCGGCCTGCCGGCGCCATGAACTGAACGCGCTGCGGGCGACGTGCACCCAGTACGAGGCCGTGCTCAATCACCTGCCTGCCGGGATCACCCTGGTGGATGCCTCGCTCAACGTCACCGTGCATAACGCCGCCTTGCTCGAGGTGATGGATCTGCCGGCCGACCTGTTTGCGCATGGCACGACATCGCTTGAAACCTTGGTGCGCTACAACGCTCAGCGCGGCGAATACGGCGAAGGGCCGCTGGACGACGTGGTTGGCGACGTCATGGCCCGGGTGCGTCAGCCCGAGCCCTATCGCTACGAGCGAACACGGCCCAATGGCAGCGTGCTGGCCGTGCATGGCGCGCCCTTGCCCGATGGCGGCTTCGTTACCATCTGTACCGACGTCACCGAGCGCCACAAGGCCGAGGCCGCGCTGGCGCGTGAGAGCTTTGACTTGCAGACCATTCTCGAGCACCTGCCGCAAGGCATTTCGGTGTTTGATGACCAACTCCGGCTGCGTCGCTGGAACCGCATCTTGCTGGAGGTGCTCGAACTGCCCGAGTCGGCGGTTTACGAAGGCGTGCCGTTTGAAGAGCTGATCATGTTCCCGGCGCTGAGGGGCGAATACGGACCCGGCGACCCGGTGGAACTGGTCAAGGCGCGCAAAGCGCTGGCGCTCCAGTTTCAGCCCCACCGCTTCGAGCGGACCCGCCCCAATGGGCGCACCCATCTGGTCGAAGGCACGCCCATGGTGCGCGAGGGCAAGGTCTCGGGCTTTGTGGCCAGCTACACCGACATGTCGGATCGCAAGCGCGCCGAAGAGGTGCTGCAGGCCAAGCATGACGTGTTGCAGACGCTGCTCGACAACATCCCCAGCGGGGTCACGGTTTTCGATGCCAATCTGAACATGGTGCTGCACAACGACGAAGTGCTGAAGCTGGTCGACTTTCCCAAGGCGCTGGCCGAGACGCAGCCGCATTTCTCCGAGGTGATCCGCTACAACGCCGCGCACGGTGAATATGGCGAGGTGGACGTCGAGGCCAAGGTGGCCGAGATGGTGGCCCTGGCGCGCCACCCGACGCGTCACGTCATGGAGCGCACCCGGGCCAACGGACAGGTCTTGCTGGTGCGGGGTGCGCCGCTGCCGGGCGGGGGCTTTGTCAGCGTCTATTCGGATGTGACCGAGCGCCGCCGCATGGAAAGCGCCCTTCAACGGCGCAGTGCCTACCTGCAGGCGATTCTCGATCAGCTGCCGCAGGGGATCTCGGTCTTTGACGAACAGTTGCGCCTCAAGCACTGGAATCACAAGCTGATCGAGGTGCTGGAGCTGCCGCCGGCGGCGGTCTATCCCGAGGTGCCGTTCGACGATCTGATCCGGGTGCCGGCCGAACGCGGCGAATACGGCCCGGACGATCCGGAACACTATGTGCGCCAGCGCCGTGAGCAGGCCCTGCGCTTCGAGCACCATCGTTTTACCCGCAGCCGGCCCAACGGGCGGACACATCTGGTTGAAGGTCAGCCCATGACCATCGACGGTGCGGTGGTCGGTTTCATCACCACCTACACCGACATCACCGATCACATGCAGGTCGAGCGGGAGTTGCGCACCCGCAACGAGATTTTCCGCACCCTGATCGACAATATTCCCGGCGGCGTGTCGTTGTTCGACGGAGAGTTCAAGCTGCTCGCGGCCAACGAGAAATTCAAACAGCTGCTCGACTTTCCCGACGAGCTGTTCACGCAGACGCCGGTGACGCTCGAATCCCTCTTCCGCTTCAACGCCCGGCGTGGCGAGTACGGCCCCTGCGATGTCGAAGAAAAGGTCCAGGCCTTGATGGAGCGCGCGGCGTGGCGCGAACCGCATCTGTTCGAGCGGACCCGACCCAATGGCACGGTGCTCGAGATTCGCGGCCTGCCGTTGCCGGGCGAGGGCTTTGTCACCATCTACACCGACGTGACCGAGCACAAGCGGGCCATGGAGGCGGTGGCACGGCTCGCCCATCAGGACGCGCTCACCGGCCTGGACAACCGCTACACGCTCGAATCGCGTCTCGATCAGTCGGTTGCCGATGCGCGGCGCAACGGCAAGAAGTTGGCGCTGCTGTTCATCGACATGGACAACTTCAAGGCCATCAACGATTCGCTCGGGCATGCGGTCGGGGATGAGTTCCTGATCGCCGTCGCTCGTCGGCTGCGCGAGAACGCACGTGAGAGCGACATCGTGGCGCGGCCCGGCGGCGACGAGTTCGTGCTGGCGATCACCAATATTCAGGCGGTGTCGGCGGCAGTGCGTGTGGTCACCGACCTGTTCGAGTCGCTGGCTGAGCCGGTGACGCTCGGCGCGCAGCAGATCATCCCGTCCGCTTCGGTCGGCATTGCCGTCTTTCCGGACGATGGTGAAGACCGCACCACCCTCATGAAGCACGCCGACGTCGCCATGTACTCCGCCAAAAGCGCGGGCCGCAATGGCTACCGGTTTTTCGATGCCGCCATGACCGTGGCGGCCGATGAACGCCTGCGCTTGGAGGCCGACCTGCGCCGCGCGCTCACGAACGGCGAGTTCGTGCTCCACTACCAACCCAAGATCGGAGCGGCCAGCCGTCGCTTGCTCGGTTTTGAAGCCCTGATCCGCTGGCAGCAGCGCGATGGTTCATTGGTGGCTCCGGCGCGCTTCATTCCGCTGGCCGAAGAAACCGGGCTGATCGGTGCGATCGGCGAATGGGCGCTGAACACCGCCTGCCAGACGCTGCAGCGCTGGCGCGGCGAGGGGCTGTGTAATCTGAGCATGTCGGTCAACCTGTCGGCCCGGCAGTTGCGCAACCCGGCCTTGCCGGCGCAGGTGCAAGGCGCGCTGGCCCGCAGCGGTATCCCCCCCGAGCGGCTGGAGATGGAGATCACCGAGAGCGTGGCGATGGAAGATCCGGCGCGCACGGTGGAGATCCTGCGCGAGCTGAAGGCGATCGGCATCAGCCTGTCGATCGACGATTTCGGTACCGGCTACTCCTCGCTCGCCTACCTCAAACTGCTGCCCATCGACTGCCTCAAGCTCGACCGCACCTTTGTGATCGATATCGAAACCGACCCGAACGACGCGGCCATCTGCGCGGCCACCATTCGTCTGGCGCATACGCTGGGCCTGAGCGTGGTCGCGGAGGGGGTCGAAACCGTCGAGCAGGCGCGCTATCTGGATGGCCTCGACTGCGATGTGATGCAGGGCTACTACTTCAGCCGCCCGCTGCCCGAAGATGCCGCGCGGGCCTTCATCATTCATGGCGTGCGCGGCGGCGAGCCCGCGATCTGACGGGCAGCGTCGCACCGAGCGCTGTTTGCACGCCCTCCCATTGCCGCCCTGCCGATCCGGCGATGGGCGCGACACGACGCATCGAGCGTGCCGAGCGTTTAGGTGGCGGACTCCGCCACCGGCCCAAGGCCTCGTCGCCCGGTCAGCCGGGCGACGAGGCCGTGCATGGCGGACGAGGTGAGTTCGGGTGCGTCGACAAGCGTGTCGGCGGCACGGCGAGCCGGGCCGGCGAGGCCAAGCGCCGCGCAGGCCGAGTAAAAACTGAAGACGTTGCGCTGTGGCAGCGCCAGCCGCCCGGCCAGGTCCAGCAGCGGCAGCGGGTGGTTGAGCCACAACGCGGCCATGCGCAGCGCCTGCGGCAGCGGGGTGAGCGCGTTGAGATCGGGCCAATGCTTGAGATACACAGGCTGGTCGAGCGGCGTGCCGCGCGGCACGCGGCCGCGGGCGGTCCACAGCGCCACTTTCCATAGCAAGGCGTCGCGACAGATGAAATCCGGCGCGCAGGTGATGTCAATGTCGGCCGCGACCGGCGCGAGGCGCACTTCTTTGGCCGCCATGCTGACCACGCACAGCGAGCGCAGTGGGCGGTCGGCCATGTTGACGTGCACCGCCCCGTTGCCGGGCGGAATGATCCACTTGCCCCACACGCCGCTTAGCGACACCGCGTGGCCAGTCGCGTCAGCCTGCGCGGCGGCCGATTGCAGATGGCCTTGCAGGAAGTCTTCCGGGGCGTACCAGGCACGTGTCCAGGTGTCGGGGTCGGTGGCGTCGACATCGAGGGCGGTGCCCATCAGCAAACTGGCGCTGTCGTCTTCGATGCCGGTAGCGGTGTCGGTCGTGCCGAGGGCGCCTGCGGCGGGCGCGGAGACCGACTCGGCCACCGGGTCGTCGCTCAGGCGCAGGCGTCGCCGCACGCTGAGCAGCGCACGGGCCATGCCCTTGGCGCGGATCGGTTTGCGCACGAACAGCGCCTCGTTGGTGTGATTCACACTCAGTTCGATGATCGGCACATTCGGCCAGCGCTGATGCGCCTCTTGCAGCCGGCGCGTGGCGTCGCCGCGATCGAGGTCGATCAGGATGGCTTGCGCGCGTTCCGGTTCGACCAGCACGCAGCGCGACTTGACGCCGACCCGGAAGAACTCGCGCAGCATGGCGTGGGAGCGCTCGTCCATCCACGGGGCGGCGATCTTGACCGGATCGAGCATCGGGCCGGCGTCGGGCGGCGTGTCGTCAGTGGCTTCCATGGGGCGCGGTCCAGGGTGAGCAAAAAAGTGCAATGTCATGGCAACGGCCAAAATTCGGCCGACTTGAGCGTGTGGTGAGCCTCGGGCTTATCGTGCCGCAGGCCGCGGTGGAAGCACAAGGATCTGCCCTGGATAGATGCGATCGGGATCTTGGATCAGCGTGGCGTTGTCGCGCTGGATGTCGCGCCACAGGGCCGGATCGCCATAGATGCGGGCGGCGATGCGCGAGAGTGATTCGCCCGGCGACACGTGGTACTCCATGGCGCGCCCCCGGCCGACGGCGAGGTTGTTCAGATGTGGCGGCAGCTGCTGGAGCGGATTGTCACCGGTGATGCGGTAGGCGGTTCCGCCGGCGCGCAGTTCGAGAATGTCGGGCACCGAGATCACTTGTCCGGGCACGATGCGATGCGGATCGGCAATCACCTGGCCGCCCATTCCGAGCTCGGCCAGTCGATTGTTGTAGGCGACCATCTCGCGCCAGTTGCGGCCGTCGCCAGTGAGGCGGCGGGCGATGCGCCACAGCGTGTCGCCACGGCGTACGGTATAGCGCATGGGGCCGCCCTCGTCCGAGGGGCCGGCGGCCGGTTCGATGCCGGCGGCGGGTGCCGCCATGGCCAGCCAGGGTGCCAGCCGTTGCATCAACGCAGCTTCAAGGGCCGGGTCGAAGGGCGCCATGGCGTCGAGCGCCGACAAGGCCTTTTGCGCGCCATCGACATCACCCGTCGCAAAACGCTGCTCGGCGGTGCGTGCCAGGGTGTCGGCCAGCTCGGCATGCGTTTGCGGGCCAAGACGGTCGAGCGACAGCGCTGCAGGATCCTGGTCGAGCGCCTGCGAGAGCAAGGCCGTGCCACCGATGGCATCGCCTGCGCGCAAATGGCTGAGCGCGAGGGCGGCGGTGTCGGTCGGGGCGGGCGAGGGGTGGGCCGTGGGGTCGACGGGCGCAGGCGGCGGCGGGGGGATGACGCCGGGATCGACGGTCGCAGGGGGAGTGGGCGGTGTCGGCGCAATCACCGCCGGTGCCGGTTCAGGTATTGGTTCGGGTTGCGGCGCTGGCGCCGGCGGGCGGACGACAATCGGGTCGGTGGGCGTGGGTGCAGGGGCCGTGTTGACCGGCGCCAGCGCGCTGTCCTCGCCGGATTGCAGCGCCAGCCACGCGCCGCCACCGAGCAGCAGCACGACACCGATCACCATGCCGATGCGGGCACCGCTGCTGCCCGATGCCGCCGGTGCGGCGGCGGTGGGCGGGACCGGCGGCGGCGTGGTCGCCGGCGGTGTCTGGCGGGCAACCATGGGGTCGGCGGCGCGTCCGGCCGGCGCCGGAGCGAGGTCAAACAGGCGGCCGTCGGGCGTGCGCATATGCAGTGCCGGCGCGCCCCATTCGACCGCGTAGCCGCGCGCATACAGAAAGGCACGAGTGGAGGTGAGCGCGGCGTCGACCGGTTGGCCGGCGGCGAGGTAGCGGT
Organism: Denitromonas halophila; assembly: GCF_007625155.1. GTDB lineage: Bacteria > Pseudomonadota > Gammaproteobacteria > Burkholderiales > Rhodocyclaceae > Nitrogeniibacter > Nitrogeniibacter halophilus. The sequence continues at coordinate 327,583 of NZ_VMNK01000003.1, read as the reverse complement.
AGAAGTGGCGTGCCATCGCCACGGCGGCGCCGTCGGGCACCGGAAACTGCATGGCGATGACGGCCGGAATACCGCGCCGGATCAGGCTCTGCGCCATGCCGCCGAAGGGGTCGCGGGCCGAGGCGGTGGCGCCCATGCAGCTGTTGAGGAAGACCAGCCGCAGCGAGGTGAGGTGGTTGCGCAGCAGCACCGCGAGTTGGCGCCCGGCGATGGTGTCGGCAGTGCCGGGCGTGGTGTCCGATTCGAGCACCAGCACGCCTTCATCATCCACAAAATCGCCGTGGCCGATGAAGTGCAGCACATGCGGGCGGTGTTCGAGCAAGGCGTTGTCGAGGCGCTCAAGCGTGGCGTGGTCGAGCCGCACGGTTTGCATCACGCCGCGTTCGGTGAGCTCGGCCAGCGCGGTGTCGAGATGGGCGATCTCCTCGCCGACCTCCAGGCCGGGGCGGTCGCTTGGCGCGGCGATGGCGATCAGCAGGCGCAGCGGCGGTTCGACGGTGAGCGTCGGTGTGGCGGCGTCCACATCGAGCCAGCGCACCACCGGCAGCATGCGGTCGGAGAACAGAAAATCGTCCTTGGCCGGGCTGTACAGAAACTCCCACGGCAGGCGGGCGAGCTCGGGCGCGTCGGTGGTGTTGATGACAAAGCGCAGGCCGCTGCCGCGTTGCGGATCGATGCTGCGCAGGTTGTCTTCTAGGCAGGTGCGCAGCGGTGAGTCGAACAGCGCGGCGTAGAGCTGCTGGCCGATCTGCCGGGCGTTGGCGCCGGCCGGCAGCAAGGCATCGACCGCGGCGTCGTTGACCGCGCGGCGGGTCGACCCGTCGATGGGCTGGGCGGCGTGCCACAGGCCGTGTTCCAGCGCGGCGGTGTCGAGCGGCAGGCGGGTGGCGGGTTGCTCGCCGGCGGGGGACGCCGGCACGGCCAGGGTGTAGCTGCCCGCGCCATCAAGGCTGAAGCGCAGTTGCACCGACTGGTAGCGCACGCCGCCGGGGTCGGCCTTGGGCGGGGCGGTCGGGGTGCCGTCGGGCGCGGTGTGGCGGCGTACCCGCTCCTGCACTTCGAGCACCACTTCGGCGGTGAGATTGCCCTCCGCCTGCATCAGCGTGAGCGCGCGCAGGTAAGCGGGGATGGTGTCCAGCGGCGTGGGTGCGACCACCACGGGCAACACATGCCAGCCCGGCGTCGGCCATTTGCGGCTGACGATCTTCAGCTCGGTGCGGGTGTAGTGGCCGTCCGCGACGGCGGCGGGCGAGACCAGAAAGATGAACAGTTCGCAGTCGTCGATGGCCTCACGGATGCGGTCATCAAAGCTCGCACCAGCGGGCAGGTCTTCGCGGTCGAAGAACACCTCGTGTCCGGCCGCCTGCAGCCGGCAACACATGTCGTCGGCAATCTCGCGGTAGTCCGAGGCGTAGGACAGGAAGATGTTCAATGGACGCTCAGGTGGCCGGGCTCACTTGAGTATAGTCAGTCGATGACAATGCGCTGCGGCGCGACGGGTCAGGAGGTGGCGGGCGACAGGGAATTGCGGCCGCGCTCGGGGTTGGGTTCGACGACGCAATGTAGCCGCTCCGAGAGCTGATCGGCGCCGCCGATGTAGCTGCCGTCCAGCCAGATCTGCGGCACCGTGACCGGCGTTTTCGGCCCGATGATGGGCTTCACCCGAGCCAGCATTTCGTACAGCGCGCGTGGGTCTCGCACCACGTCGTGATAGGTGTAGGGCATGTCGGCGTGGTCGAGATACTGCTTGGCGCGCTGGCAATGCGGGCAGCTGGCCTTGCCGAAGATGTGGTTGCCGGTTACCGCGGTGCGTGCGGCGGCGGCGTCGATCACCGCCTGGGTCAGCACGCCGCGGTTGAGCGCCTGGCCCTGGCTCACCACGCGGCCCGCGACCATCACGATCGGCGCATGCCAGCCGCCGCGGGCGAGCGGCCGCCACCATTCGGACAGCCAGTCGCGCACGTCCAGCGTGACGGCCACGCCGTCGAGTTCATGCGCCAGGGTGTCGGCGATCACGTCGCGCGTGAGCGCGCATTCGCCGCAGGGAATCTTGACCGCGAAGGGCCCCCAGGCGCCGGCCCAGCGGTAGACCACCACCGCTACCGCGTCGTTGTCGGTCGTCGTCGCCATGCGCTGCCCCCGGTGGATTCGTTGTCTCGAAAGAACAGACCGCCGGCACCCGGCAAGGCTTACATCGTGGCCCGAAACGCCCCCGGCCGGCGCGCCTGCACGAGGCGATCCGGCCGGGGTGGTTGGGGTGCTTGAGGCCCTCAGTACGCCGGTTTGCTGCCTTCCTGAGGCGTGCCCGAGGTGGGCGGGGGCGCCGACATGTCCGGCGGCGGTGCGCTGTCGGCCGGGCGCGGGGTGTTGGCCGGCGGCTCGGAAGATTGCGGTTCGCAAGCCTGCAGCAAGGGCAGGGCCAGCATGGCGAGTAGGGCGATAGATGTGCGTTTCATGGTTGGCTCTCCTGGGTTGATGGCTATTTGAGACGAATGTCGTTCTTGACGCTACGCACGCCGGGCACGTCGCGGGCCAGCTCGCCGGCCCGCTGGATCTCCTGGCGCGTATCGGCGAAACCCGACAGCTGCACCTCACCTTTGAAGGTGTCGACGCCGATGTTCAAGGCACTGACGGTCTTGTCCTTGACGAAGGCGCTCTTGACCTTGGTGGTGATGGCGCTGTCGTCGATGTATTGGCCGGTGCTCTCGCGTGTCGGCGAACCGGCACAGGCGGCCAGTGCCGTGACGAGCGCGAAGACGAGAGTGAGTCGTGGAAGGGTACGCATGATGTTCTCCTGGTGGTTGAGGCTCAGCCGCTGTCGGCGGCTTGCCGGTTCTTGTCGCGCAGGGCACGGATCAGGCCGTCGGCGCCGCCTTGCGCCAGTTCGGTGGCGAAACTGCTGCGGTAGTTGGTGACCAGGCTGACGTTGTTGACCACCACGTCGAAGACTTTCCAGTCGCCGTCGGTCCGGGCCAGCTGGTAGTCCATCGTGATCGGCGGCGCGCCGGCCTGCCGGATCTCGCTGCGCACCGTGGCTTCGTCCTGAGCACCGGCGGCGCGCGAAGGCTTGAAGTGGACCTTCTGGCCGGAATAACCGCCCAGGGCATTGGCATAGGTGCGGACCAGCAAGGTACGGAACTCTTCGGTCAGCGCGTCGCGCTGGCCCTCGTCGGCCTGGCGCCAGCCTTGGCCGACCGCCAAGGCGGTCATACGCGTGAAGTCGAAGTGCGGCGCGATCTTGTTTTCGATCAGGCGCATCGCCGTCTGCCGGCGGTCGGCCTGCGACTCGGGGGCTTCCGAGAGAATGCCCAGCACCTCGTCAGTCACGTTGCGGACCAGGGTGTCGGGGGTATCGGTCTGTGCCGTCGCGGCCAGCGCGACGAGCAACAGCAGGCTGGCGAAGAGGGATCGGAGCATGGGCATGTGCAGTTCCTCCTTTCAGGCGCGCACCCGCCCGACGGGCGGGCCGACCCGTGTGCGGGTCGTCACGGCCGGCGGCTGTGCCGGCCTGTGGCGCTTACTGTTTGGTGCCGCCTTGCTTTTCATGGGCGGTCCATTCCGCCACCGACAGCTTGCCGTTCTTGTCGGTGTCGATGCTGGCGAAGGACGCGCTGGCGTCGGCGGAACGCTTGGCCTCCTCCTTGTTGATCTGACCGTCCTTGTCGCGGTCGAGCTCCTGGAACATCGGCGGCACGGCGTCGGTGCCGCTGCCGCTGGCCGGGGTCGCCGGGGTGGGGTTGGCGGCCAGCGCCGCGAGCGGCAGCGAACCGGCGATCAGCAATGCGGCTAGACTGAGTTTGGAATTCATGACGGATCTCCTGACGAAAATGAGGGATTAGGTTCGTTGCCAAGGCATGCCGGTGCGCTGTCTGCCCGCGCCGTCGCCTTGTGTAGCGAACGATTGAAAGCGTAGGCGTTGGCCCCGGTCGGTCGCTATCGGAGGTGTCGGAATCGCATGTAGGACGATTCCTGCACGGTGGCGACCGGCCCGGGCCGCCACGGAGGAAGCCATGCCGGAACATCCACCCACCACCGAGCCCCGCCGATCACTGGGGCGCCACTGGCGCGGCCTGCTGCTGGGACTGGGCGCCGCGCTGGTCACCGCCTTGCTGGTCTCGAGCCACTGGCAGGCCACTGCCAGCCTCGGCGCACTGCGCCAGTTGCAGCTGCAGGCCGAACGCACCGGCCGGCTCGACAGCCTGCTGATCCAGCTGGTGGATGCCGAAAGCGGCGTGCGCGGTTATCTGCTCAGCGGTGAGCGCGCCTACCTGGAGCCCTATCTCAATAGCCTGGCGACCCTCGACTACACGCTCGAAGACATTCGCCAGGATCTCGCGCCGACGCCCGAAGATCAGAACGCACTGGCGCAGATCCGCGGGCTGGTGGTGCTCAAGAAGCGCCTGTTGGCCGATGCCGTGAGTCGTGGCCGGCCCGGGCCCGAAGGCTCGGCCGAGGGGCGGCGCTACATGAACGATCTGCGCAAGGCGGTGACCGAGCACAAGGGCCGTATCCTGGCGCGCGGGCAGCGCTCGCTCGACGCCTCGATCGCCCATGTCGACGCGACCCGCTGGGTGGTGCTGATCCTCGCCGGTGGCGCCCTGTTGCTGCTGGTGCTGCTGTTCGTCATGGGGCAGCGCCAGTTGCGGTTGCGCGAGCGGATCGCCGATCTGCTGCGACGCGAGAACCGGTGGCTGGACGAGCTGGTGCAGGAGCGCACCGCCGAGCTGTCCGAGCTGGCCAGTTACCTCACCCGCACGCGGGAAACCGAGCAGGCGCGGCTGGCGCGCGAGCTGCATGACGAACTCGGCGCCCTGCTCACCGCGGCGCGGATGGACACCGCCTGGCTGGTGCGCAAGCTCGACCCGGACGCGCTGGCGCCGCACCGCGAACGCTTCGACCGCCTGCTGGAGACACTCGACCAGGGCATCTCGCTGAAGCGGCGCATCATCGACGATCTGCAACCGCCGCTGCTGCGCGAGCTGGGGCTGGTGGTCGCGCTGCGCAGCCTGGCCGAGGATTTCGCCGAGCGCAGCGGCGCCGAGCTGCATCTGGATCTGCCGAAAGGCGATCTGCCGCTGTCGGCGGAAGCTGCCCTGGCCCTCTACCGCATTGCCCAAGAGGCGCTCACCAATATCCGCCGCCATGCCGGTGCGCGTACGGTGACGGTGGCGTTGTCATGCAAGGACGAGGCGGTGCAGCTGAGGATCGAAGACGACGGGACGGGCTTCGTTCCGGCCCGGGTCGGCCGCCGCCACTACGGTCTGGCGGGCATGCGTCACCGCATGCAGATGTTCTCGGGTGTGTGCGAGATCGACAGCCGCCCCGGGGCCGGCACACGCATCCGCGCCCGCCTGCCGCTGGTGGTCGAGTCGGCGTCGGTCAGCTGAGTGCGTCGCTCACTCGACCATCACGCCATGGCGGATGGCGTAGGCGGCCAGTTCGGCGTTGCTGTCGACGCCCAGCTTGTCGAGCAGGCGGGTACGGTAAGTGCTTACGGTCTTCACGCTCAGCGTCAGTGCCGTGGCGATCTCGGACACCGACTCGCCGCGCGCCAGTCGCTGGAAGACCTGCAGTTCGCGCGGCGAGAGCTGCTCGTGCGGCGCGGCCGTGCCATCGCCGGCCAGCTCGTCGGCCAGCAGGCCGGCCGCCCGCGCCGAGACATAGCGCCGCCCCTGCGCCACGGTGCGAATGGCGCGGATCAGCTCCTCGGCCTCGCAATCCTTGCACAGATAGCCGTCGGCACCCTGACGGATCAGCGCCACTGCGTAGCGCTCTTCGGGGAAACCGGTCAGTACCACCACGCGCAAGTCCTCATAGCGCTGGCGCACCGCATGCAGCACGTCGACACCGCTCTGGCCGGGCAGCGCCAGGTCGAGCAACATCACGTCGCAGGGCGTCTCGCGCAGTGCGGCCAGCGCCGCCTCGCCCGACGCCGCCTCGAAGGCGATTTGCAAATCCGATTCTTCGGCGAGCATTTCGCGGAAACCGGCGCGCACGATGTTGTGGTCGTCGACGATGGCGATACGTAGCATGGCCGTACTCTGGCGGGATGGGGGGCTGTCCATGATAGTGCGAGTCGCCCGATGCTGCCCTGCCGCACGGCAGCATCGGGCCGCCCCGGGTTGCCCAGCCTGCCGACGGCTCAGCAGGCGCTGGCGCGCTCGCAGGTCGAGGCCGCTTCGACCGCTTTGACCACCGGGCGCTCGGCCTTCACCCAGCCGCGAATGCCGGCCTCGACGTTGTACACCTTGGTGTAGCCCGCGTTCTCGGTGAGGAAGCGGCTGACCACCGTGCTGCGGTTGCCGCTGCGGCAGATCAGCACCACCGGCTGGCCGGGCTTGGCGATGGCTTGCAGGCGTGCCAGCCAGGCCTCGGGCTCGGCCTCGCCGCGCTTGTCGAAAAAGGTGAGCAGGTGGCTGCCCGGCACGATGCCGGTCTGCTGCCACTCGGGCGCGGTGCGGATGTCGACCACCGGCACACCGTCGGCGCGCAGGCGCTCCAGGGTGGCGTCGTCGATGTTGACCGTGTCCGCCACGGCGGAAAAACTCAGGCCGGCGAGGGCCGCGATCAGCCAGGCACGCATGGCAGTGACTCCGTCTATCAGGAAACGCTGATTATACGCCCGGCGCGGATTGTCGGCGTTCGCGGCGCCCGCGCTGCCAGCCGCGCAGGCTCTCCCACTGGTAGATGGCCAGCCCGGTGAGGATCAACGCGGTGCCGGCCCACAGGCGCGGGCCGGTCTCTTCGCCGTTGAGCGCCTGGCCGAGCAACAGCGCCAGCACCGGTGTCATCAGCGTGATCAGCGCCACACGCGAGGCCTCCATGTGGCGGATGCAGTAGTAATACAGCGCAAAGCCGATTACCGAGCCAAACACGCCGAGGTACACAATGGCCGCGCCGCTGCGTAGCGGAATACTCTGCGGCAGCGTGCCGTCGGTCAGCCACCACAGCAGCGCAAAGCCCGGTAGCGAGACGCTGAGCGTGCCCACCGTGGTGGCCAGCGGCGGGCTGTCGTCGCCGATGCGTTTGAGCCACACCATGGCCGCGGTGTAGCACACCACCGCAATCAGCAGCGCGCCCAGGCCGGCCAGCGCATTCGGCCCGCCGCGCGTGCCGCCATGCAGAAAGATCACCGCCAGCCCGGTCAGGCCCAGGCCGGCGCCGATCAGGCGCGGCCGGGTCAGCGAGCGCTCGCCCAGCCACAGCGCCGCGAGTACGCCGGCCACCAGCGGTGAGAGGCCGAACATGACCGAGATCAGCCCGGAGTGCACATAGCGCGCCGCCCAATAGGTAAAGCCCATGCCGGCGAGCAGGCCGAGGCCGCCCACCACATACGACTGACGCGCCTTGCTGTGCAGCGGAAAACGGATGCGACCGGCCACCAGAATGATTGTGCCGATGACCACGCCAATGACCATGCGCGCGAGCACCGCAAAGGCAAATCCCGTGCCCTCGGTGCTCCACTGGATGGCCAGCGGCGTGGTGGACCAGATCAGGATGACGCCAAGATAGGCGAGTGAGACCGGCATGACGGTGTGCTCGGGAGGTAAGCGTCGAGTCTAGCCGTTGCCCGCCGTGCCGGCCAGCGCGCTTCGTTACTCGAACAGCGCGCCCACGCTCTCGCCGCTGTGAATGCGCTCGATGGCCGAGGCCAGCAGCGGCGCGATGGTCAGCACCGTGAGCTTGTCGAGATGCTTGTGCTCGGGGATCTGCACCGTGTTGGTTACCACGATGGACTCGATCGGTGCCTCGCGCAGGCGCTCGATCGCCGGGCCGCACAGCACGCCGTGCACCGCGCCGGCATGGATCGTCCGTGCGCCGGCTTCGCGCAGGGTTTCGATGGTGGTGATCAAGGTGCCGCCTGTGGAAATTTCGTCCTCAAAAATCACCGCGTCGCGCCCCTTCACCTCACCGATCACCTGGCCCTGCTTCACCTGCGTGTCGCTGATGCGCCGCTTGTCGATGATCGCCATCGGGATGCCCAGCCGCTCCGAGAACCGCCCCGCGCGCTTGGCGCCGCCCGCGTCGGTCGCCACCGCCACCATGTTGGAGATGTCGTAATGCTGGCGGAAATGCTCGGCGATGGTCGGGATCGCGGTGAGGTGGTCCACTGGCATGGTGAAAAAGCCGTGCACCTGATCGGCGTGCAAATCCATGGTCAGCACCCGGTCGGCGCCCGCCGTGCGCAGCATGTCGGCCACCAGCCGGCCGGTAATCGAGATGCGCGGCGCGTCCTTTTTGTCGGAGCGCGCGTAGGAGTAATACGGAATCACCGCCGTCACCCGCCGCGCCGAGGCGCTGCGCAGCGCGTCGAGTGTGATCATCAACTCCATGATGTGATCGCTCACCGGCTCGGTGAACGACTGCACCACGAACACGTCGCGCTCGCGCACATTGGCCATCACCTGCACATGCAGGTTGTCGTTCGAGAAACGGGCGATCTCCAGCGGGCTGAGCGGAATGCCGAGCTTGCTGCAGATTTCGCGGGCCAGCGGATCATTGGAATTGCCGGCGAAGATGCGCAGGGCGTCGTTCATGAGGGGGCTCGTGTCGGGCGGGCGGGAGAAGCCGCCATTGTAAGCCGATGTATCGGCTGTGCCGAGGCATGCGCCACACTAGGACACGTACTGTCACCGTCGGCGTTGTCCTTGCCTGTGCGGAAACACCTCACTCCGTCGGCTGAGTGCCTCGCGGCCCACCAATGGGGTGGTGCGCCAATGCTGCATTGGCGCAGCCGTTTTGTACCCGGTGCTGGCCGTTACTTCAGATTCCCCAGATATGCGGTGATTGTGTCGATATTCTTCTCGCCCAATTGATAGACGGCTGCCGTCATCGGCGCGTAGAAACGCTCGCCCGACATCGTCAGATAACGATGGAGGGTCACGCGCAGGTAGTCCGCTTGCTGCCCGGCCAGTCGGGGCGTCGTCTCGCTGCCGTGCGCGGCTTCACCATGGCAGCGGGCGCAGATTTTGCTAAAGGCGGCCTTGCCGGCCGCCATGTCATTTGCCGTGGCCGGCCGAGGCGCCGGTGCCGCGAGCGAGGAAAAAAACACCACCAGGGCCGCCTTGTCCGCCGGCTCCATCACGCGCATCAAGCCTTCCATGAAAGCGTTCTTGCGTTTTCCGCTGATGAAAGCGTTGATCTGTGCGAGCAGGTAATCCGGGTTCTGCGCGGCCAGGTTCGGCACCTCCGGAATGGAACTCACCCCCTGTGCGCCATGACAGTTGGCACAGAAGGTAGCAAGGCCGCGCCCATGCTCGATCGCCTTGGCGCGGGCTGCTGCATCGTCGCTGAGTTGTGTGAGCAAAACCGCTGCCTCGTCGGCCCAAACCGGAAGCGCCGCCGCCCCCATGCACACGCCAAACATGATTGCCGCCACCCGGCGACGCCAGACCCTGCCCATGACACCCTCTCTTGCAGTTTTGCAACAAAGCGTAAAATTAATCCATATCAAGAATAGGGTTTTTGACCCAGCGCACAAAACCATGGTGCACGGCCGCACATCGCCTTGCTTGTCGTGATTTTGGTCACGCTGGCGTGTGTCATCTACGCAGGATTCAGAACAGGGCGACCCCGTCCTCGTCGTGCGCGGCCGGCTCATCGCCACCCCGCTGGCCGGTTTCGCCGCGCGGCATATCGACGGACTGCTGCTCACGCGCTTCGACTACCGGGTCGAGCGGCCGACTTTCGATGTCGATCCGTTTTTGCTCAACGGCGCACTGGTTGGGATCGCGCGGCTGAAGTTTGGTCGCTCGATCACAGCGGGGCGGTATCGATGGTGGCCGAAGCCGAGTGGTAGGGCCGGTTTTAACCGGCCATCGGTCCTCGTTTTGTCATCGGCTTTTCGACGGTTCGTTGGCCGGGTCTCGCCCCGGCGGGCGACATCCTTTCTTGTAGCGACAAGAAAGGACGCAAAGAAACGCCCCCGCTGTACCGCCGGCTTCGCCGGTCCCCTCTCTCCGCCCGCGGCCGGCGGGTCGTGTCGCAAACTCGCCCTTCGGGCTCAAACAGGCGACACGACAATTCCCGCCGGTCGCGTTCTCCGTTCGGCGGTACAGAAGGGGAATGGCACGCGGGCTCGGCTTCGCCATTGCCCTTGCGGGATGGTGCCGCTTCGTAGCGGTGTAATAGGCGCAGCCGTATTGCACCGAGCAGCGGTTGAAAATGGTGCAATGCCCTTCGGTTACTGCACCCGACGCGTGCTGCGACCGTCCGGCACCCGCAGGGCGCGAACTCAAGGCGCTTGTTGTGCGGACAATCGCTAGTCGATATGTGTCGCATGCTGCGCCATCTCCGCGAAACTGGCCTTTAGCTCCTCAAGTCGGCTCAGAGCCTGCCGGTCCTTGGAGTGCGTCTTGAGGTACTCCTCCAGGTACTTGAGCTCCAAGTGAGCCAGATCTATTCGGGCTCTCTGCAGCCAGTTTGGAAAGCCAAGATGGTGAGTCTCCCAGTTCCGGATCTGGAAGGGGTTCTCGTAGTAGGGCACATCCTCGAAGATGCTTGGATCTATGCCCTTCCGGCTCAGCATGCTTTCAAACTGCTCCTGAAGCGCCTCATCGGCCTTGAGTAAGCCCGCATGCAGTCGCTCGATCCCCTTCAGACTCGCGTGAATGCTCTCGAAAATTTCAGCATAGGTGCCCTGCACGTTGACTCTGAATGAGAGCTGCTCGTGCGAGTGCTCAAGCGTGTTGAGGCGCTCGATGTCGTCCCAGTACCTGGCCATCTCAGCCACGATCTGATGAAGAGCAGCTTCGTCAATCTTGAAGTCGTCCTTCTCGAATAGAGATTCGTGTGCTGCCTTCATAGCCACTAGAGAATCAACGTCGTACGCGTCCGTATCGTCCGTCTCAACGTGATGTGCATAGCAGAGCAAGAGGAGGTTCTCGTAGCCGCGGCGCTCCTCGTCGGTCATCTCGGCGTCGTAGCGTTCTCCTCCCAATGAGGCGGCGCGAATGTGACAAATCTGCGCAACGAACTTGTTCTTGGAGTTAATTAGCTCGTGCGAGCAGCCGGGATATGCGCACTGGTTGCCTGATCGTGCAAACAGCGCACGGATCGTGTCTGTTCGAGGGTTCAGACGTGCCACGACGGTCGCCTGGCTGCACAACGTGTTGTAGGCGTCAAAGGCGACGTATACATCTTGCGATTGACGTATACATTGGAGTCGACGTCAGGGTTGTGTAGCGCGTTCAACACCTGCAGTTCGTGACTGAAGTCGGTGTGCGCCGGGCGGTTTGGAGAAACTGTCATGACGGAAAAGTATATGCCCGAAGAATCGCCAATGCACCTGTCTCGTGGGGCACGGCCTACCCGCCCTCTGCCGCGCCAACCGGAGGACGTACCGGGCGGAAAAAGGGGCTTCGCTGTTTGAGCCCGCAGGGCGAGTTTGCGAAGCACCCCGCCCGGGGCGTCCGGAGGGCGGGAACCCCGTAGGGGCGCGAAAGCGGGCTGTGCTTCTTTGCTTAGCTTTCTTGCACAAGCAAGAAAGTAAGTCGCCCGCCGGGGCGAGACCCGGCCAATCCAAGCCGGCCGAAGGCAATGTAGTAACGAGTCGCCAACAAACAGATCAATACAACAAGAACGGCAACCGAGCCTCCCGCCAAGCCGCTTCATCCGGCGCGGTGATCGCCTCCAGATCCGCAGGCGTAGCAGACGCATCCTCAACCCACCCCCGCAACAAGGGCGAGCCATTGATCAGGTCAATCGCCAGCCGGTCGTACTCATACTCGTAGGCAAAATCCCGCCATAGCGGATAGTCCGCCCGCTGGCGCAGAACGGCCTTGAACGCCAGCGCCTGCAGGCGCCACGGCTGGAAGCGGTCGTGCTGGTAGGCGCCGTCGTCCACGTGAATCTGCACGCCATGGCACTGGGTGCCGGCGTGTTTGTGAAAGGTCGGCTCGAACCAGCATTCGCGCATGCGGCAGCCTTGCAGCCACTGGGGGGCGAGTACGTGCATGTCGCGCAGCAGGGCGGCGGCGTCGAGGTCGGGGGCGCCGAAGACTTCGAGCGGGCGGGTGGTGCCGCGGCCTTCGGAGAGGGTGGTGCCTTCGAGCATGACGGTGCCGGCGTAGGCGCGGGCCATGGAGAGGTTGGGGGCGTTGGGGCTGGGGTTGACCCAGCTGCGCTCGCCGAGGGGCCAGCCGTAGCCGGGCGCGGTGTCGGGCTGCCAGCCGGTCATGGGAATAACCTGGCAGTCGACGTCGAGCCCCAGCGTGGCGACAAACCAGCGCGCCATCTCGCCCATGGTGAGGCCGTGGCGCATGGGCATGGCGCCGGCGCCGACGAAGCTCTGCCAGTCTTCACGCAGGGTGAGGCCTTCGACCGGTCGGCCGGCGGGGTTGGGTCGGTCGAGCACCCACACGGCCTTGCCATGCGCGGCGGCGGCTTCGAGTACATAGCGCAGGGTGGTGATGAAGGTGTAGATGCGGCAGCCGAGGTCTTGCAGGTCGACGAGCAGCACGTCGAAGCTGGCCATCATGGCGTCAGTAGGTCGGCGGACGTTGCCGTAGAGGCTGAAGACGGGGATGCCGTGCGCCGGATCGGTGAAGTCGGGCGACTCCATCATGTTGTCTTGCTTGTCGCCGCGCAGGCCGTGCTGGGGGCCGAAGGCGGCGGTGAGATTCAGGTCGGGCAGGGCGGCGAGGGCGTCGAGGCTGTGGGTGAGGTCGGCGGTGACAGACGCGGGGTGGGCGAGCAGGGCGACGCGTTTGCCGGCGAGCGGGCGGCGCAGGGCGGGCTCGGAGATGAGGCGGTCGATGCCGAATTTCATGCGGTCGCATCCAGGGTAAGCATCAGCGCGAAGCTTTCGCGGTGATGGAAGTCGGGCTGGGCGGCGGGGTGGCGCTGCGCCCAGTAGGAAAGGCTGCCGTCGGTGGTTTCGAGTACGGCGGTGAGCGCGATCTGCAGGGGCTCGCGGCCGTTGGCGGGGAGCATGTGCTGCGGCAGCGTGATCTGCAGGCTCAGGCCGGACTCGTGGTGATCGATACGGATGTTGGCCGACCACGGCGGTGTGGGCGTGTTGCTGCGCTGGCGGTAGGCATCGAAGTCGTACACCGCCCATTGGCGCGAGGGCGAGAAGTTGAACTCGCGGTAGGCCGCCGCGCCGCCGAGCGCGACAAAGGCCTCGAAGCAGGTGTGCTGCCACAGACCGGCGGCCGGGCTGGCCAGGCGCAGTGTGGGAATGGCGAGGCGGTCGGTTGGCCCGGTGAGGACATAGCGCAGGTGCAAGCCGGCGGCAGCATCGAGGCGCGCGTCGGCGGTGAGCTGCAGGCCGGGCGGCGCGGGATGGCGGGGGTGGGGCGACAGGCGTGGCATGGCGGAGACGCTCGCGATCGGGACCGGCGCAGTCTACCGCGATCGCCGCTTCGCCGGCGGTGTCGGCGTCCACGAAAAACGGCGACCTCGCGGTCGCCGTGTCTGACGCGGTGTGACTGCGTGCCTCAGGCCTTGCGGCGACGCAGCGCCAGACCGGCCAGGCCAAGGCCCAGCAGGGCCAGCGAAGCGGGTTCCGGCACATTGTTGGTGCCGCCGCCGCCGATGTCGCCGGCTTGCAGGACGAAGCGCAGGGTGTCCTGATTGAGACCGCCGGACAGGTTCTGAATGTTGCCCGCCGTGCTCAAGGAAGCCCATTGCTGCGTGGTGCCGCAGGTGGCGCCGCAGGTGACGTCATAGGTGCCGGCATTCAGCCCGGTGAAGGTGACACCCTGCCACCAGATGACACCGCCAAACAGGTTCGGGTCGGTGGCAACCGGGAAGTCATAGCTGAAGCCCGGGGTTGAGCTGCTGTCCCAGAAGAAATTGTTGGTGCCGTCAATCAGGCCAGCAGGCTTGACGCCCACCGGGGTGATGTCAAACGCTTTAGTCACGGGGCCATACACCGTGCCGGCGGCGCCGACCAGCGTCAGGTCGGCCTCGTTGACCGGTGTGCCACCGTGGGCATAGGAACCGGTCCAGAATGTGACTTCACCCGGATTGACGCCGGCGACATAGCCGATGGACGTCGTGTGGGCCATGGCGGCGGCTGGCAGGGCCAGACCGATGGCGAGTGCGAGTGTGCGGATTTTCATGTGTGCCCCCTTCGTGTGCTGTGGGTGATGCAGATCACGGATGTCGACCTCACCACAGCATCTTCTAAAAATGTTGGTGCGACATTGTGTCTGATTGACATCATGCATAAGTCGTGCCACTTAAGTATTAGAAGATCGGTAATGTATGAATTAAAACAATGGTTTATGGTGAAATGACTGCTGCTTTTGGGAAGGATTGTGTCGGGTCGCTTCGCCAGCTTGTAAATAATTTCGACACGAATTTTTACCCTGCAACAATCGTATTTATGGCTGAGGCATCGGCGCTTGTTGATGCGGTGTCGCCGGCTATACTCGCGCCATGCGCCTGCCCGTTGTCCCCACCATCGTCATTGCCCAGTTGTTCGGCACTTCGTTATGGTTTTCCGCCAATGCGGCCGCGGGGGATCTGATCCGTGCCTGGGGCGTCGGCCCGGCGGATATCGGCCGGCTGACCAATGCAGTGCAGCTCGGGTTCATTGTCGGCACGCTCGGTTTTGCGCTGACCGGACTGGCGGATCGCTTTGCGGCGAGCCGGATTTTTGCGGTGTGCGCGGTGCTCGGTGCGCTGGCCAATGCTGGGTTTGCGTTGATGGCGTCGGGCATGGGCAGTGGTTTGGTGCTGCGTTTTCTGGTCGGGCTGAGTCTGGCCGGCGTGTACCCCCTGGGGATGAAGCTGGTGGTGAGCTGGGTGCCCGAGCGCGCCGGCCATGCGCTGGCGCAGTTGGTAGGCATGCTCACGCTCGGCACGGCGCTGCCGCATGGCGTGAAACTGGCCGGCGGGCAGTGGCCGTGGCAGGCGGTGTTGCTGACAGCTTCGGTGCTGGCGCTGGTGGCGGCGGTGATGATCTTCCGGCTTGGTGACGGGCCGCATCTCAAGCGTCGCGATGATGCGCCGCCCTTGCGCCTCGGCCGGGTGTTGATGGCCTTCCGCATCCCGACGTTTCGTGCCTCGGCCTTGGCCTATTTCGGCCATCAGTGGGAGCTGTACGCGATGTGGACGCTGGTGCCGCTGCTGGTGGCGGGCACTTCGCTGACCACGCTGGCGCCGGTGTCGGGGCTGAGCTTCGCGATCATTGGCATTGGTGCGCTGGGCTGCATCGCTGGGGGATTTGTCAGCCGGCGGGTGGGCAGCGCGCCGGTGGCCGCGACGGCGCTGACCGTCTCGGCGCTGTGTTGCGCGGCCTTCCCGTGGCTGGCCGATGCCGGGCCGTGGTTGCTGCTGGCCTTCATGTTGATCTGGGGCGCCAGCGTGGTGGCCGACTCGCCGCATTTTTCGGCCATGTCGGCGCGGGCCTGCCCGCCGGAGATCGTTGGCAGCGCGCTGGCGCTGCAGAACGCCTTGGGCTTTGCGGTGACCATGGTGTCGATCGCCTGGGGCACGTCGGTGGTGGCGGACTGGGGGTCGAAGGTGTCGTGGCTGCTGCTGCCGGGGCCGGTGCTCGGTGTGATTGCCTTGTTGCCTTTGTTGCGCAAACGTTCAGCGGGCTGAGTCCATTACCTGCAAACACGCTGCGACGCCCGTGGCGATGCCGTCGGCCATGCGGCGCTGGCGCGCGGGGTCGCGCAGCAGCAGTTCTTCGTCCCGGTGCTTGATCACGCCGGCTTCGAACAGCACGGCTGGTTTCGTGGTGCGGTAGAGCACCACCAGATTGTCGTACCAATGCACGGTGTTGGCCTGATCGGCCCAGGCGCGGCGGCGGGCGTTCTTGTCGGTGGGGACGAAGCCCATGCGCTGCAGCCGTGCGCCGATGGCGGAGGCGCAGGTGAGGCTGGCCTCGGGCGCGGGGTTGTCGTGCGAGACGAACAGCGAGTGGCCGGCCCAAGTGTCGCTGAAGCGCTGTGGTGTGCCTTGCCAGGTCCACGGTGTGAGCTCCTGTTCGCTGACCGAATCGTGATGAATCGATAGAAAGAAGTCGGCCTCAGGTACGGCTTTTGGGCGGTCGCGCAGCGAGGCGATCTGTCCGTCGTCATTCACCAGATGGGCTGCGATGCCGCGGTTGATGAGCGCGGCGGCCACTTCACGGGCGAGATCGCGGTTGAAGTCGAACTCGCTGCGCCCGCGCGCGCTGGTGGCGCCGGGGGCGACGAGGGTGTGGCCGATGTCGACCGCCACCACGGGCGGGCGCGCCTCGGCGGGCAGACTCAGCAGCGCGCTGATCAGGGCAAAGAAGACAGGCGTGGTGCGTGGCATGGCCGCCAGTGTAACGAGCCGGCTGCGCTCACCACCAGCGCATCAGCCCGAACACCGCAAAGCTCACCCCCAGCGACAGCAGCAGATGGCCACTGAGGCGCGCCACCACGGCGGCGACCACGGTGCCGAGCAGGTACGGATTGCCGAGAGACACGTCGACCTGCCCGCCCGGCGCCAGCGCTTCGGGCACGATGATGGCGGTGAGCACGGCGACCGGTACATGGTGGAGCGCCGCCTTGAGCGCGGGCGGAAAGCGCAGGCGGTGACCGAAGACCAGAAAGCTGGCGCGGGTGAGGTAGGTGGCCAGGAACATGCCGGCGAGCAGGGCGGCGATGGTCATGCGGCAGCTTCCCGTGCTTTGCGGCGGTGGTCCATCCACACGCCTGCTGCGACGCCGGCAAAGGCGGCGAGAATCAGCCCGAGCTTGAAGGGCAGGCCGCGCGTCAGCCAGGCGGTGGTGCCGGCGGCCAGCGCGACGACCACTGGCGTGGGCGCGCGCAGTTGCGGCGCGATCATGGCGGCGAAGGTGGCGATCATGGCGAAATCCAGCCCCCAGCCTGCGAGGTCGGGAAACTGCTGGCCCAGCCAGGCGCCGATGGCCGTCCAGGTGAGCCAGTTGAGGTAGAAGCCGCCGCCGGCGCCGAGGGCGTAAGGCAGCAGCGCGTCGTTGCCGCGTTCCATCAGGCGTTTTTCGATGACGGCGAAGACTTCGTCGGTCAGCCAGAAGGCGACCAGCGCGCGCCAGCGCAGCCCCCAGCCTTGGGCGGCCGGGTGCACCGTGGCGCTGTACAAGGCATGGCGCAGATTGACCACGAAGGTGGTCAGCCAGATCACCGGCAGCGCCGCCCCGCCGCTGATCAGGCTGACTGCGATGAACTGCGCCGAGCCGGCGAAGACGATTACCGACATGGCCAGCGCGGCCAGCGGCGACAGGCCGGCAGCCACCGCCGAGGTGCCATAGATGACGCCGAAGGGCAGGGTGCCGATCATCAGCGGCAGGGCGTCGCGGGCGCCGGCGAAGATGGCGTGGCGAATGGTGGTCATCGGTTCAGTGGCTCATGCGGCGACAATGTCGGCGCGGAGGGCGTGGGTGTATTCAGGGCGCGCGCGCATACAGGTATTGTCGACAGTTGAACGCCATCCTGTCACGGACGCGCGCATCGCGTCTTGAACGATTTTGGCAGCGACAGCCGCTTTTTTGACTCAAGGGAGAGCTTATGCCGACCACGGAATTTGTCATCACCGGCCTCGAGACCGATGACGATCTGCGCAATGTGATGAACGCGATCCAGGATTTGCCCTGCATCGAGCACTCCGAGGTCGCGCTCGATACCGGCGTGGCCACCATCGAGCACACGGCAATGCTCGACGAAGGAGATATTCGCGCGGCGGTGGAGGCCGCCGGCTATGCGGTGGTGGATTGAGCGGCCCGGCGGGTGATGACGGCCACTGCGCTCCAGAAGCTCAGGCGCAGGGTCAGCGCGCCGACGCTGCGCAACTCGTAGGCGCCACCGCCGAGCACATGCAGGCCAAACAGCGCGGCGATGATCGCGGTGAGCAGCGCCAGCAACGCGGCACCGCGCACGGCCCAGCGCCGTCGGCGCCATAGCCCGAGGCCGACGGCGGCATAGGCGAAGCCGGCAAGAAAATTGAACCACAGCACGAAGCCGACCACCTGGCCGGCCTCGGCGCCGCCAAACAGCACGCGCCCGCCGCTGAACACGGTGAGCGCGCCGAAGGCGATGGCGAGGGCGGCGAGTACGGCAAGGAGGCGGCGGTGGCACATGTGGGACTTGGTCAGGCGAGGGCCGGCGCGAGGTCGATGGCGCGCCCCTCGCCGGCTTCTTCGTGGGTCTTGCCGTCGCGGATGTGGTAGATGCGGCGGAAGGTGGGGATGATCTTTTCGTCGTGGGTGACGACGATGATGGCGGTGCGGTATTGCGCGGCCATCTGGTTGAGGATGCGTATGACGGCCAGCGCGCGTTCGGAGTCGAGCGGCGCGGTCGGTTCGTCGGCGAGGATCACCGGCGGCTGGTTGGCCAGCGCGCGGGCGATGGCCACGCGCTGCTGTTCGCCGCCCGACAGTTCGGACGGTTGGGCGTCGGCGCGGTGGGCCACGTCCAGCGCGGCGAGCAGCTCGCGTGCGCGGGCGCGGGCGACGGCGTTCTTCTGGCCGGCGAGCATGGGCAGCAGGGCGACGTTGTCGGTCACGTTCAGGAAGGGGATCAGGTAGGGTGCCTGGAAAACGAAGCCGATGTGGTCGCGGCGCAGGGCGCGCAGGTCGGGGGTTTTCCAGCCGTTGTCGTAGATCGTCTGCTCGCCGAGGATCATGCGCCCGGCGGTCGGCTCGATGACCGCGCCCAGGCACTTGAGCAGGGTGCTCTTGCCCGAGCCGGAGGGGCCGATCAGGCCGACCACCTCGCCGGGCGCGACCTGCATGTTGACGTCCTTGAGCGCGTCGACGGCGGTGTTGCCCTCGCCGTAGCGCTTGCGCAGGCCTTCGATGCGGATGCCGTGTTCGGGTGAGTGCATGTCAGCCTCCAATGGCCGCGGCCGGGTCGACCTTGAGCGCGGCGCGAATCGCCATCAGGCTGGCCAGTGCACAGATCGCCATCACCACGACAAAGCCGCGCAGGGCGTCGCCAGGCAGCAGCAGCACGTATTTGGGGAAGATCGGCGCCCACAGCGTGGCGGCGGTCTTGCCGACCATGAAGCCGATCAGGCCGAGCCCGAGCGCCTGCTGCAGGATCATGCCGGCGATGGTGCGGTTGCGCGTGCCGATGAGCTTGAGGACGGCGATTTCGCGGATCTTGCCGAGCGTCATGGTGTAGATGATGAAGGCCACGATAGCTGCGCTGACCACCGCCAGGATGACCAGAAACATGCCGATCTGGCGCGCCGAGGTGGCGATCAGCTTGGCGACCAGAATCTCTTCCATCTGCGTGCGGGTGAACACCGTGAGGTGCTTCCAGCGGCGGATCGGCTCGGCCACCGCCTCGGCGTCCAGCCCCGGGGCGATCTGCACCAGCACGGCATTTACATTGTGATTGCTGCTCTGCGCGTCGGTGATGGCTTCGAGCAGGCCGGGCAGGCCGGGGCGGTTGAGCGCCGGGTTGGCGGCGTTGCGGGCGCGCTCATTGACGATGGCGTCGTTGTCCTTGAGGAACTGCGCTTCCTGCGCGTCCTTGAGCGGGATGAACACCATCGGGTCGCCGCCCGAGGACACGGTGCGGCGGGTCAGCCCGACCACCGTGTAGTTGTGGCGGCGGATGCGGATGGTATCGCCGACGGCAAAGCCGGTCTTGACGTCGGCCACCGCTTCGTAGTGACTGCGGGTGATCCGCCGGCCGGCAATCAACTCGCCCGGCGCGCCCGGCAGGCCGGGCTCGAAGCCGACCACCATGGCCCGCACATCCCGCGCGCCGCGGGCGACCTGCATGGTGAAGTAGGTGACGTTGGCCGCCCGCGCCACGCCCGGCATGCCGCGCACGCTGTGCACCACGTCGTCGCGCAGGCTGGACGATTCGGCGTAGGGGCCCTGGGTGTCCTTCTGAACCACCCACAGGTCGGCGCCGCTGTTGTCGAGCAGGGCGCCGGCGTCGTCCACCATGCCGCGATAGATGCCGGCCATCGACAGGGTGACGCCGATCAGCAGGCCCAGCCCCATGCCGGTCAGCACAAAGCGCGACCAGGCATGCAGGATGTCGCGACCGGCCAGGCTGATCATTGGCGCACCGCGTTCAGGCTGTCGACGATGCGGACGGCGGCGTCCGGTTTCAGCTTACCCTCGCTGTGGACCACGATCCGGTCACCAGTGCTCAGGCCGTCGAGGATCTGCACCTGGCCGTCCGGGCCGGTGGCGCCGGTGCGCACGGCGGTGAAGCGCAGGGCGTCGCCGTCCAGTTGCCACACGCCGGTCTGACCGTTGCGCTGCTGTAGGGCGGCATTGGGCACCACCGGGCCGTTGGCGGCGGCCGGCAGTTGCACCGTCACCTCGGCCATCTCGCCGATCGAGGTGCCGGCCGGCAGCGTCGCAAAAGTGACCTGGGCGAGCCGCTCTTCTGTGATCGCATCGCTGATCAACTCCACCCGCTCGACCTGGCCGGCGAGTCGCTCGCTCGGGCGCGAGCGCAGAACGATCTGCGCCGGCAAGCCGGCTGCTAGCCCCTGCGAGCGGCCCTGGTCGATGCGGGTGCGCACCCACAGGCTGGCCGGGTCGATCAGGCGCAGCGCGGCCTGGCCGGCGACCAGCGTGGTGCCGGGTTCGGCCTCGCGGGCGGTGACCACGCCGTCGACCGGCGCCACCAGCGTCAGGGTGTCGCGTTGTTCGACCAGCGCCTGGCGCTCGGCCTGCAGGCGGGCCAGATCGCCGCGCGCGCTGTCGGCGCTGGCGGCGGCGGCATCGACCGCGGCGCGGGCTGAGGTGTGTTCCTGAGTACGCGCTTCGACCGCGCTGGCGCTGACAAACTGTTGCTGGCCGAGCGAGACATAGCGGCGTGCATTGATGGCGGCCACTTCGGCGCGGGCGTGCATGTCCCGTTGCTGGGCCTGGGCGGCGGCCAGCGTGCTGCGGGTGCGATCGGCCGAGGCGTCGAGCGCGGCAATGCGGGCGTCGAGGTCGACCGGGTCGAGCCGCGCCAGCAACTGACCGGCGCGCACCGTGTCGCCGGCGTCGACCTCGACTTGCATCAGCCGGCCCGGGGCGGTCGGACCCACGGCATAGGCGCGCCGGGCGTCGACGGTGCCGATGCCGAACAGCACGGGTGCGACCTGGCCCTCGGTGACGGTGGCGACGGTGACCCGGACCGGCGCCAGCGGGCCGGAGCGGGCGACCACGTAGGCGAAGCCGGCGAGCAGCATGAGGGCCAGCGGCAGCCAGGCCCAGCGGCGGAGGGCGTCGATTTTCATGAGGCGAGCTCCACAAGGATGGCGGACCGGTAGATTGCGAAGACGGCCTCGGCGGCATGGTGCATGTCGGCGGTGTCGCCACGCAGCATGGCCTGCATCACCAGCCCCTGCAGGCTGCCGATGAACAGGGTGGCCGCGGCGTCGAGATCGAGCCGGGGGCGCAGCGCACCCAGTGCCGCGGCGTGCTGGAGCCGTGCCTGCAGCAGTTGGCGATAGCGGACGAGCATGTCGCTGACGCGGTGTTTGAGCGGCGAGTCTTCGGGCTGTTGCAGCTCATTGAAGATGAAGCGCGGCACCCCCGGGTGGGCGACGACAAAGTCGGTATGGGCCATGAACACCGCCCGCAGCGCGGCCACCGGGTGGTCGTGGTCGTTGGCGGCAGCGTGTAGCCGGGTCATCAGTTGCGCGTCGACCCAGTCAATGACCGCCAGCCATAGCGCCGCCTTGGTCGGAAAATGCTTGAACAGGGCGCCATGGGTCAGGCCGATCGCCGAGGCGATGCCCTGGGTGGTGATGGTGCCCGGCCCCTGGCTGGCCGAGAGGGCAAGCACGGCGGCGATGATCTCGGCCTGACGGGCCTGGGTGGACTGGCGGTCGGCGGTGTGAGGCATGGTGCTATCGCAGTAAGTAAGTAGTTGCTTACCAGTTTAACTGGAATATAAGAAAAGTCTAATTTTTTTGATGTCGTGGTGTGCCGCCGATGCCGGCGCGAAGGCCGGCCTCGCCACCCCGAAGCGCTCGTCGCTGTCGTTATAATCGGCGGCACGTTCTCTTCATGCTGGATGTCCTGTGTCCGATCGCCTCGCCGTCATTCCCCAATATCTGCTGCCCAAGCGCGCGCTGACCGTGCTCGCTGGCAAGCTCGCTGGCCTGCGTGGTGGCAAGCTCACCACCGGCGTGATCCGTTGGTTCATCCGGCGCTACGCGGTCGACATGAGCGAGGCGGCCAATCCGGATCCGGCGGCCTATCCGACCTTCAACGAGTTCTTCACCCGCGCGCTGCGCGACGACGCGCGCACGCTGGTCGACGCGGATTTTGTCTGCCCGGTGGACGGGGCGATCAGCCAGTTCGGGCCGATCCGTGGGGATCAGGTGTTTCAGGCCAAAGGCCACAGCTACAGCTGCAGCGCGCTGCTCGGTGGCGACAAGCATCTGGCCGCCAAGTTTGACGATGGCCAGTTCGCCACGTTGTACCTGAGCCCGCGCGACTACCACCGCATTCACATGCCTTGCGACGGCCGCTTGACCGAGATGATCTACGTGCCCGGCGATCTGTTTTCGGTCAATCCGACCACCGCGCGCGGCGTGCCCGGCCTGTTTGCGCGCAACGAACGGGTGGTTTGCGTGTTCGAGTCCGCAGCCGGCCCGTTTGTGATGGTGCTGGTCGGCGCCACCATTGTGGGCAGCATGGCGACGGTGTGGCATGGCGTGGTCAATCCGCCGCGCCGACCCGACATCACCAAATGGCGTTACGACGACCAGGACATCGTGCTGGCGCAGGGCGAGGAGATGGGCCGCTTCCTGCTCGGCTCGACGGTCGTGATGCTCTTCCCCAAGCCGATGATGGCCTTCAACCCGGCCTGGGCACCCGAAGCCGCGGTGCGACTGGGCGAGCGCATGGGGCGGGCGCTGCCGCCGCCGGTCTTTGAGGCCGAGACCGTGCTGGCGTTGTATGACTGAGACGATTCCGATCCGCTATGTCGAGCCGGTGTTCCGGCCGCCAAGCGAGGCGCAGTCGCTGATTCTGCCGGTGACGGATGGCTGCTCGTGGAACCAATGCACGTTCTGCGAGATGTACACCGCGCCGCAAAAGGCATTTCGCGCGCGTGGCGAAGATGAGGTGATCGACAGCATCCGCCGGGTTGCTGCCCTGTATGGCGATCAGGTGCGACGCGTGTTTCTGGCCGACGGCGACGCGCTGGTGCTGCCCACCCGGCGCCTGCTGGCGATTCTCGAGGCGATCCGCATCCATCTGCCGGCGGTGCGGCGCATCTCCAGCTATTGCCTGCCGCGCAACCTGCGCAAGAAGTCGGTGGCCGACATGCAGGCGTTGGCTGCGGCCGGTTTGCGCATGGTGTATGTCGGTGCCGAATCGGGCGACGATACGGTGCTGGCGCGGGTGAACAAGGGCGAGACTTTCGACACCACCCGCGAGGCGCTCGACAAGCTCGGCGAGGCCGGCATCACCCGCTCGGTGATGATCCTCAATGGCCTCGGCGGACCGGTGTTCAGCGCCCAGCATGCCGAAGCCTCGGCGCGGCTGGCCAATGTCACGCAGCCCGAATATCTCGCCACCTTGGTGGTGAGCTTTCCCACCGGCGAGCAACGCTTTCGGGCGGGCTTTCCCGAATGGGAGCCGCTCGATCTGCGAGGTCTGCTACAGGAAATGGAAGCGCTGCTGTCGCAGCTGGACTTGAAGCGGACGGTGTTCCGCTCCGATCACGCGTCCAACTGGCTGGTGCTCAAGGGTACGCTGGGTGCCGACAAGGCGCGCTTGCTTGCGCAAGTACGCGGGGCGCTTGAGGCGCCGGCGCAAGCCGGGTTGCGGCCGGCCTGGGCGCGGGGTCTGTAGGCGGGGCTAGGCGTTGGTGTCGGTCGATTCGGTTTGGGTGGCGCTGCCGGCCGCGGTGTCAGCTGGCGGGGCCTCGTCGGTGTCCGCGGCGGCGTCGGCCGGAGCGGTGTAAGGCCGGACAGGTGGCGCCGTGCCATCGAGCAGCTCCTGCACCCGTTCCGCCAGAATTGCCGGTTTGAAGGGCTTGAGCATGTAGCCCTGGATGCCCACTTGCATCAGCTTGGCGACAACGCTCCGGTTGCCCTCGACCGTGAGCATCATGATTGGGGTCTGGTCGCCACGTTCGCGAAGGGTTTGCACGAAGGCTTCGCCGCTCATGCCGGGCATGTTCAGATCACAGACGATGACGTCGGCCGGCATGGAGTCGAGCATGACCAGTGCCTGCTCGGCGCCCGAGGCTTCGCCAAAGTGCACATCGAGGTGCTTGAGCGCGCCTTTGACGAAACCACGAATGACAGACACATCGTCGATGACAAGAATGCGTTTTGGGGGCATGGTGCGATCGGGGTTTCAAGAGATGACGACAGCAGGGTCAACGGACGGTGTGCGTTTGATCTTAAGGGTTTTCCCTATATATTTTTGCCTGGGGGCGCGGCATGACAACTCACCAACACGTGCTCAGCATCACGACGCGCGGCCGGGGAACACGGGAGATGACTGACGCCGTCGCCACGGTGGTGCGCGACAGCGGCATCACGACCGGCCTCTGTCATGTTTTCGTGCAGCACACCAGTTGCTCGCTGACAATCACTGAAAATGCCGATCCGGATGTGCGGCGCGATCTGGAGACAGTGATGTCGCGACTCGCGCCCGATGGCGATCCGGCCTATCGGCACGATCTCGAAGGCCCTGATGACATGGCGGCCCATGCGCGCGCGGTGCTGACCGATACCAGTTTGACGGTGCCCGTGGGCGACGCTCGCCTGCGACTGGGGACCTGGCAGGGCATCTATCTGTGGGAGCACCGCACGCAGGGCGCGACGCGCTCGGTGGTCGTTACGGTGATGGGCTGAGCGCGATCACCCCGAGCATGCTGCGCAGGCGCGGCTGATTGACGATCAGGTCGGCCAGGGTGACCTCATCCAGCGCGGCCAGAAACGCCTGCAGCGCGGTATTCAGCGCGCCCTTCAGTCGGCAGCCGGAACTCAGCAGGCAGCTCGACTCGGCGCGAAAGCAGTCGACCAGGTCGAAGCCGGGCTCCATCTGGCGCACCACTTCGCCCACGCCGATCGCCTCCGGCGCCCGGTTCAGACGCAAGCCGCCGCCCTTGCCGCGCGCGCCCTCGACAAAGCCCAGCGTGACCAGTTGATTGACGATCTTCATCACATGGCTGCGCGAGATGTCAAAGGTTTCCGCCACTTCCTTGATGGTCACGCGCCGCTCGGGGCAGGCGCCCAGGGTGATCAGGACGCGCAAGGCATAGTCGGTGTGCTGGGTGATCTGCATGGGGTGTCCGGCGTCGATGGCACAAAGATTAAAGATACATTCGAGTTGACTCTTTAAAAGATACACTTAAAATACATCTTCGTGAAGTCGTTTCATTGACCCCGAGGATTTTTCCATGCGCCGCGACCCCCGTCTCGTCCCCTTGTCCCGCGAACACCATGCCGCCCTGCGGCTGGCCCGCGCGCTGATCAGCGGCACCGGCGTCGCGATGCTGTCGCAGATGCGGCCGGAGTTACAGGCGCACTTTGATGAAGAAGAGCGCGACTTGCTGCCGGTACTGCGCGCCGCCGGCGACCATGCGCTGGTGCGCCGGCTGCTGTCCGAACATGAACAGCTCCAGCGCTTGTTTGACGAGGCCGAAGCTGGCAGGCGCTGCGCCGAGGCGGGCGAGGCCTTGATTGCCCATGTCCGTTTCGAAGAGCGGGAGATGTTCCCTGCCGTCGAGCGTCGCCTGGCCCCGGTCGCCGCCTGAGTCGCGTTCCCGGCCCAAAACATGAATACCCCGAGGCGCCTCAAGGTGCCCACCCCCAGCCCCAAGCCCACCCCGGTGCGTCGTACGCTGGCGCCCGGACCTTTTCCTGCCGGGTGCCTGCGCGCCCGTTGATTTGATTCACGAGATTTCCGATGGCCATTATCCGACTCGAAGAACCCCGCCTCCGCCTGCCGGCCAGCCGCGCCGGCTGGTCGCCTTTCATGGCGATGGCGTTTCGCCCCTTCTACCTGTTCGCGGCACTGTTCGGGGTGGTCGCCATTCTGGCCTGGGTGGCCGGTTTCAACGGCACCGATGCGCTGCCCGGCATGCTGTGGCATGGGCACGAGATGATCTGGGGCTACGCGGGCGCGGTGATCGTTGGCTTTTTGCTGACTGCCGTCGGTTCGTGGACCGGCCAGCCGGCCTTCTCGGGCACACCACTGGCCGGCCTGACCGCGCTGTGGCTGGGGGCGCGCATTGCCGCCTCGACCGAGACCGGTGCGCCCTTGATCACCGGCCTGCTGTCGGTGAGCTTCTTCGTCTGTGCGGCTGCCGCGGTGGCTTTGCCGGTGTGGCGGGCGCGTAGCAAGCGCAATGCCGGCGTGCCCTTTTTGTTGCTGGCGTTCGCGTTGGCCAATGCCTTGTATCTGTTGACCGTCGCCGGCGTGCTGGACATGGATGCCCGGCGTCTGCTGTTCACCGGTCTGTTGCTGGTGGCCGGCTTCATCACGCTGATCGGCTTGCGGGTGATTCCCTTCTTTACCCACCGTGCGCTCAAGCGTCCGCAGGTCAGCCATCCGCGCTGGGCGGGCATTGTCGGTTTGCTGTCGCCGGTGATGCTGGCGGCACTGATTGCCACCGATGCGCCGTCGGTGCTGGCGCTGATCGTTGGCGCAGCCGGCATGGTGTTCAACCTGGTGCTGCTGATGCGCAATGCGCATGGTTCGATGCGCCAGCATCCGCTGCTGTGGGTGTTGTATCTGGGCTACTCGCTGACTGCCTTCGGCATCGGCATGGTGGGGCTGGCCTTGTCGGTGGCACCAGCGCTGATGTCGGCGGCGGTGCATTGCATCGCCATCGGCGGCATTGGTGTGCTGACCCTCGGCATGATGACGCGCACTGCGCTCGGGCACACCGGCCGCAACCTGGTCTTGCCGCCGTTGATGGTGCCGGCCTACGCCTTGATGCTGTTGGCGACGGTGCTGCGCCTTGGGGCAGCCTTCATCCCCGCTGCGTATCAACCGCTGATCCATGCGGCCGGCGCCAGTTTTGCGGCCGCGCTGCTGCTCTTTCTGTGGCGCTACGGCAAGTGGCTGGTGAGCACTCGCATCGACGGTATGCCGGGTTAACCCGGTAGCCTTTTCCCCGAAGGGCGCAGTATCGTTGCGCCATATTCAAGTGGCCCATCGACGGCCGCGATGCGAGGGGGAGAGGGCATGCAGGAACGGGGCAATACGGCACGAATGATTGAAGAGCTGCGCCGGCGTCGGCGTGGCAAGGTGGTGAGCGCCGCCGAGGCGGTGCAGCTGGTGCGCAGTGGCGACACCGTGGCCACCGGTGGCTTTGTCGGCATCGGTTTTGCCGAGGGCATCGCCGTGGCGCTTGAGGAACGTTTTCTCGCCGAAGCGCAGGAGAGCGCCGATGGCGTGGGCTATCCGCGTGACCTGACGCTGGTGTACGCCGCCGGTCAGGGCGACGGCAAGCAGCGCGGCCTCAACCACTTCGGCCATCGCGGGCTGGTCAAGCGTGTGGTGGGCGGGCACTGGGGGCTGGTGCCGCAGCTGCAGGCGCTGGCGGTGGCCGACAGCATCGAAGCCTACAACCTGCCGCAAGGCGTGATCTCCCATCTGTTTCGCGACATCGCCGCCGGCAAGCCCGGCACACTGACCCGCGTTGGCCTGGGCACCTTTGTCGATCCGCGCTTTGGCGGCGGCAAGATCAACGCCGTGACGCAGGAAGACCTGGTGCGTCTGATGCCCATCGACGGCGAGGACTACCTGTTCTACAAGGGCTTCCCGATTCACGTCGGCATTATCCGCGGCACCACGGCCGACCTCGATGGCAACGTGACCATGGAGAAGGAAGCCCTGACGCTGGAGGCGCAGGCCATTGCCATGGCGGCGCATAACAGCGGCGGCATTGTCATTGTGCAGGTCGAGCGGGTGGCTGATCGCGGCACGCTCAACCCGCGCCAGGTGAAGATCCCCGGCGTGCTGGTCGATTGCGTGGTGGTGGCCGAAAAGCCCGAGCACCACGAGCAGACTTTCGGCACGCCCTACAGCGCGGCCTACGCCGGCGAGATTCGTGTGCCGGCCACCAGCGTGGCCTCGCTGCCGATGTCGGAGCGCAAGATCATCGCGCGCCGCGCGGCCATGGAACTGCGGCCGAATGTGGTGGTGAATCTGGGGATCGGCATGCCTGAAGGCGTGGCGGCGGTGGCGGCTGAGGAGTCGATCATCGATCTGCTGACGCTCACTGCCGAGCCCGGCGTGATCGGCGGCATTCCGGCCGGTGGCATGGACTTTGGCGCGGCGGTGAATACCGAGGCGATCATCGATCAGCCCAGCCAGTTCGACTTCTACGACGGCGGCGGGCTGGACCTCGCTTTTCTCGGCTTGGCGCAGGCTGACCGGCAGGGCAACCTCAACGTGAGCAAGTTCGGCAGCCGTATCGCCGGCGCTGGCGGCTTCATCAACATCAGCCAGAACGCCAAGCAGGTGGTTTTTGTCGGCACCTTCACGGCGGGCGGGCTGGAGATCGCGGTCGAGGACGGCCAACTGCGCATCGTGCGCGAGGGCAAGTCGCCGAAATTCATTGAGCAGGTCGAACACCGCACCTTCAGCGGCGATGTGGCCAACCAGCGCCGCCAGCCGGTGCTCTACATCACCGAGCGCTGCGTGTTCCGCCTGACCGAGCGCGGGCTGGCGCTGATCGAGATCGCGCCGGGCATCGACATCGAGCGCGACATTCTCGCCCACATGGGTTTTGTGCCGCTGATCGAAGGCGCGCCGAGGCTGATGGACGCCCGCATCTTTGAGGAAGGCCACATCGGCCTGCGCGCGATGCTGCTCGACCGGCCCATCGAGGCGCGGCTGCATTACGATGCCGATCAGGATCTGTTCTTTGTCGACCTCGAGCGCTACACCGTGCGTGATCGCGCCCAGATCGAGCAGATCCGCCAGCGCGTGGCCGAAGAGCTCGCGCCGCTGGGGCGGCGGGTGCGGGCGGTGGTCAATTACGACCATTTCGACATCGACCCCGATCTGCTCGAAGACTACGCGGTCATGGTGCAGTCCCTGGTCGATACCTACTACACCACCGTGGTGCGCTACGCTTCCAGCGGTTTTGCGCGGGTCAAGCTGGGCGAGGTGCTGGGCGAAGATGGCCGCCTGTTTTCGACCTTGCAGGAGGCTCGCGCGGCACTGCGCGAGTAATCGATAGGCATTCGTCGTAGGATAAGGGCGGGGTTGCTGGTAGACCCCGCCCTTATTTGTCGACTTTCAGGAGGCCTTCATGACTGGCGTGTCCCCCGATGTGCTTGACCAGGCGTTTCGCGCCGCACGCACCTTCAATGCTTTCAGCGGCAAGGAAGTGCCCGACGCGCTGTTGCGCGAGTTGTACGAGCTGCTCAAATGGGGGCCGACCTCGATGAACTGTCAGCCCGCGCGCTATGTGTTCGTCAAGAGCGAGGCGGCCAAGGCGCGTCTGGCGCCAGCGCTGGCACAAGGCAACGTGGCCAAGACCATGGCCGCGCCGGTCACCGTCATCGTTGCCACCGATACCCGTTTTCATGAACACCTGGTAACGCAGTTTCCGGCTAACGCCAAGGCTGGCGAAATGTTTGCCGGCAACACCGCGCTGGCCGAGAGCACCGCGTTTCGTAATGGCACGCTGCAAGGGGGCTACCTGATCCTTGCCGCGCGCCTGCTCGGCCTCGACTGCGGCCCGATGAGCGGTTTCAATGCCGACACGCTCAATGCCGAGTTCTTCCCCGATGGCCGCTACACCGCGAACTTCCTGGTCAATCTTGGCTACGGCGATCCGGTGGCTAATTATCCGCGCGGCCCGCGTCTGGACTTCGAGACGGTCGCGCAGATTCTTTGAACAAGCTCAGATCCCGTATTGGTGCACTGCCTTGCGCAAACGCTCGGTGATGCTGTTGAGCCCGGCCACGGTCGCACGGGTTTGCGTGACGACCGCGACGTTCTGGTCGGTCATGTTGGCGACGCGCTCCACGTTTTGAGCGAGCAAGGTCATGGCCGACTGTTGTTCGCTGGATGCGTGCGAAATATCCGTCACCATGCCGACCGTGCTTTGCATTTCCTCGTTGATCTGACGCAACGCGCCTGAGGCTTGTCCGACCAAATCGACGCCATTTGCCACCTGGGCTGCGCCGGAGCGCATGCCATTCACCGCCGTATCCGTTTCATTGCGGATGCTATTGACCATGGAGCCAATTTCATTGGTTGCCTGGGATGTGCGCTCTGCCAGTTTTCGGACTTCATCGGCTACGACAGCAAAGCCACGGCCTTGCTCACCCGCGCGTGCCGCCTCAATGGCTGCATTCAGCGCCAGCAGGTTGGTCTGATCTGCAATCTCTTTAATGACGCCAGTGATCCGGCTGATTTCCTCCGAGCGCTCTCCTAAGCGTTCGACGTGTTCGGCCGAGCGGCTGACGGTCTCGGCCAGGACGTTGATGGTCTGGCACGCATCGTCGGTGATGCGCGCGCCGGCGGCAGAGGCTTTGGCGGCGTCGAATGCCTTGTCTCGCGTGCTGCCGGCGTTGGCAGCGACTTCTCCAATCGAAACCGTGACTTCTTCAATGGCGGCGGCGGCCGACGATGTCGCCTCGCTTTGAGCGCGGGCCGAGTGCTCGACGTTCTCGACGCCCGCTTTGACGTCGAGGTTTGCGGCGTTGACCTGATTCGCCACATCGCTGACCCCTTGAAGCATCGCCTGGATGCTGGAGGCGAGCTTGTCCGCCTTGCGTCCGACCGCGCCCACAACGTCGCGTCGCGGCATGTCGAGGCGCTTACGTAAATCACCGGTACACAACACGTCCTCAAGCCAGTTCGAGATGGTGCCGAGGTCCGAACTGGTGCGAGGTGCGTACCACAGGATGAAGAACAGCGCGTGGGCAGAGACAATGCCGGCAAGCGCCCAGGCGAGCCAACCCGGTACGTCCAGGCTGGACAGTCCGATCAAGCTGGCTGCCGCGAGTAGTGTGAACATCCCCGACAGCATCATCTGGAATCGTAATGAAAGCGCGGCGTTGAGCCAGGCCGCGCGATGATGTACGACGCGGCCATGTTCGATGTCGAGCTTGCTTTCCCCTTTGCGGATACGTGCGTACGCTGACTCAGCGGCGGCGATCTCGTTTTTTGATGGAACGCCACGCACCGATTGATAGCCAGTGACCCGGCCGTTTTCCCTCACCGGGGAGACGTTGGCAACCACCCAGTAGTAGCCGCCATCTTTGCGTCGATTCTTGACGACACCGCGCCAGGGGCGCCCACGTTTCAGGTCGGCCCACATGTCGGCAAAAGCGGCTTGCGGCATGTCCGGGTGACGGACCAAATTGTGGGACTGGCCAATCATTTCGTCGGGTGGATAGGCGCTGATACTCGCAAAAATATCATTGACCTCGACGATGATGCCTTTGAGGTCGGTACGCGAGTATATGAAGGCCCCTTCGGGTAGGCGGGTCTCCACCTCGGTGACGGGTAGATTGACTTTCATGTAGCGCTTTTCCTTCGTGTTGTTCTGTCGAGACTACGGTAGCCTCATCCGGAATGAGCTGATGGTGCCGGCTATAGCGAAACGCCTAGAAGCACAGCGTCCCACCAGACAGCAAAATCGACCTCTCAGCGGGACTATCGTCAAGGGGAGCGGGAGGCTTTAGTGTCTTTAATTGGAGCGTCACAAGCCATAACGTTGGTAATAGAGAAAATACATAACGTGTGTCTTGTGCTGGACGGGAGGAAGGCGATTCGTTCGGTATCGACGAAAAAAAAACCGGGCAATGCCCGGCCTGTCTTTCGTACTGCGTGGACCATATTATTGCAACCGGACCTCAACACGACGGGCTTCGGCGGCGTTGCCATCGCCCAGTGTCTCTGCCGGCTTGCTGAGCAAGACCTTGTCCGCCGGAACGCCGGCCGCGAGCAGTGCGTTGAGCACGTTCATGGCGCGGGTCTTGGCGATTTCGGCGTTGACCTCGGCGCTGCCGGAGGCGTCGTGAAAGCCCGAGACCAGCACCACCATGGTGCCGAGCTTGTCGGCAGCCATCTGGGTGAAGCTGGCCAGGTCGGCGGCGGCGACATCGCTGAGACCCGTTTCGCCGACGGCGAAATACACTTTGACCTGAGCGTCGCCCTGTGGGGCCACGTCGGTAAAGGCCATGGCTTCGGTCGGTACGCTGTCGGCGGCGGCGCGCATCACCTCGGCGATAGGCGTCGGTGCGGCTTCTACCACGGGCACGGCGGTGGCGCGGTTGAGCGAGTACACGCCCATGCCGATCACCAGCCCGATCACCAGGGCGAGCAGTCCGAACAGAACGCCGAGTACAACGCGCAGATCATCATCTTCGTCTTGCATGGTTCTGACCTCGAATCAAAAAAATGAAATTGGCAAGTGGCGGCATTCTAACGTGTTGAAATCGCCGCGTCTGCCGCGCAAATGTGTCAAGCCGTGGCGATGACCTGGCCGTGTTCGCGGGTGGCATGGAAGCCGACGTCCGGCCATTTTTCCATGGTCACCTGCAGGTTGTAGCGGGTGGTGGCCAGATACACCGGGTTGCCGTCGACATCGGTGCCCAGGCGCATGGCCTGTTCGCGCTCGAACTTGCGGCGAGTGGCTTCGTCCTTGAAGGTCAGCCAGCGCGCGGTGTAGATGTCGGCGGTCTCGAAAATGGCATCGACCTTGTATTCGTCCTGCAGGCGCTGGGCCACCACCTCGAACTGCAGCTGACCCACGGCGCCGAGCAGCATGTTGCCACCGATGGCCTCGAAGACCTGGATGGCGCCTTCTTCGCCCAGCTCGATCAGGCCCTTGTGCAGTTGCTTGGTCTTGAGCGGGTCCTTGAGGCGGGCAGCGCGGAACATCTCCGGCGCGAAGTAGGGGATGCCCTTGAAGTGCAGCGCCTCGCCTTCGGTCAGGGTGTCGCCAATCTGCAGCTGGCCGTGGTTGTGGATGCCGATGATGTCGCCAGCGTAGGCCTCTTCCATGTGCACCCGTTCGTTGGCCATGAAGGTCAGCGCATTGGCGATCTTGAACTCACGGCCCATGCGTTGGTGACGGGTCTTCATGCCCGGCGCGTACTTGCCTGAACACACGCGGAAGAAGGCGATGCGGTCGCGGTGGCGCGGGTCCATGTTGGCCTGGATCTTGAACACGAAGCCCGAGAACTTCGGCTCGGCCGGCGCCACCATGCGTGCGCCGGCGTCGCGCGGCTGCGGCGGCGGCGCCCAGTCGAGCAGCGCCTGCAAAATCTCCTGCACGCCGAAGTTGTTGATACCGGAGCCAAAGAACACCGGCGTCTGTTGACCGGCGAGGAAGGTTTCGAGCTTGAACGGGCTGCTCGCGCCTTCGATCAGCTCGACGTCGTCACGCACCTGGCCGATTTCGCCGGGGAAGAGCGTGTCGAGCTGCGGGTTGTCGAGGTTGGTGATGATCTCGGCCGCGCTCTTGCGCTCCTCGCCCGGGGTGAAGCGCAGGATGCGGTTTTCGAGCAGGTGGTACACGCCGCGGAAGGCCTTGCCCATGCCCACCGGCCAGGTCACCGGCGCGCACTCGATCTTGAGCACTTCCTCGATTTCCTGCAGCAGGTCGAAGGGCTCGCGCACCTCGCGGTCAAGCTTGTTAACAAAGGTGATGATCGGCGTGTTGCGCAGGCGGCACACGTCGAGCAGCTTGATGGTCTGCGCTTCCACGCCCTTGGCGGCGTCGATCACCATCACCGCCGCATCCACGGCAGTGAGCACCCGGTAGGTGTCTTCCGAGAAGTCTTCGTGGCCCGGGGTGTCGAGCAGGTTGATAGTGTGGCCCATGTAGTCGAACTGCATCACCGAGCTGGTCACCGAGATGCCGCGCTGCTTTTCCACTTCCATCCAGTCCGAGGTGGCATGGCGGGCGCTCTTTCGCGCCTTGACCGTACCGGCCAGCTGGATCGCACCGCCAAACAGCAGCAGCTTTTCGGTCAGCGTGGTCTTGCCCGCGTCGGGGTGGGAGATGATGGCGAAGGTGCGGCGGCGCTCGGCTTGCTTGAGCAACTCGGGCGGGAAGGGCGTGGCAGTCATGAAGATGAAGTCCGATGGGCGCGCACGGGGGGCCGTGTCGCCGAGGCAAACGCAAAGCTGGGCTTTTACCGAAAGCGGGGCGGCGGATCAAGCGGCATCGACCGATGGCACGATCCGGCCGCGCCGAGCGGCGTGAGCCCGAAGTGTCCTGCCCCGCGCGCGAGGCGTCAACGCGCGTGAGGGCGCTTGCCGGTGCGACATGCGATTCGGCTACAGTGCGGGCTGTGTTGGCCGATATACTTTTCCATGCTTTCACCGTCCGTGATCTGATGCCCGACTTCCGAGAACTGTCCGCCCTGGTGCGATCCCGCGTGCCGCTGGTGTGTATCGAAACCGTCGAAGAACCCAAGGTGCTGCGACTGATCGACCGCCTGGCGCGCGAAGACAACCATGACCTGTATTGCTGGAGTGTGGCCGACGGCCTGAGCCAGCAGAACTTCCGCTACGGCCCGGCCAAGTCCGCCAACACCTTGTTTGCCACGGTCGGGGATGTGCCGACTACCATGGGCCACAAGGACGGTCAGCGCCGGGCGATTCCCGACACCCGTGGCCTGGAGCCGGCCCTGCACTACATCGACAAGGATGCCAGCCGCGGGCTTTACGTGCTGCTCGATCCGCATCCGTTTCTCGACGACCCGGTGGTGCTGCGCCTGATCCGCGAAGTGGTGCTCAATCATCCGGTGTCCGAGCGCACCCTGGTGCTGGTCGCGCCGCGCGTGAGCTTGCCGACCGAGCTGGCGCGCCATGCCGCGCACCTGAAGCTGCGCATTCCGGACCTCGATGGCGTCAAGCAGTTGCTGCGCGAGGAGCTGGATTTCTACCGGCAGCAGAACGACCGATCGGTACGCGGCGAGTCGGCCATGGTGAATTCGCTGCTTCACCAGGTGCTGGGCTTGCCGGAAGAGGATGTGCGCCGCCTGCTGCGCAACGCAGTGCGTGACGACGGCCTGATCACCGTCGACGATCTCACCCGCGTCATCCGCCACAAACAGGAGATGCTCGGCGGCACCGCGCTGTCGGTCGAAATGACACCTTTGGGTCCCGACGACATCGGCGGCCTGAGCCAGCTCAAAAGCTGGCTGACCAAGCGGCGGCCGGTGTTTACCGGCGAACGCAGCGCCCCCGGCCTGCCGATACCCAAGGGCATGCTGCTGCTCGGCGTGCAGGGCGCGGGCAAAAGCCTGGCCGCCAAGGTGACGGCTGGCAGCTGGCGGGTGCCGCTGCTGCGCCTCGATATTGCCAGCCTGTACGACAAATACACCGGCGAAACCGAGCGCAAGCTGCGCGAGGCGCTGGAGAGCGCTGAAGCCATGGCCCCCGCGGTGCTGTGGATCGACGAGATCGAGAAAGCCCTGGCCAGCGGCGGCGATGGCGATGGTGGCGTGTCGCGCCGCCTGCTCGGCCACCTGCTGACCTGGATGAATGAACAGCAGGCGCGCCTGTTTCTGGTTGCCACCGCAAACGACGTCACTGCCTTGCCGCCCGAGTTGCTGCGCAAGGGGCGATTCGACGAGATCTTCTTCGTCGACCTGCCCTCGCCCGCGGTCCGGCGCGACATTCTGGATATCCACCTCAAGCGGCACGGTCATGATCCGGCGCGCTTCGATGTCGACGCGCTGGTGGTGGTCACCGACGGTTTCTCGGGTGCGGAGCTTGAACAGCTGGTGGTCGCCGGCCGCTATGAATGCCTGGCCGACGGCAGTGAGCTTGAGACGGCGCATCTGGTCGCCGAGGCGGCGCGGACCCGGCCGCTGTCGGTCATCATGGCGGAGCAGATCGCTTCGCTGCGCGAATGGGCGGCGGCGCGCTGTGTGGCGGCGGACTGAGTCGGGCGATGCGTCGCACCTGCTCGCGACGGTGCACGCCGGCGCTCGTCGGAGCCGGGCGTCGCCACAGGGGGCAGTCTCCGTCGTCGGCGATTGCTCAAAACCATTCCTGCTGAAGGGTAATTGCGTATGCTGTCGATGTCCCCTCAACGCCGAATGCCACTGAATGCGCGCTGATTCTGACGCCCAACCCACGCCCACCGCGCGAATGCGCCCCTCGCTGGTGCGGGGCTTGATGCGTCAGTTCGCCTTGCTGATCGTCGCGTGTTTTGCGGTGTTCGGCGCCGCTTTCTATGGTCTGATCCTGAAGCCCTCGACCACCGAACTGGCACGCAGTGCGGTGCATCAGGCCACCACCACCATCGACGCGCAGATCCAGCGTGACTTTCGTCAGGTCGAGCGCATGCTCGAGACCGCCGCGGCCTGGGGCAAGGCGGGCGTCTTTGATGTCGACACCCTGGCCGAGTTCAACCGTGTGTTGCGGCCCATGCTGAAGACCGATCTGCGGTTGTCGTCGGCGCTGCTGGCCAAGGAGGACGGGCGTGAGCTGCTGTTGCTCGAGACGGCTGATGGCCAGTGGCGAAACCGGGTCACTGGTTTGCCAGGGGCGGTTGAACGACATCGGACCATGCGGTGGTCTGAGACCGGCGAGCTGGTCAGCGATGCGGTCCTGAACAGCGACTACGAACCGCGAGGGCGGCCCTGGTTTCTTGGCGCCATGGCGACGCCGGCCGATGGCGCGCTGGCGTGGACGCCGCCCTATCAGTTCTTTACCACCCGCGAACCCGGCATGACGGTGTCCACCCGATGGACCGCGCCGGATGGTCAGCGTCGGGTGCTGGCCTTCGACGTATTGCTCTCGGACCTGTCCCGACTGACCACGGGCATGCGGGTCGGGCGGCGCGGCGGGGTGGCGATTCTGACCGACGCCGGCGAGGTGCTGGGCTTGCCGCACTCACCACGCTTTGAGGTGGACGATGCGGTGCGGGCGGCGGTTCTCCAGCGCGTCTCGGCGCTCGACGTGGCGTATTTGAGCGACGGCGTGAAGGCGTGGGAGGCGGCGGCGCGGCCCGTCGGCAATGTCGCCTTCATGCTCGAGGGCCGGCGTTGGCGGGCCGAGTTTCTTCCGTTGCATCTCGGGAGCAACGCCCTGTGGGTGGCAGCGTTTGCGCCCGACGCTGACTTCGTGCCGGCGCGAGCGCGCGATGCGGTCATTTTCGTGGCCCTGATGCTGGGCGTCATCGGACTTGGCCTGTTGATGGCAGTGCGGGTGGCCGAACGGGTGCGCCACCCCTTGCAGGCGCTGGTGGCGCAGAGCGAGCGGATCGGTCAGCTTGACCTGGCGCCCGGGCCGCCGATTGAAGGCCACTGGCGCGAAATGGCCGCACTGGTCGACAGCCAGGGGGCGATGCGGGTCTTGCTGGAGGATGCCACCCGGCGTCTGGCCACGGCCCGCGACGCGCTCGAAGACAAGGTGGCCGAGCGCACACGCGAGTTGGCCGGCAAACAAGCCGAACTGGCTGACCAACTGCTGTTTGTTGAAGTCCTGCTCGACACGCTCCCCAACCCGGTGTTTTACAAGGGGCCGGATGCGCGCTTTCTGGGGTGCAACCGCGCCTTCGAAGACAGTTTTGGCGTGCGCCGCGAGGCCTTGCGCGGCAAGACGATCGTCGAGCTGGACATCTTTTCGCCGGTCGAGCGGAAGGCGATTCACGCCGAGGACATGCGCCTGATCGCGACCAGCGCCTCGCGGGCCCGCGAGCAGGTCATTGTTATGGCCGATGGTTTGCGCCACGACACCTTGTACTGGGTGCAGGGTTTCCGGCTGGCGGACGGCCAGCCCGGCGGCCTGCTCGGGGTGGTGGTCGATATTTCAGACACCAAGGCGGCCGAACGCCGCGCCCGGGACGCCGAGGCGCAATTGAGCCGGATCCTCGAATCCAGCCCGATTGGCGTGGTGCTGACCAGCGAAGGCAGCGTGCCGGTGTTCGCCAACTGGCGCGCTTGCGCGCTGGCCGGGTTTTCGCGCGAAGCGTTCATGCAGACGCCGGTGCTCGAGCGCTATGTTGATCCGGCGCAGCGGCGCGCGGCGCTGGCGGCGCTCGATGCGGGCGAGGTGGTACGCGACCGCGAGGTGGCGCTGCGCCGCGCCGACGGCAGCATCTACTGGGTGCTGCTGAGCATGGAGCGCGGCGTGTTTGGTGGCCAGCCCGTGGTGCTGAGCTGGACCTACGACATTACCGAGCGCCGCGCCGCCGCGCGCCAGTTGCGCAAGCTGTCGCTGGCGGTCGAGCACAGCCCGGTAATGGTGGTCATCGCCCGGCGCACGGGCCCGCTCGAATACGTCAACCCGCACTTCACCCAAGTCACCGGCTACACGGTGGACGAAGTCGCCACTGGCTTGCCCTTGGTTCAGTGCGTCGAAGATCAGCCCTGCGACGTCGAAGCCGAGGCATGGCAGGCCGTGTCGGTGGGTGAGGAGTGGCGCGGCGAATGCCGGCTGCGCCGTCGTGACGGCACCTCGGTGTGGGTCAGTCTGGCGATGAGCGGCCTGGCCGAGCGCGATGGCCAGATCAGTCACGGCATCTGGGTGCTCGAAGACGTGTCGGCACGGCGTGCGGCGGACGCGGCCTTGCGCGAGGCCAAGCTGGCGGCCGAGGCCGCGACGCAGGCCAAGAGTCGCTTCCTGGCCAACATGAGCCACGAAATCCGCACCCCGATGAACGCCATCATCGGGCTGTCTCACCTGTGTTTGGGCGGTGATCTGCAGCCCGCCCAGCGCGACTATGTGAGCAAGATCCACCAGGCCGGCACCGCGCTGCTCGGGGTGATCAACGACGTATTGGATGTGTCACGCATCGAGGCGGGGGGCCTGTCGCTGGAGCAGTCGGTGTTCAGGCTGAACGAGGTGCTGGCACAGTTGATGGCCTTGTTCGGCGAGCAGGCGCGCGCCAAGCAGCTGGCGGTGCAGCTGTCCGTCTCGCCCAGCGTGCCCAATACGCTGGTCGGCGACGGCATGCGTCTGGGGCAGGTGTTGGTCAACCTGGTGGGCAATGCGATCAAGTTTACCGAGCGTGGCGAGGTGGCGGTCACCGTGCGCGCCGATCCGCCCAGAAACGCGCGTGTGCGCTTGCAGTTTGCGGTGCGCGATACCGGCGTGGGGCTCACGCCGAGTCAGATCGAGGGCTTGTTTCAGCCCTTTGCCCAGGCCGACGATTCCACCACCCGCAAATTCGGCGGCACCGGGCTCGGCCTGTCGATCTGTCGCCAGCTGGTGCGGCTGATGGGTGGCGACGTGGTCGTGCATAGTGAGCCGGGCCAGGGCAGCACTTTCTTGTTCGACGTGGAACTCGGCGTCGGTGCCGCCGGCGACGTTGCGCGAACCCCCCGGGTGTCGCCCGCCGCCGCCCCGGACCTCACTGGCTTGCGTGTGCTGGTGGCCGAGGACAATCTGGTGAATTTGCTGATCGCCGAAACCCTGCTGGCCGAGCAGGGCGTGCTGGTCGACACCGCCGGCACCGGGCGTGAAGCGGTCGATCGCGTGATGCGCGCCGACGCGCCGCCCATCGACGTAGTGCTCATGGACGTTCAGATGCCGGAGATGGATGGCCTTGAAGCCACGCGTCAGATTCGCGCCGATGCGCGCTTTGCCGCGCTGCCGATCATTGCCATGACCGCACACGCCATGGCCGATGAGCGGGCGCAGTGTCTCGCGGCCGGCATGAACGATCATCTCGCCAAGCCGGTTGATCCGCCCTTGTTTCTTGCCACGCTGGCCCGCTGGGCCGGCCGTGCGCAGATACCGGATGCCGCGCCGGCACCCACGCCTGAGCGCGGCTTCCCTGACATCGCTGGGCTCAACGTCGAGGCCGGTCTGTTGCGGATGATGGGCAAGCCCGCGCTGTATGCGCGCATGCTCGCTTTGTTCGAGCGCCAGCATGGCGACTGCGGCACGCAGTTGCGTGCCCGTGTGGCCGAGGGCGACCTGATCGGCGCCGCGCGGTTGATGCATACCCTGCGCGGTGCGGCAGGCAGCCTGGGCGCCGATGCCCTGGCGGATCAGGCCGCCGCGATCGAAGCCCTGGCGGCGCAAGGCCGTGCGCCCGATGCCGAAACTCTCGATGCGCTCGCGCAATCCATTGCCGCCCTGGTGACGGCGATCCGGGCGACGCCCTTGCCCGGCGCCTCGCCTCGCGCCGACCTCTGAGGGCCGCCCTGATCAGCCGATCATTTTGCCCGGCAGCCAGGTCACCAGACCGGGGAAGGTGTAGAGGCAGATCACGGCTGCGCACATCAGCAGGAAGTAAGGCAGGGCGTAGCGCGCCACCTCGGTGATCTGCCGCCCGGTCATGGCTTGCAGCACGAACAGGTTGAAGCCCACCGGCGGCGTGATCTGTGCCATCTCCACCACCACCACCACGAACACGCCGAACCACAGCGGATCGATGCCGGCCGTCTGGATGGTCGGCAGCAGCACGGCCATGGTCAGCACCACCACCGAAATACCATCGAGAAAGCAGCCGAGCAGGATGAAGAAAACGGTCAGCGCCACCAGCAGCCAGCCCGTCGACAGCCCCAGCCCCGAGATCCACTCCGCCAGATGGCGCGGCAGCCCGATGTAGCCCATGGCCAGCGTCAGAAAGGCCGATCCGCCGAGGATGAGCCCGATCATGCAGTACAGGCGGGTGGCGCCCATCAGGCTGGCAAAAAAGCTCTCGCGGGTGAGCGAGCCTTGCGCGGCGGCGATGATGAAGGCGCCGATCACGCCCAGCGCCGCCGC
The DNA here is from genome assembly GCF_007625155.1 of Denitromonas halophila. Taxonomy (GTDB): domain Bacteria; phylum Pseudomonadota; class Gammaproteobacteria; order Burkholderiales; family Rhodocyclaceae; genus Nitrogeniibacter; species Nitrogeniibacter halophilus. The sequence goes on along the minus strand of NZ_VMNK01000003.1, from coordinate 287,025 downwards.
CTCGGTGGCGGTGGCCACGCCGGTGTAGATCGAGCCGAGCACCGCGCCGATCAGCAGTACCACCGGCATCAGGCCCCAGGACGCGCGCAGCTTGTCGATGAAGGCGGTGCGGCCTTCGCCGGCGGGGATCTTGTCGGGGTTGAGCAGCGACCAGACGATCACCCAGCCCATGAACAGGCCGGCCAGCAACAGGCCGGGCAGCACGCCGCCGATGAATAGCTTGGCGATCGATACATCGGCCGACACGCCATACACGATCATGATGATCGATGGCGGAATCAGCAGCCCCAGCGTACCGGCGCCGGCCAGCGTGCCCAGCGCCAGCGAGGTCGGGTAGCCGCGACGCTCCAGCTCGGGCAGGTTGATCTTGCCGATGGTAGCGCAGGTGGCGGCGGACGAGCCCGACACCGCGGCGAACAGCGTACAGCCGAGAATATTGGCATGCAGCAGCCGCCCCGGCAGGCGTTCGACCCACGGCGCCAGGCCGCGAAACATGTTCTCCGACAGCTTGGTGCGAAACAGCACCTCGCCCATCCACAGGAACAGCGGCAGGGCGGTGAGCGTCCAGCTCGAGCCGATGCCCCAGATCGCCACCGCCATGCCGTCGCCCGGCGCGCGCGACGTGAACATCAACATGCCAAGAGCGCCTACGGCGATCAGCGACAAGCCGATCCACACTCCGCTGGCCAGCAAAACGAGCATGACCAGCAAGAGCAGGCCGGCAACCATCAAGTCCATGGGATTACTCCATCCGCGCCGGTTCTTGGCCGGCGTTGGCGAGGCGGGCGCAAGGCCGGCCCAGCGTGGTCATCACCAGATCGTCGAGCATGGCAATGAGAAAAACCGTCGCGCCAATGGCCAGCGCCAGTTGCGGAATCCACAGCGGCGTGGCGTCCACGCCCTGCGAAATGTCACCAAAGGCGTGGGACTGCCAGGCCAGACGCAGGCTGTACCACGCCAGTGCGCCTGACACGCCGGTGCCAATCAATAGCGCGACCCACTGCAGCACGCGCTGAACGCTGCCGCCGATGCGGTCGATGAGCAGCGTGACGCGGATGTGCTCGCCATGCTTGAAGGTGTAGGCCAGCGCCAGAAAACCGCAGGCCGCCATGGCATAGCCGGCGTAGTCGTCGGTGCCGCGCAGGTAGATGCCCAGCGGGCGGGTGACGATGCCGGTGGTGACCATCACCAGCGTGGCAATCATGCCGACCGCGGCGAGCGCGCCAGCGAGTCGGTACAGGGTGTCGAGCGTTGTACGCATGCAGAATTCCCCGAAGAAATACAGCACGGGGGCGCATGGCCCCCGTCGTGGTCTTACTGCGCGGCGCGGTAGGCGTCGAGCACCGACTTGCCGTCGGCGCCGGCACGCTCAAGCCATTCGGCCGTCATCGTGTCGCCGACCTTCTTGAGATCCGCGCGCAGGGCATCGCTGGGCGGCAGCACCTGCATGCCGTTTTTCTTGAGTTGATCGACATACCACGCGGTCTTCTCTTCGGAGACCTGCCAGCCGCGGGTTTCGGCGGCGGCCGCGGCCTTGAGCAAGGCCTCGCGGGTGCCGGCGTCCAGGCCGTCAAAGACTTTCTGCGACACGAACACCATGTTTTTCGGCAGCCAGGCCTGCACATCGTAGTAGTGCGACAACTGCTCCCAGCTCTTCGAGTCGTAGCCGGTCGAGGAGGAGGTGATGTTGGCCGACACCACACCGGTGGCCAGCGCCTGAGTCAGATCGGCGGCTTGCACGGTGACCGGCTGGCCGCCCATCAGTTCGATCATGCGCGCCACGGTCGGACTGTAGGAGCGGATCTTCATGTTCTTGAAGTCACCCATCGCGGCCACGGCGCTCTTGCTGTAGATGCCCTGCGGCGGCCACGGCACGGTGAACAGCAGCTTCAGGCCGTGCTTGGCCAGACGCGCTTCGACCGCGCTGCGCGAGACCGACCACAGCTTGGCCGACTCGGCGTAGCTGGTGGCCAGAAAGGGCACGGTGTCGAGTGCGTACATGGCGTCTTCGTTGGCCAGCGAACTGATCAGCAATTCGCCGATCTGCGCCTGTCCGGCCTGCACCGCGCGCTTGATTTCCGGCCCCTTGAACAGCGCACCGCCCGGATGCACGGTGATCTTCAGCTGGCCGGCGGTGGCGCTGGCCACGTCATTGGCAAATTGCTGAATGTTCTCGGTGTGAAAGTTGGTCGCCGGGTAGGGCGTGGGCATGTCCCAGGTGGTTTGAGCCAGGGCGGCCGTGCTCAGGCCGAAGGCGGCGACGGTGGCGCACAGGGCGGAACGGAAAGGCTGGGTGGATCGCATCGGTGTCTCCTCGCGGGGCGTTCGTGCATGCGAACGCCTGGGGTTATTGGCTGCGGCACAAGGGTGTTTTCTTTTTGCCGGCCTTGCAACTTTGGTGTTTTGTCTATAATTTGTCAACAAAATATCGATGAGGTGACAACAACATGCCAAAAACTTTGCTCCCCGATGGCCGCCCCGCGCCGAGCCGCATCGTCTCTTCAGAGCACTTGGTGTCGGCCAAATCGCCCGAGCTGTCGGAGTTTGAGTACGGCATGATCGTGGCGTGGCATGGCTTTTCGCGCTGGATGATGCGCTGCATGGCCGCCGCCGGCTTCGAGGACATGACCACCATCGATGTGCTGGTGCTGCACCATGTGGTGCATCGTGAGAGCGCCAAGCGCCTCGCCGACATCTGCTTTGTGCTCAACGTCGAAGACACCCATGTGGTGTCTTACTCGCTCAAGAAGCTGCTCGCGCTCAAGCTGGTCACCAGTCATCGCAAGGGCAAGGAGGCGTTCTACAGCGCCACCGACGACGGTCGTGATGCCTGCCTGCGCTACCGTCAAGTGCGTGAGGCCTGCCTGATGCCCGGTTTCTCCGGCTCGACCGAGGAGAACGCGCACATCGGCGATCTCGCCCGCCTGCTGCGCACGCTCTCCGGGCGCTACGATCAGGCGGCCCGCGCCGCCTCGACCTCGAGCCTGTGAGCATGCGTATTCTCGATCTCGGTGACGCCGCGTTGACGGTCGAGTTCGGTGACGCCATCGATCCAGCGCTGCAGGCCCGGGTCAATGCGCTGGACGTGGCAATCGAACGCGCCCGCGCCGCGGGGCAACTCGGTGGCGTGATTGAGACCGTGCCCACCTTCCGCTCGCTGACGGTCGTCTACGATCCGCTGCTGACCCGTCGCGCCACACTTGAAGCCGCGTTGGGCGAGTTGATCGACGCGGCCGACCACGCTCCGGTCGGCGATGGCCGCCACTGGTGCCTGCCGGCCTGCTACGGCGGCGCGTTCGGGCCCGATCTGGCCGACGTGGCGGACGCCGCCGGCCTGACGCCCGAGGCCGTGATCGATGCGCACAGCACCACCGAATACGTGGTCTACATGCTCGGCTTTCTACCGGGCTTTCCTTTCATGGGCGATGTACCCGCGGCCTTGCAACTGCCCCGCCGCAGCGAGCCCCGGCTGCGCGTGCCACCCGGCAGCATTGCCATCGCCAACGGTCTCACCGCCATCTACCCCTGGGAGAGCCCCGGTGGCTGGCACTTGCTCGGCCGTTGCCCGGTGCCACTGTTCGATGCCACGCGCGATGCGCCGGCCCTGTTGGCCGCTGGCGACCGGGTACGCTTCACGCCGGTCAGTGTCGATGAATTTGACCGACTCGATGCCGAACTCAAAGCCGGTCGGCTCGATCCGCAGCAGTGGTGCTCGCCGCCCGGGGTGACATCATGAGCGCGCTCGAGATTCGGTCGCCCGGCGCGCTGGCGTCGATTCAGGACATTGGCCGTCGTGGCTGGCGGCGTATTGGGGTGCCCTGGGCCGGTACGCTGGCGCCGCAGCTATTGCGCATCGCCAACACGCTGGTCGGCAATGACGCGCTGGCGCCGGCCATCGAATGCTTCGATGGGGGCCAGCAGTTTGTCGCCCGCGAGGGCGCGGTTCGCCTCGCCGTCGCCGGCGATGCCCAGCTCGAACACCTCACCGCCGAGGGCAAGCGTTCGCTTGTCGCCTGGCGCAGCCTCACGCTGGCCGACGGCGAAACGCTGCGCGTGGTGCACACTGGCACCGGCAGATTGGCGGTGGTCGCAGTGTTCGGTCTGGCCCGCCCCTTGGTGCTCGGCAGCGCCGCCACCTATGCGCGGGCGGCGCTGGGCGGGCTGGAGGGCCGGGCGCTGCAAGTGGGCGACCGTCTGAGCGTGATCGAACCGGCGCCCACTCCGGAACACCATTTGCGTCAGCTGCCCACGCCCGACGCGGGGCCGATACGTGTCGTGCTCGGGCCGCAGGCGGATCACTTCGCGCCGGCGAGCATCGAGGCCTTTTTGAGCATGCCCTTCGAGGTCACCGCCGAGGCCGACCGCATGGGCGTGCGCCTGGCCGGCGAGGCGCTGCTGCATCGCGACGCCGCCGCGCGCGAGATCGTGTCGGATGCTGCCGTGCCCGGCGCCATCCAGGTGCCTGGCAACGGCCAGCCCATTGTGCTGCTGGCCGACGGCCACACCGCCGGCGGCTACCCGAAAATCGCCACCGTCATCACCGCCGATCTGGCGCGGCTGGCCGAGCGCAAGCCGGGCGAGGCGGTTCGCTTTGTTGCGGTGAGCGTCGCCGCGGCCGAAGACCTCGCCCGCGCGGCCGAGCAGGCGCTGCAAGCGCGCCTCGGCAACATCGTGCCGTTGGCCGGTGACGGCATGATCGACCTCGACGCGCTGTATTCCCGCAACCTGCTCAGCGGCATCATCGATGGCCGCGACGACGATGGAGACGCCGCATGAAACTCAACCTCAACGCCGACCTCGGCGAATCCTTCGGCGCCTGGTCGATGGGGGCCGACGAGGCCCTGTTGCCCATCGTCGATTCGGCCAACATCGCCTGTGGCTTCCATGCCGGTGACCCGCTGGTGATGCGCACCACCGTGCGCACCGCGCTGGCCAGCGGCACCACGCTCGGTGCCCACCCGGCCTTCCCCGATCTGCAAGGCTTCGGCCGGCGCAAGATGCACGTGTCGCCCGATGAGCTCGAAGCCCTGCTGATCTACCAGATCGCCGCGCTCGCGGGCATGGCGCAGGCCGAAGGCGGCCGCATCACCCATGTCAAACCGCATGGCGCGCTCAACAACATGGCCTGTGAAGACGCCATGTTGGCCGACGCGGTGGCCCGCGCCGTGCGCGCCTTCGACCGCAGCCTGATCCTGCTCGCACCTGCCACCTCCGAGCTTGCCACCGCCGGCGAGCGCGCCGGCTTGCCGGTGGCGCTCGAAGTCTTTGCCGACCGAGCCTACACCCCGCGTGGCACGCTGGTGCCCCGCAGCCAGCCCGGTGCGGTGCTGCATGACCCGGCCGAGTGCATCGCCCATGTCCGCCGTCTGCTTGCCGCCGGTGGTTTGGTCGCGCTCGATGGCACCGTGCTACCGACGCCGATTCACAGCATCTGCGTGCATGGCGATAATCTGGAAGCGGTTGACACCGCCCGCGCCCTGCGCGCCGCGCTGGAGGCCGACGGCCATGTTATGGTCGGCCTTCCGGACATGATTTAGGGGTTTGTCATGCGCTTGCTGATCCTCCTGCTCGCCGCTGCAGCGCTCACCGCCTGCGGCGCGGAAACCGCCACCAGCGCCGCCACGGTGGCCGCCGCCAAGGCCAAGGAAGTCGAACAGGCCCAGGCCGTGAAAGCGCAGGTGCAGACGCAACTCGATGCCGCCAATGCGCAGGCGGCAGCGCGCCTGGAAGCCGCCGAAAGGCAATAGCGCATCTGCGCCGCCGGTGCCATGGCGTGATTTGCCGCATCATGACCCGACCCGATCTCGATCTCATCATCCGGCCCGCCGGGCCGTCCGAGCTTGACGTGGTGCTCGCGCTCTACAATGTCTCGCGGGCGATGGCGGGGTGCTTCAACGGCGGTGACGCGACGCGCGTGGAATTCCTGGGGAGCATCGACGGCGAAGACGTCCATGTGGCCACGCGGGCGGACAACATCGTCGGCTTTGCCTCGGTGTGGGTGCCCGAGCGCTTCATCCACCACCTGTATGTGTCACCCGCGCACCAGCGCGCCGGTGTCGGCAGCGCCCTCTTGCGTGCCTGCGAGGCGCGCTACGGTCGCCCCCTGTCGCTCAAGTGCGTGACCCGCAACGTGCGGGCACGGTGCTTCTACGCACAACACGGCTGGCGCTGCGAGGCGGGCGGCGTCGGCGAAGACGGGCCGTGGGAGCATTGGCACTCGCCCCTGGCGTCACCGCCCGGACGTTGAGGTCAGCCGGCGCGTCCGGCGCGGCTGTGTGAGACAGGTATGGCCCCAGGTATCGCGGGGCCTTGCGGCATCCCGGTCGGGTGCGCCAAGCGCATCGCGATGGCCGATCTGCAGGGGCGCGCCTCGCGGGAAGCCGCCCGGCCCGCTGAACAGCTGACTGAAGAAGCCGCGCGTGGAGAGTTCGAACGCCTCGCCCCAGTCGGGCGGCGGTCGGAAGTCCTGACCGGCCTGGTGGTTCTGGCCGAGCCGATCATAGGCGGCCCGTTTCTCCGGGTCGGAGAACACGGCGTAGGCCTCGTTGCCCGCCTTCATGCGGGCTTCCGCGTTGGCTTCCTTCGAGATGTCCGGATGGTATTTGCGGGCCGGGCGGTGAAAGGCCTTCTTGATCTCGGCCGCAGACGCATCCCGGGAGACGCCAGAGGGTCTGGTAGTAGTCATGGAATGCGGAGCGATCGACGCGCCATCGACGAGCCATTCCCGGGCGGCGATGCGCGAGGAAGGCTGGCAACGATGACTATTACAGCATGCCGCTTAATGCCCGTCATGAAAGGCCGCCGCGTCGGCGGCACGTCGCTGCACCGTCGCGAAGGTCGACCGGCCTTGCGTCCGGGAGTCGTTGCTGAAAACCGGCAAAGGCGCCGGGCGCGGTGCGCGCCGGCTACCCCGGTGTTGGCGCCCCGGTGATCGCCGGCAGTCGGCGGCGCACATTGACCGACACCTCCATGCCCAGATAGTCACTCGGGTCGCCGGTCCAGCCGCCTGATACGGGGGCGGCCTGCTCGGGGGTGCGGGTGAAGGCGACGCGGATGAGGTCGGTGCCGCCGAACAAGGTGTTGGTCGGGTCGAAGGGCACCCAGCCGGCGCCGGGCAGGTAGACATGCAGCCAGGCGTGGGTGGCACCCGAGCCCAGGGTGCCGCCGCCCACGTCGAGACTCTGAACGCCTTGCCCCACCACCTCCAGGCCGTTGGCGCTTTCGTCGTCAAGCGCCGGATCATAGATGTAGCCGGACACAAAGCGCGCCGCCATGCCAAGGCCGCGTGCGGCTTCCATCATCAACAGCGCAAAGTCGCGGCAGGTGCCGCTGCGCAGCGCGAGCGTCTGGGCCGGGCTCTGGGTGCCCATGGCGTCGCGGGGGGCGTAGCTGAAATCGGCGCGGATGAACTGGTTGATATTGGACAGCACGTCGCGGGTGTGGATGGTGCCGCGCTGTGGCATGAAGCCGGCAACCCAGTCGCGCACGATGGCGGCGTCGTTCGGGTATTGCAGGGCGAGGAAGCCGGAGAGGTTGAGTTGATCGTCGGGCGCGTACTCGAAGGGGTAGTTTTCGGCGGCCGGGTCCACCGGCAGTTCATGGTTTTTTACCCCCAGATGCTCAATGGCAAAGCGCGCCGTAAAGCTCAGCGTGTCGGCCGGCACCAGAGGTTCGACCACCGCCACGGAGTTGGAAAAGACGTCGTGGATCCAGTGTTGCCGGCAGTGGGGAGAGGCGGTTAGATCGGCGTACAGCACGCGGATGTCATGCGCTGCGCGGGGGTGAAACGCGACCCGGTGGGTGCCGAATGTCACCTCCTTGGCGTAGCGATAGGTGGTGACGTGCTCAACTTCAAGGATGACGGACATGGGGCGAACCAGCAAAAAAGTGATGCCCATCATCGCTGATTGCGTTGGGATCTTGAAGCGCCGGCAGGAAATAGCGCACGGGTGGGGTCGCTGTGGCGAGCCGGCGCCGACTCAATGCGGGCTTATGGCGCGGTTGCGATCAAGGCCTTGGCATGCCCGACGACGCGCAGGCTTGGCCTTGCTCGTCCAGGCAGGACAGCCCCGGCGGAAACAGGCCGTTTTCGCCATGTCGGGCGAGGGTTTCCGGGTCGGGCAGGCATTGCAGTTTGCCCTTGTCCGAGGGCAGAGGCGTGCCGTTGAGCACATGCGAGAGCATGAACACCTGCGTGAAGGTGGTGAAGCGCTCGTTGTAGATGGCGTTGTGATCGGGGATGACTTTTTCGCCGGTCTTGACCACCAGGAAGGGGTAGTTTGCAGCGTAGCTTGCGCTTCCCGAGGGGCTCGGAACGGCCTTCAAGCTGAGGGGGTTTTTGCTCGGGTCGTCATCGCCGCCGTATTGATTCTGGCCGGCCTGAACCGCGAAGACGCCGCCCATGAGTTGCAGCAAACCTTGCTGTCCCCAGTTGGCGGTGGGTTCGAGGTAGGGGCAGCCGCAGTCGGAGGTGTCGACGACGTGCGGTGGGGTGCCGCCAGTGGTTTCGTCGATCAGGTCGTGGGTGATATAGCGCGCGTTGTGGCCGATGGTCTGGCGCATGCTGGCGAGCTGTGCGGGCGACTTCGCGTGCTGCAGCACGGAGTTCATCGCGCGGCCGGCGGGGAAGGCCAGCCGGGTGGCGGCGTCGGCCTCGGAGGTGACAATCATCATTGTCGGGCGCTGGGTCGGCTCGTAGCAGCGCTGGGTGGCGATATGAAACAGCGGCTCGTAGAGCGAGCCTTCAAAGGCGGGATTGACCAGCATCACGAAGTCGCCAAAGCTTTTGACCTTGACGTATTGCGTGCCGGCGGCGGCGTCGCCGGTGCGCGCGGCGCGTTCCATCAGGGCGTGGGACAGGGCGGAGTAAACCACCAGGCCGCCGAAGCTGTGGCCGGTGATGACCAGTTGCGTGCGGAGCGGGTCGGCGGTTTTGCCGAACTGGCGGCTGTCGCGGTAGTCATTGAGGCGGGTGAGGAGTTCGAACACGCCGCCACGGCCGACCCGCGCTGCGGTGTCCTTGCGCGACCAGAACGACAGGTTGTTGAGCGCCGTGCCAAAGGGCAGTCCGCGCCAGCCCAGATAGACGCCGACCACGGCGCGCTGGGTGGCGGGGTCATCGCTGCGGATTTTTTTCTCGGCCAGATCAAGCCGTTCGACCAGCCGCGAGAAACACACCACGTTGTTGTCGCAGGGGCTGGCGTTGTGCTTCCAGCCGTGGGCGTAGACGTAGATCAGCGTCTCGCGGCTCTTGCGTTTGAGGTCGGCGAGTAGTGTGAACAGGGCGTCCATCTGGCGGCGGTCGGCGAACCAGCCCTGATCGTCGAACTCGACGAAAGAGAGGAAATAATCGCCTTTGTCTGCCGGATCGGCGGCGCCGGTCTTGTCGCGGAAGGTGCTGGTGTAGTGGCGGTGCTGGAGCGCCGGGGCGGGAAGGGTGGTGTTGGCCGTTTCGCAGGGCGGCAGCGTCGTTGGCGCTGCACTGCCATCGGTCAGCAGGGCCGACACTTCGCAATCGACCCCCGTCGGCGCAGACCCCGCCGGAAGGGCGACGCGGTAGGGCGTGAATTGCGCACACCCCGACAGCAGCAGGCTGATCAACAGCAGGCCCAGAAGGCGTAGATGGGTCATGCGCGTTCCCCCGAATCAGATGGCGCTTCTGAGACTTTCCCCTGATGCGACTTGACCGTAACACGAAGGGCGGGGTGGCGGTGGTATTGAGCGGCGCCCCGCTTGAGGCCCGACCGGACGCGATGTGGGGTTTGAGTTTCCGCGTTTTCAAGCGATAGGGATCGGGCCGCCCGGTGGCGCGGTGGGGCTCAGGCGGCGGTGGCGCGGGGCTTGACGCCCTTCAGTGCCTGGTAGATCTGGTCAGGCTTGAAGGGCTTGCGGATAAAGCCGTTGATGCCCACGCTGACCAGTGCGGCAATCTTTTCGCGGTCGGTCTCGCCAGTGAGCATGACCACCGGCGTGCCTTTGTCGGTCTCGCGTAGTTGGGTGACGAAGGCTTCGCCACTCATCTTGGGCATGTTCTGATCACACAGCACCACATCGAAGGCGGTGCTCTGGCAGACGGACAGGGCTTGTTCGCCGTTGTTGGCTTGATGCACTTCAAAGCCGGCGTCACGGCCAATGGCCGACACCAGCGCCCGAATGGCGTCCATGTCGTCGACGATCAGCAATTTGCGGGGAGGCATCGTGGCGTACCTGTTGCGAAAGAAAGGATGCGTCGATTAACGGCGAGTCAACAATCGGACTTTAGGCGTAGATGCACGGTGGGTGCGCGTGTTGAAGCGCGCAGCAGGAGCCGGGTGCGTGGCTATACTGTGTCTCATATGCAAAAACACTGGGACGGCGCCAGCCCCGCGCTGCAATCGCCCGAAAAAGGAGACTCGATGAGACTGCACCGTGTTGCCGCCGTGATGCTGGCTGGCTGGATTCTGGGAGGGTGCGCGCTGGCGCCGTCGGTGAAGTCGGTGCCGCTGGCCGACGCGCTGGAGCAGCAGGCGTCGGCGGGGCCGTTGGCGCTGGTGTCGGGCGAGGTGCTCACCAGTAATGACGCGGCCTTCGCCGCCAAGCTGCGGGCGATCGAGTCGGCCACGCAAAGCCTCGACCTGGCCTACTACATCTTCGCGGACGACTACACCTCCGCACGGCTCAGCCAGGCCCTCATCGATGCCGCCGGGCGCGGTGTGCAGGTGCGGCTGCTGGTGGATTATTTCAGCGCCTACAAAGACCTCGACCGTTTCAGCTGGCTGGAGCAGGCCGGGCGTGGGCGTATCGCCGTGCGGTTCTACAATCGGCCGACGGTCGAGATCATCAAGGATGCGGCCTTCCTCACGCTCAGCTGCGCCGATGTGGGCGCGACGGGCAGCGCCTGCGACGAGGCCAAGCTGACCGAGGTTGGCCGCCGTTTTGCCCCCGGCGCGGCGGGCGCGCCGAGCGTGCTCAACCGCAGCGTGGCCGGTTCGGGGGTGTTCCTGTCGGGGTTGTATGGCAAGCACGCCAAGCTGATGGCCTACGCCGTGACCCGCGGGCAGGCAATCGACGCCGACGCGCTGGCGGCCGGCGCGGGCAGCGCCAACGCCGATCAGACCGCCAGGCTCAAGGAACTGGGCAAACTCTATTTCCGTGCGCGCTACATCGGTGGCGTGGACGGTTTGGCGGCCAAGTTCAAGCTCGCCGTGGTTCGCCTGGCCTTTGCCGAGCAGGTCAATCCGGTGTTCGATGCGGTGAGCAGCTATTTGCCGCTGGCACGCCAGAACGATGCGCTGGCCCAGCGCGACTGGGACTATCTCACCGAGTTCCTGCACCACAAATTCCTGCTGGCCGACGGGCGCACGCTGGTGCTGGGCGGGCGCAACGTGGCCGACGAATACCACATGTCGCCCAACCCGCTGGCCGACAAGTACATCTTCATGGATACCGATGTGGCGCTGACACTGGCCGATCGCACGCCTGCGCTGACCGCCAGCTTTGACCGCCTGTGGGGGCTGAGCAGCATGGTGGCCCGGCTGGACGAGGTGCGCCAGCACGCGCCCAATGAGCTGCTGGCAAACTTCGGTGTGGTCGAGGCGGCGCAAGCGGCTTGCAGCCAGGGCAAGGATGCGGCCTGTGTCGATCGCTATCTTGAGAAGCATTTCGTGCCCGTGTCGGCGCGGCTGGATGCCGTTGGTGAGCAGCATCGCGCGCGCCTGAAAACCTACGCGCGCAACTATCGCCCGAGCGTGGCGCCGAAACCCTTGCGGATCGACGCCGGTGCCCGGATCGACTACCTGGAGAATCTGCCGATCGCGAAGGGGGAACGCAGCTATGGCGCTCGGCACGACCACGAAGCGGCGTCGAGCAAGCATATTCAGGCCCTGTGGCGTGCTGCCTTGCGCGAGGCGTGCGCCGCGCCGGTCACCGCACGCCAGCCGGTGATCATTCACAACGCCTATTTCTTCTTGCCGGCCAATCTGCTGCAAGACGTCGCAGCCATGCTCGACGGGCGTCGCGCGTGTGCGAGTGTGGATCTCACCTTGCTGACCAATTCGCTGGCCACCACCGACCTGAACATCGTCAATTTGCTGGCGGTCTGGCAGCTCAAGGCGCTTGCCGATCATCTCAAGGACACCGGGTCGGCCGAGGGCGCTGCCACGCTGCGCTATCTTGAGTATCAAAAGGGCGACGATGCGCGACTGTCGCTGCACTCAAAAGTGATGGTGTTCGGCCCGGACATCTTCATCGGCTCCGCCAACGCCGATGTGCGCAGCCTGATGATGGATAGCAACAATGGGGTCTATGTCCGCAATGCGCCGCAGTTCGTCGCCCGCTATGTCGAAAGTCTGCAGGCGCTGATCACCACGCCAGGCAAAGTGGCCAACAACACCGCCCTGATCGGCCGTGACGCGGCGACGCTCGCGGTGGAGATGAATGATCTTGTGGATCAGTTGCTTGCCCGCTATGCCGGCGAGGATCGCCTCGACGACACCCAGCGGCGCGATCTGAAGGCGCGCATTCTGGCCACTACTGAGCGGGTCTACGCCTTGTCGCGGCGGATCATGCAGGGCGACGCGGCGGCCGCCGACGAATTCAACGCCTTGTTCAAGGCAATCTGACCGCCTGCGCCAGCTGCGCCTGCCAGGGCGCGGCCGTAAGGCGCTCGACAAACCACTGCAGCGCGCGGCCGTCGTGGTCGCGGCGCCAGGCCAGATGCAGCGGCTCCTGGAGGCGACTGGCATCGGTCTGACGCCTGACCAGCCGGCCGTCAGCCAGTGCCTCGGCCGCCAGAAAGTAGGGCAGATGGCCCACGCCCAGGCCGGCAATCTGCGCCTCGAGCTTGGCGTGATGGTCCGGCACCACCAGCGTGTCCTGACCGATCACCATCCCCGCGCTGCGCGCCTGCATGGTGCGCGTCGTATCGGCCAGCACCACTGCGCGATGCTGGCTTAATTCCTGTGCGCTCAGTGGTTCCGGCAGGGCGGCCAGCGGATGATCCGGCGCCATGCAGAAGATCATCGCGGCCTCGCCCAGCGGCCGGGAGACGAAACGGGTGTCGCGCGGCGCCTCGCCCGAGGCCCCCACCACCAGATCCGCGCGGCCGGCGCCGAGCGCATCCCAACTCCCCGCCAGCACCTCACCGCTGAAGCGCAAGCGTGTGCCGTGGTTCGCCGCGTCGAAGTCCCGAATGAGCGGCAGCATCAGCGCGAAAGGCACCAGCGCGTTGAGCGCGATACGCAGCTCCACCTCCCAGCCGGTCGCCACCCGTTTGGCGCGGCACTCCAGCGCGTCGGCGGCTGCGAGTAGCTGGCGACCGTCGGTAAGCAGCGAGCGACCGGCTGGGGTCAGCAGGGCGCGCCGGCCGACACGCTCGAAGATGGCGTAGCCCAGATCGTCCTCCAGTCGCCGTACGGCGTGGGTCAGCGCCGAAGGCACACGATGCAGTTGTCGCGCCGCCGCGGCAAAGCTGCCGGCGGTGTCGATGGCGTCGAGCATGAGCAGGGCGTCGAGGGTGAGTTTCATGTTGAATCTAGCTCAACAAATTGATCAAAATTTGTCGGTTTTTATTATCGATGGCTTTCCTGATAATGCATTCACAGTGAAGTAAATTCAATTGCGGCGTTGCCAAAGTCGGCCATTGCGCTGGCGGGTGATGCCCCGACAGGAGAAATCATCATGAAGAAAATCGCCATCGTGTATCACAGTGGCTACGGCCACACCGCCCGCCAGGCCGAACATGTCGCCAAAGGCGCCGCCTCGGTCGACGGCGTGCAAGTGCAGCAGATCGGCGCCGACGCGGTCGACGCCCACTGGGACGACCTGGCCGCCGCCGACGCCATCATCTTCGGCGCCCCGACCTACATGGGCAGCGTGTCCGCCCCGTTCAAGACCTTCATGGACGCCAGTTCAAAGGTGTGGTTCGGCCAGGGCTGGAAAGACAAGCTCGCCGCCGGTTTCACCAACTCGGCCTCGCAGTCGGGCGACAAGCTCAACGCGCTGGTGCAGCTGTCGGTCTTCGCCGCCCAGCACAGCATGACCTGGGTAAACCTCGGCCTGATGCCGGGCAACAACCACAGCAAAGGCTCGGTCGAAGACCTCAACCGCCTCGGCGGACAGCTCGGCGCCATGGCGCAATCGAACTCCGACCAGGGCGCCGAGGCCATGCAGGACTCCGACCTGCGCACCGCCGAGCATCTTGGCGCGCGCGTGGCCCAACTGGCGCTGCGGATGGGGTGATCGTCTGCTGCAGCCTTGAATGAAGAACGGCCCCGCCATGTTGGTGGGGCCGTTTTGCGTCTGGGCTTGGCGCGGGCTTTTTTTGGAGAGACTGGGCAGCTTAGGTTGGGTGCTTGTTTCCGAAACGGGCCGAGCGGTTTATGCTGAATGCGTTCGAGTGGGAATGTCGTATTTCAAGACCTGACCCCGACGATTCACCGAGCTCGGAGACGAAGGCGGCGATGGTGGTGAAGTGCGGGCAGCTGTCGCCGGAGACGGCCATGAACAGCACGTTGTGAGCACAGGCGGCAGCGATGGTGCGTGAGCTGCTCAAGCCGCGCGAATAACCGAGCAACACGATCTTGAGGAGCACCGCCGGATCGAAAGCAGGCGCGCCGCAGGCATCGTTGCAAAAGCGCTCGCGAAGCGCGGACAGATCAAGCTCGTGATCGACCAGATGACACAGCGCAAACTCGAAGGAGCCGGGCACGACCTGCGCCGCAAAATCCACCGGGACCATCTTCAGGCCGTAGTCGGGTGTCTTGAAGCGTGGCATCGCGAGACTCCGCAAAGGCGATGCCTGATTATACGAAAAGCATTATCTGGCAGGGGCGGGGTGAGGAGGTTTTTCTACAGCCTCAACGCCAAGGTAAGCGGCGGCTGGTGTGGAGCGGCGTTTGCGCAATCATGGCGAAGCCATGCGCAAAAAGCCGCGGAGCACCAGACGTCCGAGTGAGCGTAAGCGAACGGCTTGACCGCATTGTTAGCTGCCTCTCGCCACTGTGAGGCTGTATTTCGGTGATGCCTTCTTGTTGTTGAACTCGGGTAGTTCACCGTGCTCTTCAACGAACCGAGCCATGCACTCGTACTCAAATTTTGCCACCTCGCCCATTACGCGAAGATCGCCCGGCTCATTCGACGTTACCGAACACTCGAAAGAAGCCACTGCCACGAATAGCTGTTTGAGAAGTGCATCGTAATCTTGATGCTTGTACCGAACCCGATCTGCCCCGCCATGCTTTGGGGCGCCAACCCAAGTGCGATCAAACTGCTGCAGCCTACCTTTCAGCCCAGCTTTGGAGTTGGTCATTCCGATGTACACCACTTCATTCCGCCAGGAGAACGGTTCACCGTGCTCTATGCCAAGGCCGATCGCGCAAACGTAAATGCCTGGATAGCGGACTCCAGCAAGTTCGTTGCGCTTCGACCAAACACTCCAATTTGAGAATCGTTCTTCGAACATTTACACAGCTAACGTAGAGCTAAACGGCCGCCGGAGCGCGAAGCGCGGAGGGAACCAAAATGCGTAGCGTTTTGGCGGTCCGATTTGAGCGCCGTGTTAGAGCTGGATTTTTCCATAATGTACCTATTTGTTATTTGCGCGCAATTCCTTGACACCAAAAAACAAACTAGCCAAGCACATTGCAACACAGAAGCCAATCCCGGCTGCGTATATTGAAACCCACAACTCGAAATTGGTCGGATCGGTGCTGAGGGGTATTAACGTGACACCCCCTCTGCCACCAACTCGCAGAACTCCGCTCTCCAAACCCGCCTGGCGCTCATGATAAAGAGCGAGAGCCCCTGCCGCAGAAAATGCAGCGCCGAAGAACATCGAACGCGCTGATATGGTTGAGGCAATCATTGGAAAGCTCTAACGTGGAGCTAACCGGCGCTGTGCGGCTTTATCGCGCAGCGTCCAGCGACCGAAGGGAGCGAGGTTGAGCGCATTGTTATGCCCTTGAGCTCAGAAGCTCTGCAATTTCTTGCGCTATTTCTTCGATGGTGTGCGTTGCCGTGCTTCGGGCAACTTTGTCGGCTAGGGAGGGACTGAAATCCACAACCTGTTGTTTAGTGATGTTGTGCCAGATTGGCAACAGTACTTGTTCACCAGATACTGTTTTTGTCACAATTCCATCAAGCTCGTAGTTCGTCCAACCTTTTCTAATAAAGGATGGCGATAGCACGACTAGACCTACTCTACTATTTGCTAGCCCCTTGTCGATTTTTTGTCTCAGGCTATCCCCAATTCTGAGAGTCATTTCGTCATACCAAACGTTGAGTCCTTTCCCGACTAGGGCATTGGCTAACGGCCGAACAAAATTATCCTTGTCTTCCGATGCATGAGAAATGAATACGTCGTGGGTTTCTCCACCAGATTCTGTTGGTGGGGGAACGTTTTGACGAACAAGGCTTGGAATTTCCGACAAAGGCCGTTCTTGTATTTCAGGTAAGAGACCAGGGAGAACCCGAACCGATGCATTTGTGCTGCCCTGTAGCCCTTGCATGTCAACTACTACGTACCAATGACCAGAACTTGTGATTTGTAGCCGAATAGGTGAACGCTTGGCTAGCCCCCCGATAAAGCGATGACGTCTGCCGTTTTTATAATTTGAAAACTCGGAGCTTGTCATCAGGCGAACATTGGCACCGCTTGTTAACGTCACCTCCACGATTTCGCCACTTTTTCGACTTCCAAGGTCATATTGAAGAAAGTTCAAAGTGTTTCTCCTGTGTTGGCATAACGTTGTAGGTAAGGGGCGCTGCGCGGCGCTCTATCGCGCAGCATCCAGCGACCGCAGGGAGCGGCCTTGACCGGAATGTTAGGTGTGACCATAACGGGTGGCCAACTCAGAGCAAGCTGCAGAAAACAAGGAATAGTATTTTTCCTCGGCTTCAGGTGAGCCAAGGCTTTCAAGTAAGAGCTGAAGAGCGGGGAATGTTTCTGAAGCAGCAAAATTACTCAGTTCTTGAAGAGATGTAGGGTGTAACTCAAATACTGGCTCGAGAGTGCCTGAGTTTCTAATGGCATAGTCGATAACCCATAGGCAATAAACCGCTTTCTCGACAGAAGGAAGTGAGTCATAACCCTTGGCGGCTTTGTTTTGAATAACTACATCGCCTGTATCCAGTAGCCACGTTTCGTAGTCGATCACTGCAGACACCTAACTGTTAAGTAGACGACAAAACGGCGTGTACACGATTTATGCGACAGGTGGAGAATCTGGATTCCTCTCTCAACCTATTGATTTTATTTGCAGTAGATGCTGATGTTGCCGTCGCAATGTCGGATAAGACTTTTAGCACGTCACTTCTCCTCGCTTTCGCCAGCTTGCCGAAACACCCAACAGAGGCCGCAAAAAAGCCCCGACGCCAGCCCGTCCACACCCCCACCAGATATCCACAGAGATTAAACCCGACCGCCCCGTAAACGGCAAGCGCCACCCACAAGGGATGCCTGCATCCCCTTCGGGTGGCGCACCATCCAGCAGTCATTCGGGATCAAGTCTTGAAACCCAATAGGTCAGACCCGGCCAGCGCTACCCCGCCTGAATCAGCGGCGGCTCATCCATCAATGCGATCTGTTCGCGCAGATTCAGGATGTGGTCTTGCCAGTAGCGGGGGCTGTCGAACCAGCTGAAGGCGTGGGGGAAGGCAGGGTCGTGCCAGCGCTGGGCGATCCAGGCGGCGTAGTGGATGAGGCGCAGGGTGCGCAGGGCTTCGGCGAGGTGGCGCTCGGCGGGGTTGAAGTCGTGGAACTGACGATAGCCTTCGAGCACGACGTCGAATTGCCGGCGTTGCTGGTCGGGTTCGCCGGAGAGCAGCATCCACAGGTCTTGCATGGCGGGGCCGCTGCGGGCGTCGTCGAAGTCGACGAAGTGCGGGCCGTCGGGCGTCCACAGGACGTTGCCGCCGTGGCAGTCGCCGTGCAGGCGGATCTGGGCGACCGGGCCGGCGCGGTCGAAGCAGCGCTGGACGCCTTCGAGCGCCTGGTCGACTACGCTGCGCCAGCTGGTTTCGAGTTCCATCGGCAGATAGGGCGTGGCGAGCACGGCGTCGCGCGCGTCGAAACCGTAGGTCTGCACATTGATGGCGGGGCGGTGTTCGAAGGGCCGCATGGCGCCGACGGCGTGGATGCGGGCCATGAAGCGGCCCATCCAGCGCAGCACGTCTTCGTCTTCAAGCTCGGGCGCGCGGCCGCTGCGTCGCGGGAAAATGGCGATGCGGAAGCCGCCGGCGGTGTTGAGCGTGTTGCCGTTGATCGTCAGTGGCGCAACGACCGGGATTTCGCGCTCGGCCAGTTCGGCCAGAAAGCGGTGCTCCTCGCCGATGGCCGCGTCGCTCCAGCGCTCGGGCCGGTAGAACTTGGCGATGACCGGCGGCTTGTCGTAGATGCCGACCTGAAATACCCGGTTTTCGTAGCTGTTGAGCGCCAGCACGCTGCCGTCGCAATCGAGCCCGAGTGCTTCGAGGGCGTCGAGCAGGTGCTCCGGGGTGAGCGTGGCGAAGGGCGCGTCGAGATCGCTCATGAGCGTTCTTCGGTTGGGTCGGGCGAGTAGGGCTCGCGCAGGTCGACGGGTTTTTGGGCCTTTTTGCGCATGCGCAGGTTGAGCATTTCGACGGTGACCGAGAAGGCCATGGCGAAGTAGATGTAGCCCTTGGGCACATGGTTGCCGAAGCCGTCGGCGATGAGCACGACGCCAACCACCAGCAGGAAGGACAACGCGAGCATCTTGATGGTGGGGTGCTCGGAGACGAATTCGCCGATGGGTTTGGCGAAGAACATCATCAGCCCCACCGAGGCGACCACGGCGGCAATCATCACGCCCAGGTGATTGACCATGCCGATGGCGGTGATGATGGAGTCGAGCGAGAACACCAGGTCGATGACGATGATCTGCGCGATGACGGCGGCAAAGGTGCTGGCCACCGCCTTGGAGGCGCTGCCTTCTTCGCCCTCGAGTAGTTGGTGCACTTCGCCGGTGCTCTTCCACACCAGGAACAGGCCGCCGGAGACGAGAATCAGGTCGCGCCCCGAGAGGCCGTGCTCGATGATCGGCACTGTGAACAGCGGCTCGGTCATGCCGGCCAGCCAGGACAGTGCGGCGAGTAGGGCGATGCGCATGAACATGGCGAGGAACAGGCCCAGCCGGCGCGCAAAGTCGCGGCGCTCGCGGGGGAGTTTGTCGACCAGGATCGAGATGAAAATGATGTTGTCGATGCCCAGCACCAGCTCCAGCGCGGTGAGGGTGAAGAAGGCGACGATCAACTGCGGGTCGGTGAAAATTTCGAGCATGGAATCCTCAATGGCGGCGTTGCCGGCCCCTGCCGACAACGACGCGCCATGATACCAAGGCGCGGCGTCGCCACCTGTCGCGTCGCGCTACACTGCGGCCCATGAACGACATGAATGATTCCGACGCCCTGTTCAGCGGGCAGATGGTGGCCGCGCTGCGCGAGGCCCGCCATGTGGTGGTGCTGACCGGCGCGGGGGTGTCGGCCGAGAGCGGTGTGCCGACCTTTCGCGATGCGCAGACCGGGCTGTGGGCGCGTTACGATGCCACCGCGCTGGCCACGCCCGACGCGTTTCGGGCCGACCCGGCGCTGGTCTGGGGCTGGTATGAGTGGCGCCGCGCGGCGATGATGCGGGCGGCCCCCAACCCGGCGCACCACGCCATTGCCGCGCTGGCCAAACAGGTGCCGGCGCTGACCGTGATCACCCAGAACGTGGACGACCTGCATGAGCGTGCCGGCAGCGCCGGCGTGGTCCACCTGCATGGGCGCCTGATGCAGCCGCGCTGTTTTCAGTGCGGCACGCCCTGGCGCTACCCGGTAGGCATCCCGGACGAGCCCGAAGGCGGTCGCCGGGTGACCCCACCCGACTGCCCGCGCTGCGCCAGCCCGATACGCCCCGGCGTGGTGTGGTTTGGCGAAGGCCTTCCGGCCGACGAGTGGCAATCCGCGCTGGCGGCGGCCGCCGGTTGCGACCTGATGCTGGCGATTGGCACCTCGGCCATGGTGTATCCGGCCGCTGAATTGCCGCAGATCGCGGTGAATACCGGCGCCTTGCTGGTGCAGATCAACCCGCAATCGACCAGTCTGGACGGCATCGCGCATTGGAATCTGCCGGGCGCGGCGGGCATCACCTTGCCGGCCCTGCTGCACACCGCTTTTGCCGATGGCATGAACGAAACGGCTTAAGGCCAGTCTTTTAAAGGCGCCCGCGCGGCGCTGTAACCGAATTGGGAGAGAGCATGCAACTGAACGATAAAGTCAGCCTCATCACCGGCGCGGCCGGCGGCATCGGCCTCGGCATTGCCAGGCGCTTCATCGCCGCCGGAAGCAAGGTCGCGATTGCCGATATCAATATGGATGCCGCCCGTCAGGTGGTCGCCGAACTGGGCGAAGACCGCGCCATGGCGGTGGCCATGGATGTGACCGACGAGGACGCGGTCAACGCCGGCGTGCAGGCGGTGGTCGATCGCTGGGGCCGGGTCGATGTGCTGGTGTCGAATGCCGGGGTGCAGATCGTGCATCCGATAGAGGACTTCCCCTTTGCGGCCTGGAAGAAGATGCTCGCCATCCACCTCGACGGCGCCTTTCTCACCACCAAGGCCGTGTTGCCGCACATGTATGCGCAGGGCAGCGGCAGCGTGCTGCTGATGGGCTCGGTGCACTCTAAACTCGCTTCGCCGCTCAAGTCGGCCTATGTCACAGCCAAGCACGGCCTGATGGGGCTGGCGCGGGTGATCGCCAAGGAAGGCGGACCCAAAGGCGTGCGCGCCAACGTGATCTGCCCGGGTTTCGTCCGCACGCCGCTCGTCGACAAACAGATTCCCGAGCAGGCAAAAACGCTAGGCATCTCGGAAGAAGAAGTGGTGAATAACATCATGCTCGGCGGCACGGTGACCAAGGAATTCACCACCATCGAAGACGTGGCCGAAGTGGCGCTCACCTTTGCCGCCTTCCCGACCAATGCGCTCACCGGCCAGTCGCTGATCGTCAGCCACGGCTGGCACATGGAGTAAGCGGGCGTGGCAAAAGCGAAGCCGCACGGGTTTGAGCAAGTCGCGCTCGCCTTGCAAGGCGGCGGCGCGCTGGGCGCTTACCAGGCCGGCGCGTATCAGGCGCTGGCGGCGCGGGGCATCGTGCCGGATTGGGTGGCGGGGGTGTCGATTGGTGCCATCAACGCCGCCATCATTGCCGGCAACGCACCTGAGACGCGGGTGGCGGCACTCGAAGGCTTTTGGCAGCGCATTACGCGGTTTTTGCCCGGCAATATGGCTTTGCCCGAGCCGCTGCTGCCGGCGGCGGTGAACAACCTGATGTGGGCCGGCCGCAATCTCACCTTCGGCCAGCCCGGCTTCTTCACCCCGCGGCTGCCGCCGCCCTACCTGTGGCCCGACGACCGGCCCGAGGCGCTGAGTTATTACGACATCGCCCCGCTGCGCGACACGCTCTGCGAGTTCGTCGATTTCGACCGCCTCAACGACGGCCCGGTGCGCCTGTCGGTGGGGGCGGTGGACATCCACAATGGCAACTACATGTATTTCGATAACCGCGAGCGGCGCATCGGCCCGGAGCACATCATGGCCTCCGGCGCGCTGCCGCCGGGCTTCCCGCCGGTGGAAGTCGAGGGCCGCTTCTACTGGGATGGCGGGCTGGCGTCGAACACACCGCTGGACTATGTGCTGCACCACACCCCCCGGCCCGACACGCTGATCTTCCAGATCGACCTGTGGCCGGCCCATGGCGAGCTGCCGCGCAATATCCGCGATGTGGCCGAGCGGATCAAGGAGATCCAGTACTCCAGCCGCACGCGTTTGAGCAGCGACCACATGGTGCGAGAGATGCAGATGAAGCGTCGGGTACGTGAGTTGCTGGCTCGGCTGCCGCATGACACCGACGCCCGGGATCTGCTCGACGCCATGGAAAAGGACTGCGCCGGCGGCGTGGCGACCATCGTGCACCTCATCTATGAGAGCCGTCCCTACGAGCACGAAAGCAAGGATTACAACTTCAGTCGGCGCATGATGGAAGAGCACTGGCACAGCGGCGGCCACGATGTGAATCGCGTGTTGATGAGCCCCGGGGTGTTGGAGCGGCCTGACGACCACGAAGGCATTCGCGTCTTCGCCAGTGACCGGGTGTGACATCGCCCGCGTGCCGGACGCGCTAGACTAGCTGCATTCAGGATCGACTGGAGGAGATGAGCATGATCAAACCATCCCGTATCCTGCCCGGCCTCGCGCTGGGCCTTGCCGTCACCTGTGCGCAGGCCGAGCCTGGCCCGCTCAAGACCTACGACCCGCCGCTCGACCCGGCCTTTGCCGAGTTGATCCGCAACGCCGACCTTGAGGCAGGCGCGGCTTTTTTCGAGCGCAAATGCTCGCAATGCCATGACGGTTTCAAGGAAGGCGGCGACTTCAAAGGCCCGCACCTGTGGAACGTGATGGGCCGCATGTCGGCCGCGCGCGAGGGCTTCCGCTACTCGCCGGCGATGCGCGAGGTCAAACGCAAATGGACCTATGCCACGCTCAGCTACTACCTGCAGGACACCGAAACGGCCGTGCCGGGACGAGAGATGAATTTTGTCGGGATCTCGGATGACGCGACGCGCGCCAATGTCGTGGCTTATCTGCGGACCTTGAACGACGCACCGCCGCCGCTGCCGTGATCGACGCCGTCCTCGGTGCGCTATTCGAGGCGGTTGGCGAGGCCGTGCTTTGGCTGTCCAGCCGGGTGGCGGGTTGGCTGTTTGATCTGAATGCGGTCGATGCGCGTCGTGTCGGCGAGTGGGTCGTGCTGGTGTCTTTTGTCGTGATGCTTTTTCTGCTGACGGTGGTGGCGCCATTGCGGCGGTCGGTGCCTTCGGCATCGGGGCGTTGGTCGGGTCTCGCCCCGGCGGGCGAGTAACTTCTTTGTCGCGACAAAGAAGTCACCAAGAAAACGCCCCCGCTGTACCGCCGGCTTCGCCGGTGCCCTCGCTACGCCCGCGCCCGGCGGGTCATGTCGCAAACTCGCCCTTCGGGCTCAAACACGCGACACGACAATTCCCGCCGCTCGCGGGCTTCGTTCGGCGGTACAGAAGGGGAAAGGGCGCGCGGGCTCGGCTTCGCCATCGCCCGCTTGGGAAAGCGTCACTCCGTAGGTTGGGCGGCTTGCCGCCCACCAAGCAGCGTTTGTCGTGCAATACGATGGTGGGTGGCAAGCCACCCCGCCTGACGCTGCCGTAGGGCGGGAACCCCCGCAGGGGGCGCAGAAGCGGGCCGTGCTTCTTTGCTTGGCTTTCTTGCACGAGCAAGAAAGTAAGTCGCCCGCCGGGGCGAGACCCGGCCAATATCGAGGCGAAGCGCCTACCGCCGTGACCATTGTCAGCGTGCGGCCGACGCGCCGGTGGCCGGGACGGCCTATGCCTCCGGCACCGCCCGAATCGCCGGCAGATCCTCTCCTTCGGGAATGAACCGCAATGCCACCCCGTTGTTGCAATACCGTTGCCCGGTCGGCGCGGGGCCATCGCCAAAAACGTGCCCCTGGTGGCCGCCACAGCGAGCGCAGTGGTATTCGGTGCGCGGCACGATCAGTTTGAAGTCGGTCTTGGTTTCGACGGCGCCGGGCAGCGGCTGCCAGAAGCTGGGCCAGCCGGTGCCGCTGTTGAACTTGGTGTCCTGGGTGAACAGCGGGGTGTGGCAGGCGGCGCAGATGAAGGTGCCGGCGCGTTTTTCGGCGTTGAGCGGGCTGCTGCCGGCGCGTTCGGTGCCTTCTTCAAACAGCACGTGGCATGAGTCGGCGGGGAGAACGGCTTCCCAGTCGCGGCGAGTGTTTCCGGTCATGATGTCTCCTTCGGCAAGCGGTGAAGAGGGGTCAGGCTTGTGGACCGCGAGAATGCGCGACAGTTGCGTTCATTCTCGAAGCCGAAAAGCTTCGCATGTTCACTACCTTGTTCACGGGCGCAAGCGGTCAGCTGCGGCTCCCAGGTTCAACCGGGTCGGCGGGCGGTCATGGTGTCCAGCCAGGTGGTGAGCACGGAGCGCGCGATGGCGGCCAGCTGCGGGCCGTGCAGCGCGGTGGCAGCGCGCAAGGCGGGCAGATTGATGCCGGCGGCGGTCAGCTCTGCCGTGTGGCCGATGAGCCATTGTTCGATTCGGCTCGGGTCCATTTCAAGATGGAACTGCAGTGCCAGCGCATGGTGGCCGACCGAGAAGGCCTGGTGCGGTGTGTCGGCCGAGGCGGCCAGCCAGGTCGCGCCTTTGGGGATGTCGAAGGTGTCGCCGTGCCAGTGCAGCACGGGCAGATCGCCCACCGCGGCCAGCGGTGAGGCGCAGCCGGCTTCGGTGAGCTGGAGCGGGGACCAGCCGAGTTCTTTGTGTTTGCCGGGATACACCCGGGCGCCCATGGCGGCGGCCATCAGCTGGGCACCGAGGCAGAGCCCGAGCGTGGGCGCACCGATGCTGATGCGCTCGCCGATGGCGTTGATTTCTTCGCTGAGATAGGGGTAGCGATCGGTTTCGTAGGCGCCAATCGGGCCGCCGCAGACGATGAGCAGATCGGCGGTGCGCAGGCGTCGCGGATGGGCGTCGACGCCGGCATCGACCGTTTCGATGGTGTAGCCCCGCTGGCGCAGCGGCCCCTCGAACAGCCCCAGGTCTTCAAATGCGACATGACGCAGGACGAGCGCGCGGGGCATGGTGTTTATCCTTTATTGAAGCGCTGCCGGGCCGCGAGACCAAGCAGGCCGGTGAGCATCATCAGGGCGGTGGTCGGCTCGGGCACGGCGGTCACGGGTTGACTCAGGGCCGGGATGTTCAGGGTGGCCACGCCGGTGTCTTGCACGGTCGACCAGCCCAGGTTCAGAAAGGATGCGCGATAGGGGCGTCCGTTGCAACCCGCGCCGGTGAAGCCAGCCTGTTCGCAGGCGAGTTCGGACACGATGTGGGTGCCCGTCGGATCGATGATGGTGCTTTGCACGCCCATTGACAGCGAAATCCCGCCCCGATCGCTCAGGTCGTTACCGGCCACATCGAAGAAGTAGCCGCTGGCCATGGAGCCGCCGACGAGGTTGGCTTGCAGGCCGACGAGACGGGTGAGCGGGTCGATCTGACCGCCTGTGACCGCAAAGCTGGCAATGTGCGTGCCGTTGTTGGCGCCGTAGCTGCCATTGGTGCTGCCAAAGTCGAATACGCTGTCGGAGTAAAGGTCGATCACCCCGCCGGTAAAACCGTTGCTGAGCAGGCCGACTTCGCCGGTAATGTTGTAGCTGACGGTCAGGTCGTGGCTGGACGTTGGCGCACCGACGATCTGATAGGCACCGTGTTCTTCGAATGCGAAGCCAAGTGACTGCCACGAGAATGCCTGCTCAATGAAGCCGGCACCGGCGACATTGAGCGAGGACACGAAGCTGGCATCGGACCAGCCGGTGCCGGCGGCGTTGAGGTACCAGCCGCTGGTGGCCTGAGCCGATTGGGAGAGGGCGGCGAGGGCGGTGACAGCGGTCAGCAGGGTCAGACGGGTGGCGCGCATGCGGGGCTCCGGTCGGGGGAAAATGCGAACCTGCATATCCTAGCGCAAACCGCAATGCTGATCGCATTGTTTTATTCGTTTGGCACTCAGTCGTTGGATTCCAGCCAGCGAAGTGCGCCGGCGCCCGCAGCCCGCCCCGTGGCGAGGCAGGCGGTCAGCAAATAGCCGCCGGTGGGGGCGTCCCAGTCGAGCATCTCGCCGGCACAGAAAATGCCGGGGTGTTCCGTCAGCATCAGCGCTTCGTCCAGCCCGGCAAAGCGTACGCCGCCCGCGGTGCTGATGGCCTCGTCGATGGGGCGCGGCTTTAGTACTTGCAGCGGAAGTGCCTTGAGCGTGGCGGCGATACGGGTGGGGTTGTCGAGTGACTCGGCAGTGAGCACTTCACGCAGCAACCCGGCCTTGACGCCTTTGAGGCCAACGCTGCGTTGCAGGTGGTTGCTGAGCGAACGGCGGCCGCGCGGGGCGGCCAGCGCCTGGCGCAGTTGTGCTTCGCTGTGGTCGGGCAGGAGGTCGAGTGTGATGCCAACCGGTCCGTCGGCCAGGGCGTTGCGCAGCGCGGCGCTGAGGGCGTAGATCAGCGGGCCTTGCAGGCCGGCGGCAGTGACCAGGCATTCGCCTTGGCGGTGGTGCATATGACCGGCGGTGTCGGTGAAGCGCAGGGCGACGGTTTTGAGCGGCTCGCCAGCGAAGCGTTCGCGAAAGTGCGCGCTCCATGCGAGTTCGAAGCCGCAGTTGCTGGGAGCCAGTGGGGCGATGTCGATCCCGGCGAGCGATAGTGCTTCGGTCCATCGACCGTCGCTGCCCAGGCGCGCCCAGCTGCCGCCGCCGAGGGCGAGGATGGTGGCGTCGGCGCGGTACCTGGTGGGGCCGGTGGGGGTGTCGAAGTGCAGGCTGCCGTCCTCGCCCCAGCCGGTCCAGCGGTGTCGGGGGTGTAGTCGGACGCCCGCCGCGCGCAGGCGCTGCAGCCATGCGCGTAGCAGCGGTGCCGCTTTCATGCCGATTGGAAACACCTTGCCGGAGCTGCCGATGAACGTGTCGATGCCCAGCCCGGCCGCCCAGGCGCGGATGGCATCGGCGCCGAAATCGGCGATGAAGGGGGCGAGGTTCTCGCGCCCTGCGCTGAAGCGATCCAGAAAGGCGCTTGCCGGTTCGGCGTGGGTGAGGTTGAGTCCGCCGCGACCGGCCATCAGCAGTTTGCGGCCGGGGGTGGGCATGCGTTCGAACACGTCCACGGCGATGCCGGCCTGGGCGAGCGTTTCGGCGGCCATCAGCCCGGCCGGGCCGCCGCCGATGACGGCAGCGCGCGGGGAGGCTTCAGTGAACGGGTGAGGCACTGGCATGGCGGTGGCGAGGACGGTCGACAAGCGGGGATGATACCTGCCCCGCTGCGTGTGGCGTCACATGTGTTTGCGTCACCGACTTGCACGATGCTGCCATGCACCATAGGCTGAAGGCTAGGTTTGGGCTGGCGTACCCGCGCGGCTCGAACGCCCGACGGAAATTGTTTGAATGCACGGAGATGCCATGCTGGAAAATTTGATGAATACCGAGAAAGTGACCGCCTACGCCACCGACTGGGGCTTGAACCTGCTGTTTGCGCTGATGATCTTCATCGTCGGTCGCTGGGTCGTGCGTGGCGCGGTGGCCGTGGCGCGCCGGGTGCTGAACCGCACCGGGATGGACGAGATGCTGTCGCATTTTGTGTTGTCGATCCTGCACGGTGTGTTGCTGCTGGTGATCGTGGTGGCGGCGTTGAATCGGCTGGGGGTGGATACGACCTCGCTGGTGGCGCTGATCGGTGCGGCCGGTCTGGCGATTGGTTTGTCGCTGCAGGATTCGCTCAAGAACTTCGCGGCCGGGGTGATGCTGATCGTGTTCCGGCCGTTCAGGGCGGGGGATTTTGTCGAGGCGGGCGGCACGACCGGGGTGGTGGAGAAGATCAACATCTTTAGTTCGACCTTCCGCACCCCCGACAACCGCGAAATCATCGTGCCCAATGGTGCGATCTATGCTGACGTGATCACCAACTACTCGGCTCGCGAGACGCGGCGCATCGATCTGTTGATCGGTATCAGCTACGACGACGATATTCGCAAGGCCAAGGCGGTGGCCGAGGCGGTGGTCACGGCCGACGAACGTGTGCTGACCGATCCCGCGCCGGTGATCGCGGTGGCCGATCTGGCCGACAGCAGCGTGAACCTGCACATCCGCCCGTGGGTCAAGACGCCGGACTACTTCCTGACCATGTGCGAGCTCAAAGAGAAGATCAAGATCGCCTACGACGAAGCCGGCATCTCCATCCCCTACCCGCAGACCGATCTGCATGTGCATCAAACAGCGCCGAGCGTGCTCGCCCCGGCGGCGCCGGCCGGCACGAAGCCGGCGCAACTCGAAAGCGACTGAGCGTGGCCTCAGGCCGGGTGCGGGTAGTCCGTCACCTGGCTGTCGGGCTCGGTGATCGGCGCGCCGGCTGTCAGCGTCAGCGGCAGCACGCCCGCCCACACCGGCCAGCCAAGGTCGGCCTCGTCATCCTTGACGCCACCCGTGCGGATTTTGGCGGAGGCCTCGGTCAGCTTCAGGCGCAGCACGGTGGTGGCGTTCAATTCCTTGTCGGTGACCGGCCGCAGGCTGTCCCAGCGCGCCGGCGCGACCTTGTCGATGAAGGCTTGCATGGTGGCGAGTTTGTGGGCGTCGTCGTCCACCAACTCGAACCGGCCGTAGGCGACCACCGACCGAAAATTCATGGAGTGGTGAAAGGCCGAGCGCGCCAGTACCAGGCCATCGACCTGCGCCAGCGTGACGCAGGCGTCGCTGTCGGTGAGTGCCTTGAGCATGCGCGAGGCGCGCGCGCCATGGATGTACAGATACTCACCCACCCGCCAATGCGCGGTCGGCATGGCGTGCACCGTGCCGTCGAGCATGAAGGACACGTGACACACCCAGGCGTCATCGATGATCGCGGCCAGGGTGTTGGCGTCGTAGTGGCCGCGCTCGGGGTGGCGCCGTAGTTTGGTGCGGGCGCTGGGGGCGGTGGTTTGGGGCATGGCAGTGTCCAGGTCAGTCGGTGAGCAAACGGGGCAGGCAATGCAACTCGGATTTGACCGAGTTGGCAATGAAGCAGGCGTCGTGGGCCGCATGATGAAGCGCGGCGTGTTCGTCTTCGGTGGGCGCCCGGCCGTGAAAGCGGACGGCCGGCTTCAGGGTGACCAGGGTCATCATCAGCCGCCCTTCCGGGCCGGCCGCCATCACGCCTTCGGCGGCATCTTCGTAGTGATCGACGCAGAAGCCGGCGCGGCCGGCCAGTGACAGAAACCACAGCATGTGGCAGCTCGAGAGCGCGGCGACAAAGGCTTCTTCGGGGTCAACCGCGTCGGTGTCCGAATACGGCACAGGCACCACATGAGGCGAAGACGAGCCGGCGAGCGTCAGGCCGCCGTCGAAGTGGATTTCGTGACGCCGGCTGTAGCGGTTGTCGGTAAAGACTTGATCGCCGCGCTGCCACACGACGGTGGCGGTGTAAGTGCTCATTGAGGCCTCCGGGTAAGTGTGGCCAGATTAGCGGTTCGCTGGCACCATGCGAAGTGCCACAAACAAACCAAACCTTGGGGCCACGATGAATCTTCACTGGTTGCTTGCATCGCCCCGGCCGGACGGTGTGCCCTGTCAGCGGCTGCTCTATCAAGGCCTGCGCGCCGCGATTCTCGATGGGCGGCTGGTGGCCGGCGCGCGTTTGCCGGGCAGCCGTCAGTTGGCGTCGGAACTGGGCATTGCGCGCAACACCGTAATGTTCGCCTACGAGCAACTGGCCGCCGAGGGCTGTTTGCTGGCCGATCGCCAGGGCACGCGGGTGGCCGCCTTGGCGGTGGCACCGAGCGCGGTGGTGAAGGCCCCCGCATGGCCGGCGCTGGCGCGTCGTGCCGCGCTCGCGGAGTCGGCGCCGGCCGGACCGGAATTGGGGGCGTTTGCGCCCGGCGTGCCCGATGTGGCGAATTTTCCGTTTCGCGCCTGGCGCGGCTGCCTGGATCGGGCCTGGCGGGCCGCGCGGCCGCGTCATCTGGGCTATGCGGCACCCGGTGGCGAGCCCGAGTTGCGCGCGGCGCTGGCGGAGTATCTGGCGACGGTGCGTGGTTTTCGGGTGCGCCCCGAGCAAGTCATCGTCACCGCCGGCACGCAGGCGGCGCTCGATCTGTGCGCCCGCCTGCTGGCCGACAATGGCGAGACGGCCTGGGTCGAGAACCCCGGCTACCCGGCGGCGCGCACCGCTTTGGCGATGGCGGGGCTGGTCTTGCATTCGGTGCCAGTGGACGGCGAAGGCATGGCGCCGATGACGGCGGATTGGCAGGCGCATCCACCGCGTCTGGTGCTGGTCTGCCCGGCCCACCAGTACCCGTCGGGCGAGGTCCTGAGCCTGCCTCGACGCCTGGCCTTGATCGACGGGGTGTGCCGCAGCGGCGGCTGGATCATCGAGGACGACTACGATAGCGAGTTCGCCCGCGGCGGGCCGGCGCTGCCCGCGCTGTTTGGCTTGCAGCCGGATGCGCCGGTGGTCTACACCGGCACCTTCAGCAAGACGCTCTATCCCGGTTTGCGGTTGGGTTATCTGGTAGTGCCCGAGGCGCTGGCCGATGTGTTCGCGGCCGCCTCGGCATCACTGGCGCGGTCGGGGCAGGGGATTGAGCAGGTTGCGCTGGCGGACTTCATTCAGCGCGGCCACTACACCACGCATCTGCGTCGTATGCGACGCCTCTATCTGGCGCGACAGCAGGCGCTACGGACCGAGCTGGCGCGAACGCCGGGCCCGGAGACGGCGATTCGTGGCGGCGCCGCCGGCTTGCATGTGGTGCTGACGCTGCCCGATACGCTGGCCGATACCGCTGTGGCGGCGCGGGCGGCCGAGCGGGGCGTTGTGGTGCGCGCGCTGAGCCGCTACGCCTTGCCGCCCATGCGCTGTAATGGCCTGCTACTCGGTTACGGCGCGGTGCCTGAGGCGCAAATGCCCGAGGCGGTGCGGCGCCTGCGCTGGGCCATGCAGCCCGATTGAGTCAGCCCGTGCCGTGGGCGGGGTCACCGGGTGTGATGTTTTGCGCGATGCGCCAATGCACGCCACTCGGATCGGTGAGGGTGAACTCGCGCATGCCCCAAGGACGGTTCTCTGGTCGACCGAGTTTGACGCCATACACATCGGCCAGACGTGCGTCGTGAGCGCGTTGCCACCAGGCGTCGACATCGGCGACCAGCAAATGCAGGGTGAAATTTTCGGCCACGATGGCGAGGTAGTCGTTTTCGAGCAGGAACGCGGTACTGCCACATTGGAAATGGGCCAGATCTGGCGAGGCCCAGACGCGGTGGAAACCGAGATCAAGGTAGAAGCGCTGCGAGCGCTCGAAATGCCGCGCGGGGATGAAGGCTTTGATTTCGAGAGCATCCAGATTCGGCATGCGCGTCTCTCCTGGCGAGGCCGTGTTTCCAAAAGAGTGCCCTGCCTGGGCCCATTTCTGCAAGACTCGCGTTAGCCGCCGCGTTTGTTGCACTTCGTAACCGATCTGCGCGCTGCTCTCCCGTGCGTGGCAAGATGAAGCCGTTAAAGGTGCGCGCACTTTTGCAACATGAGGTGCGTAGCCTGGCCGGCCTGGCATCAACTCGCGGCCGCCGGTGTGTGTTGGTATCCCCCTCAGGAAGGAGAAGAATATGAAAAAGATGCTTATCGTTGCTGCCATGGCAAGTGTATTGGCGTTGCCCGGATGCACCACGACCGAAACGCAGAACAAAACCATTGGTGCCGTCTCTGGTGCCGTGCTCGGCGGTGTTGTCGGCAACCAGGTGGGGGGTCGGCGCAGCACGGTGGTGGGTGCCGCGCTGGGCGGCGCTTTTGGCTATCTGATCGGCTCCCAGGTCAAAGTGACCGAGCAGCCTGATGGCTCGGTGAAGCTCGATATCCCGGGCGCGGTGTTGTTCGACACCAATAGCGCGCGGGTCAATCCGGCCTTTGCGCAAACCCTGGACCAGATCGCCGGCACCCTCAACGAGCATCCGAATGCGATGGTCAACGTGGTCGGCCACACTGACAGTACCGGCGCCGCCGAATACAACCAGCGCCTGTCACTGGATCGCGCGACCAGCGTGACCAACTATCTGCAAGGCCGCGGGGTGGCGCCGGGGCGTCTGACGCCGACCGGGCAGGGCGAGGTGATGCCGATTGCCGACAACAGCACGGCTGACGGGCGTGCGCAGAACCGTCGGGTGGAAATGTTCGTGCGCTGAGCGTTTGACCCCTTCAGTCGAAGGATGACGGCGCGGCCTCCCGACGGGGGGCGCGCCGTTTTTACGTGTTGGCGCCGGCGTTGTGATTGGGGGGGATGGCGATCCGGCGTATCCTGAGCGCCCCGCCATTGCCACAGTGTTGTCTCATATGAAGATCGATGATCCCTTCGGGCGTAGCGCTCAGAAACAGGAACAAAACTATGTCTCCGTGCGCAAGGCCTTGCAGACCGCAGGCGTCACGACGCCGGCGCTGGCAGAGCAGTGTTTGCAAGGGATCACCCGCAAGGCGCTGATCAGTTCGGCCGTGTTGGCTGTCCTGGTCGCTGTGGTGGCGTTGCTGTATCCGCGCGGCCTGTCAGCGGCGCTGGTGTGCGCCGGCGTGGGCTGGCTGTGGATCAGCGTGACGGCCGTCAACGGTCGCCGTCACGTGCTGCGTTACCGCAAGGAAGAATTCGGCGACTAAGTGCTGGCCGGGGTGAGACTCGCAATGAACTCGGCCGTGGCGGCGATCACCGCGTCGGGCTGGTCGGCGTGGGGCGAGTGCCGGCAGTCGGGCAAGGCCAGCAGGCGGACATCGGGCGCGCCGTCGGCAATGCGATCGATCTGTGCCAGGGTGGCGTATTCGTCGTCCTCGCCTTGAATGGCGAGCACCGGGCAGTCGATGCCGGGGAGCAGGTGTTCGATGTTCCAGTCGCGGAAGGCTGGGTCCAGCCACACATTGTTCCAACCCCAGAAGACCGCGTCCGGATCGTCGTGGTGGCGGCCGAGGCGGTCGCGCATGGGTGTCGTCTCATAGCGCGCCCGTGCTTCCTGAATGCCGGCGATGGTGATGTCTTCGACCATCACGTGCGGTGCCAGCACCACAATGCCGCTCAGCGCCGTGGCGGTGGCGCCGGCGCAGATCAGGGCAATCGAGCCGCCGTCGGAGTGGCCGAACAGCACCGGCCGTTCGATGGCCAGCGCATCGAGCAGCGCCGGCAATATACGCAAGGCCTCGGTATGCATGTAGTTCACCGGGCGCGGGAGCTCGGCCGGGCTTGAGCGGCCATAGCCGGCGCGCGAGTAGACCAGTGCATCACCGCCCACCGCGTCGGTCAGCCGCTGCGGAAAATCCCGCCATATGCTGATCGCGCCCAGCCCTTCGTGAAGGAATACCAGCGTCGGCGCGCCTGCGCGGGGTGTGGCCGCGTGAAGGCGAACGTAATCCAGCGTTTGGTCGAGCAGGGATAGGGTTGGCATGGGGGCAGTTTAGTTGGCGCGTTCGAAGCGCAGATGAATCCAGTTGGCTCGCTCGGCGATGAAGGGGCGCTGCAGGCGCTGACCGAGGAAGGCGGCTTTGGTGATCAGTTTTCGGACGAATGAGCGCGGGGCTGCCTCGCCCAGGGGGTGATTGCAGTGTACACAGGGTTCGTCTTGGGAATATGTGCCGTAGGGATTGCCGGCCTGATCCATCAGCCATGTGCTGAGCGCGTTGGTGCGCTCGCGGGTGCTGCCGATCAACGAGCGTTCAGCCAGATGCAGCGATGGAAACAGGTTCGCAAGACGCGCCTCGTCGAAGCGATTGACATGGCCCCAGGGCGGATTGGTCTGGCCGCAGTGGCTGCAGGTGGTGCGCCCGACGCGAATATCCTGATCGAAAGGGACGCCGATCAGCAGTGTGCTGCGGCAGACGCGGGCGAGTTCGGTGCATGCCCGCTCCAGTGCAGGCGAGGGGATGTGCTCAAGCACCTCGGCGCAAAAAACCAGATCGAAGCATCGGTCCGGAAAATCAAGCGCTGCGGCATTGCCAGCAACGGAGTTGATTTTTGGGTGCGTGATTCTGGGTTGGCTCAGATCAAGCGCAGTGACGTTGTCGAAACGCTCGGCCATCAGCAGGGAGAAGTGGCCGTCACGCGCACCGACGTCAAGCGCTGATGCGCCATGCTTTGGCATCAAAGCAAGGAGATCGTCGGTTCTAAGACGCTCCGTTCCGCTTGCCCGATAGGCGTCCATGTCGCTCATGCTGACGATCCGTCAGAGGTGGGCCGTCAGCCTAGCGAATGCGCCGGCGACGTGTCCAGTGCTTACCGTGGCTGCGGGGCTTTTCCTGGGGCGGTTCGACTTTGGTTGGTGAACGCCGGCTTTTGCGGGGGCGTGAGCGGCCGGTGAGGCGCACCAGCGCGACCAAGGACCGGAAGCCAATGAATAACATCACCAGGGCGATGAAGGCCGGATGCGTCAGGGTATCCCAGACCAGGAAAGCAAATTTGGCGATCGCGTTCCGGCCAGACTCGGCATCCCATGGCGCGTCGTCCGCTTTGCTGGCTCGCTCGGCAGCATGGGCCATCCACGGCGGAGGGGTATCTTCGGCGGTGCGCTCGGCGATCATCAGTCGGGTGGTGGCGGTGTCGTCAATGCCCAGGGTTTCGAGGAGTTCGCGGCCGGCCTGGTTGATGGTGTCGTTGAGCTTCCAGTCCAGCAGTTCGCTTACCTGGGCGCGCACGTTGCGCATCCGGTCCATCAGGTTCTCGTCGTCGGCAAACCAGGCCTTGGCGCCGGGGTCGTCGAAGGCAAGGTCGTCGAGGCCGTTTTCGGTGTGGGTAAAGGGCATGGCCTCGGGCTTCTTGGCGCCGCCGCGTTGACGATCCGCGGGGCTGATCATGGCCTCGCTGGTGGGGAGGTCAGCGGTGCTGATCTCCGGCGGAAGGGGCGCATGCCGGTGTGCGGCCTCAGCGGCGGGGCTCAAGGTGTCGTCGGCCACGAAATCCAGGGCGTCAGGGTCGCGATGGGCGCCAGGGACTGTGCTCGTGAGTTGAGGCGCGCTGTCTGCGAGCGGCATGGCGCTGGCTGGACTGCTCAAGCTGAGGCACCAGAGAGCAAGCATGACTCTGGGCGCGGCGCAAAAAAAAGGACTCATGCTCGACAGAAGCAAACGCTGAGCCAGCTTTGCAAGCTATTGTTTCAGTGAAGTTTTTGTATTCCGTGTCAGCCTTGTTGGCGGTGCGTGTCAAGTTTACTGACGATCAGCGCGCGCGCCGAGGCTGTTGTCGGCGCGTGCGGGGAGCGTGGCGGTGACCCGGACACCGTCGTCCGATGGCAGGTTCCGGGCGGCGAGTTTGCCGCCATGGAATCCCGCAATCAATTGCGCCACATAGAGTCCAAGGCCGAGATGCGGCTCACCGCCAGGGTCGGCGCTGCGCCCGGACACCATCGAGTCGAAGAGCTTGCCTTCGAGCGCACTGGGCAGGGTGGGACCGTGATTGCTCACACTCAGTTCGGCCTGCGTGTCGGTCAGCGTGAGTTCGATCTTGATTGGTTGGCCGGCCGAGGTGAAGTCGATGGCATTGCTCACCAGTTTGTCGAGCATCTGCGCGGCCAGATCCGGTGCGCCGCGAACCCACACGGGTTGATCGGTGAGCCTGTCGTCAAAGCGCTGACTGGCGTGCGCGAGGCGGTAGCCGCTGAGGCATTCGGCGATCACGGCGCGCAGCTCGAACCATTCGGGGTCGGTGGTGGCGAGAGCTTGCTCCATGCGGGTGGCTTCGCTCATGCGGGCGAGAATCCGGGTCAGTCGGTGCAGGCCGGCATGGGCGCGATCGAGATAGGTGGCCGCTTCGGGCGGGAGTGCTTCGAGTTGCAGGTTTTCAAGCGATGAGCGCACCACGGCGACCGGCGTGCGCAACTCGTGCGAGAGCCGGCTGGCCATGGATTCGAGGTATTGGTGGTGTTGCGCGAGGCGGGCGAGCAAGGTGGAGAAGCTGCGCGACAGGTCGCCCACTTCGTCGCCCGCGGTTGATGCAGCGGCGAGGCCGGTGATACGGCCGCGGGCGTCGATCGCGCTTTCGGCCTCGTCGCGCAGGCTGCGGATGCGCCAGGACAGACGTGAAGCGAAACCGAGCACAACGATGGCAGCAATCGCCAGGCCGGCAAAAGTCAGCCAGGCGAGGCGTTCGACGGCCGCGTCGCGCACGGCCTGGATCGCCAGCGTGCTCTCTTCGACCACCACCGCGCCTTGCACCCTGTCGGCGACCCACACCGGATGCGCCGCCGCGACGATCAGCACATCGCTACCACCGACCGGGCGTAGCCAGGAGGTGGTGGCGCCGAAGAGGGTGCCGGAGATGGCTTGACCGCTGGGCGGCGGAATGTCGGCGAGCCGGGCGGCGATGTCGTCGGGCCGGTAGCCCACACTGCCGAGCAAGCCATGCCAGAACTGGACGAGCGGGGCCGGCGAGGCGGCTGGCGGCGGGGCCAGTGAGCCGGTATGGGTGAGTACGTCGAGATCGCGGTCGACGACCCAGATACGTGCGGTATTGCGCTCCAGCGCGCGCAGGATGGCGGCCACTTCCGCGGCGCCATCGATGGTCGGCGCCGGCGGCGGGGCAGCGAATGGTGCTTCGGTCGGCGTCTGCTGCGGCATTGCCGCAATGGCCAGCTCCAGCACCTCTTCGCCAGGCAGCAGGGAGTCGCTCAGGCTGACCATGCTGCTGCCGGGCGGGCGGCCGAACAGCTGAGGGCGTTCATGCAAGGCGGTGGCCACGGCGCGGGCCGTGGCGATCAGGCCCTGGCGCTGGCCGTCGAGCAGAAACCGCTCCATTTCCTGCACATATTGATAGCCCACCCACGGCAGCGCGAGCAACACCAGCGCCATCAAGGCGAGTTTGCTGCGCAGACTGATGCGAATGGGTTTCACGGCAGGGTGTCGGGCGGTGGCATGGATCGTGTCGGCAGCGTGAGGCCCGCAAGGTGTTTGGGTCAAGCCCTGGCCGACGATAGCATTGGTGCAATGACGCGGCCGCCGGGTTTTACGGATCAAAACGTAACCAATTCCTCAAGGATTACGGCATATTGCATGGTACAAAGTATGCTGATGTTGCAACGTGACATGCTTCGGGAGCAATAAGGGATGGGGCCCCTCTACGCGATTATTTTTTCTGGTGATTTGCTCGACGGTTTTGCCCCGGCGCAGGTCAAGGCGCGCTTTGGCGAACGCTTTGGCTTGAAGCCGGCGCAGCTGGCGCAGGTTTTCTCCGGGCGTGCCATTACGCTCAAAAAAGGCCTCGATGCAGAGCAGGCGCGCCGCTATCTGGCCGAGTTGACGGCGATGGGTTTGAACGCCCGTTCGCAGTCGGCGACTGGGCCGGTTGCCACGACGGCGGCACCGGCAAAGGCTGCGCCTGCGACGCCAAGCGCGCCGGGGTATCGCATCGTCTTTGACGGCAAGGTGTTGCCCGGTTTCTCGCGCGAGTCAGTGATGCGCCAGTCGGCCAGCCGCTTGCGTTTCGATGCGCGTCAGCAAGCGCTGCTGTTTTCGGGCCAGACGGTGACCATCAAACGCGGCCTGATCGAAGAAAAGGCCCGGACCTACATCAAGACCTTGCGTCAGATGGGCATGGATGTGTCGGCCGATCCCGCCTTGCCGCGCCCGGATCGGCTGCCGTCCGAGATCTCCGAGCCCGAAGCGGCGACAGAAGCGAGTTTGATGGAGACCCAGTTCAGCGCTTCGGTGCCCTACAACGTTCAACACAGTTTTGACAGCAGCGAGTCGCTCGACATGATCCGCGCCGCGCTGGGTGAAGCCGATGATAACCCGCCCCTGGGTAATCCGCGTTCGGCCATGATGCAGACGGTGATCAACCCGGAAGCCATCCGCGAGTACGAAAGCGCATTGGCCGACGATGACGACGCCTTGGCGGCATTGCGCGCGGCCCATGACGCGCCAGCGGCAAAGCCGGTTCAGAAACCCGTCACCAAGGTCGATTTCGATTTCACGGCGCCGCCACCTGCCAAGGCCGCGCCCGTGGCGCCCGTCGAACCGCCGCCGGCACCACCTCCCCCCGCGCCAGCCAAGCCCGCTGGCATGCCGGCACCGCCGCCCAGCCTGGCGCCCGAAGTCGTGCCGCCAGCCGCCGCGCGCACCACCAGTGCGGGTACGCTTGTCGCCGGCCTCGTGCTTGCCGTGGTAATCGCCTTGGTGCTGTTCTATCTCAACGGCGGCTGACGCACCATCGCTGGGGGCTCAGGCTTTCCAGCGGTAGCCCGCGCCGTAAACGCTCTCGATCCGGTCAAACCCCGGGTCGAGCGCGGCAAATTTTTTGCGGATCCGCTTGATATGTGAGGTGATGGTGCCGTCGTCCACTACCAGGTGCGCGTCGGCCATCAGCTGATCGCGATTCTTTACATGCCCCGGATGTCGCGACAGGGTATGCACCATCCAGAACTCGGTCAGCGTCAGGGGTACCGACTCGCCGCGCCAGCGAGCGCTCAGGCGGCTGATGTCCAGTTTGAGGTCGCCACGATCCAGCTGTTCTTCGGTGGGTTTTGCTTCGGCCAGGACTTCCACACGACGAAACAGTGCCGCCACGCGGGCCAGCAGGTGCGGCAGGCTGATGTCCTTGGTCAGGTAGTCATCCGCGCCCAGACGCAAGCCCGACACCACGTCGAAATCGCTGTCGCGGGCGGTCAGGAAAATGATCGGCAGGCGCTGCGACAGCGCGCGCAACTCGGCGCATAGCGTAAAGCCACCCTCGGGTTCGTTGCCCAGGCCGATATCGATGATCGCCAGCTCTGGCAGGCGGTCGCGAAAGGCGGCCAGTGCGCTGGGCCGATCGGCATAGGCCGACACCTCGTAGCCCTGGCGTGCAAAGGCATCCGAGTAGTTGGCCCGGATGGCGGCTTCGTCTTCAACAATGGCGATTCGGCGTCCCATGGGGCGCTACTTTAGCACCGCCGGCGGCCCCTCCGCTTACTGCCATTTTTCGGCCACATTTGATCAGCGCTTTGCCCTATTCGGTGCCCGAAGGGGGCTGTTTTCCTCGTTTTAATGGTTGTGTCCAAAAACGCCCATGAACGGAGAACGCCATGACCCCCGCCCCGCTCGCATTCCGAGATCGCGCCCGAGAAGTTGCTGAATTGCTCGCCCGCCTGCTGCTGATGTTCATCACCGGGCTTGGCGTGAGTCTGGCGCTCGGCGCGCTGGTGCTGTTGCTGGCGGGGCCGGCCGAGGCGGCGAGCCGCGACGAGGGCGCGGTACAGCAGGGCACGCTGTTGTTCCGCGGTGCCGGCGGCGATCCGGTGGCCGCCCCCTTGCTGCATACCGACGTCACGCTGCGGGTCAGTGGCCCGATCGTGCGCGCCAAGGTGGTGCAGCGTTTCCGCAACCCGGCCGACGACTGGCGCGAAGGCACGTATGTGTTCCCGCTGCCGGAGAACGCAGCGGTCGACCGCATGCGCATCCAGGTGGCCGACCGGGTGATCGAGGGCGAAATCCAGGCGCGTGCGCAGGCCCAGGCGACCTATGAGAAAGCCAAGGCTGAGGGCAAGGCGACCGCGCTGGTGTCGCAAGAGCGACCGAATATTTTCACCACCCGCGTGGCCAACATCGGCCCGCGCGATGAGATCCGGGTCGAGATCGAATATCAGCACACGCTGGATTATTCGGTGGCCGAGGGCGTGGGCCGCTACAGCCTGCGTTTTCCGATGGTGGTGGCGCCGCGCTACATCCCGGGCAAGGTGATCGCCGATGAGGAGAGCGGCGCGACGACCGGCACCGATGTGGTGCCCGATGCCGCGGCCATCCTGCCGCCGATGATGCTGCCCGACGAGGCCGGCCCGGTCATCAATCCGGTGAGCCTGAATGTGTATCTCGATGCCGGGGTGCCGATTGCCGCGGTCGACAGCCCCTTTCACCGCGTGCGTGTCGATACACTCAAACCCTCGGTGCGCCGCATTCGGCTGAGCGAGGGGCGCACCCCGGCCAACCGTGATTTCGTTCTCAACTGGACGCTCGCTGCCGGCACGGCGCCGTCGGCCACGCTGTTTGTCGAGCCCGGCAAGGATCGCGATCACGCGCTGCTGATGCTGGTGCCGCCGGCGCCGAGTGCGGTCGGCAAGCGGCTGCCGCGCGAGGTGGTGTTCATCATCGACACCTCCGGCTC
Source organism: Denitromonas halophila (assembly GCF_007625155.1). Classification (GTDB taxonomy): domain Bacteria; phylum Pseudomonadota; class Gammaproteobacteria; order Burkholderiales; family Rhodocyclaceae; genus Nitrogeniibacter; species Nitrogeniibacter halophilus. Next base: position 247,351 of record NZ_VMNK01000003.1, on the reverse strand, counting down.
AATGGAAGGCGAGTCCATCGTCCAGGCGCGCGAGGCGCTGTCCATGGCCCTGGCGCGGCTGGACGCCGAGGACCGCTTCAATGTTATCGAATTCAATTCCACCGCCTCGGCGCTCTACACCTCGGCTCAGTCGGCCAGCCGGGCCAATGTTGACCATGCGGTGCGCTGGGTGCAGCGCCTGCGCGCCAATGGCGGCACGGAGATGGCCGGCGCGCTGGATCTGGCGCTCGACGGCGGGCGCAACGCCGACCGGGTGCGGCAGATCGTGTTTTTGACTGATGGCGCGGTCGGCAACGAGGCGCAGCTGTTTGGCATGATCCAGCAGCGCCTGGGCGACTCGCGCTTGTTTACCGTGGGCATCGGTTCGGCACCGAACAGCCACTTCATGCGCAAGGCGGCGCAGGCCGGGCGGGGCACCTTTACTTACATTGGCAAGATCGAGGAAGTGCGTGCGCGCATGTCCGAACTCTTTACCAAGCTGGAGTCGCCGGTGGTCAAGGGGCTGAGCATCACCTGGCCGAGCGGCGCGCGGGCCGATGCCTCACCCGATCCCTTGCCTGATCTGTATCTGGGTGAGCCGGTGGTGGTGGCTGCGGCGATTGACCGCACGGTGGGTGGCGAAGTGCGCCTGAGCGGCGACGCCGGCGACATTCACTGGACCAGCTCGCTGGCGCTCGATGACGCCAACCCCGGTGAAGGCATGGGCGTGTTGTGGGCGCGGCAGAAGATCGACCACTGGATGGACACGCTCGCCGACGGTGCCGACGAGGCGGTCGTGCGCAAGCAGGTGCTGGCCCTGGCGCTGGAGTTCCAGCTGGTCAGCAAATTCACCAGTTTCGTGGCGGTCGACAAGACCCCGGCGCGTTCCGCCGACGCGCGTCTCCAGTCCGGCGCCGTGCCGGGGCTCCTCCCGGCGGGCTGGTCGCCCTCGGGGGTGGTTGGCGAGTTGCCGCAAGGCGCCACCGATGCGCGCTGGCATCTGCTGCTGGGCCTGATGGCGCTGGCCGCGTTCTTCCTCACCCGTACGTCACGCGTACGCCAACTGAGCATGAAGGGGTAAGTCATGAGCACCGTTTGCCACAATTGCAGTCATCATGAATTTCTCGGCGTCGAATGCGCCTGGCCGGCGCCGACATGCCGGGAGGGCGCCGTGCCGCGCCGTCAGCGAATCGTGTCCTGGAGTATCAAGGCGATTGCCGCGGTCAGCCTGCTGGTCGCGCTGTCGCAATTCGGTCAGGCCGGCTACATCCACGCCAAGGCCTGGCTGGCGCAGACCTTGATCAGCCAGGCCTGGCACAAGACGCTGGCCGGCGCGTCGCAGGTCAAACCCTGGCCGTGGGCCGACACCTGGCCGGTGGCGCGGCTGAGCGTGCCCGCGCGCGGGGTTGAACTGTATGTGCTGGCGGGTAGCCAGGGGCGTAGCCTGGCCTTCGGGCCGGGACATGTGTTCGGCACGGCCGATCCTGGTGCGGCTGGCAACAGCGTAATCGGTGGTCATCGCGACACGCACTTTGCCTTTCTGGAGTGGGTGCAGGCCGGCGAGGCGGTCGAGGTGGAGATGCCGACAGGCGAGGTGGCGGTGTATCGCATCACCGATCAGCGCGTGGTCGACAAGTCCGACACCGGCGTGCTGGCATCCCCGCCGGATACGCATCGCCTCACGCTGGTGACCTGCTACCCCTTTGACGCGCTGCGTGCTGGCGGCCCGTTGCGCTATGTCGTGACGGCGGAGCAGCCCGGCGCGAGCGAGACCTTGTAGGTCTCAACCGGACACGAAAACGACAAAGGCGCCCACCGGGCGCCTTTGTCATGGGTGCGACGCGCGCCGATCAGGCGCCGAGTTCGTAGCGCAACAGCCCGCGCTTGCCGGCGCCGAGCTTGAGGGCGTGCTCTTCCATCGAAGTGCCCGAGCACAGCTGCAGGGTGTACTCGCCGGCCGGCAGCGGGCCCAGCGTGATGTTGCCATGCGCGCGTGCCAGCAAAATGCGGCGACCGGCCGCATCCAGCACTTTGACCTGGATCGCCTTCTCGGCGGCTTCGGTGCCGGCGCTTGCCGCGGGGCGCAGCTTGAGCGGGAACAGTTCCGGGTGGGCCTCGTCGTGCTCGTTCTGGCGGGCGCTGCGCTTGGCGGCCGAGCTGCTGACCGAGGCCTTCTCGGTCATGGCGGGCGCCGCCGTGGTGGCTGCGGAGGCTGCGGTGGGGACGGCTAGCGCCATGGCGGCCGTGCTGAGAATCTTGCGGACGTTGCTTTCCGTTCTTCGGGTCATGCGGTGCTCCAGGACGCCGCTGGCTCTAGGTGGCCGGCGGGCGGGTCAGGGTCGGTCGAGGCTACATGGGGGCGCGAGTAAAAACTTCAAGTCCTCATGTTGGCACTATGGAACGCAAATGTGACCGGCATGTTTGTGGCGAGTTCTCGATCGTTACAATTGTAAAGGCGGTTTTACAAAAGCCCCGATTTGGGCTGCGGTGATCGGGAAAGGCGTCGGCCATCCGCGGACCGGCGCGCACTGGTGCGTCAGATCCGGGCTAGAATCCTCAGATTGGAAAGTGGATGGCGGCGACCGCTGCCCGTGGATATCGCATGTCTGGAACCCTGTTTATCGTCACCGCGCCGTCCGGCGCCGGCAAAACGACCTTGGTCAAAGGCCTGCTCGAGCGCGACGCCGCGGTGCATTTGTCCATTTCCTACACGACCCGTCCGCCGCGGCCGGGTGAGGAGAATGGGCGCGAGTATCATTTTGTGGACGTCGCCAAGTTTCGCGAATTGCGCGATCGGGGCGAGTTCCTCGAGTGGGCGGAAGTGCATGGCAATTACTACGCCACCTCGCGTGTCTGGCTGCAGGCGCAGATCGACGCGGGGCGCGACATGCTGCTCGAAATCGACTGGCAGGGTGCGCAGCAGGTGCGCAAGGCCTTTCCGGGTGCGGTTGGCGTTTTCGTTCTACCACCTTCGACCGAGGAGCTCGAACGCCGCCTGCGCGGCAGGGGGACCGACAGCGAAGACGTGATCGGCCGGCGCTTGCTTGCCGCGCGGGGCGAGATGCGTCATGTGGCTGAGTTCGATTACGTTATAATTAACAACGAATTGCCCGCAGCGCTGGACGACCTGGTGGCTGTCGTGCGCGCCGCCCGGCTGCGCTATGCCAATCAGCATGCGCGTTTCCCGACTTATTTTGAATTCCTCGAGAAGGATTGAGTTCCCATGGCCCGTATTACGATTGAAGATTGTCTCAAGCGTATCCCCAACCGCTTTCAGCTCACCCTGGCCGCGACCTATCGTGCGCGTCAACTGACCAACGGCAACGAGCCGCAGATCGAGATTGACCGCGCCGATCGCGACAAGCCAACGGTGATCGCGCTGCGCGAGATCGAAGCTGGCAAGGTCGGGCTGGAAGTGCTCAACCGAGGCCAGGCGTAAGCGTGCGATGACGCACCGCGGCGCCGGCATCTGAACTGAGCAGATCAGGTCTTTTATGGATGTCGGCCGCCCGGTCCCGATGCCTTTTGGCCCGCCCGTGTCCAGCGTTCCGACGCTGGATTTCGAGCGGCTGAAGGCCAAGATCAGTACCTATTTGCGGCCTGAAGATGTCGGTCGCGTTGAGGCGGCCTATCATTTTTCGGCAGCCGCCCACACCGGGCAGTACCGCATCAGCGGCGAGCCCTACATCACGCATCCGGTGGCGGTCACTGAACTGGTCGCCGAGTGGAATCTCGACGCGCAGGCGCTGACCGCCGCGCTGCTGCACGATGTGATGGAGGACACCTCCGTCACCAAGGCGGAAATCACCGAGCGCTTCGGCCGGGTCACCGCCGAGCTGGTTGATGGGCTGTCCAAGCTCGACAAGATCGAATTTCGTTCCCAGGAAGAGGCGCAGGCGGAAAACTTCCGCAAGATGCTGCTGGCGATGGCCACCGATCTGCGGGTCATCCTGATCAAGCTGGCGGATCGTCTGCACAACATGCGCACGCTGGACTTCGTCCGCCCGGCCAAGCGCCGCCGCATTGCCAGCGAAACCCTCGAAATCTACGCGCCGATCGCCAACCGGCTGGGCCTGAACGGCCTGTACCGCGAGCTGCAGGAACTGTCGTTCATGCACAAGCATCCGCTGCGCTACCAGGTGCTGGCCAAGGCGATCAAGGCGGCGCGCGGCAATCGTCGCGAGGTGGTGGGCAAGGTGCTCACCGCGCTGGAGGCGCGTCTGCCGCAATGGGGGATTTCGGCGGAGATTCAGGGCCGCGAAAAGCACCTTTACGGCATCTATCGCAAGATGATCGAGAAGCGGCTGTCCTTCTCGCAGGTGCTCGATATCTACGGCTTCCGGGTGATCGTTCCCGACGTGCCCTCGTGCTACCTGACCATCGGTTCGCTGCATGCGCTGTACAAGCCGGTGCCAGGCAAGTTCAAGGACTACATCGCGATCCCCAAGGCCAACGGTTATCAGTCACTGCACACCACCTTGATCGGGCCGTATGGCACGCCGGTGGAGGTGCAGGTGCGTACCCGCGCGATGCACCATGTGGCCGAGTCGGGCGTGGCCTCGCACTGGTTGTACAAGGATGATGAATCCAGCCTGTCGGAGCTGCATCAGCGCACGCACTCGTGGCTACAGTCGCTGATCGACCTGCAGTCGGCGTCGGCCGAGGCTACCGAGTTCCTCGAGCACGTCAAGATCGACCTTTTTCCGAGCGAGGTGTATGCCTTCACGCCCAAGGGACGCATCCTGTCCTTGCAGCGCGGCGCAACGCCAGTCGACTTCGCTTACGCGGTGCATACCGACATCGGCAATCGCTGCGTGGCCTGCCGGGTCAATGGCGATCTGGTGCCGCTGCGCACCGAGCTGCGCAATGGCGATCAGGTTGAGGTGATTACCGCCGCCCATGCCAGCCCCAACCCGGCCTGGTTGAGCTATGTGCGCACTGGCAAGGCACGGGCGCAGATCCGGCATTTCCTCAAATCGGCGCAGCATGACGAAGCGGTGGCGCTGGGCGAGCGACTGCTCAACCAGGCGCTGCGCGAGCACGGGCTGACGCTGGGGCAGATCAGCGTGTTTGCCTGGGACCGCTTCCTGGGCGATGCGGGCGTACGCGATCGCCGCGAGATTTTTGCCGATATCGGTCTGGGCAAGCGCCTGCCGGTGATCGTCGCGCGACGGGTGGCCGAGGCGCAGGACCAGGAGTCCGGCCGACCCGACGTAATCAAGCCCAAACCCTTGGGCGCGGTGTTGATCCGTGGCAGCGAGGGCACGGCGGTGCAGCTGGCCAAGTGCTGCCACCCGATTCCGGGCGATGACATCATCGCCACCATCCGCAAGGGCCAGGGTCTGGAGGTGCACACCGACGACTGCCCGGTGGTGGCTCGCCGTCGCGGCGACCGCGGGCGCTGGATCGACGTCGGTTGGGAGCCGGCGGAAGGGCGATTGTTCGAGGCCACGATCCGGGTGCTGACTATCGACAATCGCGGGGTGCTGGCCAAGGTGGCGGCGGCGATCGCCGACGCCAACGCCAACATCCTCAATGTCACCATGGATGTGGAGCAGGCGCCTTACACTGCCTTGCAGTTCGTCCTTGAAGTCGAGAACCGGGTGCACCTGGCGCGGGTGATCCGGGCGGTGCGGGTACAACAGTCGGTGACCCGGGTTTCGCGGCTAAAGAGTGATCAGCGCCGCTGAATGGCTGGCGCATTGGCGGCGACTTGCCTAGAATCGCGTCGCTGAATCAGGAGAAAGCAATGGCACTGTACGAATCCGAGCACACCAAATTCATGCGCGAGTGGATGGCCAATCACCCGCAAGAGAAGAAAGAGCAGCAAGCCGGTCGCGCCCTGTGGTGGGACAAGCCGCAGGACACCGACGCCCGCGCGCGCAACAGCGAAGCCAGTGTGCCGAGCAAGCCGTACTACTATCAGACGGACTGATGCCTCACGTGTTTTTGAGGGTGGCCGCGCAACGCGCCACCTGATGCCTTGACGCTGCCGCATCGACTGGCCGTGGTCGATCTGGAAACCACCGGAGCCCATCCGGTACGCGACCGGATCACCGAAATCGCCATCGTCCTGCTTGAAGACGGTCGCGAGCTTGAGCGCTGGAGTTCGCTGGTGCGGCCCGGGGTGCACATTCCGGGCATGATCCAGAGCTTCACTGGCATTACCGATGCGATGGTGGCCGATGCGCCCGAGTTTTCCGAGCTTGCCGACACCGTCCTCGCCTTGCTGGACGACGCCGTGTTTGTGGCCCACAATGCCCGGTTCGACTACGGCTTCCTCAAGACCGCCTTCGCCGCTCTCGACAAACCCTTTGATGCTGCGGTGCTGTGCACCGTCAAACTTTCCCGCGCCCTGTATCCGCAGCATCATCGCCACGGGCTCGACGCCCTGATCGAGCGCCACGGGCTGGTATGCACCGCCCGCCATCGCGCCATGGGCGACACCGAAGTGTTGTGCCAGTTTCTCGATCAGGTCCGCAGTGCCTTCCCGGCCGATACGCTGGAGAACGCCGTGGCGCGCGCCATGAAACAGCCCGCGCGGCCGCCGGGCCTGCCGGAGGGGGTGCTGGAAGGCATTCCGGACAGCCCCGGGGTCTATTTCTTTTACGGCGAAAACGATCTGCCGCTCTACATCGGCAAGAGCAAGCGCATGCGCACCCGCGTCATGTCGCATTTCGCCGCCACCCGGCTCAGCGGCAAAGAGGCGGAACTGGCGCGGCAGGTGCGGCGGGTGGAGTGGGAGCAGACCGCCGGCGAGCTGGGGGCGCTGTTGCTGGAGGCCTGCCTGGTCAAGCACGACACGCCGCTGCACAATCGACAGTTGCGCAAGAACGACGAGGTGTTCGGTCTGCGCATCCTGCCCAGCAACAAGCGCAAAGCCACGGTCCTCGAACGCGTGCCCCTCGCCGAGGGCGATCCGCGTGCCTGGGACAGCGTGCATGGGGCCTTCCGTACCCGCAAGGAGGCGGACAATCTGCTCCGGGAGCTGGCGTATCTGTATCAGCTCTGCCCGCGCCGGCTCGGCCTCGACAGTGGTCGCAACGGCGCCTGTATGGCGTATCAGATGAAGCGTTGCGCCGGTGTCTGTGCCGGCAAGGAAACCCCGGAGCAGCACGATGCACGTCTACTCGGCGCGTTGGCCGGCAAGGGGCTCAAGCCATGGCCGTGGGCCGGACCGGTGCTGCTCCATGAGCGCGACCCGGCGACCGGCCTGAGCGCCTGTCACCTGCTCGACGCCTGGTGTTATCTGTCGACGGGCGCGACCGAGGAAGAAGCCCGCGCCGCCTTGCCTGCGGCCCGCTATGCCTTCGACCTCGATATCTATCGCCTGCTGTTGCGCTGGTTCGATGCGCCGGCGCATCGTCAGGCCGTGAGCCCCGTCACCAGCTGACGTGCACGTCATGGCACTCTTTCCGGCCTGGTTTGATCGCAATCAAGTCAAACCGTTGTTCGCGGGTGTCCAATAAGAACCCACACGGTTTTTAGGGACTTTAAGTCCGATGGACGTCGCCCGTCGCGGTTTTCTCCGCGGCCGTTTCCGCCAAGTTGCTGCCGAGCCTCGCCCCCCTTGGGCGCTGGCGGAGGCAGATTTCATCCCGCTGTGTTCGCGCTGCGACGATTGCGTGGCCGCCTGCCCGACCCGGGTAGTGCGCGTGGGTGACGGCGGCTATCCCACGATCGACTTTTCCCTTGGCGAGTGCACCTTTTGCGGCGATTGCGCTGCGGCCTGTGAAACCGGCGCAATCCGGCGTGAAGCGGGTGCCCCGGCGTGGGCAATGAAGGCACATCTCGGCGAAGCCTGTGTGGCCCGAAAGGGCGTGGAGTGCCGGATTTGTGGTGAGAACTGCGAGGCCGGCGCCATTCGTTTCCGGCCCGCCCTGGGCGGTATTTCCCGCCCGGAAATGAACGAAGGCACATGCACCGGTTGTGGCGCTTGCGTAGCGCCATGCCCTGTCGGCGCCATTGCCGTCAGCAACCCGATGGAGAGTCAAAGATGAAAATCGCAAGTCTTGTGGTTCGGGTCAGCCCCGAACACATCCGGGCGCTGACAGAGGCGCTACTGGAAATTCCCGGTGTTGAAGTGCATGGCGCAGCGCCAGACCAGGGTCGCTTGATCGTGACCGTGGAGGACGGCGAAGGCTACTCGACAATGGATTCCATTCTGGCAGTCAACCTGAACAAGATGGTGCTCGGGGTGACGATGGCTTATGAATATACCGATGAAGGTCTCGAATTGCAGGAACAGGAGGCGTGAAATGACTATGGATCGACGTGGTTTCATCAAGGCCAATGCCGTTGCGGCGGCTGCGGCAACAGCGGGGATCAGCCTGCCTGTGACGGCACAGGCGGCAAATGCGACGGCAACCGATGTTCGCTGGGACAAGGCAGCCTGTCGCTTCTGCGGCACCGGCTGTTCGGTGCTGGTGGGCGTGCAGAAAGGACGCGTGGTCGCGACCCAGGGTGACCCGGATGCGCCGGTGAACCGTGGCCTGAACTGCATCAAGGGCTACTTCCTGTCCAAGATCATGTACGGCGAAGACCGCCTGACCAAGCCGTTGCTTCGCATGAAGGACGGCAAGTACAACAAGAACGGCGAGTTCACGCCGATCTCTTGGGATCAGGCCTACGACATCATGGCCGAGAAGTGGAAGGCCGCGATCGCTGCCGACCTGAAGGCCAACGCTGGCAAGCCGGCCGACCAGATCACCTCCAGCATCGCCATGTTCGGCTCCGGCCAGTGGACGGTGTGGGAAGGCTATGCTGCCGCCAAGCTTTGGAAGGCCGGCTTCCGCTCCAACAACATCGACCCGAACGCGCGCCACTGCATGGCCTCGGCCGTGGCTGGTTTCATCCGCACCTTCGGCATTGACGAGCCGATGGGTTGCTACGACGACATCGAGAACGCCGACGCCTTCGTGCTGTGGGGCTCGAACATGGCCGAGATGCACCCGATCCTGTGGTCGCGTCTGACCGACCGTCGTCTGACCCACAAGGGCAGCGAGGTGCATGTGCTCTCGACTTTTGAGCACCGCTCCTTCGAGTTGGCCGACAACGGCATGATCTTCACGCCGCAGACCGACCTGGCGATCCTCAACTACATCGCCAACTACATCATTCAGAACAAGGCAGTGAATCTTGAGTTCGTGCAGAAGCACGTTAATTTCAAGAAAGGCAACGACGACATCGGCTACGGTCTGCGCCCGACCGACGAGCGCGAAAAGAACGCCAAGAATTCCAGCAAGGTGGGCGGCGCAGCACCGATCAGCTTCGAGGAATACGCCGCGTTTGTGGCCGACTACACCCTCGAGAAAACTGCCAAGCTCTCTGGCGTGCCGGCTGAGCGCCTCGAGAGGCTCGCTCAGTTGTATGCCGACCCGAGCAAGAAGGTTGTCTCGTTCTGGACCATGGGTTTCAACCAGCATACCCGCGGGACCTGGGCGAACAACATGATCTACAACATCCACCTGCTGACCGGCAAGATCTCGACCCCGGGGTCAGGCCCGTTCTCGCTGACCGGCCAACCGTCCGCGTGTGGCACGGCGCGCGAAGTGGGCACCTTTGCCCACCGTCTGCCGGCCGACCTGGTGGTGATGAACCCGGCGCACCGCGCCACGTCCGAGAAAATCTGGAAGCTGCCCGAGGGTTTCCTCAATGGCAAGATCGGCTTCCACGCCGTGCTGCAGAGTCGCATGCTCAAGGACGGCAAGATCAGCTGCTACTGGACCTCGACCACCAACAACATGCAGGCCGGTCCGAACATCAACGACGAGATCTATCCGGGCTGGCGCAACGAGAAGGCCTTCGTGGTGGTGTCCGATTGCTACCCGACCGTCTCCGCGCTGTCGGCCGACCTGATCCTGCCGACGGCGATGTGGACCGAGAAGGAAGGCGCCTACGGCAACGCCGAGCGCCGCACACAGTTCTGGCGTCAGCAGGTTGCCCCTCCGGGTGAGGCAACGTCCGATCTGTGGCAGTACATCGAGTTTTCGAAGCGCTTCAAGGTCGAGGAAGTGTGGCCGGCCGAGATGATCGCCAAGATGCCGGAATACAAGGGCAAGACCTTGTACGACGTGCTCTACGCCAACGGCCAGGTCAACAAGTACCCGATGTCGGATGTCGCCAAGGCAAACGATCATGCCTGGAAGGGCTACATGAACGACGAGTCCAAGGCGCTCGGCTACTACCTGCAAAAAGGCCTGTTCGAAGAATATGCGGCGTTCGGCCGCGGCCACGGACACGACCTGGCTGACTTCGATGCCTATCACAAGGCGCGCGGCCTGCGCTGGCCGGTGGTCGATGGCAAGGAGACGCTGTGGCGCTTCCGCGAGGGCTACGACCCGTATGTCGAGAAGGGCTCCGACATCCAGTTCTACGGTCACAAGGACAAGCGCGCCGTGGTCTTTGCGCTGCCCTACGAGAATCCGCCCGAAATGCCGGATGCCGAGTACGACATGTGGTTGTGCACCGGCCGTGTGCTGGAGCACTGGCATACCGGCTCGATGACCCGCCGGGTGCCCGAGCTGCACCGTTCGGTGCCGGAGGCGCAAGTCTTCATGCACCCGGACGACGCCGCGCGGCGTGGCCTGCAGCGCGGCATGAAGGTCAAGGTGACCTCCCGCCGCGGCGACATGGTGGCGCAACTCGAAACCCGTGGCCGCAACAAGCCGCCGGTTGGGCTGATCTTCGTGCCGTTCTTTGACGAAGGCCGCTTGGTGAACAAGCTGACGCTCGATGCGACCTGCCCGATCTCGAAAGAGACGGACTTCAAGAAGTGCGCAGTCAAGGTCACCAAAGCCTGATATCGACCCATCTGAGTGAATGAGGGTAGTCGCGTGCGAGGCAGAGCATCGCCTCGCACGAGACGCCGCACACCATGAGCACGCAAAACACTCGTCCATCCGCGAACAGCAAATCCAGTCAGGCGCGTCGTCGTTTCCTCAAGGAAATGGCCGGCGCGGCAGGCGGGGCGTGCATGTTGGCCTTGGGCGTCGGACTCTACGGCGCGGAAGCCTCCGCCCGTCCGGCGGAGGCCATCCGGCCACCTGGCGCGCTGCCAGAGCAGGATTTCCTGGCGGCCTGTGTGCGTTGTGGACTATGTGTGCGGGATTGTCCTTTTGACACCTTGAAGCTCTCCGAGTTGGGCGATAACGTAGCAACGGGCACGCCTTTTTTCGAAGGGCGGAAAGTACCCTGCGAGATGTGTGATGACATTCCCTGTGTCAAAGCCTGTCCGACCGGTGCGCTTGATCGTGAACTCACGGATATTGGCAAGGCACGCATGGGCCTGGCAGTGTTGATCGACCAGGAAACCTGCCTGAACTTTCTCGGTTTGCGTTGCGATGTGTGTTATCGCGTTTGCCCGGTCATCGATAAGGCCATTACGCTTGAGCTGGTGCACAACCCGCGCTCCGACCGGCATGCGATGTTGCTGCCGACGGTCCATTCGGAACACTGCACCGGCTGTGGCAAGTGCGAGCACTCCTGTGTGTTGCCGGAAGCGGCGATCAAGGTCTTGCCGCACAAGCTGGCGCAGGGCAAGTCGGCCGAGCATTACCGCAAGGGTTGGGTTGAACGCGAGGCCGCAGGCGGTTCCCTGATTGGCGAGCAGCACCAGTTGCCGATGCGAGGGCTGGAGGATCGCAAGTACGGCGATACACGTGTGGCGCCGGGTTATGTGCCGCCGTCTGACGCGCCGGTTAAGCCGGGCGGTATTGATTCGGGGTGGAAGCCATGAGTGCCGCCAGTCATACGCAACCGGCGGTTCCGCCGGCGCCGACTGAGGCAAGCTCGCGCGCGTCAGTAATGACGCGCCCGGGGGCTGAGGCAGTCAAGGTCAAGGGCTGGCTGCGGGCGCATAAGTGGTTGTTGCTGCGTCGCGTCGTGCAGTTGGGCATCTTGGTGCTGTTCATGCTCGGGCCGTGGTTCGGTTTATGGATCGTGAAGGGCAATCTGTCGTCGAGTCTCACCCTTGGGGTGTTGCCGCTGACCGATCCCTACCTGCTGCTGCAATCGGTGGCGGCGGGGCAGGTGCCGTACAAGGAAGCCTTGCTGGGCGGCGGCATTGTGGCGGCGTTTTATCTGCTGTTTGGCGGTCGGTTGTTCTGTTCCTGGGTGTGCCCGGTGAACATGGTGACCGACGCGGCAGCGTGGTTGCGGCGGCGGCTGGGCATCAAGGGCGGCAAGGTGCCTAGCGAGTACACGCGCTACTGGTTGCTGGGTTTGACTGTGCTGGCCTCGGCACTGACCGGGAGCATTGCCTGGGAATGGGTCAATCCGGTGTCGATGTTGCATCGCGGACTGATCTTCGGATTCGGTCTGTCCTGGGGCATCGTGCTGGGTGTGTTTCTCTACGATTTACTGATCGCCAGCCGTGGCTGGTGTGGCCATGTGTGCCCCATGGGCGCGTTTTATGGTGTGTTGAACTCGGCGGCGTTGATCCGGGTCACGGCAGACAAGCGCTCCGGGTGCGACGATTGCATGGACTGTTTTGCTGTTTGCCCGGAACCGCAGGTTATCCGGCCAGCATTGAAGGCGGTGGCGCAGGACCACCCATTGATTCTTGACAAAGACTGTACCAGCTGTGGGCGTTGTATCGACGTTTGCGGCAAGGATGTATTTAGATTGACCACCCGATTCGATAGGAGCGAGTCATGAAAAACAAGACCCGTAATCTCGTAGTCGCCTTGCTGGCAACCATGAGCCTGGGCATTTCTCTCGGCGTTCAGGCAGCTGATAACGTTCAGTCCCTTCGGGGTCGGGATGTTGCCGCACCAGAGCTGGACCCGGGCGGCTATGTCGTACCCAAGGATCATGCGCCAACAGCGCGGGACTATGTCCAGCAACCGCCGTTGATTCCGCACAAGGTCGAGGGCTATGAAGTCAGCACCAACTTCAACAAGTGCATGGACTGCCATTCCTGGACGCGCTACCGCGAAACCGGCGCAACCAAGGTCAGCCTGACGCACTTCAAGGATCGCGACGGCAAGGAGTTGTCGAACATCTCGCCGCGGCGCTACTTCTGCAGTCAGTGTCACGTGCCGCAGACCGACGCACCGACCCTGGTCGATAACACCTTCAAGAAAGCCGAAGGCTTGCGCTGATCCACCGCTTCAAGGGAGCTAGATATGAGCTACGACAATAACAGGGGCGGCCTCTGGGGACGCCTGCGCGGAGCCGGGCTCGGGCTGGTGTTGCTGGTGTTCGTGGCGGGCATCCTGTTCTGGGGCGGTTTCAACACCGCCATGGAATGGACCAACCGCGAGGCGTTCTGCATCTCCTGTCACGAGATGGAAGCGAACGTCTATCAGGAATATCGCAACACGATCCACTTCTCGAACCGAAGTGGTGTGCGAGCGACGTGTCCGGATTGTCATGTGCCGAAAGACTGGACGCACAAGATTATTCGCAAGATCCAGGCCTCCAAGGAGCTGTGGCATCACTTCCTCGGTACGGTCGATACGCCCGAGAAGTTCAATGGGAAGCGCCTGCAGCTGGCCCAGAACGAATGGGCGCGGATGAAGGCGACGGATTCGCGCGAGTGCCGGAATTGCCACAACTTCGAGTATTTCGACTACTCGATCCAGGGGCGTCGTTCGACACGCATGCACCAGGACGGCTTCTCCGAAGGCAAGACCTGCATTGACTGTCACAAGGGGATTGCCCACTCGCTGCCGGCCGTGGAGCAGGATATCGGCAGCGACAAGGGCGGTGCCGCGCCGGAAGTCTTCCATCCGACGGAAGAAAAGCCGGCCGGCGCTCAGAACTGACGCTGCCGGAGCAAGAAACGAATCGGGCAAAGGGCCGCGCAAGCGGCCCTTTTTTTCGCGCCTTCGATTTGATTTCACACATATCCTTTTACGCCCCAATGTGATTGAATCGCGGCCATGCTGGAAGTCACTGAACTCGCCTGCCTGCGCGGCGATCGTATGTTGTTTGCCGATGTTGCCCTGACCGTCCGACCCGGTGAGTTGGTTCGTATCGCCGGCCCGAACGGGGTCGGCAAGACCAGTCTGCTGCGCTTGTTGTGTGGGCTGGGCATGCCCGAGCACGGTCAGGTGAGCTGGAAGGGGGTGCGTATCGACCGCGCCCGCGAGGCCTTCCATCGCGACACGCTCTATCTGGGCCACGCCGCGGCCCTGAACGATCTGCTCAGTCCGCTTGAAAACCTGCGCTTCGCGGCCGCCTGTCATGGTCTGAGTGCCGATGTCGGCCAGTCCGAACTGGCGCTCGAGCGCATCGGGCTCGGCCCCCAGCGCGACTTGCCCGCCAAAGTGCTGTCTCAAGGGCAGCGTCGTCGCGTCGGGCTGGCGCGGCTGTATCTGTCCGAGAATGTGCCCTTGTGGATACTTGATGAGCCCTTTACCGCGCTGGATGTCACGGCCGTGCGCGATCTGGCTGAGTGGCTCGACGCCCATTGCGCCCGGGGCGGCATGGTGGTGATGACGACGCACCAGGATGTCCCCTTTGCCACGCCGATGCGGACGGTCGATCTTGCGGAGTCGGCATGTTGAGCGTTTTTCTTGAAGTGCTGCGCCGCGATCTGCTGCTGGCCTGGCGCAATCGTGCCGATGTGCTGGTGACCCTGTCGTTCTTCACCATCGTCGCCTGTTTGTTCCCTTTTGGTGTCGGCGCCGAACCGAATCTGCTGCGGACCATCGCGCCCGGCGTGTTGTGGGTCGCGGCGCTGTTGGCAACGTTGCTGTCGCTGCACCGGGTGTTCTCGCAGGACCACACGGACGGTGTGCTCGAGCAGCTTTTGCTGTCGCCGGAGCCTCCGGTGCTGTGGGTGCTGGCCAAGGTCCTGGCGCACTGGCTGACCACCGCCGTGCCCTTGGTCATTGCCGCGCCGGCACTGGCCTTGCTGTTTGATATGACGCAAAGCGCAACCGGGGTGCTGATCCTATCCTTGCTGCTCGGTACGCCGATCCTGTCGCTTTTGGGCGGAGTGGGCGCCGCGCTCACGCTGGGGCTTAGGGGGGGGGGCATGCTGCTCGCGCTCCTGGTCTTGCCCTTGTTCGTGCCGATCCTGATTTTTGGGGCGGGCGCGGTGGATGCTTACCTGTCGGGCACGGGGGCGAATGCGCATTTGATGCTGCTGGGCGGTGGATCGCTGGCGGCGCTGGCGCTGGCGCCGTGGGCGTGTGCCGCCGCCTTGCGAATCGCGGTAGAGTAGGCCCCCGAAAAACTTGCGGTCGTCTTGCCGCAGCTACTGATTTCCTAAGGCCATGGAATCCGGACAACGCTTCAGTCTCTTTCGTTACGCCGCACCGAACGTGTTCTACCCGCTCGCGGGGCGTCTGGCGCCCTGGTTTGCGGCCGCCGCGGTGGGCTTCACCTTGATCGGCCTGTATCTCGGCTTTTTTGTGGCACCGACCGATGCGGTACAGGGCGAGGTGTATCGGGTCATCTTCATTCACGTGCCGGCGGCCTGGATGTCGATGTTCATCTATCTGATCATGGCCTTCTGGTCGGCGATCGGGGTTGTTTTCAACACCCGCCTGTCGGCCATGATGACGCAGGCGCTGGCGCCAACCGGCGCGATGTTCTGTTTCGTCGCCTTGTGGACCGGCGCCTTGTGGGGGCGGCCGACCTGGGGCGCGTATTGGGTCTGGGATGCGCGGCTGACCTCGCAGTTGCTGCTGCTGTTTCTGTATTTCGGCTTCATGGCCCTGACCCGCGCAATTGAAGACCCCCGTCGGGCCGACAAGGCCGGCGCCATTCTTGCGCTGGTCGGCGCGGTGAACGTGCCGATCATCTATTTCTCGGTGAAGTGGTGGAACACCCTCCATCAGGGCGCATCGGTCAGCCTCACCAAGGCGCCGAGCATGGCAACCACCATGTTGATGGCCATGCTGGTGATGGCGTTCGCCTCGTGGGCCTATACGATCGCCGTTGTGCTGTGGCGGGTGCGCTCGCTGATTCTCGAGCGTGAGCGCCATACCGACTGGGTGGGCGAGGTCCTGGATGCCAGGGGGGCGCAGGCATGAACTGGCAGTCGATGTCTGATTTCTGGTCCATGGGTGGGGCCGGGTTCTTCGTTTGGGGTTCCTATGGCGTCACATTTGCTTTGATCGCGCTGGAACTTGTCGTGGTGTTACGCCGTCGGAAGCAAGTGGTTCATCGGTTGCAGCGGCTGCGTCAGGCCATGAAGGCCAGTGCGCGGCGCAAGGAGATTCAAGAATGAAAGCCAGACAGAAACGTCTGATCCTCGTGGTGGCAGGTGTCGCCTTGCTTGGCGGTGCCGTGGCCCTGGTATTGTCTGCATTCCAGCAGAACCTGGTGTTCTTCCATACGCCGACCGAGGTGGCCGAAGGCAAGGCGCCGCAAGGGCGAACCTTCCGTATCGGCGGCATGGTCGAGGATGGCTCGATCAAGCGCGACGCCGACGGCATCACCGTGCGCTTCGCCATTACCGATACCGCCCGTTCGATTCCCGTGGCTTACAAGGGCCCCTTGCCGGACCTGTTCAAGGAAGGCAAGGGAGCCGTGGTGCAGGGCGCGCTGGGGGCTGACGGCCAGTTTGCGGCCACGGAAGTGCTGGCCAAGCACGACGAAAACTACATGCCGCCCGAAGCGCAGGACGCCATCGACCAGGCACACAAAACAGCCGCGACGGTGTCGCAATGATTCCAGAACTCGGACATTTCGCGCTCATTCTGGCTTTCCTGGTCGCGCTGGTGCAGGGCGTCGTACCGCTGGTCGGCGCGCACCAGTATCGCTCCGCCTTGATTGCCGTGGCGCGGCCCGCCGCGGTGGCGCAGTTTGCCTTCATGGCCCTGGCGTTTGCCTGTTTGACCTGGGCCTTCGTGGCCAACGATTTTTCAGTGGAGTACGTTGCCCAGCACTCCAATACCAAACTGCCCGTGCATTACCGCGTGACGGCCGTCTGGGGCAGCCATGAGGGCTCCTTGCTGCTTTGGGGGCTGATCCTGGCGGGGTGGACGCTGGCAGTCGCGATGTTCTCGCGCACGCTGCCCGACATTTTCGTCGCCCGCGTGCTCGGCGTGCTTGGCTTGGTCAGTGGCGGGTTCATCTCCTTCATCCTGTTTACGTCCAACCCCTTCAACCGTCTGTTGCCGGGTGTCGCCGAGGGCCAGGACCTCAACCCCTTGCTGCAAGACCCGGGGATGATCATCCATCCGCCGCTGCTCTACATGGGCTATGTCGGGTTCTCGGTGGCCTTCGCCTTCGCCATTGCCGCGCTCATCTCCGGCCGGCTGGATGTCGCCTGGGCACGCTGGTCGCGCCCCTGGACCAGTGTGGCGTGGGTATTCCTCACCTTGGGTATCGCGGTGGGCTCGGGCTGGGCCTACTACGAACTGGGCTGGGGCGGCTGGTGGTTCTGGGACCCGGTCGAAAACGCGTCCTTCATGCCTTGGCTGGTGGGCACGGCGCTGATCCATTCGCTGGCGGTGACTGAAAAGCGCGGCGCCTTCCGCAGCTGGACGGTGTTGCTCGCCATCGCCGCGTTCTCGTTGTCCTTGCTGGGCACCTTCCTGGTCCGTTCGGGTGTGCTCACCTCGGTGCATGCCTTCGCCACCGACCCGCGTCGCGGCATGTATATCCTCGGCTTGCTGGTGCTGGTGATCGGCGTCTCGCTGATGCTCTTCGCCTGGCGCGCGCCCAAACTCGCTGGCGGCGGCAAGTTTGCCCTGGTGTCGCGCGAGTCGGTGTTGCTGGCCAATAACGTATTGCTGTCGGTGGTTGCCACCTCGGTGCTGCTCGGCACGCTCTACCCCTTGTTCCTCGATGCGCTCAATCTGGGCAAGATCTCTGTGGGCCCGCCGTACTTCGAGTCGGTGTTTCTGCCGCTGATGGTGCCGGTCGTCTTGCTGATGGCGATGGGGCCCCTGCTGCGTTGGAAGGGACACGACGTCGGCGTCGTCCTGGGCAAGCTGGCGCCGTGGTTTGTCGCCAGTGTGGTGCTCGGGCTGACCGGTGCGTGGATGGCCGGCACGATGAGCTGGCGCATGATCGTCGGCATGTCGCTGGCCGCCTGGGTACTGATCGTGAATATCGTGCTGCTCGTCGAGCGTCTGCGTGAGCGGCCGGGTGCCGCGGCCGGCGTGCGCCTGAGCGGCATACCGCGCGCCTGGTGGGGCATGTGGATCGCTCACGTCGGTATCGGCTTCTTCATCATCGGGGTCGCCATGGTCAATGGCACGCAGACCAACATCGACGTGAAAATGCAGGTGGGTGACACGGCCACGCTGGCCGGCTACGACTTCGAGCTGACCGCCATCACCGATGCGCCCGGCCCGAACTATGCGGCAGCCCAAGGGACGCTGAAAGTCACCCGCGACGGTCAGTCGGTCGCGACGCTCACGCCGGAAAAGCGGATCTACCTCGCGCGCCAGATGCCCATGACCGAGGCCTCGCTGGATATCGGCCTGTTTGGCGACATTTACGCCTCGATGGGCGAGATGATCGATGACACGACCTGGATTGTGCGCCTCTATCACAAACCTTTTATCAGCTGGATCTGGTTCGGTTGCTTGCTGATGGCTTTCGGTGGCGGATTGGCAGCGGCCGACCGACGTTATCGCCGGCTGGCAGCACGTACTGCCCCTGACGCCGGCGCGCGCCAAACGGCCTGAAGAGTCCTATGAAAGCCAAGTTTCTTGTTCCCCTGTTTCTGTTCTTGCTGCTGGTGGGTTTCCTCGGATTCGGCCTGAGCCTGAATCCGCGGGAAGTCCCCTCACCGCTCATCGACAAACCCGCGCCGGATTTCACCCTCGCGCGTCTGGATAACCCCGAGCAAACCCTCGCGCTGGCCGACATGAAAGGCCAGGTGTGGTTGCTCAACGTGTGGGCTTCGTGGTGCGTCGCTTGCCGCCAGGAGCATCCGGTGCTGGTGGCGCTCGCCAAGCGCAAGGAAGTGCCTCTGGTCGGGCTCAACTACAAGGAAGTGCGCGGCGACGGCGGTATCGACATGCGCAAGGTGGCGGCCGAGAACGAATTGCCGATGGCCATCGAGCGCGCCCGTGGTTGGCTGCAGAGCCATGGCGACCCCTACGACGTGAGCATTCTCGACATCAATGGCCGTGTCGGCATCGACTTTGGCGTGTATGGCGTGCCCGAGACCTTCCTCATCGACAAGCAAGGCGTGATTCGCCACAAGCACATCGGCCCGATCACGCCCGATGCGCTGCGCGACACCATCCTGCCCAAAGTGGCCGCCCTCAAGGCGGAATCCTGATCATGCGACGTTTCCTTCTGGCCTGCGGGCTGTCTTTGTTCGCGCTCGTTGCGCACGCCAATACGGCCGAGCCCGTCGCACCGGACCAGGCGCTTGAAGAGCGCGTGATGGCCTTGTCGCACAAGCTGCGCTGTCTGGTCTGTCAGAACCAGTCCATCGCCGAGTCCGACGCGGACCTGGCAGTGGACTTGCGCGGTCAGGTGCGCGAACAGCTGAGCGCCGGAAAAAACGAAGACGAAATCGCCGACTACATGGTGGCCCGCTATGGCGACTTCGTGCTGTATGAACCGCCGATGCGTGGCAGCACGTTGCTGCTGTGGCTCGGCCCACTGGTACTGGCCGTGGTCGGCATTGGTGTGCTGATGCTGCGCCTGTCGCGCCGCAACAAAGAGAGCGCTCCGGTGCTGAACGAAGCGCAGCGCGCCAAAGCACGCGCCCTGCTTGAAAAAGATGACAACAACGGAACACAGGCATGACTAGCTTCATCGTATTTGCCGTACTGCTGGTGGTGGCGGCCCTGTTGATGGTGGTGGTGCCGCTGTTCCGCAACGCCTCTGGCGCCCAGCTTGACGACGACGCCAATGCATTGCAGACCAAAACGGCGCTGTCGGTCCTGCGCGAACAACTCGCCGAGCTCGACGCGGACGTCGCTGCAGGCGATATGTCGCAGTCCGACTATCAGCGCACCCGGGACGAACTCGAACGCCGCGCGCTGGAAGAGGGCGAGACCCGTTCGGGCACCTTGAGCGGGAAGCCGGCGCGGGGCTGGGGTATGGCGACGGCCTTGCTGATCCCCCTGCTTGCGGGCGTGATCTATCTCGATATCGGCAGCCTGGATGGGCTGGACCCGACCCAGGTCGGTGGTGAAGACACGCATCAGGTGACACAGGAGCAGGTCGAAGAGATGGTGGCCACGCTGGCCGAGCGCCTCAAGCAAGACCCGGAAAATGCCGAAGGCTGGTTCATGCTGGCCCGCTCGTATAGCGCCATGGGCCGTTTCGCCGATGCCGCCACCGCTTATGGCGAGCTGGCCAAGCGCATGCCGGATGAAGCGCAGGTCTATGCCGACTGGGCCGATGCGCTGGCCGCCGGCAACAACCGTTCGCTGGTGGGCGAGCCGTCGCGCCTGATCGACAAGGCCTTGTCGCTGGAGCCGGACAATATCAAGGCGCTGGCGCTGTCGGGCAGTGCGGCATTCCAGGCGTCCGATTTCGCCAAGGCCGCGGCACAGTGGGAGCGCATGCTCGCTCAGTTGCCCGCTGAAAGCGAGTTGGCGACCTCCATTCGTCAAGGCATCGCCGAGGCACGTCAAAAGGCCGGGATGGCGCCAGCAGCAGCGGCGCCTGCGGTCGCGCCGGGTGCCGGTATTTCGCTGGCCGGGACGGTGGCGTTGTCGCCGGCTCTGATCGAGAAGGCCAAGGCGGACGACGTGGTGTTCATCTATGTCCGGCCCGAGGGCGGTGGCATGCCGTTCGCGATCTTGCGCAAGACGGTGGCGGATCTGCCCGTGCAGTTTGATTTTGCCGGGGTGCCTTCCATGGCCGGGGATCGCCCGATTCCCGCCACGGTGGAAATCGGTGCCCGGGTCTCCAAGAGCGGCAATGCCGGGGCTCGCCCGGGCGATCTGGACAGCAGCGTGCTGGCGGTGCCGCCAGACGCCAGCGGGGTGAATCTTCTGATCGAGACCGAGCTGGCGCAATAATAAAAACCCGGGGTGACCCGGGTTTTTATTTAGTCGGCCACGACGGGCGCCGGACTGTCGACCCCCGCAAACCAGGTGCCCTGAATCGCTTCGTGCACCCGGTTGAAGCCCAGCTGCAACTCATCGACAAAGGCGTGCAGCCGGTCGGGCGAGTCGGCCAGATTGGCGGCGTCCTCGGTCGCCAGCATGCCGAGCAGTTCAGTGACACGCTGGCAGGCCAGCGTTGCCCTGGGCAGGGTATACAGCTTGCGATGAAGATTGTTCAGGCAGCGGTACAGGGCGCGCGGGAACTGCGGGTTGAGCAGGATGAAACGCACCACATCGGGGCCGCGCACCCGCAGGCGCACATGCTGACGGTACATCTGATAGGCCGACAGCGATTTGAGCACGCTCATCCACTGCAGGTTTTCGAAGGGGGTGAGGTCGTCCGGTGTGCGCGGCAGCAGATTGGCCGAGCGCACGTCGAGGATGCGGGTGATCATGTCGGCGCGTTCGAGGTAGCCGCCGACCGCGCAGAAGGTGCGTGCGGGGGTGTCGCTCAGACTGCCGTCGAGCATGCCGGTCAGTGATTGGCAGCCGCGGATGACCACGCGCAGGAAGTCGTCAAGACGGCGCAGATCGATGGTGCCGCTGAAGATCTCGCTGCATTCGAGGAACAGCCGGTTCACTTCTTCCCACACTTCGCGCGGCATGACTTCGCGTGTGGTGCGCAGGTTTTCCCGTGCGGCGGAGAGCGCGCCCAGGACGGAGCCCGAGTAGCGGCGGTCTGCGCACAGGAAGGCGAGCACATTGGCGGCGTCTCGCTCGGTGTAGTACTCGTCAAAGATATCGTCGGCGCCGCTGATCGAAATCAGCGATGACCAGCCGAGTGTGGCGGTGCCGGGGAAGTCGAGCATCAGGTGGCGACTGACCCGCACCAGGCGGGCGGTGTCTTCGGCGCGCTCCAGATAGCGCGCCATCCAGTAAAGGTTTTCGGCTACACGTGACAGCATGTTTTCAGCTCCCTTGTCCTTGTGTTTGTCCCTGTCCGGAGGTGTCGACGATCCAGGTGTCCTTGCTGCCGCCACCTTGCGAGGAGTTGACGACCAGCGAACCCTTGACCAAGGCGACGCGGGTCAGCCCGCCGGTGGTTACATAGGTGTCGGTGCCAGAGGACAGGATGAAGGGGCGCAGATCGACATGCCGCGGTTCGATGGCGCTGTCGGTGAGCGTCGGGGTGACGGACAGGCTCAGGGTGGGCTGGGCCATGTAGTTGCGTGGGTTGGCCTTGATCAGTTCGGCGAAATTGGCGCGTTCTTCGGCGGTTGCGTGTGGGCCAATGAGCATGCCGTAGCCGCCGGACTCGTTGGCCGGCTTGACCACCAGCTTGTCAAGGTTGGCCAGCACATAGTTTCGATCGTCCTCGCGCATGCACAGATAGCTCGGCACGTTCGGCAAGATGGGTTCGGCATCGAGGTAGTAGCGGATGATCTCCGGCACATAGGCATACACCACCTTGTCGTCGGCCACGCCGGCGCCGGGGGCATTGCACAGGGCGACCGTGCCCTTGCGCCATGCGCGCATGACGCCGGGCACGCCGAGGGTCGATTCGGGGTTGAAGGCCTCGGGGTCGATGAACAAGTCGTCGACCCGTCGGTAGATCACGTCTACATGCACCAGACCGTCGATGGTGCGCATATACACGCAGTCGTCGGAGCCCACGATGAGGTCGGAGCCTTCGACCAGATCAACGCCCATTTGCTGCGCCAGGAAGGCGTGCTCGTAGTAGGCCGAGTTGTAAATGCCGGGCGTGAGCACGACGATGTTCGGCTCGTTGATCTTGCGCGGCGACATCGCGGCGAGCATGTCGTGCAGCTGCGCCGGATAATCGTCAACGGGCAGGATGCGGCCGGTCTGGAACAGCTCGGGCATCACGCGCTTGCTGACGTTGCGATTCTCGAGCATGTAAGACACGCCGGATGGAATGCGCAGGTTGTCTTCGAGCACGTAGATGGTGCCGTCCTTGTCGCGTACCAGATCGGAGCCACAGATGTGCGCCCAGATGCCGCCCGGCGGGTGGATGCCGACACATTGCTGACGGAAGTTGACGGATTGCTCCAGCAGCTCGGCCGGGAACACGCCGTCCTTGATGATGCGCTGCTCGTTGTAGAGGTCGTCAATGAACAGGTTGAGCGCCTTCACGCGTTGCTTGAGGCCGGCCTCGACGTGTTCCCACTCGTGGCTGGGAATGATGCGCGGCACGATGTCGAACGGCCAGGCGCGGTCGATCATGTCGCCATCGGAGTACACGGTGAAGGTGATGCCCATGACCTGGATCGCCACTTCGGCGGCCGTTTTCAGATCGCGAACTTCCTTTGCGTCGATCGAGCTCAGGTAGTCGCAGACGGCCTGGGCGGCAGGACGGGGTTTGCCCGCACTGGCCAGAAGCTCGTCGTACAGGCCTTCGCAGGCGTAGTCATTCCAATTAATTTGCGGCATGGCTCCTCCGTGAGGACGGTGCATACCAAGACTGATGCATGCACTGGTTTGGGGCGTTTCCCTCGCCCGTCGTTTCCACGGCGGGCACTTCACTACTATACGCCTGCGCTCAGAACGCCCACAGGGCGCCATTTGAGCCTGTACTGACCGCACTTTCCGGGGCTGTTTCAGTCGCCGGGCGGCGCGCCGAGCTCAGGCGTGCTGGAGAACTTGCAAGAAGTGTTCCGGCGACAGAGCCCGGTGATAAAAATAACCTTGGGCCATGTCGCAGCCATAGTGGCGGAGCTGTTCTGCCTGGGCGGCGGACTCGACCCCCTCGGCCACGACTTGCAGATTCAGGTTGTGGCCGAGCTGCACAATGGTGCGGACGATGGTGTCGCTGTCCGGGTCGCAGTTCAGGTCGGCGATGAAGGCCCGGTCGATCTTCAGGTGGTTCACCGGGAAGCGCTTCAGATAGGCCAGGCTGGAGTAGCCCGTGCCAAAGTCGTCGATCGACAGCCCGACGCCGAGGCTGGCAATGCCGGCCAGGCTCTCGCGGGTGATGATGTTGTCTTCCATCAGCACCGATTCGGTGATCTCCAGAATCAGGTGCTCGGCGGGCAGTCCCGTCTCGGTCAGGATGGTGCGCACCATCTCGGTCAGTCCGGGGCGACGAAACTGCACGGCCGATAGATTGACTGCCACCGGAATGGGCCGGCCGCAGGCCTGCGCCCATTTGCACGCCTCGTGGCAGGCCGAGCGCAGCGCCAGCGCCCCCAATGCTTGAATGTGGCCGAATTTTTCGGCGACCGGAATGAAGGCGTCAGGGGCGATGCGCGTGCCGTCGGGCTCAATCCACCGCGCCAGCGCTTCGGCGCCGACCAGTGCACCGGTGGCCAGGTCGATCTGCGGCTGATACCACCACTGAATGTACCCGTTGCGCAAGGCGGTGCTCATCCGCGATTCCAGATCGAACTGGTCTTCGAGTTCGTGGTTCATGTCGGCGGAGAAGAAGCGGTAGTCGCCGCGGCCGGCGTTCTTGACCTGATAGAGCGCCACGTCGGCTTTTTGCAGCAGGGTTTCGACACTGTTGCCGTCGTCGGGGAACATGGCCACCCCCATCGACACCGAGATGCGCAGCGAGCGCCCGTCGAGGGTGACCGGTTCGTCCATTTCGCGTTGCAGCTTCTCGCACACATGCGCCGCGTCGGCCGCGCTGGCCAGTTCGGGCAGCAAGATCACGAATTCGTCGCCGCCCTGACGGCTGATGGTGTCGGTTTCACGCAGGTGCGGCATCATCCGGCCCGCAACGGCGATCAGCAGCAGATCGCCAATCGGGTGGCCGAGGGTGTCATTGACCGTCTTGAAATGGTCCAGATCCATAAACACGACCGCCACCCGGTTGCCCATGCGGCGGGCCCGACTCATGGCGCGATCGAGCCGGTCGGTCAGCAGGGTGCGGTTGGGCAGTCCGGTGAGGGTGTCGTGGGTCGCCATGTGGCGGATGTGTTCCTGGGCGACGCGCTGCTCGGTGATGTCCTGCATGGAGGCGATGAAGCGCAGGGGCACGCCCTGCTTGTCACGACGCACCACCTGGCCGCGTTCGCGCACCCAGACGGTGGTGTCGTCGGCACGCACCATGCGATGTTCGCTCTCAAAGTGCGGCGTATGGCCCGACAGATGCTGCTGCAACAGCGAGGAGACGCGTTTTCGGTCGGCCGGGTGAATGTGCGCTTCCCGGACCTGGGGGGCGTTTGCGCTGGCCTCAAGGCCGAGGATGGCTCGCCAGCCCGGCGCATAGAAGGCCTCGCCACTGCGAAGATCGAGATCCCAGACCCCTTGGCCGGCGTTGTCCAGCGCCAGATGCCAGCGTTGCTCGAACTCCGCGAGCGTGTCGCGCTGTTTGCGGTACTGACCCAGCGCCCACATCAGCCCGACCAGCGCGGCGGCCAGTAGGCAGAGGACCAGTACGCCGCTCCAGACCTGTTTTTTGTATCGCTCGTAAATGGTCGGCGTGAAGTCGATCAAATCGGTGCCGGCTGGGATCGTGGCGCGGCGGATCTGCCAGCGCTGAAGTTGCGGCCACCGGTAGCGCGCAGGCGCGGGCAGCAACTGCACCCCAGCTCCGGCGTCGTGGCCGTTCAACAGTTGCCGGATCAGGCTGGCCACCGTTTTGCCGGTCTGTGCGCCGGCCGAGACGCGCCCGCCCACGCAATCGCTTTGCAGCAGGATCGGTTCATAAATGCAGAACATCGGCACGTTAGCCGCGCGCGCAAGTTGCCGGCCGAAGGTGGCGGGAATGAGCCGCTGCGCCTTGCCGTCGCGGGAGGCGCGCAGGTAGATCAGGGCCGTGTCGCGGGGGGCGGTCGCCACCTCGGCGAACAGGGCATCGGCGTCCTGAACCGTGATGAAGCGCACGGTGACACGGCCGGCCAATGGCGCAAGTTGGGCGCGCGCCGCGTCGAGCGCCGCGACATCGCCGCGGCCCGTCCCGGCGATCACCCAAAGCGTGTGGGTGTTTGGCAGCATGGCGAGTGCATCGGCAGCGGTTTCGGCAATGGCCAGGGTTTGGCGCAGCGAGAATTGGCCGGTGTCGAGGGTGGCGGGGATATCGATGAAGTCGCTTTCGATCTGGATGACCGGGCCGTCGCTCAACCAGCGGCCATGCTCGCGCATGAACTGCTTGCTGGGCAAACCGCTCAGGATTACCGCATCAAAGGGCGGCCGCGCGTCGTGCTTGAGTTTGAGTGCCTGATTGATGAGTCTGGCGCGGGCCGGATCATAGTTGTCGATCATGTCCAGATAGATGTTTTCAAGCACGATGCCGGGCTGCTCGTCCGTCTCGGAAAACCCTGCGCGCAGCCCCTTTTCAAGCAGAATTTCGTAGGGGGTATCACGGTTGCCGAAAAAAACGCTCAGTACCCGAAGGCGCACGCCAGCGTCAGTTGCCGCGGCCGCGTCGGCCCGCGCTGCGCCATGGGGCAGCAAGAACAGGCAGGCCAGCAGCAGGCAGTATTGACGCATCCAGACCCTCGGGTGATGTGTCTTCGGCATGGCCCGTGGACAGGGCCGTGATCTGGGCTATGGTAGCCGCTTACCCGCGATGCGTGATAGACGCAAGGCGGGGCGGGGCGCTGAACCGGTGGTGTTTTGTGTCGTCGAACGCGATAGTGGCAAGTCGATTGCGCCAGGCAGTGGGACGAGGGAGTGGTTTGAATGAGCGATGCGCAAGCGCCTGAGCCGGCGCGGTTCGGCACGATTCTGGGGGTCGCCGCGGGCGAAGTGGCAGTCTATTCCTCGCACTATCCGTCGGCCGATCATGCCGAGTACCCCGACCGCCACAGTTATCGCAGCTATCTCGATGGCGAGTACATGGGCTACAAGTGGCAGTGCGTCGAGTTGGCCCGGCGTTGGCTGTATCTCAACAAGGGCTATGTGTTCGACGACGTGCCCATGGCCTATGACATCTTCCGGCTGCGCTCGGTGCGGGTGGTGAAGGACGATCGTCGCCTGCCGCTGCACACCTTCCACAACGGTGCCCGGCGCCACCCGGTGCCGCGCTGCGCGAACTGCGCCGGGCGACGAACGAGCTGCACGCCATGTTCATGCACGCGACCCAGGCGGTGCTGCATGACGACAGTCTGCTGGTGCACTTCAATATTCCGTCGGTGCTGTGGCCACGCCTGAAGGTGTCATGGGATCGTCGGCGCAGCCAGATGATCACCGGTCGCTTCGATTTTTCGGTGTCGGAGCGGGGCGTCAAAGTCTACGAATACAACGCCGATTCGGCATCCTGCCGTATGGAAACGGGCAAGGTGCAGGGGCGCTGGGCCGAACATTTTGGCTGCGATGACGGCGTGTGCCCGGGCGACGGGCTGTTCGACGGCTTGATCGAGGCCTGGCAGGAGAGCGGGGTGGATGATGTGCTGCACATCATGCACGACCGCGATATGGAGGAAACCTATCACGCCCGCTACATGAAGTCTGCCATCGAGGCCGCGGGCATTCCATGCAAGATGATCAAGGGCGTTGCCGGCCTGGGCTGGAACGCACAAGGGCAGGTGGTGGATGCCGACGGCCAGCCGATCCGCTGGGTGTGGAAAACCTGGGCGTGGGAAACTGCGCTGGATCAGTTGCGGGCCGAGTGCGATGAAGACGACGCGCGACGGCTGGCCGAGATCAATTCCGGCGAGGGCTCGCCGCAACCGCCGCGCCTGGTGGATGTGCTGCTGCGCCGCGACGTGGTGGTGTTCGAGCCGTTGTGGACGCTGATCCCCAGCAACAAGGCGATCCTGCCCATTTTGTGGTCAATGTTTCCGAAGCACCCGTATTCGCTCGACGCACGCTTCGCGCTGGATGCTGATTTTCCGGTCGAGGCGGGCTATGTGGTCAAGCCGATCGCCGGGCGCTGCGGTAGTAATATCAGCATTTTCGACGGCCAGGACGCCCTGGAAACTGAAACCGAGGGGCGCCTCGATCGGCAGGCGCAGGTTTATCAGGCCTTTTTCGGCCTGCCACATCTGGGGGGCTTGAATGTGCAGGTGTGCACCTTCTCGGTCGGCGGCGTCTATGGCGGCGCGTGTGTGCGGATCGATCCGTCGCTGGTGATCACCACCGACAGCGATCTGCTGCCGCTGCGGGTGGTGGAGGATGCATATCTGCTGCGGGCATGAGCCGAGTTGTCAGTGCTTCATGCCGGGCATGACGGCGGGGCGGATCGGGGTGACCGGGGCGCTGAGGGCATACTCGCTGCCGTCGGCGAATTGCAGGGTGAGCTGCACCTGGGTGCCGCCCTTGAGGGGTTGCTTCAGCCCGATCAGCATTACATGCTTGCCGCCCGGCGCCAGCGCGGCGCGGCTGCCGGCGGGGATGTCGACGCCGTCGATGCGGCGCATGCGCAGGATGTCGCCATCCTGGATGTGATCATGCAGCTCCACGGTGTTGGCCACCGCGCTGCGCGCGCCGGTCAGGCGGATCGGTGTGGTGGCGGTGTTGATGACCGTCAGAAACGCGGCCGTATTGGGCGCGGCCGGCGGCATCTGGCGGACATGCGCGTCTTCGATCGCCACGCTATCGGCCATGCCGGCAGCCGGGGCAAGGGCGGGCAGGCCGAGGGCCAGCAGTGCGGTGGCGAGGTGGAGCGGGGAGCAACGCATGGGGCAGGTCTCGTTGGGAGCGGGCGCGCGGGTTGCGCAAACGCGGCTATTTTAGCGGCTTGGCGAGCTCGGTGTCGTCGCTGTGCGCCGAGTCGAAGACAAAGGGCAGCAGATAACGGGTGCGTCCGTAGTCGACCTGCAGTATGGCCTGCCATTGCATGGCGCCGGTAATGCACACCGACAGCGCGGTCTTGCCTTCAAACCGGTTGTTGCCAACGGGCTGCAGCTGCGGCTGATTGGCTGCCATTTTCATGGTGGTGCCGTTCAGATCGACGGCCACGCGGTCAGGCGTCTTGCCGGTGAAGTCAGCCTTCAGATCGAGGTCTTCCATGACCGGGATCGGCTGCGGCCCGATGGCGAAGCGCACTGTCGCACCGGTGGGCAGCATTTGTGCGCATGCGCCGGCATTGAGGTCGCAGCTTGAGCGCGGCAATAACACCTCGGTGGGCGGCGCTGTCCACACTTGCCAGCCATAGAGGGCGGCTGCCAGTGCGGCAAGCACACCGCCGAGGGCGGTAAGTTTGGGCGTCAGGGAGCGCAAGGATTCGGTCATGAAAGGGGGGCGACGGGGGAGCCCTGATTAGTGCCGCGCCTTAGTTGGCGAGGGTTTCAAGCATAAGTGCGACACTTCGTCGCATAACTTGATTAACATCAACGTTAGGGAAACCTGATGCGCGCAACATGTGCGGCAAATTATCGCAGTGTACTTTTTTGCGACGATTGGCGTGTTTGTGCCCTTATCCGAGCTTTCTGTTCAGGGAGAGAACAATATGAAAACCCGTATCAAGCAGGCGGTTGGACTGGCGCTTGCGGCTGGCTTCGGTCTCGCAGCGACTTCTTCGGCATTTGCGGCCGAATCGCTGCAGGACGTCATGAAGCGCCGTGGGCTGTCCCAGCAAGACCTTATGGCTGCGGCCAAAACCTATGTGCCCACCGGCAAGCGCGATGAATTCCTCGCGTTCAGCTCGGGCGGTCAGTCTGGCCAGATCATTGTGTATGGCATTCCGTCCATGCGCATCCTCAAGTACATCGCCGTGTTTACGCCGGAACCGTGGCAGGGCTATGGCTTCGACGAGAACTCGAAGGCCGTGCTGCGTCAGGGCAACATCGATGGCAAGGAAATCAACTGGGGCGATACGCACCACCCGGCCATTTCCGAGACGCAAGGTCAGTACGACGGTCAGTTCCTGTTCATCAACGACAAGGCCAACCCACGCCTCGCCGTGATCGACCTGCGTGACTTCGAAACCAAGCAGATCGTGGTCAACCCGATCTTCAAGTCCGAGCACGGTGGCGCCTTCGTGACGCCGAATACCGAGTACGTGATCGAAGCCGCGCAATACGCCTCGCCGCTGGAAAACCAGAAGTTCGAGCCGCTCACGTCGTTCAACAGCAAGTACCGTGGTGGCGTGACCTACTGGAAGTTTGATCGTCACGAAGGCCGTCTGGTCCCGAACGAGTCCTTCTCGCTCGAACTGCCGCCGTATTCGCAGGATTTGTCCGACGCCGGTAAAGGCCCGTCGGAGGGCTGGTCCTTCACCAACTCCTTCTGCTCCGAGCGTTATGTGGGCGGTATCGAGAAGGGTCGTCCGCCGTATGAAGCCGGTTGTTCCGCCAAGGACACCGACTACATGCACGTGGTCAACTGGAAGAAGGCTGCCGAGCTGGTCAAAGCCGGCAAAGCCACCAAGATCAATGGCCACGACGTGCTGCCGATCGAAGTGGCCGTCAAGGAAGGCGTGCTCTTCCTGGTGCCCGAGCCCAAGTCCCCGCACGGTGTCGACGTGACGCCTGACGGCAAGTTCATCACCGTCTCCGGCAAGCTCGACACGCACGTGTCGGTGTACAGCTTCGAGAACATCATGGCCGCCATCAAGGCCGGCAAGTTCGAATCGAAAGATCCGTACGGCATCCCCGTGATCGCCATGAAGGATGCGCTGCACACCCAGGTCGAACTCGGCCTTGGCCCTCTGCACACCCAGTACGACGCCAAGAACTGCGTAGCCTACACCTCGCTGTATGTGGACTCGCAAGTTGCCAAGTGGAACTACTGCGAAGGCAAGGTGCTCGACAAGATCAGCGTGCACTACAACATCGGTCACCTGATGACCATGGAAGGCGACACGATGGCGCCGCAGGGCAAGTATCTGGTGGCCCTCAACAAGCTGTCGATCGACCGCTTCAACCCGGTAGGCCCGCTGCATCCGCAGAACCACCAGCTCATCGACATCAGCAACGACAAGATGCAGCTGCTGTACGACATGCCGCTGCCGCTGGGTGAGCCGCACTATGTGGTCGCCATCAAGGCCGACAAGCTGAAGCCTGCCGTGCGCTACAAGGTCGGCACCGATAGCCGCACCGACAAGCCGCACCCGGGTGCCGTTCGTGCCGGTCAGGAAAAGACCGTCCGCAATGGCAACAAGGTCGAAGTGTTCGGTACGCTGATCCGCTCGCACATCACGCCGGAAACCATCGAAGTCGAGAAGGGTGATGAAGTCACGATTCACCTGACCAACCTTGAGCGTGCGCAGGACGAGACCCACGGCTTCACCGTCTCGACCTTCAACGTGCATGCGTCGGTTGAGCCGGGCAAGACGGTTACCGTCAAGTTCAAGGCCGACAAGGAAGGTGTGTATCCGTACTACTGCACCGAGTTCTGCTCGGCGCTGCACCTCGAAATGCAGGGCTATCTCCTGGTCAAGCCGAAGGGCTGGAAGCCGGAGAAGGACGCCTCGCTGGCGGGTGCTGGCTATACGGAAGAGGACTACAAGAAGACGCTGAAGAAAGTGGCAGACACCCAGGTCGTCATCGACCAGGTTGTGGGCTACATCACCAGTGTTAACTACACCGACTTCCCGGACGTGGTTGCCATGATGGAAGACGCTGTCGATCAGCTCAACCGCACCAAGGAAGCCAAGGCCAAGCACGAAGATGCCGCTCGCGGCGCTGACTGGGACCAGGCTAACCTCTGGGCCGAGCAGGTGTGGCAGTACCAGGTGAAAGCCGCCGACCTCGGTCTGCGTGCCAAGACCTACCTTGAGCAAAATGGCGCCAAGAAGGTTGAGTAATTCTTGACCTGAACCAAAGCGGTACCGACCGGGGAGTGATATCTATTGCTCCCCGGTTTTTCATTTACGAGAGGGAATACCCATGAAGAAAGCAGTAGTATTCGCCGCATTGATCGGCCTGATGGCTACGCCGGCGCTGGCCGAAGATGGCGCCGCGCTTTACGCATCAAAGACCTGCGCCGCCTGTCATGGCGCCGACGGCAAGAAAACCCTGATGCCGAACTACCCGAAGATCGCTGGTCAGAATGCCGCTTATCTTGAAGCGCAGATGGCCGACATCAAGAGCGGCAAGCGCAACAACGGCCAGACGGCTGCGATGAAGGGTGTGATGCACCTGGTCGATGATGCACAGATCAAGGTGCTCGCCGACTACATCTCGAAAATGGCACCCTGAGCGATTCCGGCTGTTCGTGCCGCACCGTGCATTGGCCTTCGGGTCGATCCACGGTGTCTGTCTTTCAGGCGCATGCGGGCAGTTTTTGATGGGTATCAACGTACGCTTGCGAATGTTCGCGTACTTTAGCGATTACTAATTCTCCTCGGAGGGATGAGAGTCATGAAACAGTTTTTGATTGCAGCGTCGCTGGCCGTATTTGCCGTCGGCGCAGTGCAGGCGGCCGGCGGCCCCGCACCGAAGAAAACCGGTATTGAAGGCGAAGGCTATGTCTGGAACGCCGAGGGTGGCGAAAAGAACGAAGCGCTGACCCTCAAGGGCGATCTCAAGAAAGGCAAGGAAGTCTACGAAATCTGTGGCGCCTGCCACCTGCCCTCGGGCGCGGGCCGTCCGGA
Source organism: Denitromonas halophila (assembly GCF_007625155.1). GTDB lineage: Bacteria > Pseudomonadota > Gammaproteobacteria > Burkholderiales > Rhodocyclaceae > Nitrogeniibacter > Nitrogeniibacter halophilus. The sequence goes on along the minus strand of NZ_VMNK01000003.1, from coordinate 214,999 downwards.
CGGCACCTTCCCGCAGCTGGCGGGTCAGCACTCGACCGTGCTGATCAAGCAGATGGCCGACATCCGCGCCGGCCTGCGTGACAACCCGACCATGTATCCGTTTGCCGCAACCATGACCGACGCGCAGGACCTGGCCGACGTCTCCGCCTACATTGAAAGCCTGTGCGTGCCGGTCGATCATGGCAAATACGACGAAGCCGACAAGATGCTGCAGATCGCCAAGGGCCGCACCCTGTACAAGAAAGAGTGTCAGGAATGCCATGGCGACAACGGCGAGGGCGTGAAGGACAAGTTCTACCCGGTGATCGCCGGTCAGCACTATGCCTACCTGCTGCGTCAGATGACCGAAATTCGCGACGGTCACCGCCGCAATGCCAACCCGGACATGGTGAAAATCATCTCCAAGTATTCGGACAAGGATCTGGTGGCGATTTCGGCTTACCAGTCCAGCCTGAAGATGCCGGGCAGCATGTGTAAGTAATGCATCATTCCCGACATCGCGACCGGTGGTTGCGGTGTCGGGGTTCAGCGCGACATGAATGATTGCGCGACAACAATAATCATTGGCGCCGAAAGCGCCCGGACGGACCCCGTCCCGATCGGGCGCACTGTGTCCATGGTGCTGGCACCACACCGCGACGGGACTTCCAACGACACGGTGAACGTATGCAACCCCAAAACACTGCCGCTGCGAGCAAGCAATCGCTGATCGTGCGCGGATTGACCCTGATCGCTCTGGTGCTGATGATCGGCGCCTATTTTTCGCCGACCTGGTGGGTCGCGCTGACCGCGCCCAACTACCCGGAAGACGCCTTTCCCGATGGTATCCGCATCCACTTCAGCTTTACCGGCGTGGAGAACGGCTGCAGCACGGCACCGAAAACCAGCCGTCTGATGACCGAGACCTTCCAGGAAGACCTCGGCTCCCAGAAAGAGCGCTACAACCCGATTCTCGAAGCCCAGAAAAAGCAGAAGACCGACGTCAACAAGAACGCCGAGGCCCTCGACTGCGTGCACGAGATGAACACCATCAACCACTACGTCGGCATGCACCCGATCGGCATCGGCGCGCCCGTCGAGCGGCAGGTGTCGCGTTACATCTTCGGTTTCTTCGGGGTGATGCTGCTCGGCTTCGCGATGGCCAAACGCAAGGCGCGCCTGACCGTGATGGCCATCGGTTTCGCCGCGGTCGCCGCCTGGATGGTCGGCGAGCTGTTCGTGATGGGCAAGCTGCAGTCCTACGCCGAGTACTACATGGGCGAGGCCGGTGCGTTCTTCAATGAACCCGAGCGCATTGCCGAGTGGGGCAGCATGCTCAAGAGTGTGACCACTGGCGTGGCGGTGGGCCTGATGGCGGCGATGGCCGTGGTGTGGGTCGGTGTCTGGAAGATCCGTGGCTTTTCCTTGCTGCTGGCCTTTGTGCCTGCGCTCCTGCCGATCTTCTTCGTCATCGACTACGCGGGCTGGCTGTGGTTCTTCGGCCACAACCTGCACCCGTGGGGCGCATTTACCGTCAAACCCTTCATGCCGACGGTGTTCGGCGTGGGCAAGGTGGCCCAGTTCTCTACCTATTCCTACCCCTACTGGGGCTATCTGCTGGTGGTGCTCATGAGCCTGTGCCTGTTGCTGGCCACGCTGCTGCGTCGCAAGCAGATGCGAGAGGGGACGGCCGAGTGAAAACCCTGGCGCGGCTTTTGCCGGTCGTCGCGGTGCTCGCTGGTTCGCTGTTCCCGCAAACCATCGCCCTGGCCGATGTCGATTCGATTCTCGACAAACTCAAGGCCTCGGGCCTGAAGGCGGCGGGAGAGGCGCCCAAGGCGGGGCCGGCCGAGCCGTTTGATCCCCGGGTGGCGTTTCCTGGCGCCGGCATGGAAAAAGAGGCGCCGAGCGAATCGGCTGCCGACTCCTGGGGCGATTCCAGCCGGCCGGCGCCCAAGCCGACCGCGCCCAATCGCACCGACATGCCCTGGTTCCAGACCCTGGTGGATGCGGCGCCGGTCGGCAGTGTGCTCAAGGTGCCGCCCGGCGACTACGCCGGCCCGGTGCTGGTCGACAAGACGCTCACCATCGAAGGCGATGGCAAGGTCGTGATTCATGGCGGCGGCAGCGGTACCGTGATGGTCGTGCAGGCGGCGGGCGTGACCTTGCGAGGGCTGCACCTGACCGGCTCTGGCGGTTCGCACGACTCGGACGACGCCTGTCTGAATGTGCGCGGCCAGCACGGCCTGTTCGAATCGATCCGGATGGATGATTGCCTGTTTGGGGTCGATCTCAAGCAAGCGAACCACAACACCCTGCGCAATAGCTACATCAGCTCCAAGCCCGCTGAGCTGGGTCTGCGAGGCGACGGTATCCGGCTGTGGTCGAGCCATCACAATCTGGTGGAGGGCAACGAGGTTGTCGATTCACGTGACGTGGTGGCCTGGTACTCGAACGACAACATCTTCCGCAACAACCTCGGCCGACGCTCCCGCTACTCGCTGCACTTCATGTTCGCCAACCGCAATCTGGTGGAGGGCAACAAGTACTACGAAAACTCGGTGGGCGTATACGTCATGTATGCCGGCTACTCGACCATCCGCAACAACGTCATTTCGCAGGCCAATGGCGCCACCGGCATGGCGGTCGGCATGAAGGAAGCCTCGGATGTGATTATCGAAGGCAACGAGATCATCTACTGCGCAGTCGGCATCGGCAGTGACATCTCGCCCTTTGAGCCCGACAGCACCGTAACCATCCGCGGCAACCGTATCGCCTACAACGGCATCGGCATTCAGTTCACCTCCGACATCGGCGGTACTGAGGTGAGCGGCAACGTCTTCGAAGGCAATCTGTCGCAGATCGCCGTCGGCGGTGCCGGCGCCGCCACCAAGAGCAAGTGGCACGGCAACTACTGGGACGATTACCAGGGCTTTGACCGCAATACCGATCGTGTGGGCGATACGCCTTACGAGCTGTACGCCTTCACCGATCAGCTGTGGATGGAGCAGCCCTACGCCCGCTTTTTCAAGAATGCGCCCATGCTCGAGGCGCTCGATTTTCTGGAACGGCTCGCGCCCTTCACCAGCCCTGTGCTGTTGCTCAAGGACGACGCACCGCTGTTCTACAACCCCAAAGAGGCAAGATCATGAGCCAGGAGACCGAATCCGGTCCGGCCGTGCCGGCCGAGTCTGACGCTGCGGCCGCACCCCGTGCCAAAAAGGGCGGCGCTGCACCGCGCTCGAACGCCCGGGCGCTCGAGGCGCGACGGCGATTCATTCGCACCGCGGTGATGAGCACTGGTGTGGTCGGCGCGGGGCTGGCCGGCTATCTGCCAGTGGCCGCGCAGGCCGACAATCCCCGCCTGCGCCCACCCGGTGCGCTGGACGAAAACGATTTTCTGTCGTCCTGTATCAAGTGCGGTCAGTGCGTTCAGGTGTGTCCGGTCGAAGCGATCGTGCTCGGTGACATCACCGATGGCTTTGGCCTGGGCGTGCCGCATATCGACTCGCGCAAGCAGGCCTGTGATTTCTCCTGCGATGCGGTGCAGTGCATTCTGGCCTGTCCGACCGGTTCGCTGGTCTATCGCAAACCCGATTTCCTGAAGATCCGACCCGGTGCAGAACTGGCACACAAGCCGGTGCTCAAGGCCAAGGCCAATGACCCGGAGCCCACGCTCAACCTGATCGAGCGTGCCGGTCTTGCGCGTCTGTCGCGTCCCGAGGCCTGTCTGGCGACGCAGGGCAAGGGCTTCAAGGGGCCGGCGCGTGGCGCCGACTTCACCGGGCAGATGCGCTACATGGACGTGGATCGCTGGGCGCCCATTCCGGTGGCCGACCACCCCTATGAGCGCGATCTGTGCGACCTGTGTGTCACCGAGTGCCCGATTCAGGACGCCATTCGCCTGGAAGTGACCGAAGCCGCCGACGGCAGCAAGCGCGGCATCCCGGTGGTGATGGAGCAATGCGTGGGCTGTGGCGTGTGTGAAATGATCTGCCCCGTGGAGCCGACCGCCATCGTGGTTGATTCGCGGGCAGTGTGGGAGGGCGAAGCATGAAAGGCCGATTCCTGGAGCAGATCATGCTCATGCTGGGGCAGGCGCCGAAGAAGCCGGTCGAGTTCACGCCCGAGGCCCAGAAGATTCACAAGATGAAGCGCCTGACCAAGGATGATTTCGAGGCCATGAAAAAGCATGTGCGCGACCATGCCCTCGAAAAGAACACTTGGCGCAACCGCCGCTGGACGGTGCTGATTCTGGTGAACATCCTGTTCACCTTCTCGTTCTGGCTCGACATCCAGATTCTGGAAGGTGCGCTCACCGCCTCACGCTTTGTCGGCTTTCACCTCATCGACCTGAACTCCGCCTTGCAGGTGATGCTGGCGCACAAGCACATCATCGTGAACCTGTTCATCGGCACGGCCACGGTGTTTCTGCTTTGGGCGGCGCTGGGCGGGCGCAGTTTCTGTTCCTGGGTGTGCCCCTATCACCTGGTGGCCGAGCTGTTCGAAAAGCTGCACCTCAAGCTGGTAGAGAAGAAGCTCGTTACCGACCATGAGTTCCATCGCGGTGCCCGTACCGTGATGTGGGTGCTGTTTTCGCTGCTGGCGATCGTCACCGGCTTCACCGTTTTCGAAACCCTGTCGCCGACGGGCATCCTCAGCCGCGCGCTCATTTACGGGCCCAGCCTGGCGCTGGGCTGGGTGGCGCTGCTGCTGGTGTTCGAGGTGGTGTATTCTCGTCGCGCCTGGTGCCGTTATGTGTGCCCCATCGGGCTGACCTACGGCGCAGTCGGTGTGATCTCGCCTGTGCGCGTGGTGTATGACCTAAATCATTGCTTCCACGAGGGCGACTGCCGCAAAGTGTGCCTCGTGCCCCACGTGCTCGAAGTTGTTATCAAGGGCCGCTCGCCGGATGTCAAAGTCCCGATCGGACCCGACTGCACCCGCTGCGGTCTGTGCGTGGATACCTGCCCCAGCGGTGCCCTCAAGTTCGAGGTCAAGGGGCTTAACAAGCTGCTTTAAGCGACCCCGGATGATTCGTTTCGATAGCGTCAAAAAACTGTTCCGGCGTCACCCCGTCCTTGACGGCGTGACGCTGGACATCGCCACTGGCGAGCGTATTGCCCTGATCGGCTCCAACGGTGCCGGCAAGACCACCTTGATCCGTTGCCTGCTGGGTGAGTACACCTTCGACGGCGAGGTACTGGTCGATGGCGAATCGCCGCGCAAGCAACGCGCCAGTGTGCTCGGCAAGATCGGCTTCGTGCCCCAGTTGCCGCCGCCGCTCAAGATGCCGGTCGGCCAGTTGGTCACTTTTGCCGCCGCGGTGTGCAATAGCGACCCCAAGCGGATCGAGACCATCGGCACCCGGCTCGGTCTGAACATCGACGAGCTGCGCAATCGCCCCTTCAATCGCCTCTCGGGCGGCATGAAGCAAAAGCTGCTGATCGCCATCGCGCTCGGGCGCGACGTGAAAGTGCTGGTGCTCGACGAGCCCGCCGCCAACCTCGACCCCGAGGCCCGGCATATTTTCTTCAGCCTGCTGGCCGAGCGGATTGAAAACACCTCGATGATCATCTCCAGCCACCGTCTCGACGAAGTGGCGCAGTTGGTCAATCGTGTGATCGAAATGGACATGGGTATGGTGGTGCTCGACGACCGCGTGGCCGACGACTCGAATCTCGCCGCCATGCTCAACACCAAACTGCGTCTGCATCGCGCGGATGACGCCATTGCCCGGGCCCTGAGCGAGTGGAGCTTCACCGACGTGGGTGAGGGCATGGAGTGGCACGGGCTGGTGGCGGGCCCCGACCGGCTGCGCTTCCTCGGCATGCTCTCGCGCTACGTGGGTCTGCTCAAGGCCATCGATATGGTCGAACTCGACCCGGGAGTCACCCTGCAATGAGTCGCCGCCACTTTTTTCGCCAGATCGGTGCACTCGCCGCCGTGCCGCTGGCCGGCAGCTTGCTGACCGCCTGCGGGCCGGACGACCCGAACACCGGTCCGGTCGAGGTCAAATGGGATCGTGACCCCTGTGAGCGCTGCAACATGGTGCTCTCCGATCGCCGCTTTGCCGCCCAGATCCGCGACCCGCAGAAGCTGCCGCACAAGTTCGACGACTTCGGCGACGCCATCATCTTCATGAGCGAGAAAGGCTGGCCCGAAGACCAGATCGAATTCTGGGTCACCGACTACAAAACCACCTTGTGGATTGACGCCTTCAAGGCCCGTTATTTTGGCGGCAAGATCACGCCGATGGGCTACGGCCTCGGCGCCACCACCATCCCCAATCCGGGCGACATGTCCTACGAAGAAGCCAAGCAGTACGTGCTGGCGCGAGGCAAGTAAATGAAACACCTGTGGCTCACTGCCAAGCTCGACTTGGTCGAATCCCTGCGCTCGCGCTGGTTCCTCATCTACTCGCTGGTCTTCGGCGGCATCGTGGCGCTGCTCTTTGCCTTCGGCCTGACCGAATCGCGCGTCCTCGGCTTCATCGGCCTGTCGCGCTTGCTGGTCACCTACATCCAGCTGGCCATGGCAATCCTGCCCATCTTCGTGCTCATCACCACCGTGCGCTCCGTCGCCGGTGACCGCGAAGCCGGCGTTTTCGAATACCTGCTCTCGCTGCCCGTGTCGCTGTCGGCCTGGTACTGGGGCAAGATCGTCGGGCGCTACGTCTCCATCTTTCTGCCGGTGTTCGCCGCCATGGCTGGTGCCGCGCTGTGGGCGATGTTCCAGGAAATCGAAGTGCCCTGGGGCATGTTCCTCTACTACACCGCCATCCTCGCCGCCATGGGCTGGTGCTTCCTCGGCATCGGCATGCTGCTGTCCACGCTGGCGCGCAGCACCGACGTCGCCCAAGGCCTGGCCTTTGTCACCTGGCTGGTGATGCTGCTCTTCCTCGACCTGATCCTGCTCGGCCTGCTGATTCAGTCGCGCGTCGCGCCCGAGTTTGCCATCACTCTGGCGCTGGCCAACCCGCTGCAGGTCTTCCGTACCGCCGCGCTGTCGATGTTCGATCCGCAGTTGATCGTCTTCGGCCCCTCGGCTTATGTGATTCTCGATCTGTTCGGCGTCGCCGGTTTCAAGATTTTCGCGGTGGTTTATCCTGTGCTTCTTGGCACCCTGTCTGCCGCGACCGGCTTTGTGCTGTTCCGCCGCAGCGATCTGCCTTAAAAAGGAATCGCCATGCGCCACCTGTTTGCCCTGCTGTTTTTCGCGGTCACCAGCCTGTCGGCACACGCTGCCGACGAGGCCACGGCGCTGTTCGCGGCGGGATTTCCCGGTCTGGATGGCAAGCCGGTCGCGCTGGCATCGCTCAAAGGCAAGCCGGCGGTGGTCAACTTCTGGGCGCGCTGGTGCGGCCCCTGCCGCAGCGAGATTCCGCATCTGGCCGAGCTCGCCAAGCAGCACAAGGCGGCCGGCTTGCAGGTGGTTGGCATCGGGGTTGAAGACCTCGGCGACAGCGCCCGCGACTTTGTCGCTGCGTATGAGATGGACTATCTCGTCGTTTTTGCCGGTGCCGGTAAAGGCGTCGAACTCATGAAGGCGCTGGGCAACACCAAGGCCGGCTTGCCCTTCACGGTGGTCATCGACGCCGACGGCAAGATCACCACCCGCAAGCTCGGCGTGATGAGCGCCGACGACATGCAGGCCGCCGTCGCGCCCCTGCTGTGAAACGCCGCCAGGCCCTGCACGCGCTGGCCGGCCTCGGGGCCGGCCTCGTTTTCGGTCAGGCGCGCAGCGCGCAAGCCCTGCTGCCGCCCGCCAAGAAAGGCCGGGTGGTCGTTGTCGGCGGTGGCTGGGGCGGCCTCTCCGCCGCCGCCCACCTGCGCCGCGCGCTCCCGGCGAGGGACATCGTCCTCATCGAACGGCAGCCGCGTTTCTTCTCCCTGCCGCTGTCCAACGCCTGGCTCATCGACCGGGTGCCCGACGCCACGCTCGAGCACGACTACCGGCAAGCGGCCGCGCGTCATGGCTACACCTTTGTGCAGGCCGAGGTGCAGGGCATTGACCGGCAAACCCGCCATATTGAAACCGCCGACGGCCGCCTGAGCTACGACTGGCTCGTGCTCTCGCCCGGCATCGCCGAAAATCTCGCGCCGTGGGTCGGTGGCGACGCTGACGCGCTCACCGCGATTCGCCAGCAATTCGATGGCGGCTTCGTTGGCGCGGCCGGCGTCCGGCAGCTCAAGCAACGGCTGCACGCCTTCAAAGGCGGCGATCTGCTCATGACCATCCCGCCCGCGCCCTACCGTTGCCCGCCCACGCCCTACGAGCGGGCCATCGCCATCGCCACCTGGTTTCGCACGCACCAGATCAAGGGCCGGCTCATCGTGCTCGACCCCGGCGCCGGCATGGCGGGCTTCCGCGACAGCTTCGACCGCCAGCTCTCTGACTATGTCGACTTCAAGCCTTTTCAGCGCATCGAGCGTGTCGACCCGTTCAAGAAAGTCGTCGTCACCGATTTCGATGAATTCCCCTTCGCCGACGCCATTCTCGCCGGCCCACAACAGGCTGGTGCGCTGATCCGTCTCGCCGGCCTTGACCGACGTAACGACCACGGCGAGCCCACCGGCTGGGCCGACGTCGATGCCCGCACGCTGCAATCCGTCGCCGACGAGCAGGTCTTCGTCATCGGCGATGCCGCCGGCCTTGTCTCGCCGCTCTTCGGTCACTACCCCAAGACCGGCCATATGGCCGTCCACCACGGCCGCATCGCCGCCGCCGCCATCGCCGCCCGCGTGCAAGGCACAGCGTTCGACCCCCCGTTCCCCGACAGCACCTGTTGGGTCTACGACAGCTTCACCCCGCCCGAAATGGTCCGTATCGACGCCAGCTACCGTATCCGCGGCGACGGCGCGCTCGAACAGCGTATCGACCAGGCGCGCGAGAACCAGCCACGCGGCGAGGAGATGGCCTGGGCGGCGGGGATGTTTGCGGAGATGTTCGGGGAGTAGTCCGGCACCGAGGATTTAATTTGTCGTATCCTTATGGGGTGGAAAAGAAAACAATAGAATTGGCATGGGTAGTCGGTGGCTTGGTCGCTTTGGCCACCAGTTTTGTGCTTGGTCGTCAGTTCGCCTTGAAAAGAGAACTCCCTGAGCATAGGGCGCGTGTCGAGCGAGTCGTCGAGGGGACCCTGGTTGGCGGCCAGGCAAAAATGGCGTCGCTGCATGTTTCGCTCTATCAGAATCTCCGGGCAGGAAATCTCGACTACGTCGAATCCGCCCTTTGCCAACTGATCAAGGCGGATGCGACTCTTCTCGCGCACGCCGAGCGGTCTGGCGACGGTATCGAAGATGCCTTCGATGCGCTGAACCGGCCGCATGTCGCCGGCGCATTGGCGCGTACTCGCGACAGCGGCTGTGCGCCGGGTTGAGCCGGCCGCGCCTGCGCCAGCATTGGCCGGAACTTCCGGCCTGTCGCCGCAGTCCAGGGGGTGTCGCAACCCACTCAGAGACGTCCGGCGACCGCCCGTGCGAGATTGCAGCCTGGCGGCGCCGGCAAGGATGCCCCGATGACCGATCTTTCCACCTTCCCCATCACCCGCAAGTGGCCGGCGCGCCACCCCGACCGGCTTCAGCTCTATTCGCTGCCGACGCCCAATGGCGTCAAGGTGTCGATCATGCTCGAAGAGATCGGCTTGCCGTATGAAGCGCACAAGGTCAGTTTCGACACCAACGACCAGAATTCGCCGGCCTTCCTGTCGCTGAACCCCAACAACAAGATCCCCGCCATCCTCGATTCGGACGGGCCGGGCGGCCAGCCGCTGCCGCTGTTCGAATCCGGCGCGATCCTGATCTATCTGGCCGACAAGTGCGGCCAGTTGCTGCCCACCGATGCCCATGGCCGCTACCTGACCTTGCAGTGGTTGATGTTCCAGATGGGCGGCATCGGGCCGATGTTCGGGCAGCTGGGGTTCTTCCACAAGTTTTCCGGCAAGGACATCGAAGACAAGCGCCCGCGCGATCGCTATGTGGACGAATCGCGGCGTCTGCTGCGTGTGCTCGACCAGCAACTGCAGGGGCGTGCCTGGCTGATGGGCGAGGCCTATACCATCGCCGATATCGCCACCTTCCCGTGGGTACGCAATCTGATCGGTTTCTACGAGGCCGGAGATCTGGTCGGCATATCGGATTTTGCCAACGTGACCCGTGTGCTGGAGGCCTTTGTCGCCCGGCCGGCGGTGCAGCGGGGCTTGAAGATTCCGGCATAGGGAAGGTTCGTTGGTTGGGTCTCGCCCCGGCCAATCCAAGTGCGTCGAGGGCGGGCCCGTCGAGCCGTCGAAAGCGTAACGTGCCAGCGCCCCGATACGGCAGACAAGGCAATCGTGCCTGATCAATAATCAACGGCTGGTGAGGGCCGCCGCGTCGGCGGGAATCGGTCGGAGGCGGCCAGTGGCGCCGCCGCCATCACACCCCTCAGTGCCGCCACCACACCTTGCTGTCCCCGTCCTTGAGAATCAGGAAGGTGTTGAAGGGCTCTCGCCGTGGGCGCTCGGTGCCTTTGGTCTTGTCCAGCGTGGTGCAGCCGGTCTCGCAGGTGGGGCTGGAGTATTCGCGGCCCGGCGCGCCGAGCGGCAGGCCGGGTACGGCGAGGCCGCGGGCGTCGGGATTTTTCTCGAGCAGCAGCTGGATGTCTTCGGCGGGCACGTGGCCTTCAATGAAGTAGCCGGCGATGGTGGCGGAGGGGATGGCTTCGTAGCCGCGCGGGACCTTGAGGCGTTCTTTGGTGGCCTTGAGGTCGTCCATGGGCAGGCGATTGACGGTGACCTTGAAGCCGTGCTGGCGCAGGTGTTCGGCGTAGTCGATGCAGGCCAGGCAGACGGTCGGGGCGTACATCTCTATCTCGGCGGCGGGGGTGTCAGCGTTTGCGGCGGTGCTCAGCGTGAGTGCGGTGAGTGCGGTAAGGAACAGGGTTTTCATGGCGTCTCCTTCAGCACGGCTTGCCGGCCTGGCAGCCTTTGAGAATCCACAATGAGATAACGCCGACGGTTTCGTCGGCCTTGACCTTACGGCCCATCGCGGCGGGATCGCGGCCGTGGATGTTTTTGGCCACCGGGTCGGCGCCGGCTTCGAGCAACAGCTGGGCGTTGTCGGTTCGGGTGGCGTAGGCGGCCATGTGCAGCGGGGTGGAGCCGTCCTGGTCGCGGGCGTTGGGGTCGGCGCCGGCGGCGATCAGGGCGCGCATGGCGCTGAGGTCGGAATTCATGGCGGCCAGATGCAGCGGGGTGGAGCCGCGGGCGGTGCGCGCGTCGCGGGCCTTGGGGTCGGCCTTGAGTGCGGCGACCACCTCGTCTCCGGTGCCGGTGCGGGCGATCTGGTGAATGGGTTGTTCGCCTGGGTTGGCGTCGGCGGCGGGGGCCAGCGTCGGCAGGCCGAGGGCCGCCGTGAGGGCGAGCAGGCGGCTCAGGCCGCGCAGTCGGGTCAGCATCGACATCGGTCAGTTCTCCTGTGAGGTTGGGGCGCGCCCATGAGGCGCACACCTTGCCGTGGACGCACACAACCTGCCTTGCGCGGACGCAAATGCAGGGCGATTGGTCGCCATCGGATGGTCACTCGCCATGATCCTATAAACCGCAGTTGACCGCTTGTGCCCATGAGCAAAGGTATTGAACATGTGAAGCTTTTCGGCTTCGAGGCCGATGACCCGGTGGGTGATCGCGCTACGCGCCCGATTGCGGGTCCAACTACGGTTTCTAGGATGATGCCACCGAGGTGGTTTGGCGTGGCGTGCTTCAGCGTTTGCTGATTTGGACCCGGATTGCGCTGAAGCGTTGCAGTGCTATAGCTCAAGTATGCCCACACGTGGCGCCGACCGATGTGGGTGGCGGTGCGGCGCCCTGTTGCTTATGAGACGGTCGGACGTCCGGCGCTATGTCGTGTTGTGCTGCCTGCCTGCGACGGCCTGGGCGGCGTCGGCGAGTGCGGACTGGCTGGCGCAGATCGCGATGGGACTTGGCGAGGGTTTGCGTCGAGTGGCCATCGCGGTGGTGCACGGGGTGCTGCATCCGGGGGTGAGTGCCGACGGCATCGCTTTGGCCTTGTCGGATCGGCGACAAGGCCTGGAGGCCTGGCAGGCGACGGTGACGCATTGGTGGGCGGGCTTGGCGCTTGATCCGGCGGGCAGCGCCGGTGTGGCCGTGATGTGGGTGGTGTGTGCGGCTGGCAGTGTGGTAGTTGCGGCGGGTCTGAGTGCTGGCGGTGCGCGGCTGTGGCGCTTGGCAACGCGGCGGCGACCGGCGCCTCGACGAACGGGGTGCGCTGGCCGCTTGCGCCGGGCGTGGGCGATGCGGGTGGAGCGTCGGCGCGGTGAGCTCAGCGTGCGGTGGCTGTGGTGGCAACGCGTGGGGCATGGCATTGCGGATCTGCTGGCGACGCCGCGCTTGCTGCGCCGGCATGGGTTGGCCGGGGTGCGTTTCCTGGGGTGGCGGCTGCGGCGTGCGCTGGGGCGGCTGGGGGCGGTGCTTTTGCGCCAGCTCGGCCAGCAGTTCGCTTATCTGGCCTTGCCGCTGGCGTTGCTCGCCGGGCCATGGATTGATCTGGGCTTGCAGCGTGAGGCGACTGCGCGCCAGGCGGCGCGGACGCTGGTGCCGGCGACGCGAGATTTTCTCGCCGATGCGTCGGGGGCGAGCGTGCCCTCGCTCGAGGCGCAGGCGATGGCGCTACGGCAGCGCCATGCGGCGCACCGGCAGGCGTTGTTGGCACCGATCGCGCGATTGGATCAACGCCTGGATGCTGATCTGAATGTGCTTGAGGTGCAGCTCAGCGCGGGATCAGCCGACAGCACACTGCTCGATCATCGTCTGGATGGCGCGCTCGATCGGTTTGTGTCGGACCGTCTGCGTTGGGTGGGGCTACTGGTCTGGCCCCTGCCCGAAAGGCCACCCGATCCGCTCGCCGTGCCCCACACCTGGTTTGAGAGCCGGGCGACCGAGTACCGCATCTTTGCCCAGGCGCGCGAACAGGCGGCTGACCCCGCCGCGCGCGCTGCGCTCGATACGCTTCTTACCACGCTGGATGCGGAGTGGGACTACGACATCTGCCTGCGCGCTTGGGATCCGAACCTCTTGCTTGATCGGCCCTGGTCAGCGAAAGCGGCCGCGGAAGCGGCGCGAGAATGCGGGAGGCGGCCATGAACGTGCTGGTGCGCTACTGCAACATGCTGGCGGCGTGGGTGGTGTTGCTGCATCTGCTCAGTCGCGGCAGTGTGACCGGCGACGGGCTGTCGGCGTCGATGGCGGCCATGGGAAGTGCCGCCTTCTTTCTGAGCGGTCGTGTGCTGGCGGCGGTCGAGCGGTGGTGGATACAGCGCAGACGGGATCGTCGCGCCGAGGCGGTGCTGCTGCAACTGCTCAGCGGGGTGGACGATGTGCCGCCGCGGTTTGCGGTCTACCTGCGCCCGTTCTCGGTGACCGGTCGCCTGACGGTGATCAATCGCCGCTGGCGTGGTCTGCCCTTCATGCCGGCGTATTTCGCTCATGAGGCAGAGATGGAGTTCGAACGGGTGCTCGCCGCCGCGCTGTCGCCCGATCTGCCTCTGATTGCCCTGGGGCGGCCGGGCGAGGCGATTGGTGCGGGCCGGATCGCGGTGACGGACGCGGCGTGGAGGACCATGTTTCAGCAGCTCATCAAGCACGCCTGCTGGATTGTGATGATCCTGAGCGATCAGGGCGAAACCCGCTGGGAGGTCCAGCAGCTGGTCGCCCAGCAGCGCTTGGGTAAGACCGTGTTCATCATGCCGCCGGTGCTCAAGCATGGCAGCATCGATCTGCCTGGCTACTGGCGGCAGGTGCGCATCGGCGTGGCGCCGGATGGCGTGTGTTTGCCGGCCTATACGCCCGCCGGCCAGGCGTTCCGGCTCGGCCCGGGCGGGCGATTTTATCGCAGCCGCTACTTGCACCGCATGGGGGTGGCGGCCTTGCGCCGTACGCTGGCGGGCCTGACCACGGAGCGGCCACGCTAGCACCAAAGCAATAGGTTTTTCATCGGGTCGCCTAAAGTCTGACGATGCTCCGCCGTAGGCTGCTTTGTACGTCACGGTGACGGCTCGCGCGTAGCGGTTGCGGGGACTCGATCAGGCAGAGGAGGTTTTGATGGCGTCGACGGTGTTGGTGGTGGACGATTCGGCCATGGCGCGCAAGATGCTCATCCGCTCCTTGCCCGCGACCTGGGACGTCGAAGTTCGTCAGGCCACGAATGGGCTCGAGGCGCTGGCGGCGTATCGTCAGGGCGATGTGGATCTGATGTTTCTGGATCTGACCATGCCCGAGATGGACGGCTTTCAGGTGCTCGAAACGCTACGGGCCGAGGGCCTCAATTGTCTGGTGGTGGTCGTGTCGGCCGATATCCAGCCGGAGGCGCAGGAGCGCGTCAAACGCCTCGGTGCGATCGCTTTCGTCAAAAAACCGGTCGATCCAGAAAAGTTGGGCGGTGTGCTGCGCGAGTATGGAGTCGCCCTATGACCACTGCTCTGTTTTCCGAAGATCAGCGCGACGCGCTGCAGGAACTGACCAATATCGGCATGGGGCAGGCAGGCGCCTCGGTGGCGGCGGTGCTGGGCGAGTTTGTTCAACTCTCGGTGCCGCGGATTCTGGTGCTAAAGCCCAGTCTGATTCCTCCCGCACTCGAGCGTATCGTCGGGCCTGAGAAGGTGACCGCCGTACGCCAGGGCTTTCATGGCGATCTGCGTGGCGAAGCGGTGGTGGTGTATGGCGTCGCGCATTGTCGCGAGCTGGCCGATCTGATGGGCTATGACGAGGTACCCGACGAGGCCACTGAGCATGAACTGCTGCTCGATGTGAGCAATGTGCTGATCGGCGCCTGCCTGGGCGGGCTGGCCGAGCAGATCAGTGCCGAGATGGGGTTTTCGGCACCGTCGTTGATGGCCACCGAAGTCGAGGTGGGCAGTTTGCTGGATGTAAGCCGCATGGACTCGCCCTGTGCTTTGTTTGTCGAGGTGAACTTCAGCCTGGAGAAGCGTTCCTTTGCCTGCCACCTGATCATGCTGCTGCCGGAGGATCAGATTCTGGTGCTGCGCGACGCGATCGACCGTTTCCTGGCGAGCCTGTGACATGACCGAGCTGACCCACGGCGAACTGGGCGGATTCATCGCCGACCGGGTCGAGATCGGTGTCTTCGCCGTGGACGTTGAGTTCAAGGTCACCCTGTGGAATCGCTTCATGGCCACGCATAGCCGGCATTCGGCGGCGGATGTGCTGGGGCGCAACCTCTTCGAGGTGTTCCCCGAGCTGCCCCGATCCTGGCTTGAACGCAAAGTGCGTCATGTGCAGGCACTGCGCAATTACGCCTTCACCTCGTGGACACAGCGCCCCTATCTGTTCCGCTTCGATCACAACCGGCCGATCACCGGGGGCGTCGATGCCATGCGTCAGAACTGCACGTTTTTACCGGTCAAGAACGAAGCCGGTGAGGTGGTGCAGGTGTGCGTGACCGTGCAGGACGTGACCGACAACGCTATCGCTCACGAAGAGCTGGCGGCCAGCATGGCCGAGATCGAGCGCGAAAAGGCCGAGCAGCGAAAGCTGATCGGCGAACTGGCGCAGGCGCAGAACCAGCTGCTGCAGTCCGAAAAACTTGCCTCGATCGGGCAACTGGCGGCCGGCGTGGCGCATGAAATCAACAACCCCATCGGCTTCGTCAATTCCAACCTCGGGACGCTGGCCAGCTATGTGGATGAGTTGATGGTGGTGCTCGACGCCTACACCGGCGCGCATGACCAGATCCCCGAGAGCCTGCGGAGTGCGATCGATGCGCAGATCAAGGGCGTTGATCTCGACTACTTACGCGAGGACCTGGTCAATCTCGTCACCGAGAGCCGTGACGGGCTCGACCGGGTCAAAAAAATTGTGCAGGACTTGAAGGATTTCTCGCGCATGGGCGAGAGCGAGGCGGCCTGGGCTGATCTGCATCACTGTCTGGACACCACGCTCAATGTGGTCGCCAACGAGATCAAATACAAGGCCGAGGTGGTCAAGCAGTACGGCGAACTGCCCGAGATCGAATGCGTCGCTTCGCAGCTCAACCAGGTGTTCATGAATCTCGTCGTCAATGCGGCGCAGGCCATCGCCGAGCAGGGCACGATCACGGTGAGCACCGGCACCGAGGGCGAGCAGGTGTTTGTCTCGGTACGCGACACCGGCGCCGGCATTCCGCCCGAGGTGCTCAAGCGCATCTTCGACCCGTTTTACACCACCAAGCCGGTGGGCACCGGGACCGGTTTGGGGCTGTCGGTGTCCTACAGCATCATCGAGCGCCACGGCGGGCGCATCGTGGTCAATAGCAAACTTGGTGAGGGCACCGAGTTCAAGATATGGTTGCCGCTGCATTACCCGGCGGCCAAGACCGACGATAGCTGACGGGGGCTTTGGCTGGCGTCGGCAGGCTTATTTCAGGCTACCAGACAGAAATTGCCGCAGGCGCTCGCTGCGCGGATGATCGAAGACATCTACCGGGACACCGACCTCTTCGGCCAGACCCTGATGCAGAAACATCACCTGGCTGGACACCTCGCGGGCAAAGCCCATTTCGTGGGTCACCACCACCATGGTGCGCCCCTCCTCGGCGAGTGCGCGCATCACCTTGAGCACTTCACCGACCAGCTCCGGGTCGAGCGCCGAGGTGGGCTCATCGAACAGCAGCACGGCAGGTTCCATGGCCAGCGCCCGGGCGATCGCCACGCGCTGTTGCTGGCCGCCCGACATATGCGCCGGGTAGGCATCGCGGAAGCGGGCAATGCCCACCTTGTCGAGATAGGCCTCGGCGCGTTCGCGGGCTTCAGCCTTGCTCAGGCCGAGCACATGCACCGGGGCTTCCATGACGTTTTCGATCACCGTCATGTGCGCCCACAGGTTGAAGTGCTGAAACACCATCGCCAGCCGGGTGCGCAGACGCTGGAGTTGCTTGGCGTCGGCGACTTTCAGATGGCCATCGCCACCGCGCACCAGTCGGATTTCTTCGCCCGCAACATGGATGCGGCCGGCGTCGGGCTGCTCGAGGAAGTTGATGCAGCGCAGGAAGGTACTCTTGCCTGAGCCGGACGAGCCGATGATGCTGATCACGTCGCCGGCTTCGGCCGAGAGCGAGACGCCCTTGAGCACCTCGTGGTCGCCATAGCTTTTGTGCAGGTCTTCGACGGTCAGTTGGGTCATGCGGTGTGTCCTTTGATCGCCTTGCGCGGCTGCAGATGCGCCAGATAGCGCCGCTCGGCGAGGCGGAACAGGCCGACCAGGGCGAAGGTCAGCGTCAGGTAGAGCAGGCCGGCAAAGATGAAGGCTTCGAACGGCGCGAAGTGTTGCGAGTAGGCGTTGCGCGCCGCGCCGGTCAGGTCCATCAGCGTGACGGTCGAGGCAATTGCCGTGCCGTGCAGCATGAAGATCGCCTCGTTGCTGTACGCCGGCAGCGCCCGCCGCAGCGCGCCCGGAATCAGGATGCGCCGTAGCATCGTGACGCGGCTCATGCCACAGGCCTGGGCGGCTTCGATTTCGCCGTGCGGTGTGGTGCGCAGCGCACCGGCGAGAATCTCGGTGGTGTAGGCGCAGGTGTTGAGCGTGAAGGTAACGAGCGCGCAACCATAGGGCTCGCGGAAGGTCAGCCAGAAAGTGTTTCCAGCCTGCCACTGCGCCTGAATCCACTCGAATTGCCCGAGGCCGTAGTAGATCAGCAGCAGCTGCACCAGCATGGGTGTGCCGCGAAAGAAATAGGTGAAGGCCCACACCGGGCCGGCGACCAGGCGCTTGCGCGAGATCCGCATCACCGACAGCGGAATCGCGATCATCAGCCCGGCGGCCAGCGACAGCACGGTGAGTTGCGCGGTGAGCCACAGGCCGCTGGTGTATTGCGGCAGGCTCTCGGTGATCACGCTCCATTCGATCATGCCGCGCTCCGGCGCACGCCGACCGAGTAACGGCGTTCGAGGTGATTGAAGACCACCGATGACAGCGCGGTCATGCCCAGATAAAACGCGCACACCACGGCGTAGAACAGGAAGGGCTGGTGGGTGCTGCGCCCGGCCTGGTCGGCCAGCCAGGTGATGTCCGACAGACCGATGATGGACACCAGCGCGGTGCTCTTCTGCATGACTTGCCAGTTGTTGCCCAGGCCCGGCAGCGCGTGGCGCAGCATTTGTGGAAACAGGATGCGGCTGAACACCTGCCAGCGGCTCATGCCGTAGGCGGCGCCGGCTTCGAGCTGGCCGGCAGGCACGGCCAGGAAGGCGCCGCGGAAGGTCTCGGTGAAGTAGGCGCCAAAGATGAAGCCCAGCGTGGCAATGCCGGCGACGAAGGGATTGACGTCGATATAGTCCCATTCGAGCGCGTCGGTGGCGATGTTGATGAGCATCTGCCCGCCGTAAAACACCAGCAGCATCATGAGCAGATCGGGGATGCCGCGCACGATGGTGGTGTAGGCCACCGCGGGCGCGCGTACCAGACGCAGCTTCGACAGCTTGGCCGAGGCGCCGGCCAGGCCGAGCATCAGCGCCAGCACGAGCGAGAGCACGGCGACCTGGAAGGTCAGCCAGGCGCCGTCGAGCAGTGAAGCAGCGTAGCCGTGGAGCATGGCGTTAACGATCACGCCCCGCGGGCGCGGGGCGATCGATCAGCCGGGCGGCAGACAGCGTGGGGCTCATTCGCCGTAGATGTCCTGGGCGAAGTACTTTTTGCGGATGCTGTCGTAGGTACCGTTGGCGCGGATCTCGGCCAGGGCCTTGTTGATCTTGGCTTTCAGATCGGCGTCCTTTTTGCGCACGGCCACGCCCACGCCTTCGCCGATCACGGCTTTCTCGTCGGCGTTGCGGCCGAAGATGGTCGGCCCGGCAAAGGCATAGCCTTCTCCGGTCGGTTTGGTCAGGAAGCCGCCCTCAGCTTCGAGCGCGTCCACCCAGGTGGCGTCGAGACGGCCGGCGGCCAGGTCGAGATAGACCTCTTCCTGTTTGCCGTAGCGGATCACCTCAACACCCTCGCTGGCCCAGAAACGGGTGGCGAAGTTGTCGGCCACGGTGCCGCGCTGCACGCCGATGCGCTTGCCTTTGAGCAGTGCCAGGTCGGGGCGCAGTGCGCTGCCCTTGGCGGTGACCAGACCCAGCGGCGTGGCGTAATACTTGTCGGAAAAATCGACTTTTTTCTTGCGGTCTTCGGTGATCGACATGGAAGCGGCGATGGCGTCGAACTTGCGGCCCATCAACGCCGGGATCATGCCGTCCCACTCTTGCTTGACCCAGGTGCACTCGGCTTGCATCTGCTTGCACAGCGCGTTGGCGATGTCGACGTCAAAGCCCTGCACCGTGCCGTCGGGCGCGGTCATGTTGAACGGGGGGTAGGCGCCTTCGGTGGCGAAGCGGATCTTGGTCCAGTCTTTGGCCAGGGCGTTCTGGCTGAGGATGGCCAAGGCGGCCATCAGGCAGATGCGTCGGATCATGGGTGTCTCCTCCCGTCTTGTTCGAGTGAGCCGCTTCGGCCTTGTGGGCGGCGGCGCGTGGGCCGCATGATCGCAGGATCGCACACTTGGTTCAATGTGCGGCCGGCCGAAAGGGAAAAACGCGCGGAGATGGCCGGCTTCGCGGAAAAAGCCGTCGGAATTCGGCATTTTGGCAAAAATTGATTCTTGCCCTCAGGCCTCGCTTGCGTCGGCCAGGCGTCTGATGATGGCCTCGGCGAGGGCGTCGGCCGCTGGTGGGTGGAAGCGGAAGAACAGTTCGGGCTCGACCAATTCGAGTTCCATGAGGCGAAAATCGTCCGGCCCGCGGCGCACGAAATCGACTCGCGCATACAGTGGCAGCGTGGCGCAGGCGCGTACGGCGGCTTCGGCAAAAGCGCGTTCGTCGTCGGCCGGTGCGTGCGCGTGCACGGTGCCGCCGTGGTCATCCTGCACGCGGAAGTCGCCGGCCTTGGCGGTCTTGCGGATGGCGTGGGTGGTGAGGCCGTCGATGACGATCAGCGACAGCTCGCCGTCGTTGACGATGGCCGGCTCAAAGGCTTGCACCATCATCGCCTCGGCGGCGGCGCAGTTGGAAAAGATCGCTTCATGGGTGGCGGCGTTTTCGGTGTTGATACGGTAGGTGAGCCGCGCGGCGCCGGACACCACGGGCTTGAACACCGCTTCGGACCAGCCTTGTGCGGCCAGAATGTCGGCCAGCCTCGTCGCCTCGCCGCGTTCGACATAGACCGTGGGCACCATGGCCACGCCCGCGGCGCCCAGCTCGGCCAGATAGCGCTTGTCCATGTTCCAGCGCAGCGTGGCCGCATCATTGAAAAAGCGGGTCTGCGCGGCGGCCTTGTCGAACCATCGGTTGAACTCGTCAAAGCGGTCGAAATAATCCCAGGTGCTGCGAAACAGGGCGCAGCGGGTCTCGCGCCAGTGCATGTCGGGGTCGGCCCAGGAGCGACGTTCGACACGCTGGCCACGGGCGCGCAGTGCGTCGGCCACCAGGCCGTCCTCGGTGGCAATCTGCTGCTGATACCAGTCGCGGGGGTCGGGCGTGGTGTAGCGATCTTCGGTGAGGATGATGACGTCGGTGGTGGCGGACATGGTCGGGCGGGGTGGTAGCGCAAAGGCGGCATTCTATCCGCTTGCCCGGGCGCTTGCCGCGTTGAGGCTGGCGCGCTGGGCCGCCAGGCTGCATCATGTCGAAAGACTATCTTGACGCGCAAAGGTGGCGTTGCCGTGAGCCTGGAAGCCCTGATGCTAGTGATTGCCGGCGCGGTGTTGCATGCCGTGTGGAACCTGTCGGCCAAGCGGGCGGCGGGTGGGGTGGTGTTTGTCTGGGCCTTCAATATGGTCAGCGTGCTGGTCACGGCGCCGGTCGCCGCCTGGCTGTGGCTGGACTTGCCGCAGGTGCTCGGCGCGCACGCCTGGCTGGCGATTTCGACCAGCGCGGTGGTGCATATCGTCTACAACCTGGTGCTGCTGCGCGGCTATCGGGTCGGTGAGTTTTCGGTGGTGTACCCGGTGGCGCGCGGTAGCGGGCCGATGTTTGCGGTGCTCGGCGCCATGCTGTGGTTTGGCGAAAACCCGTCGCTTGTTGGCTGGCTGGGCATTGGCGCGGTGCTGGCCGGTTTGTTTCTGATCGGCGGCGTGGTGCGCACGGTGGTGGCCTCGCCCGGCTTGTTGCCCGGCATTCACTGGGGGCTGATGACCGGCGTGTGCATCGCGGGCTACACCTTGATCGACGCTTGGGCGGTCAAGGCGATTGGCGTGCCGGTGATCTTGTATTACAGCCTCGGCCTGATGGTGCGCACGGTGTTCCTGGCGCCACAGATGCTGGCCCGGCGCACGATCTTTCGTGCGGAGGTTCGGCGGAACCTGCGTCATATTCTGATGATCGGCGTGCTCTCGCCTGCTGCCTATCTGCTGGTGTTGCAGGCGATGACGATGGCGCCCTTGAGCTATGTGGCGCCGGTGCGTGAGGTGTCGATGCTGATTGGCGTGCTGATCGGGGCACGGGTTTTGCGCGAGGCGGTGAGTGCGTCGCGGCTGGCCGGCGCCGGCCTGATGGTGGCCGGCGTGGTCTTGCTCGGCCTGGCTTAGCCTGCGACCGGCTGATGTCGTGCGCGGCGGACGGCGATCACCGCAAAGGCGGTGATGTTCATCAAAAAGGCGTAGATCACCGCCGGTACCGCCAGCGCCGGGGCGGCCAGCAGGCTGACGGCGAGGGTGATGCCGAGCGCGCTGTTCTGCATGCCGCACTCCATGGAGAGTGCGACGCGGCCGGCGCTGTCGAGCCGCACCAGCGCGCCCAAGGCAGCGCCCGTGGCCATGGTGATCAGGTTGAGCAGCAAGGCGGCCGGCCCTACGCTGGGGAAGTGCTTGGCCATCGCCGGCCACTGGCTGGCGAAGGTGAACAGCACGATCAGCAGAAACAGCCCGGTGGCGACGCGGTGAATCACGACGGTGTGACGTACGCCGATGCGTTCGGTTTCGTTCAGCCACAGGCCGAGGGTGACCGGCAGCAGCGTGATCAGAAACAGGCCGCCGACGGTCTGGCCGAGGGGCAGTTGCACGGTCGCCGATTCGCCCATGAAGTGGGTCAGGCTGATGCCGACGATCAGTGGCACCGAGATGAAGGCGGCGATGCTGGTCAGTGCGGTCAGGCTGATTGACAAGGCAGTTTCGCCGCGTGCCAGATGCGTCACCATGCCGGCCGTGACGCCGCCGGGGCAGGCAGCGAGGATCATCAGCCCGACAGCGGCTTCCGGCGCCAGATTCAGGCCGGTGGCGATCAGCCAGGCGGTCAGCGGCAGCAGCAGGATCTGCGCCAGCAGGCCGAGGGCGATCGCGTCGGGGCGGGTCATCACCCGGCGGAAATCGGCCAGTTTCAGGCCCAGCCCGAGGCTGAACATGATGAAGGCGAGGCCCAGGGGCAGCAGGATCTTGATCATGGTCGGTGGGTCCGGTTTACCACAGCAGCGCGATGCTCAGCAGCGCGCCGAGCAACAGTTGGGCCTGCGCGGTGCGTGCCAGGTGGTGGTTCATCTGCGCGCCCGGTGGCTGGTGGCGGAAACGCAGCGCCAGCCACAGGCACACCGGCAGGGCCAGCCAGGCGGCGCCGACGCCGATCACGCCAAGTTGCTGGGCGAGCAACGGAAACGGCGCCAGCATGAGGACGGCGTAGAGGCCACGGGCGGGCCCGGTGCCGAGCACAGAGGCCAGGGTGCGGCGACCGGCGCGGCGGTCGGCTTCGAGGTCGCGCACGTTGTTGACCAACAGCACCGCTGCCGCGTGGCAACCCAACGCCAGGCCAAGCCACAGCGCGGACACGGTGAACCCGCTGCTTTGCAGATAGTGGCTGCCGGCGACGGCGACCAGCCCGAAAAACAGCATCACGAAGACTTCGCCCCAGGCGGTGTAGGACAGCGGCCGTGGCCCGCCGGAGTAGGCCCAGCCGGCAGCCAGCGAGGCCAGCCCGATGGCAAGGATCGGCCAGCCGCCAACCACCACCAGGTAGATGCCACCGAGCAGCGCGGCCAGAAACGTGGCCAGCGCGGCGCGGCGCACCTGGCCGGGCGTGGCGAGGCCGGAGGCGGTGACCCGCGCGGGGCCGAGTCGGGTCGGTCCGTCGTTGCCGCGCAGGGCGTCGCCGACGTCGTTGAACAGGTTGGTGCCGGCCTGGATGAGCAGGGCGCAGAGCAGGGCGACGATCAGCGGCAGCCAAACGACGCTGGCGCCTTCGTGCCAGGCCAGCGCGCTGCCGGCGACCACCGGAATGGCGGACAAGGACAGGGTGCGAGGCCGGATGGCCATCCACCACAGACCGAGCTTGAGACCGCGTCGGCCGGTGTCGGCCATGCCGGTGCCGGAGCGCAGGTTCATGCTGCGCCCTCCGTCTTGGGCTTGCGGCCGGTGTGGATGCAGGCGATGCCGAAGGACACATTGCGCCAGCGCACCTCGCCAAAGCCGGCCTCGGTCACCATCTGCGCGAAGGCGCGCTGGTCGGGGAAGCGGCGAATGGATTCGACCAGGTATTGATAGGCTTCCGGCGCCTTGGCCACCCAGGCGCCGAGGCGCGGGATGACGAGGAAAGAGTAGGCGTCGTAGAAGGGTTTGAGCCACCACTGCGGGCGCGAGAACTCGAGGCAGGCGAACTGCCCGCCCGGTGCCAGCACGCGGTGGATCTCGGCCAGTGCGGCGGCCAGGTGGGTGGTGTTGCGCAGGCCGAAGGCGACGGTGAGCGCCTGCACGCTGCCATCGGCAAAGGGCAGGCGTTCGGCTTCGCCGCCGAGCCAGCGCAGCGCCGGCGCATCGGCGCGGGCGCTGCCGGCCTGCATCATGGCCAGGCTGGGGTCGCACACCACCAGGGTGCGGCCGGGTTCGCCGGCCATCAGGCGGGCGACATCGCCGGTGCCGCCGGCCAGGTCGACGATGAGTCCGTCGCGCGGCAGATCACGCACGAAGCGACGCTTCCACAGGCGGTGGATGCCGAAGCTCATCATGTCGTTCATCAGGTCGTAGCGGCCGGCCACGGCGTTGAAGACGTGGCGGATGCGTCGCTGCCGCTCGGCAGGGGCGACGTTCTGATAGCCGAAGGTGTCGTCCAGGGGTGCGGTCATGGGCGCGGGTGTGTTTCGGTTCGGTGGCCGGGCACGGCCATTTGGCCGCGCGTTCGGGCCGATTGTAACGCGCGCCGGCTCATGGGCGCGGTGCGGGGGCCTGTTCGATGAGCTGGCGCAGGTCGTCGACGATCTGGCTGACGGGGGTGCCGAAGGCAAATTTCTTGACGAAGCTGCCGCCCGGGGCGAGGACGTACATGCCGGCTGAGTGGTCGACGGTGTAGGCGTCGGGCGCGGCATCGGGCTCGCGCACGATCTCGTAGCGCACCTTGTAGTTCTGCGCCACCTTGGCGACCAGCGCCGGCGAGCCGGAGAGGCCGATGATGCGCGGATCGAAGAAGTCGGCGTACTGCTGCAGGTTGACCGGGGTGTCGCGCACCGGGTCGACAGTGATGAACACCGGCTGCACCCGCTCGGCCAGCGGCCCGAGTTGCTTCATGACGTCGGCGACTTCGGCCAGCGTGGTGGGGCACACATCGGGGCAGAAGGTGTAGCCGAAGCTGATGAGCTGAAATTGCTCGGGAAAGGTTTCGTTGGTGACCGCGCGGCCCTTGGCGTCCATCAGCAGGTAGCGCGGGCGCAGGGGCTGGGCGTCGTCGTCCGGTGCGGCCGCGGCGGCGCCCAGGCTGGCCAGCGCCAGCAGCGCTGCGGCGAACAGGGGGCGGAGGCGCATCAGCCCTGCGACTTGAAGTGAGCCTTGAGGCGGGTGTCGATGCCATGCACGCGCTGCGACAGCTCGGTCTCGGAGGGGCAGGGCTCGCCGCTCTGGCCGAGGAAGGCCTCATTGGTGGCGGCCTCGAACACTTCGCCGTTGGCGCGGGTCTTGGGTACGGTGTGGATCATGACGACCTTGATGGCTGACATGTTGGTGGTGTGCTTGCAGGCCAGGGCCACGCCATTGGCTGCGCCCAGCTCGGTGATCAGCTCGTTGCCGACATCGGCAGCACGTGCCGGTGTGATGGCAAACAGGGCCGATAGCGCGAGCAGAATGGCGACGTGCAGAGTGGTTTTCATTACTTGTCCTCGATGTTCTGGAGGGTGGTGAAATAGGCCAGCATGTTTTGCAGCTCGGCTTCCTTGAGGCCCTTGAGCACGCCCTCGCCGGGCTTTTCTTCGTCGTGCGGGCGCTCGCCCGCTTGGAAGCTCTGCATCTGACGCATGAGGTAGCTGCTGTACTGACCGGCGAGCATGGGCACCAGCCGCTTGCCGCGGGCGTCGTCACCATGGCAGGTGGTGCAGCGGGATTCATAAAGCGTTTTGCCGGCGGCGATGTCGCCCTCGACGCGCGGGATGAGCATCACCTTTTGCATGGCGGTGAGGCGGGTCAGCGCGTCGTCGGTGTCCTTGAACTTCGGTGGCCGGGTCGGCAGCTCGATGGCGGCCAGGTAGGCGGCGATGTCGCGGATGTCCTCGTCGGGCAGTTCGCGCTCTTGCGTGTAGGGGAACATTGGCAGGTTGATGCGCTCGCGGGCGCGAAAGCTCTTGAGCGTGAACTCGATGAACTTGGCGCTCTGGCCGGCAATGCGCGGGTATTCGCCCTGTTTGCCGCCCTGGCCGTTTTCGCCATGGCAAGCCGCACAGGTGCCGTTGACTTCACGACCGTTGTCGAGATTGGGCTCGTCCGCGAACGCGAGCGCAGGCAGGCAGAGGGCGAGCAGGGCAGAGCGAAAGAGACGAGTGACCATGGCAAACCGACAAATCAGGGATGGCTGAAGTATCGCCGCCCGCGCTGCGCGACGGTTTGACGCAGCGCAAGTGAGACTGAGGTTGGCGGGCGATACCGGCCTCACAGGCGTAACATTTGGCGGCGTCCGGGGGGGCGCGTGTGAGGCTTTTTTGAAATGAAACGAGGGGGGTTCATGTCCGCAGATTTTTTTGATCAGGTCGCACCCATCCGTCTGCGCGACCCGCTGGCCGCCTTGCTGGGGGCGTTTGATGACGGCGTGTACGACATTGGTTACCGTGAGGTGGTTAAGCTGGCCGGCCATTCCTGCCCCACCGTGGCCGGCGCTTACCTCATGGCGCGCACGGGCTTGCAGGCGCTTTACGGCGATGCGCTACCGGTGCGTGGCGATGTGCGGGTGGATTTGCCCGCGTCGGTGGATGAGGGCGTGACCGGGGTGATCGCGAATGTGCTGTCCTTCATTACCGGCGCCACCGAGCGCAGTGGATTTCATGGGCTGGCGGGCCAGTTCGACCGGCGCAATCTGCTGCATTTTTCGCAGCCGGTGGCGCACGCGCTGGCGCTGACCCGGTGCGATACCGGCGAGAAAGTGTCGGTGCGCTACGACGCCAGCGGCGTGCCGGCCGACCCGGCGATGCGGCCGCTGATGTCGCGGGTGCTGTCGGGCCAGGCCTCGCCGCAGGAGACGGCGACCTTCGGTGCCTTGTGGCAGGCCCGGGTGCGCGCGATCCTGATCGATCATGGCGATGATCCGGCGGTGGTGTCAGTCGCGGCCTGAGCGCGTCAGTGCGCGCAGTTCAAGCGGGTATGAGAGGATGTCGCCCCGCAGGTGGCAGCAAGCGGCAAGGACCATGACCGAGCATTTCACCGACGATCCGAATATCGACAAAAAAGACGCGGCGCTCGCGGCTCAGCGTTTTCGCATGCTCGAAGACATTGCTCGCGAGTTGTCGGCGAAGGATGTTTCCTTCCCGACCTGTTTCGATGCCGCGCTGAAGATCCGCAACGCCCTGCGCGACCCCGATGTGCAGGTACGCAAGGTCGCGCAGATGATCGGCATGGAGCCGCTGGTGGTGGTCAAGCTGCTGCGGATGGCCAATTCGGTGGCCTACAATCCGGGCGGCCGCACCGTGACCGATGTAGACGCCGCCGTCATGCGGATTGGCCTGGAGGCGACGCGCACGCTGGCGATCTCGATCGCCATGGACCAACTGCTGCGTTCCAAGGATCTGGTCTGCTTCGGTGAGTTGCCCAAGGCCTTGTGGATGCACACCTTGCGCACGGCCGCCGCCGCGCGCGTGGTGGCAGGCCGGCTCACGCGGGTGAATCGTGAAGAGGCGATGATGGCCGGGCTGGTGCACGACCTGGGCGCGTTCTACATGCTCTACCGTGCGGCGCAATATGAAGAGATGCGCATCCGGCCGGACTCGGTCAGACACCTCATCGCCCAGTGGCACGAGAGCATCGGGGAGTCCTTGATGGGCGCGCTCGGTCTGCCAGAGCACATCATCCAGGCCACGCGTGAGCACGACCAACCGCACGCGCTTGACTACGGCGTGCGCACGCTTGAAGAGGTCGTTTACGTCGCCAACCAGTTGGCGGGCGGGATGGCTGGCTGGTTGTCCAGCGGCAAGGCGACCGCCGAGGGCTATCCGGCATTGAATGATCCCGAGCTGATTGCGCTGGCCGACGAGATCGAGGCTGAATACCAGGCGTTGATGGCCGGGTTGTCCTGAGCGCTGTTTTTCGTGCGCTCGTCCTGACCGCGCGCAGTATCTGAAAACGCGCTGGCCCGACGCTTATCGGGTGAACACGCCGATGTGCGGCCCGATCAGCAGGTCGGTGACGGTCTGCGGCAGGTTTTTGGCGTCGGTGAAGTCGCCTTGCGTGATGGTGGCGTGCGAGAAGTCGGCGTCGGTGAGGTCGGCATCGCGGAAAATAGCCGCGCGCAGCGAGGCGCCGCCGAGACGCGTGCCGTGCAGGACGGCGGACGAAAAATCGGCCGATTCGCCATCGGCGCCGGTGAAGTTGCTGCCGGACAGGTCGGCGCCGATCAGGATGGAGTCGGTGAGCACGGCGCGCAGGGCATTACAGTCGCGCAGGATGGCACCGCTCAAGTCCGCTTCGGGTATCAGCAGATCCTTGAGGAAGGCGCCGCTAAAATCGGCCTTAGGTGCCCGGGTGGCGATCAGGTTGGCGCCGAACAGGTTGGCGCGCTGAAGCTGGGCACCGGACAGGTCGGCCTTGTCGAAAATGGCATGAAACAGATCGGCGTCGGCCAGTTGCGCGCCCTTGAGCTGGGCGCCGTGAAAGTTGGCCCACTTGGCGGTGATCTTGTTGAGTCGGGTGCCGTTGAGGCGGGCGTCGGTAAAGCGCACGTTGTCGAGGTGGGCGCCGCTCAGATCCAGCCCCGACAGATCACGCCCGGTGAAATCACAGGCGGTCAGATCGTGCCCGGCGGCCGGGGTCAGGCAGTCGCCCTTGGGCAGTTCGGCCGCCATTGCCGCAGTGGCAAAAAGCGCTGGCAGGACGGCGTAAAAAGCAGATCGCATGGCAGGCTCCGGCAAGGCACCCGACCGTCACTGGACGACCGCGAGGCGTGTTGGCTCACCGAGTATAGGCGGCTGCGCGGCCGGCGGCGAGTGGCGCCGGTGCGCGCAGGGCGATCAGCCGATGTAGTCGCGCCGCACGCGTTTGATGTTGCACAGCAGCTCATACGCGATGGTGCCCGCCGCATGCGCGACGGTATTGATCGGCACGGTGTTGCCCCAGAGCTCGACCCGGCTGCCGATGCGGGCGGCCGGCAGGTCGGTGAGGTCGACGGTCATCATGTCCATGGACACGCGACCGATGACGCGGGTGAGCTGGCCGTCGACCGCCACCGGCGTGCCGGTGGGCGCCACGCGCGGATAGCCGTCGGCATAACCCATGGCGACCAGGCCGACCCGCGTGGGGGTGTCGGAGACGAAACGGCCACCGTAGCCCAGGGCTTCGCCGGGGGCGAGGTCACGGATGTTCATGATTGCGCTTTCGAGCGTCATCACGGGCTTGAGGCCGTGATCGTCACTCGGCATCGGGTCGGCGCCGTAGAGCAGGATGCCGGGGCGTGCCCAGTCACGATAGCCGGCCGGCCAGCAGAGGATGCCGCCGGAATTGCACAGACTGCGTTCGCCCGGCAGATTCGCCGTGGCGCGGTCGAAGGTGGCGATCTGATCGGCCGTGGCGGCTTCGTTGGGCTCGTCGGCGCGGGCGAAGTGGGTCATCAGCACGATCGGGCCGACCTGCGGCAGCGCGCGCAGGCGGGCGTGGGCGGCGGCGTAGTCGGCCGGCGCAATGCCGGCGCGATGCATGCCGCTGTCCATTTTCAGCCACACCGTGAGCGGGCGGATGCTGCGGTGGGCTTCGATCAGGGCGAGTTGTTCGGCGTTGTGCGCGACCATCCACAGGTCGTGCATGGTGGCGTGGGCGAGGTCGTCCGGGCCGAAGGCGCCTTCGAGCACCAGGATGGGCTGGCGGATGCCGGCGTCGCGCAGCTCCAGCGCCTCTTCGACGATGGCGACCGCGAAGGCATCGGCCTCGCTGGCCAGCGCGCGGGCACAGGTGACGGCGCCGTGGCCGTAGGCGTTGGCCTTGATGACGGCCAGTGCCCGCCCGCCGTGGCGGCTGCGCGCCAGACGGTAGTTGTGGCGCAGTGCGCTCAGGTCAATGCGGGCGATGGCAGGTCGACTCACACGGCACTCCGATGGGCGCCCTGCAGGCGAGGCGCCATGCGGGGCTGTTCTGGGCGAGTGTAGCGGTCCAGCGACAGCCCATCGGTGGAAATGTCCGGATGGCGGTCGGTGGCCAAATCGGCAACGAGCTTGCCCGATCCGCAGGCCATCGTCCAGCCCAGGGTGCCGTGACCGGTGTTGATGAACAGGTTGCCGTAGCCGGTGGTGCCAACAATCGGCGTTGAATCGGGCGTCATCGGGCGCAGACCGGTCCAGAACTCGGCGGCCGGCACATCGCCGCTGCCCGGGAACAGGTCGTTCACCACCATCTCCAGCGTTTGACGGCGGCGCGGGTTGAGCGACAGATCGAAGCCGGCCAGCTCGGCCATGCCGCCGACGCGGATGCGGTTGTCGAAGCGGGTGAGGGCGACCTTGTAGGTTTCGTCGAGCACGGTCGATACCGGTGCGGCCTCGGCGTTCGTCATCGGGATGGTCAGTGAGTAGCCCTTGACCGGATACACCGGCAGCTTGAGGCCGAGCGGGGCGAGGAGGTCGCGGCTGTAGCTGCCGAAGGCCAGCACGTAGCGGTCGGCGCGCAGCACGTCGTTGCCGACGCGCACACCGGTAATGCGATTGTTCTCGGTGAGCAGGCCGGCCACGTCCTGATCGAAGCGGAAGTCGACACCCAGCTCGGTGGCCATCTCGGCCAGGCGGCGGGTGAACAGATGGCAATCGCCGGTCTCGTCGTTGGGCAGACGCAGGCCGCCGGCAAGCTTGTCGCGGGCATGCGCCAGCGCGGGCTCGGCACCGGCGACCTGGTCGCGGTCGAGCAGCTCGAAGGGCACGCCGAAATCCATCAGCACCTCGATGTCGCGTTTGGCGGCATCGACCTGGGCCTGGGTGCGGAACAGCTGCAGCGTGCCGCGGCTGCGGCTCTCGTAGTCGATGCCGGTGTCGGCACGCAGACCGCGCAGGCAGTCGCGGCTGTATTCGGCCAGGCGCATCATGCGCGACTTGTTGACGGTGTAACGGTCGGCCGCGCAGTTGCGCAGCATGGCCATCATCCATTCGAGCTGGAAACGCGTGCCGTCCGGGCGGATGGCCAGCGGTGCATGGCGCTGAAACAGCCACTTCATGGCCTTGAGCGGGATGCCCGGCGCGGCCCACGGGGTAGAGTAGCCCGGCGAGACCTGGCCGGCGTTGGCGTAGCTGGTCTCCAGCGCGGGGCCGGGTTGGCGCTCCAGCACGGTGACGCGGGCGCCGTTGCGGGCGAGGTAATAGGCGGTGGAGGTGCCGATGACGCCGCTTCCGAGTACGATAACGTCCATGACGAGCTTCCTGGTGCGCTGATGTTGTGATTCGCTACTTTATTGCCTTGTTTGCAGTGAATTTCACTTAATATCAAGACGATTTGTTAGACAATCACTTTATTTCGGCCGTTTCTAGTCATGGAGAGGTGAAATGCGCGAGCTCGATCGTCTGGACCGGAAAATCCTCGATCTGCTTCAGAAAAACGGCCGCCTGCCGATGACTGAACTTGCCGACAAGGTGGGTTTGTCGAGTACGCCGTGTACCGAGCGGGTGCGCCGGCTCGAGCGCGATGGGGTGATTACTGGCTATCACGCCCATCTCAATCCGGTCGCACTGGGCAAGCCCTTGCTGGTGTTTGTCGAGATCAAGCTGTCCGCCAAGTCGGGCGATGTGTTCGACAAGGTCAAGCATGAGATGCTCTTCATCCCCGAGGTGATGGAGTGTCATCTGGTGTCGGGCGAGTTCGATTACCTCATCAAGGCGCGCATCAGCCAGATGGGCGAGTATCGTCGACTCTTGGGCAACATCCTGCTCAAGCTGCCGGGCGCGACCGAATCGCGCAGCTCGGTGGTGATGGAAGAGATCAAGGAAACCTTGTTTCTACCGACTGACTGATGATGGAGATGGACTGATGCCGACCTCTGGTCATGACACCCGAAACGCCATTGCCCGCCTTATTGGACTGACCCTGATGGCCGACGGCGAGCTGGCCGATGGTGAATTGGCGGCGCTTGACCGCCATGACATCCCCGGACTGGTCGGCCTGAGTCGCGATGCGCTGTTGCGCGCCGTGGCCGATCTGAGTGCCGAGCTGCTCGACGAGTCGGCGGAGGCGCGGGTTGCCGTGCTTGACCCAGCGCACATCGACGCCTTGCTCGACGCGGTGACCAACCCGCAGCAACGCCTGCTGGTCATCCGCGCTATGGTCGTCCTGGCAAAATCGGACGGGTCGATCAGCGACCCTGAACAATCCCTGTTGCGCCGCGCGCTGGAGCGCTGGCACCTGACCCTGGACGATGTGGTGGCCTGATGTATTTCATTCTTGGCGGCTTGCAAGCCGATACGACCGTTGAGCTTATCGCCGATGGCCTGCGCCCGTATTTTCATGTGACCGATGTCGTGCTCTATCGCGAAGGCGATGCCGACCATCCGATGGCCAAGGTGGCGGTCAGTGACAGCTATGTACATGTGTGGGAAACCGCCAACCGGCTGCGCGGCATCTATCATCGTGGGCGGGCGCTGGCTTTCCATATTCCGGCGCACCAGCACTTCGATCACTTGTTCGACGCCACCGAATCGCCGGACGATCCGCGCGAGGCCATCCACCTCGATTGAATCACGCCATGACGGCAGTCCCGGAAATTGATGATCATCAATTGCGAATGATTCTCGTTTGTATAAACTGAGAATCATCAAATCCCCGGGTCAGCCAGCCGAACGCCAGCCAGCCCACTCACTTGGAGTGGAGCATGCTTTTCCAACTGCGTCCCTTGGCGCTGGCTATCCTGTGTTTGCCGGCGACCGCTACGCTGGCCAATGCCGACGCCGAACTCGGCACCGTTAACGTCACCGCCCGCGGCACCCGGGCCGACACCCTCGACACCCCGCAGGCCGTCACTGTGGTCGCCCCCGAAGCGGCCGATGCCGGCGCGCCGGCCGGTGCACTGTTCCGCGGTCAGCCCGGCCTGGCGGTACAGACCGACGGCGCCTGGGGTCAGAACCCGGTTATCCGTGGCCTGAAAAAAGAGAGTGTGGTGGTGCTGGTCGACGGCGTGCGCCTCAACTCGGCCCAGCCCTATGGCTCGATCGCCTCTCTGCTCGACGTCGGCCTGCTCGAACGCGCCGAGGTGGTCAAGGGGCCGAGTTCGGTGCTGTATGGCAGCGGCGCGCTGGGCGGCACGGTGAATTTCATCACCGCGCCTACCCGTTTTACCGATACCCCCACCCACGGCGGCCAGTTCTCGCTCGGTGCTTCGAGCGCCGATTCGGGCGTCTCTGGCGCCGCGCTCTACCGCTTCGGCAGCCCGGACCATGCGCTGGTGGTCGGTGTCGCGGCCAAGGAGGTCGACGACTATGACAGCCCGTCCGGCACGGTCGATCGCACCGGCTACTCGACCGACGACCTGCTGTTCAAGTACGCCTTCCGCGTCTCCTCCGCCACCGAACTGCATCTCAACCTGCAGCGCCACCGCGACCACGACGTGTGGTACCCCGGCTCGGCGCGCACCGGCGGCCAGCCGGGCGGGGCGGGTATTCCGGCGCCGTTGGGCACGGTCACCATCCACTCGCCCGAGCAGCACCGCGAGCTGATCGAAGGCGGCATCAAGACCGCGCTGGGTAGCGGCACCTTGATGGCCGAGGTCTACCGGCAAGAGGTGTTCCGCCAGATCCGCGCCTGGTCCGATACTATCCAGCGCAACTATGTGCGCAACGATGTTACCTTCGTCACCCACGGCGCGCGCGGCCGCTACCTGCTCCCGATCGGCGACGACCACCTGCTCACCATCGGCGCCGACACCTGGCAGATGACCGGCGACCCCGCCCGCTACATGGACAACAACGCGCCGCTGTTCAACAACAATGTGCGCAACGACCCCTTCAGCGACGGCGAGATCACCTCGACCGGCCTGTTTGTGCAGGACGAGATGCGCTTCGGCGCCACCCAACTTGTCGCCGGCTTGCGCTTTGACCAGGTGCAGGGCGATGCCGCGAAAAAAGGCGCGGCCACCACCAGCCTCGACAAGACCGACAACACCGTGTCGTGGACCCTCGGCGCCATTCGCGCCGTGTCGCCGCTGCTCAATCCCTACATCAACATCGGCAGCGCCTACCGTGCTGCCGACATGCGCGAGCGCTTCGAGGACGCGGCCCGGGGCGATGGCTACTACCACGTCGGCAACCCGCAGCTCGACCCCGAGCGCTCGACCAGTATCGAGATCGGTATCAAGGGCCGCAACGCGTCGCTCGACTACAACCTGGCGCTCTTCCACACCCGCATCGATGACTACATCGCTGGCCGGGTCACCGGCACCAACGCGCCCAATGGCCTGCCGGTCAAGCTCACCGAGAACCTCGACCAGGTGGTGATCTATGGCGCCGAAGGCAGCCTGAGCGTGCCGGTGGGAAGTTATGTGGCCGATGCCGGCTTCACCTGGCTGCGTGGCGATAACAAGCAGGACGACGAGCCGCTGGCCGAGATGCCGCCGCCCGAAGTGCGCATCGGCGTCGGCCAGCCGGCCGGGCAGGGCTTCTACTGGCGCGGGCAGGTGCGTGCCGTGGCCCGGCAGGACCGCGTGGCGACGATCTTTACCAATGGCGGCGAGAATGAAACCGCCGGCTTCGTCACCACCGACGCCGCCTTCGGCTGGCGCTTCGGCAAGCTCGGCAGCCTGAACAGCGCCGATCTCGGCGTGAAGCTGAGCAACCTGTTCGACCGCGAGTACCACGAGCACACCACGCTCGGCCTGTCGGGGCAGGAGATCGCCGCCACCGGGCGCAACATCACCCTCACCCTGACCGGGCGTTTCTGAGATGGCACGGCGACTGTGGTGGGCGGTGTGCCTCAGCGTGCTGCTGGTCAGCGCACCGGCGCAGGCGGCGGACAAGCTGGCGCGGCTGGTGCTCGCCGGCCCGCCGGCGGCGGTGTCCTTCCCGCTGGTGCGCATGATCGAATCCGGCGCGCTGGCCGACGTGGCCGAGACGGTCGAGTTCGTGCTGTGGCGCGACCCCGACCAGCTGCGCGTGTTGGCGCTGAACGGCAAGGCTGACGTGCTCGCCATGCCCACCAACGTCGCCGCCAATCTCTACAACAAGGGGGTTCCGCTGCAGCTGCTCAATGTGTCCACCTGGGGCATGCTGTGGCTGGTCAGCCGCGACCCGGCGGTGCGCACGCTGGCCGACCTCAAGGGCAAGGAGGTTGCCATTCCCTTCCGCGCCGACATGCCGGACATCGTCTTCAGCGTGCTCGCCGAGGCGCAGGGCATCGCCCCCAAGCGCGACTTCCACCTGCGCTACGTGGCCTCGCCGCTCGATGCCATGCAGCTGCTGATCATGCGCCGCATCGACCATGCCTTGCTGGCCGAGCCGGCGGTGTCGATGGCGCTGCGCAAGACGCAGTCCTTCCCGATCAGCGTGATCGCGCCGGAGCTGCATCGCGGCGTGGATCTGCAAGTCGAGTGGGGCAAAACCTTCCAGCGCGAGGCGCGCATGCCGCAGGCCGGTATCGTGGCGATGGGCGCGGCCCTCAAAGACCCCGCGCTCGCCGCGCGCGTGGCCGAGGCCTACGCCGACGCCCTGGTGTGGTGCGGCGACCATGCCACCGAATGCGGCCAGGCCGTGGCCCGCCATGTGCCCCAGCTCATGCCCGAGGCGGTGGCCGACTCGCTCGCCCACAGCCGCCTTGAGGCCGTGTCGGCGCAAGCGGCGCGTGCCGAATTGCAGTTTTTCTTCGACCGCCTGATGGCCAAGGACCCCGCGCTGATCGGCGGCCGGTTGCCCGACGACGGCTTCTTCGCCGCGCCATGATCGGCATCCTGCGCCAATGGCTGGCCGGTCTGCCCGCCTACCTGTGGGGCGGCTGGGGCGCCATCGCCAGCCTCTTGCTGTTGCTGGCGGGCTGGGAGTTTGCCAGCCAGTGGCTGGACCCGCTGGCGCTGCCCGACCCGCGCACGGTGCTGGCCACCTTGCACGGCCTGCTCACCGACGGCAATGCGTGGTCCGAGCTGGGCATCACCGGCCGGCGCGCGCTCACCGGCTTTGCCTTGTCGCTGGGCATCGGCAGCGCGCTGGGCATGCTCGCCGGGCTGTCGATGACCGCCTCGATGATGGCGCGGCCGTGGGTCACCGTGCTGGTCGGCACGCCGCCCATCGGCTGGCTGGTGCTGGCCATGCTGTGGTTTGGCGCCAGCGACGGCACGCCGGTGTTCACCGTGTTTGTCGCCTGTTTTCCGCCCATCTTCATCGGCGCCATGCAGGGCGTGCGTACGCTGGACGGCCAGCTGCGCGAGATGGCGCAGGCCTTCGCGCTGCCGCCGCTGCAGCGCCTGTTCGACCTCTATCTGCCACATGTGCTGTCCTACCTGTTTCCGGCCTGGATCACCGCCCTGGGCGTGTCCTGGAAGGTGGTGGTGATGGCCGAGCTGCTGGCCACCGCCGATGGTGTGGGTGCGGCGCTGGCGGTGACCCGCTCGCAGCTCGACACCGCCGGCACGCTGGCCTGGATCGTGGCCGTGGTCGGCGCACTGCTGGCGGTGGAGTACCTGTTGCTGGAGCCCGTCAAACGCGAGGTGGAACGATGGCGCACATTGGCGTGACCGCGCCCGCGCTGGAGCTGGCCGGCGTCGGCCACGCCTACCGGGCGCGCACGGTGTTGTCGGGCATCGACCTGCACCTGCCGGCCGGGCGCATCCACGCGCTGGTTGGCCCCTCGGGCTGTGGCAAGACCACCCTGCTGCATCTGGTCGCCGGCCTGCTGCCGCTGCAAGACGGCGCCATTCGCAACGGCTTCGCGCGCAGCGCTTGCATGTTCCAGCAGCCGCGCCTGCTGCCGTGGAAGAGCGCGCTCGACAACATCGCCCTCGGCCTCAAGGCGCGTGGCGTGCCGCGTGCCGCGCGCCATGCGCAGGCGCGCGATCAGGCGCGGCGCTTCGGGCTGGACGACACCGCGCTGGCGCAGTATCCGCAGCAGCTCTCCGGCGGGATGCAAAGCCGCGTCGCGCTGGCCCGTGCGCTGGTGCTGGCGCCCGATCTGCTGCTGCTCGACGAAGCCTTCTCGGCGCTCGATGTCGGCCTCAAGGCCGAGCTGTACCGCCAGTTGCTGGCCGAGCAGGCGCGACGGCCGATGGCGGTGCTGATGATCACCCACGACTTGATGGAAGCCGTGCGCCTCGCCCACGCGGTGTGGGTGATGGCGCCCGAGCCCGGGCGCATCGCCACGGGCTTTCGCTTCGACGATGCGCCCGCGCAGCGCACCGACGCGCAGGTCTATGCCCGTACCGCCGGCCTGCTCGACGACGCCACGGTGCGCGCCTGCTTCGGTCTTGATGCGCCCGCGCCGGCGGCGCCGCTTGCCCTGGCGGCCGTCGGGGGGCTGCGATGCTGAACCGCCTGCTCGCCGCGCCGCTGATGCTGTGCGCCTTCCGGCCACTGTTTTTGCTGGCGGCCGGCGCGGCCGTGCTCGGCATGGCTGCATGGCTCGGCTTCTTACTCCTCGGCTGGCCGCTGCCCGGGGTGCCGGGCGGGCCGGTGGTGTGGCATGCGCACGAGTTGCTCTTCGGTTTTACCTTTGCGGCGATTGCCGGCTTTGTGCTCACCGCCGTGCCGGAGTTCGTCGACGGCCCGGCGGCGCCGCGTCCGGCGGTGCTCGCGCTGGTGTTGCTGTGGCTGGGCGGGCGGGTGGCCTGGTCGGCCAGCGGGGTGATCGGGCCGTGGCCGGCGGCGGTGCTGAACGTGGCGCCGGTGCTGGTGGTGATCGCGCTGGTGGCGCCCCTGCTGTGGCGTGATCCGGCGCGCCGGCATCTGAGCATCCTGTGGGCGCTGCTCGCCTGGCTGGCGGTGACGGCCGGCTTCTACACCGACGTGCTGCGCGGCGAGCCGCCCATGCGCAGCCTGCATGCGGCCATCGGCGTGGTGATGGTGCTGGTGGTGATCGTCATGAGCCGCATCTCGATGCGCGTGGTCAACTCCGCGCTCGACACACTCGGCGAAACCGCCGTCAGCTACCTCGCCCGGCCGCCGCGCCGCCATCTGGCGGTGGCCTGCATCGTCCTGTTCACCCTGGCCGACGTGCTCGCCCCTGGTGCCCCCGTGGCCGGCTGGCTGGCGCTGGCCGCGGCGGCGGCGCTGTTCAATCTGCAGGGCGACTGGCATCTGGGCCGCGTACTGCTGCGCCGCTGGGTGCTCATGCTCTATGCGGTGTATGTGGCGATGGCGCTGGGCTACGCGCTGATCGGTGTGGCCGTGCTGACCGACCTCGGCAGCGTCAGCGGCGGGCGGCATCTGCTCGCTATCGGCGCGCTGGGGCTGAGCATTTTCGTGGTGATGAACATCGCTGGGCGCATTCACACTGGGCGCGAGCTGGATACCCGGCGCTGGATTCCGATCGCCGCCGGGGTCTTGCTGCTCGCGGCCGTGGCGCGCGCCGCTTGGTCGTGGTGGCCGGCGGACGGGACCTTGTTGTGGCTCGCGGGCGGCGGCTGGGGGCTCGCCTTCGGCGCGTTCATTGCGCACTACCTGCCGCTCTATTGGCGGCCGCGCCCGGATGGCGGGCTCGGTTGCGAAGGTGTGATGGACTCAGACTGAGCGGGTGATGCCGCCATCGACCCGCAAGTTCTGCCCGGTGATGTAGCTCGCGTCGTCGCCGGCGAGGAAGACGATGGCCTTCGATACCTCCTCCACCCGCCCGTAGCGCCCCATCGGGATGCGCGCACGGCGGTCGTCCTTCTCCGGCAGGCTGTCGATGAAGCCGGGCAGCACGTTGTTCATGCGGATCTTGTCCTTGGCGTACTGGTCGGCAAACAGCTTGGTGAAAGCCGCCAGCCCGGCGCGGAAGACGCCCGAGGTGGGGAAGCTCGCTTCGGGTTCGAAGGTGGCGTAGGTCGAGATGTTGACGATGCTGCCGCCGCCCTGCGCCTGCATGATCGGCGTCACCAGCCGCGCGATGCGCACCACGTTGAGCAGATAGGTGTTCATGCCCGCCAGCCAGTCGGCGTCGGTCATGGCCAGGATGTCGCCCTTCGGGCCGTGGCCGGCACTGTTGACCACCGCGTCGATCCGGCCCCACTTGGCCATTGCCGCATCGACCAGCGCCTGCAGGTCGGCCGGCGACTGGTTCGAGCCGGTCAGCCCGATCCCGCCGAGCGCCGCGCCGAGCGCTTCGCCCTTGCCGGACGAGGACAGCACCGCCACCGCGTAGCCGGCTTCGGCCATGGCCCGCGCCGCGTCGGCGCCCATGCCGCTGCCACCGCCAATGATGAGGGCGACTTTCTGTTCGTTCATGTTGCGCTCCAAAAAGGGGGTTTCGCCATTCTAGGCGTGCCGGCATGCTGGCGCCGGTCCTGCGCGGCGAGGTGGCCCGGTCGGTGGCGGTGAAATCGTCATGGCATAGGGTGGCGATCTGGTGTGTACTGCGGTTGTGCGGTGCTGGCCGCACGCAACGATCACCCCAGGGTCTGCCATGGAGCTTTACCACCTCAAAACCTTCGTCACCGTGGCGGAGGAACGCCATCTGACACGCGCTGCCGAGCG
This sequence comes from Denitromonas halophila, assembly GCF_007625155.1. Lineage (GTDB taxonomy): Bacteria > Pseudomonadota > Gammaproteobacteria > Burkholderiales > Rhodocyclaceae > Nitrogeniibacter > Nitrogeniibacter halophilus. The sequence goes on along the minus strand of NZ_VMNK01000003.1, from coordinate 176,004 downwards.
CCTGTGCGTCAGCCAGCCGGCGATCAGCGCGCATATCAAGGCGCTCGAAGAAGAGCTCGGGCTGGCGCTGTTCGAGCGCACGCCCAAGGGCATGCTGCCGACCGCCGCCGGCGAGGCCTTGCTCGCACGTGCCCGGCACGCACTCGCGGCTGTCGGTGATGTCGGGCTGCACGCGCAGGAGTTGCGCGGCGAAGTGATTGGCACCGTGCGTATCGGGCTCAATACTGACGCCGGTTTTCTGCGACTGGTCGAGTTGCAAAGCCTGCTCAAGACGCGTCACCCGCGGCTCGAACTCGAATTCCTCGGCGGCACCACCGGCGCCAATCTGCCCAAGCTGAAGAGCGGCCGGCTCGACGCCAGCTTTGTCAGCGGCACGCTCGATGACAGCCTGTTCGACAGCCAGGTGCTGCGCGAAGAAGACATGGCGATCGCCGCACCCGTCGCCCTGCGCGAGGCCATCGGTGCGGCCGACATCGCCACGCTCGCCCGCCAGCCGTGGATCCACTCCTCACCCGATCGGGTGCAGCACAGCGTGATGCAGGCCATGTTCGAGCCCCACGCCCTGTGGCCAGAACGCAGCATGCTCGCCAACCAGAAAGACGCCGTATTGGCCATGGTTGCCGCTGGCGTGGGGCTGGCGATTACCCGGTTGCAAGACATCGAACGCGCCGCTCAAACGGGCAAGATCTACGCCGTCCCGCTGCCGCTGGAACCGACGCCGACCGTCTCGTTGCGTTTTGCCTGTTTGCGTCAGCGGGCGGGTGAGCCGGTGTTGCGCGCGGTGCGCTCGGCCGTGTTCGCGGTGTGGGGCGTGCTCGCCTGACCCACGGTTGGCTTGTCGGGGGCCGACATCGGGATTTTCAGCCGGAACTCGCAACCCTGGTCCGTCGCGGCACTGGCCAGCGTCAGCGTGCCGCCGAGCACCGCAGTGGCCATATGCTGGCAGAGGTGCAGCCCCAGGCCTGTGCCGCCCTGGTGGCGTCGCGTGGTAAAGAAGGGGTCCCAGATACGTTCCCGCGCTTCGACGGGAATGCCGTGGCCGTCGTCGATCACTGACAGCGTTACCTGATCTTCCTTGGGGCGGGCGACGATGCGGATATGACCTACACGACCATCGGTGTAGCCATGCCGCACGGCGTTGCTGATCAGGTTCTGGACGATCTGCCCGAGCGGGCCGGGATAGCTGTCGAGCGTCAGCCCCGGCGGGATGTCGAGCTCGACCTGGTGGCGAGTGTGCTTAAGATCGTTCTGCATCAGTGCCAGGACGTCGCTGACGGTGTCGGCCAGATCGAAGCTGTGGCGGGTGGCGGTAGCACGGTCGGCCGCGACCGCCTTGAATTGATGGATCAACCGGGCGGCGCGTTGCAGATTGTCGCGCAGCAGCGCCAGCCCGGCGGCGTGGGCTTCGGTGAAGCGCGTCATGTCGGATCGGCGAAGCCCTTCGGCAAAGGCTTTTTCGAGTGTGGCGAGTTGCTCCTTCAGGCTGCCGCTGGCGAGCATGGCCGAGCCGAGCGGGGTGCTCAGCTCGTGCGCGACGCCGGCGACCATCAAGCCGAGCGAGGCGAGTTTGGCGCTGCGGATGAGGTCGTCCTGGGATTGTTCGAGCTGAGCCAGCGATTGGGCCAATGCCTGGTTGCTGCGGGCAAGCGCGTCGCCAGTGCGCTGCTGGCGCAGGCGGCTGATGGCCAGGGCGAGGGAGAGGCCGGTGAGCGCCAGCAAGGCGGTACCGGCCAGCGCGAGGTGAGCGACGAGCTGCTTGTGGCGCACCTGGGCCAGGGTCTCGGGTGGAATCTGGCTGAGGACGTACCAGATGGGCGCGTGCAGTTGTGCCGAGGTGCCGGCCGGGGCGACGCGGCGGAAGGTCCACAGTCCGGAGTCGAGGCGGATTTGACCGGTATCGCGCGGGCTTGCGCGAATGTGCGCCCACAGCGCGGGATGTCGAACGCCGAGTCGTCTATCGTGCTGGCCGGTGACGAAGCCGAAAGCGTCGGCCGGGTCGGGGGCGTGCAGCCAGTAGCCGTCGGCGTTGATCAGCGCGGCATCGGTTCGACTATGGTCGGTGAAGGCGGCGAGTAGCGGGGCCGCGTCGTAGTTCAGAACCACGATGCCCAGGGGGGTGCCGTCTGCCTGTACGACACGCATGGCGATGCGCAGCACCGGCTCAAGGGGCAGCACCACGCGTTCGAACTCGATGTTGGCGTCGAGCGGCGACAGATAGACCTGTCCGTCAGGCAGCGCTTGAGTTTTGGTGCAATAGGGGCGTCGCGACTTGTCCTGGAGATCTTTGTCGGGAACCTGGGTGGGGCGCCCGTCGGCCGCTCGCTCGATCCGAAGGCGCTCGCGGCAGGCCGGGTCGAGCAGGCGGACCTGGGCATAGTCGAGGTGGGCGTCAAGCAGATTGCCGAAGAAACGCCCGAGGCGTTCGCTGGCAATGGGGGCGGGCAAGTGATCATGAGCGCTGCGCGTGACATGCTCGACCAGGCGGATGTCGTTGGTCAGGCGGATCAGGGCGTTGGTGAGGGTTGCCGTGCGTCCGCCGACATAGTCGGACTGTGCCACCGCAAGCTGGGTCAGGTCGTTCTGCAGCCGGCTCTGGTAGAGCAAGGTGGTGAGCGTGGGCACCAGAATCCACCAGGGCAGCACGTAGGGCAGCACGATCCAGAATGGTCGCAGCCGTGCACACAGTCCCGTGCTGCGGATGGGGCGGGCGGGCATCAGCGCGGGCTCTGCTGCCGGCAGAAGTCGATGAAATCCGGCAAGGCCAGGGGCCGCGAAAACAGCCAGCCCTGGCCAGTCTGGCAGCCATTGTCACGCAGCCAGTCGGCCTGGCCGCGGGTTTCGACGCCTTCGGCAATCAGGCCGACGCCAAGGCTGCGACCCAGCTTGATGATCATCCGGGCGATCTGGCGGCTGCGTTCGTCCTGTTCGAGGTGGCGGACGAAACTCAGATCGATCTTGAGATGATCGGCCGGCAGGTCGCGCAGGTATTCGAGCGAGGACAAGCCAGTGCCGAAATCGTCAATCGCGACAAGGCCGCCCGCGGCGCGGTAGCTGCGCAGCGCCTGGGCCACCTGACCGAAATTGGTCATGGCTGCGGTTTCGGTGATCTCGAGGCCGAGCCGGTGCAGATCGACCCCGGCCTCGGTGCAGCGGGCGGCCACCCGCTCGGCCAGCCCGGGGGTGTCGAACTGGCGCCCGGACACATTCACGCTCAGTGTTATTTCGTGAAGCCCGGCGGCATTGAGCGCCTTGAGTGCTGTGCAGGCCTGGCGTACCACCTGGTCGCCGATGGCGTGAATGTAGGCGGATTTCTCGGCGATGGGGATGAACTCGCCGGGCGGGATCAGGCCCGTGTCGGTGCGCCAGCGCAGCAGGGCTTCGGCGCCGACGATGTGACCGGTGCTCAGACAGAGTTGGGGCTGGAAGACCAGGAATAGGGCATCGCGCTGCAGGTCCTGGCCCAGGCGCGACATCAGCGCAAAGCGCTCGCCAGCGCGGCGTTCGATGTCCGGATCGTAGGCCACGCTGTTGCCGGGGCCGCGCTGTTTGGCGGCGCGCAGGCTGGTCCAGGCGGCGCGCAACAACTCAGCGGCGCTGCCCGGGACGGCGTCGAGGCGGATGTGGGTGGCGCAGGCGGTCAGGTGGTAGTAGTCGTTGTCTACGCGCAGCGGCGAGGCGAAGATGGCCATCGCACGTGGGTGGTCGACCTGCTCGACCGGGCCGATGACCGCAAACAGGTCGGCGGTGATGCGGGCGATCAGGGCCGGCGGCGGGAAGGCCTGGCGCAGCGGCTCGACCAGCGCGCCGAGGATGCGGTTGCCCAACACCACACCGAAGGCATCATTGAGGCCCGAGAAGTTGTCCAGGTCGATCAAGAGCATGCGGTGCTGGCCGCTCGCGGTGCCGATGCGCAGGCGTTCGATCTCGCGCAGCAGCGCGGCGCGGTTCGGAATACGCAGCAATTCGTCCTCATAGGCCATGCGGTCGAGGCGGCTGATCAAGGCTACATTGCCGAAACCTTTCGAAGCATTGGCCGCGAACACACCGAGCAGTTCGTGTTCGGCGGCCGCCAGTGGCCGGCCGGTCGCCAGGTAGACGGCATAGTCGGCCATGGCATGCTGACGCGGGAAATACAGCACCTGAAAATCGTCCCGTGCGATGGGGTGGCGTCCGGCCAGGGCGGCGGTAATGCTGTCGGCGATACTGCGGTCCGGCAGGGCCATGAGCGAGCCCTTCAGATAGACCTCGAATTGACCCGCGGCGCCGATGATCACTGGTTCAGCCGCCGGTGTCGCCTCGGCGCCGTTGAGACCTTCGACGCAGACGATGCCCTCGGCGGGCACCTTGAGCAGGTCGGCCAGTTCGACCAGCACCGCGCTGGCGATCTGCTCGATGGTACGTGCGGCGGTGAGCCGGTTGCTGGCTTCGAGAATCAGCTGCAGGCCTTTGCGTGCTGAGGATATTGCGCTGAGTTGGCTGTAGCCGCGGATGGCCGCGGTGAGCACGTTCTTGAGGCCGCGGCTGGCCAGGTCGGACTTGAGGCAGTAGTCGGACAGGTCGTAGGTTTCCATCACCTCGTCGACCGGCGCGAAGCCCGGTTGGCCGGTGAGCAGCACGATGCGCGGCTCGTGCAGGCCGAGCATCTCGCGTACGCCCTTGACCAGGCGCAGCCCGGCGTCCTCGGTCTCCATCACCACATCGGCGAGGATCACCGCGAAATCGCGATCCTTGGCGAGCAGGTGTGCTGCCTCGGACAGGCTGTAGGCCTGTTGCAACTCCAGCGATCGGCCGAGGATGTGGAAGTTGCGCAGGGCATGGGCCAGCGCTTGCTGGAAACCCAGGTCGTCGTCGACGGACAGGACGCGCCAGACGGGGGACGACGAGGTCGCGGGGGCGTCGTTTTCATCGCGAAAGCCGATCAGTGCGTCGGTCTCGCGAGGGTTGTGTGGCGTGTTAGCCATGAGGTGTCCAGGTGGTATGGCGTCGTACTAACGATACCCTGATCGTATGTCATTTGGCGCGCGGCGGCACGCCCGTTCAGCTGATGGCTGGCTCGCCAGTGTGTTGCGGCCCGATGGTGTCGCGCAAACGGGATGAATGCTTGCACGCAGATGAGCGATCGACAGCCCCGTGAATGTGGTGCTGCGCCTACAGGGTCTTCAAATATTCCACCACTGCCGCCTTGTCGTCCTCCGGCAAGCCGGTGCCGTAATCGTGCCCCTGATTGCTGCCGCCCTTGAGCCGGGTGTCGTGCAGACTGCCGTAGTACTCCGCGTCTTCGCTGGTGGTGATGTAGCCGACCCGTTCGTGGTCGTAGAGGGTGTAGCCGCGCCAGAACGTCACCGGGCGCGCGGCCGGCGGCTCGAGCAGGTCGCGTAGCGTGGGCACCGAGCCGTTGTGCAGGTAGGGCGCGCGCAGCCAGATGCCGTCGAGGAAGGCGGCCACGTCGTCGCGCAGAGGTTCTTCGACCAGGCCCTCGCGCTCGATGCCCATGTCGGTGACGACCTTGTTGGCTTCATATGCGGCCTCTTCATTCCAGGTATCCATGCCGCCGCGGCTGGTGCCAACCGTCTTCGACGGGCACGACGGTGCCGGTTCGCTCGCGCCCGTGCTGCGGGTGGCGCCGGCTGCAGCGGCGTTGGTTGGGGGCGGCGACGGCGGTTCAGAGGACTTCGGCCAGTTCCTCTCGTCGGTCCAGCTCCTGCTTGAAGCGGATCATGTCGATCTCGAGGGCGTCCCGCGCCGAGATGACGCCGAGCACCTTGCCGTTGATGTCCACCACCGGCACATGGCGGAAGCCGCCTTCAAACATCAGGTGCAGTGCGTGACCGAAGGGCATGTCCGGTCCGATCGCGACCGGATCGGTGGTCATCACGGCGCTCACTGGCGTGCAGAAGGGGTCGAGCCCGTTGGCCACGACGTCGAACACGATATCGCGTTCGGTGCAGATGCCGAGCAGGTGGCCGTCGTCGGCCACCAGGACGGCGCCCTGGCGGTGCTCCCGCATCAGTCTGGCCGCATCGCCCACGCTCATGTCGAGGGGCGCTGCGATGAAAAACCGGTTGGCGATGACGTTGCTGACAGATCGGTTCGGCATGATGTGCTTCCTTTTTTCTGTGCCCGCGCCACGGTGGCGGAGGCAATCCTCAGTGCTCCAGGCCATCGCCCCAGCGACGCAGGGCCTGGGTGAGCAGATCCGCTTCGCTGCGGGTGACGCGGCCATCGGCGGAGATGATGTCGAGCATGGCGCCGAGCAGGCGCAGGCGGTGCGCCGGGCGCTGGATTTCGCCCAGCAGCTGTTCGATCACTTCCGGCTGCATGTGCAGGCGGCCTGCGCTCCAGTAGGCCGAGCATTGCAGCAGGTCGTTGCAGAAGTCGTGCACCACGGCGTCGAACTGCTCCGCGCTCATGCCCATGTCTTCAAGCACGCCGGCGCGCTTGAGCTGGGCGGTTTCCGCTGGGTCGAGTCCGCCATCGACCAGCATCGCCAGGGAGACGATCCGGGCCGCGGCTTCGGCGCTGTCATTCGGGTAGCTACGCATACTGAAAGTCCTTGTGTTGTTCGATCGTGAGGTCGGGCGTACCAGTCGGCATGCCCGTTCAGGCGGGTTCGTCGGTGTTGGCGAGTGCGTCCATTACGGGGCGGCGCGACTCGCGACCCCGGCGGGCATGGGTGCGTGAGAGCCGGCGCATCAGCGAATTCATGGCGCGCTTCGACACCCGGTCGATCGCGCTGTACATGTCCTCCCGCGTGTCCTCGATCACCACCGGCGCGCCGCCGGCGATATGGATCGCGACCAGGCAGCGCTTGTCGACGCCGCCGCGCGGACCGTTCTCATCGGACAGATGCACGCTGACATGGCGGGCACGGTCGCGAATCCGGCCCAACGAGGATTGCAGCCGCTGCAGCGTGTAATTGCGCAAAGCCGGGGTCATTTCGAAGCCTTGGCTTTTGATGTCGACATGCATCATGAACTCCTGCTGTGGGTGAAAGACGATCTCACTCTAGATCAGCCAATCCATCGACAAAACTCCAATATACTGATCGTAATCATCAATATTTTGGAGGTGTCGGCGCATGGCATCGCTCAACTACAAGCACCTGCGTTACTTCTGGGCGGTGGCCAGGGCCGGCAGCATTGCGCGTGCCGCCGAGTCGCTCCACCTCACGCCGCACGCCATCAGCAGCCAGATCACGGCGCTGGAAGCCAGTCTGGGCGCCAAGCTGTTTGAGCGTGAAGGCCGGCGCTTGACGGTGTCGATGACCGGCAAGCGCATCCTCGAACACGCCGAAACCATCTTTTCGCTGGGCGATGAAATCCTCGACATCGTCGGCGACACCACCACGCGCGATACCCAGCCGCTACGCATCGGCATTGCCGATTCGGTGCCCAAGGCCGTGGCCTACCGCCTGGTCTCTCCCGCGTTGCGTCTGGATGACCCGGTCAAACTCACCTGTCGTGAAGGCCGGCTCGATACCTTGCTCGCCGATCTGGCGATCCACCGGCTCGACCTGGTCATTGCCGACCGCCCCATGCCCGCGCGCCTGAGCGTGCGCGGCTTCAACCACCTGCTCGGTGAAAGCCCCCTGTCGGTGATGGGGACCCCGGCATTGCGCGAAGCACACCCTGGGGCGTGTCCGGCGTGTCTGGACAACGCCCCTTTTCTGATGCCGGGCGAGGACACCGCCATTCACGCCCCCTTGAGTGAATGGTTCGATGGGCAGGGGATTCGGCCGCGCGTTGTCGCCGAATTCGACGACAGCGCCCTGCTCAAGGCCTTCGGCCAGGCCGGTGTCGGCTTCTTCGTTGCGCCAAGCGCCACCAACGACTACGTGTGCGGGCAATACGGTGTCGACGTGATCGGCCAGATCGACGCCGTGGTCGAGCAACTCTACGCCATCACCACCGAAGGCAAACTCACCCGCCCGGCGATCATCGCCATCTGGCAAGCGGCAAGAACGGAGGTTTTCGGTGAGCCGGTAGTGCGGGCGAAGGCGGCACGAAAGCGCAAGTGAAGTCGCCGCCCCCCGGCCGGGCGCCCATCCTCACAGCGTCTTCAAATACTCCACCAGCGTCGTCTTGTCCTCATCGGGCAAGCCCGTGCCGTAGTTGTGCCCCTGATTCCCGCCGCCCTTGAGCCGGGTGTCGTGCAGGCTGCCGTAGTACTCGGCATCCTCACCGGCGGTGATGTAGCCGACGCGCTCGCGGTCGTACAAGTTGTAGCCGCGCCAGAAGGTGACCGGGCGGCGCTCGGGGGGCTCGAGCAGGTCGCGTAGCGTCGGCACCGAGCCGTTGTGCAGGTAGGGGGCGCGTAGCCAGATGCCGTCGAGGAAGGCGGCGACATAGCCGCGCAGGGGTTCTTCGACCAGGCCTTCGCGTTGGATGCCCATGTCGGTGACGACCTTGTTGGCTTCATACGCGGCCTTTTCATTCCAGGTGTCCATGCGGTCGCGACTGGTGCCGACCTCTTCGACGGGCACCACCGTGCCGGTGCGCTCCGAGGCGTGGCAGCCGGCGCAGGTGGCGTCGAACACGGCTTTGCCTTGCTCGGCCAGCGCGGTGTCGATGGCGAAGGGGTAGGCCGGGGCGCGGGCGGCCTTGAGGTAGTCGAGCATCCAGTCGATCTGGGCGAGGAATTCGGCATTGTCCTTGGGCGGCGCGCCGAGCAGGCCGAGGGCGGAGTCGATGACCACCGAATAGGCGTTGTGGCTGTCGCCGGCGAAGTTCATGCGGTGGCCCTTGTCGGCCTGGTATTTGCCGAGGTTCCAGATTGACGGCATGTCGGTGGGGCCGAAGGTTTCGTCCATCGGCCACTCGATCATGAAGTACTTGGTGAGGTTCATCGAGTCGTCGCGGCCGCGCCCCCAGTCGGGGAAGGCGCTGTGGTAGAGCCAGGCGAACTGGGTCTGGCGTTCGAGCAGGCGCTTTTTGGTGATGGGGATCAGCAGGTAGCGGTAGATGAGCGCGTCGTCCCAGCTCAGGTCGGTGACCAGATTGATTTCGCGCATGAGCACGTCGGGGTCGAAGCGCGGGTCTTTGGCGCAGTCAATCAGAAAGCGGAAGAAGGCGGCCAGATCGAGCGTGTGGTTGGGGCCGGTGGGCACGAATACCGGGTTGGAATCGACCGATGTGCGGTAGGTGGCGGTGTGGCACACGGCGCAGGTGTTGGCGACGCGGTCGAAGCCGATGGTTTTTTTGGTGAAGCCGACGGGCAGCTCCATGCCTTGTTCCCAGGCGACGCCAAAGCTGGCGTAGCCGCCGGGGCCGGGGAGCTTGTCGGGGAAGACGCGCGGCAGCACATAGAAGATCCAGTACGGAATGCCGGCGTCAGCCTCGGCGCCGATCGAGCCGTACTTGAAGCGCATCTCGGGGTTGTCGGTGATCCAAGCCGGCTGCGGCACTTCACGGAAGAATTTGACCCAGCCGTAGACGCCGGCGGCGATGCCGATGATGAGCAGCAGGCCGAGCACGGCGAGCCAGGTGCGGCGGGGTTTGGGTTGGGTGCTCATGGGCGGCTCCTTGGGGCGTAGCCCGGATGCAGCGTAGCGGAATCCGGGATCGGCGTATCGAGCGCCAATGGTTCCTGGAAGATCCGACTGTCCGCGTCAGACCGTAGCCCGGATGCAGACCGAAGGCCGGAATCCGGGAGCCGCGTGCCGAGTCCCAAAGGCTTTTGGGTCATCCGATGCCTTGCGTTGACAGCGGGTGTGCCCGCTCGGGCGGATGCTCCCGGATTGCGCTGCGCTGCATCCGGGCTACGTTTTTGTGGGAGGGTGTTCATTCTCCGGCCCTCAGAAGGTCTTCAGATATTCGACGATGGCGTCCTTGTCCTCGGGCGCCAGCGTGGTGCCGTAGGCCGCGCCTTCGTGGCCGCCGTTGCCGTTGCCGGGTTCGGTGGTGTCGAACAGGAAGTAGCTGCGGGCGGGTTCGGCGGCCACGTCGGAGACAAAGCCGAGGCGGTCGCGGTCGATGATGTCGTTGCCGCGCCAGAAGGTGGTGGGGCGCAGGGTGGCCGGTTCGAGCAGGTCGCGCACGGTGGGCACCGAGCCGTTGTGCAGATAGGGGCCGCGCAGCCACAGGCCGTCGAGCGGCATGTTGGCGTAGCCATGGGTTTTGCGGAAATGCTGGAAGCGGTGCGGGTAGCCGGCGTAGAGCGTGCTCTGGTTCACCGCCAGGGTGTAAGTGTAGGAGTCGAGTCGGGCGCGATCGGTGGCGATGTGGGCAATCGGCGTGACATGGCCGACATACTCGCCCGCAAAATCGCGCCCGCCCGCGCCATGGCAGGCGGCGCAGGTGGCGGTGTAGAGGGCTTTGCCGCGTTCCGCCTTTTCGGCGTCGATGGCATAGGGCCAGGGCGGCGGGGAGAGATTGAGTAGCCACTGCTCGATACGGCCGATGGCGCGCAGGTCGAGGGTGGGCGGGGTGGTGCCGGTGCCGAAGGCGGCGCTCTTGTTGCGCTCTTCGGTGCGGGTGTTGTTGCCGTCCCAGTGCAACTCCATGCGCTGGCCGTCGTCACGCTTCATGCGTGGGCCTTGCAGCCAGATGGAGGGGAAGTCCGAGGCGCCGAGCAGCTCTTTTTTGGGCAGCTGGTGCATGGGGAAATTGAACAGGATCTTGGCCGAGTTGAAGGTGTCCACCCGGCCCGGCCCCCAGTCGGGCTGCGCGAAGGCGAAGGCGAAACGCTCGCGGAGCATCAGCAGGCGCTCGCGCATCAGGCTGATCGCCACCGGGTACACCACGTAGCGGTCGAGCGGGCTGAGGCCGCCGGCGGCTTCTTCGATCTCGGGGACGATGAACTCGCTGCGAAACTTCGGCCCCGCCGCACAGTTGAAGAAGAAGGTCTCGAAGCCTTTCAGATCGAGCCGGTGTGCCGGCATGCCGAGGTAGATGTTGGGCGCGGCGCCCGGCGCATCGCGCACGGTGCTGGCGTGGCAGGCCGCGCAGTTGAGGAAGACGCGGTCGATGCCGAGGTTGAAGCGCTTCGATACGCCAATGGGCAGATCCTTGCCCGGCTCGTAGGTGAAGCCGATCGAACGGTAGCCGTCGCCGGGCAGGTGCTCGGAGCAGACCTTGGGCAACACCTTCCAGATCCAGTACGGAAAGCCCGACTCGCGCTCACCACCGGTCGAGCCGTACTTGAAGTGGCTGGGTGCGTCGGCATAGGCGACCGGGATGTCGGCGGTGAAGCGGCCGAGCGCGTAGATGCCGCCGACCAGACCAAGCACCCAGGGCAGCCACAGCAGGCTGCGGCCGAGCCAGTGGGGGCGGCGGGGCGGGGTATCAGTGTCGAGATGGGCCATCGCGTCGTCTCTCAGAAGACCGCACAGTCGGGCAGGTCGGCATAGGGGCGGGTGGCCAGTTGTGCCGGGTTGTGGCCGTTGGCCTGCAGCCGGCCGTCAAGCCATTGGCGCATCGAGGCCAAGTCGCCGCTGTGCTGGATGTCGCCGGCCTGCGGGGTGGCTGGTGGCGGCATGGGGGTTTTCTCGCGTGCGCCGGCGGCGGCCGACCACATGGCCAGCCGGCGGGCCATGCGTGGCGCACAGCGGTCGACCGCCGCGCGCACGGCCTCGCGGGTGCCGTGCAAAAAGCCGGGCGGGAAGGCCTCGGTGCTGTCGTGGCACAGGCCGCAGTGTTTGTAGAAGGGCGCCAGTTCGGGGTCGTCCGGGCTGCTGCGTTCGGCCAGGGTGGGCACCGGGGCGGGGTGTTCGACTGGCATGGGCAGCAGCGGCGAGAGCACGGCGGCGCGGCGCAGCGGGGCGTCGGCCAGTGCGTCGCTGCGCCCGGCGAGGGTGTCGGCGACGAGGCGGTCCACATGGGCGCGGACGGTGGCGAGGTCGTCGGTCAGCAGCACGCGCACGCGCTCCGGCGTGATCTCGATGCGCCGCAGCGCTGCGCCCTCGGGGGTGCGCGGGGCGGCGCCGGTGGGGTGAAAGTGGCCGTCGGCGCCACGGCGAAATGGTGCGGCGTTGCGGGCCGGGCCGGCGCCGAGTACGAGGCGGTCGATCTTGAGCAGCTCGGCGCTGCGCCGGGCGCTGAGGGCGAGACCGCTGGCATGGTGGCAGTCGAGGTCTTCGCGGTCGGGGCGGGGGCGGCGGCTGCACTCGAGGGTGAGGGCTTCGGCGTGCATGCCGGCCGCACCGCGCAGTGCGTTATCGAGTGCGGCGATGTCGACATCGGCAATGAACTGGCCGAGTGCGTGGATGACATTGGGCAGCGTGGCGGCATCGTTGGCGCGCCAGTGGCCCAGCGGTGGGCGCAGGGCGAGCGGGTCGAAGCGCTCGGCCACGTCGGCGACGCGGCGCAGCTCGGCGGGATCGGTCGGCAGTGCCTGCCAGGGCAGGGTGGCGGCGAAGGGTTGGCGGTTGGGGATGTCGGGGTTCGGCACCGGCAGGCCGTCGGGCCAGTGTTGGGTCCAGTGGGCGGCCAGCGGGCCCAGCGCGGGATCGTCGGCGATCCGTCCGCTGGCTCGGCTGCCGAGGCGGTCGAGCAGGGTGCGCCACAGCAGGCGGGCGCGGCAACGCACGGCGGTGGGGCGGTCGGTGTGGGCGCAGCCGTGTTGCCAGACGGTTTGCGCGATGGACAGCAGGTTGGCGCGGTCGGTGGCGTCGTCGATGGCATTGGCCACGTCCACGCCGTGACGCCAGGGCAGACCGTAGAAGTCGCGGCCGGCGGCAGTGAGTAGGCGCGCGATGGCGGCGTTGCCACTGGTTTCGTCCCAGGTCTGGCGCGAGAACAGCGGCGCGGCGTTCTGATGGCAGGCCAGGCACAGGCCGCGATTGCTGGCGCGCAGGCGGGGCGTGGCGCCGTCGCGGTAGTCGTCCACGATCTCGAATTCAAAGCGGCCGGCGCTGTCGTTGTAGCTGATGACCTCGAGCACGCCGGCGGCTTCGTGATAGCCGAGGTAGAGCCGGTCGCGCAGCAGGGGGCGGTCGGTGCGCGTGGGCTCGCCGGTGACGGCGACGACCACGCGGGGGGCTTCGAAATAGTGTGCGGCACCGGCGGTGTGGCGTTGCAGCGAGCGGCCGAGCGGAATCAGCACCAGCGGCAGGCCATCGCCGGCCTCGCCGCCACCGCTCGAGACCTGCCCGCGCAGTTGCGCGACCAGTGCTTCGATCGGGTAGGTGATGCGCGCGACGGGCTGGCCGGGCGGGGTCATCAGTTGCGCGAACAGCGAGGCGCCCTCGGCCCAGGCGGCGGACGGCGCCAGCCACAGCCAGCACAGCACCGGGAGGCCGAGCGTTCGCCACGCGCTGCGCATGGGCGCGGCCTCATTTCGCCGCGGCGACGAGTTGCCGGTGCTGGGTGCCGGTCCAGCAGTCTTCCGCCGTCTTGCCTGTGGCCAGGTAGCCGGCCTTGCCGGCCTCGTCCACGGCCTTGTTGTAGAGCACGAAGTTCACCACGAAGGCACGGTCGATATAGGCGCGGCCAAGGTACAGCCCGGGGCGGATCATGCGGATTTCGTCGCGGATGGCAAAGCCGTCGCGCCCGGCCATCATGTCGGGCATGCGGCGGTAGCCGGGCAGCTGGTCGGTGAAGGCGTAGTCGATGATGATGGACTCGCGCCGGCCGTCGAGCAGGCTCTGGCCGCAATACAGCTGCGCGGGGAAGAGCAGCCACTGGTCCTTGCCGTTGACGGTGATCTCCTGCAGCGGGTTGGCGTCGCTCTCTTCGATCAGGCCGACGGCCTTGAGGGTCTTGAGGTCTTCGATGCGGTTACGCAGCAGACGCTCGTCGCGGTAGAAGACCTTGCCCTTCCACAGGATCTCGCCCATCAGGTCGAGCTTTTTGCCGGCCACGTTCACCAGCAAGCCCTTGAGCCCGCCGCCGGCAATCTCCGACAGGCGCAGCTTGCCGCTGCCGCCCTTGGGAAAGAACAGGTCGCCCTCGTACGGACCCTCGGGGATCGGTCCGGCGGACAGGCGCGCGTAGATCTGGTCGACCTGTTCCTGCTCGAGCAGGGCGAGGTTCTTGGGTGTGATCTTGTACAGCTCTTCGACCGACAGCGGGTGTTGCGCTTCGAGTTCGGCGAAATCGGGCTTGGCGTTGTGGGCCTCGCCGTAGGGCGCGAAGCTGATCGCTGGCGGGGTCTTGTCTTCCTTGGCGCCGCAGCCGGCGAGCAGGGCGAGGGCGGCGGCGATGGCGAGGAGGCGGGCGGTGCGGTGCGTTGTCATGGCGATCCTCCTCGCTTACAGGGTGGCCAGGAAGGCGGTGAGTGCCTTCTTGTCGGCGTCGGAGAGGTCTTCGCCAAAGCGGTGACCGGCGTTTTCGATCTCGGCAAAGCAGGAGGAGTAGATCTGCTTGACCAGGTAGGGCCGCTTCTTCAGCGCCTCGACCAGACCATTGGGCTGGCTGCTCACCTCTTCGGTGATGCCCTTGAGGTCGGTGAAGATGCGCTTGCCGGCATCCGGCCCCCATTGCTTGACCAGCCGTGCCTCGACCTCCTTGGGCTTGAACTTGGCCTGCACCAGGTCGACCACGAAGGTCTTGTGCTGGAAGTTGCCCACCGTGCCGGCATTGACGCCGCGCCCGTCGATGACCGCCGGGATGGTGAGCGAGAAGCCGACCAGCTTCTCCTTCTCGGTGCCGTCCCACAGCCGCGGGCCGACGCGCAAGGTCACGTCTTCATTGAGCAGCGTCACCTTGGGGATGCGCTTGGCTGGGTTGAGCAGCTCGTCCATGCTCGCCTTGTAGAGTTTGTAGCGACCCTCGACGCTGGGGTCGTACTCCCAGCAGGCCGGTTGCTGGTCGGGCGGCAGCAGCGACAGGGTGTCGCCGTCGACATAGCGCGGGCGCATGGCGTAGAAGGCGTTGGCCTTGTTGGCCGGCTTGCCGCACAGCTCGGGGCCGAGCGCGTTGTTGTGCAGGAAGGGAGCGTGCGCCCACAGGTTGAGCAGCGAGATGTTGCGGTAGTAGCTGCGCCCGCCGTCGGCCGGCTCGGCCAGGTTGGGGTCGGGCGGCTGGGCGCGCAGGGTCTCGGAGCCGTACTCCTGCCAGATCTTGCCGGTCATGTGATTGCTGTGCAGGGCGCGGCAGCGGAAGGTGCCGACCTCGGAGACCAGCGTGGGCGCGTCATTGCCCAGCCAGTCGGTGCGCAGGCCGCTCTTCTCGTCCATCTTGTAGAAGTCCAGCGCGTCGAACTGCCCGGCCGCCGCTTCGGGCTGGCTGGAGTGGCAGCGTGCGCAGGTGGTGGCAAACACCTGTTGCCCGCGGGCTACGGCGCCGTCGCCAAACTCTTTTTCCAGGTCGGCGATCAGGTCTTGCGTGGCGTAGGTGGCGGCCGGGTCGGCCTTGCGCAGGCCGGTCTCGCGCGCTTCGCGCAGGTCGGTGTTGCGTGCTTCGGCCGACATGAAGAAGTCGAGGATATTGCCGAGCCGGTCTTCAATCGCGCGGAAATTCGGGCAGTCACGCCGGCACTGGCCAATGTTGAAAGGCGTCTGGCCAAAGCCGCGTTGCTGCGGGTCGGCCACCCGCAGGTCGGTCAGGTGATTGACCCAGCATTGCTCCGAGCACGAGCCGATGTTGAAATACACCCGCTGGATGGCTTCAAGCGCGCCGATTGAATCCTCGCCGCCCTTGAGGATGTGATGCACGGTTTCCTCCTTGAGCGACTTCTCCCAGCACTTGCCCTCGCGCCCCGGCTCGCACCAGCAAGTCGCACCCGCCTTGCCCTCGCAGCTGTTCGTCTTGCGCCATTTGAGCACCTTCTCGCCCATGAACACCGGCCGCTGCGGGATGTTGATCAGCGCGTTCATGGAGCCAGGGTTGTTCACCTGGTCGTTGGGGATGGCGGAGGTGTCGGAGGTGCCCGGCCTGGCGTGGGCAAACATCTGCCATTCGAGCGTGTTGCTGGCCATGCCCGAGACCATGATCTCGGAGATGCGCGAGTACTGATTGCCGAGCAGGCCCTTGATGTTTTCCCACTTGGGATTGGCCGGGTCAGCCGGCGGGTTGAGCGGGTCGAAGGAAATATGGCAGGAGCCGCAGGCGGTGCCAATCAGGTAGGGTGGCTCGACCGCGCCGTCGAGCAGGCGGCTCTTGGCCGGTTCGTCCGAGCCGCCGGCGGCCGGGATCTTGCGGTTGTAGCCTTCCCAGCTGCCGGCGCTGCCGTTGAGTTTGACCCACTTGTCGCGGTCGAAGCGCGGGTTGGGAAACTTGCGGATGCCGAGCATGCCGGTGGAGGTGCCGAACTTGAGGTCACAGGCGCTCTGGCGCTGGTCCTTGGGGCCGTGCACATCGCCCTCGGCCAGCGGCGCGTCGTGAAAGTCGCAGGCCGGGTCGGTGTAGCCGGCCTTGCCCACATACTTGAGCAGTTCCTCGTCACCTGGGCACCAGTCGAGGCCATAGGTCTCGTCCAGGCTCTTGGCTGGGCAGTTGGCGTCGCCCGGCGTACAGCAGCTCGGGTCGTTGATGCCGCCCCAGGCGCGGAAGCGTTCGCCGCGCTCATCGGAGCGCAGCACGCGGAACCAGTCGATCAACACGCCCACGCGCTGCTGGAACACATAGGTGTGGAAGCGATCGTTGCCTGCGGTGGCCTTGAACCAGATCAGCCGGCCGGCGCACTCCGAGGCGTTCAAACCCTCGCGTGCACAGGAATCGAAGTAGGGAATGTCCTGCTCGTGCACCACCGGTGCGGCATGAGCGAGGCGGCCCACAGGGGCAATGAAGCTGGCAGACAGGGCGATGACAAGCAGAAACAGGCGGACCATGTCGGGCCTCCGTGACACGCGGTGACGACCGGCCCAAAACGGCGCGCGCAGTGAAGCGCTTTGCCGCGAACCCCCGAAAACGTTCGGGGTAAAGGGGCTCTGATCGGGAGATGGCGCCGCCTCGCAGCAAAGTCGCGCGCCATCGTCATATTTTTCTGGTTCTGTGTACTTGGTGTAGCACCCCAGCGGTCGATTGCAAGACGGGCGTGGTGTCGTCCGTGCCGCCCGGCGGGCCGTTCCTGGCGGTTTTTTGCCTTGGACGCGCGACTCGAGGCCACCGTATGATGTGGCCATGCGTCCGCTCGAAATCCCCCTGCCCCGACTCGCCCGTTCATGCCTCTGTCTGGTGTTGCTTGCAGCCCTCGCCGCGTGCCAGAAAACCTCGCCGGAACAAGCCATTGGCGAGGCCATTGGCCGTATCGAACAAGGCATTGCCGAGCATCAGAACGCCACTGTCCGCGCCGAACTCGCCGACGCCTTTCGCGGCGGCCCCAGCACCGATCCCGGACAGCTCGACAAGAGCGGCGTGCAGCGCCTGCTCGCGGGCTATTTTTTGCGCTACAAAAATATTCACGTGGTGATCACCGGCGTGACGGTCGAGCCGCTCTCGCACACGCCCGACCAAGCCTGGTCGAATGCGTCGGTGGTACTCACTGGCGCCGACGGACTGATCCCCGAGGCCGGGCGGATCTATCAACTGCGGGGCTTGTGGGTGCGTGAGGATGGCCAGTGGCGACTGCGCGAGCTGCAGTGGGAGTGAGGCGCGCGCGATCACAGCCCGCCGGCCATGTCGACATGCGCGCCGCAGACATACGACGCCGCCTCGGAGAGCAGCCAGACGATGGTCGCGGCCACTTCCGCCGGCTGCCCACCACGGCCCATCGGTAGTTGCGGCGCGATGCGCGCAACCCGACCCGGCTCACCGCCGCTGGCGTGCATTGCGGTCTCGATGAAGGCCGGGCGCACCGCATTGACGCGGATGCCCTCCGGCCCCACCTCCTTGGCCAGCCCGGTGGTCAGCGTGTCGATGGCGCCTTTCGAGGCGGCGTAGTCGACATACTCGCCGGCCGAACCCAGCCGCGCCGCCGCTGAGGATACATTGACGATCACGCCGCCGGCACCGCCGTGGCGGATGGACATGCGGCGGATCGCCTCGCGGCAGCACAGGAAGCTGCCTATCACATTGCAGGCGAGCACCCGCTGCAAGCGCGCCGCGTCCATGTCGGCCACACGCATCTGCGTCTCCAGCACGGCGGCGTTGTTGACCAGGTGGGTGAGCGGGCCGAAGCGCTGGTCGATGGCGGCGAACATTGCCACCACCGCGGCCTCGTCGGCCACGTCGGCGGCGTGGATCATGGCCTCGCCGCCGCATGCCGCGACGCGCGCCTGCACCGCTTCGGCGGCTGCGCGGTTGCGTTGGTAGTTGATGCAGATGCGGTAGCCGTCGATGGCGGCCCGTTCGACCACCGCGGCGCCAATGCCGCGGCTGCCGCCGGTGACCAGTAGTATCTTGTCGTGTGCCATGGGGCGTCTCCCGTCGTGCGATAGTGTCAGCCTAGTAAATGAGCAGCACGCGCACCTCGATGCTGCGCCGCGGCGGCGTGCCTGCGGGGATGTCCGGCTCGTCGAAGGCGGCGTGCGGGGTGAAGCGCGCCACGTCGGTGGCCGAGTCATAGGACTTGAAGGCCAGTACCTCGTGGCGGCCCATGCGCGGGGCGTAGTACCAGCGGTGGGCGGGTGAATAGGTGTGCAGGTAGATCTCGCCGCTGCGCTGCGGGTAGTGGATGTCGGCGGCGACGCGTTCGGTGGCGCGCACGCTGCGCGCATCGCACACCGCCAGCGGGGTGTCGCGCACCTCATCCACCAGTGGCCGCCATAGGTTGACGATGGCGAAGCGGCCGGCGAATTCGCCGGCGTCCATGCCGCGGCACTGGCGTTCCAGCCGGCGCCGGCCGGAGGCGTCGGTGTAGTCGTTGTGCACCCGGCCGACGGCGGCCGGCGCCGCGCCCTCGCGGCCGAAGCCCAGCGCCGGCCGGTCGGGCTCGCGCTCGCGCACCAGATGGTCGAAGACCATGGCCAGCCGGGCACCGGTCAGGGCGCGCGCCAGCAGGGCGCATTCGCGGTAGTAGGTGTCGGTGAGCTCGCGGGTGTCGAGGAAGTCTGCCATCTGGCTGTGGTGCTCGATCAGGCGGAAGCCTTCGACGTCGAGCGAGGTGGCGCCGGCGCGGCGCAGATCGGCCACCGGGCAGCGTTGCTCGACATAGCGGCCGTTCTCGCGTGCCACGCCGGCTGGCGGCGGGTACAGATAGGCATAGGGTTTGTCGGCCATTGCGTGCAGATAGCTGAAATGGGCGTGGTCGGTCATGGCGTGTCCTCCGGATCAGGCCTGCGCGTGGCGCAGTGCGGTGTCGAGGCGGTCGGTGCCCCAGAACAGGGTGTCGCCGGCGAAAAAGCTGGGCGCGCCGAACACCCCGCGCGCGACGGCCTCGCCGGTGGCAGCGCGCAAGCGTGCGCGGATCGGCGGCGCGCTGGCGTCGGCCAGGATGGGGGCGGGGTCGAGGTCCAGATCGCGCAAGACGCGGGCCAGGCCGTCGGTCGTGGCGATGTCGACGTCCTCGCCGAAGTTGGCCCGATACATTGCCATCACGAAGCGCTTGCCCCAGCCGGCATCCAGCCCGACCAGGGCCACGCCGGCCGACAGCACGCTGTGGCGCGGGAAGCGGCTCGGCCGTTGCAGCGGCAGCTGGCGCTCGGCGCACAGGCGGGCCAGATCGCGCCACATGTAGTCGCCCTTGGCGGGGTAGAGATTGAACGGCGAGTCGGCCCAGCCCTGGCGGGCGAAGATCGGCCCGAGCAGGAAGGGGCGGTAGTCGACGTGGGCGCGCCCCTCAGCCTCCAGCCGGGCCACGTCGGCCGCCGCGATATACGAATAGGTGCTGGCCGGGTCGAACCAGAATTCGATGCGCGGCAGCTGCGCTTGTGCAGATGTCATGGGGCCTGCTCCGTCAGTGTCGGTGACAGGCATGGTGCCGTCGGTGGCGCCGCCTCAAGTGAGAACTGCTGCGTGCGCGCCCAGCAGAATTCAATGCTCGGCCGACGGGCATGTTTAGTCTGGCCTTGTCCCATCCCTCCCTTGGCGTTTCGCCTTCGGGTGCGTCAGCAACGGCCCGGACCCGCCCCCACGGGGGCGGCCTTTTTCCGGCACCGGGACGATGGGATCTCGTGGAGGACAAGACAATGCTTGCCAGAGATGATGTGCAATGGACGGTCGAGCTGAACCCCGGCGCGGTGCTGCGCTTGCCGCCGGGGACGATGGTGGAATGCCGGGCGGGCAGCGTCTGGCTGACCGAGTATCGCCCCGGCCGGGATGTGCTGCTGCGTGCGGGCGATGTCCACACGGCCGGCGGCGCCGGGCCGGTGGTGGTCTCCGGGCGGGGCGAGGCCTGGCTGGTGCTTGGCGTGGCCGATGATTCAGTCGGGCGGCAGATCCTGCGCGCTCTGGGGGAGGCCTGTGTCCGACTCGGCAACGGGCTGCGCCAGCGCGGCGAGCGCGTCGGCACAGGCCTGCACCACCGGCCGGGCCTGCCCGCGCGCTGACACCAGCAGCACATAGCTCTTGTCGGGCAGGCGCAGCGGGTGCACGGTTTTGAGGCCGTGGCGGGCGCAGAAGTCCTGCGTCAGCTGCACTGGCATCAGGGCCAGTCCGTCGCCGCGCGCGCAGGCCAGCAGTGCGGCGTACAGATCATGACAGACCAGCACCGGCTGGCGCGGCAGTTCGGCAAGCCCGAGCTGCCGCGCCAGCCGCGTCCACGGCAGGAAGGCATGCTCGATCAGCGGCTCGCTGGCCAGCAGTTCAGGCAGGGCACGCAGCCCAAGCGCCAGTGCGCGGCTGGCCGGGGCGAGCACGCCGAGCGTTTCTTGCCACAGGATGCGGCTGTCTTCATGGTCTGCCGGATGACAGTAGCGAATGGCAATGTCACACTCGCTGCGATCGAGGTCGGACAAGGACTCGCTCGCCGACAGGGTCAGCGCCACGCCGGGGCAGGCCGCGCGCAGGGCATCGAGCTTCGGTGCCAGCCACAGCCGCGCCACGCCCGGGCTGGCGGCGATGCGCACCTCGGTGGCAAAGCCGCTGCCCAGCCCGTGCAGCCAGTCGGCCGCGCCGCGCGCAAAGGCCGCCGCCGCATGGTAGTAGGCCAGGCCCTCGTCGGTCAGCTCGACGGTCGGGCTGTGGCGGATCAACAACTGCATGCCGGTGCGCGCTTCGAGCAGCGCCAGCGAGCCGGTCAGCGCGGCGCGGCTGACCCCCAGCTCGCTCAGCGCCCGCGCCACGGAGCCGTGGCGCACCAGCGCTTCGAAGGCGGCCAGCGCATGCAACGGTGGCAAGGGGGCGGGCGGTGTCGACATTCAAGGAGGCTCCAGTCGATGAGTCGTTCATTATTGCGTGATCTGCCCTTGCGGGAACTGCTGGCACTCGAGGCCAGCCTGCGCCTGGGCTCGCTGGCGCGGGCGGCCGACGAGCTGTCGGTGACGCCCTCGGCGATCAGCCATCGCATCCGCCAGCTCGAGCGCACCCTGGGCATCGCCCTGCTGGCGCGGCGCGGGCGTGGCGTGGCGCCAACCGCTGCGGCCGCCGCCTGCCAGCATGAACTGAGCGCGCTGGTGGCGGAGTTTCGCCGTGCCACCCACGCCCTGCGCCACAATGCCCAGCAGACGCTGCACATCGATGTCACGCCGGTGCTCGGCGCCACCTGGCTGACCGCCCAGCTGGCGGCCCTGCGCCAGGCCCTGGATCTGCCCCGGCTGCAGGTGGAACTGAGCGCCACGCGATTGCCCAATGCCCCGGCCGACCCGCGCACCGACATTCTCATCGAGCTGGTCGCCGATCCGCTCGCGTCCGGCCTCACCCGCCTGTTCGGCGCCCGCATTGGTGCGTATGTCGACGCCCGTTCACCGCTGTCCAGTCCGGTGAGCCTCGGCGAGCTCCAGCAGCAGACGCTGCTGCGGCAAACCGTGGTCGAGTGGTCCGATTGGTGTGTCACCGCCTTCGGCCACAGCGCGCCGCTGCATTACGGCGTGATGCTGGACGACCCGCTCAGCGCGCTCGAAGCCTGCCTGGCCGGCGGCGGCCCCGCCTTGCTCAGCACCTTGAGCGTGGCGCCCTATGTTGCCAGCGGTCAGCTGCGTCCGCTCCACCCAGCGCAGATCGATGCCGGCCACTACGCCATCACGCTCACCGAGCGCGGCCAGCGCAAGGAGCTGGCGCGCCGCGCCGCCGCTGCGCTGGTGGCGCTGGCCGTGGCCTAACGGCACAGCGCCCCCAGCGACTGCAGCGCCAGCAGCAGATCGGGCGAGGTCCAGGCGCGGGCGGCGAGCAGTGCCACCGCCGTCATCGCCAGGGCCAGCCAGAGGCCGGGGTGTTTCACGCGGCGCGACCCGCCGGCACTGGGGTGGCGGCCGGCGTGCGGTCGTCGATCGGGTAGTGCAGCAGCGCGGCCAGCACGCCAAGGCCGACCGACAGCGTCCACACCACGTCGTAGCTGCCGGTGGCGTCGAACACCAGGCCGCCCAGCCACACGCCGAGGAAGCTGCCCACCTGGTGGCTGAAGAAGACGAAGCCGAACAGCGTAGAGATATAGCGCACGCCGAAGATCTGCGACAGCACGGCGCTGGTCAGCGGCGCCGTGCCCAGCCACAGAAAGCCCATGCCGGCAGCGAACACATAGGTGGTGGTGGCGGTGACTGGCAGGACCATGTAGGCGGCGGTCAGCCCGGCGCGCAGCAGGTAGAGAATGCTGAGCAGATTCTTGGCCCGCCAGTGCACCCCCATCTGGCCCCAGGCCCAGGTGCCGAGCACGTTGAACAGACCGACCAGCGCCAGCGCGCGCATGCCGACATTGGCGTTCAGCCCCTGGTCTGTCAGGAAGGCCGGCAGGTGGTTGCCGATGAAGGCCAGCTGGAAGCCGCAGGCCAGAAAGCCCAGCCCGAGAAGCCAGAAGCCGCGGTGAGAAAAGGCCTCGGCCAGCGCGCTCCACAGGCCCTGCGGCGGTGTGGCCGAGGGGGTGGCGGCGGCGCGCGGCTCGGCCATGGCCACCGCCAGCAGCAGCGCGACGGCCACGGTGGCGGCCAGCACCCACAGCGCGTCGGCCCAGCCGGCACTGCTGATCAGGTGCTGCGCGAAAGGCAGCATGGCGAACTGGCCGAGCGAGCCGAGCGCGCCGGCCGTGCCCAGCGCGGCGGTGCGTCGGTGCGGCGGCACCGTGCGGCCGATGGCCCCGTAAATGATGCTGAAACCGGTGCCGCTAAGCCCCAGGCCGACCAGCAGGCCGGCCGACAGGCTGAGCGTGACGCCGCTGTCGGACAGCGGCATCAGCACCAGCCCGGCCACATAGGCCAGCGTGCCGAAGACCACCACGCGGCCGGCGCCGAAGCGGTCGGCGATCATGCCGGTAAAGGGCTGGGCGATGCCCCACAGCAGGTTCTGCAGGGCAATGGCAAAGGCAAAGGTTTCGCGCCCCCAGCCATAGTCGAAACTCATCGGCTGCAGAAACAGCCCGAAGCTGTGGCGCATGCCCAGCGCCAGGCTGAGGATCAGCCCGCCACAGACGATGACCAGCGCGGGCGAGCGCCAGGATGGGGTTGTCATTTTATTCTCCAGAGGAGGTTGGGGTGATGACACCCTAGCGCCAGCGCCGCGCCCGACTGGCGAAGAATGCTGTGCGCGCCGCCAGCGCATTTCATGTGTGCGGCGGCGCTGTCTCGCCGCCCCGGCGCGACTCGGCTATGCTTGCCTCCCTCTGAATCCTGCGGCCTATCGATCATGCTCAACGCCCGCTTCTTTCTGGCCATCGCCATTGCGTTGGTCTATCTCCTCGCCGTGCCCGGCACCTCGCTGTTTCGCGCCGCCGTCTCGGGCGACGCGCTGACCCTGCGGGTGAGCTTCGGCACCCCGATGCTGTGGCTGACCACGGCCGTCATCGTGCTGATCATCTTTGGCGTGTGGAAGCGCTTCGCCTGGGCCTGGTGGCTGGGCGTCGCCGCGGCGGGGTTTCAGCTCGTGCGCATGGGGCTATGGGTGTCGCAGCACTATTCGCTGTCGCGCCTGCCGGGCGAGGGCACGCTGCTGGTGCTCGGGTTGCTGGTGAGTTTTCTGGTGCTGATGCTGCTGCCGGGCACGCGGATGGCGTGTCGACGGTGAGGGGTAAGGCGGGTTGAAACCTGTCGCGAACTCCCCGGCCCCGTAGGGCGGATAAGCGCCGCGCATCCGCCGAACAACGCCCCGCGGCGAGCTGCCTTGCCGCTCAGCTCGAACAACTCACCGACAGCGACTGCGCCCAGTCTGGCGGCGGGGCGGCGAATTCTATGTTTTCGGGCTGTTCGTCGAAGGGGCGCTGCAGGCAGGCGTGAATGCGGTGCAGGGGGGCGAAATCACCGGCCTGCGCGGCGCGGATCGCGGTCTCGGCCACCCAGTTGCGCAACACATATTTGGGATTGACTGCGTGCATGGCAGCGCGACGTTCGGCGTCGGGTCGTGGCGTTTGCGCCAGCCGGGCACGCCAGCTTGCGAGCCACGCATCGCAGGCGGCACGGTCAGCGATGAGGTCGCGCACGGGCGCGTCTTGCGCGGGCGTGCCGGCGACGGCTGGCAACTCACCGAGGGCGCGGAAGAACAAGGTGTAGTCGGTGTGATGGGCGTGGAGCAGGCCTAAGAGCCGGCCGATGAGTACTTCGTCGTCGTCGCGCGTGTCGGTCAGTCCCAGTTTGGCCCCCTGTCGGGCGAGGAACTCGCGGTTGTAGGTCTCCACAAAGGGGGTGTCGATGGCCGTGTCCAGTGCGTCGGCGTCGCCGATCAGCGGCATCAGCGCGTGGCCGAGGGCGTGCAGGTTCCAGTGCGCGATGTGCGGCTGTGCGCTGTAGCGGTAGCGGCCGCCGCGGTCGGTGTGGTTGCAGATGTGGTCGGCGTCGAAGCCATCCATGAAGGCGAAGGGGCCGTAATCGAGCGTGAGGCCGAGGATGGACATGTTGTCGGTGTTCATCACCCCGTGCATGAAGCCCACCGCCTGCCACTGCGCCATCAGCGTGGCGGTGCGGCGGCTGACCTCGGCGAGCATCGCCACGGCCGGGTTGGCGGCGTCGCGGGCGGCGGGGTAGAAGCGGTCGATGACGTAGTCGGCCAGCTGCTGCAGTTCGTCGGTGCGCTTGTTGGCGGTCCAGTGCTCGAAGGAGCCGAAGCGCACGAAGCTCGGCGCCATGCGCGTCACCACCGCGGCGGTTTCCATGGTCTCGCGCGGCACCGGCAGGTCGGAGGCGACCAGACTCAGCGCGCGCGTGGTGGGGATGCCGAGCGCGGCCATGGCCTCGGAGCAGAGAAATTCGCGGATCGACGAGCGCAGCACCGCGCGGCCGTCGCCCATGCGCGAATAGGGCGTGCGCCCGGCGCCCTTGAGTTGCAGCTCCCACGGGCCGTGCGGCGTGCGCACCTCGCCGAGCAGGTGGGCGCGCCCGTCACCGAGCTGGCCGGCCCAGGCGCCGAACTGATGGCCCGAATACACCGCCGCCAGCGTGTCGCTGCCGGGCAGCGGCGTGTTGCCGGCCATGGCGGCGACGAAGGCTGGCGTGGCGGTCTCCTCCGGGTGCAGGCCGATCAGCGCGGCGGCTGCATCGCTCACCGCCACCAGGCGGGCCTCGGGCAGGCCCCAGGGGGCGAGGCGGGTGTAGAAGGCCCCGGGCAGGCGCGCGAAGCTGTTGTCGAAGGGCAGGGCGTCGAGGCGGTGCGCGCGTGCGGGCGCATCCGGATGGGGGGCGTTCATGGGCTCACTCTGTCGGGTTCTCGGGCGGCCGGTCTGTGCCGGCATCGGTAGACAGTGTGACAGCGGATGCGTTGCCGTGCGCGCTGGTAGCATGGTCCACCCGTGCGCCACTGCAAGCGCGCACCGAACCGCACAAGGAGCCGCCATGCCGATGTTTGTCGATACCTCGCCCCCCGGACAGTGCATCTTCTGCCGCCTGGTGGCGGGCGAGATCCCTGCCGAGCGTGTCTATGAAGACGCGCTGACCATCGCCTTCATGGACATCGGCCAGGTCAATCCCGGCCATGTGCTGGTGGCCAGCAAGCGCCACGCCGCCACGCTGTTCGACCTCACCTTTGATGAGGCCGGCGCCCTCATGCAGACCGCCCAGCGCGTCGCCTTCGCCGTGCGCGAGGCCTTCGACCCGCCCGGCCTGACCCTGCTGCAGGCCAACGGCAAGGAAGGCGACCAGACCGTCTTCCACTGCCACATGCATGTCGTGCCGCGCCATGGCGACGACGGCATCGCGCTGTCCTGGCCACGCAAGGATCCGCCGGCGGCAGTGCTGGCGGAGTATGCGGAGAAACTGCGGGCGGTGATGAAACCGGGGTGAACTGGTTGTCGGAGAGGTCCGCTTCAACCGCCCTGATCTAGTGGGCGGTAAGTTGGACTGACGTTTCGGCATCGTTGTTCGACTTGATGGGCCGCTTGCCGGACGAGTTGGGCATCAACTGCGGGCGCGCTTCTCTGACTCAATAGCTTTCGGATTTCTTTTCCGCTAAAGACCCAGACCGAGCCACGTCCCGCCCTTTCGACAAACCAGCCTGGAAGCGCTAATACAGGTGTTACAGAAACGGACGTACCGACTGCGTTTGACAGCCATTTTTTTAGCCACGCTGCCTGCCGCTCGGCTTGTTCGAGCGGTTTGGTCGTCGTCCAGTTGGGGAAGTGCAGTGCATGACCATCAAAACCGACTTTTGCGTTCTCCGCGCCGCGTGAGCGATTGGGCTTTGAATACCCCTTGGTCTCGATCGCGTAAATTCCGCTGGGTGAGATGACAACATGGTCAATGTTGAATCCCTCGGCGGGAAAATCGTGGAAGACTGCTGCGCCCTCGCGCATGAGTTGATCGAGTTCTTGACCAACGGCGATTTCGGCATCTAGTCCGAGTCGCGCAAAGTCGAGCGATCTTGAACGCTTGTAGAGTCGTCTAGCGCTCCAGAGCGTCATTCCGATCGCTGCTACGGTTGTAAATCCGATCCTGAAAGTGCTTTCGGGGGCTCCTAGCAAGTAGGACTGCGCAAGATGAAGCCCTACCAGCATGAGTGGCATTGTCATCATCATTGCCAAGTCGGCCATGAGGTCTACGCGTGACTCCTCAATATGATCTCGGAGCGTTTGGCCGGGCCCCCTCAGCAGCTTCGTCGTCAGCGGCGACCGTCGGGAAGCTCGTGCCTTTTGCTTGCGCCAAATCAGAACGCCGCCGCCAATCGCTGGGCCGGAAAGCATGACAACCGCCACGCCGATGAGTAGAAGCGCCTGACGCAGGAGGGTTGTTTCGATTCCAGTCATGAGTGTTTTCAAACTCTAAGCTAATGAGACGTATGGAGATTGAGTTTTGGGTAGGCGTTGAAACGGTTGTCGAATCGTGACTTTGGTACGTCGCCATTTTATGCTTTTCGTAATGCAGCTAAGCTGCGCTTCATGGGCATGTTGGCACGGAATATGGATATTCCCACTCAAATCGACGCCCTCTACCGCACCGAGTCGCGCCGCATCCGCGCCACGTTGATCCGTCTGCTGGGCGATTTCGATCTGGCCGAGGAGGCGGTGCAGGAGGCCTTCACCGCGGCCATGGCGCAGTGGCCGCGCGACGGCGTGCCGGACAACACGCGTGCTTGGCTGGTGTCGGCGGGGCGTTTCCGGGCCATCGACCGCATTCGTCAGCGCGCCCGGTTCGATGCCTCGCTCGCCGAGTTGGCCTGGCGGCTGGCCGAGGACGAGCAAGACGTTGCCGAGCCGGCCAGCGGCATCGAAGACGACCGGCTGCGACTGATCTTCACCTGCTGCCACCCTGCACTGGCGCCCGAGGCGCAGGTGGCGCTGACCCTGCGCGAGGTGTGCGGGCTGACCACCGAGGCTATTGCCAGCGCGTATCTCACCGCCACGCCGACGCTGGCGCAGCGCATCGTGCGCGCCAAGGGCAAGATCCGCGATGCGCGCATCCCCTACGAGGTGCCCGAGGGGCCGGCGCTGGCCGAGCGGCTCGACAGCGTGTTGCGGGTGATCTACCTGATCTTCAATGAGGGCTATCTCGCCTCCAGTGGCGAGGCGCTGACCTGTGCGGACCTGTCCGATGAGGCCATCCGCCTCGGTCGGCTGCTGGTCGAGTTGCTGCCCGAACCCGAGGCGCAGGGCTTGCTGGCGCTGATGCTGCTCACCGAATCGCGCCGCGCGGCGCGCACGACGGTCGATGGCGAGCTGGTGTTGCTCGACGCGCAGGATCGCGGCCGGTGGGATCGCGCGCTGATCGCCGAGGGTTGCGCCTTGGTGGAGGCGTCGCTGCGCGCACGCCGTGTCGGCCCCTACGCCCTGCAGGCGGCGATTGCCGCGGTGCATGCCGAGGCGCCGACCGCCGCCGACACCGACTGGCCGCAGATCGTCGGGCTCTACGAGGTGCTGATGCGCGCCGAGCCCTCGCCGGTGGTGGCGCTCAACCGCGCAGTGGCAGTCGCCATGCGCGACGGGCCGGCGGTCGGTCTGGCGCTGATCGATGCGCTGCTCGCGGATGGCGAGCTGGCCGACTACCGCCTGGCGCACGCCGCCCGCGGCGAGCTGCTGCAGCGCCTGGGCGAGCGCGACGGTGCCCGCGATGCCTACCGCCGCGCGCTGGCGCTGACCCGGCCGGGGCCCGAGCAGCGCCACCTCGCGGCACGGCTCGAGCGCCTGCGTTGATGGCGTTCCGACGAACGGCTGTCGAATCGGCACCAGCGCGGGCGACTAAGCAATGACCGATACACGTTCCCTACGTCAGGAGCCTGCCCCATGAAATATCTGTGTCTGGTGTATGCCGATGAAGCCTTGCTGCACAGCCTGCCCGACAGTCCCGAAGATGCCGAATGCCAGGCCTACGCCGAGCAGGTGGCCGGCAGCGGCCGCATGCTGGCGGCCGAGGCGCTCGAGCCGGTGGCCGCCGCCACCACCGTGCGCATGCGCGGCGGCAAGGTGTCGATCACCGACGGGCCGTTTGCCGAAACCAAGGAGCAGTTGGCCGGTTTCTATCTGGTCGAGGCGCGCGATCTGAATGAAGCGATCCAGGTTGCGGCGCAGATTCCGGCGGCGCGTGTCGGCAGCGTCGAGGTGCGGCCGGTGCGTCAATTGCAGGTGTGACGACCCAACCCAACAGGAGCGATGACATGACAACACAGAACGATCCGGCCGACGAAGCCGCGGTGCGCGAGATGTTCGCGGCCTGCCGCGAGGCCGTGGCCGCCCGTGACGTGAAGCGTCTCATGGGCTATTACACCGCGTCGCTGGTGGCCTTCGATGCCATTGGCCCCCTGCAGTTTACCGACCGCGCGGCCTACGACACGCACTGGCGCAGCTGCCTGGAGATGTGTGCCGGTCAGATGGTGTTCGACATGCAGGACTTGTCGCTCACGCTCGGCGAGGACGTCGGCTTTGGCCACTATCTGGTGTACTGCGGCGCCACCGATCCGGAGGGCAAGACCCAGGCCGGCTGGATGCGTTGCTCGATCGGGCTGCGCAAGGTCGATGGTCAGTGGCGAATCGCGCATGAGCATTTTTCGGTGCCTTTCGAGCCCGAGACCTGCAAGGCGCAGTTTGAACTGACGCCCTGAGCGGGCGCGCGTCGTCACGACACAGGAGGATGCGCATGGATATGCGTGCCGATTCACGCCGCGTCGCGTTTGCCCTGACCCATTGCGTCGCAGCGCCGCGCGACAGGGTCTGGGCCGCGCTGTCGGATGCCGGTCACCTCACGCAATGGTGGGCCCCGGCGGGGGCGCAAATGCGCGCCGCATCGTTGAGCTTCCATCTGGGCGGGCGTTTTCTCTACGTGATCGAGCGGCCGAACGAGCCGCCTCGCTGGGGGCGCTGGGTGTATCGCGACATCATCGAGCCGGCGCGGCTTGTGTTTGTTGGCTCGTTGCTGGATACCAAGGGCGGCGTGACCCGCCACCCGCGCGTGCCGCACTGGCCGCGCTACGTGCATCACACATTGGAGCTGGCCGACGCGCCCGTTGGCACCGAACTTCGCCTGTGCTCGCGACCGGTCCACGCGAGTGACGCCGAGATTCGCGCTTTTGAAGACGGGCACGATCGTCTGCGCCGCGATGTCCTTGATGCCTGGGTGCGTCTCGATGCGTATCTGGCCGGCGAGATCGAAATCCAAACAGAGAAGGAGTCACATCATGCGAGTTGAACCCTATTTGTTGTTCCGCGGTGACTGCGAAGCCGCGCTGAGTCTCTACACCGAGGCGCTTGGCGCTGAAGTGACCGCGCTGATGCGTTTCAGCGACGCCCCGCCGGGGGCGATGCCGGAGATGCCTGGCATGGCCGACAAGGTGATGCATGCCAATCTCAAGATCGGTGACACCATGGTGATGGCCTCGGACGGGATGTGCGGTGAGGCGGCCGGCTTCGACGGCTTTGCCTTGTCGGTCGACGTGGCCGACGACGCGGAGGCGCAGCGCGTATTTGCAGCGCTGTCCGAGGGGGGCGAGGTGCGCATGCCTTTGGCGCCCACCTTTTTCGCCCGGCAGTTCGGCATGCTGGTGGATCGCTTTGGCGTGCAGTGGATGGTGATTGAGCAGATGCCCGAGGGCTGACGCCGGGCGAGTGGCTTGACGGCGCGATGGGGTATTCGGTGGGTGGCGAGCCACCCACCAGACTTCGTCATCGATACCGTTACTTCACCCAGAACGGCTTGCGGCCTTCAAAGTCCGCCTGGCTGCGGCTGATGCCGACATCGCGCAGCACATGTTCATCGAGCTCGCGCAGCTCGCGGCGGGCGGCGCTGCGCTTGCGCCAGACGGTGATGGTGGTGCGCAGTGCGTGGCCCAGTTGGCGCAGCACCGAGGCAATGTCGGTGCGGGCGACGGCAGGGGCGCAAGCTTTGTGTGTCAGGCTGCTCATGATGCGTCTCCTTGAGTGGGGCTTTGGTGAGTTGAAGCTTGGCCGCTCAGGACAAATGCATCCAATCGTTTATTCGGATTCGCGTCTTCGGAAATTGTGATGGCGTGGTGTGGCGATCTGCGGTGTACTGTGGGTCAGCCGACGTCACAGGACCGTGTCATGGAGCTCTATCACCTCAGAACCTTCGTTGCCGTCGCCGAAGAGAAGCACCTCACCCGTGCCGCCGAGCGCCTGTTTACCAGCCAGCCGGCGATCAGCGCACATATCAAGGCGCTGGAAGAAACCCTGGGCGTGACGCTGTTCGACCGCACCCCGAAAGGCATGCGGCTGACCCCGGTGGGCGAAGAGCTGCTGCCCCGCGCGCGTCAGGCGCTGGCCGCGGCCAGCGCGGTGATGCAGCACGCCAAGGGCTTGCAGGATGAATTGATCGGCAGCGTGCGCATCGGCCTCAATACCGACGCGCGCTTTTTGCGCCTGACCGCGCTGCAGGCCGGGCTGGCCGAACACTATCCCCGTCTTGAAGTGGCCATGCTCACCGGCTCGACCGGCACCAATCTGCCGGCGGTGCGCGTCGGCAAGCTCGACGCCGCCTTCGTCACCGGCGAGATCGACGACCCGAGCATGAGCGTGTGCTTCCTGTGCGACGAGCCGCTGGTGATCGGCGCGCCGGTCTCGCTGCGCGATCAGATCATCTCTACCGACGTGGCCGATCTGGCGCGTCTGCCCTGGGTGTATACCTCGCCCGACTGCTCGCACTTTGCGGCGATGCGCGCGCTTTTCGACGCGCACTGCTGCGAGCCCACGCGGACCCTGATCGCCAACCAGGAAGACGCGCTGGTCGAGATGATTCGCGCCGGTGTCGGCCTGGGCATTGTGCGTGCCGGGGTATTTTCGAACGACGACCACGCCTATGAACTGCCGGTGGCGCTGCCCTCGGTGCCGCTGCAGTTCGTTTATCTGCGCAAGCGCGAGAACGACCCGCTGATCCGGGCGGTGATGCACCAGCTCTGCGCGGTTTGGGGCATTGCGCCGCCCGCCGATGCGGCGCGCGAGGCTGGCTAGACGGCGCGGCGGCTTATCCACGGCTGCCGTGGGCAGGCTTGTGGACAAGCTGTGAGAGGCGGGGCTATCTCCTTGAGGCGATGGCGTTTTCTGCGGCTGCCTAAAAATGAGGCAATCGCGGTTGGTCGGGCCGATACCAGCCGATTCGCATGAAACCCGCGCCGGCTGGGCGTTTCGGACCCGTGGGGCGGGGTTTTATCCCCGTTCGCCGTGGGCGAAGGTGTGGATAAGCTGTGTGGCAGGCACCTATCCGACTGAGACGACTCAGGTTTTTTGCACTGCCGCAAAATGAGGCAAACACGGGGTGGCGGGGCGAAAACAGGCGATTGGCATGAAAGCCTTGCGGGCTGGACGTTTCAGCGGCATTGGTGTTGGCGCTTATCCCCGGCTGCCGTGCGTCAGTCTGTGGATAAGCTGTGTGCGGGCAGCTTATCTGACTGACGCGGCAGGACTTTTTTGCGCTGCCGCAAAATGAGGCAGTGCCGACGCGCTCAGGGGGTGGCGATGCGCCGTTCGGCCAGCGCGAGCAGGCGATCGACGCCGACCGGTTCGTCCTGCAGCAGCGGCACCACGGCGTAGCGGCGGGCGTGCTCGTGCGCCACGGCCTCAATCTCGCGCAACTCGTTGTGTGCGCGCTGTCGCAGCAGGGGCGCTTCGCTGCCGGCGGCGGCGATGCTGTTGTTGATGACCCAGGCCCAGGGCTCGATGCCGGCGCGGCGCAGGTCGGATTGCAGGTGGGAGGCTTCGAGCACCGGCGTGGTCTCGGCAAGCGTCACGAGCAGCACCTTGGTTTGCTCGGGGTCCTGTAGTTGCTGCATGGGAGTGATCTCGGCCTGCGTCTGCGCGCCACGCTGACGGAGCATCTCGCGGTGATAGGCGCCGGTGGCGTCGAGCAGCAGCAGCGAGTGGCCGGTGGGTGCGGTGTCCATCACCACAAACTGCTTGCCGGCCTCGCGGATGACGCGCGAGAAGGCCTGGAAAACGGCGATCTCTTCGGTGCAGGGCGAGCGCAGGTCTTCTTCGAGCAGGGCGCGGCCTTGCGCGTCGAGTGCGGCGCCGCGGGTGGCGAGCACCTGCTCGCGGTAGCGCGCGGTCTCGGCCACGGGGTCGATGCGGCTGACGGTCAGGCCGGGGAGCGAACCGGCCAGCGTGTCGGCCAGATGTGCGGCAGGGTCGGAGGTGGACAGGTGCACCGGCAGGCCGCGCTGCGCGAGTTCGAGCGCCAGCGCGGCGGCGAGCGTGGTTTTGCCGACGCCGCCCTTGCCCATCAGCATGATCAGGCCGTGGTGGTCGGCGGCGATGTCGTCGATCAGCGCGGCGAAGTCGGGCGCGTCAAATGCCGGGGTGGTCGGCGCGTTGGCAGTGGCCGGCGCCGGGGTGTCGGCGAGCAATTGGCGCACGGCGTCCAGCCCGACCAGATTGAAGGCCTTGAGCGCGACAGTATCGGTCGGCAGGGCGTGCAGGGCTTCGGGCTGTGCGGCCAGTGCGGCGTCTTCGCGGTCGCACAGGGCGCGAGCCAGCGGGTCGTCGCCGGCGTCGGCCCGCGACAGAATGCCGTTGATCACGAGGTGTTGTTGCAACAGGCCGATGGCGGCCAGCTCGGCGTGGGTGCGCGCCACTTCGCGCAGCGTCGATTGCTGGGCGCGGGCCACCAGCACCAGGCGTGTGCGGGTCGGGTCGGCCAGCGCGGCGACGGCGGCTTTGTATTGCGCGCGCTGCTTCTCCAGCCCGGCCAGCGGACCGAGGCAGGAGGCGTCGCCCTTGCCTGCGTCGAGAAAGCCAGTCCACGCGCCGGGCAACTGCAGCAGGCGGATGGTGTGGCCGGTGGGCGCGGTGTCGAAGATGACATGCTCGAAATCGGCGGTGAGGCTGGCGTCGGTGAGCAGGGCGGTGAATTCGTCGAAGGCGGCGATTTCTGTGGTGCAGGCGCCCGACAGCTGCTCTTCGATGCTGCGGATCACCGCGTCGGGCAGCACGCCGCGCACCGGGCCGACGATGCGGTCGCGATAGGCCTGGGCGGCTTGCTGGGGGTCGATCTCCAGCGCCGACAGGCCGGGCACCTCGGCCACCGGCACGATGCGGTTGCCAATCTCGATACCAAACACCTGCCCCACGTTGGAGGCCGGGTCGGTGCTGACCAGCAGCACCCGCCGCCCGGCGTCGGCCAGCCGGATGGCGGTGGCGCAGGCCAGCGAGGTCTTACCGACGCCGCCTTTGCCGGTGAAGAACATGCAGCGCGGCGCTTGGTCGAGAAAGTGCATGGCGGTGCTCAGCCGCCGCAACGGCCGCCGGAGCAGCAACCGCTGACTTCGGGCTCGGGCTCGGCCGGTGCCGCTTCGGCGGTGCCCAGCCAGTGGGTCAGTTCGGCGCGGCTGGGGTAGCGGCCGGCCATGGCGATTTCGCCGTCGAGCAGAATCAGCGGCAGGGCGTCGGGGCCGGAGCGATCGAGAAAGCCCTTGACCGTGGCGTTGCCGGCAAAGGCCAGCGGCTGCTGACCGAGGTTGAAGCGGTCGATACGGGCGCCGTTCTGCGCGGCCCACTCGAGGTCGGCGGCGAAGGTAATCAGCGCCTGGTCGGCGTCAACGCCGCACACACCGGAGCTGCAGCACAGGGCGGGATCGAACACTTGGATGCTTTTCATGGACGGGTTCCTTGAACAGATAAGGGGGGTTAAAAATCAGCGTTGGCCGGCGGCGGCGCGCAGCTCGATGCATTTTTCGGGCTGGTCGGCGCAGCAGGATTCGGTGAGGTAGGCGATGGTGTCGAGCATCAGCGGGATATTGGCCCGGTAGCGCTGGTAGCGCCCCTCGGGGGTGACCGTGATGAGCCCGGCGCGGGTCAGCGCTTTGAAATGGAAGGACAGGTTGGTGGGCGGCACATCGAGCGCAGTGGCGATGTCGCCCGCCACCAGGCCATCGGGCGCCTTGCGCACCAGCAAGCGATACACCTCCAGGCGCAGGCCGGAGGCGAGAGATTCAAAAACGGCGGTAGCCGTGTCGGTATTCATGACGCGACTCTACAACAGATGTTGAAGAGTCAAAATGATCTGCGTCATGTGTGGCGGTGTCAGGTGGCCGCGGCTTGGGGGTCGGTGAGTGGCAAGGGGAGGGTGCCCGAAGCCTTGTGGTGATACATCGCCAGGTCGGCGCGGTGGATGATGTCGTCAGCCGTGGCGCCGGGGTAGGGGAACAGGCACAGCCCGACGCTGGCGCTGAGTGCGATGTCGCTGGGCAGGTCGTCATCGCGGCGGGCGACCATGGCCTGGATGCGTTCGGCCTGAAGGTGCGCGGCGGTGGCGTCGGGCATCTGGGCCACCAGCACCACGAATTCGTCACCGCCCAGCCGGGCCACCGTATCGGCGTCACGCACCGCCTGGCGCAGCCGCGCGGCCACACGCTGAAGCATCTGGTCGCCCACGGCGTGGCCGTGCACATCGTTGATCGGCTTGAAGTCGTTCAGATCCACAAAGTACAGCGCATGTTGTGCCGTCGAGCGGGGGGCGCCGGCGAGTAGCTGGTTGATGCGGTCATAGAGCAGCTCACGATTGGGCAGGCCGGTCAGGCTGTCATGCAGCGCGCGCTCCAGGTGCAAACGCCGCTCGTCCTCCAGTGCCTGTTTGTGGACGAACAGGCGCCGCCGTTGCAACTCCACCATATAGCCCGCGCCGCCGCCGATGAGGTTGGCACAGATGATGAAGAAATCCTGGGTGGCCAGCAGGTAGCCGGGGTAATCGGCCACGACGCCAAAGCACAGGTTGTAGGTCACCAGCAGCACCACATCGACCGCCACCGCATAGATAAAGCGGGTGCCGCTGAAGTTGTAGGTAAAAAAGGTGACCACCACGACCACCGGGTAATACTGCGCCACCACCTCCAGCGGCATGAGCTGCATCATCGCGATCAGCCCGAGCCCGCCCGTGAGCCCGTTGAGTGCCGGCAGCAGATAGGCGCAGCGCCGGTAGTGGCGCGTCAACGTGATGGCGATGAAGGTGATCGGGACGATCAGCGAACCCAGCCGTATCGCCCACAGCGCGCCGCGCTCTGCCTCGGGGATATACCAGCCGTCGAGCACAAACAGCAGCACATACAAAGCCGGCCCGATCACCAGCGCCGCGCGCCACTGCACCAGCATGCGCGGGTAGACGTAGTCGTCGTAGGCGTTTTCAAGCGCAGGGTCGTGAAACCGGAGTGTCAGCGGATGAAGCCGGGGCATTGGGCGCTCATCGATCGGGAAAAAGGTATCCGGCGCCATCATGGCGCACGCAGATCGCTGTCGAGCCTACGGCGTGGCGGCGTGGTTCTTGAGGGCGGGGTGGGTGGAAAAAGACGGGGAGCATGAAAAACTGCACACTGGCGGCGCCATCTGATGGCGATCGGCGAGGGGCGGACGGTCGATGTCGGGCGGATCAGCGAAGCGTCATCCGCCGAATGCCACCACACCAATCACCTCATGTGGTGGAAGGTGCTTCGGTTTTTCAATCTATGCGAGCTGCTCAAGCCGGTCGAGGTCGTCGTCTCCCACGCCAAAGAACCCGCCACCGAGGGCGGCAAGGTCAAGTCCGGCATGCGCACGGAAAGCCTCTATAAGGCCACCAAGGAGCCGGTTCATGTGCCGCTTTCGGGGAAGACGATGGAGTTTGATCGGGCGGCAGTTGAGTTGTTGGTTGCTGATCGGGTGATGTAGCGATGCTCACGGGGCGGCGTGGATGGAGGCGCCGCTCCGTGCGAGATTGTGCGGTCCAAATAAAAACGATCGACAGTCGCTGTGCAGCTGACCGCTTGCCTCCCGAGCGAGGATTGGTCATGTCGGCAAACCAGCATTCGGCGCAATGCCCTTCGATTCAAATCCCGTAGCGCAGCTTCAGGGCATCCCGTCGGTACCGACTGATCTCTTTAGCAGTGTCCGATTTGAGTAATCCGCCGAACGACCAATTTGCCAGCGCGCCTCCAGCTGCGGCGCCTGCGAGTCCGCATCCGGCCGAAGCCCAAGGGTTAGCGGTCGCAAGCCCGCACACCGTCGCACCCGCATAGCCCCCTCCCGCCGCAGAGGCTGCGATCGCCGATTTGGCAGTTGCTATTTGCCACATGCGGACTGAGGAAATCATGCCACGGCGATATTCCATCCAGTCCGTCGCAAGATCTGCGGCAAAAATAGTGGCGGTAGCTAAGGCCAAACCTGATGCAATGCGTGGCGCTTGGCTATTCGACAAGCGATTGCTTACGCTGCCCCATGCTGACCGCCCAGATGATGCTCGAACTATGCCGTGGCGTAGGGCCGGTGCAGCGGCGGCCCTGCGAACCAAATTGTTTGAATTGACGGTGGCCAGGCGAACGACAGGGAAGCCTCCCTGGATACTCCACCGTGATGTGCTCGCCGGTGTCGGGGCAACAGATCGCTCAATACGTGTTAGCGCGTCGGCAAACCGTGTCGTCCCGATCGGCAATTGACGCCCTGTGCCCACGTTGGAGAGCACCATAACCCCGCGCCGGGTGGCGTACCGGTGAATTTCGGGGGTCACCGAACGCCGGTTGATCCAGACTTGCTGCTCACCAGTCAATCGAGCTTCTTTTGTCATTTTCGAAATCTGGTGCTTGAGCTTGGCCTCATTAGTCACTTGAGAACGCAGCGAGTAGTCTTTGACCTCCAGCCGAACGACACGGGCCGTTTTTTTGTGTCGAAACAGGATGTCCGCATCTGTCTTGCCCCACGGACGATCGAGCTTTCGGCCCATCTCGATCAATTCAAAGCGGCGATCTGCGTGAATGTTGGCTGCGTACAAAACCTCACGCACATAGCCCTTGCGCTGGGACTTGCTCGACGAAGCCAGCAAGCGCGCATTGCGCTCGACTCCGGGGATGCGCGGGTCGAGCGCCAACCTGCCTTCAAAGTTGTTGAAGATGCGCTGGAGCCCACGTTGGCCAAGAGGGCCTGAACGAACCACCGCGCGCATGCCCGCCTGACGCTGACTCAGGCTCGGCGCAGTTGTCAGAAGGCGCTCGTGCCAGGTCTTGATCTCCTGGTACGTACCGCCTACCGGTGGTTTGGCAACGTTCTGTGCCAATGCAACGCTGCTGACGAACACCGCAAGACAGGTCAGCAAGGTTTTCGAAAAATGCGGCATCAGGTGGCCCCAAGTGACTTCTTGCTTGAATTGGCAAACGCATCCACCACGCGTTTTTTGTGAGTCATGTCGAGACTGGCGAAGCGCTCACTGAATATTTCCTGGTACCACTCTGCGACGGCCACATCGAGGAGATGAACATCAATGACGCTGAGATGCTGGATCATGTCCCGAGTGAGCGCGTCTTGAGCACTTGAGGCAGCGCTTTTCACTTTGTTACCAAGAGCTCGTTTGAGCCCCTCTTTGGCTTTTGTTTCTAGCGAAACCTCCTTGAGCGGCGAAACTGCGTCAATTTGAGTGAGCGCCCAACGCTGATAGTCGTTGAATTCAACCTTGCTACGCTTATTCGCCGCATCCGCCAGTTCCGACAAAGCGTTCTCGACGCTCTGGCGCAAACTGTCGATCTGAGTTTCTAGCTGAGCATCCTGAATCGAAGCACTCAATGCGTCGAGCTGCAGCATCTGAAGCTCTACCCGAAAGCCGGTGGCAAATCGCTCCTTCAAGTCAGGCGCCGAAATTTTTTCGAGCACCGGCCATTGCTGTGTCAGCGCTTCGGCTCGACGCTTCAGTCCAAGCATCTGGCGTCGATTGTTCAACTGAGCACGCAGTGCTTCCAAAACCGGGCTCTCAAAATCTGCAAGCAACGCCAGTGCTTCTTCGGGATCGGACTCCCCCTTGAGCGCCTTTTCGGCGACCAGCACGGCCTCCTGCTGAAGCTTGGCGCGCAGCAAACGGACCATTCCCGCCTGACGGTCGTCTAACTGTGTGACTAGCGCATCAGATGCATTCATCGGGCGACTGGCAATGAGCAACTCAGCCTGCTCGATACGTCCATCCAATGCCTCGACATCTTCTGGCAACAGCTCCCGAACAAGCGCCAGCACTTGCAACGACCAATGTGCAGGCACGAGCCTCGGTAGCAACGCTTCCTGAATCCACGGCGGCGAAGCTTCCAGCACCGCTTGCAGTTCGCTCATGCGCGCCTCGACCGTGGCAGCATCCGTAGGCCAAGACTCAGGGCTAGCCAATTGCCGTTCAACCTCGTCGAAAACACGTGTTGTCTCCGCGGGAAGCTCTAGAGGCAAGACTTTGCCAAGACTGCGATGGAGCAAGGCGTTGTGTTGAGAAGAGGTGGCTGTGACGGCAGCCACCGCAGCGTTCAGCTGGTGCAATTCAGCTATAAGCCGTCCTTCGCGATCGTTTTGGACGCTGGCAAGCGCGTCGAGGCGCTCCTGAAACCGATGCTGTTGATAGATCAGCCCCCCGCACAGAACCGCGACCAGAAACAGTAGTACGGTGTGTAGTCCGCGCCAATTCTGCTGTGCCTTTGCTGGCTGGTTCGATTCGGTCATGCGGCATTCCCCATGCATTTTTCTTTATAGTAACGACGGCTCGGGGCGAACGGTGATGACTTGCTTCACGCACGACGCAGGATCGCTTCTCTCACTCATGCATTGTTACGCGATGACAGGCCCAGGAGATGAGCGACCTCAAAGCGAGCGTAGCCTGGACAAGGCCCGAAGGGCCGCCTCCGGGACTCATCGGTTAATCGACCGTGGCCCCCGGATTCCGCTTCGCTGCATCCGGGCTACGAATCCAACGCCCACTCCGCCATCGCACCGAAGGCGGCGCCGGGGCGAAAGCCGCTATTGAGCATCGGTCTCGCGCCAAAAAAAACGCCAGCCCGGCAAAACCGGCTGGCGTTTTTCTTTGCGGCGAGCGCTTGGCTTACAGCGCCTTCACCGACAACCGATGCGCGTGCAGCAGGGGCTCGGTGTAGCCGCTGGGTTGCTGGCAGCCTTTGAAGACCAGGTCGCAGGCGGCTTCGAAGGCGATGCCGTCGTAGGCCGGGGCCATGGGGCGGTAGAGCGGGTCGCCGGCGTTCTGGGCGTCCACCACCTTAGCCATCTTCTTGAGCGTTTCGAGCACTTGGTCGATCGAGCACACTTCGTGGCGCACCCAGTTGGCGATGTGCTGGCTGGAGATGCGCAGGGTGGCGCGGTCTTCCATGAGGCCGACGTTGTTGATGTCGGGCACTTTGGAGCAACCGACGCCCTGGTCGACCCAGCGCACGACGTAGCCGAGGATGCCCTGGGCGTTGTTGTCGAGTTCTTTCTGGATCTCGTCGGCGGTGAGTTGCTGGTCGCCGAGCAGCGGGATGTCGAGGATGTCGTCCACATTGGCCGGGGTGCGGCTGCGCAGCTCGGCTTGCACGTTGGCGACGTTGATCTGGTGGTAGTGCAGGGCGTGCAGGGTGGCGGCGGTGGGCGAGGGCACCCAGGCGGTGTTCGCGCCGGACTTGGGATGGCCGATCTTGGCGGTCATCATGTCGGCCATGTTGTCGGGCACCGGCCACATGCCTTTGCCGATCTGCGCGCGGCCGGGCAGGCCGCAGGCGAGGCCGACGTCGACGTTCTGGTCTTCGTACGAGAGGATCCACTTCATGGTCTTGAGCTTGGCCTTGGGCGCAAACGGGCCGGCCTCCATGCTGGTGTGGATTTCGTCGCCGGTGCGGTCGAGGAAGCCGGTGTTGATGAACACCACGCGTTCCTTGGCGGCGCGGATGCATTCCTTGAGGTTGACCGAGGTGCGGCGCTCTTCGTCCATGATGCCGACCTTGAGCGTGTTTTTCGGCAGGCCGAGGGCTTGCTCGACGCGGCCGAAGAGCTCGACGGTGAAGGCGACTTCTTCCGGCCCGTGCATCTTCGGCTTGACGATGTTCACGCTCTTGGCGGTGGAGTTGCGCACTGGGCCATTGCCTTTCAGGTCGTGGATCGCGGCGCAGGCGGTGAACATGGCGTCCATGATGCCTTCGGGGATCTGATGGCCGTCGGCGGCGACGATCGCCGGGTTGGTCATCAGGTGGCCCACGTTGCGCACGAACAGCATGGCGCGACCCTTGAGGGTGAGCTTGCTGCCGTCGGGTGCGGTGTAGACGCGGTCGGGGTTCATGCTGCGGGTGATCGTCTTGCTGCCCTTGGCGACCTGCTCTGAGAGCGTGCCCTTCATCAGGCCTAGCCAGTTGCCGTAGGCCAGTGCCTTGTCTTCGGCATCGACGGCGGCGACCGAGTCTTCGCAATCCATGATGGTGGTCAGCGCGGCTTCGACCAGTACGTCCTTGATGCCGGCCGGGTCGGTCTTGCCGATCGGGTGGTTGCGGTCAAACTGGATTTCGAAGTGCAGGCCATGTTGCTTGAGCAGCACGGCGGGCGTGTCGCCCCCGTGGTAGCCGGCAAACTGTGCCGGGTCGGCCAGGCTGGTGGTGGTGCCGTCCTTGAGCGTGACCACCAGTTTGCCGTCGACCACGGCGTAGTCGGTGGCGTCTTTGTGGCTGGCGTCGACCAGCGTGGCGGCGTCGTCGAGGAAGTCGCGCGCGTAGGCCACCACTTTGGCGCCGCGCACCGGGTTGTAGCTGCTGCCTTTTTCGGCGCCATCGGTTTCGGGCAGCACGTCGGTGCCGTACAGCGCGTCATACAGGCTGCCCCAGCGTGCGTTGGCCGCGTTCAGCGCAAAGCGCGCATTCATCACCGGCACCACCAGCTGCGGGCCGGCCTGCTGCGCAATCTCGGGCTCGACGTTTTCGGTCTCTATCTTGAAGTCCGGGCCTTCGGGCACCAGGTAGCCGATCTCGGTCAGGAAGGCCTTGTAGGCGGCAAAGTCGCCCTTGCCGTTGGCCTGGTGCCAGGCGTCGATCTTGGCTTGCAGATCGTCGCGCTTGGCGAGCAGGGCGCGGTTCTTCGGGGCCAGGTCATTGACGATGGATTCGAGGCCCGACCAGAATTGATCAGCGCTGACGCCGGTGCCCGGCAGGATGTCGCGCTCAAGCAGCTGCTGGAGCGTGGTGGCGACTTGCATGCCGCCGATCTGGGTATGTGAGCTCATGGTTTAGGCCTCTGTGAAGCACCGGCCGCGAGGGCCGGCAGAATTCCAAATGATCGTTTTCCCCGAAGGGAACTGACCGCCATTCTAAAACGTTGCAATAAATTTATCTAATGTCTTATATATAACTTGATTCGGTATCGGCTGGCCGCATGTGCACCGCCAGCCAGACGGTGGCCGCGTCGGTGCGCGCCACCCGGTGCTTGCAACCGGCCGGGAGCAGCACCCAATCACCCGGCGCCATGGCTTGCTCGCGCCCGTCGTCAAAGGCCAGCACCGCCGCGCCGCTCACCAGCAACACCCACTCGTCGTCCGCCTGCGCGTACCAGAAGCCCGGCGGGCTGGCATGGTGATGCGAGACGATGCGCTCGATGCGCACCGCGCCGTTGTCGAATAGCGGGCGAAAGTCTTCGTCCGCACCCGCGGCAGGCAGATCGGTGAGCAGTGAGCCGTGAGTCGGTCGGGTCATGAGCCTCGCAAGCGGGTCGTGTGCCGGGATGATGCACTGCAAACACTATAGACAGGATTCAAGAATAGCGGCGGGTCGCGCGCAGGGGAATTCCTGCTAGAGTCGTTTCTGTCGATACCTGAGGTATTGAGCCGGGCCGCCGCGTCGGCCGCTTGTGCCGATGGA
Organism: Denitromonas halophila; assembly: GCF_007625155.1. GTDB lineage: Bacteria > Pseudomonadota > Gammaproteobacteria > Burkholderiales > Rhodocyclaceae > Nitrogeniibacter > Nitrogeniibacter halophilus. The sequence goes on along the minus strand of NZ_VMNK01000003.1, from coordinate 133,654 downwards.
CGAGGGATTGAGCATGCGAAAAACCTCGACCTCGAGACCGCCCGTCACGCGCGCACGTCGCCGCGTTTAAACACGGATGCTTGAATGGACCGCTACACCGAAATCCGCAGTTTTGTCCTCACCGCCGAAAAAGGCAGCTTTGCCGCCGCCGCGCTGGTCGAAGGCGTCACCCCCGTGGTGATGGGCCGCCGCCTCGACGCGCTGGAGCGACGTCTCGGCGTGCGCCTGATGCACCGCTCCACGCGTGGCCTGACCCTGACTGATCTGGGCGAGCAGTTTGTGGAGCAATGCCGGCAGTTGCTCAAGGACTTCGACGCCGCTGAGAGCAGCGTCAGCGCGGGGCGCAGCGATGTGCGTGGCCACCTGGTGGTGTCCGCCCCCGCGGGGTTTGGCCGTCAGCACATCGGCCCGCACGCGCCGGCCTTCAAGGCCCAGCATCCGGCGCTCAAGCTGTCGTTCAACTTCACCGACAGCGTGGTCGACCTGGTCAGCGAAGGCTACGACATGGCGATCCGCATCGGTGACGCCGTGCCGCCCGACTACGTCGCCATTCCGCTCTACCCTAACCGCCGCGTCGTCTGCGGGACGCCCGCTTACTTCGAGCAACACGGCGTACCGCGCACGCCCGAAGACCTCGCTCACCACAACTGCCTCGCCTTCAATCTGCACGGCGGGCAGCAGCGCGGCTGGGCCTTCGTGCGCGAGGGCAAGCGCGTCACCGTGCGTGTGGACGGCGACCTGGACTGCAATGATGGGGAGTTGCTGTTCGACTGGGTGCTTCAGGGGCTCGGCATCGGCTGGCGCTCCACCTGGGAGATTCAGTCCGATCTTGCCTCCGGCGCGCTGGTGACCGTGCTCGATGATTTCGCCGTGCCCAGCAACGCCATCCAGGCGGTCTATCCGCAGCAGCGCTATTTGCCGGCGAAGGTGCGGTGCTTTGTGGACTACCTGAAAGCGGTCTATAACCAGCCGGGCTATTGGGAGGGGCAGAAGGGGTAGGTGTTACCGATTTTTGAGCTTAAATTGCACCTGGCATATGCGATATGATTGGCCGACATTGCTGCGTGTTTGAGAATTTCCTCATGATGACCGAACGAACCCTGTCCAGACTGATCCTCGCTGCCGTCGTAATTTTTGTTCTGAGCCTCAGTGTCAGCCGAACAGCAATGTTCGCCAGCCACGCTTCGAGCGTCAATTTGAGTTGGGTGATCGCGATCACGTTTGCCTTGGCCCCCCTATTGTTGATGCTGAAAATCATCTCCCGGCTTTTTCTGAGCGGCGTCAAAGGGCAGCCCCTTCCATTAGTCGAGCAGATGTTCATTGTCTGCTACCTGTTTCTAACCATGGAAGCCCGAAAAGAATGGCGTGACTACATCCGTGCGCGAGAAAAGGCGGAAGGTGCCGAGCAGGCGTCGTCCGGACAGGGGGCGCAGGAGCAGTAATCCGTGTTTTGGTAAAACTTGTGGGTGCGGTGCGCATCGGTTGGTGGAAGCTGTCGTTCAAACCTCGTCTTTCCCTTGCGGGCGAAGTGTGAAAGACTGAGCCGCAGAAACACGCAGTAATAATAAGTTCGGCCAGGCTTGCTGATTGAAGTCATGGATCGAGCACCGGGATCGTTCTGGTTAGTGCGCGCAAGGGCAACTGGCAGCGCCAGGGTCCCCGGCCGCATTCGCGACGTTCGCGGCTGCAAGGTTTGCCTCCGCATCGACGCTTTTTAGCCGGGCGATCGGACGTTGCAAGCTTGAGAGAGAACGCCCCATGCAAAGAGAACACTACACCCCCTTGAATCTCGTCCCGATCGTCGCCGATAGTTGCGCGGTTGAGGACGCCGCCTACGCCCGCAAAGTCACCGCCGATTCACCCGCCGTCGATGTCATGACCGATCTTCGACTGGTGGCGGCTGCGACCATTGGCCCCGATCTTCCCCTGCCTGCGGCCACGCAAAGCATGATCCAGCGCGGCGTGCGATCGCTGTTTGTGGTCGATGACACCCACGCGATGCTCGGCTTGCTGTGCGCCGATCAGGTGCTGGGCGAGGCGCCGGTCAAGATCGCCACCGCACGTGGCATTCCGCAAGCCGAGCTGACCGCGCGCGACCTGATGGTTGCCGCGGACCGGGTTGAAGCGGTCGACATGGACGATGTGATGCGATCTGAGGTTGGTCACATCGCCGCCACGCTCAAGCGCTCCGGACGGCACCACCTGCTGGTGGTGCAACGGGATGCGGCCGGCAAGGCATCGGTCCGCGGCGTGTTTTCGGCGACACAGATTGCGCGTCAGCTCGGGATTTCCATGCCCTCCGGCACCATCGCGCAGACCTTTGCCGATATCGAGGCCGCCTTGGTCGCCTGAGCGCACCGACGCGCCGCGTTGCGTGGCGCCGTCGCCGGCACGGGCTGGGTGACCGAAGGGACGCTGCCGGCGTGCAAGCCCAAGGATGCAGCGGAGGGCGGTGCTTCGTCGAAAGGACGGTAGGAGGCCGGTCGCTCAACCCACGCGACGCTGTGTTGTGGCCGCCTCGCGCTGAGACGTTTCGTTCTGCCAAAAGCAAAAGGCCCGCTGGATGCGGGCCTTTTGCTTATTGAGTGAGCCGGTTCATGGGGTGGGGCCGGCGTCTGCACATTTCGGGTCGAAATGCCATCTCGGCGAACGGTGGCGGGGTGGGCCTAGGGCCGGCGGCGGGTAGCTGCCGGGGTTCGCGTTGATCTGTTGGATGCATTTGACCTGAAAGCGGAGTATCTGAAAAACACTGTTTTGAGATGTTTAAATCGCAAAACACGATGGGTGTGTAAGACACCCCGGGTAGGTGCGGCGTCACTTGCGCGGGGTTTCGGTCATTGCCCGACACCCTGTTATTGAAAGTAGCCGAGTCGGTTTGGGGGTGCGCCAGTTGTGGCGCAATGCTCTTCGGCTATGGCGCCCTGCGCCCGAAGCGCTCAACGGCGCTGCGAAAACCACGCATGGATCAATCCGGCCTGATAGAACATCACCGGAGTATCGAAACCGCCGGCCGCGATGATGGATTCGATCTGTGCTGGCGGAAGGACGGCGACGTCTCGACGATAGGCTTCGCGCATCTGTGCTATTCCGGCTGCGGGGATACCGGCGGCGAGCATCATGTTCAGCCAGATGTTGAGCAGCGCGGTGTAGGCGTTCGAGTCGACGTCGGAGGCGAGGTCGGAACTGGCTAATAGGCCGTTCGGGCGGAGTCGGGTGGCAATGGTGCGGAAAAGGTCGACGCGTGCGTCGCGGTCGGTGATGAACTGCGACACCAGAAAGCAGGTGGCCGCGTCAAAGCGGTCCTGGTCTGGCAATGAGGCGAGGTAGCCTTCATGAAATTCGCAGCGTGACAGGTAGCCGCCTTTGTCTGCCTTGCTGCGGCTGACATCGAGCATGGCGCCGGAGGGTTCAATGGCGGTAAAGGTCCATTGGGAAAAGCGCTTTGCGAGGTAGTCGATTTCTTCGCCCGTACCGGCGCCGACGCACAGGATGCGCGCATGGGCCGGGAGCCCGGCAAACACGGCGTCGAGGAGGAAATGCAGCGCGTTTCGAATGGGGGCGGTCTTGGCCCAGCGCGCGTCGTAACCGGCGGCCTGCTGATCGAAGATGGCTTTGATGTCGTCGTGTTGCATGGGCGGGCTCGGGCTGTCATTGCGCCTGATTGTAGGCCATCAGCATTGCAGGATGCGCTGCGTCCGGCTACGGATTGAGGGCCGTTTGACCGCTGAGGGGGTAAGGCTCAGGGGCCTCACAGCCGATCGAAGTGTTCGGCCATGCTTCGTCGCAGGGCCGCATCCGGCAATGGCCCGTGCAGCGCGCCCATGTTTTCGTGCATGTGGGTGGGCTGCGAGGTGGCGGGGATGGCGCAGGTGACGGCGGAGTGCGAGATCACGTACTTGAGGAAAACCTGCGCCCAGTGGGTGCAGCCGATCTCGGCGGCGTAGCCGGGCAGGGGTTTTCCGCGCACCCGGTCGAACAGATGGCCGCCGTCGAAGGGGCGGTTGATGATGACAGCGCAGCCGCGCTCGGCGGCCAGCGGCAGCAGGCTGCGGTCGGCGGCGCGATGGGCGAGGTTGTAGGTCAGTTGCACGAAGTCGAGCGATTCGTTGCGGATCAGCGCGGCGAGCTCGTCATGCCGACGGCCATGCGAGGTGGTGATGCCGAGGTAGCGGATCTGCCCCTCGGCTTTCATGCGCCGCAGGGTGGGCAGGTGGGCGTCCCAGTCGAGCAGGTTGTGCACCTGCATGAGGTCGAAACGCGGCAGACCCCACAGGTCGAGCGAGCGGGCCATCTGCTGTTCGCCCATCCATTGCCCCGGGGTCCAGACCTTGGTGGCCGAGAACAGTGCCGCGGCGCCGGGGCTTTGTGGCAGCAACTCGCCGAGCACCGCCTCGGCGCTGCCGTACATGGGCGAGGAGTCGATGAGTCGGCCGCCGGCAGCGAAGAAGGCTTGCAGCACCTGCCAGCGGGTGGTGAGTGCGTCGCTGGGGGTGACGGTCTGGCCGCGAGCGACATCAAAGGTGATCCAGGTGCCCATGCCGATGGCGGGCAGGCGCTCGCCGCTGGCGGGGATGGCTCGCGTGTGAACGCGCGGGGCGGCCGCCGCCAGGCGCGGGGTGCCGAGCGCGGTGGCGAGTGCCAGCGCAAGAAACTGGCGGCGCGTGGTGGGGTGGGTGTCGGGCATGGGGCGTCCCGCTCCGTGTACTCGGAACCGGGTAGACCGCGTCGCGGGGGTGGGGTTTCGGTTCTGCGGCGCCGAGGCGTGTGCGATCGCGCTGGTGTGGGCTCACGTTGGTTGCCAGGCGCGGGAGAGCGAGTCGAGCCAGGCGAGGTAGCGCTTCATCGGGCCGGCGCCATGAACTTGGTGGCGATCTCGGGATTGCCGAACTCGGGATTGCCGAACTCGGGGCGCTTGCGCCGCGTACGCGCGCTTCATCCTGCCGGGTGCGCGAGAGGAAGATGTCGAATAGGGTGTCGTCCTTTTCGGCCCCTGCCTGGCCTTCGAGCGTGTATCGGCGTTCGGTTCGCTAAAGGTACGTCGTGGCGTCCGGCCGCAATTCGTCCGGGGCGGCGTTCTGTGTTGCCCAAAACAAAGGCCCGCGTCCAGCGGGCCTTTGTTTTGTTTGTGAGCCGGTTCAGGGGTGGGGCCGGCGTCTGCACGTTTCGGGTTGAAACGTCATCTCGGCGAACGGTGGCGGGGTGGGCCTGGGGCCGGCGGCGGGTGGCTGCCGGGGTTCGCGTTGATCTGTTGGATGCATTTGACCTGAAATCCGACTATCTGAAAAACACTGATTCAAGATGTTTCTATCGTGAATTGAGATGCTTGGCGTATCATCCGCCGCATGGAGCTACGACAGCTGCGCTACTTCTCCGCCATTGCCAAGCACGGTAGCTTTTCGAAAGCGGCCGAGCAGGTGTTTGTGGCGCAATCGGCACTGAGCCATCAGCTCGCGCAGCTTGAGACGGAGCTGGGGGCACGGCTGTTTCATCGATCGCGGCGCGGCGTCGAATTGACCGAGGCCGGGCGCATTTTTCTGGCGCACGCAACGGCCATCTTGCGGCAGGTGGAGGACGCCCGTGCGAGCGTGATGAATGTGGCCGGCGAGCCGAGCGGCAAGGTGGTGTTTGGCGTGCCGCACAGCGCTTCGAACGCGCTGGCGCTGCCCCTGCTGCAGGCGGTGCGCGAGCAGTTACCCAAGGTGGAGTTGGAATTGACCGAGGAGCTGACCGGCAATCTGGTGCCGCAGCTGCGCAGCGGTCAGATCAATCTGGCGGTGTTGTTTGACGATGGTTCGCTCGACGAGTTTGAGCAGACCGCCCTGCTCGATGAGCACCTGTCGCTGATTTCGTCGGCCACGGCGGCGGATCGCCCGCAGGCGGCGGTGAGTCTGAAGCAGGCGCTGGCCTTGCCCTTGATTCTCCCCGCGCATCCGCATGGCGTGCGTCCGATTATCGAGACGGCGGCGCGCGAACACGGGCTACCGGCGCCAAATGTGGTGGCCGATATCAGCTCGATCAGTATCTTGCGCACCACGCTCCTGGCCGGCATGGGGCACACGCTGCTGCCGGTGATGCCGCTGCAACACGATCTGGCCAGCGGCGCGCTGTGCGCCGTGCCGGTGGCGCCCGCGCTGACACGCCGGCTGGTGCTGTGCGCGTCCAAACACATCCCGCTGTCGGCGGCCGCCACGGCGGTGTCGCAACTGGTGGTGGCGATGACGCAGACACTGTGCACGAGCGGCGCGTGGCCAGGCGCGGCGCTGATTTCGCGCGAGGCGTGATCCCGAGCCTGAGTGGCGAGTATGCCGCCGCGTTCGGCGTAGGGTGGATAAGCGAAGCGCATCCGTCGTTTCTCTTGCCACGACCGATGGCGGATGCGCCTGCGGCTTATCCGCCCTGCGACATACCACACACGGCGTCCCGCCCGCGTCGCAGTCCATATCCCCGGTATCGACAGAACTGATCGCGGTGGGAATTCCGCCGTCGGTCGGGATCGTCTACTGTGGAAGCATCAAGGAAGCGTCGGCCGATGCCGGTGCGCCAGCCCTCAGGAGAAGTCCATGCGCCATCTCGGCATTGATGTCGGCCCCCATCGTTTTGTCGCGCGGCTCGAAGAGGCCGCCGCACCCAAGACCTGTGCGGCCTTTCTCGACCTGCTGCCTTTCAACAACCAGGCTATCCATTCGCGCTGGAGCGGCGAGGCGGTGTGGGTGCCGCTGGGCGAGTTCGACACCGGGTTGGGCTTCGAGAACCACACCAGCCACCCCTCGCGCGGTGATGTGCTGTTGTATCCGGGCGGCTTCTCCGAAACCGAAATCCTGTTTGCCTACGGCAGTAGTTGCTTCGCCAGCAAGATGGGGCAACTGGCCGGCAACCACTTTCTCACTGTGGTCGAAGGCGCGGAGCAGTTGATGGACATGGGGCGGTTGATTCTGTGGCAGGGCGCGCAGGCGATTCGCTTTACCGATCTGGGCGAGGCGTGACGATGGCCGACCCCCGCACCCTGCTGGCCGACATGTTTGCCGCGGCCGTGAACGCGGCCCAGCCCGAGCATTGTGTGCCGCGCTTTTTGCCACCGCCGCCCAAGGGCCGCACGCTGGTGATCGGTGCCGGCAAGGCCTCGGCGGCCATGGCGCAGGCGCTGGAGCAGCACTGGCCGGGCGACTTGAGCGGGCTGGTGGTGACGCGCTACGGCTATGCCGTGCCCTGCGAGCGCATCGAGATTGTCGAGGCGGCGCACCCGGTACCCGACGCAGCGGGTCAGGCCGCGGCCGGTCGGCTGCTTGCGTTTGTGCGCGACCTGATGGCGGACGATCTGGTGATCTGCCTGATCTCGGGCGGCGGCTCGGCGCTGCTGCCGCTGCCGGGCGAGGGCGTGACGCTGGAGGACAAGCAGGCGATCAGCCGCGCGTTGCTGAAATCCGGCGCGACGATTGCGGAAATGAATTGTGTGCGGCGCCATCTGTCGGCCATCAAGGGCGGTCGGCTGGCGGCGGCCTGCCATCCGGCGCGGGTGGTGAATCTGCTGATTTCAGATGTGCCGGGCGATAACCCGATGGACATCGCCTCCGGTCCGACGGTGGCCGATTCGAGCACCTGCGCCGACGCGCTGGCGATCATCCGGCGTTACGACATCGCGCTGCCCGACGGCGCGCGGGCCCTGCTCGACAGCGGCCGTGGTGAAACCGTGAAGCCTGGCGATACGCGCCTGGCCGGCGTCAGCACGCACCTGATCGCCACGCCGCAGATGGCGCTCGAAGCCGCCGCCGAAGTGGCGCGCGCGGCGGGCGTGACGCCGATGATTCTCGGCGACAGCATCGAGGGCGAGGCGCGCGACGTGGGCAAGGTGCACGCCGGCATCGCCTGGCAGGTGCGCAATCACGGCCAGCCCATCGCGCCGCCTTGCGTGTTGCTGTCGGGCGGCGAAACCACGGTCACCGTGCGCGGTGGCGGCCGGGGCGGGCGCAATGTGGAGTTTCTGCTGTCGCTGGCGGTGGCGCTCAATGGCGCGCCGGGGGTACATGCCGTGGCCGGCGACACCGACGGTGTCGATGGGTTGGAAGAAATCGCTGGCGCCTTCATCGGCCCGGATACCCTGGCGCGGGCCTGGGCTGCCGGCCGACCGCCGCACGACAGCCTGGATAACAACGACGGTCACGGGTTTTTCGACGCGCTGGGCGACGCCCTGATCACCGGCCCCACGCGCACCAATGTGAATGATTTTCGCGCCATCCTGATTGAATCAGCGTGAGCGCAAGGAAGGCACAATCATGAAAACCACCAACATGCTCACCCTTCACGATGTGAAGCAGATCGCCGCCGCGGCCGAGACGGAGGCCCTGGCCAATGGCTGGGCGGTCAGCATCGCCATCTGCGATGCGGGCGGTCACGCGCTGTGGTTGCAGCGCATGGACGGTGCGCCGCTGATGAGTGCGGCCGTGGCGCCCGAAAAAGCGCGCACCTGCGTGCTCACCGGCAAGCCCAGCAAGGTGTTTGAAGACATGGTCAACAAAGGCCGCTTCGCCGCGCTGGCCATGCCGGTGGTACCGCTCGAAGGCGGTGAGCCCATCGTGGTCGATGGCGCGGTCATCGGCGCGGTTGGCGTGTCGGGCGTGACGGCCGGTGAAGACGCGCAGGTGGCGCGTGCCGGGGTGGCGGCCTTGGGCGGGGTCTGACCCGATCCGACGGCATCGAGACATCAGGTAGGGCGGAAAAGCGAAGCGCCTTCCGCCGAACAAGGCCCCAAAGCGGCACCGATGGCGGATGACGCTGCGCTCTTCCGCCCTACGACGGCGGTCAGGCGTTTTTCTTGAGGTCCACTAGCGGCACCACGCTGTCGTCGAAGCGCAGCCGTTCGCGGCCGGGTTCCATCTCGGTCAGCGGCGCGCAGGGCTTGAGCGTGGCGTGGCAGCGCTCGGTCAGTTCCTGATAGGTGCGGGTGCCGTCGCTCTTCCAGGCGATTTCCTGGTCGGAGAGTTCGCGCACTACCTTGGCGGGCATGCCGGCGACCAGTTGCCGGGCCGGGATCTGCATGCCGGCTTTGACGAAGGCGCAGGCGGCGACGATGCTCGCCTCGCCGACCACCGCGTTGTCCATTACCACGGCGTTCATGCCGATCAGCGCGTTCTTGCCGATCCGGCAGCCGTGCAGCACGGCGCCGTGGCCGACATGGCCGTCTTCTTCGACTACCGTGTCGGTGCCGGGGAAGCCGTGCATCACGCAGGTGTCTTGCACATTGGAGCCGGCTTCGAGGACGATGCGGCCGAAGTCGCCGCGCAGGCTGGCCAGCGGGGCGACATAGCAGTGCGGGCCGACGATGACGTCGCCGATCAGCACGGCGTCGGGGTGCACGAAGGCGGTGGGGTGAATGACCGGTTTGAGGCCGTCGATTTCATAGCAGGGCATGGCGGGGTCCTTGGGTGGGGCGGAAAAGCGAAGCGCCTTCCGCCATCGGTGTCGCGTCGGGGCGTTGTTCGGCGGAAGGCGCTACGCTTTTCCGCCCTACGGATCGCAAGGGGCGGGCGGGGTGCCAGCCCCGGTGCATCACTCGGCGACGTGGTAACGGCGCTGGATGACGCGGAAGCGGTTGGCGACGAAGGCCGCGTCCGAGTAGCTGGCGTTGGCCGAGGGATTGGCGCCGGTGCCGTGGTAGTCGGAGAAGGCTGCCGACTGGTTCACGAACACGCCGCCGGTCAGGTTGATCGATAGCGCGACGCCGGCGCGCAGGGTGGCATCCGTCATGGCGTCGATGACGTCCTGCCGGGTCGAATACAGGCCGACGGTGAGCGCGCCATGCTCCTTGACGATGCGCTCCGACAGGGCAATCGCCGCTGCGCCGTCGGCGACCTTGACCACGAAGCTGATCGGGCCGAAGCGCTCTTCCATATAGCTCTTTTCGTCCGCCGCGTCGCAGGTGAGCAGTACCGGGGTGTAGACCGTGGCATCGGGGAACTGCGGGTGCACCAGTTTCTTCGAGTCGAGCACGATGGTGCCGTGCGCGCCGGCTTCGTTGATGCGGTCGACCGTGGCGTTGGACTGGATCGCGCCGAGCACGGCCGTGGCTACGTTGATGTCGCCGAGGAATTTTGCGATCGCCGCACCAAGATCGTGCGCCACGTCGTCAAAGCTCTTGTGGCCCTGGTCGGTCTCGATGCCGCTGGCCGGGACCAGGATGGCCTGGGTGGTGGTGCACATCTGGCCCGAATACAGGCTGAGCGTGAAGGCCATGTTGCGCAGCATGGCCTTGTAGTTGTCGGTCGATTCGATCACCACGTTGTTCACCCCGGCCAGCTCGGCATACACATTGGCCTGGCGGGCATTGTCAATCAGCCACTGGCCGAAGACGTTGCTGCCGGTGAAGTCGATGGACTTGATCGCCGGGTGGGTGGCCAGCGCCTGGGTTTCGGCGCGCTTTTCGACTACGGCGAGGCTGATCAGATTGGCGTCCAAGCCAGCCTCGGTCAGCACTTCGCGCGCGATGCGCACGGTGATGGCGGCGGGCAGGATGGCGTTGCTGTGCGCCTTGATGATCACCGGGTTGCCGGTGGCCAGCGCGGCGAACACGCCGGGGTAGGTGTTCCAGGTGGGGAAGGTGCCGCAGCCGATCACCAGCGCGACGCCACGCCCGACGATCTCGAAATGCTTCTTCATCACCAGCGGTGGGTTCTTGCCCTGCGGTTTCTCCCAGCGGGCTTCGGGTGTGATGCGCGATTGCTCGTCCCAGGCGTAGGCCACGGCTTCCAGGCCGCGATCCTGCGCATGCGGGCCGCCGGCCTGGAAGGCCATCATCCAGCCCTGACCGGTGGTCAGCATCACCGCGTGGGCGATCTCGAAGCTGTGTTTGTTGAGGCGGTCGAGAATTTCCAGACACACGCCGGTGCGCCCGGCGGCACCCAGTTTCTGCCAGGCGGGCATGGCGGCCTGGGCGGCGTCGATCAGCGCTTCGGTGTCGCAGACCGGATAGCTCACATTCATCGCCACGCCGTAGGGCGAGGTTTCGGTGGCGGCGGTGCCGCGCTGGCCGGGCTGGTTCAGGGCGAACTCGCGGCCAAAGCAGGCCTCGACCGCCGCTTTGCCGTCGGTGTCGGCGGTTTCGCCATACACCCGCGGGCTGGGCATTTCGTTGAAGGGTGTCCAGTAAGCGCGGCTGCGGATGGCGCCGAGCGCCTGTTCCAGCGTGGCCTGATGCTTCTCGAAAAGCGGGTGCGACATGGTGTCTCCTTCACGGGGCTGGCGGCCTGCCACGGCGTAGCGTGTGTGCGTAGCGACCGGTTTTTGATCTCAGGGGGCTTGCTTTTTTGACGTATATCAATTTTACTGTTGATCGACCGGTCGGTCAAACAAAGAAAATCATTCTCCCCGACCGGAACAGTACAGCTTGCCGACGGCGCTTGCCCAGTGGGGCGAACGCGGCCGGGTGGTGGAGACAACCGCAGGCCGGGGCCATGGCCCCGGCAGCCAAAGGACGACACGATGGCGCAAGACTTCGAGACGATTGCCCTGAACATCGAGGACGGCGTGGCCACGCTGACCCTCAACCGGCCCGACCGATTGAACAGCTTTACCGATGCGATGCACGCCGAAGTGCGCAGCGCGCTGGAGCTCATCCGCGCCGGACGCGCCGATGGCTCGGTGCGCGCGATGGTGCTGACCGGTGCCGGCCGCGGCTTTTGCGCCGGGCAGGATCTGTCCGACCGCAGCGTGTCGGCCGGCGATGCCGCGCCGGATCTGGGTGTCTCGGTCGAAAAGAACTACAAGCCGCTGGTGATGGCACTGCGCGCGCTGGACATGCCGGTGATTGCCGCCGTCAATGGCGTGGCGGCCGGTGCAGGGGCCAATCTGGCGCTGGCCTGCGACCTGGTTTTTGCCGCGCGCTCGGCCAGTTTCATTCAGGCCTTCTGCAAGCTCGGGCTGATCCCCGATACCGGCGGCACCTGGATTCTGCCGCGACTGCTCGGTCCCGCACGGGCGATGGGGCTGGCGATGCTGGGCGACAAGCTGCCGGCCGATCAGGCCGAAGCCTGGGGGTTGATCTGGAAGTGTGTAGATGATGACGCGCTGATGCCGACGGTGAGCGCGCTGGCCAAGCAGATGGCGGCCGGCCCGACGGTTGGCTTCGCGCAGACCAAGAAAGCCATCTGGGCCAGCTCGACGCAGGATTTTTCGACCCAGCTCGACATGGAGCGCGACATGATGCGCGCCTGTGGCCAGTCGGACGACTATCGTGAGGGCGTGGCCGCCTTCATGGAAAAGCGCACGCCGCGCTTTACAGGGCGCTGAACGATGGACGCACTGAAAACGTCCAGCCGGGTGCTGGTGATTGGCGCCGGTGCGATGGGCAGCGGCATTGCCCATGTGGCCGCCGTGGCCGGGCATACCGTCTATTTGTATGACATGCAGGCCGAGGCGGTCGAGCGCGGTCGCGCCGGCATTGCCAAGGATCTGGCCTTTCTGGTGAGCCGCGACAAGCTTACACAGGACGCTGCCGACGCGGCGCTGGCGCGGGTTGTTCCGATCAGCAGTCTGGCCGACGCCGCCGACGCGATGCTGGCGATTGAGGCGATTGTTGAGCGGCTGGATGTGAAGCAGACCTTGTTCGCCGAGCTCGAAACCGTGCTCTCGCCCGAGGCGATTCTCGCCACCAACACCTCTTCCTTGTCGATCACTGCCATGGCGGCGCCGCTGGCGCGCCCCGGTCAGGTGGTCGGCATGCATTTCTTCAACCCCGCGCCGCGCATGAAGCTGGTCGAAGTGGTGTCTGGCCTGGCCACCGATCCGGCCGTTGCGCAGACGGTGCACGCCACCGCCAAGGCCTGGGGCAAGGTGCCGGTGTTTGCCAAATCGACGCCGGGCTTCATCGTTAATCGCGTGGCCCGCCCCTATTACGGTGAAGCGCTGCGGGTGCTCGCCGAGCAGGCCGCGACGCCGGCGACGCTGGACGCGGTGATGCGCGAGGGCTGCGGTTTTCCGATGGGGCCGTTCGAGTTGATGGACCTGATCGGCCATGACGTGAATCACGCGGTCAGCCAGTCGGTGTTTGCCGCCTGCTTCAATGACAGCCGCTACACCCCGCATCTGATCCAGCAAGAGCTGGTGCACGCCGGGCGCTTCGGTCGCAAGAGTGGGCAAGGTTTCTACGCTTACGGCGAAGGCAAAAGCCTCCCCGCGTCGGCCGATTTCGCGCCCGCCTCGCCGGTTCGCCGTGTGCGCGTGGTCGGCGACCTGGGGCCAGCCGCGGCATTGATCGGGCGCATTGAGCAGGCCGGCATCACGGTTGAGCGCACCGCCGGCAGCGGTCATGGCTGGCTGGAAATCGGCTCGGCGCGGCTGATGATGAGCGATGGCCGAACCGCCACGCGCCGTGCGGTCGACAGCCGTTACGACCATGTGGTGCTGTTCGATCTGTGCCTCGATTTTGCCAAGACGCCGCGCCTGACGCTGTGCGCGGCGGACCGTTGCGGCCGTGGCGCGCTGACCGATGTGGTTGGCACCTTGCAGGCCGCCGGCCTGGCAGTCGCGCAACTGGATGACGTGGCCGGCATGCTCGGTCTGCGCACGGTGGCCATGCTGGCCAACGAGGCGGCCGATGCCGTGCTGGCCGGCATCGGCTCGGCGGCCGACATCGACACCGCCATGCGCTACGGCACCAACTACCCGCTCGGCCCGCTGGCCTGGGCGGACCGCCTGGGCCCGGCCTTTATCGCCGAAGTGCTCGATCACTTGCGGGCGCACTATGTCGACACCCGCTACCGACTCTCGCCCCTGCTCCAGCGCAAGGCGCTGACCGGCGCGACTTTTCATGCGAACTGATGTGAGCCCCATGGATACCAAAGCACTCGACCCCCAGCAAATCGCCGAACAGGTGCGCGACACCATGTTCGCCAACGACCAGGCCTCGCGCGGCCTCGGCATGACATTCGTCGAGGTCGGCCCCGGCCGCGCCACGCTGACCATGACCGTGCGCGCCGACATGCTCAACGGCTTCGCCATCATCCACGGCGGCTTTGTGACCACGCTGGCCGATTCGGCTTTCGCCTTTGCGTGCAACAGCTACAACGAACAGACGGTGGCCTCGGGCATCAGCGTGGACTTCATTGCGCCGGCGCGCGAGGGCGATGTGCTGACCGCCACGGCGCGCGAAGTGGCGCTGTCGGGCCGCACCGGAGTGTACGACATCACCGTGACCAATCAGCACGGCGCCACCATTGCCGTGATGCGGGGCAAGAGCTATCGGCTGAAAGGCCGGGCAGTGTTCCCGCAGTAGACTAAACGCCTGGCGGCGCGACATAAAAAACAGATGCGCCGCCGACACCGGATATAGGGAAGAGGAGACAAACCATGACCTGCAAGGTGCCCGCCCCGGGCGATCTCGACGCCATCGAAACCGCGAGCCGTGACGAGCTGCAAGCCACCCAGCTCAAGCGAATGCAGTGGAGCCTGCAGCACGCCTACGACAACGTGCCGCACTACCGTGCGAAGTTCGACGAGAAGGGCGTGCATCCGAGCGATCTGAAAACCCTGGCCGATCTGGCCAAGTTCCCCTTCACCGGCAAGCAGGACCTGCGCGACAACTACCCCTTCGGGCTGTTTGCCGTGCCGCGCGAGAAGGTGGTGCGGGTGCATGCCTCGTCCGGCACCACCGGCAAGCCGACGGTGGTCGGCTACACCTCGCGCGATATCGACACCTGGGCGCGCGTGGTGGCACGCTCGATTCGAGCCGCGGGCGGCCGGGCCGGCGACATTGTGCATGTGTCCTACGGCTACGGCTTGTTCACCGGCGGCTTGGGGGCGCACTACGGCGCCGAGAAGCTCGGCTGTACGGTGATCCCGATGTCGGGCGGTCAGACCGAGAAGCAGATCCAGATCATTCAGGACTTCAAGCCCGACATCATCATGGTGACGCCGTCCTACATGCTGACCATTCTCGACGAGATGGAGCGCATGGGCATCGACCCGAAAGAGACTTCGCTCAAGGTCGGCATCTTCGGCGCCGAGCCCTGGACGCATGCCATGCGCCTGGCGATGGAAGCGCGCTCCGGCATGGACGCGGTGGACATCTATGGCCTGTCGGAAGTGATGGGGCCGGGCGTGGCCAGCGAGTGCATCGAAAGCAAGGACGGTCCGGTGATCTGGGAAGACCACTTCTACCCCGAGATCATCGACCCGATCACCGGCGAAGTGCTGCCGGACGGCGAAGAGGGCGAGCTGGTGTTCACTACGCTGTCCAAGGAAGCGCTGCCGGTGATCCGCTACCGCACCCGCGACCTCACCCGCCTGCTGCCGCCGACCTCGCGCAGCATGCGCCGCATGGCCAAGATTACCGGCCGCTCGGATGACATGCTGATCATCCGCGGCGTGAATGTGTTCCCCACCCAGATCGAAGAGCTGATCTGCAAGATGCCCAAGCTGTCACCGCAGTATCTGCTGGAGGTGGACAAAAAGGGTCACATGGACACCTTGACGGTAAAGGTCGAGACCAACCCGGACGTGCCGGTGGGCCGTCACCCCGAACAAAAAGAAGCGCTGGCCAAAGAGCTGACGCACCACATCAAGAGCCTGATCGGCGTGTCCGCCACGGTGATTGTCGGCGACCCGTTCAGCATCGAACGGGTCACCGTCGGCAAGGCCAAGCGGGTGATTGATCGCCGCGCCAAAGAGTAAGCGCCCCGACGCGCAAGGAGAACCGCTATATGTATACCCAAGCACTCGATATCCCGCCCGGCGAACAGCCCAAGCGCACGCCCGATGCCGTCGAGAACGCCGCCTACCAGGCCGAGTTCGACGCGCGCATCGACGCCGGTGCGACCATCGAAGCCAAGGACTGGATGCCCGAGGCCTATCGCAAGACGCTGGTGCGCCAGATCAGCCAGCACGCGCATTCCGAGATCGTCGGCATGCTGCCCGAGGGCAACTGGATCAGCCGTGCGCCGAGTCTCAAGCGCAAAGCCATCCTGCTGGCCAAGGTGCAGGACGAGGGCGGTCACGGCCTGTATCTATACGCCGCGGCCGAAACCCTGGGCGTGTCGCGCGACGACCTGACCGAAGCGCTGCTCTCGGGCAAGGCCAAGTACAGCTCGATCTTCAACTACCCGACGCTCAACTGGGCCGACGTAGGCGTGATCGGCTGGCTGGTTGACGGCGCGGCGATCATGAACCAGATCCCGCTGTGCAAGTGCAGCTACGGCCCCTATGCCCGCGCCATGGTGCGGGTGTGCAAGGAAGAATCCTTCCACCAGCGCCAGGGCTACGACGCCTTGCTGGCGATGATGGGCGGCACCGACGAGCAGCGTGAGCTGGTGCAGGACGCGGTCAATCGCTGGTGGTGGCCGTCGCTGATGATGTTCGGCCCGCATGATGCCGACTCGCCCAACTCGGGCCAGAGCATGCGCTGGGGCATCAAGCGCATCTCCAACGACGACCTGCGTCAGAAGTTTGTGGACGCCACGGTCAAGCAGGCCGAAGTGCTTGGCGTGACCCTGCCCGACCCGGAACTCAAGTGGAATGAAGCACGCGGCCATTACGACTTTGCCGCCATCGACTGGGACGAGTTCTGGAATGTGGTGAATGGCCACGGCCAGTGCAACGTCGATCGGCTCGCGGCCCGCGTCAAGGCCTGGGAAGACGGCGCCTGGGTGCGCGAAGCCGCAGTCGCCCACGCCGACAAACAGGCTGCCCGCGAGAAGGCAGCCGCCTGATGACACCAACGGAGAACACCATGGAACGCAAAGAATGGCCGCTGTGGGAAATTTTTGTCCGCAGCAAGAACGGCCTCGATCACAAGCACTGCGGCAGCGTGCACGCCACCGACGCGCGTATGGCGCTGCAGGTGGCGCGCGATGTGTACACCCGGCGTCAGGAAGGGGTGTCGATCTGGGCCGTGCGCGCCGAAGACATCGTGGCCTCCGACCCGGATGCCAAGCCCGAGCTGTTTGACCCGGCCGAGGACAAGATCTACCGTCACCCGACCTTCTACAAGCTGCCCGACGAAGTGGACCACATGTGATGGGGGCACCAGCGATGACACAAACCACCCCCGCGCATCTGGAGTACGTGCTGCGTCTGGGCGACGCGGCGCTGATCCACGGCCAGCGCCTGTCTGAATGGTGCGGCCATGCGCCGGTGCTCGAAGAAGATCTGGCGCTGGCCAACATGGCGCTCGATTTTGTCGGCCAGGCGCGCATGCTGCTCAGCCATGCCGGCGTGCTCGAAGGCAAGGGGCGCGACGAAGACACACTTGCCTTTCTGCGCCATGAGGGGCAGTACCGCAATCCGACGCTGTGCGAGATGCCGAACACCGATTTCGCCCACACCATGATCAAGGGCTTCCTGCTCGGCAGCTTCAACCTGCTGATGTGGAGCCGGCTGTGCGGCTCGAGTGACGAGGCTTTGGCGGCGATCGCAGCCAAGAGCCTGAAAGAAGCGCGCTACCACGTAGAACACACCGGCGATTGGGTAATCCGTCTTGGCGACGGCACCGAAGAGAGCCATCGTCGTGCGCAGGCCGCGCTCGATATGCTGTGGCCCTACACCAACGAGTTGTTTGCCGCCAACCCCACCGATGACGCCGCTGCGGCGGCCGGCGTTGGCCCGGCGTGGTCGGATCTGGCAGAGGACTGGGAAAAGGCGGTGTTGGCGGTACTCAAGCACGCCACGCTCACCGTGCCGGCGCGTACGCCTTTCCAGAGCTATGGCAAGTTCGGCCGCCACAGCGAGCATCTGGGCCATCTGCTGGCGGTGATGCAGCATCTGCCGCGCAGCTTCCCCGGCGCGACGTGGTGACCGGTATGCTGACTGAAGCCCAGGCTTGGCAGGCGCTCGACGCGGTGGAAGACCCGGAGATTCCGGTGGTCTCCGTGACCGAGCTGGGCATCGTGCGCGAGGTGATTCTCGGCGAGGACGGCCTGCGGGTGGTGGTGACGCCCACCTACAGTGGCTGCCCGGCCACCGAGATGATCGCCGAGAGCATTGTCGATGCGCTCAAGGCGGCCGGTGCGGGCAAGGTCAGCGTCGAGACGCGGCTTGCTCCGCCCTGGAGTACCGACTGGATCGCCGAGAGCGCGCGTGAGAAGCTGCGCGCCTACGGCATCGTCCCGCCCCAGCCCGCGCTGCCTGATGGCGCGCAGGTGGTGCGTTTCATGTCGCGCAAGCTGCCGTGCCCACGCTGCGGCTCCAGCCACACCACACGATTGTCGGAATTCGGTTCGACCGCCTGCAAGTCGCTGTATCGCTGTGAAGACTGCCGCGAACCTTTCGAATACTTCAAACCGATCTGAACCGGACCGGGAGATCACACATGAACCCCAAATTCCACGCCCTGACCATTGCCGAAGTGCGCCGCGAACTGGCCGATGCCATCAGCCTGCGCTTCGACGTGCCGGCTGAACTGGCCGACGATTACCGTTTCGTGCAGGGCCAGCACCTGACACTGAAAGCCGAGATCAACGGCCAGGAAGTGCGTCGCTCCTACTCCATCTGTTCCGGTGTCGAGGACGGCGAACTGCGCGTGGCCATCAAGCAGGTGGGCGGCGGGCTGTTCTCGACCTGGATCAACGGCGGCGCGATCAAGGCCGGCGATACCATCGAGGTGATGACGCCGGAAGGGCGCTTTCATGCCCCGCTTGACGCCGTCAACGCCAAGCACTACGTGGCCTTTGCAGCGGGCAGCGGCATTACGCCGATCCTGTCATTGATCAAGACGACGCTGGCCACCGAGCCGAAGAGTCGCTTCACGCTGGTATACGGCAACCGCGGCACCAAGAGCGTGATGTTTGGCGAGGCGCTCGAAGACATCAAGAATCGCTACCTGACCCGCTTTTGCTTCTACTCGCTGTTCTCGCGCGAGGCACAGGATGTGCCGCTCTTTAACGGCCGGCTCGACCAGGCCAAGGTGGCCGCGTTTGTCGACACGCTGATTCCGGTGGGCGACATCGACGAGGCCTTCATCTGCGGTCCGGGTGCGATGATCGACGAGGTCGAAGCCGGCCTGCTGGCGGCCGGCATGAGCGCTGATCACATCCATCTGGAGCGCTTCGGTGTGCCCGATGCCGGCCCGGCGCACCGGGTCGAGCCGGGTGACGCGGCGACCGCGACGATCACCCTGATCCAGGATGGCCTGCAGCGCGAGGTGGCCTTCCGCAAGGAGGACCCGTCGATTCTCGACGTGGCGCTGGCCGCCGGCATGGACCTGCCGTTCGCCTGCAAGGGTGGGGTATGCTGCACCTGCCGCGCCAAGGTGCTCGAAGGTCGTGTCCGCATGGACAAGAACTTCGCTCTTGAGCAGTCCGATGTGGACGACGGCTATGTGCTCACCTGTCAGGCCCATCCGCTCACAGAGCGGGTCGTCATCAGTTTTGACGAGCGTTGAGATGGCCGCCCGGACGGTGAGCGTTTTGCATTCAGACGGGCATCACACTCATGGCACGAACCAAAGCAGCGACTCACGACCAGCAACGCCAGGCCATTCTCGACATGGCGGCGAAGCTGTTTGCCGACAAGGGCTTTCACGCCACCTCCATGTCGCAACTGGCGGCCGCCTGCGGCGTGTCAAAACCGCTGCTCTATCACTACGCCAAGGACAAGGCGGAGATGCTGTTCAGTGTGGCCGACAGCTACATGGACACGCTCGAAGCGCTGGTGGACACCGTCGAAGCCGAACAACTACCACCCGATGCGCACCTCAAGCGCTTGATTGCCCGCTTTCTCGAGACCTACGCCAACGCCCACAACCAGCACCGGGTGCTGGTGCAGGACGTGCGGCATCTGGACGACGCGCCGCGTCAGCAGGTGGCCGACAAGGAGCGGGCGGTGGTGGCGGCCTTTGCGCGGGCGATTGCCGCCGTCGAGCCGAGGGTGAGCGAGAAGGGGCTGGACAAGGTCGTGGCGATGATCCTGTTCGGCATGATGAACTGGACCTTTACCTGGCTGCGGGCGAATGGTCCGCTGACCTACGAAGACATGGCGCCGCTGGTGACCGGCATCCTGCTCAATGGGGTGCACGGCACTTTGGGAGCGGCCAGCAAAAAGACAAACAACGCGCCCGGCTGACGATCGCAGGCGCCGGCCCATCGGCCGGTGACGCCGCACGTCATCAGGCGCATCGAGGGAGAGCGATGTGTTGCACGACGTGTTGATCTGTGACGGCGTTCGTACGCCGTTCGGCCGCTACGGCGGCGCGCTGTCCGGCGTGCGCGCCGACGACCTGGGGGCCATCCCCATCCGCGCGCTGATCGAGCGCAACCCCGGCGTCGACTGGACGGCGGTGGACGACATCTACTACGGCTGCGCCAATCAGGCCGGCGAAGACAACCGCAACGTCGCCCGCATGGCTGGCCTGCTCGCCGGCTTGCCCATCGAGGTGCCCGGCGCCACGCTCAACCGCCTGTGCGGCTCGGGGCTGGATGCCATCGGCACCGCGGCGCGCGCCATCCGCTGCGGCGAAGCGCAGCTGATGATTGCCGGTGGCGTCGAGAGCATGAGCCGCGCGCCCTTCGTGCTGGCCAAGGCCACCAGTGCCTTCTCGCGCAGCGCCAAGATCGAAGACACCACCATCGGCTGGCGCTTTGTTAACGCCAAAATGAAGGCCGAGTACGGCATCGACTCCATGCCCGAAACGGCCGAGAACGTCGCCGACGAATTCAAGATCAACCGCGCCGATCAGGACGCCCTCGCGTTGCGCAGCCAGCAGCGCTATGCCGCGGCGGCCGCGCGCGGCTTCTTTGACGGTGAGCTGGTGCCAGTGACGATTCCGCAGAAGAAGGGTGACCCGGTGGTAGTCAGCGTGGACGAGCATCCGCGCGAGACTTCACTCGAAGCGCTCGGTCGGCTCAAAGGCGTGGTCCGCCCCGATGGCTCCGTGACCGCCGGCAACGCGTCCGGCGTGAATGACGGTTCGGTCGCACTCTTGCTGGCTTCGGCCGAGGCCGCCAAAAAATACGGGCTCACGCCGCGCGGTCGGGTGGTGGCTATGGCCACGGCCGGCGTCGCGCCGCGCATCATGGGTATCGGTCCGGCGCCGGCGGCGGTCAAGGCGCTCGCGCTGGCCGGCCTCTCCATTGACCAGATGGATGTTATCGAACTCAACGAAGCCTTCGCTGCGCAAGGCCTGGCCGTGCTGCGCCAGCTCGGTCTCGCCGACGATGCACCGCAGGTCAATCCGAACGGCGGGGCGATTGCGATCGGCCATCCGCTGGGTGCCTCGGGCGCGCGTCTGGCGCTCACCGCGCTACGACAGCTCGAAGCCACCGGCGGTCGCTACGGCTTGGCCACGATGTGTATCGGGGTCGGACAGGGCATCGCGATGGTGATCGAGCGGGTTTAATATCAACTAACGCGTTTGTTATGTGGTAATTTTTCGTTGGTGCGCCGAGGCAGCTCATGCGCGTGCTGATTACAACCGGAGGAGGAGACAAAATGAAAATCCAAAAAACCGTAGTGGCCGCCGCACTGGGCATGGCTTTCGTCAGTGGCGCAGCGTTCGCCGACATCAATGTGGGTGTGTCGGTGTCGGCCACCGGCCCGGCTGCGTCGCTGGGTATTCCCGAGAAGAACACCCTCACGCTCTTGCCGACGACCATCGCCGGCCAGAAGGTGAACTACATCGTGCTCGACGACGCGTCGGACACCACCACTGCCGTCAAGAACATCCGCAAGCTGATTTCGGAGGACAAGGTGGATGTGGTGATCGGCTCGACCATCACCCCCAATTCGCTGGCCATGATTGATGTGGCGGCCGAGTCCAAGACGCCGATGATCTCCATGGCAGCGTCGAGCAAGATTGTTGACCCTGTCGATGAGAAGCGCCGCTGGGTGTTCAAGACCCCGCAAAACGACCAGCAGATGGCGACCGCCATCGTCTCGCACATGGTGGATGCCGGCGTGAAGACGGTTGGTTTCATCGGTTTTGCCGACGCTTACGGCGAAGGCTGGTGGGAGCAGTTCTCGGCCATCGCCGAAGCGCGCAAGCTGAAGATCGTAGCCAACGAGCGCTACAAGCGCTCGGACACCTCGGTGACCGGTCAGGTGCTCAAGCTGTATGCCGCCAAGCCGGATGCGATCCTCATCGCCGGCGCCGGCACGCCGGCCGCCCTGCCGCAGAAGACGCTCAAGCAGCGCGGCTTTGCCGGCAAGATCTACCAGACCCACGGTGTGGCCAATAACGACTTCCTGCGCGTGTGTGGTGCCGACTGTGAAGGCACCTTCCTGCCCGCCGGTCCGGTGCTGGTGGCCGATCAGTTGCCCGCCGACAACCCCGTGCGTGCGAGCGCTCAGGAGTACGTGAGCAAGTACGAAGCGGCCTTTGGCAAGGGCTCGGTGTCGACCTTTGGCGGCCACGCCTGGGATGCCGGCACGCTGATGGTCAACGCCGTGCCGGTTGCGCTCAAGGCCGGCCAGCCCGGGTCGCCGGAATTCCGTGCCGCCCTGCGCGATGCGCTCGAAGGCCTGAAGGAAGTGGCCGGCGCGCACGGCATCTTCAACATGAGCCCGACCGACCACCTCGGCCTGGACCAGCGCTCGCGCGTGATGGTGCAGATCAAGGGCGGCGCCTGGCAGATGGTGAAGTAAGTGTCAGCGCGCATCGCGCACGGCACGGCCGCGCGCGATGCCTGATCAAGTCCGCCCCTGCCGGTGCGCCGGTGGGGGCGGGTTCGAGTCGAGTCGGATCGGCGGCTCGCGGCGCGCAAGCGCTCGCGGCTGGCTGCACACGGGGTTCGTCCCATGGATTTGGAAATTGCAATGTTGCTCGGGCAGGACGGGGTAACCAACGGCGCGATCTACGCGCTGCTGGCCTTGGCCTTGGTGCTGGTGTTCGCCGTGACCCGGGTGATCTTTATTCCGCAAGGGGAGTTTGTCGCATATGGCGCGCTGACCCTGGCGATGATTGAAGCGGGGCGCCTGCCCGGCACGGTCTGGCTGCTGCTGGCGGCGGGTGTGCTGGTGGTGGCGCTCGACGGCCTGGACGCGCTGCGTCGGGGCGGCGTGGGGCGGCTGATGAAGGTGGTCGGCTGGAATATTGTTTACCCGCTCGCGCTGGTGGCCCTGATGCGCTTTGTGCCCACCGACACCTGGCCGCTGGCCGCCAAGGTGGCGTTGACCATGGCGGTGGTGGTGCCGCTGGGGCCGATGATCTACCGCGTGGCCTACCAACCGGTGGCCGAGGCCTCGGTGTTGATTCTGCTGATCGTGTCGGTGGCGGTGCACGTGGCCATGGTGGGGCTGGCCCTGCTGTTCTTTGGCGCGGAAGGTTCGCGCACATCGGCTTTTTCGGATGCCAGCTTCACGGTGGGCCCGATGATGGTGTCCGGCCAGTCGCTGTGGGTGATTGGCACCTCGCTGGCGCTGATCGTCGCGCTGGCCCTGTTCTTTGGTCGCACCATTTACGGCAAGGCCTTGCGGGCAACGGCGATCAACCGCGCCGGCGCACGGCTGATGGGGATCTCGCCCGCGCTGGCCGGCCGGCTCACCTTCATGCTGGCGGCGCTGATCGGTGCGCTGTCGGGCGTGTTGATCGCGCCGATTGCCACCATTTATTACGACACCGGCTTCCTGATCGGCCTGAAGGGCTTTGTGGCCGCCATCATCGGCGGCCTGGCGAGCTACCCGATCGCCGCGCTCGGTGCGATTCTGGTCGGCGTGCTCGAAGCCTTCTCCTCCTTCTGGGCCAGTGCCTACAAGGAAGTCATCGTATTTACCCTGATCATTCCGGTGTTGGTGTGGCGCTCACTGACCAGCCATCACGTGGAGGAAGACGAATGAGCACCCCCGCATCCTCTCGTGTGGCGACCTCGCCGGGTTCTGCCGGCGCCGGTTTGCTGCGTGTTTTGCCCTGGCTGTTGCTGGGCCTGTTGCTGCTGGTACCCGCGACCTTGTCGCCGTTCTATGTCACGCTGCTCAACTACATCGGCCTCTACGCCATGGTGGCGCTCGGGCTGGTGCTGCTCACCGGCGTGGGCGGGCTGACCTCCTTTGGTCAGGGCGCTTTTGTTGGTTTGGGCGCGTACACCACGGCCGTGCTGTCCACCAGCGAGACGCTGCCCGGCTGGATGGCCTGGGCCGGTGGCTCGCCATGGCTGGCGCTGGTGATTGGTCTGGTGCTGACCGCGGTGATCGCGGTGGTGCTCGGTTCGCTCACCCTCAAGCTGTCGGGCCACTACCTGCCGCTGGGCACCATCGCCTGGGGCATCAGCCTGTATTTCCTGTTCGGCACCATGGAGGTGCTCGGCGGCCACACCGGCCTGACCGGGATTCCGCCGATCAGCCTGTTTGGCTGGGAGCTGAATGAAGGCGGCGAGATCTTCTATTTGATCTGGGCCTTCCTGCTGGTGGCGATTCTGACCACCAGTAACCTGCTCGACTCGCGTGAGGGCCGGGCGATCCGGGCGCTCAAGGGCGGGCGGGTGATGGCCGAGTCGATGGGCGTGGATACCTCCCGTTCGCGCATGATCATCTTCGTCATCGCCGCGCTGCATGCCGCTGCCTCGGGCTGGTTGTATGCGCACATGCAGCGCTTTGTGAACCCCACGCCTTTCGGCCTGCACATCGGTATCGAGTTCCTGTTCATGGCGGTGGTCGGTGGTGCCGGCCATGTGTGGGGGGCGGTTATCGGTGCGGCCGTCATCACCATTCTCAAGCAGTGGCTGCAGGATCTTTTGCCTGCGCTGTTTGGCGCCTCGGGCAACTTCGAGGTGATCGTGTTCGGCGTGATGATGGTGATCATTCTGCAGCGCGCGCCCAACGGACTGTGGCCGATCCTCACCCACTGGTGGCCGGACGCCAACGCCAAGCGCAAGGTCGATGCCGGCGCGGCGCCGCTGCCGCGCCGGGAGATGCCCAAGGCTGGCGAAGTGCTGCTCAGTGCCATCGACGTGACCCGCAAGTTCGGCGGTCTGGTGGCTAACAACAAGATGAACCTGTCGGTCGCGGCGGGCGAGATTCTGGCGCTGATCGGCCCCAATGGCGCGGGCAAGAGCACCATGTTCAATCAGGTGTCGGGCGTGGATACGCCGACCTCAGGCGAGGTGTTGTTCCGCGGCCAGGATGTGGCCGGCAAGACCTCGCGCGAAGTGGCCCGTATGGGCATGAGCCGCACCTTTCAGCATGTGCGCCTGCTGGCCGACATGAGCGTGCTCGAGAACGTCGCGATCGGCACCCACATGCGTGGCAGCAAGTCGGTACTGCCGGCGGCCTGGCGACTGGACCGGGCCGAAGAGGCGCGACTGCTCGCCGAGGCGGCGCGCCAGATCGAACGCGTCGGGCTGGCCGAGCACATGTTTGACGCGGCCGGGTCGCTGGCGCTGGGGCAACAACGCATTCTCGAAATCGCCCGCGCCCTGTGCTCAGACCCTTGCTTGCTCCTGCTCGACGAACCGGCCGCTGGTTTGCGCTACCGCGAAAAGCAGATCCTCGGCGATTTGCTCAAGAAACTGCGCGGCGAGGGCATGGCGATTCTGCTGGTCGAGCACGACATGGACTTTGTGATGGGCCTGGTCGACCGGGTGGTGGTGATGGAGTTTGGCGAGAAGATTGCCGAAGGCCTGCCGGAAGAGGTGCAGAAGAATCCGGCGGTGCTCGAGGCGTATCTGGGCGGGGTGGCATGATGGCGAATATTCTGGAGGTGAAGGATCTGTGCGTGTCTTACGGCAAGGTCGAGGCGCTGCACAACGCCAACCTCACCGTGGGCGAGGGCCAGATCGTGACCGTCATCGGTCCCAATGGCGCGGGCAAGACCACACTGCTGTCGGCCATCATGGGCGTGCTGCCCTCGCGTGGCGAGATCACGTTCGATGGCGCGGTCGAGCGTGTGCCCGAAGTGGAACGCATGGTTTCGCGCGGAATGAACCTCGTGCCCGAAAAGCGCGAGCTGTTCGGCGAAATGAGTGTCGAGGACAACCTCGTGCTCGGCGCCTTCCAGCGCTATCGCATGGGGCTGCGCGACCATGCCGGAACCATGGAGGAGGTGTATGCGCTGTTCCCGCGGCTCAAGGAACGGCGCAGCCAGATGGCGGGAACGTTGTCGGGGGGCGAGCGCCAGATGCTGGCGGTCGGCCGCGCCTTGATGGCCCGGCCCAAGCTGCTGATGCTCGACGAACCCAGCCTCGGATTGGCACCGCTCATCGTCCGTGAGATCTTTCGGATCATCGGCGAACTGCGTAAACGGGGTGTTTCCATCCTGCTGGTCGAACAAAATGCACGTGCTGCACTGCAAGTGGCGGACGAGGCTTATGTGCTCGAAACCGGGGAGGTGGCGATGAGCGGGCCGGCCCGGCAACTGGCTGACGACCCGCGTGTAATCGAGGCCTATCTGGGGCTCGGTGGCAAGCATCAGGACCGGCTGGCAGTGACCGGTGAATGATGCTGCAGTGCAGCAGCAAAAAAATAATTGATATGCACGGGTTGACGTTCACGTACAACACGTAAAAATATGCGTCCCAAATCCCTGAATCCGCGTCAATCCTTGCATCCGGCGACGCATTGCTCGAATGTTCGGTGCTAGAATCGGCAGCAGGAAATAACCCTTCCACTCCTATCCGAGGATCAACATGAACAAAGGTGAATTCGTCGAAGCCCTGGCCGACCGTATGGACGTGTCGCGCGCTCAAGCTGACCGTGCAGTGTCCGCCGTGCTCGACATTATTGCGGAAGAGCTCGCCAAGGGCGGCAAAGTGGCGTTCACGGGTTTCGGCTCCTTCGAAGTGTCGAAGCGCGCTGCCCGTACCGGCCGTAACCCGCAGACCGGCGCGACCATCAAGATCGCCGCCTCCAGCGTGCCGAAGTTCTCCGCTGGCGCGACGCTGAAAGCCGCTGTCAACGGCAAGTAATCCCAGCGATTACGCAGTTCAGAAAGACCCGGCCTTGGCCGGGTTTTTTCTTGTCATGCGTCCCGCGTCGATCCGCCGCAGCAACACATGGCATGAAGATCACAACCCACAGGGAGCACACCGATGGCTGAGACCAATTTTGAAGAATTCTACGGGCACAGCTTTGAAGACCTGACGGTCGGCATGAGCGCCGCCTATGGCCATACCGTGACCGAAGCGGACATCCTGCTGTTTGCTGGCGTGTCGGGCGACACCAATCCGGTGCACCTCAACGAGGAACTGGCGGCGGCGTCGATGTTTGGCGGCCGGATCGCTCACGGCATGTTGTCGGCCAGTTTTATTTCTACCGTGTTCGGCACCCGTCTGCCGGGCCCGGGCTGCATCTACCTGTCACAGACCCTGAAGTTCAAGGCGCCGGTGCGCATTGGCGACACCGTGGTGGCGCGGGTGACCGTCAAGTCGCTCACCCCCGAAAAGCGCAAGGCACTGTTCGATACGGTGTGTACGGTGGGCGAGACCGTGGTGCTGACCGGCGAAGCCGAAATCATGGTGCCCAAGCGCGACTGATCGGTTGTTGCGCGTCCCACCCGAAAAAGCGGGTGGGACGTGTGTGCTCAGCGCAGTTTCAGCGCCCGGGCCTGGTCGCGCAGCTCGCCCCGGAAGTCCGGGTGGGCAATGTTGATCAGCGCTTCGCAGCGTTGGTGAGCGCTCTTGCCGCGCAGTTGTGCCACACCGTATTCAGTCACCACGTAGTTGATGTCGTTCTTGCTGGTGGTGACATGCGTGCCCGGCGTCAGCGTCGGCACGATGCGCGAGATGCTGCCCCCCTTGGCCGTCGAGGGCAGCACGATGAAGGCCTTGCCGTCACGCGAGCGATTGGCGGCGCGCACAAAGTCGACCTGACCGCCGGTGCCTGAATAGGGCCGAGTGCCCAGACTCTCCGATCCGCACTGGCCCAGCATGTCGATCTGCATGGTCGCGTTGATGGCGACCAGCTGGTCGTTGCGTGCCGCAATGTAGGGGTCGTTGGTGAATTCGACCGGGTGCATTTCCAGTGCCGGGTTGCGGTGCATGAAGCGATAGAGCTTCTGCGAGCCGAGTCCGAAGGTGGCGACCATCTTGCCGGGCATGAAGGTCTTCTTGCGGTTGGTCACCGCGCCCGCTTCGAGCAGCGTCAGAATACCGTCGCCGATCATTTCGGTGTGAATGCCCAGATCGCGCTTGTGCTTGAGCTGCATCACCACCGCATCGGGGATGCCGCCATAGCCGATCTGCAGCGTCGACCCGTCGTCGATCAGGTCCGCTACATATTTACCGATGGCTTCCTGCACCGGCCCGATCTCGGGCAGGCCGACTTCCAGCAACGGGTCCTGGCTTTCGACCAGGGCGCTGACCTGGGAGATGTGCACATGGCAATCGCCGAAGGCGAAGGGCACGTTGGGATTCACCTCCAGCACGATCACACGCGCCTTTTTAACGGCGGCCATGGTGTAGTCTGGTGCCAGCGCGAGCGAAAAGTAGCCGTGCTCATCCATCGGCGAGGCGAGCGAAAAGACGACGTCGGACGGGGTCAGCCCGCGTTCGATCAGTTGCGGTAGTTCCGAGAAATACGCCGGCACAAAGTCGATCCATCCGGCCTGCCCACCGGGGCGTGACGCGCCGCCGAAAAAGTAGGCGCTATGACGAACATGGCCGAGCGTGGTTTCGTCGAAATAATCGAATTTGCGCAGCGGCAGGATCTGGCTGACCACGACGCCGTTGAGTGACCGGCGCTGGTCCGACAAGGCGGTGAGCAGCGCCGGCGGTTCGCCCACGCCGGTCGGGACGATGATGGTGTCGCCGTCGCGCACCAGGGCGATGGCGTCGGCGGCGGTGCAGGTTTTCTGCGTGTAGTGCTCGAGATGGTTCATTTCACGGCTCCCTCCGAAAATGTGTGCATTGCAGCATCTACGGGAGAGTATAACGCGAACATACGCCGCCGTATGGCGCGAATGTCATTTGGTATGCGTGCGCAAACACAAACGCCGGCGCAAGGGCCGGCGTTTGTGTTTAAGGCGGACGGCGTGTCGCCGCCGGATGCTTAGTCCGAGTTGCCAAAGCGGCGCGGACGGGCGTCACGGCCCTGGGCGCCCAGGCTGCGGCCGGCCGGCTTGTCTCGACCCTGACCCTGCGCGTCGCGCGGGGCGCGCTGCGGGTGGGCGGGGCGCTTGCTGTCGGCGTTGCGAGTGTTCTGGCTGTCCGGGTTGGCGCGACCGTGTCGATGACCATTGCGCTGCGACGGGGCCTTGGCATCACGCGGCGGACGTTGGCGCGATGTACGGGTTTCGTCGACAGTGAATCCGGCCACCACGATGCGTTCGATGGGGGCGTTGATGACCCGTTCGATGGCGCGCAGCTGCTTCATTTCATTGTCCGGGCAGACCAGCGACACGGCCTTGCCTTCGGCGCCGGCACGACCAGTGCGGCCGATGCGGTGCACATAGTCTTCGGGCACGTTCGGAAGTTCAAAGTTCACCACCATTGGCAGCGAATCCACGTCGATGCCGCGGGCGGCGATGTCGGTGGCGACCAGCACTTGGAGCTTGCCGCGCTTGAACTGGTCCAGCGCGCGGGTGCGGGCGTTTTGCGCCTTGTTGCCGTGCAGGGCCGCGGTCGGGATGCCGGCGCGGGTGAGCTGCTCGGACAGGCGGTCGGCGCCGTGCTTGGTGCGGCTAAAGACCAGCACCTGGAACCATTGCTGTTCCTGGATGAGGTGGATCAGCAGATCACGCTTGCCGCTTTGCGGGACCATCATCAGCGACTGGTCGACCCGCTCGGCGGTGGTGTTGCGCGGCGCCACATCGACGCTCACCGGGTTGGTCAGCAGGCTGTTGGCCAGGCCACGGATGTCGTCGTTGAAGGTGGCAGAGAACAGCAGGTTCTGACGCTTGGCCGGCATCTTGTCCATGATCTTGCGAATGTCGCGGATGAAGCCCATGTCGAGCATGCGGTCGGCTTCGTCGAGCACCAGGATCTCGATGTCCGACAGGCTCAGGTTGCCCTGGCTGATGTGGTCGAGCAGACGGCCCGGTGTCGCCACCAGGATATCGACCGGGCGGCGCAGGGCCTTGCTCTGGCCGAACACACTCACGCCGCCATACACAGCGAAGGAGCGCAGCGGCAGGTGCTGGCCGTAGGTGCGGACCGACTCATCGACCTGGGCCGCGAGTTCGCGGGTGGGGGTCAGGATGAGGGCGCGCGGACGACCGGTGCGGGTGCGCTGGGCGGTTTCCATCAGACGGTGCAGGATCGGCAGCGCGAAGCTGGCGGTCTTGCCGGTGCCGGTCTGGGCGGCGGCGAGCAGGTCGCCACCGGCCAATACGGCCGGAATGCCTTTGGTCTGAATCGGGGTCGGGGTGGTGTAGCCTGCGTCGGTGAGGGCGCGCAAGAGGGGTTCTGCCAGCCCAAGGGCGGCAAAGGTGTTTTCGGATTGCATTGTGTTCTGCTCCAGCGACGGCCTGTCGCTGTGTTGAGCGACACCAATCAAGGCTGGCGGGGGAAGTGGGCGTGCGAACGTGTATCGCTGCGCCCAGGTTGAATGATTCTGGCCGGTACGCTGATTGGTCGACGCGTACGGGAGGCCGGATGATAACGGATATCGTCTTGCTATTGGGGATTATTTTGCAGTGCGGCATTCCATTGCGGCTGCATCTGCGTACCATGTCGCCTTTTCCCGGGGCGGCGCTGGCATGGCACTCAAATCCACCGTTTTCAAGTTTCAGCTGCAGATCGCGGATCTGGATCGTCACTATTACGCTGACCACGCGCTGACCCTGGCGCGCCACCCCTCCGAGACCGATGTGCGGCTGGTGTCGCGGGTGCTTGCCTTTGCCCGTCAGGCCGACGAGCGCCTGTCGATGACCAGCGCGCTGTGCGATCCAGACGAGCCGGATCTGTGTCTGGCCAGTCTGGACGGGCGGATCGAACGCTGGGTCGACGTCGGTCAGCCGGATGCGCGTCGCATCATCAAGGCCGCCGGGCGGGCCGACCAGGTGACGATTCACCCCTATGCCGGCGCATCGTCGCTGCTGTGGTGGCAGGGCGTGCAGCGCGAGCTGGCGCGCTTGCGAAAGCTTGAGGTGATTGCGTTCCCCGAGCCCGAACTCAAAACGCTGTCAGCGTCGCTGGTGCGCACCACGGCCTGGCAGATTACGGTGCAGGACGGCATTCTGGCGGTGTCTGGCGATCATGGCTGCGTGAGCGTTGAACCGGACACCTGGCGCAGCAACACCTGAAAATTGTCCTCGCCCTGATGGGCGGCTTCGCGCTATAACGTGCATATGCACTTATTAAGAACTCAGCCATGATCGCGTCGCTGCCGCCGCTGGCTTGTACCGGCGCCCGCCTTCGCCGCCTGACCCGTCGGGTGACGGTGTTCTACGAGCAATACCTGCGCACGGTCGGCTTGCGCCTCACCCAGTACTCGCTGCTCGCACATCTTGAGTTGGAGCCGCAGCCGCTGCAGAGGCTGGCCGAGAAGCTGGAAATGGATCGCACCACACTGACCCGCGGGATCAAGCCGCTGGTGGCTGCGGGGTGGATTGTTCAAACCCCCGGTGCGGACGCCCGCCAGCGCTTGCTCGCGCTGAGCCCGGAGGGCGTTGAATTGCGTGCGCGTGCTCGCGAGGTGTGGGCGCGCGCGCAGCTTGAACTGGAGGCGGTGATGGACCGCGACTTTGTGGCCGAACTCAATCTGAACCTGGACGCGGCGCTGCTGCGCCTGAAGCCGGCCTTGCCGGAGGACAACTGAGCATGCGCTGGCGCGACGATCCTGGCATGCGGCAATGGGGCCTGGTGCTGGCGGCGGCCGGCCTGCTGGCAATCACCATGGGCGGGCGGCAGACGCTCGGTCTGTTCGTGTCGCCGATCAACACGTCCACCGGGCTCGGCATCACGGCCATCAGTTTCGCGATGGCGGTGGCGCAGTTCGTGTGGGGGGCGATCCAGCCCGTGGCCGGCGCAGTGGCCGACCGCTATGGGCCGGGGCGGGCGCTGGCGGTCGGCATCATTCTGATGGCGGCTGGTGCGGCCCTGACGCCGATGATGCATTCGAGCATCGGCATGGTCTTTTCGATCGGCTTCCTGATGGCGGCTGGCTCGGGGGCCGGTAGCTTTTCGGTCTTGATCGGCGCCGCGTCGCAGCGCTTGCCGGCGCATCGCCGGGGGATGGCCTCCGGGGTGATCAATGCTGGCGGCTCATTCGGACAGTTTGTGTTTGCGCCGCTGATGCAGAAACTGATTGGCGTGTTCGGCTGGATGGGCGCGATGTACTCCCTGGCCGTGATCACGCTCGTTGCCTTGCCGATGGCGCGGCTGCTTCGCGGGCGGCCGGCGCCAGTTGCCAGCGTGAGCGCGACCGAGGCGCCACCGCCCGAGCGGGGCATGCGCGCCACGCTGAGCGATGCGTTCCGCGATCGCAGCTACCTGCTGGTGCATGCCGGTTTCTTTACCTGCGGCTTCCATATCGCGTTTCTGGTGACTCACCTGCCGGGCGAGGTCGACCTGTGCGGCCTGCCGGCGCAGGTGGCGAGCTGGTCGCTGGCGATCATCGGGCTGGCTAATATCGTGGGCAGTCTCTATGCCGGTTGGTGCGTCCAGCACTATCGCAGCAAATACATCTTGTTCTGGATGTATGCCTCGCGTGCTGTGTTGGTGGCGCTCTATCTGCTCGCGCCCAAGACGGAGATGACCTTCTATATCTTTGCGGCAGGCTTGGGCTTTACCTGGTTGGCGACGGTGCCGCCCACGGCGGGAGTGGTGGGCAAGCTCTTCGGCACGCGCTATTTGGCCACCCTGTTCGGCATGACTCTGCTGAGCCATCAGATCGGTGGATTTCTGGGCGCCTGGCTGGGGGGCATTGCCATTACTCAGACCGGCGACTACCAGTGGATGTGGTACGCTGACATCGCCTTGGCAGCACTGGCGGCGGTGGCGAATCTGCCCATCCGCGAGCCGCGCATCGAGCCTCGGCTACAGCCGGCGTGAGCCGGTTTTTTCGTAGTTTGTAATTCAGGAGTGTGTCCGAATGAGTAAGCGGCGTAGTGCTCGCCTGCGCAAGAAATTGTGCGTTGGAGAGTTCAAGGAACTGGGGTTTGATCTCGATCTGAGCTTCCCCGACACAGCGGACGAGGCGTCGGTGGATGCTTTTTATGAGGCTTTTTTCAACGAAGCCATCGACCCGGCCGGGTTGATTTACGGCGGTGGCGACGACAGCGGCTTCGTGTGCTGCGCTGGTCGCGGCTCGGTCACCCCGGAGCAACGCGCCGCCGTCGAGCAGTGGCTGTCCGGCGCCAAGGTGTTGGCCGACTATCGTGTTGGCGATTTGGTCGACGCCTGGTACCCCGGTATCAACGGGATTTAAGCCAGATTGCGGTCGGGGTGTTGACAGTCAATGCCCCGGCCCGTTAGTTTGCACCCATGATTTCGCAACAGACCCGCCTCGCCATCGTCTCGATGGTCGCCTGCCATACCGCGCTCTGCGGTCTGGGTCTGCTGCTGCGCGCCCCGCGCAGCTAACCTTTACCCCCTTCCTGTTGTGACCCCGCCGCCGCTCACCGAGTGGTGTGATGCCATGCTTGGCGCCTTGCGCCCCTGGAGCGACCATGCTTCCGAACCCTCGATTTGATCTGCGACTGCCAACCGGTAACCGGGCCGCGAAGCCGTGGCCGCCCGGTTGCCGTGACGGCCACCCGAATTCGAAAGATGTGTTGCAAAAATTGAGGAGTGATTTCCGATGTTGAACGACCCGAGTCAAAAATACCCTGCCTTCAATTCCTTCCCGGACGGCCAGCCCTGGCGCGACCGGACCTGGCCCGACGTGACGCTGACCCATCCGCCGGTCTGGATGAGTACCGATCTGCGCGACGGCAACCAGGCCTTGTTCGAGCCGATGAACGCCGAGCGCAAGCAGCGCATGTTCAAGACGCTGGTGGCGGTCGGCTTCAAGGAGATCGAGGTTGGCTTTCCGTCGGCCAGTCAGACCGATTTTGATTTCGTGCGCGCCCTGGTCGACAGCGGCGACGTGCCCGATGATGTGACCATCGAGGTGCTCACCCAGGCGCGTGAATCCTTGATTCGCCGTACCTTTGAGTCGGTGCGCGGGGCGCGGCGCGCGATCATTCATTTTTACAACGCGACGGCGCCGAACTTCCGCCGCATCGTGTTCGATCAGGACCGTGCCGGCGTCAAGCAGATCGCCGTTGAGCATGCGCGCCTGATCCGCGAGTTGGCCGCCACCCAGCCCGACACCGAGTTTGTTTTTCAGTACAGCCCGGAAGTCTTCACCGGCACCGAAATCGACTTCGCCGTTGAGGTGTGCAACGCGGTGATCGCCGAGTGGGTACCGACCCCCGAGCGGCCGTGCATCATCAATCTGCCGGCCACGGTGGAGATGAGCACGCCGAACATCTACGCCGACCAGATCGAATGGATGAGCCGCCATCTCGACCGGCGCGATGCCGTGGTCTTGTCGGTGCATCCGCACAATGATCGCGGCACCGCCGTGGCCGCGGCGGAGCTGGCGGTGATGGCCGGCGCCGACCGCGTCGAAGGTTGCCTGTTCGGCAACGGCGAGCGCACGGGCAACGTCGACCTCGTGACGCTGGCACTCAATCTCTACAGCCGGGGCGTGCATCCGGGGCTCGATTTCTCGTGCATCAACGAAATCGCCCGCACCGTCGAGCACTGCACCCAGTTGCCGATCCACCCGCGTCATCCCTATGTCGGCGATCTGGTGTTTACCGCCTTTTCGGGCTCGCATCAGGACGCGATCAAGAAAGGCCTGGCTGTGCAGCAACCCGATGCCCCGTGGGCCGTGCCCTATTTGCCGGTCGACCCGGCCGACCTGGGCCGCAGCTACGAATCGGTGATCCGGGTGAATAGCCAGTCGGGCAAGGGCGGCATCGCCTATCTGCTTGAGGCCGAATATGGACTGGTGATGCCGCGGCGCCTGCAGGTGGCGTTCTCGAATGCCGTGCAGGCGGTCACTGACGACACCGGTCGAGAGATGCGGGCTGAGGACTTGTGGACCATCTTTACCGAAACCTACCTCGAAAACAGCGAGCGGGTGGCCTATGCTGAGCATCATCTCTTTGAGCATGGTGAGCAACAGGGTATCCAGCTGGGGGTGACGCGTGGTGGTCAGCACGAAGCCTTGCGCGGTATCGGCAACGGGCCGATCGATGCGGCGCTGCATGCGCTGGCGCCGGATGCGCGTTTGCTTGGCTACGAGGAGCGGGCGATCGGTCAGGGCTCTGATGCACGCGCGGTGGCCTTCATCGAGTTGCAAGGCGAAGGCGCGGCTGGCGCGGTGTTCGGGGTCGGGATTGACGGCAGTATCGTCACCGCCTCGGTGAAGGCGATTGTCTCGGCGGTGAATCAGCTGGAGCAACGCGCAGGGCTGGAAGCGGATGTGAAGAAGCGCGCCTGAGGCGAGCGAGAGGGAGGGGCGGGCGGCCATCGGGTCGCCCGTTTCTTTTCTGGGCACGGCGCGGCGTGTGTGAAATCGGCGGTGTTGTTTATGCCATATGCAGGAACGCCCTAATGGCGGGGGGAGTGGGGTGGCGGATAGCATGATGTCATATGCTGTTCGGTCGACAAGGGGTGGCTACGTCTAAAGTCGTATTTTTATTGTCATTTCAATCGTTTACAGTGAGCCCTCCTCGGACCTACCGGACGCCATGACGCGTATTCGCCCCCGATCTTCTGCCACGGTTCGCCGTCTGGCTCGCCGCCTGTCCTGGCGCGCGGCTGGGGCGCTGACCGTGCTGGCACTGGCATCCATGGTCAGTGTTGGCGTTGCCGTGGTGCTGATGATTGCCGTGGTGCCGGCGTCGGTCGGGACGCCCATGCTGCAGATCGGTGTGGCGGGTTTGGCTGCGGCGCTGGTCTGGGGGGCGGTGCGAATCGTCCGCTGGTTGCTGGTGCCGGCGCCGCGCGCTGAAGGGGTGCGGATTGATCGACACGCCGCGCCGGCCTTGTACCGGCTGCTCGACAACCTCGCCGAGCGCATGGGCGCCGAAAGCATTCAGACCATCCGTATCTCGTCCGAAATGAACGCTGCCGTTTTCCAGCGCCCGCGCTGGGGCTACTGGGGCGCGATGGACACCACCTTGATCATCGGGCTGCCGCTGGTGCACAGCGTGTCGCCGCGCCAACTCGCTGCCATCCTGGCGCATGAGCTGGCCCACCTCAATCGACAGCGCGGCGGCTGGCCCGCCTGGGGCGCACATGTGCGCGCCTGGTGGCACCGTGTGTGTGAGCGGATTGCGGCCGAAGACAGCTGGCTGGCGCAGTGGGTCGATCGTGGTTTTGCGCGCTGGGCCGAGGCCGACCTGATGGCCGCCGTACGCCTCAACCATCTCGAAGAATACGAAGCCGATCGGCTGGCCGCCCGTATCGTCGGCAGCAAATTGCTGGGCGATACGCTGGTGGAAGTGGCCATGAAGGCCAACTTCATTGAAACCGATTACTGGGGTGCGGTGATGTCGCAGGCCGCCGAAATGCCGCGTCCCAGCCTGCGCCCCTTCCGCGACATGGGGATGGGCGTGGCGGCGGGTTTTCACGCAGCGCCGCAGCACCGCGCGCTGCATTCGCTGGTGTGCGAGGACAGCGGCCTGTGCTTTCATCCCACGCTGACCGATCGCCTGGTGGCCCTGGGCGTGGCCCCCCGCGTGCCTGAGCCGGACGCGCACACTGCGGCCAGTCACTATCTGCAGCGATCGCTGCCGCGTTTGTCCCGTGTGCTGGATCGGCGCTGGTGGCGGGCCGCGCGTCAGGACTGGCGCCGCTATTACGCGAGCACCATGCTCGGTTCGGGCGAGCGCGATTAGTCCGGCGCGTGGCGCAGCTGCGTCAGATTGCCGAGACGCGGTCAAGCGCGTCAGCAATGGCCGGCAGACCGGCTTCGATGGCGACCATGCCCGGCGACAGGATCAGCGCTGATTTGATTTCGTGAATGCGCTGTTGGCGAACGGCCTCCAGCGCGTCCCAGCCGGGCCGCCCGGCGATCTGCTCGGCCCGTACTTTCTTACCGCACCACGAGGCCAGAATGATGTCCGGCTGCCGTGCGATCACCTCGGCGCCATCGGCGATGATGCGGGCGCTGGCGCCGGGCGCGGTGGCTTGCTCGCCAAACACGTCCTCGCCGCCGGCCACGGCGATCAGTTCGGACACCCAGCGGATGCCGCAGATCATCGGCGTATCCCATTCTTCGAAATAGACCCGTGCTCGCCGGCCGAGTCGTACGATGCGGGCATCGCCAGCGCGGCGGGCAGCGTCGAGTTGGGCGTCGAGCTGCGCCACCAGCGCATCGGCCCGCGCCTGCGCGCCGACCAGGGCGCCGACGGTGGTGATCATGGCCAGGATGCCGGCGATGTCACGCTGGTTGAACACATGCACGGCGATGCCGGCGCGAATCAGGTCGCGGCAAATGTCCGCCTGCATGTCGGAGAACGCCAGCACCAGGTCGGGGCGCACCGCCAGAATCTTGTCGATGCGCGCGCTGGAAAAACCGCTGACCTTGGGCTTTTCCTTGCGCGCTCGGGCGGGGCGTACCGTAAAGCCGGAGATGCCGACAATGCGGTCGGCTTCGCCCAGCGCATACAGCACCTCGACCGTTTCAGTTGACAGGCAGACGATGCGTTGCGGGTGGTGCGACATCAGGGCGTGCGCTTGCCGCGGGCGGTATCGAGGTGGCGGCAGAGCCTATCTGCGCCATCGAGAATGCGCGGGGTGTGGCGCTGGATGAGGTCAGGCGGCACAAAGAACAGGTTGTTTTGTTGCACGGCGGTCAGGGTGGGCCATTTGCGCCATTCATCCAACCACTCGGGGCGCGACTCGCCCATGCCGCTGGCGACGATGGCTTCGGGGTTGCTGGCCAGCACCGCCTCGACGCCGATCTTGGGTGCCAGCACATCGAGGGTGTCGAACACATTGTGGCCACCGCACAGGCGGATCACATCCGAGATCAGGTGGTGGCCGTTGATGGTCATCAGCGGCTGGTTCCAGATCTGGTAGAACACCGGCACCGGCGGGCGGCTGCCGTAGTCGTCGCGCAGGCGATTGCGATGGGCCACGAAGGCGTCGGCGGCGCGATTGGCCTCGCCTTGCGTGCCGGCCAGAATACCGATCTGACGGAGCGAGTGGGCGACCGCATCAAGGCTGCGCGGCTCGTTGATATACACCGGCAGACCCAGCGCGCGCAGGCGTTCGAGTTGGGTGGCGGGGTTGCCGCTGCGCCAGCCGATGACCACGTCCGGCTTGAGCGCCGCGACCGCCTCCAAGTCGATTCGCACATAGCTGCCGACGCGTTTGACTGCGCGCGCCTCGACCGGATAGTCGCTGTAATCGACCGCGCCGACCAGCGCGTGACCGGCGCCGGCGGCGTAGATCAGCTCGGTGACATGTGGCGCCAGCGAGACGATGCGCCTTGCCGGGGTGGGCAGGGCGACCGACTGGCCCACGTCGTCGGTGACGGTGAGTTGCGCATGTGCCGGCAGGCCGGGGAGCAGCAGGGCGAGCGTGAGGATCAGGGCGGAAAAGCGAAAAGTCATGGGCAAAGATTACTCCAGTGAGTGTCCGTCGCGCCGGGCGCGAGAGAGCGCGGCGTCGAGCCGTCGCCAGCCGGCTTCGTCTGGCGGCAGGCCAACGCGCAGCGCCGCCGGGGTGTCGAAAGCGCGCACCAGAATTGCCTCGCGCGCCAGGGCGTTTTGCCATGGGCGGGCGGTGGCGGTATGAAGGGTTTTGAACAGCGCCGGGCCGGCAGGGGCTGCGCCGTGGTGCTTGAGCAGCGCCGCCATGCGTGCGCCGTCGGTGGCGAGCGCGGCGCGCATGTGGTGTTGCCAGGCGGTGTCGCTGAGCGCCTGACGGGCGATGTCTTGCGCAGGGGCGCTGATCGTCCATGGGCCGAGGTGACTGGCGAGCGCATGGCGTACCGCCGGTTCGGCCAGCACGAAACCCACCCGTGCGCCAGCCAGACCGAAAAACTTGCCCAGCGAGCGCAGGATCACCAGTCCGGGCGCGCCGGCGAGCGGGGCGAGGCTGTCGGCGGGGGCGGTGTCGATGAAGGCTTCGTCCACGATCAGCGTACCGCCGCGCCGCGCCAGCCGGCGGTGCCAGCCGATGAGTTGCGCGCGGTCAAAGTGCTCGCCGGTCGGGTTGTTGGGCTGTACCAGCAACAGCGCGTCCAGGGTGTCGACAGCGGCGTCGATGGTGTCTGCGCTCAGCCACATGATGTCGCGGTGTCGCCAGGCATGCGCGTGCTCGGCGTAGCTGGGCGCCAGCATGCCGACGCGGGGTGCGCGGAGCACCGCCGGCAAGGCCTGGATGGCGGCCTGGCTGCCCGCGACTGGCAATAGCTGGTCGCTGCCGTAATAGGCGGCGGCCGCGGCCAGCAGGCCGGCGTCGGGTTCGGGCAGGCGATGCCACACGCTGGCCGGCGGCGCGATCAGCGGATAGTGCGTGGGGTTGATGCCGGTGGACAGATCCAGCCAGTCGGCGACCGGGATGCCGTAACGTGCTGCCGCCGCGCGCAGACCGCCGCCGTGCTCAAGCATGGGGCAGCCCCCAAGCGATGGCGCCTGCGAGTAGGCTGATTCCGATCCATAAGGCCAGCGAGCGATTGACCAGCGCGATGGCGGCAAACAGGCTGTTTGCATCCGGCGCGCTGCCGCTGCCCAGCGGCGGGCGTTGCGTCATCGCGCCATGGTAGGGCGCCTCGCCGCCGAGCTGCACGCGCAGGGCGCCGGCGCCGGCGGCCATCACCGGCCCGGCGTTCGGGCTCTTCCAGCCCGGCCCCTGGTGTCGCCAGCAATGCAGGGCGTGGCGGGTGTGGCCGAGCAGGGCATAGCTGAGTGCCGTCAGCCGGGCGGGCAGCCAGCCGAGCACATCGTCGACACGCGCGGCGAGGCGGCCAAAGTGCAGATAGCGCTCGGTGCGATAGCCCCACATCGCGTCCAGGGTGTTGGCCAGGCGGAACAGCACTGCGCCCGGCCCGCCCGCGACGAGAAACCAGAACAAGGTGCCGAAGATGGCGTCGTTGCCGTTCTCCAGGACCGACTCGGTGCCGGCGGCGGCGACTTGCGTCGGGTTGAGCGCGGCGGTGTCGCGCGAGACGATCCAGCCGACGCGTCGGCGGGCTTCGGCCAGATCGCCCGCCTGTAGCGGTACGGCCACGGCGTGGGCGTGTTCGACCAGCGAACGCGCGCCGAGGGCAAACCACAGCAGACCGACGTCGATGGCGATTGCCAAAAGCCCGCCGTGCACGCGCAGCCACGCGGCGGCAAGCACCCACGGCAACACGGCCAGCGCCCACGCCAGCGCGCCGCGTGCAATGCGATGCCCGGGGCGGTTGAGTCGCCGCTCCAGCCAGGTCGCCAGCGTGCCGAAGCCGACCAGCGGGTGGTAGCGTCGCGGCTCGCCCAACAAGCGGTCGAGCAGCACACCGGCGACGAGGGCGAGGGTCAGGTGAGTGAAGGGGGGCATGGCAAATGCACGGCGCGCGGCCGCTTGCGGGATAATCCAATGCTTTTCGAGAACGGGATTGTACGTGATGCATGATTGCGCCAGCTTGATGGTTCAGGGCACCACCTCCGACGCAGGCAAGACCACCCTGGTCGCCGGCCTGGCCCGCCTGCTGGCGCGCGGGGGTTGCCGCGTCGCGCCCTTCAAGCCGCAGAACATGGCACTCAACTCGGCGGTGACCGCCGACGGTGGCGAGATCGGCCGGGCGCAGGCGCTGCAGGCGTTGGCCGCGGGCGTCACGCCGCACACCGACTTCAACCCGGTGCTGCTCAAGCCCGCCACCGACATCGGCGCGCAGGTGATCATCCACGGCCAGGTGGTGTCGACGCTGTCGGCCAAGGACTACCACCAGTACAAACCGACAGCTATGGCGGCGGTTATGCAGAGCTGGGCGCGTCTGACGGCCGCCTATGACTGCGTGCTGATCGAAGGTGCAGGTAGTCCCGCCGAGATCAATCTGCGCGACCGCGACATCGCCAACATGGGCTTTGCCGAGGCGGCGGATTGCCCGGTGATTCTGGTGGCCGATATCGACCGCGGCGGTGTGTTTGCACATCTGGTCGGTACGCTGGAGCTGCTCTCGCCGAGCGAGCAGGCGCGGGTGAAGGGCTTCATCATCAATCGTTTTCGGGGCGATATCAGCTTGCTGCAGTCGGGGCTGGACTGGCTGGAGGCGCGCACCGGGCGGCCGGTGATCGGCACGCTGCCCTACCTGCACGGCTTGTTTCTGGATGCGGAAGACGCGCTGGGCGATGCGCGGATCGACAAGGGCGAAATCGCGCTGCGCGTGGTCGCCCCCGCTTTTCCGCGCATTTCGAACCACACTGATCTGGATGCGCTGCGCCTGCACCCGCAGGTCGATTTTTGCTGGGTGGGGCCGGGTCAGCCGATTCCGCCAGCGGATCTGATCGTGTTGCCAGGCTCCAAGAGCGTGCGCGCGGACCGTGAATGGATGGTAGGGCAGGGCTGGGACGCAGCGATTCAGCGCCATCTGCGCTACGGCGGCAAAGTGGTCGGCATTTGTGGGGGCTTTCAGATGCTTGGCAAAGAAATGCGAGATCCCCAAGGCGTTGAGGGGGCGCCGGGTAGCAGCACCGGGCTGGGCATCTTCGATATGGAAACGACGCTCGAGGCGGTCAAGCAACTGCGTAATGTGAGCGGCCGCTTGTGCTTCGGCGGCGAGGCGGCCATGACGGGCTACGAAATCCACATGGGTGTGAGCCGCGGTGCGGCGTTGGCGCGCCCGGCGGTACGTTTCGACGACGGGCGAAGCGATGGCGCGATCAGTGACGACAACCAGGTGCTTGGCAGCTACGCCCACGGCCTCTTCGATGCACCCGAAGCGCTGGCGGCGCTGCTCGCCTGGGCGGGGGGGCAGGCGGCGCAACCGATGGATGTGGCGGCGCGACGCCAGGCCGATCTGGACCGTCTGGCCGATTGTCTTGCCGAGCATCTCGACCTCGACCGCCTCGCCGCGTGCTTTGGCCCGGCGCATGAAAACGCCATCCGTGCATACGTTGCTTGACCTCGACCGGCCCGGCTCACTACCATCTGATCCATGGACGCCGAACTCGACCACCTCCAGCAGCAACTGGAAGAACTGATCCGCTACTTCGATGCGCAGAAGCAGGAGAACCGCGAGCTCAAATCGCGGATCGCCACGCTGCAGACCGAGAACAAGCGACTGGCCGCAAAGGTCGATGCCGCCTTGCGTGGCGTCAGTGCCGTGCTCGAAACCCTGCCCGAGAGCTGAACGACATGGACACACTCGACATTATTCTGCTGGGCAAGGAATACCGGGTCGGCTGCGCGCCGGAAGACCGCGAGGGCCTGCAGGCCGCAGTACAAGTGCTGGAAGGTAAATTGTCCGAACTGGGCGGAAAAACCGGAGCCACGGGCGAAAAGCTGGCCGTGATGACCGCCCTGAATATTGCACATGAATATCTTCAGTTTCAGCGCTCAGGAGGGTTTGACATGCCGGGCATGAAGCGTAAGATTGATTCCATGAATTCGCGCCTGGACGATGTCCTGGCGCAACAGGAAAAGTTGTTCTGAGAGCCCGTCGGGCTGTCTAAGATCAATCCCCTGCGGTGTTCGCGTCGGCCGTTGATTCCTTGAACCAATGTCATGCGACACGGTTGCTAACCGCTACGATTGCTGTTGTGCGCATCCCTTGCTGGATGTGCCTGAAGCGTCAGGTACAGCGACCACCTGAACCCTAGGTTCAGGATGCCCGGTCGGGTCGGCATCGCGGGGGACCTACACAAGAGGGTGTGGCCAAGGCCACGCCCTTTTTATTTTTGTGCGGCCGTTTCGCAGGCGTGGATTTCGATGCGTGCGATCTCGGGCAAACCCGGCAGCCAGTCGACCAGCGCCTGACAGCGGCCCGTCGCGCACAGGGTGTAGCCGGCAGTAAAAGGCGAGTGGGTCAGGGCCAGCGCCGGTTCTCGGCGCGCGACGCGGTAGTGCCACACGCCGTCGACCAGGCGGGCGCCCGGCGCGGGCTCCATGCCGGCGCCCGAGCCCAGCACCCGTGCTTCGTCCAGCACCATCTGGCCGGCGTCGAGGCGCCAGTCTTCTTCCCAGCGGGTCTTTTCGATGGAATGCATCCAGGTGAGCGTGAAGCGCGTGTCCGGCAGTGTCTGGCTGGGGACGCCTTCGCTGCTCAGGCACAGTTGTGGCGTTGCGACGGTGGCCGGGTGGGTGCAGGCGGCCAGGAGCATCGTGGCGAGCATGGGGAGGCGTTGGCGCATGGGCGAATGCTAGTCGCTCGACCGGCCCGGCTCAAGCGGCGCGCTGGTAAAGTAGCGGCCTGACCCGCGGGAGCCCGCCATGCGCTACTGGCTGATGAAATCCGAACCGGACGATTGCTCAATCG
The DNA here is from genome assembly GCF_007625155.1 of Denitromonas halophila. GTDB lineage: Bacteria > Pseudomonadota > Gammaproteobacteria > Burkholderiales > Rhodocyclaceae > Nitrogeniibacter > Nitrogeniibacter halophilus. The sequence goes on along the minus strand of NZ_VMNK01000003.1, from coordinate 90,403 downwards.
ACGACCTGGCGGCAATGCCGGAGCAGACCGTGGCCTGGTACGGTGTGCGCAACTACCAGGCGCGCAACTTCATGATGAATCAGATGGCTGTCGGCGACCGGGTGTTGTTCTATCACGCGAGTTGCCCTGAACCGGGTATTGCCGGCATCGCGCAGGTGGCTTCGCCGGCCTACCCGGACGCAACGCAGTTCGATTCGTCGAGCCGGTTTTTCGACCCCAAGTGCCGGCCCGAGCAACCGCGCTGGTTCAATGTCGATGTGCGCTTCGTGCGCAAGACACGCCTGATCGGCTTGCCCGAATTGCGCGACACGCCCGAACTGGCCAACATGCGCGTGCTGGCCCGCGGCAACCGCTTGTCGATCACGCCGGTGGATCCGGATGAATGGCGCTTTATTACTGAAACGATGCTGGAACTGAAGACTGATGAGCTTTGATCTGTGGTGGCTGTCCTATCCCCTGCTCGGGGCCTTCGTCGGCTTTTTCGCCGGGCTGCTTGGGGTGGGCGGCGGCGGCATCATGGTGCCGGTTCTGGCCTCACTGTTTGCCGCGCAGGGCTTCCCCGCTGACAAGCTGGTGCACATGGCGCTGGGGACCTCCATGGCCGGCATCGTGATGACATCGGTGGCGAGCTTGCGTGCGCATCATCGTCATGGCGCGGTGCGCTGGGATGTGGTGCGCTTCATCACACCGGGCATTCTGGTGGGCACTTTCGGCGCCACCTTCATCGCCTCGCAGGTGGCATCCAGGCCGCTGGCGATCTTTTTTGCCTGCTTCATGGCGTATGTATCGACTCAGATGCTGCTCAACATCAAGCCCAAGCCCAGCCGGGCCTTGCCTGGCCCGGTCGGGATGAGCGGGGTGGGGCTGGGTATCGGTGGCATTTCGGCGCTGGTGGCGATCGGTGGCGGCTCCTTGTCGGTGCCGTTCATGACCTGGTGCAATGTGAAGATGCAGAACGCGATTGGCACCTCGGCGGCCATTGGTCTTCCGATCGCGCTGGCCGGGACGCTTGGCTATGTCGTCAATGGCTGGGGGGCCGAAGGCACGCCGGCCTATACCGCGGGTTTCATCTACTTGCCGGCGCTGGTCCTGATTACCGCGGTCAGCATGTTCACCGCGCCGGTCGGCGCACGGCTGGCACACCGGCTGCCGGTGGCGACGCTGAAGAAGATCTTCGCCGGCGTGCTCGTTGTCCTGAGCCTGAAGATGCTGCACAGCGTCTTCGGCGCATGAGACCTATTTGCCTGTGAATTGCGGTTTGCGCTTCTCGAAAAAGGCGCGAATCCCTTCGCGGTAGTCTTCCGTCGCCAGGAAGTCGAAGGCTGAACGCTTCTCCGCTTCGCTGAGTGGTCGGTCGTGGGTCAGGCGTAGCGCCCAGTGCTTGTGCCAGCGCGCAACCAGCGGCGCGCCCGCACTGATGCGGGTGGCGGTTTCGTCGGCTTCGGCAAACACCTGATCGTCGCTGACGACGCGGCTGAGCAGGCCTTTGGCCAGGGCTTCGTGCGCGTTGAAGATCCGGCCTTCGAGCAGAATCTCCAGTACGACCGCCGGCCCGACCAGGGCCAGCAGCCCCGCCATTTCACCGGGATACATCGAGAAGCCGAGCCGGTTGATCGGCGCGCCGAAGCGTGCTGATTCGCCGGCAATGCGAATGTCGCAGCAGCCGGCGATCTCCAGCCCGCCGCCAATGCAGGCGCCTCGGATGGCGGCGACGGTCGGGATCGGGCTTTGCTGGATGGCCTCCAGCGCGGCCGCGACCAGTGTGTCGTGGTAGTGCAAGGCGTCGTCAATGGTGGCCCGGACGGTCTGGAACTCTTCGATATCTCCGCCGGCGGCAAATGCGTCGTCGCCTTCGCCACGCAGGATGATGCATCGAACGTCAGGATTGCTGCCGGCGCGTTCGAGTGCAGCGCGCAGCGCGGTCCACATGCCGGCGTCAATCGCGTTGAGCTTTCCCGGGTGGCTCAGGCTGATGGTCAATGCCGGGCCATTCATACGCTCAATGACTACTCCCATGATTGATCTCCATCAAGAATTTGTGCGTCGCAGCACGCTGAAGCACCACCGTTTGTCGGCTAAATTCAAAGAGTTGCTGCATGTGCAAAAAAAACCCATACGCACTAGTATGGCGGAGTGAAGATGATATATCATCCGGCCAGCAACATGACCGCGGTCTAAGTCGCGGCAAATAATATTGGGCCGTTATTGGACCGAGGATGTTCGCACGTGGTGCCGATGGCATGCGTGCAGACCTGCAAGGCCGGCGCGCCCCTGCACCATTTTTTTAATGGTTTTTTTGGGAAGGGAGGTCGCAGCATGTCTAGCATTGCCTATGCTCGCATTCGCAACAACCCGCAGTTCGCTCAGTTGGTGGCTGCACGAGGGCGTTTTGCTTGGTTTCTGTCAGCGATTGTATTCATCGTTTTCTTCAGCTTCGTGTTGGCCGTGGCGTTCGCGCCGGACTTCCTCGCGCAGCGTCCGTTTGCCAGCAGCAACGTCACGATCGGCATCCTCGCCGGTTTGTTCCAGTTCATCGTGTTTTGGGTGTTGACGCTGGTCTATGTGCGCCGCGCCAATGGTGAGTTCGATGACCTGAACAAGGCCGTCCTCGATGCCGCTTCGCGGGAGGACAAATGATGCGTGCCATGATTTCAGTACGTTCACTCGCGCTAGGCGCCGGCTTGTTTGCGTCGTCGGCCTTTGCCGGTGATGCCATCAGTCAGACGACCAAGCAGCCGATCAACCTGACCGCCATCGGCATGTTCTTCATATTTGTGCTGATGACCTTGGCAATCACCTACTGGGCGGCCAGTCGCACCAAGTCGACCGCGGATTTCTACACCGCTGGCGGCGGGATCACCGGTGCGCAGAACGGGATGGCGATTGCGGGCGATTACATGTCGGCTGCCACGCTGCTTGGTCTGACCGCGATGATGTATACCCGCGGTGTCGATGCCTACATCTACATGATCGCGTTCTTCGTGGGCTGGCCCGTCATTCTGTTCCTGATGGCCGAGCGCCTGCGCAACCTGGGTAAGTTCACTTTTGCTGACATCACCGCCTATCGCCTCAACCAGGGCAAGGTGCGCACCATGGCCGCGATCAGCTCGCTGGTGGTGGTGTGCTTCTACCTGGTGGCACAGATGGTGGGTGCGGGTCAGCTGATCAAGCTGCTGTTCGGCCTCGATTACGGCATTGCGCTGGTCGTGGTTGGCGCGCTGATGATGGTGTATGTCACCTTCGGCGGTATGGTTGCCACCACCTGGGTGCAGATCATCAAGGCCGGCATGCTGCTGTTTGGTGGCACGACGGTGGTGATTCTGGCGATGACCCAGTTCAACTTCAGCTTTGACGAACTGACCACCCGCGCCATCGATGTGCACAAGCTCGGCACCAAGCTGCTCGCGCCGGGCAGCCTGCTGGCCGATCCGGTCACCGCGATCTCGCTGGGCCTTGGCCTGATGTTTGGTACGGCCGGTCTGCCGCACATCCTGATGCGCTTCTTTACCGTCACCGATGCAAAAGAGGCGCGCAAGTCGGTGCTCTACGCCTCCGGCATCGTCGCCTACTTCTTCAACGTCGTGGCCTTGATGGGTCTGGCCGCGATCATCATCGTCGGACAGAACCCCGAGTTCTTCGAAGGCGGTGATATCGGCGGCGCGATCATTGGCGGCGGCAACATGGTGGCCATGCATCTGGCGAAAGCGGTTGGCGGTGACATCCTGCTCGGCTTCCTGTCAGCCGTGGCCTTCGCGACCATTCTGGCCGTGGTGTCGGGTCTGGCGCTGGCCGGCGCCTCGGCGATCTCCCACGACATCTACTCGCGGGTGATCATGAAGGGCAAGGCGACCGAAAAGGCTGAGTTGCGCATGTCCAAGTTCGCCACCATCGGCCTCGGCGTCGTGGCCGTGCTGTTGGGCCTGGCCTTCGAGAAGATGAACGTCGCCTTCATGGTGGCGCTGGCCTTCGGCGTGGCCGCCTCGGCCAACTTCCCGGTGCTGATCCTGTCCATGTACTGGAAGGGGCTGACCACGCGCGGCGCGCTGGCTGGCGGCTATCTTGGCTTGTTCTCGGCGGTGACGCTGGTGGTCTTGTCCAAGTCGGTGTGGGTGGATGTGTTCGGCTTTGCCGCGCCGCTCTTCCCCTATACCCAGCCGGCCTTGTTCTCGATGCCGCTGGCCTTCCTGGCCACGATCATCGTGTCGAACATGGACACGAGCCGTGCGGCAGAGGCGGAACGCGAAGCGTTCGGCGATCAGTATGTGCGTGCCCAGACCGGCCTCGGCGCCGCATCGGCGTCCTCGCACTGACGGTATTGCGCGGCGAGGTTGTCGCGCTGCAACATCAACCCCGGCCAGCAGCATCGGCCGGGGTTTTTCGTTCACCGGGTGACCCGCTAGACTGGCGCCCTGTCGGATGTTCGGATCAACCCCATGTTTCATCGCTTGTTTGGTTTATTGATGCTTGGCGCCGTGCTGGCCTTGCCGGCGAGTGCCGGGCAGGGCGGTGTGGCGCTCGTGTTGTCAGGGGGCGGTGCGCGCGGCGTGGCGCATATCGGCGTGCTCAAGGTGATGGAGCAGATGCGCATTCCCGTCGACTGCGTGGTGGGCACCAGTATGGGCGCGATAGTCGCCGCCGCTTACGCCGCGGGCGTGCCGCTGGACGAGATGGAGCGCCAGGTGCGCGCCGCCGATTGGGATGCGATCTTTGCCAACACCGTGGCGCGCGATCAGCAGCCCTTCCGCGAAAAACAGGACGCCTCGCGAAACCGCAGCGCGGTGTCGCTCGGCTACGGCAACGGCCGCGTGCTCTTGCCGCACAGCGCGATCGCCGGGCAGGAGCTCGACCGCTTCTTGCAGCGCTTGATCGGCTCGGCCGACGCGCTGACCAATTTTGATTCTCTGGCGCTGCCCTTCCGTGCCATGGCCACTGACCTCGAGACGGGCGGGCTGGTGGTGCTCGACGATGGACCGCTGTGGCGTGCGATGCGCGCCAGCATGGCCGTGCCCGGCGTATTTTTGCCGATCGAGCGGGAAGGGCGTCTGCTGGTCGATGGCGGCCTGGTCCTCAACTTGCCGGTTGATCAGGGGCGGCGCTTGTGCGGCACGCGGGTGATTGCGGTCAATCTCGGCACGCCGCCGATGGCGCGTGATCGCCTGCAATCGGCTACTGATATCGTGCTGCAGGCGATCAACCTGGCGCTGGAGCAGAACGTCGCGCAGCAGCTCGCGCAACTCGGCCCTGATGACGCGCTGGTGCAGGTCGACCTCGGCACGATCACGTCGATGGATTTTGACCGGGTGCTCGACACGCTACCGCTGGGCGAGGCGGCGGCGCAGCAGGCGGCGGCTGATCTGGCGCGCTTCAGCGTGGACGCCGAGAGCTTTGCCGCGTGGCAGCGTCAGCGCGAGCTGCGTTGGCGAGTGCCCGAGCCGGTCATTCGCGAAGTGGTGGTGGATGGCTTGCGCTATGTGTCGCCCGATGCGATGGCGGCGCGCCTGCGTGGTCTCAAGGGCGAGCCGCTGGACCGCGTTGCGCTTGAGACGCAGATCGACGATCTGTATAGCGGTGGCGACTTCGAGCGTCTGCGTTACAGCCTGGTGCGCGATGGCGCGGTGGCCGATCTGCACATCGAAGCGGCGGAAAAATCCTGGGGGCCGACCTTCCTGCGTTTCGGCGGTGGTTTGTCGGCTGATTTCGAAGGCGACGGCGCCGTTGGGCTGTATGCCGGCGTGTCGCGGCGCTGGCTCAACCGCTGGGGGGCGCGACTCGATGCCGACATCCAGCTCGGGACGACCAACCGCTTCCGCTCGGAGCTCTATCAGCCGCTGGGGCGGAACGCGGCGTGGTTCGTGGCGCCGTCGATCGAGCTGCAGACCCGGGCGCTACCGGTGTACAACGACGGCAACAAGCTGGCCGACTACAAGGTGCGTGAGCGGACGCTGGGCCTGGATCTGGGCTATGAAGTGGGCGCCTGGGGCGAGTTACGGATGGGGCTGCGCCGTGGCACCCAGCGCGCCGAAGTGCTGGCTGGCCAGGCCTTGTATCCGGCCGTGGATCTGCACACCGGTTGGCTGGAGGCGTCTGCCACGCTGGATCGACTCGACAGCCCGTTCTTCCCGCGGCGCGGCTACGCAGCCCGGCTGCGCGTAGAGCGCCACCAGGAGCGCTTCGGTAGCGACCAGGATTACACGCTGACCGCGCTCAATGGCTCGGCGGCGCTGTCTTATCATGAGCACAGCGCACAGTTCGGCGTATTGGTTTCCGGCAGCCTCGATCGGGATCTGCCGGCGGTGGCGCGCACGCTGCTGGGCGGCCCGTTCCTGCTGTCAGGGTATCGCTACGGCGAGCTCACGGCGGATCAGGTCTTCTTGCTGCGCGGGGCCTACTACCGCCGCATCAGCAAGCTGCCCGATTCACTGGGGCGCGGCGTGTACATGGGTGCGACCTACGAATGGGCCAGTCTGCGCGCGTACGCGTCGGCGGATGCAGACGCCGGGGTCTACCGCTCGTTGTCTTTGTTCGTCGGGGCGGATACGGTGCTCGGGCCGCTGTATCTGGGGGCGGGCGTGTCGCCGGAGGTCAATGATCTGCGCTTCTTCTTGCAGTTCGGCCAACCGTACTGAGGACGGATCAGGCGGCCTCGGTGCGTGCGGCGGCAATGCGCGCCAGCGCCTTGCGACCGCTGGCGATGTGCTCGCGCATGGCCAGATCGGCGGCATCGGCGGTGCGCGCCAGCATGGCCTTGAGGATCTGGCGGTGCTCGGCGAGTGACTGCTCGAGCCGGCCGTCGCTGAACAAGGAGTGGTGGCGCGAGAGCTTGATCACCTTGCGCAGGTCCTCGATGACATGCTGCAACCAGTGGTTGTCGGCGATGCATTGCACCTGCTGGTGGAAGGCCTGATTGGCTTCGAAATACCCGTTGATGTCGCCGGTCGCAGCGGCACGCTCCAGATCGGCGTGGATCTTCTCCAGTTGCTTCAGGTCGGCGGCGCTGGCGCGGGTTGTCGCGTCGCGCGCGCACTGGCCTTCGAGCAGGCCCATGACGGTGAAGATCTCGTCCAGATCGCGTTCCGAGATTTCGGTCACGTAGCAGCCACGGCGTGGCTTGAGCGTGACCAGGCCTTCGGACGCCAGTACCTTGAGTGCTTCGCGCAGCGGTGTGCGGGAGATGCCGTAGTGCGCGGTGAGGGCTTGTTCGTCGATCCAGGTGCCCGGTTTGAGCTCGTGGGCAAAGATCCGCTCACGCAGGCGTTCCGCGACTTCCTGGTACAGCGCCATGGGCGCGATGCGAGAGGCGTTCATAAAACCCTGGTCTCCTGACGGGTGGCGATGGCAGCAACAGGTGTTGTAGGCTGCGCTTGTGCGTTATATACAAGAACGGCACACGCGATGAAAGCTTGCGAGCCGAGGGGGCTTTTCGACCCCTTGGCCTGCGCGTAACATGATAGCGCGATTCCGATAGGTCTTGCATTCATAATTATGGATAAAGTATTATTGCTGCGTTGCAAGTCAAATCCTGTGCAGTGTCCGGACACAAAGAGGGCGTCGCTTCGGCGGCGGAGAGGGAGGGACGCTAGTGCAGGGCGCCGACGGCCGCCCGCATTGATTGCGGGCGGCGCAGTCGCCGCAACACCCTAAGCAGACACCCGCGGGGCCGCGAAATCGGCCCCGCTTTGCAGATCAGAGAGGTAAGCATGTCAAAGGCGCCTGATACTCCCCAGTTCTCACTGGACGACTGGTACAAAGCTGCGGCCAAGACCGCACCGGGCAATGATCCTGCGTCGCTGAACTGGACGACGCCAGAAGGTATCGTCGTCAAACCCTTGTATACCGCCGAGGATGTGGCCGATCTGGCGTATACCAATACGCTGCCGGGTTTTGCGCCTTATGTGCGCGGCCCGCAGGCCACGATGTATGCCGGTCGCCCCTGGACCATCCGCCAGTACGCCGGCTTCTCCACCGCCGAGGCGTCCAACGCCTTCTACCGTAAGGCGCTCGCCGCCGGTGGGCAGGGCGTGTCGGTGGCCTTCGATCTGGCCACCCACCGTGGCTACGATTCGGACAATCCGCGGGTCACCGGCGACGTCGGCAAGGCCGGCGTGGCGATCGACTCGGTCGAAGACATGAAGATCCTGTTCGACGGCATTCCGCTCGACAAGGTGTCGGTGTCGATGACCATGAATGGCGCCGTGCTGCCAATTCTGGCCGGTTACATCGTGGCGGCCGAAGAGCAGGGCGTGAGTCAGGAGAAGCTGTCGGGCACGATCCAGAACGACATCCTGAAAGAATTCATGGTGCGGAACACCTATATCTATCCGCCCACCCCGTCGATGAAGATCATCGCCGACATCTTCGGCTACACCGCGCAGCACATGCCGAAGTTCAACTCGATCTCGATCTCCGGCTATCACATCCAGGAAGCGGGCGCGAACCAGGCCATCGAACTGGCCTTCACGCTGGCCGACGGTCTGGAGTATGTGCGCACCGGCATCGCCAGCGGCATGGATGTCGACAAGTTTGCCGGCCGCCTGTCCTTCTTCTGGGCGGTGGGCATGAACTTCTATCTTGAGATCGCCAAGATGCGCGCGGCGCGTCTGCTGTGGTGGCGGATCATGAAGCAGTTCAACCCGAAGAGCGAAAAGTCGCTGATGCTGCGCACCCACAGCCAGACCTCCGGCTGGTCGCTGACCGAGCAGGACCCGTACAACAACGTGGTGCGCACCACCATCGAGGCCATGGCGGCCGTGTTTGGCGGCACCCAGTCGCTGCATACCAACGCGCTCGACGAAGCCATCGCGCTGCCGACCGAGTTCTCGTCGCGCATCGCGCGCAACACGCAGATTCTGATTCAGGAAGAGACGCACATCACCAGCGTGGTTGATCCGTGGGCCGGCTCCTACATGATGGAATCGCTCACCCAGGAAATGGCTGACAAGGCCTGGGCGATCATCGAAGAGATCGAAGCCATGGGCGGCATGACCAAGGCGGTCGAGGCCGGCTGGGCGAAGATGAAGATCGAAGAGTGTGCCGCCGAGAAGCAGGCGCGCATCGACTCGGGCAAGGATGTGATCGTCGGGGTCAACAAGTACAAGCTGGCCAAGGAAGACCCAATCGAGATTCTCGACATCGACAACCATGCGGTGCGCGACTCGCAGGTGGCCCGTCTCAAGACGATCCGCGCTACGCGCGACCAGGCGGGGGTGGATGCCGCACTCGCCGCGCTGACCGAATGCGCCAAGACCGGCGAAGGCAATCTGCTTGATCTGGCGGTCAAGGCCATGCGTTTGCGCGCCACGGTGGGTGAGGTGTCCGATGCGCTCGAAGCCGAGTGGGGCCGCTTCCGCGCGAATCCGCAAGTCGTTTCAGGAGTGTATGGCGCCGTGGTTGAAGAACAGGATGACTGGAAAGCCCTGAAGGCCGACATCGACGCTTTTGTGGCTGAAGAAGGACGTCGCCCGCGCATCATGATCGCCAAGCTCGGTCAGGATGGTCATGACCGGGGCGCCAAGGTGGTGGCCTCGGCCTTTGCCGACCTCGGCTTCGATATCGACATCGGCCCGCTGTTCCAGACGCCGGAAGAGGCCGCGCGTCACGCCGTTGAAAACGATGTGCACGCGGTGGGCTGTTCGAGCCTCGCCGCGGGTCACAAAACGCTGGTGCCCGAGATCATCAAGCATCTCAAGGCGCAGGGCGCGGACGACATCATCGTGTTCGTGGGCGGCGTGATTCCGGCGCAGGACTACGACGCGTTGCGCAGCGCAGGTGCGAAAGGTATTTTTGGACCGGGCACCCCCATCCAGACAGCCGCTCGCGAAGTGCTGGCCCAGGTCCGCAAGGCCCGCGCCGGTTGATTGGCCGGCCGGTCGGGGTCGGCCTTTGCCGCCCCGCCCCGCTGACCGTTGAACGATGAATATTCCCCAGATGCCTGCCGATCTCGACATCTCTGACCAGCACCTGGTCGATGGTGTGGTCGGGCGACAACTGCGCCCACTGGCCAAGACCATCACGCTGATCGAGTCCCAGCGACCCGATCACCGCGCGCGTGCACGCCGTGTGCTTGAAGCCTTGCTGCCGCACACTGGCGGCGCCATGCGGGTGGGCATCTCCGGCGTGCCGGGGGTGGGCAAGTCCACCTTCATCGAAGCATTGGGTTTGTTGTTGATCGAGAAGGGCTTGAAGGTCGCGGTGCTGGCGGTGGATCCGTCCTCTTCGGTGACCGGCGGCAGCATTCTGGGCGACAAGACGCGCATGGAGTTGCTGTCGCAGCGCACCGAAGCCTTCATCCGGCCCAGCCCGTCGGCGGGCAGTCTGGGCGGCGTGGCCGGCAAGACGCGCGAGACGCTGCTGGTGTGTGAGGCCGCCGGTTTTGATGTGGTGATTGTCGAGACGGTCGGCGTGGGCCAGAGCGAAACCGCGGTGGCCGGGATGACCGACATTTTCTGCCTGCTGCAGTTGCCCAATGCGGGCGACGATCTGCAGGCGATCAAGAAAGGGATCATGGAACTGGCCGACCTGATCGTCATCAACAAGGCCGATATCGACCCGCGCCAGGCGGCGGTGGCCAAGAGCCAGATCAAGACGGCTTTGGGCATGCTGCGGCACAGCTCGCCCAACTGGGTGCCGCCGGTGCTGACGCTGTCGGCGCTGAAGAAGGATGGCGTGGCGCAGTTCTGGGACGAGATCATGCGCTATCGCGACACCATGCGCGGCAGTGGCGAATTTGATGCAAAGCGGCGGACGCAGGCGCAGGCCTGGATGTGGGAGTTGATCGACAGCGGCTTGCGCCAGCGCTTTCGCGAACACCCGCAGGTCCGGGCTGAACTGGCGGCCTTGCAGGCGGCCGTGGCGCAGGGAGAAACCACCCCGGCCGCGGCGGCGCACACCCTGTTGAACCATTTGAGTGAACACTAGGCGGCGGACCCGGTAACAGCCGGGTCGTCGCATGCAAAGAAGTGCCTTTCCGGAGACCTGAGATATGCATGAAATCATCCGACAGTTGGAGGAGAAGCGCGAGAAGGCCCGCCTCGGCGGTGGCCAGAAGCGCATCGACTCGCAGCACACCAAGGGCAAGCTGACCGCGCGCGAGCGTATCGAGCTGCTGCTCGACGATGGCAGCTTCGAAGAGTGGGACATGTTCAAGGAGCACCGCTGCACCGACTTCGGCATGGCGTCCGAAAAGGTGCCGGGCGACGGCGTGGTGATCGGCTACGGCACGATCAACGGCCGTCTGGTGTTCGTGTTCTCGCAAGACTTCACTGTGCTGGGCGGCTCGCTGTCCGAGACCCACGCCGAGAAGATCTGCAAGGTCATGGACCAGGCCATGAAGGTCGGCGCGCCGGTGATCGGCCTCAACGACTCGGGTGGCGCCCGCATTCAGGAAGGCGTGGCCTCGCTCGGCGGTTACGCCGACGTGTTCCAGCGCAACGTGATGGCCTCGGGCGTGGTGCCGCAGATCTCGCTGATCATGGGCCCCTGCGCCGGTGGCGCGGTGTATAGCCCGGCCATGACGGACTTCATCTTCATGGTCAAGGATTCGTCCTACATGTTCGTGACCGGTCCGGAAGTGGTCAAGACCGTCACCCATGAAGACGTGACCGCCGAAGAGCTCGGTGGTGCGATGACCCACAGCAGCAAGTCGGGCGTGGCCGATCTGGCCTTTGAGAACGACGTCGAAGCGCTGATGGTGATCCGCCGCATGATGAGCTTCATCCCCGGCAGCAACCGCGAGAAACCGCCGATGCTGCCGTGCATCGATCCGGCCGATCGCCTCGACATGTCGCTCGACACCCTGGTGCCTGACAACACCAATCAGCCCTACGACATGAAAGAGCTGATCATCAAGATGGTCGATGACAGCGATTTCTTCGAATTGCAGCCCGACTACGCCAAGAACATCATCATCGGCTTTGGCCGCATGGAAGGTTCGCCCGTGGGCATCGTCGCCAACCAGCCGCTGGTGCTGGCCGGTTGCCTCGACATCAAGAGCTCGATCAAGGCGGCGCGCTTCGTGCGCTTCTGCGACGCGTTCAACATTCCGGTGGTGACGCTGGTCGACGTGCCGGGCTTCATGCCGGGCACCGCGCAGGAATACGGCGGCATCATCAAGCACGGTGCCAAGCTGCTCTACGCCTATGCCGAGTGCACCGTACCCAAGGTCACCGTGATCACCCGCAAGGCCTACGGCGGCGCCTATGACGTGATGAGTTCCAAGCACCTGCGTGGCGACGTGAACCTCGCCTGGCCGACGGCCGAGATCGCGGTGATGGGACCGAAAGGCGCAGTGGAGATCATCTTCCGCGAAGAAAAGAACAACCCGGAAAAGATCGCCGAGCGCGAGGCCGAGTACAAGGCCAAGTTCGCCAACCCCTTCGTGGCCGGCGCGCGTGGCTTTATCGACGACGTGATCATGCCGCACGAAACCCGCAAGCGCGTGTGCCGTTCGCTGGCCATGCTCAAGGACAAAGAACTCCAGAACCCGTGGCGCAAGCACGGCAACATTCCGCTCTAAGCCCGGGAGGACACAAACTATGTTCAAGAAGATTCTGATCGCGAACCGCGGTGAAATCGCCTGCCGTGTGATCAAAACCGCCCAGAAGATGGGCATCAAGACGGTCGCGGTGTACTCCGAGGCCGACAAGCGCGCCCTGTTTGTGGCGCTGGCCGACGAGGCCGTGTGCATCGGCCCGGCGGCCTCGGCACAGTCTTATCTGATGGCCGACAAGATCATCGCTGCGTGCAAGCAGACTGGTGCCGAAGCGGTGCATCCGGGCTACGGCTTTCTGTCCGAGAACGCGGACTTCTCGCGCCGGCTGGAAGAGGAGGGCATCAAGTTCATTGGCCCCAAGCACTACTCGATCGCCAAGATGGGCGACAAGATCGAGTCGAAAAAGCTGGCGCTCGATGCCAAGGTCAACACCATTCCCGGCCACAACGAAGCCATTTCCGGCCCGGACGAGGCGGTCAAGATCGCTCAGGGCATCGGCTATCCGGTGATGATCAAGGCCTCGGCCGGCGGTGGTGGCAAGGGCTTGCGCGTGGCCTTCAATGACAAGGAAGCGCACGAAGGCTTCTCGTCCTGCGTCAGCGAAGCCAAGAACGCCTTTGGCGATGACCGCGTGTTCATCGAAAAATACGTGCTTGAGCCGCGCCATATCGAGATCCAGTTGCTGGGCGACTCGCATGGCAACTATGTGTACCTGAACGAGCGCGACTGCTCGATTCAGCGCCGTCACCAGAAAGTGATCGAAGAGGCGCCGTCGCCCTTCGTCGATCCGGCCATGCGCAAAGCCATGGGCGAGCAGGCCGTGGCGCTGGCGCGCGCGGTGAATTACGAATCGGCCGGTACGGTCGAGTTCGTGGTCGGCGCCGACAAGAGCTTCTACTTCCTCGAGATGAACACCCGCCTGCAGGTTGAGCACCCGGTCACCGAGTACATCACCGGCGTCGATCTGGTCGAGCAGATGATTCGCGTCGCCTATGGCGAAAAGCTGTCGTTCAGCCAGGCCGACGTCAAGCTCGATGGCTGGTCGATGGAGTGCCGCATCAACGCCGAAGACCCGTTCCGCGGCTTCCTGCCCTCAACGGGCCGTCTGGTCAGGTTCGATCCGCCGGCTGAGCGCGAGGACGTGCGTGTCGACACCGGCGTGTACGACGGCGGCGAGATCTCGATGTTCTACGACTCGATGATTGCCAAGCTGATCGTGCACGGCAAAGACCGCGACGACGCGATCCAGAAGATGCGCGACGCGCTCAACGAATTCGTCATTCGCGGCATCAGCTCAAACATCCCGTTCCAGGCCGCCTTGCTGCAGCATCCGCGCTTTTGCTCGGGCAACTTCAACACGGGCTTCATGGTCGAGGAGTATCCCGACGGTTTCGACGCGTCGATGGTGCCGCATGATGACCCGGCGCTGCTGGCCTCTGTTGCCACCTTTGCCCGCATGCGTTACATCGAGCGCGCGGTGCAGATTTCCGGTCAGATGGCCGGGCACGGACGCAGCGTCAAAAAGGATCTGGTGGTGTTGATGGCGGGTGGCCGCTATCCGGTGTCGGTTGAGGCCATCGACGGTGGTATGCGGATTCGTCAGGGCGACAAGGTTTACGACATCGTCTCCGACTGGACTTTCCGCGACCTGCTGTTCAAGGGGACGGTCAATGGCACCCCGATCTGCCTGCAGATCGAGCGTCGTGGCCTGTGCTACCACATCAGCCATTTTGGCCTGCAGGTGCAGCCGATGGTGATGACCGAGGTTGCCGCCAGCCTGCTCGAGCGCATGCCCGAGAAACTGCCGCCTGATCTGTCGAAGTATCTGCTGTCGCCCATGCCGGGGCTGCTGCGTGAAGTGGCGGTTCAGCCGGGGCAGGAGGTCAAGGCCGGCGAAAAGCTGGCAGTGATCGAAGCCATGAAGATGGAAAACGTCCTCAAGGCCGAACAGGACTGCGTGGTGAAGAAAGTGGTCGCCCATCCGGGCGCCAGCCTGACGGTGGACGAAATCATCATCGAGTTCGAATAAGACGGTTTCGCTGATCGATAGGGAGGGAGACTTGCTACGCAAGATAGCGAGTGCCTGTCGGCGCATCGGGGCTCACGTAAGTGAGCCCCTTTTTTTTGACCGTGGCTGGGTGCGGAACCGGGTGATGCACGATGCGGTCAACCAACTACGAAAGCGGCGGTTGAGCGGGCTCGATTTGCTTTGAAATGTTTTGTGCAATAGTATTCGGTCGTTAACGTTTAACCCTTACCAGGATCGATAGCGCGCAGTGACCCCTCTGCAGCGCGTCCTGATGGCAGCGGTCGGCGCCGTCCCTGTGCGCCCCAACCCGAGTAAGTCTGCTGCCTCCAATGAATTGGCCCAAAGCCTTGGTACGCCATCGTGCCAGTCCCCCGCCGTGTGTCTGTCAATTGGACGGCGGGGAAAAGAAAGGAGACCATCTATGCCGCAACAAGCCGAAACCATCATCAATCAGTGGCCCTTGCATGCTGTGGACGGAGGTTACGAAATGGTGCCCTTCAAGGTGTATACGCAGCGCGATCTGGACAAGATCGAACCCTTGCAGAAGCTGTCCGAGGCGATGCGCTTCGAGATGAAAGTGGTGTCCTCGGTCCTGCCTTTCCGGGTGAACCAGTACGTGATCGATGAGCTGATCGACTGGGACAACGTCCCGGCCGACCCGATGTTCCAGCTCACCTTCCCGCAGCGCGGCATGCTCTCGGCCGAGCATTACGACACCATCGCCAAGCTGATTCAGGACGGTGCCGACAAGGCCACCCTGGCCGCGGCGGTGAACGAGGTGCGCCAGGCGCTCAACCCGCACCCGGCCGACCAGATGGAAATGAACATGCCGCTCGACGACGAGGGCAACCGCCTCGACGGCATGCAGCACAAATACCGCGAAACCGTGCTGTTCTTCCCCAGCCAGGGGCAGACCTGCCATGCCTATTGCACCTTCTGTTTCCGCTGGGCACAGTTCGTCGGCGACAAGGAGTTGCGCATCGCGGCATCCGAGGCCAGCACGCTGCACGACTACCTCAAGGCGCACACCGAGGTCACTGACCTGCTGTTCACCGGCGGCGACCCGATGGTGATGAAGACCAAGCACCTGGCCGCTTACCTCGAGCCGCTGCTCGAACCCGAGTTCGATCATATTCAGACGATCCGCATCGGCACCAAGGCGCTGACCTTCTGGCCGCATCGCTTTCTCGGTGCTGAGGACGCCGGCGAACTGATCGACCTGCTCACCCGCATGGTGCGCGCCGGCAAGCATGTGGCGGTGATGGGGCATTACAACCACTGGAAAGAGATGGACACCGACGCCGCGCGTGCCGCGATTCGTGCCATTCGCAGCACCGGTGCAGTGATTCGCGCCCAGGGCCCACTGATCGCCCATATCAACGACGACCCGGACGTGTGGGCCAAGATGTGGAAGATGCAGGTCAAGCTCGGCATCATCCCGTATTACATGTTTGTCGAGCGCGACACTGGCGCCCGTGGCTACTTCGAGGTGCCGCTTGAGCGTGCGTGGGAAATCTACCGCGAAGCCATGCAGCAGGTCTCCGGCCTCGCCCGTACCGCGCGCGGCCCGTCGATGTCGGCCAGTCCCGGCAAGGTCGAGGTGCAAGGCGTGACCGAAATCAAGGGTGAAAAAGTGTTCGTGCTGCGCTTCATTCAGGGCCGCAATCCGGACTGGATCCAGCGCCCGTTCTTTGCCAAGTACAACCCGGACGCGACCTGGCTCCATCATCTGGAGCCCGCCTTTGGCGAAGAGAAATTCTTCTTCGAAGACGAGTACGAAGCGATCCGCGACGAGCGTATCGACGCCGCACAGACCTGAG
This sequence comes from Denitromonas halophila, assembly GCF_007625155.1. GTDB lineage: Bacteria > Pseudomonadota > Gammaproteobacteria > Burkholderiales > Rhodocyclaceae > Nitrogeniibacter > Nitrogeniibacter halophilus. The sequence continues at coordinate 74,067 of NZ_VMNK01000003.1, read as the reverse complement.
TGTCAGGCCATGTGCGACATAAGCCCGCCCCTTGTGGCGGGCTTTTTCGTCAATTGATGCAACACGTGGCGCCGCCCGGCCGCTTTGCGCCGGCAAGCGTGCCGGGGTGTGCAACAATCGACTCCGATAATCAGCACGCCGAGAGCGGCAAGAGGTGAGCCATGCGCTTCGACAATGGACGACAAAGTGACAACGTGGAAGACCGCCGAGGCGCCCGCGGTGGGCGCAGTGGCATGCGGATAGGCCGTGGCAAGATAGGCGTCGGCACCATCGTGCTCGCGCTGGTGGCCATGTACTTTGGGGTCGACCCGAGCGTGGTGCTCAATTCTGGCCTTACCGGTGGCGGTGTTTCGGGGGAAGCGCCCGCCGGAGCGCCGCCCGCCAATGATGCCGAGGCGCGCTTCGTGTCCATGGTACTGGCCGATACCGAAACCACCTGGCAGACCATCTTTCAGCAGGGCGGTGGCCGCTATGTGGAGCCCAAGCTGGTGTTGTTCACCGGTGCCACACGCACCGCCTGCGGCATGGGCCAGGCCGCGATGGGGCCGTTCTACTGCCCGGGTGACCAGAAGGTGTATATCGATCTGGCCTTCTATGACGAGCTGCGCACCCGCTTCCGCGCGCCCGGCGACTTTGCCCAAGCCTATGTGATCGCCCACGAGGTGGGCCACCATGTGCAGAACCTGCTGGGCATCTCCGGCAAGGTGCAGGAAGCGCGCCAGCGGCTGAGCGAAGCCGAAGGTAACCAGCTGTCAGTGCGGCTCGAATTGCAGGCCGATTGCTTCTCCGGCGTGTGGGCGCATCACGCCGACCGTGCCCGGCAGGTGCTCGAAGCGGGCGATATCGAAGAGGCGCTCGGTGCAGCCGCCGCGATCGGTGATGACCGTCTGCAAAAACAGGCACAGGGTTATGCGGTGCCGGACAGCTTCACCCATGGCTCATCGGCGCAGCGAGTGCGGTGGTTCAAGCAGGGCTTGGGCAGTGGGGATCTGAAAAGCTGCGATACCTTCTCGACGCGTACGTTGTAATCGGGGTGACGCACCATGGACATCCATCACATCCCCTTCGGGACGACCGACTGGTCAAGCATTCCTGTCACAACCCATGCGGGCGTGAATGGCGTGGCTTATTGGCGGACATGCCACTTCGGCGATCTTCGCATACGCATGGTCGAGTATTCGCCGGGCTATCTGGCGGATCACTGGTGTTCGAAAGGCCACATTCTTCTGTGCCTCGAAGGGGAGTTGCACACCGAGCTTGAAGATGGCCGGCGTTTTGTTTTGCGTCCGGGCATGAGTTATCAGGTTGCCGACAACGCCGAACCGCACCGCTCGTCCGCCGCCACTGGGGCGAAGCTTTTCGTTGCCGACTGAGGGCGCATACCAACAAGAGACGGGCGGGGTTGATGCCTTGGGGCCAGCGCCGATTCGTAAGAAGGGCGCCGTTTGGCGCCCTTTTTGATGTCGGGGGTCAGCCCGCCAGCCTGGCGAAGGCCGCCACCACCTCGGGCGGCGCCTGCACCAGTTCGATCAGCACGCCTTCGCCGGCGATGGGGAATTCGTCGTTGGCCTTAGGGTGCATGAAGGTGATGTCGAAGCCCGCCGCGCCCTTGCGGATGCCACCCGGCGCAAAGCGCACGCCCTGGGATGAGAGCCACTCGACGGCGGTGGGCAGGTCGTCGATCCACAGACCGATGTGATTGAGCGGGGTGGCGTGCACCGCCGGCTTCTTGTCGGCGTCGAGCGGTTGCATGAGGTCGACCTCGACCTTGAACGGGCCGCTACCGATGGCGCAGATGTCTTCGTCCACATTCTCGCGCTCGGAGACGAAATTGCCGGTGACTTCGAGGCCGAGCATGTCGACCCACAAGGTTTTCAGGCGGTCTTTGCTCGGGCCGCCGATGGCGATTTGCTGGATGCCGAGGACCTTGAAGGGGCGTTGCGTCATGGGAGTCTCCGTGGATTAATAATCCATAATTATGGATAGAAGTTCAGACCTTGTCGAGAGGGCGGTACGGATCCACGGCGTGGGCCGCTCGATGGTTCGCCGTGGGCTGTGTTGCGGCGTTGGCACGAGTGCGTTGCAGCCGCTCATTCCCAGCTGACACTGCTGCAAAACAGGTAGCCGGCGCCATACACGGTCTTGATCAGCGCGGGGTTTTGCGGGTCGTCTTCAAGTTTGCGGCGCAGACGGGAGATGCGCACGTCGACGCTGCGGTCAAAGGGGTCGATGTCGCGTTCGCCGATGAGTTGCTCGCGTGTCAGGATGCGGTTGGGGCTCCGGAGCAGCGCGCTGAGCATGCTGGCTTCAGTGGCCGAGACCGACACTTCACGGCCGTCGGGGGTGATCAGCATGTGGCGGCCGAGGTCGAAACGCCAGCCGGAGAACACCGCGGTGCCGGGCGAGGCGGGGGCGTCATTGGACTCGGCGCTGCGCAGGTAGCGGCGCAATATGGAGCGCACGCGGGCGACCAGTTCACGCGGTTCGAAGGGTTTGACGAGGTAGTCGTCGGCGCCCAGCTCTAGGCCGAGCACGCGGTCGGTGACGTCATTGCGGCCGGTGAGGATCAGCACGGCGCAGGGCGAGTGCTCCTGCAGTTCGCGGATGACCTGCATGCCGTCCATGTCGGGCAGGCCGAGATCGACAATGGCCAGGTCCGGCGGGGTCTGTTTAGCCATTTGCAGAAAGCGCCGCCCGGTCTGATGGTGTTCGCAGCGGAAGCCGTAGCCGTCGAGACCGTTGCAGATGAGGCGGGCAATGTCGACCTCGTCTTCGAGCACCAGGATGCGGGGGTGGGTCGCGTCTGTGGTCATGCGTCGGAGTCCTGAAGAAGTTGAGCCAGGGTGCGCTCGAGTAGCTTGCGGTCGAAGGGCTTGCGCAGCACGGGGACGTCGAGCTCCTGCACCTCATGGATGGCATTGCCACTGGCGTAGCCGGTGATCAGCAGGACGGGCAGGTCGGGGCGAATTTCGCGGGCGAACTGCACCAGCTCCTTGCCGCCAATGGCGCCGGGCATGACGGTGTCGGAGATCAGCAGGCCGATGTCGGGAATCTGCCGAACCATGTCCTGGGCGGCGGCGCCGTTGTCGGTTTCAAGCACAGGGTAGCCTAGCTCGGTGAGCTGCATGCGGATGATCTTGCGCACTTCGGGTTCGTCTTCGACCAGCAGTACGGGCGGGCGCGGCGCGTCGGTGTCGTGCGATTTTTCGCGTGCCTCGTCGGCGACCGGCGCAGGCGGGTCGGTGCGCGGGAGGACGAAGGTGACGGACGAGCCTTTTCCGATGGTGCTGCGCACCCGGATATTGCCGCCGGACTGCCGCACGAAGCCATATACCATCGACAGTCCGAGCCCGGATCCTCGGCCAAAGGGCTTGGTGGTGACGAAGGGCTCGAAGACGCGCGGCAGCAGCTCGGGGGCGATGCCGGTGCCGGTGTCAGAGACCTCGATCTGCACATAGTCGCCCACCGGCAGCTCGATCAGCATGGCGAGGCTGGAGGGGATGTGCCGTTCATGCACCCGGATGCTCAGCTCGCCGCCGCCGGGCATGGCGTCGCGGGCGTTGATGGCGAGGTTGAGCAGTGCGCTTTCGAGCTGATGCGGGTCGGCCATGGCATACAGTGGCACGTCGGGCAGATGGGTCTGGATGCGCACCGATTCGGTCAGCGAGCGGCTGAGCAGCTGTGTCATGTCGCGCACCAGCTGGCCGACCTCAACGGCGCTGGGCTCCAGGGTCTGGCGGCGCGAGAAGGTCAGCAGGCGGCGGATCAGCTCGGCGCCGCGTTGGGCGGCATGCAGTGCGGGGTTGAGGTAGTCGGCGGCCAGCGCCGGGTCGCAGCGCTCCTTGGCGGCTTCGAGGTTGCCCATGACGATGGTCAGCAGGTTGTTGAAGTCGTGCGCCAGGCCGCCGGTGAGCTGGCCGACCGCTTCCATTTTCTGCGCCTGCACAAGGGCGGCTTCACTGGCGCGCTGCTCGGTGATGTCGATGGAGAGCACGAAAAAGCCGACCACTTTTTGGTCGCTGTCGAACTCCGGCACCACCACGCTGCGTGCATAGACGGTACGGCCCTTGTCGGCCTTGCGCGCGTATTCGTAGGAGACGCGTTCGCCGCGGGTGGCGGTGTCGAGGTAGTCGGTGATGCCGGCATAGGCCTCTTCGCCGAATACCGCTTCAATCGAGCGGCCGACGATGCTCTCCTTGGTCAGACCGAACCATTCGGCGTAGCCCTTGTTGGCGAACTGGTACTTGCGATTCACATCCACATAGGCGATCAAGGCGGGGATGGAGTCGATGATCATCAACAGGCGCGCTTCGCTACGGCCCAGTGCCTGAGCGATGTGGTCGATCTCGGTCTTGGCCGAGAGCAACTCGGCGGTGCGTTCGCGCACTCTGGCTTCGAGTAGCACGTTCTGCTGCTGGATCAGGGTTTCGTAGCGGCGCTGCTCGGTGATGTCGGTCCACAGTGAAACGAAGCCGAGGTTGGGAATCGGCACGCCGCGAATCGCCAGCACTTTGCCGTTGGGGCGCACACGCTCGACGTAGTGGGGTTCGAAGGCGCGCACCGAGGCCATGCGCTCGGCGACCTGCTTTTCCAGGTTGCCTTCGCCGTACTCGCCACGCTCGGCATTGAAGCGCACAAAGGCTTCGAAGGGCGTGCCCACGCGTACCAGCGATTCGGGGAAGTCGAGCAAACGCACCATCGCCTTGTTCCAGGTCACCAGCTTGGGCGTGGCGTCGAATACCGCAATCGCCTGGTCGAGCAGATCGAGCCCTGCCAGCAGCAGATCATAGCGGCGCAACTCCTCGGGCGAGTTGCCGGTGGCAGGGGCCGGGTGTGCGAATGGGTTGCGCGGAGGCATGAGCGCGTCTCAGAGAGCGGGGGCGGCGGGGCGAGGCACCATTCTAGTGCGTGCTCGCGTCGGGCGGGAAGGGCGCTGCGTCCTCGCGCGTGTGCACTTGTACCTGACGGCGAAAACGATCGGGGGCCTGTCCGGTCCAGGCGACAAAGGCGCGGTAGAAGGCGGAGGTGTCGGCGTAGCCGAGGTCGGCCGCGATGTCAGCGATGCTGTGGCGGGTCTTGGTCAGGCGCGAGAGCGCGATGTCGCGCCGGAAGGCATCCTTGATCAAGCGAAAGCCCGAGCCTTCTTCTTCGAGCCGGCGGTGCAGGGTGCGGGTCGACATATGCAGACTGGCGGCCGCTTCGGTCACGGTGAGGGCGGCGGGCAGGGCGTCGCGCAGCAGATCGCGCACCCGGAACACCAGCTCGCGGTCGCGGCGGTAGAGCATGCTGATCTTGCCGGGGGCGCCATCCAGGAACACGGCCAGCGCGGCTTCGTCGCGGCGGATGGGCAGGTCAAGCAGATTGGCGCGCAGGCTGGCTTCGAGGTCGGGCGCTTCAAACGACGAATGCTCGGTATACACCAGCGCGTAGTCGTCGGCATGGGCCGGGCGGGCGTAGGGAAAGCGCACCGCCTCCAGCGCCAGCCCGCGCCCCACCAGCCAGCAGGCGACGCTGTGGAGCAGGCGCAGCAGCCACTCGAAAGCAAATACGCGGGCCGGGTCGTCGCGGGGGCCGAGGGGGCGGGTTTCGACGATGCGCAGCTGCGCCATGTCGCCGCGGCGGTGAATGGTGATATTCAGGTCGGGCAGCACCAGATGCAGAAAGCGGCCCGCGCGCTCCAGTGCGTCGGCCAGCGTGGTGGCACCGAGCATGCTGCGGCACAGGAACTCGAAGCTGCCGGGGCGCACCGGTTGCGAGAACAGGCCAAAGCCCTCGTCGCCCAGTTCGGCAATGATGCGGTTGTATAGCGCGGCATAGCGGTCGACCTCGATGCGCAGCGTCGGGTTGCCCAGATCGATGCCGGCATCGGCCAGCAAGGGCGCGGGGTCGCGGCCCAGCCGCTCCAGCCCGGCGAGCATGCCGGTGACGAAGCCGGGCGCGACCGTGGCGCGCGGGCGGCGCGGGCGGCCGGCCGTGCCCGGTGAGGCGGCGGACTTTGCAGATCGGGGCATCAGAATCTCCCGGTGGGCCGTAACTGACAAGCGACGCAGGATGTTGGCCGATTTTGCACGATATGCGTCACCGGGGGCAATGGCAATGTGCTCGGCCGACCTCTACCATGAAGCAGATAACCTGACCCCGGGAGAGACACATGACTGATCTGAGCGTCGCCAAGAAGCTGCAGCCCTACAAGCCCAAGAACAAAGTGCGGTTCGTGACCGCCGCGTCCCTGTTCGACGGCCATGATGCCTCAATCAACATCATGCGGCGGATTATGCAATCTTCCGGCGCCGAGGTGATCCATCTGGGCCACAACCGCTCGGTCGGCGAGATCGTCAATGCCGCGCTGCAGGAAGATGTGCAGGGTATCGCCATCACCTCGTATCAGGGCGGCCATGTCGAGTTCTTCAAGTACATGATCGACCTGCTCAAGGCCAACGGCGGCGAGAACATCAAGGTGTTCGGCGGCGGCGGTGGCGTGATCGTGCCGAGCGAGATCAAGGAGCTGCACGACTACGGCGTGACCCGCATCTACTCGCCCGAAGACGGCGCCACGATCGGCCTGCAGGGCATGATCAACGACGTGGTCAAGACCTCCGACTACGATCTGGCGCCGCTCGCACCGGCCGCCAAGGACATGCTCAAGCAGCTCAAGGCGGGCGACCTGCGCGCACTGGCGCAGATCATTACGGCGCTGGAAAACGGTGCGTATGATGCCGCCACCAAGAAGTCGCTGATCGACGCCGCAGCCAAGCTGACCGTGCCGGCGCTCGGCATTACCGGCACCGGCGGCGCGGGCAAGAGTTCGCTCACCGACGAGCTGGTGCGTCGCTTCCGCCTCGATCAGGAAGACAAGCTCAAGCTGGCCGTCATCTCCATCGACCCCTCGCGCAAGCGCACCGGCGGCGCGCTGCTGGGCGACCGCATCCGCATGAACGCCATCGAGCACGAGAACATCTTCATGCGCTCGCTGGCCACTCGCGACACTGGCGCTGAAGTCTCCGCCGCGCTGCCCGAAGTGATCGCCGCGTGCAAGCTGGCGGGCTTCGACCTGGTGGTGGTCGAGACCTCCGGCATTGGCCAGGGCGACGCGGCCATCGTGCCGTTTGTGGACAAGTCGCTGTATGTGATGACGCCCGAATTCGGCGCGGCCAGCCAGCTCGAGAAGATCGACATGCTCGACTTTGCCGACTTCGTCGCCATCAACAAGTTCGACCGCAAGGGTGCTGACGACGCGCTGCGCGATGTGCGCAAACAATACCAGCGCAACCGCGAAGCCTTCAGCACGCCGACCGAGCAGATGCCGGTGTTCGGCACCATGGCCGCGCGCTTCAATGATGACGGCGTGACCGCACTGTATCAGGCGATTCTGCCGAGCATGATCGAAGCCGGCCTCAAGGCCAAGCCGGGCAAGCTGCCGGTGGTGAGCGTGCGCTCGTCCTCCAAAGGCCGCGCGATTGTGCCGGCCGAGCGTATCCGCTACCTGGCCGAGATCGCCGAGTCGGTGCGTGACTATCACAAGCACACCGGTCAGCAAGTGCGCGTGGCGCGCGAGCGTCAGTCGCTGCGCACGGCCAAGGCGCTGTTCGAGCAGTGCGGCAAGCCGGCCGCCCACTTTGACGAGATGATCAACTGGAAGGACGGCGAGCTCACCCCGACGGCACGCAAGCTGCTTGAGCAGTGGCCGACCGAAAAGGCGCTGTACGCCGAAGACGAGTACGTGGTGAAGATCCGCGACAAGGAGATCCGCACCCAGCTGACCCGCAAGTCGCTGTCGGGCACCAAGATCCGTAAGGTGTCGCTGCCCAACTTCGAGGACGAAGGCGAGACGCTGCGCTTCCTGATGAAGGAAAACGTGCCCGGCTCCTTCCCCTACACCGCCGGCGTGTTCGCCTTCAAGCGCGAGGGCGAGGACCCCACCCGCATGTTCGCTGGCGAGGGCGACGCCTTCCGCACCAACCGCCGCTTCAAGCGTGTGTCCGAAGGCATGCCGGCCCACCGTCTGTCGACCGCTTTCGACTCGGTCACGCTGTACGGCTGCGACCCCGACCCGCGTCCGGACATCTACGGCAAGATCGGCAACTCGGGCGTGAGCATCGCCACGCTCGACGACATGAAGGTGCTCTACGACGGCTTCGACCTGTGCGCGCCGACCACCTCGGTATCGATGACCATCAACGGCCCGGCGCCCTTCATCCTGGCCTTCTACTTCAACACCGCGCTCGACCAGCAGGTCGCCAAGTTCAAGGCCGACAACGGCCGTGATCCGACCGAAGACGAGCATGCCAAGATCAAGGCCTGGACGCTGTCGACCGTGCGCGGCACGGTGCAGGCCGACATCCTGAAAGAAGACCAGGGCCAGAACACCTGCATCTTCTCGACCGAGTTCGCGCTCAAGATGATGGGCGACATTCAGGAATACTTCGTGCACCACAAGGTGCAGAACTTCTACTCGGTGTCGATCTCCGGCTATCACATCGCCGAAGCCGGCGCGAACCCGATCAGCCAGCTCGCCTTCACGCTGTCGAACGGCTTCACCTATGTCGAGTCCTACCTCGCGCGCGGCATGCACATCGACGACTTCGCGCCCAACCTGAGCTTCTTCTTCAGCAACGGCATGGACCCGGAATACACCGTGATCGGCCGTGTGGCCCGCCGCATCTGGGCCGTGGCGATGAAGAACAAGTACGGCGCCAACGAGCGTAGCCAGAAGCTCAAGTACCACATCCAGACTTCCGGCCGCTCGCTGCACGCGCAGGAAATGGACTTCAACGACATCCGCACCACGCTGCAGGCGCTGATCGCCATCTACGACAACTGCAACTCGCTGCACACCAACGCCTACGACGAAGCGATCACCACGCCGACCGAAGAGTCCGTGCGTCGTGCCATGGCGATCCAGCTGGTCATCAACCGCGAGTGGGGCCTGGCCAACAACGAGAACCCCAACCAGGGCGCCTTCATCATCGACGAGCTCACCGATCTGGTCGAAGAAGCGGTGCTGCGCGAGTTCGAAGCCATCAGTGAGCGCGGCGGCGTGCTCGGCGCCATGGAAACCGGCTACCAGCGCGGCAAGATCCAGGAAGAGTCGCTCTACTACGAGCACAAGAAGCATGACGGCTCCTATCCGATCATCGGCGTGAACACCTTCCTCAACCCGAAAGGCTCCGCCCAGCCCGAAATCGAACTGGCGCGCTCCACCGAGGAAGAAAAGCAGGGCCAACTTGCCCGCCTGGCCGACTTCCAGGGTCGCAACAAGGCCGAGTGCGATAAGTGGCTCGCCAAGCTGCGCCAGACCGTGATCGATAACGGCAACGTCTTCGAAGTGTTGGTCGACGCCGTGCGTTACTGCTCGCTGGGCCAGATCACCACCACGCTGTACGAAGTGGGTGGCCAGTACCGTCGCAGCATGTAAGTCATTGTTGCGGTGGCGGAATTTTCGCGACATGCCGCGGTCAGTGTTATTGAACGGTCGCGCGGGCAGATGCCCGCCGGCCGTCGGTAGCGCCGTTTCAACCGACCGAGGAGAACGTTATGACCAAAACCGTAACCGGCGACTTCAGTTCCAAGGATGCGATGGAAAATGTGCTCGACGATCTGGTGTCCGTCGGCATTCCACGCGAAAACGTGTTCCTGGCCACAGAGCAGATGCAGGTCAAGGTCATTACGCCCGATGTGACGGAGCGTGAAGTCACCGAGATCCTGATGCGACACAATCCGACCAAGATGCATTGATTCTGAGTGCCATCGTCGCTTTGACAGCGCCAAGAACCGAGGCCGTGCGCCTCGGTTTTTTTATCCCGTGCCCGCGCGGCCCGGATCACGGCGTCTCCGCCCGGACGGCGCCCGCCGGAGAAATCCAGAAAATCTCGATTGACCGCAGGCCGCCGCGTGGGGATGCTCGACCAACGCGTCTGGCAGCATCGGCATCATGGCCGTTGGCCGCGGCGCGACACCAAGGAGTCGACATGCGCCCGATCAAGCCATGGATCACCGCAACGCTGCTCGCCGGCGCACTGTTTGCCGGAAGCGCCTCCGCCTGGGAATTGAGCGGCTCCCGCAACATCGTGCTGCACGCACGCGACGGGCAACGCACCCCCATCGGCACCGTTACATTCACGCCACAAGGCGAACGCATTGGCGTGGCCGTGCATATGGATCATGCGCGTTTCACCGACTTTTTCCTGTCGATGAAAGAGTTCAAGTGCCTCGAAGCGCCGGACGAAGTGTTCTGCCACGTGCCGTATCCGCATGCCAACCCCGCCAGTGTCACCGCCGATGATCTCGCCTGGCTCGAGCATGCGCTGTTGTTCTTCTACAAACTGCCCAACGAGTTCGGTGCGAAACTCTGGAACGGCGTGTATTACCGCCTGCAGCGCACCGATGAGGGGCTGGTTGGCACGCCCCAGGCCATTGATCTCAACCTGATCGGCGCGCCGCCAACCGACCCCGCGTTGCCGCCCTACGGGCCGCATGAACGCAGCGATGTAGCGCCCGATGTGCGCTGGTTCGGAAGGCTGACGATTCAGTAGCGTCACTGCCGTTCGGCTGGCCGGCGCGGCTTTTTTCGCCCTTGCCCTGTTCGTGCCCAGCGATTCGAACGTACTATCGCCCCATGAACACCACCACGCTCGATGCGGCCGTCGCGCCCATTCCCACACTGAAGCAGGACGCCACCGTGATCGGCCTCGTTGGTCTGGCGCATGGCATCTCGCACTTCTCGCACCTGCTGCTCGCCCCGTTGTTTCCGGTGTTCATCCGCGAGTTCGGCCTGAGCTTCTCGGATGTTGGCCTGCTGATGAGCCTGTTCTTCGTGGTCTCGGGCACCGGGCAGGCGCTGGCGGGTTTCGTGGTCGACCGCTTCGGTGCGCGACCCGTGCTGTTCGCAGCGATCTCGCTGTTTCTGGTGGCGGCGCTGGTGGCGAGTCAGGCGACGGGTTACACCGGCTTGATGCTGGTGGCCGTGCTCGCGGGCTTGGGCAATGCGCCGTTTCATCCTGCCGATTTCACCATCCTCAACCAGAAGGTATCGACCGGCCGGCTCGGTCACGCTTTCAGCGCCCACGGCCTGACCGGCAACCTCGGCTGGGCGCTGGCGCCGGCCTTCCTGGTTGGCATCACCGCGCTGGCCGACTGGCGCACGGCCTACCTGTCGGCCGCCGCGCTGTACGCGGTGGTGTTGGCGGTGTTGTTCTGGCAGCGCGATAAACTGCGCACCGAGGTGGCCGTGCGCCACCCCGACGCCCCCAAAGGCTCTGATCTCGACTACCTCAAGCTGCCGGTCATCTGGTGGTGCTTCGCCTTCTTTTTGCTGTCCACCATGACGCTCGCCGTGGTGCAAAGCTTCGCGCCCTCCATTCTCGAAGCCGTGCACGGCGTCAGCGTTGAAGCCGCCACGCTCACTATCAGCGCCTACATGCTGTGCGGCGCCTTCGGCATGCTGGTCGGTGGTTTCATCGCCGGCCAGACCCGCCACAGCGACCGGGTGGTCGCCTGGGCGATGACCGCCGGCGCCATGCTGCTACTCGTTTGCGCCACCGGCTGGCTCGGCGGCCAAGGCACCATGGCCCTGCTCGCCGCCACCGGCTTCGCCGTCGGCATCGGCGGCCCCAGCCGCGACATGATGATCAAAAAGGCCGCCCCAAAAGGCGCCACCGGCCGCGTCTACGGCACGGTGTATTCCGGCCTCGACGTCGGCTTCGCCATCTCGCCAGTGCTCTTCGGCGCCTTCATGGATCAGGGCTGGTACGGCGCGACCCTAGCCGGCGCGGCCGTGGTGCTGATGATCGCTGTAGTCGCGGCGCTCGGCGTCGGGCAGCGCACGGCCTGAGCGCGATCAGCGTCGCGATGGCGTCATGTAGGTTGGGTTGAGCGCAGCGAAGCCCAAGGTGTCGCTATGCAATCGTGGAAGGCCGAGTGTTGGGCTTCCTTCGTCAGCCCAGCCTACGCATCGCCGACGCATGGCGCGGGGAAGCACCCGGCGCGCCGGTCCGACGTGCCGCATGCACTAAACTCCCGCCCATGCGCATCGAAACCCCGATTCCCGGCATCCGCATCAAACACAGTCCTGGCGCGATTCATGTCGAAAGCGAAGCGCTGCTGACTACACTCTCGTCGTCTTTCCATGGCGGCGGATTTCGCCGGGTACGCCATATCCTCAACGCGAATGTGCCCGTCGACTATTGCTCCGACGACCCCGCATCAGACCTTGAGCGCATCGCCAGGCAGTGCGACATCACCGGCCCTTTCATCGGTCTGCTCACTGCGGTGCCACTGCACAAGGCACGACTCGCCCTCGTCGAAGAAAGCGGCGTGCGCGTCGGTGTGCTCGCCACCGCCGGCATCGGCAATGCCACCAGCGCCGGCATCTCAGCGCCGTACAAAGCCACGCCCGGCACCATCAACCTCATCGTGCTGGTCGACGCTGCACTCACCCGAGCCGCCATGGTGAACGCCATCATCACCACCACCGAAGCCAAGACCGCCACACTCATCGACATGGCCATCCGTACCCCGGACGGCGCACTCGCCACCGGCACCTCCACCGACACCGTAACGGTCGCAACCACGGGGCGTGGTGCCCACCACTCCTATGCCGGGCCCGCCACGATTCCCGGCTGGTTGATTGCGAAAGCCGTGCGACAAGTCGTTCGGGACGCGTTGCTGGCGGAGTGATGCCTCCACGAGGCATCGCAGTAGCTCACCACTCGCCCGGTAGTGCTTGTGGCTGCCGAAACACGCATGGCGGACGTTGGTCTGGCATCACTCACGCTCGCCATCGTGTTCAAGGTGTGAATGGTGGGTAATCGGGGAAAGGGCGTGACGGACCGCTATCGACGCCGAGCCGTCCGTCGTAAGTGCGCCACGGCTCCATGTAGGTTGGGTTGAGCGCAGCGAAGCCCAACGTTCAGCACTGAAATATCAAACCTGCTATTGAAACTATTGCTTCGATGCAACTGAGATTTCATTGCTTTCAACGGCGCTAGGTGAAAAGGTTCTAAACCGGGTCGTCACTGGCGGCGGTTGGTGCAGGGTTTGCTGCACCACGCAGCACCTTTGGGCCGCCGCATGCAGGGCAACTAGCAACTTGGGGGGCGTGCTCTCCTGCACACTCAGATGGATGTCACAAGTCATGGACTGAAAGCCCACCGGCACAGCCGTGTCCATGCCCAAGGCGCCTCGCACATCGACTTGCGCAGTCACACGAACTTCCAGGTGGATGATTTCGATCCCTAAACGATTGGCCACCATTCTGACAGCGGAGTCCTGACACGCCGCCAGCGCAGCGCACAGCATGTCACCGGGTGTGGGGGCATCATGAAGGCCACCGACGGCTCGATGAACACCAACAGGAACGCAAACGCCGCATCCATCCATAGGTTCCACCAAGGTGTGGAAAGGATCTGCGGGATTAGTGCCACAAGTGCGCGCGTGGTCGGTCACCATGGCCAAAGCCGGTGCCTCCTTGAACTGTTTGCGCAGCGGCTCCTGGGCATTTTGGACGATCGTTTTCACGGTTTAGTCCCTGTGAGCACTATCTCAATGTATTCACTGGGGGCGACGCCGCTTGCCCATGCAGATGCTTGCATCTGCTCAACGGCATTGAAATGAGTTGAAATTTGCACGGTGATATCTCCTGAGTTGTAACGTTTAGACGGTGCCTCAATGAATGACGACTCGTCCTGTCTAGGCGTCGCGACGAATTGACTGACCGTCCTGAATTGGCAGTGAATCCTCGCGACCGTTGCCTCAACGTCCGGATTTACTGTTTGATCATCCTGCGTGCAGTTCTGGTCAGCACAAGGCATTGCTGGAAGCTGCTCAAAGCGCCCAGAATGTGATCTGTTGAAACCAACCAAGGGATTAGAAAATGGGACTTCAAGACATCGAGGCAGCGATATGCCGCGCGAAGGCTGCTTTTCAGCGACGCCCCAAGGTTGGTATCAGCGACGATGCTCCGGCAAGCGCCAGATGGGTAGCCGGAACAAGGGTGCTTATCCGAAACGCCAATGGCATTGAGGTGGCAACTGACATGCCGGCGGAACTCGGTGGTAGCGGCGACCAGGTTTCGCCGGGCTGGTTGTTTCGTGCCGGTATCGCGTCATGTGCGACAACTTCAATCGTGATGGCCGCCGCATGTGAAGGAATCGTACTTACGAAGATTGAGGTCGATGTCGGCAGCCGCTCAGATGCTAGAGGTCTTCTTGGAATGTCTGAGTCCAATGGAGCGCCGGTTTCTGCAGGCCCCTTCGATGTTGAGTTGCGTGTCACAGTCGCTGCGAACGGATCAACTCCGGCGGCCTTGAAAACTTTGGTTGAGAGTTGCCTTAGTCACTCCCCCGTCCCGAGTGCACTCCTGACAGCAACGCCGTTTTCCCTGCATGTCACCGTCGCGTCGTGACAATGGATGCCCTGTCTGAAACTTTGAGAGTTGTGCGTCTGATGGGCGCTATCTTTATCAACGGACGATTCACAGCACCTTGGTGCTATCAGTCTCCGCATGCTGACTATGCCGCGCCATTGCTAGAGCCTGGTGCCGAGCGAGTGGTAATTTTCCACATGATTACCGAAGGAGAATGCTATGTAGAGATGGCTGGGCAGCCACCTGTGCACCTCGTTGCTGGTGATGCGGTGGTTTTTCCTCAAGGCGATGCGCATCGCATGGCCTCCGCGCCAGGTGTACCTGCAGCCACCGGCGCGAAATTAGACGTTGTGTTGTCAAGGCGTCCTCGTAAATTGAGCTACGGTGGGGGCGGCGCAGTGACACGCCTGGTGTGCGGGTATATGGCTTGCGATGCGCGTCTGGCCCGCATGCTCATGGCAGGCTTGCCTTCCATCGTCAAAGTCCATGTTCGCGGCTCGAATGCCGGCGTTTGGCTGGAAACATCATTGCGTTATGCATTGAGCGAGGCCCGGTCGCCACGCCCGGGTGGTATGGGCGTTTTGGCCAAATTATCCGAAGTGTTTTTCATTGAAGTTCTGCGTATCTACATGAACGAGCCGACGCTTGGAACCACAGGCTGGCTGGCCGGTTTGAGTGATCGCATCGTTGGAGCGGCATTGGGCGCGCTGCACAAGAGCCCCGCACACGCATGGACTCTCGAGGATCTGGCGAGCCAGGTAGGGACATCGCGATCGGTGCTTGCTGAAAGGTTTCAGCTGATTGTCGGCATCGCACCGATGCAGTATTTGACACAGTGGCGGATGCTTATGGCTGCCAACCTTCTAGCAGGTAGTAGCGCGCCACTGATCCGGATTGCCGAGGAAGTAGGGTACCAAACTGATACCGCATTTAGCCGCGCCTTCAGTCGAGAATATGGCGTACCGCCGGCGAAGTGGCGTCGTAGTCAGGTGGAGAAGAAAATTAAGGAAAACTGACCGATAAAGTCCTGCCGTGGTCGTTTCGACTGCGGCAGATCGAGCAGTGTCGCGGGATTCAGTCTTCGGTGATGGACCGAAAGCGCGCCGTGTTCTTGCTTCTAAATTCCCCGCCAGGCATGTCATTGCGAATGGAATGTCTTCAAATGAGAGACGGCTTCATGAAATCTCTCAAGTGAAAATTTTTCTGTCGCCAAAATGCTTCATCGCCTTGCGCTGCATTGCTGCCTATTGCGCGGCTGGCTTCATCCGGCGGTTCCTGGCAGATGGTTGCCGTCTGTCGAAGATAGTGTGTCCTTGGGATGGGCGTACGCCGACGGCAGGTCAGCGGTTAGCGTCTCGGCTAAAGCCCAGGCCAGTAAGGGCGGCTGATGTCCGGCGGCCGATCAATCGATGAATTTCGGAGGCCCCCTGCGGGCCCAGGCCGGACTGCGCTGGCTACTTCGATGCGGCCTCGAATTTCCCGGAGCATTCTCGCCAATCGCTTCGGCATCGCGTTCGACGCGCTGGAAGTGCAGGTCGACGCCGAGGTGGATGTGCGCGGCACCTTGCTTGTCGATCGCGCCGTGCCGGTGGGCTTTCAGAAGATTGCGCTGTGCGCCCGCCTGTCGCCAAGCGAAACCCCCTCGCCCGGCGTGATCGCGCGGCTGATGAAGGCCGCCGAGCATAGCTGCGTGGTGCTTCAGACGGTGCGCAATGGCCCTGACATTACGGTGCGAAGCGAAGTGCTGTGACGCGGCCGGGCCATCGCGCCAATGCGCGGGCTCAGACGAAGCTGACCGTCTGGCCTTGCGCGTCGAAGGCCAGGAAGCGCTGAACCTCGCCGTTCTCGATGTGCTTGACCATCAGCTCCAGCGGTTGCCCGGCCTGCTCGGTGCTGAGCATCACGCCGTTGTGACCGTCGAGCGCACCGACAAACACGATCTGCCATTCACGCCCCATCTGGCGGGATTCATTTAGCAGGGCCTCAAAGCTGGGGACTTCATGCAGCGCCTTGTCGACATACATGATGGGCGACAGTGTGCCGCCCTGGCCTTGGGCAAACCGCTCGGCTTCTTCCTCGGTGTGCTCGTCGGGGAGCTGTGCGGCGGCAAACACGAACAGCAGGCGTTGTGGCTCGATTTGTTGACTTGCCACGCGCAGGAAATCGTCGAAATTTGTCAGTTCCATTGGCTTTCCTCTCGAAAATGCGTGCATTTTACGTCGTTCTGGCGCGTCAGATGACGCCGTGGCGGAGGCGGCATTGTCGTGCGGCGTTCAACCTGGAAACCGCAGCTGACCGCTTGTGCCCATGAGCCAGGTATTGAACATGCGAACCTGTTCGGCTTCGAGGCCGATCACCCGGCGGGTGATAGCGCTACGCGTCCGATTGTGCGCTTGGCGGGCTGCCTTGCTGCGTTGCTCCTCCTTGCCGCGTGCAGGCTGCGTGTCGTCGCGCCTTGCCAGACCGCCCGCCAAGCGCACACTCGGGCGCGTCTAACTACGGCTTCCTGGTTCAACGCGCCCTACAGTCTGCTGGCCGGCGGTCGTAGATACATGAAGGCGCTTCTTGCCGCGGGCGGCTGCGGATACTGGGTCGGCGGCATTGGGCAACGTATTTCTGGCGTGTCTTTGGTGGGCATGACATGGCGGTTCAACAAGGTATTCGACTCGGTCATTCCTTGCTTCAGGATGCTCGCCTGGCGGCGCGGGCGTTCCATGATGCGGTTGCGCAGCGCGACTGTTCGCTGGTCGTGTTCTTTTGTTCCACCTTGTACGATCTGGACGCACTGGCCGATGAGTTGGCGCGACTGTTCGATGGGGTGACGGTGATCGGCTGCACCACGGCAGGTGAAATCGGGCCCGCTGGGTATTGCCGGCACAGCCTGTCGGGGGCGAGCTTTTGTCGCAGCGCGTTCAGCGCCGTAGTGGGTCGCCTCGACGGTTTGCAGCAGTTCGAGATGCCGGCCGGCCAGCGTTTTGCCAGTGAGCTGTTGGCCCGACTCAAGGGGCTGAGTCCATCCGGCAATGCGCCGGCCCATTGTTTTGGATTGCAGTTGATCGACGGACTCTCGGTGCGAGAGGAGATGGTGTCGCACGCGGTGCAATCGGCGCTGGGGCGTCTTCCGGTCATTGGGGGGTCGGCGGGGGATGATCTGGAGTTCAGTCACACGTGGGTCTATCACGAAGGCGCGTTTCATGCCGACTGCGCGGTGCTTGCGCTGATTGGTACCGAGCTTCCGGTCCTGGCGTTCAAAACACAGCATTTTGCGACTGAGGACGAGCGCTTTGTGGTGACCGAGGCGGACGCCAGTCGCCGCATTGTTCATGAAATCAACGGGTTGCCGGCTGCGCAAGAGTATGCACGGCTGGTTGGCGTGGCGTGCGAGAGCCTGGGGCCGGCGCAATTTGCTGCCCACCCGGTGGTGGTGATGATCGACGGCACGGATTATGTCCGGTCGATTCAGAAAGTGAATGCGGACGGCAGTCTCACCTTTTACTGTGCCATTGAGGAAGGGTTGGTCTTGCGGGTCGCCCGGGGGCAGGACATGGTGTCTGATCTGTCGCGGGCGCTGGCTAGTGTCCGGGCGCAGATCGGGCCGCCCGACTTTGTGTTCAGTTGTGACTGCATTCTACGTCGCCTTGAAATGGACGCCGGCCAGCAGCGCGATGCCGTGGCCGATCTGCTGGTTCGCAACAACTGCGTGGGCTTCAGCACCTACGGCGAGCAGTATGGCGGTGTGCATGTTAACCAGACACTGACCGGGATTGCGATTGGCCGATCGCTGGAGGTGGACGATGCCTGAGAACACAGGCGGCCCCAAGGTGGCGACTGAACGTAGCGCGCAGGATGAGATCGTTCGGCAGCAAAAAATCATCCAGGCACTGATGAACCGGATAGAGCGCGAGGCGAATGGTCAGCGCTCTGATTTTGTGCAGTTCCAAACGAACGTGATCCTCGAAAACCAGGTGCGAGCACGGACCGCCGAACTCGAAGCGGCCGTTGTCGAAAACCGCGAGATCAACCAGTCTCTGGTGGCAGCGCGCTTGAAAATGACGCAGGAGATCGAGGAGCGAAAGCGCGTACAGGCCGCTCTGGAGAAGGAAAAGGACGAGCAGCGCGCCCTTATCCAGAAACTGGAGAGTGCTCAGAACCAGCTTCTGCAGTCGGAGCAATTGGCCTCAATCGGGCAACTGGCCGCCGGGCTGGCGCATGAGATCAACAATCCCATCGGCTTCGTTAATTCGAATCTGTCGACATTGCAAACTTACGCGGCAGATCTGCTCCGGTTGATCGCGGTGTATGAGCGCTACACCGCTCGGCGTGAGCCCGACCCGGCCGCTCTGGCCGAGGTCGAGGCCGTCCGGCAGGCGATTGATATCGACTATCTACGCGAAGACATTGCAAGCCTGATCGCTGAGTCGATCGACGGTGCGGTGCGTGTTCACCGGATCGTGCAGGACATGCGTGATTTTTCGCTGGCGGGCGATGACAGGTGGCAGCTCGCCGACTTGCATCATGGACTCGACAGTACGCTCAACATCGTCTGGGGAGAGATCAAGGATCGGGCGCAGATCGTCAAGGCGTTTGGCGAGCTGCCCGAGGTTGAGTGTCTGCCGTGCCAGATCAACCAGGTGTTCATGAACTTGTTGATGAATGCGGCCCAGGCCTGTGAGGGCGGCGGAACCATCACGCTCTCGTCGGGGGCCGACGGTGAGTGGGTGTGGATTGACGTGGCCGATACCGGCTGCGGCATTGCCGCCGAACACCTGACGAAAATCTTCGACCCCTTCTTCAC
This sequence comes from Denitromonas halophila, assembly GCF_007625155.1. Taxonomy (GTDB): domain Bacteria; phylum Pseudomonadota; class Gammaproteobacteria; order Burkholderiales; family Rhodocyclaceae; genus Nitrogeniibacter; species Nitrogeniibacter halophilus. Next base: position 54,910 of record NZ_VMNK01000003.1, on the reverse strand, counting down.
CACCAAACCGGTCGGCCAAGGGACAGGGCTTGGCCTGTCGGTTTCCTATGGCATTGCCAAGCGCCATGGTGGTTGTCTCGAGGTTGAGAGTCACCCCGGGCGCGGAACACGGTTCCGCCTCTGCCTGCCCGCTCGCCAGCGCACGGCCACTGAGGATCATCACACGGCGTGTGGGTGCCCGACGGTCGGCGAACAAACCGCGTTCGACGCTTGAGGCAGCGGGCAGGGGCAGGGGCATCTGCCCCGTGATGCCTCGAGCCAATTGCCGAACGCAGCCGTCTTTGACGCAGAGGTTTGGTCGGGTGCGCCTGACTGACGCGTTTGATTTTTTGGTGCGTCATCAGAGCGCAACCCGTTTGTCACGAAGCTGACACGCCGCCTGCACACACTGCGCGGCAATGCGCTGGAAAACTGTCTTCCTCTCCGATATTCACCTGGGCACGCGGGCTTGTCAGGCCGATCGTCTGCTCGATTTCCTCCGTCACCACCCCTGCGAGCGGCTGTATCTGGTGGGCGACATCATCGACTTCTGGGCCATGTCGCGCAGCATTCACTGGACGGCCGAGCAGAACACCGTGGTGCAAAAACTGCTGCGCATGGCACGCCACGGCACGCAGGTGGTGTTCATCCCAGGCAACCATGACGAGGCGCTGCGCGACTACTGCGGCACGGCCTTTGGCGGTGTCGAACTGCGCGAAGAGGCGATTCACACCACGGCCGACGGGCGCCGCCTGCTGATCATCCACGGTGACGCTTTCGACCAGGTCACGCGTCACCATCGCTGGGTCGCGGTACTCGGCGACATGGCCTACAACACGCTGGTGCGGATCAACATCTGGTTATCGCGTGCGCGGCGTTTGCTGGGCATCAGCGGCTACTGGTCGCTGGCCGGCTACGCCAAGCAGAAGGTCAAGAAGGCGATCGATTTCGTCTTCGATTTCGAGGATTCGGTCATCCACCATGTGCGCGACCGCGGGCTCGATGGTGTGGTCTGCGGGCATATTCACTGGCCCACGATCAAGGATTTTGACGGCACGATGTACGCCAACTGCGGTGACTGGGTGGATTCGTGCTCGGCCCTGGTCGAAGACGACAGCGGCGCGCTGCGGGTGGTGCGCTGGGATGCGAGCATGGCGCGCCCCGCGCCGGAGCTGCAGCCACACAAGGAGGATGCCGAATGCGTGTCCTGATGTTGAGTGATGTGTATTTTCCGCGCATCAATGGGGTGTCGACGTCGATCGAAACCTTCCGTCGACAGTTGCCGGCCCACGGGGTGACGTCCACGCTGCTCGCGCCGAACTACGGCGGCGACACCCCTGCCGAGGCCGACATTCTGCGCATTGCCGGCCGCCCTGTGCCGGGTGACCCGGAAGACCGCATCATGCGCTGGCGCGACGCCTGCCGGGCGGTCGATGCGCTGCCGCTGGGTGACTACGATGCTATCCATATCCAGACCCCGTTTCTGGCGCACTACCTGGGTAGCCGCTTGCGTCGCAAGACCGGGTTGCCGACGGTGGTGACCTATCACACCCTGTTTGAAGACTACCTGCACCACTATGCGCCCTGGCTGCCCCGGTCGGCCCTGCGCGCGCTGGCTCGTCGCCTCTCGCGCCAGCAGTGCAACGCGGTCGATGCGGTGATTGCGCCCTCGTCGGCGATGGCCGAGCGCCTGCGGGACTACGGTGTGCGCCAGCCGATTCATATTCTGCCCACCGGCATTCCAGTGGCGCACTACGCCAAGGGCAACGGGGCGCGCTTCCGGGCGCGCTTCGGCTTCAGCGCCGAGCGCCCGCTGGCCTTGTATGTGGGGCGTCTGGCCTTCGAGAAAAACCTGAATTTTTTGCTCGACGTGGCCGAGCAGCTGCGGCACAAGCAATCGAATGCGCGCATCTTGCTCGCCGGCGATGGGCCGGCCAATGCACCGCTGCGCGAGGCGGTCAAAAGTCGCGGCCTGACCGACTGCGTGGCCTTTGTCGGCTACCTGTCGCGCGAAGACGAGCTGCCCGATTGCTACGCGGCGGCCGACGCCTTTGTGTTCGGCTCCAAGACCGAAACCCAGGGCCTGGTGCTGCTCGAGGCCATGGCCGCCGGCGTGCCGGTGGTGTGTCTGGCCGAGATGGGGGTGCGCGACGTGGTCGCCAACTGCGCCGCCGCCCGTACGCCACCGGCCGAGGCCGAGCCCTTCGCGCAGGCGATCATCGATCTGCTCGCCGACCCCGGCCGCAAGACCACGCTCGCTGCTGCCGCCCGCACGCATGCCGCCGAGTGGTCCGACACCGCCATGGCCGCGCGGCTGGCCACGCTTTACCGACAACTCGCCGCCCCCGACACCCGCAGCATTCCCGGAGATCTGCATGGAAAGCCCGTTCAAGGGTAAAACCGGCCTGCGCCGGTTGATCAACGCCTTTGGTTATTCAATGAACGGCCTGGCCACTGCCTTTCGTGTCGAAGACGCGTTTCGGCAGGAAGTGCTGCTCGCCGCCGTGCTCATCCCGCTCGCGATGTGGTTCGATGTAAGCGGCATCGAGCGCGCCATGCTGATCGCCAGCGTGATGTTCGTGCTGGTGGTCGAGCTGCTCAATTCGGCGGTCGAAGCCACCGTCGACCGTGTCTCGCTCGACAGCCACTCACTCGCCAAGCGCGCCAAGGACATCGGCAGTGCCGCGGTGTTTGTGGCGCTGGTTAACGCCGCCGTCATCTGGGCGCTGGTGCTGCTGCGCTGAGCGTCGTCACCGCACACGAGAACACCCCCGCTGCACCTTGAGCCCGCCCCGGCGGGCTTTCTTTTGCGCAAATCAGATGCCGTGCGCGTCGGTCCACGCCTTGAGGTGTTCCAGCACGCCCAGCGCGCTGTGGCCCATGTCGGTCATCTCGTAGGCCACGGCGATGGGCCGGGTGCTGAGCACCTCGCGGCGCACCAGGCCTTGCGCCTCGAGTTCCTTCAGGCGTTGATCCACCATCTTCTTGCTGGCGCCGCCGAGCTGGCGGGCGAGGTCGTTGAAGCGCACCGGGCCGTCCTTGAGATGCCACAGCACGGAGCCGGTCCATTTGCCGCCGAGCACGCGCATGCCGCGCTCGATGGGGCAGGGTTCATTGCAACCGGCTTTCTTGGTTTCGACTTCGGTGGCGGGGGCGTTCATGCGGGGCTCCGGGTTCAATGCGGCGAGTAGGTTACTAAAATACCACTGGTTGATATTTGTTACCAGCACCCTCACACTCTGTCCAGGTTGTTTTTCCGCTCAGAAATTCGAACAAGGACACGATCCATGACCACGCTGTTTTCTCCCCTTCAGGCGGGCGCGCTGACGCTGCCGAACCGCATCTTGATGGCGCCGCTGACGCGCACCCGTGCCGAGGCCGAGCATGTGCCGGGCGCCTTGATGGCCACCCACTACGCCCAGCGCGCCAGCGCCGGCCTGCTCATTGCCGAGGCCACCATGGCCATGGCAGGCACCTCGGCGTTCTGGAAAGAGCCGGGCATTTATTCCGAGGCGCAGATCGCCGGCTGGCGGCAGGTGACCGATGCGGTGCACGCCGCCGGCGGCCGCATCGCGCTGCAGCTCTGGCATGCCGGTCGTGCGGCCCACCCGCTGCTCAATGACGGCCGCCAGCCGGTGTCGTCCAGCGCCGTGGCGATTGCCAACGACGAAGTGCACACCCCGCAGGGCAAGCAGCCCTACACCGTGCCGCGCGTGCTGGCCGATGACGAGCTGCCGGCCATCGTCGCCGGCTTCGCCCAGGCGGCGGCCAACGCCAAAGCGGCGGGTTTTGATGCGGTGGAAGTGCATGGCGCCAATGGCTATCTGCTTGATCAATTCCTGCGCGACGGGGTCAATACGCGCAGCGGTGCCTACGGTGGCCCGATCGAAAATCGCGCGCGCCTGTTGCTCGACGTCCTCGACGCCGTGATCGGCGTGTGGGGCAGCGATCGTGTCGGCCTGCGCCTGTCGCCGCTCAACAGCTACAACGACATGATCGACAGCGATCCGGTTGGCCTCATCACCTGGTTGGCGAAGCGCCTGAACGACTACGATCTGGCCTACCTGCACCTGATGCGCGGCGACTTCTTCGGCAAGCAGCACGGCGACGTGGTGACGCCGGTGCGCGAGCACTACAAAGGCGTGCTCATCGGCAACATGGGTTATACCCCGGACGAAGCGGCGGCCGCCGTCGCCGCCGGCACGCTCGATGCCGTCGCCTTTGGCACCGGTTTCCTGGCCAATCCGGACTTGCCTGAAAGAATCGCGGCCGGGGCTGAACTCAACACGCCAAATCCGGCGACCTTCTACACCTCGGGCCCCGAGGGCTATATCGACTACCCCACGATGGAGATGGCCGAGGCGGTGTAGTTACCGGGTCGGGCTGCGTGTGGGAACATTCTCCGACGTCGTTCGTTTCAGTGATCAGAGCCGCTCAACGGTCGATGAAACACTGTTGAGTGGTCTGTTTAATCATTGATAGAAAAGGACTCGAGATCATGACAACACGTACTTTGACCCATCTTGCCTGCGTACTGAGCGCGTTGGCCGCCTTCACCATGGGCGGGGCCGTGGCGGCGAGTGGCGAGCACCATCACGACGCCAGCCCGCCCGCCCTGACCCTTAACGCCGGCAGCAAATGGCAGACCGATGCCCCGTTGCGCGAGGGCATGCAGCATATCCGTGCTCGTCTCGAGCTGACCCTGCCCGCGGTCCACGCTGGGCAAGCGTCGGCTGCGCAGTATGGCGCGCTCGTCGAGGCGGTGGAACAGGAGGTGGCCGGCATTGTTGCGCATTGCAAGCTGCCGCCCGACGCGGACGCCGTGCTCCATGGCGTGATCGCCGAGTTGAGTCAGGCGGCCGACGCGCTCCGTGCCGCCCCGGCGGAGACTGATCAGCGGGCCGGTGTGATCCGGCTGGTGACGGCGCTCGATGCCTATGGCCGTCATTTCGATCATCCGGGCTGGGCCCCGGTGGCGACCGGGCACTGAGTCGCGACGCGCGCTGGGCATGCGAGATGAGGATGCATTGCGCGAGGCCGCCGAGATCGCGCGTGCCCGTGCTGGCGACACCGGCGCCTTTGCGGCGCTGGTGCGTCGTTATCAGGACCGCGTGTTCGGCTTTGTGTTGCGGATGATCGGCGTGCGTGAAGAAGCCATGGAGCTGACCCAGGATGTCTTCCTCAAGGCCTGGACGGCCTTGCCGGGCTGGCGCCCCGAGGCGCGCCTGTCGACCTGGCTGCTGCAGATCGCGCGCAATGCCGCGCTCGATGTATTGCGTCGCCGTGAGCGTGTCGGCTTTACGGCGCTCGAGGCCCAGGCGGAGGTCGCCGATACCGCGCCGGGGCCCGACGAGCACTATGCGGGGCGCCAGCGCCAGGGACGCCTTATCGACGCGCTCGCCCAGATCGCGCCAGAGCATCGCGAGATCTTGCTGCTGCGCGAGATCGAAGATTTGTCGTATGCCGAGCTTGGCGCGACGCTGGGGCTGAGCGAGGGGACGGTGAAATCGCGCCTTGCCCGTGCGCGCGCGGCCTTGCTGGCGCGTTATCGCCCGTTCGCCGGAGATGCCGATGACTGAAACCTGCCTTGATCTGGAGACGCTGTCGGCCTTGGTCGATGGTGCTTTGACGACGACCGCCGAACGCGAGGCCCGCGCGCATGTGGCGTGCTGCCCCGCCTGTGGCCTGCGCTTGAACGAGATGCGACAGCTGAGCGAGGATTTTCATGTCTTGCCGCCGACGCCGCTCGGCTTCGATCTGGGCGCGCGGATCGAGACGCGCCTGCCGTCGCGACCCGCTCCGCGCCGTCGCCTGTGGGGTGGGTGGTCGTCGTTGGTGGCATTGGCTGGTGCCGCCGCCGCGCTGGTCCTCGGATTGCGCCTCGGCATGAGTCTGGTGTCCGATGATGTCGGGCGTGAAGCGACCTCGCCGGTGGTGCTGGCGATGTCGGTTTTCGATGCCGTTCCGCCCGGCAATCTATGCCCCCGTCCCGAAGCCTGTTTGCTTGCGAGAGTGTCCCGATGAAACGAACTGCCCTGCGCTTTGCCTTGCTGCTGTCCGTCCTGCTCAACCTCGGCGTGGTGGCCGCCATTGCGCTCGATGCCCTGCGTGAGCCATCGGCGCCGGTGCTGCCGGACTATCTGTCGCTGAACGCGGATCAGCGGGCGCGCTGGCACGCCGCGGAAGCGCCGTTTCTGGCGCAGTTTGGCGCCGCCTCGGCTCGGCTCGAAACTCATCGCATGGCGTTGATCCGGCGCATATTCTCCGAGACCGTTGATCCTGTGGCGATCGAAGCTGAACGCGCCCAGATTGCCCTGCTGCAACAGGCGCAGCAGCGATTGATGATCGAGCAACTGCTCACGGAGCGTGCGATGCTCGACCCCGCGCAACGCGAGCGCCTGGCCCACCTGCTGCTGAACCAGCCAGAGGTGTCGTCAGCGCTCGAAGCGCTGCACCGGCCGTGATTCGGCAGTGGCTGAGTAGACAACACAGCGGCGACAGCCGTTTTAGATACCGCTGGGCTGCGCGAAACGCATGAATGCCGGGTGAACGCGCGCTTCAGCCTTGGTTCAGCGGGTGGGTTCCAGAATGGCTTCACGGTCGAACAGACGATCGAGACGAACCCAAAGGAGAACCACCATGAAAACCCGTACCCTGTTTGCCTCCCTCGCCATGGCTGCCGGACTCGTTGCCGGCGGTGCTGCCCTGGTGCCCGCCTTTGCGCAGAATGCGCCCGCCAGCGCGCCCATGTCAGAGGCGCCGTGGCTCGGCATCCCGCAAATCCACGACACACTCACCGCGGCCGGTTACCGCGACATCCGGTCGGTCGAGCGTGAGCGCGATCGCTATGAAGTGAAGGCGACCAACGCCGAGGGACAGCGCGTCGAGCTGTATGTCGATCCGCATTCCGGCGAAGTCATGAAGACCGAGCGCAAGCGCGCCGACCGCGATGATGAGGATCGCGAGCGGGGCGCGAAGGATCGGCGTGATTGATCTCGGTGTGATGGCGGCGAATGGCCGCCGCTGAAAGCAAGAACGGCGACCGAGGTCGCCGTTCTGCATGGGGCGCGGGTGTGTTCAGCGACGGCGGCGGGTAGCGCCCAGACCGAGCAGGCTGAGGCCAAGCAGCGCCAGGGTCGCTGGCTCGGGAACCGTGCCGCCGGGCTGCTCGGGGAAGATTTCCACCGCGGTGCCCTGGATGCCGACGGTGAAACCGTTCCAGTATTCGTTGCTCAGGCTGCGCCAGCTGACCGTGTCAAAGGCGCCGGTGAAGCGCAGGGTGCCGTGCGGCTCGCCGGTGCCCAGCAGCTGATATTCGAAATTGCCGCCGCCCAGGTCGACGATGTTTTTGTACGACGTGCCGCAACCCCAGTAGCCGCAGGCATTGCCGTCGGCACCGCCAGCGCTGATGATGACGAAATCCTGATTGAAGGCGTAGCCGTTGCCGTTGAGGCTGACAAAGCCGAACACCGGATTGGCGATGGCCTCGGAGAACTGCAGCGTCTGCGTGCCAGCGTAGCGCAGCGCAATGATGTCGGAGCCGGTCGGGCTGTTGTCGACTGCTGCGCTGGTGTACGGCGAGATGGCATCGTTCCGGCCGCCGCCCTGGTTCTGCCAATAGTCGATGCCGCCCGTGGGCTGATAGAAGCCGATGCCATTGGCGTTGGTGTAGGTGACGCCGACCGTGGCGGTGCCGGTGGTGATGGTGCCCTGGGCCTGGAAGCCAGGGCCTTGGTCCAGATCGCCGCCGGTCCAGTCGGTCCAGAAGGTCGGGGCGGCCTGCGCGCCAGCGGCGGCGAGTGTCAGGGCGGTGGTCAGGGCGATACGAGAAAGCTGTGTCATGCGTTTGGCTCCAGAATCGTGAGGACGGGGCTTTTCGGCAGTGGTGCTGGCGAGGCCGTCGGCAGTGGGTCTGGGTAGTCAAAAGCAAGTCTTGCGCCAATGCCGATGCGTACCACATTCTTTTAACAGAACAATGGGTTGGCTTGGGTGGCGCCGATGCTGTGGCATGCGGTCTGTAAAGAAAGCCGACGCCATGCGGCGTTGCGGACCGTCGGCTTTCTGGCAATCAGCGAGTGCTTCGCTGATACCCGGCTATAACAAATACCGCTCCATCTGCTTCACCGGCACATTGCGCAGCAGATACAGGTTGGGGTTGTCGCGCTGGGCGCTGCGGCCCGACTCGGTGACTTCGACCGGCTCGCGCTCGAGGATGCACAGGCGGCGGCTGATGCAGTCGGCGCGCCAAGCCGAGTTGGCCTTGCGGCCGCGCTCTTCGACCGCGATGCGGGTGAGCTGGAATTCGTCGGTCGGGTTTTCGGTGACAACGCGGCGGCGGATAGCGTCGTGGGCCTTATTGAGGCTGCCTTGTTGCACGCACAGATCATAAAGCGCGGCGAGGCAGCGGAAGTTGCCGATGGGGATGGGGCACACGCCATTGAGCCATGACAGCGCGGCGATCAGCTTGCGGCCGTACACATCGTAGGCATAGCGCAGGGTTTCTTCGCGGAAGGCGGGGGTGTTGCCCACGGCTTGCAGCGCGGCCTTCCAGGCGGGGTCGAAGTCGGCCTTGTTGCGGCCGCGGCTGAGGCCGTCGGCCCATGCCACCTGGCGGCTGCGCGAGGGCAGGGCGAGCACCTGCAGCCATTCGGTCCACAACTCGCCGAAGCAGCGTTTGAGGGCGGCTTCGTCGCGCGCCCGGTAGCGGCGGAACATCTCTTGCAGCGTGCCGGTGCCGAAGTTGACCTGGATGGGGCCGAAGGACAGCCCGGCGCCGTCGAAATTGCCGGTCACCTGCAGATAGGGGTCGCCCGAGGTCTCGAACGCCGCGGTCACCTGGATGGCGCGCTCGAGCGCGTTTTCGGCCACCAGCGGCGGGAGCTGCGCGGGGTCGGGCATTTCGAGATACACCCGCGGCCCCTTGATTTCGATGCGCTCGAACCAGCCATCGCGCGCCAGTCGGGTGGCGGCAGCGGCGACCTCGGCGGGGTCGCCTGCCTCAACCCACACGAAGCGCCCGTCCCGCCCGCGGCCCAAGCCGCCTTCGGGCAGCAGGGAGGCGATATCGACGCTGCGTTTGAGTGCGTTGCGCAGCATCTGGACGGCGCCGACCAGTTCCCGGTGAACCCGGATGCTGCCGTCGGGGCGGGTGTATTCGGCGAGTCGGAAGTTGGGGGTGACGGCGGCACGCGCGGGGCCGCCGACAAGATAGTCGTTGTCGTACTTCAAGCCTTGTGCCATGACATCTCCCTATGAGATATGCATTCGATGGGCAAGTGGTGGTGACAGATCTCAGTGTAGACGGCCAGCCTGCGCGAACAAGGCGTGTTGCTGGCTGTCCTCGCCGGCGCCCGGCTTTTGCCGCGATATCAGGGGTTTGGGCGGAAGCAATTGATATCCATCAACACGCGCCCCAGGCCGTTCGGGACAATCGAGGCTTGACGCGCGGCGCCACGAATGCCCGCGCGACCTGGCCGGCCAGACCATGCAGATGGTCGGTTCGGGGCAACTCCTGAGGTGATGTGAATGCAGATTGTGGCGTGGAACGACTCCCTGAAAACCGACATCGACGTGGTCGATCAGCAGCATCGCGGGCTGGTTGAACTGGTCAACGCGACGGCCGCGAAGCTGGCCGACGCGCCCGAGTTGTCGGCAGATGAGGTGCGCTTGCTGCTGGGCTATCTCACCGAGTATGCACAGGTGCACTTCAGCACCGAAGAGGCCTTGATGGCCTTGTGTGGGCTGGAGGCGAAACAGAGCGACGTCCATCATCAAAGCCATGCACGCTTCCTTGCCCAAGTGGGCGACATGGTCGAAGCGCTGGGTGAGGACGGCGTGCTCGACGGGCAGCGGTTGTTGATGTTCCTTGGCGACTGGCTGGTCGATCACATCCAGGGCGAGGACCAGGTCGTTGCCAAGGCGCTGCGTGCGGCACAGGCGAGTGCGTCCCCGACGGGGGGCAAGACAACCGCCTTGCCGTCTGACGGAATGGCCAGCTGGGAGGCGCGGGCACAGGCCTTGATGGTGCCGACGGCGACCGAGCCGAGCTTCAGCGATGTGGTGGCGCAGCACAGCGCGGCGCTGCTGGCGAGCGAGGCCGGCGTGCTGGAGATGTGCGCACACGGCGAGGCACCCGCCTTGATTGTGTCGGTCGATTCGGCCTTGATGCCGTCGACCATCCTGCATGCCAACACGGCTGCGGCGGATTTTTTTGGCGAGTCGGCCGACGCCTTGAGCACGCAGCATTTGGCGAATGTGCTGGCGCCCGATGAAGCGCTGCGTTTTCCGGTGCTGGTCAGTGAAGTCTTGATGGCGGGCCGTTTTGAAGGGCGACTGCATTGCCGTGTCGCCCAGGGCGCCGCAGTGCCGGTGTGGGCGCGGCTGACGCATCTGGCGCTGCATGGTCAGATGGTGTTGCTGGTGCTTTTGCGCCCGGCGCTCAGTGAGGCGGATGCCGCGACGGTAGGTGTGGGCGAGCGGCTCAAGGAAGACAGCTCGGTGCTGTCGCGACACGCGCTGTTTCGGGGGCTGACAAAAGTGGAGCGCGATGGCCTGGAGTCTGCCTCACGCCTGATGCGCATGCCCAAGGGCAAGGTGGTGTTCAATCGCGGGGATGCGCCGCATGGCGTGTATCTGGTGATCAGCGGGCAGGTGAAGCTCGCGGTATCAAACGCGCGCGGCGCCGAAAAAGTCATGGATATTGCCGGTCCGCTGCAGGTGTTTGGCGAGGCCGATGCGCTGACCGGATCGGCGCATACGGTGTTCGCGCAAGCCCTGACCGCCTCCGTGCTGCTGCTGATTCCGCAAGCGCCGCTGCTGGCCTTGCTGACGCGTAGCCTGCCATTTTCGCAAGCGGTGCTGGCGCATCTGGGGCGGCGCTACCACGCGGTGGCGGCCGACCTCGAAGCCTTTGCGCTGCAAACCGGCATGGAACGGGTCATCCACCATTTGCTCGCACATGCCCGCATCAACGGACACGGTGTGCTCGAAGCCGTGTTGCCCGCGCAGAAACAGATCATCGCCTCGTACCTCAACCTCACTCCGCCAACGCTGTCGCGAACCTTCCAGCAATTGAGCGAAGCCGGGCTGATCGAAATGAGCGGGCGCTATGTGCGCATCCCCAACAAACGCCGGCTGCTGAATTTCAGCACGGATTGAGCCCGCGTCGGCCCGTCGATGGCAGCGCCGGGCGTAGCAGCTATGCTGAAAATGGGCGCGGCCCCTGACTGCGCTGGGGAGAGTCGGCATGCACGATGAGACCGGTTGTTCGGATTGGCCTGACATGGCGCGGTCGGCCAGATCCCGCTTGGCGAGCATGGCCGACTGGCGCAGCTGCGTGCCGTGAGCATGCGCCCACCCGCCCGACTCGCCGCGTTGCTGATCGCCTTTCTCGTCGCGGCCTGCGGAGATGATGAACGCACACTCACTGTCACTGCCACGGCCTACACCTCATCGCCCGGCGAAACCGACGATACCCCCAACATCGCCGCCTGGGGCGACACCCTGGCGCCCGGCATGAAAGTCATCGCCGTCTCGCGCGACCTGCTTGAGCTCGGTCTGGTGCAAGGCGCCGAAGTGACCATCGACGGCCTCGACGGGCGCTATGTGGTGCTCGACAAGATGCATCCGCGCTGGAACGCGAAGATCGACATCTACATGGGTGAGAACGTCAAAAAGGCCCGCGACTGGGGCCGGCGCGAAGTGACGATTCGCTGGGAAGGCGCCGAGGACTGAGCGTCGCGGCTCGGGCTGACCCTATTTCTCGCCGCTGTTTTGCCGATGGCGGAACGCTTTCACCGGCAAACCGCCGATACCCCAGTTGTCCGGATCCACTTCATCGATGACCACCACGGTGGTGGCCGGGTTCTTGTTGAGGACACGAGCGAGCAGGGTGGTGACGCCGTCGATGAGTTCGGCTTTTTGCTCGGCGGTGGTGCCGCCTTCGCGGGTGATCTTGATGTTCACATAGGGCATGGTCAGCGGGCTCCTGTGGGGGTGGCCGGGTCGAAATGGAAGACCTTGGCGATGATGCGCCATTGGCCATCGATGAGGATGAGGCTGAGGATGTCGTTGAAGTGTTTTTGCAGCATGGTGCTGCGCATGCGGGCCAGTGCGGTCACCGGGCCGATGAGTTCGATGCTGTCGATGGTGTAGTGGCAGGCTTCGCCGGTGCTGTCGGGCGAGGTGCGAGCTGCCACGATGGGAAAGTAGGTGGGCATGTCGAGATGCAGCAGCTGGCCGTCGCTGGCGGTGAAGTAGTGCGCCTCGGGGTGAAACACCTCGGCCAGCAGCGCGGTGTCGCAGCGCACCAGGGCGTCGTAGTACTTTTGCAGCAGTGTGGTGATGTCGGCAATGGGGTCGGTCATGAGGTTTCCTTGGTGGTCAGCACTTCGCGGACGCGGGCCTTGAGGGCGGGTAATACGTCGTGTTCGAACCAGGGGTTTCGCACCAGCCAGCGGTTGTTGCGCGGACTGGGGTGCGGTAGCGGCAGCGCTTGTGGCCAGTGTTCGCGCCAGTTCTGGACGATCTCGGTGAGCGGCGCCTTGCCGGTGCCGAGGTGGTAGTCCATGGCGTAGCTGCCCAGCACGATGACCAGCGACAGGCGCTCGAAGCGCTGCATGAAAGCATCGCGCCAGGCGGGGGCGCATTCGGGGCGAGGCGGCAGGTCGCCAGTTTTGCCGGTGCCGGGGTAGCAGAATCCCATCGGCAGGATGGCGATTCGGGTGGGGTCGTAAAAGGTGTCGCGGTCAATGCCCAGCCAGGCGCGCAGGCGGTCGCCACTGGCATCGTCGAAGGGCACGCCGGAGGCATGTACGCGGGCGCCCGGCGCCTGGCCGGCGATGAGAATGGGCGCGCTCGGATGAAACTGGAAGACTGGCCGCACGCCATGCGGCAGATGCGCGGCGCAGCGCGTGCAGGCGCGGACGTCGGCCAGAAAGGCGTCGAGTGTCGGCATGGCGTGGCTCCCGAAATCGCGCATCGCGCAGGACAGGGTCATCCTGCGCGATGCCATGCCTCGCTGCAAGTCAGTTCGGGGCCAGGGTTGGGTAGCCCTGGATGAACACCCGGTCGGTTTTGGCCGCGGGGATATGGCAGGCCTTGCAGTCGGCGTCATAGCTGGCCGCCACATTGGTGGCCGGCGCGTCGGCCTTGAACATGGCCCAACCCCAGCCGTCGCCCCATTGCGGGTGGCTGGCGAAACGGCCTTTGGCGTCCTTGACCATCACGAACCACACGGCCGTGTCGGAGCCCCAGACCACCGGGTCGCCGGTGGTCATGGCGCCGGTTTCGAGCTTGCGGATTTCCTTGACCAGCGTGGCACCATCCGGGAATTTGCCGGTTTTGCGGTAGGCCTCGGCCGAGGCCTTTTCGGTGTACACATCGTGTAGGCCGCGGGCGGCGGATTTTTCGTCCAGCACCGCCCAGGAGCCCAGATGGACGAAGTGGGTGCGGAAGTCGGTTGGGCGGCTGATACCGCCTTTGGCATCGACATAGGGCGAGAAGTCGCTGGCGGTGGCGACCAGCGGCAGGGCGAGGGCGCTGGCGAGCAGCGCGCGGGTGAGCGTGGTTTTCATCTTCTTCTCCTTTTTGCAGGGGCAGTCAGACGGCGACGACGGGGAAATCCACGGTCGTATCGGCGACGTGGTTGGTGTAGTTGGTGAGGGTGTTGAGCGCGACGTTGGCGATCACTTCCAGAATCAGGCCGTCATCGAGCCCAGCGCGGCGGTAGCTGGCAAGCGCCTCGGTGGCGACCACGCCGCGTTGCTCCACCAGGGCGCGGGTAAAGCCGGCGATGGCGTCGTCAAGTGCGTTGGCGCCCTTGCCGGTGCGGGCGGCGGCGATGGCGTCTTCGCTCAGGCCAGCGCCTTTGCCGATCAGGGTGTGGGCGCTCAGGCAGTACTGGCAGCGGTTGGCCTGGCCGGCGGCGAGCGCCACGATTTCGCGTTGCGCGGCGCTGAGGCGGCCGGTGGCCAGCGTCTCGGATAAACCGAGGTAGCCGTTGAGCGCGGCCGGGGCGTGGGCGAGCGTGGCGAACATGTTCGGCACCATGCCGAGTTTGGTTTTGACGGCCTTGAGTGTGGCGGCGGTCGCGGTGTCGGCGGTGTCGAGGGTCAGGGGGGCGATCTGAGTCATGTGTTTCTCCGTTGTGAGTGAGGTGCAAGAGCACGTGACGCATCATCGCCGCTTGTTTGGTACGATATGGCGCATTAAGTATCAAAGATGTAACTTATCGTCTTGCATGGAGGTTGAGATGGCGGATCGACTGGCTGGCTTGCTTCAGCACTACTCGCTGTCGGCGCGTGTGTTTCACACCGGCGCTTTTTGTGGGCAGCATCACTACGCGGCGCCGCATGGCTATATCCACTTGTTGCGCCGCGGCCCGATCACGGCGCGCTCGTCGGTGCATGAGGATCTGCTGGTCACCGAGCCGAGCCTGCTGTTTTATCCGCGCGTGGCCTCGCACCGCTTTGTCGCGGCGCCGGGCGACACCGTCGACTTGCTGTGCGCCGAAGTCGATCTGGGGGCCTCGGCTGGCAATCCGCTGGCCATGGCCTTGCCGCCGATGCTGCAGATTCCGCTGGCCGATCTGCCGGGACTGGGTCCGACGCTGGACTTGCTGTTTGCCGAAGCCGGGCGCGATCAGTGCGGCCGGCAGGCGGCCATCGACCGGCTGTGCGAGTTGTTGCTGATTCAGCTGTTGCGCTATCTGATGGACCAGGGCGCGGCCCAAACCGGTTTGCTCGCCGGCCTGGCTGACCCGAAACTCGCGCGCGCCATCACCGCCATGCACGACGCGCCGCAGACCGCGTGGTCGCTCGAGGCGCTGGCGGCGCAGGCGGGCATGTCACGCGCGCGTTTCGCCGCCGCGTTCAAGGACACGGTGGGGGTGACGCCGGGCGACTATCTGGCCGACTGGCGCATGAATGTGAGCTGCACCTTGCTCAAGCAGGGGCGGCCGGTGGCGGTGGTGGCGGATCGGGTCGGCTATGGCAGCCCGAACGCGCTGGCGCGGGCCTTCCGTGCGCGCATGGGCTGCGCCCCACGCGACTGGCTGGCGCAGGTGCGCGGCGAGGCGGCGCTCAGCGATTCGTGAGCTTGAGTTCGATGCGCCGGTTCTTGGCGTAGGCGGCGTCGGTGTTGCGTTCGTCGAGCGGGTGGAATTCGCCGTAGCCGGTGGCGGCCAGGCGCTGTGGCTCGATGCCCTGTGCGCGCAGGAACTTGACGATGGACAGCGCGCGCGCGGTCGATAGCTCCCAGTTCGAGGGGAAGCGCTCGGTCGAAATCGGGCGGCGGTCGGTGTGGCCATCGACTTGCAGCACCCAGGGCAGATCGGCCGGAATCTCGCGGGCGATGCCCTTGAGCGTGCTGGCCAGTTTGGCGAGCTGGTTTTTGCCGGCCTCGCTGACGTTGTCTGAAGCGCTGTCGAAGAGCACCTCGCTGGAGAACACAAAGCGGTCGCCGACGATCTGCACATCGTCACGCTTGTCCAGCACCTCACGCAGTCGGCCGAAGAACTCCGAGCGGTAGCGCGCCAGTTTTTGCACCCGGCTGGCCAGCGCCACGTTGAGCTTCTTGCCGAGTTCCTCGATTTCCAGATCCTTGCTGCGCGCGGCGGTTTCGGCCGCGCCGAGGGCTTCATTGAGCTGTTCGAGCTGGGTGCGCAGCGCGGCGAGCTGGCGGTTGAGCAGTTCGACCTGGGCGATCGAGCGCTCCGACAGTTCGGTCTTTTCCTTGAGCGCCGTGCCGGTGCTGTCGAGCTGGCTGGCCAGTCGCGCGGCCTCGGCTTCGAGTTCGGTCTTGAGGCGTTGCAGGGCGGCGATGTCGGCCACCAGGCGCAGCCCTTCGGCCTCGGCGGCGGCGCGGGCCGCCTCCGACGCGACACGTGCAGCTTCGGTTTCGGCGCGCGCGGCTTCGGTCGATTGCAGACGGACATCGAGTGCCTGGCGGGCCGATTCGCTGCTGGCGAGCGAGGCGGAGAGTTCGCCCAGTTGCACATCGGCTCTCTTGCGGGCGTTGGTTTCGAGGCTCAGTTGCTCAGCCAGCTGAGACAGCTCCGCGTTGAGTTGTGCCAGCGCGCGGTCGCGGCCGGAAACGGCGTCGGTGAGCACGAACTGACCAATGGTGAAGATCAGGATGACGAAGATCATCACCATCAGCAGCGCGGCCAGCGCATCGACAAAACCGGGCCAGAAGTCGATGCCGCGCCGGCGGCGGCCGATGGAGGCCATCGCCTTAGTCCGCCCGCCGGTTGTCGAGGGCTGCCGCGATGGTGCGCGACATCAGCCGGATCTCTGAGCGCAACTCTTCGGAGAACTGCGCGTTCTGGTTGGGTTGGTGGGCCAGGTGACGGACCAGGCCGGCGAGGTCGTCCTGACTGCTGGCCAGGGTGCTGAAGTCACGCGACTCGCGCGAGATGAGGTCGGCCAGGCGGGTGAGCTGGCTGTTCAGGTCGCCGAGTTGGTCGCCAATCGCGTGGCGTTCGCGTTCGGACTCAACCGAGGATCGCTGCATGCGCTCCAGGCTTTCGGCGGTCTGCTCGAGCAGGGCCACCACGTAGGCCGGGACGGTGCCGTCGCCATCGCCGCCCACGCCGGACGAGGGCAGGCGGGTGATGCTGGAGAGCCACTCTTCAAGTTCATTGTAGAAACGGTTCTGGGCGTGGCCGGATTGCAGGTCGAGAAAACCGACCACCAGTGAGCCGGCCAGACCAAACAGCGAGGTGGAGAAGCTGGTGGCCATGCCCGACAGCGGTGCGTCCAGCCGGGTCTTGAGCGTTTCGAACATGGCGACCGGATCGGCGCCCACCCTCATGCCGCCGATGATGTCACCGACCGAGCGGATGGTGGCGAGCAGGCCCCAGAAGGTGCCGAGCAGACCGAGGAAGATGAGCAGGCCGATCAGGTAGCGGGAGAGGTCGCGCTGCTCTTCGAGGCGGATCTGTACGCTGTCGAGGATGGTGCGCATCGACGCCGGCGAGAGGTGAAAGCGGCCGCCATCGCGGCTGGTGAGCAACCGGGCCATGGGGGCGAGCAGGACCGGGCGGCCGTCGCCGGTGCCGCCGCCGTCGGCGCGCGGCTCGAAGGCTTCGATCCACAGCACTTCGCGCTGCAGTCGCCACACCTGGCGCAGATTGACGCCAATGCCCACCACCAGCACGGCGATGATCACGCCGTTGAACAGCGCGTTGGCGCGAAAGGCGGATTCGAGTTGGGGGGCCAGAAAGGCCGCCAGCAATGCCACGAGTGCCAGAAACAGACTCATCCAGGTGGTGGCATGGACGGGCCGGGTGAAGGCTTTGTGTTGCATCGACATGGGCTCCTGAAGGCGCAGCGGGGCGCTCGGACCCATCCAGTCTAACGCGCTTCACCCCTGAAGCCGAAGCACCACGGGCGCCTCGTGGCGTGACGCATGTCGCGGCGAAGGCCGGCGAGCGGGCTTATAACGCAAAGTTTTATGCGCTTGGCGCGTTTATATAGAAATTGGCGCTATCCATATACGCGACGAGGCAGGGGGTGCTGATTTAGTCTTCGAACCCATCAAGGCCGCGTTCATGCGGTCGAACAGCGCAGCACGGCGGTGTGACACACACCGCGAACGGAGAAGACGCATGGAACTGATCGGCGCAGTGGCAATCGTGGTGGTGGTGTTGGCGGGGGCCTACCTGGCTGGCAAGTGCAAGAAGCAAGACGGCCTGGCCCGCATCGAAGCCGACCCGACGCTGGCGGCGCGGGTGTATCTGCGCGCCGACGCCGAGACGGGGGCCTTCTGGCTGCACGCTGAAATGCGTACGGGCAAGAAGCTTCGCCTGGCGGCGCCCTGGGATCTCGACGCCACGCTGGCGCGCCTGGCGGCCGTTGAGCTGCATCTGTCTGAGGACGATCAGGCCGCGCTGACGGCATCGCGTGTGGCGTCAGCATCCGCCGCCGAGCCGCAAAGCCGACGTGCCGAGGGCTTCACCGCCGCGCACGCCTGATCCAGTTTTTTTACGCCTTCGCGCCCGTCACGATCGCCGCCTTGCGCGGCGATTTTCTATTTTGCCTCTATTTCGAAAGTCTTAGCGTCAAGCTTGGCGGCCGGCTGCCGATGAGTGATTGATGAACGACGGCGGTCGAGGTGTGGCATGAGCCAAGAGGATGAAAAGCACGATCAGGCAGCGGCGCGGTTTCGCCACCTGCTGGATCTGTCGTCGGACTGGTACTGGGAGCAGGACGCCGAGTATCGGTTCTTGGCGTTCTCCGATGGCCTGGCTGCACGCGGCAACACGTCGCCCAGCGCTTTTGTCGGCATGACACGTTGGGCCTTCTTGCGACTCAAGGGTGCCGGACTGAGCGAGGCCGAGATTGCGGCGCACGAGGCGCTGGTGCGCGCCCACCAGCCATTTCGTGAGTTGGAATACAGCTTGATGACCAACGACGGATTGCGGCATTTTTCGATCAGCGGCGATCCGGTTTTTGACAAGAACGGCGTTTTTACGGGCTATCGCGGGATCGGCCGCGACGTCACTAGCCGCTGGCTGGCGCAAGAGGCCTTGCGCGAGCGCAACGCCGCGCTGGAAGCCGCCAACGCCCGGCTTGAGAAGGCGCACAATCAATTGCTGCAGTCCGAGAAGATGGCCTCGGTGGGGCGTCTGGCGGCGGGTGTGGCGCACGAAATCAACAACCCGCTCGGCTTCGCCACCGGCAATTGCGACATGCTGGCGCGGGACGTGACCGCCTTGATGGCCTTGCTGTCAGCGTATCGCGACGCCGACCCGCTGATCGCCGCCCAGGCACCGGCGGTGGCGGCGGCTCTGGCACAGCAATGCGTTGAGGCGGATGTGGCGTTTCTGACCGAAGACATCCCTGAGCTGCTGAACGAGTTGAAATCGGGCCTGGATCGGGTGCGTGTGATTGTGGCCGATCTGCGCACCTTTGCCGAAGCCAGCACCAGCGCCATGGAGCAGGTCAGCTTGCGAGCGCTGGTGAAGCGGGCCCTCAACCTGTTGCCTGCGCAGTCGCTGGAGCGCGCCAATGTTCAGTATCGGTTTGCCGACTTGCCGCCGCTGGTATGTCGCCCGGGGGACGTGAGCCGGGCCTGTGTGCATCTGTTGAGCAACGCATTGCAGGCCGTGGCCGACGGCGGCAGATTGACCATCGAGACCGGCCAGACTGACGGTGAGCAGTGGGTGGCCGTCGAGGATACCGGGCCTGGCATCCCCGCCGACATTCAGGCCTACGTGTTTGACCCCTTCTTCACCACCCGCCCGGTGGGCGAAGGCGTGGGCCTGGGTCTCACCCAGGCGTGGGGCATTGCCGAGCAGCACGCCGGGCGTATCGACATGGACAGCGCGGCAGGTCGCGGGACGCGCATGACGCTGTTTTTACCGATCTCGCAGGACGACTAAGTGCCCGCCGGCTTGGCGAGCAGCATCGCCAGCGCGCTGTCGGCCAGTGCATCGAGCGACAGCGCGCCGTCGGCGCGATACCAGTGGGTACTCCAGTTGAGCATGCCGAACAGCCACAGCCGTACCGGCGGCGCGGCGCTGGCGATATGGCCGGCCGCCGCCAGCGTGTCGAGTGTGTGCTGCCAGGGGATTTGATATGCATCGAAAGCCGCCGCGATGTCGCGTTTGGCGGCGTCGTCGAGCGCGCGGGTTTCGCCGATCAGCAAGGGCGAGTCGCAGTCGAATTCATGCAGGCTGGCCAGGTGGGTGCGCACCAGCACGCGCAGGCGGTCGAGCGGGTCGTCTACGCCGACGATGGCCGCCCGCTGGCGGGCATCGCTATTGGCAAGGCCTTCGAGAATCACCGCCTTGAGCAGATCGAGCTTGCTGCGGAAATGGTAGAAGGGGCTGCCCGAGCGCATGCCGGCGGCCTCGGCGATGTCGCGCGTGGTGGTCGCTTCGAAGCCTTTTTCGACAAACAGGCGGGCGGCCGCGCGCAGCACGTCGGTGCGGCGGTTGGCATCGGCGGCGGGTTCGGTTTTTTTGCGCGGCATGCTTATAGCGCCGCCGCCACGCGGGTGCCCTGGTCGATGGCGCGCTTGGCGTCCAGCTCCGCGGCCAGATCGGCACCGCCGATCAGGGTCACCGCCATGCCGGCGGCTTCGAGCGGGGCCTGCAGCTCGCGGCGCGACATCTGGCCGGCGCAGACCACGATGGTGTCGACAGGCAGCGTCTTGGCTTCGCCATTGACCGTGATGTTCAGGCCGGTGTCGGTGATGGCGTCGTAGCTCACGCCGGGGATCATCATCACGCCGCGCTTCTTGAGCAGCGTGCGGCGGATCCAGCCGGTGGTCTTGGCCAGGCCTTCGCCGACCTTGGATTCCTTGCGCTGCAGGAGATAGACCTGGCGCGGCGCCTTCTCGTCCACCGCCGCGACCAGCCCGCCGCGGTTGGCGTAGGTCGGGTCGATGCCCCACTCGCTGTTGAAACGCTCGGCCTCGGTGCGCGTGTCATGGCTGTGGGTGAGGAACTCGCCCACGTCAAAGCCAATGCCGCCCGCGCCGATGATGGCCACCGATGTACCCGCCACTTTGCGCCCCTCGATGATGTCGAGGTAACTGGCCACCTTGTCGCTGTCGGCGCCGGGGATGTCGAGCTTGCGCGGGATGATGCCGGTAGCCAGCACCACATGGTCAAAGCCGGCAGCCTTGAGCGCGTCCGGCTCGGCTCGCGTGTTCAGTTTCAGCTCGACGCCGGTGGTCTCAATGCGCTTGCCGAAGTAGCGCAGCGTCTCGTTGAAGTCCTCCTTGCCGGGGATCTGTTTGGCAATATTGAACTGGCCGCCGATGCGGTCCGCCGCGTCGAACAGCGTCACCGTATGGCCGCGCTCGGCGGCGGTGGTGGCGCAGGCCATGCCTGCCGGGCCGGCACCGACCACCGCCACTTTCTTGGGCGCGGTGGTTGGGCGGATGACGAACTCGGTCTCGTGGCAAGCGCGCGGGTTGACCAGGCAGGAAGTCAGCTTGCCGTTGAAGATGTGATCCAGACAGGCCTGGTTGCAGGCGATGCAGGTGTTGATCTCGTCGCCCTTGTTCTCAGCCGCCTTGTTAACAAAGTCGGCGTCGGCCAGAAAGGGGCGGGCCATCGACACCATGTCGGCACAGCCCGAGGCCAGCACGTCTTCGGCCACCTCCGGCGTGTTGATGCGGTTGGTGGTGATCAGCGGAATCGTCACCTCGCCCTTGAGCCGCTGCGTGACCCACGCAAACGCCGCGCGCGGCACCATGGTGGCGATGGTCGGGATGCGCGCCTCGTGCCAGCCGATGCCGGTGTTGATGATCGTCGCGCCCGCCGCCTCGATGGCCTTGGCCAGCGCCACCACCTCGTCCCAGCTGCTGCCGCCCTCGACCAGATCGAGCATCGACAGGCGGAAGATGATGATGAAGTTCGGCCCCACCTTGGCTCGCGTGCTGCGCACCGTTTCCACCGCAAAGCGGATGCGGTTCTCGAAGCTGCCGCCCCAGTCGTCGGTGCGGTGGTTGGTTTGCGGCGCGATGAACTGGTTGATCAGGTAACCCTCGGAGCCCATGATCTCCACCCCGTCATAGCCCGCGTCCTGCGCCAGCTTGGCGCATTTGGCGTAAGCCGCGATGGTGCGGCGGATGCCCCAGCCGGTGAGCGCGCGCGGACGGAAACGGTTGATCGGCGCACGCAGGCTCGACGGCGCCACGCACAGCGGGTGGTAGCCATATCGGCCGGTGTGCAGAATCTGCAACGCAATCTTGCCGCCCTCGGCATGCACTGCGTCGGTGATGATGCGGTGCTTTTTTACCTGCCACGAAAAGCTCAGCTGAGAGCCCGCGTGATACACCCGCCCGGCCAGGTTCGGCGCAAAGCCCCCGGTCACGATCAGCCCCGCGCCGCCGCGCGCACGCTCCGCATAAAACACCGCCATGCGCTCGAAGCCGTTCTTCTCCTCCTCCAGCCCGGTGTGCATCGAGCCCATCAGCGTGCGGTTGCGCAAGGTGGTAAAGCCCAGATCGAGCGGGGCGAGCAGGTGCGGGTAAGGGGTGTTGGCAGCGGCGTTCATCGGGTCTCCGTCCGGTGATTAATTTTTAAGCAAGCAAGCGCTTGGTTATTGTTCCTCTTCAGCCGCCGAAATGCAAGCGAAGCGTTGTCGCCAAGCGATGAGCCGGATCGAGGGCTTTGCCAATGGCGCTTGCCGGCGCGTCGTCGATATACGACGGACGGTATAGGCGCACTCTCAAGTTGCTTCCGGCGGCGTCGCAATCAAATAGAAAAGCACGTCGTGGTGTGCGGGGCGTTCGGAGTGTCACTGCCGAACGATCAGCCCAGACATCGCGTGCGCCCATGAGCTACCTGGAGAACAACCGTAATGCTCGCGAACCTGTCCGTCCGTTGGAAAATCATTGGTCCGATCCTCTTCATGGGGGCGATGTCCCTCGTGCTGAGCGCGTTTGGCATCAACAGCGCCAGAAATACCGAAGCGCTCACCGTTGAAATGGGGGGGCGCTACCTGCCGGCCATTACGGTGCTGCTCGAAGCCGATCGAGACCTCTACCAAGCCTTGGTGGCGGAGCGCTCCTGGTTGAACTCCGGCAACGATGGGCAGCAAGCCAAATGGCAGACGCAAATCGACGAAAACCGGCAGCAGTCCGCGACCCGTGTCGGAAAGTTCGCCGCCATCGCTGCGCAATTGCCGGCCACCGCAGCGGCGACCGACCCGCTGCTCAAACAGTACGAAAGCGATCGGCGAGTCTGGGAGGCCAGTAACGACCGGATCATCACCTTGCTCAAAGGTGGCGACGAGGCCGCCGTTGCCGAAGCGCGCAGCCTGAGCTTTGGCGAGGCCGCCAAGCAGTTCGGCAGCATGCGCGACAAGATCGACAAGTTGTCCGAGATCATGGCCGATGGCGCCGCGGCCAGCGAGGCGCGGGCCGAAAGCTCGGCCCATGCCGCCTATGTCGGCACGCTGATCATCAGCGCTATGGTGGTGGTCACGATACTCGCGGTGCTGCTGTTGGTGCCCAAGCTGGTGTTCACGCCGCTGCGCAACCTGAATGCGCGCCTGAAGGAATTGTCGGCCGGCGGGGGTGACCTGACGGTTCGTCTCCCGATCAATTCGAAGGACGAACTGGGCCAGATGGCGGTCAGTTTCAACCAGCTGCTGGACAGCCTGGGCGGGATGTTCCGTCAGCTGCTCGGCGATGCCGACAAGCTGACCGACGGCGTGCGGCAGCTTGAAGCGAGCATCAACGAGATCTCCGATCGCTCGGAGGCGCTGGCTGACATTACCACCGCCAACGCCGCCAGCGTCGAGCAGATCACGGTGAGCGTCTCCCATATCGCCGACAACAGCAACGATGCCGAAGCCCTGGCGCACAGCACGGGGGAGCTGACCGTGGCCACCGCGGAGGGCGTGACCACCATTGCCGCGCAGGCCGTCGAATCGGCCCGGCGGGTGCGTGAGCTGGCCGACGTGCTCGGCGGCCTGGACCGCCGCTCGGGCGACATCACCGGCATTGTCGGGGTGATCCGCGAGATCGCCGACCAGACCAATCTGCTGGCGCTCAATGCCGCCATCGAAGCGGCCCGTGCCGGCGAACAGGGGCGCGGCTTTGCCGTGGTGGCCGATGAAGTGCGCAAGCTGGCCGAGCGCACCGGCAAGGCCACGCTGGAAATCACCACCATGCTCGACGGCATGCGCGACGAAACGCAGCAGGCCGTCGGCTTCATGGAGCAGACCGTCGCGACGGTGGAGAGCAGCGTCAGCCTGACCGAAGACGCGCGCGGCAAGATTTCAGAGATCGGCAGCAAGATCACCGCCGTGGCCAACCGCATGAGCGAGGTTGCCCTGTCGATCAACGAACAGCGCAGCGCCACGTCGTCCATCGCGCAGAACACCGAGGGCATCACCGGACGGGTCCAGGAGACCGATGCTGCCCTGCGCGAAGCGCGCAAGACGGTGGATCAGGTGGCCCTGGTGTCGCGCAGCACGATGGAGAAGTTCGCCGCCTTCAAGCTGTGATGCGTGCGCGCACCGCCCCCGGAGGCCGCCCGGCGGCTTCCGGGGGCCAACTCATCTCCACTTGATCGAACAGCCCATGCTGGGCGTTTGCTCGCGCGGGCCCCGCCCGGTGGCGGCGATCAGCCGCATGGCGTCGACCAGTTCGCGGGTGCGCTTGGTCGGATTGCCCCGGCCGGCATCGTCCAGACGGCCGCGGTACTGCAGTTCGCCGTCCTTGTTCAGCCCGAAGAAATCCGGCGTGCACACCGCCCCGTAGGCGCGACCGACCTGCTGGGTCGCATCGACCAGATACGGGAAGCTGAAGCCGTGTTCCGCGGCGAAGCGTTTCATGTTCGCCGGGCTGTCGAGCGGCACTTGCGTGGCGTCGTTCGACATCACGGCCAGCACGCCGACGCCCTCGGCCTGCAGCGCGCGGGCGTCGTCGGCCAGACGGTCCGCAATGGCTTGCACATAAGGGCAGTGGTTGCAGATGAAGGCGATCAGCACGCCCTTGTCGCCCAGTTGTTCGGACAGGGTGTAGGACATGCCGTCGGGGTCTGGCAGCGTGAAATCGGGGGCTTGCCAGCCGAAGTCGCAGATCGGGGTGTCGAGAAGCATGCGGGTCTCCTTGGGGTCGAGGGGATGCAGCGCGGCGCTATCCGGGCGCCGCCGGGCGATCTTGCACCGCACCGGAAACCGTCCTTTTGCCCGCCGCCGGCCGACATGCTGTCAGACTGTCGGCGAATGGATGGTCATGAGGGCCATGATCCTAGAAACCGCAGTTGACCGCTTGTGCCCAAGAGCAAGGTATTGAACATGCAAACTTCTTCGGCTTCGAGGCCGATCACCCGGTGGGTGACAGCGCTACGCACCCGATTGCACGTCTGGCGGGCCGCCTGGCCGCGTTGCTTCTCCTTGCAGCGTGCAGGCTGTGCGTCGTTGCGCCTTGCTCACCCGCTCGCCGGGCCGCCCCAAGAGTGGGTACAACCCCCTCGGGGGGCAGCGAATGAAGTGAGCGTGGGGGCCTGTGCTCAGCCCGTCAAACGCGCACTCGGGCGCGTCCAACTACGGTTTCTAGGATGATGACAGATCGAGCGGGCGTGCCGAAGCGACGCCGGATACCGTGGGTGCTGGTCGGCGTGGTGCTCTTCGTGCTGGCGTTCATGGGGCGGACCGGCTACGACATCTACGACAAGCGCCAGGCCATGGCGCGGGTGCAGGCGGCCTTTGCCGAGTACGACCGCGCGGATAGGCGCTGGGCGCGCGCCGTCGATGCCGCGCTGAAGGCGTCGGGCGAGGCGGCGGCCGGCCCGGTCCGCGAAATGACCGAGGCCGAACAGACGGTGGCCCGGGTGCCGGCGTCGGGCTGTGCGGCGCGGGTGGGCGAGCAGTTGGTGCTGGCGATGCAGGCGTCGCGGCAGGCTGTGATGGCGCGCTCGGCGACTGAGTCGACGGAAGACGCTGCGTTTGCCGTGGCGATGCGTGGCGCGAAGGATGTGCGTCTCGACTACGAGATCGCGCGGGCGCGGTGTTTTGAGTCGCCGAGAAGTTGAGTGGTGAGCCCGGATGCCGCGCCGCGGAATCCGGGCTCACCGGCTCGATCAGGCACACCGCCCCGCATCGAAAGACTGCGCCTGGTTGCCACACCGACCCCGGATGCCGGCCTGCATCCCGGCGACGCACTACATCCGCGCGACACGCTGCCTCGGCTCCGTTGGAGATACGCTGCGGCTCCACACAGCAACAGGAAACAGACCGGTGTTCAGCCATGTGATGGTGGGGTCGAACGATATCGCGCGTTCGAAGCGTTTCTATGATGCCGTGCTGGCGGTGCTCGGTGCGGGTGAGGCGGTGCGCAACGAGGCGCCGACGGGAGATGTGCGTCTGTTCAACCGGCACGTGGGCGGCTCCTTTGGCGTGACCGTGCCAATCAATGGTGAGGCGGCGATGCCGGCGAACGGCGGCACCGTCGGCATCGTCGGCTTCAAGTGCGCGTCGCCCGAGCAGGTCAGGCAGTTCCATGACGTGGCGTTGGCGCACGGCGGGGTGTCGATTGAGAACGCGCCGGGGCTGCGCGAGAGCACGCTCGGCGCGATGCACCAGGCCTGTGTGCGCGACCCCGACGGCAACAAGCTTTGCGCGGTGTGCCGGGGGCGTAGCAGGGCGGGGGGGATTCCCCGCGGCGTGCCTTTTTGCCCCCGACCAAGCTATCGGGTGGGCGTCTCTTCGGTGGCAGGGGGCTTGAACAGGGCGGGTGTGGCCTCGGCCGGGAGCGGCTCGGGGCGCGCCTCCTGCGCCTCCAGCGGCGGCGTGGCCGCCTTTTTCTGCTTTTTCTGCCGACGGAAGCGCCGGTCGCCGACATGCTCGATGCGGTTGAGCTGGAAGGTGATTTCCGCGCCGTAGAGCAAAATCAGCGACACGTAGTACACCCACAGCAGCACGATGGCGAGCGAGCCGGCGGGGCCGAAGGTGGCGGCGGTGTTGCTGCGGCCCAGGTAGAGGCCGATAGCCCATTTGCCCAGTTCGAACAGGATGGCGGTGAGCACGGCGCCGATCGTGAGGGCGCGGGTGGACAGTTTGGTGGGCACCAGCACCTTGTAGATGATGCCGATCATGCTGCTTTGCAGGGCGAGCGAGATGCCGATCTGCAGTGCGGTGGCGAGCCACAGCAGGGCCTGGATGCCACGCGTGGCGTATTCGCCAACGGCGAGGATGGCGGCGCTGGCGACCAGCGAGACCATGAGCAGGAAGCCGATGCCGATGACGACGGTGAGCCCGCGCAGGCGGCCGATGAGTTGCTTCATCCAGGCGCTGCGGCCCTGGGTGGGGCGGCCGAAGACGGCTTCGAAGGCATGACCCATCTGGACGAACAGGCCGGTGGCACCGATCAGCGTGATGACGGTGCTGACTACCGCGGCGAGCGCGCCTTGGCCGGAGGCCTGACTGGCGGTGACCATGCGGGCGATGAGCCGCGCGCCGTCGGCGCCGATGAGTGCTTCGAGCTCACCGACGATGCGTTCGCTGGCGGTGTCGGGGCCAAAAATGAGGCCGGCCACCGAGACGGCGATGACCAGCACCGGTGCGAGCGAAAACGCGGAGTAGTAGGCGAGGGCGGCGGCGTAGGTGGCGCAGCGGTCGTCGCCCCATTTGCGGGCGGCGCGCCAGGGGACGAGGGCGTAGCGAAGTGCGCGGGTGAGTGTCGTCACGGCGATCGGCCATTACATATGCGTGAAGCCCCTACTGTAACCGCGTTGTGCGGCGATGTCGGTGTGGCGCGGACGCGGATCGGGCAATTGTCACAATTGCGTACATTCTGAAAATAGTTGCGCAAACATAGGCTGCGAGACTCCAGCCTCGAACATGGCCCCCAGGCCACCCGGACGCCGAATAAGAAAACCCCCGGCGCTGCGGCACAGAAAAGAGACACACAAGGAGGAGGCGGGTATGTCAGACCCCCGTGGGCAGGCTGAACTGAACACTTTTCCGCGCCTGTTGATGCAGCATGCTCAACAGCGGCCGAACCGGCCGGCAATGCGTGAGAAGGAATACGGCATCTGGCAGACCTATAGCTGGGCAGAGGTTGCGCAAAACGTGCGCGCCATCGCCTGCGGTCTGGCAGAGCTGGGTTTCAAGCGGGGCGATCGCCTCGGCATCATCGGTGACAACCGTCCCCGTCTGTATTGGTCGGTGGCGGCCTGTCAGTGCCTGGGTGGCATTCCGGTGATGATGTATCAGGATGCGGTGGCCGAGGAAATGGCCTACGTGCTGCAGGATGCCGAGATCAAGTTCGCCGTGGTCGAAGACCAGGAGCAGGTGGACAAGATGCTCGAGATTCGCGAGCAGTGCCCGCTCCTCGAGCATGTTATTTATGACGATTCGCGCGGCATGCGTCACTACGCTGACACCTTCCTGCTTGGCCTGGATGAGTTGCAGTCGATGGGCACGGCCCACGACAAGAGCCAACCGGACTTTCTCGATGGCGAGATCAGCAAGGGCGGGCCCGACGATGTGTCGGTGATGCTCTACACGTCGGGCACGACGGGCAAGCCGAAAGGCGTGTGTCAGACGCACGACGCGTTCATTCAGTCGGCCAAGGGCGGTTGCCAGTTCGACAAGTTGACCGAGAACGAAGACATCCTCTCGTACCTGCCGATGGCGTGGGTGGGCGACCACCTGTTCTCGTATGCGCAGGCGATGGTGTCGGGTTTCACCATCAACTGCCCGGAGTCGGGCGAGACGGTGATGACCGATCTGCGCGAGATTGGCCCCACCTATTACTTTGCACCGCCGCGCGTGTTTGAGAACCTGCTGACCACCGTGCTGATCCGCATGGAAGACGCGAGCTGGTTCAAGCGCAAGATATTTGCTTTTGCCATGGATGTGGCCAAGCGCTGCGGCGCCGAGATTCTGGATGGCAAGCCGGTGTCGACTTCGGATCGCTTCCAGTACTGGCTGAGCAACCTGCTCATCCTCGGGCCGCTCAAGAATGTGCTGGGTTTTTCGCGCATTCGCGTGGCCTACACCGCCGGCGCGGCGATTGGCCCGGATCTGTTCCGCTTCTATCGCTCGATTGGCATCAACCTCAAGCAGCTCTATGGCCAGACCGAAACCTGCGCCTATGTGTGCCTGCAGCCGGACGGCCAGATCAAGCTCGACTCCGTCGGCAAGCCGGCGCCGGGTGTGGAGGTGAAACTGGCCGAGAACGGCGAGATTCTGGTCAAGGGGCCGATGCTGCTCAAGGCGTATTACAAGCGCCCCGACGCAACGGCCGAGTCGATCAACGAGGACGGTTACTTCCTCACCGGTGACGCCGGCTTCTTTGATGAAGACGGCCACCTGAAGATCATCGATCGCGCCAAGGATGTGGGCAAGCTCAATGGCGGCAGCATTTTTGCGCCCAACTACATCGAGAACAAGCTCAAGTTCTTCCAGCACGTGAAGGAAGCCGTGGCCTTCGGCAACGAGCGGGACTATGTGACCGCCTTCATCAACATCGACCTCGAAGCGGTGGGCAACTATGTCGAGCGCCGCGGTCTGGCCTACTCGGGCTATACCGATCTGGCCGCTCAGCCGATGGTGCTGCAGCTGATCAAGGAGTGTGTTGAAGAGATCAACGCGCAACTGGCGGCCGATCCGATGATGGCCGATTCGCAGATCAAGCGCTTCCTGATTCTGCACAAGGAGCTGGATGCCGATGACGGCGAGCTGACCCGCACCCGCAAGGTGCGTCGCAAGTTCGTGTCGGAGCGCTACGCGGTGCTGATCGATGCGCTGTATTCGGGCAAGAGCGAGCAGCACATCGAAACCGACGTGAAATACGAGGATGGTCGCCAGGGCAAGGTTTCGGCTGACCTTAAGATCGAAGAGGCGAAAACCTTCGCCCCGCAGGCCGCAAAGACGGCCGCCTGAGCGCGAGGAGACAACATGGCACGAGAAATCGGCGACGTCATTCTGAAGATGGAGGGCATCTCGCTCTCTTTTGGTGGCGTCAAGGCGCTGACCAACATCAGTTTTGATGTGCGCGAACACGAAATCCGCTCAATCATCGGCCCGAATGGCGCTGGCAAGAGCTCGATGTTGAACGTCATCAACGGGGTGTATCACCCGCAGGAGGGGCAGGTGACCTTCCGCGGTGAGGTGCGCCGCGACATGGAGCCCCACAAGGCGGCCAAGCAGGGCATTGCGCGCACCTTCCAGAACATCGCCTTGTTCAAGGGCATGAGCGTGATCGACAACATCATGACCGGCCGCAACCTGAAGATGAAGTGCAACGTCTTTCATCACGCGCTGCACTGGGGCAAGGCCCGCGCGGAGGAGATCGAGCATCGCAAGAAGGTCGAGGAAGTGATCGACTTTCTCGAGATCCAGAACATCCGCAAGACGCCGGTCGGGCGCCTGCCCTACGGTCTGCAAAAGCGCGTTGAGCTGGGCCGGGCGCTGGCCGCCGAGCCGTCGATGATGCTGCTCGACGAGCCAATGGCCGGCATGAACGTGGAAGAGAAGCAGGACATGTGCCGCTTCATCCTCGATGTGAATGACCAGTTTGGCACCACCATCGTCCTGATCGAGCACGACATGGGCGTGGTGATGGATATCTCGGACCGCGTGGTGGTGCTCGACTACGGCAAGAAGATTGGCGACGGCGAGCCGGATGAAGTGAAGAACAATCCGGACGTGATTGCCGCCTACCTCGGCACCAGCCACTGAGCGCGCCGCGAAAAGGATAAGGGAGACAAACAATGCAGTTCTTTTTCGAAGTGCTGATCGGCGGCCTGCTCTCAGGGGTGTTGTATGCCCTCGTGGCGCTGGGCTTCGTGCTGATCTACAAGGCGTCCGGGGTGTTCAACTTCGCGCAGGGCGCCATGGTGTTTTTTGCCGCGCTGACCTTCGTCGGCTTTCTGGAAGTCTTGCCCGGCTGGACCGGGATGGAAGAAGGCGGTCGGGCGGTATTCTGGCTGGCCTTCGTGCTGTCGCTGGCCGCCATGGTGGTGCTTGCGATCGCGACCGAGAAGTTCGTGCTGCGCCCGCTGGTCAATCAGCCGCCGATTACCTTGTTCATGGCGACCATCGGTCTGACCTTCCTGGTGGAAGGGATTGCACAGGGCATCTGGGGCGCCAACGTGCGTGGCCTGGATCTGGGTATCGCGGATGTCCCCATCGAATACATGATGGACAACTTCAACATCCTGATTTCGTCCTTCGACGTGTTCGCCGCAGCGGTGGCGGCGGTGCTGGTGGCAGCGCTGGCGCTGTTCTTCCAATACACCCGCATCGGCCGGGCCCTGCGCGCCGTGGCGGACGATCACCAGGCGGCCTTGTCGATCGGTATTCCGCTGCGTCACATCTGGGTCATCGTGTGGGCAGTGGCCGGTTTTGTGGCCCTCGTGGCCGGGATGATCTGGGGCGCGCGTAACGGGGTGCAGTTTGCGCTGACCTTCACCGCACTCAAGGCGCTGCCGGTGCTGATCCTCGGCGGATTCACGTCGGTGCCCGGTGCCATCGTGGGCGGTCTGATCATCGGCGCCTCCGAGAAGCTGGCCGAGGTGTATGTCGGCCCCTTCGTTGGCGGTGGTATCGAATCCTGGTTCCCGTACATCCTCGCGCTCGGCTTCCTGCTGGTTCGTCCGGAAGGTCTGTTCGGCGAGAAGCATATTGACAGAGTATGAGCCCCCACGCTTGGGGCCAAGGCCCCGGCGCTGCCCCCGGAGGGGGCCGTCGCCCGCCTTGGGGCGGCCCGGCGCCGGGCGATGGATACGAATAACGAGAGCGGCAACATTGGAGACAACTCATGCTTTACCGTGAAGCCGGCCAGTTCAAGGCCAGTTACGAGGCAGATCAACAGATCTTCCCAATTCTTCAGGACCGTATCGGCGTCATGCTGCTGATTGGTTTCTTCGCCCTGGCGGTGCCGCTGTTTGCCGACCAGTACTGGCTCAAGGCCATTTTGATTCCGGTGCTGATCTTTTCGCTGGCAGCGATCGGTCTGAACATCCTCACCGGCTACGCGGGCCAGCTGTCGCTGGGTTCGGCCGCGTTCATGGCGGTGGGCGCCTTCGGGGCCTATAACTTCATGCTGCGCATTGACGGCATGCCCTTCCTGGTGGCGATTTTGCTGGGCGGGCTGTGTGCGGCCCTGGTTGGCGTGATGTTCGGCCTGCCGAGCTTGCGTATCAAGGGCTTTTACCTCGCGGTGGCCACGCTCGCGGCGCAGTTCTTCATCGTCTGGGCGCTGGTCAAGATCGAGTGGTTCTCCAACTACTCGTCCTCGGGCGTGATCACCGCACAGCAGATCGAAATTCTCGGCTTCGCCTTCGAGGGGCCGCAGTCCAAGTACCTGCTGACCCTGTTCGTGGTGGTGATGATGGCCCTGGCGGCCAAGAACATGGTGCGCTCGACCACCGGCCGTTCGTGGATGGCGGTGCGTGACATGGACGTGGCTGCCGAGGTGATCGGCATCCGCCTGATGCGCACCAAGCTGACCGCGTTTGCGGTGTCCTCGTTCTACTGTGGTGTGGCTGGCGCGCTCTATGCCTACACCTACATCGGCACGGTGGAGCCGGAGGGCTTCAACCTGGACCTGTCCTTCAAGATCCTGTTCATGATCATCATCGGCGGGGTGGGCTCGATCATGGGCTCCTTCCTCGGCGCGGCCTTCATCGTGCTGCTGCCGATCGCGCTCGATGTGTTCGTGCCGATGCTGCTGGGTGACCTGGTGTCTTCGAGTTTCGTATCCAACCTTCAGCTCATCGTCTTTGGTGGGTTGATTGTGTTCTTCCTGATTGTCGAACCGCACGGGCTGGCTCGCTTGTGGCAGATCGGCAAGGAGAAGCTGCGGCTGTGGCCGTTCCCGCACTAAACTGGAATTCGATTGGCGTTTTGCGCTGATCTCACCAGGCAACACCAAAGAAAAAAGAGGAGATAAACACATGAATCTGAAGAAAACAGTCATTCTCGGCGCCGCTGTTGCGGGCTTGCTGGGTTCGTCCATGGCGATTGCGGCGGAACAGTTCATTGGTCTGCCGAGCTACCGCGTCGGTCCCTACGCTGCAGGCGGCTCCGGAATCTACGGTGGCTGGATCGACTACATGCAGATGATCAACGAGCGCGATGGCGGCATCAACGGCGTCAAGCTCGCTTGGGAAGAGTGCGAAACCGAGTACAACAACGCCCGGGGCGTCGAGTGCTACGAGCGTCTGAAGGAAAAGGGCGAGACGGGTAACTCGGTGTTCCAGCCGCTGTCGACCGGTATCACCTATTCCGTGCTCGACAAGGTCGCCAAGGACAAGATTCCGCTGGTGACCATGGGTTACGGCCGTACCGATGCAGCCGATGGCCGCGTCTTCCCGTACGTCTTCCCGCTGATCACCACCTACTGGTCGCAGGCGACCACGATGGTCAAGTACATCGCCGGCAAAGAAGGCGGTACCGACAAGCTCAAGGGCAAGAAGATCGCCCTGCTGTATCACGACTCCGCCTACGGCAAAGAGTCGCACGCCGTGCTCGAGAAAATGGCCGAGCGTTATGGCTATGAGCTGACCAAGCTGGCCGTTGCCCACCCGGGTAACGAGCAGCAGTCGCAGTGGCTGCAGATCCGTCAGCTGCGTCCGGACTGGGTCATTCTGTGGGGCTGGGGTGTGATGAACCCGACCGCACTCAAGTCAGCCGCCAAGACCGGGTTCTCGCGCGAGAAGATGGTCGGCGTGTGGTGGTCCGGCGCAGAGGAAGACACGGTGCCGGCCGGTAGCGCTGCCAAGGGCTTTACGGCCGCAGGTTACAACGTGGCAGGCGCCGACTACCCGGTCATCAAGGATATCGAGAAGTTCGTGTACGCCAAGGGCCACGGCAACATGGAAGACAAGTCCCGCATCGGTAGCGTCTATTACAACCGCGGCGTGGTGCACGGTCTGATCACGGTCGAGGCGATTCGCAAGGCGCAGGAGAAGTACGGCAAGGGCAAGGCCCTGACCGGCGAGCAAGTGCGCTGGGGCTTCGAGAACCTCGACATGGACGACAAGCGTCTGGGCGAATTGGGCGCCACCGGCTTCCTGCCGCCGCTCAAGACCAGCTGCATGGACCACGAAGGTTCCGGCAAGGTCAAGTACCAGCAGTGGGACGGCAACAAGTGGAACGTCGTCACCGACTGGATCGACGCCGACAAGGAAATGGTTCGCGGCATGATCGAAGAGTCCGCGGCGGCCTACGCCAAGGAAAAAGGCATTACCCCGCGCGATTGCTCGAAAGAGATGTAATTGCAAGGGCACGCACGGCCGCCTGGGCGGCTGTGCGGGGCCTTCCCCGAATGGGGGAGGTCCGCCGAGCGCATCGCGGTGCGTTCGGCGGACCCTCTCTTGAGCAGTTTGCGGGGAAGGAGGGGCAACACCAAGTCGGCAGAGACATGACAATGACAATGCAGAATACTGCCGCGGCCATCGAGGCCGCACCCTACCTCAGCGTCAATAACGTCGAGGTCATTTACGACCACGTCATTCTGGTTCTCAAGGGCGTATCCCTTGTTGTTCCGAAAGGCAAGATCGTCGCTTTGCTCGGTGCCAACGGCGCCGGCAAGAGCACAACGCTCAAATCCATCTCGAACCTGCTGCGTGCAGAGCGTGGCGATGTGACCAAGGGCAATATCGAATTCAAGGGCGCGCGCATCGATCAGATGACGCCGGCCGACCTCGTCAAGCGTGGCGTGATCCAGGTGATGGAAGGCCGTCACTGCTTCGGCCACCTGACCATTGAAGAGAATCTGCTCACCGGTGCCTACACCCGGGGCGATGGCAGCGCCGGCATCAAGCGCTCGCTCGACATGGTCTATGACTACTTCCCGCGTCTCAAGACGCGTCGTAGCTCGCAGGCGGGCTACACCTCGGGCGGTGAGCAACAGATGTGCGCCATTGGTCGCGCCATCATGGCCAACCCCGAGATGGTGCTGCTCGATGAGCCCTCCATGGGCCTGGCGCCGCAGATCGTCGAAGAGATTTTCGAGATCGTGAAAGACCTGAACAAGAAAGAAAACGTGAGCTTCCTGCTCGCCGAGCAGAACACCATGGTCGCGCTGCGCTATGCCGACTTCGGGTACATCCTCGAGAACGGCCGCATCGTGATGGAAGGCGAGGCGCAGTACCTGGCCACCAACGAGGACGTGAAAGAGTTCTACCTCGGTTTGTCGGGCGAAGGGCGCAAGAGCTTCCGCGACGTCAAGCACTATCGCCGTCGCAAGCGCTGGCTGTCTTGATCCGTGGTTGCGGGCAGCGCTCGTAACCACGGCTGGCCCATCGCGCCGGAGCGCGGGCCGCGCCTGTATTGATTGAATCAAGGAATCTTATGAACTTCTTCGACGCCAGAGAACACCGCGATCCCGCCGAGCGCGAGCGGGACTTGCTGGCCCGCCTGCCCCAGCAGATTCAGCATGCAAAGGCCAAGACGCCGGCGTTTGCGAGTCTGCTGAAGGCGGTCGACCCGAGCACCATCACCTCGCGTGAGGCGCTGTCAGCATTGCCAGTGACCCGCAAGTCGGAGCTGCTCGAGTTGCAGAAGGCGGCGCGCCCCTTCGGTGGCTTTTCTGCCATCAAGTGGGGCGCGTCCTGCGCGCGGGTCTTTGCCTCACCGGGACCGCTCTACGAGCCCGAAGGCGCGCGTGAAAACTACTGGCGAATGGCCCGTGCGCTGTTTGCCGCCGGCTTCCGCGAAGGCGATCTGGTGCACAACACCTTCTCCTATCACATGACACCGGCGGGCTCGATGATGGAAACTGGTGCGCATGCCATTGGCTGCTCGGTGTTTCCGGGGGGGGTGGGTCAGACCGAACAGCAGCTGGCCGCCATGCTCGATTTGCAGCCGGTGGCCTATACCGGCACGCCGTCTTTCCTGCGCATCTTGCTCGAAAAAGCCGACGAAGCCGGCATTACCCTCAGCCTGAGCAAGGCCTTTGTGTCGGGCGAAGCGTTTCCGCCCAGCCAGCGCGACGCGCTGGCGGCACGCGGCATTCATGCCTACCAGGCCTATGCCACGGCAGACATCGGCCTGATCGCCTACGAAACCCCGGCCCGCGAAGGCCTGGTGATTGATGAAGACGTACTGGTCGAGATCGTGCGTCCCGGCACCGGCGATCCGGTGGCCGAGGGCGAGGTCGGCGAGGTGGTGGTGACCACCTTCAACCCCGACTATCCGCTGATCCGCTTCGGCACCGGCGACCTCTCGGCCGTGCTGCCGGGCGCGAGCCCCTGCGGGCGCACCAACGCCCGCATCAAGGGCTGGATGGGGCGGGCCGACCAGACCACCAAGATCAAGGGCATGTTCGTGCATCCCGGGCAGGTCGCCGCGGTGGTCAAGCGCCACCCCGAGATCCAGCGTGCACGCCTGGTGGTGGACAACCCCGACCTGACCGATCGCATGACGCTCAAGTGCGAAGCCGCCGAAGACGCCGCGCTGCAGGCCGGCATCGTCGCCAGCCTGCGCGAGCTGACCAAGCTGCGCGGTGAGGTGGCGTTCTGCGCCGTAGGCTCGTTGCCCAACGACGGCAAGGTCATCGACGACGTTCGGACCTACGAGTAGCACGCCCTCGACCGATGGCCCCGCAGCGAACAGGATACGGGCTGACCGAGATACCCACGCGCTGCGGGAGAAGGGCATGATCAACGACCTGCTCAAAGGCAATCGTCGTTTCGTCGAGACGGTGTTCGAACGCGAGCGCCCGTATTTCGCCGAACTGTCTAAAGCGCAGCACCCTACGGTGCTGTGGATCGGCTGCTCCGATTCGCGTGTGCCGGTGAACACCATCACCCAGACGCGCCCCGGCGAGATTTTCGTGCATCGCAATGTGGCCAACATCGTCGCCGGCGCCGATTGGAACCTGTCGGCGGTGCTCGAGTTCTCGATCAACCACCTCAACATTCCCGACATCGTCATCTGCGGTCACTACGGTTGCGGCGGCATTCTGGCGCTCGACAACACCAGCGAGCACGATCAGTACGTGCCGATCTGGCTGAACAGCGCTCGCGAGGCGGCCCACCGCGTGGACGGGCGCCTGCTTACCGCCAGCGAACCGCTCAGCGCGGTGCAGCGCCATCGGCTGGTCGTGGAAGAAAACGTCAGCCTGCAGATGGAGCACCTGCTGGCCTATCCCTTCGTGGCGCGGGCGGTCGACGCCGGCAAGCTGGCGGTGCACGGCTGGGTGTATGACATGGACACTGGCTGCATCAACGTGCAGGCGTCGCGCCCGCGCCGCCCCAGAAGCGAGTAAGACATGACCGAACGCAGCAAACCCCTCACCGGCCTCACCGTCCTCGACCTCACCCGTCTGCTGCCGGGCCCGCTGGCCACCATGCACCTGGGTGACCTGGGCGCCGAAGTCATCAAGATCGAAGACCCCGGCGTGGGTGACTACGCCCGAAGCATGGGCGCCATGCATGGCGACACCAGCTACTTCTTCCAGCTGGTCAATCGCAACAAGAAGAGTCTGGTGCTCGACCTCAAGGACCCGGCCGACAAGGCGGTGCTGCTTGGCCTGGTGGCGACGGCCGACATTCTTGTCGAAGGCTTTCGCCCCGGCGTGATGGCCAAGCTGGGCCTCGACTACGCCACGCTCAGCGCGCACAACCCGCGGCTGGTCTACGCCAGTATCAGCGGCTATGGCCAGACCGGCCCCTATGCGCAGCGCGCCGGGCACGACATCAACTACCTTGGCTACGCCGGTGTGCTCGATCAGATGGGCGTCGCGGGCGGGCCGCCGGCGATGAGCAATCTGCAGATTGCCGATCTGCTCGGCGGCACGCTCACTTCGCTGGTGGGCGTGCTGGCGGCGGTGATCGACGCGCGCGCCAATGGTCGCGGCCGGCATGTGGATGTGGCCATGACCGATGCGGCGCTGGCGCATGCGATCTTCCCCATGGCCGAAGTGCTGGCCGAAGGCAAAACCCGTCCGCGCGGCGAAGATCTGCTTACCGGCGGCGTGCCCTGCTACGGGGTGTATGAAACGCAGGACGGGCGGCACATGGCAGTGGGGGCGCTCGAAGAAAAGTTCTGGCAGCTGACCTGCGATACCCTCGGTCGGGCCGACCTCAAACCCTATCACCTCAGCCGCGGCGAGGATGGTGCCTATGCCCGCGCACAGCTCGAAGCCATTTTCCGTGCCCAGCCGCTGGCTCACTGGACGGCAGTGTTCGATGCGGTCGATTGCTGCGTCACGCCGGTGCTGCGCCTGCACGAGAGCCTGCAGCACCCGCAGATTCAGGCGCGCGGCATGGTGGTGGAGGTCGGTGGTATCCGCCAGTTTGCGCCGCCTTTCGGCCTGAGCGACTATGCGCTCGGCGAGGCGAAGCCGGCGCCCGCGGCCGATGCGGATCGCGAAGCGCTTCGTGCGCGTGCATCCAGCGCGAGGCCATAGTCGTACAGGGAGCAAGGGCGCCTCTTTTGCGCCGAGAGGGGAGCCATGCTCGACGATATCCACATCCGACGATTGATTCTTCTTAGCGCCGCGCGCGACGCCGAGGCCTTTGAACAGCTCTATCGCCTGACAGCGCCGGTCTTGCTGGGCGTGGCCTTCAAGGTCACCGGCCGGCGCGAGCTGGCCGAAGAGGTGCTGCACGACGCTTTCATCAAGATCTGGCATGCGGCGGCACGCTTCGATCCGACGGCGACCCGGCCGGTGGCCTGGATGGCGACCATCGTGCGCAATCGTGCCATCGACACCGTAAGTCGGGCCGATGTGGCGCGGGTTATCTCCGTCGATGAGGACGAAGACAGCCTGGATCGCTATTTCGACTGGTCCGACGCGTCCGAGGACGAAGCCGACAGCGCCCGCATGCGTCACTGGCTGCGCGGCTGCCTCGATGAGCTCAAGGGCGGCGAGCGGCAGGCGCTGGTGCTGGCCTACATGCATGGCCTCAGTCATGGCGAACTGTCCAATCAGCTGGCCAAGCCGCTGGGTACCGTCAAATCCTGGGTTCGACGTGGCATGCAGAGCCTCAAGCAGTGCGTCGATAGCTGCATGGGGGTGTCATGAAGCTCGACCAATCCCCGCTTCTCGACGCGCTGTGTGGCGAATACCTGCTGGGCACGCTGCGTGGCGCCGCGCGGGCGCGCTTCGAACGCGCGTGCGCTGAAGAGCCACGTGTCGCCCTGCGTCTTCAGCATTGGCAGCAGGTGTTTACCCCTCAGCCCAGCGAGGCTTTCCGTATGCAACCGGCACCGCGAACCTGGCAGCGCATCGCGCACGATCTCGATCTTCGCCGCTATCGGCAGCCGTGGTTCGCCCGGGTGGGGCTGTGGCGCGGCTGGGCGCTGACCGCCACGGCGGCGCTCACGGTCTGGCTGGGTGCCAGCCTGGTTGAGCGTGCGCCGGTGGCGCCGATCATGCACCCGATCGCCACGCTGGCCAGCGGCGAGGGGGCGGCGCCAGTGGTGGCGTCCTTGTCGGACGATGGGCGCTGGCTGCAATTGGCGCCGTCGCGGCCAGTGCTCGCGGCCAGCACTCAAAGCTACGAGCTGTGGCTGCTGCCGCCCGACGGTAGCGCACCGGTGTCGGTCGCGGTGCTTGGCCAGCTGAGCGCGCAAGTGCCGGTGCCGGCGCCGCTGGTCGGGCGCTTGCACGCCGGGGCCAGGCTGGCGGTGTCGGTCGAACCGGCGGGTGGTTCGCCTACCGGGGCGCCGACCGGCCCGGTGATTCTGGTCGGTGCCATCGACGCGGTATAAGCCGTTTCATTCTGGCCAGGGGCGCTCGCTTTGGCGGGCGTCTTTGCGTTGACACCGCCTGGGTGCATCCACCGCGGGGCTTGGCCCGTACAAGTGAGGTATCCCCCCGGATACATCCACAGCACT
The DNA here is from genome assembly GCF_007625155.1 of Denitromonas halophila. GTDB lineage: Bacteria > Pseudomonadota > Gammaproteobacteria > Burkholderiales > Rhodocyclaceae > Nitrogeniibacter > Nitrogeniibacter halophilus. The sequence goes on along the minus strand of NZ_VMNK01000003.1, from coordinate 15,659 downwards.
GACGGGAGTACGCTCATGAATACGAAACGATTCCACTTGACGGCCCTCAGCCTGGCCGTGATCGGCGCCACCGTGATCGGCGCTGGCTGTGCCAGTCATCGTGGCGCCGAGCCCATGGTCAAGGCGCCTGCCGATGGCGACATCGGCGTGCCAGCCACGTATCGCGCATGGCCGAGCTTCGTGCCGACCGTCGACAAGGTCGGCGGGGCGCAGGTGCGCGAGATCTATATCAACCCGGTCGGGCTGAGGGCACAGAAGGGCGAGGCCTTTGCGGCAGGGACGGTCTCGGTGATGGAACTCTACGCCGCGCGCAAGGATGCGGCTGGCAAGCTCCTTATGACCCCGGAGGGGCGATTGATCAAAGGCGAGTTGTCAAAGATCTTCGTCATGGCCAAGGGCGAGGGCTGGGGCGCGAGCCTGCCCGCCGGTACCGTGGGCAACGGCGACTGGGTGTATGGCGCCTGGCAGGCCGACGGCAAGACCGCCGCGACTTCTGATTTCAGTGGCTGCCGCAGTTGCCATCTACCGATGGCAAACACCGACTTCGTGGCGCGCTACGACGAGCACTTCATGGCGCGCATGCGCTGACGCATCTGCCCGGGGCTCGCAGCCCGGGCAGGCAGCCAACACCACGGGCCGGCATTGTTTTGCACAGATGCCGGCCAATAAAACGGGGATCGCGCCGAACTGGCGCGATCCCCGTGCTCTGATCAAGCCCAGGCCCTTGCGGGACCGGGCGTCGGATCAGGCGATGAAGGCGGCCGGCACCGGGTCTTCGCCCAAGGCGTTGAGCAGGATCGCCCAGTGCATGGTTTCGTCGCCCAGAATGCTGGCCGCCGCGCGGGCCAGTTCGCGGTTCGAGAACTGCGGCACCGCACCCAGGTAGGCGCTGGCGGCCCCTTTTTCCAGCCCGGCAGCAAAGCGCAGGACGTCGGCCTGCTCTTTGAGTTGGGTAACCGGGAACTGGTAGTTTTCCGCGCGCATCGCCATCACCGGCTTGCCGCCGAGTTTCTCGATGGTGCCGGCAAGCACATCGGCATGCGCCTTGTGGTGGCCCTGAAATTTCACCGCCACATCGAGGACCGGCTTTTGCAGCAGGCCCGACTCGGCGCCGACCTGATAGGCCGCGATTGCCTGATACTCCAGGCCGAGGGCGACGTTGAGAATGGCCAGGTCGTCGGTCTCGCTCATCTTCATCTTGCCGGCCAGCGCGCGTCCGGGGGCGGCCAGGCCAATGGCGGCGGTGGCGCCGAGGGCGAAGAGGCTGCTGTTCTTCAGAAACAGACGACGTTCGACGCGGGTCAGGGACAGATCGATCTCTTTCTTGTTCATGGTGATCTCCGTTGTTGGCAAGGGGGCGACGATGGCCGCCCTTGTCTCCTGTACGGACCCGCTAGGTCACTGGATGCATCGGTGGCAAAAAGAATGTGCGTATTACGGATGCCGCAGGTTGGTAGCCACAGGTATCCTCCCGCTCATGGATACCTTCCTCCTCTTGTTACCGGATTTTTCCCTGATCCTGCTGGGGGCGCTTTTGCGCCGCTACGGCGGCTTTGGCGACAGTTTCTGGCCGGGGCTGGAGAAGCTGGTCTACTTCGTCCTGTTTCCCGCCTTGCTGTTCAGTGCGCTGGCGCGGGCACGTATCGATTTTGACACCACCTTGCCGCTTTTTCTGGCGGGGCTGATCGTGATGGGCTCAGGTTTTGCGCTTGGCCTGGCGGCGCGTCCATTTGCGGGCTTGACGTCCATGGCCTTTGCGTCGCGCGTTCAATGCGCCTTCCGCTTCAATACCTATATCGGCATGGCCGTCGCCGGCAAGGTCCATGGCGTTGAGGGCATTGCGACCATGGGCGTGCTGTGCGGCACGATGGTGCCTTTTGCCAACGTCATGGCCGTGAGTTTGATGGCACGGCATGGGCAGGGCGGTGTCTTTCGCGAACTGGCAAAAAACCCGCTGATCCTGGCAACGCTTGCCGGCCTGGCCTTTAATCTCGCCGGCGGGGCGCTGGCCGTGCCGGCGCAGTCCTTCTTGACGCGCCTGGCCGACGCGTCGATTGCGCTGGGTTTGCTGGCGGTGGGGGCCGCGCTGCGCTGGGGTCAGGCCGGCGGCCGCTGGGCGGGGTCGGCGTGGATCATGACGGTCAAGCTGCTGTGCCTGCCGACCCTGGTGTGGTTTGTGGCGCCGTGGTTGGGTCTGTCCGGGGTGGCGCGCGATGTGGCGGTAATCTTTGCCGCGCTACCATCCGCGTCATCGGCTTATATCCTGGCCATGCGCATGGGCGGCGATGGGCCGGGGGTGGCATGGCTGATCTCCGCCACCACGCTGCTGGCCGTGCCGACGCTCACCTTCTGGCTCGGCCTGCTGCGCGGCTGAAGCACCCGGTCAACGTCTCCGGCGGCGTTTTTTGGCGGAGATATCAGGTTTTTTTTCGCGGCGTTGCGGCCGGTTTCTTGGCGGCGGGCGTGCGCGCCGCGGTGGGCTTAGCGCGGGCGCTGCTGGCGGGTTTTTTGGCCGCCGGCTTTTTTGCGGGCGCAGCCTTTTTTTCGGCGGCATTCTCGGGCATCAATTGCCAGGGCCACATGGCCGCGCTGGCCGCTGCGTTGGTTGCCGCGGCGGCGACTCCGGCAAACGGGTTGCTGCCTTCGGCGCTGGATTCCGGGGGCTCGCTCTGCGGTGTGGCCTGGGCCGCCGCCTCGGGCGCGGCGCCGCTCATGGCTTGCAACCATGACCACAGGGCGGCGTTGTTGAAGGGGTTGGCGTTGGCCGAGTCACTGGTGTCGGCGGCGTCCGGGCCTTTTTGGCGGGTTGCCTCGCCCATGGCCTTGATCGTGGTCAGGGTGGCGTGCTGCATTTCAAGGCCCTGAATGCTCATCTGCAACATGTTGAGATTCATCTTGAGCCAGCCTTCCACCGCTTTCATGTCGGTGATGCGCTTCTCGAGCTCGTCGATATCCAGGGTGGGCGTTACCATGCCGGGCAGCGAGAAGCCCATGCCACTCCACATGTTGCGCACAAAATCGAGAGGGTCAGACGAGGATTCGTGGCTCATTGGGGGCTCCGTGGGTTTGCAGGTTGAGCGTTGATCTTAGCTGAGCCCGCGGTGAAATGCATGGTGCATGGCAGCATTTTGGTGAGACGGTCTGACTCGGCGAGAGGGACTAGCTGACGTCTTCCGACGTATCGCTGCTCAGCATGCGTTGCACCAGCGCGCGTAGTTTGGCGGGGCGCACGGGCTTGTGCAGTAGCGGCACGCCGGCCGCCCGGGCGCGATCGGCGGGTTCGGAGGCGGTGTCGCCGCTGATCAGGATGGCTTGCAGGCGGTGGCCGAAGGCGTGGCGCAGACTGCCGATGACATCGAGCCCGGTCTGGTGCTCTTGCAGGCGGTAATCGGTAATCAGGATGTCGGGCACGGGGGCACCGGCGAGGGCGTCGATCAGCGCCGATGGCATGGCGGCCGAGGTGACATCGCAGCCCCATGAGCACAGCAGACTGTTGAGGCTTTCGAGGGCCAGCGGGTCGTCGTCGAGAATGGCGATGCGGACGTTCTGAAGACTGCCCGGCTGGCGGTCGGTGGGGGCAATCGTGTCGGGCGCTTCGGGCGGAACGCGTCGGGCGCTGACGCCGAATACCGAGCCCCAACCGGGGCCCGAGCGCAGACTGAGGCGGTGGCTGAGAAGCTGGGTCAGTCGACGGACGATGGCCAGGCCGAGGCCGAGGCCTTTGCTGCGGGCGCGCTCGGGATTGTCGAGCTGGACGAATTCCTGAAAGATCAGTTCCTGAGCGTCGCTTTCGATGCCCCGGCCGTTGTCGCGTACTTCGACGCGCAGGAACTCGCCCTCCTGCCGGCAGGCGATGAGAATGCGCCCGTGATCGGTGTAGCGGATGGCGTTGCTCACCAGGTTCGACAGAATGCGTTCGAACAGCAGGGGGTCGGTGGCGATCCAGTGCGGGCAGGGGCGCACGCGGAGCTTCAGGTGGCGCTCCTCGGCCCAGATGTGGAAGTCGTTGGCGATGCGGTCGAGGATGGGTTGCACGGGGGTGGGCTGGATGCTCGGCTGCAGGGCGCCGGCGTCGAGGCGGGAGATGTCGAGCAGGCTGTCGAGCAGGTTTTCCATGGCCTCGGCGGAGGCGGCAATCTGGCGCACAAGCCGATGCGTGGCTGGTGGATGATCTTTTTCGCTGAGTTCGGCAATGAACAGGCCCAGCGCATGCATGGGCTGGCGCAGGTCGTGGCTGGCGGCGGCGAGGAATCGGGACTTGGCGATGTCGGCGCGCTCCGCTTCGTCCTTGCGCTCACGCAGTTCGGCGGTGGCTTCGGCGATGCGGCGGGTCATGTCGTCGTGCGCGCCTTGCAGGCGTTCGGCCATGTCATTGACGCCGACACCCAGTCGCCGCAAGCTGCCGCCGCCGCGAATTTCGACGCGCTCGTGCAGACGCCCGGCGCCGATTCGCCCGACCGTTTCAGCGACCTTCCGGATCGGCTCGCTGACCCCCTGGCTCATGCGAATGGCCAGCAGCACGCTGCCGGCGAGCACTAGCATCAGCGCCGACAGACCGGTCCACAGGAGCGCATCGCGCTGCGCGTCGAGGCGCGTGCGGGACAGATCGAGCAAGACGACGCCCAGTTGCTGCGTGCTGCTGCCTTGCTGGGCTTCGTCGAAGGCGAGGAGGTCGACGTCCAGTCGGGTGGGCAGGATGGGTTCGTAGAAGCGCAGCGTCTGGTCGAAGGCCTCATCAACGGATTGGGTCGGCCGGCGCAGCGGGGCGGCGACGGAAATGAAGCCGCTGCGGGCCAGCTCCTGGCCGGAAGTGTCGGCGATGAAGATGCCGCGAACGCCTTCTTCGGCGCGGGCGCCGTCGAGCAGACGGCGTATGTCTTCGCGGTTGTTCGAGAAGACGGCGTACTCGGTCGCGCTGGCGATCTGCCGGGCAAAGGCGCGCCCGCGATCGCGATAGGCTTCTTCGAGGTCAGCGATCCGCGAATGGGTGTAGTAGATCGTCATGAACACAGCCAACACGATGGCCGGCACGACGGCTACCAGTATGACGCGGGCGCGGATTCCCCAGGATTGAATCATCGCGCGCCCTCCTGGCGGCGAATCTGCGCTTCGAGTGTGGCGGCATCGGGCAGCTCGATGGCGAGTGAGCGGGCCACATGCGGATTGACGCTGACCGAGAAATACCTCGGATGCGTGGCCTCGGACAGGGGGGCGCCGCGCAGACTCTGCAGGGCGATCTCGGCGGCCTGTTGGCCCATTTGTTCGGGGCTGGAGTACACCGCCATGACCGCGCCCGCGCGGACATAGGCGGGCGAGAAGCCGATCACCGGCGAGCGATGGCGGTAGGCCGTGAGCAAGACGTTCTGGATAGTGAAGTTGTTGAACACTTTCGGGTCGGGGACGGCGAGCAGAACCGATGAAGTAGCCAAGACTGTCTGCAGGGCGTTGTAGAGCGTCTGATTGCTGGAGACCGCGGCGGTGTTTGTGGTCAGGCCAAGTGCGGGCGCGGCGGCCTTGATCGCCTTGACGAAATCGCGCGAGTCGGCACCGTGTACGATCGCGATGCGCGACCATTCCGGCAGGCCGGCGCGAATCAGCGCCAGCTGTCGGGCGACGGGCTGGTCGATGAAGACCGCGGTGCGTTGGCCGGCCACGGCCGGTGGCAGGGCGCTGTAGCTTTGTTCGGTGAGCAGCGAACAGATGAGCCGCTGGTCGGGGCGTTGCGACAGGACTTGCGCTGCCCGCGTACCGATGGCGATCAGTATGTCGTCTGCTTGCAGTGTTTGCGTGTCGAGGGCGTCGATGTCGGTGCGAATCGTTGCCACATTGGGCAGGCTGGCTTGCAGGGTGTCAGCGGCCGCTTGTGCGGTGCGTTGGTAGGCATCGGCCTCGCCACTGAGGACGAGGTAGACACTGGGCGCCGCCATCAGCGATCCGGCCATGCAGCACAGCAGCATGACCAGAGCGCGAAGAAGGCGGGCGCCTGAGCGTTTCATGGGCGGTTAGTGTCAGTGCGTGGAAACGTCGGCAATCGCGCGCCGGGTGAGCCGGCGGCGGGTCATGGCGAACGGGGCCGGTGAGTTGAAGAACGCCATGCTTTAGTACTCCAGCCTCAAGCTTGCGTAGGCCTGGGTTGGACGGGTCAGCGATGGCAGGTAGTCGGCGAAGGCGTCGGTCCAGTGCTGCACGCCCACTGCGATTTCACCGCGAACGCCACGGATTGAGAAGCGGTGCGCCAGCCGAAGGTTGGTCTGGCGATAGGCTTTCAGCCGGTTCTTTTCTTGGGTATACCACTGCATGCTGCCCACAAAGTGGTGCGTTAAGCTCATATGCCATCCGGGGTGTATTTGCGCTGCTGCAAAGACCGAAAACTGCTCGTTCGGCGCCGATCGATCTGCGAATTCGTCATTGCTGTTGATATCTAACGAAGCATAATGCCCGCCGATCCATGTGTCATGTGTCGGACGATATAGACCGGTCAATTCAGCACCACGAATTCGCGCGTAGCCGCCGTTGGTGTAATGCGGTGTCTCCCCGTTTGTGTTGAGAACCGGGACAGGATTTGCGTTAGAGGGGGATGTAATCCGGCGAAGCATATCTTCGACCCGTTCATCAAAGAGTCGAAGATCGATGTTGCTGCGGCCATTTTGCCATTCTTGGCGGATGCCTATTTCACGTGTGGTGATGCGCTCCGGCCTCAGGCCGGGGGATGGCTGGAAGCTTTGGCGAATGAGCATTCCGGTGCTGCTCTCATAGAATCTGACATCCGCTTGCCGCTCGAAGGGGGTGAGGTTTCGGTAGGCACGGCTCACGGCCGCGCGCAGTGTGGTGTTGGGCGTGGCATGGAAGTTGGCGGCAAAGCGTGGGGACAGGCGCAAACCGGTCACATTGGTTTTTTCCAGCATGGCGCCGGCGTTGAGCGTCCAGCGCGGACTGGCTTGCCATTCGGTGTTTGCGAAGAGCCGGGCCTGTCGGACAACGATGTTGTCGTCGGTGTTGAATATTTGCGTTGAGTTCACCCGATCTTCGCGCAGACCGACACCCCACGCCAGTCGCAGATCGCCTCTGGGGTGGATCAGATGCTCAACTTCGATGTCATCACGCAGCGCTCTATTTCCGTAGTTGACTTGCACTCCCAGGCCACCGCCAAGTGGCACAAAGAACGCGTCGACCGCGCGCTCTTCCTGATGAAAATAGGTCGCTTTGATTTCGTCGTTCAGACCAAGCTGCTTGTGCCACCGAATCTGGCCGAAGCCGGTGTAGTTGTCGACGCTGCGCGCGGGGTCGGAGACATCGGTTGTCACGCCGGTTCGCGCCCGGTTGTCGACAAAGCCCAGATGAAGCTCGACCTGCTGGTCGGGCGTCAGTTGCCAGTCGATGCGAGCATCGACCCGTTGGTTGCGATAGGTGTCGTCGATGGGGGCGAGGCCGTTGTCGCCTTGGCGGCCGACGGTGAGCCGGGCCGTGAGATCGCCGAATTGCTGGCGGGTCGACAGCACGCGCTCCTGAATGCCGTTCTCGCCTTCGGTGAAACGCACGCGGTAGCGTGGGGTGTCGGCGGCGGGGCGGGTGATGATGTTGACCACGCCGAGGAAGGCGTTGCTGCCATAGGCGGCCGCGTTGGAGCCGCGGAAGACTTCGATGCGTTCGATATCGTCGATATCGACGCTGAGCTTTGCCCACTCGATGCCGCTGATAAAATACGGCGAATAAGCCGAGCGGCCGTCCACCCGCACGAGCATCCGACGGGGCGCGTCGTCAGACAGGCCGTGATAGGTCGTCAGTGCGGTTGAGCCGTTTTTGCGCCCGGTCTGAAACCCAGGCACCCAGGCCAGCAGTTCGGCGACATCGCGCGCGCCCGAGGCGCGAATCATGGCGCGGTCGATAACCGTGACGGCGCCGGGCGCATCCTTGAGCGGCTGGACCAGACGGGCGGCCGACAGCACCACCGGGATGTCATCGAGAAAACTCATCTCGCTGGCGACCGCGTCAGAGGCGGCATGTGACGAAAGAGGCGACGCAGCAAGCGCGAGAGCGGCGACCCAGGAGGCGTGGCGACTGGACATGGTGGCTTGACGGTGTGGCCCCGGTTTTACGGGGCAAGGAGCCGTTGGATAGAGACGAAAACCCCCCTATTGTTACCGGATTGAAGGCAAGCGCATAGGGTGAAAGTGCTTCGGCCACGCCGGCTTTAACGGTGTCGCAGATCGCATGGCGAAGGGGGGCGGATGGACGCGGGGAGACGCAATGTCACTGCATTGATTTGAATGGTGTCGTGCTATCCTTTCGGAATGTGTGGGTTGAAACGACCGCGGGCGGCACCAAAGCATGCTCGGATGTCAATGGAGAAGTGTGCGTGACCAAGATTCTGGTGGTTGAAGATCACGTCCTCGTGCGTGAAGCCATGTCGCAGACGCTGATGCGACTGGAAGACGGTGTCCAGTGTTCAGGCTTCAAGGCCGCGGATGAGGCCTTGGCGGAGCTTGAGCGGGATCCGGAGTGGGATCTGGCGGTCATCGATTTGATGTTGCCTGACATGAACGGGTTTTCGCTGCTGGCGATTCTGGCCAAGCGCTTCCCGGATGTGCCGGCGATTGTCGTGTCGGCGCTCGACGATAGCGCGTCGATTCAGCGCGCCCTGAAGGCTGGGGCGTCGGGCTTCGTGCCAAAGTCCTGCTCAAGCGAAGAACTGCTTGACGCGATCCGCATTGTGCTCAACGGCGGGGTCTATACGCCCAAGGAAGACGCCACGGGCGCCCGCCGGCGAAGTGGCGCGCCGGTGCAGGACCGCTTCGGCCTGACCACCGCGCAGACCCGCGTCATGGAGTTGCTCGCCCAAGGGCGCACCAATCGCGAAATTGCCGAGCTGCTGGGCTTGTCCGAAGGGACGGTGAAGGTGCACATGTCGGCCATTTTCCGCGCGCTGAACGTCACCAATCGCGCACAGGCGGTGTTGGTGATCACGCGTCACGGCGCGCGCGTATAAAGCGGTCGGCCCGAGGTGGCTCGGGCGACCGTTTTTAGCGCACTTGGCCGTTGGCGTAGTGCGGCAGGCTGCCGGCGGTTTCCATTTCGTCATCGGTGCCGACGACCACCTCTTCCGGGTCTTTGCTGTCCCGGTATTCAATTTCCATCACATCCAGCATCTGACGGGCAATGCCGCGGCAGGCGTTGGCCAGCGGCGTGGGCAGTTGATCCGGCACTTCACGTTGCAGCAAGAGTTTGGTCGACGACAATCCGTTAACCGGACGCAGAATGCGATGCCGGTAAGCGCTCATCCATTGCGCGACGCTGCGATCGGCCGCTTCGCGCGCCCACGGGTTGGTCGGCCACTGCGAGGGCAGGGCATAGGCGCGCGGGAAGCGCTCCAGGTCGGCGACGACCGTGCGGATGTCTTCATGCGACTCCCGAAACGGCAGTAGGATGATGTCGGCCAGCGCGTACAGGCGCCGATCGACCTCTGGCCGGTTGCCGCCGCCGTCGATCACGCCGAGCCAGCCGTCCATGGTGCGCAGTTTGTCGACCACCTTGGTGAGGCTCTCGGGCGTGCGCGCGTCGGCCGTGACATAGCGCCGGCCATTAGGGGCGAGGGGTTCGCGGGAAGTGTCGGTGAGCACGCACGCCGAGCGCTGCCCGAGGAGGCCAAGCCCCTGGCAGAGCATGTGCGAGAGGGTGGTTTTGCCAGTCCCACCCTTGTTCCCGATCACGCAGATGATGTCAGCCATGACGGTATTTCCGAAGCGCGGCCGATGCCGCATGATCAAATTATCGTCGTGCACCGAGGGCGACGGCCGGTGGAACTGACCGGTTTTTATCCCTTTATTGGCGCTTTGCCTTTTGCGGCGGGCGAATAGACATACAGTTCGCGGCCGCCCGCTTCGGTGGCGGGCACGATGAAATCGGGCGCGACGGCCGGCACCGCGAAGCTATTGCTCACCAGCCGGGCGCCAGGTCGCATCTGTGCTTGCGCCTTGGCCCACACCTCGGCCATGGGCACAGGTGACAGGAAGGTGTAGATGAGGTCGTAGGCGGCCCAGTCGTCGGCCCAGAAGTCGCCGCGCCGCCAGTCGACATTGGTCGTGCCTGCCGCCAGCAGGCGGCCGATCAGCCAGGGGCCGGGGGCCGCTTCGATGCCTACGAACTGGCAGTCGGGCCGTGCCGCGGCAAGCGGCCGGACCAGCGAGCCGGTGCCGGCGCCGGCATCCAGCACTCGGGCCGACTTCTTGGGGAGCAAGTCGAGTACGGCGTCGGTGGTGGCTGCATTGGTCAGAAAAAGCGGCACCTGGGTGCGGAAACTGGTCCAGTAAAAGAGCGCGAGCACCGTGAACGCCGCCAGATACCAGCCCGCCGAAATGCCGAGTCCGCTCGCCGCCCACACCAGCGGCGTGAAGGCGAGGTGGAAGGCGTGCCACCAGCGCGGCGCCCCAAGCGCCCGACTGGCGAGCGCGGCAAGCGCGCCCTGGCTGAGCGCCAGCGCGAAGCCGCTTAGCGGTGCGCCGAGCTTGAGGGCAGCGAAGATCACGGCCCAGGCAATCAGCTGAGAAAGCACAAATCGAATAAGCGGCATGGACGACGGGATAAGCCAGCGTGGGCCCATGATAGCCGGCTGCTGGCGGGGGTAAGGCGAGATCTGCCGGGAAAATCCGGGGCAATTCCCTGGCGGGCGAGGCGGCATCGCCCGCCAGGGGGGGTTAGGCGGCGCTGGCCTCCTCGCTGTTTGGCGTGGGCTCACGCCACTTTGCGAGCAGGGCTTGCCGTTGTGCCTCGGCGGTGGCCATGTTGCGCGCCTTGACGTGCCCGAAGCCGCGGATGGTCTCCGGCAGGCGGGCGATCTCGACGGCCTGCTTGTGACGCAGGAAACTCAGCGAGTCGAGAACCTCGCTGATGTCCTGCTCGTATTGCCGGATCAGTGCCCGTTCAGCGCACCGCTCTTCGGTGCGGGCGAAGATATCCCAGCGCGTGCCACGCAGGCCCTTGAGTCGGGCGAGGACACTGAACACGCGCCGCATGCCTTCGCCGTAGATGCGCTTGGCGATGCGCCCGGTGACCGGGTCGGGGCGCGACAGAAAGGGCGGCGCGAGGTGGAATTTGACCTCGAACTCGCCTTCGAAGGTGTCGCTGAGGCGGTTCCAGAAGGCCGGGTCGCTATACAGGCGCCCTACTTCATACTCATCCTTGTAGGCGAGCAACTTGAAGTAGTTGTGCGCAACGGCCTCCGCCAGCCGGGTCATGCCCAGCGGCGCCTCGGCGGCGCGCACCCGCTCGACCAGGTGCTGGTAGCGGCGGGCATAGGCGGCGTCCTGATAGTCGGTGAGTGTGCGCATCCGGCGCGCAACGATCTCGTCCAGCCCCGGGGGGTGCAGCGGCACGGCGCGCGGCGGGCGGGCGATGCGACTGACTGCATCCACGTCGCAGGCCGCGCGGCGGCCCCACACAAAGGCCTGTTTGTTCATGGGGACGGCGGTGCCGTTGAGCTCGATGGCTTTCATCAGGCCCGCGTGGCTGACCGGCACCATGCCTTTTTGCCAGGCGTAGCCGAGCAGGAAGAGGTTGGTGGCGATGGCGTCGCCCATCAATGTGGTGGCGAGGCCCTGCGCGTCGAGGAAGTCGGCGTTCTCGGCCCCGACGGCGTCGCGCACGGTGCGTTCCATTTTGTCGAGCGGGAACTGCCAGTCCGGGTTTTTGGTGAAATCCGAGGTGGGCGTTTCGGCGCAGTTGATGACTGCGCGGGTGCGTCCGGCCGCCATCTTGGCCAGGGCTTCGACACTGGCCGAGACCACCACGTCACCGCCGATTACCGCATCGGCTTCGCCAGCGGCGATACGCACGGCGTGCAGGGATTCGGGCTGGTTGGCGACGCGGATGTGGCTGAACACCGAGCCGCCTTTTTGCGCCAGACCGGTCATGTCGAGCACCGTGACGCCCTTGCCGTCGAGGTGGGCACCCATGCCGATCAGCGCGCCGATGGTGACCACGCCGGTGCCGCCGACGCCGGTGACCATGATGCCGAAGGGCTTGCGGGTGTCCGGCAGGTCCGGCTCGGGCAGCGCGGGAAAGCGCTCGCCCGCGTCGGCGATCGCCCGGCCCTTGCGCGGCGCGCCACCTTCTATAGTGACAAAGCTGGGGCAGAAGCCGTTGAGGCAGGAATAGTCCTTGTTGCAGGAGGACTGGTCGATCTGGCGCTTGCGGCCAAATTCGGTTTCGACGGGCAGGATGGACATGCAGTTGCTGGCCACGCCGCAGTCGCCGCAGCCTTCGCACACCGCCTCGTTGATGAACACCCGTCGCGCCGGGTCGGGGTAGAGCCCGCGCTTGCGGCGGCGGCGTTTTTCGGCGGCGCAGGTCTGGTCGTAGATCAGCGCGGTGACGCCGCCCGAGGCGCGCAGTTCGCGCTGGACCGCGTCGAGCTCGTCGCGATGACGCACCGGGATATGCGGGATGTCGGACGGGCCATAGGCGCGATCGGTGCCGTCGGTGACGATCACGATGTTGTGCACGCCTTCGGCCTGCAGTTGCTGCACGATGATCGGCACCGACAGATGGCCGTCGTGCGGCTGGCCGCCGGTCATGGCGACGGCGTCGTTGTAAAGGATCTTGTAGGTGATGTTGACGCCGGCTGACACCGCCTGCCGGATCGCCAGCAGGCCGGAGTGGAAGTAGGTGCCGTCGCCGAGGTTGGCGAATACGTGTTTTTCGCGCGTGAAAGGCGACTGGCCGACCCAGGGCACGCCTTCGCCACCCATTTGGGTGAAGGTGCCGGTGCGCCGCTCGGGCATCCAGGTGACCATGTAGTGGCAGCCGATGCCGGCCAGCGCCCGGCTGCCTTCGGGTACATGGGTGGAGGTGTTGTGCGGGCAGCCGGAGCAGAAGGTGGGCACGCGGTCGATGGAGAATACGCGTTGGTCGAGCGCCGCCTCCTTGGCTTCGAGAAAGGCCAGGCGCGCCTGGATGCGGTCGGAGGTGAAGAAGCGGGCGATGCGACCGGCGATGACTCGGGCGATCATCGCCGGAGTGAGCTCGCCGGCGGCGGGCAGCAGCCATTTGCCGTGGTCGACCTTGCCGTCGCCCTTGGGCAGCAGCGCCCACTCGCCCTTTTCGTCGAACTTGCCGACCACGCGCGGACGGACGTCTTCGCGCCAGTTGTAGAGTTCTTCCTTGAGCTGGTATTCGAGCAGCTGGCGTTTTTCTTCGACCACCAGAATCTCTTCCAGCCCTTCGGCAAAGTCGCGCACGCCAACCGATTCGAGCGGCCAGACCATGCCGACTTTATAGAGCCGGATGCCGATTTCGGCGGCCAGCGCATCGTCAATGCCCAAGTCGTCGAAGGCCTGACGCACGTCCAGGTAGCTCTTGCCCGAGGTGATGATGCCGAGCTTGGGCGCGGGCGAGTCGATGATGACCTGGTTGAGCCCGTTGGCGCGGCAGTAGGCCAGCGCGGCATACAGCTTGTAGTTGAGCAGGCGCTTTTCCTGCACCAGCGGCGGGTCCGGCCAGCGGATGTTGAGGCCGTCGCGCGGGATGGCGAAATCGTCCGGGATGACCACTTCGACGCGGTTCGGGTCGACGTCCACCGAGGCCGAGGTCTCCACCGTATCGGCCAGCGCCTTGAATGCCACCCAGCACCCCGAGTAGCGTGATAGCGCGTAGCCATGCACGCCGAAGTCGATGTACTCCTGCACACCGGCCGGTGCGAGCACCGGCATCATCATCGACTTGAAAAAATGATCGGTCTGATGCGGGAAGGTGGATGACTTGGCCGCATGGTCATCGCCCGCCACCACCACCACGCCGCCAAACTTCGAGCTGCCCGCCGCGTTGCCATGGCGGAACACGTCGCCACTGCGGTCGACGCCCGGCCCCTTGCCGTACCACAGGGCGAACACGCCGTCGTATTCCGCGTCGGGCGAGAGGTTGACCTGCTGAGAACCCCATACCGCCGTGGCGGCGAGGTCTTCATTGATGCCGGGCTGAAACACGATATTGCGCTGCTTCAGGTGGGGGCGCGCCTTCCACAGCGTCTGATCGAGTCCGCCCAGCGGCGAGCCGCGGTAACCCGACACAAAGCCAGCGGTGTTGAGCCCGGCGGCGTGGTCGCGCTCTTGCTGGATCATCAGCAGTCGCACCAAGGCCTGATAGCCGGTGAGATAGACGCGCCCGCTGTGCAGGGTGTACTTGTCGTCGAGGGTGACGTCGCGTGGCGGGGCGGTGACGAGCGTGCTTTCGGCCATGAGGCTCCTCCTCAAAAATCGTATTTTTGGGTGCCGCAAAAAGCAGATGCCGTTGCGTGTCCGAGGGATGAGGATCCACGCGCCGGTTTCGTTAGCCTAGCGTGCGGCCGACGTGACCGCTAGGTGTTTGGAGCGCTGGTCTGCGGGAAGGTTGCGTGTAGTGGAACAGTGCCGCTGCACGGCCGCGAACGGCGGGCGGCCACGCAATCAAATTGCGCATGATGCTAATTGCGCACAGAATCCATCCGATCAAACGCCCGGGGCGTGGCATGAATCCATTGGACCGAACCGATTTAGGCATTCTTGAGCTATTGCAGCGCGACGGTCGCATGACCAACGCCGACCTCGCGCAGCGCGTGTCGCTGTCGCCGTCGCCGTGTTTGCGGCGCGTCCGGCAACTGGAGACGGCGGGTGTCATCCGGCATTACGCGGCCATTGTTGATCCGTGGCGGGTGGGGCTCGGGCTACAGGCCTATGTCACGGTCACCATGGAGAAGCGTGGCGATACGCAGATTCGTGCGTTTCATGCGGCGGCCCAAGCCTGGCCGGAGGTGCTTTCCTGCTTTGCGCTGACCGGCGAAATGGATTATCTGTTGAACGTGATCGTCGAGGATCTCGAGCATTTTTCGCGCTTTCTGATGGAACGTCTGCTCAAGCTCGAAGGCGTGGCAAACGCCAAATCCAGCTTTGTATTGCAGACGGTCAAACACACCACGGCCTTGCCGCTGGACGGTCTTGCACGCCGTACCGCGCCGCATTCCTCGGTGTCGCCAAAAAAGGTTTGACACAGGGGGTTGCTACGCCTATAGTGCGGGGCTTCTCGCTGGAGGGGTTCCCGAGCGGTCAAAGGGATCAGACTGTAAATCTGACGGCACAGCCTTCGAAGGTTCGAATCCTTCCCCCTCCACCAGATTTTTTAGATGTGCGTAGTGAGACAGCGCCGCGGCGAGTTGCCCGGTGAGGCGAGCGGTGTTGGTGTAACGCTTCGTTGTGTGCGGGTGTAGCTCAATGGTAGAGCAGAAGCCTTCCAAGCTTACGACGAGGGTTCGATTCCCTTCACCCGCTCCATGGTTTGTGTGTGGTGCGCCCATGTAGCTCAGTGGCAGAGCACTCCCTTGGTAAGGGAGAGGTCGGCAGTTCAATCCTGCCCATGGGCACCAAGAATTCTTGGTGTGGCCTGCGTAAATTGTGTAGCGCGTATTCCTGATTTCGGACAGAGGTATCGATATGGCTAAGGGTAAGTTTGAGCGGACGAAACCGCACGTTAACGTGGGTACGATTGGTCACGTCGACCATGGCAAGACCACGCTGACCGCGGCGATCACGACGATTCTGTCGAAGAAGTTCGGCGGTGAAGCCAAGGACTACGCGTCGATCGATAGCGCGCCGGAAGAAAAGGCACGCGGCATCACGATCAACACGGCACACGTT
>NZ_VMNK01000032.1 GCF_007625155.1 Denitromonas halophila | reverse complement strand
TCGCCATTCAGGCGCCGATCATGCGGCTCAACCACGACAAGGTGCTCACGCTACTGCCGGCGCTCAAGAAAGCCGCCAAGGCCCTCGCCGACATCGAGACGCAGGCAGAGAACGAATTGCAGCACAGCGCCTGAGCGGGGGAGGTCTCCTGTTTGGGTAGGCAGCGACGCCTCGGTGAAAACCGGGGCGTTTTTGTTTTCGGGCGCGCAATTTGCAGGACTTGACTGGGGCATAAAAAGGACATAATGTCCGCAAAAAGTCCCAGCGAAGGCGCCGAAATGACCGTAACCGTTCTTACCACCGGCCCCGATGCCGATGTGGCCCTGTACTACCTCACCGAAGCACTCAAGCTCCGTAGCCAGACCGAAGTGGCCCGCCAGTTGGGCAAGAACGTGCGCACCGTGCGTCGATGGATTGCCGAGCAGGCGGTGCCGGCACACTACCACTACGCCTTGCAACAACTCCTCCCGTTTGGCGCCGAAGCGGCGGCGGAAGGGCAGTTTCGTTTCATCGATCTGTTTGCCGGGGTCGGCGGCATCCGCGCCGCCTTCGAAGGCATCGGCGGCCAATGCGTGTTCACCAGCGAGTGGGACAGCTACGCGCAAAAGACCTACGCCGAGAACTACCGCGACGAGCACCCCATCCATGGCGACATCACGCAGATCGAAGCGGCCGACGTGCCCGATCACGACGTGCTGCTCGCCGGCTTTCCGTGCCAGCCGTTCTCCATTGCCGGCGTTTCCAAAAAGAACGCCCTCGGCCGCGCCCACGGGTTCTCCGACGAAACGCAGGGCACGCTGTTCTTCGACATCTGCCGCATCATCGAAGAAAAGCAGCCGCGCGCCTTTCTGCTCGAAAACGTCAAGAATCTCCTGTCGCACGACAAGGGACGCACATGGGATGTCATCAAACGCGCCCTGATCGAGCTCGGCTACGACATCTCGCCCCGCGTGGTGGACGGCGCCCACTTCGTGCCGCAGCACCGCGAGCGCATCCTCATCGTCGGCTTCCGTCGCGATCTGGGTGTCAGCTTCGACTGGGATGCCTTGCCGCTGCCGGAGAAAGGCCACAAGAAGCTCGGCAGCATCTTGCATCGTACCGACGGCAGCGAGCCTGTCCTCGAATGGGATGGCGACCGCTTCTTCGACCACGCCGCGCGCAAGGTGCAGGACAAATACACCCTCACCCCCAAGCTCTGGGCCTATCTCCAAAACTACGCCGCCAAGCACCGCGCCAAGGGCAACGGCTTCGGTTTCGGGCTTGTCTTCCCCGATAGCGTCACCCGCACGCTGTCGGCCCGCTACTACAAGGACGGTTCGGAAATTCTGGTTTATCAGGGCGAGGACAAGAATCCGCGGAGGCTCACGCCGCGCGAGTGTGCGCGACTGATGGGCTTTCCGGATACGTTCCGGATTCCGGTGTCGGATACGCGGGCGTATCAACAATTCGCCGAGGCGGCGGTTGTTCCGATGGTCGCTGCAACAGCTAGACTCATGGCTTCGTCATTAAGTGAAAAGGAATTGGCATCACCAATCGATTCGATTGAGTTGCCAACCGACATCATGAGTTCAGGCCGTTGGACAAAAGAGCAACTCAAGCTCGCCTTTCATCTGTACTGCCAATTGCCGTTTGGCAAGCTGCATTCGAAAAACCCAGAAATCATCGCGCTGGCGACGTTGATCGGCCGGACCCCGTCGGCGGTGGCGATGAAGCTGGTCAATTTCGCAAGTCTTGATCCCGCGATCACGAGCACTGGGCGGAGGGGTTTAGGCAATGCCTCAGCGCTTGATCGTGAAATATGGGATGCGTTTCATGCGGACTGGGAGGGCTTGGCGTTGGCGTGCCATGCCCTGCGGGTTAAGCTCAGTCCGGACGCCGTCGATCCGGAGGCGGATGCACGCGTTGCGCTGGACGACTACGTCGGTGAGACGCGCCGCGTTCTTACCCAGCAGCGCGTCAAGCAAGCCTTTTTCCGGCGTGCTGTGCTGGCGAGCTATCGCGGGCGCTGCTGCATGTCGCAACTGGCCGATGCTCGGTTGCTCGTTGCCAGCCATATCGTGCCGTGGCGCGACGATAAGGCGAATCGTCTCAATCCAAGCAATGGCTTATGTCTTTCGGCGATCCATGACAAAGCCTTCGACGCGGGTTTGATCTCGTTGACGGATGATTGCCAGATACTCGTGTCGGTGCAGGTCAAGCGCGCGGCTGATCCGTTTCTGAATCAAGTTGTCGTGCCGCTTGCGGGGCGACAGATCGAATTACCAGAGCGCTTTCCGCCGACGCCCGCGTTCATTCGGCATCACCGCGAATCCATCTTTGTCGACAGCGTGGGGGCATGAGCCGTGGCGGCCGAGGACTATTGCGTTTTCGAGTATTTGTATCGAGATGCTGGCAACTTCAAAGCGCACGGTGCGCTCTTGCTCGAAGGTGTTTTGAGTGACGTGGATATCGCGTTGCTACGGGGGCGGTTGGATGGCGGCGAATTCTTCATCGCCGAGCAAATCGGCGTACCAACGCTCTATCAGCAACTGTGGGACGAGTGCGACTGCGAGCCTTCAGATGAGATGGACCATGTCTGGCACGAGTTCGGAGAGATTCGTCTGGCAAGCGCTGACGATTTAGCCGTGTTGCCACGCTGGGGGAGGGCCAACGATTTCAAAATGCAGTTGCTCCGCATTCGGCGATGGGACGAGACGCTGTCCTGCAATTGGCCAGCATAGGGACGTGAGCATGTCTTCTCCGATATTGAGGCTTCACGAAGATGCCTTCTACGCCTTCTTTCGCCCTTATCGCCACCCGGAGGCACGTCACGACATTTGGGGCGGTATAGGGCTTGAAACGTTTGGTGCTGATTGGGAGTTGGTCCGAGGCTCCGATATAGACCACGTGTGGACTGTTGTCGATGGTGACTCAGGAAGTGACCAATGGATTACCCCCGGTATTCGTTACGTGAATCGTGTCTGTTACTTATTGACTGAGAGGTCGAACATGGGGGTGGAGGTTGAGTTCCGCTGTCAGGGCCGGCCACACACGTTGACGCCGATTGGGTTGGCACGACAGATTAGGCGACTTGAGCGGGCTCTGCTGGGGGTAGGACGACGGGCATAAAAGAAACGGGCCGCAATCGCGGCCCGTTTTGCATGCAGACGGCAGGGGAGGGATTACACCTTCCGATACACCTCCGCCCCCTGCTTCACAAACTCCACCGCCTTCACCTCCATCCCCTGCTTGAGCGCAGCCTGCTCGTCAATACCCTGCTGCGCAGCGTAATCGCGCACATCCTGGGTGATCTTCATCGAGCAGAAATGCGGCCCGCACATGGAGCAG
>NZ_VMNK01000008.1 GCF_007625155.1 Denitromonas halophila | reverse complement strand
TCGCCATTCAGGCGCCGATCATGCGGCTCAACCACGACAAGGTGCTCACGCTACTGCCGGCGCTCAAGAAAGCCGCCAAGGCCCTCGCCGACATCGAGACGCAGGCAGAGAACGAATTGCAGCACAGCGCCTGAGCGGGGGGAGGTCTCCTGTTTGGGTGAAAACCGACGCCGTGGGCAATGACCCGCGGCGCGCAACCCGACATGGAGAAGCCCGTGGCAGACAATGTGATCACCGCGCCGGACAAGCAAGTGTCCGTGCGCAGCGTGTTTGGTATCGATTCCGACCTGATGGTGCCGGCGTTCAGCGAGCGCGACGACCATGTGCCGGAAGTCGACGACGCCTATCGTTTCAACCCCGATGTGACGCTGGCGATTCTGGCCGGCTTCACCCGCGACCGCCGGGTGATGGTGCAAGGCCTGCACGGCACCGGCAAATCCACGCATATCGAGCAGGTCGCCGCGCGGCTCAACTGGCCTTGCGTGCGCGTGAACCTCGACGGCCACATCAGCCGGCTCGATCTGGTTGGCAAGGACACCATTGTCGTGCGCGACGGCCTGCAGGTAACCGAGTTTCAGGAAGGCATCGTGCCCTGGGCGCTGCAACGCCCGGTGGCGATGATCTTTGACGAATACGATGCCGGCCGGCCGGACGTGATGTTCGTCATCCAGCGCATTCTCGAGCGCGACGGCAAGTTCACTCTGCTCGACCAGAACCGCGTGATTCGCCCGCACCCGTACTTCCGCCTGTTCGCCACGTCCAACACGGTTGGCCTGGGCAATCTGTCGGGCATGTACCACGGCACGCAAGTGCTCAACCATGCGCAGATCGACCGCTGGAACATCGTTGCCACGCTCAACTACCTGCCGCATGACGAAGAGGTCGCCATCGTGCTGGCCCGCGTGCCGGCCAAGAACTACGACAAGGGCCGCAAGCTGATCGCGCAGATGGTGCAGGTGGCCGACCTCACTCGCAAAGGCTTTGCTGCGGGCGATCTGTCCACGCTGATGTCGCCGCGCACGGTGATCACCTGGGCCGAGAACTGCGAGATATTCCGCAATCCGCCGCTGGCCTTCCGCCTGTCCTTCCTAAACAAGTGCGATGAAGCCGAGCGCCCGATCGTGGCCGAGTATTACCAGCGCTGCTTTGGCGAAGAGCTGGACGAGTCGTGGATGCGCGAGGCGCAGTCGTAATGCAAGCGACCGCGCAGCAGCGGGCCAAGCGGCAGCAGAAAGTCGAAGAGCTCTGCGCCGCTACCTTGCGCGCGCTGACCGGCGATGCCCAACTGCATTACCGGGGGCGGCGCCTGCACCAGGGCGCGCGGCCGCTGCCCATGCATGCGCCGCATCTGCGCATCGACTCCGATCAGGACGCGTTTGAAGACTGCCGCGCCGCGGCCGACGGCATGGCCTTGCGGCTGTTGCATTCCGACCCCGAATTGCACCGCAGCCTCTGCCCGACGGGTGGGGTGCAGCGGCTGGTGTTCGAGTGGCTGGAGCAGTTGCGCGTTGAAACCCATGTGCCGATCGACATGCCCGGCATGGCCGACAACCTGCACCACCGGTTTGAAAACTGGTCGCGCACCTTCTACCGCGAGGGGCTGACCGAAGGGCGCTTCGGCATCTTGCTCTACACCGTGGCGCAGATGAGCTGGTCGCGCCTGATGGCGCGACAGGTGCTCGAAGAGACCGAGGACTACATCGAAGG
This sequence comes from Denitromonas halophila, assembly GCF_007625155.1. GTDB lineage: Bacteria > Pseudomonadota > Gammaproteobacteria > Burkholderiales > Rhodocyclaceae > Nitrogeniibacter > Nitrogeniibacter halophilus. The sequence continues at coordinate 55,838 of NZ_VMNK01000008.1, read as the reverse complement.
CACGCGCGTGTCGCTGGCGGGTGTGCTTGGCACGCCGCTGGCCGGCATGCGCCGACACCGCGACAATCAGGCCGAGTTTGCCAAGCATGCGCTGGAAGTGGCGCGGGTGGTCGATGAGACCATGCGCTCCGACAGGGCCGACGCCGGTGGCGACGACGCCGAGCGCGACCCCGAGGAAGAAGACGAAGCCAAGAGCCGCTTCGCGCTGCTGCTCGACTTCGACCAGGATGAAGGTGACGGCAACACCATCGCCACCGCCACCACCGGCGACAGCAAGGTGTTTGAAGACGCCAGACAGGCCTACCATGTGTACACCACGCGCTTCGACACCGAGGTGTCGGCCGGCACGCTGGTGCGCAAGGCGCTGCTGCGCGAGTACCGCGAGCGGGTCGACAAGCGCATCACCGAGCAGGGCATCAACCTGCCGCGCCTGGCGCGCATGCTCGGCGCCATCCTGGCCCAGCCGCAGCGCGACGGCTGGCTGTTCGGGCAGGAAGAAGGGCGTATCGACGGCGCCCGCTTGTCGCAGCTCATCAGCTCGCCGGCCGAACGCCGCCTGTTCCGGCAAGACCAGTACAAGCCGCAAGCCGATTGCGTGGTCACCTTCCTGGTCGATTGCTCCGGCTCGATGAAGACGCATTCTGAGCCGGTGGCGATGATGGTCGACCTGCTCATCCGCGCGCTTGAGATGGTGGGCGTCACCACCGAGATGCTCGGCTTCACCACCGGCGGCTGGAACGGCGGCCGGGCGGTCAAGGAATGGATGGCGCATGGCAAGCCGGCGCATCCGGGGCGGCTCAACGAAGTCACTCACATGGTGTTCAAAGAGGCCGACCGCAACTGGCGCCGCGCCCGCATCGACATGATGGCCTTGCTCAAGCCCGACCTGTTTCGCGAAGGCATCGACGGCGAAGCGGTGGACTGGGCCTGCAACCGCCTGCTGGCGCGCAGCGAAGAACGGCGGATCCTGATCGTGATCTCCGATGGCTGCCCCGCCGACAGCGCCACCGGCCGCGCCAACGACGACTTCTACCTCGACAACCACCTCAAGGATGTGGTGGCGCGGCGCGAGGCGCAGGGCGCGGTGGAGATCCTCGGCCTTGGCGCCGGCCTCGACCTGAGCCCCTTCTACCGCCGTTGCCTCGCCACCGACATGAGCCAGGCGCTCGACAACGAACTGTTCTACGACATCGTCCAGCTCATTGGCGGACGCCACCGGCGCTGATGCCGGCCCCAATATTGACGGAAAGCCCCATGCCAAACCCGGTGATCAATTTTGCTGAGAGCGGCGCCGAGCGCGTCGACAGCCGACTGGCTGATTTGCCCGATCGCGTTGTTGAAGGCGACCCGCAGCACAGCAACCAGCAGCACTTCGAAAGCACCGACGGTGCGCTCATTGCCGGCACCTGGACCAGTACCCCCGGCCGCTGGCACGCCTTCACCGATCGCGACGAGTTCTGCGTCATCCTCGCCGGCCACTGCCGCCTGATCGCCGACGACGGCACCGCCAAGACCTTCATGGCCGGTGACGCCTTCATGATCCCGAATGGCTTTCGCGGCTACTGGGACGTGATCGAAACCACCACCAAACACTACGTCATCCGCAGCTACACCCCCACCGAGGACTAAATCATGGCCCTGAAAAAAATGGTGGTGCAGTTCGGCATGGGGACCTCGATCCGCAGCCGCAACTACACTCAGGCCGGCGCACGCGCGATCCGCGACGCGCTCTGGCATCACTCGCTCAACGTCGCCGATGCCTTCGGCTTCCCCCGTACCGCGATGGTCATCGACGCCGTCGTTGCCGTTCAGCGCCCCGATCTGGTCGATGAAGCCGAGCTGATCAAGGTGTTTCCGTACGGGCAGGTCACGGTTCGCGTGATCGAAGGCGGGCTCGACGTACCCAAGCCCAGCGGCGACAGTATCAGCGTCATCGCCAACGCCGCCATCACCGTTTCCTTCGACATGGAGGCCGCCCATGACTGAAAAACGCATCATCCTCGAAATGGGCACCGGCAACGACCTCTACGGCGAGGACTACACCAAGGCCGCCTGCCGCGCCGTGCAGGATGCACTGCACCACTCGTCCATCCTGCTGTTCCGCAGCCTGGACATCGACCACCGCGACATGCGCGTGCAAGTGACCATCGGCGTGCAAGACCCCGACAAGGTCGACACCGATGCGGTCGCCGACACCCTGCCGCGCGGCTACGCCGAAGTAAAAGCCGTGAAGGGTGGGCTGAATGTGCACGACCCCGAACAGGGCACCACCCACATCATCGCCACGGCAGCCGTTGAAGCTTTCGTGCCGCTCACCGCGGGCGCCTGGCGCTTGAGCGAAGGCGTGTGATGGCATGACGCTCGCCGACACGGTGTCGGTGGCGACAAAAGGGCAGGGCGTATCGCCGGGGTTTTGGCCTGGCGAAACGCCTTTTCTGTTTGTCTCTTGCGCGACCGTGCTCGCCCGACCGCGTCAGCATGCGGCCGGCTACGCTGAACGACACAGCCCGCGTAGGGTGGAAAAGCGCAGCGCCTTCCACCGCATGCGGTGATTGGAGTGGAGGCATTCGGCGGATGACGCTTCGCTGATCCGCCCTGCATCAGCGGATGCGGGAGACTCATGGATAGGTCGAAGGTCGAGTGGCCAGTCGACTTTCAGGGGCGAGAGAGCGTTCTACTTGGGGCGAGTGTGTCGCCAAACACGTCGTCCGGTGTTGGCGTGGTGGCATCCGGTAGGCGGCGTTTGGCGGGAATCGGCTTTGGCAGATGTGGGTGAAGCGAGTGGGCGTCGGTGCCTTTCTTGACGCGGCGCTGTTGTGCAATGCACAATGCGGCGATGAAGGTAGTCGCCGCGCGCCGCTCAATTGCACTGCAATGCATCCGCCTCCGTGGCTTTGCCGTGCATGGGGCTCAGCCCGTCAACTCTCGTGGCGCCGCCTTGCCGCGTGGCTACTTCTGCGCTGTAACACCTCCTTGATCCACGTCTGACGCCGTTTGACCTGAAGGCTTGCGCTGCCATCGCGTCGATGATGCTGGCATGCAACTGACTGGCCGTTTTCGCTCGGTGTACCGGCGGGCGTCGTGTGTTCTCCATTTTCTTGTTACTCGGCCATCGCGGTCGACAGACCTCTAACTATGTCCCTACACAGACTCCAGCAGGACTGGCTTTCGAACGTCCGCAACGATCTGCTCGCAGGTCTTGTGGTCGCGTTGGCCTTGATTCCCGAGGCGATCGCCTTTTCCATCATTGCGGGTGTGGACCCCAAGGTGGGCTTGTATGCCTCCTTCTCGATCGCCACGCTGACCGCCTTCTTCGGCGGCCGGCCGGGCATGATCTCTGCCGCCACCGGCGCCATGGCCCTGGTCATCGTGACCCTGGTGAAAACGCACGGCCTCGACTACCTGCTGGCCGCCACGGTACTGACCGGGGTGCTGCAGATCTTTGCCGGCTGGCTGAAGCTCGGCCAGCTGATGCGCTTCGTGTCGCGCTCGGTGGTCACCGGCTTCGTCAATGCGTTGGCGATCCTGATCTTCTTGGCGCAGCTGCCCGAGCTGATTGATGTGACCTGGCATGTCTATGCCATGACGGCGGCCGGGCTGGCCATCATCTATGGTTTCCCGTACATCACCCGCGCGGTGCCCTCGCCGCTGGTGACCATTGTGTCGCTCACCGCGCTGTCGATCGCGCTGGGTCTCGACATCCGCACGGTGGGCGACATGGGCGAGCTGCCCGACAGCCTGCCGTCCTTCCTGATGCCGAACGTGCCGTTCAACCTCGAGACGCTGCAGATCATCCTGCCGTACTCGCTGACGCTGATGGTGGTCGGTCTGCTCGAATCGCTGATGACCGCCACCATTGTTGACGACCTGACCGACACCAAGAGCGACAAGAGCCAGGAATGCGTCGGCCAGGGCATCGCCAACATCGCCACCGGTTTCATCGGCGGCATGGCGGGCTGCGCCATGATCGGCCAGTCGGTGATCAACGTGAAATCGGGCGGCCGTGGCCGGCTGTCGACGCTGGTGGCCGGGGTGGTGCTGCTGATCCTGGTGGTCTTCCTGGGCGACTGGGTCAAGCAGATCCCGATGGCGGCGCTGGTGGCGGTGATGATCATGGTGTCGATCGGTACCTTCAACTGGGGCTCCATCACCAACCTGCGCGAGCATCCGAAGAGCTCTTCGGTGGTGATGTTTGCCACGGTGGTGGTGACCGTGGCCACCCACGACCTGGCCAAGGGCGTGCTGACCGGGGTGCTGCTGTCGGGCTTCTTCTTTGCCCACAAGGTTGGCCAGATCCTGCGCATCGGCTCGCGCACCGAGGACGATGGCCGCAGCCGCAGCTACCAGGTCAGTGGCCAGGTGTTTTTCGCCTCGGCGGAGCGCTTCGCCAACGCCTTTGACTACAAGGAGGTGCTCGACACGGTGCGCATCGATGTCAGCCGCGCCCACTTCTGGGACATCACCGCGATCAGCGCGCTGGACAAGGTGGTGCTCAAGTTCCGCCGCGAAGGCACCGAGGTCGAGGTCATCGGCCTGAATGAAGCGAGCGCCACCATGGTGGACAAGTTTGCCGTGCATGACAAAGACGGCGCCGACGACGTGCTGCTGGGCCACTGAGGAGAATGCACATGAATATCGATCGCAAGATTCTCGCCTGCGTGGATACCACGCCGATGGCCGATGTGGTGACCGACTACGCGACCTGGGCGGCTCGCCGCCTCGATGCGCCGGTGGAGCTGCTGCATGTGCTCGAGCGCCATGTCGAGCTGTCCGACAATCAGGACCACAGTGGCGCCATTGGCCTCGACGCCCAGGAGAAGCTGATGGACCGGCTGACCCAGGAGGATGCCGAGCGCACCCGCAGCGCGCGCGAGCAAGGCCGCGTGTTGCTCTCCGGCCTGCGCGAACGCGCCGAGCAAGGTGGCGCGACGACCGTCGACAGCCGTTTGCGCCATGGCGACATCGAAGAGACCCTAGCCGAGCAGCAAGAAGGCAGCCGGCTGCTGATCATTGGTCGCAACGGGCACCCCAGGCGCGATGCCAAGACCGGCCTGGGCCAGCACCTGGAGTGGGTGGTGCGCTCAGCCACCCGGCCGGTACTGGTGGTGACCGAAGCGTATCGGGAGCCGAGGTCGGTGCTGTTTGCCTTTGATGGCAGTAGCGTGACCCGCAAGGGCGTCGACATGCTGGCCGGTAGCCCGCTGCTGCGCGGCCTGAAGCTGCAATTGCTGATCGCCGGTGAGCCCGGCGCGGCCGAGCAGAAGTCGCTGGATGCCGCGGTCGTCAGCCTGGTCGCCGCCGGCATCGAAGCCACCGCCAGCACGCGCGCCGGCAGCCCGAAAGAGGTCGTCGCCGACGCGCTGGCCACCGGCGGTTTCGACATGCTGGTGATGGGCGCCTACAGTCACTCCCCGCTGCGCAGCCTGTTGTTTGGCAGCAAGACCACCGACATGCTCACCTCGACCTGCGTGCCAACCTTGTTGCTGCGCTGACCGGCGCGGCCGGGTCGTCTGTTGCTGTCTCAATCAAGAAAGGCGCCGATGGCGCCTTTCTGCTTTTCCGGGTGCGCTGCACCGTCGCGGCGACCGTGCGGGTGAGGCTGGTCAGGTCGAGAACGGGCACGCTCACGGATGGGGCGGTCGGCGGTGGCGCCCCTGACGGTGTGGTAAAGCACCGGGAAGTCGAAGCTCGCCGCGTACTTGATGTGCCCTTCGGGTTTGGGGAAGAAGGACTCCAGCGAGATCACGCCGAACGGGATGCCATAGGTGTTGAGCCGCATTGAAGAATCATGAGGGACCGCTCTGGTGAGATGAAGGCTGTGTTGGCATTGCCGAATCGCGCGGGCGAGAAGACGGCAAGTGCCGATTCGTTTGCACGGTCTTGAATGCTTTCGGCGACCAGCTTGCCGGTCGCTGCCGCGAGTGTCAGTCCCAGGTGGCCGCGCTCAAACGCGACCATGAAGTTGGCGTGGCCCGGCAGGCCGCCATCCGCGTCAGTGGGCCGGCATCGAGATCGGTTCGCTGGCGTTCTTCAGCAGGACGACCAGAAAGCGCGCCGGTTCGGTGCGGCTGGCGTTGCGCGAGACGGTGTGGATATCGTCCGGGCCTTCGTGGAAGGTCTGGCCCGGGCCGAGCGTGACGGTCTTGCCGCCGCGCACACCCATCACGATCGAGCCTTCGAGTACATACACGAAGGCGTGCGCGTTGTGGCGATGCACGGGGCTTTCTCCGCCCGGGGGGTACTCGACCGTGATGACCACGCCGTTCTTGCCGGGGTAGTCGGGCAGCGCCTGGGTCATCAGGGGGGTCACCTGCGCCGGTGGCGGCGTCGGTTGTGCGCTGGTGGCACCGGCGGCCAGCAGCAACAGCGTGGCGAGGATCTTGAATCTGGACATGACGTGCTCCTTGTGGCGGTTCAGGACAGACCGGACCGGTCGAGGCCGAAGGCCTTGTCGGACGAGCCGGGGACGACCTGGAAGCCCACGCTGGCGCGGTTCCAGGCGTTGATCGACATCACCAGGAAGCTCAGGTCGGACACTTCCTTTTCGGACAGCTGCTCGCGCACGCGCGCATAGATGTCGTCGGGCACGCCCTCGGCGGGGAGCCGGGTCAGGCTTTCGGCCCACGCCAGGGCGGCGCGTTCGCGCGCGCTGAACAGCGGCGATTCGCGCCAGACGGCGAGGTGGTGCAGCCGCAGCGGACGCTCGCCATGCATCGTCGCTTCCTTGACATGCATGTCGACGCAGAACGCGCAACCGTTGATCTGCGAGGCCCGGATATCCACCAGATGGCGGATGGACGGCTCGATGGTGGTCTCGTTGAGCGCCATGCTGAAGGCGAGCAGTTTCTTGAAGAGCTCGGGGGACTGCTTCTGGTAGTCGATGCGCTGGGTCATGATGATTCCTTTCTGTTGGGGGGATGGGGTCGGGGGGGGCGAGCTCAGGCGTTCGCCAGCGAGCGGCCGAGCCAGTGGTGGAGGCGGGTCGGGCCGGTGCGTGCGCCGGGGGCAGCCACCAGCGAGCGGTCGTCCAGTTCGCTGCCGAAATAGCGCGCATGAACGTCGGCGACGACCTCGCGGGTGTCTCCGCGCGCGGCGAGCACCTCGCGCGCCAGTGCGTCGAGCGGTAAGCGCTCCGGGCCGCCCACTTCGACGATGCCATTGACCGGCGCGCCGACCGCAAGCTCGGCCAGCACCGCTGACACGTCGTCCGCCGCGATGGGCTGGATCAGGGCCGGCGAGAGGCGGATCGTGCCGTCGGCGTCGGCACCCGCGTCGGCAATGCCGCCGATGAACTCGAAGAATTGCGTCGCGCGCAGCAGGGTGTAGGGCCTGCGCGAGGCGCGGATCAGCTTCTCCTGGGCGACCTTGGCGCGGAAGTAGCCGTTGTCGGGCAGGCGGTCGGTGCCGACGATGGACAGTGCCACATGGTGTTTGACGCCAGCGGCCGCTTCGGCTGCCAGCAGGTTGCGGGTCGAGGTTTCGAAGAAGCTCAGCACCGCCCGGTCTTCGAACGACGGCGAGTTGCTCACGTCGACCACCACCTGGGCGCCGGTCAGCGCTTCGGCCAGCCCCTGACCGGTGAGGGTGTTGACGCCCGTGCCGGGGGAGGCCGCCACGGTTTCATGTCCCTGCTGACGCAGTCTGCTTACAATGTTGGAGCCGATAAGGCCGGTGCCGCCGATCACGACGATTTTCATGGTCTTCTCCTTGGTTGGGGTCGATCACGCCACTGCGGTGATCGATGGCTGTAGTGTGCGCGGCGTGCCGGACCTGGACTTTGTCGACACCTTGAGTTTTCCTTGGATTTGGCTTGCCGGTCTGTCCGGGCCGGCACTGAGTGAATGAGCCCCGAATGTTTCTCGTGTTTGACGACTGCGTGCTCGACCTGGACCGGCGGGAACTGTCCCGCGCGTCGCAAAGCGTGGCGATGGCGCCCAAGGTCTTCGACCTGCTGGTCTATCTGGCCGAGCACGGCGAGCGCGTCGTCAGCCGGGACGACTTGATCGATACCGTCTGGGCGGGCCGGATCGTCTCGGAGTCCACCCTGGCCAGCCACGTCAATGCGGTGCGCAAGGCGGTCGGCGACGATGGTCGCCAGCAGCGCGTGATTCGCACCGTTGCACGTCGAGGCTTCCGTTTCGTGGCCGAGGTGCGCAAAACCGACGCGCTGGCGGAGGGTGGCCCGACCGACGCCGGCCGATCCGACGACGCCCCTGCGCCCGCACCAGCTCTGCCGGCCAAGCCGTCGATTGCCGTCCTGCCGTTTGTGAACCTGAGCGGTGACGCCGAGCAGGACTACCTGGCCGATGGCGTGGTCGAGGACATCATCGCCGCCCTGTCGCAATACCGCTGGCTGTTCGTCGTCGCGCGCAATTCGAGCTTCACCTACAAGGGCCGTGCCGTCGACATCAAGCAGGTCGGCTGCGAACTGGGCGTTCGCTACCTGCTGGAGGGCAGCTGGCGCACGGCGGATACCCGCGTGCGCATCACCTGCCAGCTGATCGACGCCACGACCGGGGCGAATCACTGGGCCGGCCGCTTCGAGGGCGTGCTGGGCGACATCTTCGCGCTGCAGGACGAGATCACCGAGGCCGTGGTCGGGGCGATCGCCCCGCAGCTCGAGCGTGCGGAGATCGAGCGCGCAAGGCACAAGCCGACCGGCAGCCTCGACGCCTATGACTACTATCTGCGCGGCATGGCCCGGCTGCATCAGGGCGCCCGCGAGGCCATCGACCAGGCGCTGCCGCTTTTCCACCAGGCGATGGCGTCCGACCCGGAGTTCGCCTCGGCCTGTGCGATGGCCGCCTGGTGCCATTGCTGGCGCAAGATCAACGGCTGGATGAGCGATCGCCCGCGGGAGGTGGCCGAAGGTATCCGGCTGGCGCGTCGGGCGGTCGAGCTGGGCCGGGACGATGCGGTCGCGCTTACCCGATGCGGGCATGCGCTGGGCCATCTGGCCGGCGACGTCGCCGGCGGCATTGCCCTGGTGGACCGGGCGCTGATGCTCAACCCCAACCTCGCCGCGGCATGGTTTCTCGGCGCCTTCCTCCGGCTCTGGCAAGGCGAGACGGAAGAAGCCCTTGCGTCCTTCACCCATGCGATGCGCCTGAGCCCCCTCGATCCGGAGTTGTACCGGATGCAGGCCGGCACCGCGGCCGCGCATTTGTTCCTGGGGCACTTCGACACAGCGGCGGCGTGGGCGGAGAAGGCGCAGCGCGAACTGCCCAGCCTGTTGCTGGCGGCGGCCATCCTGGCGGCCAGCCATGCACTGGCCGGGCGAATTGACGAGGCGCGGCGTGCGCTGGAAACGGTGCGCCGGCTCGACCCCGCGCTGCGCCAGTCCACGCTCACGGAATGGCTGCCGCTGCGCCGGCCGGAGAACGTCGCTACCTTGCGAGAAGGCCTGTGCCGCGCCGGCTTGCCGGGGTGAGGTGTGTGGGTCCCCGCGCGGTCTTCGCCGCTGCCGCCGCATGGCCTGCCGCCCACCGAACTGCTAACGTGCCGTGCTGATCCCGTAGCGAGCCCCCCATGTCCGATACCGAACACTTCTACGAACCGCGCCTGGGCCACGGCCTGCCGCATGACCCGTTCAACGCCATCGTCGGCCCGCGTCCTATTGGCTGGATCTCGTCGCGCAGCGCCGACGGCGTGCTCAACCTGGCGCCCTACAGCTTCTTCAACGCCTTCAACTACACGCCGCCGATCATTGGATTTGCCTCCACCGGCTACAAAGACACGGTGCGCAACATCGAGCAGACCGGCGAGTTCGCCTGGAACCTGGCCACGCGCGAGCTGGCCGAGGCGATGAACCGTAGCTGTGCCGCGGTGCCGCCCGAGGTGGACGAGTTTGCGCTGGCCGGGCTCACGCCGGTGGCCTCGCGCCTGATCGGCGTGCCGCGTGTGGCGCAGAGCCCGGTGAGCTTCGAGTGTCGCCGCACGCAGATCCTCCAGTTGCAGAGCGCCGCCGGCGAGACGGTGCCGACCTGGCTGGTGCTGGGCGAGGTGGTGGCGGTGCACATCGACCGCGCGCTGCTCAAGGACGGCATCTACGATACCGCCAACGCCGGCCACATCCTGCGCGGCGGCGGCCCGGCGGATTACTTCACGGTGGGGCCGGCGCAGCTGTTCCGCATGAAGCGGCCGGGCTGAGACCTGCAATCCGCCCTGGCGGCGCATGTCGTACTGGCATCTCCCACACCGGTGATCTAGTAGTAGAAGCAGGTGCCCGGCGCGCGCGGGCGCCGGCCTGATCGAGCCCATGACCATCGACCTCTGCGGCCCCTGGCCGTGCCCTCGACAGCGGTGGCGGACGCCCTGTCCGTGGCCGGATGACATGAGGAGAGTGACATGAAGCGTTGGCGATGGGGCCTCGGTGCGCTGTGCCTGGGCCTGGTGTTCGGGGGCGAGGTGGCAGTGGCGGCCGTGCCGCGGGTGGATCTGGGCATGGCGCAGAGCCAGTCGATGTGTGACGGAAAGGCGACCTATAAGTACGTGATTACCTGGAAGGCGCGTGGCACGGGACGCCAGTACCAGATCAATTCCGGCAACCAGTGCCGGCTGGCGGGCCAGGTGTGCGGCATCAGCAGCAAGACCTGCTACGCCCAGTGCGGCGCCGGCGGCGATTGTCGCGCCGAGGTGGCGGGCTGCCTGATCGGCCGCGGTTCGCCGTGGATCCAGGCCTACGGGATGGACGGCTCGGGCTATCAGCGCATCACCGCGCCGGCGCCGGGAAAGTGCCAGTGAGGTGACGCCGGGTGCGCGATGTGCAGCCCCCGGCGCCAGGGCTTACTGGCCGGCCGGGTGGCCTTGCTGGGCGAGCAGTCCGGCGACATCGGCCACGCTGAGCGTGGCGACGGTGTGGCCATCCGCATCGAGCACATCGAAGAGCACGCCGTCGGTACTGCCGCGGGTGCTGTAGAGCACCAGTGCGCCGCCGGGGCCGCCGCCTTCGCTGTGCGGGTCGGCATCGGCGGCGGTGATGCTGTGCCGGCCGGTCGGGCGGGTGTCGATCAGGGCGCCGTCGGGGGCGTAGAGGCGGTGCTCGCCCTGCAGCACCAGGGTATGGGTTTCGGAACGGTGGCGGTGCAGGAAAATGGGCGCGTCCGAGTCGTAGCGGATGATGAAGTCGGTGATCTGGCGCGCTTCATCGACGGCCAGGATGGTGTAGTGGAAGTGCGGAAAATCGCCGAGGCGGTGCCAGGCGAAGGCGGCGTCGAGGGGGCTGGGGGTGGTCATGACGGTCTCCGGTCAGGGGTGGTTGGACGGGGTGGGAATCCACGCGGGGTCGGCATAAACACTGCCGTCTTCGCGGCGCCAGGCGTAGTGCACGCCATGGGCGAGGAAGTTGCGCGCGTCGCGGTCGCCGGCTGCGGCGGCGGTGTTGAACAGGCGCAGGGCGGCGTCGCGATCGGGCGCGGTGCCCACGCCGAAATACAGCGCGGTGGCGTACTGGACGCGGGCGCCGTCGCTGTAGCCGGGGGTGTGACTGGCGACGGCCTGGCGCAGGTAGTCGGTCATGCGTTCGGGGCGGCGCGGCACGCCGAGGCCGCTTTCGAAGAACTGCGCCAGCCGCACCAGGCCGCCGGCATGCCCTTCGCGCACGCAGGCGGCGAGGATCACCAGCGCCGACTCGTAGTCGCCGCATTTTTCCAGTTCGAACAGCGCCGACGAGAAGTGGCCGGTGCCGAAGCTGCAACTGGCCTTGCCGGTGTAGGTGTCGGCGTCCGGGCCGTTGGCGGCAGGCTCCGGCCCCTGGCACAGGTGGTTGGGCCGCGGCAGGCGCGGGGCGGCGTCGGCGACGCGCTGCATCCAGCGTCGGGCCGCGGCGTGGTGCGCGGGCTGCGAATCGGACGCGTGCCAGCGCAGGTGGGTACCGCCGGTGGCTGCGTCCCAATCCACGCTGACGTCGACTACGCCCGCCTCGGGCAGGTGGAGCTGGCCTTCGAAGCGGTTGAGGTCGAGCTGCGCGCGCTCGCGCAGCTGGTCGTTGTCGAGCTGGCCGAGCAGGGCGCGCCAGGCACGTTCGGGGGCGACGGCGATCGGCAAAGTGTCAGCGGCGGCAGGGGCGGCCAGCAGGGCCGCCAGCAGCAGGGCAGGGAGATGTGTCATCGGGGAGCCTCGTTTGGGGGGGAAGTGGTTTCGGGGACGTACACCATCGCGCCGTCGGGCAGGCGGTAGGCGATGCCGGCGCGCACGCCCTGGCCGATGCCGGCGGTGCCGTCGGCGCGGTAGCGTTCGATGCGCTCGCCGTCCTTGACCACCAGTTCCATGTCGGCGCTGCCGGGATTGCGGATCAGCGTCAGCGCCTCGGCGCCGTAGGGCGACAGCGGGCTGTTGGCGATCGACAGCAGCAGCGCAGCGATGAGGACCAGGAATACGTCGATCAGATTGACCACCGACAGGATCGGGTCTTCGTCATGCGCCTCGTCGCGCAGCGGGGGGCGCATCAGGCCGCCTCCGCGCGCTGCGCGGCAATGGCGTCGAGATCGCGCACATACCAGCGCCGCCGCCAGGTGAGCACGGTGTAGGTGATCGCGGCGGCGATCAGCGCCAGGATGACGGCCGAGAAGGCCACCGCCAGCGCCTGAGAGACGTCGGCCAGCTGCCCGTCGCCGAGCGCGCGCAGCGCCGGCCCCATCGGAATCATGGTGGCGACCAGGCCGAGCATGGGGGCAACGCGGGTGGCGAGGCGGGCCAGCTCCAGGCGCTCGTGGGCGATGCGTTCGAGCGCGGTGGCGTCCAGCTCGGGGCGGGCCCGGGCCAGCGCCAGCAACTCGAAGCCTGCTGGATGCCCGCCGCGGCGCTGACGGGCTTGCCAGGCGAGGGCGCCGAGGGCGACAAAGGCGTAGGCGAACAGCGCGGCGATTGCGATCAGCACCGGCGCCAGGAACAACTGGCCGAGGCTGTACATGGCGGTGTCGAGGGTGGCGATCATGTCAGTGGGCGCCCTGTTGCCCGTCGCGGGCGCGGGCCGCGGCACCCGCGGCGAGCAGCGTCGCCAGTGCGGCGATCAGGCCGAGGGCCGGCGTGGGGGCGGGCGCGGAGGCCGGGGCGACGGGGGCCAGCCGCGGCCCGGTGCTGTCGCGGGCGGCGCGTTGGGCGGCGACGGAGCGGCCGCGCTGGTCGCGGTCAGCAGTGTGGGTGCCGCTGTCGAGAAAGGCCTGGGCGTCGGCGTCGCCTTCGGCGGCCGCCTCGCGAAACCAGCGCTCGGCCGCGGCCTCGTCGCGTTCGACGCCGCGCCCGAGGTAGAGCGCGGTGGCGTAGTGCAGTTTGCCGAGCGTGGCGTATTCGCGGTCGTCGCTGTGGGCGGCGCGGCGCATCAGCTCGGTGGCGGCGGCACTGTCCTGCGCGATGCCGGTGCCGTCTTCGAGCAGCAGGGCTTTCCAGATCATGGCGCCGACGTAGCCGGCGGCGATGCAGCGGTCGAAGATGGTGTGGGCGATGGCGTGGTTGCCGCATTTCTCTGCCCAGTAGCCGTAGGCGCACATGGTCGAGCTGGCTTCTTGCTGCGACCAGTAGGCGATCGACAGGTCACTTTGTGCGGCGTCGGGCGCGTCGGGCGGGCCGCCGCAGCTGGTGGGCGGGACGACCGCCACAGCAGGTGTGGCGAGGACGAGTGCGATGACGAGGAGGACGGCGTTGCGGGGCGGCATGGGGCGCTCCGGGGATGGCAGTGTGGCCATCGTGAGCGTCGCGGCCGGCGAGAAAAAGGGGCAAACCGGGGGGCGGGCAGATTGCCCGGGGGGCGTCGGGTGCTTCGCCCGCCCGGCGACGCGGGCGCGGGGTTCAGCCGCGTCCGAGGCCGTGTTCGGTGGCCAGGCGGGCGAGCTCGATGTCGCTTCGGGCGCCGAGCTTGCGCTTGATCTGGTAATGCGTGTTCTGCACGGTCTTGGGGCTGATGTGCAGGCGCTCACCGATGCGCGCGTGATCGTCACCGTCGAGCAGCAGGCGCAGGACCTCGAACTCGCGCGGCGACAGGGCGTGCAGCGGGCCGGGCGCGTCGTCGAGCAGGCTCATTGCCAGCTCCGGGGCGATGTCGGGGCTCAGCGTCCGCACGCCGCCGGCGACGCGATACACCGCCTGCACCAGCACCGACGGCTCACTGCTCTTGGTGACATAGCCGAGCGCGCCGGCCTTGAGCGCCTGGGCGGCAAACAAGGGGTCGCGGTGCATGCTGAAGGCGAGAATGCGCAGCGCCGGGGCGCGCTGGCGCAGTCGCCCGATCAGCTCGATGCCACCCATGTCGGGCAGGGCGAGGTCGAGCACGACGAGGTCGGGGGCGTGTTCGCGCACAGCGCTCAGCGCGACGGCGGCGGTGCCGGCTTCGGCCACGATGCGCAGGTCGCCGCGCCGTTCGAGCAGGCGGCGGTAGCCCTCGCGGACCACGGCGTGGTCATCGACCAGCAGCAGGCGGATGCTCATCGGCGAGGTCTCCATGGGTCAGTGCCGAGGGCGGGAACCCGGCGTGCAGCGTCATGCCACAGGGCTGGCGCGGGGTGAGCGAAAAGTGGCCGCCGAGGGCCTCGACGCGTTCGGTCATGCCAAGCACGCCGAGGCCGCTGCCGCGGGTGTCCTGCGCGCCGCTGGTGCCGTCGTCTTCAACGGTGAGCGCCATGCCGTGGGCGTCGCGTTCGAGCGCGAGGCGGATCTGGCGCGGCGCACCGTGGCGCAAGGCGTTGCTCAGCCCTTCCTGGGAAATGCGGTAGAGGCTGACGGTGAGCGCGTCGGGGAGGCGGTCGATGTCGTCGGCCAGGCGCAGGTCGATGCGGCAGGCCGGGTGGTGGCGTCGGGCGGTGTCGGCCAGCTGGGTCAGGCTGGCGCGCAGGCCGAATTCTTCCAGCCCGACCGGCCGCAGCTGGTGGAGGATGCGCTGCAGGTTGTCCATCATTGTGGCGGTGCTGCGGGCGATGGCGTCAATGGCGGCGGCGCGCTCGGCTGGCGGGGCGTCGGCGGCGCAGGCGGCTTCGGCGCGGATCGAGGCCAGCGACTGGCCGAACTCGTCGTGCAGCTCGCGCGCCAGCCGGCGGCGCTCCTGCTCGCGCACGGTGAGCAGGCGCTGGGCGAGCTGGCGCTGGCGGCGGTCGGTGCGCTGCAGGCGTTCGGCGAGGTGGTCGAAGCCTTCGGCGATGCGGCGCAGCTCGACCAGCGCCGGGCGCGGCATGCGGGCGGTGAGGTCTCCGCGTTCGAGGCGGCGGAGGGTGTCGAGCACCCGATCGGTCGGGCGCAGCGCGCGGCGCACTGGCAGGTAGATCAGCAGGTTGAGCAGCAGCACGCCGGCGCTGATGGCCAGCACCAGGCGCAGCTGTTGCCACAGGGCGGCCGCTTCGCTGTCGAGGTCGGGGGTGACGGTGACATGGCCGACGGTGATGCCGGGGTACTGGCGGATCGGCCCGGCATGGCGCGCCGCGTCGCCCAGTTGCCAGGCCAGGAGCGCGCGCACCGCCGCGGGTGCCGCGTCGGATGCGTCCGGGTAGCAGCGCTGGCGCGACTGGTTGGCGTAGAAGGTGTGCACCTCGATGCACAGCCTGAGCAGCCGGCCCAGGGCGTCGGGCAGGGCGAGCGCCAGGTTGTCGGCGCTGCGGTCGAAGCCATCGCGCGGCGTGTCCAGTTCGCGGCCGATGAGCTGCTCGACGGTGGGGCCGCTGAGCCGCACATGTTCGCCGATGCGCCGTGTGCTGTGGTCAATGACGAAGCCCGATGCGCCCAGGCCGATGAGGCAGGCGAACAAGGTGACCCGTAGCGCCAGGTGTCGCTTGAGATCAAAACCCGGCGGATGGGCGGGGGCTGGGGACATGGGAGGATGGCGCATGGGCGCCGGGCGTGACGGAAGATGCACGTCAGTGTACTGCGCCACGAGGGGCGGGGTGCAGCGCTGGCCATGCTGCGGGCAAATTGCCCGGTCTCAGTCGATCTGCGTCTCGCGGTGGGCGGCGAACCACTTGATCATGCGCAGCGAGTGGGCGTAGCCGTGGTGGATCTGCGCCGCATCGTAGCGGTGGGCGTCGCCGACAGGGCAGGCCAGTCGCGCGACGCAGGTGTCGGCGCAGCGCGAGCCGGGCTGCTGGCGATAGTCGATGCAGGCGTCGAGTGCAAAGCCTCCGCCGGCCATCGCGTCCGCCGGGCAGTTGCGGATGCAGGGCGTGTCGGCGCAGTCGCTGCAGGGCGATCGGGTGCGTACGGGCGGGGTGGGGTGGAGTGTGGTGTCGGCGAGCAAGGCCACCCGATAGGCAAACCAGGTGCCCAATTCGGCCTGGATGCCGACCTTGAATGGGCTGTCATGGTGCCAGCCGGCGTGTTGCCCGAGTTGCTGCAGGTTGACCGGGGTATTGCCGGGGTAGAGGCGATGCTGGGTGCGGCCCGGGTACTGCTGTTCGAACCACCGGTTGACCTCGCGCACACTGAACGCATCGATCGGATCGTCGTCGTCAATGCCGTCGGCACAGAGTGCTCGCCATAGCACAGGCCCGGCGTTGCCAATGAGGATGAGTTGTCGAAAGCCCGCTTGCGGACACGTGGCGTGCAGCACGCGCTCGCGCAGGGGCTCTGGCAGTTCGGTGAGGTTGAAGACGGCCTGCAGGTTGAGCCCGACGGCGTCGAGCGCGCTGAAGTCGGGCGGGCTCACGGGTTGGCGTCGAGCAGCGCCAGTGCCTGCTCAAGGGCGGCGGCATCTTCCGGGCGCACCAGTCGGGCAACTTCCTGGCCGTTTTTCAGAAACACCAGCGTCGGCCACAGTCGCACAGTGAAGCTGCGCCCGAGGCGCCGGCCCGGGCCGTCTTCTACCCGGATATGCTGCACGTTTGGGTGTCTCGCCAGCGCGGCTTGCACCATGGCGCTGGCGCCAAGGCAGTAGCCGCACCAGTTCGCGCCGAAGTCGAGCACGGTCGGTTGATCGAACGCGTCGACCGTCTGGCGGGTGAGCGGCGTGTCGAGGTAGGGCGTGTGCTGGGCCATGGCGGCGCTCGGCCAAATGGATGAGAGCGATAGCATAATCTATGCGTGGGGCGCGGTGCACTGTAATGGCATTAACCGCGCTCTTGGTATGGTGATGATGGAGGCATCTCTGTCATAATGCGTCAGATTTTTTTGCGCTATCACCAACGGATGATTGGCGCATACGCCAAACCAGCATCTGCAGTAGCGAAATGCGATATTCGACGAGGCCCGTATGACGACGTCCGACATGGATTCTTCAGCTACCCCGATGGATGCGGCAGTGCGGGAAGATGACGTCGCCTTTCGGGTCATTGACTTCCTGTTTGTGCACCGCTTGAGCACGACGCCGGTGCACTATGCCGTGGTGCATGCGTATTTCGATGGCAAGCATCAGGAAATCTGCGCGGCGATCGATGGGCTGTTGGCTGCGGGCAAACCACTGGACGCTTTCTTTGTCGGGGAACTCTATGAGGAGTATCTCGCGGCTGAGGCGATCCGTCGTTTTCGTGGCGTGGGTTCCGATGTCGAGCGCTTGCTTGAGGGCTTGATGGACAGCCTGCGTACGGCAGATCAGGGCTCGTCGGAATACCAGGCGTCCTTGCGGGAAAATATCGGCAAAGTTGGCCAGTCCAGCGACGCGCTGCATCTCAAGCAGGTGGCGCAAAGCCTGCTCGAATCGGCGATCAAGGCCAGCGAGACCAACGATGTGCTAAAGAAAAGCCTCGAAACCGCCGACCAGGAAGCCCGGCAGTTGCGCAGCGAACTTGAAAAGCATCGCCGCGAAACCATGACCGACCCGCTCACCGGTCTGCTCAATCGTCGCGGCATGGAAGTGGAGATGTC
The DNA here is from genome assembly GCF_007625155.1 of Denitromonas halophila. Classification (GTDB taxonomy): domain Bacteria; phylum Pseudomonadota; class Gammaproteobacteria; order Burkholderiales; family Rhodocyclaceae; genus Nitrogeniibacter; species Nitrogeniibacter halophilus. The sequence goes on along the minus strand of NZ_VMNK01000008.1, from coordinate 38,063 downwards.
GCGGGTGCTGGGCGAAGACGTCGAGGGCAAGGCGACCATGATGGTGCTCGACATCGATCACTTCAAACGCATCAACGACACCTACGGCCATGCCGTGGGCGACGTGGTGATCCGCAAGGTGGCTCAGACCGTCAAGCGGTTGATTCCCGCCGGTGCCGTGCCGGTACGCTATGGCGGCGAAGAGTTTGCCGTGCTGCTGCCGCGCAGTTCGGCCGATGAGGCCAGGGGTATTGCGGAAACGATTCGTGACACCGTCGAAAAGTTGCGCCTGATCCGTCGTCACGACAAGATGGCAATTTCCCAGTTCACCATTTCGATCGGCATCGCCAAGCGCAGCCTGCGCGACGACATGGAAACCCTGTTTCAGCGTGCCGACAAGGCGCTCTACGAGGCCAAGTCGGGCGGGCGAAATCGGGTGATGCTGGCGGTCTGAGCTTGCCCGGTTTACAGATCCAGTTGTAGCGAAGCCAGCCGGGCATACAGCCCGCCTTGCCGGCGCAGGTCGTCCGGCGTGCCGATTTCAACGATGTGTCCGGCGTCCATCACCACGATGCGATCCACCTGCTGCACCGTCGCCAGACGGTGAGCGATGATCAGCGTGGTGCGCCCGGCCATGGCGGCGGCGAGGCCTTGCTGGACGAGGATTTCCGATTCGGCATCGAGCGCGCTGGTGGCTTCGTCGAGCATCAGCAGGCGGGCGCCCTTGAGCATGGCGCGGGCAATGGCGATGCGCTGGCGCTGACCGCCCGACAGGCGGGTGCCGCGCTCGCCCAGAAAGGTTTGATAGCCCTCGGGCAGGCGGTCGATGAACTCATCGACCCGTGCCGCGCGGGCGGCCTGGATCACCTCGTCGTCGCTGGCGTCGCTGCGGCCGTAACGGATGTTTTCCATTGCGCTGGCGGAGAAGATCACCGGGTCTTGCGGGACGATGGCGATGTCCTTGCGCAGGTTGTGCAGGCTGAGTTGGCGGATGTCCTGGCCATTGATGGCGATGCTGCCGTCCGACACATCGTAATAGCGCAGCAGCAACTGGAACAGCGTGGTCTTGCCGGCGCCCGAGGGGCCGACCAGCGCCACGGACTCGCCCGGCGCGATGTCGAGGCAGATGTCGTCGAGCGCGTTGAGTTGCGCTCGGGCGGGGTAGGCAAAGCGCACATGATCGAAGCGGATCGCGGCCTGTGGCGAGGCGGCGGGCGTGATTGGCGTGGCGGCCTCGCGGATGGCGGGCTCGGCGTGCAGCAACTCGAGCAGACGCTCGGTGGCGCCGGCCGCACGCATCGCGTCGCCCCACACTTCGGCCAGCGTGCCCACACCACCGGCGACCAGCGCGGCGTAGAGCACGAAGGAGAAGAGTTGGCCTTCGGTCATGGTGCCGGCCGCGACCTGCTGCGCCCCGATCCACAGCACAAAGATGATGGTGCCCATGATCGCGGTGATGATCAGTGCGGTGAGCGCGGCGCGCACCCGGGTGCGGCGGATGGCCGTGGCGAAGCTGGTTTCGGTGCGTTCGGAAAAACGCTGGGCTTCGGCCGGCTCCTGCGTATAGGCCTGCACGGTGGGCATGGCGTTGAGGATTTCGCCGGCCAGTGCCGAGGCGTCGGCGATGCGGTCTTGCGATTCGCGCGAGAGGGTGCGCACCTTGCGACCGATGACGAAGATCGGCAGCGCGAGCAGGGCCATCAGCCCGAGGTTGAGCGAAAACAGATGGAAGCTGGTGACGGCCAGCATGACCATGCCGCCGGCAAACTGGAACAGGCTGCGCAGGCCCATCGAGATCGAGCTGCCGACCACGGTCTGGATCAGCGTGGTGTCGCCGGTCAGGCGCGAGAGCACTTCGCCGGTCTGGGTGGTCTCGAAGAACTGCGGCGACTGCCTCAGCACCCGCGCGTACACCGCGCTGCGCAGGTCGGCAGTGGCGCGCTCGCCAATCCACGACACCGTGTAGTAGCGCCCGGCCACCGCCAGCGCCCACACGCTGGCCAACGCAAACAAGGCCAGAAAGTGGTCGTTCAGACTTAGCCCGCCGAGCAGGCCGGTCGGCGGTTGTGCGGTCTTGCCGAAGCCGGCGTCGATGAGATCGCGAAAGGCCAGCGGCACCAGCAGCAGCGTGGCCGAGGCCAGGCACAGCAGCACAAAGGCGAGCGCGATGCGGGCGCGGTAGGGCCGCAGAAACGGCCACAGACCCCGAAGGGTGGAGACTTTGCGGGAACCGACAGGACGGTTGGGAGCGGAGGGGGAGCGACGGGCCATGCGCGATTATCGTTCATCGCGGCATGGCGTGCGTTGGGGCCGGCCGGCGTCATGTCTGCGCAGGCCGGCGTCAGGCGGTCGGTACGCTCAGCACTCGATGATGTTTACCGCCAGGCCGCCGCGCGCGGTTTCCTTGTACTTGGTTTTCATGTCGGCGCCGGTCTGGCGCATGGTGCGGATCACCTTGTCGAGCGACACGAAGTGTGTGCCGTCGCCGCGCAAGGCCATGCGTGCGGCGTTGATGGCCTTGATCGAGCCCATCGCGTTGCGCTCGATGCAGGGCACTTGCACCAGCCCGCCGATGGGGTCACAGGTGAGGCCGAGGTTGTGCTCCATGCCGATTTCGGCGGCGTTCTCGACCTGCTCGGGCGTGCCGCCCAGCACTTCGGCCAGCGCACCGGCAGCCATCGAGCAGGCCACGCCGACTTCGCCCTGGCAGCCGACTTCGGCGCCGGAGATGGAGGCATTTTCTTTATAGAGGATGCCGATGGCGGCAGCGGTGAGCAGGAAGCGCACCACGCCGTCTTCGGTCGCGTTGGGCACGAAGCGGGTGTAGTAGTGCAGCACCGCGGGCACGATGCCGGCCGCGCCGTTGGTGGGCGCGGTGACCACGCGACCGCCGACGGCGTTTTCTTCATTGACGGCCAGCGCGTAGAGATTGACCCAGTCGAGCGTGGTGAGCGGGTCGCGCATGCCGGCTTCTGGTGCGCTCGACAGCTTGCGGTACAGGCCCGCCGCGCGGCGTTTGACCTTCAGGCCGCCGGGCATGATGCCTTCTTGCTCGCAGCCGCGGCGCACGCATTTTTGCATCACGTCCCAGATGTTCAGCAGGCCGGCGCGGGTCTCGGCGTCGGTGCGCCAGGCACGCTCGTTTTCGAGAATCACCTGGCTGACTGGAATGCGCTTGTCGCGGCAATGGGCGAGCAATTCGTCGCCGCTCTTGAAGGGATGGGTGACGCGGGTGGTGTCGGCCACGATGCGGTCGGCACCGGCGGCGGCCTCGTCGACCACGAAGCCGCCGCCGACCGAGTAATACACCTTCTCCTTGATTACCTCGCCGGCGGCGTCGAAGGCGCTGATGCGCATGCCGTTGGGGTGGTAGGGCAAGGAGGTGCGCCGGTGCATGATCAGGTGCTCGCGCTCGATGAAGTCGATGGCGTGCTCGCCGGCCAGCAGCAGGCGGTGTTCGCCGCGGATGCGGGCGAGCTTGCCTTCGATCTGCTCGACGTCGACCACGTCGGGCGCCTCACCTTCGAGGCCGAGCAGCACGGCCTTGTCACTGCCATGGCCTTTACCCGTGGCGCCGAGCGAACCGTACAGCTCGGCCTTGACGCTGGCGACATTGCCCAGCGTGCCACTTTCTTTAAGGGCGGTCGCGAAGAGCATCGCCGCCCGCATCGGCCCCACGGTGTGGGACGACGACGGGCCGATGCCGATCTTGAACAGGTCGAATACGCTGATGGCCATGGCGGTTCGCTCCGGTTTAGCGGCCGTAGACGGGGAAGCGCGCGCACACCTCGGCGACCTTGGCGCGCACCGCGTCGATCACGGCCGGGTTGTCGATATCGTCGAGGATGTCACAGATCCAGCCGGCCAGTGCACTCACCTCGGTAATGCCGAAGCCGCGCGTGGTGACGGCCGGTGCGCCGATGCGGATGCCGCTGGTGACGAAGGGCGACTGCGGATCGTTGGGCACGGTGTTCATGTTGACGGTGATGTGCGCGGCGCCGAGGGCTGCGTCAGCGGCTTTGCCGGTCATGCCCTTGGCGATCAGGTCGACCAGGAAGAGGTGGTCGTCGGTGCCGCCGGAGACGATCTTGTAGCCGCGTTCGATGAACACCGCCGCCATGGCGCGGGCGTTGGCGATCACATCTTTCTGGTAGTCGGCAAAGGCCGGCTCCAGCGCTTCCTTGAAGGCCACGGCCTTGGCGGCGATGACATGCATCAGCGGGCCGCCTTGCGTGCCGGGGAAGACCATGGAGGCGATCTTCTTTTCGATCTCGGCATTCGCCCTGCCAATGATGATGCCGCCGCGCGGGCCGCGCAGGGTTTTGTGCGTGGTGCTGGTGACGATGTCGGCAAAGGGCACCGGGTTGGGGTAGAGCCCCGTGGCGACCAGACCGGCGACGTGGGCCATGTCGACAAACAGCAGCGCGCCGACCTTGTCGGCAATGGCACGGAAGCGCGGGAAGTCCAGATGGCGGGCGTAGGCCGAAAAGCCGGCGACGATCATCTTGGGCTGGCACTCGACGGCTTGCGCTTCGAGCGCGTCGTAGTCGATCACGCCCTCATCGGTCACGCCGTACTGCACGGCGTTGAAGATCTTGCCCGAGAAGTTCACCTTGGCGCCGTGGGTGAGGTGGCCGCCGTGGGCCAGGCTCATGCCGAGAATAGTGTCGCCCGGCTTGATCAGCGCGAGGTACACCGCCGCGTTGGCCTGCGAGCCCGAGTGCGGCTGCACGTTGGCCCAATCGGCGCCGAACAGTTGCTTGACCCGGTCGATGGCTAATTGTTCGACCACGTCCACATGCTCGCAGCCGCCGTAGTAGCGCTTGCGCGGATAGCCTTCGGCATACTTGTTGGTGAGCACCGTGCCTTGCGCCTGCATGACGCGCGGGCTGGCGTAGTTTTCCGAGGCGATGAGTTCGATATGGTCTTCCTGACGCAGGCGCTCGGCTTCGATGGCGCCCCACAGCTCGGGGTCGTAGCCGGCGATTTGCATGGTTTTGTCGAACATGGGCGTTCCTGTGGACGGAGTGGACGGGATCGGCCCTCGGGCCTGTGATCCGGCCATCCTACGACGGGCGGTGCATTGGCATTGTTAATAGTTCCAATAAAATAATTGGCAACTTCAATGGACTGTCGCCATGCTCAACCTGCCCACCGATTTGCTGCGCACCTTTGTCAAAACCGTCGAAACCGGCAGCTTCACCCGCGCCGCCGAGGCGGTCGGTCGCACCCAGTCGGCCGTCAGTCTGCAGATCCGCCGACTGGAAGATTTGCTGGATGCGCCGCTGTTGGTGCGCGGCTCGCATCGGGTACGACTCACTGAACAGGGCGCCATGCTGCTCGATTATGGCCGGCGCATGCTGGCGCTCAATGACGAAGCCGTCGGCAGCCTGCGCCAACCCAAGGTGGCCGGCAGCGTGCGGCTCGGTGCGCCGCATGAATACACCGCCTCCCTGCTACCGATCATTCTCGGCAAGTTTGCCCAGTCGCACCCCAATGTCATGCTTGACGTGACCTGCGACCTCTCCAAGAACCTGCTCATGCGGATGGACGAAGGCGAGTTTGATCTCGTGGTGGCCCTGCACGACGGGCCGGGCGACGGCCGCGGCGTCAAGGTACTCACCGAGCCGCTGGTGTGGGTCACCAGCCAGGACCACGTGCGCCACGAAGAACGCCCGCTTTCGCTGGTGGTCGCGCCGCCGCCGTGCATCTACCGCAGCCGCGTATTGCTCAATCTCAACCGCCAGAGTGTGCCCTGGCAGATTGCCTACACCAGCTCCAGCTACAGCGGCATCCTCGCCGCCGTGCGTGCTGGGCTGGGCGTCACAGTGCTGGCCGGCAGCACCGTGCCCGAGGGCGTGCGCCGGCTCGGCGAGCGCGACGGTTTCCCCGCCATCGGGAGCCTGGACGTGCGCTTGCACATCGCGCCGGCCTCGGCCAACGAAGCCACCGCCTGCCTGTCGGACTACATCGCCAGCAGTCTGACCTGAGCGCGCGATACATCGTGAGATCAAACAGTCATCGTCTCCGGGCCGGGACGGTGTAAATTTCGCCCCTTCTATGTCGTTAGCAGAATCAGGCGGCGCGAACCGTTCATCAACGGTAGCAGCACGCCACGGACGACCCATGACCCGGAGCAGTGAATGAAGAAGATTGTGCTTGTCGCAGCGTTCTTGGCTGGCGCTTCCGCGCTAACCCATGCGTCGGATGTCCGCATCGACGTCGACCGTGTCCGAATCCAGGCCGGCGGCGTCACCCTCTCCATCGGCGACCGCGACCGACGCGGTTACTACTGGGATGGCGGAGTGTGGCGCGATCCGGTGTATTGGAAAAAGCACCACTACCGTGACTACGACGACGACGACCACCGCCGCAAAGGGAACAAGGGCTACCACTGCCCGCCGGGGCAGGCCAAGAAGGGCAACTGCTGAGCAGAGCAGGGGGCGTAGGGTGCAATAACCGAAGGGCATTGCACCACCCAACGCTTGTTCGCTGCAATACCGTCGAATGCCAGGCGATACCCCAAAAACCATTGCCTCGCCCGTTTGCCATCGTCATCATCCCCGCATGCCCGACTACCGACGCGCCTGGCACCCCGGCGGCACCTACTTCTTCACCGTCAATGCCCTGCAACGGTACGGCAACGACCTCCTCACCCGCCACATCGAACCGCTTCGCGACGCGGTACGCGACGTCCGTCAACGGCATCCTTTCATCATCCACGGCTGGGTCGTGCTGCCGGAGCACATGCACTGCGTGATCGAGCTGCCGCCTGGCGACGCCAACTTCGCCACCCGCTGGCGCCTGATCAAGTCAGCCTTTTCGAAACGTCTGCCCGCCGTTGAACACCGCTCGACCGTGCGGCAGGCGAGAGGCGAGCGCGGGCTGTGGCAACGGCGCTATTGGGAACACCTGATTCGCGATGAGCGTGATTTCGCGGCCCACATGGACTACCTGCACTTCAACCCCGTCAAGCACCGCCACGTGTCATGCGTGGCCGACTGGCCCTATTCGACCTTCCATCGGCTGGTGGCGGCCGGCGTCTATCCGCAGGATTGGGCGGGCAGCGCCGGTGCAGACGCTTTGAAGGGTCGGGAGTGACCAACCGAGGAGAGCGCCCTTCGTAGGGTGCAATAACCGAAGGGCATTGCACCAATCAACGGCTCTTGCTGCGACACACGTCGAAAAGAAACGATTGCCGATTCACCCGCTTCGAAATTTCGCAGGCAAGCCGTGGTTCAGTGAATTGGGTAAAGCGTGCCGCTCCGGCTGCACCGCGCGGTCTTTGCGAGACATACGGCGCAATGCCCTTCGGTTATTGCGCCCTACGGGGAGCCGCCTGGCGCCTGCTGCCGGTTGCGATGAACGCCGCGTTCGCGCGCATCCCGGTCGGCATCCGGATCGTCGATCGTCTCCACCGCCGCGATGCGCGCCACATAGTCCGCCGGCAGGCTGGCTTCGCGGGCGCCGGTCAGCACATGATGCACATACCAGGCAAACGGCCGCAGCGTTGCATCCACCCGTAGCGCGCGATACATGAACGCCTCGACCACCGCGCCATCCGCGTTGCCGACAGCCACCGTCACCCCTTCGTAGCCCGGCCCCTCGATGGCGTCGAGCACCGCCTTCTCGGTCGCCGTGAGGCCAAACAGCACCCCCAACACCCGATCCGCCGCATCGCCCGCGGCCACCACGTCCAGCTTCGCCGAGCCGTCGGCACCGCACTTGTGAAAGCGCAGCACATGCCCCGCCAGCGTCGCCAAGCCGAGCCGGCGCGCCCCCGGAACGCGCGCGCGCAGGCGTGCCACCGACATGTTGGAGCCATAGGCGAAGTAGGTGAGTGGGCTGTCGGACATGGGCTGCTGCTTCAAAGAAGGATGGCTGCCGGCGTGGCAATTCACGGCTCGGCCCGATTCTCCGTCCCTTCGCCCGGCGTGACAAACAGCATCCGCGTGGGCACTGATGTCCTCGCCGTATGCCAGGTGCCGGCCGGCACCACCACGTACTTGCCCGGCTGGTCCAGACAAATGATCTCGTCCCCGTCCGCCGTACGAAGCACCATCTCCACCTGACCCGCCAGCAACACCACCACCTCATCCCCGGCCGGATGACGCTCCCAGGTCGGCCAGTCGGTGGTGAAGGCGTATTCGGAGATCAGCACGCGGCCCTTGAAGTGATCGAAATTCGTGTCCAGATCGGTGTAGATGGACGGCGTGACCGGAACCGTGTTGACCGACAGATCGGGATTCAGCACGGCGAAGACTTCGGCGAGTTTCGGGGCGCTGGGGGACATGGTGGGGGCTCCTGGTTGTTGGGTTCAGGCTGTCTTCAGGACGCTTCGAATGAGAACAGGGACAGATTACCGACTTCTGGCGAACGCACGTCGATCTTGGCGTGGATGACGGACTGCCGAAAGGTGCCTCCCATCTTCCCGAGATGCAGTGCGTCACCACATGTTTGCAGCCCGGATGCAGGCCGAAGGCCGGAATCCGGGATGGTGGCCGATCCACCACTGAGCACGGATTCCGCTGCAGTGTATCCGGGCGACGCCTGCAAAACGTCCAGGCCAACTCAGTGCGGGGAAACCCCGCCATGGGACCGGGATTGATTAGAAATGTTGGATTTCAAGACCTGACCCCGGCTTCGCGGCTTCTTGAAGCGTGGCATCGCGAGACTCCGCAAAGGCGATGCCTGATTATACGAAAAGCATTATCTGGCAGGGGCGGGGTGAGGAGGTTTTTCTACAGCCTCAACGTAGAGCTAACCGGCGCTGCGCGGCTTTATCGCACAGCGTCCAGCGACCGAAGGGAGCGAGGTTGAGCGCCGTGTTATACATGGCTAGTTCACGGTGAACATGCTCAGCTTCTGACAGAATATTGGAAGTAGGCTTTCTCGATCTACGTTGTACCGCCAAAGTGACTGTCCAAACCCCTTAATCGGATCGTCCGCGTCAATGCCTTGATACTCGGATTCAGTGAGCATTGAAAAGCGAATCCAATTCATCAGCCAAAACAACTTGCGCTTGCCTTCCTCTTCTTCGTTAAGTCCAAGAAGACCAAGTTGTTCGCACAGCGTCGAAAACGATATTCTCCCCAATAGGAGATTTCCAAACACATTCGGGTTGATGACCTTGACGACTGCGATGAAAACAATGACAGGAACGAGTCGAAGATGATTCTCTCCTGACGTGCTGTAGATGATCGCCAAGTTTGTAAAAACCTTCTCCAACTGTCTCAGCGAAAGATTGAAATGCTGAGCCAAAGGAATCAAGCAATCAACGATATTACGATCATCGCCCCAGGTTGTAATCTCATGCAATTGAAGTAGCTTCTTGATGTACAACTCAATGTCGTTGCTGTATCGGTCAGCAATCCTTTTTGGAATGGATGTTTCAACGTTAATGAATTTTTGGAGATAGGTGTGGGCGTCAATATTGCTCCCATATACGCTCCTAATCGCTTCCTCTAGTTGTTGCTTATGCATCACAAGAAGGAAGACAACATTCTTGACGGAAAAGAGGTGCTTTATCTTCTCAAGAACCTCCACTGCGAAGGAAGGCTTGCATCTATCTAGTTCGTCAATAATGATAACAAGACGACCGCTGCTGTTATCCATCAGATTTGCTGGCAGGTCCGATAGAGACTCTCGAAATGACTGGATGAGTTCAGTCTCTTTGTCGTGTGCACTAAGACGCTCCTTGACTAAATCTGCGATTGTTTCGGAAGTATCGGCGGCAACGTCGTCACCTATCTCAGACAAGGTTTCAATGTCGGATTCCTTGATGATTCCAAGTGTTGCTGCTTTGATGCCGATCTTCGCGGTCCATGAGAGCAGGCGTACCCCGACTTTCTTTGCTTTATCCTTAAAATTAGAGCTTTTCTGAGATTCGGCGGAGTGCTGATCTACGTACGAAGTGATTGCGCTCGCAATCGACATGAATGCATCTTCCGTGTAGTCATTTTGAAACGCGTCGATGTAGATACTCGGAATGCCTCTCTCATTCAAAAGGCCCTGCCACATCTTTACGAATGTCGTTTTTCCCTCACCCCATTTACCATCAAGCGAGATTACTAGTTCGTCCGTCGAGCGAGTGACCAAATTTGATAGAGCTTCTCCAAACTGTTGGCGCTGGAGCACGTCGTTCCTGAATCCGTCTGAATCTTCAACCACCAAGGAGGGAGTGACAAGTTTCATAGGCGTCTCGAATGGGTATAACGTTAAGTGGACAACCTAATTGACGCAACACATTGCGTCACGATGATGTAGGCATGTCGATTTTTCAAAAAAATTCTTTTGAATTCAATGGTTGTTCGCTGTGTAGACCATCCTAAAAAATGGATGCAAATACGTCGCCGTCTCAATTGCTTGGTGTGGGCCGGCGTGCGTTCATACTGGCTTCAGCACCATGCTCATTGGGCAGCTCTATAAGCCAAGGATTAAACGCGGCTTTCCACTCCGTGACAAGTACCCCAGATCACTATCCGCGCTGCGCACTCACCCGATCCCATGCCGCCGTAACCGCACAGCAATCGCCGAATGCGACGCCGCCAGCCGCTTGGCCAAGCGCCGGCTGGACGGGTAGTCGCGATACAGCCGCTGCAGCAGCGATTTTTCGAAGTCGGCGACGGCGGCTTCGAGGGTGGTGATGTCGCCGTCGGCGGTGGTGTCGGCGGGTGTGGTGGCATCGGCGAGTTCGAGGTCGCCCGCGTCGATGACGAGGCGTTCGGCCATGGTGACGGCGCGGAAGATGGTGTTTTGTAACTGGCGCACGTTGCCGATCCAGCGATTGGCGAGCAGGGCGGATTTGGCGGCGGGGGAGAGGCGCATGGCGGGGCGGGCGGCCTGGGCGCAGGCGCGGGCGAGGAAGGTGTCGGCGAGGGGGAGGATGTCGCCGGGGCGGTCGCGCAGGGCGGGCATGTGCAGGTTGAGCACGTTGAGGCGGAAGAGCAGGTCTTGGCGGAAGTGGCCGGCTTCGACCATGGCTTCGAGTGGGCGGTGCGTGGCGCTGATGATGCGCACGTCGACTTTGGCTTCGCGGTCGCCGCCGACGCGGCGGAAGCTGCCGTCATTGAGAAAGCGCAGCAGTTTGGCTTGCAGGTAGGGCGACATTTCGCCGATTTCATCCAGAAACACGGTGCCGCCGTCGGCCATTTCGAGCAGGCCGGGTTTGCCGCCGCGCAGGGCGCCGGTGAAGGCGCCCGGGGAGTAGCCGAAGAGCTCGCTCTCGGCGAGGCTCTCGGGCAGGGCCGCGCAGTTGAGCGCGAAAAAGGGTTCGGCACGGCGGCTGCTGCCGGCATGGCAGGCGTGGGCGAGCAGCTCCTTGCCGGTGCCGGTTTCGCCGGTGATGAGCAGCGGGGCGTCGACCTGGGCCATGCGGGCGGCGCGCTGTTTGAGTTGTTCGATTTCCGGCGATTTGCCGAGGATGGCTTCGAAGCCGCCGGCGTTGTAGTTCTGCAGCGCGCTCAGGCGTTCGCCCATGCGGCTGGGGGCGTGCAGGGTGAGCACGGCGCCGGCGGCACGGCCGCTAGTTTCGTGCAGCGGCAGGGTTTCGAGCATGTAGGGTTCGCCGTGGATTTCGATCTCGCGCACCGGCAGGTGGAAGCCGCCGTCGACCAGCACGTCGAGCAGGCCGGGGTCGCCGATGAGGGTTTGGATGGTGGTGGCGAGCAGGGCGGACTCGGGCATGCCGCAGGCAGTGACGGCGGCGCCGTTGGCGATGACGATACGGCCCTGGGCGTCGATGGCGAATACGGGGTCGGCCTGGGAGGCGAGCAGGGCGGCGAGGTAGAGCCGCCGCTGGGCGCCGGGGAGCATGTCGACCACGTCGACCGACTGCACGTCGCGCACCTGTTGCAACTGCCCGCGCAACTTGACGAAATCGGCCTGAGCCAATGCCGGCGCTTCAATATAGATATAGGGCGGCTCGACTTCGACGGCAGTCACGCTGAGCGCGCGCTGGGCGAGGACGGCGAGGATTTCCTGCGCGATGCCGACGCGGTCGGCAAAGAGAATGGCGATGCGCATGGTGGCTTCCGTGTTGATTTGCGTACAGTGTATTGAGATCAATACATGCTTTGCAACTTATTGATTATTAACAATCAATGTCTGTTGCTAACATGCCGTTCAATCGATCTGTATGGATGTCAATACAGATGCCCTTGCCTGCGCTTACGCTAATGTCTTGCAAGCGATTGGTTTTCCTGCTTTTTTTGCTTCTGGCATGGGGGTTGCTAATTGACTTGGCATTGCGGCGCCTCCCCGGCGCTGCCCATCGACAGCAACGGAGCGGCCTCATGCAAGTTCTTATTCTTGGTAGCGGCGTGATTGGCACCACCATGGCCTACTACCTGGCGAAGGCCGGGCATGAGGTGACGGTGGTGGATCGGCAGCCCGGCCCGGCGCTGGAGACGAGCTATGCCAACGCGGGCGAGGTGTCGCCGGGCTACTCGGCGCCGTGGGCCGGCCCCGGTGTGCCGATCAAGGCGATCAAGTGGATGCTGATGCATCACAGCCCGCTGGTGATCAAGCCCATGCTCGATCCGGCCATGTGGCGCTGGGGCATGGCGATGCTGCGCAACTGCACGACCGAGCGCTACGGCATCAACAAGGGCCGAATGGTGCGTCTGGCGGAATACAGCCGCGACTGCCTCAAGCAACTGCGCGCCGACACCGGCATTCAGTACGACGACCGTACCCAGGGCACGCTGCAGTTGTTCCGCACCCAGAAGCAGCTCGACAGTGTGGGCAAGGATGTGGACATCCTCAAGCAGTACGACGTGCCCTATCAGGTGCTGGCGGGCGATGCCTATCTGCAATACGAGCCGGCGCTCGCGCAGGTGAAGCACAAATTTGTGGGCGCGCTGCGCCTGCCGGCCGACGAGACTGGCGATTGCTTCAAGTTCACCCAGAAGCTGGCCGCCATGGCCGAGGCGCTGGGCGTGACCTTCCGCTTTGGCGTGAATATCCAGGGCATCGACTGCGAGGGCGACCGTGTGACCGGCGTGCGCACCGACGCGGGCGTACTCACTGCCGACAAGATCATTCTCGCGCTGGGTAGCTATTCGCCGCAGTTGCTCAAGCCGATCGGCATCAACATCCCGGTGTATCCGGTCAAGGGCTTCTCGATCACGGTGCCGATCACCGACGCGGCGATGGCGCCGGAGTCGACCATCATGGACGAGACGCACAAGGTGGCGGTGACCCGTCTGGGCGATCGCATTCGGGTTGGTGGTACGGCGCAGTTGTCGGGCTACGATCTGGCGCTCGACGCCTCGCGCCAGAAGACGCTCAATTATGTGGTGACCGATCTGTTCCCGAAAGGCGGTGATGTAAGCAAGGCCGAGTTCTGGACCGGTCTGCGCCCGATGACGCCGGACGGCACCCCGATCCTGGGCGAGACGCGTTATCGCAACCTCTACCTCAGCACCGGTCATGGCACGCTGGGCTGGACCATGGCGGCCGGCACCGGCCGCGTGATGGCCGATTTGATCAGCGGTCGTCAGCCCGAGATCAGCATGGAAGGGCTGACCGTCGCCCGCTATCGCTGAGTCGCACCCCAAAAAAAACACGAACCAAACCAAAGGAGAACCCCTGATGAACGTTGTTTCCACGCCCAATGCCCCGCAGGCTATCGGCCCCTATTCACAGGCCATCGCACTCGAGGGGTTGCTGTTCACCTCCGGCCAGATTCCGCTGACCACCGACGGCAGCAAGGTCGAGGGCGACATCGCCGTGCAGACCGAGCAGGTCTTCAACAACCTCGAAGGCATCCTGATGAGCACCGGCGCGACGCTGTCCGACGTCATCAAGGTCACCGTGTTCATGACGGACCTGGGCGAGTTCGCGGCCATGAACGCCGTGTTTGCCAAGCGTTTTGGCGCGCACCGCCCGGCCCGCTCGACGGTGCAGGTGGTGGCGCTGCCGACCGGCGCCCGCGTCGAAGTCGAAGCCATCGCCCGACTTGCGCGCTGATCGCGCCATTTCAAGGAATCGACTTCATGGAAGCATTGACGCAATTCGTCTCGGCCATCAACGGCATCGTGTGGGGTCCGCCCATGCTGGTGCTGATCCTTGGCACGGGCCTGTTTTTGCAAATTCGTCTCAAGCTGATGCCGATCGCCAAGATCGGCACCGGATTTGCCATGGTGTGGCAGGGCCGCAAGCCGGCCGCTGACGCCCCCGGTGAAATCACGCCCTTTGCTGCGCTGATGACCGCACTCGCTGCCACGGTGGGTACCGGCAACATTGCCGGTGTGGCCACGGCCATTGCCGTGGGTGGCCCGGGTGCGCTGTTCTGGATGTGGATGACCGCGCTGGTCGGCATGGCCACCAAGTACGCCGAAGTGGTGCTGGCGGTGCATTACCGCGAAACCGATGCCAACGGCGAGCAGGTCGGTGGCCCGATGTATGCGGTCAAGAACGGCCTGGGCGCGAAGTGGCGCTGGCTGGGCGCGGCCTTCGCGCTGTTTGGCGGTCTGGCGGGTTTCGGTATTGGCAACATGGTGCAATCCAACAGCATCGCCGAAGCCATGCAGGCGAGTTTTGGCATCAACCCGTGGGTGACCGGGGTTGTCCTTGCCGCGCTGACCGGCTTCGTGCTGCTCGGCGGCGTCAAGCGCATCGGCGCGGTGGCCGAAAAGCTCGTTCCCTTCATGTGTATCGCCTACATTGCCGCCTCGCTGGTGGTGCTTGGGCTTTACGCCGACAAGATTCCCGACGCGCTGACGCTGATCTTTAGCCACGCCTTCAGCCCGGCGGCAGCCACCGGCGGCTTTGCTGGCGCGGCGATCATGATGGCGATTCGCTATGGTGTTGCTCGCGGTATTTTCTCGAACGAGGCAGGCCTCGGCACGGCAGGTATCGCCCAGGCGGCTGGCCAGTCGAAGAACGCGGTGGAGTCCGGTCTGGTCGGCATGATGGGCACCTTCATCGACACGCTCATCGTGTGCACCATGACCGGTCTGGTGTTGATCGTCACCGGCGCCTGGAGCAGCGGCCTGAGCGGCGCGGCGCTGAGTTCCAGCGCGTTTGCCACGGCCTTCCCCGGCGTGGGCGCGGGTTTCCTGGCGATCTCGCTGGCGGTGTTCGCCTACACCACCATTCTTGGTTGGGCGTACTACGGCGAGAAGTGCTGGGAATATCTGTTTGGCACGGCGGTCGAAAAGCCTTATCGCGCACTGTGGACGATCTTTGTCTTGATTGGTGCGGTGTCGCAGCTGGACTTCGTCTGGCTGGTCGCCGACACCCTCAACGCTTTCATGGCGCTGCCCAACCTGGTGTCGCTGCTGCTCTTGTCGCCCATTGTTGCCAAGCTCACGCAAGACTACTTTGCGGGTCGGCGCGGCTGATTCTACAAAACCGGTCCCGGCGCGTCGCGCTGCCGGGATAACGCTCCCAAGACGCTATCCGGATCTCCCTCAGTGTTCCCCGGATGGCGTCGAAACCACGCAGGCTCCCCCGCTTGCGTGATTGTCGGTCCCGACCTTGTGTCGGGGCCGTTTTTTTTGCCGCGGCGTTGGGTGCTCAGAATCGCGAAACAGCACTGAGAGTTGGCTCTTCGCGATCGGATTCCGAATATTTCACTACCGCGCCGCAGCAATGCAAATTGGGTTAATCGCCTTGTCTCGGTCGGTGTTCGCCGACTTGCCATGTGGCACGAAATGCAACTATTCTTGCTGAACGTTGCCATGGCGCAAATTTTATTGCGCACAGATGGGGCGCCACGCCCCGACCTGATCAGGAGTCCGATACCCTCGTGAATTCCCCGCTTGCTTCGGCGCAATGTGTTGAGCCGCTACTGCCGCCGCGCAGTGTGGAGGCTTTGCGCGAGTTGGTGGTGCGTATCCGGCGGGGCGAGGCGGAGGTGTCTTTGGGCAAGAAGGCGCTGGATGTGGTGGCGCGGCTGGTGGATCGCCCCGAAGAAGTGGCGGTGCGCTCGATCACCGAGTTGGCGGGCTGTTTGAGTGTGAATGCATCGACGCTCTCACGCATGGTGCGCAGCCTTGGCTATTCAGGATTCTCCGATTTTCAGAGTGTGTTTCGCGAGCGCATTGCCGGGGCGCACGGCAATTTCTATAGCCGTCAGGCACACCGATTGCTCGACGCGGATGGCGATACCGACGATTACGTGGGTGTGGTCGTTCAGCTCGCGCGCGAGTCGACGGCCAATGTCGACGGCTTTCTCTCTCAACTGGATGCCACCGAATTGCGCCAGGCGGCGCGGCTGCTGGCGCGTGCGCGTCGGGTGCGGCTCTTTGGTGTTCGCCAGATCCATGCGGTGACCAGCCTGCTGTCGTATGGCTTGAGTCTGGTGCGCCCGGATGTGTCGCTACTGGATGCGCCGGGGCAGGGCATTGCCGAGGCGCTGGCGCAGATGGCCAAGGGCGATGTGCTTGTGGTGTCCAGCGTCAAGCCGTATAGCCGCCGCGTGGCCGAGGTGGCGCGGGTGGCCAGTGAGGCGGGTATTTCGGTGATTGCGCTGACAGATTCGCGTGCCTCACCCCTGGCTGCGCGGGCCGGGCATGCGTTTTTCATTCCGCACCAGAGCAGTTTCATCAGCAACAGCATCGGCGCCTATGTGGTGTTTTGCGAGGGGCTGACCAATCTGGTGGCCAAAGAGTTGGGCGGCAAGGCGCTACGGGCGCTGGAGCGGCAGGAGCAGTTTCTCGATGCGCTGGGCATCGAGATGCGATGAAGTGTTTGAACGATTTTGTGCGGTGCGGCCGCAGAACCGAATGCGCAATTCAGAGGAGTGACCATGGCTTACGAAACGATTCTGTACGAGATGAAAAACGGCATTGCCGAGATCCGGCTTAACCGGCCGCATCGCATGAATGCCGTCACGCAGACGCTGTATGACGAGTTGAACGACGCGCTGGGCGTGGCGGAGGCTGACAAGGACGCGCGCGTGGTGCTGCTCACCGGCGAGGGCCGGGCGTTTTGCGTGGGCGCCGACCTCAAGGAGCACAAGACGGGGCGTACCGCTTTTGATCGACGCCAGTATTTGCAAGGCGAGCAGATTGTCTGCAAGCGATTGATGCTCTTGTCCAAGCCGGTGATTGCCGCGGTCAACGGTTATGCCCTCGGCGCAGGCGCCGAAGTGGCGATGGCCTCGGACTTCATCCTGATGGCCGAGAGCGCGCAGATCGGGCTGCCCGAAGTGAGTATCGGCAACTACCTGGGCGGCGGCGTCACCTATTTGTTGCCGCGTCTGGTCGGGCTGGCCAAGGCGCGCGAGCTGGTGTTTCTGGGTGAGCGGATCAAGGGCGAGGAGGCGGTGCGCATCGGCCTGGCCAATCGCGTGTTGCCAGATGATGGCTTTCTGGACGGGGCGCGCGAGTTTGCGCAGCGCATTGCCAGCAAGGCGCCGTTCTCGATGCAACTGGCCAAGGAGCAGCTCAACATGGCCGCCGAGCGCACGCTCGACGCGGCGCTCACGGCCGAGCTCGAAGGCATGATGTTTGTTGGCACCACCAAAGACTGGCAGGAAGGCATCGACGCCTTCGCCGAAAAGCGCACACCGGTTTTCAAGGGGGTTTGAGCATGGCTATTGCAAAACATCAATCACTGAGCGGCCGCAGTCCGCTGCATGAGTTTCTCGCCCCCGACGCGATTGCCATTGTTGGCGCGTCGGCCGACCCGACCAAGCGCGGCTACAAGGCCATGGTCGGGCTGATCAAGGACGGCTACGCCGGCGATATCTATCCGATCAATCCCAAGGCGGACCGGGTGCTGGGCGTCAAGGCCTACCCCTCGCTGGAGGCGATTCCCGGCAAGATCGATCTCGCGCTGATCTGCACGCCGGCGGCGACACTGCCCGGTATTCTGGCCGAGTGTGGCAAGAAGGGCGTCAAGGGCGCGGTGGTGCTGGCCAGCGGCTTCAAGGAAGTCGGCCCGGAAGGTGCGGCGCTCGAAGAGCAGATGATGACAGCGGCGCGGGCGGGCGGCGTACGCATCATCGGCCCGAACACCTCGGGCATGTTCAATCTGCACAAACAGGTCAACCTGCTGGCGCTGTCCAACGTCAAGCCGGGGCATGTGGGTTTCATCTCACAGTCGGGCAACATGTTGCTGTCGCTGGTGCTCGAAGCCGAGCACAACCGCCATGTCGGCTTCTCGACCTATGTCGGTCCGGGTAACCAGGTGGACATCGGTTTTAACGATTACCTGCGCTATCTGGGCGAGGACGAAAACACCCATGTGGCGACGCTGTATGTCGAGGGCTTCCGCGACGGCGAGCGCTTCCTCGAAGTGGCGCGCGACGTGACCGCGGTCAAACCGGTGGTGGTGTACAAATCCGGCTCGACCGAAATGGGCGCCAAGGCCGCCAGCTCCCACACTGGTGCGCTGGCCGGCAGCTATGCGATGACGGTCGATCTGCTGCGCCAGGTGGGCGTCAGTGTGGTGCAGAACTCCGATGAGATCCTGCCCGTGGCCGAGGGCCTGGCGCAGTTGCAGAAGGCGCCGGGCAAGCGCATCGCGGTGATCGCCGACGGCGGCGGTCAGGCGACGATTGCTTCTGATCGGTTGTCGGAGGCGGGGCTGGAGTTGGCTGAGTTGTCTGACGCGACCAAGCAGCGCTTGCGTGAGGTCTTGTTTGCGCAAGCCTCGGTGATCAACCCGGTCGACGTGGCGGGCAGTACCGACGCCGATCCGGCCTTGCTGGCGACCTGCATGGAGATCGTGGCCGACGACGAGGGGGTCGATGCGATCTTTCTCGTTGGCATGTTCGGTGGCTACAGCATTCGTTTTGCCGAACATCTGCTCGGCGACGAGATGCGTGGTGCCGAGACAATGATCGAGCTGGCCCACCGCATCGACAAGCCGCTGGTGATCTATAGCCTGTATGCGCCGGTCAAGCCGCCGCCGTTGCGTCGCCTGCACGAAGCCGGACTGCCGGTGTACAGCTCGCTCGAACTTGCCGTGCGTGTGCTGGCGGCGCTGGGGGAACGGGGCATTTACCTCAAGGGGGCGGCCGAGCAGGTGCCGGCAGCGCCGGTGGTGCCGCACGCCGATCAACTGGCGGTGTTCGCCAAGGCTCAGGCGGAGGGGCGCGACCTGTTCGAGGTCGAGGCCAAGGCGCTGTTGCGCT
Source organism: Denitromonas halophila (assembly GCF_007625155.1). Taxonomy (GTDB): domain Bacteria; phylum Pseudomonadota; class Gammaproteobacteria; order Burkholderiales; family Rhodocyclaceae; genus Nitrogeniibacter; species Nitrogeniibacter halophilus. The sequence goes on along the minus strand of NZ_VMNK01000008.1, from coordinate 18,994 downwards.
CGCATGGCATCAGTGTGGCCGAAGAGATTCTGGTCGAGAGCGCCGACGAGCTGGGCAACGTCGCCGCGCATTTTGGCGACCAGGCGCTGGTGATGAAGGTGGTGTCGAAAGACATACTGCACAAGTCCGACGCGGGTGGGGTGAAGCTCTTCCTGCGCGGCGAAGTGGCGCTCAAAGACGCCCACGAGCAGATCATGCGCTCCTGCAAGGCTTATCTGCCGACCGCCGAGATCAAGGGCGTGCTGGTGACCCCCATGGCCAAAAAAGGTACCGAGATCATCATCGGCGTCAGCCGTGACCCGATCTTTGGCCCGGTGCTGATGTTTGGCCTCGGCGGCATCTTCGTCGAAATTCTCGAAGACGTCGCCTTCCGTGCCATTCCGCTGTCGCGCCATGCCGCCGAGTCGATGGTCAACCAGATCAAGGCACGCAAGATCCTCGAAGGCGCGCGCGGCGAAGCGGCGGTGGATAAAGCCGCGCTGGTCGACCTGCTGCTCAAGGTCTCCAGCATTGTCTCGGCCTATCCGCAACTGGCCGAACTCGACCTCAACCCCGTGCTGGCCTACGACGACGGCTACGCCATTGTCGATGCCCGCATCATCGTCAATCGCAAGGACGCCATCTGATGACTCCCCCGATTCTGAAAGACGCGCTGTTGAGCGTCGAAAACCGCGTCGCCACGCTGACCTTCAACCGTGATGACGTGCGCAACGCCCTCACCGGCACCGGCCTGATCGACGACATCGTGCAGGTGGCCGAGTGGGTCAATGGCTGCGATGAGGTTTCCGTGCTGGTCATGACCGGCGCCGGCAGCGCCTTCTCGGCCGGCGGCAACGTCAAGGACATGGCCGAGCGCGGCGGCGATTTTGCCGGCGATGTGGCCGAGTGCGCCGACCGCTACCGGCGCGGCATCCAGCGCATTCCGCTGGCGCTGCACAATGTCGAGATCCCGGTCATCGCCGCAGTCAACGGCCCGGCCATCGGCGCCGGCTTTGATCTGGCCAACATGGCCGACATCCGCGTGGCCTCCAGCAAGGCCAAGTTCGGTGAAACCTTCCTCAACCTCGGCATCATCCCTGGCGACGGCGGGGCGTGGTTCATGCAGCGCCTGATCGGCTACCAGCAGGCCTTCGAGCTGACGCTCTCGGGCCGCATTGTTGGTGCCGATGAAGCCAAGACGCTGGGCATCGTCCTGGATGTGGTGGCGCCGGAACAGCTGATGGCGCGGGCGCAGGAAATCGCCGCCCGCATCGCCACCCAGCCGCCCAAGGCCACCCGCCTGACCAAGCGCCTGATGAAAATGGCACAGCGCATGGAACTGAAAGACTTCCTCGATCTGTGCGCCACCTTCCAGGGCATGTGCCACAACGAGCCGGAGCATCTTGAGGCGGTGCATCAGATGTTGAAGCGGTAGAGAAGGCATGCTAAATAAAACGACAACGGACCTTGCGGTCCGTTGTCGTTTTGAGTCTGCATTCAATGCGATAGCCGAAGATGCGGGAAGTCTTATCTGAGTCCGCTCACTCAGTCTTGACGGGCTTCAGAGTATGGACCAGCTTCCTGTGAATATAGTGTACCCCGAAGCCCATCCCCCCGAATACAGCAGCCGTGTTCATGACTCCCTTGACGCGCATAGTTACATGACTATCGGTTTCCTCAATAAGCTGCGATTTGGCGAAATACAGCTCTTCCGGCATGGTGTAGATTCCGAGCCCCCCCATTTTGTGACCCAAGAGATGCAAACTCCCGAAGTCGACCAACTTCCCTGTTGCGGGAAGTTCTCCTGAAAGATCTCGCTGCATCAAGCGCGTTAGTATCGTGGCCCCCAGAGTGAGTTCTGTCCGGTAGTTTTGGATCTGGCCTTCCGACAGCTGCGCGAATTGAGATGCTGCATACGTAGTCGGCAGGTGGTAGGTATATCTACCAATCCAGCTCGGTGATTGGTCAGTATTCTCAACATGGAAAACGAGAGACAAACGGAATCTGTCGTCGTAGCAATGCTGAACAAACACAAAAGGTTTTGCGACAAACGATGCTCTTGTCTCGGAGGGGAGAACACCCCCGCGTGCCATCGCTTCACGTGCGATAGGCATAGGATCGATACTCAGCAACGATCCTCGGTATTTTTCCGCCATTTTTCGCGTGTTGGCTGAAATGTTGATTGCGCCAAAAATTGGCCCGAGAAGAATGTTTCCCCCGTCGGCCTGAACGACAACGTAGCGCGTTCCTTGCGCTACCGCCGAGTGTCCGGGAAAAAAGTCCGATGAGGGAAGATCCTCGGAGATCGAAAGTGACTTCATTGAACCTATTGTCGTCTCGGGAGGAACACTTTCACGGATGGTCGCGCAACCTGTCACCGTGAGGGCAAACGCCACAATCAATATGCGAGCAATAACAATCATTTTATTTCCGATCTAACGAGAATATCTGGACTGACCAGCCGCATGCTTTTCGAGTCAATTTTGTGGCCGTATAGGGGGCTGAGTGGTCGGCACAGAGTATACCTTGGCTCAGTCATTAAGGGTATGGTGGCCCTGAAGTGGTTCGTGGGAAGTTCTGCTTAGCCTAGAATTCGAGCGGTGTCGGAGGGCGACATCCAGCTGCAGGAGTGGGAGAGAGGATGTTGCTAGACGCATGCTGTTCCAAGCTGCTGTGCCAGGTTAGCAAGACTCCCCGCCGACACATCCACCGCCACCGTTGCCGCCGACTCGCCCAGCCCCGGGCCGAACTCGTCCGGCCGTGCAATGAAGGCGGTTCGCAATCCAGCCTCGGCGGCGGCTGCCAGATCGGATGAATGGGCGGCGACCATCATGACTTCGTCGGGGCGCAGGTCGAAGGCGTCGGCGGCCGATAAGTACACCGTCGGTTTGGGTTTGTAGTCGCGCGCCACTTCGGCGCCGAGGATGGCGTCCCACGGGAAGTCGTTGCGGCGGGCGAGGTCGACCATCAGCGAGATGTTGCCGTTGGAGCAGGGTGCGAGCCGGCAGTGTGGCTTCAGCGTGTGCAGCCCGGCGCTGACGTCGGGCCAGGCATCGAGGCGGTGCCAGGCGAGGTTGAGGTGCTGGCGGGTGGTTTCATCAACGCGGTCGAGGCCGAAGTCAGCGAGCACCACGTCGAGGTTGCGGCGGTGCAGGCGGTCGAGCTTGCAGAACGGGATGCGCCCGGCGCGGACCTCTTCCATGGCGGGCTGGTATTGATCGCGCCAGGCATCGGCGAAGGCGAGGGCGTCGAAGGTGATGCCGCGTGGCGCCAGCGCCTGTTCGGCTTCGCGCGCAATGGCGGTCCGCCAGTCGACCAGCGTGCCGAAGACGTCAAATATCAGGGCTTTGATCTGCTGCATGGGCGCCTCTTCAAGTGATGCCGAACCTGGCGAGTTCGAGAAGGAAGATAGCAGATTCGCGTGGATGTCTGGCGAGGCGCGGGTAGAGAGGTGCTGTGTTTTGGCCTCATGGCGCCCCGCCTCCTGTATCTATCTGGAATTCAGGGGAGGGGCATTTTCTGTGAATAATGTTGCAGCGTCAGTCAGTCTCGCCGCCGATGGCACGGTAAGCCACGGCACCCAACACGGCACCGACGATGGGGGCGATCCAGAACAGCCAGAGTTGGCCGACCGCCCAGTCGCCCACGAACAGCGCCACACCGGTGCTGCGCGCCGGGTTGACCGAGGTGTTGGTGACCGGAATGCTGATGAGGTGGATCAAGGTCAGCGCGAGGCCGATGGCGATTGGCGCGAAGCCGGCCGGGGCGCGTTTGTCGGTGGCGCCGAGAATCACCAGCAGGAAGAACATGGTCATCACCACTTCGGTGACCAGTGCGGCCACCAGCGAGTAGCCGCCGGGCGAGTGCTCGCCATAGCCGTTGGAGGCGAAGCCAGCCGACACGTCGAAGCCGGGCGCACCGCTGGCGATGACATACAGTACGCCACCGGCGGCGATGGCGCCGAGCACCTGCGAGGTGATGTAGGGCACGAGCTGGCTGGCCGAAAACCGCCCGCCGGCCCACAGGCCGATCGACACCGCCGGGTTGAGGTGGCAGCCGGAGATGTGGCCGATGGCAAAGGCCATGGTCAGCACCGTGAGGCCGAAGGCCAGTGACACGCCATGCAGGCCGATGCCGACCTCGGGGAAAGCTGCCGCCAGCACGGCACTGCCGCAACCGCCCAGCACCAGCCAGAAGGTCCCCAGAAACTCTGCTCCGTAGTGTTTCATTGTGCGTCTCTCTCAGATATTGGAGAACGCACTCTAGAGCCCCTGCGGGCGGGCGGACAATGCGGATGTCGTTAAATCGTGCGTCATGGCGGTGACGTTTTGTGTCGGCTTCCGCGCGCGGTCTGATCCGGTTGCGGCGTCACGCCGTGTCGGCCGCGCTCAGTGGCGCCTCGTCGCGTTGCGCGTAGTGCTGCGCCAGCGCGGCGCAGACCATCAGCTGGATCTGGTGGAAGATCATCAGTGGCAAGATCAGCGGGCCCACTGCGCCGCCGGCGAAGAGAATCTGCGCCATTGGCACGCCGGTGGCCATGCTCTTTTTCGAGCCGGCGAAGACGATGGTGATGCAGTCTTCGGTACTGAAGCCCAGGCGCAGCGCCAGCAGTTGGGTGATCCACAGCACCATCGCCAGTAGCAGACAGCACACCAGCGCCAGCGCGAGCAGATCGGCTGCCGGCACCAGTTGCCATAGGCCACCTGTCACGGCGTCGCTGAAGGCGGTGTACACCACCAGCAGGATTGAGCCCTGGTCGATGAACTTCAGCCAGCGCTGGTGGCGCGCCACCCAGGCGCCGATCCAGTGGCGCGCGGCGTGGCCGGCGAGGAAGGGCACCAGCAGTTGCAGCACGATCTTGCCCACCGCGCCGAGCCCCGAGCCGCTGCCGTCGCCGGCATCCATCAGCACCATCACCAGCAGCGGCGTGAGGACGATGCCCAGCAGGCTGGACGCCGCGGCGCTGCAGATGGCGGCGGGCACATTGCCGCGCGCCATCGACGTGAAGGCGATGGCCGACTGCACCGTCGCGGGCAGCACCGACAGGTAGATCATGCCGCGGTATAGCGTCTCGCCCACCAGCGGCAGAATCAGCGGCTTGAGCGCCAGCACCAGCAACGGAAACAGCACGAAGGTGCAGGCGAACACCAGCGCATGCAGGCGCCAGTGTCCGGCGCCGGCGAGGATCGCCGCGCGCGACAGGCGGGCGCCATGCAGAAAGAACAGCAAGGCAATGGCCAGGTGGGTGAGCCCGCCGAACACGGTGGCGCCGCGCCCCACGGCCGGCAGCAGCGTGGCGATCAGCACGGCGACGATCACCGCGATGGAGAACGGGTCGAACAGGCGTCGGAGGAAGAGCATGGCGAGCTCCGGCTTGCGTTGAGATAAGGCACACGGTAGCGTGCTCTAAACCTTCCGACTAACGCAGATAGGCGGTCAAATGTCGATGAACGGACAAACGCCCGGCGCAATCGCCCGCCAGCTCAGCGAACTGACGCAATTGCCACGCCCCCTCTATGGCCATGTCGAGGCCTTGCCCAACCGGGTGCTCGGCTATCGCCACCGCCACCCGTGGGGGCAGTTCGCCTATGCCGAACAAGGCGTGCTTGAAGTGCGTAGCGCTGCCGGGCGATTCGTGGCGCCGCCACAGCGCGCGGTGTGGATTCCCGCCGGCGTGATGCATCGGGTGGTGTGTAGCGCGCAGACGCGCATCCGCAGCCTGTATGTGGCGCCCGAGATGCCCGGCTGGGCGACCGACCGTTGCCGGGTGCTGGTGGTCAGCCCGCTGCTGCGCGAGTTGATCCGCGCCTTCAGTCTGGTGCCGGAAGCCTATGATGAGGCCGGCCCCGACGGTCGGTTGGCGGCGGTGCTGTTCGACCAGATCGCGGCCGCGCCCGAGGTGGCGCTGATGCTGCCGCTGCCGACGGATGTGCGGCTGCGGCAGTTGTGCGACCGGGTGCAGGCGCACCCCGACCGGCGTGTCACGCTGGCCGAGTGGAGTGCACGCGTGGGGGTGTCGGAGAAGACTTTGAGCCGGGTGTTTGTGCGCGAGACCGGCTTGAGCTTCCGTGTCTGGCGTCAGCGTGTGCGCTTGCTCGGCGCTTTGCCGGCACTGGCGCGCGGCGAGCGGGTCACCGATGTGGCGCTGGCCTGTGGCTACGATTCGCTGTCGGCTTTCATTGCGGCGTTCAAGCAACAGTTTGATGCGACGCCGGGGGCGTTCGTGCAGGCCAATCGTGACCTGTCGCAGGTGGGGTGAGGCGGGTTGAACGCGGCATCGCCCCGCCAACGGCCGATTGCGATTTTCGTCCCTGAGGGGCGACAAAAACCGGACCATCAACGCAAGGGGCACATTGCCCGCGCCCGAGTACGAACGGGTCATCGGCGGCAAGACGATGCGGTTGGGCCGTTCCGGGTGTTCCAGGCGATAAGGCGTGAACTGCATGGTTCAACGTGCCGGTGAGATCTTGAGCGAAATGTCAGCAGGCGGGGCATCGAGTCCAGGCAACAAGGCTTCGAGATTGACGGCGTCGGCCATCGCACGGTTGCCTTCATCGCCGGGGTGTAGATGGTCGCCGGAGTCGTAGCGCGTAGCGATCCTGGCTGGATGGTGGGGGTCGCGCAGCACCGCATCGAAGTCGATCACCGCGTCGAATACGTCACCATGGCGAATCCAGTCGTTTACCTGCTGGCGCAAGACGTCCTTGTCGGGGTGGTAGTAGTTGTCCAGCGGCGTGCCGGGCAACGCACCCTCGAACGGCGTCAGCGTTGCGCCGATCACGCGAACGCCATGACTGTGGGCTTGTGTGACCAACTGCCGGTAGCCTGCCGTCAAATCGTCCAGTGTCGGTCTGCGCGCGTCCGGTGCGAAAGCGGTGCCTGGCCAGGAAATATCGTTGATGCCCAGCGTCACGATCAGGCTACGAACCCCCGGTTGGGCCAGCACGTCCCGATCCAGCCGCGCCAGTGCGTTGGCGCCCATGCCATCGGACAGCAGGCGCGCACCAGAGATACCGGCGTTGACGACGGCAACGCCGTGAGGCGCCAGGCGAGCGGCCAAAAAGTCAGGCCAGCGGCTATCTTTGTCCAGACTGGCTGTCGCACCATCTGTGATGGAGTCGCCAAGCACCACGACCGCTCGTGCGGCTTGTTCGGTTTCGACCTGAATTCCCGTTAGCAGCGGGCGAGCCGTGGTGCCGTCGGCCTTAGTCAGTTTCAGTGCCGGCGCCGAAGTCTGATCGCCGGGGACGATCCAGCCCGTCTGCCGACCGTCCCAATGGAATGTACTCACCGGCGTCGTATCCGGCAGGTAGAGGCTAACTGCCACCTGCGCCAGCGAAGACACCGGCAAGGCTACAGGGTCGCTGACCAACGTTGCGCCGGGCAGGATGTTCGCTCCTTCCCGGCCGCCAAACGTCACGGTACGCAGGCTGTCGGTGATTACTCCGCCGCGCTGCTTGGGCTGTGCGACCGTCGCCTTGCCCACGGTCAGGGGCTGGTTGCCGTAGGTGTTGGACAGCACGATCCGCAAGCGGTGGCCGCCCAAGCTGATGCGCGCCACTTGACGCACGGTTTCGCTGCGCAATGCCGGCGGGACATTCGTGGGAAACAGGAAGTCCGATCCCCAGACCTGCTGGGGGCTGGCTTGCCAAGTTGCCACCCAAGCCGGCGGGGCGGCCATCGCAGGTGCGAAAGCTATCGTGCTGCCCGTCGCCAATGCCAAGATCAGCACGGCCGAGGCACGAGAAAGAAGTGATGTTGTGGGTTTCTTCATGTTGGTGAATTCATTGGCCGTTGGTGTGGCAAGTATGAATTCACAGACCAATTTGGAGTAGGCTGGCCGAAGGAAAATGATTTGTGAATTGAATTCACAGGTGAGGTGTTGTGGCTCGCTCGGAAGTCAACCGATCTGGCGAATTGGAGGTGTTCGTGCGCGCCATCGAGCTGGGCGGTTTCTCCGCCGCTGCCCGTGCCTGTGGCATGACGCCCTCGGCGGTCAGCAAGCTGGTTTCTCGCTTGGAGCAACGCTTGGGTACACGCTTGGTAAACCGCTCTACTCGGCAACTCCAGCTCACCGCCGAAGGCTGCGCCTTCTACGAGCGCGGTGTGCGCATCCTGGCCGACCTGGAAGACGCCGAACGCTGCGTGAGCGCGCACGCTGCGCCTCGCGGTCGCCTGCGCGTGAATGCCAACGTACCTTTCGGACACCACTTTTTGCTGCCGCTGGTACCCGAATTCCTGGAGTGTCATCCCGACGTGACCCTGGACATCGTGCTGACCGATGAGGTCATCGACATCCTGGAACAGCGCACTGACGTGGCTGTTCGCGCTGGTCCGCTGAAAAGTTCGAATCTGGGGGCGCGCAAACTGGGCAGTACGCGCATGGTGATCGTAGGCGCACCAAGCTACCTGACTCGCCACGGCACGCCCGCTATACCGGAAGAACTACTTACGCATAATCGCCTGGGGGCGAACTACAAGCGAGCGCAGCCCGGCTGGCCATTGCGAGACAAGGACGAAAATATCGTTTTTCCAGTGACTGGCAATGCGCAGGCCAGTGATGGCGAAGCCTTACACCATTTGGCTTTGTCCGGTCTGGGGCTGGCACGCCTGGCAGCCTTTCAGGTACGGGACGACATAGCCGCCGGCCGGCTGGTGCCGGTGCTTGAAGACTGCAATCCGGGCGATGTTGAGGAAGTCCACGCTGTCTATGTTGGGCAGGGTGGCTACCTGCCACTGAGGGTGCGTGCTTTTCTGGACTTCTTGGCGGAGCGGGTGAATATCAGCCAAGGCTAGTGCGTGTTCACCGTAGCCCGATGCAGGTGCATGTGACAAAGCGTTGAGCCGAGAAGCCCGCTTGTCATGGTGTGTGGTGAGGCGACGAAGATGCTTGGGTTGGTTGAAGAAGCGCTCGACCAGATTTCTTGCCTTGCCGCGGTGCTGGTCGGTCCTGCGTTGGATGGTAGGGACGCTACGGGGCGGGATGTCGCTGGCAACTGCCGCCATGAGAGCAGCAGAAGAAGGTGGTGCGGTAGGTGGGTGCCATCGCCGATGCCCTGAACGCGAACGCGTCAGGGCATCGGCAGGGGGGTCAGCCCGGCGCCGGTATCAAGCCGAGCGACAGCCACGGGATGAAGGCGATGATCAGCCAGGAGATGATCAGACCGATCATGTACATCACCGCGAACTTCACCAGTTTGGCGTAGGGGATGCCGGTGACGCCGCTGGCCACGAACAGGTTGAGGCCGAAGGGCGGGGTGATGAAGCCGATAGCCGCGCCGACCAGGAAGATCACCGAAAAATGCACCGGATCCACCCCCGTGGCCACCGCGATGGGCGCCAGGATGGGGGCGAAGATGACGGTGACTGGCAGGCTTTCCAGAATGCAGCCGGCGGCGAGCACGATGGCCATGCACACCAGCAGCACGACGATCTCGCCGTCACCGAACCAGGCCACGAAGGCCTGCACCGTCTCGGCTGCGCCGAGCAGGGCGAACACCTGTTGCATGACGATGGAGATGGCGATCATCGGCGCCAGCATGCCGGTGAGCTGACCGGAGCGCAGCAGGATGTCGGGCAGGGCCTTCCACTTGATTTCGCGCGTGATCAGCAGGCCGGCGATGAGGCAGAAACCCACCGTGATGGCCGCCGCTTCGGTGGGCGAGAAGATGCCCGAGTAGATGCCGAAGATGACGATGAAGATGGCGAAGAAGCCGAGGTAGGCGCTGCGCGCGGTGCGCAGCACACGGCCCATGTCGAGCGGCGTGACCGAGCCCCAGCCGTGCTTGCGGCACATCCACCAGCACACCAGCTGCATGGCGATCACCATCAGCGCGCCCGGCAGGATGCCGGCGACGAACAGGTCGGAAATCGACAAATTCATCAGGAAGCCATAGACGATGAAGATGATCGATGGCGGGATGATGATGCCGACCGTGCCGCCGGCGGCAGCCGTGGCCGCGGCGAAGCGGGTGTCGTAACCATCCTTGACCAGCAGCGGATGCATGATGCCGCCGATGGTGGCCGTCGTTGCCGAGTTCGAGCCCGAGATGGCGGCGAACAGGCCGCAGGAGCCAATCGTTGCCAGGCCGAGGCCGCCACGCATCCAGCTCAGGCAGGCGTGGGCAAAGTTGGCCAGGCGGGTGGCGATGCCGGCGGCGGCGATCAGGTCACCGGTGAGGATGAACAGCGGCAGCGACAGCAGGCCGAAGAAGTTGAGGCCTTCGAACAGCGTGACGCCGATGTTGGCGAGCGTGAAGTCGATGACGATCGATACCCCGGTCACCCAGAAGCCGATGACCAGAAAGATCGGTACGCCGACCAGGAACAGGATGCCGACGCCAATCGTGACGAGTGTGATGAGCAGTGTTTGGTCCATGGTCTCAGTCTCCGCCGATGGTCTGGATGTCGACCAGGAAGGGATCGCCGCGGCGATAACGGCCGATGTCTTGAATCAGGTTCTGCAGCGCGCGGAACATCAGCAGGCCCCAGCCGATCGGCGTAGCGAGATAGAACCACCACTGCATGATGTTGTCGGTGCCCTGCACGATGGCGAAGTTCATGTAGGCCAACTGGGTCTGCTCGATGGTGAACCAGGCCACCATGGAGCCGAAGCTGATCCACAGGATGGCGTCCAGCCACATCATGGCGAACTGCCATCCGTAGGACATGCGCAGGCGAAACTCGTTGAACACGAGGTGGGTGCGCTGGTTGACGTTGTAGGCGCAGCCGACCCAGGTGACCCACAAAAACAGGTAGATCGGGATCGAGGAGCTCCAGGGAATCTGGGTGCTGAACACGTAGCGCTCGAAGACCGCGTACACAATGATCAAAGCCATGCTTGAGTAGGCGATCAGTATGAGCGTGCGCTCGGCGTGGCGGTCCAGCCACCGAAGTATTGCCATCAGGAAAGACATGAGGTGGCCTCCGAAGTCAGGGGGGTGTGCCCGCCCCGGTCTGCGCCGGGGCTGGGCGATGGGATGCGCGGAGTGTCAGGCGCCGATCAGGCGCTCTGCCACCAGCGGCGCGGCTTCACGTCGGCAACCGGCAGGTCCTTGGGGATCTCGCGCGCGATGGTGAAGATCTCCTTGTACACATCCTGACCGCCCGACATCTTGTTGAGACGCTCGCGCCACTCTTCCCACGGCTTGGGTTGGTACTCGGGCGAACACATCTTTTCGGCCTTGAGAATTTCGGCGTCGGACAGCGTCGCAACGCGCACGCCGTTTTTGCCGAATTCGGTGTTCGGACCCGGATTGGGCACCGCGCCGACGACTTCGATCAGCGCTCGTTCCTGTTCGCGCTGGGTGTATTGCTGCGCGTCGTAAGCCGTTTCCATCACGATGTCGCGCAGCGTGGAGGGCAGTTTTTCGAAGGTCTTGTTGTTCATGGCGGTGTGTTCGGTACCGCAGAAGAACTTCAGATCCACCGCTTGTGACAGCACCGGCGACATGTTGGCGTAGGCGGCTGCGCCCATCCAGGTTTCTGCGCCGTCGATCAGGCCTTGCTTGAGGCCGTCGAGGGTCTCCTCCCAGGCGAGCGGGATCGGGTTGAGATTCATCAACTGCATGGCGATGCGGCCCAGCTGGGTGCCGGTGACACGGTTCTTGGTGCCGGCGAGGTCATCGACGCTGGTGACCAGCGGCTTGTCGGCGAACTTTTTGCCCAGCATGATGCCGCGCAGCTCGCAGTGGGTGTAGAGGAACTGGATGTTGTGCCGCTTGCGCAAGGGTTCGCGCAGCAGCTTCTCGCTCTTCGGGTGATAGAAGAAGTGGTGCTGGGCCGCGCGCGACGGGAACATGTAGGCGAAGTCGAGCACGTTGTAGTAGGGCGCTGAGCCGGCCGAGTTTTGCGTGCTGGCCGAGTAGATGTCCACGATGCCCTGTTGGGTTTTCTTGACGCAGTCGAGCTGGTTGCAGATGGCGTTGCTGCCAATGAACTCGATCTTCATCGCGCCGTTGCTGCGCTCCTCCAGTTGCTGGGCAAACCACAGCTGGCCCGACTCCTGAATCTTCAGGTTGTTTTCGTTGAAACCCGATGCGCCAAACTTGAGCGTCACCAGCGGGGTGCTGGCGGCACGTGCATCGGCGTTTTTCGAGGCTGCGTGGGCGACGCTGCTGAGTGTCAGCGGGCCGGCGACGGTCGCCGCAGCAAAGGCGGTTGACGTCAGACCGTAGCGACTCGCAATGCGCAGGAATCCACGGCGGTCGAGAGTGTTGTCGTTAGCCATTTGAGTGTCTCCTCTGGGTGGCAGGGCGGGCATGATTGCCCTTGTGAAGCGTTCTATAGGTATCGCGATGTTCAGCGCGTGTTGTCGGCCAGGATCATGTCGGCTGCCTTTTCAGCGATCATGATCGTCGGCGCATTGGTGTTGCCCGAGACCAGCTCCGGCATGATCGAGGCATCGACCACGCGCAGATTGCCCAGCCCGTGCACCTTAAGGCGTGCGTCGACCACCGCCATCGGGTCATTCCCCATCTTGCAGGTGCCGGCCGGGTGGTAAATGGACTGGCTGTATCGGCGGGCCGCGTCGAGCAGTTCGTCGTCGGTCTGGAACTGCCGGCCGGGCACGAACTCGTCGATGATGTGTTTCTTGAGCGAGGGCGCATCGGCAATCGCCCGCGCCACCTTGATGCCGCCGATCACCACCGGGTGGTCGCGTTCGTCTGACAGGTAGTTGGGCTGGATCGCCGGATACTTGAGCGGATCAGCGCTGGTGATGCGCACATGGCCGCGGCTGAACGGGCGCAGCTGGCAGACCGAGGCGGTGAAAGCCGAGAACGGATGCGCGCCTTCGCCCGGCTTGTCGGCACTGAGCGGCTGCATGTGGAACTGGATGTCCGGGCGATCCACATCCGGGCCCGAACGCGTGAAGATCGCCACCTGGCTGGCGGCGAGGGTCAGCGGGCCGGTGCGGTTGAGCATGTACTGCATGCCGATCCACAGCTTGTTGATCGGGTTGTTGACCTCGTCATTGAGCGTGCGCTCGCGGGTCTTGAGGACCAGCCGGACCTGCAGGTGGTCTTGCAGGTTCTCGCCGACGCCGGGCAGATCGTGAAGCACCGCGACGCCGGCTTTTTGCAAGACCTCGGCCGGGCCGACGCCCGAGTTCTGCAAAATCTGCGGCGAGCCGATGGCGCCCGAGGCCAGAATGACTTCGGCCTTGGCGCGGGCTTGCAGCAGCTTGCCGCCCTTCATGTACTCCACGCCGACGGCGACCTTGCCTTCGAACAGCACGCGGGTGGTCTGCGCGCGGGTTTCTACGATCAGGTTGTCGCGGCTGCGCGCCGGCTTCAGGAAGCCCTTGGCCGTGCTCCAGCGAAAGCCCTTGTGCGCGGTCTGCTGAAAGTAGCCCACGCCTTCCTGTACCGCGCCGTTGTAGTCGTCGTTGTAGGGGATGCCGATGTCTTTGGCCGCGGCAATGAAGTGATCGGCGATCGGGCGGCGCAGGCGCAGGTCAGAGACCTTCAGTGGGCCGCCGACACCGTGGTACTCGCTCGCTCCGCGCTCCTGGTCTTCAGATTTCTTGAAGTAGGGCAGCACCTCGGCGAAGCTCCAACCCGCGTTGCCCAGCGCGGCCCAGCGGTCGTAATCTTCGTGCTGACCGCGGACATACAGCAGGCCGTTGAGCGAGCTGGAGCCGCCCAATACCTTGCCGCGCGGCCACTGCAGCTGGCGCCCGGCGATGCCGGCATCGGCCTCGGTCTTGTAGCACCAATCGTACTTCGGGTCGTGCATGGTCTTGAAGTAGCCAACCGGGATGTGAATCCACGGGTTGTTGTCCGGGCCGCCCGCTTCGAGGAGCAATACGCGGTTGGCTGGATCGGCCGACAGGCGATTAGCCAGTACGCAACCGGCAGAGCCGGCACCGACCACAATGTAGTCAACGTCGATGGACATGTTTCTCGTCTCCTGGGGTTCGGTCGATGACACGGTGTGTCCTACCGAAAATCTAGTTATAAATGAAACGTATCGTTCCAATAAATCCTTGAATGCACTATTGTGGCAGTGAGATGAAAAGCCAAGCGCTATTTGCACAAGAGGCCTGAAATGAAACGAAACCCGGACGAGACGAACCAGAATCGCACTGCAACATCGATTGAGCCTGTTTTTGACGATGTGGAAGACGCGGCCACCTCGGGCGCCAATGAGGACATCCGGCGCTTGCGCCCGCTCACCGTGCTGGAGTTGCTGACCCACTCACCGCAACCGCTGACGCTGGCGCAACTGGCGCTTCAGATGCAGGTGCCCAAGAGCACATTGATGCGTCTGCTCCATTCGATGGAGGCACAGGGTTATGTGTTGCACATGCCGGCTGATCGCGGCTATGTGACCGGCACGCGCTCGGTGTCGCTGGCGCTCAACACCTTGCGCGGGTCGAACATGCGCCGGGAGTGTCGGGCGGTGCTGCGCGCGTTGGTGCGGCGCCTGGGCGAGACCTGCAACCTCACCGTGCCCGACGCTGGGCGGGTGCTCTACGTCGAGCGGGTCGACACGGCCGAGCCACTGCGCATGTATGTGCAGCCGGGCACCTGGGTGCCCATGCATTGCACCGCCAGCGGCAAACTGTTTCTGGCCTCGATGTCATTGCTTGAGCGGCAGGCGGTGCTCGCGCACATGCCGCTGCCGCGCTCGTCGCCGCGCACCATCACTGACCGGGCCGCGCTGGAGGTCGAGCTGGACCGCATTGCCAAGCGCGGCGTCGGCATCGACAACGAGGAATTCGTGCGCGGCATGATCGCGGTCGCCGTGCCGGTGCGCGACCACGAAGGCAAATTGGTGGCGGCCATCGCTTGCCACGGGCCGAGCGCACGCGTGTCGCTCGAGGACTTGCTCGGCAACGTGCCGCAGATGCGCACCGCTGCCGAACTCATGCGTGATGTGTTGCTGCCGCGCGAGGCGTGACGCGGGGGCGGGCCCCCGGCGTGCTCAGACTTTAAATCGCGCCAGCAGCGCGTTTTGCTGGCCGATGTGCTCGACCATGGAGGCGCATAGACCAACCCGCGTCTTCGCCCCGCCAGCAACCTCCTGACTGATGTCGCGGATGCTGCCGGTGCGCTGATTCAACTCGCCGGCCCGTGTGCTTTGCGCCTTGGCGCTATCGGCGATCTGCAGATTCAAGTCGTTGATTCGGGTAATCGCCGTTCTGACTTCGCCAAGAATGGTGTTCGCCGTGCTGGCGTCTTCGACGGTCTGGACGGCGGTTTTGCTGCATTGGCGCATGTTGTTCTCGGCAAGCGTCACGCCGCTTTGCAGCTGCTCGATGATGTTGCGGATTTCGCCGGTGGACTCCTGTGTCAACGATGCCAGGGTGCGCACCTCGTCGGCCACCACCGCAAAACCCCGCCCCGACTCGCCTGCGCGCGCCGCTTCAATGGCCGCGTTGAGTGCCAGCAGGTTGGTCTGATCGGCAATGCCGGTGATCTTGGCCAGAATGCTGTCGATGTTCTTGCTCAGCTGCACCAGCTTGTTGATCGACTGGCCCGTGTCGCTCAGGTCATTGGCCAGGCGGCCGATCGCGTCCGAGGACTGCGAGACCACTTTCACGCCCTGCTCGGTTTGGGTGTTGGCGGCCTGGGCGGCCTGGGCGGCAGCGGCCGCCTGATCGGCCATGGAGATCGCTGTGCTGTTCATGCCATCCATTTCAGCGGCGAGCTGATCGAGTTCTTCGAGCTGGCGGTGGAGCCGGCCGGCCGCGGTTTGTACCTGGCTGGAGGTTTCCGAGCTGGCTTCGCTAACCTGACTGGCCTTGCCCATGACGTTGCCGATCAGCGACTGCAGTGACTCAACAAAGCGGTTGAACTCCTGCGACAGCTGCGCGACCTCGTCCTTGCCATCGGCCGGCAGGCGGCGGGTCAGGTCGCCCGCGCCACCGTTGATCTCCTGCAGGGCCTGATGCAGGCGTTGCAGCGGGGTGAGCATGCGGCCCATCAGCGCGGCCAGCACGATGATGCTGAGGACCACGCCGATGACCGTGCCGATGATCGCGCGCACGGTGGCCGCTTGCGCCTCCTGCATCAGCACGGCTTTATCCAGCGCAATGCCGAGATACCATTCCATGCCTTTCAGATGGGTGAGCGGGGTAAAGGACACCATCAACTCCTTGCCGCCGCTTTGTACTGTGGCCAGCGTGGCCTGGAGCGCCGGGCGCTGGTTGTCGAACAATTCCTCATAGGGTTTGCCATTGCGGCTGGCGTCCGGGTGCGAAATGATTTTGCCGTTGCCCGCCATCAGGAAGGCCTGGCCCGCGTCATTGAGGTCCAGCGCGTTCACCGCCTCCGATATGGTCTTGAGGCTCAGATCGCCGCCGAAGGCGCCCATGAACTGGCCTTTGTCGGTCAGCTTGGCCACCGCCGAGATCAGGATCTCGCCGGTGGCCGCGTCGGCATAGGGCTCGGTGAGCGCGGCGCGGGGGCTGTCCTTGGCCACGGGATACCAGGGCCGCTTGCGGGCGTCCCAGCCGGTCGGGTTCCAGCTCTGGGTGTTGGTGATGCGTACGCCGTCGGTTTCCAGGCCACCAAAGATCAGCAGGAATTGCTCTTTGAGAATCGGCTGGTCGAAGACCTGCTGGATGTGCTCTGGCGTGAATTCGGCGTCCACGCTTTGCGACATCATGTCGATCAGTTGCAGCTTGCCGTTGAGCCAGTTCTCGATCTGCCGCGCCAGCGCGCTGCCCGATTGCGAAATGCTCGACTCGGCCTGGCTTTGCAGGCTGCTGCGTAATTGACTGACCTGAATCCATGACAGGATGCCGACGGTCAGGAATAGGACGGCCGCGGCCGCGATGCCGACTTTGTGGGAAATCTTCACGATGCATGTCTCCGTTGGGCTGCGCCTTGAGCGCAACTCGGGTTAAGCCCAGATCGACGTCTGGTTTCCGGTGTTATCGGGCATGTGGCGGTTTACTGAAGGGCGCTGACCGCGGAGGTGATCAGGCTCAGACCTATCAGGATCAGCACGCTGAAGGCGATGCGCCTGAGCGTGGTCGGTGCGACCGGGGGCGGGTAGCGTCGTCCGGCAAAGGCAGCCCCAGCAACCAGCACGGAGGCGAAACCGGTGAGTAGCCAGACCTCGGTGGTGAGCCCGCCCTGGGCGCCGACGAACACGGTGCGGCTGGCCGAGGTGAAGGTGAACACCAGCAGCAGCATGCTGCGCACCGCGGGCAGTTCCATCGGTTGCCGATAGAAATGGAAGATCACCGGGGGGCCGGCCATACCGAACAGGCCGCCAAACAGACCCGCGAGCACGCCACTGACGAAGAAACTGCGGTTGGGCGAGCGTTCGGCCAGCTGGGTGGGGCGTAGCGCAAAGACGATGCCGCTGTAGGTGATCACGACGCCGAGCAGCAGCTTGAGTGCGGTGGCCGCGACCACGCTGAGATAGTCGAGCAGCAGCACGCCGGCGACAATCGCCGGCACCACGCCGATCAGCACCGCGCGGGCCGCCGGCCAGTCGATGAGATGCAGATTCCCGCGCAGCGCGATCGCGCTGTTGATCAGCGCCATCAGGCTGACCACCGCCGCCACCACCGGCAGCGGCGCCAGATCGAAGCCGCTCGCCGCCCCCATCACGATCATGCCCAGTCCAAAACCGGTGACGGTCTGGAAATAGGTGCCGATGGCGAAGAAGGCCAGCAGGGCGATGAGGGCGGGATCGGGCATGCCGGTCAGGCCTTGGCCGCGGCGGCGCTGTGGCCTTGCACCACAGTGACAGCGATCACATGGAACACGTCCTCTGCGCTGCAGCCGCGCGACAAATCGTTGGCCGGCAGGCTCAGGCCTTGCATGAGCGGGCCGATGGCCACCGCGCCGCCGACCCGTTCGGCCAGCTTGTAGCCGATGTTACCGGCTTCGAGATTGGGAAAGATCAGCACGTTGGCGTTGCCCTTGACCTGTGAGTCCGGCAGCTTGCGGTTGGCAATCTCGGCCACGATGGCGGCGTCGAGCTGCACGTCTTCATCAATTGCCATGCCCGGGCGCTGTGCCTTCACACGGCGTGCGGCCTCGACCACCTTGTCCACGGCTGCATGTCGGGCGCTGCCGCGTGTGGAGAACGATAGCATTGCCACGCGCGGCTCTTCCATCAGCAGGTCGCGCGCACTGTCGGCAGCGGCCATGGCGATTTCCGACAACTCTTCCGCGTTCGGATCAACCACCAGCCCGCAGTCCGAAAAGATCAGCCCGCCTTTGAGCGAGTGAAACGGCTCGCACATCATCATCAGGAAGAAGCTGGAGATCAGCTTGAAACCGGGCTTCACGCCCAGGATCTGGATGGCTGCGCGCACCACGTCACCGGTGGTGTGGACCGCACCCGACACGGTGCCATCGGCGTGGCCTGCCTTGACCAGCAAGTTGGCGCAGATCAGCGGTTGGGCGGCCTGCTCGGCGGCCTGCTCGCGGGTCATGCCCTTGTGGCGGCGCAGTTCGAACAGGGCGTCGGTTAGTTCGGGCATGAGCGGGGAGTCGGTCGGATCGACAAAGTCGATGCCGTCCAGCGGCAGGCCTTCCTTGGCGGCGAGGGCTTCGGCGTTGGCCCGGCTGCCAACCAGGATGATGCGGGCGATGCCTTGCTGGGTGGCGCGGACGGCGGCGGTAAGAACACGCGCGTCGTCGCCTTCGGAGAGGGCGATGCGGCCCGGTGCTTTGCGGGCCTGCTCGATGATGCGATTCAGTGCTTTCATGATCATCAGCTCCAGTGTCGGGTGGCGGGTGAGCCCGTCAGCCAACGGAAAAAAATATGCCGGAACGATGCATCGGGGGAAAGATGCTGACGTTCCGGCAAAGCCTCTACCCCGTTATGCGAGGGTGGGGCGAGGCGGGAGGAGAAATACGGTCAGGGCGGCCCTTAAACGTAGTCTTTGTACTTATCAAGGAAACGCACCGGCTTGGACAGTGCATCGCGTCGGAACGGATCGCCCAGCTCGCGGGTACACATGATCTCGATGATGGTCGTCTTGCCCTCGTTCATCTGCGCGTCGATGGCCTTCTTGAGCGCCGGGCCCACGTCCTCGATCTTG
>NZ_VMNK01000015.1 GCF_007625155.1 Denitromonas halophila | reverse complement strand
GAACCATGCAACAAAATGGCTCTGGACCTACAATCATGAGCGTCCGAACATGGGCCTTGGAGGCATCACCCCGAAACAGAAATTGGCCCTCGTGCCATGACCTCTACTTCTGGTGAGCGCTAAAAACGGGGGGATTACCGTGGGGCCGGGGAAAATGCGCAGCATTTTTGACGGTCCCACACGAACGATTTGTTAGCCGCTGGGTTAGTTTCATTGAACATAGAAGTAACCTGTGTCGCTGGCTGGGACAGTACGTGGACTGCTGGAAAGCGTGCCGACGAACTCAAGCGAGTAAACCGGAACGCCCTTTGGTGAATATCGGTGGATGAGGCTAGCTCCGGCGGGAACAACCAATGAATGCGCGCCATCAGAGGCAGTGAAGGGCTCGGTGGTGGTTACAGGCTCGTTCGCATAGGGAACCGAAAGCAAATCGACGTCGATGGCGAAGAGCTTGACGGCACCAAGAAAGCCGACGACAGCCCCAGCAAGTGCCGATAGAGAGCCGATCAATAGCGTGCGGAGTTTCATTTCGGTAGCGGCTAACGTGAAAGCTCAGCCGACGGCAAAATGCGTAGCGTTTTGACGGTCGGATGCAGCGCCTTGTTGGGCAGCAGAGCTTTCACCTACTTGCTTCCGCTCTCAGAGGAGCCCGGCTTTCGATGCTTTTGCACAATGCGCGCAATCTCAGCATTGAGCTTGGATTGCTCAGCAGCCTGCTTTGCCTTTGCCGCCCGAAGTGCTTCGGCGCCCTTTGGGTCAAACTTGTTGCCGACATAGTTCGCCGGATTCTCGTCCGGGAAATCTTCGAAGTATTCAGACCACTCGCCCATTTGCTTCTCCTTTTTGTGATGCCCAACGTAGAGCTAACCGGCGCTGCGCGGCTTTATCGCGCAGCGTCCAGCGACTGAAAGGAGCGAGGTTGAGCGCCAGGTTAGAGCTATGTCGCAAAGACCATACAACGATCTGGCCGGAAAAAACAAAAATGGCTTCCACGCTTAGTCCCACTTCCCTTTGGCGCCCAACTCTCGTTTTTTCATTCTGTAGTAGTCGATGACAGGGCTGGTATGTTTCGGCTTTGTTATCGACGAAAATGCTTTCTCGATGTCGGCGATACCCGCCTCCTTACGAATCATCTTCTTGGCATTACGTAGTTCTTCACTGAACTGCGCTATTCGATCCTTTTTCTCGTCAAAGTCTTCTATGTCGAAAATTTCTTCGACGCCCATCAACAGAGGGGTGCAGTGAACGGTGAGTTCAGGATTAACGTACATGTCGTATTGGTCACACCAGCCGGCTATTTCATGAATTCCGGCTGACACAATTGCATGACGTTGCTGTGGTGAGTACTCAGGATTCTCGATTACGTCTGTAGCTATTTCACTCGCAGCGGTTACGCGCAAATAGAGTCCTTCATAAATTTCCAGTCGCTTATCAAATACCTTCGTCGCATAGTTCTCAATGCGGTTTCTACGACGTAGCATTTCGTTAATAAGGATACCGACGAGCACCCCCAGCAGTCCGATCAGCGCGTTTTCCATGGGATTGTGAGCTCTAACGTCAAAGCTCAGGGACGCTGCGCGGCTTTATCGCGCAGCGTCCCCTGGAGCGAATTGTTGGGCCACGGACGTGGCAACTCTGCGCGTACCGATGTCAAGGCCTGGACTAATTGGAGGCGCTTCCGTGGTGACTTCAGTTTGGCTGGGAGGCGGCTTAACCAATGGCCATTAGGTCCAACCGGAAGGCCACGGCGAGAAGACAGCTGCCGTGAGGTGGGGAGCGGTTTGGATGAGAGCACCTCGATAAAGTGGTCGAGTTGTGCGGGATCACTGAACTGAAGTTCGTACTCATCAAACTGCACATGCAAAACGAGGTAGCCTTTGTGGGGTACTTGATTCGGAGCGGGCGGCTCGCACAATTCTGTGGTTCCCGGAACAGGCACATGCACCCAGAATGCTAGCGGTGCGGTCCGCCAGTCATTTTCAAAGGTGAAGTGAAATGTGGCGCTCATGAGTGAGGGGCCCAACGTAGAGCTAACCGGCGCTGCGCGGCTTTATCGCGCAGCGTCCAGCGACCAAAGGGAGCGGGGTTGAGCGCCGGGTTAGCCGTTAAACAGCGTTGCATCACAATTTCCGAGATGACGAAAAGAAAGCTCTTTTCCGCCAGCGAAGCGTAGGTTTGCCCCGACTTCAGTTGATGTGCCCCAGTATTCAATTGATTCGAGCGCACTTTCGATGACGCCTTTCATTTCAGATAGGTTCGCAAGTACAAGCATCCTTGAATGTCCGTCATTGACTGGTTCATGCGGTTGCTCTGATCCACGCCAGAAGATTGTATTTCCTTCGAAATAGAGCCTCACCCAGCCACTTGAAAATTTGAAGTAGGCGACATTCGCCGGATCGGTAATTTCGCCGTCTACCTGGTGCTGCACGAGGTAGAAAGCAGTGCAAACGCACCCAATGATAGGTGGTTGATCTCCATTCAGATAGCAAGGCGGGTCAAGTTGATCCATAGGAACGGCTAACGTTTGAATTGAGCGGACTGCGCGGCTTTTCGCGCAGGTCCGCTCGAATGATGGGTTGGGCCGCACTCTTGCATCATGATGCGACGCCAGCCAACTGTTCTTCCAGAGCTGCCATCACAGAATGAATGGCAGGTTCAAGGGGCTTAACCGTTCCATCATTAAGTGTGGCGAACACGATTACGGCTTCGGCAAACACGCCTTCACCAAATGGAGCTTGGAATATACCGGGGGATCTTGTGATCTGCTGCGAAGAAGATAGGTCTCGTAGGGGGCCTTTCTTTGGAGCAGACAATTTTGCATGCTTCGTGACGTCAGCAATGTCTCGGATCAGAGAAAAATCTGGACATCTGGCAGTCAGCTTTTCTCGGACAGCTTTCACCCGGCTATCCATTTCGTTTCTTTCGTGCCCCACGTATCCCTCTAGAGCCAAATAGTCCGCCATGTGATTAAGAACAATGGCGGCAAGACGGCCACGGCGAATGTCTCGCGGATTCACAAGAAACTCAGACACCGTTGGCTTAACGGTCCAGGCGAAGAAGTCTGCGGCTTCAGATGGCATCTTGCTGCTCTAATTGTGAGGCCCAACGACGAAAGTAACCGGACGCCGCGCAAGGCGGATAGCGGAAACCTAAAGGCGGGTGTTCGGCGGTCCGGTTGACTGGATTGTTAGGCATTAGCTTTCGCATCATTTACAAAATGGGGGAATACCGCCATTGATACCTTGCGTTTTCAGTTTGGCGAATGCTGTACAAAATGCTTGAGATGTTAAGCGTTGCCCCTCAATGTTTGCTTTCTTCATTCCTTCCGCCTGCAATCTCGGCAACTCAGTTGCCAACTTGCTGCCAAGCGGAGTCTCGTAGAAAGCCAGTAACTCTTTAGGCTCACTCAGCGTAAATGCCGCCGTATATGCCGCTACCGTTATACTTTTTGAAGCGCTAACCAGTGGCACATAAATAGTCTCTAGCTCTGCAACGATTGTTCGGGTTGCCTTGCCTCTTTGAGGGATTGGAATATTGGCCTCAGCAACAACCAACGGTGCCTGGTTTTTAACCATGGAAACTAAAGCGCCAATTTGTTGTTCTACGAGGCGATTCATATTTAGCTTGTCCATGATTTTTGCCACGACAGCATTCTTTTCTGCATCATTATTTGCACTTTGTGTTTGCCCGTATGCCAGATTCGATGCAATTAGGGACAGCAAGAGTATGTAGGTTTTCATTCGGACTAACGAGATTAGTGTTGATGAGCATGCCTAACGAATTAGCTAAGAGGCGCGCGACTTTCGCGCGTCCGACTTGAGCGATTTGTTAGACCCAACAACCCACAGCAGAACCTCCCAAATCTGGACATATAGAAGACCGATAAGAAGTGTGTGAAGAACGGCAACAGAAATAAACTCACGCCCGGCACTGAAAACTATCAATAGAGGCAAAGAAGCGAACGGCACCGCCGAAACAAGCGCCCGTCTTAACAGGGGGCTCCCGTAAGCTAACTGATAGCCTGCAATAGTGATTGGTACTGGTACGAGAAACAGAAAAGCCGACATGTAGAGGAACAACACACTGGCCACGTACAGTACGGCCAATACAGTAACTAACACGAGATTTCTCGGTGCATTGCTCATAGGGGCTAACTGTTAAGTAGACGACAAAACGGCGTGTACACGACTTATACGACATAGGGATATTCTGATACGCTTCAGCAAGTCGTTGATTTTCATGACGCATAGCTCCAGAAGGCTGTTCACAATGTCGGATAACACTTTTAGCACGTCATCTCCCCCTGCCCCGCGTTTGCTCGAAGTCGTTCGAGCTCGAATCCGGTTGAAGCACTACAGCATCCGCACAGAAAGAGCCTATCTGGGGTGGATCAAACGGTACATCATTTTCCATGGCAAGCGCCACCCTCGCGACATGGGAAAGCGGGAGTTGGAGGCCTTCCTGAGTGCGTTGTCGGTTGAACGGAATGTCAGTGCGGCCACGCAAACGCAGGCGCTGTCCGCCTTATTATTTCTGTACCGCGAAGTTCTCGAACTACCGTTCCCGTGGCTGGACGATGTTGTTCGCGCAAAGAAGCCCAGACGCTTGCCTACGGTACTGACTCGGGACGAGGTGGCAGCCGTTCGCGGAGCCATCGGTGATCCCGAAATCGGTCTGGTGATCGGGCTTCTTTACGGTTCTGGCATGCGCTTGATGGAGGCTGTGCGGCTGCGTATCAAGGATGTTGATCTGGCGCGCAAGGAAATTTTGATCCGTGACGGCAAAGGCGGCAAAGACCGGGTAACGATGTTGCCCGATACCTTGCTCTTGCCTTTGACTGCACAGGTCGAGGCCGCGCGCAGCATGCATGAATTCGACCTGGCTCAGGGCCGGGGTGCCGTTTGGCTACCCAATGCGCTGGCCATCAAGTATCCGGCGGCGGCCGTGTCCCTTGGGTGGCAGTATGTTTTTCCTGCCAAGGATTTGTCGACCGATCCGCGTACCGGCAAGGTGGGGCGACATCACATGGATGAGCGGCGTATTCAGCGAGGGATGAAGCAGGCGGTAAAGCTTGCCGGCATCTACAAACCCGCCACACCGCATACGCTGCGTCATTCGTTCGCGACGCATTTGCTCGAATCTGGCTATGACATCCGAACGGTGCAGGAGCTACTTGGGCATTCGGATGTGGCGACGACGATGATCTATACCCATGTGCTCAACAAGGGTGGGCGTGGCGTGGTGAGCCCGCTCGATCGCATGGGCTGAGGTGGCGATGGTGGGCAGCGCGTTGCCCATCTACCTTGTGGTTGGTCGTGTTGTTCAGGCGGGGTGGCGGGTTGAAACCCGCCCTACGTTTAAAAAAAACGGAGCCCTGATTCGGCTCCGTTTTTGTTTGCTGCTTGTGTTACCTGCGTGCCATCAACCGACCCAGTGGCGGGCGTTGCGGAACATGCGCATCCACGGTGAGTCTTCGCCGCTGCCGGCCGGGTACCACGACATTTGCGTGCTGCGGTGGGTGCGCTCGGGGTGCGGCATCATGATGGTGAAGCGGCCGTCGTCGGTGGTAACGCCGGTGATGCCTTCGGGCGAGCCGTTGGGGTTGAAGGGGTAGCGTTCGGCGGCTTCGCCGTGGTGGTCGATGAAGCGCACGGCACGGATGACGTTGTCTTTGTCACCAGCCTTGAACACGGCCTGCCCCTCACCGTGCGAGACGACGATGGGCATGCGGCTGCCGGCCATGCCGTCGAAGAAGATGGACGGGTTGTCGAGGATTTCGACCTGGCTGAAGCGGGCTTCGAACTGCTCGCTGCGGTTGCGGTGGAAGGTGGGCCAGTGCTGGGCGCCGGGGATGATGGGCGCTAGGTGCGACATCATCTGGCAGCCGTTGCACACGCCGAGTGCGAAGGTGTCGTCGCGGCCAAAGAAGGCTTCGAAGGCGTCGCGCAGTTTGGCGTTAAACAGGATGGACTTGGCCCAGCCCTGCCCGGCGCCGAGCACGTCGCCATACGAGAAGCCACCGCAGGCGGCGACGCCTTTGAAATCGGCCAGCGCGAAGCGACCATTCTGCAGGTCGGACATGTGCACGTCAAAGGGGTCGAAACCGGCGCGGGCGAAGGCGGCCGCCATTTCGACATGGGAGTTGACGCCCTGCTCGCGCAGGATGGCGATCTTGGGGCGCACGCCGGTGGCGATCATTGGGGCGGCAATGTCTTCATTGGCATCGAAACTGAGGCGCACACTCAGGCCGGGGTCGGTGGCGTCGACCAGCGCGTCGAATTCTTCTTGCGCGCAGGTGGCGTCGTCGCGCAGGCGGGCGATCTGGTAGCTGGTTTCGGTCCAGGTCTGTTGCAGTTCGATGCGCGACGCATTGAAGAGCAGCTTGGCGTTGCGCCAGACGCGGATCTCGTCCTTGTTATTGGGCTCGCCGATGAAGTGATACGACAGCCCGGCGGCGCGCAGCGGCTCGGTGAGTCGGGCGCGGTCGCTGCGGCGGATTTGCACCACGGCGCCGAGCTCTTCGGCAAACAGGCCGGCAAAGACCTTGTCGTTGAAGCGGCCCTTGAGGGTGTCGGGCTTTTTGTCGAGGCCGTCGACATCGTTCATCCACTCGTCGTAGCAGACGGTGTCGAGCAGCAGCGAGAGACCGCAATGCGAGGCAAACGCCATTTCGCACACGGTGGCCCACAGGCCGCCGTCGCTGCGGTCGTGATAGGCGAGCAGCAGGTCGTCCTGACGGAAGCGTTGGATGAGCGCGAAGAATTGCTTGAGCTGGGCGGGGTCGACGTCGGGGGCGTGTTCGCCGACGCTGTCGTAAACCTGCGCCAACGCCGAACCGCCGAGGCGGTTTTTGTTGTTGCCCAGGTCGATGAGGATGAGCTCGGTGTCTTCATGCTCAAGCAGCTGAAGCTGCGGGGTGAGCGTGCGGCGCACGTCTTGCACCGGCGCAAAGGCGGTGACGATGAGCGACAGCGGCGAAACCACTTGTTTGTCTTCACCGCCCTCTTTCCAGGCGGTTTTCATCGACAGCGAGTCTTTGCCTACCGGGATCGACAGCCCTGCGCGCTGGCAGAACTGCGACACGGTGGTGACGGTGTCGAACAGGTGGGCGTCTTCGCCCCGATGGCCGGCGGCGGCCATCCAGTTGGCGGAGAGCTTGATCTGCTTGATGTCGGCAATGTCGGCGGCGGCCACGTTGGTGATGGCTTCGCCGACGGCCATGCGGCCACTGGCTGCGGCGTCGACACAGGCCAGCGCGGTGCGCTCACCCATGGCAAAGGCTTCACCCTTGTCGCCGTGGAAGCTCATGGCCGTGACGGCCACATCGGCCACCGGCACTTGCCACGGGCCGACCATCTGATCGCGCGCGGTGAGCCCGCCCACGCTGCGGTCGCCAATGGTGATGAGGAAGTTCTTGGAGGCGACGGCCGGCAGGCGCAGCACGCGGCGGCAGGCGTCGGCCAATTCGACATCGGTGACATCAAAGGGCGGCAGGAACACGCCTCGGCGCGACACGTTGCGCGTCATTTTGGGCGGCTTGCCGAGCAGCACCGACATCGCCATGTCGACCGGCTTGTTTTCAAACTGGCGGTCGGTCACGGTGAGCTGGCCGTCGTCGGTGGCCACACCCACCACGGCAAACGGGCAGCGCTCGCGTTCGCAGATGGCGCGGAAGCCGTCCAGCGATTCGGGGGCGATGGCCAGCACGTAGCGTTCTTGCGACTCGTTGCTCCAGATCTCGCGCGGGCTCATGCCCGGCTCTTCGATGTGGATCTCGCGCAGTTCAAATTTGGCGCCGAGATCAGCTGAGTCGGCCAGCTCGGGCATGGCGTTGGAGATGCCACCGGCGCCGACGTCGTGGATCGACAGAATGGGGTTGGCTTCACCGCGCTGCCAGCAGCGGTCGATGACTTCCTGACAGCGACGCTGGATTTCGGGGTTGCCGCGTTGCACCGAGGCAAAGTCGAGGTCGGCCGCGTTGGTGCCGGTGGCCATGCTGGAGGCTGCGCCGCCGCCGAGGCCGATGAGCATGCCCGGGCCGCCGAGTTGAATCATCAGGGTGCCGGGGGCGAACTTGATCTTGAAGGACTGCTCGGCCTGAATGCTGCCCAGGCCGCCGGCAATCATGATCGGCTTGTGATAGCCGCGCACTTCGCCCTGCACTTCTTGCTCGAAGCTGCGGAAGTAGCCGGCGAGGTTGGGACGGCCGAATTCGTTATTGAAGGCGGCGGCGCCAATCGGGCCTTCGATCATGATGTCGAGCGCCGAGGCGATGCGGTCGGGTCGGCCATAAGGTTTTTCCCACGGCTGCTCGAAACCGGGGATGGCGAGGTTGGACACCGAGAAGCCGGCCAGACCGGCCTTGGGCCGCGAACCGCGCCCGGTGGCGCCTTCGTCGCGGATTTCGCCGCCGGCACCGGTGGCCGCGCCCGGGAAGGGCGAAATCGCCGTCGGATGGTTGTGGGTTTCGACCTTGGCGAGAATGTGCTGCGTTTCGGTGCGGAACTGCCACTGGCCGTCGGCACTCGGGTAGAGCGCATCGACCGATGCGCCTTCGATCACCGAGGCGTTGTCGGAGTAGGCCACCACGGTGCCTTCGGGCTGCGCCTTGTGGGTCTCGCGGATCATGCCGAACAGGGTTTTTTCTTCGGGCCGGCCGTCGATGACCCAGTCGGCGTTGAAAATCTTGTGGCGGCAGTGCTCGGAATTGGCCTGGGCGAACATCATCAGCTCGACATCGGTCGGGTTGCGGCCGATGCGGGTGAAGTTGTCGATGAGGTAATCGATTTCGTCGTCAGACAGCGCCAGGCCGAGTTCGCGGTTGGCCACTTCAAGCGCGCCACGACCGGCGCCGAGGATGTCGACACTGGTGAGCGGCTGCGGGCTGTAGTGGTGGAACAGCGCCTCGGCGGCGGCAAGCGAGTCAAGCACCGACTCGGTCATGCGGTCGTGCAGGAGCGGTAGCACCTTGTCACGAAGCACCCCCAGCCCGCCCTTGGCCATCACGGTGTAGGCAATGCCGCGCTCGATGCGCACCACGGCGTCGAAACCGCACTGGTGGGCGATGTCGGTGGCCTTGGACGACCACGGCGAAATCGTGCCCAGGCGCGGCGTAACCAGAATCAACTCGCCTTCGGGCGGTGCGTCGTCGGACGGATGCGCGCCGAGCAAGTCCACCAGTCGGCTCATGGCGACGTCGTCCAGCGCAGCGTTCAGCTCAATGAAATACTGGAACTCGGCATGGACGCCATGAAAGCGCGAAATGACGCGGCCGAGAGTGTCGGCGAGGCGGGTCTGGCGGGGTGCCGACAGCGCTGATGCGCCGCGGAGAGTGATGATTTCAGTCATGTGATCGGCGGGGACAGGCAGAGGTGAGTTGCGTCGCGCCCACGAGCGGCGGCCGGCGAAAAAACGAAGGCAGAATTATACCTGAGCCACACGCTGCCAACGGACGACGATGCGCTGCGGCACGACGACAGGCACCCCGGCGGGTTCGCGTAGGGCCGCTTAGGCTAGAATTCGCCTTTTAGCCCGACCGCCCTACTCCATGACCTCTCCTCTGGCGCCCGCGCCGCTCTCGCCCGGCTGGTGCATCGCTCCGCCGCTGGTGTTTGCGTTAGCGGCCACCGGGATGATAGCCAGTGGTGCGAACACGCCGGCCTTTCTTGCTATCAATCAATGGACGAGTGCCCTGCCAGACAGCCTGTGGGCGACGATCACCGATACCGCGAGTGTGCTCTCGGTGGGTGCCTTGTTGGCGCTGTGTTTAAGCCGCGCACCGCGCGCCGTGGTGGCGGCAGTGATGGCCTGGCCGGCGGGTATCGTGGTAGTCCGCGGCCTCAAGGCGCTGATCGATGCGCCACGCCCGCATGACGTTTTGCCAGCCGACGCGCTACACCAGATCGGCGTCACGCTCTCGGGCTACAGCTTTCCGTCCGGCCACACGGCCACTGCCTTTACCTTGATTGCCGCGCTCTTATTGAGCACGCCAGCGTGTCGGCGCGCCCTGCCCGCCCTGCTGCTCTTGCTGGCCGGGGTCTTGGTCGCTCTGTCACGCCTTGCAGTTGGCGCACACTGGCCGGGCGATGTGCTGGCGGGCGCGGCGGCGGGCTGGCTATGTGCGGTGATCGGCGTAGTGTTGTCGCAACGCTGGCCGCTGTGGCAGTCACGCCGGGCGATGATCGCCTTGAGCGTCGTGGGCATCGTGGTGTGTCTGGCCCGAGTGTTTTTCGCCACGGGCTATCCGCAGGCGCAGCTTTGGTCGACGATGCTCGGCCTGGCCGGACTGGTCGCTGCGGGCATGGCGTTCAAGCGCACGATGGCGAGCGCCGCATGAAGCGCGCACTGGCCGTTATTCTCACCCTAGCGCTGGTGGCGTGGTTTATTGCCAAGGGCCAGTGGTCGGCGCTGGGCGGGCTGATCCAGAACACCCCGATCAGCGCGCTGGTCATCGCCGCAGCTGGCTTTGCCCTGAGCTACGCGCTGCGCGCACTGCGCGTGTGGGACGAGTTTCGTCACGATGCGGCCGGTCGATTTGGCACCTGCCTGCGAATTGTGCTGATCCATAATGCGATGGTGAATATCGTGCCATTTCGCGGTGGCGAGGCGGCTTTTCCGATTCTGCTGGGTCGCAACTTTGGCACCCCGCTCGGCCGAGCTGTCGCGTCGCTGGTGTGGTTCCGCCTGCAGGATGCGTTTGTGGTCATGGCGCTGGCCCTGGCTGTATGGCCGGGCTTGCCGGCCTGGCTACGCGTTGGCGGCATTTTGGCAGTCATGGCGGCGGCATTTGTACTGCCACGCTGGGCACGGCGCACGCATGCCTGGCACGAAGGCGGCCCGTGGCAGGCGCGCTTTGGCAAGCTGCGCAACGCCTTTGCCGAATCCACGCGCCATGCGCGTTTCGGCTGGCTATGGACGATCGCCAACTGGTCGGTCAAACTGGCGGCCCAGGCATGGTTGCTGTCGGTGTTGCTTGGCGCGTCCACCCTGATCGGCGCGGCCGGTGCGCTGGGCGCCGAACTGGCCGCGATCCTGCCGGTGCAAGGCGTGGCGGGTTTTGGCACCTATGAAGCCGGGGCGGCGGCGGCACTGCTGCCCAATGGCATTGATTTTGAAACCGGGCTGCAAGTGGCGCTTGCCCTGCATCTCTTCGTTATCGCGTGTTCGAGTATCGCCGGCGCCCTCGCCTGGCTGGCCGGCCTGAGCATGCAATCTGCACCCAAACAAGGCATTGACCGTCAATGAACACTTCTCCGCTTCCGCACGCTGAACCGCGCATCCCCGACAACCTGCCCAAGCATCGGCTGTCGGTGGTCGTGCCCATGTACAACGAGGCGGAAAACGTCGAACCGCTGCTCGAACGCATCCACCTCGCGCTGGGCCCCTACCCCTGGCCCTGGGAAGTGGTGCTGGTCGACGACGGCAGCTCGGACGGCACGCCCAATGAACTCGAGCGCTGCGCCAAGAAGTACGGCTCGCATGTGCGCGTGGTCGTGCTGGTGCGCAACTTCAAGCAGACCGCCGCCATGCAGGCCGGCCTCGACGCGGCGCGCGGCACCGTCATCGCCACCATGGACGGCGATTTGCAGAACGACCCGATCGACATCCCGCGCATGGCCGGCCGCCTGCTGACCGAAGACCTCGACCTGGTCGCCGGCTGGCGCAAGGACCGACAAGACGGCCTGTGGCTGCGCAAGATTCCGTCGCGCATCGCCAACCGCCTGATCGCCCGCCTGACCGGCGTGCAGCTTAAAGACTACGGTTGCAGCCTGAAGGTTTTCCGCGCCAGCGCGATCAAGAACGTGCGCCTGTACGGCGAGATGCACCGCTTCATCCCGGCCTGGCTGGCCACCGTCACCACGCCTAAGCGCATCGCGCAGGAAGTGGTGGCGCACCACGCGCGGGTGTTCGGGCAATCCAAATACGGCATTTCGCGCACCTTCCGCGTCGTGCTCGATCTGGTGTTTGTGTACTTCTTCATGCGTTACCGGACGCGCCCCGGCCACTTCTTTGGTGGCATCGGTATTGCGCTCGGTGGTCTGGGCAGTCTGATCCTGACCTATCTGATGGCACTCAAGGTCTTCTTCGGTGAATCCATCGGCACACGGCCGCTGCTGTTCGGTGGCTTCTTCCTGGTCATTGCCGGCATCCAGATGGTGACCTCCGGCGTGCTGGCCGAGTTGCTGGCGCGGGTGTACTTCGAGTCGGGCATCACCAAGCCCTATCTCGCCCGCCCCACCAAGGAACTGTCTGACGCCGCCGGCTGGGCGCAAACCCCCGAGCACCACGAATGAGCGACACGAACGCCCACCCACGCCGGCTCATCGGCTGGCTGGTCTTCCTCCTGCCGCTGATCAGCTACCTGGCCTTTCTCGGCAGCTACCCGCTGTTCGACGTGGACGAAGGGGCGTTCTCCGAAGCCACGCGCGAAATGTTCGAGCGTGGCGACTTCTTATCGACCTATCTCGATGGCGAGCATCGCTTCGACAAACCCATCCTGATCTACTGGCTGCAAGCGGCCGCCTATTGGGTGCTTGGGCCGAGCGAATGGGCTTTCCGCCTGCCCTCGGCGCTGGCCGCCATCGGCTGGAGCTACGCGACCTGGAAGTTCGCCCGCGAGCGCTTCGGCGCGCAGACCGCGCTGGCCGCCTTGCTGGTGGTCAGCACCGCCATCGGCCCCTTTGCCATTGGCCGTGCTGCCACTGCTGACGCCCTGCTCAACCTGTGGCTGGCACTGGCGCTGTTCGACGCTTGGCGACACCTGGAAACCGGCCGTCGCGCGCCGCTGCTGCGCACCTATGTGTGGATCGGCCTCGGTGTGCTAACCAAAGGCCCGATCGCGATCATCGTACCGATTGCGGTCACCTTCCTGTTTTGCGCCAGCCGTCAGCGGTGGCGCACCTGGCTCAAGGCCATCAGCGACCCGATCGGCTGGGCGTTGCTGATCGTGCTGGTGGTGCCCTGGTATGCCGCAGCGCTGGGCATCCATGGCCAGAAGTTCATCGACGGCTTTATCTTCAAGCACAACGTCAAACGCTTCACCGGTACACTCGAAGGCCACGCCGGCAGCATGTTCTATTACGTGCTGGCCGTGCCGCTGCTGCTGCTGCCGTGGACCGGCCCGCTGTTTGCCGCCTGCCGCCAGATCCGCAAGGACATGGCCACCGGCGTGCGTCGCTACCTGTGGATCTGGGCGGCGTTTGTGGTGGTGTTTTTCAGCTTGTCCGGCACCAAGCTGCCGCACTACGCGCTGTATGGCGCGACACCGCTGTTTTTGCTGATCGCCGCGCACCGCTTTGATCATGGTCGCACCTGGGCGCATGCCATTGCGCCAACTATCCTGTTCGCCCTGTTCGTCATTGCGCCATCGCTGCTCGGCTTCTTGTCAGAGAGCAATGCCGGCAATCCGTTCTACCGCGCACAGCTGTCGCGCGCCATGGATCTCGCCGGCTGGCCTTACTACGCCGTCACGCTCGGTGCGCTGGTGCTGTGGCTGGCGCTGCTTACCAGTAAGGCAACCGGCACCTGGCGGAAAATGGCCGTCGCTGCGGTGCTGCAGATCGCCGTACTCACCAGCACCGTCGTGCCCTATCTTGGCGAAGTGCTGCAAGGCCCGGTGCGCGATGCCGGCCTGCATGCGCATGCGCTTGGTGAATCGGCGGTTCGGATGCGCTTCGACGCCCCGAGTTTCAGCGTGTATGCGCAATCGCCGACGCCCTCTCGCGTGCCGGCTGCGGGTGAGCTGGCCATCACGCGAATCGACCGCGTGCCCGAGACAGGCTTTGACACCGTGTTTGCCGAAGGCGGCGTCGTGCTGCTGCGGAAACAAGCAGAATGAACAACGCCCAATCCTTCCGCCTGCTGCTGCTTGTGGCGGTGGTGCTCACCGGGTATCGCGCCTGGATCATCGGGCATCTGGGCATTGATCCGTATGTCGACGAGGCCTACTACTGGGGCTGGTCGCAAGCGCTCGACTGGGGCTACTACTCAAAGCCGCCGCTGATCGCCGGCATGATCGCCGCCTCCGAAGCCCTGCTCGGCCACACGCTATTGGCCCTCAAGCTGCCGGGGCTGCTGTGCTATCCACTCACCGCGCTGGTGCTCCACGCGCTGGGCGAGCGCATGTTCACGGCGCGCGTCGGCTTCTGGTCGGCGCTGGCCTTCCTGACCCTGCCGCTGGTGTCGACGCTGGGGCTGTTTGTCTCAACCGATGCGCCGCTGCTGCTGTTCTGGGCGCTTGGCATCTACGGCGTTGTCGCCGCACGCGACACCCATGCCTGGCGGCACTGGCTGTTGGTGGGTCTGGCCTTCG
Source organism: Denitromonas halophila (assembly GCF_007625155.1). Lineage (GTDB taxonomy): Bacteria > Pseudomonadota > Gammaproteobacteria > Burkholderiales > Rhodocyclaceae > Nitrogeniibacter > Nitrogeniibacter halophilus. Next base: position 533,399 of record NZ_VMNK01000015.1, on the reverse strand, counting down.
GGCTGGGCATGATGTCCAAGTACACCATGATCGCCTTCGCCGGCTCCGCGCTGCTCGTGCTATTGGCCGAGCCCGGCGGACGCCGCCAGTTACTGAGCATCAAGCCTTGGGCGGCCTTTGCGCTGGGCCTGGCAGTCTTCGCGCCAAACGTATGGTGGAACGTCGTCAATGACTTCCCCACCTTCCGTCACACGGCCGAAATTACTCGTCTGGATTCCCGGGGCTGGGCGCCGGGCGAATTTGTGGAGTTCATCGGTGCGCAGTGGCTGTCTTTTGGCCCGCTGCTGACGCTTGGGTTGCTGTGGGCTTTTTTGCGCACACGGCGACTGTGGCGCGAGGACCGTTATCGTCGCTTGCTGCTCTTCGTACTGCCCTTGCTGCTGCTGGTGTCGTTTCAAGCGCTGACCGGGCGCGCCAACGGCAACTGGGCGGCGCCCATCTTTGTTGCCGGTTGCGTGCTCGTAATCGCCTTTCTGGCCGAATCCGGCCGTTGGCGCTTTGCCGTCAGCGCCGTGGTGCTCAATCTCGCGCTCGGTCTGGTGGTGTATCACTGGCCCGACATTACCCAGGTTGTCGGCGTTGAACTGACGGCCAAGAATGATCCCTACAAGCGAGCCCGTGGCTGGTCAGCACTGGCCGATCAGGTCGCCCCGGTGCTGGCCGAACACCCCGGCGCCGTTATCGTTGCAAAGGATCGTGAGTTGCTCGCGCAGGTGATCTACCGGCTTGAGCCACCGCTTTACGCCAGCTGGAACCCGGACGGCGGCGTGGCGGATCACTACCAGCTCACGACCGACCTCAATCGCTATCGTGATCAGCCGGTGTTGTTTCTCTCACGTACGGCACAGATCGACGATGTGGCCAGCCGCTTCGATTCGGTCACGACACTCGGAGAGGTTTCAGTATCGGTCCACCGCAATTTTGAGCGGCGCCTCACCCTGTATCTGCTGACAGGTTTCCGCGGCTACCCATAAAAATCAAGGCGGCCCGCAGGCCGCCTTGATTGTTTTTGTTTTGCTGTGTGCGTCTCAGCGGCCGAATTTACCAAACAGGCCTTTGACCGCCTCCTGAATATCCGCCGGCAAAATCACCGTCTTCGCATTGTCGGACTGGCTCAGGTCGCGCATGGCGGCGACGTACTTTTCACCCAACACAAACTGCAAGGGCACCGGGTTGTCGCCCACGGCATTCGCCACACGGCGGATCGCCTCGGCCGACGCTTCGGCCAGCATCACCTGTGCGCTGGCGTCGCGCTTGGCGGCTTCAAGACGCGCTTCGGCTTCTAGCACGGCGGACTGCTTGGCCCCTTCGGAACGGGTCACCATCGCCTTGCGCTCACGCTCAGCGGCGGCCTGCATTTCCATCGCTTTTTGCATGGAGGCAGACGGGTTGATGTCCTGAATTTCAACCGACTTGACGGTCAAACCCCAATCGACCGCCTCGTCGGCAATGCTTTCGCGCAGCCGCGCCTTGATCTTGTCGCGCGACGACAAGGCCTCATCCAGATCCATTTCACCCAGAATCGAACGCAGTGTGGTCATGATCAGGTTGCGGATGGCTTCGCCGAAATCGGTCACGCCATACACGGCTTTGACCGGATCGGTCACCTTCACGAACGCCACCGCGTTGGTCAGGATCACCGCGTTGTCGCGGGTGATGACCTCCTGCTCCTGCACATCCAGGATCAGATCCTTGGTCACCAGCTTGTAAGCGACGTTGTCCAGGTAGGGAATGATGATGTTGAGGCCGGGGATGATCGTGCCGTGGTATTTGCCAAGGCGCTCGACAATCCACTCCTCACCCTGCGGAACAATCCTCACCCCTTTGGCAATGGTGATGACCACGAAGATCAACACCGCGATCATGACGATCAAAACGTCTGGCATGCTATTCCCTTAGTGATGTTTGATGACGTTAACGTAACTACCTTCAACCGACAGCACACGCACGCGCTCACCCGAGGCGATGGTGTCTTCGGCCCGGCATTCCCACTGCTCGGCCCCAAGTACGGGTTTCTGGAAACGCACCTGGCCGGGCTGAAAGGGCGCAACCGGCGTGGTCAGCAGGCCGACCTCCCCGATCACCGTGCCGCCAGCCTGACCGATCCGGGTTTTGTGCTGATCAGTCCGGAACACGCGAAACCACAACACCGTCAGCCCCACCGACGCAACCGTCCACAACAGCAACTGAACCGTCAGCGACAGGGCCGGCGCAACGAGCAACAGCAAACCGACCAGGACGGCGCCCAGGCCGAACCAGATAACAAAAAATGCGGGGATGGCCAGCTCGGCAAGCATCAAGACGATACCCACGACCAGCCAGTGCCACCAGGTGGGCACAAATTCCATGAAAGTCCTCTAAAGCAGCGTTTGCTTAGTCTTTTTTGCCAGACGCTGCGGCAACGGGCGCCGCCGTCGGGGTGCTGCCCAGTTTGACGACTTTGGTGCCCGCATCCGCCTCTTCGAGCTTCTCGAGCTTGCCGTCCACCGAGGCGCCGCAATCCATCTGCAACTGGCTGTAGCTGATGTTGCCAGTCACGCGCGCCTTCGGCTGAAGCTCCAGAAAGTGCGAGACCGTCACATCGCCGATGATTGTGCCATTAATGACCGCATCATGCGTTCGAACGCTGCCTTCAATGCAACCTCGCTCGCTCAGGACAAGCAAGCCGCGCTCGTCGCCCTTGTTGATGACGTTGCCTTCGATTCGGCCATCGACGCGCAGACCGTCAGAAAAAATCACATCACCGACAATTTCGACATTATCCGCAATCAAACTGGACAACTTGTTGATTTCAATAGACTTAGCGTTGTCTGATTTTTTTTTGCCAAACATGGGAAATTCTCCTCGAATGCGGGGGCGCACAAAGTTCGGTGCGTCATTGCGATGCACTTAAAGCAGATTGGGAAGTTTACGGCTTTTTCTGGGCGTTCTTGAAGAATGCCAACTCGTCACCCAGACGACTGATTTCCGCGGAACGAGCGCTCAGTTCCTTTTCGAGTTCGGCGCGCGTGGCTTGCTCGACGCTGAGGTTCATCCGTTGCAATTCGAGCTCGTCGCGAAGCTTGGCGTTTTCACGCTCGAGTTCAGCGACTCGGTCAGTGGCGGGGATGAGTTGCGCTTCAAAGTACTGCAGGCCGGCATAAGCGGCGCTGCCAATCAGAACGATCAGCAGTAACGGCGTCCAGTTGCGTCGCTGCTGCTTCTCCGTCGCCAGAACAAAGGCGTCGTTCGACAGATCGCGTGTTTCGGATTTGCGACGAAACCAGGTCACGGGGCGTCGGCGTCAGGAGCCGGCGAGGTAGTGCACCGGATCCACAAACTCGCCGTTTTCCAGAATTTCGAAATGCAGGTGCGGGCCGGTCGAACGGCCGGTTGAACCGACCGCTGCGATTTTCTGACCCGGCGTGACCACATCGCCTTCTTTCACATAGAGCTTCGAGGCATGCGCATAGCGAGTGACCAAGCCATTGCCGTGGTCGATTTCGACCTTGTTGCCATACTCACGGTGATACCCGGCTTCAATGACCTTGCCACCTGCGCTGGCGCGAATCGGGGTGCCCGATGGTGCAGCAAAATCTTGACCACTATGGAAGGCACGACGTCCGGTAAACGGATCGTAGCGGTTCCCAAACACCGAACTGCGACGCCCTTCGGTGACCGGCGGACGGCTGGGGAAAATCATGTAGGACAATTTGCGTGTCGATGCGCGCTCGTCAATGGACGAGAGCACCTGGTCAAGACGCGCGAGTTCATCTTCGAGCTGATCCAGACCGGTTTGCGCCGAGCTGAAGTCGAAAGCCTGCTTGCGTAGAAAGGTTTCGCCAATCGGCGGAATCATGGGGCCGCCCGCGGGGCCGGTTTTGGCAACACCCGGCGTAGCGTTGCCTTTGAGGCGCCGCTCGAAGGCGTTGAGTACACCCACGCGATTGGCGAGGGTTTTGGCATCGGATTCAAGACGGAACAGGCGACCGGTGAGTTCGCCAAGGCGGTCGATCACGAATTTGTCTTCGGGCGCGTCGATACTGACCGCAGCCTCATCGACTGTCGCCACAAGAATTGGCTCCGGCGGCTCAACAAGCCGCGTGCCGAGCCAAATGCCGCTCGCAAGCGTTAGCAATACTGCTGCCGAGACGCCCAGCAAAAAAGTCCGCCCACTAACCGTGCGGACCTTGGACTGGGTCAGCGCCTTGGCGGAGAGAATGACGAAGGCCATTCGTTTCCACTCCGTCGAGTCTGTCTGATTCGCTACTGATGGAAAAGCCCATCGAGCCGCGTGATCATCCCATAGATCGGATCCGACAAAATTGCGTTATCGCAAGATTCTGTCGGAGTCGTAACCGCGAAAGTCTAGCACTGTATCGGCAATAAGCAAGCCGGCTTGAGGGCGCGACGCAACGCCCCAAGCCGGCTTGGGCTAACAACGGACTCAGGCTTTGCGGTGCGCAGCCAGCTTCAACCAGGTATCGACGACCGTGTCCGGATTCAACGAAATGGTCTGAATGCCCTCATCCATCAGCCATTCGGCGAAATCGGCGTGGTCCGACGGCCCTTGTCCGCAGATGCCAACGTACTTGCCGAGGCGGTTGGCCGCCTGGATGGCCATCGACAGCAACTGCTTGACAGCCGGATCGCGTTCGTCAAACGCGTGCGCCACCAGACCCGAGTCGCGGTCCAGACCGAGCGTGAGCTGGGTCAGGTCGTTCGAGCCAATCGAGAAGCCATCGAACACCTCAAGGAACTGTTCGGCGAGCAGCGCGTTGGACGGGATCTCGCACATCATGATGAGCTTGAGATCGTTCACGCCGCGCTCGAGCCCGTGTTCAGCCAAGAGTTCAACAACCTCGCGCGCCTCTTCAACGTTGCGCACGAATGGCACCATGAGTTGGACATTGGTGAGGCCGAGCACATCGCGCACGCGCTTCATGGCAATACATTCGAGCTCGAAGCAGTCGCGGAAGCTGTGGGAGATGTAGCGTGAGGCGCCACGGAACCCCAGCATCGGGTTTTCTTCTTCCGGCTCGTAGATTTCGCCACCGAGCAGCTTGCGGTATTCGTTGGACTTGAAGTCCGACAGACGCACGATGACGGGCTTCGGGTAGAAGGCGGCGGCGATGACGGCAACGCCTTCGACCAGCTTCTCGACAAAGAACTCGCGCGGCGTTTCGTAACCACGCGAGCGGCGCAGGATCTCCTGACGCAGCCCGGCGGGCACCTGATCAAGCTCCAGGATGGCCTTGGGGTGGATGCCGATCATATTGTTGATGACGAATTCCAGGCGGGCCAGGCCAACGCCTTCGTTCGGGATCTGCGCAAACTCGAAGGCCAGCTCGGGGTTGCCAACGTTCATCATGACCTTGACCGGAATCTCCGGCAGGTTGCCGGTATCGGTCGTGATGACTTCAAAGTCGAGCTTGCCGCGATACACGTAGCCGGTGTCGCCTTCGGCGCAGGACGCGGTGACCGAATCGCCTTCGTGCAGCAACTCGGTGGCGTTGCCGCAACCGACGATGGCGGGGATGCCCAGTTCGCGGGCGATGATGGCGGCGTGGCAGGTGCGACCGCCGCGATTGGTAACGATGGCGCTGGCGCGCTTCATGACCGGCTCCCAGTTGGGATCGGTCATATCGGTCACCAGCACGTCGCCGGGCTGCACACGGTTCATCTCGGCGGCATCGCGGATCACCTTGACCGGGCCCACACCAATGCGCTGACCAATCGCGCGGCCGTGCGTCAGTGCCTTGCCGTATTGCTTGAGGCGGTATTTTTCAAGCACGTGGCCAGACTGCTGGCTCTTCACCGTTTCGGGGCGTGCCTGCAGGATGTAGAGCTTGCCGTCTTCGCCGTCCTTGCCCCACTCGATGTCCATCGGGCGACCGTAGTGTTCTTCGATGATGACGGCGTAGCGCGCCAGTTCGAGCACATCGGTGTCGCTCAACGAGAAGCGGTTACGCTCGGCCTCGGCCACATCCAGTGTCTGCACCGATTTGCCCGCGACGGACTTGTCGGTAAACACCATCTTGATCAACTTGGAGCCCAGGTTGCGACGCACCACGGCCGGGCGGCCTTGCGCCAGAGTGGGCTTGTGCACATAGAACTCGTCCGGATTCACGGCGCCCTGCACCACCGTCTCACCCAGGCCATACGAAGCGGTGATGAACACCACGTCCTTGAAGCCGGATTCGGTATCGAGCGAGAACATCACGCCAGAGGTGCCAGTATCGGAGCGCACCATGCGCTGCACGCCCGCCGACAAGGCAACATCGGCGTGTGCGTAACCTTTGTGAACACGATAGGCGATGGCGCGATCGTTATACAGCGACGCAAAGACTTCCTTGATCGCGTGCAGGATGTTGTCGTAACCGTGGATGTTCAGGAAGGTTTCCTGCTGGCCGGCAAACGACGCGTCGGGCATGTCTTCAGCCGTTGCGGAAGAGCGGACGGCAAAGCTGCCCTCGCCTTCGGAGGTGATCTTGGCGTAAGCCGCCTTGATTTCTTCTTCGAGCTTGGCCGGGAACGGCAGATCGACAATCCATTGACGGATCTCGGTGCCGGTCTTGACCAGCGCATCGACATCGTCGACATCCAGCGCATCGAGTGCAGCATTGATCCGATCGATCAGACCTTGATGGGCAAGGAATTCACGATAAGCATCGGCAGTCGTTGCGAAGCCGCCAGGAACACGTACACTGGCGGGCAGCTGGCTGATCATTTCTCCGAGTGAAGCGTTCTTGCCGCCGACATGCTCGACGTCAGACATACGTAGTTCTTCAAACGGGATAACGTAACGGCTCATGGGGCTCTTCCAGAAGGAGTCAGAAAAACTGAAAATCGGAGTTTACAAGGAATTGCTGCTTTGCGGCAAAGACGGGTATACCCGAAACGTTAACCATACCTTGACCCATGACAGAACACTCTACTCGCACCGTATTTTTTATCTCCGACGGCACCGGCATCACGGCTGAAACACTCGGCCATAGTTTGCTTGCCCAGTTTCCGGACATGCGCTTCAAGCAAGTCCGCCTGCCTTTTGTCGATTCAATCGAAAAAGCGCGGGACTGCGCCACACGCATTCGTGAAGCCGGCCGCAGCGATGGTACCCGTCCGATTGTCTTCAATTCGCTGGTCGGGCCTGAACTCGTGGCCGGCCTGCGCAACGCCGACGCGCTTTTTCTTGACCTGTTCGAGCGCTTCATCGAGCCGCTTGAGCAAGAGCTTGGCCAACGCTCCACCCACACGGTGGGCCGCTTCCACGGCATTGCGGACAGTCTCGACTACAAGAACCGTATCGAGGCGATCAACTTCGCGCTGGCGCACGACGACGGCGTCTCGCACGCCGAACTCGATGTCTCCGACGTGATCCTCGTCGGCGTATCGCGCTCGGGCAAGACGCCGACCAGCCTGTATCTGGCGATGCAGTTCGGCGTCAAGGCAGCGAACTATCCGCTGATTCCCGAAGACTTCGAGCGCAGCAAGCTGCCGACCGAACTCCACAAGCATCGCCGCAAACTCTTCGGCCTGACCATCAGTGCGGAGCGTCTGTCGCAAATCCGCCAGGAGCGCCGGCCCGACAGCGTCTATGCCTCGCTCGACAATTGTCACTACGAGATCGACGCAGCCAAGCGGCTGATGGAGCGTGAGCGCATCCCCTGGCTGGACTCGACCGCACGCTCGATTGAAGAGATTGCCACCAAGATCATGCAGGACGTCCATCTGAACAAGCGAGGTTATTGATTCGGCCATGTAGAATGGCGCCCCGCTCCCTCGGGCCAGCCCGCCCTCGGGCCGGCCCCTTCAAACCCCAGGGCAAGATTTCATGAAACGTCCCCGTAGCAAACGCCGCAGCGGCCTCGGGCCCGACGCCGAGCGTCTCGTCTGGCTGGCCAACGGTCTGGCCGAATCCGGCAGCCGTGCCGAAGACCGGTTTTGGGAAAACCAGCTCACCGAGCTGATTGACCAGTTGCTGGACGAAGGCGACGAAGACACCATCAACAGCGCGCTCGACCAGCTCTATTCGAGCAGCCTGACGGCCTATGACGAGCTCGCCGATTTTGTCGAATCCCGCGCCGAAAACGCCGGCCGCAAGCTCGCCGATGAAGACGTGCTGCTGGTCGCCGCGCCGCTGCTGTCGTGGTCGCGCTACCGCATTCCGGCGCTCGCCATTTCTGATGCGGTGCTGGCCAATTTGCGCGTACATCTGCAGGCGCACGTGCTGGCCGACGATGTGCGGCTGTCGGTCGCCAACTACCTGTTCAGCCCGGACCAACTGCCCGTCGGCTATTGCAATACGGCACGTTTCGCCGAGGAGATCGGCGTGGCGGCCCAGGCCGATCAGGACTTGTCGATTGACGTGGCGTCGCTACCCGAAACCACGCAGTTTCTGTCCGACACCCGTTATCTGCTGTTTGCCGTGGCCGTCCCGCGCGGCACGCCGATGTTCCGCTGGCAGGAAAACGCCGGCGATCGCGACCACGCGCTCACCCAGTGGCGCAGCCAGGGCGGCGCCTGCCTGATTCCGCTGCTCCCCGGGTGCGCCGTCGAAGTGGTCTTGCCCGACGCCTACTTTGCCGCTTCGCGCCGCGCCGATCGCGAAAGCCGCGCCTACGCAGTGCGTGCATCGGTGGCTTTTCTTGGTGCAACACTTGAGGCACCGGCGTCGAATCTGCGCGCGATCATCGCGCCCTTCCACGACCTCCAGTTGGAGGAGTTCCGAATCGGTCTGACCCTGAAGAACGCCGATCAGGTCGTGCACGGCATTGTCTGGCCCTTGCTTGGCGCCGAAGACGATGGCCCCGACGTGCTCGCGCAGATCGAAGCCACACTGCGCGAAAGTGGCGTGACCGAGATTCTGTCGCTGGACCACCGTTTTCCAATGGAGTACTGCGACGATTGCGGCGCCCCGCTCTATCCCTCACCCGAGGGCGAAGCGGTTCATGCCGAACTTCCCGAAACGCCCGACGAGCAGATGCCGCGCCACCTGCATTAAGGGCACTCCAGCCGACGAGAAACAATCAATACCGTGCCCGCGCTCAAGTGTGCGCGCGCGCGGTCGATAAGACTACGCACGCGCATACGCTTATCAAAAAGGAACGGCAAACACCATGACCGGAACACCCCGCACGCTTCGCGCCCTCATGTTGAGTCTTGCCGTCTCGGCAATGTCGCTCCCTGCCCTGGCTGCCGACATTGTGATCGGTCAGGTCGCCCCATTTACCGGCACGCTGGCCCCCACCGGCAAAGGCGTCAATCTCGGCATTCAAGCCTATTTCGGACGTATCAATGCCGCCGGCGGCATTCGCGGCAGCAAGCTCAAGCTGGTGACCCGCGATGACGGATACAAGGTCAAGGAAACCCTCGTGCAAACGAGCGACCTGATCGACAAGGAAGCCCCCGTCGCACTCGTGGGCCTGGTCGGCACCGGCAACGTGGCGGCGGTGCTCAAGGAAGGCCTGCTCGAAAAAGCCGGCATTCCCCTGGTCGGCGTGCGCTCGGGCGCGATGATCCTGCGCGAACCCGTGCCGACCCACATCTTTCACACTCGCGCCAGCTATGCCGCTGAAGTCGACACCATTGTTCGACAGATGCAGAGCATGGGGCTGAAGCGCATTGCGGTGCTCCATCAGGATGACCCCTTCGGTGAGGATGGCCTGGTTGCCGCCAAGAAAGCGCTCGCGGCATCCGGCATGGATCTCGTTGCCGTGGGGGCCTACAAAAAAGGCACGACCGAGGTGGAAGAGGCAATCAAATCCATCCATGCGACCGACCCGAACGGCATCATTCTGGTCTCCAATACCGCCGCCAGCAGTGCCTTTGTCAAAGGCATGCGCGAGGCCGGCAGCTTTGCCATGATGATTGCGGTGTCGGTCACGGCCGGGCCGCAAGTGGCCGAAAAGATCGGTAGCAAAATGGCCCATGGGCTGGGCATTGTCCAGGTCGTGCCCAAACCGGAATCACAGGCCATCACCATCAGCCGCGATCTGAGCGAAGACCTTCAACGAATCGGCGCCAAGGAGGCTCCCGATCACACCATTCTCGAGGGCTATCTGATGGCCAAGGTGCTGGTCGAAGGCATTCGTCGTGCCGGGGAGTCCACGCGGCCACGCATTCTGGCAGCACTGAACGAGTTGGGGACCTTCGACGCCGGCGGCGTGACCATTCGCTATGGCAGCGCCAGTCACGATGGCTCAAGCTACACCGACATCTCGATTCTCGATCGCAACGGCCGCCTGCTGCGCTGAGTACGACGGACACCTGGCGAGGCATGCACCGCCTCGCCGGTGATCAGCGACCTGAGTCGGCCAGTAGAAACTGACTGACCGCTTCGATCTGGCGTGCATCCAGCAACATGGGTGCATGACCGATCCCTTCAAACTCCACCAGCGACGCCTTAGGCCCCCGACGGCTCATCTCCTGCGCCGTTTCGTGCAGCAGCAAATCAGACTCCGCGCCGCGGATGACCAGGGTCGGACACGAAATGGCGTCGTACATTGCCCACAAGTCGACGTCGGCGGACAGGGGCGTCTTGCGAAACGCCTCGGCAATGCCCGGATCGTAGACCATGGCCAGCCCGCCATCGACAGCGCTCACCGCATGCTCGGTGAGATGGCGCCACTGTGCGTCGGTCAAGGGCCCGAAAGGCGCACTCACCTCGCGGATGTAGCGTTCTGCCGTATCAAGATCGGCAAAGACCGGTGCAGCGCCCACATACTCCGCAATACGCTCGATGGACTCGACGGTAATCATCGGCCCCACGTCATTGAGCACCAGGCGCTTGATCGGCGTGCCGGGCAAGGACGCCAGGCACATGCCGATCAGCCCGCCCATCGAGGTGCCGACCCAATGCACTTCGGGCACATCCAGCCGCGCGATCAGGGTCACCATATCGGCCACGTATTGCGGAAACCCATACTCCGTTTTGACGCTCAGCCACTCGCTGCGGCCCCGACCGACCACATCGGGGCAGACCACGCGGTAATGCTGCGACAACGCTGCAGCAAGAAAATCGAAATCCCGGCCATTGCGCGTCAAGCCATGCACGCACACCAACACCCGCGGATTCCTCGGGTCACCCCACTCGGTATAGGCCATGCGATGCAGACCGTGTGCGCCGGCGCATTGCACCGTACGATGACGCATCTCCGACGGAGGCGAGCCCATCCAGCCGCTCTGGGATTTCAAAAGATCCATGTTCAAACACTCATTCGACCGAGGCAGAGGACATCAGTCTAGCATCGGCCCGCCTGGGATCTGCACGCTTGCGATGCCAATATCGGGGCCGCTCTGCGTGCTCGCCGCCAAGCCGCGCACCGGTTGTACCCAGCCGCACGGACACCGCCCCTTGCAGGTCGGTACGCCAAATCCGCGCGCCCGCATCGTGCCAACGCTCAAGCACCGTCACCACCGGATGCCCGAACGCATTCCCATAGGCACTGGAGAACACCACATGGTCGGCATTGACCGCCGCCACCAAAGCCTCGGAGGATGCGCTGCGACTGCCGTGGTGAGGCGCCACCACCACCGTGCTTGTCGGCCATCCACCCACCGCAGCCACCGCGCGTTCAGCGCGGGACGACACATCGCCAGGCAACAAGAGTGACCCGCCGGGCACCGAGACATGCAGCACGCACGAACGGTCGTTGTCGTCACGAAACTGCGCATCCGCCGCCGGGTGCAGCCAGCGGAACGTCACACCGTCCCAGATCCAGGCTTTCCCCGCATGGCACGGTGTCGGCGCCGGGCCAGCGCCCAAAGCCACCCCCTGCCCCGTCACAAGACGACGGACGGGAAAGCTGCGCAATACGCTAACGGCGCCGCCGGCGTGGTCCATGTCGTCGTGCGAGACCACCAGCAAATCCAACGTACCGACGCCAGCGTCTTGCAGGTAGGGCACCACATGGCGTTCGCCCGCATCGCCCCCGCGGTAGTAACCGGGGCCGGTGTCGTAGAGCACATCATGCTTGGCGGTACGCACATGCACCGCCAAGCCCTGCCCGACATCAATCACCCGGGCCTCGAACGTACCCGCCGACGGGCGCGGCGGCGACCACAGCAGCACCGGCGCCCACGCCACCCAGCCCAGCACGCGCCACGGCGTACCGCGCGGCATGATGCCCCACAAGGCACCGACCAGGGCAAGCAGCATCAGTGACACTGGCGGCGTTGCCATCGACCAGACCGCGAACGGCAGATCGGCAGCCCAGGTCAGCACGCTCATCAGGTGTTCCATCACAAACGCCGCCATGACCAGGAAGAAATCGCCCGGCAAGAGCGCACCCAGCAATACCAGAGGCACCACAAGAATGCTCACCAGCGGAATCGCCACCGCATTGGCAAGGGGCGACACCAGCGATAGCTGGCCGAACAGCACGAGCAGCAAGGGCGCTGTCAATACCGTGACCGCCAGTTGCGCCGATGCAAACCCCGACACGCGGCCGCGCACACCGTGGCGCCCTGACAACATGAGAATCAACGCACCGACCGCGCCGAACGACAACCAGAAACCGGCTGAAATAACGCACCAGGGGTCGAACACCATCACCCCCAGCAGCGCCAGCAACCAGATACGGCTCGCCGGCGGTCGACGCGACGACAGCAGCGCCACACAGGCGGTCAGCAGCATCAGGACGCTGCGCGTCACCGGCACGCCAAACCCGGCCAGCGCGCCATACGCCAATGCCGCCACGGCGGCAGCCACCACGGTAGCGCGTTGCGCCGGCTGCCATAGCACGGCGCGCGGAATACGCCGCCACAGCCAGCCCACCAAGCCGCCGAAAAGCATCGCCACAATCGACACATGCAGGCCGGAGATCGCCACCAGATGCGCGGTGCCGGTGTTGCGCAGGCTTGACCACGTAGCGTCCGACATGCCGCGCTGATCGCCAACCGCCATGGCAGTGAGCACGCCCGCAATGTCTGGTTCAACACTTCGGTGGATTCGGGCCCGAATCGCGTCGCGCCAACGATCGATACGCGCGCCGACACCCATCGCGACAGGCGCGTCGATCGGCGCCAGTGTGCGCACATACCCCAGCCCACCCACGCCGCGCGCAAACTGCCAACCCGCGTAATCGAATCCATTCGGATTGTGCTGGCCGCGAATCACTTTCAATCGCGCCTCGATCATCAGTCGTTGACCTGGCACGATGGTGGGGATCACCGCCCCCGGCTTGGGATACCAGCTCAGCGACAAACGACTCGGAAGCCCGACCGGGGCCACATCGGGTGCGAACTCAAATCGCAGCCCGTCGTCTGGTCGCCCCGGCAAACCGACCACCGTGCCGATCAAGATGTAAGTTGCGCCATCGAATGCGTCATCGAGCTGATCAGCCAGACGCCACTGCGCACGGAGACTTCCGTAGGCTACGCCGACCGACAGCCCGAGCATCAGGCACAATGCCTGCCGTTGCCACCCGTTGCGCGTGCACCAACATGCCACGGCCACGACCGCGGCAAGAAGGCATAGCCCGGCGCTGCCCCACACAGGCAATACGCTGGCACCGTGCTGAACAATCAGCAATGCCAAAAGCACACCGAAAATTGCCATTTGCATAGGCTGGCACTTTAGCGCGATCCGGCGACTCTTAGACAGATCGCGTGCGAGCCACGCTAGAATCCACGCCAACCACCATGCGAAAACTCCTCAAGCGCGTTCTCCCTGACCACGCCAGCGTGCACAACAACCGCTGGCTGCGCCCCTTGGGCAGCACCCTCCTGCACCCCAGCCTGTGGCACCTCAACCGCCACTCCGCGGCCGGTGCCGTCGCCGTGGGACTTTTCTGTGGGCTGATTCCCGGCCCTTTTCAGATGATCGGTGCCGCGCTCGGATGTGTGGTTTTTCGGGTCAATCTGCCGCTGGCGCTGGTCACGACGCTCTACACCAACCCCTTCACCATCGTCCCGCTCTATCTGCTGGCCTTCACGCTGGGCGACTGGTTGCTCGGCGGCGGCAGCCATTTCGTGGCGCCGCCCGAGATCACCACCATGGCCATCACTCAGTGGATGTCGGCCATGTCGGCCTGGGTGCTGGGGCTTGGTCGCCCCCTGCTGCTCGGGCTGCTGGTGCTCGCCAATGGACTGTCAGTCACGGGCTATCTTGTCGTTCGTGGCGCGTGGCGATTGCACCTGATGCACGCCTGGCACACCCGGCAGAAAAAGCGCCGCGCCAGAAACGACAAGGGCGCGACCGGCACCTGACCGGTCACGCCCCGTTTTGGCTATCGTTGCGCTCAGACTTTGAAGCGCGCCACCTCATCGCTCAAGGAGCGCGCCAGACCCTCCAGCCGCTCAGCCGTGCGGGCGGTATCACGGACCGCGGCACTGTTCTGCTCGCTCATCTGAGCAATCGCCTCGACGTTGCGCGCAATGTCGGTACTTGCGGCACTCTGTTCGCGCAGCGCCGCCGAGATGTCTTCGACCGACACCACCACATTGGCCGCGCCCGCGTTGATCTGCTCCATCGACTCGCCGGCGCGCTTGGTCAGCACCACCCCTTCCTGCACCCGTTCAACACCGCTCTCCATGGTGCCGACCGCTTTTTGCGTGCCGCTCTGGATGGCTTCGACCATGCTGGTGATTTCACCGGTGGCCTTGGCGGTGCGCTCGGCCAGCTTGCGCACCTCATCGGCCACCACCGCGAACCCCCGGCCGGTTTCGCCGGCCCGCGCGGCCTCGATGGCCGCGTTGAGCGCCAGCAGATTGGTTTGCTCGGCAATTTCGCGAATGACATTGACGATGGTCGAAATCTTGCCAGACTGGTCGCCCAGATCACGGATAACCCTCGCCACCTCGTGCACCGACTCGGCGATGCGCTCCATCTCCGTCACCGACTGGCGCACCACGTCACCGCCTTCTTTTGACAGCCGGCCCGAGTCGGCGCTCTGAGTCGATGCCGCCTGCGCATGGCGATTGATCTCATCAATACTGACCGTCATCTCCTCAACAGCAGCCGCCATGCTCGCGGCGGCTTCGCTTTGCCGCTCGGAGCCTTCGGCAACCTGACCGGACCCGATCGCCATTTCACCCGCTGCGGCCCGCAGATCTTCGGCGCTGCGTTTGACCTGGGCGATGATTGCCGCCAATCGTTCCGCCATGCCGTTGAACTGATGCGCCACATCGGACAGCTCATCGCGCGCCGAAAACTCAACGCGTGTGGTGTAGTCACCCAGCGCCATCTGTGTTGTGCCGGCGGTCAGTTCGCGCACCGAACCGACAATCGACAGATACATGCCGACCAACAGGTAGCCGGCGATCAGAATGGTGGTCACAGACACCAGCAGTTCAATCACCAGCAAGCGGGTCAGTTGATCTGCCCGTGCCTTGAGCAAAGCGTCGGTATTGGGAAACAAAGTGCTGTCACTATGGCCGATCAGACTCGAAATGGCTTTGGTTCCCACGGCAAAAAACGCCTCGGGTTTGATATCGAATTTTTGATCAACGATCTGAGCCTGGGTCACATCCCGCAAGTCTTTGTGCGCCGCGGTAATATCTTCGCCGGCCTGCTTCAAAGCGGCCGCCAGCGAGGGGTTTTGGCCTGCAGCGCGGCGGAAGCGGTCCATCAGCGCGTCTTTGGTCACCTCGAGCTGACCGAGCTGGCGAACGATGGATTTTTCGTCATCCAGCGTCAGCACGCCCCGCGCGAGGATGCCTGTACCCATGCCGCGCAAACGGCCGAGACGCTCGGACATTTCAGGCACGGCCGTGAGCAAGGCGCCGATCAGGTTGGCGGCATCGGCATCCGGGTCAAAAGACAGGCGCGACTGCGATCCGATGTCTCCGATCAGAGTGAGCATGTTCTCGATCATCTGCGTGTGGGCCTTGAAGTTGCCACCGCGCTCGTTCGGCGTACCGCCCTTGAGCGGCGCCCACCGGTTCTTGATCTCGCCCCAGGGGCCGGCCAGGTCAAAGTCTGCCCCCGGACCGCTCAGCGCGGCATCGACACCGGCCACCGCCTGCTCAACCTCTTGCGCCAGCGCCGCCACCTTGGGCGCAAGGCTGGTGTCACCGCCTAGCAAACCCGAGGTAGTGCCACGGTGCTGCTGCATTTTGGTCAGCGCCTTGAGGGTCGCATCAAGCACGACGAGGCCGGACTGCTCCTGCGAGGTCATGTCCCGCGACACCTGAATCTGTGAATACAGCTGGAACAACAGAAACATCGACGCAATGGCGGCCGTGCCACCGATAAGCAAAAACTTGGTGGTGTAGCGCAACTGATTGAGCAAGCGCACGGCAGGGGCAAAGAGAACTCGCATAACTGTCTCCAGACAGTGGTCGTATACGAGGGCTATTCACGTCACCGCTTTTTACAACTTGAATCAGCGTTTCTGCATACAGGCAAGGAGCCATTGTGACGCTGAGCCCAAGGACATACGTACCGCGAGGCAACGTTTCTCCGAAGCACCGCATCCCGCGGTGATTTCAGCGGATATCAGCGAGTCCCGATCAGTCAGCCGACGGCTAACTCAACCGTCCGTCGGTCAAGGTCAGCACCCGTTCAGCGCGCGCTGCGAGTTGCACGTCGTGCGTCACGATGACAAAGCTCGTGCCTTCGGCGGCGTTGAGTTCGAGCATCAGGTCAAACACCGCGCCGGCCGTTTTGCTGTCCAGGTTGCCGGTCGGCTCATCGGCCAGCACGCAGGCCGGACGCGTGACCAGCGCCCGGGCAATCGCCGCACGCTGGCGCTCGCCGCCCGAGAGCTCACCGGGCGTATGGCTGACGCGATGCCCCAAGCCCACCCGCTCGAGCATCTCGGCCGCCTTGGCGTCCGCCTCGGCACGCGGCATACGGCGGATATACAAGGGCATGGCCACGTTTTCCAGCGCCGAGAACTCGGGCAGCAAGTGGTGAAACTGATACACGAAGCCGAGCGCATGGTTTCGCAGCCGCCCGCGTGCCGCATCAGACAGCCGCGACACATCACCACCATTCACGCTCACCCGCCCCGCCGTGGGCGCATCGAGCCCGCCGAGCAGATGCAGCAGCGTGCTCTTGCCGGAGCCGGACGCGCCCACAATCGCAATCCGCTCGCCTCGGGCGACGGAAAACGACACGTCCTTGAGCACCTCGACCGCATCGGCGCCTTCACGAAAGCGCTTCGACAAGCCTTCGCAGGCCAGCACCGGTGGCGTTGATTTACTCATAGCGCAGCGCCTCCGCCGGATTCACTCGCGAGCCGCGCCAGCTCGGGTACAAAGTCGCGATCAGGGTCAGGACGAACGATACCGAGGTAATGGTGATCACGTCGGCCGGCAGGACTTTGGACGGCATTTCAGTCACGTAGTAGATCTCTTTATTCCATAGGGTGGTGCCGAGCACACCCTCGAGTGCTGGAATCACCACATCCAGATTCGTGGCCAGCGCGATGCCGCCAATCACGCCCGCAATCAGGCCAACGACACCAATGATCGCGCCCTGCAGGATGAAGATGCTCATGATCGATCCGGGGCTGGCACCGAGGGTGCGCAAAATGGCGATGTCGGCGGTTTTCTCCTGCACCGCCATCACCAAAGTCGACACAATATTGAACGCCGCCACGGCGACGATCAGGAACAGGATGATGGACATCATCTTTTTCTCCAGCGCCACGGCACGGAAGAAGTTGGCATGGCTGCTGGTCCAGTCGGATAGCACGGTGCGGGTGTCGTAGCGATTGGCCAGCTCGCGGATCACGCGCGGCGCGGCAAACAAGTCGTCGAGCTTCAGGCGCACGCCACTGACGCGGTCACCCATGCGATACAGCACTTGCGCATCGTTCAGATGAATCAGCGCCAGACCGGCATCGAACTCGTACATGCCTGCTTCAAAAATACCCACCACGGTGAATTGCTTGAGCCGCGGCAAGACTGCCGCCGGCGTGACCAGGCCTTGCGGCGCGATCAAGGTCACCTTGTCGCCGGTACGCGCACCGAGCGCCCGCGCCAGATCGACGCCAAGCACAATCCCGAAGCCGCCGGCCTGCAGCCCGTCGAGCGTCCCCACGCGCATGGTCTTGCTGAAATCGGCCACGCGGTCCTCTTCGGCAGGCAAAATACCGCGCACCATCACGCCGCGCACATTCTGGTCAAACGACAGCATGCCCTGCGCCTGCACAAACGGTGCGGTCCCTTGAACATTGGGATGCTCCGCCGCGGTCTGCGCGGCCTGCTGCCAGGCCTCCATGTCACCCGCTGTGCCGGTCACCTGCGCGTGCGAGGCAACCCCTAGAATCCGGGTGCGCAGCTCTTCCTGAAAGCCGTTCATTACCGACAGCACCACAATCAGGGCGGCCACGCCCAGCGCAATGCCCAGCATCGACACCAGGGAAATGAAGGAAATAAACTGGTTGCGCCCCTGCGCCCGCTTTCGCGAGCGGGTATAGCGCAAACCGATTAGCGTTTCATATCGCATCGGGCAATCGGCCTCGAATCAACAAGGTCGCCATTGTGCCCAATGTCGGCCAACGATGCGATGCAGCGTGCTCAGCCCGGCAAGGCAAAAGACCGCTGCATGCTAGAATCGGCGCCTGCTTTCGGGTCATAAACATGCATCTTCACCTGCTCGTTCCCGGCCTGATCTGGCCCAGTATTCATGCCCGCGGTTTTGCCCACACGCTCACGCTGCCGGCCTTGTCGCGCCTGCTCGGCGTCGGCCGCCACCGCGCCGAACCGGCCGAAACGCCGGAACAGACCTGGGCGCGATTCTTCAACACCGACACCGCCACGCTCGCCGATGCGCCCCTGCGCCGTTGGGGAGAGGCCGACGCCCTGCGCGTCGACACGCCGCTGCTGTGCGCCGACCCGAGCCACCTGCACTTTGCCGGCAGCCATCTGCTGCTGACCGATGCGGGCGAGTTAGCCATCACCCGCGACGAGGCCGACGCGCTGCTCGACGCGCTCAATGCCGAGTTCGCCGATATCGGCCGATTCGAAGCGCCGACGCCGGATCGCTGGTATCTGCATCCCACGCATCCACCCACCGCACAACTATCACGCCTGTCGGCCACCACCGGCCGGCCGATCGTGCACTACCTGCCGAGCAATGGCGACGCGCTCGTCTGGCAGCGCACCATGAACGAGATCCAGGTGGTGCTGCACAATCACCCGATCAATCGCACCCGCGAAGCCGCCGGCCAACGCGCCATCAACAGCGTGTGGTTCTGGGGCGCAGGGAGTTTGCCGGCGTCACTGACACCGCCGGCCCAACACATCGCGGCAAGCTCACCGCTGGTACGCGGCATGGCCCGCGCGGCCGGGCGCGAACCCACGCGACCGGCCACCTTCGCCGACCTGCCCGCCGGCGACGCGCTGGTCGAATTGCCGGACGCCTACCATGCAAGCCTCTACCTCGATCTCGATCCCTGGCAAGCCGCCGTGCTTGATCTCGAACAGCGCTGGTTTGCCCCCGCGCTCGCCGCTCTCAAAGCCGGCACGGTGAAGACACTGACGCTGACGATCCCTGACGAACGCGGCGGTCGGCAGATCACGCTCTCCAAGCGCCACCTGTGGTGCTTCTGGCGCAAGCCCCAATCGCTCGAAACCTTCACCCTGGCCAATTACTCATGACACGCATCGTGCCCCGCAAGGCCAACCCCGCCACCGTCCGCCGACTGGCCGAGTCCGGCCTCCACCCGACGCTGGCCCGGCTGTACGCGGCGCGCGGCATTACGGCGGCGAGCGAACTCGACGACGCGCTCGCCAAGCTCATTCCGCCAACCCAACTGCAGGGCGTGTCTGACGCCGCCATCCTGCTCGCCGACGCCATCGAGGCCGGCGCGCGCATGCTGATCGTCGCCGACTATGACTGCGACGGCGCCACCGCCTGCGCCGTGGCCGTGCGCGGACTGCGCGCCATGGGCGCCGACGTGGCGTATCTGGTGCCCAATCGCTTCGAATACGGCTATGGCCTCACCCCGGCCATCGTCCAGCTTGCCGCGCAAAGCGAACCCGACCTGATCATTACCGTCGACAACGGCATCGCCAGCATCGACGGTGTCGAAGAGGCCCGCTCGCTCGGCATCGCCACGCTGATCACCGACCACCACCTGCCGGGCGACGCGCTGCCGGCCGCCGACGTGATCGTCAATCCCAACCAGCCCGGCTGCAGCTTTCCGAGCAAGGCGCTGGCCGGCGTGGGCGTGATGTTCTACACCTTGCTGGCGCTGCGCGCCGAGCTGCGCACCCGCGGCGCGTTTGACGACGGCAAGGGGCCGAATCTGGCCACGCTGCTCGATCTGGTCGCACTCGGCACGGTCGCCGACGTGGTGCCACTCGATCGCAACAACCGCATTCTGGTATCGCAAGGGCTGGCCCGCATGCGCGCCGGCCAGATGTGCGCCGGCGTGCGCGCCCTGTTCAGCGCGGCCGGCCGCGAGCCGACACGCGCCAGCACCTTCGATATGGGCTTCGGCCTTGGCCCGCGCCTGAACGCGGCCGGTCGTCTGGCCGACATGTCGCTGGGCATTGAATGCCTGATCACCGATGACATTGCCCGCGCGATGAATATTGCGCAGGAGCTCGACCGCCTCAACCGCGAGCGCCGCAGCATCGAGGCCGACATGCAGTCCGACGCCATGCTCACCCTCGACAGTTTCGATCCGGGCGAGCGTGCCAGCATCACCTTGTTTGAGCCGAGCTGGCATCAAGGCGTGATCGGCATCGTTGCAGGGCGTATCAAGGAGAAATTCCACCGGCCGGTGGTGGCCTTCGCGCCGGGTGACGACGGCCAGATCAAAGGCTCGGGCCGCTCGATTGCCGGCCTGCATCTGCGCGACGCACTCGATCTGGTCAGCAAGCAGATGCCCGACCTGATTCTCAAATTCGGCGGCCACGCCATGGCCGCCGGCCTGACGATTCGCGCCGAAGACTTCGAACGCTTCTCTGCCGCCTTCGAGGCGGTGGTGAAGGCCATGATCGACCCGGCCGATCTCACCCGCCGGGTCGACACCGACGGCCCGCTCGAAACCGGCTACATGACGCTCGAGACCGCCCGCCATCTCGAAAACGCGATATGGGGGCAGAGCTTCCCGGCGCCGGTGTTCGACGATGTGTTCGAAGTCGACAACCAGCGCCTGCTCAAGGACCGCCACCTCAAGCTGGCGCTGCGCAAGAACAACACCCGCTTCGAAGCCATTTTCTTCAACTACGCCGAGCCGGTGCCAGCTTCGATTCACGCGGCCTATCGGCTATCGGTGAATGAATACAATGGCGTCAGCTCGGTACAGCTGATGATCGAGCACATCGAACCCGCCTGAGGACCGCCGCCATGACCGCCCGCCTCCGTCACCAAGTCCGCATCATGCTCGATGACAAAATCGCGCTCGGACCCGGCAAAGCCACCCTGCTCGAAGCCATCGGCCGTCATGGCTCGATCTCGGCCGCGGCGCGCGAAATGGGTATGTCCTACACTCGCGCCTGGGCCTTGGTCGACGCGATGAATCGCTGCTTTCGGCAGCCGGTGGTGCTCACGGTAACGGGAGGGAAGCGTGGCGGTGGCGCGGAGGTATCGGCCACGGGCCATGAAGTGCTGCGCCAGTATCGCGCCATGGAAAAGGCCGCCAATGCAGCGCTGGATGGCCCTTTTGATGGGCTACGCCCGCTGCTGCGCGATCAGGCCGAGCCCTCGGACAACAGCGCCTGAGGTGTCAGGCAGCACCGCAACAGCGGTGCGACCCAGCTTACTCGATCACTACGCGCAGCGTGCCGCCCGCAGGCTTCGGCTTTGCCTGCGCCGGGGCGACTTTCAAAACGGAAGGCACGCGACGCTCGAGCAGTTCGGCAATGTCGGTATTGCCGTTCTCCAGCGCCCAGCTGTGCGCGGTGCGATTCTGGTCATTCACCACGTTGGTGTCCGCGCCACGATCGAGCAGCAGCTTCACGATCTCGATATGGCCATTGCGCGCGGCAAACATCAAGGGCGTTGCCAGATTGGGCGCGCGCTGATTGATATCGGCACCGCGCTCAATCAGCAAGCGCGCGATATCGGTCTGCCCCTGAAAAGCAGCGTAGATCAGCGGCGTCCAGCCATCGTGATTGATCGGCGCGCCGGCGGCGAGGAGACGCTCGACAATCGGCTGATACCCCTTGAGCACAGCCATCATCATCGCGCTGTCGCCGGCCGGATTGCGCTTGCCCGCACGGGCGCCGCTGCGCAGCAGCAGGTCTACCGCTTCCAACTGGCCTTCGCGGGCGGCGAGCATCAGCAAGGTATTGCCACTCGCATCGACGGTGTCGGCCTCCAGCCCCTGACGCAGCAACTCGGTCAGCTCGCCGGTATCGCCCATGCGTGCCGCGTTGATGGAATCATCGTAGGCGCCGGCCAGCGCCGACTGGGCGGCCATCGAGAAAAGCAGCGTCAGGCCCAGGGCCGCGCGTTTAAAAAGGAGCATGTCGCCTCACACAATCTTGAACAGTGTTCTGAAATTCTCGGTCGTCTGCCGTGCAATCGTTTCGACCGGGACATCGCGCAACTCGGCGATGTGTTCTGCGACATGTTTGACGAAGCCGGGTTCATTCTGCTTTCCGCGATGTGGCACCGGCGCAAGGTAGGGCGCGTCGGTTTCGATCAGCATCCGGTCCAACGGCACATAACGCGCGACTTCCTTCAAAGCCTTGGCGTTCTTGAAGGTGACGATACCGGAGAAGGAGATGTAAAAGCCCAGATCGAGTGCCGCTTCGGCCACTGCCTGGGTTTCTGTAAAACAATGCATCACGCCGCCCGGCACCGACGCGTTCTCCTCGCGCATCAGGCGCAAGGTGTCCTCGGCAGAGTCGCGAGTGTGAATGATCAGCGGCTTGTTGCAGGCATTGGCCGCCCGGATATGCGTCCGGAAACGCTCGCGCTGCCACTCGGGTTTGTCTTTGTGCCAATAGTAGTCCAGCCCGGTTTCGCCAATGGCCACCACGCGCGGATGCGCCGCGAGCGCCAACAAACGGGCGACATCGGGCTCTTCACAGTCATTGTTGTCTGGGTGCACACCGACTGACGCATACAGATGCGGGTAGGCCTCGGCCAGCGCCAGCACGCGCGGAAAGGTTTCGAGTTTGACGCTGACACACAAGGCCTGATCGACCGTGTTCTGCGCCATCAGCGCGAGGATCTCGTCCTTGCGCTCGATGAGTTCGGGGAAATCCAGGTGGCAGTGAGAATCAACAAACATGGGTCAGAGCGTATGCGTGGGGCGGTTGGAGCCGAGGTGGCCGGCCAGAATGCTTTCGATGCGTCCGCGCAGCAGCTTGCTGGCGTCGTCGTCGGAAAAATGCACGCCGGCGCCCTGCGTCTTGCCGCCTTGTACGCCATGCGGCGTAATCCACACCACCTTGCCGGCGACGGCATGCTTGGCCGGGTCGTCCATCAATTGCAACAGCATGAACACTTCGTCGCCGAGCTTGTAGTCGCGCGTGGTCGGAATGAAAATGCCGCCGTTTTTCAGAAACGGCATATACGCGGCATACAGCGCCGACTTGGAGTTGATGTTCAGTGAAAGGACGCCGGGACGGGCGCCAGCAGCGGGTTTGTTCATGAACGGCCTCCGGGCCTGCTGACGGCACGGGCGTACCGCAGCAACATGTCTTCAATCAAAAGCCGGGCGTTCAACGGGTGCTTGATGACCCGCCGAATCTGCACCATGGCATTGTAACAGTCGAGCATAACGGCACGATCGGCACCGGCTGAACAGCGATCAAACTGCGCCTGGCAATCGGGGAAGTAACGCGCCTGCCCACCAAGCACAGTGGAACTCAGATCCCACACCCACCGCAGCATCCAGTCCGCCAGTCGTGGGAGATCAAAATCGGCCGCGACCGCTTCCTTGCTGCGCAGCCAGGCGTCCCAGTCGCCGGCGAGCATGAGCGGGTCCCTGCGGCCGATTCGACTCACATCATCGACAAAGCGCTGGCGCATGGCCGCGCCGTCGTTGCCGGCGAGTTGTGCTGCGGCCAAAGGCATGCCGCCGGTCAGCGCCAGCAACTGGGTGTCGGCGCTGCCCATGGTGTCCTTCAGCCAGGCTTGCGCGGCCTCGACGTCGGGGCGGCCGAAGTCCCACTGCTGGCAGCGACTGCGGATGGTGGGCAGCAGACGGCGTGGCGCCGACGACACCAGCACGAACACCGTGTGCTCGGGCGGCTCTTCGAGCAGCTTGAGCAAGGCATTGGCGGTGTTGCCGTTCATGGCTTCCGGCGGATCGATGATCACTACCCGGTCGCCGGATTGATGGCCGGTGACGGTGAGCTGTTCGCGCAACTGGCGCACCTGCTCGATCACGATCTGGGTCGAGGGTTTGGTCTTGCTGGACGAGGTCGTCTCGACCGGTTCAGCCTGGTCGGCCTCGGGAATCAGGCGCCGCAGGTCAGGGTGATTGCCCGACAGCCGTAGCCGGCAGCCGGTGCACACATCGCAGGCAAAGCCATCGACGCCAGGTGCGGAACAGAGCACATGCGCGGCATAGGCCTCGGCGAACACGCGCTTACCCTGCCCCGGCAAACCGGCAAGCAAAATGGCATGCGCCCGGCGCGCATCGGTGGCGACGAGGCGATGCCACAGTGCGGTATGCCAGGTATGAATCATGTGAAAAAGCGCTCGGCAAGCGTGGCGCCGATCTTGGCGGCGATGTCGGCCGGCGGTCGGCTGGCATCGATCACGCAGAAGCGCTCGGGCGCCGCCGCCGCGCGCACGAGATAGGCCGCGCGCACACGCTCAAAGAAATCGCGCTGCTCGCGCTCGAACCGATCGGGCGCCGCACCGGCGCTGGCCACGCGGGCAGCCGCAATAGCCGGATCGAGGTCGAACAGGAAGGTCAGATCGGGTTGAAAATCCGGATGAACCCAGGCCTCAAGCGCGGCGAATTTCGCCGCATCCAACCCCCGCCCGCCGACCTGATACGCGTACGTGGCATCGCTGAAACGATCCGACACCACCCAGCGCCCGGCCGTCAGTGCCGGCGCAATTCGCTGCGCCAGATGTTCGCGACGCGCGGCGAACATCAGCATGGCTTCAGTTTCAATATGCATGGCTTCATGCAGCAGCAAGCCACGCAACTGCTCGCCAAGTGGCGTGCCACCGGGCTCACGGGTCTGCTCCAGCGAGATACCGCGCGCGTCGAGCCAGGCGCAGGCACCGGCGATCTGGCTGCTCTTGCCCGCGCCGTCGATGCCTTCAAACGTAAGAAACCGCCCTGGCGCGCTGGCACCACTCATGAACCTTTCCTTTTCTGTGAAAGTTGAAACTCGCGCACCGCCCGATTGTGTTGCGCCAGATTTTTCGAGAACTCCGAACTGCCGTCGCCACGCGCCACAAAGTAGTAGAAGTCGGACTCGGCGGGGTTGAGCGCCGCTTCAATGGCTGCGCCGCCGGGCATGGCAATGGGTGTGGGCGGCAAACCGGCACGGGTATAGGTGTTGTAGGGCGTGTCGGTTTCAAGGTCGCGCCGGCGCAGATTGCCGTCGAATTTTTCACCCATGCCGTAGATCACGGTCGGATCGGTCTGCAAGAGCATGCCGACGCGCAAGCGGTTGATGAACACCGAAGAAATCAGGGGTCGATCGGCGCCCTGCCCGGTTTCCTTTTCAATAATCGAGGCCAGAATCAAGGCCTCGTAGGGCGACTTGAGCGGCAGGCCTTCGGCCCGCTTCGACCACAGGTCGTTCAGGCGCGATTGCATCTGGCCATAGGCCTGACGCAGCAAATCGAGGTCGGAGGTGCCGCGCTCGAAGTGGTAGGTGTCGGGAAAAAACAAACCTTCGGGATGCGCCTCGGAGGCGCCAATCTGGCGCAGCAACTCGCCCTCATCCATGCCCTTGCTGTCGTGCGCCAGATCGGCATGCCCGTCGAGCAGTGCCCTGACCTGGCGGAATGACCACCCCTCGATCAAGGCCAGGCTTTGCAGCAGCACATCGCCGCGCACCAGTTTTTCGACAATCTGCCGGGGCGAGACGCCGTTCTCGAAAGCGTAGCTGCCGGCCTTGATCCGATTGGCGTGACCGCCGACACGGGCAAACCAGTACAGGGTCGAGGGGCTGACCGACACGCCGGCATCGGCCACGGCGTTTGCCGCCTGGCGCATGCTGGCGCCGCGGGGAATCTGGACTTCGACGCGCTCGTTCGCGACAGTCAAGGGTTGGTCAATCAACCAGACAAGAGATGCGGCAGCGGCGGCGATGACCAGCACCGGCAACATCAAGGCCAACAGGATCAGGCGTTTTTTCATTCACGTCTGTCCGGGCATTGCAGCCCCGACTTTTCAAGCACATCAGAAAGGAAAAGCGCGGCGGAAAGATGCCGACGCGCAGTGCGCCCTATAATATCGCATTCATTCCCGCACCGAGCGTATGCAGACCACCATGGACCACTGGACTCAACTTCTCACAAGTACCGATCTCCACCTCGACGGCACTGTCGTTTGCAGCGCCAAGCCGTCGGTCGATGTGGTGCGCGCACGTGACGGCGACGTCATGGTGCCAATGACGCACCTGGGCCTGATCGACGCTGTCGGCGATGACGCCACGGTGTTCCTGCACAACCTGTTTTCGAACGACGTCAAAAAGCTCGGGCCCGATGCCGCCCACTGGACCAGCTTCAACAGCCCCAAGGGGCGCATGCTGGCGAGCATCTTGCTGTGGCATGGCGAGGCCGGCTACCGCCTCGCGCTGTCGGCCGACCTGCATCCGGCCCTGCTCAAGAAGCTGTCGATGTATGTGTTGCGCAGCAAGGTCAAACTGAGCAATGCCCAGCCAGAACGCGCGCTGGTCGGCCTGAGCAGCGCGATGCTGTCGGACCGGCTCGGCGCCGCCAAACTGCCCGTGCCAGCCGCGCCAATGCGCACCGCCAGCCGCGATGGCGTCACGGTCATCCGTCTGGATGCGCGGCGCGCGCTCGTCGATGCACCGGTCGATCGACTCGGCGACGTCTGGGGCGCACTCGGCGCTGCCGGCGTGGTACCGGCGGCGACGCAGGCCTGGCAGTGGCTCGACGTGCAGGCCGGCATTCCGGTGATCACCGAACTGACGCAAGACGACTTCGTCGCGCAGATGCTCAACTACGAGCTGATCGGTGGCGTGAACTTCCAGAAAGGCTGCTATCCGGGGCAGGAGATCGTGGCGCGCACCCAGTATCTGGGCAAGCTCAAGAAGCGCATGTACCGCCTGACCGCCCCCGCCAGCGCCGCGCCGAACATCGGCGACGAACTCTACGCACCGGCCTTTGAAAGCCAGGCCGTCGGCAAGCTGGTGACGGTGGTGCCGTCGCCCAATGGCGGCTTTGAGGCCCTGGCAGTGATGCAGATGCAGGCAGCCGATGGCGGTGAAATCCACCTCGGCGCCGTCGACGGCCCCAAACTGCGCCTGGCCACCCTGCCCTATGCGCTCGATGTGGCCCAACGGGACGCATGACGGATCTGTACGTGTATTACCGGGTGGCCCGGCCTCGTCTGACTGAGGCCCGGGCTGCCGCGGCCGCGGTACTCGATACGATGGCCGCTTCCAGCGGCGTCACCGGCACGCTGCATCAGCGTGCTGACGATGCGCTCACCTGGATGGAGGTGTATCGGAATATCCCCGACGCGGATCCGTTCCTCGTCACGCTCGATGCGGCTGTCGACGCCGCCGGCCTGATGGCTTGCCTCGACGGCGAACGCCATGTGGAGCGCTTTATTTTATGTGCCTGATCGCCATCGCCTGGCAACAACACCCCGACTATCCGCTGATCGTCATTGCCAATCGTGATGAGTTTTTTGACCGCCCCGCGGCCCCGGCACACTGGTGGCCGGACCCTCCCGGTTTACTCGCCGGTCGCGACCTGCGCGGCGGAGGCACCTGGCTTGGCGTGGGCCGCGATGGGCGCTTCGCCGCGCTGACCAACTATCGCGACCCCAAACAAAATCGTGCGGATGCGCGCAGCCGGGGTGACCTCGTGGTGCGCGCGGCCACAAACGACCAGTCTGCGGCAGCCTTCGGCGCGCAGGTCGTCGCCGAGCGCGAAGACTACAACCCCTTCAATCTGCTGGTGTCCGACGGCGACGCACTGGTCGCGGTCGAGAGCGTCACAGGTCAAAGCCATACGCTGCCGCCCGGCGTTCATACCCTGAGCAATCATTTGCTCGACACGCCCTGGCCAAAGGCCCTGGCCGCCCGCCGGGGGCTGGAAGCAGCCCTTCGCACCGAGCCTGACATCGATACTTTGATCAACATCCTGCGCGATGATCGCCCGGCGCCGGACGCCGCACTGCCAGACACCGGCGTGCCGCTAGCGTGGGAGCGGATGCTGTCGAGTTGCTTTATTCGCGCCCCCGGTTACGGCACCCGTTGCACCAGCATCGTGATGCGCTCGGCGACCGGGCAGATGCGCTTTGTGGAAGCGCGCTGGCACACCGATGGCTCGCCAGATGGCCGGACTGACGAGCAGTTCGATATCGCCTAGAAGCTCACGCCGGGCGCAAGACCCGCCGCATGCTCACATGCGGCAAACCTGCCTCCATGAACACCTCGCCGGCTTCGACAAAACCATGGCGACGGTAAAAATCGCAAGCATGCGTTTGCGCGTTCAGGCACACCTCGGCCATCCCGAGGCGCGCAGCCTCGGCCATCAAAGCGGTGAGCACCTGGCTCCCCAGACCCGAGCCCCGATGCGCGGCGGCGACCGCCATGCGCCCGATATGACCATCCGGCAGCAGGCGCCCGGTGGCGATCACCTCATCATCCGCGCCATACAAAGCAGCATGGCGCGACACCACATCCAAGGCGTCCCGCTCAATACTTGCCGGCACGCCTTGCTCGACCACAAACACCGCCTCGCGCAGCGGCATGACGCGCGCCTGTGCGGCCGACCAGTCCAGTACGTCGAGTTTCATCGAATATCCACCTCGGTCGACGTATCGACCAATTCAAACAGTTCCACCACATCGCGATTGCGCATCCGGATGCAGCCGTGCGAGCGCGGCTCGCCCATCGGCTCGGAATCGGGCGTGCCATGGATATAGATGTAGCGCTGCATGCTGTCGACCTCGCCAAGGCGGTTGCATCCCGGCTCGAGCCCCGACAACCACAGAATCCGGCTCAGAATCCAGTCCCGCGCCGGCTGCGCCGCCGACAAGGCGTCCGACCAGATTTCACCCGTCGGGCGGCGCCCGACAAACACCGAACGGATCGGCAAGTCGCCACCGATGCGCGCCCGGATTCGATGACGCCCGCGTGGTGTGCAGCCAGAGTCCTTGCACTCGCCCGGACCGTTAAGCGCAGTGGACACCCGGTAGCGGCGCAGCACCGTCCCGTCTGCGTCGTGCAGCCTCATGGTCTGGCTGGCCAGGTCGATGACGAGTTTCATCTCACGCCTTCTGCCGGGCCATGACACGGCGCAGCGCAAAAAATTCGGACAACATGCGACTGCACTCATCCGCCAGCACGCCGCCTTCGATGCGTGCATGGTGATTGAGACGGGTCTCTTCGAACAGATCGAGCACGCTGCCCGCGACGCCGGTTTTGGGATCGCGCGCGCCATAAACGATACGGCCGATGCGCGCATGCATCATCGCGCCCGCGCACATCATGCAGGGTTCCAGCGTCACAAACAGCTCGCAGCCCGGCAGGCGATAGTTGCCCACGCGCGCGGCGGCGTCGCGCAAGGCGACCACTTCGGCGTGTGCGGTGGGATCATGCCGACCGATCGGCTGATTGAAGCCGCGACCGACCACTTCGCCCTGACAGACGACGATCGCACCGACCGGCACCTCACCCGCGTCGGCTGCCTGACGGGCCAGATCCATTGCCATCGCCATGTACGCTTCGTCATGCATTGCTCAAGTTCGCCCCAAATAGTTCGTCATTTTACTCATAGTGCCGCCCGCGCATCCGCGCCTGCGAGGCTACACTGAACCACTTTGGCATGTGTCCACGGTATAGACGCATTGAAAACCTTCGCGCCATTCAATCCATTCGTCGTGCTCGGTCTTGTATGGGGGCTGTGGCTCGTCGCCCAGATCCTGCTGCCGCACGCAGCGGGTGTCGCCTTGACGCTGCTGCCCGTCGCGATCTCGTGGCATTGGCTGCGACCCGATCCACAACGCGGCGCCAGCGCGTCGGCCACGACCGAGTCATCCGGACCCAACACCGTTCAAGCAGCGCGCGCCGACACCCTGGCCAGGGACGTTGATGAAGCGCTCGCCTGCCGTGGGCATATCCTCTACCGCCTCGACCTGCGCCGAAAAGCCTACGATTATATTTCCCCCAACGTCGAAGCCTTGGTCGGCCAGGCGCCAGCGGTACTGACCGACGACGGCGGCTGGTCGCATATTCAAGCCCGCATTCCGCCTGCCGACGCGGCACACATCCGCTCGCGCATTCGCACCGCCCTGAGCGAGACACCGACCGGCCCATGCGACATCGAGCTCGAATACCGCCTGCGCGATGCCCAAGGGCAAACCCGCTGGCTGCGTGACTCGGTTCGTCTGGTACGCGATGACAGCGGGCGTGTTTGCCATACCACTGGCGCCGCCATTGAAATCACCGAAACCAAAACCGCCGAACAACGTGTTCTCGTCACCCTGCGCGCCATCGGCGACGCGGTCTTGGCCACCGATGTTGAAGGCCGAATCACGCTGTTCAATCCCGGCGCCACCGCGCTGACCGGATGGCAAGAGGCCGAAGCCGTCGGCCGCCGCCTCAGCGAGGTGCTCACCTTCGCCCCCACCGTCGACCATCGGCCCGCAGCGCTGCCTGTCGACGCCGTCCTGAAAACCGGCGTCGTCATGCGCTGCCCTGAAGCGATGATGTTGATCGCGCGAAACGGGTGTCGCATCCCGGTGCTCGACAGCACGGCGCCCATCCAGATGGCCGGCGACCCCGCCCCTGTCGGGGTGGTGATCGTACTGCGCGACGAACGTGCCAGCAGCGAATCGTTGCGCCGGCTCAACGAGAGCGAAGCCCGCTATCGAACCCTGGTCGAGAGCTCGCCGGTCGGCATCTTCCACTTCGACCGCGAGCACCACATCACCTTCGTCAATTCGCGCTTCTCCGACATCCTCGAACGCAGCGCCGAACAATTGATCGGGCTGGACCTGAAAACCCTCGCCGATGAGTCCGTTCTCCCGGCGGTGCGCGCTGCGCTCGAAGGGCACCAAGGCCGGTACGAAGGCCCGTATCACGACCGGGAGAGCGCACGGGACATTCGCTTTTCCATTCGCACCGCACCCGTGTTCGACACCCCGGGCAATGTCGTCGGCGGGGTCGGCATCGTTGAGGACTACACCGCCCGCTACGATGCCGAGCGCAAGTTACGCGAGAGCGAAACCCGCTACGCGCTCGCCATGCGCGGCACCAATGAGGGCCTGTGGGACTGGAATCCGCTCACCATGGAGCTCTTCCTGTCGTCCCGCCTCATGGCGCTGCTGGGCGAAGCGGCCGAATCGCTGCGCACCACCAGTGACGCCTGGTTGGCCCGCATGCACCCGGACGACCGGGATGTGTATTACCTGCGCATGGTGGCTCATCTCAAAGGCGAAACCCAGCACTTCGAGCTGGAGTTCCGCATGGCCACCCACGACGGCAGCTACCGCTGGTTCCGCTCGCGCGGCATCGCCCAACGCGACGAACAGGGCAACGCCTACCGCATGGTCGGCTCGATGGGCGACATCACCGCCCGCAAACGCGCCGAGATGCAACTCACCAACGAACTGGCCTTCTCCCGCACCTTGGTCGACAGCCTGCCGGTCGGGCTATGCGTCGCACAACGCGATGGCAGCCTGACCCTGCTCAATCCTTATCTATGCCGTATCACGGGCTATACCGCGGACGACCTGGGCGCACTGGCGCTCACCGACCTCATCATCGCCGAAGACCGCCCGGTCATACAGCAACGCCTTGAGCGTGCCTACGACGAAGGCGCTGCCTGGGCCGAAACCCAGGTCGAATCGCGCGACGGTCGGCATCTGCCGGTCAGCTTTCTGGCCCGGCGCGTCACGCTGCACGATGTCGATCAACTGCTGTGCATCACCACCGACATTTCGGAACGCAAAAACGCCGAGCAGCAGATGCGCAATCTCAACCGGGAACTCGAAAGCCGCGTCACCGACCGCACCGCTCAGCTGGCGGCGGCCGTCAAGGAGCTGGAGACCTTCAGCTACTCCGTGTCACACGACCTGCGTTCGCCCCTGCGCGCCATCGACGGCTATGCCCGCATTATTCGTGACGACTACCGCGAGGCCTTCACTCAGGAAGCGCATGTCCTGTTCGAGCGCATGCTCGCCGCCGTCGCACGCATGAGCGATCTCATCGACGACTTGCTGGAGCTGTCCCACGTGTCGCGGCGACCGCTCAACCGCAATGCCATCGATTTGAGTGCCATGGCCGAACAGGTAGTCGAAACCCTCGCGCAAGCCAAACCCACCCGCCAGGTCAGCATCCATATCGACCCCGGCATGACGCTTTTTGCCGACGCCAAACTGCTGCATATCGCTATTGAGAACCTGCTCGGCAACGCCTGGAAATTTACCGCCAAAGTCGCCGACGCCGAGCTCCGCTTCTTCAGTTTCAAGGAGAACAAAGAGGCCGTTTTCTGCGTTGAAGACAACGGCGCCGGCTTCGACATGCGCTATGCCGACAAACTGTTCGGCCCCTTCCAGCGCCTGCATACCGATCGCGACTTCGAAGGCACCGGCATTGGCCTGGCCACGGTATCGCGCATCATCCAGCGTCATGGCGGTCGGGTATGGGCCGAAGGCGAAATCAATCGCGGCGCGCGCTTCTACTTCACGCTGGGCAGCATCGACAAGTAAGCCCCCCGTCCGCTCAGCGCCGCCCTTTGCGCCACAGGCCGAACAGCACGGTGAGCAAGCCGAACAGCAACTCGTCGGCAAACGGTAACGGATCGGGCACCAACAGGTCGACGATGAAGAGCGTGGCGGTCAGCGCGAACACCTGCGGAAACCGCAGGCGCCCGGCCCATTGCAGGATCGCGCCGATCAAGGGCGTTGCCATCGCCATTCTCCGAGAGGTTCGCCGGCCGGCAAATCGCCCGCGGCATTACCGTATCGTAACGCGCATCGGCTTTGCGGGCCGGCGCCCGATCAATCGTCGTCATCGTTTCGGTCACGGCGATCTCGCCGGTGGGTCTGGACCGGCATCGGCCGATCTCCAAAGGCCGCGCGGAACACCTCCGCCGCCGTAAACGCGCAATCGGGGTGCTCGGACAGCGTATCCAGCATGGTCGTATCCGGTTTGGCCCGGTCGCCGACCTGCGCCTGGATCCGGGCACGGATCTGCTCGCAGGTTTCGGTCCGCGGTGTTGCCGCGTGGGCCTGCCCTGCCAGCAAGGCAACGAGTGCAAGCGCGGAGAGGGATTTGAAGCAGGTGGTCGTCATGGCGAGCTCCGGTGTGTGGTCGATGGCTGCACTATGCCGGCGAGGCGCTGAACGACTCCTGAATCCTCCGTTCATCCCGGGTTCATCCACGCCGCAACCAAGCGCAGGCCCGTGGGGGCGCGCCACGCGAGCACTCCAACGCACCGGGTCATCCGCTTGAACAAATACTCCTGCCTATGTGCGCCAGCGCATAGAACGGTGCCGTCCGAGGGAGCAAGCTGGGCCAACACGATCAGCAACGCCCATCCGCCAACATACGTGGCCGGGCGAGGCGTTCTCATGCAAATCACCGACAAGGCGGCATGGACAAGAAGCAATTCACCATCGAAATGGCAAATGAATTTCATCGGCGCATGGCGTCCATCATCGACGCTGTCCAGGCCGGTATCTGGGAGGCCGGCCTGCACGATCTGCTCGGCTACGATTCCGACTACGGTTTCGGCCAGCAGCGCGGCATACAAACCCTGGTCCTGAAAACGGGCCACCGCTCCGCCTATCTTCGACTGTACTGGGACGCCATCCTCGGCGAATCCCAAGCCGACCGACAGCTTGTCGACGACGCCGTCAAACGCGCCATCAACACCTTGGTCTGAGCGCTCTTCGCGCATCGAGGCACCGTCATGACCTACTGCGTCGGCATCCAGCTCGACAGCGGATTGATTCTCGCGTCCGACTCGCGCACCCACGCCGGGGTCGACAACTTCGCCTGCTTCAGCAAGATGAGCGTGTTCGAGCGCCCCGGCGACCGGGTGATTGTGCTCCTCAGCTCCGGCAACCTGGCAGGCACCCAGGCGGTCATCGGTCTGCTCAAGCAGCGCGCCGCCCGCTCGGCCGACGGCAGCCTGTGGCAGGCCGAGTCCATGTTCGACACGGCGATGCTGGTGTCGGATGCCATGCGAGAGGTGGATCGACGCGATGGCCAGCATCTGGCGGAAAGCGATGTCGGTTTCAACGCCTCGTTCATTCTCGGCGGCCAGATCGTGGGCGAGCCGCCACGTCTCTTCCGGATCTACGCTGAAGGCAACTTCATCGAGGCCGGCCAGGAGACGCCCTATCTTCAAACGGGCGAAACCAAGTACGGGAAGCCGATCATCGACTGGGTCATTACCCCGGCCACCCCGCTCAACGAGGCGGCAAAGTGCGCCCTGGTGTCTTTCGATTCCACGATGCAAAGCAACCTGTCCGTCGGCATGCCCATCGATCTGCTCTGCTACGAGCGCGACAGTCTCGAAGTCCGGATGCGTCGCCGCTTCGATGTCGGAGATGCGTACTTCGGTGCGCTCGGCAAGCAATGGAGCGAGGGCACGCGCCAAGTGTTCCGAGACCTGCCCGACCTGGACTGGTAGGGCGCTCGATGAGCACGCCCCCCATTCTGCGCAGCGCGGACCATGACCATGAGACAAACGCGCGGCTGGTGATCAGCTGCGAGCATGGCGGCAACCGGATTCCCGCGCGCTATCGTCACTTCTTTGTGGCTCACCAGGCCGTGCTGGCAACCCACCGCGGCTACGACGCAGGCGCCCTGCGCATGGCGCGAGAACTGGCCGCCGTATTCGACGCCCCGCTGGTGTTTGCCACGGTGAGCCGCCTGCTGGTCGACCTGAATCGCTCTGTCGACCATCCTCATCTCCATCTGGCACAGATCCGAAGCGCACCGGCCAGCGTGCGACAGGACATATTGCGCCAGCACTACCTGCCGTACCGGCACGAGGTCGAGCACCGCGTCAGGCAAGGGATCGCCGACCACGGCCGGGTGATCCACCTCGCGTCACACAGCTTCACCCCGGAATTGAACGGCAAAGTGCGCCATGCCGACATCGGGCTGCTCTACGATCCGGCCCGGCCTGGCGAAGCGCAGTTTTGCGAGCGCTGGAAAATGGCCCTCAAGCAATGTGCCCCGGCACTCGTCGTTCGCCGCAACTACCCTTACGCCGGCAAAAACGACGGGCTGGCCCGTCACCTTCGCCGCGCGCTGCCGCCCGACACCTATTTGGCGATCGAGCTGGAAATCAACCAGAAACACGTCGCCGGCAATGCCCGCGCATGGGCCCGGCTGCGACAGGTGATCATCGACGCCCTGCGCCAGGCCCTCGGCCGCCCCGGGCCCGATACCGCGTCCAATCCGCAGCCCCCCTCCCCCTTCCCCTCATTGTCAGCACCGACCACCGGGCCGTGCCGGCGCAACGCAGGAGCACCCCCATGAAGATTCGCATTGGCTACGAACTGATCTACGAATGCCCTCAACCAACGCCCATGATCCTGAGCTTGAGCGTGCACTACTCGCGCGTGTCGGACATCATCAGGCCGGACCATCTGATTGCCGATCCGCCGGTCCCGATCACCGCCTATCGCGACAGCTTCGGCAACTGGTGCAGTCGTATCATCGCGCCCAAGGGCCTGCTCAAACTGTCTACCGATGCCCTGGTGAACGATACGGGCCTGCCCGACAGCATTGTTCCCGAGGCGAGACAGACACCGGTGGAAACGCTGCCCGACGAGACCCTGCTGTTTCTCCTGGGAAGCCGCTACTGCGAGACCGATCGCCTGTCGGAAACCGCCTGGGCGCTGTTTCACACGTCACCGCCGGGATGGGCGCGCGTCCAGGCGATCTGCGATTTCGTTCACCACCACATCGCGTTCGGCTATGAACACGCGTGCTCAACCAAGACGGCGTGGGAGGCCTACCACGAGAAAGCCGGCGTCTGCCGCGACTACGCCCATCTGGCCATCGCCTTCTGTCGCTGCATGAATATTCCCGCCCGTTACTGCACGGGCTACCTTGGGGATATCGGCATGCCGCCGCCCTACGGCCCGATGGACTTCGCCGGCTGGTTCGAGGCCTATCTCGACGGGCACTGGTACACCTTCGATGCGCGCAACAACATGCCGCGCATCGGGCGGGTGCTGATCGCCCGTGGCCGCGACGCGGCCGACGTGGCCCTCAGCAACACGTTCGGCCCCAATACCCTGAAGCAATTCCAGGTGACTACGGACGAAGTGTCCTAGCCGAGCCCCGCCCCGCTAACCCATCACCTTGGCATAGACAGTGTTGTCGGCGGCATAGCACCCGCAGCACACGGATTCCAGCGCCGGCCGATCGACGATCGTGACATCGCCACGCCGATAGCCGATCAACCCGCGCGCCTGCAGCGAGGATGCCGCCTTGGTCACACCGACGCGGCGCACGCCGAGCATATAGGCGAGAAATTCATGAGTGACATGGAATGTTGGCGAATGGGCACGGTCACCGCTCATCAAGAGCCAGCGGGCGAGACGCGCCTCGACCACATGGAAACGGGCGCAGGCTGCCGTTTGCGCCAGCTGGCCAAGGACCACCGCGATATAGTGCTTGAGGATGCCCTGGAGCGCCGAGCTGAGCGCCAACTCGTGGCAAAACCGCGCCGCATCCAGACGCAAGGCCATGCCCTCGCCCTGCACCACGGCATGGAAGGAAGAGCGATCCACGCCGAGGCTCAGCGAAATCCCGAGCATGCCTTCATCGCCGACCAGACCCACCTCCAGGCCCGAATGGCCGCTGACGGGCATAACCAGGGAAATGAAGGACTGGGTCGGAAAATAGACATGACGAATGGGATCGCCTGGCTCGGTCAGAACGTCTCCAAATGCGAGCCCCACCGACTCGCAGCCCGACAAGAACCGCCGACGATCCTTGGAAGGCAAGGCTGAGAGCAGGCGATTGGCCGGGGGCATGGCGGTGCTCCTGAATGATTGTCTTCGCAGCTTGAACGCGCTCAGGCGCCGACGTCTGGACGCTGGCGCACAGAAGGGGCGATCCGTGGGCAAATGGGCTGCGCTCCGCAAGGGACGCGGGCGATCGAACGCCTTCATGACCACCGCGTCGCTCTCGCAGGCGCGGCGCTCCAGCCCCGGTCGTTCGAGCACCGTGATATGAGCTCGCCGGCAATCGGCGAGGATCGGGTGCCGCTCGCCGGCGAGGAGCGGCGCGATTACCGACTGGCGAGCCCGGGTGACAGGGTGCCGTTCAGCATCGGATGCCTGCGGGCAACGGACAACCCTGGCTCTGTACGGCAGCAGACGGACAATGGGGGGACGGATCCCTAAGCTCGTTTCATCGGAGCCCGCAGGCCCGGAGCAATGCGAAATCGATGAACGCAGCGCGCCCCGGGCGATGACACGTGTTTGTCCGGCTCGACCTACCGATGCGGCACGCCCAGGCTCACCCATGAAGGAACGATATGAACACGCTCAACGTCAACAGAATTGCCCTGGATCTTGGCTTCGCGCCAAGGGGATCACGAGGAACTACATGATGATGAAACTTAAAAGACACACTGGCGCAGCCTTGCTCATGGGTGCGTTGCTCGTCGCATTGTCCGGCTGCCAGAAGGACGAAGGCCCGATGGAACGGGCCGGCAAGGAAGTCGACAAGGCGATGGAAAAAACCGGACAACAGATCGAAAAGGCCGGCGACGCCATCCAGGATGCCGCCAAGGGCGACGACAAGAAGTAATCGATGCGCCGCGCCCCACGGGTACCGCTACCGGGGTGCGATTTCGCCTAGCGGCCGCGACCGGGGCTGCCGGTTTCCGCCTCCCGTGCGGCCAGAAGCCTGGGCTGCTTTGACGGATGCTCACCCTGCGGGCTTGGTGGCCCCGGGGCGTCCCTCCTGTCCACGGGGAAAGCCCGGAATGGATAAGTTGCCATACAGTGCCGCTAGTCTGTATAGGGCAACAGCCGGTCGAACTCCTTCTTCACCACCGCGTAGCACTCACAGGCCCGTGCTTCCAGACCGGCACGATCCAGCACCGTGATGTGGCCCCGGCGGTATTCGATCAGACCCGCCCGCTGCACGTTGCCGGCGGCCTCGGTGACCCCCTCGCGGCGCACGCCGAGCATGTTGGCGATCAGCTCCTGGGTCATGACCAACTCGTTGGTGGGCAGACGGTCGAGAGACAGCAACAGCCAACGGCAGAACTGTTGGTCCAGGGAGTGATGCCGGTTGCACACGGCCGTCTGGGCCATCTGCGTGATCAGGGCCTGGGTATAGCGCAGCAGCAGGCGCTGCATCGGCCCGGCGCGCAGGAATTCGTCCTTGAGCAACTGCCCCGGCAAACGGTAGGCAAGGCCGGCGCTTTGCACCACGGCCCGGCTGGGCGTGGTTTCGCCGCCCATGAAGAGGGATACCCCGACGACCCCCTCGTTGCCGACCACGGCGATCTCGGCAGACGCGCCGTCTTCCATCACATACAGCAGGGACACGATGGCCGTGGTCGGAAAATAGATATGGCGCATTTGCGCGCCGGATTCGTACAGGACGTGCCCCAGCGGCATCGGGGTCTCTTCCAGCTTGGAGAAAAGGCGCTCGCGGTCTTCAACCGGCAAAGCGGCAAGAAGGTGATTCTGGCGCGGGTCTTGGATTTCAGGCACGGGTGTTCTCCAAACACAGCAATGTGCGAAAGCCCGTGTCGGAACGACAGCCATTCCAGGCTTCCGCCGTGTTTTACTTTAAACAGGCCGGACAGGCCATGTATGTGCGCTTTCGTACAGACCAGCGAGACATTGAGCGGGCCGCTGCCTACAGCATACCGCGCCCCGCATCGAACAAGCTTGCCGTTACCGCCCGGATTCTGTTCGACACCGCACAGATCTTCGCGGATGGCACCTTTAGCCTATACAAGCCGTCGCGAGTTCCGATCTCCCGGCGGCGCAGGATCGCCTCGCCACCCGAGCCACCGACGGTGGTATGCGGAGGCCTGTGTGATGAACACAATCGGACGAGAGGACACATGACATGAGCCGCGACATCTTTGCACAGAGCCGGGTGTCGTTCAGAGGCGGGGCCATCGCCAACAATGCGCCACTGCCGATCGAGTGTTTGGGCACAGCCGGCCGGGATGGGCGTATACGTTTCCTGCGCCTTGGCCTCAGACACGCGACCGAGGCTGCTCTTCGGACGGGCGTGCAGCGACGCCCGATGCGCGACACGCTCCGGCTGAGGGCGCACGCGGAACACTCCGGACACCCTGAGCCGTGAAACCGGCCCCGCTCCGGCTCCTTCTCGTCGAGCATGACCGCTGCGCCGCCGAAACGATGCCTCTGGCGCTGACGGCGGCGGATCGCACCGCCTATCGGGTTGAGCGGGTAACGGGGGTGGCAGATGCCCTTGCCCGGCTGAATCAGGACGGATTCGACGTGATCGTGCTCGACAGCGCACTGCCGGATCGGCATCAGAGTGTCGCCGCCTTGAGACAGGCGACGCCGCATGCGCTGATTGTGCGCTTCAGCGCAGAGCACGAAGGCGGCATTGAATGGCGGGTCGTCGGCGATGGCACCCAAGGGCGTATCACCCACGACGATGCCGACGCCGACCGATTTCTCCCCGCCCTGGCGACGCTTGTCGCACACCGGGCGAGCCAGGAAGCGCTGCATCTCAGCGAGGCGCGTTTTCGATCGATCAGCGAAGCATCTCCCTTGGGCATCTTCGTGTCGGACGATCAGGGGGCATGCATCTACACCAATCCCGCCTATCACAAGATCTCTGGCCTGAACTTTGGCGAGACTCACGGAACGGACTGGAGCATGGCTATCCACCCGGACGATCGCCCGGGCGTGCTCGCCCAGTGGCATGACGCGTTACGGAATCAGACCCCCTTCCAGGCGGAGGCGCGTTTCGTGCGCGGGGACGGAAGCGTTGTTTGGACCCGTCTCAACCGTGCCGTCACGCAAGACGGCGCGATGTGCCTCGGGCATGTGGAAACCGTGGAAGACATCAGTCAGCGAAAAGCGACCGAAGCGGTGCTGCGCGCAGCGGAGGACGATCTGTTCACCGAGCGGGAGCGCGCTCAGGTCACGCTCAATTCCATCGGCGACGCCGTACTGAGCACCAACATGCTGGGGAACGTGACCTACCTGAATTCGGCCGCGGAGACCATGACCGGCTGGCCGCTGGCGGATGCGCTGGGTCGCCCGTTGGCCGAGGTCTTCCGGATCGTTGACGGCACGACCCGTCAGATCGCGCCCAATCCGGCACAGCGCGCCATCTCGGAGGACCGTACCGTGGGCCTTGCCGCGAATTGCCTGTTGATCCGCCGCGACGGCACCGAATCGGCTATCGAGGATTCCGCCGCGCCGATCCACAACCGCGACGGTCAGGTGGCGGGCGCCGTGATCGTATTTCACGATGTCAGCAAATCCCAGGCGGCGACGATCAAGCTGGCCCATCTGGCGCAGCACGATTTTCTCACCGGCCTCCCCAATCGGGTATTGCTGACCGAACGGATATCCCAGGCGATCGGCCTGGCCCACCGGCATCACGCTCAGGCGGCCCTGCTCTTCATCGATCTGGATCACTTCAAGAACATCAACGACTCATTGGGCCACGGCGTTGGCGATCAATTGCTCAAGGCCGTGGCCGAACGTCTGTCCCGATGTGTGCGCGCCACCGATACCGTGGGCCGCCTGGGGGGCGACGAATTTCTGATTCTGCTGCCGGAAATCGATCAACCCGAGGATACGGTCTGGGTTGCCGAAAAAATCCTGACCTCCCTGGCCGCGCCCTTCCTTGTTGGTGAGCACGAACTGCATGTCACCCCAAGCATTGGCATTGGTATCTATCCGGTCGACGGAATCGACGTCGATACCATGATGCAGAGCGCCGATACCGCCATGTACCACGCCAAGAGCAAGGGGCGGAACAACCATCAGTTTTTCACCGCCGAAATGAACGCCCGTGTCGTGCGCCGACTGGCCGTCGAGAGCCGGCTGCACCGCGCCCTCAAGCACGACGAATTCGAGTTGTACTACCAACCGAAGATGGATCTCGTCTCAGGAAAAATGACCGGGGCCGAAGCGCTGATTCGCTGGCGCGATCCTGAGCTCGGCCTCGTCTTTCCCGATCAGTTTGTGGCGATTGCGGAAGAATGCGGCCTCATCGTTCCCATCGGCCGCTGGGTGCTCCGGGAAGCTTGCCAGCAAATCCAGACCTGGCTAGCAAATGGCTGGCACGCCGTGCCGGTGGCGGTGAACATCTCGGCGGTCGAGTTCAGGCACAAGGACTTTCTGACGAGCTTCGCGCGGACGCTGAAAGAAACCGGTGTGCCGCCCCGGTTCGTGCAGGTCGAGTTGACCGAATCGCTGCTCATGCACAATGCCGAGTCGTCCATGGCAGTGCTGCGCGCCCTCAAGCGCATGGGCATCGCGCTTGTCATCGACGATTTCGGTACTGGCTATTCCAGCCTGAGTTACTTGAAACAGTTCCCCATCGACACGCTGAAGATCGACCAATCCTTCGTGCGCGACATTGTCAGCGATGGCGACGATGCGAGCATCGTTTCCGCGGTCATCGGCATGGGCATCAAGCTCAAGCGGCGCGTCATTGCGGAGGGCGTTGAGACGCAAGAGCAACTCGCCTTCCTCCTGGCGCAGCACTGCGACGAAGCCCAAGGCTATCTGTTCGGATATCCCGTGCCCGCGAAGGAGTTCGCGCTATCGCTCGATCAACAGGTGCATGGTTTGCAGGACTGTGAGCGCGAATAAGGCGCCACACCGCCCGAATACGGGGTTTGACCGCGCGGAGGCGCTCGGCAGCCGTTGTGATCGTTCGGACGCCGGTCCCACCGATCAGCAGCACCGCCCTGGTGATCGTCGCGATCCGGCCGGTCCACCCAGATGAGCGGTCCCGATGGTGCCCGCCGTCCACCTGCGGACGATCGTAGGCAACGCAGCCGGCGACAAGCCCGGTAGTGGCCATCGGCAATACCGTCAATGTGATCGTGCTCCTTCGTGAACGACATGCATGGCTCGACAGCCGCCGTCTCGCCCGGGCCGCCGGCTTGTGCCATGTCGTTCATCCAGAGCATGGATTTTGTCCTGGATGTCGATGCGACATCCAGGGTGAATTCTGAAACGCCTTGCGGCGATTTCGACGTCTTATCGAAAGCCGAAAAACGACAATACGGCCAGGACGACGACGACCAGCCCAACGATATAAATGATGCTGTTCATAGCAAGACCTCCACGGATTGGATGACCGAATCGCAGCTCTCGCGCGATTGACGGCATCGACGCCAAAGCTACGCGCCTTGCCACGGCGGTTCAGTACGCTGGCACACACAGATGACGCGTTTCGCCCTGCCTCGGAAAACCCGCTGCAGGCGGCTCTGCGGCGCGCTGGTGCAGCCTTGTGTGCGCCAGCGTACCGATTCCGTCGGCCGGCGTGGCTATGCTGCC
This sequence comes from Denitromonas halophila, assembly GCF_007625155.1. Lineage (GTDB taxonomy): Bacteria > Pseudomonadota > Gammaproteobacteria > Burkholderiales > Rhodocyclaceae > Nitrogeniibacter > Nitrogeniibacter halophilus. Next base: position 490,878 of record NZ_VMNK01000015.1, on the reverse strand, counting down.
TACAGGTTTCGACACAAGCCGCGGAGGCGTTCGATGAACGCTTGCCGCGAACCGGGATGTCCTGACCAACGGCGTCGCGAACAGGCCCCTGAGTTGGCCATTTTCGATACGAAACAAGCCGTTCCATTTGCCTCTGGAGAGAATCACCATGAAATCATTTGGCAAGTACCTATCGGCCGCTTTTCTGGCAGTGACACTGGTGACAGCCGTCGGCTGTGCCTCCACCAGCAGGCAGGAGGGCATGGGTGAATACATGGACGACAGCGTCATCACCTCAAAAGTCAAGGCGGCCATCTTCAACGACGGCATGCTGAAATCGGCTGAAATCAACGTCGAAACATTCAAGGGCGTGGTGCAACTGAGCGGGTTCGTGAGTACCCGGGCGGCTGCCGACAAGGCGATCGAGGTCGCACGTGGCGTCAGCGGCGTGAAGTCCGTCAAGGACGACATGCGCGTCAAGTAAGCGACGGCCGGTTGCCCCATTCGGCAACCGGCCAAGGCTGAAACCATCGCCTCGTGACCATGGCCATCCCTGCCAACCATCCGCAACGTTTCGCCCTCAACGACGAGTTGCACGCCCGTCCATCCGAGGAGATCGCCATTCCGGAGCAGGCATTGTCTCTGGCGCTCGCCACCGCCCAACCGACTGTCGGAATATGAATGCATCGTTGAGCGGGGCACACGCGACGGTGTGCCCCCCCCCTTGCGCGGGATCTCTACCACTTCAAGGCCGAGGTCTTCGACGACATCGCGGGCTTCCGCTTTCTGCGGCCATCTCACTGCAACCGCGTTGACTTCAGGCCGGTGCCATTTGCACAAAACACGGTGATTGTGCTGCCACCGAAACACCTCGGGAGTCGCCCCCCACAGGAAGGCCACGCCTTCCTGAAGTTATATTCGCGTCCACCGCTTGCGCACGATGCTGAATAATTCCCAAGCTGTAAACACCTGGCCGACCCTGACCAACCAATGGGATCTGGACACACGCACCAGCAACGAGCCCGCCGCCATGGCCAGTGCCGGATGGCTGCGCAGCACCTGACCGACCGCAAAACCTCTATCCGCCCATCGAAACGTCGATTGCAGATCCGCTGCGATCGAGGACATCTCGTCGCGCTGCGCCGCCGCCTGCCCCACCAGCTTCTCACGGCGGCGGCGCAGATCGTCTTTCCGTGCGCTCATGGTCGCGGGCTCAGCCGTTCACGGTCTTTGCGCAGTTCGCTCAGGCTCGCGTTAAACAACCGTGGATGGTGCTTCAGCTTGCGGCGCAGAAACCATGCAGCACCGACGCCGGCGCTCAGATAGAGCGCAGCGAATACCCCCAGTGCCACCAATCGATGATCGTCCCAGAACGCCATCAGAACGAATGACGTCGCAAGCAGCACGCCAAGGCCGAGGAAAAACAAGGCCACTTGCTGGAGGAGAAGCAACTCCCGGATTCTGCCCCCCTCCTCTTCCAGCTCCGTGGAGAGAATTTCCATCCGAGTACGCAGCACCTCTGCGGCGCTTGCCAACAGCCGCTGCAGCGACGCCAATAGCCCCGGCGATCGGGGCGTGGTCGATTCGGAATTGCTGTCGCTGTCTGCCACGTGCTTAGCGCCGACCGCTCAACATGCCGAGCAGTAGTCCGAGGGCGCCGGCAATCGCCACCGCCTGCCACGGATTTTCTTGCACAAGCTGCCCAGTCGCCTTGGCCGCCGCCTTGGCCTTGACCAGGACATCGTCCTCCAACGCATTGAGTTTGCGCCGGACCTCACGTAAATTTTCTTCGGCCCGATCTCGAACAGCAACGATTTTTCCACCGGTCTCATTCGCGGTTAACTTGAGCAGTTCTTCCGCATCGTCAATGACCTTCTGGAAATCCTCGATCAGCTGGTCGCGCGCTTCCTGTGTTTCAGTCGCCATGGTGAACTCCTTGACAGCAATCTGCAGATCGAAACATTCGAACTGCACTCAATCCTGAACGCCACTCCATCTCTGCAAAATATTCGCCCGCAAATACCACCTATTCGCCCAGCAGCTCGGCCACCGGTTGCAATTGCACGACGTTCTGGGACACCACTTTCACGATAACGATGATCGGGATGCTGAGCAGCATGCCCCAGACGCCCCACAGCCACCCCCAGAACAACAATGAAATGAATATTGCGGCGGTATTCATTTTCGCGATCTTTCCGGTCATCCAGGTCGTGACGAAGGTGCCAACGGCTGTCGCAATCGCCAGTGACCCGCCCGCGACCAGCAGTACCGTTGAAAGGTCACCAAACTGTATAAAGGCCGCCATGCCGGTCGCCGTAGCCGTCACGGCCGGGCCAAAATACGGAATGAGATGCAGCAAGCCCGCCGCAACGGCCCAGGCCCCGGCATTTTCCAGCCCAATCCAGCGGAATGCGAGCCACGCGAGCAGCGCGACCAGCATATTGGTGGTCAGCAGCATGAACATATAGCTCTGGATGGATTTATTTATATCGTCAAGGATGTTAACCGTGATCTTCCTGCGCGACAGGGACGGTCCGGTGAGCCGCACCAGTTTTCGCTTGAATGTGTCCGCCGACAACAACAAAAAATAGACCAGGAACACCACCATGATCGCCTGACCTGCAAAGCCCAATACTCCTTTGGAACCCGCCCAGAGATAGTCATTGAGTTTGAAGGCCGGCGGATCGATGACGACATGGGTGGCACGAGCTTTCGGCGCAATGCCGGTCATCTGGGAAGTCGCCTTTTCCATCTCGGTCGCGGCGGCCTGAACGTTCTGCATGTTCTCTTGCTGCCCCTTGCCCATGCTGGCCAGCCCGGCGGAAAAGCGGCTGGTGGTTTCAGGCAACTGAGCCAGGATCTTCTGCACCTGCCCCTGCAAGGCGTAGGAGCCAAGCAGTAATGTACCGACAACGCCTGTCATGACGATGCTGGCGCTGAAAACACGGGGGATCCTGAAACGCTCGAACCACACGACCAGTGGATTCAACGTGTACGCGAAGAGAATGCCAAGCAGCAGTGAAATAACAAAGCTCTGCGCCCAGCTCAACGCAAAAACCACGGCGACTGTTGACAATATCGCCAGCGACACGCCACCTGCGTCCACCAGTTGCCGAATCACCGTTGCAGGCGGGACACCGGATGCACTGACATTATTCCGCGCCGTTGCCGGGGAAACCGGTGTTTTTGCTTCATCCGGCGTCTCGGGGGAAGGCGCATCGGGCGCCCCGCAAACGGCATCTGAAATGGCAGCGATATTCATGGTCTCTTGGATAGTGCCTCGTCAGTTCTCGCAGACAGTCGGTCGATGTATGAACACAGGCAGCACATCAATATTCTTGCTGCAGATGTGGCTCGCAGTTCGCCCATGCCGGCTTAGATTGCTGGAGCTTAGGTCGAGAGCGCATCATCGTCTGTCTGCTGGCGCACACAGCGATCGACGCCCCTGCCAGAACCACCTGTCGTGGCCATGAATCGCTAGGGGTGGGAGTTGCAGACTGGGGCGAGCGGTTGACGCTGATCACATGGGCCGACTCGTAGCCACATGCATTCGGCAAATTTGCCCGCGCGGGAGGAAGGTGTTTGGGCGCAAAGGCCCCGCAAACCAAAATGCTTGAAGAATCTTGCTGCAAGTGAGAAAAAAGCCTGGCGTTTTCAGGCGCCAGGCTTCGTCAGTTCACTCCCACTCGATCGTCGCTGGCGGTTTGCCGGAGATGTCGTACACCACCCGGTTGATGCCGCGCACTTCGTTGATGATCCTGTTGCTGACCCGCGCCAGCAGCGTATGCGGCAATTCGGCCCACAATGCCGTCATAAAATCCTGCGTCTGCACGGCACGCAAGGCAACCACATACTCGTAGGTGCGGCCGTCGCCCATCACGCCGACACTCTTGACCGGCAGGAAGACGGCAAAGGCCTGGGAGGTCTTTTCGTACCAGTCGGCAGCGCGCAGCTCGTCAATGAAGATGGCATCGGCACGACGCAGCAGGTCGGCGAATTCCTTCTTGACCTCACCAAGGATGCGTACGCCCAGGCCCGGCCCCGGGAAGGGGTGGCGGTAAACCATGTCGTGCGGCAGGCCCAGGGCAATGCCCAGCTCACGCACCTCATCCTTGAACAGCTCGCGCAGCGGCTCAAGCAGCTTCAGGTTGAGCGTCTCGGGCAGGCCACCGACGTTGTGGTGGCTCTTGATGGTGTGGGCCTTCTTGTTCTTGCCGCCGGCCGATTCGATCACGTCAGGGTAAATGGTACCCTGCGCCAGCCAGCGCGCCTTGGGCAGCTTCTCGGCTTGCGCCTGAAAAACCTCAACAAACTCTCGACCGATGATCTTGCGCTTCTGCTCCGGGTCACTCACGCCCACGAGATGGCCGAGGAACTGCTCGGTCGCATCCACATGGATGACCTTGACGCCCAGGTTACGGCCAAAGGTAAGCATCACCTGCTCGGCCTCGTTCAGACGCAGCAAACCGTTGTCGACAAACACGCAGGTCAGCTGGTCACCGATCGCACGGTGAATCAGCGCAGCCGCCACGGAAGAATCCACACCGCCCGACAAACCGAGAATCACTTCCTCATCACCCACCTGCTCGCGGATGGCCGCGACGGCTTCGGCCACGTAGTCGGGCATGTTCCAGTCATGACCGCAACCGCAGATGTCGTGCACAAAGCGGGTGATGATGTCCTTGCCCTTGAGGGTGTGAGTCACTTCGGGGTGAAACTGCACGCCATAGAAGCCGCGCTCTTCGTCTGCCATTGCCGCAATCGGCGTGGATGCGTTGCTGCCGATCAGGCGAAAACCCGGTGGCAGTTCGGTCACCTTGTCGCCATGGCTCATCCACACATCCAGCAGGCCGTGGCCTTGGTCGTTGCTGCGGTCCTGGATGTTCTCGAACAGCTTCGAATGCCCCTGGGCGCGCACCTCGGCATAGCCGAACTCGCGGGTTTCGGAGCTTTCGACCTTGCCACCGAGTTGCGCGGCCATGGTCTGCATGCCATAGCAGATGCCGAACACCGGTTTGCCGAGTTCGAATACGGCCTGCGGTGCGCTTTCGATCTCGCTGTACACCGAATTCGGACCACCCGAGAGGATGATGCCGTCCGCGCCAAAATTGCGCAGAAACTCGTCGGACACGTCGCAGGGGTGAATTTCGCAATACACCTGTTGTTCGCGCACACGACGGGCGATCAACTGGGTGAACTGGGAACCGAAATCAAGGATGAGGATTTTCTGATGCGCCATGGTTTTCGCTCAGCTGGAAATGGAAAAAAGGCGGCCGAAGCCGCCTTGTGCAAACGGTATGCGGATCAATCCACGTGGTAGTTGGGCGCTTCCTTGGTGATCTGCACATCATGGACATGCGACTCACGCACACCGGCCGAGGTAATCTCGACAAACTGTGCACGCTCGTACATCAAGGGGATGCTCGCCGCGCCCACATAACCCATCGAGGCGCGCAAACCACCGATCAATTGGTGGATCACCGCGGTCACCGGGCCTTTGTAAGGCACCCGACCTTCGATACCCTCAGGCACGAGCTTGTCGGTATTGGACGAAGCGTCCTGGAAGTAACGATCGGCAGAGCCCTGCTGCATCGCCCCCAGCGAACCCATGCCGCGGTAGGACTTGTACGAGCGGCCCTGATACAACACGGTTTCACCCGGCGCTTCTTCCGTGCCAGCAAACAAGCCACCGAGCATCACCGCATTGCCACCGGCCGCGATCGCCTTGGCGATATCACCGGAATACCGGATGCCGCCGTCGGCGATCATCGGTACGCCAGTGCCGGCCAGCGCCTTGCACACATTGGAAATGGCAGTGATCTGCGGCACACCCACGCCGGCCACGATGCGCGTGGTGCAGATCGAGCCCGGCCCGATGCCGACCTTGACACCATCGACACCCGCGTCCAGCAAGGCCAGTGCGGCATCGCCCGTGGCGATATTGCCGCCAATCACCTCGACGTGCGGGAAGTTCTTCTTCACCCAGCGAATCCGCTCAAGCACGCCTCGCGAGTGACCGTGCGCGGTATCCACCACGATGACGTCGACGCCGGCCTCTGCCAGACGCTCGACCCGCTCTTCGGTACCTTCACCCACACCCACTGCGGCGCCACAGCGCAAACGGCCGTGCTCATCCTTGGCGGCATTGGGGTGCTCGGTCGACTTGAGCATGTCCTTGACGGTGATCAGACCGCGCAGCTCGTCAGAGCCGTTGATGACCAGCACACGCTCAAGTCGGTGCTTGTGCATCAGCTTCTGCGCCACCTCGAGGCTTTCGCCCTCGGGCACTGTAATCAGTCGCTCACGCGGCGTCATGATCGACGACACCGGCTGATCCAGATTGATCTCGAAACGCAGGTCGCGGTTGGTGACAATACCCACCACCTTGCCATCATCGACCACCGGCAAGCCCGAGAACTTGTTGAGGCGCGTCAGGGCAACGACCTCACGGACGCTCATGTCGGACGGAATCGTGATCGGGTCCTTCAGGACGCCGGACTCAAACCGCTTGACCTTGGCAACCTCGGCCGCCTGTTGCTTGGCCGAGAAATTCTTGTGAACAATGCCGATTCCGCCTTCCTGGGCGAGCGCAATCGCGAGCCGGGCTTCGGTGACCGTATCCATGGCGGCCGACACCAGCGGAATGTTCAAGCGAACGTTCCGGGTCAGCTGCGTTTGGAGGCTGACATCCTTGGGGAGGACGTCGGAATGGGCGGGGACAAGAAGGACGTCATCGAACGTCAGCGCCTTCTGAATCACGCGCATGGCTATAATCCTTTCAACCAAATCCGTATTATACAGATGGATCTACAGTCTGTTGAGTCCCGCGTAGGAAACTCGCGCTTTTGGCGTTCCGCGACTGACCAGACCACGCCTCCGACGAAGCGGGCTGATGCCATGGACACACCGCACAGCCATTTCGTTTCCGCCCAAGGGCACAGATCCGATTACAATGACATTGACCATCGGCGCAAGGCCTTTTCGCGCTGGCCCTGACCGATTGAACACTCAATCCTGCAAGGCTTGATCTCAATGCGACTTCGCTACTCACCGCTACTTCTCCTGACACTGGCTTCGAGCATCGTTTTTGCCGGCCAGGTCTATGAATGGACTGACGCCAACGGAAAGCGCCACTTTTCCGATACGCCGCCGGCTGGCGTAGAAGCCAAGGCAACCGGCATCCGGACCGGTCCTCGCACAAGCAGCACACCGCCGGCCGGTGGCGCAGCACAGAGCACCGCCGACGCCCCCACCACATGGGCCGAAAAAAATGCCGACTTCTCCAAGCGCAAAGCCGAGGCGGCTGAAAACACCGCCAAGGCCAACGAAGAAGCCGAGCAGGCACGCCGCAAGAAAGAAGCCTGCGAACAGGCCAGCGCCCAGCTCAAACTGCTCGAAAGCGGTGGGCGCGTGCAACGCATCAACAACGCCGGCGAGCGCGAAGTGCTGGACGACGCCGGTCGCGCCGAAGAAATGGAACGCAGCCGAAACGTCATGAAACGAGCCTGCGAGTAAGCTTGCCGACCATTCGCACACCGAGCACCCAATAAGAAAAGGCCCCAACAACCCGGGGCCTTTTCTTTAAATCTAGGTTTATTGCCGGCCGACTTACTGCGCTTCGTCCGCCGACGTCTTGTCGTCGCCACCGCCTTTCGTCATGGCCTTGCCCTCTTTGGCCCGCTTGCGGCGCACCTCTTTCGGATCGGCAATCAGGGGACGATAGATTTCGACGCGATCGCGCTCTCGCAACACGCTCGACGGGGGCGCTAGCTTGGCGTAGATCCCCACCTTGTTGGCGCCGCTCAAATCGATTTCGGGATATTTCTGCAGCAGACCGGAAGCCTCGATTGCATCCTGTGCCGTCGCGCCTTCCGGCACCTTGACCCGCACCACATCCTGACGCTCGCGCAGCGCGTACACCACTTCGACGGAAATCTGTTCAGCCATGAAATCAGGTGCTCCGATAGACCTGCCCGGCGCGCTTCACGAAGGCGTCGACGAAGGTGTTGGCAATATGATTGAAGACCGGCCCGAGCACTTTCTCGAGCAAACGGCTGGCAAACTGGTAGTTGAGGCTGAACTCGACCTTGCAAGCGGTATCGCCCAGCGGCGTGAAGACCCAGCCTCCGTCAAGGTGTTCGAACGGGCCTTCCTTGAGGCGGATGTGCATCTCCCGCGGCGGCAGCTTGGTGTTCTCGGTTGAAAAATGCGCCTTGATGCCGTGGTAGTTGATATGCAGCGTCGCGGCGGTCAGCGTATCGCTGCGCTCGATCAGCTCGGTCCCGCCACACCACGGCAAGAACTTGGGATAGTCCTCGACCTGGTCGACGAGCGCGAACATCTCGGCAGGGGTGAATTCGATCAGGACAACTTTTTTGACGGCGGCCATGTGTTCGGGGCGGAAGATAGCGGAACTGCTAGAATGCCCGATTTTACCGCATGCTGGCCGATATGGCCGACCGGGACGTCATGAGCATCATCGACAATCGCAAAGCTTTCCACGACTACTTCATTGAAGAGAAGATCGAAGCCGGCCTCGTACTCGAGGGCTGGGAAGTGAAGGCGATCCGCGCAGGCCGCGCCAACATCAAGGAAGCCTATGTGCTGATCCGCGATGGTGCGATCTTCATTCTCGGCATGCACATCACGCCCCTCACCTCGGCCTCGACACACATCCATGCCGATCCGGTCCGTACCCGCAAACTGCTGCTCCATGCAGCGCAGATCGATCGCCTCATTGGCCAGGTCGAGCGCGCCGGCTACACCCTGGTGCCGCTGGACTTGCACTACTCAAAAGGCCGGATCAAAGCCTCGGTCGGCCTGGCCAAGGGCAAAAAGCAGCACGACAAGCGAGAGACCGAAAAAGCCCGCGAGTGGGAGCGCGAGAAAGGCCGCCTGATGCGGGACAAGACCTGAGCGGCATCGCAACAACACGCAAGCTCGGTGCTGACTGAGCAATCACCCCATCCGCTGGCGGAGCTGTTTTTCGCAACACCCCATGCGTTATCGACAAACGGGTTGATCTGGATTTGATCCGCCGCTTGGCAAAATGCGTTATCGTTTGCCAACAATAACGATTACCCGAAGCCACCGTGCCCAGAACCGTTCGCCCGCTATGCGCCATCCTGTCGCTATTGATTGCACCGTTGGCACACGGCGGTGAGCTCACGGTCGCGGTCGCCTCGAATTTCATCAAACCGATTGAAGCCATTGCCCCGGCATTTACCGCGGCGACCGGCCACCAGATGCGCGCATCTACCGGCTCGACCGGCAAGTTATACGCCCAGATCCAGCGCAGCGCACCGTTTGATGTCTTCTTGTCCGCGGATGAAGATCGACCGATGCGCCTCGAAGACGAAGGACTCGGCGTTCAGGGAAGTCGTTTGGTTTACGCCATCGGGCGCCTGGTGCTTTGGAGCGCAAAAGACGCGCAACACATCAGCCCTGACGTACTGCGATCTCCCGACGGCGGGCGCGTGGCGATCGCCAATCCGAAAACCGCGCCTTACGGTACCGCTGCTGCCGCAGTCATCGCCGCGCTCGGCTTCACCAACACGCTGAAACCCCGCTTGGTGCAAGGTGAGAATATCGGGCAAACCTTCCAGTTCGTTGCCACAGGCAACGCCGCGTACGGATTTGTGGCCTGGTCTCAAGTCAGCCAAAACGGCCAATTCATTCGTGGATCAGGCTGGCGGGTGCCCGCCGACATGCACCCCCCCATCCGGCAGGCCGCCATTGTCTTGTCACGCGCAAAAGACAACCCCGCCGCACACGACTTCATGCGCTTTCTGCAAAGCGACGCGGCACGGCGGATCATCCGCCAGCACGGCTACGACACGGAATGAGCCAATACCTCAGCCCATCGGATCTCGATGCCATATGGCTCACGCTCCGGCTGGCGTTCACCACCACCGTCTTGCTGCTGCTCTTCGGCACGCCGCTGGCGTGGTGGCTGGCGCATTCGCGCGCACGATGGCGCGGCGCGGTGAATGCGCTGGTTGCCCTGCCGCTGATCCTGCCGCCGACCGTGCTCGGTTTCTATTTGCTGGTTGCGATGGGCCCTAACGGCCCGCTTGGTCGCCTGACCTCCGAGATCGGCCTTGGCGCCCTGCCCTTTACCTTTGCCGGGCTGGTCATCGGCTCGCTGATTTACTCTTTGCCCTTCGTTGTCCAGCCGATCCGCGATGCCTTTATCGCCATTGGCCCGCGCCCGCTGGAAGTCGCCGCCACCCTAGGAGCGCGGCCGCTCGACGCCTTTTTCTCGGTGGTTTTCCCGCTGGCCCGCCCAGGCTTTCTGACCGCCACCGTACTCGGCTTCGCTCACACGGTCGGTGAATTCGGCGTGGTGCTGATGATCGGCGGCAATATCCCGAACGAAACACGTGTCGTCGCCATCCAGATCTACGATCATGTCGAGGCTCTGGAGTACACGCAGGCGCACTGGCTCGCGGGTGGCTTGCTGGTTTTCTCGTTTCTGGTGTTGCTCGCGCTCCACACCCTCAACGATCGTCAGGCACAACGATGAGCGGCAACAGCGCCCTGTGTTTTGATCTCGCGCTCGACCTGCCCCAACTGAAGATTCGGGCTGCCGCAACGCTACCCGCGACAGGCGTCACGGCCTTGTTTGGTGCATCCGGCTCAGGCAAGACCACGCTCCTGCGTATGCTTGCCGGGCTCGAAGCGACTGGCCGTGGCCAAATCCGCCTCGGCGCAAGCTGCTGGCAAGACGACACCCACAAGCGGCGCCTGCCAACGCATCAACGCCCGCTGGCCTATGTTTTTCAGGAGGCGAGCCTATTTACCCATTTGAATGTCCGCGAGAACCTCAGCTTCGGGCTGACGCGAGCACGGGTTCCGGATCGAACCATTGGCTTTCACGACGCCGTGGACTGGCTAGGCATCGGCCACCTGCTCGACCGCCTGCCGTCGCACCTGTCTGGTGGCGAGCGCCAACGCGTTGCCATCGCCCGTGCACTACTGGCACAGCCGCGCTTACTGCTGATGGACGAGCCGCTGTCCGCGGTAGATGCTGACGGCCGCGACGCCATTCTCGATACACTGGAGCAGCTCCCCGAGCGACTCGGCATTCCGATCATCTACGTGAGCCACTCAATCGAAGAAATCACCCGCCTCGCCGACCATCTGTTGCTGATGTCGGCAGGTCGCCTGATTGCCGATGGTCCAACCAACACGATACTCACCCGCTGCGACCTGCCGCTCGCGCATGGCGCGCACGCCGGCGTCGTTCTGCAGGCGCGGGTTGTCGAGCACCTTGCACACGAACACCTGACCCGGCTCGCCTTCGACGGCGGCGAACTGCTGGTCAGCACGGTAGCGCGGCCCATCGATGTCAGCGCACGCGTCCGAATTGCTGCCCGTGATGTGGCAATCGCCATGAGCGCACCCACCGACAGCAGCGTAATCAATCATCTGCGTGCGGACATCGTCGACATCAACGACGACCCGAACCCGGCACATTGCCTTGTGCGTCTGCGGGTTGGCAAGGCGGTGCTGCTGGCACGCATCACACGGCACTCACGCCAACGACTCGCCCTGCAACCCGGCATGGCCGTATGGGCACTCGTCAAGGGCGTTGCGGTCCGCTGAGCAGAAGCAATTTCTGACGCGGTCACGCATTTGTCACGAAGTGTTACGAGAATCACGCCCTTCGTATCGCTTTCGTATGAGTCCATGACCGTGATCCTTCGTACCACCCTCGCCTGCCTTTTATCACTGTTATTAAGTTTCAGCGTGCCACTTCGTGCCGACACACACACCGTTCGGGGTGCGGGGTCCTCCGCCGCCAAACTGGTGTATCAGGCGTGGTCAGAGGCCTTTGCCAAACGCGGCGGCAGTGCCATCGACTACGCACCCGTCGGGTCGTCGAAAGGGCTCAATGCCATTCAGGTACGGGCGGTCGATTTCGGCGCATCGGATCTCGCCCCACCCCAAGACGTACTGGCCAAAGATGGCCTGATCGTCATTCCGACCGTAGTCAGTGGTATCGCGCCGATCATCAACCTGCCCGGCTTCAAGCCGGCCTTGCGACTTGACGGCCCGACTCTGGCGGCGATTTTCATGGGGCAAATCACCCACTGGAACGATCCCGCGATCCACCGACTCAACCCCGAGGGCGAACTGCCCGCATCGGAAATCCGCGTGGTCACGCGCAGCGACGGCTCGGGTACGACCTACAATTTCACCGACTATCTCGCCAAGGTCAGCCCCGACTGGCAGAGCCGCTTTGGCGCGAATACGCTGATCGCCTGGTCGGGCAAAGTGCTCCCCGCCAAGGGCAGCGGTGGCGTGGTCAGCACGGTCATGGCGACGCCGGGCGCCATTGGCTATGTGGACTTCACCTATGTACTCAAGGGCGGCCTGCGCACGGTCGACATGAAGAACCGCGCCGGACACTTTGTCACGCCAGGCATCGACAGCTTCCGCGCCGCGCTCAATGCAAGCGTCTGGCACAGCCGGGGGGACTTTACTCAGACACTCACCGACCAGGGCGGCAGCGCAAGTTGGCCGATCACCATGGGCACCTTCGTGCTGCTGCCCAAGGTCATGGACGACGTCGCCGGCCTCGCCACACTACGCTTTTTTACCTGGGCCTTCATGCATGGCGACGAACTGGCCAATCACGCCAATTTCGTGCGCTTGCCCGATGTCGTACAGGCCAAGGCTTATCGCGCACTGGCCACCATCACCAACCCGAACGGCACACCCATCGCCTACGCGAGTCTTGCCCAGTAAGCTGCCGATCGCGGGAGCGCTGCCTGTATAATGCGCGGTTTGCATTGAACAGCCGGAGCCCCCGACCATGGACGCAGAACGCATCAACGACATCGCCGAAGCCCTTGCGGACTTGAAGCGCCGCGGGGAAGAACTTCGGAGGTATCTTTGACTACGATGAAAAAGCCTCAAAACTAGAAGAAGTTAACATCGCCCTCGAAGACCCCGCCGTCTGGAACGACGCTGCGCGCGGTCAGGCCCTGGGCAAGGAAAAGAAGCTGCTCGAAGGCGTGGTGGTGACGCTGCAACACGTCGCCCAGCAGTCGGGCGACCTGATCGATCTGTTCGAGATGGCCGAGTCCGAAGGCGACGATGACACGCTCGAAGCCATCGAGACCGACGCCAAGGCGCTCGAAGAGATCGTGGGCGGCCTCGAATTCCGTCGCATGTTCTCCGGCCCCATGGACGAGAACGCCTGCTTCATCGATATCCAGGCCGGCGCCGGCGGCACCGAAGCCCAGGACTGGGCCGGCATGCTCGAACGCATGTATCTGCGCTATTGCGAGCGCAAGGGCTTCACCACCGAACTGCTCGAAGAATCCGACGGCGAAGTGGCCGGCATCAAGAGCGCGACCATCAAGGTCACGGGCGAGTATGCCTTCGGTTTTTTGCGCACCGAAAACGGCATTCACCGCTTGGTACGCAAGTCGCCCTTCGACTCCAACGCACGCCGCCACACCAGCTTTTGTTCGGTGTCGATCTACCCGGAAATCGACGATTCCATCGAGATCGACATCAACCCGGCCGATGTGCGTACCGACACTTACCGCGCCTCGGGTGCGGGCGGTCAGCACATCAACAAGACCGACTCGGCCGTGCGTCTGACGCACAACCCGACCGGCATTGTCGTGCAGTGCCAGAACGACCGCTCGCAGCACCGCAACAAGGACGAAGCCTGGAAGATGCTCAAGGCCAAGCTCTACGAGCTGGAGCTGCGCAAGCGCCAGAGCGAGGCGCAGGCGCTCGAAGACGCCAAGAGCGACATCGGCTGGGGCCACCAGATTCGCTCTTACGTGCTCGACCAGTCACGTATCAAGGATCTGCGTACCAACTACGAAGTCGGCAACACCCAGGCCGTGCTCGACGGCGATCTGGACGACTTCATCGAGGCCAGCCTCAAGCAAGCCGTTTAAGGCGCTGCACACACTGAGCGCAAAACCGGCATGACCGATCAGGACCTCGCAGACTATCTCGCGCCAGGCTACGCCGTTGACGATGTGCCAGAACTCTCGGCACTCGCCGCGGCGCAGCCGGTCATCGACACCTTCATCTCCCTGTTTCGCGGCAGTGAGGCGGAGGTCTTGCTGCGCCTGCTTGTCTTGCGCGAAGTCGGCCATGATGTCGATCACCCGCGCTGGTCACCCGACGCACTGCGCCGTCGCTTCGCCTACCTCGACCCGGTCAAGCTCGAAACCACGCTCAAGCGCCTGCGCGAATCGGGCCTGATCAGCTACGCCGACGACGGGCTTTACCACCTGTCCGACGCCGGCCGCAATGCCGTGGCCGCACTCGGCATGCTGCTGCGCTTTGGCGAGTCCGAAGACGCCGAACTCGGCTTCCTCACCGCCCAGCTCGCCGGCCTGCAAGCCACCGACAGCATCAACGCCGAGGCGCTCGGCCATCTGCTGTCCAAGCTCAACGACCTCACCCTGCACTTTGAAGAGGCCATCGCCTCGGGCTCGGAATTCCGCATCGTCGAGTCACGCCGACGGCTGTCGGCCAACGGCAAATGGCTCGATCGCGGCACCGACATCCTGCGCTCACTGCTCTCAGACGCCGACGCGCCCTTTGACGTCGCCCGCATCGCCCAGCGCATCGGCCTGGCGCAATCCCGTCTGGCGCGGGTCGATGCCGCCTTCCAGCGCGCACTCAACAAGATCGAGACCCAGCGCGTCACGCTCGGCAGCTCCGGCATTTCGTCCAGCGATGTCACCGCCTGGCTCGGGCAGCAAAGCATGGATGCACTGGCTGCGCTAGCCTTCGATGCCATCACCGACACCCCGCACATGCCGCTGCTCGCCGGCGGCCACGAATTGCTCGACCGTGCCGAAACCGCCCTGTGCGATCTGCTGCGTGGCGAAGCCGACGACACCACCCTGCCTGCCGCCGACACGGCCCCCACCGCGCTCGCGCCCGAAGAAGAAGACCTGCGCCTGCTCACCCATTTTGCCGACCGGCTCGACGCTATCGACACCGAGCCCGCCACCTTGCACGACGCGGTCGCCGGTGGCGGCTTCGGCCATGCGGCCTATCGCCTGTCGCTGCTCGCCCTGCTGGCCGACAGTCAGGACAGCGCCCCTGCCGACGGCCCCATCGGCGCCTTCATGCGCCTGCCCCTCAAGGTCGAGTTCGACGCCACACTGGTCGACGTCGGCCACCACGAAATCGCTCGCATCAGCGCCGGCAGCATCCGCCGCCTGAGACCCCAAACCACGGACTGACGCGCTCATGGAACACGACATCCGCGCCCTCACCGCGCGCCTCATTGCCCAGCGCTGGCTGCCACGCAAAGACCCGATGGTGCGCCGCGCGCTCATCGACGAAACCTTCCGCCACGAGATCGACCAGCGACTGGCCAGCGTTGGCCT
Source organism: Denitromonas halophila (assembly GCF_007625155.1). GTDB lineage: Bacteria > Pseudomonadota > Gammaproteobacteria > Burkholderiales > Rhodocyclaceae > Nitrogeniibacter > Nitrogeniibacter halophilus. Next base: position 475,519 of record NZ_VMNK01000015.1, on the reverse strand, counting down.
GCGCCTGCTCGACAACCCCTACGCCGCCCATGTGGCCGTCGGCCTGACCCCCGACGCGCTCGAGCCCACCTTCGGCAGCGGCCGCGAATACCAGGCCAGCAACATGGGGCTTACCCGCGACGAGATCGCGCTGCTGGTGGTGCTGTGGGCACTGATCATCCTGCCCAAGCGCGAACGCCAGGTGACCCGCCAGAACCTCGCCAACGAAGGTCAGGAAGAACTCTTCGCCGCCGAGCAACCTGTCGCCCATGGCGCCGAGGTCTCGGCCGGCGTGTCCGAAGCCTCGCTGATTGCCGACTTCGGCCCGCGCCTGGGCGGCAAGACCAAGGTGCGCAACTTCATGCTCGGCCGCCTCGCCCGCCTCGGCTTCATCGAGCGCCGCAGCGGCATGCTGCTTGAAGGCCCGCTGCTCGACGTCGCCCTCGACTACCGCCTGATGGCCGACCGCATCATTCACGGCACCCTCGCCGGCGTGCTCTCCGACGCCGGCCACCCGCCGCCCGCCGCCGACGCCTTTGCCCTGGCCGGCGCCGACGATGAAGACGAATTCGACGGCGACATGCCTGAACCCGGCTCCGAGATATTCTGATGACACGCTATTTCCAAAGCTTTTTCGTACTGTTTGTTGTTCTCGCCTCAGCGCAAGCACACGCCCTGAGCAGCGCGCGTGCCGGCGGCGATGACAGCAGCAGCGGCAGCTATCGTCCACAACCCGTGCAAAGCGACCGCAATTGCGCACGCTATCAAAGTGCCATCGCCAAGCTCAACGCCAGCATCGCTCGCGAAGGCAACCGCAGCCGCATCCAGCGCCTGACCGACAGCAAGCAGCGCTACCAACAACGCATGCGCGACGGCGGCTGTGGCCGCAGCCTGCGCTGATCAACGCCGAAAACGATGTTCCATATCAAACAGATCGAACTGGTCCACTGGGACTTCTGGCGCCGCTTCACGCTGCCGCTGGACGCCCAGATCATCACCATCGTCGGCCCCAACGGCTCAGGCAAGACCACCTTGCTCGACGCCCTGCGCACGCTGTTTGCGCTGCGCTGCTCGGGCAAGCGCGACTTCCGCCGCTATGTGCGCCGCGCCAACCGCAGTCACGCCTGGATTCGCGCCACCGTCGCCAACCTGCCCGGTGCCACCGGCCGACGGCCGTTCTTCCCCTGTCTCGACGACGTGGTCACTCTGGCCTGCCGCATCCGCCGCGCGGGCGGTGAATGGACGCGCGACTACACCATCGTCGATGGCGACATCGAAATTGAAGCGCTCGACACCAGCAACGACTGGATCGGCCTGCGCGACTATCAAAGCCGCCTCGCCGCCGGTGGCCTGACCCCGGCCATCGCCAAAGTGCTCGCGCTGGAACAAGGCGACACCGACAAGCTGTGCGAATACGCGCCCAAAGCCCTGCTCGAACTGGTCTTCGATGTCTTTGGCGACAAGGAAGTGCTCGACAACTACGACGTTGCGCGCGAAGAGCAGCAAAACGCCGAGCGCGAGCTCGACAGCCTGTCGATCGACCTCGACCGCCTGCGTGCCCAGGCTGAAGCCAAGCGCCTCGAAGCCGACCGCTATCTGGAATGGAAGCAGATTACCGACGAACGCTCGGCGCTCGACGCCGAGATCATTCCGCGCCTCGAAGCCTTTGAGCTGCGCCGCGACATCCGTGCCGAACGCAGCCAGTTGCGCGCCCAGGATGGCGAGCGCCGCGAGCGCCAGTCCGGCCTGCTGGCCGCCCGCCAGCGCATCGCCCAGGTCGACGCCGAGCGTCTGGCCGAAGAAAAGGCCCGCGCCAAAGCCCGCAGCCAGTTTCTGGACACCGAACAACGCCATCTGAGCGCCCACGACCGCGTACGCGATCTCGAACGTGTGTTGGCCGAGCGCAGCGCCCTGCGCGAGCTACTGGCCCGCGAAGAGGGTCAGGACGCCGTCGCCATCGAAGCCGAACACGAGTCGGTCGAAGCCGAGCTGACGGCCCTGCGCGCACAAGAACGCGAGCTGGTCGCCCGTTTCGAAACCGCCAAGGACGCGCTCGCCCATGCCCACGAGCGCAGCAGCCCGCCCTCCGACCCCGAGGTGCGCGCCTTCCGCGCCGTACTGACCGAGGCCGGCATCGCACACAGCGCGCTCAGCGAATCCATCGAAATCACCGACGCCGCCTGGCAAGGCGCGATCGAAGCCGTACTGCGCCCCTATCGCCACGTGTTGCTGCTCGAGCGCGCCGCCGATCGTCATCAGGCCTGGGCGCTGGGTGAGCGCGAGCGCTTCCGCCATTTCGTCGTGGCCGACTGCGAAAACGCCCCGCCGGCCCAGCGCGATACGCTGGCCGAAGTCGTCCGCTTTGCCGGCCCCGTGCCGCGCTGGCTGGCCGACCTGCTGAACCGCATCACCCGCGTCGAAGACGCCGCCGCCGGCAGCGCCCTGTCGCGCGATACCGAGTGGATCACCCGCGACGCCTACCACCGCGAGCGCCGCGGCGCCCGCCACCTGGGCCGCCCGCGCGAATTCCACTTTGGCGAGCTGGCACGGCAGGCGCGCATCGATGCGCTCTCGGCCGATGTGCGCGAGCTCGACAAGGCGCTCAGCCCGCTGCGCCCGCAGATGGACGCACTGCGCGACCGGCTCAACACCCTACGCAGTCAGCTACTCGGCCTGAGCGCCGCACCCCAACTGGCCGCCCGCGCGCAAGCCTTTGCCGAGGCCGAGGCCGACCTGCCGGTGGCAAAAAAAGCGCTGACCGACGCCATCGCCGAGCGCACCGAATTGCAGGCCACGCTCGACGGCATAGGCGAGCGGCTCAACGGCATCCAGATCGAACTCGACCGCCGCCGCCGCGAACTGGCCACCCACGAGCAACGTCTGGGCCTGCTCGACAGCGAGGACCGCCCACGTCGCCAATCACAAGCCCAACGCGTGCAGCGTCTGCGCCGGCTGCGTCGCGGCATGCCCGCCGAATGGCGCCGTGGCGAAGGCATCGAAGCACTCACCGAGCGCTACGGCGATGCCCGCAGCGCGCGTGCCGAATCCGAGCGCCTGCGTCTGCGGCTTGAACAAGGCGACTGGGTGCAAGACCCCGCCGTGCTCACCCTGCGCGACCGTCTGCTTGACGACCTTGGCCGCCGCGAGCGCGACTACGCCGCCCGCCAGGGCTACTGCGCCACGGCACGCCGCCACACCGACGAAGCGCGCAGCGCCTACATTGGCAAGCTGCGCGCCACGGTGCGCCAGTACAGCCGCAACCTCAAAGCCCTGGGCGAACTGGCGCATGTCGAGGTGGACTGCCCGGTACCGCATCTGGACAACGATGACACCGCCCTGCACCGCTCCGGCCTAGATGTGCGCTTTGACTTCGACCGCAAGGGCGCGGTCGGCCTGAACGATGGCGAAGCCTCGGGCGGCCAGCAGGTGATGAAGTCGTTGATTTTGCTGATTGCGCTCTTGATGGACGAGACCCGCCCGGGCGGCTTCGTCTTCATCGACGAGCCCTTCGCGCATCTGGATGTGGCCAACATCGACCGCGTCGGCGCCTTCCTGCGGGCGACCCGCGCGCAATATCTGATCACCACGCCGGTGACGCACAATGCCAATGTATTTGCGCCGGCGCAGCTCACGCTGGTCACGCGCAAGAAGCCGCCGTCAGAAGAATGGGCACCGCCGATCGGGGTGTTGCAGCGCCAGCGAGACTGACCGCCGGACGCCGCCCGGTCAGAAGTATTCGTCAGCGTCTTGCTGCGCGCTACTGGTCGCTGTGGTGCAGACCAGCTCGCCGGCTGCCACCAGGTCTTCGTAGGCCCAGACGCAGTTCCGGCCATGCTCTTTGCCATAGTAGAGCGCTGAATCGGCACGACCGAGCAGTTCTGCGGGAGGCAGCCGGTCATCAACCTGGGCGAATCCGATCGAACAGGTGACGGTCCCGACTTGCGGAAAATCATGCGTTTCGACCGCGATCCGGAAACGCTCGAAAATACTGGTCACGGTCTCGGCCGGCACATTGCGCAACATCACCACGAACTCCTCGCCACCGAAACGGAACAGCTTGTCGGAGCTGCGAAACGCGCTGCGCATACAATCAGCCAAGCGGATGAGGACTTCGTCGCCGAACAGATGGCCCCAGGTATCGTTGATGTGCTTGAAGTGGTCGATGTCGACAATCCCCAGCCACGCTGGGCTGGGCAGCACCGAATCTTCGCGTCGCTCCCCGTCCTGGCGCCGTGCCCGCTCGGCGACCGCAATCAACTGGTCAAACTGTTCATCGAAGGTCTTGCGGTTGAGCAAGCCGGTCAAGGTATCCAGATTGGCGTAATCCCAGTGCGCCATCAAGCGCTCAAAACAATGAACATAGGCCCGAACGCCATCGACGGTGACGGCGGCAATCGCCGTGGTGGCATGGACATCGAGAATCCATCGGACGCGACCAGCGTGCAACACCGGAAACGCCATCCGCCAGCCATCCGAATCGTGAGCTCGGGTGAGATTCGCGCCATTGTCGATCGCCTGCGCCAGAAACCCCTCTTGCACCTGACCGTCCAGGCCGTCGGCAGCGTCGTCCCAATCGCCGCCAACGCCCGCTTTGTTGCACCAGCCGATGCTTTTGAGCTGCCGACGCCCCAGCCCTAGCACCCGCAGCTCACAACGCTCTGCGCGCAGCGCGCGCTGGACGCCAACACAGAACGCGCGCAACAGCGTCTCTCTCACATGCAGTGAGGTCAGATGTTGCGCGGCCTTGAGCAAGGCCAGAAGAGAGTCGCCAGTCCGTGTTCGCATGCGTGTCTTCCACAGGTCTTTCGTATTACGGCACCGAATCGCCATCATTAAACGGTTTATGCGCCGGCGCCGGGCACGAACGCCCCTTGGCGAGCGACTTCTCGCGGCGGTTATGAGAAAATTGCGGTTTTTCGGCACCCGCGTATAGCAACAACGCAACGCCGGACTCGCCATCATTCAAACGAGCCACACATGTCAGAACAAAACGCCTCGCCTTCCGCCGACGAAAACCACCTCATCGCCGAGCGCCGCGAAAAGCTGCGCACGTGGCGCGAATCCGGCCGCGCCTACCCGAACGACTTCTCACGCGAGAACACCGCCGGCAAACTCGACGAGACATACAGCGAAAAGACCCGCGAAGAACTCGAACAGACCCCGATCGAAGTGCGCGTGGCCGGCCGCATCATGCTCAAGCGCGTCATGGGCAAAGCCAGCTTCGCCACCATTCAGGATCTCTCCGGTCGTATTCAGCTGTATGTGAGCAATCAGGGCGTCGGCGAAGACGTGCATGCCGATTTCAAGCACTGGGATATCGGTGACATCGTTGGCGCGGTCGGCACCCTGTTCAAGACCAAGACTGGCGAGCTGACCGTCAATTGCGCCGAAATCCGCCTGCTGTCCAAAAACCTGCGCCCGCTGCCCGAAAAATTCCACGGCCTGACCGACCAGGAAACCAAATACCGCCAGCGCTATCTCGACCTGATCATGAACGAGCAGTCGCGCTTCACCTTCGTGGCACGCAGCCGCATGGTGCAGTCGATCCGCAACTACATGATGAATCACGGCTTCCTCGAGGTCGAAACGCCGATGATGCACCCCATTCCCGGCGGCGCCTCGGCCAAGCCCTTCACCACCCACCACAACGCGCTCGACATGGAGTTGTTCCTGCGCATCGCCCCCGAGCTCTATCTCAAGCGCTTGGTGGTCGGCGGTTTCGAGAAGGTGTTCGAGGTCAATCGCAACTTCCGCAACGAAGGCCTCAGCCCGCGTCACAACCCCGAATTCACCATGATGGAGTTCTACGAGGCCTACGCGAACTACCAAAGCCTGATGAACTTCACCGAAGGCCTCATCCGACACGCTGCGCGCGAAGCGCTGGGCACCGAGGTCTTCCAGTATCAGGGCCGCGAGCTCGACCTGTCCAAGCCCTTCCACCGCCTGACCATCGTCGAAGCCATCCGCAAATACCACCCGGGCTTCACTGTCGAGCAACTGGCCGACGCCGAATGGCTCAAGGCCAAGATCAATGCCTTCGGCGAGAGCGTCAAACCGGGCGGTCTGGGCAGCCTGCAGTTGCAGCTGTTTGAAGCCTGCGCCGAAGCCGAGCTGTGGGAGCCGACCTACATCATCGACTACCCGGTCGAAGTCAGCCCGCTGGCCCGCGCCTCCGACAGCGACCCGGAAGTCACGGAACGCTTCGAGCTGTTCATCGTCGGCCGCGAAATTGCCAACGGCTTCTCCGAGCTGAACGACCCGGAAGACCAGGCGGCCCGCTTCCGCGCGCAGGCCGAAGCCAAAGAAGCCGGCGACGACGAAGCCATGTACTACGACGCCGACTACATCCGGGCGCTCGAATTCGGCCTGCCGCCCACTGGCGGCTGCGGCATCGGTATCGACCGTCTGGTCATGCTGCTGACCGACAGCCCGGCCATTCGTGACGTGATCCTGTTTCCGCAGATGCGCCCGGAGTAAGCCGGCGCACGATGCAGATCCAGCAACTTCAGGTAGCCTACGATGCGCGGGCAGATCGCCTGCTCCTGCGCATTGCCACCGCGCAACGCGAAGGCATCAACGTGCTGCTCACCCGGCGACTCATCAAGGCACTGTGGCCGGGTCTGCAGCGCATGCTGAATAGCCATCTCGCGAAGGCGGCGCCGGGCATGCCCGTGGCTAAGCCAAAGGACGCCGCCGAACCCGGCAGCTTCCAGGCCCCCTTCGACGACAACAATCTCAGTCACCCGCTGGGCGCCGAACCGCTGCTCGCCACCGAGAGCCGGCTCGAGCCGATCGAAGGCCCGCTGTGCCGCGTCATGCTTGGCGAAACCCGCGCCCGACAGGTCAGCTTCGACTGCGATCAAAACCTGATGCAGGCGCTCTGCGCCATGATCCGTGGCACCGTCGCCAAGGCGGAGTGGGATCTGTCGCTCGACAAGCTCCCCCTGCCCGACGCTGCCACGCCGACGCCGAGCGACGTTCCGCCCACTGTTCACTGATGTACGAGAAAATCGACCCGGCGGTGCTCGAATATGCCGAAGACGGCACGCCGTTCTCGCGCCAGTTTGACGACGTCTATCACACTCAGCATGGCGCTCTCGGTCAGAGCCGCCATGTATTCCTCGAAGGCAACCAGCTGCCGCACCGCTGGCAGCGCAAGTCGCGCTTCGTCATTCTCGAAACCGGTTTTGGCCTCGGGCTGAATTTTCTCGCCACCTGGGCAGCCTGGCGCGACGACCCGAAACGCTGTGACCGCCTGCATTTCATCTCGATCGAAAAGCACCCGTTCAACGCCACCGATCTCGCCACCGCGCACCAACGCTGGCCCGAATTCGCCGCGCTGTCGGCGCGCCTGCGCACACAATGGCCCACGCTCACGCCCGGCATCCATCGCCTGTGGCTCGACGACGGGCGCATCGCTCTCACCTTGATATTCGGCGACGCCTCCACCGCGCTCGCCAAGCTCGTCGCGCGCGTCGACGCCTTTTACCTCGACGGCTTCTCCCCCGCGCGAAACCCCGAACTCTGGTCGGAAAAAATATGCCACCAACTCGCGGCGCTCGCTGCACCGGTGGCCACCCTGGCCACCTGGTCAGTCTCGCGTGAAGTCCGTCAGCATCTGGAATACGCGCGCTTCCGTATCGACAAGGTGCGCGGCTTTACCGGCAAGAGCGAAATGCTGCGCGGCCATATCGCTGGCGCGCCGGAACGCCCCCCCGCGCACCCCTCCCGCGAAGCGATCATCGTCGGCGCCGGGCTGGCGGGCACCTCACTGGCACACCGCCTGGTCAAACGCGGCTGGTCGGTGCAACTGCTCGACGCCGCCAACGGCCCCGGCCAAGGCGCCTCGGGCAATCTGGCCGGCGTCTTGCGCCCGCTGCCGAGTCTCGACGACAACCGCCTGGCTCGCCTCACCCGCGCCGGCACGCTGGCCGGCATCCGCCATCTCAACGCCTTGGCTGCCGCCGGCCACGCGGTGCGCTGGGCACCCACCGGCGTGCTGCATCTGGCGCGCGACCCCGTACACGAAACCCGTCAGCGCGACGTCGTCGATAGCCAGCGGCCGCCCGACGACTACCTGCGCTACGTGGATCAGGCCGAAGCCAGCGCACTGGCCGACTGGCCACTCGCTACCGGCGGCTGGTGGTTTCCGTGCAGCGGCTGGGTACAACCGCCCAGTCTGTGCGCGGCCAACATTGCCGCCGCAGGCACCGCCCTGACCGTGCGCTACGGCACGTCGGTCGCCCGCCTGACACGCGTCGCCGAATACTGGCAGCTTCATGACGCCAACGACGCGTTGATCTCCGAAACCGCCTGTGTGATTCTCGCCAACGGCGCCGACATCCGCCACCTCGACGTCGCCCAAACCCTGCCGGTGCGCGCTGCCCGCGGCCAGGTCAGCCACTTGCCCGCCACCGAAGGCAGTGCGCCCAAAGTCGTGGTCTGCCGGCTCGGCTATGTGAGCCCAGCCATCGACGGCCAGCGGTGTGCCGGCGCGACTTTTCTTGTCGACGACGATGACCCCGCGCTACGCGAAAGCGAACACGCCGACAATCTGGCCAAGCTCGATTTCATCCTGCCGGGCTTCAGCACCACGCTCGATGACACCACGATGGCCGGCCGCGTCGGCTTTCGCCCCGCCTCACCAGACCGACTGCCAATGATCGGCGCCATCGCCATACCCGGCAGTTATCCTGCCGACGCCACGTTGGAGCAGGTAGTGCGTGAGCCCGGCCTGTATGCAATCTCAGGCTTTGGCGCGCGCGGCCTGGTGTGGTCGACCATCGTCGCCGAAACCCTGGCCAGCCAGCTCGATGGCGACCCACTGCCGCTGGAGCGCGACCTGGTGGATGCGATTGACCCGGGCCGCTTCGTGCTCCGGCGCGCACGCCGCGATCGTATCCCCAGCGACGGCTGAACGGCGCATTTGTAAGGCTTTCTTTCCGCGGTCCTCGTCACGACGCGCTGTCACGTTAAATGCGCATGACTTTCAATGACGGGACCGCGAACATGCGCAAAACACTTCACCCCATGCAATGGTTGATGGCCGCGGCCATCACCGCTTTTTGCGTGACCGGCACCGCCGCCTTCATGGGCTGGCTGCCTGGCTCCGAGGCGGCACTCAAGCCGGAACTGCTGACCACCGAAAAACCGGTGCCGCCGGTCGCCGTGCTGACACCTGCTGATGTCTCGCCCATGCCCAAAGCCGACCCGACACCGGTAAATGAAGCGATCGCCGAGCCCACTAAAGTGATCGAACCCGCCGCCAAGCCGGCGCCTGCCCCGGTCGTCGTCAAGCCCAAACCCGTGCCAGCACCAGTGGTCGCGCAAATGCCGCGTCCGGCGCCGCAACCATCCCCCGTCGTACAGCCGGTCGAACGCTACTGCCCCGACTGCGGTGTCGTCACCCGGGTTGAAACCCTCGACCGCCGCGGCAAAGGCAGCGGTATCGGTGCCATTGCCGGTGGCGTGGTCGGCGGTTTGCTCGGCAACCAGGTCGGCAAAGGCAGCGGCAAGGATCTGGCGACCATCGCCGGTGCAGTGATCGGCGGCGTCGCCGGCCACAACGTCGAGCGTAATGTCACGCCCACCACCCGCTATCGCATCACGGTGGAAATGAACGACGGTAGCGTGCGCACCATCGATCAGGATGAGCCGCCCTCCTGGATGGCGGGGGATCGGGTTCGAGTCGAGGGCGGTCGTCTATCCGAATCCGGCCGGGCCAACTTCTAAACGCAGCAACGGGCCGAAGACGCGCACGCAAAATTCCGCCACAATCGACGGCATGCGCCAAAGCATCGACCTCCCCTTCGGCCACGTTCGCATCCTCGACTCGATCGCCGAGTTGTGCCCCGATGATCGTGGCCAGATCATCGTCTGCGGCTCGCACGGCGGCCTCAGCGCCGCCGACTACGTGCAGGGCAACCCACCGCGCATGGTGTTCTTCAACGATGCTGGTGTCGGCAAACACAACGCCGGCATCGCCGCCTTGGCGGTGATCGAGCGCGTCGGCGTCATCGCCGCCACCGTTGGCCACACCACGGCCTGCATTGGCGAGGGCATGGACACCTGGCGCAACGGCCGACTGTCGCACCTCAACACGCTCGCCCAGCGCGCCGGCTTTCAGTCTGGCGACACCGTCCCCGACGCCATCGAGCGCAGCCAGACCCTACCCATCTATCGCCTGTGCCGGCTCGACGACAACGGCAAGCGCTTCGTGATGCTGCGCCACCTCAGCTACCCGCAAGCCGACAGCGAACGCATTCGCCTCGAAGCGCTAGGCCACAAACAAAGCTATTGGATCGAAGCCGAGACCGACCTCAGTCAAGCCCAGCAGGAGCAATAAAAAACCCCGCCTCAGCGGGGTTTCTGTCGCAACACGCCATCAAAGATAGCGTCGCAAACGCGCCATCACGGTCTCCCGCCCCATGGCCTCGACCACCGCGTCAATCGCCGGCGTCTGCGGCTGCCCCACCAGCAACACCCGCAAGGGAATCGCCACCTGAGGCATCTTGAGCCCGTGGGCTTTCATGGTCGTCTTGATCGCCGCGCTGATTGCCTCGCGCTGCCAGTCACACGCATCGAACTCGCCGGCCAGATCAGCCAAGGCTGCGCGCGCGGCATCATTGAGGTGCTGATTCAGCAATTCTTCCGATGGCCGCACATCAACATAAAAAGCCTCGACCGCATCGGCCAACTCGTTCAGCGTCGACACCCGCTCCTTGTACAAGGCCACCAGCGTATCAAGCGCCGGGCCATTTTCGGGATTGACCTGACGCCGCGCCAAGCGACTGGCGGTGTCGGCTGCCAGCACGTTGTCGTCGGTGGCCTTGATGTAATGCGCGTTCAGCCAGTTGAGCTTCTCGGTATTGAACTGCGCCGCCGACGGCGTGATGTGGTCCAGATCGAACCAATTGATCATTTGATCGCGCGAGAACACCTCGTCGTTACCGTGGCTCCAGCCCAGGCGGGCCAGATAGTTGATGACTGCCTCGGTGAGATAACCATCTTCGTGATACTGCATCACGCTGACCGCGCCATGGCGCTTCGACAGCTTCTGGCCATCGTCGCCCAGGATCATCGACAGATGCGCATAGGCCGGCACTTCCGCGCCCAGCGCGCGCAGAATATTGATCTGCCGCGGCGTGTTGTTCACATGGTCATCACCACGAATGACATGGGTGATCTTCATGTCCCAGTCATCCACCACCACGCAGAAGTTATAGGTCGGCGTGCCGTCCGGCCGCGCGATAATCAGGTCATCCATCTCGGCGTTGGCGATCTCGATGCGCCCCTTGACGAGGTCATCCCACGCCACCGCGCCTTCGGTCGGATTGCAGAAGCGAATCACAGGATCAACACCCGCCGGCGGCATAGGCAAGGTCTTGTCAGGCGCCGGACGCCAACGACCGTCGTAGCGCGGCTTCTCGCCGCGGGCGCGCTGCGCCTCGCGCATCTCATCCAATTCCGCCGGGCTCGCATAACACGGATAAGCCAAGCCCTTGGCCAGCAGTTCGGCCACCACTTCGCGATAGCGATCCATACGCTGCATCTGGTAGAACGGGCCTTCGTCCCAATCCAGCGCCAGCCACTTCATGCCATCGAGAATCGCCTGGACCGCCTCGGGCGTCGAGCGCTCGACGTCGGTATCCTCGATCCGCAGCACGAACTCACCACCGTGATGCCGGGCAAACGCCCATGAAAACAAGGCAGTGCGCGCACCACCAATGTGAAGAAAGCCGGTCGGGCTCGGGGCAAAACGGGTGCGAACAGGGGTGGCCATGGGCTGATCTAAGCAATGAAAATCGAGCGCGTATTCTACGTCAATTCAGAAAGATCGCAGGCGACTTGACGTCTGCCCAAACGCCGCCTAAAATGCGCGCTCTTCTCGAGTGGGCGGTTAGCTCAGCGGTAGAGCACTGCCTTCACACGGCAGGGGTCACTGGTTCGATCCCAGTACCGCCCACCACTCGCAAGACAGCCCGCCAATGCGGGCTTTTTTGTTTTTTGGGCATCTAGCCCATCGATATCAATCGTCACTGCTAACCATTGGGCGGGCAGACGGGTTCTGCATTCCCTGCCCCGTAGCGCGTTCAATTTCCTCCCGCGCCAACGTCAGCGCCGATGCGACCAACCCCACCGGTACGGCGATGACCCCCAGACCAACCACCAGAATCGCAAAAGTGAACAGCTTGCCGCCCGCGGTAACCGGATACACATCGCCGTAGCCGACCGTCGTCAAGGTACACAGCGCCCACCACAAACCATCAAACACCGAGCGAAACGCCTCCGGCTGAGCGACATGCTCAAACTGATACACGCCCACGCCCGCCAGATACAACAGAATCAAAGCCATGGCGCCAAACAGGATCAACTCCTCGCGCGCAATCACCAGGGCGCGATAGAAGCGCAACATCGCCACGTTGTAGCGCGCCAGCTTGAGAATGCGAAACAGACGCAACAGCCTGAGCGATCGCAGCGACTCGCTCCCGACCCCAAGCGACAGGTAGAACGGCGCTATCGCGAGCATGTCGATCAAACCGTAGAAGCTGAACACATAGCGCCGCCACGGGCGCGTCAGCCAGACACGCGCAACATACTCGACCGTGAACACCACCGTCGCAAACACTTCAAAGCCATGCAACGCTTGCAACTGAAGCGGTGACAGATCAGGCAGCGTTTCCAGCGCAAACGCCAGGAGACTCAATATGATCAGCCCCTGAAGAACCCATTCGATTCGGCCAAAGTTGGCACTGGCATCTGATGCGAGAGATGCCGATAAATAATTATTTGTCATTAACGCCGATCATACCGGCTTGGCGAGATCCGATCTACTGTCGGGATTCCGATGGCTTGCCGCCACGAACGGCTAAACCTGGCGCGGCGCTAGCGCTTGCAACACGAACCCTGCTGTTCGCAACCGATAGATGCACAGGGCGAGGCGGACCGACGCACTTGTCGAGAAAGCACTCAAGCACATGAGCCACAGACCGGCTCGCGTGACCTGGCTCCGGAAACCCACAGCAGAACGCCAGCATCGAACGATCAACCGCAGCGTGCGCCAAGACTGGCTCAGTCATTCTCTGTTCGAATCCATCCCACCAGTCCAGGCGCCTGCAACGCGATGAATCTGGACCTGCAATCACAAACGTCCCAGCACGGCCCTTGGCGGCATCACCCCGAAGCAAAAGCTGGCCCTTGCAGCATGACCACGGCATCTGAGGACCGGTAAGAACCGGAGGGTTGCCCTCCGAAGTGAAGCCGCCCTATTTGATGGCGTAGCGGAAGTCGCCGCTCTTGGTCGCGCTGACCTTGATGCGGGCGATTGCCGCGCCGTCGGCCATGCGGGTGAGCACGGCTTCGGCCATCTCGGGGAGCAAACTCCCGTTGAGAATGTGATCGACGTTTCGCGCGCCAGAGTCGACCTCGGTGCACCGCGCCAGAACGGTATCCACCAACTTCGCGTCCCAGCCGAACACCGCTTTGTGGTTGGCGCTGACGCGATCACGAATCCGCTCGAGCTTGAGCTGAATGATGCTGAGCAAGACATCATCGGAAATCGGGTAGTAGGGAATGACCTTCATGCGCCCCAAAAAGGCCGGCTTGAACGCGGTATACAGCGCCGGGCGCAAGGCCTCCGCCAACGCATCGGCACTTGGCAGTTCGGCCGCCGTCTTGTTGAGGCAGGCCTGCATGATCTGACTGGACCCGACGTTGCTGGTGAGAATGATGAGGGTGTTGCGGAAGTCGATCTCCCGCCCCTCGGCATCGTCGAGAACGCCCTTGTCGAACACCTGAAAGAAGAGCTCGAGGACGTCGGGATGGGCTTTTTCGATTTCGTCGAGCAACACGACGCTGTAGGGGTTGCGTCGCACGGCTTCGGTCAGCACACCGCCTTCGCCGTAGCCGACGTAGCCCGGTGGCGAGCCCTTGAGGCCGGAGACCGAATGCGCCTCCTGGTATTCGCTCATGTTGATGGTGACCAACTTGCGCTCGCCGCCGTAGAGCACATCGGCCAGCGCAAGCGCGGTTTCGGTTTTACCCACCCCCGAGGGACCGACGAACAGAAACACGCCTTTCGGTTTGTTGGGATCATCCAGATTCGCCCGCGCGGTGCGGACCCGCTGCGCAATTGCTTCAAGCGCATGGTCTTGCCCAATCACCCGCGCGTTGAGCAGCAATTTGAGATTCAGGACCGTATTGATCTCATTCTTGAGCATCTTGCCCAGGGGAATCCCCGTCCAGGCGGATACGATTTCGGCCACTACCACGCCATCGACTTGAAGCGGCACCATCGGGCTGTCGCCTTGCAGGGTGCGCAAGCGGGTCGTCAGCGACGCAAGCTCCGCACATGCCACGTCGTCCTCTTCACCCTCAACGAGTGCATCAGACTGGCCACGACGCTCAAGCTGCTGATGCAACGCCAGCAAGCGCGACACGATCTCGCCCTCCTCCTCGCATCGGGCGCGCAGTTCGGTCAGCGCGGCTTCGATTTGCGCCATCGAAGTCACGAGTTCGGCGATTCGAGACTGGTGGCCGGTGTGGGTGGCGGCCTCGCGTTCCAACGCCGTGAGTTCAGCACGCTCGCGCTGCAATCGCTTCTCCGCGTCATCAATCAGCGCCGGCGTGGCGCTCTGGCCCAGCGCGACTTTGGCGCAAGCGGTATCGAGCACGCTCACCGCCTTGTCTGGCAACTGCCGCGCGCTGATGTATCGGTGCGACAGACGGACCGCCTCGGTCACCGCGTCGTCGAGCACACGCACCCCGAAGTGCGACTCCATCAAGGGCACCATGGCGCGCAACATGGCGGCAGCCAGCGGTTCGGTGGGTTCGTCAACCTTCACCACCTGAAAGCGCCGGGCAAGCGCCGCGTCCTTTTCGAAATATTTTTTGTACTCCGCCCAGGTCGTGGCGGCAATGGTGCGCAATTCGCCACGTGCCAGCGCCGGCTTGAGCAGATTGGCCGCGTCGTTCTGGCCGCTCTGACCGCCCGCGCCGATCATGGTGTGCGCCTCGTCGATGAACAGGATGACCGGCGTCGGACTCTGCTTGACCTCGTCGATCACATTCTTGAGACGGTTCTCGAATTCGCCTTTGACGCTGGCGCCCGCATGAAGCAAGCCGAGATCGAGCACATGCAGGCTCACGTTTTTGAGTGGCGGCGGGACGTCGCCGAGCGCAATGCGCAGCGCCATGCCCTCGACCACAGCGGTTTTGCCGACCCCGGCCTCGCCGGTAAGAATGGGATTGTTTTGGCGCCGACGCATGAGGATGTCAATCAACTGACGGATCTCTGCGTCCCGCCCAATCACCGGGTCGATCTTCCCGTCAGCCGCGCGCCGGGTCAGATTGGTGGTGAATTGATCCAGTGCGGGGGTCTTGCTGACGACAGCGGTCTCGGGTGTCGAATCGGCCTCCGTCGCTGCGCCCTCATCCGCGCCGGCATCGGCGCTGGCGGCCTCTTTTGCCTCTGCCGAGCCGGCCGTCAGGGCATCGAAATCGTGTTTGAGCTGCTCAAGCTTGATCCGCTTGAAAAGCGTCGAGGCGCGCGCGGCGAGTTGGGCAAGGTCAGAGTCGGTCAGCAAAGCGAGCAACAGATGGCCCGAACGGATGCGCGGCAACCGGGCATCCAGCGAGGCGATCAGCCAAGCCTGCTCGAGCAGCTTCGGCACATGCGCCGAGAACACCGGCGTGCGGCTGTTGCCGGTTTTGAAACGACTGATTTCGCTCGTCAGATCGCGTTCGAGCCCGCTCGGGCTGACACCACAGCGCGTCGCAATCACCGCAAAATCGCAATCGGCTTGCTCCAGCAAACTGAGGAATAGATGCTCAAGGTCGACCTCATAGTGGCCGCGCGACATGCAGATGCTGGCGGCGCGTTCAGCGGCTTTTCGACAGGGAGAATTGAGCTTGGTGATCAGGGTCTTGAGAGAGGTACTCATGGCTTACCGGTGGGGAGTCGTAAGGTTCAATGGGTGGCGTGCAATTCAAATACGGTGTCGCTGCGATCTTCCGTGGCCGCACGCGTGAGCATGAAGCTGTCGAATCCGAGTCGGGCACCCGGGGCGCCGCCGAGACAGACGGGCTGGACATCCGCCGCGCGCAACACGGGGCGGATCTCGTATTCAAACTGCGTGCCTGTTGCCAGCGTCAGGAGTTTGTCGAGCACTGCCGCCAACTCACCGTCGGGCAGAAACTGCCGGTAGCGCGCATGCGCCAGGGGGCCAATATGCACACGCACACGCAGGTTGCGCTGCCAGACGCGCTCGCCGACCAGGCAGGATTTTCCCAGGGCAGCGTTCTTGCCGCCCAGCACAGAACGCTGTGCATGCGGCAACGCGTACCACTTGCCAACAAACTGCTCAATACGGATCGGGACGCGAAAGTAATCCGACAACATCGATTGCAGCGCCGCCGCCGAGAGCGGACGTTGCCGCAACAGGCCGGCAAAATGGGCAACCGATTCGTCATCAATCGATCCGGGCGTGTCGTGCAGGCGATCGCGCAGTGCATCAAAACCGAGCCCCGTCAGGCTGAGGATCAGTGGCAGAAAACGATTTTTTCGATCGGTTTCATACTGGATCGGTAAGCGGTACTTCTTCCAGGCGCGGTAGAAGTGCCCCACCGCACGATTGGACAGTAGATCGAAAAACGCATGCGCGCCCTCGTCTCGCTGCGCCCGGTCCAGACTTGCAAGTCGCTCGGAGTAATGGATCGGCAAACCACCATGCAGGCCAAGCAAACCGATAAAGCGCGGTGTCAGCTCGATACGGGGTGGCGCGGCGCTTGCATCTTCGTCGGGAGCCGAGACCGGCATCTCCAAGTGTTCAATGTCGCTGGGCGCAAACCCCAGCGACAAGGAATTCCGAAAGCGGATTTGCTCCGAGACAGGGTCGGCCGGCCGCCGCCCTTCCGAGGACGACATCCAGTGTTCGAGCATTCGAACAGCCTGGAAAAACTCGAAGTGCTGCGGCGCCGTGCCGAGCTGCTCGATCAGAGCAGGATCGATTCGCCGGTGCGCGGCGCACATCGGATCAGCTCCTCTTCGGTTCGTCCGGACACCAGAATCAATTGGACAAAGCTGTTGAGATGAACGTACAGCCCGAGAAAACGATCGACGCATCGGGCAAACACATCGAGACCGCTACCAACAAAACTGGATTCGTCCAGCGTGAGCCGCACTTCCAGCCCACGAACAAAGCTAGCAAAAGGCTTGCCCGGCAACCAGACCGTGGCGTCGCGCTGCTCGATGGCCTGAATGCCGTCGATTTGCTGACGCGAGCTGGCCGTACGCTGAATATCGTAGAGCGCCAACATCTCCTTGAAAGCGCTCAAACCACTATTGGTCAAAGACAGGTGGTTGAGCGCCAGATGCGACACCAGCCGCCACTGACCGTCGTGGCGATGATCAAATCGGCACGGTTGGGTGGGTTTTCTGAGAAGGCGCACGGAACGCGCCGCCGCACCGCCCTCCTGAAAAAGATCGCCCGTCGGCATGCCAACGCTCATCAGCGTTGGGAGATCGCGATTGGAACATGTCAAGGCGAGACTCAGAACATCGGTCTTCGGCGAGACCGGGTCGAAATCAGCATCGACCAACGACAACTCGGTTTCAAATCCGGGGCTCTGTTCGGCCACCAGCGCATTGCGCTGGGCATACCAGTAGTTGCCTTCTTGCTCAGGTGTTTCGCCATGGCGCAGAGAAAAGAATGGCCGATACTCCTGAATCGACTCTCCTTGTGCGCTCTGGCGGACACGCCGCACCGAGTCGATCGAGTACACCTCGTAGGCGAAAGCACGACGGCTGTCCGCCACGACCGGGTAGGTCGAGCTTCGATGCGTTATCCGGATGGGATCACCGCGCTGCGAGAACAGATTGACCACAGGTACACAGCCCAATCGTAGGTTTTGGGCCGTCAGCGTTTGCAGCAAACGCGATGCGTCACCGTCGGCGCGCAGGTTTGACAACACGAAATGCAGCGTCAAGTGCCGAGTTTGTTTGGATGCCGCGGGAAGGGCCGGCAGCATCAGATCAAAGAAGTTGTACTTCTCCGGGAAGGCAAAGTACTCGGTCAAATGCCGATAGGCGGCGTGGCCCGCCGCCGGCATGTCGATCAGCGCCTCGGCATCACCGAAACCGACCTCACGCAGCACGTCCTCACCCGCCAGGCGCCAATGACCGTCGTCCGCCTCGGCGTAGGTCGTCGCCAGCTTGAGAAAGAGTGCATCGCGCAAAGCCGCCGCCACCGAAGGCTCGGCATCAATATAGAACCTGAGATGATCCACCTTCGCGGCAGCCCAGCGCCCTTCTGCTGCCGGAATCTCCAGACTCAAGGACAGAGTCGCACTGCTGCCGACCGGCAGTCGCACGCTACCCGGTGCGCGTGCCACGGGCTCAAAGGACAACTGGCTCACACTCACCGGCAGCAGGTCGACATTCCAGGCAGTTCTGAACCGGCATACCGCGCCCTTGATCGGCCGGGAGATCAGTTCTGTACCGCGATCAATCGCGACCGGTGACGACAGCTGAAGTTCAGCGCCGGTGGCATCGAAAAACGCAATCGAGCAACTGGGAAATGGCCTGAGATAGTGCGGATATAGAACGTTGAGCAGCGCCTCGGTAAAGCTCGGGTAGCTGTCTTCGAGCTTTTTGGTCACCCGCGCCGTCAACAGCGCCAAGGACTCGATAATCCGCTCAACATGCGGATCGTCGCAGCCTTCGCCTGACAACAACAACTGCCCGGCAATTTTCGGGTAGCGCTCGGCGAACTCGCGCGAATGTCCGCGAAGAAAGGCCAGTTCACGCTCGTAGTAGGGTAAAAGCGCTTCCATTTAGGCGTTCCCGATCCGGGACCGTTGGCGCCCGATCGAATACTGAAGCGTGGTGGGTTGCAGCATGGCGTCGAAACTCACAGGCTCTTGTGCTGGCCTTACCACCAACACCGCGCGGATGGAGAAGTACAGAGCGTTGATTGACCGGCGATCCAGTTCCAGGCCGACCTCGATCTCGCGCAGTCGCGGTTCATGGCGAGCGATGGTCCGTTCGATGGAAGCGCAAATGCGCCGGCGATCGTTAACGCTCGACAGGCTCAATCCCGAAAAATCGTTCAGCCCGAAGCTGGCCACTGAACTCAATGCACGCGGGAAATCCGACGCCAGCGATTCATCGATGACGGTGCGTGTATTGAGCAAAGCTTCAAGATCACGGGCAACGGCGTCTTTGACTTCATCCATGCTCAGGCGCCGGCGCAATGCTTGCATGGGCGACTCATCAAAGAGCTTGTCGAAAATTGACGGTTCAAATCCTTTCATTCAATGCCTCGAAAGAATGGCGGAGTTGTGCTCCGCCATTCTTTTGCCTCACACCGTCGATCAAGTCAGATTCGGGGTGTTCTTTGCCAGATTCCAAGCGCCCTGAATGTTCACTTTTCCAGACTTGGTGCCATCGATATTCAGCTCGTCATAGGTCCACTTGACCGCCGAATACTTCAAGGAAAACGTCTCTTGAGGAATCGCCTCGTCGCTCACCGACGGCGAAACGGACGCGATGATCGCGTTCTTCAGTTCGATCTTGAGGTACTGATGACGGTTCTGGGTGCCCGACGGATTGCCCGTGGTGTTCTTGCCGCCAAACGCGCGATAGAAATAGATCACCACGTCATTGATCACCAGACCGGATGAGCACGCCTGGTAGAGCTTCGGGCTGGAACCGTCGATATCTTTGGTGAAGATCATTTCGCCGTGCTCGACGCGCTCTGCGGTGTGACCTCCAGAGCCCGATGCTGTCGCCGATTTCGGCTGGCGAATGGTATGGCTCCACGCAGACACTTCGACCGTGTCCTTGTGTTTGGCATCGCGGGAGTCACCCTTGATGTCACTCCCTTTAAACTCGACGTAAATATCCTTCATGCTTGATCCCCCTTGGGGTTATGACAGAGAAAAATCAACCCTTGCTCGACTGCGGCAACTCAGCCACCAGTCGCAAGGACACCGACAACTCATCAAGTTGAAAATGGGGTCGAATAAACGACACAGCGCGATATACACCCGGGCGCCCGGCCACTTCGCTGACTTCAATCGAGGCCTCGCGAAGCGGAAATTGCGCCTTGGTCTCCTGAGAAGCGGAGTCATCGGCGGTGACGTACTGATCGATCCAGCGCTGGATGTAGGACTCAACATTGGCAGATGAGGCAAAACTGCCGATCTTGTCGCGCATCATCGCCTTCATGTAGTGCGCGATTCGTGAGACGGCAAAGATGTATTGCAGTTGCGCCGACAAGGAGGCGTTGGCGTTGGCGGAGTCGGTGTCGTATTTTTTTGCCTTTTGCGCCGACTGCGCACCAAAGAAGGCGGCAAAGTCGGTGTTCTTGCAATGCACCAGCGGGATGAATCCCAGGTCACTCAGCTCCTTTTCCCGGCGATCGGTAATAGCGATCTCCGTCGGGCACTTGAGTGCAATCTCGCCCTCATCCGTGCGGAAGGTGTGCGTGGGCAGGTCTTCCACCAAGCCTCCGCCCTCCACCCCGCGAATGGCGGCGCACCAGCCATAATTCTCGAATGCATTGGTCAGTCGCGCACCAAACGCAAACGCAGCGTTGCACCACAGGTATTTGCTGTGATCAGCCCCGTCGACCTCTTCAACGAAATTGAAGCCCTCGGTCGTGATGCCATCGATCGGGTTGTACGGCAGGCGCCCAAGAAAGCGCGGCATGGCCAATCCGACATAGCGCGAATCTTCGGCATCCCGAAACGATTTCCATTTCGCATACTCGACGGTATCGAACACTTTCGACAGATCACGCGGCTTCCCCAGATCAGTGAAGGAGTCCAGCCCGAATAATTCAGGTGACGCTGCCGTAACGAAGGGCGCATGGGCCGCCGCCGCCACATGCGACATCTGCTCGATGAAGTACATATCCTCGGGCTGACGTGTCACATCGAACTGGCCAATCAGCGCGCCAAATGGCGCACCGCCGAAGGTGCCAAACTCTTCTTCGTAAACCTTCTTGAACAACGCACTCTGATCAAAATCGATCGCTGTCTTGAAGTCCCTGACCAGCTCTTGCCTGGTCGCACTCATCAGCTTGATTTTCTGTTGCTCGCCGGTTGATGTCTGCTTGCACAGATAATGCAACCCGGTCCAGGCACCTTCGAGCGCTTGAAACGCGGGGGCGTGCATCACCTCACTCAACTGCTCCGAGATCAGTCGATCGAGTTCCGCCACGCGCACGTCTAGCGATGCGGCGAGGTTCTCCGAGACGACCACTTCGCCTTCGAGCACCTGGCTGGCAAACTCGCTGATGATGTCCCTCGCCCGCGCCCGCTCGTTGTCGGAACGTGCCACGCGACTATCTTCAATGATCCGGTCAAGCAGGCTTGCATCGGGCGCTTCCGTCACTGTGGCCTGG
This sequence comes from Denitromonas halophila, assembly GCF_007625155.1. Taxonomy (GTDB): domain Bacteria; phylum Pseudomonadota; class Gammaproteobacteria; order Burkholderiales; family Rhodocyclaceae; genus Nitrogeniibacter; species Nitrogeniibacter halophilus. The sequence goes on along the minus strand of NZ_VMNK01000015.1, from coordinate 454,133 downwards.
GTCGCCATCTGGGTACTCATTCGCCCCCCTCCTGATCACCGTTGTGTCCGAGTTGCTGAAGCTGCTCGGTACTTTTGAGCACATCCACAAGAAGATCTTCCAGCTTCTCATTGCCAGCCAACTTGTTGCGTAAATCGGCGATTTTTGAACGCGCTTCTAGCAAACGACGCAAAGGCGCCACTTGGCGCACCACGGACTCGGGACGAAAGTCCTCAAAGCGATTGAATGTCAGGTCGACAGCAAGTTCGCCGCCCTCAGGCGTGAGGCGGTTTTTGACGCGAAACGCCGCACGAGGCGCCAAACCCGCCATGACATCGTCGAAATTGTCGAGATCGACATTGACGAATTTTCTGTCGCGCAATTTACCCTGTGGCTGCTCGGACTGCCCGGCATAGTCACCCAGCACGCCTACGACAAAAGGCAACTCCTTTTGCTCAATTGCGTCGCCACGCTCAACGTCATAGGTCAGTTGCACGCGCGGAGGCCGCACCTTCTGCAATCGTTTTTGAACACTCTCTTTTTTTGCCACAGTACGTCTCCAATCAGATGTTCAACACGGATTCGCCGTCGCCCCGCACAAATCATTGGTGCGCAGCCGGCATCGATTCAATAGCTACTTGAGTACGCTAAAAGGATCACCATCCACAGGCAGCGGCGCCGGGGACCGTGTTACGGGTGAAGGCGCGACAGCAACAGGAGCGCGGCGCACCTTCCTGCGCGGCTTGGCACGCACTTCGAGCGCCTCCTCGCGACGCTTGGCTTCGGCAGACACCGGCGGCACCAAGACATCCTCACCAAGTGTTTCGCGCAACACCTTCGCCAGACTGAGCGCATCGGCCCGGGCGGAACCTTTCAGATTCGTGTCATCACGAAGCTCGGCCAGCGACTGTGTAGCAACCCGCAAACCGCTGACCGCACGCAAGCCTTTGGCTGTCATATCCGTACTGTCGCGGTGCAAAGCCTCATCTGCAGCAACGATGGCATTGCCATAGTTTTCGGCTTCAAAGTGAATTCGGGCCATACGCACCCAGGGTTCCTTCTGAGCAGGATTGTCTTCCGCCATCTTGGCAAGCAATCCAACCGCCTCGTCCAGTTTGGCTTCATCGACGAGCACGTCGACTTTCACACCAGACACGGCCATCGCCGATGAAAACGCCTCTTGCGACAAGGGCAAGGGCTTCGTCGCGCAAGCCTGGACGCCGAAAAGTACAACTGGCGCCAAAAACAACCAAACGGAACGCGTCAAACTCATGGCTATCCTCATTCACAGCGCACAACGACGCTGACAATATGACAAATGTTTGCTTTGGAAAGTGCGAGATAGTACAGTCTCGCCTCGACAAAAACAACGCGTTTTGCATACGACGAACGCATGCTAGCATGGCGCCGTAAAAAGTGACTATGTCATACAGAGCAGATCGACGAATGGACCAATGACGCTTCAGAAAAGGCTTCTCGCATTGCTTGTCGCGACAGTGGCGACAAATACCGGGTGCGCCACAACAGGCGCCGTGCAAGCGGTAGGCACTGCCGTCAACATCGCGATGCAGCTTTCCGGCATCAAGACGGATGCCGGCAACAAGGAGCAAAAGGCCGTTGAGGTGCCAATGCGAATCTCCGCCGGAAACGAACTCAACACCACCCCCTCAGGGCAGTCCTTGTCGCTGGTCGTGCGGGTCTATCAACTACGAAATGGCCGCGCATTCAACGAACTCCCTTACCCCGCAGCAAGCGGCGACGATGCGGGAAAAGCAGTGCTGGGCGAGGATCTGGTCGCGGTAGAGGACGTCGTGCTCATACCGGGAAAAAACTATGACCTCACCCAAAAGCTGACTGCCGACAGCACAACCATCGGCGTCGTCGGCCTTTTCCGATCGCCGGCCCAGCGCCGCTGGAAACTCACGTTCGACGCGGTCGCGTCACAAGAAACAGGTATCACGGTCGGCGCACATGCCTGCGCACTGACGGCAGGCCGCGGGGTGGTGTCGGGCGCCCAATCGGCCGATCAATCAAGAACACTGTCGGGCGTGAGCTGCGACGGGTAGCCAAGGGATAGTGATGCAGAGTGCAAAGATACTGTGGGGCGAAGGGCTTTTTCTTCGGCCACAACACTTCCAGCAACAGGATGCGTATGCCGAGGCGTTGAGCCGTCATGCACTCATGACCGCCCAGCCCTTCGCGTGGGGCGTCAAAGACCTTGCACTGGATATCGAAGCGCTCAAAACCGGCACGCTGCGCTTCAATCGCATTGATGTCGTGATGTCCGACGGGACATCATTTACGGCCCCGGACATTGACCAGCTTCCGCCACCCGTTGCCTTGGACGCGCTCGTCTCCGACCAGGGCGGCATCACATTCCACCTGGCGATTCATCAGCTCAAGAATCACGGAGGAAACTGCGTCGAGGGCTGTCGCGACGACAGCCATGCGCGATTTCTTATCGAACCCAAAGACACGGCCGACCTCTTTACTGACGCAGCCGATGCGCAAATCACCTACCTCAGCAAGCTGGCCTATCTTAAAGCCGCCAGCGAGCCACGAGACCAATACGCGACGCTTCCGCTACTTCGCATACGGCGGACCAGCAGTGACGGGTTCGAACGCGATCCTGCATTTTTGCCCCCGGCCACCAGTCTGCGCAGTGCCCCGCTGCTCTACCTCATGCTCCGCCGTCAAATCGACGCGCTTCGCGCAAAAGTCGATGCGCTCTATGGTTTTCATCGCGAACCCTCGCAGAACATTATTGAATTCCGCTCCGGCGACATTGCATCGTTCTGGCTGCTTCATACCGCCAGCAGCGCTTGTGCGGCGCTGACACATCTGTTCCGCAACCCAGACATCCACCCGGAACGACTGTTTCAGGAACTGCTTCGTTTGGCCGGCGGATTGATGACCTTCTCGAAGCATCATGCGCTCGACGATCTGCCCGCTTACGAACATGGCGCCCCCGGCGCGTGCTTCACTCAACTCGACAAAATCCTGCGCGACCTGCTCGATACGGTCATTTCGACTCGATACTTTTCCATTGCACTTACTCAACCCAAAGCCGCCTTCCACGCTGGGCGTCTCGATTCGGAAAAAATCGCCAGCGACACCACGTTCTATCTCTCTGTCAGCGCGGCTCACCCTCAGTCAGAGCTTATCGAATCGGTCCCCTTGCGTCTGAAAGTGGGCGCCCCGGACGATGTCGAAAAACTCGTGCTGTCGGCCATGTCCGGCGTGCGGATCAGCCACGCGGCGCAAGTCCCGGCAGCAATCCCGGTTCGACCCGGTGCAAGCTATTTTGCGCTCGACACCAAGGGCGCGCTGTACGAACGCATGCTCAATGCGCAGTCCATCATGATCTACGCCCCGGAAAGCTACCAAGACCTCAAACTCGAACTCATCGCCGTCACCCCATGAATTCACCCCCCACCCTTTTCGGCGACGCCACTCCCGCGCCACGACCGCCAGCCATCGAATCCAGCGCCCGAACACTGGTCGATCTGCTTTACGACGGGTTCTACATGCTGATTTTGCTGCGAAACCAGACGGCACCGAGCGACGCGGACCGCTTCACTACACACGTTCAGAAGTTTCTCGCCAACTTTGAACGAACGGCCAAAAAACATCACTTCAGCGCCGAAGACATCTTTGACGCCAAGTACGCCTTTTGCGCCACCGTCGATGAAACGATTCTCTCCTCCCGATCCGCCATTCGCGACACTTGGGAGCGGCGTCCGCTGCAACTGGCCCTGTTCGGCGATCAACTCGCCGGCGAGCATTTTTTCGACAAGCTCGAAGCGGCGAGAAACGGCGGCGCCAGCCGACTCAACGCGCTCGACGTATTTCACATGTGCTTGCTCCTCGGCTTCAAGGGCAAGTACCTGCTCGAAGGGCCCGAAAAGCTCAAGTACCTCACCGCCCAGGTCGGTGAGCAAATCGCCCACCTCAAAGGCAAAGCTGCAAGTTTTGCACCACGCGCCATGGCGCCCGACAAAATCACCCACGCCCTCAAGCGTGAAGTACCCGTCTGGGTCATCGGCTCGGTACTCTCCCTGCTTGGCCTGCTCGCCTACCTGGCACTCAACAGCTACGCCCAACGAACCACGCATGACACGATAGCCCCCTTCCAGGACATCGTTCAGCTCGCCCCGCGCGCACCCACCTTAACGATCACTCTGCCCTGAATTCAACGTCTGCAAGGGCTGCGCCAATCATGACCCTATTCCCGTTTGCCGCGCTGATCTCACAGCAAAACCGGCTGATAGAAATATCAACGGCTCTCCCCGACGCCGCATTGCTCGTCGAACGTTTCATCGGCCACGAGTCGGTATCACAGCCTTTCCTGTTCGAAATCGACTGCCTCTCGGCGCACGCACACTTCGACCTGAACGCGCTGATCGGCGAAGAAATCACGCTTCGCCTGCAATTGGCGGACGGCGCGCATCGGTGTTGGCACGGCTACGTCACCCAGGCGCTTCAACTCGGTTCGGACGGCGGGTTTGCACGGTATCGACTCAACGTAGCGCCTTGGCTCGCACTGCTCAAGCATCGACGCAACTGCTACTTGTTTCAAGATGTCGATATTCGTACGGCGCTCGACAGAATCCTGTCCAACTACCCCCAGGCCGATTGGCGCATCGATGTCTCGCAAACCTTGCGCACTCACAGCCGGCTCACCCAATACCGGGAAACCGACCTGGCATTCATCCAGCGGGTGCTCTCGGCCGAAGGACTGTCCTACCGATTTGAACACGACCAAAGCGCCGCCGCGGGCGACAACGCCACACACGCACGCCACAAACTCGTCGTCTTCGATCGCAACGCCGAACGCCCCATCTGCATCCAACCGACCATTCGTTTCCATCGTGCCGACGCAACGGAAATCACCGACAGCGTCCAACGAATTCACGAAACTCGACAGATACTCACCAACAAAGTCAGTCTCAGCGGGTGGGACTACAAACAACTCACGGCCCCAGGCGGCGAAGCCAGCAGCACGCAGAACAACAACGAAGTCCCCCCGCTGGAAATCTACGACGGCAGCGCCGCCTATCCTTTCGAAAGCCGTCAGGCCGCAACGCAACGATCCGACGCCCTTCTAGCCGCACACGAATCACGGTTCCAGCGCCTCGAAGGCACAGGCAGCGCACGCGCAATGGCCGTCGCCAGCACCTTTACGCTCACTGGCCACGATCAATACCCGTCAGGTCGCAACACCTTTACCGCACTTGCCATTTCCCACCAGGCTGCCAACAACCTCGGCGCAAATATGGCGCGCCTGCTCAAGTCACCAGACATTGAAGCGGGCAGCTACCGCAACCAGTTTGACGCCCAAGCCTACGCACAGCCAATCGTCCCACTCCCCTGCCCGAAGCCCTATGTCGCACCACAAAGTGCGCAGGTCGTCGGGCACGATGACGCCCCATTGAGCACGGATCGAGACCATCGCATCAAGGTTCAGTTTCACTGGCAACGCGGCGATACGCCGAATCCCGGCGGACTGTCAGCCCCCACTCAAGGAATCACCTCTAGCGCCAGCGCAGCGCCCTCGGCCGGCAGCGAGAAAAGCGAGCGTCGGGCCGGCTCAAATGCACCAGGAGACGAAACCTCAGGCTCCTGGATCCGCGTTGCCGAATGGCTGGCCGGAGCCAATTGGGGTAGTCACTTCCTGCCGCGCATTGGGACCGAAGTCCTGGTCGAGTTCATCGGCGGGGACATCGACCGCCCAGTCATTGTCGGGCAGACCTTTACTGGCGAAGAGCTTCCGCCTTTCAGCGCCGGCCACGACTCCGGCGCCAACCACCCCGGCGTGATCAGCGGCTGGATGAGCCACAATCATGACGCCGGCTTCAACCAATGGCTCGCCGACGACGCGCCCGGCCAACTGCACACCCGCCTGGCCACCAGCCGCGCCGACAGCCAGCTCGGCCTTGGTCACCTCATCCATCACCACCCGCTCACCGCCACGCGCGGCCCCTGGCGCGGCAGCGGCTTCGAGCTGCGCACCGACGGCTGGCTCGCCGTGCGTGCCGGCGAAGGCATGCTGCTCTCGAGCACGGCTCGCAGCAACGCCACAAGCTCACAGCTCGATGTCAGCGAAGCCGTCGCCCAACTACGGGCGGCCGAGTGCACCGCCAAAACACTGTCCGACGCGGCCGCCGGCCAGGGCGCACACCCCCTGGCCGCGAACACCCAGCAAACCCGCTTCATCGACGGCATCGACCCGGCCAAAGACGGCAAGTTCACCAGCAGCGTCGGCGGGCAAACCGCGCAAAAGGCGCAGCCCGCCAGTCGCACCCTCGGCGAGCCCACCGAGCGCTTCGCCGAGCCGGTCATCGTCGCCGAAGCGCCCGACGACATCGGCCTCACCTCACCGGCCAGCACCGTGTTCTTTGCCGCCGAGCACCTGCACGCCACCGTTCAGCACGACTGGCACAGCGCCGCCGCCCACACTCTCAGCACCACGGTCGGAGAAGCCGCCAGCTGGTTCAGCCACGCCGACGGCATCAAGACCGTCGCCGCCGCCGGCCGACACACCATCCAGGCCCACACCGACGCCATGGCCGTTCACGCCGACAAGGCCGTCACTGTCACCAGTACCAGCGATGAAATCCGCATCCTCGCCAAGGACCAGATCCAGATCAAGGCCGGGCAAAGCGCGGTGACCCTCTCAGGCGGCGACATCACCTTCGCCTGCCCCGGCACCTTCTCGGTCAAGGGCGGGGGGAATGCGTTTCAGGGGCCGGGGCGGGGGAGCGCCAGTCTTTACGGATTGCCAATGGGGACGGTGGTCGAGGTTCCTCACTGGATCGAAGTCGAGCGCAAGTACTACGACGGTTCCGCCGTTCAGGGGGCTCCAGTAGAAATCACGTTCGCCGGCGGAACGATTCGCACAGCACGCTTGAACGAGGCGGGCTTTGCCCGCGTTGAAGGAACACCAGGGGGTCTGGCGGAGATCGAAATTGGTGAAGATGCGAGGTCATGGACACTGGACGACAGCGCCCAACCCCAGGCCAATCCAGCGTACGGAAAACGACTGAGCGAAGAACAAGCCGTCGCACTTTTTGAGCTGTACACAAGGGAGATCGTCTGATGGACGAGGCGCTCGACTGGTTCTGGGGCGTCCTGCAAGGCGACTTCAACGAAGAGCCCAGCCTGTCGCAAACCATCGTGTCAGGCATCATCACCGCCATTCCGATCATCGACCAGATTGCTGATGTGCGGGACGTAATCGCCAATCTGCACCAACTGTCGAAAGACTCGAAAGACACTTGGAAGTGGGTCGCGCTGGCGATCACGCTGATCGGCCTGATCCCTATACTTGGGAGCGTCCTGAAAGGCGTTTTCAAAATCCTGATCCAGTTCGTCCGCAAAGGCGGCAAACATGCTGACGAAGCGCTGGAGATGATTCTTGCCGTGGTGCGCGGGGCCGGCAAGGGCGACCCGGTCAAGTGGCTCAAATCCCTCCCGATGGACGACTACGCCCGGCAGGCATTGAAGAACTTCAACGAGATTGTCAACAAGCTCAAACTGGGCATCTCGGATGTGCGTCACATGTGGCTGGCGAAAGCCGTATTTGGCAACAAGCTCAAGCGCCTGGAACTCGTTGAACAGCAAATCGACAAACTCAAAGCCTTGGGCCAGAGCAAGATCCCCGAAGCGATGCGCTTCCTCAAGAAGGAACTGGATGAACTGCTCGCTCGCGCCAAACCGGCAAGATTGGACGGCACAGCCGATGCAACGAATACCCTGGCGCACAGCGCCAAGCCATTGATGCGCCTTGACTATGAAGTCGCTGTTCGCCGTCGCATTGGCGCAAAAGTGGAAAGCATGAAGGCTGCGGGCCGGAGTTCCGAGGATATAGCCCGATTTGCCCACGCAGAACGGCGAGCCATTGGCAAAGAAGCGAAAGATGCAACGGACGCTGACTTGGCGGAAGTTATCTACAGAAGAAACCAGAAAACATATGGCGACCCTCTTGGGCCAAAATATGAAGACTTGCGCCGCGGCACACGAATTGACGAGCACGGCGATGAGATTAAAGTCGGGCGCGGCAAACCCAAAACCAACGAAGAAATCATCGAAGGTGCCCAACGCACCGGGGGTGACGATTTTCCCTGGGACCGTATTCTCGAGTACAACAGCGCCAAGCAGTCCGGTGATGCTGATCGAGCCAAAGCGTTACTCGCGGAGATCGACAGGATCGTAAATGGAGGGAAATAAGCGATGAATCTTAACGTACTTCTGTGTCGCCATCACACGGCAGACGATGTCATTTCCCTTTCAATGAGCACTGGTGACTGGTTCTCTGTGGAAGAACGAGACGCGCCTAGCGATGGCGAGGTGCCACTCGATGCCCGTTTCGATATGGCCATTCGCGGGACCTACTATCAGGGCGATACTGTTCGCTACTGCGCGTACTGGGATTACTCAGATCGATTTTGCTTTCGAGACAATCACAATCAGATAACCCCCCTATTTGAGCGGGCTCGCAACGGAAAAATTCGAGCCCTGCATACATCCATTGATGCTGTGGTCGAACCGGCTAAAAAGCCGTCGGGGGCGCTGGAGCAAGGGAAAAGCCGGTTTAAGCTCGTTGTTGACGGAAAAGTAACGACGGATGTCGTTTACGAATCACAATTATTCCTGCGCCTGTATGGTGCAGACGTAACGCCTTTTTCAGACCGCACTTTGGGAAGCTGGGATTTTTTTGTCGGCGTCGCAGAGGCGGTCCACTGCCTCTCATCCGAGCATACACATCCTGAGAAATCAGAAACTGCCAAACATGAATGGGCCAACGTAAGTCTCCCGATTTCTCAACACTCGGGTGAAGTATGTGAAAAGAATGGTCGATGGGGTCGGGTTGACGATCTCAAGGAATCTCATCTTCTATGGAAAGGCGAAAGGATGCCCAGAAATCACGGAAAAAACGTAGATTGGGTATGGCTGGGACCAAGCTAGCATTTCGGCATGTGCTCACAATGTGGGGTTACCAGTGACCTGCCCCTGCATGAAGGACGAAAGGCATTGTGGGTTTGGTGCCGGACGCTATGAGCATTCAAAGCACGACGCAGCGGTGCCGTGCGGTCATTTCGAGATTGAACGGTTCCAGCGTTAGTTCAGGCTCCGACGCCTGGTTCGGGCGTGTCATAAAAAAATGGTGAAAATCTAAATTTGAAATAGACCACACTACGGAACGCCAATGCCTCAACTCCCATGTCCGCCTGCCGCGCTGCGCGAGGCGTTGATCTCGCGATATTCGGAACCGCACCGGCACTACCACACGCTCGATCACATCTGCGCGATGTTGAAGCACTTTGCCGCGTTTGGCTCGCTGTGCCGGCAGCCTGAGTTGATCGATGCCGCGATATGGTTTCATGATGCGATTTACAACCCGACGCGTCGCGACAACGAAGCACGATCTGCCGATCTGGCGACTGAATATCTGAGCGGCATCGGCTGGTCTGACGACGCCTGTCGGCGGGTTGCCTCCTTGATCCAGATGACCGCAAAACACGCGGCGCCGCCAGGCGACTACGATGCTGCGCTGCTGATGGATCTGGATCTTTCGATTCTCGCCGCGGAACCGAGCGCCTACGATGATTACGTCGATCGAATCCGTCGCGAGTATGCACATGTGTCAGACGACGTATTTGGTGCCGGGCGACAGGCGTTCATCACCCACCTGTTGGCGCGCACGCATATCTACGCTACACCGGCGCTATTTGAGGCTTGGGAAGGCTTGGCGCGACGCAATCTTGAGCGTGAACGCCGTGTTTTGACCGGCGGCGGCTATGCGTGACCGCCCTGACGCATCGATCGGGGCCACCACGCAGCACACCTCAAACGCCTCGACACGCGTGGTGAACCCAGCCGCTACAGCGCCGGAATATCCTCGACCGGAATCGCGAACCCGATCCCCTGCGTCCCGAGCAATACCGCCGTATTCACGCCGACGACATCGCCCACTTCGGTGATCAATGGGCCGCCGCTATTGCCCGGGTTGATGGGCGCATCGGTCTGGAGATATCGGCGTTCGCCTTCGTCCCGGTAGCCGGAAAAAATACCCCCGGTGACAGTGTAGGTCAGGCCCGAAGGGCTGCCGACGGTGTATAGCCGCTCGCCCTGACTGAGCGCTGCACTTTTGCCGCGCTTGATGTAGGGGCAGTTGCTGGCGGGCAGTCGAAAGCTGGCGAGGTCAAGTTCGTCGACGTATTCGACTTGATTGACGTCGAACTTGGTGCCATCGACCAGCGACACCTTGTAGGTTGCCAAGCGCGCATAGAGCGCGGTTTTGCTGATCTCGTCATTGACTTGCTGGCGCACAGCCTCGGGGAGCGCGCGTATGCTTTCCTTCACCTTGTCGATCTTGATCTGCAAGGACAACGCACCACCGCTACCCTTGCCGTTGCGAGCCACTTCCTCTCGATAAGCCGCCGACAAGGCCTTGAGATCCTGGAGCAACTCACTTTGCTGGCGCGCAAACTCCTTGGCGATCATGGGGGATTGTTCTGCGGCGCGCCTGGCGCTGGCGCTATCGAAATGCAGCACATGCCGGTTGGTCACGACCCGGCAATCGGTGCTCACGATAAAGCCTGATCCGAGGCTGCCCCAAGGCGTCTGGATGAACACCGTGGCATTGCGCGCGGCTTCGATTGCGTTGCGTGGTGGGTGAGATTTGTTGAGCTTGGCGGCAATACCGCCTTGTGGCTGCGATGGCGGCGAAGCAACCGCTGCTGGCGCCCCCTCAACTGATGCGGTGTCCGCCCCGTCACCGCCAAAGATGGCAAAGGCGCCGCCCAACACGATGAGCAGCGCAATCGCGCTTTTGACGAGTGGGAACCCCGGCGCATCGTCGCCACCGCTGCGTCGGGGCGCGCGTTTTGCAGAAGCCATGGCTTCCTTCTCGGCGAGATACTGCGCATATTTTTCGAAAAACACACCGCAGGATTCGCACTGCTCGGTGTTCGACTGACTATGTCCACACTTGGGGCAATCCATTGTCTCTCGCAAATTTACGTAAGACCAAATGCCAGCCTTTCTCTGGCAACGGTCGAATCCATGCTGTCGCGCGTCCCCTGAGCTTAGCCGGCCCGAGGATCGAACGCGTCACGCACTACGTCAGCAAGCAAATTAGCGGCAAGAACCAGCACGAACATGAACACAAACGCCGCCGCCAGGGACCACCACACCATCGGGTCGCGGGCCAGTTCCATGCGCGCGGCGTTGATCAGCGTGCCAAAGCTCGCCATGTTGGGATCGACGCCAATGCCCACATAGGACAACACGGCTTCGGCCAGCACCAGACCGGAAAAGTCCATCACCAACGCGATGATCACAATGTGCATGAGATTGGGCAGTACATGGCGCAACAGAATGCGCACCGTGGGCACGCCGAATGCCCGGGCCGCTTGCACATACTCCAGTTCCCGCAGCTTCAGGGTTTCGCCTCTGAGCAGACGGCACAACCCGGTCCAGCTGGTCATGCCAAGAATGAAGCACAACGCCAGCAGCCGCGCATCGGATCGTTCGGCCGCGGTGGCAAACCACTCGGGGTGGTTTGCGATGAATACCTGCATCATCAACACCGCCGCAGCAATCAAGAGCACACCAGGAATGGAGTTGAGCACGGTGTAGAGGTACTGGATGACATCATCAACCCACCCGCCGAAATAGCCGGCAAGAATACCGAGCGCGATCGCCAGCGGGAGTGTCACCAGTGTCGTGAGTGTGCCGATCATCAACGCGGTGCGCACGCTCTTGAGGGTGAGGTAAAACACGTCTTGCCCGACCTTGTCGGTGCCGAACACGTGGTATCCCTGCGCCAGCGACAGCAGCATGCCCGCCACAACGGCCACAATCGACCAGGTCAGCCAGGCACTGCGCCAGGCCAGTTGCGTCTGGCCGCGTATCAGACGGCCAGCACCACCATTAAATACACTCAGCACGGCAGCGGCCAGCAGCGAGAGCCCGACACCCACCGCAGCTCCTCGCATGAGACGACTGGCGATATCAGCGCCATGGTCCTGCGCCGCATCCTCAAGATGTGCGCCACCATGGACCAGCCGCGGAAAGTCTCGCCGCTGACCGCCGTCAGGCAGTTCAACCGTCTCTTTGACGAAGGCATGCGTCGCAAGCGGTGCCGAATAGGTGCGCTCGACATCGGTCCGCTGACGGTGCATGACAACATCCAGCACGCTCGTCACTTCCGTGGCGTAGACCGTCTCCGTCTGCCCCGCCGTCGGCGGTAAGGCAGCGCGAAAATGCAGGCTGTCGAGAATGCCGATGAGAAGAAAGACCAACAACACAACCATGGCGGCCATGCCTGCAGGGCGCTCCCCAACCCGCGCCCACGAGCGACGAAGGTGCGGACGGCGCCAGGCGTGCAGCGCACCGACGGCGAACGCGCCGAGCAGCAGGAAAAAGCAGGCATCGGTCCACAACACGACCGTTTCAAATCCGTGCTCGATCATCCTAGAAACCGTAGTTGGACGCACCCGAGTGTGCGCCTGGCGGGCGGTCTGGCAAGGCGCGACGACGCACAGCCTGCACGCTGTAAGGGGGAGCAACGCAGCAAGGCGGCCCCCCAGACGCGCACTCTGGCGCGTAGCGCGATCACCCACCGGGTGATCGACCTCGAAGCCGAAAAGCTTCGCATGTTCAATACCTTGCTCATGGGCACAAGCGGTCAACTGCGGTTTCTAGGATCATTCGAACCTCACGCGCGGATCCACCAGGGTGTAGGACAAATCAGTGAGAATCAGCCCCACGATGTAGAGCACCGAACCAATAAACACCATCGCTCGCACCACGGCAAAATCTTGCGCCTGAATGGCGTCGATGGTGTAGCTCCCCAACCCCGGAATGCCAAAGAAGGACTCGATGATCAGGCTCCCCATGAACAGTAAGGGGATCACCACGACCACGCCGGTGAGGATGGGAATCATGGCGTTCTTGAGCACATGCCGGAACAGCACGGTCAGTTCGGACACGCCCTTGGCGCGCGCCGTCCGGACATAATCCCGAGAGATCTCTTCAAGAAAAATGGTCCGATACCACCGGGTGCTGCTGCCGATACCGCCAATCACGCCAAGCACCACCGGCAAAGCCAGGAAGCGCGGCGCATCCAGCCCGCCGCCGTAGCCCGAGATCGGCACCAGGTGCCAGACTTTTGATATCAACCACTGTCCGCCGATGATGTAGAACAGGCTTGAGATCGACATCATCGCGACGCACATCACCACGCCCCAGAAATCGAGTGGCGTAGCGCGGAAGAACACCAGCATCAGCGCGAAGCTGACGGTAACGAACAAGCCCAATACAAAGGTCGGCAGCGCGATGGCCAGCGACGGTCCCATGCGCTGCTGGATTTCGCGGGCGATGTCCCGACCGTCGTCGGCCGCGCCAAAATCGAACACGAACATGCGCAGTGACTTGTCGAAGAATACGGTGTCAGTCAACTGCCCACCGCCCTCGGCGCTTTCATTGAAGAACAAAGGTTTGTCGTAGCCGCGCTCGACCTTCCAGCGTTCGATGGCTTCGGGTGTGACGCGCTTGACGCCCAATTGCATCCGCGCCATGTCGTCCGGCGTGTTGACCACGAAAAACAAGGCAAAGGTCAGCAGATTGACGCCCATCAGGATGGGCAGCGCATACAGCAGGCGGCGGACGAGATAGGCCCACATGGTTCAACCCTCCGCCGCGTCGGCCACGCGGACCGTTTGCCGTTCGTGCTGGCGATACCGACGCACCATCGGCCAGATCATCAACACCAGCAACCCGGCCATCAAGCCCAGCGGCCAGATCACCGGCCGATTCCAGGCCAGACGTTTTTCGCTCCGCTGAACCGTATCGATACGTTGATACTTCAGCGTGTTGCGCACGATGGCGCCCGGTTTCCGGTTTTTAAGCCAGCCATGCTGAAGCACAAACGCTTTTTGATGAAAGCCCCAGATCCACGGCGCATCGTGTTGCAAAATGCGGTTCATCTTGCGAATGATGCTCAGGCGCTCAGGGCCGTTCGACATCACTTTCATGGCCTCGAAGAGTCGGTCGAACTCGGCATTTTGGTAGTTGCTCGCATTCTCGCCCTGCGTCGCCACCCGCCCCTGCGGGCCATACAGCAAAAAGTAGAAATTCTCCGGGTCGGGGTAATCGGCGTTCCAGCCCAGGAAAAACATCTGCGCGTTGCCCTTGCGCAATTTGTCCTGCAAGCGGTTCCAGTCGGAATCTCGCACCACCAACTGGAGATCGATCTTCCTGAGTTGCTTGGTCAGCCAATTCACGTATGACTTCTGGCCCATGCCTGACGAGGTCGTATCGAGGTGAATCACCAAGGGCGCACCCGTGTTGACGTCGCGTCCGCCCGGGTAACCGGCTTCGGCCAGAAGCTTGCGCGCGACGTCGACCGACTTGCGCACCGGCGCACCATTGATCCAGTCGTACACCATTGGATTGATGCCCGCCTCGCCGGGTTCATGACCGAAGATGCCCGGCGGCACCGGATGCATTGCAGGTGACCCGCGGCCATTGAGAAACACCGAAATGAACTCTTCTTCATCAATCGCAATCGACAGCGCCAGGCGCAGCTTGCGCGCTGCTTCGCTGGTTCCGCCGACCACAGGGTCGAGCATGTTGAAGCCCAGGTACATCACTGTGGGCGACACCGAGGTGATCAGCTCGATCCCTTGCGCGCGCATCTCGTCGCTGAGTCCAACCTCACCCTCGCCGCCCATCTGGACGGCCTGATCAAAATTGTCGGACGACAGCCCGGAAGCGTCGTAGTACCCCTGCAGGAATTTGTTCCAGTAGGGAATGCCCTCTTTTTCGCGAGAGAACACCGCCCGATCAATGAACGGAATCGCCTTGCCACAATCGGCCACCATGCCGGCTGCAACATCATCATCACCGGCTTCACACGGGTAGGTTTCGCCACGATAGTTCGGGTTGCGCGCCAGCACCATGCGCGCATTCGGATCGTTCTCGACCAGCATGTACGGGCCCGTTCCCACCGGCCACCAGTCCAGCGTCAGATTCTTTTCCGCCATGCCGGGCTGTGCGTAAAAGCGATCGACTTCACGCGGCACAGGCGCAAAAAACGGCATCGTCATCCAGTAGGACAGTTGCGGATAGGTGCCTTCAACCCGAATCCGGTAGGTGTAGCGATCAACCACCTCCACGCCATCGAGCACAAACTCGTCCAGATCGAGCCAGGCGTCCGGCCCCGCCTTCTCCGCTGCCGCCGCAAGCGCCTCGTGCAGGCCACTCAAGCCGCGGATATACCCCCGCATCAGTTCGAAGATCGGCGAATGCAGCCTGGGGTGTGCAAGGCGCTTGAGCTGATAGACAAAATCCTCGGCAATCAGCTCGCGAGACCCCACCAGCGGGAAGTCGGGAATTGCCGTCGCGACCTCAAGTGCCGCAGCAGGCATTGGCACATAGGCTGGGCGCCCCGACGCGTCTTTCGCAAATGCGGGGTGAGGCTGATAACGCACACCGGGGCGCACCCTTATTTCGTACACCGTATGGGCCACGTCGGCGGCCGCCGCACCGTCAGGCAGCAGCACGCCATCCTTGCCATAGCGATACAGCACAGGCATCTGTGCGGCGGCGCCTGGGATCAATGCATACGGACGCTGCAGATAGTGATACTGAAGCGGCGGCTCGTAGATCTGGTACAGAAAGGTCGCCTCGTCTTCGGAATACGACTGCACCGGATCGAAGTGCTTCGGCCGGTTAACAAAAGCCGAATAGAGAATATTCTGGCCCGACTCCGCCGCCGGATACGGATCATTCCAGGCATTGCCGCAGCCCGACAGCACCCCACAAAGCACCGCCGCACACATGATCGAGACACCTCGCCGCACGGTATCGATAACTGCCGATACGCCGGCCAGCGGGCATCGAAGCAAATGACATCGAAGGACGAGGCGCATTGTGCGAAAGCGGTTGAGCATGGCCGGCAGTTTAGCCCAAGCAGCGAACGACTGGCATCGGCGTTCTCCCCGCACAAGCATCAAGCGCTCGCAGGAGAGCACGGCTCACATGGCCTCACGCGGCTCAGCCATGCAGCGAATCCCCTTGCCCTGCCCCCCCCTCAACGCTTCGCCGAAGATTGCGGCCTACAACCCCTCGGTCTGTGTGGCTTCGGCTATAATTCGCCGATTGGCTCAACGGAGATTAGATAAAAATGGGGCTTCTCACAGGAAAGCGAATTCTGGTCACCGGCTTGCTTAGCAACCGGTCGATTGCCTACGGTGTCGCGCGAGCAATGCACCGCGAAGGCGCCGAGTTGGCGTTTGCCTATCAGAACGAACGTTTCCAGGAACGCGTCAGCAAACTCGCCGCCGATTTCGGCAGTGAACTGATTTTGCCGTGTGACGTCCAGGACGACACGCAGATCGACGACCTCTTTTCACAGATCGGCGACGCCTGGGGCGGCATCGACAGCGTAGTTCACTCGATTGCCTACGCACCCAGCGATGCACTCGAGGGCGACTTCCTTGAAGGGCTGTCACGTGAGGCTTTCCGCATCTCCCAGGAAATCAGTGCCTACAGCTTCCCGGCCATGGCCAAAGCGGCGCGGCCGCTGCTGGCCGGACGCAATGGCTCGCTGCTCACGCTGTCCTACCTCGGCGCCGTTCGCACCATGCCGAACTACAACATCATGGGTCTGGCCAAAGCCAGTCTTGAAGCCTCGGTACGCTACCTCGCCGCCTGCCTCGGCCCCGAAGGCACGCGCGTCAATGCCGTGTCGGCTGGCCCGATCAAGACGCTGGCAGCCTCCGGCATTGGCAACTTCGGCAAGCTGCTCTCCTTCAACGAGCGCAACGCGCCGCTGCGTCGCAACGTCACAATCGACGAAGTCGGCAACGCGGCCGCATTCATGTGCTCCGACCTGGCCAGCGGCATCACCGGCGAGATCATGTATGTCGATGGCGGTTTCAATACCACCGCACTGGGCAACCCCGACCAAGGTTGATTGACCTGAGAATCTAAAAAACTGGCGCATCGCGTTGGTTTTTTTCAGCACCCATAAAAAATGCCTCCCACTCGGGAGGCATTTTTTTAAGCTGCTCAAAACTTAAACGAAACGCGGGTCTCAGCCGTTGCTGTCAGTCGCCAGCGCAGCTGCATTGATTTTCACCGCATAACGCTCACGCAACGCACTCAAGAAAGCGCGCAAATCCTGCGCGCCCATCAACTGCGCGTACTGATCAGTCATCGTCTCCAGGCGAGGATCCTTGTCGTCAATCGTCACCTTCTTGACGGCATCCACACGAAACAGCGCATACCCTGCGCCTGGCACGCTCACACCGGTGTAGGCCGGCAGGCTATCGGACGCCACAGCAAAGACAGAAGTCATCGCGTTTGGCGGCAGCATCGGCAAACCGCGCTGGAGCTTGATCGGGTCGCCCCAGCTCAGGTCGGCCTTCTCGCCCTTCGTCAGCGCGGCCAACTGGTCTGCGCCGGCCTTCGCTGCGGCTTCTGCGGCCTGTTGCTGACGCAACTGCGATTCGACTTCGGCTTTTACCTCATCGAAACTCCGTCGCTGTGCCGGCTCATGCGATGTCACACGTGCAGCAACAATCGTATTGTTTCCGATATCGATCGCATCCGTATTGTGCTTGCTGGCAATGGCTGACTGCGAGAACACCGCTTCGGCCAAGGCGGGAGACTCGAACCCGGCGACCGTCGTGGCCCCCTTCTCGATCCAGTCTTCCGTCGAGCGGATTTCAAGCCCGAACTGGTTGGCCGCCGGCTCGAGAGAGTCCGGCTGTTCATACACCAGGTTGGCAAACTGCTCGGCAGACTCCGCGAAACGACGGCTGGCAGCGCGCTCGCGCAGCGTCGCCTCCAGTTGTCCGCGTGCTTCCTCAAAAGACGGGATCGTCGCCTTGCGAATGTCGTCGACACGAATAATATGGAAACCAAAATCTGAACGAACAAGCTCGCTCACTTCGCCCACCGCCAGCGAAAACGCGGCATCTTCAAACGGCTTGAGCATGGCGCCGCGACCAAAGAAACCCAGGTCACCCCCATTGGCCGACGAACCCGGATCATCCGAGGCGGTCTTGGCGATGGCTTCAAAACGAGAGCCGTCCGCCTTGATCTCGGCCAGCAGCGCCTCTGCTTTCTTGCTTGCGGCAGCCACGTCAGCCTCGGAGGCATCGGCGGCCACTTGAACCAGAATATGGCGTGCCTTGCGCTCCTCGGGCGACCCGAGGTTCAACTTGGTTTGCTCGTACTCGGCGCGCAGTTCATCGTCAGAGACGGTCACTTTTGATTTCAGCGTGTCAGCACTCAATACGAGGTACGACAACTTGACGCGCGCCGGCACAGCATAGCTTTCGATATTTGCTTCGTAGTATGCCTTCGCCGCTTCCGGCGAGATCTCGAGCGACTTGAGATAGGTCTCTGGTTCGAAACGCACCATATGCACCGTCCGCTCCTCCAGCTGCGCCGACAGCACACGCGACACCGCCGCCTTGGGGACCATGGCTGCCTCACCCATGGCGCTGAGCACTTGCTGATAGGCCAGCTCGCCGCGGAGGCGCTCCTGGAAGCTCAGATCATTCATGCCCTGGCCGCGCAACGCGGCCTGATAGCGTGCATTGGAAAACTGACCGTCTTCCTGAAATGCGGGAATGCCGGCAATCGTCTGACGCAACTGCTCATCCGACACCGACAAACGGTGTTCGCTGGCGAACAGCGACAGCAGCCGCTGATTCACGAGATTGTCGAGCACCGCGCGCCGGAACAGCGGATCCTGGAACGTGGCCGGATCGACCTGCCCTTCGTTGGAGGCGCGAATTCGGTCTTGTTGCTCGCGAACCGCCTGCTCGAACTCGTAAGCGGAGATGGGCGTACCACCAACCGTCGCGACCTCACCAGCAGCGCCGTTGTTATTGAGATAGGACTCGATACCGAAGAATGCAAACGTCACCGAGATCAGGGCGAGAATGGCTTGCGCGATGCGCTTGTTGTTTCGAACTGCCTCAAACATGTTTATGACCAAGTAGAGCGTTGAAAGGCGGATGGTATCGCGAAAGCGAAACTCGCATAAAAAAAGGCGAACGTAACGCTCGCCTTTGTTTGGTCTGGCGGAGTGGACGGGACTCGAACCCGCGACCCCCGGCGTGACAGGCCGGTATTCTAACCAACTGAACTACCACTCCGCTGTGCGCTGGTGGGTGCTGACGGGTTCGAACCGCCGACATTCGCCTTGTAAGGGCGACGCTCTACCAACTGAGCTAAGCACCCGCGCTCAAGCCACGAGGCTCGAAAGCGCGCTAGTTTACTGCATCTTTGAGGGCTTTGCCAGCGCGAAACTTCGGCACTTTTGCTGATTTGATCTTGATAGCTGCACCCGTGCGTGGGTTACGCCCCGTTCTGGCCGCCCGCTTGCCAACATAGAAGGTACCAAAGCCCACGAGCGTTACCGTGCCGCCTTTTTTCAGCGCCGTCGACACAGCCCCAATAGCCGCATCAAGCGCCCGGCCAGCAGCCGCTTTCGACAGATCAGCCTGGTCAGCGATTTGATCGATCAGTTCGGATTTATTCACGGATGTCCCCTTTCGTTTTTTGATATGGGCAACAACCACCATTCCGCGCCACTACGGTGCGGTATCGCGGCAGTGCTGGCGGGTAACGCACAGGTTTTATAGCGTGGGCTTTTTATGACTGTCAAGCCGCGGTGCAGCGCAAACGCACAAAAGAAAACGGCCGCTTACGCGGCCGTTTTCCAGTCTTCGAGCGCTTAGTGCGCTCGCAGGTTCTGCGGATCAGACGCTTTCTCCGAATCCGACACCGTCGCTCCGCCATCGGCAGAGGCCGGCGGCAGCGGCTCAGGACGACGCTCCAGCGCATGCTCCAGCACTTGATCAATCCAGCGCACAGGCACAATCTCCAGCGCATTCTTGATGTTGTCAGGCATTTCCGCCAAATCCTTGACGTTTTCTTCCGGAATCAACGCTGTGGTGATCCCGCCGCGCACGGCAGCCAGCAGCTTTTCCTTGAGACCGCCGATCGGCAAGACCTCTCCACGCAAGGTAATTTCGCCGGTCATTGCCACGTCACACCGCACGGGGATCCCGGTCAGCGCCGACACCATGGCCGTCGTAATCGCCCCACCGGCCGACGGACCATCTTTGGGGATGGCACCTTCCGGCAAGTGGATGTGCAGGTCGCTCTTCTGATAGAAATCCTCAGCAATGCCAAGCGAACGTGCGCGACGGCGAACCACCGACAGCGCAGCCTGAATCGACTCCTGCATGACCTCGCCGAGTTTGCCGGTGTTAACCACCTTGCCTTTGCCCGGCAAGACAACGGCTTCAACCGTCAGCAGTTCGCCGCCCACTTCGGTCCAGGCCAGACCCGTCACCTGCCCCACCTGGTTTTCCTTCTCCGCCATGCCGAAGCTGTAGCGACGAACGCCCAAGTACTTATCGAGGCTCTTGCTGTTAACGACGACCTTGGTGGCGCGCTTGCGCAGGACCAGCGCACGCACGACCTTGCGACAGATCTTGGAAATTTCACGCTCCAGACTGCGCACACCGGCTTCCCGCGAGTAATAACGAATGGCATCGCGCAACGCGTCTTCGGTGATGGTGACTTCGTCCTTCTTCAAACCGTTGGCGCTCAATTGCTTGGGCACCAGATAACGCTGCGCGATATTGACCTTCTCGTCCTCGGTGTAGCCGGACAAGCGAATCACTTCCATCCGGTCCAGCAGGGCCGCAGGAATATTGAGCGTATTTGCCGTCGCCACGAACATGACGTCAGACAAGTCATACTCGACTTCGATGTAGTGGTCGACAAACGTGGAGTTCTGCTCCGGATCGAGCACCTCAAGCAGCGCCGACGACGGATCACCGCGGAAGTCCTGACCCATCTTGTCGACTTCGTCGAGCAGGAACAACGGGTTCTTGACCGCGACCTTGGTCATGTTTTGCAAAATCTTGCCCGGCATGGAGCCGATGTAGGTACGTCGGTGGCCACGAATTTCGGCCTCGTCACGAACCCCACCCAGGGACATGCGCACGAACTTGCGATTGGTCGCCCGTGCAATTGACTGGCCCAGCGAGGTCTTCCCAACCCCCGGAGGCCCCACAAGGCACAGAATCGGCGCTTTGAGCTTGTCAACACGCTGCTGAACCGCAAGGTACTCAACGATGCGCTCCTTGACCTTCTCGAGGCCGTAGTGCTCCTTGTCGAGCACTTTCTCGGCTTCTTGCAGGTCCTTGTGGATGCGCGAGCGCTTTTTCCACGGCAAGCCGATGACGGTCTCGATGTAGTTGCGCACGACCGTTGCCTCTGCGGACATCGGCGACATCAGGCGCAGCTTCTTGAGCTCGCCATTGGCCTTGGCAAGCGCTTCCTTGCTCATCCCGGAAGCCTTGATCTTGCGATCGAGCTCCTCGAGATCAGCACCGTCTTCGCCTTCGCCAAGTTCTTTCTGGATGGCCTTGACCTGCTCGTTCAGGTAGTACTCACGCTGGCTTTTTTCCATCTGCCGTTTGACACGGCCACGGATGCGCTTTTCGACCTGGAGAATGTCGAGCTCGGACTCAAGCTGGGTCAGCAGACGCTCGAGACGCGCAGTGGCGTCGAACATTTCGAGTACTTCCTGCTTCTGCTCGAGCTTGAGCGGCAGGTGGGCCGCGATGGTGTCGGCCAAACGACCGGACTCTTCGATACCACCCAGCGAAGTCAGAATCTCCGGGGGAATCTTCTTGTTCAGTTTTACGTACTGGTCGAACTGGGCAATGATCGCCCGACGCATCGCTTCGATTTCGTGCGACGCCACTTCAGCAATCGGGATCGGCGTTGCCTTCGCGGTGAAGACGCTATCCAGGTCTGCGACAGAGTCCAGATTCGCCCGTTGAACGCCTTCAACCAGCACCTTGATGGTGCCGTCCGGGAGCTTGAGCATCTGCAAAATATTGGCGACACAGCCGATATCGTAGAGATCCTGAGCACCGGGTTCGTCTTGAGCGGCGGACTTCTGGGCGACAAGCAAAATGCTCTTCGCGCCTTCCATCGCCATCTCAAGGGCTTTAATAGATTTCGGGCGCCCCACAAACAGTGGGATCACCATGTGGGGGAAAACCACCACATCACGCAGCGGCAGCAGCGGGAATTCCATCTGCTCCTGCGGCAACTCCTGGGTGCCAGACATGACTTTTCCTTCAGAAAGGGATCACGGGCCCAGATGGGGGCCCGTGATACAAATTCAAGATAGCAACCCCGAATTCAGTTGGAACCGGCAACCTTTTGCTGATCTGCAAAAATCAGAATGGGCTGGGCACTGCCTTCAATCGCACCTTCATCAATAACAATTTTCTCGACGTTTTCCATCGTCGGCAAATCGTACATGACGTCAAGCAAAGTGGCTTCGAGAATAGAGCGCAAGCCTCGCGCCCCGGTTTTCCGCTTCAAGGCACGCCGCGCAATCGCACGCAGCGCAGCGTCACGAAACTCGAGATCGACACCTTCCATGGAAAAGAGTTTGCCGTATTGCTTGACCAGCGCGTTCTTCGGCTCCGTGAGAATCTTGACCAAGGCTTCCTCGTCAAGTTCCTGCAAGCTGGCAACCACGGGCAAGCGTCCAACGAATTCCGGGATCAAGCCGAACTTGACCAGATCTTCCGGCTCGACGTTCAACAAGGTCTCGGAGGCTGGCTTGCCTTCACGGCTTCGCACTTCGGCACCAAAACCGATACCGGCCTGCTCGGTGCGGTCGCGAATGACGCGCTCAAGTCCGTCAAACGCCCCGCCGCAAATAAACAGGATGTTTGTGGTGTCGATCTGGACGAAGTCCTGATTCGGGTGCTTGCGCCCGCCTTGCGGCGGCACGGCGGCCACGGTGCCTTCGATCAGTTTGAGCAGCGCCTGCTGCACGCCCTCGCCCGACACGTCACGCGTGATCGACGGGTTGTCGGACTTGCGCGAGATTTTGTCGATCTCATCAATATAGACAATGCCTCGCTGGGCCTTGTCGACATCGTAATCGCACTTCTGAAGCAGCTTCTGGATGATGTTTTCGACATCTTCACCCACATAGCCGGCTTCGGTCAGTGTGGTGGCATCGGCCATCACGAAAGGCACGTTGAGCAAGCGCGCAAGCGTTTGGGCCAGCAGTGTCTTGCCCGAACCGGTTGGGCCGACGAGCAGGATATTGCTCTTGGCGAGCTCAACATCGTCCTTGGTGGCCTCGAGGTGCTTGAGGCGCTTGTAGTGGTTGTAGACCGCCACCGCCAGAATACGCTTGGCTTTGGGCTGGCCGACCACGTACTGATTGAGGATCTCGAAGATCTCAAGCGGCGTGGGCAGGTCAGTGCGGCCTTCTTCGCCGCCGTGGTCACCCGCCAGTTCATCACGGATGATGTCATTGCAAAGCTCAATGCATTCATCGCAGATGAAGACGGAAGGGCCAGCGATGAGCTTGCGCACTTCATGCTGGCTCTTGCCACAAAACGAGCAGTACAGGAGCTTTTCGCCGCCCGTTTTCTTCTCAGTCATAACACTCTCTCGTTGGCGCTCAGACCGTATCGGCCCGGCTGGTCAGAACCTTGTCGATGATGCCATAGCGCACCGCCTCTTCGGCTGACATGAAGTTATCGCGATCCGTGTCCTTCTCGACCTGTTCAATGCTCTGGCCGCTATGGTCGGCCAGCATTTTATTGAGCCGGCTGCGCAAGGTCAGAATCTCTCGCGCGTGGATTTCGATATCCGACGCCTGCCCCTGGAAACCGCCCAGCGGCTGGTGAATCATGATCCGCGAGTTCGGCAGGCAGTAACGCTTGCCCTTCTCCCCCGCGGCCAACAGAAAGGCCCCCATGCTGGCCGCCTGGCCGATGCACAGTGTGCTGACGTTCGGCTTGACGAACTGCATGGTGTCGTAGATCGCCATACCGGCGGTCACGGCGCCACCCGGCGAGTTGATGTAGAAGTAGATGTCCTTGTCCGGATTCTCCGATTCAAGGAAAAGCATCTGCGCCACAATCAGATTCGCCGTCGTGTCGTTGACCGGACCGACCAGAAAAATGACGCGTTCCTTGAGCAAGCGCGAATAGATGTCGTACGCACGCTCGCCCCGGCCGCTTTGCTCGATGACCATCGGCACCATGCCGAGGCCAACGGGATTCCAATCACTGGTCATTGCCATGCCTGAATGGTTTGTTGTCGGATGTCCGACGTTGATCATGCCGTAGCGCCCATGAGTTCGTCAAAGTCGACGACCTTGTCTTCAGTCTTGGCGTTATTCAACACCCAGTCAACCGCGTTCTCTTCGATCACCAGCGCCTCGGCCTGCGCCATGCGCTGCGGCTGGCTGTAATACCACTCGATGACTTCTTTCGGGTCTTCGTAGCTCTGGGCGAAATCTTCGATCAGGGCACGAACCTGCTCCGGCTTGGCGTACAGGTCCTTGGCGGCGACCAGTTCAGCCAGCACCAGACCCAGCTTGACGCGACGCTCGGCCTGCTCGGTGAACCAATCTGCAGACACCGGCAGATCCTTAGTTTGCATGCCACGGCTTTCCATGTCGCGGCGGGCGTTTTCAGCCAGCTGCTCGGCTTCGCGGGTGACCAGCGCCTTGGGCACGTCAATCGGGTTGGCGGCCAGCAAGGCATCCATGGCCTGCTCTTTGATGCGGGTCTTGATCCGGCGGCTGACCTCGCGCTCCAGATTGGCTTTCACTTCGTCACGCATCTTGGTCACGTCGCCGTCGGCCACGCCCAGAGACTTGGCGAACTCGGCGTCGATTTCCGGCAGCTTGGCCGCGCCGACTTCCTTGACGGTGATTTCGAACTCGACGGTCTGACCGGCGAGATTCGCTGCGTGGTAGTCCTCCGGGAAGGTCATGCTGAAGGTCTTGGACTCGCCGGCCTTGAGGCCATCAACCGCGTCTTCGAAATCCTTCAGCATGCTGCCTGCGCCGATCACGAACGGGAAGTCGCTGGCCTGACCGCCTTCGAAAACTTCGCCATCCTTGCGACCGGTGAAGTCGATCACCACACGGTCGTCAGCGGTCGCGGCACGCTCGACGGTTTCGTAGTTGGTGCGTTGCTTGCGCAACACATCGATGGTCTTGTCGATTTCAACATCGCTGACCGTCAATGACGGGCGCTCGATGGCCTTGTCGCTGACTTCACCCAGCGTGATTTCGGGATACACCTCGAACACGGCGGTGAAGGCCAGGGCGCCGTCTTCGGCTTCGGCTTTGGGCTCAAGACGCGGCTGACCGGCCACGCGCAGTTTTTCTTCCTGCACTTTCTGTGCAAAGGCCTTCTCAAGTGCGGTGCCGACGGCTTCGGAGCGCGCCTGACCACCGTAGCTCTGCTCGATCATCTTGAGCGGCACTTTCCCAGGACGAAAACCCGGCATTTTCACGGTACGGCCTAGATGCTTGAGACGCGCCTGAACCTCTTGCTCGACGGCCTCCTTGGCGACCGTAATGTCGATGCGACGTTCGAGGGCGTTGGTGGTTTCCTGGTTGGTTTGCATGAACATTCCCGACTAATGACTGGCGCGCCACGACCCAATGGCCGGACGCACACGCTATGTTGAGTGAAGACAAACGATAAGTTTATCACAGGGGTTGGCCGGAACAGCGCAACGCAAATCACCCCGTATGCGAGCGCACCGCACGCATCCGCCAATCATTGAAAAAACCCACCACATGGGGGGAACCCGTGACACTTTTCCTCCTCTGAACCAAGGAAACGCGGAAACTAATCATCACGCCGATGGCATCAAGTTATGGGATGAGCTGTCGTTAGAACACCCGAAGACCGCAACACCCCGGCACACCGGCTCCCCTCCGCCTGATCATGCGGTACCTAGCAGGAGACGTCAGATGAGCATCTTCAACGCCTACCAAGCCCGGTTTGAAGCGACACGCGAAGAAGAGATGTCGCTCCAGGAATATCTCGACCTGTGTCGCGACGACCCGAGCGCCTACGCAACGGCAGCCGAACGACTGCTGCTGGCCATCGGCGAGCCGGAGTTCATCGACACCCGGGACGACCCGCGTCTGTCGCGGATTTTTTCCAACAAGGTGCTCAAGCGTTATCCCGCCTTCCCTGAGTTCTACGGAATGGAAGAGGCGATCGAGAACATTGTCTCTTACTTCCGGCATGCGGCGCAGGGCCTGGAGGAAAAGAAACAGATTCTCTACCTGCTCGGCCCCGTCGGCGGCGGCAAGTCGTCGCTGGCTGAACGTTTGAAGAGCCTGATGGAACATGTGCCTTTCTATGCCATCAAGGACTCGCCCGTCCATGAGTCACCCCTCGGTCTGTTCAAACCCGAAGAAGACGGCAAGCTCCTGCAGGACGACTTTGGCATCCCGGCGCGCTATCTGAATACCATCATGAGTCCGTGGGCGGTGAAGCGGCTCCACGAGTTTGGCGGCGACATCACGAAGTTTCGCGTGGTCAAGCTGCGGCCCTCGGTGCTGCGCCAGATCGCGATCGCCAAGACCGAACCGGGCGACGAAAACAATCAGGACATCTCCTCGCTCGTCGGCAAGGTGGACATCCGCAAACTCGAAGCGCACTCGCAGGACGACCCGGACGCCTACAGCTACTCGGGCGGCCTGTGCCTGGCCAACCGCGGTCTGCTCGAGTTTGTCGAGATGTTCAAAGCACCCATCAAGGTGCTTCACCCCTTGCTGACGGCCACCCAGGAAGGTAACTACAAAGGCACCGAGGGCTTTGGCGCGATTCCCTTCGACGGTATCGTGATGGCCCACTCGAACGAGTCGGAATGGGCCGCGTTCAAGAACAACAAGAACAACGAGGCCTTCCTCGACCGGATCTATACCGTCAAGGTGCCGTATTGCTTGCGCGCATCGGACGAAATCCGAATCTACGAAAAGCTGTTGCGCGAAAGTTCGCTCGCCGAGGCGCCCTGCGCCCCCGACACCCTGCGCATGATGGCGCAGTTCGCGATCCTGTCCCGCCTGGCCGAGCCCGAGAATTCCAGCATCTACTCCAAGATGCGGATCTACGATGGCGAGAGCCTCAAGGACACTGACCCGAAAGCGAAGTCCTATCAGGAATACCGCGACTACGCCGGTGTCAATGAAGGCATGAACGGCCTGTCGACCCGCTTTGCGTTCAAGGTGCTGTCGCGGGTGTTCAACTTTGACCACCGCGAGGTCGCCGCCAACCCGGTCCACCTCATGTATGTGCTCGAACAACAGATCGAGCAAGAGCAGTTCCCGCAGGAAGTTGAAGACCGCTACCGCGCCTTCATCAAGGAATATCTGTCGGCGCACTACGCCGAATTCATCGGCAAGGAGATCCAGACCGCTTACCTCGAGAGCTACTCCGAGTACGGCCAGAACATCTTCGACCGCTACGTGACCTATGCCGACTTCTGGATTCAGGATCAGGAGTTCCGCGACCCTAACACCGGCGAGATCCTCGATCGCAATTCACTCAATGATGAGCTTGAGAAGATCGAAAAACCCGCCGGCATCAGCAACCCGAAGGATTTCCGCAACGAGGTGGTCAACTTCGTGCTGCGCGCCCGCGCCCAGAACGCCGGCAAGAATCCGAGCTGGACCAGCTACGAGAAACTGCGCGCGGTGATCGAGAAGAAGATGTTCTCCAACACCGAAGACTTGCTGCCGGTCATCAGCTTCAATGCCAAGGCCAGCGCCGACGAGCAGCGCAAGCACCAGGATTTCGTCAATCGCATGATCGAAAAGGGCTACACCGAGAAGCAGGTTCGCTTGCTCTGCGAGTGGTACCTGCGCGTCCGCAAATCCTCGTAAATCGGACGGCCGCAGCCTTCGGGCGGCGGCCACCGGCTTGCGGCAAAAGGGGGGAGGACGATGGTCCGGATCATCGACCGACGTTTCGACAGTAAGAAAAAGAGCACAGCCAATCGCCAGCGCTTCATGCGCCGCTTCAAGCGGCAGATCCGCAAGGCGGTGGCCGACGCGATTGACGGGCGCTCTATTCGCGACCTGGAAAGCGGCGAAGAAATCTCGATCCCGTCCAAAGACCTCTCCGAGCCGAGCTTTCAGCACGGCAAGGAAGGCGTCTGGGAGCAGGTATTCACCGGCAATGACCGCTTCGCCTCGGGCGACGGTATCGACCGGCCCATGGGCGGTGGCGGCAGCAGCGGCGGCGGTGGCGCCTCGAACGAAGGCGAAAGCGAGGACGATTTCGTTTTTCAGCTCTCGAGGGACGAATTCCTCGACGTCTTTTTCGACGACCTCGCCCTGCCCAACCTCGTTCGCACCGAACTGGCCAAGCTCACCGAATTCAAGACCCAGCGCGCCGGATTTACGTCTGACGGCGTACCGACCAACATCAACGTGGTTCGTTCACTGCGCGGCGCCATTGGTCGGCGCAAGGCGCTCGGTGCGCCACTGGCCGCGCGCGTGCGCGAGATCGACGAAGAGATCGAGGCGCTGGAGCAGGACACCACCGCTCACCTCGACGAGATCGCAGCGTTACGCGAAGAGCGCTCCCGACTGCTCATCCGCATCGAAGCCATCCCCTTCATCGACCGCTTCGACCTGCGTTACAACAACCGCATCCGCATCCCAAAGCCGATTACCCAGGCCGTGATGTTTTGCGTCATGGACGTGTCCGGCTCCATGGACGAGCAGAAAAAGGCCACGGCCAAGCGCTTCTTCATGCTGCTGTATCTGTTTCTTCGCCGGAACTACGAACATATCGACGTGGTGTTCATCCGTCATCACACCATCGCCAAGGAAGTGGACGAAGACGAGTTTTTCCACTCCCGCGAATCTGGCGGCACCGTGGTGTCGAGTGCCCTGCGCCTGATGACCGACATCGTGCGCGACCGCTACCCACCCGGCGCCTGGAACGTATACGGCGCACAAGCTTCAGATGGTGACAACTGGGATAACGACTCGCCCATTTGCTGCGACATCCTCGACAAAGAGTTACTCGCCCTGTGCCGCTATTTTGCCTACATCGAGATCACCACCGGCGAAGCCCAGAATCTGTGGCGGCAATACGAAGGGCTGACGGCGCATCACCGCAATTTCGCCCTGCAGCGTATCGAATCCCTTGAAGACATCTACCCGGTATTCCGGGAACTGTTCAAAAAGGAGCCGGCATGAGCAACACCACACTTGCCAGCAAAAAATTGCCGAGCGGTGCCGAATGGACGTTCGAAGCCATCGGCCTGTACCACGAGGAGATCGCCCGGGTCGCGGCCAATTACAAGCTCGACACCTATCCGGTACAGGTCGAAATGATCACCTCTGAGCAGATGATGGACGCCTACGCCTCCGTCGGCATGCCGGTCAACTACCACCACTGGAGCTTCGGCAAACAGTTTCTGGCCACCGAGAAGCGCTACAAGCGCGGCCAGATGGGCCTCGCCTACGAGATCGTGATCAACTCCGATCCGTGCATCGCCTATCTCATGGAAGAAAACACCCTGACCATGCAGGCGCTGGTCATCGCCCACGCCGCCTATGGGCACAACGCCTTCTTCAAGGGCAACTACCTGTTCCGCACCTGGACCAGCCCCGACGCCATCGTCGACTACCTGATTTTTGCGCGCAACTACATCGCCCAGTGCGAGCAGCGTCACGGCGTCGACGCGGTCGAAGAGTTGCTCGACTCCTGCCACGCGCTGATGAACGTCGGTGTCGATCGCTACAAACGCCCGCCCAAGCTATCGCTGCTCAAAGAGCAAGCCCGCCAGAGCGAGCGCGAAACCTATCTGCAACGGCAGGTCAACGAACTCTGGCGCACGCTGCCAACGCGCACCACCACCGATACCAAGGAAGAGGCGCCACGCTTCCCCCCCGAGCCGCAAGAGAACATTCTCTACTTCATCGAAAAACACGCCCCGCTGCTCGAACCGTGGCAACGCGAGATCGTCCGCATCGTGCGCAAGGTCGCGCAATACTTCTTCCCCCAGCGCCAGACCCAGGTCATGAACGAAGGCTGGGCCAGCTTCTGGCACTACACCCTGCTCAACACGCTGTACGACGAAGGCCTGCTGGCCGACAGCTTCATGATGGAGTTCCTGCACTCGCACTCCAGCGTGATGTACCAGCCCAACTATAACGACCCCTGGTACAACGGCATCAACCCCTATGCCCTCGGCTTTGCCATGTGGCAAGACATCAAACGCATCTGCGAATCGCCCACCGACGAAGACCGCGAGTGGTTTCCCGACATCGCCGGCAGCAACTGGCAAGAGACTTTCGATTTCGCCATGCGCAACTTCAAGGACGAAAGCTTCATCGCCCAGTTTCTCTCGCCACGCCTGATGCGCTCTTTCAAACTCTTTGCCGTGCAGGACGACGACAAGAAGAGCAAGCTCTTCGTCTCCGCCATTCATGAAGAACGCGGCTACCGCGAGCTGCGCGAACGGCTGTCCAATCAATACAACCTGGGTTGCCGCGAGCCCAACATCCAGGTCTGGAGCGTCGACTTCCGGGGCGACCGCTCCCTCACCCTGCGCTATCAGCCCTACAACCGGCGCCCGCTCGGCAAGAGTGTCGAAGAGGTGATGAAGCATCTCGCCCGCCTGTGGGGCTTCGCGGTGCGACTCGAAACCGTCGAACCGAACGGCAGCACTACGCTGACCTACGAATGCCGTACCGAAAAGCGCCGCGGCGACAGCAAGGAGAAGCGCGCCCGGAATTAACACCGGCGCGCGCCATTTCAGCGTGCCTGTAAACCGCAAGACTCCTTCGCCCTAAAGCACGGTTGGCGGCGGCCGTTAATTCGGCCATGATGCGTCGCAGTGTCGCCGGCGCTATCTGTAGCCGCACCAAACAAGGGGTCGTTGCCATGTCTACATCGCTTGAAATCCAGTCCGAAGATCCGTTCGAGAACGCGCTCGACGCATTCTCCCGCACCATCGAAAACGATCTCGCGACCCGGCAGCTCACCTTCCCGACCTTTCTGGATCTGACCATCCGCATCAAACGCGTCTGCGACGACCCACAGGCATCGCTGGACGACATCATTTGCGTCATCCGCGCCGACCCCCTGCTCAGCGCGCGCATCATCCGCCTGGCCAACTCCGTCGCACTCAACCCCTATAACCGATCCTTCACCTCAATCAGCGAAGCGGTGCGTCGCGTTGGGTTGGTCAACGTCCGCTCGC
Organism: Denitromonas halophila; assembly: GCF_007625155.1. Lineage (GTDB taxonomy): Bacteria > Pseudomonadota > Gammaproteobacteria > Burkholderiales > Rhodocyclaceae > Nitrogeniibacter > Nitrogeniibacter halophilus. The sequence goes on along the minus strand of NZ_VMNK01000015.1, from coordinate 423,026 downwards.
TCGCCTACGCCGTCGCCACCGAACAGCTCGCCGCCGAGAGCCGCAGCGCCGATGCGCGCCTGGTCGCCTCCGGACTGTGGATGCACACCATTGATGTCGCGTCCTGGTCTTACGCCATCACCCGCCACCTGCGTATCGGCGACCCCGACACCGCCTTGTTTGCCGGCATGTTGAGCAGCATCGGTCAGTTCTACCTGCTCGCCCGCGCCACCGCGCACCCGGTGCTCGAACAAGACCTGAATCGCCTCGGCGAATTCATCGGCCTGTGGCACGAGCCGGTCAGCCGCGCCCTGCTCGGCGCGCTCGAAGTGCCCAAAACCGTCATCGACATCTTCGACGACGGCAACCCCTATGGCGGGCAATGGCCACCCGTCGAGTTGCGCGATGTTCACTTCATCGCCGGCCTGTCGGCCGACACTCCCAACCCCTTCCTGCGCTTCAACAGCGCCGCCAAGCTGTCCCTGCTCGAAGCAACAACCCAAACCGTGCCCGAGCAAGAGCTCTCCGCGCTGCGTGCCGACGCACGCGACTCCCGCAACGGCCTGCTCGCCGCTCTGCGCGGTTGAGCGTGCCCTCGCCGGCGCGACGTGTATAATCCGCGTCGCGCTGGATCAGCGCACCACCTCGCGAGGGTGGCGGAATTGGTAGACGCACTGGATTTAGGTTCCAGCGCCTCACGGCGTGAGGGTTCGAGTCCCTCCTCTCGCACCAGCTTTTCCCATCGGGCGTCATGCCGGTCGAACACTACGAGAATTTTCCCGTCGCGTCGTTCCTGCTGCCGGCGCGCTTGCGCGAACCGGTCGAGGCCATCTACGCCTTCGCCCGCAGCGCCGACGACATTGCCGATGAAGGCGACGCGCCCGCCGTGGTGCGGCTCGCGCAACTCAACGACTACCGCCGCGAACTGCACCTGATCGAGCAAGGCAAGCCATCGACCACGCCCATCTTCACCCGGCTCGCGCCCCACATCGCCGCGCACGAACTGCCGATCCAACGCTTCCGCGACCTGCTCGACGCCTTCAGTCAGGACGTCGGCAAAACCCGCTACGCCGATTACACCGAACTGCTCGACTACTGCCGTCGCTCGGCCAACCCGGTCGGTCGCCTGATGCTGCGCCTCTACCGCGCCGACACGCCGGCCCATCTGACGCAGTCCGACGCCATCTGCACCAGCCTGCAGCTGATCAACTTCTGGCAAGACGTCGCCATCGACTGGAAAAAGCAGCGCATCTACCTGCCTGCCGACGACATGGCGCGCTTCGATGTCACCGAAGCCCACCTGATCGAGCAGCGTGTCGACGACGCGTGGCGCGCACTCATGCGCTTTCAGGTCGACCGTGCGCGTGCCCTCATGCACAGCGGTGCACCGCTGGCCACCGCACTGCCCGGCCGCATTGGCTGGGAATTGCGTTTGATCGTGCTCGGCGGCCTGCGTATTCTCAAACGCATCGAAGCCGTCGGCTATGATGTCTTCCGCCATCGGCCCAGCCTCGGCAAGCGCGACGCCCCCGGCATCGCCCTCGCCGCGCTCAACTTCCACGCGAACACACGATGACCCCCCACGAGTATTGCCAGCAAAAAGCCGCCGCCAGCGGATCGAGCTTCTACTACAGCTTTCTGTTCCTGCCCATCGAACGGCGGCAAGCCATCATGGCGCTGTATGCTTTTTGCCGCGAAGTGGACGACATCGTCGACGACAACCTCGACCCCTCCATCGCCCAAAGCAAACTCGACTGGTGGCGCAGCGAAATCCTGCGACTCGACAAGGCCGAAGCCACCCACCCCGTCGGCCTGGCGCTCACCGAAGTGCGCAAACGTTTCAGCCTGCCGACCGAGCAGTTGCTGGAAATCATCGACGGCATGCAGATGGATCTGGCGCAAACGCGCTATCTCGACTTCAAGACCCTGCGCCTCTACTGCTACCGCGTCGCCAGCGTGGTCGGCCTGCTCGCCGCCGAAATTTTTGGCTACCAGGACCGTCAGACACTCAAGTACGCCCACGACCTCGGCCTCGCCTTCCAGCTCACCAACATCATTCGCGATGTCGGCGAAGACGCCCGCCGCGGTCGCATCTACCTGCCGGTCGAAGACCTGCAACGCTTCAACGTGCCCGCCAGCGACCTGCTGCAAGGCGAGCACAGCGACAAGTTCGTCGCCCTCATGCAGTTCCAGACCGAGCGCGCCATCAGCTTCTACGACCAGGCCATGGCCCAACTACCGGGCATCGACCGCAAGGCCCAACGCCCCGGCCTGATCATGGCCGCCATCTACCGCACCCTGCTCGACGAAATCGCCCGTGACGGCTTCCTGGTGCTCGACCGCCGTACCTCGCTCACCCCCGTGCGCAAGCTGTGGATCGCCACACGCACCTGGCTCAAAAACTAGATGGTTCAACGCGCCCGCCTCGACGCCCCGCAAGTCGCTGTCATCGGCGGCGGCTACGCCGGCATGGCCTGTGCAGTCGAACTGGTGCGCAAAGGCGCGCGAGTCGCCGTGTTCGAGCGCGCCAGCGTCATGGGCGGCCGCGCCCGTCGGGTCGAAAAAGACGGCCTGTCGGTCGACAACGGCCAGCACCTGCTGCTCGGCGCCTACAGTGAAACCCAGCGCCTGCTGCGCCATGTCGGCGTGCGCCCCTCGGTGTTTCACAGCGCCCCGCTCGATCTCTACTACCCCGGCAAATTCCGCCTCACCGCGGCCTCGCTGCCCGCCCCGCTGCATCTAGCCGTCGGCCTGCTGCGCGCGCAGGGCATGGACTGGTCCGAGCGCCGCGCCTGCCTGCGCTTCATCCAGCACCTCAAGGCCCAGCGCTTCCGCCTGCCGGTACATCTCACCGTCAGCCAGTTGCTCGACAATGCCACGCAACCCGAGCGCCTGCGCCGCTTCCTGTGGGAGCCGCTGTGCGTCGCCGCGCTCAACACCCCGGCGGCTGAAGCCTCGGCGCGCGTCTTCGCCAACGTGCTGCGCGACACCCTCGCCGCCGGCGCCTCGGCCAGCGAATTGCTGATCCCGAAAATCGACCTGTCAGAGCTGTTCCCGGTGCCCGCCGCGCGCTGGCTCGGCCGCAATGGCGGCCAGGTCTACGTCACGGAAGCCATCACCGAAATCGTGCCCCACGGCCCCCGCTACCGCCTCGAAGGCGACCCGGTGTCCGCTCGCCGCTTCGACCATGTCGTCGTCGCCACCGCGCCCTACCACGCCACCGATCTGCTCGCCCCCTTCGCCGCGCTGGCGCCGCTGGTCGCATCGATCCAGGCCCTGCCCTACGAGCCCATCCTCACCACCTACCTGCAATACGACGACAGCGTCCGCCTGCCCGCGCCCATGATCGGCGCCGAAGGCGGCCTCGCCCAATGGTTCTTCGACCGCGGCCAGACCGGCGGCCCCGCCGGCCTCATCGCCGCCGTCATCAGCGCCCGCGGTCCGCATCTCGACATCCCCAAGCATGAAGTCGAACTGGCGATTCACAACGAACTCGAAACCCTCCTCGACCGCCGCCTGCCACCGGCCGACAGCATCCTCACCATCACCGAAAAACGCGCCACCTTTGCCTGCCGGCCGCAACTGGCCCGGCCGGGCGTGAAGACCGCGCAGCGCGGTATCTGGTTGGCGGGGGATTACGTGGACGGGCCGTATCCTGCGACGATTGAAGGGGCCGTGCGGGCGGGGGTGGGCTGTGCGCAGGCGGTCGCTGGCGCCACGAAGAATGACCAACAATGACAGTGGAGAGGAGCGCCTTTCAACCAGGCAGGCGAGTTCAAGTAACACGCATCCCAGATTGGCTCTTGCACGACCTGCCTGCAGAGGACCAGCGCCGACTTCTAGATCAAAAGGGCTGCATCGTCGAAATCCGAAAGCTCCTGCCTCATGGCTACCTTTGGCTTTCGTTCGTAGACGGTACTGAAGGCTTCAGCGCCCTGCCTGCGGACGTCCAGCTAGTTGACGACATCAGCACATGCATTGATGGCTCAAAGCTCGGCCAAGCATTTCTCGATCAAACGCCTATTGCGGGCGTTTGGTTCTCTCATCGAGATACTGTCAGCGTTGTCGCTGGCTCTCATACAGGAGCGGTTGGCGAATTGGTGACAATCATCGCCTTGCAGCCAGAACCGAAATTCGTTGTTGAAACGAGCCTCGGCATTGATATTGAGGTGCTTCAGTCAGAAATCGAGCGTCTATGACGCTGAAGAACTCCAAAAATCTCACTTCTCGCTGAGATGCTCCATTTGGCAGAGCGCCCCCTATGGTGGTCATCGGCCGTGACCGTGACCTAAAGCTCAGCCGACACCCCCGCCTCACTCAACACCCCACCCTGCATATGCAACACCCGATCACAGCGCGAGGCCAGCGCGTCGTCGTGGGTGACGAGAATCAACGTGGTGCCGCGCTCGCGGTTGAGGTCGAAGATGAGTTCGATGATCGCGGCGCCGGTTTCGGCGTCGAGATTGCCGGTCGGTTCGTCGGCCAGCAGCACGGCGGGTGAGGGGGCGAAGGCGCGGGCGAGCGCGACGCGCTGTTGTTCGCCACCGGAGAGGTGTTTGGGGTAGTGGCCGGTGCGCCCTTCGAGGCCGACGCGCTTGAGCCAGTCGCGGGCGGTGGCTTCAGCCTTGGGCTGGCCGGCGAGTTCGAGCGGGAGCATGACGTTGTCGAGCGCGGTGAGCGCCGGCAACAACTGGAAGGACTGGAACACGAAGCCCATCTGGGCGCCCCGCAATTGGGCGCGGGCATCTTCGCTGAGCGCAAACAGGGATTGCCCGGCGAGTTGAACCGATCCGCCCGTTGGCACGTCCAAACCCGCAACAAGCCCGAGCAGCGTGGATTTGCCGGAGCCGGAGGCGCCAACGATGGCGACCGACTCCCCCGCTTGCACGGAAAACGTAATGTCTTTGAGAATGGGCAGCTCGCCGCCCTGTCCCTCGCGCGCAGGGACTGATTTGGACAAACCGGTGACTTCGATCACCGGGCCGGAGTTGGAAAGCATGGTTCGATCCATTATTGGTTTGCTATTGGTTATGGCTACCACACTGGCGCAAGCCGCGACGGTGCTGGTGCTCGGCGACAGCCTGTCGGCCGGTTTCGGCCTGCGTGCCGAGCAGGCCTGGCCGGCCCATCTGCAGCGCAAGCTCGATGCCTTGCCGGGCAAGCATACCGTGATCAACGCCAGCGTGAGTGGCGAGACCACCGCGGGTGGCCGGGCGCGGCTGCCGCAGGCGCTTGAAGCACACGCGCCGAATGTGGTCGTCATTGAACTGGGCGCCAATGATGGCTTGCGCGGGCTGCCGGTCAAGCTAATGCGGGAGAATCTGCTGGCGATGGTCGACGTGGCCGAGGCCGCGGGCGCCAAGGTGGTGCTGGTGGGCATGCGGCTGCCGCCGAACTACGGTCCTGTGTATACGCGGCTGTTCCAGGACACTTTTGCCGAGGTGGCCAAAACACGCCATCTGGCCTTTGTGCCGTTTTTGCTCGATGGCTTTGCCGAAGACCGCGCACTGTTCCAGGCCGATGGCATGCATCCGACAGCAGACGCCCAGCCGCGCATTGTTGAGACGATGTGGCCGGCGCTTAAACCACTGCTGCCGGCTGCGGTATCACAGCGCTGACAATCAGGGTTGCGTCAGCGTACCTGAACAGTCGGTGCGCCGGCGTTCATCTGGCCAATCACGGCCGCGCTGCCGAAGCCCTGCGCACGGAACACCGCGAGCACCTGATCGACCGACGTCGGATCGCAGGCGACGAGCAGGCCGCCGCTGGTTTGCGGATCGGTCAGCAGCGCCTGCTGCCATGCGCCGAGACCATCGCCCAAGCGGACATCGCTGCCATAGCCGGCCCAGTTGCGGCGCGAGGCGCCGGTCACTACACCGGCCTGGGCAAAGCCCGCCGCGGCGTCGATCAGCGGAATGTCGCCAAACGCCACATCAGCCGCCAGGCCCGAGCCACGGCACATTTCCAGCAGGTGCCCGGCCAGACCGAAACCGGTCACGTCGGTCACCGCATGTACGCCGTGGATCTGTGCCAGCGCCGGCCCCGGGGTGTTGAGCCGCGTGGTGGTGTCGATCATGCAGGCGTAGCCGTCGGCATCGAGCTGGCCCTTTTTGAGGGCGGCGGAGAGCACACCGACGCCCAGCGGCTTGCCGAGGATCAGCACATCGCCGGCGCGGGCAGTGTCGTTGCGCAGCACACGGTCAGGGTGCACGATGCCGAGCGCCACCAGCCCGTAGATCGGCTCGAGCACATCGATGGAGTGCCCGCCGGCAATCGGGATGCCTGCCTCGCGGCACACGCTGGCGCCGCCTTCAAGGATCTGGCCGATCACTTCGGGGGCGAGTTTGTCGAGCGGCATGCCGACAATGGCCAGCGCCATGATCGGCGTGGCGCCCATGGCGTAAATGTCGCTGATGGCGTTGGTGGCGGCGATGCGGCCGAAATCGGTGGGGTCGTCGACAATCGGGGTAAAGAAATCGGTGGTGGCAACGATCGCCTGCTGATCGTTGAGCCGATACACTGCGGCGTCGTCAGACGAGGCGTTGCCGACCAACAGCTCGGGCGGCATCACGCCCATGGGCGAGCGCGAGAGAATGTCGGACAGCACCGCGGGCGCAATTTTGCAGCCACAGCCACCGCCGTGGGAAAATTCGGTCAAACGAACAGAAGTCATGATTTACACACAGAGGCGCGCGAGCGGCGCCGGCACAGGATGGTGATGAAAAAAGGCAGCGCGACCGTAGCACAGCTTTCCGAGTTTGACGAGATCATCGACGTGCGCTCGCCGGCCGAGTTTGCGGACGATCACATCCCCGGCGCGGTAAACATGCCAGTGCTGGATGACGCGCAGCGCGCGCGCGTGGGCACCATCTACAAGCAGGTGTCGCCTTTCGAAGCGCGGCGCATCGGCGGTGCGTTGGTGGCCGAGAACCTGGCCCGCCATCTGCACGCGCACTTTCAGGACAAGCCCAAGCACTGGCGGCCACTGGTGTATTGCTGGCGCGGCGGACAGCGCAGCGGCGCCTTCGTGACCTGGCTGCGCATGGTCGGCTGGGATGCCTGCCAACTCGAAGGCGGCTACAAGAATTTTCGCCGGATGGTCATTGATGCGCTGGCGCAGCAACCGGCCACACTCGACTTCCGCATCATCGGCGGCGCCACCGGCAGCGCCAAAACACGCATTCTCGAAGCCTTGGCCGCGGCTGGTGCGCAGGTGCTTGATCTGGAGGGGCTGGCCTCGCACAAAGGCTCGGTGCTCGGCGCGCTGCCCGGCGTCGCCCAGCCGACCCAGAAGAAATTCGAAACAGCCTTGCATGCCGTGCTCAGCCGTTTCAGCCCTGATCGACCCGTTTATGTGGAAGCCGAGAGCCGCAAGATCGGTCGGGTACACCTGCCCACCGAGTTGATGGAGGCCATGCGAGGCTCGCCCTGCTTCGCCATCGACGCCAGCCGCGAGGCGCGCATCGAATTTTTGCTGCGCGACTACGCCTATCTGGGCGACGACGTGGCCGACCTGCAGCGCAAGCTCGGCTGCCTCAACCGCATCATCTCAAACGAGACCCTGGCACGCTGGCAGGACTACGCCGCCGTGCACGATCTGCCCGCCTTGTTCACCGAACTGGTCGATCAGCATTACGACCCGCTCTACAAGCGCTCCCAAAACAGCAACTATGTGCGCTTTGGCGATGCCATCCATGTGTCGACCGACGATCTGAGCCCATCCGGGATCATCGCCATTGCCGACGCCATTCTGGCGAAAACACCGGTGCGGGCCGACGCGCGCTGATCAATCGGGCAGACGGCCCGGCGCATCGCCTTTGCGGGCGCAAATGCGCTGCACCATGGCCGGCGCCGGACGCGCGATCTCGCCCTGCTCAAAAGCGATCACGGTGAAAGCATCTCGCGTGCGCTCAAGCAACTCCCCCGGCATCAGGAGAAAATCGGGATTGCTTGGTTTGCCAAAAGCCGCGTTGCCGAGCATGAAGGTTTCGTAGATCAGTACGCCGCCGGCGCGCAGCAAAGCCGCCAAACGGCCAAAGCTCGGCCGATGCAGATAATTGGTCACCACGATCGCGTCAAAAGAAGCGTCGGGCCACGGCCAGGTGTCGCCGGATTCCAGATCGAGCGCACAAGGGGTGACCCCGGGATGAGCGTCAATCGCCGCCAGCGCGGCCGGATCACGATCCGCGGCGCTCACGTGGCACCCCCGATCGGCCAGCCACCGCGCATGGCGCCCGCGGCCGCAAGCCAGATCGAGCACGCGTGACCCTGCCATCAACCCACCGCCATGGCGCTGAACCCAAACCGAGGGCTGGCCGCCGCCATGTTTGGTTCCGGCAACAACCGGCTGACTGATCGGTTCGGACATGAGAGACCTCAAGCTGAATGGAGTGTTGAATTCTAGCTTGCTGTCCTCGCCTGTTCGCAGTAGACCTGAACAGGTGACTTTGAACGCGCCCTTGGCTCACTGGGCAAACGCGTATCATTCGATCAACGCCCTACGGCGCCGCGACCCGGGCCCCTTGGTCTCGACAGCACGACGGCTCTGACGGCGATACACCACGGCACCCGACATGGATTCACACGACAAGCCTGCCGACCTCCGCGCCACGCCGTCCTCGGCGAAGCGCTTGCTGCACCGCTCCTTGGCACTGGCGGGGCTGGCGCTGGTCGTCTTGCTGGTGCTGTCTGGAAAATGGTGGGCTGCTCGAAGCAACCAGGCTGTTGCCGCGACAGAACGTGCCGCCAGCCTCCCTGCCCTGAACGACGCGACTGGCTGGATCGGCCTCGCGCTGCTGGTGGTCGTGCTTGGCGTCGCGCTGAGCCTGGGCTTCCGCTCGATTCGCAACTACCGTTTCGCCGTCGACTTTGCGCACCGCGCCACCGCCGTCACCGAATTCAATCAGCGCCGGCTGATGGACTTTGTTGAACTATCCAGCGACTGGCTGTGGGAAACCGACATCGAGCACCGCTTCACCTTGATGAGCGAAGGCATGCGCAGCATGGCCAACATGGATAGCGCCGAGTTCGTCGGCGCACACCTGTGGGAGCTGCCCTGCAACAACATGGACGCCGGCCGCTGGTCGGACCACCAACAACGCTTGGCAAAGCACGAACCCTTCACGCTTCTGATCTCCCGCTACGATCTGTCCGGTGCGCTGCGACACCTCGAATTCGTTGGCAAGCCGCTCTTTCGACATGGCCATTTCGAGGGGTATCGTGGCGTCGGCCGCGACCTCACCCAACGCATCAACGCCGAGCGCGAACTGCGCGACAGCGAGGAACGTTTCCGCACGTTGGTTGAAGGCTCCTTCGACTGGTTCTGGGAACAGGACACACAGTTCCGCTTTACGCGCCTGGTGACCAGCCCGCGCAACGAGCACGACCTCGACATCGACGCCGTCATCGGCAAGACCCGGTGGGCGCTGGCGGAGGCCATCGGCACCGAACCCCACTGGAAAGCTCATGTCCTCCGTTGTGAACAACACGAGTCGTTCAGCGATTTTGTCTATTCACGACGAATGTCCGACGGAAGCATCAGCTGGTTTTCCGCCAGCGGGCGACCCTATTACGATGACGCTGGCCGCTTCTGCGGCTATCGTGGCGTCGCGCGCGACATCACCGCCGAGCGCAACATCCAGCTCGCGCTGGCGGCCAGCGAAGCGCGCTATCGGACCACCTTTGAACACGCACCGGTTGGCATCATCACGCTCGACGCCGACGGCCGGCGGCAGAGCGTCAATGCCGCATTCGCACACATGCTGGGTTATCCGAGACGTGTGCTGCTCGGTCGCGACTTTCGCACCTTTACCCACCCGGACGACCAGGCCGCTGACGATCAGGCCTACCGGGCCTTTGTCAGCGGTCAGATCTCGTCGCACCAGGGCGAAAAGCGCTACGTCCACCAGGACGGGCATACGGTGTGGGCGCATATCTCCGTCACCGCCCTGCGTGACGAACATCGCGGCCTCAAGGGCTTCATCACCATCGTCGAAGACATCACCGCCCGTGTTGTCGCGCAGCGCGAACGGCGCGCCGCCGAAAGTCGCTACCGGCGGCTTGTTGACGTCACCCCCGACGGCATCATCGTGCATCGCGACGACCGGATACTTTTCGCCAATGCCGCGGCCACCCATGTCTTTGGCGCCCCCAACACAACGGCGTTGCTCAACACCCCGCTGAGCCGTTTCTTTGAAAAGCCGCACACCGAGGACGCTCGAAAATCCCTCGCACTGAACCGCCACCACCAGGCAGGCCAGACGCTGCCGCGTGCGCAGTTCCGATTCCAGGCACTGAGCGGCACCGACGTCGAGGTTGAATCGACCGGTGTGGTTGTCGACTTCGAAGGTGGGCCGGCAACACTTCGCGTGATACGCGACATCTCCGATCGCGTACTCGCAGAGCGCGCCCTGCAAGAGAGCCGCACCCGCTACCAAGAGGTGGTCGAATCAGTCAACGAAGTCATCTTCCAGACCGATCTCAATGGCGTGTTCACCTTTCTCAATCCTGCCTGGACGCAGATCTCCGGCCACCCCATTGACAGCAGCGTCGGCCAGCCACTGGCGTCCTTCCTGCACCCCGACGATCGCGGCCGTGCGCGCGTGCTGTTCAAGCGGCTCAATGCCGGCGCCGCCCACGACGAAATCATGGAGCTGCGGATCCGCACCACCGAAGGCGAAATCCGCTGGCTCGAAGCCCACGCCCGACAAATGATCCGCTCCGCCGGCGGCACCATCGGCATCATGGGCTCGCTCGACGACATCACCACCCGCAAGGTCGCGGAGCTGACGCTAAAAAACGTCAATATGGAACTAGAAGCCCGAGTACGGGCGCGCACCGCCGAACTCGAAGCGTCCAACCGGGAGCTCGAAGCCTTCTCCTATTCGGTGTCGCACGATCTGCGGGCGCCCCTGCGGGCCATCGAAGGCTTTGCGAGCATTCTGCAAGAAGACATGGCGGAGCGACTGGACGCCACCTCAGGTGCCTACCTTGCGCGGATTCGCGCGGCCACGCTCAGAATGGCCCATCTGATTGACGACCTCATCGAGCTGGCCCGCCTCACGCGTCAGACCCTGCGCCGCGAAAACATCGACCTCAGCCAACTGGTGGAAGAGATCACCACCGAGATGCGCCACGAATCACCCGAGCGTGTCGTCGACATCGACATCACCCCCGGGCTGACCGCTCACGCCGACCGCGCGTTGATGCGTGTCGTCCTCGAAAATCTGCTGCGTAACGCCTGGAAGTTCTCTGCCAGCCAGGCGGTCACGCAAATCGCCTTTTTTGCGACCCGCGACGAGGACGAGGTGATGTTCTGTGTCGCCGACAATGGCGTTGGCTTCGACATGGCCTACGCCGACAAGCTGTTTCAACCCTTCAACCGACTACATGTCACCAGCGAATACGCCGGCTCGGGTATCGGACTGGCCACCGTGGCACGCATCATCCAGCGTCACGGCGGTCAGATCCGGGCCGAGTCCGCCCCCGGCGAAGGCGCGCGCTTCAGCTTTTCAATCGGTCATTGACGTCTTTGCGTCCGTGCGCACAGCGATTCCAAACCGGTGTGCCGAGGCGGTCGGCAGCACTTTGCGGCGCCAACGCCACATCGCGTGCCAAACATTCCTCAAACATTCTGCAAACTGAGCCGTTGTAAAACTGATCTGTGTCAGAATGAGCCATGCTGCACTGCACTACGTTTCGGTATTCGCTCCCCGACAGTTTCTTCGGTGTCCGCGAACGCGTTGATATCGAATGTCATTGAGTACGGACTACGACGATGAAAGAAAAGCACTATCTCACCCCCCTGTTCGAGCCCAAATCCGTTGGTGTCATTGGCGCCAGCGAGCGCGAAACTGCGATCGGCGGCGTGCTGATCCGCAACATGCTCGATGCCGGATTCAAGGGCAAGATCTTCGCCATCAACCCCAAACACGACAAAGTGCATGGGGTGAAGTGCTTCAAGAGCGTCGAAGACGTGCCGCAGCGCCTCGACCTGGTGGTCATCGCCACTGCAGCGCAAAAAGTCCCTGCCATCATCGACAGTTGTGGTCGTGCCGGCGTCAAGGCCGCTATCGTGCTCTCAGCCGGTTTCTCTGAAACCGGCCCGCGCGGTGCTGCACTCGAACGCTCGGTGATGGACACCGCCCGCCGACACAAGATCCGCCTGCTCGGCCCGAACTGTCTGGGCATCATGCGGCCCGACCTCGGCCTTAACGCCACGTTTGCCCACGGCCGCGCCCTGCCTGGCTCGATCGGCCTGATCTCGCAATCCGGCGCGCTGTGCACCGCGATTCTTGACTGGGCACGGCCGAACAATGTGGGCTTCTCGGCCGTGGTGTCGCTGGGCTCATCGCGCGACGTCGATTTTGGCGAAGCCCTCGAATTCATGATTTCGGACCCGCGTACCGAAAGCATTTTCCTGTACGTCGAAGGCCTGCGCGATGCGCGCCGCTTCATGAGCGCCCTGCGCGGCGCAGCCCGCGTCAAGCCGGTGCTGCTGATCAAGGTGGGGCGCCACCCTGAGGCCTCCAAGGCCGTGCTCAGCCATACCGGCGCACAGGTGGGCGACGACGCCGTGTTCGACGCCGCCATCCGCCGCGCCGGTGTGATCCGCCTCTACAGCCTCGGCCAGCTTTTTGCCGCGGCCAACGCGCTGTTCTCGCACTTTCGCCCCCGCGGCAATCGTCTGGCCATCATCACCAACGGTGGCGGGCCGGGCGTCATGGCGGCCGACCGCGCGCTCGACCTGGGTATTCCGCTGTCGCAGCTGTCCGACGCCACCATGGCCAAGCTCAACGCCTGCCTGCCTGCCACCTGGTCGCATGGCAACCCGATCGACATCCTCGGCGACGCCGATGTTGACCGTTACCGCGGTGCGATCAAGGCAGTCCTCGAAGGCCCGAATGTCGACGGCGTGCTGGTGATGCTCACCCCGCAAGCCATGACCCGGCCGACCGATGTCGCCAAAGCCCTGATCGAAGAAGAACGCAGCGCCGACAAACCCGTGGTGACCTGTTTCATGGGCGAAGAGCAAGTGGGCGAGGCACGCAAGCTTTTCGAAGCGGCAGGCATCCCGACCTTCCGCACGCCGGAACCGGCGGTGGAGCTGTTCAGCCATATCTCGGCCTACTACCGCAACCAGAAGCTGCTGGCGCAAACGCCGGCATCCTTGTCGCAGAGCAACCCGCCGTCGATCGAAAGCGCCCGCCTGGTCATCGAAACCGCCCTCAACGAGCGCCGCAAAGTGCTCAACGAGATGGAATCAAAAGCCATCCTCGCGGCCTTCCGCATCCCCATCGCCCAAACGGTGGTCGCCCGCTCGGCCACCGAAGCCATGGTGCTGGCCGAAGAAATCGGCCTGCCGGTGGTGATGAAGATCGACTCGCTCGATATCACCCACAAATCCGACGTCGGCGGCGTACGCCTCAATCTCACCAGCCTGGCGGCCGTACGTACGGCCTATCAGGAAATCCTCGAGGGTGTTCGCCGCACCCATCCGAATGCCAGCATCAACGGCATCGCTATCGAGCCGATGGTCATCAAGCGCAACGGCCGCGAGCTGATGGTCGGTGTGCGCCGCGATCCGGTGTTTGGCCCGATCATCACCTTCGGCGAAGGCGGCACGCGCGTCGAGGTGCAAAAAGACCGCGCCATCGCCCTGCCGCCGCTCAACTCCTATCTGGCGCGCGACCTGATCCGCTCGACCCGCGTGTCGTCCTATCTCGACGAATTCCGCAACATGCCGCCGATCAACATGGAGGCGCTGGAGATGGTGTTGCTGCGCGTCTCCGAAATGGTCTGCGAACTGCCGTGGCTCAAGGAACTCGACATCAACCCGCTGATCGTCGACGAGAACGGCGCCGTCGCGGTCGATGCACGCATCGTGGCCGACAACGTCTCGCCGACAGCTGATCGCTACGATCACATGGCGATCCACCCCTATCCACAGCACCTGACCACGCACTGGACGCTGCCCGACGGCACCGATGTCACCATCCGCGCCATCAAGCCGGAAGACGCCGACCTCGAAGTCAATTTTGTGCGCAAGCTGTCGGCCGAAACCAAGTACTTCCGCTTCATGAACACCATGCGCGAGCTGCCGCCCGCCATGGTCGTGCGCCTGACGCAGATCGACTACGACCGCGAAATGGCCTTTGTTGCCACCGTCACCGAAGACGATCAGGAAACCGAAATCGGCGTCTGCCGCTACGCGGTCAATCCCGACGGCGAGTCCTGTGAATTTGCGGTGGTGGTGGCCGACGACTGGCAGCACCGCGGTCTGGCTCGCCGCCTGATGGGCGTGCTGATTGAAACCGCCCGCAACCGCGGCCTGGTCTACATGAACGGCGTCTTCCTGGCCAACAACGACCGCATGCTGCGCTTCGTACAAAGCCTCGGCTTTGTGCTCTCCAGCGATCCGGACGACAGCACGGTCAAACTCGGCGTCCTCTCCCTGCAAGACTGAGCGCCGCACAAGGCTACAATGATGCCTCCAACACCGGAGGCGCCATTGTGGCCGACATGTATTCTTCCGACCGCTGCCCCTGGTGCGGCACCGAACCGCTTTACGTGGCCTATCACGACGAAGAATGGGGCGTGCCGCAACATGACGACCAGATGCTGTTCGAAATGCTCACGCTCGAAGGCGCGCAGGCAGGCCTGTCATGGTGGACAGTGCTGCAAAAACGCGACGGCTATCGGCGCGCCTTCGATCATTTCGACGTGACGCGCATTGCGGCCTACACCGATGATGACATCACGCGTCTGGTCACCGACGCCGGCATCATCCGCCACGCAGGCAAAATCCGCGCAACCATCGGCAACGCCCGTGCCTTTCTTGAACTGCAGGCGCGAGAAGGCAGTTTTGACCGCTGGCTATGGCAATTTGTCGACGGCCAGCCACAGATTAACCAACGGAAAAGCATGGCGGAGGTCCCCGGCAAAACCGCGTTATCCGACACCCTCAGCCGAGAGCTCAAACGCCACGGCTTCAAGTTTGTCGGCTCCACCATCTGCTACGCCTTCGCGCAGGCGACGGGGATGGTGAATGATCATTTGCTCAGCTGCCCCCAACACCCCGAAAACGCGGCGCAATCGCTAAAAAAATGAAATCAACCATTTCCACTGAAACACTTCACGGCCAGCCGGTCATTCAGGTCCGCACCGCCGAAGGCGCAGAAGCCACGGTCAGCCTCTTTGGTGGCCAGGTACTGCACTGGCAACCAGCGGGGGGCCGGCCCTGGCTCTATCTGAGCGACCAAGCCGTGTTCGACGCCCGCGGCGCCATTCGTGGCGGTACGCCGGTGTGCTTCCCCCAGTTTGCCGCGCACGGCCCGCTGCCCCGCCACGGCCTGGTCCGCACACGCCTCTGGCGGCTCATCCACCAACGCGAAGTCGACGGGCAAGTCATGCTCACTCTCGGCATCGACAGCGACGACACATCGTTGAGCGTGTGGCCCTATCTGTTTTCGCTGGAGCTGACGGTCAACATTGGCGGCAACCGCCTGGACATGGAGCTGGAAGTTACCAACACCGGCGCCGACGCGCTCGAATTCACCGCCGCGCTGCACACTTATCTGCGCGTCAGCGAAGTTGAACTGGCCGAACTCCATGGCTTGAAAGGCCTGCACTACACCGACCACTGCGATGGCGGTGCGCGCAAAACCGATCCAATGCCGATGTTGCAGATCGACGATCCCATCGACCGCATCTACCACGACGTTCGCCGGCCGATGGTGCTCGACGATGGCGGCCGGGCGCTGCAGATTGATCAGGAAAATTTCACCGATGTGGTGGTCTGGAATCCGTGGGAGGCTGGCGCCGCCGCCTTGGCCGACATGCCCGACAAAGACTTCCGCCGCATGCTGTGCGTCGAAGCTGCGGCCGTCAAAACGCCGATCGCGCTAAACGCTGATGCGCAATGGTGGGGCCGCCAGAGCCTGCTCGTTGGTGCTAATTGACGGGCGGTGCGGTCAGCAACTCACCATTGATACGCACCTGCGCACGCTCTGAATCCTCAATTTTTTCGCCCAGGGGCTGCACGCTGAGTTCGCCGCCATCGAGCATTTCCTGCAAGCGCTGGCGCGCCAGTTCACCGCGGTCGTCGGTCACCACCGGGGTATCGAGAATGTATTGCTGCCCGCCGTAGAAAAAACTGCGACCGTCGATCGCGTAGGCCCGCACCGGCGGCACTGGCGCCACACTGCCATCACCCTCGGGGATGCGAACCGTCCCCAGGCGCGACGGATCGACCACCGCCGCGGCCGGACTGGCCGCCGAGGCAGTGCTCTGCATCAACAGCAGGGCGGCAAGCAGCACGAAACTTGAACGAAACACAAACATCATCGACAGGTCACGCAAGAGAAACAAGAGCGTCAAATTGTATCCCGACTCTCCGGCCGGCGCTTGCCGCCGAGCCTTCGCTTCTGCACACTAGCCCGTTTTTAAAAACGCCAACGCGCCCATGCCCCTCTCTATCGAACACCGCCTGGCGGACGAACTCAAGGCCACTCAACGTCAGGTGGTGGCCGCCATTGCCCTGCTCGACGAAGGTGCCACCGTGCCCTTCATCGCCCGCTACCGCAAGGAAGTCACCGGCGGCCTTGACGACACCCAGCTGCGCACACTGGAAGACCGCCTCGGCTACCTGCGCGAGCTCGAGTCCCGCCGTGCCGCCATCGTCGAATCCATCGAGTCGCAAGGCGTCATGACCGACGCGCTGCGCGTGCAGATTATCGAAGCCGACACCAAGCAGCGCCTCGAAGACCTCTACCTGCCCTACAAGCCCAAACGCCGCACCAAGGCCCAGATCGCCCGCGAAGCCGGCTTAGGCCCGCTGGCCGAGGCATTGCTCGCCGACCCCACGCTGGCGCCAGAGACCGAGGCCACGCGCTATCTCAACACCGAAGCCGGCATCGCCGACACCAAGGCCGCCCTCGACGGGGCGCGCCAGATCCTGATCGAACAATTCAGCGAAAACGCCGCGCTACTCGACGCCCTGCGCAGCTTGCTGAACGAGCGCGGCCGCATCGTCTCGGCCGTGGTCGAAGGCAAGGAGGCCGAGGGCGCCAAATTCCGTGACTGGTTCGACTTCTCCGAACCCGTCGGCCACATCCCCTCGCACCGCCTGCTGGCACTGCTTCGCGGGCGGAACGAAGGCATGCTGCGGCTCAGCATTGAGCTGCCCGATCCACCGCCCGCCGGCGAGCTGGGCCCCTGCGAATCGCTGGTCGCCCGCCACGCCGGTATCCGCGACACCGGCCGCGCGGCCGATCGCTGGCTGGTGGAGACTGCGCGCTGGGCCTGGTCGGTGAAAATCGCCGTGCATCTCGAACTCGAACTGATGAACAGCCTGCGCGAACGCGCCGAAGAAGAAGCCATCCGCGTGTTCGCCGGCAACCTCAAGGATCTGCTGCTTGCCGCCCCGGCTGGCCCGCGTGTCACCATCGGCCTCGATCCGGGCCTGCGCACCGGCGTCAAAGTGGCCGTGGTCGACGGCACCGGCAAGCTCATCGACACCGCCACCATCTACCCGCACGAACCGCGCCGCGACTGGGACGGCGCCATGGCCGAGATCGCCCGCCTGGCCAAAAAGCATGGCGCCGACCTGATCGCCATCGGCAACGGCACCGCCTCGCGCGAGACCGACCGCCTCGCCGCCGAGCTGATCAAGCGCCATCCGGAACTGAAACTCACCAAGGTGATGGTGTCCGAAGCCGGCGCCTCGGTGTATTCGGCCTCGGCACTGGCCGCAGCGGAGTTTCCGGATCTCGACGTGAGCCTGCGCGGCGCTGCCTCCATCGGCCGCCGCCTGCAAGACCCGCTGGCCGAACTGGTCAAGATTGACCCGAAATCCATCGGCGTTGGCCAGTACCAGCACGACATAAACCAGACCCGCCTGGCGCGCATGCTCGACGCGGTGGTCGAAGACTGCGTAAATGCGGTCGGCGTCGACGTTAACACCGCCTCCGCCGCCTTGCTCAGCCGCATCTCCGGCCTCAACAGCACGCTGGCCAACAACATCGTGGCCCACCGCGACAGCCACGGCCCCTTCCCCGACCGGCGCGCGCTCAAGGCCGTGCCGCGCCTGGGCGAGAAAACCTTCGAACAGGCCGCCGGCTTCTTGCGCGTAATTGGCGGCAGCAACCCGCTCGACGCCTCGGCGGTGCACCCGGAAGCCTATCCGCTGGTCGAAAAGATCCTCGCCGACATCCAGCGCGATGTGGGCAGCATCATCGGTGACAGCCGCACGCTCAAGGGGCTCGATACCAAGCGCTATGCCGATGATCGCTTCGGCGAGCCGACGGTAAATGACATCCTCGCCGAGCTCGACAAGCCCGGCCGCGACCCCCGCCCGGCTTTCCGCACCGCCAGCTTCCGCGACGGCGTCGAAAAACTGAGCGACCTGACCGAAGGCATGGTGCTGGAGGGCGTGGTCACCAACGTCACCAACTTCGGTGCCTTCGTCGATATCGGCGTGCATCAGGACGGTCTGGTGCACATCTCCGCGCTGTCCGACACCTTCGTGAAAGACCCGCGCAGCGTCGTCAAAGCCGGCGATGTGGTGCCGGTCAAGGTGCTCGAAGTCGATCTGCCACGCAAACGCATCGCGCTCACCATGCGCCTGTCCGACACCCCGGCCGACGCGCGCAAGCGCCCCGAGCGCAAACCCGCCGACCGCCCCAAAGCGGCCCCGCGCGCCGATCGCGCGCCACGCAAGGACGACGCCCGCGGCCACGGCAACATGGCCGCCGCACTCGCCAAAGCATTGAAAAAATAAGTACTTGGGGTTTTCTGAGACAATGCCTGCCAACGCACACGACACGAACATGATCCACATCTACGGCATCCGCAGCTGCGACACCATGAAGAAGGCCTTTACCTGGCTCGACAGCCACCACATCGCCTACACCTTCCACGATTACAAACGCGATGGCATCGACGCCGCCACGCTGGCCGACTGGGTCGCCCGCGTGAGTCGCACCCCGCTGGTGAACACCCGCGGCACCACCTGGCGCAAGCTGCCCGACGAAGCCCGCCAGATCGACACCGATGCCGACGCCATCGCACTGATGGCCGCCCACACCAGCCTGATCAAACGCCCCGTGCTCGACACCGGCGATGGTCGCCTGCTGGTGGGCTTCAACGCCGACACCTACGCCACCGAACTCACGGAGCCCCGCTGATGCTGCGCGAAGACAGCCTCGTCCAGCCCTTCTTGTTTGACGATCTGGACATCCGCGGCAGCATCGTCCAGATCAACGACGCCTGGCGCGCCATGACCGCCCAGCGCGGCTACGCCCCGGCCGTGCGCGCCGTGCTCGGCGAGCTGACCGCGGTCACCGCGATCATGTCGGCCAACCTCAAGCAGCCCGGCCGCCTCACCTTTCAGATGCAAGGCCACGGCCCGCTCTCGCTGATGGTGGTCGACTGCACCGAGGCGCTCAATCTGCGCGGCTATGCCAAAACCGACGAAGCCGTCGACAGCAGCGAGCTGGGCGGACTGATTGGCGATGGCCACCTGCAACTGACGCTCGACGTCGCCGGCCTTGATCAACCCTACCAGAGCCTCGTGCCAGTCGAAGGCGATACCGTCGCCGCCGTCTTCGAGCACTATCTGGCGCAATCCGAACAACAACCCGCCGCACTATGGCTGGTGGCCAATGGCGACACCGCCGCCGGCCTGTTTCTGCAAAAGCTGCCCGACGCCGACCAGCGCGACCCCGACGGCTGGGCGCGCGTCACCAGCCTGGCCGCCACGGTCAAACCCGACGAGCTGCGCAACCTGCCCCCCGAAGACGTACTGGCCCGGCTGTTTCACGAAGAAACGGTGCGTGTATTCACCCCGCGCCCGGTGCTTCACCGCTGGCCCGCCGACCCCGAAAAGGTCAAGACCATGCTGCGAGGACTGGGGCGCCAGGAGCTCGAATCGGTGATCGAAACCCAAGGTGTGGTCGAGATTCACGACGACATGTCCAACCACACCTACCGCTTCGACGCCGACGCCATCCACGAACTGTTCGCCGCCCCCGACGCGCCGCCCACCCAACACTGAACCTGCGGACGGAGAGATTCCACCGGAATCTTGCCCCCAGCCGCTACGGCCAGTAAACTCGCAGGATTTGACAGCTCATCGGCCCCGAATGAACCCAGCTTCCGCATCAAACAAACCCATAGAATTCCGGGGCGCAACACTGGGCGTCATGACCGCGCGCCTGCGCGATACCGACCCGATGCGTCTGGCCGACGCCATGCACACCCTGCTCGGCGGCATGCCCGACTTCTTCAACCGTGAAGCGACCATTCTCGATTTTGCCGAGCTGGCCAACACGCCAGAGCGCATCGACTGGCCCGGGATTGCCAGCCTGCTGCGTCGCTACCGCCTGCAACCGGTGGGCGTAAGCAATCTGCCCGAAGCCTTTATTGAAGGCGCACGCAAGATTGGCCTGGCCGTGCTCGATGCCGATAACGCCAGCATCAGCGCGCCCGAGGCGCCGGCATCCGCTGCACCTGCACCGACACCCGCACCGGTGGTCGAAGCACCCGCGGCGGCTGCGCCTGTCGCGGCCGCTGCGGCGACCACGCTCATCATCGACCGCCCGCTGCGCTCCGGCCAGCAGGCCTATGCCCGTGGCGGCGATCTCGTGCTGCTGTGTGGCGTCAGCCACGGCGCGGAGGTCATCGCCGACGGCAGCATTCACTGCTACGGCCCGCTGCGCGGTCGCGCGCTGGCCGGCGCACAGGGCAACACCCGCGCCCGCGTGTTCAGCACCAATTTTGGCCCCGAGCTGGTCTCCATCGCCGGGGTCTATCGCACCTTCGAAAAAGGCATCCCCGAGTCCGTGGCCGGCAAAACCGCCCAGGCCTGGCTCAAGGGCGAAGGCGACAACCCGATTTTGACGATTGCGCCGCTGCAGACTGCATAAGCACGGCACTCACAGGAAGGAAGTATCGTGACTCGAACCATCGTAGTAACGTCCGGCAAGGGCGGCGTCGGCAAGACGACCACCAGCGCAGCGTTCGCCTCGGGCCTGGCCCTGCGCGGATTCAAAACTGCGGTCATCGACTTTGACGTCGGCCTGCGCAACCTCGACCTGATCATGGGCTGCGAACGCCGCGTGGTGTATGACCTGATCAACGTCGTCAACGGCGAGGCCAAGCTGAGTCAGGCGCTGATCAAGGACAAACACTGCGAGAACCTGTTCATCCTGCCGGCCTCACAAACCCGCGACAAGGACGCGCTGACCGAAGAAGGCGTCAAGTCCGTGCTCAAGGAACTCGAGCACATGGGCTTTGACTACGTGGTCTGCGACTCCCCCGCCGGCATCGAGCGCGGCGCCGTGATGGCACTGACCTTCGCCGACGAGGCGATCATTGTCACCAACCCCGAAGTATCCTCGGTGCGCGATTCCGATCGCATCCTCGGCATCCTGCAATCCAAGTCGCAGCGTGCCAAGGACGGCATGGACGCGGTCAAGGAGCATCTCCTGATCACCCGCTATTCGGCCAAGCGCGTCGAAGACGGCGAAATGCTCTCCTACAAGGACGTGCAGGAGCTGCTGCGTGTTGAACTGATCGGCGTCATCCCCGAATCCGAAGCTGTGCTCCACGCCTCCAACCAGGGATCACCGGCCGTGCACCTCAAGGGCACCGACGTGTCCGAGGCCTACCTGGACGTGGTCGCCCGCTTCCTGGGCGAAGAGCGCCCCATGCGCTACACGACCTACGAAAAGCCGGGCCTGATGAAGCGCCTGTTCGGAGGGAAGTGAAATGTCCCTGCTCAGCATGCTGTTTGGCAGCAAACCCAAGACGGCAAATCTGGCCAAAGAACGCCTGCAACTGATCATTGCCCGCGAGCACGGCCCGCGTGACGGGTCACCGGACTTTCTGCCGGATCTCCAGCGTGACCTGATCGCGGTGATTTCGAAGTACGTCAACGTCAACCCGGACGATATCAAGGTCAACCTTGAGCGTCAGGACAACTACGAGGTACTCGAGGTCAACATCGTGCTTCCCGAGAAAGAACACTGATCGCGGCCCACTGAACAAATGCCTTGCTTCGGGGGTCTGACTGGCTTCCCGTGCTCGCCATCAAGAGCAAAACACAAGGCGAAGCGCACGATCTCATAGTCATGGCGGCGCTCTAAGCGCCCAGAGGATCTGCGTTGTTCGGCCCGGGTGATGAAATTGGTAAACATAGCGGACTTAAAATCCGCCGGCGCAAGCCTTACGGGTTCAAGTCCCGTCCCGGGCACCAAAACAAAACGGGCGGGTATCTCCCATCAGAGATACCCGCCCGTTTTTTTCACCGATGCTTCATAACGACCGAGACGATCTGCTCAAGCAGCGCTTTCTCGCGCCAACTTGTCTTCGGTTCTCAATTCGAAATCCGACGCGTCATGACGTTCATGCAACTGATCGGACGGCTCGCCCCAGGTCCGGTTGACCTTGCGACCGCGCTGGACCGCGGCACGCGCCAGAATCTCTTCGGCCCAGCGACGCAAGTTCTTGTAGCGCTCGACCTGCAAAAACTCACCCGCGCCATAAGCTTCACCGAGCACAAGGTTGCCATACCACGGCCATGTCGCGATGTCGGCGATGGTGTATTCACGGCCCCCCAGATACCGGTGCTCGGCCAGTTCGCGGTCAAGCACGTCCATCTGACGCTTCACCTCCATGGTGAAACGATTGATCGGGTATTCGAACTTTTCGGGTGCGTACGCGTAAAAATGGCCAAAACCGCCGCCCAAATAGGGGGCTGAGCCTTGCAGCCAGAAAAGCCAGTTGAGCACCTCGGTGCGCGCTGCCGGGTCTTTGGGAAGGAATCGCCCGAACTTTTCGGCCAGATAGAGCAGGATCGCACCACTTTCAAAAACGCGGCGCCCCGCTTCCGCATCAAACAGCGCGGGAATTTTTGAATTCGGATTCACTTCAACAAAGCCTGTCGAAAACTGATCCCCCTGGCTGATCCGGATCAGATGGGCGTCATATTCCGCGCCGCGCTCACCAACTGCCAACAGCTCTTCGAGCAAGATGGTGACCTTCTGACCATTGGGCGTGCCCATTGAATATAGCTGCAGGGGATGCTTCCCGCGTGGCAAGGTGGCTTCACGCGTGGGGCCGGCGATAGGTCGGTTGATCTTTGCCCATTCACCGCCGTTCTCGGCATCCCAGGTCCAGACTTTTGGCGGGGCATACGGCTTCATGTCAGACATGGTTCTCAATTCCTCATTCATGTTGAGCGCGTGCTCAGTCCTGCATCTGGGCCAATTGTTCCAGAATGCGCGTGTAGTTTTCCACCCCTTGCGCACCACTCACCAGATAGCGATGCTTGAATATCATCGCCGGCACGCTGCGAACCCCTTGCTTCAACCAGCGGCTCTCAGCATCGCGCACGTCGCCAGCAAAACGCTGATCCGCCAGTACGGCAAGCGCCTCAGCGCGTTCAAGCCCCGTCTCGCCGGCCACATCGGCCAGCACGGCCTTGTCTGACAGGTTTCGGCGATCCGTAAAATGTGCATCAAAGAACGCCAGCTTCAGTGCATGCATACGACCGTGCTGATCGGCCCAATGAAGGAGCTGGTGCACGTTGAAGGTATTGTGCATGCGCATGTCGTCCGAAAAACGGAACGCGAACCCGAGCTCGGCGCCGATGTCGGTCATCCTGACGCGACTTTCTGCCGACGCCTCTGGTGTCGTACCGTATTTTTCAGCCACATGCTCCCGCAGGTTCTGGCCTTCGGCCGGCATGTCGGGGTTCAGCTCGAACGGATGCCAGCGTATTTCGCCTGCGGTTCCCGTCGCCACCAGCGCCTGCTGCAGCTGTCGGTAACCAATGAGACACCACGGGCACATCACGTCGGAGACGATATCGATGTGAAGACTTTGGACCGGCTCAGTCATGCTGCCCCTCTTTCGATTGATCAATGATCATTTGCTGTTTAGATCGAGCGGTTTAAATATACACAATGTGAACCGACTGATCAAAACGCGATGAAAAACGGGCCGTCTGTCATGCCACGGAGCCGATGCGGCAAGGACACCAGCCAGAATGCACTGGGGGGATACCCGGCACACATCGATTTACCAGCGTACGGCGCTGGGGCATGAGTCAGAACGCTGACGCAACATATAATGCCTGCCTCGACGCCTTGACCTGGAAGCACGATGAGATTGAATTTGAAAGTCCCCTTCGCAGAAAAGGATGAGGCAAAAAAGCTTGGCGCACGCTGGGATGCCGCACGCAAGATCTGGTACGTCGAAGGCAAGGACGACGTCACGGCCTTCTCGAGGTGGTCACCTACGCCCCATGATGCATCCACCAGCGCCACCCCCGCGCCAAAGCGCGCCCCGTCAAAAGCCCAAAGCACGTCGAGCGGCGTTCAGATCGGCAGCCGCTATGTTGAATCTCCCCGTATCTGCGATTGCGCCCCTTGGGATGTTTGCGACATCTGTCGGGCCACCGCCCTGTCCAGCTAGGCCAAGGAAGCATGATCATGGAAACAGTGGCGGTCATCGACTTTGAAACAACAGGGCTGTCGCCCGGCCAGGGCGATCGCGCCACCGAGATTGCGGCGGTCATTCTCAAAGACGGCGAAATTAT
Organism: Denitromonas halophila; assembly: GCF_007625155.1. Taxonomy (GTDB): domain Bacteria; phylum Pseudomonadota; class Gammaproteobacteria; order Burkholderiales; family Rhodocyclaceae; genus Nitrogeniibacter; species Nitrogeniibacter halophilus. The sequence continues at coordinate 398,446 of NZ_VMNK01000015.1, read as the reverse complement.
TGGGCGCTACCAGAGCCTGATGAACACGGGCGCCTGGGTGCCCGCCTTCATCGAATCGCTGACCGGCATTACTAACGAGATGCTTCGCAGCGCGCCGCCGGCATCCTTGGTCATGCAGGAGGTGGCCGACTTCGTGGGGGATTACCCCTTGGTCGCTCACAACGCTTCGTTCGACAGCAAATTCTGGGATGCGGAGATGGCTCGCATCGATCGGACCCGACGGCAGGAATTCGTCTGCTCGCTGCTGCTGTCACGGCGGATCTTCCCTAAAGCGCCAAGTCACAAACTCAGCGCCTTGATCGAGTATGCCAATCTGCCGGTGGCAGGACGGTATCACCGCGCCTTGGCCGATGCGGAAATGGCCGCCAGCCTTTTGCAGCGCCTGGCGCACGAGTTGCGTGAGCAGCACAAGGTCAACACCGTTTCGGTCGACCTGCTCAGCCGGATTCAGCGTGCGCCCAAGTCGCAACTGACAAAATGTATTGCCCACGCGCGGGCCGTGTGACGCCCTGCAATCGCCCAGGTGAGATACTGGACGGCACACTCAAACCGACCGTGCATCCACTGCACCCGACGCTTTCGTTCAGGGCGTGACTTCTGAGTGTAGAGAAAGACTCAGAGACCTTGGCGCCGGCGATCCAAAGGCAGGACGCCGACAACGCCCCACAAGATGACCTTCATCGCCCGGTTCGCGCCACCACACCAGCCAGAGAATAACTCGTGATCGTCCTCAATCTACGCTGCAGTAACGGCCATGGCTTTGAAGGCTGGTTTGGCTCATCGGATGCTTTTGAGGCGCAACGTGCGGCGGGCCAGATCAACTGCCCGGTCTGCGCCAGCGCCGACATCCGCCGCCTCCCCAGCGCGCCTTACGTGCAAACCGGCGCCCCGTCGCCCAAGGGCGGCGACACGCCAGCGCGCATCGACGACACTGCGGCACGCGCCGTTGCCGGTTTGCGCCAGCTCGCACAAAAAGCCGAGGACGTCGGCAAGGCCTTCCCGGCGGAAGTGCGCCGCATTCATCAAGGCGACGCGCCGGATCGAAGTATTCGCGGACAGGCATCCATTGAAGAGGTGGCCGAACTCCTTGATGAAGGCATCGGCGTGCTGCCGATTCCCGTCCCCAAAGAAGACCTTCACTAACGCGTTTTCAGCAGGGAATCGCCACCAGCGGAATCAGCATTTCGGCAGCCGAGATCCCGGCGTGTACGCCGAGCATCGGGAAACGCCGTTCATTCGGTAACCAGTCGTAGAGTGTCCAGTTGTCGCGGCCGATCAGGGCAAAATCGCCGACTCGTTCCGCCAGTCGCCGCGAGGGCTTTGCCGTCGGGCCGAACACACCGGAATCGATCAGGCGCGGGCCTGGCACGACATGAAAACGATCGCCCAACTGGCTAATCGCCTCAAGCTCGAACTGCGCTCGATGCGCTTTTTTCACGCGACAGTAGGCGACCCGTCGCTCACCCCACAGCGGACCGTCCAGATAGGATTGCAGTTGGCCTTCCGCGGCGATATCGCATTGTCGCTCGGGCGGAGAGTCGATGAATCCATGATCTGCGGTCACCAGCAGTAGCGCCCCGCTGCCGGCAAGTTGGGCACTCACCCGCGCGACCATGGCATCCAGCGCTTCAAAGTGCGCATCGCACTCAAGCGAGGCAATCCCGAACTGGTGCGCCAGGGCATCGTAGTCGGCGTGATAGGCGTAGACAAAGCCGTCGAGACTGCCTAGATCGCGCACCGACTGAACAAGCTGCGACTCCAGCTCAGGCAAATCCTGATACGCGTATCGCCGCGCCACGCCGCGCGAGTGACGCAGATTGAAGGGTGAGCCCAGAATCGATTCTGGTCCGACCATCACGCTCCGCGTATCGAGGCGCTGAAACAGGCTGTGGTAGGGAAACAGGCGCGGCATGCGCCACCAACCGGTCATTGGCGCCCGATCTCGACGCACCATCGGCAAGGGCGCGAGCACGCCACCAAACCGGTCGTCGCGGATATACCACCCGGTGAGCCCATGCTCGGCGGGCGCGATACCGGTCAAGGTCGTAGTGATTGCGCTGGCGGTGGTAGGCGGAAAAACACTGGTCAGCGTGCGGGCTTGATGTTGCGCGAGAAAACTGCCCGCACCGCGCGTGGCCAGATCGTGCGCGCCGAGACCATCGATCACCAACAAGACCACAACGCGCGCGGCGTTCAGCGGCAAGGTGTCCGGATTGCGCAAGCCAGGCGTCTCGACCCGGGTATCGCCAAAACACTGGCGTATCGAGGCCATCAGATTCAGCAGGCCGCCCCCTCGGTAATCCGGGGCCACCGTCTCTGGCAAATCAAGAAATCGGGGGTAGGTCATTTCAGCCATCCGGCGAACACATGCCCATGATAGCGTCGCCGGGAGCCAGCGGAAAAACAGAAGGGGAAGCCGTCTGGCTTCCCCTTCGTGTTTTTGGAGCGGGAAACGAGGCTCGAACTCGCGACCTCAACCTTGGCAAGGTTGCGCTCTACCAACTGAGCTATTCCCGCAATACTTTCCTGGAGGCGCGGGGCGGAGTCGAACCGCCCTGGAGGGATTTGCAGTCCCCTGCATAACCGCTTTGCTACCGCGCCACTGACCGACTGCCAGGTCGGTCATTCACCGTCCGATTTCTCGGGAGTGAAAAGGGGAAAGCGGTGCTTTCCCCAGAATACTGGAGCGGGAAACGAGGCTCGAACTCGCGACCTCAACCTTGGCAAGGTTGCGCTCTACCAACTGAGCTATTCCCGCAAAACAGACCGCCATTATAGGCAGCCATTTTCTTCTGTCAAGGCGTTTTCAGCCTTTTTCACTGTCCCGCAACATGGGCATGGCTCGGTGCAAATAATAGCCCATGGACCACAGGGTCAGCACCGCCGCAATGTAGATCAAAATGGTCCCGACCCACTGCGATTGCACTGAAAGCAGCGGCGCATTATACAGAAGCAACGGGATCGCAACCATCTGTGCTGCGGTTTTTAATTTGCCGACAAAAGCGACCGCCACACTGGCGGAACGCCCCACTCGCGCCATCCATTCCCGCAGTGCGGAAATGGTGATCTCGCGGCCGATGATGATTACCGCAATCGTCGCGTCGGCACGCCCCAACTGAACCAGCATGATCAGCGCCGCCGCCACCATCAGCTTGTCGGCGACCGGATCGAGAAACGCGCCAAAAGCCGAGGTTTGACCAAGGCTGCGCGCCAGATAGCCGTCAAACCAGTCGGTGATTGCGGCCACGCCGAATACCAGCGTCGCTGCAAGATTCCGCTCCGGCAGCGTCATCATGCCGTCGGGCAAATAATAGACGCCGACAAACACCGGAATCATGATGATCCGGGCCCAGGTCAGCGTATTGGGAATATTCAATGGCATGAGTCAGTGGATGTCATTGCCTCGCCGATCGAAACCGACCGTGAGTACAGGCGCGAAGTGTAGCCGCTGGCGGCGCAGCTTGTCACGATTCACCGCCTGTGAGCTCGCCATGGATCAATTCGGCGAGCGTCCGGCTGATGCCTTCGACCCGGCACAGATCGTCCACCGTCGCGCTGCGCACGCCATCCAGACCGCCAAAAGTGGCGAGCAACGCGCGCCGCCGCGTCGGCCCCACACCGGCGATGCGCTCTAGTTTGGAGCCGATGCGCGCCTTGCCACGCTTGGCGCGGTGACCCGTGATGGCAAAGCGATGCGCCTCGTCGCGGATCTCCTGCACCAGATGCAGCGCGGCCGATTCGGGCGACAAATGCATGGGCGGTCGGCCATCGCCGAAGATGAGCGACTCCAGCCCCGGCTTGCGTCCCTCCCCCTTGGCCACCCCAACCGCCGGCAAGGCCGCCAGTCCAAGCTCGGCAAACACTTCAAGCGCCATCGACAGCTGGCCGCGGCCACCATCGATCAACACCAGATCAGGCAACACGCCGTCGCCGCTGGCGACTTTCTCGTAGCGTCGCGACAGCACCTGGCGCATGGCGGCGTAGTCGTCGCCCGGCGTGATATCGGTGATGTTGTAACGCCGATATTCGCCGCGTTTCATCGCACCGCCCTCGCACACCACGCAGGAAGCAACAGTGGCCTCACCCATCGTATGGCTGATGTCAAAGCATTCGATACGCGCGGGCGGCTCAGTCAGGCCAAGCGCCTGCTGCAAAGCCTCAAGCCGGGAGGCGCTGCGGTCGGACATCGCCAGCCGCGCCTGGATGGCGAGCGTGGCGTTGCGCTCGGCCATTTCCACCCAGCCTTTTTCCATCGGCCGACGCGGCGCAGTCACGACCGCCTGTTTGCCCAGGCTCTCCAGCACCGTCCTGACGAGCGCGGCGTCGATCGACGCCACGATCTTGCCAGGCAACGGCAGCATCGCGTAGTGCTGCTCAATAAAGGCGAGCAGCACATCCTGCGTGGAACATTCGCCATCGACCACCGGAAACTGCGGCCGGTCCCCCAAGTGACGCCCCCCACGAATCATTGCCAGATTGACGCACACCAGCCCCTCGGACTGGACCGCGCACAGTACGTCCACGTCTTCTTCCTTGCCGCTATCGACGTACTGCCGGTGCAGCACTTGCTGGAGCGCACGGATCTGGTCACGCAGCGCCGCGGCCTCCTCGAAAGCCATACGCTCGGCCGCGGCCGCCATGCTGTCGGTCAGGCCGTTGATGACTTCGGAGGTGCGCCCTTCGAGAAACAGCGTGGCCAGCCGCACATCGGCGGCGTAGTCCTGCTCGGAGATCAGCCCAACACAGGGCGCCGTGCAGCGCTGGATCTGATGCAACAAACAAGGACGCGAGCGATGATCGAACACGCCGTTTTCGCAGGTGCGCAGCTTGAAGACTTTTTGCAGCAAATGAATGCTGTCGCGCACCGACACGCTTCCCGGGAAGGGGCCAAAGTAGCGCGCGCCCTTGGTGAAGCCGCCGCGATGGAAGGCCAGTCGCGGAAAGCCATGCGCCGTGAGCGTGATGTAGGGGTAGGACTTGTCGTCCCGAAACAAGATGTTGTAGCGCGGTGCCAGCGACTTGATGAGGTTGTTTTCGAGGATCAACGCCTCGGCTTCGGAGCGTGTCGCGGTGATTTCCACCTGCACGATCTGCGCCACCATCATGGCGATCCGCGGGCTGGACACCTGGCTTCGGAAGTAGGACGACAGCCGCTTTTTGAGATTCTTGGCCTTGCCGACATACAGCACCTGCCCTCCCTCGCCGATCATCCGGTAAACCCCGGGGTCGGACGGCGCGTTGCGCAGGAAGCGCTGGGGGTCGAAGCCTGTCACGTGGTCTTGCTCAGGCGCGCCGGGTGCGCTCAGCCAAGGCCGCCAGCTGCGCTTTGGCCTGGTTATAGGCTGCGCTGCCTGGGCAGACGCTGTCAGCGCAGGGACGCGCGTGCAAGGCGCAAAGGCGTTCCGATAGTGTTGGCGGCACTTCGGGCTGCCAACGCGACAGCAAGGTGTCGGCCAGGTCCGGCCGGTTGCATACCAGCACCATGTCGCAACCCGCGACACACGCGGCCTCGGCACGTGCAACGATATCGCCCGCTTCGGTGGCCGCTTCCATGGTCAGGTCGTCGCTGAAAATCACGCCCGAAAAACCGAGTTGGCCGCGCAGCACGGTCTGCAGCCAGAACGGTGAAAAGCCCGCCGGCCGAGGATCGACCGCCGAGTAGATGACATGTGCCGGCATGACACCGGCCAATCGTGACGCCAGCGTATGAAACGGGCGCATGTCCTGCGCACAGATGGCATCGAAATCGCGCGCATCGCGCGGCATGTCGACATGCGAATCGGCCTCGACAAAGCCGTGACCGGGGAAGTGCTTGCCCACACACCCCATGCCGGCGTCGGCCATGCCGTCGATCAGCGCGGTTGCGAGCGCGATGGTGGCGTCCGGGTCGCGATGAAACGCGCGATCATCGATCACGCGGCTCACGCCGTAGTCGAGATCAAGCACCGGGGTATAGCTCAGGTCCACGCCATGCGCAATCAGCTCGCTGGCCAACACCCGGCCGGCGTCGCGGGCCAGCTGGCAGCCGGCCACCGGGTCATCCGACCAGGCCTTGCCCAGCACGCCCATCGCGGGCACGGCGCTGAAGCCTTCTCGAAAGCGCTGCACCCGCCCACCTTCATGATCGACCGTGATCAACAAGGCCGGAAGGCGCAGCGTGCGAATGTCAGCGGTGAGCGCCGCCAGTTGCGCGGGATTGTCGTAGTTACGGGCAAACAGGATCACCCCGCCAACCAACGGATGGCACAGGCGCGTGCGCTCGTCATCAGTGAGGGCATGGCCGGCGACGTCGAGCATCACCGGTCCGAGGGGCAGCGTCATCGCCATCAGGCGGCATCCTTTTCAATCACCGCAAAGGCGACCACATAGTCGAGCTCGTCGCTCAGGCTGACATGCGTACGCAGGCCGTCGCGAGCAACAATCTCGGCCATCTGGCCATGAAAAATGTAATGCGGTTTGCCCAGCGCGTCGCGAGAGATCGCCACTGAATGCAAGGTGGCCGGCACCGCAACACCGGTGCCATAGGCTTTGCCGAAGGCTTCCTTGGCGGCAAAACGCTTGGCCAGCAGGCGCTCGGGCTGCGGGGCGTCGTGGTAGGCCTGACGCTCGCCTGGCGCCAGAATGCGGTAGGCGAAACGATCGCCGTGCCGCGCCAGCGCCTGGCGGATACGCGTGACGCTGACCATATCGGTGCCGATGCCGTGGATCATGCCCCGCCTGACTCGCCTTGTCGGGCGGCTTCGCGCATCAGGCGCTTCATTTCACGCACCGCTTCACGCAGACCCGAAAACACGGCCCGGGAAACAATGGCGTGGCCGATGTGCAATTCACGAATGCCTGCGAGGCGCGCAACGGGCTGAACGTTGTAATAGTTAAGCGCATGGCCAGCGTTGAAGCGCATGCCGGCCGCACGGATCATCTCACCGGCGCGACGGATCTTGTTGATCTCGGCGATCACGGCGGGGCTTTCGGCATCGCGCCCGGCGCGATGGAAAGCCGCGGCATACGGCCCGGTGTGAATTTCGCAAACGCGGGCACCGATGCGCGCCGCGGCGTCAACCTGCGCCGGATCGGCATCGATGAACACGCTCACCGAGATGCCCACATCGGAGAGCCTGCCGACCGACGCACGCAAGGCCGCCTCTTGCGACACGATGTCGAGCCCGCCCTCGGTGGTGACTTCCTGCCGCCCCTCGGGCACGAACATCGCCATCTCGGGTTTGAGCGTGGCAGCAATGCCGACCATCTCGTCGGTGGCCGCCATTTCGAGGTTGAGTTTGACCTGGGTGAGATCACGCAGCTTGCGCACATCGTCGTCGTTGATATGCCGTCGATCTTCACGAAGATGCACGGTGATCCCGTCGGCCCCGCCCAGATGCGCCTCAACAGCCGCCCAGACCGGGTCCGGCTCCCAAGTGCGCCGTGCCTGCCGCAAGGTGGCGACATGATCGATGTTTACGCCCAATTCAATCACAGTGCTTGCAACTCCTTGAACATCCGGCGCGAGTGCAGTGGCTGAGCGCCGAGGTGGTGCTGGATCAGGTGGCGCAGCAAGGCCTTGCTCTGCACCAGTGTTTTCGGGTCATCGAAGCGGCCGGCGGCCATGTCGAGCAGGGTCTGACCCGTGACCATCGGCAAGCCATCCTCGGGCGATACGTCTCTCACCGGGCCGCGATCAATTATATAACCGTAGTGCGCGTCGGCCTCGATGGGCGATTCGGTCTCGGCGTCATGTTCCAGCGGAACGCCATAGCCAAGCTCGGAGAGCAGCGTCAGTTCAAACGCACGCAGCACCGGCTCGAAGCGTGTTTCGCCCGGCAGGCGTTGAATCAAGGCAGCGTAGTGTGCGTAGAGTTCGGCATGCGCATCTTCGCGCGGCAGCAGTTTGACGAGCAATTCGTTGAGGTAGTAGCCGCACAGCAGCTCCTTTCCGGAGAGCAAGGGCTGGCCGCCCAACCACTCGGCACGTATCAGCGTCTTCACCTCGCCACCGCCCGACCAGTCCAGCAACAAGGGCTGGTAGGCCATCAGCACGCCGCGCAGCGCAGACATCGGACGCCGCGCGCCCTTGGCGACCAGGGCCATGCGGCCGTAGTCGCGGCTAAACACCTCGACGATCAGGCTGGTTTCCCGATACGGGTGGGTGTGCAGGACAAAACCGGGTTGTTGATCGACGCGCTGCTTCTGGCCCACGACGCGCTCACTCAGTCGTAGCCGAGGCTCTTGAGTGCGCGCTCGTCGTCGGCCCAGCCGGACTTCACCTTGACCCAGACTTCGAGGTAGATCTTGGCGCCAAACAATTCTTCCATGGCCTTGCGCGCTTCGGTCGAAATGCGCTTGAGGTGCTCGCCGCCTTTGCCGATGACGATGCCCTTGTGTCCCGGCTTGTCGACGATGATGGCGGCATTGATACGGCGCAAGCCGCCGTCAGCCTCGAAACGCTCGATCTCGACCGTCATGCCGTAGGGGAGCTCGTCGCCAAGCAACCGGAAAAGCTTCTCGCGCAGAAATTCAGCGGCAAGAAAGCGCTCGCTACGATCGGTGACATCATCCGGCCCGAACATCGGCGGACCTTCGGGTAGATAGGTGCGCGACACCTTCAGCAAGGCGTCGACGTTCTTGCCGCGCTCGGCCGACAAAGGCACGACCTCGGCGAACGGGAAAGCCCCACGGATACGCTCGATAAACGGCAGCAGGCTGGACTTGTCAGCCAGCGTATCGACTTTATTGATTACCAGAACCACTTTGGCGTCGCGCGGCAGCAAGGCCACGACTTGCTCGTCTTCGGGGCCGAACTTGCCCGCCTCGATGACCAGATACACCAGGTCCACATCGGCGAGCGACTGGGTCACCGTGCGATTCATGGTGCGATTCAGCGCATTCTGGTGACGAGTCTGGAATCCCGGCGTGTCGACAAAAACAAACTGCGCCGTATCGTCGGTGAGAATGCCTGACACCCGGTGTCGCGTGGTCTGCGCTTTGCTCGAGACAATGCTGACCTTCAGGCCGATCAACCGGTTCATCAGCGTCGACTTGCCCACATTGGGTCGGCCAACGATTGCGATGAAACCCGTATGGAAGGCCGTGCCGTCCGGAGTGTGATTATCCTGCATGTTTTTCCAAGGTTTCCATGGCAAGCAGCGCCGCTTGCTGTTCCGCCGCACGCCGGCTTGAACCGAGGCCCCGTGTTTGCAGGCCGCCATCGATGGTGCATTCGACATCAAATTGCTGCGCATGCGCCTCGCCGAGCGTTTCGACCAAGCGGTATTTCGGCAACTGTTTCCGGCGCGCCTGCAGCCATTCCTGAAGCCGGGTTTTCGGATCTTTCAGGCTGGTATTCGGATCCAGACTCGCCAGATGGGATTTGAACAGGTAGTCGATCACGGTTTTGGCCGCGTCAAACCCACCATCAAGATAGACCGCCGCGAACAAGGCTTCCAGTGCGTCAGAAAGAATCGACGGGCGCTCGGCGCCACCGCTCTTCTGCTCCCCCTCTCCCAAACGCAACACCGTGCCAAGTTCAAGGCTGGCGGCAATACCGTGCAGCGCATCCTGACACACCAACTGCGCCCGCAGGCGCGACAAATCGCCCTCGCGCAGGTCAGGGAATCGCGAGAACAGCGCCAGCGCAACCACATGATTGACTACGCTGTCGCCGAGAAATTCCAGCCGTTCATTGTTCGGCTGACCGTAACTGCGGTGGGTCAGTGCCTGACGCAGCCAGGAGGCATCCTTGAAACGGTAATCGAGCCGTTCTTGAAGTGTGTCGAAAGTCACCTGACCACCATCAGGAACCACCGCGCAGCACACCGGTATCGAAGTCGATGAGCAAACTCACGTTGCCGGCGATGGGCACCTTGCGCGAATAGGTCACTGACATTTCGAATTTGTTGCCACGCTTGACGATCACCAAATCGCGACCCGAAACGTGTTTAACCTCATCGATATAGGCCCGCTTCTCAAAATCGGCGCGCAACTGACTCACTGGAACTTCCGGCGAAGGGCTGGAGTTGATGATCGCATTCATGACCCGCTTCACCGCCATGTACTCAGTGACCACGGGCACCGTACGCATCCCGATCAGAAAGATAAACCCGAGGATGGCGCCGACGATCAGCACACCAATCAGGGACAGGCCCGTTTGCTTGTTCTTCATTCGATTGCCCTTCAGTGGAAAAAGCCGATACGGCTCGGCTCATTGAAGTTGAACCAGATCATGAACGCCTTGCCGACAATGTTCTGCTCTGGCACAAACCCCCAGAACCGACTGTCGCTACTGTCGTCCCGGTTGTCGCCCATGACAAAGTAATGTCCCTGCGGCACCGTGCAACGCACGCCGTTGTTAGTATAGGTGCAGTTCTCACGTTGCGGGAACTGCTTGGGTTGCGGCACATAGGCCGGCTTGTCGGCATCATTGAGGAAGGCGTGCGCCACATCACCCAGCTTCTCACTGAATTGCGCGCTGGCATAGAGGCGGTCGAGATGAACATACTCGCCCTCTGACGCCACTTCGAGTGGCTCGCCGTTGATCGTCAGGCGTTTGTCAAAATACGCGACGGTATCGCCCGGCAGCCCGACGACCCGCTTGATGTAGTCGAGCGAAGGGTTTTCCGGATACCGGAAGACCATGACATCGCCCCGCGCCGGCGCATTCATTTCCACAACTTTCTTGTTGATCACCGGCAGACGAATGCCGTAGGTGTACTTGTTGACCAGTATGAAATCACCCACCAGCAAGGTCGGAATCATGGATCCCGACGGAATCTTGAAGGGCTCGACCAAAAAAGAGCGCAAGAAAAAGACCGCGAGAATGACAGGAAAAAAGCTGGCGCCATATTCGACCCACCACGGTTCGCTCGCACCGGGGGCACGCAGCTTGCGCGCGTAAAGCTTGTCAATCAGCCACAGTACGCCGGTTGCAACCAGCAGCAGGAAAAGGATCAGGGCAAAATTCACATCAACTCCGGATTGCGTCCCAGGGAGGTTACTTGCTGTCGTCGGTACGTAGTACCGCCAGGAAGGCTTCTTGCGGAATCTCGACCGCACCGACCTGCTTCATCCGGCGCTTGCCGGCCTTCTGCTTTTCGAGCAGCTTGCGCTTGCGGGAAATGTCTCCGCCGTAACACTTCGCGAGCACGTTTTTGCGCAAGGCCTTGATGTTCTCCCGCGACACGATGGTCGACCCGATCGCCGCCTGCACCGCCACGTCAAACATCTGGCGCGGAATGATGCCGCGCAACTTGGCTGCCAACTCGCGGCCGCGGTAATGTGCATTGGCACGGTGGACAATCACCGACAGCGCGTCGACCTTTTCACCGTTGACCAGCATGTCGAGTTTGACCAGATCGGCCGCCTGGTAGCAATGCAATTCATAGTCCAGCGAGGCATAGCCCCGTGACACGGACTTGAGCCGGTCGAAGAAGTCCATGACCACTTCATTCATCGGAATGTCGTACACCAGTTGCACCTGTCGGCCGTGGTAACGCATATCCACCTGCGAACCGCGCTTTTGAGTACACAGCGTGATCACTACCCCAACATATTCCTGCGGCAAATAAATGGTCGCGCGAATGATCGGCTCCCGGATCTCGTCCATTTTGGACGGATCGGGCAATTTGGCAGGGTTTTCGACCTTCATCACCGAGCCGTCTTTCATCAGCACTTCGTACACCACGGTCGGTGCTGTGGTGATCAGATCGATGTCGAACTCGCGCTCAAGCCGCTCCTGCACGATGTCCATGTGCAGCAGCCCCAAAAAGCCGCAGCGAAAACCGAAACCCAGCGCCTGGGACACTTCCGGCTCGAAGCGCAGCGCCGCATCGTTGAGCTGCAGCTTTTCGAGCGATTCACGCAATTGCTCGTACTCGTTGGATTCAACCGGATACAAGCCGGCGAACACCTGCGATTTGATTTCCTTGAAGCCCGGCAAGGGCTTGTCGGCCGGGCGAGTCGCCAAGGTGACCGTATCGCCAACCTTGGCGTCGGAAATCACCTTGATACCACTGATCACAAAACCCACTTCACCCGCCGACAACGTTTCACGCACCAACGATTTCGGCGTGAATACCCCAACCTGGTCGACCGGGTACTCCGCGCCATTGGCCATCAAGCGCATACGATCCTTGGCCTTGATGCATCCATCGATCACCCGAACCAGGATCACCACACCCACATAGCTGTCGAACCACGAGTCGATGATCAGCGCTTTCAGCGGCGCCGCCGGATCACCCACCGGTGGCGGCACACGCCGCACCACGGTCTCGAGAATGTCATCGATACCCAAGCCTGTCTTGGCCGAACACAGCGTCGCTTCGGAGGCATCGACACCGATCACATCCTCGATCTCGGCACGCACACGCTCGGGGTCAGCAGCGGGCAGGTCCACCTTGTTGAGCACCGGAATGACTTCCAGATTCTGCTCGATCGCCGTATAGCAGTTGGCCACGGTCTGCGCTTCCACGCCTTGCGAGGCATCGACCACCAACAGCGCGCCTTCGCAAGCCTGCAAAGAACGTGACACCTCGTAGCTGAAGTCCACATGCCCCGGAGTGTCAATCAGGTTGAACTGATAGACCTGCCCGTCCTTGGCTGTGTAGAGCAAGGACGCGGTCTGCGCCTTGATGGTGATGCCACGCTCTCGCTCCAGATCCATCGAATCGAGCACCTGGGCGTCCATCTCCCGGTCAGCCAGGCCGCCGCAGCGGTGGATCAAGCGATCCGCCAACGTCGACTTACCGTGGTCAATGTGGGCAATGATGGAGAAATTACGTATGTGGCGCATATTCACAACAAAAAAGGTGCCTTGCGGCACCCTCGTTTCCCGGGCGTAGTCAATCGGCGGATTCTATCGGAAATCGGGCCAAATAGGCACGCAGCGCCGCCTCGTCAAGATGGTAGTGGCACAGTTCCTGACCATCAATCGCCAACAATACCGGCACCAGCTCACCCCAGCGCGCCTCCAGCGCTGGATCGCTATCCACATCGACGACTTCGATCTCCGCGCCCGCCGCATCGGTCAATGACTTGGCCGCCGCCAACATCTCGTCGCACAGATGACACCAGCTGCGGCTGAGCAATCGCAACGTGCCCATCAACGCGACTCAATCGCCACGAAACTCCGGCCGGCACCCCGCTGCAGCAAGACGGTTAGCGCCTCCTGCGGCCCAAGGCGGTTCAAGACGGCATCGAGATCATCGATTTTCTTGAGCGGCGTTTGCTTGCCAGCAATCACCGAGGCCACCAGCAAATCCCCCTCGCGCAGACGGGCGCGTGCCGCCGGCCCTTGTGCCTTCCGAACTTCAAGCCCCCACTGCGCACCAACGGTCTTTAGTCGTGCGCCATTGGGCTCGGACACGGTCAGCCCGCGTCGGGCCAGATCATTCAGTTTCGGCGGATTGTGCCGCTGAGGCGATGACGCGCGCTCAGCGCTTGGCCAATGACCCAGCGTGACGGTCAGCGTGTGGCGGGCCCCATCTCGAATCACCTCCATCGGCACATCACGACCCGGCGCCAGGCGCGCCACAATGCGTGGCAAATCGTCTGAGCGCCGAACGAGCGTCTCGCCGAAACGAGCGATCACATCACCCACCATCACCCCGGCGCGCAACGCTGGGCTATCGGGCTCGACCATCCCGACCAGGGCACCGTCCAACGACGGCAGCGCGAAGGCGCTCGCCAATGCCGGCGTCACTTCCTGAATGCCCACCCCAATCCGACCCCGCGCCACCTTGCCCGTACTTCTGAGCTGAGACTGGATGTCCATGGCAACGTCAATCGGGATCGCGAAGGACACACCCATGAAGCCACCGGTGCGGCTATAGATCTGGGAATTAATCCCCACCACTTCCCCCGCCAGATTGAACAGCGGCCCGCCAGAGTTGCCGGGATTGATCGCCACATCGGTCTGGATAAAGGGCACGAAGCTCTCTTCGGGAAACACACGCCCCTTCGCACTGACAATCCCAGCGGTCACACTGTTCTCAAAGCCGAACGGCGACCCGATCGCCACCACCCATTCACCGACCGCCAGGCCATCTGGCGCCCCCATCCGAACCGCAGGCAGCCCACTACCATCGATCTTCAACAAGGCGATATCCGCACGCTTGTCCGACCCGATCAGCGTGGCCGAATACACCCGACGGTCGAGCAGCCGCACCTGAATCGTCTGCGCATTAGCCACCACATGCGCGTTCGTCAGAATGTAGCCATCATCAGAAATGAAGAAGCCCGAACCCTGAGACTGCTCAAGCTCTTCCGGCTGTGGCTCAGGTGCCTCCGGCAACAGGCGTCGCAGAAAATCGGGCACATGCGGATTTTCCGACATCTCGGAATGGACCGGCTTGACGCTGGATTCAAGCTGGGAAATGCTGATATTGACCACGGACGGACCGTGCTCGCGCACCAGCGCGCGAAAATCTGGCAGAACATCGGCCACCGACACACCGACGGCAAACAGGCACAAGGCCGCCGCCATCACATGTAAACAAACCCGCCTAATCACGGCGCGCAGCGGTTTCAATGTGCGTCGATGGACACAGCGCCGAGTCAGCTGCCAACCGAACTGACAGCTTTTGCCGCCAGAACCGCCGACCACCGATCGAGCGAACGAAAAGCACCGATGCAATCAATGCGAGCACCAGCCCAGTCAGCGCGCCGGCATTGCCTGCCCACCACGTACCCAAGCCAGCACCGAGCAGCGCACCGAGCGTCGGCACACCATAGGTCACCGCGGCTGCGCCCAGCGCCGCGCCATCATCAATCTGAAGACGCACACGATCCCCGGCGACAAAATGCTGCGGATTTTCAACATGAAAGACTTCGTCGGGTTTGCCAAAAGCGTGAGCAATCTTTGCCCCGCCACAACCACCCGGCTCATTGCAACGTCCACACCCCGTGGGTTGGTCGTCAACACGCACCCACGCCTGATCCTCGCCGGCATGCAACACAATGCCCCGCGCTTCGATCACTGGTTGGCCGCCGTCATGCTGTCACCAACACGGCGCAGTGCCTCATTGGGCGCTTCGCCCAGCACGGTCAGACGATGTCCGGCCACGTTCCTGGCATAAACGGCGATTGAACCGGCATCCATGAACCCGGCGCTGTCATCCGGGGATTGAGCAGGCTCGACAAAGACCGAAATATTGGCCAAGCCATCCGACACCACCATGTGTAATACCGACTGGCCATGAGCACCGACCGAGCGTCGTACCGTCGACACCAGACGATAGCCCGGCAGCATGTCGCCCAACTGCCAGGCGGACGCGTCTGCGCTGGCCTCGTCGCCCTTGGCGTTAACCGTCTGCCAGTCGTCGGCGACCGCATATTTCTGCTTGAGCAGATCGGGGTCGATGTCTCCGCCGATGCGTATCTCGTTGAACGCAAACTGCTCGATCAACTCACCGTTGCCATCGAGCAAGCGGGCCTTGAGCAACAGACCGCTCTCTTCGTCTGCCCACAACTGGTGGCCATAACGAAGATTGTCTCTGGGTTCGAGGATGATCAACTGTGCCTTGCGACCGGCAACCCGGCTCATATCGCCGCGGAAAATCCGGTAATACTCGTTCAGGGCCGCAACCGCCACCGGCAGGCGGGCCGGAAACGCGCGTCGATTCCCAATCCGGTCGATGATCACCGTCTTGAGGTCGGGCAGAACACAACGAACCTCCGAATTCGTACGAATCACTTCCCGGGGGTTTCCATCGAGCGTCTCGATGCGCTCCACGTCGCCCTCCGGGCCAGTCACATGGGCAATCCGCAGCGTCTCCAGGCGTTTTCCGCTGAGATAGGAAAACGTGCCGGAAAAGTTGACCTTCTGGGCTGCGCCCGCCATCCGGTTCATCCAGGACAGGGCGTCGTTCTCCGGGCCGGCCGAGGCAGCGCCGCAAAAAACGAAAAGCCAGACGACGAGGAGGCGGTGCCTCATCTCCGCACCCCGGCAGACACATCGGCGACCGTGCGGACGAACGGTGCGACAGCAGGAATAGCGCCTTGATTCGCCAGGCTCTGATGCGCAAACAGGTACGCACGCAAAGGCTCCCGATCCTGTCGGTTTGTCTCGACAGCGCTCGCCATCAGCGGCTGAGGTGCGATTCTGGCCATTTGAATGGCCGACGTCTCCGTGCTTTGCGGAATCGCCAGCCACCCCACCACGGCCACACCAGCCACCGATGCGGCCAAAGGAAGGATCTTCCGCCAAGACTTGCCAAGTGGCGATACCGATGTCAACGGACGGATGGCCACCGGCGCAAGCACGGTAGGCTCCTGCGCCAGACTCGCCATGACCCTTGCCGATAAATCGCAAGACAACTCTGGCTCATTGCGAAGCGCATCGCCGATCAGACAATAATGATCCCACTGACGGCGAACATCGGCGGACTCGCCAACTGAATTCAGGACCGGCTCCACCGCTTGCGCATCCAGATTGCCATCAAGCAGTGCCGAAATACGTTCCTTCATACCTACCACCGTTGATCAGGGGCCGTATCCAACAACGGCCGGAGTTTTTCTGCAATCGCCTCGCGCGCCCGGAATATTCGCGAACGCACAGTACCTATCGGGCATTCCATGATGCCGGCGATTTCCTCGTAGCTCAGTCCCTCGATCTCGCGCAAAACAATGGCCGTTCTCAACTCTTCCGGCAACGCTTCCATTGCAATATCGACGGTCTGTCCGATCTGACGAGACATCATCAAGCGCTCAGGCGTGTTGATGTCCCTCAGCTGATCTCCATCATCAAAAGTCTCTGCTTCTTCCGAATTGAAACCCGTGGTCGTCGGCGCCCTGCGGCGCTGAGCAACCAGATAATTCTTCGCCGTATTCACCCCGATGCGGTAAAGCCAGGTGTAAAACGCGCTCTCGCCTCGAAACGCTGGCAGCGCACGATAGGCCTTGATGAATGTTTCCTGCGCAACATCCTCCACCTCAGCAGGGTCGCGGATCAGGCGCGACAGCAAGCGCAGCAACTTGCGCTGATACTTGGAAACCAACAGGCCGAAGGCCTGTTTGTCTCCGCGCTGTACGCGCTCAACAAGTTGTTGATCCAGTTCTCGGTCGGTCATTTGGCTTGGGGAAACGAAAATCGATCGCGGCAGCGAATAAACCGCGAAAGTATAACCAACCCGGTGCCTCACGCCAAAAACACATCAACCTGAGCAATCGACTCCTCATTCTGCGAATAGTTCAGACAGCGCAAGGGTTTTTGTATCACCAGCGGCATGACACCGAGTGATATAGTTGGCGCCGACCTAAATTTCGCTGGAACCTGTCGGTGGAAACCTTCGACGTCGCCATTATCGGAAGCGGCCTGGCCGGCCAGTCACTCGCGTTGCGTCTGGCAGAACACCGCCGAGTGGTGATTGTCACCAAACGGACGCTCAGCGACAGCGCCAGTGCCTGGGCGCAAGGCGGCATTGCCGCCGTCCTGGATCCGGCCGACAGCGTCGAGTCACACGTGTCTGACACATTCGATGCCGGCGCCGGGCTCAACAGCCGCGCCGCCACACAACATGTCGTCGAAAACAGCCGCCGCGCCATCGAGTGGCTGATTGATCGCGGTGTACCATTTACCCGTGACGAGGACACCCCCACCGGCTACCACCTGACCCGCGAGGGCGGCCATAGCCACCGGCGGATCATCCATGCTGCCGACGCCACCGGCGCGGCGGTCCAGGCCACGCTCAGTCACCAAGTCGCAGCCCACCCGAACATTACCGTGCTCGAGCGACATATCGCGATTGACCTTATCCCCGGCAGCAAGCTGGGACAGACTGATCGTGGCTGTCTTGGAGCATATGTTCTCGATATCGACAACGAGCATGTCAAGACCCTTCGCGCCTCTGCCACGGTGCTGGCCACAGGTGGCGCCGGCAAAGTCTACGTCTACACGACCAACCCCGACACCGCGACAGGCGACGGAATCGCCATGGCGTGGCGGGCCGGTTGCCGGGTGGCGAACATGGAGTTCATCCAGTTTCACCCGACCTGCCTGTATCACCCGCAAGCCAAGTCCTTCCTGGTGTCAGAAGCAGTTCGTGGTGAAGGCGGATTGCTACGCCTGCCCAGCGGCGAGCGCTTCATGCCCGAGCATGACCCGCGCGCAGAGCTTGCACCACGCGACATCGTCGCGCGTGCCATCGACTTTGAAATGAAGAAACGCGGCCTGGACTGTGTGTTCCTCGACATCAGCCACAAACCCGCCGAATTCCTGAAATCGCACTTCCCCACCATTCTCGCGCGCTGTCAGGAGCTGGGCATCGACATCACCCGCCAGCCGATTCCCGTGGTGCCAGCCGCCCACTACACCTGCGGCGGTATCGTCACCGACCTGCAGGGTCGCACCGACCTCCCCGGCCTCTACGCCGTTGGCGAGGCCACCTGCACCGGCCTGCACGGCGCCAACCGCCTGGCCAGCAACTCGCTTCTGGAATGTGTGGTATTCAGCGAGGGCATTGCCGACGCCATTCTGGCGCAGCCCGTCCTCCCTCCCCTGCCCCTGCCGCCATGGGACGAAAGCCGGGTAACCGATGCCGACGAGGAAATCGTGATCTCCCACAACTGGGAAGAATTGCGCCGCTTCATGTGGGACTACGTCGGCATTGTCCGCACCAACAAACGCCTGCTGCGCGCACAACACCGCATTCGGCTGCTGACCCGCGAGATCGACGAGTTTTACGCCAACTTCCGGGTCACCAATGACTTGATCGAGCTGCGCAACCTGGTCACCACCGCCGATCTGATTGTACGCAGTGCGCTGCGACGCAAGGAAAGCCGCGGTCTGCATTTCAGCCGAGACTATCCAGGGACTCAGTCACGGCCGCGCGACACGGTACTTCGTCCACGGAAAACGTCGGCGAAGTAGTTCAGGTGCAAGGCGACTCCGGATGACGACCCGGCGCATTGCGAAACCAGACACACAACCAGCGCCATCCTTCCGGGTGCGCCACCGCGTCCGGCATGACCATAACCGCATGACGTCGCCCGTCCTCGCTGCAGCCATGCAGCCAGAACACGCCAAAGAGATCCACGCTCGACGCCGCGAGCTCGCACGCTGCCACTTCGCCGGGCGCAACCCAGCACCCGTCCGGCAGCAGCGTCAGGTGTCGAGACGTGCCGGGGCGCCAACATGCCAATACCGACAGTACGGCCCATGCGGCGACCCAGCCCGCACTCAACCATGCACTGACGCCCGGCGTCACGACCAAAAACAAAGCCGCCACACCACCTGAGACCATCAATAGATGGCGCAGGTAGCGCGACGGCTTCAATTCCAGCGTAAGCGGCAGGCGGAACACCGCCTCCGTCATGTCTTTTAGACTCGGGCCAGCGCCAAGGTCCCGTTCGTACCACCGAACCCGAAAGAGTTCGACAGGGCGACACGGATATCCATCGGCCGTGCCTTGTTGGCCGCGTAATCCAGATCGCAGGCAGGGTCCTGATCAACGATATTGATCGTCGGCGGTGCAATCTGATGATGTACGGCTAGCGCCGTGAACACCGCCTCAACGCCGCCAGCAGCGCCGAGCAAGTGACCCGTCATGGATTTGGTGGAGCTGACTACCAGATCCTTGGCATGTTCGCCAAAGCAGCGTTTCACCGCCACGGTTTCAGCCACATCGCCCAACGGCGTCGAGGTGCCGTGTGCGTTGATATAGTCGAAATCGGTCGGCAACAACTTGGCGTCACGGATGGCGTTGGTCATCGAGCGGGCTGCGCCATCACCGTCCTCGCAAGGCGCGGTCATATGATAGGCGTCCGCGCTCAGGCCGTAACCCACCACCTCGGCATAAATCTTGGCGCCACGGGCTTTTGCGCGCTCGTATTCCTCGAGCACCACCACGCCGGCACCTTCGCCCAGCACGAAACCATCACGCCCTGAATCCCACGGACGACTCGCGGTTGCGGGGTCGTCATTGCGGGTCGACAGCGCTTTCGCCGAAGCGAAACCACCGATGGCCAACGGCGTGATCGTGGCCTCGGCACCACCGGCGACCATCACATCGACGTCACCGTACTTGATCATGCGTGCCGCTTCGCCAATACAGTGAGTGGCCGTGGTACATGCCGTCACCATGGCCAGGCACGGCCCCTTGAAGCCATACATGATCGACAGATGACCGGCGATCATGTTGATGATGGTGCCCGGGATGAAAAACGGCGAAATCTTGCGATGACCCGCCCGAAGGTAGTCATCGTGCGTTGCCTCGATCATCGGCAAACCGCCGATGCCCGAACCGATGTTCACACCGATTCTCTCAGCGTCCGCACCAGTGACGCCCTCAAGCCCGGCATCGCGCACGGCCTGCATTCCGGCGGCCATACCGAAGTGGATGAAGGTATCCATCCGTCGTGCCTCTTTGGGCGACAGATAGGTGCCGACATCAAAATTCTGGACCTCCCCGGCGATACGCACCGGGAAGGCCGACGCGTCAAAGCGCGTAATCTCCGTGATGCCGGAGCGGCCATTTACAATGTTGTCCCAAGCATCCGGGATGGTATTTCCGACTGGAGATACGATCCCCAGGCCGGTCACAACAACTCTGCGACGGGTCAATGTTCGCTCCGATATCAGTTGATTACTTGCTCAGATGCGCAGTCACGTAGTCGATCGCTTGCTGCACGGAGGTGATCTTCTCAGCCTCTTCGTCCGGAATCTCGCACTCAAACTCTTCCTCGAGTGCCATCACCAGTTCCACGGTGTCCAGCGAATCAGCACCAAGATCGTCCACGAACGAGGACTCGTTCTTGATTTCGGACTCGTTAACACCGAGTTGCTCCGCGACGATTTTCTTGACGCGTTGTTCGATGTTCTCCATGAAATAGCTCCTTCCCGGATATGCGGGTATGTAGTTAAGGCGGGCGTATTCTACCAAAAAGGTAGCGCACCCATAGCGTCAAGTTTACGCCATGTACATGCCACCATTGACATGCAAGGTCGTACCAGTGACATAGGACGCAGCTGGCGATGCCAAAAAGCCCACCGCAGCTGCAATTTCTTCAGGTTTTCCAAGGCGTCCGGCCGCGATCTGCCCCGTCAATGCCTCACGTGCGCCATCAGGCAGCGCACGGGTCATGTCGGTATCGATGAAGCCCGGCGCAACACAATTGACCGTGATATTCCGGCTGCCCAACTCACGCGCCAGCGCACGTGCCATGCCCGCCACGCCGGCTTTGGCGGCAGCGTAATTGGCCTGCCCCGGGTTACCGGAGCTACCAACCACCGAGGTCACGTTGATGATGCGACCGTGGCGCGCCTTCATCATGCCCCGCATCACAAGACGCGACATACGGAACACGGCCTTGAGATTGGTATCGACGACGGCATCCCATTCGTCATCCTTCATGCGCATGGCAAGGTTGTCACGGGTGATGCCGGCGTTGTTAACCAAAATACCAACCGCGCCAAATTCTTTTTCGATCGTAGCGATCGCTGCCTCGCTGGCTGCGGCATCGGTCACATTCAAAGCCAGGCCGGTGCCACTAAAGCCGCCTTCAGCCAGGGCCTTGGCAATATCAGCCGCACCGGCGTCAGACGTGGCGGTACCGATCACGGTCGCCCCCATTCCTGCCAGTTCCATGGCAATGGCTCGGCCAATACCGCGGGACGCGCCCGTCACCAATGCAATCTGACCCTCAAGTACTTTCGTCATGCGCCTTCCTTCACCAAAGCAATCGCCTCTTGAATCGAGGCTTCATCGACCAGTGTCGTGCCCTGCACATCGCGAACGATGCGCTTCGTGAGACCGGCCAGCACTTTGCCCGGGCCGCATTCAATCACGGAAGATGCACCGCGCGCAGCGATCGCCTCCACGGATTCGATCCAGCGCACCGGAGAATACGCCTGACGCACCAAGGCATCGCGAATATCCGTCGCTGACGAGCACACCGCAACATCGACGTTATTCAGCACAGGAATGCTGGGCGCATTCAACTCAACAGATGCCAGACGCTCCGCCAACTGCACCGCGGCAGGCTTCATCAGGGCGCAGTGGAACGGCGCACTCACCGGAAGCAGCACCGCGCGCTTGGCGCCGCGTGTTTTCGCCAGGGCCATAGCGCGTTCCACTGCAGCGGTATTACCGGCAATGACGATTTGCCCCGGGGCATTCAAATTCGCGGCTTCGACAACATCGCCCTCGGCCACTTCGGCACATACCGCAATCACGGCCTCGGCATTCAGGCCAAGCAAGGCCGCCATGGCCCCCTGGCCCGCAGGCACGGCCGCTTGCATGGCCGCGGCGCGAAAACGCACCAGCGGCACGGCGTCCGAAAATTTCAACACCCCGGCAGCCACCAGCGCGCTGTATTCACCCAGACTATGGCCGGCCACCACATCAGGCACCGGGCCGCCCGCCGCCAACCAGGCGCGATAGACCGCAACGCCGGCCGTGAGCATCAGCGGCTGCGTATTAACGGTCTGAGACAGCAACTCAGCAGGGCCATCGGCAACCATGGTCCACAAATCTTCGCCAAGCGCGTCGGACGCTTCCTGGAAGGTTTGACGGATTTCAGGCGAATCGCCATACGCCGCCATCATGCCAACCGCTTGCGAACCCTGACCGGGAAAAACCAGAGCAAACTTCATTATTATTCCTTGAACAGCCTGACTCAATACTGAACCAGCGCAGCGCCCCAGGTAAAGCCGCCACCCACACCTTCGAGCACCAGCCGCTGCCCGCGCTGGACGCGGCCATCGCGAATCGCGGTATCGAGCGCCAGCGGAATCGACGCGGCCGACGTATTGCCGTGGCTCGCGACGGTACTGACCACGCGCTCCAAAGGCAAGCCGAGGCGCTTTGCGGTGGACTGAATAATACGGACATTTGCCTGGTGCGGAATCAACCAGTCGACCTCGTCCACGGTCGAGCCCGTTGCCGCGAGCACTTCCTGCGCCACATCACCGAGCACTTTGACAGCAAATTTGAACACGGCCTGCCCGTCCATGCGCAGGAAGGGATCGCCCAACACCTTGCCCGACGCAACGGTTCCCGGCACACACAAAATCTCGTTGTGTGCACCGTCGGCATGCAATGCCGTCGCAAGAATACCCGGCTGATCCGACGCTTCAAGCACAATGGCGCCGGCACCGTCACCAAACAACACACAGGTCGTCCGGTCATTCCAGTCGAGAATCCGAGAAAACACTTCGGCACCGACAACCAGCGCCTTCTTGTGGCTACCGGAGCGGATGAACTTCTCGGCCACAGACAATGCGTAAACAAAGCCACTGCAAACGGCCTGGACGTCAAACGCGGGGCTCTCGTTGCGAATACCGAGTCGCGCTTGCAACAGTGCCGCCGTGCTCGGGAAAATATAATCCGGGGTCGAGGTCG
This sequence comes from Denitromonas halophila, assembly GCF_007625155.1. GTDB lineage: Bacteria > Pseudomonadota > Gammaproteobacteria > Burkholderiales > Rhodocyclaceae > Nitrogeniibacter > Nitrogeniibacter halophilus. The sequence goes on along the minus strand of NZ_VMNK01000015.1, from coordinate 375,119 downwards.
CAACGATGATCAGATCAATATCGTCAGCCTGAATACCCGCCGCCTCAATGGCTCGGCGCGATGCGGTTTCTGCCAGGTCACTCGAATTCTGTCCGTCGGCCGCGAAATGGCGCGCCCGAATCCCAGTACGGGTGGCGATCCATTCGTCCGACGTATCAATGCCGCGTGCCACCAGATCATCATTGGTCACCGGCGTGCCTGGCAAACAACTGCCCGTCCCGGCGATTCGCGCGTAAATCATTCAGCGTCCTCCCGCATTCCCATCCGCTCGGTAATGCGCTCTAGCAAACGGTTACCTGCCGCCTCGGCCGCCCGCGCTATGGCTTGCTCAAACGCAAACGCATCGGCAGAGCCATGACTCTTGACCACCACGCCGCGCAAGCCGACCAAGGCTGCGCCATTGTAGCGCCGGTGATCCACCCGCCCCTTGAAACGTGTCAGCACTGGCATCGCCAGCACCGCCAAGACTTTGGTCAGGAGGTTACGACCAAACTCTTCACGCAGGAAGGTGGCCATCATCTGAGCGAGCCCTTCGGACGCTTTCAGCGCAACGTTACCGACAAACCCATCGCACACGACCACATTGGTGGTGCCTTTGAAAATATCGTTACCTTCGACATTGCCAAAGTAATTCAGACCACTCCCCCGCAACAACTCGGCGGCACGCTTCACCACCTCATTACCCTTGATTTCTTCTTCACCGATATTGAGCAGTCCCACGGTGGGTCGGTCAATATGCTCAACCGCCGCGACCAGGCTGGCACCCATGATACCGAACTGAAGCAGGTGCTCTGCCGTGCAGTCGACATTGGCACCAAGATCCAGCACATAGGTACGGCCGCGCATCGAAGGCAGAATTGAGGCAATCGCCGGTCGATCGACACCCGGCAAGGTCTTGAGGACAAAGCGAGAGATCGCCATCAGCGCACCGGTATTTCCCGCAGATACCGCGGCCTGCGCCTCACCCGATTTGACCAGATTGATGGCCACCCGCATCGACGAATCTTTCTTGTTGCGCATCGCCGTCGCGGGTGGCTCGTCCATCCCGACCACTTCGCTTGCGGCCTGTATGCGCACGCGCTGGCGCACCTCTGCCGGCATCGCGGCCAAGTGAGGCTCAATGGCTTCGGCCCGGCCAACCAGCACAATCTGAGGGCCAGCACCGCGCTTGAGAAAATCACAGACAGCAGGAACCGTCACGGACGGGCCGTGATCGCCACCCATGCAGTCGACAGCAATAGTTACATTCATCGACGTCGGGTCAGTAATTCAGGGGGGATAGGGACGAAAAAACGGCGCGAACGCAGGACGCGTCGCGCCGAATTCTTCGACAAGGCTTACTCGCCCTTGGTCTTGATGACTTTTTTGCCGCGGTAGAAACCGTTCGGGCTGATGTGGTGACGCAGGTGAACTTCACCCGTGGTCGACTCAACCGCCAAAGGTGCCGCGGTCAGGCCGTCGTGCGAACGACGCATGCCACGCTTGGAGGGCGATTTTTTGTTCTGTTGAACAGCCATTGCAAAAACTCCTTGGAGCAATCATTTTTCAGTGCCTCTTGTCGTATTCAAACCTTCGAGTACGGCAAACGGCGATTTTTTAACAGCACCGCCCAAAGGCAGCGGCGCTTCACAGTGTTCGTGCCTCGGCGCAAAGGGCATTCCGAGCAGAATCTCTTCCTCAACCAGCGGCAGCACCTCAAGGGCGCTATCTGCTCGAATCGGATCGTATTCATCCACCTCGAGATCTTCATCCGGCATCGGCTTACCCTGCGGGACAAGCAACAAACGACCGGAGACCTCGACTGGCCAGGACATCGCTTCAAGACACCGCTCGCACCGCAGCACCAAAGTGCAGCTCGCAGCGATCTCAAGAAAGGATTCATCCTGGTTGTTCTGCACACCCGTCACGGTGAAATCCACATCACCCGACGGCGCGCATACCAGACTGGACAGGCGTTCAAAGCCGCTTACTGGCTCCCGCCCTGCCTTCTGCCTACCTTCGCGCGCGAAGACCAGCGAATCAATCACGTAGGTATCTCGCGACATAAGCGGCGCATGATAGTATTTTCGATTACCCGTGTCAAAGCCCAACTGCCTTCTGCGCCATGCCTCTGATCCTCGCCTCCACCTCCATATACCGACGCCAGTTGCTGGAGCGCCTCGGCCTGCCTTTCGTGGTCGCGCGCCCCGATGTCGATGAAGCGCCACTTGACGGTGAGATGCCGGATCAAACCGCGGAGCGACTGGCGATCGCCAAAGCCAAGGCGCTTGTGGAGCGTTCGCCGGACGCCCTGATTATCGGGAGCGATCAGGTCGCCCACCTTGGCGCACAGCGTTTTGGCAAGCCCGGCAGCGTGCCAAAAGCCGTTGCGCAATTACAACAGATGCGTGGACAGCGCGTGGTGTTCCACACCGCGGTCGCCCTCGTGAACAGCAGCACTGGCAACACCCAGGTCGCAGGTGTCCCCACCGTGGTGCACTTCCGCGACCTGAGCGACGATGAAATCGTCCGCTACGTTGAAAAGGAAATGCCGCTCGATTGCGCCGGCAGCGCCAAAGCCGAAGGCCTGGGCATCAGCCTGCTCGAAGCGCTGAGCTGCGACGACCCGACCGCGCTGATCGGCCTGCCCCTGATCGCGCTCACCCGGATGCTGCGCGCCGAAGGCGTCGCTATTCCATGAGCAACGCTCACGGCAAACTCTACCTGGTACCCGCCAGCCTGGGCGACAGCCCATGGACAGCGACGCTGCCGCAGGATGCCGCGGCCATCGCCCGTGCATTGAGCCACTTCGTCGTGGAAAACGCCAAGACCGCGCGCGCCGACCTCAAGCGACTCGAACACCCAATGCCGTTGCGCGAGTTGGATATCCAGCCCCTGCCCGAGACGCCAACACCCACGGCGCTGCGCGCGCTCCTGGCCCCTGCCCTGCACGGCGCCCACATCGGCCTGATGTCGGAAGCCGGCGTGCCGGCGGTAGCGGACCCTGGCGCCTTGTTAGTCGAAGTTGCACACGACTTGGGGCTACAGGTCGTCCCGCTGGTCGGCCCATCGTCGCTGCTGCTTTCACTCATGGCCTCGGGACTGAACGGACAACAGTTTGCGTTTCACGGCTATCTGCCGGTGCACGACAACGAACGCGCCGCGGCCATCAAGTCGCTCGAGGCCGAATCAATACAGAAATCGCAAACCCAGCTGTTTATCGAAACCCCCTACCGCAACCAGCGCATGCTCGAATCCTTGGCCGCCACCTGCCGGCCAAATACACGACTATGTATCGCACGCGGCGTCACCACAGCCGACGAATGGATTCAAACGCGCAGCGTCGCGAACTGGAAAAAACAGGCGCTGCCGGAGCTGGGCAAAGTCCCGACGGTATTTCTCCTGCTGGCCTGACCCGCGCCTAACCGTCAGCGCCAAGCAGCCAGACCGCAGCATCGACCTCGACCACCGCGAGCTTTTTTAGCGCCGCGCCGCGACACGGGCCAAATACACAGGCGCCGGACACCGGGTCGTAGGTCGCGCCGTGAGTGGCGCAAATAAGATAGCGGCCATCCGCATCGAAAAAGGCGCCCTCCTGCCAATCGAGTTCGACTGGCACGTGCGCGCACTGATTCACGAAGGCTCGCGGCTGCCCCTCGAAACGAACCACGAAGGCGGGCAGTCGCCCGGACGTTGTATCCACTTCGAAGCGCACCCCGTCGCCCCCCTCGGCGAGGTCGTCCGACGCACAGATCAGGCGTTCTGGCGCAGCCACTGATCCAGTTCCGCAGGCGTCGCCAACAAGGCCACTGACGGCACCGATGCAAGCGCATCGACATCATGCGCGCCAAAACTGACGGCCAGTCCATCGACGCCAGCGTTCTGCGCCATCTGCAGATCATGCGTGGTATCGCCGATCATCAAGGTCTGTTCAGGCGCAACCGACAACTCGCTCATCAACTCCTGGAGCATCGCCGGATGCGGCTTCGAAAAGCACTCGTCCGCACAGCGTGTCGCGTGAAAATACGCACCAAGGCCGCTATGCACCAGGGCGCGATCCAGCCCGACACGGCTCTTGCCGGTCGCCACCGCCAGCAGCCAGCCCTGTTCCGCCAGGTACGCAATGGTCGATGCAACGCCATCGAACAGAACCAGCTCCTGGTCACGCGACAAATAGTGGTGCCGGTAGCGCGCCACCATTTCGGGGTAACGATTTTTTGTCAGCTCTGGCACCGCATAGTGCAAGGCATCGTCCAACCCGAGACCGATCACATGACGCGCGCGGGCGTCCTCGGGAACCGGCAGCCCAAGATCGCCGCTCGCCGCCTGGATGGCCCGCACGATGGCGCCCGCCGAATCCAGCAAGGTGCCGTCCCAATCAAACACGATCAACTCATACCGCTTCGCCGGCATCTCTCACCTCGTTCGCATCCAGTTGATTCAGAAACGCCTGCAATTCCGGCGGCAAGGGCGCTTCGACCCGTATCTCCTTGCCGGTCAATGGATGAACAAACTGCAAGCGCGCCGCATGGAGAAACATCCGCGCAAGCCCAGATTCTTTCGCCAGACGCTTGTTCAGGGCGAAATCGCCGTACTTGTCGTCGCCCACCAGCGGAAAGCCGTGATTCGTCAGATGCACACGGATCTGGTGAGTGCGCCCAGTCTTGAGTTCCACGCCCAGCTCACTCATCGTTTTCCAGCGTCGCCGCAAGGTGACGATACTGTGCGCCACCTTGCCATCGGCCTGCACCCGCACGCGTCGCTCGCCATCAGCGGTCAAATATTTATAGAGCGGCGCACGAATATGCTCGCGCGGGTTCATCCAACGACCACTGACCACCGTGATGTAGTGCTTCTCGATCCCACCATTGCGCATCAACTCATGCAAGGCGGCCAATGCGGTGCGTTTCTTGGCCACGATGAGCAGCCCGGAGGTTTCGCGATCCAGGCGATGCGCCAGTTCAAGCAGTCGCGCGTCGGGGCGCTGCTTGCGCAACTGCTCAATTACACCAAAGCTCACCCCGCTACCACCATGCACCGCCTGCCCCGCCGGTTTGTCGAGGACCAGCAGCGCATCATCTTCGTAGATCACCGGCAGCGCATTGCCGACCGGTACCACCCGGTGTTCGCTCGCCGTGCTCACTTGCACCGGAGGTATTCGCACCACGTCTTCGACCTGGAGCTTATAAGTCTGACTGGCCCGTCGGCCATTGACGCGCACCTGACCACTGCGCAAAAGACGATAGATGTGACTCTTCGGAACGCCTTTGAGGACGCGCATCAGATAGTTATCGATGCGCTGACCTTCCGACTCCGCGTCGATCTGTTCATGTCGAACTTCAAGCTTTTTGCTTTGCGCCATCATCCTGCCATATACTTGCGCTCTGACCGGTTTGGTCCGGCGCCATGCGACCTTGTGCGGAATTGCCAATGCTCGCGACGGCAACAAGAACCCGTTTTTTGTGGTTCCCGGCCAGTCAGCAGTTTCCGCTCGCAGCCCTGAAAGGCTGCGATGGTAACGCAAGCAAACCCTGATTTGTCTTCTTGCTTATACGCGTCACCCACACGCAGGATCAGAAGTTCCGGCCCTTAGGGCGGGAAACATGAGAATCGACCAGCCCACCTTCGACAGCTAGAACTTACCGGATGAGAGCCGTTTTCCTAAAAAGATAACTCGCAAGACTCCGTCTCGCACGATGGTGCGCGCCGCTCGTCCTGCCCGTGTGGAACACGCGGGAGAACGAACCCATGAAACGCATGCTTTTCAATGCGACGCAAGCCGAAGAACTACGCGTCGCGATCGTTGATGGTCAGAAACTGATCGACCTCGATATCGAATCGGCCGCAAAAGAACAACGCAAGAGCAACATTTACAAGGCAGTCATTACCCGGGTTGAACCCAGCCTGGAAGCCGCTTTTGTTGATTACGGGGCAGACCGCCACGGCTTTCTTCCGTTCAAGGAAATTGGCCGCAACTACCTGGGCGCCGGTGGCGACGGGCAGGGGCGCGTGCGCCCGCAGGACGTCCTCAAGGAAGGTCAGGAACTGATCGTTCAGGTCGAGAAAGATGAGCGTGGCAACAAGGGCGCAGCCCTGACCACCTACATTTCTCTGGCCGGTCGTTATCTGGTCCTGATGCCCAACAACCCGCGTGGCGGTGGCGTATCGCGCCGCGTCGAGGGTGACGAGCGCGCAGAACTGCGTGAAGTCATGGACGCTCTGGAAGTGCCTGCCGGCATGAGTCTGATCGCGCGCACCGCAGCGATCGGCCGCAGCGCCGAAGAGCTCCAGTGGGACCTCAACTACCTCCTGCAATTGTGGAGTGCCATTGATGGCGCGGCCCACGCGCAGGCGGGCGCCTTCCTGATCTATCAGGAAGGCAGTCTGGTCATCCGCGCCATTCGCGATTATTTCCAGCCCGATATCGGCGAGATCCTGATCGACACCGACGACGTCTACGAGCAGGCGCGCCAGTTCATGGCCCACGTCATGCCGCAGAACGTCAATCGCGTGAAGCGCTACAACGATGACGTGCCGCTGTTCTCGCGTTTCCAGATCGAGCACCAGATCGAATCGGCCTATGGTCGTCAGGTCACCCTGCCCTCCGGCGGCGCCGTGGTCATCGATCACACTGAAGCCCTGGTGTCGGTCGACGTGAACTCCGGTCGTGCCACCAAGGGCGCCGACATCGAAGAGACCGCCCTGCGCACCAACCTGGAAGCGGCCGACGAAGTGGCCCGCCAGTTGCGTCTGCGCGACCTCGGTGGTCTGATTGTCATCGACTTCATCGACATGGAGTCGAGCAAGAACCAGCGCGAAGTCGAAAACCGCCTGCGCGATGCGTTGCGCCATGACCGCGCCCGCGTCCAGACCGGCAAGATCAGTCGCTTCGGCCTGCTCGAGCTGTCGCGTCAGCGCCTGCGTCCGGCCCTGGCCGAAACCAGCTACATCCCCTGCCCGCGTTGCAGCGGCACCGGCCACATCCGCAGCACCGAGTCGTCGGCGCTGCACATCGTCCGCATTCTCGAAGAAGAGGCGATGAAGGAAAACACCGGCGCTGTGCACGTTCAGGTGCCGGTCGATGTCGCCACCTTCCTGCTCAACGAGAAGCGGGTCGACATCGCCCACATCGAGCTGCGCCACAAGGTCAATCTGCTGATTGTGCCGAACCGCCACCTCGAAACCCCGCAACACGAAATCGTCCGCCTGCGCCACGACCAGCTCAACCAGGACGAAGCCGCCCTACCGAGCTACCAGATGGTGCAGATGCCGGCCGAGGTGAATTACGCCGATGCCGCCATCGAAGACAGCAAAAAGCCCGCGCGTGCCGAAGCAGCCGTTCGCGGCATCTCGCCGGCACAGCCCGCACCAGTGGTTGCGCCCAAAGAGGACGCGCCTGCCGTCGCTGCAGTGCCGGCAACATCGGGCGGATTCTTCGGCTGGGTGAAGCGTCTGTTCAGCTCCGAGGCACCGGCGGTCGAAACGCCCGCCGCTGAAGCCCCGCGCCGCAAGCGCAGCGAGTCGTCACGCGATGAGTCCTCCCGAGGCGACAACCGCCGTGGGCGCGGCCGTCGTGGTGAACGCAATGACCGCAACGACCGTGGCGATCGAAAGGAAGGCGGCCGCAACGAGGCTCAAGCCGAGGGCCGCCAGCCGCGTGAGAGCCGCGCCGACAACGACGAGGCACGCGGCAACAACCGTCGCGGGCGGAATCGTCGCGGTGGCAATCGCAACGACGAAGCGCAAGTCGATGTTCAGGCAAACGACGAAGCGGGCAAAGCAACGGCTGAAGCCGATGCGCTCACCGCCGGCGCCGTGGCCGTTGCGGCAACACAAACCGAAGAGTCCACAGGCAACCGCCGCCGCCGCAGCCGCCGCGGTCGTGGTCGCCAGAACGACACAGCGGACAGCAACACGACTGACGAGTCGCAAGACGACTCTGCGGCCACCGCCGATGCGACGGTCGCATCCGACGCGACTGAAGACGACGCCAACGCCGCGCCTGCCGATACAGGCACCTCCGACGAAGCGTCCGAGGGCCGCAGCCGCAGCCGTCGTCGTCGTCGTTCGCGTCAGAACCGCAACGAAAATGGCGAAGCCACTGGCGAAGCCACTGGCGAAGCCACTGGCGACGCCTCGGCAGACGACAACAGCACCACCGAAGCGACCTCAGAGACCGCTGAACCGGTCGCTGACACCACCGAGGTAGCGCACGCCGAAGTCGCCGCTGCAGCCGAAGCCCCTGCGGCCGACATTGCGCCGGTCACTGCGGAAGCCACGCCTGCGGCTGAAGCGGTGCCAGTCACTGCTGAGCCCGCTGCAAGCAAGCCCGCCACGGCACAGATGTCGCTCGAAATGCCGGAAGTCGTTGAAACCACCCCGGTGGCGGCAACGACGGAGATGGCTGCACCCGCGGCCGAGGTGACTCCGCCCGAGGTGTCGCAAGCGCCGACGGCAGCCGAGCCGGAACCGGTCGAAGAAGCCGCGGCAGTCGAATCGGCAACACCAGAAGCAGAACTCACGGTGTCCGCTGAGCCGATGCAAGAGGCACCCGCCCCGGTCGCTCCGGTCGCTGAGAAGCCGGTCCCCGCACCAGCGGTCGCACCGATCGATCTGGCCAAGAGTGGCCTGACCATGATCGAAACACGCCCGGACGCAGCCACGGCGCAACCCGTGACGACGCCGGCAACGCCCTTGGGCCGTCCGCGCCCGGCACCGGTGGCCATGCCGCAAGCAGGCGAGCTTCAGCAGGTTGAAACACAGAAGTAAGGTTTTCCGCCGTTCGGCCTAATGGCCAGAAAAAAGGCTCAGCGCACCATGGCTGAGCCTTTTTTCATTGCGCCGTCAGGCGAGGAACGTCAGTGGATGTCCCGGAGCATATCGACCAGGCCCTGCACGCCGGTCTCGCACAGATCGAGCACCTCATCAAACCCGCGCCCTGCACCGTAGTACGGGTCGGGCACCTCAAGCCGGCCACAATCAGGGGCGAGGCTCAGAAACAACCGGACTTTGGACAGATACTCGGGGGGGCACTTGCGCTGCATGACCGCCAGATGTCCGGCATCCATCGCGAGCAAAAGATCGAAGCGTGCAAAATCATCTTCGGTCAGCTTGCGCGCCCGCAGCCGCGACAGATCGTAGCCACGAATGGCCGCCGTGCGTTGGCTGCGCGGGTCTGGCGGCTCACCGGCATGGGCGCCCTGTGTGCCGGCGGAGTCAACACTCACCACGCCATCGAGCCCGACCATTTTCAACCAGTGACGTGCCACGGCTTCTGCCGTTGGCGATCGACAGATATTGCCCGTGCAGACAAACAAGATTCGTTTCACCAATGTCGCCCTCGCCTCCTCAGATTTCATCGTGTCGATCAGCGCCAAAGGCCTGACTGCGCAGGCGGAACAGCTCATCGCGCAACTTGGCGGCCTCTTCGAACTCCAGATTGCGCGCATGGGTCTGCATCTGTTTTTCAAGCTGCCGAATGGCGCGTGCCAAGGCTTTTTCGTCCATGGCCGAATAGTCAACCGGCGCCGCCTTGCCGGTCGCTTTTGACACATCATCCTGCGGCGCATAGACGCCGTCGATGATGTCCTTGATGCGCTTCACCACCGAGGCCGGCGTAATGCCGTGCTCAAGATTGTAGGCGGTCTGTTTTTCTCGACGTCTCTCGGTTTCGGCCATTGCCCGGCGCATGGACTCGGTAATCACATCTGCATAGAGAATCGCGGTGCCGTGCACATGACGCGCTGCACGGCCAATCGTCTGGATCAGTGCGCGCTCGGATCGCAGGAAGCCCTCTTTATCGGCGTCCAGAATGGCCACCAGTGACACTTCGGGAATATCGAGACCTTCGCGCAGCAGATTGATGCCGATCAGCACATCAAACACGCCGAGCCGCAAATCCCGGATGATCTCGACCCGCTCGACGGTCTCGATATCCGAGTGCAGATAGCGTACCCGGATACCGTTCTCGAGCATGTAGTCGGTCAGGTCTTCGGACATGCGTTTGGTGAGCGTGGTGACCAGCACCCGCTCGGTTTTGTCGGTTCGCCGCTTGATTTCACTGAGCAAATCATCAACCTGGGTGACCGCCGGACGCACCTCGATGATCGGGTCGACCAGCCCGGTGGGGCGCACCACTTGCTCGATGACCTGAGCCTGATGTTCGGCTTCGTATTTTCCAGGTGTCGCCGACACGAACAGCGTCTGCGGCATCATCCCCTCGAACTCTTCAAACTTGAGCGGGCGATTGTCCATGGCCGAGGGCAGCCGGAAGCCGTAGCCGACCAGATTCTCTTTGCGCGACCGGTCGCCCTTGTACATGGCGCCGACTTGCGGAATGCTCACATGGGACTCATCGACGAACAGCAACCCGTCCGGCGGCAGATAGTCGATCAGGGTCGGCGGCGGCTCGCCGGGCGCGCGACCCGACATGTGGCGGGAGTAGTTCTCGATGCCCTTGCAGAACCCCAGCTCGTTGAGCATTTCGAGGTCAAAGCGGGTGCGCTGCTCGATCCGCTGCGCTTCAACCAGCTTGGCGCCGTGCTGAAAAAATTCGATCCGATCGCGTAGCTCGGTCTTGATGCCTTCCATGGCCTTCAGAACGGTCGCACGCGGCGTAACGTAGTGACTTGAGGGATACACCGTAAAGCGCACCAATTTGTGCTTGAGATGGCCTGTGAGAGGGTCGAACAGCGTGAGATGTTCGATCTCCTCGTCAAACATCTCCACCCGTACCGCAAGTTCGGCGTTTTCGGCCGGAAAGATATCGATCACATCGCCACGCACCCGGAACGTGCCCCGCCGGAAGTCGATGTCGGCCCGCGCGTACTGCATGCTCACCAGACGCTGGAGCAGATCACGATGCGCCATGCGCTCGCCTTCGCGCAGGTGCAGCACCATGCTGTGATAATCAACCGGGTCACCAATACCGTAAATGCATGACACCGTGGCCACGATCACCACATCGCGACGCTCCATCAGGCTCTTGGTGGCGCTCAGGCGCATCTGCTCGATGTGCTCGTTGATGCTGGAGTCTTTCTCAATGAACAGATCCCGCGACGGCACGTAGGCCTCGGGCTGGTAGTAGTCGTAGTACGACACGAAATACTCCACCGCGTTTTCGGGAAAGAACTCCTTGAACTCCGAATACAACTGCGCCGCCAAGGTCTTGTTGTGCGCAAGCACCAGGGCCGGTCGGCCACAGCGGGCGATCACGTTGGCCATGGTGAAAGTCTTGCCCGAACCTGTCACGCCCAACAGCGTCTGGTACATCAAACCGTCCTGAACGCCCATCGTCAGTTGCTCGATGGCGTTAGGCTGGTCGCCCGCCGGCTCAAACGGCTGGTGCAGCCGGAACGGACTGCCGTCAAAGGTCAATAGGCGATCGGAATTCGTCGACTTCGTCATGCTAGAATTTTCGCCTTGTGTGCACAGGTCAATCTGTGTGCCATGAGTGAACATAGTTTTCGATTATTTCGCGTCGCCCCGGTCGGCGCAACTCACCCAGGGTGGCCAAGCGCCACCCACAGATGGAGCGAACATGACCTCGTCGATCTTTGCTGCGGTAGAAATGGCACCGCGCGATCCGATCCTCGGCCTTAACGAAGCCTTCCAGGCGGACACCCGTGCCGAAAAAGTTAACCTCGGCGTTGGCGTGTATTACGACGACAACGGCAAGATTCCGCTCCTGGCGGCGGTCAAGATCGCCGAAGAGCAGCGTCAGAAACTGGCACCGCCGCGCGGCTATCAGCCCATCGAAGGCGCCGTCGCCTACAACAAGGCCGTTCAGACCCTGCTGTTTGGCGCCAATTCGGCCTTGGTCGACGCCGGCCGTGCCGTCACCATCGAAGCGCTGGGCGGCACTGGCGCCCTGAGAGTCGGCGCCGACTTCCTGAACCGCCTGGATCCGAAAGCCAAGGTTTACATCAGCGATCCGAGTTGGGAAAACCACCGCGCCCTGTTCGAAGCCGCCGGCTTCGAGGTCGGCACCTACCCGTACTATGACGCCAGCACCCGCGGCGTCAACTTCAGCGCGATGCTCGAGGCGCTCAATAGCTACGCGGCCGGCTCGATCATCGTCCTGCACGCCTGCTGCCACAACCCCACCGGCGCCGATCTGACGCTCGCGCAGTGGCAGCAAGTGATTGATGTCATCCGCTCGCGCAACCTGGTCGCCTTCGTCGACATGGCCTACCAGGGTTTTGCCGACGGCATCGAAGCAGACGCCGCGCCGCTGCGCCTGTTTGCCGATTCGGGGCTGGAGTTCTTCGTTTCGAGCTCCTTCTCCAAGTCGTTCTCGCTGTATGGCGAGCGCGTTGGCGCACTGACCGTGGTCACCGCCGATCGCGAGACGTCGGCCCGTGTGCTGTCGCAGGTCAAGCGCGTCATCCGCACCAACTACTCCAACCCGCCGACGCATGGTGGCATCGTGGTTGCCACCGTACTGTCCGACCCGAACCTGCGTGCACAATGGGAGGACGAACTGGCCGGCATGCGCGACCGCATCCGACTGATGCGAACCCAACTGGTCGAGCGTATTGCTGCCGCTGGCGTCACGCGGGACTTCTCCTTCGTCATCCAGCAGCGCGGCATGTTCTCCTTCACCGGCCTGACCGCCGCACAGGTCGAACAGATGAAAGACGCGCATGGCATCTACGCCGTGTCGACCGGTCGCATCTGCCTGGCAGCGCTCAACAGCAGGAATATCGATGCCGTCGCCAAGGCAATTGCATCGGTCATCGCAAACTGACGCTATCGCAAGAACCAACAAAAACGGCGCCCCCACAGGCGCCGTTTTTATTACGACTCACAACTTTCAGCGCAAACTCCCTGGCACGACCGGCACCTCCAAAGACCCGCCGGGCGTTTCCTGGCCCAAGCTTGCTTCGAACGCATCGACGCCGACGGCTGGCGCAGGCGGGGCCTCAACGACCGGCGGCGGCAAACGCGCTTCCAGCGTCGGTGCGGCAAGCGAACCACCAATATCCACAGGCAAACGAACGCGCCGATCGCCCCGGCCAACCACCGTCGTCAGCACGCCAGACAGCGACTCTAGCGCCCCGATCTTGAATGTGCCGCTCGCCTCGAGCGCGCCGGCCTCCAGACGGGACACCTGAACTTCCAGCGACTCCGCCTTGCGCGTCAGCGTCCCGGACATGGTCTCGAAGCGGGTCTCTCCGCCCTGAATTTTTCCACTCCCGCGCTCACGCATCGCCGCCCCCAGATCGATACCGCCCAGCGCGCCGTTGGCGATATCAAAACGCCCATTCACACTCGACGCATAACGGATCTCCGATGGATGCGCGGCAACACCCCCCAACGTAAAGGCACCCGACACGGATCCGCTCAAACGAACGCTGCTACCCAAGCGCTTCAGCAAACCTTCTGCGTTGATCTGGCTAAGCGCGACCTCCGCTGTCATCCGCGTATTGTCTTCCCAAACCAGCTTGGCCGAGCCGGACAGCTTGCCATCGAGCGCGCTCGCACCAAAACTGCCCACATCAAAGCCCTCATCACTGAGCCGGCCAACGACTTGCATCGTATTGAACGGAATCTGTGAAAACACGGGCAACACCTGGTTTACTGCCACCGCGTCGACGCGCAAGGCATCGCCGTCTCCAGTCGCCGTCACCGACAAACCGCCCAAGGCATCACGCAGCGTCGCAGTCGCGCCGTTCTGGTCGTGCGTAACGCTGCCCGACAGCAGCGCCCACTGCTCTCCCCCAGCGGTCACGCTCAAGCGCTCAAACAGCGTCTCAACCACCGCCGACGAACGTGCGGGCATCGCCAAAACCCGGGCGAAGGCCGAAGGCGTACCCCGCAACTCGGTGATCTTCACCGTGACGCGCCAATCCACCGCACGCAGCGAGGCCGGCCAATCCGGGATCAGATAGACCTCAGACGCGCGCAACGACGGAATCGCCTCGACCCGCACATCACTCAGTTGCAAGGAACCGCCGCCCGCAAAGGACGCCCGCAAGCCGCCAAAACGCACCGAAGTGCCCAGCTGGGTACTCATGGCCGATTCGACGTCGGCCCGATAGCGTTCAGGCAACAAGAAAGCAGCAACGACCAGCGCACCAATCAAAAGGAACGCAGCGATCGGCAACAAACCCCGCCACAGCCGCTCGACGAAGAAACCCAACGCAATCATGCCCCCCCGGGTGCTATCGCCTAAACGCGGACTCACCACCAAGGCAGGCGGCGGCTCGTCTGTGATCGGTTTGTCGCGTTCGGACTCACCCACCATCGGCTCTTGCGCGCCGTTGGGGTCAAGCGGTTCGTCGTGCGCGGGAATCTCTCCCTCGGGCTCTATGCGCTCGTCTTTGACGCTTTGCGCGCCAGCGCCGGCGGCAACGTCGTCCGTTTCAACCTCCGCCACATCGATGACTTCTACCTCTGGAGCCTCGGGCGGCGCTTCAACGACGACAAGCAAGGATTCGGCGGCTTCGTCGTCAGGATCCTGCTCTGCTGTAAGCGTGGCCGCGGGCGCGTCAGTGGCGGTCGATTTGGCCCGAATCAGACCCTCACGCAGCAATTCACTCACCGCCGGATCAATCGCCAGCGATGAGCCAAAGCGTCGCTTCATCTCGCGGACGGTAATACGCCCATCGATCAACAGCAGCGTCGCGCGCAGCTCATGCGAACTGATCGAACGGGGCTGCTTCGCTCGTGCATCTCCAAGTTCCGTCTTGACGTAAACTGTATCTTCAAAGTTCATGGCTGGTTGCGGCAGAGGCCCTCAGGCACCTTAATCGGATGGCATTTTGGCACAAAAATCGTAAAAGACGTTGACAGCGGTTTTGGGCATTCCTATAATTCGCGCTTCTCCAGTTCCCCGATAGCTCAGTTGGTAGAGCAACGGACTGTTAATCCGTGTGTCCCTGGTTCGAGCCCAGGTCGGGGAGCCAAGAATACAAGGGGTTGTCGCCTAGCGACAGCCCCTTTTTCTATTCCGTCGGCAAGCGTATCAGATCGACACGATCTGCTACTCAGCTGCGCTTCCAGTTTTCGGAAAATACGCAGCGCATTTGCCCCCGAACAAGACCCTTTCGGCACTGTCTGCTATAACATCGGCAGATATTCTCAAAACTGATGAGTCCGATGGTCGCCCCCTCGATCGACACTGCCGAGCCATTCAAACTCACCGATCAACGCGGTCGCCCGGTGCGCGACCTGCGCATCTCGGTCACCGACCGCTGCAATTTCCGCTGTGTGTATTGCATGCCTCGCGCGGTCTTTGGCAAAGACTACACATTCCTCGCGCGCTCCGAACTCCTGAACTTCGAAGAGATCGTCCGCATTGCTCGCATCTTTGTCGCCAACGGCGTGCGCAAAATCCGCATCACCGGCGGCGAGCCCCTGCTGCGCCGAAACGTCGATCAGTTGATCAAGGCGCTGGCCGCCCTCCCTGAGGTCGAGGTCACCCTCACCACCAACGGCGTGTTACTGCCGCGCATGGCGCAAAAGCTGGCCGATGCCGGCCTGCGCCGGGTCACGGTGAGCCTCGACGCGCTGGACGACGCCATCTTCAAGAAAATCAACGACGCCGACTTTCCCGTCGCCGACGTGCTCGCCGGCATCGA
Organism: Denitromonas halophila; assembly: GCF_007625155.1. GTDB lineage: Bacteria > Pseudomonadota > Gammaproteobacteria > Burkholderiales > Rhodocyclaceae > Nitrogeniibacter > Nitrogeniibacter halophilus. The sequence continues at coordinate 359,556 of NZ_VMNK01000015.1, read as the reverse complement.
AGCCGCGCACGAAGCCGGGCTGAGCCCGGTCAAGGTGAACATGGTGGTCAAGCGCGGCGTCAACGAACACCAGATCATCGACATGGCGCGCCACTTCAAGGGCTCGGGCCACATCCTGCGCTTCATCGAATTCATGGATGTCGGCGCCTCTAACGGCTGGCGACTGGATGACGTGGTGCCGTCCCGTGAAGTGATCGACCGCATCCACGCCGTCTTTCCGCTCGAATCCTCGCAACCGAACTACACCGGGGAAGTCGCCGAACGCTGGCGTTACCTCGATGGCGACGGTGAAGTCGGCGTCATTTCCTCAGTCACACAAGCCTTTTGCAGCACCTGTACGCGCATTCGCCTGTCGACCGAAGGCAAGCTCTACACCTGCCTGTTTGCCAACGAAGGGCACGAGTTGCGCGCCCCGCTACGCGGCGGCGCCAGCGACGAAGAACTGGCCGCCATCATCCACCGCACCTGGCAGGCGCGCAGCGATCGCTATTCGGAAATCCGCACTGAGAACACGCACGAACTCAAGCGCATCGAGATGTCCTACATTGGTGGCTAAAGGCCCCCACGCTAACGCCACTGCGGGCGCTTTGACAGTTCAAGCTTGAGGCCACGGTGGAGCTTCGTCGCTCAGTGCCTACTGCGCCGACGTTATGTCGCGAACAGCACGCAGTTTCAGCCAGTCTCCACCACCAGCACCCTTCCCCTCAATCGTCACCGAAAAAATGGCAGTTTGTGGTGTAAACGGTTTTTCTGATACTGGAGTGAAGTCACCGTGCCAACGATTGTGCATTTCGGCATGCACCACTTTGCCTTGATAGCGAAAAACCATCAGCATCTCCGAGTCATCCACTGACTCGGCGGTGATCACGGATTTGCATGCCGCTGACATCAGGCCCAGGCGCTTGCAAACGCCATCCGTTGGTTGATAGGGTCCAAACAGGAAAAACTCATCCCACTGAAATGTGGTGAGCATCGCCAGTTCGATACGTGTGCTTTTCTTGTCGCGCAACGCGTTTTTCAATGCCCATCCGACGTCGCCGGTTTTCACATGCCAATAGACCTCATCGCAGGCGGACAGGCTCAGGGTGAGCAGGATGACGAACACCGCCCGCATGGCAGATCGACCCGGCGTGGTCGCGATCAATTGCCTTCCGCGTCGTCGGCGCCTTCACCGAGATCCTCGGGCAACTCGTCCAACTGGGCCGATTCGATCTTCTGGAAATGCGCAGTGATCTTGCGTGAGCTGACCTGAACGTCCTTGACGTCCTTGCCGGCCTGCTCGATATGCCGGGCCAGCGCCTGCATGCGATCGTCGAAGCGGTGAAAGTCCTTGGCCAGCTTGGACAGCGCGTCCTTGATCACATGAATCTGTTTGCGGGTTTCAACATCCTTGAGCACCGCACGCGCGGTATTGAGCACTGCCATCAAGGTGGTGGGCGACACAATCCACACTCGCCGCTCTTGCGCATACGCCACCACTTCCGGGTGGTAGGCGTGGATTTCGGCAAACACCGCCTCGGCCGGCACAAACATCACCGCACCATCCGAGGTTTCACCCGGAATGATGTACTTGCTGGCAATGGCATCCACATGGCGCTTCACATCGAGACGGAAGGCGCTTTGTGCCGCGCGTCGATCAGACTCCCCCACACCGATCTCGAACATCCGGTGATAGTTCTCCAGCGGGAACTTGGAATCGACCGCGACCCGGCCCGTGGGCTCGGGAAGTGTCAGCAAGCAATCGACCCGCACATTGCCCGACAGCGTGGCCTGAAACTCGAAACCATCCGGCGGGAGTGAGTTACGCACCAGCGCTTCAAGTTGTACTTCGCCGAAGGCGCCGCGGGCGCGCTTGTCGCCAAGCAACTCCTGCAGGCTCACCACGTTGGTCGTCAGACCATCGATTTTCTTCTGCGCTTCGTCGATGGTCGCCAGGCGCGCCATCACATTGGTAAAGGTTTCGTTGGTCTTCTTGAAACCTTCATCGAGGCGCTGATGCACCTGGCCAGTGATCGCCTCCAGACGCTCATTCACCGTCCGATTCAAGGCCTCGCTGCCCTTGGCCATCTGCTCAGAGGCGCTGCGTAAACCGTTTTGCAGCAACTCGCGATCAGCGCGTGCATGTTCGCCGAGGCGCGCCAGTGTCTGCTCGATCATTTCACTACGCAGACGGGCATTGGCCGCTTGCAGGCCACTGTTCAGGTCGCTTAACCGAAGCTGCATTTCGCTGCGCTGATCGGCCAGCTGCGTCTGCATGAGTGATTGCAGGCCGTGCATGGCATCGCGCGTCAGGCGAAGCTCGCCATCCACCCGGGCACGCAGGCGCTCGCCCTGCATCTCGCTGACTTCGGTCAAACGATCGGCCTGGCGTCCAAGGCCGCCATGCAGATCACCGAGCATCTCGCGGTGTTGCGATTCCAGCGCATCGTGCACGGCACCTACGAGCTGCCCGGGCAGCTCGGATTCAAGACGACGCACCCGCAGGATCAACACCAGCACCGCCACCAGCAATACCAACAGGGCGGCGATCAATGCGTACTGAATCTGTTGCTCGGTCACTGCGCTATCCACCGGAAAAAAGAGGGCGAGTATAGCAGTGGCATGGGCTCAAACTGCCTCGCGCAAAAGCTGCAGGGGCGAGTGACTCAAAAGCCGGCCAGCCCCCAACCAGCCGACCAGCATGACCCCCAGCGCGCCGAGGAGCGCACCGATCAGCACCGGCCCCGGCGCGGGTGCGTAGGGCATGTCGAATACCCGCACGGCCAGCAGCCAGCCCACCAGGCTGGCGCCTATACCCGCCAGCGCCCCGGCCGCGGCGCCCATGGCGGCAAACTCAACCAACAGGCTCTGCTTGAGTTGCCGCGCCCGTGCGCCGAGCGTGCGCATGACGGCGAACTCGCGTGCTCGCTCGTCACGCGTCGACTGCAGCGCGGCAAACAGCACCACCACGCCGGCAATCACCGCGAAGCCGAATACCAACTCAACGATGGTGATCAATTTGTCGATCATCGCCTCGACCTGTCCCATCACCGCGCCCACATCGATCACCGAGATATTCGGGAAAGCGCGGATCAATGCCAAAGAGAACTCCTGGGCCTCGCGCGGCAAATAGAAACTGGTGATCAGACTGGCCGGGAACTGATCGAGCACACCCGGCGAGGCGAGGAAGAAGAAGTTCACCCGCATGGAGTCCCAGCGCAGGCTGCGCTGGCTGGTGACCGGCGCCGTCACTTGCTGACCGGCCACGTCGAAAGTCACCGAGTCCCCCACCGACACACCCAGCGATTTGGCCACGCCGGCTTCGACCGAAAAGGCAGGGCCAGCGGTGCCATGCCAGCGCCCTTCATCGAGCACATTCCCTACCGGCAGCGCAGTGGAATACGAGAGGTTGAACTCCCGCTCCGCCAGCCGTCGAGCCCGATCATCCGCATAGCCTTCCGGTGACACCGCCTGCCCGTTGATCGCCATCAGTCGGCCGCGAATCATCGGCATCAAGTCGGGCTCGGGCTGGCCGGCCTCGCGAAAAAAAGCGAGGAAATCCTGTTGCTGATCGGGTTGAAGATTGATCACGAAGCGATTCGGTGCGTCGGGCGGCACAGTGTCTCGCCAGGCCGACAGCAAATCGGCACGCACCAGCGTGAGCAACAAGAGCGCCATCAACCCGAGGCCCACCGCCGTGGCCTGGATCACCTGGCTGCCCATACGCCGCCTGAGTGCCAGCAACCCCTGCCGCCACCCACCGCCGACCGCCAGCGCAAAGCGCGCCAGCAACGCAAAACCGACCCCGCTCAAGGCGGCAAAGCCACCGAGCGCCGCCAGAAAGCCGGCTGAAATCCAGGCACCCAGCGCGAAATCATTGGCCACCCACAAAATGATCGCGACCAGCACGGCAAGGCCGCTGGCCCACGCGGCGCGCGCCGGACCGACGCCCTCCCCCAGTTCACGGCGCATGACGCGCAGACTCGGCACCCGCGCCAGCCCGATCAGATGCGGCAGCACAAAACCGAGCAACAAGGCCAGGCCAACCACGAGACCATGCATCACGGGGAGGAAGGATGGCGCAGGCAAAGCCACGCGCAAGACCTCACCGAGCCCCTCGGCCAGCAAGGCCTGGAAAGCCCAACCCAGCGCCACCCCGATGACCGACGACACCAGGCCGAAGACAACGAACTCAAGCAAGAACAACTGGATCAGCTGCGCCTGCCGGGCGCCGAGGCAACGCAGCACGGCGCAGCCATCGAGATGGCGTGCCATGAAGCGCCGGGCGCTCAGGCCGATAGCAACGGCCGCCAATACCACCGACAAGCTCGCGGCGAGGCGCAGAAAGCGCTCAGCCCGCTCCAGCGCTACACGCACTTCAGGGCGGGCATTGTCGATGGACTCGATGCGCTGCCCGCGCGCCAGAATGGCCGTCGCGCGCTCACGGTACTGCGCCACGGCAGCCGTCTCACCGGCCACATGCAATCGGTAAGACACGCGCGAGCCGAGCTGGATCAGGCCGGTGGCGGGCAAATCGGCGGCGTTGACCATGACCCGCGGCAACATGCTGAAGAAATTGGCGCCGCGATCGGATTCAAAGGTGAGCACACCGCCAATCTTCATGCGTAGCAAACCGAGCTGAACGGTATCGCCCACCGACACGCCAAGCGCCGCGATCACCCGCTCATCGGGCCAGATCTCGCCTTGCGGGGGGATGTCAGCCACCACCGCATCTGGCGCATTGCGCGCGGGCGCGATGCGAACGCTTCCACGCAGCGGATAGCCATCGCCGACGGCCTTCACCGCCGCCAGCTGCACCGCGGCGTCGGTGCCAACCATGCTGGAGAACACATAGGTGTCGGCGGTCTGCAGCCCCTCGCTGCGCGCCAGTTCGCGGAAGGGGTCGGGCCAGTCGTGATCGGCACTGAGCAACAAGTCGCCACCGAGCAGCTGGTTGGCCTCGCGGTCGAGACTGCGCCCGACGCGGTCCGTGAGAAAACCGACGCTGCTCAGACTGGCGACGGCCACAATCAAGGCCAGGGCGAGCAGATGCAGCTCGCCCGCGCGCAGATCGCGCAGCAACATGCGCAGGGCAAGACGAAGAATATTCATGCCGACATCACGCGGTGAGCAGCCGGTCGACCAGGCCCACCCAGTAGCTCACGCCGGTCGGGATCACGGCGTCGTTAAAGTCGTAATTGGGGTTGTGCAAGGTGCAGCCGCCCTCGCCGGGGCCATTGCCCAGCCAGACATAGCAGCCCGGTTTTTCATGCAGAAAGTAAGCAAAATCTTCGGCGCCCATACTGGGCTTGAGATCGGTGCGCACCGCGCCCTCACCCACCAGCGCACCAGCCACCTCGGCGCACAGCGCAGCCTCGGCGGGCGTGTTGATAGTGGCGGGATAGCCACGGATGTAGTTGAAACGCACGTTCACGTTGTAGGCGGCGCCGATGCCCTGGCAAATGCGCTGCATCGCCGCTTCGATCTGCGACTGCACTTCGGTGGAGAACGCCCGCACGGTGCCAGTGATGCGCGCCCGGTCAGGAATCACGTTGTAGGCTTCGCCGGCATGGAACTGGGTCACCGACAGCACGGCCGGATCGAGCGGATCAAGCGTGCGGGTGACAATGGTCTGCAAGGCCTGCACCAGCGCCGAGCCGGCCACCACCGGGTCCACGCCCAGATGCGGCATGGCGGCATGCGCGCCGTGGCCGAGCACCTCGATGTCGAAGCGATCCGCCGAGGCCATCACCGGGCCGGCGTGCACGGCAAAGCTGCCGGCGGGTAGGCCCGGCCAGTTGTGCAGACCAAACACGGCATCCATCGGAAAGCGCTCGAACAGACCGTCTTCGACCATCTCGCGGCCACCACCGTCGCCCTCTTCGGCCGGCTGGAAGATGAACACCACCGTGCCGTCAAAGTCAGGATGTCTGGCGAGGTGTTCTGCCGCGCCAAGCAACATCGCGGTATGTCCGTCGTGCCCGCAGGCATGCATGCGCCCGGGGTGCTTTGAGTGATGCGGAAAGGTATTGCGCTCCTGCATTGGTAGGGCATCCATGTCGGCGCGCAGGCCGATGGCCCGCTTGGAGGTACCGGCGCGGATCACGCCAACCACGCCGGTGCGGCCGATGCCACGATGCGTTTCGATGCCGGCGGCTTCGAGGCGATCGGCCACCAGCGCGGCGGTGCGATGCTCATCAAACGCCAGTTCCGGGTGAGCATGGATGTCGCGGCGCAAATTGGTGAGCGCGGCGTGTTGTTGTTTGACGGCGTCGAGGATCTTCATGCGCCCTCCTGTGGGGTGATTCAGTCGGTCAGTGTAACGTCGTCGGCCGTATCCTCGCTCAGCAACACCTCAGCGGTGACCCCGCGCGGCGGCGGTAACGTGGCAAGAAAGGCCTCGACCTCTTCGGGCACCCGGGTGCGCCGCATCGGCGGCAGGCTGCGCCAGACGCGCTTGCCGTAGGGTTTGTCGATCATGCGCGGGTCGCACACGGCGAGCACGCCGCGGTCCTGCTCGGTGCGGATCAACCGGCCGGCGCCCTGCTTGACGTTGATGACGGCGCGCGGGAGCTGGTAGGTCATGAAGGGATTGACCCCGGCCTCGCGCAGATGTTCGATGCGCGCAGCGAGCACCGGGTCGTCGGGCGGCGCGAAGGGCAGCTTGTCGATGACCACCACCGACAGCGCGTCACCGGGCACATCGACACCTTCCCAGAAGCTCTGACTGGCGACCAACACCGCGTTGCCGAGTTCGCGAAAACGCGCCAGCAACTGGCTGCGCGAGCCCTCGCCTTGCAGCAGCAAGGGCAGCTTCAGACCGGCGCGCTCGAGCTTGTCGCCCAGGCGTTCGTGGATGCGGCGCATGGCCCGCAGCGAGGTGCACAACACAAAGGTGCGGCCATGGGCGGCGCGAATCAACGGGAAGGCGATGTCGGCGACCACGTCCGGGTACTCCGGCGCGTTCGGGTTGGGCATGCCGGCCGGCGCGTACAGCACCGCCTGCTCCGGGTAGTTGAACGGGCTGCCCCAGACGGCCGTGTGCGCCGGTGGCTCCAGCCAATTGAGGCCGAGGTCGCGGTTGTAGTGCGAAAAATCAGTGCCAACGGCAAGCGTGGCCGAGGTGAAGATCCAGGCGCTGGGGTAGCGCTGCATCTGGCGTGCGAAGACGTTGCCGATCTCGAGCGGCGTGCTGTTGACCGCGAGCGATTGGGTGAAGACCTCGACCCAGCGCACCACCTTGGGCTCGGGCGGATGCTGCCAGTGGTCGAGGCGTTCGGCCATCTCTTCAAGCCGGCGCAGGCAGTTGGCCAGGCCCTCCGACCGCTCGGCCTGGGTCTTGAGAATCGCACCGACCTCGGCCAACGTCTTGTCCAGCATCTCGATCGCGGGCGTAAAGCCGGTGTGCTGGGCGAGTTGCTCCAGGCTGATGCGGGCGTTCTCGTCGCTGACCGACAAGCGCCAGTCGCGAGCCGCCTTTTCGAGCGTGCGGGTGCCTTCGATCAGCACACGGCAATCGGACGCACCGGCCAGCGCCTCGGCGCGCATGTCGCGCGCCAGATCGATGACCTGTGCGGTGCTCACCGATTCGCCGAAGAACAGGCTGGCGGTCTCGGGCAGCTGGTGGGCTTCGTCGAACACCAGCGTGTTGCAGGCCGGCAGCAGCTCGCCCATACCCTCGTCGCGCAGCATCACGTCGGCGAAGAACAGGTGGTGGTTGACCACCACCACGTCGGCATCCATGGCCTCCCGCCGCGCCTGCAGCACGAAGCATTCCTTGACGTTGGGGCAGTCCTGACCGAGGCAGTTGTCGCGCGTCGAGGTGGCGGAGATCCAGGCGGCGCTGTCTTCGGGCACATCCTGGCATTCTGACTTGTCGCCGGTGCGGGTCATCTCGGCGAAGCGGGTGATCTTGCGCAGGTTGGCAGCGTCTTGCGGCGTGGCGAAGCGCCCGTCGTTGGCATGGCGCGCCAGATGGTAGTGGCAGACGTAGTTGGCGCGGCCCTTGAGCAGCGCGATGCGCAGCGGCAGCTTGAGCGCCTTGCGCACCGTGGGCAGATCGCGCCGGAAAAGCTGGTCTTGCAAGGTTTTGGTGCCGGTCGACACCAGCACCTTGCCGCCGGACATGAGCGCAGGCACGAGATAGGCAAAGGTCTTGCCCGTGCCGGTACCCGCTTCGGCCACCAGCACGCCCTGCTCGCGGATGGTCTGGCCGATCTTGACCGCCATTTCGATTTGCTGCGTCCGCGCGGCAAAGCCCGGCACGACTTGCGCCAAAGCGCCCTCGGGCGAGAACGCGGCTTCAACGTCGCGTTGAACGGCATCGACCTCAGTCACGCAAGGCTCCTGCAGAAGTTACCCGAACCCAGAACGCGGCTTCGGTCTGGGTATCGGCGCTTGATGTGCTACCGATGGCGACCCCGCGCGATTCGGTGCTAGCGCCGGTCGTGGTGGCACCGCCGACGGCAATCCATTCACCGAGCCGGCCTTCCACTTCGGTTTCGAGGCGCATGACTTCAATCTGTCCATCGTTTGCCAAGGCGCTGGCCTCGGGGCTCAACACGAGTCGCACCCGCTGTCCGACAACGGTCGGTCGCACCGACACGCCCTGCCCCACATCGCGGTAGGTGGTACCACGCACCACCCGCGCGCCGTCAGGTTGAATAAACACCTGACGAAACGCCAGCGGTACCGAGCTGCCAAAAAACAGGCTGGCCGTGCCGCCGTCGCGGGTTTCGACAAACTGGGTGCTGCCACGGCGCACGCTGCGGGTCGATTCATTGACACCGACCTGCACGCCGCCGATCTCGACGCGGGCCCCGCGCCTGGGCACCTGACCGGGAAGTCGAACGGCGATATCGCCGTTGCGGATCTCGCCACCGACACCAGCGTCAAACCGCTGCTCGCTACCGCTGCGATCGCTTCGCACCTCGATGCGCAGCCGGGCGGGCGGCGTGTCGATGGCGCCGAGCGCGTCGCGCAATACGCGCAGGTTGTCAGGCGTGGTGCGAATCAGCAGCTTGTCGTTGATGCCGCTGAGCTGACCCTCGGGCGCCAGCAAAGGCCGCAAGGCGGGGAGCACCTCGTCAACGCCACGATGCTGAAGTGTGACGATGGTGAGCGGCAGCGCACCATAGGCGGTACCACTGAGCCCGACGAGCGCAATGCTCAACAGAAGCCATTGCGTGACGCGACGCACCAGGCGTCGATCACTCGGTGCGGTGGGCTTCCGCAAGATAGTCCCGGGTACGCATTTCCATGAGCCGGCTGACAGTGCGTACAAATTCATTGGCGTTGTGACCTTCGCGATAAAGATCATGGGCTTCGGCCTCTGCGCTCATGATGAGTTTTACCCGGTGATCGTAAAGCACATCGATCAGCCAGGTGAAACGGCGGGCTTCATTGCTCTGCCCCGCGGCCATCTTCGGTACGCCAGACACGAGGATGGTGTGATACTCGCGGGCCAGTTCAAGATAGTCATTTTGCGAGCGCGGCCCCTTGCACAAGGCGCTGAACTCGAACCAGATCACGCCGGGCGCGACCCGCACCGCCTCGAAGCTGCGACCCAGCACATCGATGGAACCCGGGGCGCCTTCGACCGCAGCAATGCGGTAGAAGTCGTCAGCCATGCGCTCACGCGCCTCGTCATCGTCGGGCACCAGATAGATCTGCAGTTGCTCCAGTGTGCGCAAGCGGTAGTCGGTGCCGTAATCCACCTCGACGACATCGAAACGCTGCTTCATCAGCGCGATGGTCGGCAGGAAGTTGATGCGTTGCAGACCATTCGGATACAGACCGTCGGGCGGGTAGTTGGAAGTCATCACGAAGATCACCCCGCGCGCCAGCAAGGCTTCGAGCAGCCGCCCGAGAATCATCGCATCGGCAATATCCGAAATATGGAATTCGTCGAAGCACAGCAGACGGGTCTGCTCGCTCACCCGATCGGCGATGATCTGCAGCGGGTCGGGCAGATGATTGAGCGATTTGAGATCGTTCTGCACTTCCTGCATGAAGGCATGGAAATGCACCCGGCGCTTGCGCGTGTACGGTACTGCCTCGTAGAAGCAGTCCATCAGAAAGCTTTTGCCGCGCCCCACCCCGCCCCAGAAATACACGCTGCGCGGCTCCGAAGGCTTGGAAAACCATTTCTTGAACAGACTGCGCCGCGCAACCTTATAGCCGAGCAGGTCGGAATACAGCCTCTGCAAGCGTTTGACGGCCGACTGCTGTGCCGGATCGGCCTCGTAGCCGCGCTCAATCAGCGCCGCGTTGTAGGCATCGATCATGCCGAATTCCGGGACATCAAGTTCGCGATGGGGCATGGTCTGGACGACGTATGAAATAGAGACAAAAATGCACAAGGGTGAGCTCCGGGTAGCGACGCTACCCCGAACCCACCCCTGATCTTACGGCAGCGTCGCTCAGAAGTGCAGCGGGCGCTTATCGACGGCCAGCGCGGCCTCGTGCACCGCTTCCGACATGGTCGGGTGAGCGTGGCAGATCCGCGCAAGGTCTTCGGCCGCACCATGGAATTCCATGGCAACGACGGCTTCGGAAATCAGCTCCGAGGCATTGGCGCCAATGATGTGCACGCCGAGGATACGGTCGGTGTCAGCGCAAGCCAGCATCTTGACGAAGCCGGTGGGCGCGCCCATGCCCAGCGCACGGCCGTTGGCCATGAACGGGATCTTGCCGGCGCGGTAGGCCACGCCGTCGGCCTTGAGTTGCTGCTCGGTCTTGCCGACCCAGGCAATCTCCGGCGAGGTATAGATCACCCACGGAATGGTGTTGAAGTCGCAATGACCAGCCTGACCTGCCATCAGCTCGCACACCATGACGGCCTCTTCCATGGCCTTGTGGGCCAGCATCGGGCCACGCACCACATCGCCCACTGCCCATACGCCCGGCAGATTGGTCTGGCAGTGATCGTTGACGTCGACCATGCCGCGGTCGGTCAGTTTGAGGCCAACGGCGTCGGCGTTCAGCCCGTCGGTGTTCGGCACACGCCCCACCGATACGATGAGCTTGTCGAACACGGCCTTCTGCGCGCCGTCCTTGTCTTCGAACTCGACGGTGACCGACTTCTTGTTCTTGGCCGGGGTGACCTTGCCCACCTTGACGCCCAGCTTGACCGCGAGGCCCTGCTTGGCGAACACCTTCTGCGCCTCTTTGGCCACATCCTGATCGGCGGCGCCGAGGAAGCTGTCCATGGCTTCGAGGATGGTGACTTCGGCACCCAGACGACGCCACACCGAACCCATTTCCAGGCCGATGACGCCGGAGCCGATCAGGCCGAGGCGCTTGGGCACCGCATCCAGATCCAGGGCGCCGATGTTGTCGCAGATCAGGGTGTTGTCCACCGGGATACCCGGCAGGTGACGTGCGGTCGAGCCGGTCGCGATGATGACCTGCTTGGCCCCGATGACCTCGTCGCCTACCTTGATGTCCCAGCCATCTTCGGTCTGGCCGACAAAGCTGCCATGACCCGGCAGCATCGTAACCTTGTTCTTCTTGAACAAGCCCTTGATCCCACCGGTGAGCTGATCAACGATCTTGGCCTTGCGCGCGACCATGGTCGGCACGTCGATGCTCGGCGTCCCGACCTTGATGCCCTGATCGGCGAAGTCATGAGACGCTTCCTCGAACATATGCGAGGTGTGCAGCAGCGCCTTGGACGGAATGCAACCGACGTTCAGGCAGGTGCCGCCAAGACGCGGCTCGCCTTTCGGGTCGGCGTAGGGATTGGATTCGGCGCAGGCGGCACTGAAACCCAATTGGGCAGCGCGGATGGCGGCGACGTAACCACCCGGGCCACCACCGATCACCAGCACATCAAATTGTTTCTTCGACATTGTTCTCTCCCTCGATGTCGACAACGGGCGCCGAGGCGCCCGCTGTATTCCTTATCAGACGTCCAGCAGCAGGCGCGCCGGATCCTCAAGCGCTTCCTTCATGGTCACCAGACCCAGCACGGCTTCGCGGCCGTCGATGATGCGGTGATCGTAGGACATGGCCAGGTAGTTGATCGGGCGGATGACGATCTGGCCGTTCTCCACCACCGGGCGATCCTTGGTGGCGTGGATGCCGAGAATCGCCGACTGCGGCGGGTTGATGATCGGGGTCGACAGCATCGAACCGAACACACCACCGTTGGAAATCGAGAAGGTGCCGCCGGTGAGCTCTTCCATCGTGATCTTGCCTTCCTTGGCCTTCTGGCCGTATTCGGCAACTTTCTTCTCGATATCGGCGATCGACATCTGATCGACGTCACGCAGGATGGGCACAACCAGGCCACGCGGACTACCGACAGCGATACCGATGTCGAAGTAGCCGTGATAGACGATGTCGTTGCCATCGACCGAGGCGTTCAGCACCGGGAACTTCTTGAGTGCCGCCACAGCTGCCTTGACGAAGAAGCCCATGAAGCCCAGGCGCACGCCGTGCTCTTTCTCGAACTTGTCCTTGTACTGAGCGCGCAGGGCCATCACCGGACCCATGTTCACTTCGTTGAAGGTAGTGAGAATGGCGTTTTCGTTCTTCGACTGCAGCAGACGCTCGGCAATACGGGCGCGCAGACGGGTCATCGGCACACGCTCTTCCGGACGGTCACCCGACACCACAACGGCCGGCGCGGCCGGTGCGGATTTGCCTGCGGCAACCGCGTCGCCCTTGGTCACACGACCACCACGACCAGACCCTGCGACGTCATCGGCGGCTACGCCTTTTTCATCAAGAATCTTGCGCGCGGCCGGGCTGGCCGAACCGCCGGCCGCCTTGCTGGCGGCGGGCGGCGCGGTCACGGCCGGTGCCGGCTCGGCAGCCTTGGGGCTTGCGCCGGCAGCCGCTTTGGCTTCGGTGTCGATCTGGGCGATCAGGTCACCGCTGGCCACGGTCGAACCGTCGCCAAGGATGATCTTGACCAGCACGCCATCCGCCGGTGCCGGGGTTTCGAGCACGACTTTGTCGGTCTCGATGTCGATCAGGTTCTCGTCACGCGAAACGGCCTGGCCTTCTTTCTTGTGCCAGGTGACGAGCGTCGCTTCGGACACGGACTCCGACAACTGGGGGACTTTAACTTCGATCAGCATGAATTGACTCCCTCTAATGCGTGGTTTTTTCGTTGTTCGATCAATCGTTGATGGGACCGAAAGCGTTCTCAAGCACCGCTTTCTGTTGGGCATTGTGTTTGGCGTAATAACCCACCGCAGGCGATGCCGAAGCCGGACGGCTGACGAGCAGCAACTTCTGTTTCGGGCCGAGCACGTTGATCAGGTGCTGACGCGAAGCAAACCAGTACCAGGCGCCCTGGTTGCGCGGCTCTTCCTGACACCACACCACCTCCTTCGCGTTCGGGTACTTGGCCAGTTCGACACGGAAGGCATCCCGCGGGAACGGGTAAAGCTGCTCGATACGCACCACGGCGATGTCCTTGATCTCCTGCTCGCGGCGATAGGCCATCAACTCGTAGTAGATCTTGCCGGAGCACAACACGACCCGCTTGACCTTCTTGGCATCCAGCTTGTCGACCTCCCCGATGACCGTACGGAAGGAACCCTTGGTGAGCTCATCCATGGTCGACACCGCCTCTTTATGACGCAGCAGCGATTTCGGCGTGATGACGATGGCCGGCTTGCGCAACTGACGCACCATCTGGCGACGCAAGAGGTGGAAGATCTGCGACGGCGTGCTGGGCACCAGCACCTGCATGTTGTTTTCAGCACACAGTTGCATGTAACGCTCGAGACGGGCCGAAGAGTGCTCCGGGCCCTGACCTTCGTAACCATGCGGCAGCAACACCGTCAGACCGACCTTGCGGCCCCACTTGGCTTCGCCGGACGAAATGAACTGGTCAAACACGACCTGTGCGCCGTTGGCGAAGTCACCGAACTGCGCCTCCCAAACGACCAGGTCGTCAGGCACCGCAGTGGAGTAACCATATTCAAACGCCAGCACGGCCTCTTCAGACAACACGGAGTCGAAGACCTGAATCTCGGCCTGACCATCCTGGATGTTCTGTAGCGGAATGTAGGCACCCTCGTCCCAACGCTCACGCTTCTGGTCGTGGAACACGGCATGACGGTGGAAGAAGGTACCGCGGCCGATATCCTCACCGGACAAACGCACGCCGTAGCCCTGAACCAACAAACTGGCGTAGGCGAGGTTCTCACCCATGCCCCAATCGATCAGCGCTTCGCCGCGTGCCATGGCGGCACGGTCAGCCACAATTTTCTTGACCCGGGACTGCAACTCAAAACCTTCTGGCACCGTGCTGATCCGCTCGGCCAGACGCTTGAGCTCGACCATCGGCACGGCCGTAACGGCTTCGTCGGTGTACTCGGCCTTGAGATAAGGCGTCCAGTCGACCGCGAACTGACGGTTGTGACCGGACAGCACCGGGTTGGCCAGCAATTCGCCGCGATCGAGGTGCTCGCGATAATCTTGAATGATCGCTTCGGGTTCGTCCGCCGCGCACACGCCTTCACGCACGAGGCGATCGGCATACAGCTTGCGAGTACCCGGGTGTAGCGCCACCTTCCGGTACATCAGCGGCTGCGTCACCATCGGCTCGTCCTGCTCGTTGTGGCCGAGCTTGCGATAGCAGACGATGTCGATGACCACGTCTTTCTTGAATTCGTTGCGGAACTCGACCGCCAGCGCGGTGACCAGCGCAACGGCTTCCGGATCATCACCATTCACATGGAAGATCGGCGCCTCGACCATCTTGAAGATGTCGGTGCAATACAGCGAAGAGCGATAATCCCGCGGATCGGAGGTGGTAAAGCCGATCTGGTTGTTCACCACGATGTGAACGGTGCCGCCCGTGCCGTAGCCACGCGTCTGCGAGAAGTTCAGCATCTCCTGGTTCACACCCTGGCCGGCCACTGCCGAGTCACCATGGATGATCACCGGCAAGACCTGAGTCTTTGCCTTGTCCTTGCGACGCACCTGGCGTGCATAGACCGAGCCGGCCACAACGGGGTTGATGATCTCAAGGTGAGACGGGTTGAAGGCCAGCGTGAGATGGACCGGACCGCCCGGAGTCATCACATCGCTCGAGAAACCGTTGTGGTACTTCACGTCACCGGCGCTCAGGTCAACTTCGGCCTTGCCTTCAAACTCGGCAAACAGGGTCGAAGGCGACTTGCCCAGCGTGTTGACCAGCACGTTCAGACGGCCGCGGTGGGCCATACCGATCACGATTTCCTGCGCACCGAGACGACCGCCGACACTGATCACCTCATCCATGGCGACGATCATCGACTCGCCACCTTCGAGCGAGAAGCGCTTCTGGCCGACGTACTTGGTGTGCAGATATTTTTCGAGCGTCTCGGCAGCAGTCACACGGCCAAGGACGTGCTTCTTCTGCTCAACCGAAAACTGCGGCGTGCCGCGAATACTCTCCAGGCGCGCCTGAATCCAGCGCTTCTGGGCGATGTCCGAGATGTACATGTACTCGGAGCCGATCGAGCCGCAGTATGTCTGCCGCACCGCCTCCAGAATCTCGCGCAGGCTCGCCTGCTCGCTGGAGAACGCGTGAAAAGAGCCCACATTGAACTGCTCGTTCAGGTCTGCCTCGGTGAAACCGTAGTAGGACGGCTCCAACTCCGGCACATGCATGCGCTCGCTGCGCTTGAGCGGATCAAGATTCGCCCAGCGGGTGCCGAGGAAGCGATAGGCGTTGATCAACTGCAGCGTGCTGACCTGACGCTTGTTACCGTCGCCGGAGGTAATGGTGCGCACCGGGCCACGTTTGGCGAGTTGCTCGAAGGCGTGGATGATCGGCGTATGCGCCACGTCGCGCACCGCAGCGGCGGCGCCCGCTTTCAGACCATCAAAATAGGTTCGCCATTCTTCCGGAACGTTTTCCGGATCGGCGAGATACGACTCGTACAGCTCTTCGACGAACGGTGCATTGCTGCCGAACAGCATCGAGGTGCTATGCAGTTGCTTCATCATCTTGGAATTCACCCGAATTCTGTTGCCTAGTCTGGTAATCGCCATCCGGCGATCACGGCCAATTGGGGCATAAGGAAAACGGGATGATCACGACAGGCGGTGATCATCCCGTGACGGACTGATTTAAGTGCTCACTTTCCCAGCCCGCATGGGTGTTACGCCCGCTGGTCGATCGCCACGACGTCGCGGCGAGCCGCGCCGACATACAACTGGCGCGGACGACCGATCTTGTATTCCGGATCGGTCATCATCTCTTCCCACTGCGTCATCCAGCCCACGGTACGTGCCAGCGCGAAGATGCAGGTAAACATCGAGGTCGGGATGCCCAGTGCTTTCTGCACGATGCCGGAGTAGAAGTCGACGTTCGGGTAGAGCTTCTTCTCGACGAAGTACGGATCTTCCAGCGCGATCTTCTCGAGCTCCATGGCCAGCTTGAACAGGCGGTCGTTTTCGAGGCCCAGCTCGGTCAGTACGTCGTAGCAGACTTTGCGCATCAGCTTGGCGCGCGGGTCGAAGTTCTTGTAGACACGGTGACCAAAACCCATCAGCTTGAACGGATCGTTCTTGTCCTTGGCGCGGGCGATGTACTCGCTGACCTTGGAGACGTCGCCGATCTGCTCGAGCATGTTCAGGCAGGCTTCGTTTGCGCCGCCATGGGACGGGCCCCACAGGCAGGCGATACCGGCCGAGATGCAGGCAAACGGGTTGGCGCCGGAGGAGCCGGCCAGACGCACGGTCGAGGTCGATGCGTTCTGCTCGTGATCGGCATGCAGCGTGAAGATGGTGTCGAGCGCGTGCACCAGCACCGG
Organism: Denitromonas halophila; assembly: GCF_007625155.1. GTDB lineage: Bacteria > Pseudomonadota > Gammaproteobacteria > Burkholderiales > Rhodocyclaceae > Nitrogeniibacter > Nitrogeniibacter halophilus. Next base: position 342,811 of record NZ_VMNK01000015.1, on the reverse strand, counting down.
GTTCGGCTTGTACTCTTCGCAGGGGGTGCCAAACATCATGTGCATGAAATTGGCGGTATAGCCCAGATCATTGCGCGGGTACATGAAGGGCTGCCCGGTGTTGTACTTGTACGCCATCGCGACGATGGTCGGCAGCTTGGCCACCAGACGATTGAAGGACACGTTACGGTGCTCGGCGTCCTGCAGATCAAGCGCGTCGTGGTAGAAGGCCGACAGAGCGCCCACCACACCAACCATGACCGCCATCGGGTGTGCGTCACGACGGAAGCCCGAGTAGAACTTGGTCATCTGGTCGTGCAACATCGTGTGGTTCTTGATGGTGTCTTCGAAATCAGTCTTCTGCGTCTTGTTGGGCAGTTCGCCGTTTTTCAGCAGGTAAGCCACTTCGAGGAAGTTGCAGTGCTCTGCCAGTTGCTCGATCGGATAGCCGCGATACAGCAACTCGCCTTTGTCGCCATCGATAAACGTCACGGTGGACGCGCAGCTAGCGGTGGAAAGGAATCCGGAATCGTAAGTGAACAGACCGGTTTTGGCGCCCAGCGTACGGATGTCGATGACATCGTTGCCATGCGTTCCGGTCATCACCGGAAATTCGACCGTTTTCCCATCGACCGTGAGGGTGGCGTTACGTTCATTGCTCATAACTTGTCCTTTGGCTTACCTGTTATTTTCCATCTGCCTAGGCAGAATCATCCTGTGTTCCGCTATCACGCAGCATGCTGAGGAGTGGCATCCAGCGATCTTCGGGACACGGTGCGCTTCCGTTGACCATGGCCCAGAGGTCATGGTCTTCGATGTCCAGCAGGTCCTGAAGGTCGGCCAACTGAGCATCGCTCAGCTGGTCGAACCTGTTTTCAAGAAAGCGTGCGAACACCAGGTCGAGTTCGAGTAGCGCCCGACGGCAGTGCCAGCGCATGCGTCCTTTATTTAGCGTCATACCGCGCGACGCACCATCATGTCCTTGATCTTGCCAATCGCCCGGGTCGGGTTCAGGCTCTTCGGACAGACATCCACACAGTTCATGATGGTGTGGCAACGGAACAAACGATACGGGTCCTCGAGGTTGTCGAGGCGCTCGTTTGTCGCTTCATCCCGGGTGTCGGCGATGAAACGGTAGGCTGCAAGCAGACCGGCGGGACCGACGAATTTGTCAGGGTTCCACCAGAACGACGGGCACGACGTCGAACAGCAAGCACACAGAATGCACTCGTAGAGCCCGTTGAGCTCTTCACGCTCTTCCGGCGACTGCAAACGCTCGCGCTCCGGCGGTGGGTTGTCATTGACCAGATACGGCTTGATCGAGTTGTACTGCTTGAAGAACTGGGTCATATCGACGATCAGATCGCGAATGACGGGCAGCCCGGGCAACGGGCGCAGCACGATCGGCTGCGGCAAGCTATCGACATCGGTCAGGCAGGCCAGACCATTCTTGCCGTTGATGTTCATGGCATCGGAACCACACACACCTTCGCGGCACGAACGACGGAAGGACGTCGAATCGTCCTTCACCTTCAGGCGCACCAGCGCATCCAGCAGCTTTTTGTCGGACGGCTCGAGCTCGACCGAAATATCCTGCATGTAGGGCTTTTCGTCGCGGTCCGGATCGTAACGGTAGATCTTGAATTGAACGGTACGTTTGCTCATCTGTTCGACTCCCGGCCTTTCAGTAAGTCCGCGTCGCAAGCGCGATCGGATCGACGCTTTCGGACATCGGCTGCAAATTCACAGGCTTGTAATCCAAGCGGTTGCCTTCGCTGTACCACAAGGTGTGCTTGAGCCACTCGTCATCACGGCGGCCGTTCGGAAACTCTGCGGTATCCGGTGCGTCATCGCGCACGTGGGCGCCGCGAGACTCTTTGCGCGCTTCGGCCGAAATCATGGTGGCCTTGGCAACCTCGATCAGGTTATCCAGCTCAAGCGCTTCCATGCGCGCCGTATTCCAGACCATGGACTTGTCCTTGATCTCGGTGGTTTTGGCTTGCTCGGCCACCTCGAGAATCGCGGTCACGCCTTGCTGAAGCAGTTCGGAGAAGCGGAACACACCGGCGTGCTTCTGCATGGTGCGCTGCATCGCCAGACGGACTTCGTGCACATTGGTGCCATCCTTCTGGTTCTCGAGACGCGCCATCCGTGCGAGCGAGAAATCGGCCGCATCGTCAGGCAGCGGCTTGAGACGCAGATTGCCGCTCTGGATATCCTCAACCACGGTTTCACCCGCCGACTTGCCAAACACCAGCAGGTCGAGCAACGAGTTGGTACCGAGGCGGTTGGCGCCATGCACCGAAGCGCAGGCACACTCACCCGCGGCATAAAAACCGGTTACTGGCGTATTCGGGTTATCACCCTTGGGCGCAACCACCTGACCTTTGTAGTTGGTCGGAATACCGCCCATCTGGTAGTGGCAGGTCGGCACAACCGGGATCGGCGCCTTGATCGGGTCGATACCCGCAAACTGGATCGAGATCTCGCGAATGCCAGGCAGACGCTTCATGATCGTCTCGGGCGACAGGTGCGTGATATCGAGAAGGACGTGATCCTTGTCGGGTCCGCAGCCGCGGCCTTCGTTGATTTCGGTCACCATCGAACGGGACACGACGTCACGCGAAGCGAGATCTTTCAGGTTCGGCGCATAGCGCTCCATGAAACGCTCACCCGCTGCGTTCCGCAGAATACCGCCCTCACCACGCACACCTTCGGTAATCAGCACGCCCGCGCCGGCCACACCGGTCGGGTGAAACTGCCAGAACTCCATGTCTTCGAGCGGAACGCCAGCGCGCGCTGCCATACCGACACCGTCACCGGTGTTGATGAAGGCATTGGTCGAGCTGTAGTAAATCCGGCCGGCACCACCGGTAGCGAAGATCACCGCCTTGGCATGGAAGATCGACACTTCGCCGGTTTCCATTTCCATGGCCGTCACGCCAACCACGTCGCCGTCAGCATCACGAATCAGATCCAGCGCCATCCACTCAACGAAGAACTGGGTCTTCGCGCGCACATTGCGCTGATACAGCGCATGCAGCATGGCGTGACCCGTCCGGTCAGCGGCCGCACAGGAACGCGACACCGGCGACTGACCGTAGTTTTGCGAGTGACCACCAAAGGGACGCTGATAGATCTTGCCGTTGTCGAGACGGTCAAAAGGCATGCCGTAGTGCTCGAGCTCGACGACAACTTCGTTCGCCTTGCGGCACATGAACTCGATGGCATCCTGGTCACCCAGCCAGTCCGACCCCTTGACGGTGTCGTACATGTGCCAGTGCCAGTTGTCTTCGGTCGAGTTACCCAGCGAAGCGGCCACGCCACCTTGTGCAGCCACGGTGTGGGAGCGCGTCGGGAACACCTTGGTCAGGACTGCCGTTTTCAGACCGGATTCTGACAGCTGCAGTGCGGCGCGAAGACCCGCACCACCCGCGCCGACGATCACCGCATCATAAGTATGCTTTGCGATTTTCACCCTTACAGCCTCCACAGAATCTGGGCTGCCCAACCGGCGTAACCGATGAGCAGGAACATGACGATCACGTGCAAGGTCAGTCGAATACCGACCGGCTGAATGTAGTCCATGAAGATGTCACGGACGCCAACCCAGGCGTGATAAAAAAGCGACATGAAAAAGAGGAAGCTGAAGAAGCGCATGAAGCCGCCGGCGAACATGCCGCTCCAGGCCTCGTACGACATTTCCGGCAGCATCAGCGCGCAGATTCCGAAATACACCGAGTACAGCGCCATCACGATGGCGGTCACGCGCTGGCCAATCCAGTCGCGAAGACCGTAGTGGGCACCGACAACAATCCGTTTCACCATAGTTTCACCCCGATCAGAACGGTCAGCACCAGGCTGACAATGAGAACGAGACGGGCCGACTGACGCGATGAAGCGAGATCCAGACCCTTATGAACGTCCAGCAACAAGAAGCGGATGCCGGCGCAGAAGTGGTGCAGGAACGCCCACAACAGGCCGAACAGAATCAGCTTCACCAGCGGATTGGAAACCGTGTCCTTGTAGTCAGCGAAGGTCTCTGCGGACCCGAGGCTGTCAGCAAACAAAGACAACAGCAACGGCAACATCAAGAACAAACCTGCGCCACTGACGCGGTGCAGAATCGAGACAAACCCCGCCAAGGGCAGCCTGATTTCGTGCAACGCCAAGTGTTTCGGGCGCTTTTTTCTGACTGTCATTTCAGACATCTTTTCCCCCAATGCTAGGCCGCACGAATGCCGCCTTACTCCCACGAAAAACGTCGATTATAACCGTTGACGTCGCGTCACCTGAATGCGTCGCTCGCCATTAATTCAGCTCGTTCAAATAAAAATGTTCGTCCGTCGAATACAGGCCACGGCGCCACTCCACAGGCCGGTCGCCATAGGTGAATGTCACCCGCTCGACCGACAACAAGGGCACACCCTCTTTGACGCGCAACATTTCGGCCGTGCGCCGATCGGCAGCCACCGCCCGAATGCGCTCTTCGGCGCGAATCATGCGCAGACCAAAGCGGGTTTCAAAGAGACTATAGAGCGACCCTTTCCAGCCCTGAAGCACCTCGAGCGTCAAGCCCTGAAAAACTTCGCCAGGCAGATAGATTTCGTCGACAACCACGGGTTTTGCGCTAAATTCAAGCAAGCGCCGAACAATGATGATGGGCGAACCAGGCTCGATGGCGAGCACACGCGCCGCCTCTTGACCCGCCTTGGCACGCCAGCATTCGAGCGGCACGCTAACGGGATGCGACAGGCCTTCACCCTCTGGCACCAGGCGCAAAAAGCGGAACAAGGAGCGCGGGTCATTGTGCGATGCAACATAGGTGCCTTTACCCTGCTTGCGCACCAGCAGGTTCTCGGCCGCCATTTCATCGATGGCCTTGCGCACCGTCCCCTGGCTGACGCCGAAACGTGCCGCCAGTTCCTGCTCACTGGGAATGGCCTGACCCGGACTCCATTCGCCGGATTCAAGCGCTACCAGCATCAGACTTTTTATCTGACGATATAGCGGACTAAAGGTGGGGGACGTCTGGGCCATTGGCGTATTTCATCACAAAAGTTGACAGGCGTCTATATCAACTCATATATCTTATATAAGACATATGACATGAATTGACTTTGTAGAGCCGCAATACTACTATCTTGCGCGAATCGGCAAACACCGACGCCCGCCTCACACATGAGGCACACGGTCCGCCGAATGTCCGCTTTCACACACTCACATCGAGAGGGAGTCGTCCATGAGCAAAGCCCCCGTACGTGTCGCCGTCACTGGCGCAGCCGGTCAAATCGGTTACAGCCTGTTGTTCCGCATCGCCAGCGGTGAAATGCTGGGCAAGGATCAGCCGGTCATTCTTCAGCTTCTGGACCTGCCGCAGGCACAGAAGGCCGTCAAGGGCGTGATGATGGAGCTGGAAGACTGCGCCTTCCCGCTGCTCGCCGGCATGGTCGCCACCGACGACCCCAATGTTGCCTTCAAGGATGCGCAAATCGCCTTGCTGGTCGGTGCCCGTCCGCGCGGCCCCGGCATGGAACGCAAGGACCTGCTGACCGAAAACGCCAAGATTTTCACCGTTCAGGGCGCCGCCATCGGCCAGTACGCAGACCCGAACATCAAGGTGCTCGTCGTCGGCAACCCCTGCAACACCAACGCCTACATCGCCATGAAGACTGCCGAGAAGTTCGGCCGCGTCAACACCAAGAACTTCACCGGCATGCTGCGTCTGGACCATAACCGCGCCCTGTCGCAGCTCGCCAGCAAAACCGGTCGCAGCGTGTCCAGCCTGACCAAGCTGGTCGTGTGGGGCAACCACTCGCCCACCATGTACGCCGACTACCGTTTCTGCCTGTCCAACGGCGACAACGTCAAGGCACTGGTGAACGACGACGTCTGGAACAGCGACGTGTTCCTGCCGACCGTTGGCAAGCGTGGTGCGGCCATCATCGAAGCACGTGGCCTGTCCTCCGCCGCATCGGCCGCCAACGCCGCCATCGACCACATCCGCGACTGGGTGCTCGGTTCGAACGGCGAGTGGGTCACCATGGGCGTGCCGTCTGACGGCTCCTATGGCATCCCCGAAGGCATCATCTACGGCGTGCCCTGCATCACCGAAAATGGTGAGTACAAGGTAGTCAAGGATCTGGAGATCGACGCATTCTCCCGCGAGCGCATGACTGTCACGCTCAACGAACTGCTCGAAGAGCGCGAAGGCGTGAAGGATCTGCTCTGATCCTTTAACGAAGTTCAGTAGCAAAGTATCGGGGGCGAGAAATCGCCCCCGATTTTTTTGCTATTCTGCCCAGCAATACACACCACCAGACATGACCGCCATGCATCCCGACCAGGTTCTTTTCCAGGGCGAGCGCACGCTCCCCGACATGCCCGCCATCGACCACTACGCCGGCAGCGAAAAGCTCATCACCAAGGCGCTGTCCATCCAGCAGGACATGGGCCCGGTATTCGACATCACCTGCGATTGCGAAGATGGCGCCAAGGCCGGCCAGGAAACCGAGCACGCACATATGGCCGCGACCATGGTCATGTCTGAGGCCAACCAGTTTGGCCGGGTCGGCGCGCGCATCCACGACATCACCCATCCGCACTGGCGCCGGGATGTCGACATCCTGGTCGAAGACGCCGGCCAGCGCCTAGCCTTCATCACCTTTCCCAAACCGCGCTCGGTCGACGATGTCCGCGAACAACTCGCCTATCTGCGCATGCAGGAAGCGGCCAACCACACCGGCATCGCGCTCCCGGTGCATGTCTTGATCGAAACGCACGGCGCACTGCGCGATGCCTGGCACATCGCCGCGCTCGACGGGGTCGAAAGCCTCGATTTCGGCCTGATGGACTTCGTCAGCGCCCATCACGGCGCCATCCCCGGCGAAGCGATGCGCAGCCCCGCACAGTTCGAGCACCCGCTGGTGGCGCGCGCCAAATGCGAAATCGCCGCCGCCGCACTCGCGCATGGCGTGGTGCCAAGCCACAACGTCACCACCGAGATCAAGGATGTCGAATTCATCCGAAAAGACGCCGAACGCGCCCGCCGAGAGTTTGGCTATCTGCGCATGTGGAGCATCCACCCCAACCAGATCACCCCGATCCTCGAAGCCATGCGCCCCGACTTTTCCGAGGTCGAAAGTGCGATTGTCATTCTCGAAGCCGCGCAAGACGCCAACTGGGGGCCGATCCAGCACGCCGGCAAACTGCACGACCGCGCGTCCTACCGCTACTACTGGACGCTGCTCAAGCGCGCCCGCGCCACTGGCCAGCGCCTGCCAGCCGATGCGGAGCAGCGCTTCTTCAGCAACTGATCCACCGCTGCGGAGTCGTCGTTGTGTTTTCTCAAAAGCAAGCGTGATCAAGCACACAAATTAACCCTGCCACGAGGGTAATCCGCGTCAAGTTCGCGCCCCGAGATGCCGTTAGACCGGTATATCCGTCTGACGTATCGAAGGCCCAGCGCACCATGACCGCCTCCTCTGACGATCACACTCGACGGCTCGCGCTCGCCCTGCTCTGCCAGGCCCGCGCGCTGTCGGGCAACAATGTGCGCGAAGCCGCCACTGCCATCGCAACGGAGCTGGCGACCAGCCTGCCCCTGCGTGCGGTACACCTCCTGCTGGATTTCAAAGGCCAGGCACGCCGTCACGCCAGCTCACATCTGGCCCTGGCCGATACATCACCCCAAGCCCAGCCCCTGATCGACGCCGCAGTCAACGAAGCACTCGACCAGCAAACGCAGCTGGAGGCGCCGTCCACGCACCCCGACAGCCTGAACATCACCCGCGCCCACGCAGCCCTCGCTCATCATCTGGGCGGCTGGGTCTGCACTGTCCCCATCCCGGTCGATGACATGCCGATTGGTGCGATCCTCGTTGAAGCCGATTCCCACGTGTCGCTCAATGCCGACGACATCGCGCTCATCGCGCAGGTCGCGGCCCACGCAGGCCCTGTGCTTCAGCTTCGCGCCGCGCGCGACGCACCACTGCACCAACGACTGGCGAAAGCATTTCACCCGCACGACAGCTCACACCCGTGGTACCGCGGCGCCACCGCCGTGATTACACTCACACTCGCCGCCGTGCTCGCCATCCCAATCCCGGCCGGTATCACCGCCGAAGCCCGTATCGAGGGCGAAATCCAGCGCGCGCTGACCGCGCCTGCTGATGGCTACATCGAGCGCGCCTTCGTTCGCCCAGGCGACGTCGTGCACGAAGGCCAGATCCTGGTCGAGCTCGCCGACCGCGAAGCAAAACTTGAACGCCGCAAGCACGAGAGCGAGCTGGCCCAGCACGACAACGCCTTCGCCGCTGCGCTGTCCACCGCCGATCGCGCGCAGATGATAGTCCAGCGCGCCCGCGCCGACGAAGCCCGCGCCCGCATCGCCCTCATCGACCACCAACTCGACCGCGGCCTGATCCGCGCACCGATGGACGCCATCGTCCTCTCCGGTGATCTCGACCAGGCCCAGGGCACGCCCGTGCAGCGTGGCGAAGTCTTGCTGGTGCTGGCACCGCAGGCCCGATACCGACTGATGATCGAACTCGACGAGCGCGACGCGCATCGCCTCTCGGCCCAGGCATCCGGCCAGATAGCCCTGAGCGCCATGCCCGCCGACGCCATCGACTTCACCGTCGTACGCGTACTACCGGTCGCCATGCAACGGGACGGACGCCACTTCATTGAAGTCGAAGCCCGCCTCACCTCCCCCCCCGACGCCGTCAAACCCGGCATGCGCGGCTATGCCCGAATCGTCACCGCGCCCGCACCGCTCGCGGCCCAGTGGACCAAGCGCGTACGCAACTGGTTGCGTCTGCAGCAATGGGCTTGGTTCGGCCTATGACCGCCCCCCTCTACAGCCCCCAGTGGCATGAAATCGCTGCACTATGCCCCGCCCTGCGCAGCACAGTCCACGCTCGCAGGCTGCTCAGCCGCGGCACCCGCTGGCAATTGTTAACCGCGCCCGACTCCCGCCAGCAACTGCGGCTGAATGCCACGGCCTGGCGCTTTATTGGACTGCTCGACGGCCACCACACGGTCGACGCCCTGTGGCACCGCCTGCACGACACACTCGGCGACGACGCTCCGAGCCAGCCCGAAGTCCTTGATCTGCTCGCCCAACTCAGCGCCGCCGGCTTCCTACGCGCCGATGTCCAGCCCGATCTGCTCACCCAGTTCGACCATGCCCGCCAGCAAGCCCGCAAACAACGTCTCGCTGCCCTCAGTCCGCTTGCAATCCGGGTTCGCCTGTTCGACCCATCACGCCTGCTGGATCGGTTCCAGGCGCTCGGCCAACGCATCTTCTGCCTGCCCGTTCTGCTGGCATGGCTTGCAGTGATCCTAATCACAGCACTCAACGCCGGTGCGGAAGGCACCCGCCTGGGCACGGCAATCGGCGAGGGCCTTCAATCGCCCCGCTTCGCGCTGATTGCCTGGGGCGTCTACCCCCTCATGAAAGCCCTCCACGAACTCGCCCACGGCCTCGCCGTGCGCCACTGGGGCGGCACGGTGCACACGGCCGGCTTCACCTTGCTGGTGCTGATGCCCGTGCCCTATCTCGACGCCTCTGCCGCCAACGGTTTCGCACGTGGCCAACGTGTGATTGTCAGCGCCGCCGGCATCATGACCGAACTGCTCATCGCCGCGCTGGCCTTCTGGGTCTGGTGGGCCGTCGCGCCCGGTCTGATTCAGGACATCGCCCTCACCGCCTTCTTCATCGGCGCGGTGTCCTCACTGCTGTTCAACGGCAACCCCCTGCTTCGCTTCGACGGCTACTACGTGCTGTCCGATGCGCTCGACCTGCCCAACCTCGCCTCACGCAGCCGGCGCTGGTGGCACCACCGCATCGGCCAACACCTGCTCGGTCTTCAGCGCCCGCCCATGACGGTCGCGGTTGGTGAAGCGCGCTGGCTGGCCGCTTACGCACCGGCGGCATGGCTGTTTCAGTTGCTGATCAGCTACCAGATCGCGCAATGGATTGCCGGCTTTTCCAGCGTCCTCGGCGTCATACTCGGCCTCTTCATGGTCGCCACGCTGGTCATCACCCCCAGCTACCGCGCCATCCAGGGCTGGATCGGGCGCGAACCAGGCCCGACGCGCCGACGCACTCAAAGCCGGATCGGCGTCGTATTTATCGTAGCTTTGACGCTGCTGACGCTCGTCCCCGCTCCGTCCTCGACACGTGTAGCCGGCGTGCTTGCTCTGCCCGAACAGGCCCAACTGCATACCGACACGGACGGCTTTGTCACCGAGGTGCTGGCTCGGGATGGCGACACCGTCACCGCCGGCCAACTCATCGCGCGGCTCGACGACCCCGAGCTCGCGGCCACCGAGAGCGCGCTGGTCCAACAACTCGTCGGCCTGCAAACTCGGCGCTACGGCAGCCTGCTGTCCAACCCGCGCGAAGCTGGCAATGTGAGCACCCAGATTGTCACGGTCGAGCAAGATCTGGCCGACGTACGCCAACGTATCGCCGCCCTGTCGCTGCGCGCCGGCGTCGACGGCCGACTCGCCTTGCCACAACAGAACGATCTACCCGGCACCTACTTGCCACGCGGCCACAGCCTTGGCCATGTGGTATCGGACAGCGGCTTGAAGATTCGCGCCGTCGTGGCGGACGACCAGATCGCCTACATTCGCCAAGCCACACAAGCGGTCAGTGTCCGGTTCGCTGATGCCACCGGCGCGCCAATACCCGCATACGCCACCCGCTTTACCGAAGGCGCCAGCCACCGCCTGCCCAGCGCCGCGCTGTCGGACCACTTCGGCGGGCCGCTAGCCACGCGCGCCGACGATCCAGACCGGCTGCACACCATCGCGCCCATTTTCGAAATCGAACTCGCGCTTGATCGTCAGACTACCGGGCACGTTGGCGAGCGAGTCTGGGTTCGCTTCGCTCACCCCGACGAGCCCCTGGCCTCCCAATGGCTACGCCGTGGCCGGCAGGTGTTGCTGCAATTTATTAACCAGGCGCCCTGACATGACCTCCCTGCGCCTGCCCCGCCTTGCCGCCTCACAGGCACGACACCGCCTCCCGCGACCGACCAGTCAAGGGGCGCAAGACACCGCGCCCAGCCTTGCCCGCACGCTCTGGCGCCGCCTGCGCCACGCCGGCACACGCATACGCACTCACCGCCAGCGCGCCGCCGTGGCCGCAATCCGCACCGAGATGGCAGCACAACAGCGCCAGTCGTGGGTGGATGTAACCACGCTTCGTCAGTCACTCAACAACACACGAGGCGATCATACGATTCACCGTCGCAGTCTCGCCGCCGCCGCCCTGGCTGCCGAAGCCAGCCTGGGCCTGCACGCGCACGACACCCAGCTCGCCGCCGCGCATGCCCTGCTGTCAGGCTGTTTTGTGGAAATGGCCACCGGTGAAGGCAAAACCCTGGTGGTCGCGCTGGCTGCCGCCGCCGGCGCGCTCGCCGGCCTGCCGGTACATGTGATCACCGCCAACGACTATCTGGTGGCCCGCGATGCCGCCGAAATGGCGCCGCTGTTTGCTTCCCTTGGTCTGCGCGTGGCCACCGTGTGCGCCGGCGACGCGCCCGCACTGCGCCATGGGGCCTACCGTGCCGACATCACCTATCTCACCGCGCGCGAACTGGTCTTCGACGCCCTGCGCGACGCGGTCCTCGCGCCCACCGAACGCGACGCGCTGATCAACCAGACCCGCCAGTTCACCGACCCGACGCGCAGCGCGCAACGCTTGCAGCGCGGCCAGCACATGGCGCTCATCGACGAAGCAGACAGCGTGCTTATCGACGAAGCGCGCATCCCGCTGATTCTCTCGCGGCCCCAAGCCACGCCGCTGAACGTCGCCGCCCTCCACGCCACGCTTGCCTGCGCCACCAGCCTGCATGCCGACCGCGATTTTCGTCTCGACACCGAATCGCGTCGCGCCACGCTCACCGACGCCGGGCGCGCCGCTGCCGAGTCCCTTGGCGGCCACCCTCGCGCTCGCGATGCCCGGCTATGCCAAGCGCTGGCCGCGCTACACCTGTACCGCCGCGACCGCGACTACGTCGTGAAAGACGATCGTGTGCAAATCATCGACACCCAGACCGGCCGCATCGCCGATGGCCGCGCCTGGTCGCAAGAGCTGCACCGTTTCATCGAACTCAAAGAGGGCTGTCCGCTCGGACAGGAGACCACCACCGCCGCGCAAATGACCTACCAGCGCTTTTTCCCGCGCTACTGCCATCTGGCCGGCATCAGCGGCACGCTGGCCGAAACGGCGGCCGAACTGGCCACGGTGTATGACCGACCGATCATCCGCCTGCCGACCCACCGTCCGCTGGCGCGCCGCATTCTGGCGCCGCGCGTGTTCACCACGCAACACGCCATGTGGCAGGCCACCGCCGCACGCGCTGCCGCGCTGGCATCACAAGGCCGCGCCGTGCTGATCGGCACCGACTCAGTCCGTGACTCGCGCCAGCTCGCCGCCATGCTGACTGCCGCCGGCATCGCGCACACCGTGCTCGACGCGCTGCAAGACGCCGACGAAGCGGCCATCGTCGCGCAAGCCGGCCAACCCGGGCGCATCACCGTCGCCACCCGCATGGCCGGGCGCGGCACCGACATTCGTCTGGCCGACGCCGTGCGCGCCGGCGGCGGCCTGCATGTCATCTGCTGCCAGCACAACCCCAATCGACGCATCGACCGCCAACTGATCGGCCGCTGCGCCCGGCAGGGCGACCCCGGCAGTGCCGAGCACTTCCGTGCGCTCGACACCGATGCCCCCGACATCGGCGTATCACCCGCCGTGCGTCGCGCCCTTGCGCGCGTGCTACCCATACTTTCCGAGCGCACCATCATCGCGCTCTTTCGCCTTGGCCAACATCTCACCGCAGTGCGCGAACGCCATATGCGCACCGCCCTGTTGCGCGACGATCACGCCCGCCAACAGCGCCACGCCTATCGCGGCACCGGACTGTAAGCCCATGAAAACACTCGCCTCCCTCCTCGCACTCGTCGCCTTTGGCGCCTTCGCGGCCCCGGCAGACCAACCCATTGGCTGCCTGATCGAGCCCGACCAAACCGCCGACATCGGCGCCGCCATCACCGGCGTGATCGCCAGCATTCGGGTCGAACGCGGCGACATCGTCCACGCGGGCGACGTACTCGCCACCTTGCGCGACACCGTCGAGCGCGCTCAGATCGACGTCGCCCGCAGCCGCGCGCAAACCGAGGCCGACATCCGCGCCGCCCAGGCCAATCTGGTACTCGCCGACGAGCGCCTCAAGCGCGCGCGTGACCTGCATGCACGCAAGTTCATCTCCGCCCAGGCACTTGACCAGGCCGAAGCCGAACACCGCGTCTCGGCCGAGAAGCTCGCCCAAGCCCGCGACATCCAGCAGATCTCGCGCCGCGAGCTCGAACTGGCCGAAGCCCGCCTGGGTGAGCGCGTGCTGCACAGCCCCTTCGATGGCATCGTCACCGACCGCTATCTGTCGGTGGGTGAGCGCGTCGAAGACAAGCCGGTGCTACGCATTGCCAAAATCCACCCGCTACGGGTCGAGGTCGTGCTGCCCAACACCTTGTACGGCACGATCTCACCAGGGATGATCGCCGACATCCAGCCCGACCTGCCCGGCCTGGGCGTGCTCAGCGCGCAGGTCACCCGGGTCGACAAAGTCATGGATGCGGCCAGCAACACCTTCCGCGCGCGCCTGACGCTACCCAACGCCGACCACGCCATCCCGGCCGGCGTGCGCTGCATCGCCGCCTTCGTCGACCGTCAGGACACGGGCGGCAGCGTCAAGCCCGCCAGTCTACCGACCCCGGCAAGCGATCGCCGCGCACTACGCATCGATCCGACGCTACCCGACTTCACCCGCCGTACGACCGCCGCGCCACGGCAGCGGATGTAAAGGCGACCCACATGCTGCGTCTGCTCGACCGCCTCCTGTCACGCGCCGGCAGCACCATCGCGCCGCGCCGCGGCCCCGAGCTCGAAACCATGGAGCCGCGGCTGCTCTACTCGGCCGACCTGATGCCGGCCGGGCTGGACGCCACCGCGCCCAGCGCCGAAGTGCGTCTGCTCGACACCACACCGATCAACACCTCCGCCGACGACGCCGCGCAGACACACCGGCAAGAGATCGTCTTCATCGACGCTAGTATCGACAACGCCGAGCAACTGCTGGGAGCACTCGATCGCGATCTCAGCACGCTCGACATCATCTGGCTTGACGCAGACGCCAACGGCCTCGACCAGATCAGCGCCGCGCTGGCCGGGCGCACTGACATCGGCACCATTCACATCCTCTCGCACGGCAGCAGCGGTCAGCTTGCGCTTGGCAACAGCACCGTCGACACCACCGCGCTCACGCAACGCGCCAGCAGCATCGCCGGTTGGACCAGCGCGCTGAGCGACGACGCCGACATCCTGCTCTACGGATGCGATGTCGCTGCCGACGCCACCGGGCTCGGCTTTATCGAAACCCTCGCCCGCCTGAGCGGCGCCGATGTCGCCGCCAGTGACGACCTCACCGGCGCCGGCGGCGACTGGGTGCTAGAGCACCGCATCGGCGTGCTCGACAGCGTCGCGCTGTCGAGCACACGCTGGCAGGGCGCACTCGGCGTCACCGCAAGCAGTGGTGATATCAACGTGGAGCCCTCCATTTCTGGCACTCAAGCGGACGCGGCTGTCGCCATACTCGACGATGGCCGCTGGGTCGCCACCTGGACCAACGACACCGCCAAAAAAGTGTACGGCCAGATCTTCAATGCCGACGGAAGCAAACAAGGCAGCTTCTTTCAGATCAGCGCAACGTCCAGTGGCAATCAAAACCAAGGCGAGGTTGCCACCGACGGCAATGACCGCATCGTATTTGTATTCACCAGCGACAAGGACGGCAATGAAGACATTTACGCGCGCATCTTCAATAGTGCCGGTGTCGCACAAACTGACGACATCAAGATCAACGAAGGTAGTACCGCAGGCGACCAGTCAAATGCCAGCGTAGCAATGAACAGCTCGGGTGATTTCGTGGTCAGTTGGGACGGCCAGGGCAGCGGCGACACTGACGGCATTTTCATGCGCCGCTTCGACGTCGCCGGCGCGCCAAACTCCGGCATCACGGCCGTCAACACCACGACCTCCCAACGACAAGACGATTCCGACGTCGCGCTCACCAACGATGGCCGCGTCGTCGTCACGTGGTTCGACGACTCCAACGGAAAGCGCATCGTAGCCCGCCAGTTCGATGCACTGAACAACGGCGGCACTGAAATTCTCATGCCCGGCGGCCACTCCAATGATCCCGACGCCCCCGCCGTCGCTGTGGATGGTGCCGGCAACTTCGTGGTGCTCTGGCATGAGGGCGGACGGAGCGGCCCGAAAGAAGACATTTACATGCAAAACTTCACTGCGTCCGGCAGCCCCATCGGTACGGTGGTGCAGGTCAACACCACCACGAGCGACAAGCAAGAATTCGCCGACGTAGCGATCAACGCGGCCGGCTATACCGTGGTGACCTGGCAGTCAAAAAACCAGGATGGCAACGCAGAGGGGATATTTGCCCGCAGCTATGAACCCGGCGCAAGCAACGCCAGCGCGGAAATCGCGGTTAACGTCTACACCATAGCCAATCAATCACAACCGGCTGTCGCCATCAACTCGCGCGGCCAGATCGTCATTGCGTGGGAAGGCGACCGCGCCGGCGACAGCAGCGCGATCAGCGCCAGAACCTTCGATTGGCCCGAAGCATCGACACCCAATACCGCGCCAGTGCTCACCCCTGTCGCCCCCAGCCTGGTCGCCATCAACGAAGACGCGGGGCCGCCGAGCGGCGTGACCGGAACCCTCATCAGCACCCTCCTGAGCCTGGCCGGCAGCAGCAGCGGGCCGCAAAACGTGACCGACCCGGATTCGACAGGCATCACAGGTCTCGCCTTGCTGAGCGCCGACAACAGCAACGGCAACTGGTACTTCAGTACTGATGGGGGCGCCAACTGGACCTTGATCAACAGCGCCGCGCTCTCAAGCAGCAATGCGCTGCTTCTGGCCGCCAACAGCCAGACCCGTATCGCCTTTTCGCCCAATGCAAACTTCAATACAGCGGCAGGCAACCAACCGAGTCTCGACTTCCGCGCCTGGGACCGCAGCAGCGACAGCAACGGCGACTTTGCCGACACCAGCACCAACGGCGGCACCAGCGCATTCAGCACGGCTACCGACACCGCGCTGCTGACCGTCAACGCCGTCAATGATCCGCCCGTGATTTCGACCAACCAGCTGGTCATCAGCGAAGGTCAGACCGTGGTGCTGACACCGGCCATGCTCGCCGGCAGCGACGTGGAAGACGCCCCCGGCCTGTTGCGCTACAACGTCACGGCGGTCACCGGCGGCTTCTTCTCCCGCGTCTCCAGCCCCGCGGTAGCGGTCACCAGCTTCACCCAGCAGGAGGTGATCGACGGCGAGATCCAGTTCGTGCACAACGGCGGCGAAGCGGCGCCGGCCTACACCCTCACCCTCACCGACACCGAAGACCTCGGCTCCGCCGCCTCGACGGCCAACATCACCTTCACCAATATCAATGACGCGCCGGCACTCGCCGATACGCCGCTGAGCTTCAGTATCTTGCAAAACAACGGCGCGCCAGTGGGCGCCGTCGGCGTGCGTGTCACAACGCTGGTCACCATGGCTGGCAGCGGGAGCGGACCGCAAAACGTCACCGACCCCGACAGCAGCGCAGTGGCCGGCATCGCCATTACCGCCGCAGATTCGACCCATGGCATGTGGCACTACAGCATCGACAACGGTGCCAGCTGGAACCTGCTCGACCTCGCCGCACTGCCGGCTGGCGAAGCGCGCCTGCTCGCCGCCGACGGCAACACCCGCCTGTACTTCCACCACACCGACACGGCCACCGGCAGCTTCGCCAACAGCCTGAGCTTCCATGCCTGGGACGGCAGCACCGGCACTAACGGCGGCGGCGCCAACCCGCTGCCGGGCGGCGGCAGCACCGCGTTCAGCACCGCCACCGACACCGTCGATCTGATCATCACTGCGGTCAACCAGGCACCGACGCTCAACACCGGTATCGCGATTACGGTCATCGCCACTGAAGACGCACCCTCACCCGTTGGCGCGGTGGGCTTCACTCTGCCCGCGCTGGTTTCATTCGTCGGCGCCAGCAGCGGTCCGCAAAACGTCGCCGACACCGACCCCGGCGCCTTGCTCGGCATCGCACTCACCGATGCAGACACCTCAGCCGGCAACTGGTGGTACAGCACCAACGGCGGCAGCAACTGGACGCTTGTACCGAGCGGACTCAGCACCACCAATGCCCTGTTGCTCGCAGACAACGGCCTGAACCGACTCTACTTCCAGAGCACCGTCGCCGATGCCTTCGGCACCAGCGCGGACACGCTCACTTTCAAAGCCTGGGACCAGACTTTCGGCAACGACGGCCAGACCGGTGTCGACACCACCGTGGGTAGCGCCTTCAGCGCCACGAGCCACACGGCCACGCTGGACCTGCAAGCCGTCAATGACGCCCCCGCCGTCACGGCCAACACGCTGAGCATCAGTGAAGGGGCGAGCGTAGCTTTTGGCGCAGCCAACCTCTCGGCCAGCGACATTGACAGCCCGCCGGCCAGCCTGAGCTATACCGTGCAAGCGGTGTCGGACGGCATTTTTGCGTGGGTCGCCACGCCCGGCGTGGCGATCGCCAGCTTCACCCAGGCCGACGTCAACGCCGGTCTGGTGCAATTCGAGCATGACGGCAACGAGGTGGCGCCGACCTATACCCTGTCGCTTACCGACGGCGCGGCCACCGTCACCCCGATCAACGGCAGCATCACGTTCACGCCGGTCAACGACGCGCCGGTTCTCACCGTCACCGGCAACGCCACGCTATCGCTCGACGAAGACAGCGGCGTGCCGGTCGGCGACGTCGGCATCCCGATCGACTCGATCATCGGGCTGAGCACCGCGGGCACCGGCCCGCGCAACATGACCGACCCCGACACCGGCGGCTCGCTTGGCATTGCGGTCATCGCCGCAGACACCTCCAACGGGGTCTGGCATGTCAGCACCGATGGCGGCAACAACTGGACGGCCCTGGGCAGCGTGTCGACCACGAGCGGCTTGCTTCTGCTGGCCGACGGCAACACCCGCCTCGCCTTCCAGCCCAACGCCAACTACGCCGGCACCACGACCGCCGGTTTGCGCTTTGTCGCCTGGGATGCGAGCAGCGGCACGGCCGGCACGCTCGACGACACCACTGCCGGCACCGCCTTCAGTGCCACCAGCGATACGGTCACGCTGATCGTGCGGCCGGTCAACGATGCACCCACGGTCACCGCCATCGACCTGGGCAATCTCGCCGAAGACGGCACCCGCCTCATCACCCAAGGCGAATTGCTGGCCGGCACGGCCGACCTCGACGGCGACACGCTGACCGCAGTCGACCTCGCGCTCACCTCCGGCAGCGGCGTCCTCACCGACAACGCAAACGGCACCTGGACTTTTGCACCGACAGCCGACTGGAACGGCACAGCCACCTTCAGTTTCGCGGTCGACGATGGCATCGTCGCCACGCCGAACACCGCCACCCTGGTGGTCGACGCGGTCAATGACATGCCGGACATCTCGGTCAACCAACTCACACTCAACGAGGGCGACACTATCACCCTGGGTAGCGGCGAACTCGCAGGCTCGGATGCAGACAACGCCGACAGCGCCGTCCGCTATACCGTGAGCGGGCTGAGCAACGGCTACTTCGCGCTCGCCAGCGCACCGACCACGCCCGTCACCCAATTCACCCAGGCCGATGTCGCCGGCGGCCAGGTGCGCTTTGTGCACAATGGCGGCGAAGCGGCACCGACCTACACGCTGACGCTGACCGACGGCACCCTCGACTCGCCTGCATCGGTCGCCAACATCACGTTCACCAACATCAACGATGCCCCCAGCATCAGCGCCATTGCAGATCAGGTCATCACCGCAGGCGGTGGCTTCGGCCCCCTGAGCTTCACCATCGGTGATGCAGAGACCAGCGCCGCCGCGCTGACCGTCACAGCGCGCTCGTCCAACCCGGCCGTGCTGCCCGACTCGGCCATTGTGCTGTCCGGCAGCGGCGCCACCCGCAGCATCAGCGTCGTGGCCGGCCACAGCGGCGGCTACGGCACGGCCAATCTGATTCTCGATGTCAGCGATGGCAACACCGTGACCAGCCTCCCCGTCTCGGTGACTGCGCCCGCACCAGCCACCCCGACGAGCGGGCCAGACGAGTTGCTCACCGCCGAAGAGCCAGCGCTTGTGACCGAACCGATCACCGAAGAAACCACTGAGGCCCCCACCGAAGCGACACCTCCCGACACCGCCCCAGCAAGCACCGGCGAGCCTTCGCCTGCGTCGATATCCGCACCACTCGTCGACAGCACACTGCCGACACTACCCGTCGCTATCACATCGGCGCCGCAAACCACCGTCGCGCAGGATGAGAGCAACATCAGCATCACGATCCACCACGTCGCATCACTGAATCTCTCACTGTCGACCACCGATATTCTCGCCGTGCTGTACGCACCCAGTGAAACTGTCAGCACACTGTCGGTCAACGGGCAGGTCAACACCGCACTGCGCGAAGCGCGTCTCGAACAAGCCTTTGACCAGCTCCGAGAAAGTGCCGAAGGCGAAACGCAGGGCGAGCAGCAAAGCATTGGGGCCACCATGGTCACCGGCGCAGGTCTCACCATCGGATATGTCGCCTGGCTGATTCGCGGCGGCGTGCTGCTCACCAGCCTGTTGTCCACCATGCCAGCCTGGCGCCTGCTCGATCCACTGCCCATCCTGAACAGCGCCGGCAAAAAACGGGGTAGCAACGACGACGACTCGCTCGAAGCCATGGTCAACCAGAGCCCGGACGACCCCGACGAAGGCGACGCGCCCCCCGTGGCACCCAAGCCAGGAGCGCAGGCATGATCCGAAAACTCGGCGCCAAGGCGCACATTGCCATCGGCCTCGCCTTCCTGGTCATCAGCATCGTGCTGGCGGCCGGCTTCCTGGGGCTGATCCCGGACCGAGAAGCCGCCGTGCGCGACGGCCGCATCGCACTGGCCGAAGCCATCGCGGTCACGGCCGCCGAAATGACCGCGCGCGGACAGGTCGACTGGCTCGCGCCCACGCTGCGACTGGTGGTCAAACGCAACCCGGATGTGCTCTCGGCGGCGCTGCGCACCGAGGAAGGCACCATCATCATGCAAGCCGGCCCCCACGCGGCCAACTGGACGCTGAACAATGCAGACATGTCCACCGACACCGAGCTTCATGTGCCGCTGCTCTCGGGCAAGGAACATTGGGGACAACTCGAACTGCGCTTTCGACCGGTGACGCCCGAAGGCCTCGCAGGCTGGCTGTTCAACCCCTGGGTAAAGCTGGTCGGATTCATTTTCCTCTCTGCTTTGCTGGTGTTCTATTTCTATCTGGGCAAAGTGCTGCGCCATCTGGACCCATCCGGTGCGGTCCCGGACCGGGTTCGCAGCGCTCTCGACACCCTTACTGAAGGCTTGCTGGTCCTCGATCGCCGGCAGACCGTGGTGTTGGCGAACCGCGCCTTCGCCGAGTTCACCGGCCAGCCGGCGACCGAGCTGATCGGCATGAATGCCAAAAAGCTGCCATGGACCGATTCGAAAGGCGGTGACTTCAATCTGAAGGCGGCCCCCTGGGCCCACGCCTTGCACGACGGCGAGGTACACACCAACAACACGGTCCATATGCGCGCACCTGACGGCAGCCTGCATACGTTCCAGATCAACTGCGCACCGATTCTCACCGGCGGCCGCCAGCCCGGCGGCGTGCTCATCAGCCTGGACGACATCACCAGCATTGAGCAGAACAGTATCGAGCTGGAAAAAGCCAAGGACGCGGCCGACTCGGCCAACCGGGCCAAGAGCGACTTCCTGGCCAACATGAGCCATGAAATCCGCACGCCGATGAACGCCATTCTCGGCTTTACCGAAATTCTGCGGCGCGGCTATTCGCGTGACGGCGCCGACGCCGCCAGGCATCTGGCCACCATCCATTCCAGCGGCACCCATCTGCTGGCGTTGATCAACGACATTCTCGACCTCTCCAAGGTGGAAGCAGGACGTATGGAGGTCGAAGCCATCGACTGCCAGCCCTATGCGCTCGCCCATCAGGTCATCCAGGCCATCGGCGTGCGCGCGAAGGAAAAGAACCTGCAGCTTGATCTGGTCGTCGACGGGCGAATTCCCGAAACCATCCAGTCCGACCCGGCACGGCTGCGGCAGATTCTGACCAACCTGATCGGCAACGCACTCAAGTTCACCGAACACGGCGGAGTGACCGTCACGCTCGCGCTCGATACCCGCAACGATCCGGCCGCACTTCGCATCGACGTTCACGACACCGGCATCGGGATTGCCCAAAACAAGGTCGACCAGGTCTTTGACCCCTTCGTGCAGGCCGACAGCAGCGTCAATCGGCGCTTCGGCGGCACCGGTCTGGGGTTGGCAATCAGCCGGCGGCTGGCACGCGCCATGGGCGGCGATGTGACCGCCACCAGCGTGCCGGGGGAAGGCAGCACCTTCTCGATTGCGCTCACCACGGGCTCGCTCGAAGGCGTTCGCCTGCTCGACGACGCAGCCCTGCAAGCGTCCGTCGCGGTCAGTGCCGATGTCGAAACGGCCCGCTGGATCCTGCCGAAAAACGCCCGCATTCTGGTCGTGGATGACGGCGCCGAGAACCGCGAACTGGTCGCCACGGTGCTGGGCGAATTCGGTCTGACGCTCGACGAGGCCGAGAACGGCCAGATCGCCGTCGACATGGCGCAGGCCAAGACATACGACCTGATCCTGATGGACATGCAAATGCCGGTCATGGACGGCTACACCGCCACACGCACCCTGCGCGAAGCGGGGCTGACAACCCCCATCGTGGCGCTCACCGCCAACGCCATGCAAGGCTATGAACAGGAAGTCATCGCCGCCGGCTGTACCGCATATCTGACCAAACCGGTCGACATCGACGCCCTGCTGGCCACCGTGGCGCACATCGTCGGTGGCTACCGAGAAGGCACGAACCCGACATCGTCCGTCACAAAAAACGTGGGCGAGCCGAGCGTGCCGGATCGCAGTGCGATCCCGTCCCGACTGGCCACCAAAACACGCATGCACCCGGTCATCGGCAAGTTTGTGCTGCGCATGCGCGAGCAGATGCACGCCATCGAAGCCGCCCAGCGCGCGCACGATTTCAGCACATTGGTCGAGCTGGCACATTGGCTCAAAGGCGCTGGTGGCACAGTAGGCTTCGACGCCTTCACCGAACCGGCCGCCGAACTCGAAACTGCCGCCCGCGCCAACGACGCGGCGCAAAGTGCGCTATGGGTCGACACCCTGCGCGACATCGCCGACCGCATTGCAGCGCCCGGGGACACACCCATCGTGACGCCCCGCAAAACAAAGCCCTGCGCCCCTGCAAAAGTGATCGGCCCGGTTCGCTCACGTCTCGAAGCCAATCCGCGCCTGCACTCGGTGATCGGCAAGTTCATTCAGCGGATGCATGAACAACTGCCAAGAATCGAAGCCGCACACCGCGCGGCTGACTTCACCGAACTGGCTGGGCTCGCGCACTGGCTCAAAGGCGCGGCCGGCACCGTCGGATTCGACGACTTTACCGAGCCCGCCACCGAACTGGAAGCCGCGGCCAAAGCCGGCAACAATTCCGACTGCCAACGCTGGATCAATCGAATCGGCGCACTGACAAGACAAATGACCCCAGCCGGTTCAACGATAGACATCACGCCCAGCAGAGCGCCATGACACCAGGTGCGCGACTTAACTTTCCCTCAATCTGGTCGTTGACTGATCGGGAGACGGGCACGGGCACGGGCACGCCACTGCGAAAAACAATGACGACACAAGATTCCCCCAACGCTAGCGCGGAGGTCTCGGTGGCGGGAAATGCCGACCGGTCGTGGAGCGCGATGAAACGCGCCACGATCATGATGGTAGATGACGAGCCAATCACGCTAGAGATCATCCAGATGTTTCTCGAAGACGCCGGATACACCCACTTTGTGCTGGTGGGCGATTCGCGCGAAACCATGGAAACAGTTGAACGCGAACGCCCCGACATCATCCTGCTCGATCTGTTGATGCCCCATGTAAATGGCTTCGAGATCCTGGAACAGTTACGCACGCACGAACGCTTCGAGCATCTACCCGTGGTGGTGCTGACCTCATCGTCCGACGCGCCGACCAAGCTCAAAGCCTTGGAAATGGGCGCAACCGACTTCCTTGCCAAACCGGTGGACGAAAGCGAGCTCGTGCTGCGCGTGCGCAATACGCTGGCAGCCAAGGCCTATCAAGACCGTCTAACTTACATCGACGTGCTCACCGGCCTGCCCAACCGGCGCATGCTGATCGATCGCCTCGACTGGGCCATGAAGCACGCCCAGCGTTACCAGCAAACCGGCGCCTTGCTGCAGATCGACATCGATCGCTTTCGCGAAATCAAGGAGGCACTGGGCCCCGGCCGTGCCGATGAACTCCTGCAAGGCATCGCCAAACGACTTGACGATGCCTGCCGTGACAGCGACCTGCTCGCCACCTTGAGCGAGACCGAAGCCAGCGTAGGACTGGCACGCTGGGGCGGCGACGAATTCACCCTATTACTCCTTGGCCATCTCACCGCCGAGAGCATCGCGCGAATTGCACGCCGTTTGCTCGTGGCCACGACCGATCCCTTTGTCGTCGAGGAGCAGGAAATTTTCATATCCATCAGCATCGGCATTGCGACCTTCCCCGAAGACGGAACCGATATCGATGCGGTGCAGCACAGCGCCGCCATTGCCGTCCGCGCATTGCAGACTGCCCAAGCCAATCCGAATGGGGCTTTTCAGTTCTACTCAAAAGAGCTCAACGCACGCACCTCCTCACGCCTCAACATGGAAGCAGAGCTACGCCGGGCGCTCGATAGAAACGAACTGACGCTTCACTTTCAACCCAAGTACACCGTGGATACTGGCGCGCTTATCGGTGCCGAATGTCTCCTGCGCTGGCAGCACCCCGAGCATGGGCAGGTATCACCGCTGGAATTCATTCCGGTGGCGGAAGAGACCGGACTCATCGTGGAGATCGGCCAACGGGTCATCGACGAAGCCTGCCGACAACACAGCGCTTGGCAGCGCCAGGGCCTCATCCCCGGCCAACTCGCGGTGAACGTATCGGTGCAGCAGTTTCGGCATGGCGCATTTGTAGATGGCGTACGGGGCGCACTTGAGCGCCACGGCGTCGCACCACGACATCTGAAACTTGAATTGACCGAATCACTGCTGATGATCGAACCACTGAAAGTTGCGGATATGCTCAATGAGCTGCGCACACTCGGGGTGCAACTTTCAATCGATGACTTCGGCACCGGATATTCCTCGTTGTCCTACTTGAGTGCATTGCCCATCGACGAACTCAAGATTGATCGCAGCTTTCTCACCCATGTTGAAACCCGCCCCGAAAGCGCCGCCATCGTGCGTGCCATCCTCGCATTGGCGGGCTGCCTGAATATGAGCGTGGTCGCCGAGGGGGTTGAAACACAAGGGCAGCTGGCATTTCTGAAAGAACACCAATGCGAAGCTTTTCAAGGCTTTCTGTTCAGCCGCCCCGTCCCCGCCGACGACTTCGCCCAAATGCTCTCGACATCATCTGAAAACACTTAGCACAAGGCACGCCCCACCACAGATGGCATAATTCTGTGGCGACACGCAATTGCACGTGTGCTTCAGCGGCGGCATCGCTTCGCAGGTACACCGGATTCACACGAAGCACCGCTGATGGGGGCCGACGCGGCAATGTCTCCCGCCAAAAAATCCCGCCATACCCGAATCGTGCCCGTCCCCAGTCCAATCTGAATCCGGCCCGGCATCAGCCGAAGCGAATTCCTTGCGCCAGCGGAAGATCATCGGAGTAGTTGATGGTCGCCGTCTGCCGCCGCATGTATCCGCGCCAGGCGTCGGAGCCGGACTCCCGCCCGCCGCCAGTGGCTTTTTCACCTCCAAACGCCCCACCAATCTCAGCGCCGCTGGTGCCAACATTCACATTGGCAATGCCGCAATCGCTTCCGGTGGCGGCCAAGAACCGCTCGGCTTCACGCACATCGGTAGTAAAGATCGCGGACGACAAGCCCTGCGGCACCGCGTTCTGACACGCAATGGCCTCGTCGAGCGTGTCGTAGGCAAAGCAATACAGCACCGGCGCAAAGGTCTCTTCAAAACTGTTGTCCAGTGCGCCACCGCCTTCGATCAATGCCGGAAGCACGTAGTAGGCGTCAGGGTAGCGATCGGCGAGCACGCGCCCGCCGCCCACCACCTTGCCGCCCTGCTCCCGCGCAACCTGCAAGGCGTGCTCCATCTGCGCAAAAGCCCGCGCGTCGATCAAGGGGCCCACCAATGTGCCAGCCTCCCGCGGGTCGCCGATGGGCAAAGCCGCGTAGGCCTGCTGCAGGCGCTCGAAAAGCACCGGGGCCACCTCACGCTGAACAAAGACACGGCGCGTGGTGGTGCAGCGCTGGCCGGCGGTGCCGACAGCACCGAAGACAATCGCACGCACGGCAAGATCGAGATCGGCGGAGGCGGTCACGATAATGGCGTTGTTACCGCCGAGTTCCAGAATGGATTTGCCAAAGCGCTGCGCCACCCGCGCGCCCACCTGGCGCCCCATGGCACAACTGCCTGTCGCGCTGATCAACGGCACGCGCACATCATCGGCCAGTGCCACACCGGTCTCCCGGCCGCCCAGCACCACTTGCGACAAGCCGTCAGGGGCGCCATCAAAACCGGCCATGGCCTGCGCAAACAGGTGCTGGCAGGCCATGGCACACAGCGGCGTCTTCTCGGATGGTTTCCACAGCAAGCTGTTGCCGCACACCACGGCCAGCGTGGCGTTCCAGGCCCACACCGCCATCGGAAAATTGAAGGCCGAAATCACGCCCACCGGACCCAGCGGGTGCCAGGTCTCGCGCAGGCTGTGCTCGGGGCGCTCGGAGGCGATGGTTCGGCCATAGAGCTGGCGGGACAGCCCGACCGCAAAGTCGCAGATGTCGATCATCTCCTGCACCTCACCCTCGCCCTCAGCGGTGATCTTGCCGGCTTCGAGCGTGATCAACGCGCCCAGCGTCGCCTTGTGCTTACGAAGCAAAGCACCAAAGCGCCGGATCAACTCGCCACGGCGCGGCGCCGGTACGGTCCGCCACTGGGCAAAGGCCTCGACACTGCGCGCCAGCTTGGCCTCCAGCGCCTCGGGCGAATCGAGCGCCACACGGGCAATCTCTGCGCCATCGATCGGAGAGGAAACCACCCAGTCGCCGTCGGTCAGCCGCCCATGGTCAAGCCCCAATGCCTCAAAAATACGCGCTGCGCTCATCCATCGTCTCCTAGGGTTGTTGTCGCAAACCACCGCTGGCCGCGGTCTGTGGCTCCTCACCATCGGTCACATAGTGGCGACCAAAGCGGTTGCTCAGAAATTCGTCCAGGCAGATATCTTCCTGCCGGACAAAGCCTTGCTGCGGCAAGCGGCCATCCATCAGCAAATCGAGTACGGCACAGATCGCGCTGGCCGTCGTGACATGAATCGCACTGCGCATTCGCCCGCCGACCTCACGGCTGTAGATCTTGCGGGCAAAGGTCTCCTGCATCAGCAGGCCGTCGCGCATGCCGCTCACGTTCACGAACACCAGCACCACATCCTGCATGGTGACCGGGATCGATGACTCGAGTATTTCCTTGAGCAGCGCGCGCCGTTCGCCCAGACGCAGGTCGTGCAGCAGCAGCTTCATTACATCGCGATGCCCCGGATAGCGCACCGTGCGGTAGTTGAGATTGCGCACCCGCCCATTGAGCGTGTCGCACAGCGTGCCGAGGCCGCCGGA
Organism: Denitromonas halophila; assembly: GCF_007625155.1. Lineage (GTDB taxonomy): Bacteria > Pseudomonadota > Gammaproteobacteria > Burkholderiales > Rhodocyclaceae > Nitrogeniibacter > Nitrogeniibacter halophilus. The sequence goes on along the minus strand of NZ_VMNK01000015.1, from coordinate 315,927 downwards.
GGTGTTGAAGGCTTCGTAGTCGTCGCCGTCTAGCGAGAAATGCTCCAGCTCTTCGAGCGCCGGCATCTCCTTGAGCACACCGCCGACAATCGCTTCGCAGGGGTTGAGGTACTCGTTGATGAGCCCGTCGGTGCTCCAGGTGAGGTTGTATTTGAGGCCGTTGGACGGAAACTTGGGCAGCGCGCCGACCCGCATGTGCACATCGTGCAGTTCGTCAAAACGCCGGGCCAGATCGTAGGCAGCGATGGAAATGAAGCCCGGGGCGAGACCGCATTGGGGCACCACCGCCGTTTGTGCGCCATCGGCCAGCGCCCGTATCGTGCGTGCGCTGCCCACGTCTTCGGTGAGGTCGAGATAGTGCGACCTTGCCGAAACGGCGGCGCGAGCCAGGGATTCACTCAGGTCGAAGGGGCAGGCGTTGATCAGCGCGTCCTGGCCGGCCAGCACCGCAGCAAGCTGGCGGGCATCGGTCACGTCAATCTGGCGCAGCGTGGTCGAGGGTAACGCCTGTGCGAGCCGCGCCAACACCTTTGCGTCGCGATCGACCACGCTCACCGCGTAATCGCCGCTCGACACCAGAAAGTCGGCAATCACCTCGCCGATCTTGCCCGCCCCAACGATGGTCACCTGTCGCATGTCATGCTCCCGGCCATGTCTCTGAGGTCGGACCGAGATTACGCCAAAACGTGCCCACCGGGGCTCATGCGAAACGCGCCGTCGTCGCTTTCAGCGCTTCGGCGAGCGCCCGCAGCGCCCGCGAAGTGTCGCTGAGTTCGCTGCTGTGCGCCACGGCGCGCTCCGAGCGGCCCTGGAATCCACGCATGCGCTCGGCAATGGTCTCGGTGATCCCTTCCTGCGAATGCACGGCGGACGCGACGGCCTGGTTCAGCTGCGCCACGCCGCCGATCTGCTCGGCAATATCCGAGAAGCGCGCGTTGAGCACCTCGGTCTGCTGCTGGGTGTGGCGCATGGCCTCGCCCACCGCGTCGAGCCGATCGACCGCACCGCTGACGTCTTTCGACAGCCGCTGCAGGATACCGCCGACCACTTCGGTCGATTGCCGCGTCCGTCCGGCCAGCTTGCGCACCTCATCGGCCACCACGGCAAAGCCGCGTCCCTGTTCGCCCGCCCGTGCCGCCTCAATGGCCGCATTGAGGGCCAGCAGGTTGGTCTGATCGGCGATCTCGCCAATCTCGCCCAGCACCTCGGTCACCTGCGCGGTCAGCCCGTGCACTGCCCGACTGGCATCCGTGGCCTGCGCCAGCGTCGTCGACAGCACGGCGACGGCGTCACGGTTTTCGGCAATTGCCTCGCGTCCACGCGCCGACAAACGCTCGATCTGCACCGCAGCAGCATTGGCCGAGCGGGTGCTATCGACGATCTGACCGATCGAGCAGGTGATCTCGTCCACCGCCTCGGTAATGTCGCGGCACTCCCCGTGCTGAGCCAGCAGATCGACATGGCCATCCCGCACGCCGAGATCGAGTTGCCCCGCTGCGGCATCGACCTGGGCCGACACCTGGCCGATGTCAGCCACCAGCGCCTGCAACCCGCCGACCATCTGTGCCATGGCGCCCTCCAGCGTGGCCACTTCAGCCACCCCGCCGCGCGCCACCTCAACCGACAGCCGGCCACCGGCGATGGCTTCAGCCAATCCGGCCGCCCGCACCAACGGCGCCAAATAGTGCTGCATCAGGGTGTACAAGCCCGCGATGCTGAGCGCCACGATCAAAACCAGCGCCACCCCCGCGACAATCAGAAAACGCGACTCCTCAGCCAGCGCCGCGGTGGCCTCGCGCACAGCCAGCCAGTGGCCGATCGTCTCCCCGCTGGCGTTGACCACTGGCAAACGATTGACTCGGTAGGCAGCGTTCGCGGTGCGCCACACCGTCTGCCGCGCCTCGCCGGCGAACGCGCCCTGCAGCCGGCCCGCATCAACACCGGCCGGCAGCGCACTGGCCAGTGCCGAGCCGCCCTCGCCCCATATGACAACCCCCTGCTCGCTGCCGTCGGCCATCGTTGCCGCCATCGGCCCCAGCCCCTTGACCAGAACCGCCACGCCAATCAAGCGCTCGCGCGAGGTCAGCGGAAAAACCTTCACCGCCCAAGGTGCGCCGCCGGCAACGGACAGATCGGCCAGCGCATCCTTCTGCCGCGCCGCAGTGGCCACCAGATCACCGATCGGCAATGGCGGTGACGACGGGCTGCGATAGAGTGCCCGGCCGTCCGGTGCGTGAATCGACAGGTGGTCGTAGCCACCGCCATCGCCGGTCAGAGCGATGAAGCGTTCGGCATAACCCGCCAATGCCTCGGCATCACCTTGCTTGAGCGCCGAGCGCAGATCGAACTCGCCCGCCAGCGCAGTGACGGCACCATCCATCTGCCGGTAAAGCTGGCCAAGCGCTCGGGACCATACGCCAGCGTTGCTGCGCTGCTCAGCGTCAATCAAACGTTCGCCCATCTGGTGATGGCCGACAGCACCGAGAGCGCCCATCAGAAGCGCCACCAGAACGGTGATCAGCGCACTGAACAAAGTGATTCGTAGTTTCAGGGACATTATGTGCACTCGCATTATTTCCGGACGAAGAGGCTATCGTCACCGAGGCAGAGTGCTTTATAGATGTAACCAAAACTTAATATTGCGCCGCAACACAACCGGGCGCAAACTGCCCCCAAAAGGGCTCAGTTGGCCCCGTCCTGCGAGACACCGGCGGCGAGTTGCTCAAGCACTCGGGGATACAGCGCGCGGGCCTGGGCCGGGTCAAAATCGGCCTTCTTGAGCTTCTTGACGCCGAAGGCGTCCAGCCGGACATGAACCGTCGGCGTCAGGCCATGCTGCGCGAGCGTTTCGCGCACACAGGCCAGCACGCAGCCATCGAGTGCCAACATGGGGCGGCCCGAGCGCGCCAGTCGCACCAAGGGCGCAACATGCCCACCAATGCCGGCGATGCACGACATGTCCGCCCGTCCCTCACGATCCAGTCGAAGCGCGAAATGATTGGCCAGCTGCGCCGCGCTGGAGCAACCCGAACAGGAATAGACAATCGGCTTCGCGCTCATTGCGCGGCAAACCCCCGCTCAACCGCAAACACCGCGGCTTGCACCCGGCTGCTCAGATGAAGCTTCTTGAGCACGCTCTGAACATGGATCTTGACCGTGCTTTCGGCCACCTCGAGGTTACGCGCGATCTGCTTGTTGCTCTGACCCTTGGCAATGCAGGCGAGGATCTCGCGCTCACGCGGGGTGAGCTTGTCGAGCTCGGCGTCCGCCGCGACCGGGTTCGCAGCACTGGGGCTGCCATGGCTGCGATTGGCCAGCAGCTTGCCCATCATCAGGGGTGACACCACCGGTTCGCCACGCGAGGCCATGCGGATGGCGTCAATCAGGGTTTCGGCTTCGATATTCTTGAGCAGGTAGCCCGTGGCACCGCCTCGCAAGGTGGTGAGCAGATCTTCCGAATCTTCCGACACCGTCAACATCAGCACATGCGTCTGCGGCACCTCTTCGAGGATCAGCTTGAGCGCATCCAGCCCCCCGACGCCGGGCATGTGCAGATCGAGCAGTACCACATCGGGCGCGAGTTGCTTGGCACGCTTGGCGCCCTCAAGCCCGTCCGCCGCCTCACCAACCACTTCAAACTCGTCGCTGCGCTTGAGCAAGGACTTGATGCCACTGCGAAACAAGCCGTGGTCATCCACCAGTAAGATGCGAATTCGTTCCGTCATGTCTGTGCTGCCTCCTGCTCGGTGGCCGTCAGCATCAGGCTGACCGAGGTGCCACCGCCCTTTTGCGACTGGATGTCGAGCACGCCGCCAATGCGGGCCGCCCGCTCACCCATGATGTGCAAGCCCACATGCTCGCCGTACTCGGGTGCGCCGGCCGCCGTCTTGTCAAAACCGACGCCATCATCGCGGATTTCAAGCCGCACCCCCTCCGCATCACGCCACAAGTCGACGCTCACATGCTTGGCATGTGCGTGCTTTCGAACATTCGACAAGGCCTCCTGGGCAATGTACAGCACCTGGATGTCCACTTCGGCCACCGTTGGCGGGCTCGCACCATGCACCCGCAATTCGCCGCTGACGCCGCTTTGCTGCGAGAAACGCTCAAGCGCAAGGCGCAACGCGGCAGCCAGATCCTGTTGTGGCACGCGTGCCCGGAAATGCTGCAGCAGTTCGCGCACATCGGCGTAACTCTCCTGGATGCCCTGGCGGATCATTTCGAGCACTTCGCCGGTGTCTTCCTGGCGATCATTGGTCAACGCATCGTCGAGCATCTGCACCTGCAAATTCAGGAAAGCCAGGCCTTGGGCGATGGAGTCGTGCAGCTCGCGGGCGATCAAGTTGCGCTCTTCGGAGACCGCCATTTCCTTCTCGCGCGACTGCAGCCGAACGTTGTCGATGGCCATACCCAGATGCTGACCGAGACTTTGCAGCACCTCGCGATCGCCCTCCGACACCTCCACCTTGCGCCGGAAATACAGATTGAAAATGCCCAGCGCGCGATTGTTGTGATTGACGGGCACCGCGCTCACGGTCACGAAACCGGCTCGGAGACAGGTGTCCCGGGTACGTGCGCCGTCCGGATCAGACGTGCTGCTGACAATCGGTATATCGCCCAGTACCGCTTGCCCGCACAGACAGTTGCCGCAATCGAGAATCGCCTCTTCGTCGATGAATTCGGTGGCCAGCCCCTGGTGGGTAGTGATGTAGAGGTTATCGGCCTCGGCGTCGAAGAGCCGCACCGAGGCCGCGTCCGCCTCGAAGGTATGACGGACTTCTTCGAGAAAACTGCGCGACAGCTCTTCGATACTCATCGGCCGCCGCAACAGCCGCGCGATGTTGTAGAGAATGGACAGTTCGCGATTCTTCTCGGCCAGGGAGCGGGTCTTGTTGGCCACCCGCTCTTCGAGTGTGCCGTAAAGCCCTTCGAGGTGACCGGCCATACGGTTGAAGCCGCGCGACACTTCGCCGAACTCGTCATTGGTGAGCACCGGCACGCGGGCGCTGAAATCTTCGCGCTCCATCCGTTGCATGCCGCTTTGCAGGGTATCGAGCGGGCGGATCACGGCGACAAAGAAGAACCGCATCAGCACCACCGTGCCAATCACCGCCAGCGCTACCAACAACACCTGGTAGCTACGCAACACATTGGTGTGCGCGGTAAAGCTGCGCTCCATTTTCTTCACCACGGTGTCGATGCGGGTGACGTAGGTGTGCGTCGCCCCCTCCAATGCCACCGAGGCCTGCTCCGCGGCCGCGGCCGTTTGCGCACCGACCACACGTTCAATCAGGGGACGCATGTCGGAATGCCAGATCCGGGCAATCGTGGCCACATCGTCAGGGATTCCGTCGTCGCGCGGAATGAACAATGGGCGGGCCGGGTCACCCAGCACGAGGCCGGACTGCACGCGCTCGATATCGGCGATGTCCTTGTGCAAGACTGCCAGGCGAGCATTGCGGGTGGCACCCTCGAGCGGCAATACGGCGGTGTGATGCACGACTTTCCAGGAGCGCATGCGCAGGCTGCCGGCATCGTTGATCGCCGCGGCCACGCCTTCGAGCTTCCATGACGAATACAGGGTGAGCCCGATGGCCACCAGCGCGAGCAGGAAAAAGGCCACCAGCACGCCGATGATCCGGGTGGCGAGTTTCTGGCCAAACAGCATGTTCAACAGGTCAAATTCCGTCCGAACGGGGTGTTCGCTATTGGCTGGCAACATGCTCTCCTCGGCTCTCGAAGTCATTGAGCCGGGTCAACGGACACGGGCGACCACCCAAAAACGGCGGTCGCCCCGAAGTGCTTCGCAATGCGTCAGACTGTCCGACGCTTGGTACGCACGATCTGATAAGCACGGCCCAAATAGCTCAGTGGCGCGGTCAGAATGTGCACCAGGCGCGTGAAGGGGAAGATCAAGAACACGGTCATGCCGAAGAAAATGTGCGCCCGGAAGATCGGATCGACCGTCGCCAACAACTCGGGCTGAGGATTGAGCAGCAAGATGCTCTTGACCCACTCTGCCAGCAGGAGCATCACGGACGGATCATTGTGGTTGGCATGACCAATCGAAAACGGCACGGTCATCAGGCCGAGCAGCAGGGTGATCATCAACCACGAGATGACGAACATGTCATTCTTGCGGCCGGTGGCACGGATGCGCGGATTGAACATGCGGCGCGACCACAGCATGGCACCACCGACGAGGCACATCAGACCGAACACGATGCCGGCGATGATGGCGATCCACTGGTGGGTCATGTCCGAAATGCCCAGCCCCAGCCACAGGCCGTGCGGCAGGACCAGACCGGCGAAGTGACCGCCAAAGATCGACAGGATGCCGATATGGAACAGGTTACTGGCCACCACCATGCTTTTCTTCGACAACAGCATGGAGGAGTCGGTCTTCCAGGTGTATTGCTGGTAGTCAAAGCGGATCCAGCTGGCCACCACAAAGACGGTCAGACAGATGTACGGATAGACCGCAAACAGAAATTTCATCAGAGACATGTCACTCTCCTCACGCTGCCAGACGGGTCAGCGTGCCGTGGGTTTCGAGAATGCGGATCAGCGGCGCGTACGGACTGCCCGCCTTTTCCAGGTTTTGTGCCAGCACAGTGAAGATCTTCGCCACGTCGGCGAGGAAGACCTTGGCGCCCTGCACGTCGAGTTGCGAGACGAACTCCAGCATCAGCGGCAGAAAGTCGGGGATCTCCGTTTCTTCATGCGTAAAGCCGAAGGACTTGTAGTACTCGGACAAATCGATCAGCGCCGGGCCGCGGTTCTTGTCGTCACCGAACAGGTGGTGCGTCAGGTGCAGGCTGTGATCCGGCACCATGTCGAAGGTGGCCACGTAGGCCGCTTCGCGTTCGGTCGCGTCCTGCGCAACCAGCGCATCGATGAAGGCCGCGATGGCCTGGCGGTCGGCCGGCGAAAACACGTCGTCACGGTCGATCTCGGCCAGCCAGACAAGCGCCGTGCCGTGCGCGGTCACCGCGTTGTCCAGCTCGCCAACCAGTTCCCGGTTCGGGTAGTCCAGCAATTCGGCCAATAGTTTGTAGGTCTGCATGGTTCTCCCTCCTCAGTACTGCTCGCCGGACGCGTCATGCGTCGGCTCGGCCAGCGGCGCCTCTTCACGTGACTCCACCGTTTCTTTCCGGCGCGCCGGGAACAAGGCGTTGTTGGTCATCCCCAGCGACGAGGCGTTGCCGAAGGTGAAGCCGGTCTGGCCCTGGAAGCCGTAGTAGTCGTCCAGACGCATTTCTTCTTTCGAGCTCGGGATGACGAAACGGTCTTCGTAGTTGGCGATGGCCAGATAACGGTACATCTCCTTGGCCATGTCTTCGGTCATGCCGGTGGCGTCGAGCGCGCGGGTGTCGGGCTTGCCATCGACATGGATCGAGCGCTGGTAAGAGCGCATGGCGATCATGCGGTTGAGCGCGCTGACGATCGGCGCTTCCTTGCCGGCGGTGAGCAGGTTGGCCAGATACTGCACCGGCAGACGCATGGCTTCGGCCTTGGGCAGCACGCCATCGGCTTCGGTCGGCAGATTCTTCTGGTCGATCTGCGATTGCACCGGCGAGAGCGGCGGCACGTACCAGATCATCGGCAACGTGCGGTACTCGGGGTGCAGCGGGAAGGCGATCTTCCACTCCACGGCCATCTTGTAGATGGGCGACTTCTGCGCGGCGAGAATCCAGTCATCGGTGATGCCATCTTTCTTGGCCTGGGCGATGATCTTCGGGTCAAAGGGATCAACGAACATGTCCAGATGGTTCTGGTACAGATCCTGAGTGTCATCGGCGCTGGCGGCGGATTCGATCTTGTCGGCGTCGTACAGGATGATGCCGTTGTAGCGGATACGGCCCACGCAGGTCTCGGAACACACGGTCGGCAGACCGTTCTCGACGCGCGGGTAGCAACCGATGCACTTCTCGGCCTTGGACGACTCCCAGTTGAAGAACACCTTCTTGTACGGGCAGCCGGAGATGCACATCCGCCAGCCGCGACAGCGGTCCTGGTCGGACAGCACGATGCCGTCTTCTTCACGCTTGTACAGCGCACCCGACGGACACGATGCAACGCAAGCCGGGTTGATACAGTGGTTACAGATGCGCGGCAGGTACATGTGGAAGGTGTTTTCGAACTGCTTGTACATCTCCTTCTGCATGTTGGCAAAGTTGGCATCGCGCGAGCGCGAGGCGAATTCGCCGGCCAGATCGTCTTCCCAGTTCGGACCCCAGGTGACCTTGTCCATCTTCTCGCCGGTGATCTGTGAGATCGGGCGTGCGGTCGGTGCGGCCTCGGACAGCGGTGCGTTCTGCAAACGGGCGTAGTCGAATGAGAACGGCTCGTAGTAGTCGTCGATCTCGGGCAGGTTGGGGTTGGCAAAGATCTGCACGATCTTCTTCACCCGGCCGCCGGCCTTGAGTTCGAGCTTGCCGTTGATCTTCTCCCAGCCGCCCTTCCATTTTTCCTGGTCTTCCCACTGCTTCGGATAGCCGATGCCGGGCTTGGACTCGACGTTATTGAACCAGGCGTATTCCATGCCTTTGCGGTTGGTCCACACGTTCTTGCAGGTCACCGAGCAGGTGTGGCAACCAATGCACTTGTCGAGGTTGAATACCATCGCGAATTGCGCGCGGATTTTCATTTGATTCTCCAGTTCCTGTGTCGTCGTAGGGCGGAAAAGCGCAGCACCTTCCGCCGTTTTGCATGCGGCGGATGACGCCGCGTTGCGGCTTATCCGCCCTACGTTGTCTGCTTATTTCGAGCCGATGCCCTCGGGGTTGCGCTGGGCTTCGCGTTCATCCGTCAGCGGTCGCTCGAGCCAGTCGATGTCCTGGTCCTCGATCTTGTGCAGCACCACCATCTCGTCACGCTGGCAACCCACCGTGCCGTAGTAGTTGAAGCTGTACGACAACTGGGCGTAGCCGCCGACCATGTTGGTCGGCTTGACCACCACCCGGGTCACCGAGTTGAGAATGCCGCCGCGCTTGCCGGTGGTGTTCGAGCCGGGCACGTTGATGTTCTTTTCCTGGGCGTGGTACATCAGCGCCATGCCGCGCGGCACGCGCTGCGACACCACTGCCCGAGCCACCGTGGCGCCGTTGGAGTTGATCGCCTCGACCCAGTCGTTGTCGCGGATGCCGACCGTGGCCGCCTCTTCTTCGGACAGCCAGATGTAGGGGCCGCCGCGGAACAGGTTGAGCATGCGCAGGTTGTCCTGGTAGCTCGAGTGGATGCCCCACTTGGAGTGCGGGGTGATCCACGACAGCGTCAGGTGCGGCTTGGCGCGAACGCTGGCCGGCACGTTGTCGTGCGCCTTGAGGTCGACCGGCGGCTTGAAGGTGCAGAAACCTTCGCCGAAGTCGAGGAACCACTCGTGGTCCTGGTAGAAGTGCGCCCGGCCGGTCAGCGTGCGGAACGGGATGTGTTCATGCACGTTGGTGTAGCCGGCGGTGTAGGACACGGTCTCCGACTCGATCCCCGACCAGGTCGGCGCGGTGATGATCTTGCGCGGCTGGGCGACGATGTCGCGGAAGGTGATCTTGTCCTCATGGCGGCCGGCGTACAGGTGGTGGTGGTCGATGCCGGTCTTCTTCGACAACGCGCTCCACGACTTGTGTGCCACTTCGCCATTGGTCTCCGGCGCCATGCGCATGATCGCATCGCACACGTAGATATCTTCTTCGAGCGACGGCATGCCTTTCGAGACACCCTCTTCCGTGACCGTGTAGTTGCACTTCTTGAGCTCTTCGTACTCGGCCTCGGTGTTCCAGTCGATGCCCTTGACGTTGTTGCCCAGCTCGACCATCAAGGGGCCCAGCGCGATGTACTTGTTGTAGGTGCTGACATAATCGCGCTCGACCACCTTCAGGATCGGCATGGTCTTGCCCGGAATCGGCTCGCACTCGCCCAGTTTCCAGTCACGCGCTTCACCCAGCGGTTGCGCCAGTTCCATGGCCGAGTCGTGCTGCATGGGCAACGCGACCAGATCCTTGGCGTCGGGCAGGTGCTTGGCGGCCAGCTTGGAGAACTCCTTCGACAGGCGCTTGAAGATCTGCCAGTCGGACTTGGACTCCCAGCCCGGCGTGACGGCTTCACCCAGCGGATGGATGAAGGGGTGCATGTCGGTGGTGTTGAGATCGTTCTTCTCGTACCAGGTGGCGGTCGGCAGAATGATATCCGAGTAGGCACCGGTGGAGTTGAGGCGGAAGTTGATGTCCACCATCAGGTCCAGCTTGCCGGTCGGGCCTTCTTCGTGCCACTTCACTTCCTTGCAGCCGTTGCCGGCGCCGCCTTCGCTCATCACGCCGTTCTGCGCGCCGAGCAAGTGCTTGAGGAAGTATTCATGCCCCTTGGCGGACGAACCGATCAGGTTGGCGCGCCAGACGATGAGGTTACGCGGCCAGTTCTCTTCGGCATCCGGATCGGCAAAGGCCATGTCCAGCTTGCCGCTCTTGAGCTGATCGACCACGTACTTCGACACACCGGCTTCGTCGGTGGCACCGGCCTTTTCGGCTTCGGCGACCAGTTCGACCGGGTTGCGATTGAAGTGCGGCATCGACGGCAGCCAGCCCATGCGGGTGGCCTTGACGTTGTAGTCGGCCAGGGTCAGGCCCTTGTTGCGGTTCTTGCCGGCCGGCGACATCAGTGCGTCAGCGTCGATGGTCTCGTAGCGCCACTGGTCGGTGTGGAAATACCAGTACGAGGTGGAGTTCATGTGGCGCGGCGGACGCTGCCAGTCGAGTGCGAAGGCAATCGGTGCCCAGCCGGCCTGCGGCCGCAGCTTTTCCTGGCCCACGTAGTGCGCCCAGCCTCCGCCGGTCTGACCCACACAGCCGCACATGTGCAGCAGGTTCATGATCGCGCGGTAGGACAGGTCGTTGTGATACCAGTGGTTAATCGCCGCGCCCATGATGACCATGGACTTGCCCTTGGTACGCGAGGCGTTGTCGGCAAACTCGCGACCGGTGCGCTCCATGTCGGCCGCTTTGACGCCGGTGTACTTGGCGGCCCAGGCCGGCGTGTAGGCCACATCAGCGTCGTCGTAGGACGAGGCCACATTGCCGCCACCCAGACCACGGTCGATACCGTATTGCGCCACTTGCAGGTCGAACACCGAGGCGACATACACCGTTTCGCCCGAGGCCAGCGTCAGCTGACGCACCGGCACGTTGCGGTACAGCAGTTCGTCTTCGCCCGGCGTGAAGTGCGGAAAACCGACCGACACCACGGCGTCGCGGTTGTCGATGCAGGTCAGCTCCGCTTCGGTCTCGGCTTGGTCGGCGCCGGTTTTCTCGAGCAGGTTCCACTTGCCCTCTTCGCCCCAACGGAAACCGATGGAACCGTTCGGCGCAATGAAGCGCTTGCCCTTACTGTCGAAAACGATGGTTTTCCACTCGGGGTTGTTGGCCTCGCCCAAGCCGCCATCGAAGTCAGAGGCGCGCAAGTTGCGGTCACTCACGAAGCCATCTTCATGAGCGCGCAGAATGACCTGCATCGGCAAGTCGGTGTACTTGCGGGCGTATTCCTGGAAATACGGGTCTTGCTTGTTGATGTAGAACTCTTTGAGCGCGACATGGCCCATGGCCAGGAAAGCGGCCGAATCGGTGCCCTGCTTGACCGGCATCCACAAGTCAGCAAACTTGACGTACTCGGCGTAGTCCGGCGCCATCGAGACGATCTTTGTGCCCTTGTAGCGCACCTCGGTGGCGAAGTGGGCATCCGGCGTGCGCGTCATCGGCAGGTTGGCGCCGGTGATGATCAGGTAGGTCGAGTTGTACCAGTCGGCCGCTTCGGGCACGTCGGTCTGCTCGCCCCAGGTCTGCGGGCTGGCAGCCGGCAGGTCGCAATACCAGTCGTAGAACGAACCGCAGGCGGCACCGATCAGCGACAGGTAACGCGAACCGGCGGCATAGGAAATCATCGACATCGCGGGGATCGGCGAGAAACCGTAGATGCGGTCCGGGCCCCACTTCTTGATGGTGTAGACGTTAGCGGCGGCGACGATCTCGCTGACTTCATTCCAGCTCGTGCGAACAAAGCCGCCCAAACCGCGCACACGCACGTATTTGTCGCGCTTCTTCTCGTCTTTCTGGATGGCCGCCCAAGCCTCGACCGGGTCCTTGCCGCTCTGACGCTCGGCGCGATACAGCTCGAGCAGTCGGCCACGGATCATCGGGTGCTTAATGCGGTGCGGCGAGTAGAGATACCACGAGAACGAGGCGCCCCGCTGGCAACCGCGCGGCTCATGGTTAGGCAGATCCTCGCGGGTACGCGGGTAGTCGGTCTGCTGCATTTCGAACGATACCAGCCCGTTCTTGACGAAGATCCGCCACGAGCAGCCACCGGTACAGTTCACGCCATGGGTGGAACGCACCACCTTGTCGTGGCGCCAGCGGTTGCGGTAGGCGTCTTCCCAGTTACGGTCTTCGTCCGTGACGATACCGTGGCCGTTGGAGAAGGTTTCCTTAATCCGTTCCAAGAACTTCAGTCGATCCAGAAAGTGACTCACTTGATGCTCCTTCTAACTTGTGAGGTACAGGGCGATGCCGCCGCGCTGCCGTGGGGCTGCATGCTCAGGGGTTTTTTACGTAGGCGTTGGGACGCAGGTAGAACCACCAGTTGATAACCAGGCACACCGCGTAAAACACCGCGAAGCCATACATGGCGTTCTCCGGCGTACCGGCGTGGATTTGTCCGCCAATCATGGTCGGCGCAACAAAAGACCCGTAGGCCGCCACCGCGGACGTCCAACCCAGCACGGGGCCGGCCTGTTCGCGGTTGAAGATGTGGCCCACCGAGCGGAAGGTCGAGCCGTTACCAACGCCCGACGCGAGGAAAAGCGACGAAAAGAGCAGCATGAAGACCAGGAAGTACTGCTCCGGCGTCTCGGAGTGAAAGGCGAGGAACATCACGTAGCCCGTGGCGACCGAGGCCACCGCCATCACCGCTGACACCGCCTGCGTCACGATGGAGCCGCCAAGCTTGTCGGAAATCCAGCCGCCAAACGGACGTGCCGCCGCGCCCACAAAGGGGCCGATCCACGCGTAGGTCAGCGCGGAGGGCGCGGCCGGGTTCTTGACGTGAGTCCACACTCCCGTCGCCGCATCCAGAATGTGCTTGTCGCCAAAGATCACGGTGATCGCCAGCGGCAGCGCCAGCGAGAAACCAATGAAGGAGCCAAAGGTGACGACATAGAGCGCGGTCATGGCCCAAGTGTGTTTGTTCGAGAAGATCGCGAACTGCTTTGCAACGTTCTCCTTCATTGGGCCGAACGCCGCGAGCTTCATGATCAACAGCGCCATCACGATATCGAACGGCACCAGGAACCACGCATTGATCAAGCCCAGGCCGGTCGGCGCCGGCAGATAAAGGTAAAGACCGACAATCGCGGGGATGAAGGCGAGCGTGTAGAGCCAGGTGATCTTGGAGAAGCTGGCGACGACGCCCGTCTGCGGCGACACCGAGCGCAGATTGTTCATGCCGAACCAAGCGGCAATCGACACCGGCACGAGAATCAGGATGCCCACGAAGCCGGCGTTCTGGATGTAGGTGGGCGCGCCCGCCGGGATCTTGCCAAACAACCAGCCCGAATCCTTGACGAGCGTCATCGGCTCGCCGCCAATGGCGCCGAACAAGCCAACGGTCATGAACAGCGGGATGAAAATCTGCGTCGCGGTCACGCCGAAATTGCCCAGACCCGCATTCAGGCCCAGCGCCGTACCCTGCAGCCGTTTGGGAAAGAAGGGGTTGATGTTTGACATCGAGCTGGCGAAGTTGCCACCGCCCACACCGGACCACAGCGCCAGCAGCTGGAATACCCACAGCGGAAGATCCTGGTGTTGCAGCGCGATACCGGTACCGATGACCGGCGTCAACAGCATCGCCGTGGTCAGGAAGATGGTATTGCGCCCCCCCGCGAGGCGAATGAAGAACGACGAGGGGATACGCATCGTCGCACCCGACAGACCGGAGATCGCGGTCAGCGTAAACAGCTGCTCCTTGGTGAAGGGAAAACCGAGGTTCAGCATCTGCACCGAGATGATTCCCCACATCGCCCACACCGCGAATCCACAGTAAAGCGCCGGGATCGAGATCCACAGGTTACGGTTGGCGATACGCTTGCCGGTACTCTCCCAGAACTTCTCGTCCTCAGGATCCCAGTAATCGACGTCGGCACCACCGGTCTTCTGTGTTGCGAGCGGTACGCGCTCGGCACGGCTGGAATTCACATTCACCCCCTCGTTTTTTAAATCAAGACTTTGTAGCCGCCGAGTGCATCACGTCGGTCGCGCGCACCTCGGTCCAGTACATCCAGATGAGCGATACCCAGGTCACGCCATAGAGCAACATGAAGCAGCTGGAGCGCACGCCGGTCAGATCGACCATTGCGCCAAACAGGATCGGCAGCAGGAAGCCGCCCAGGCCACCGACGAGGCCGACGATGCCGGACACCGCGCCGATGTCATGCGGGAACTCGTCAGAGATGTACTTGAAGACAGAGGCCTTGCCGAACGCGAAGGCCACGCCAACGGCGAACAACAACACCGTAAACATCCACGGATTGAGGCCAATATCGAAGGTCTTGGGACCGCTGACCGTCTGAACGGTGAGATGCGTCTGCGGGTAAGAGAGCAGGAACAGGCAGATCCACGACACCCACATCACCCACCAGGTGACCTTGTGTGCGCCGAAGCGGTCGGAAAACCAGCCGCCGAAAGCGCGCAGAACGCCGCCCGGCAGAGAAAACGCCGCCGCCAGCAAGGCCGCCATCTGAAGCGAGAAGCCGTACTCGGTGACGTAGTACTTTGTCATCCACAAGGCGAGCGCCACATAACCGCCAAACACGATGGAGTAGTACTGGCAGTACTTCCATACGCGCGGGTCTTTCAAGGCGCGCAACTGGTCAGCAAAGCTCACATTCGACGCAACGCGATGAGTGGGGTTGTCATAGCTGAAGACCCAGAAGGCCAGCGCAGTCACCAACATTGCGATGGCATACACCGTCGGCACCATCTCCCAGCCCCAGGCGGCGACAATCGCTGGCGCCACGAACTTGGTCAGCGCCGCACCGGAGTTGCCAGCACCGAAGATGCCCATCGCCAGGCCTTGGCGACTGCGTTCGAACCAGCGGGCGCAGTAGGCAATGCCGACCGAGAACGACCCGCCCGCCAGGCCGACGAACAGGCCGATCACCAGAAATTGCCAGTACTCGGTGGCATGGCCGATGAGATAGATCGGCAGCACCGTGCTGAGCATCAGCACAAAAAACACCAGCCGGCCGCCGTACTTGTCGCCCCACAAGCCGAGCGGCAAACGCACCAGCGCACCAGTGAGCACCGGCATCGAGGCCAGCAGGCCAAACTGGGTTTCGTTAAGGTTGAGCTGGGCCTTGATGGGCACGCCGATGACCGCGAAGATCATCCACACCGCAAAGCACACCGTGAAGGCCACCGTACTCGACGAGAGCACCGAAATCTGCTGATGACGCAGTGTCGCCATTGCCGTTTTTCCTCCTGCCGCACACGGATGTTTCATTGCCATGCAGCGTATCGGCCGACGGGCAAGTGCAACATTGGTCATCCGCAGGAGTTGAGCGGTGCACAAGGACTAGTCACAAAGAACTAGACGCCGGCGCATCCGGCACAGCCAGCGTCAACAGCGACATGCCGGCGCGGCGGGTCGGCCGCGCCGAAACGAAAGCCAAGGGTGTGGGTCAGGTGTTGAGCAGAGCGCTCAGCCCCTTGTAGTCGAGAATGCGGATGGTGCGTCCCCCGCCTTCGATCATGCCGGCATCGCGCAGCTTGCGCAGCGCGCGGGACAACGCCTCGCTGCTCATGTTTAGCATGGAGGCAATGGTGTATTTCGGCGCCGCCAGGTGCACCCATCCCGGCTGAACGTCGCCGATCCCATCCTGCTCAATGAGATAGGCCGCGACCCGCTTGTAGGCGAGCAAGGGGGCGGTCTGGCTGATCGACTCGATCAAGGCCTGCACTCGGCCGGACACTTCGGACAGCATGCGCAAGGACAGTTCGTGGTCTTCGCGCACGGCCTGGCGCAAAGCGTCGGAGGGCACATGCAGCAGCTCGGTCGATCGTACCGCTTGCGTCCACGCCCGATAGCGCGACAACCGAAAAACGCCAATCTCACCGAAAAAACGCTTTTCGGTGAAGAGTTCGATCACTTTTTCGCGCCCGTCGGGCTCCAGGGCGAGCAGCTTGATGCTGCCCTCGAGCACAAAAAACAAACCCGTCGGCACCGAGCCACGACGAAATACGATCTCCTCGCGCTCATAGCGCAGTCGGGTTGCCTCCTGCGCCAGCAACTCAAGCGTGCGAGCCTGCAGACCTTTGAGCAAGGGCATCGACCGGAGCATGGAGATGACCTCGGAGCGACCCTCTGCGTGACCACCAGCCAAATGCCGTCGTGCCTGACTGATCCTCATGTCCATACGTACCTCCTCGCGCCGCCACGGAGGCACATCGGCGGCGACAACAGCGCGCACGGCCGGAGCCTCTACGGGGGACACAATACGAAGACACGCTGAGCACGACAATCGGCCGGACGACCACCCCCCGAATGACCGAGGCGGCCTAGTCCAAAAGAACTAGGTCGGCCGCGTTATACCGGGAAGACCGATTGCACTCACGTGCGGCGGGCCTGATCAACACCGACGACTTCCCCCATCAGCAAGAGCGCGCGCTGGATCTGCTGCGAGCCGTTGACCTCGATGGTGAAGCGCATGCGCGCCTTGCCTTTCCGGGTGAGGGTGTTGACGGCAATAACGTTGAGTTTTTCTCTCGAGAGCACGTCCGACAGGTCACGCAGGAGACCTTGACGGTCGCTGGCATCGACTATCACGTCCACCGGATAGCGGCTGCCCGGCGCATCCACACCGTCCCCCCAAGTGGCGGGAATGGCGCGCTCCGGGTGGCGCTTGAGCAAGGCCTGGAAGTCGGGGCAATCGACCCGGTGCACCGACACGCCGCGCCCGCGGGTGACAAAGCCTTCCACCGCGTCCGGCGGCGCCGGCTTGCAGCAGCGGGCGAGCGAGGTCATCAGCTTGCCAACGCCGACTACCAGAATATCGTCGTCGGTGCTGCGCTGGTGGCTGCGTCCAATGACCACGTCGTCAGCGACGGGCGTAGCCGCCTCCTGGGCGTGTGTGGCCAATTGCACCGCGCGCGGCCCCACCTCGCCGCGCCCGGCAGCCACAAACATGGCTTCGGCATTCTTGAAGCCTAGGCGCTGCGCCAGCGTGTCGTTGTTGAACTGGGTCTGCCCTTCGCGCTGCAACTCACGGTGAATCACGGCCCGACCGCGATCGAGCAATTCGCCCTGCTCCTGCTGCGCGAAGTATTGCTTGATCTTGCGCCGCGCCTTGCCGGTGGTGACGTAGTTTTGCTGGGGGTTGAGCCAGTCCCGCGACGGGCCGCCCTCCTTGGCGGCGGTGATTTCCACCGTCTGCCCGCTCTCCAGCGGCTTGTTCAGCGGAATCAGATGGCCATCGATCTTGGCGCCACGGCAACGATGCCCCAGGTCGGAGTGCAGCGCATAGGCGAAATCCACCGCCGTCGCGCCGCGCGGCAAGTCGACCACCCGTCCCTGCGGCGTCATCACATACAGCGTGTCGTCGAGCGAAGCGTCGCGATATTTTTCTTCCCAATGGTCGGCATCGGTCACCTCATCGCGCCAGGACAACAGGTCACGCAACAAGGCAATTTTCTCGTCGTAAGTGCCGCCACTGGCACCACTGCCTTCTTTGTAACGCCAGTGCGCCGCCACGCCAAATTCGGCGTGCTGGTGCATGTCTTCGGTGCGGATCTGCACTTCGAGCGCACGGCCATCGGCCGCGCGCACGGCGGTGTGCAGCGACTGGTAGTTATTGCCCTTGGGCTTCAGGATGTAGTCGTCGTATTCCCTCGGGATCGGCGTCCACAACTGATGCACGATGCCGAGCACGGCGTAACAGTCGCGCACCTGCTTGACCAGCACGCGCAGCGCCCGCACGTCGTACACCTGCTCAAAGTCCAGATCCTTCGATTGCATCTTGTTGTAGATGCTGTAGATGTGCTTGGGTCGGCCATAGACCTCGCCCTTGATGCCCGCGCCGGCCATCTCCTCGCGCAAGCGGGTCACCGCGTCGGTAATGAACTGCTCGCGCTCGACCCGACGCTCATCGAGCATCTTGGCGATCCGCTTGTAAGTGGCCGGCTCCAAAAAGCGGAAGGACAGGTCCTCCAGCTCCCACTTGAGTTGCCACACCCCCAGCCGATTGGCCAGCGGCGCGTAGATGTCCAGGCTTTCGCGTGCGGCGTCTTGCTGCTCATCCTCGTCCGGATGCTCGGCGTAGTAGCGCAAGGTCTGGGTACGCGAGGCCAGGCGCAGCAACACCACGCGGATGTCCTCGACCATGGCCAGCAGCATCTTGCGCAGGGTTTCGGACTGCTGACGCATTTCGGGCGCGCGATTGGTGGCCGTCTTGCGCGTGATCACCCGCAAGCCATTCAGCCGGTACAGCCCGCCCACCAGCTTGGCCACCCGCGCGCCGAAGTGCTTCTCGAGATACTCTGTGGCGTTGTCCATGTGGCTGTGCAACGCGAACAGCAAAGCCGCCAAGCGCGCATCGCCATCCATCTTGAGCGACACGCAGATCAGCGCCATCCCCAGCGCATGGCGCAAGGTCGGCTCGCCGGTGCCCAGCGGCTGCTGGCTGTAGAGCTCGGTGATCAGCGACAAGGCCGCTTCAATGCGCGGCCGGTCGGCCTCGGGCAAGCCTTCGCAGATACGATCGATCGGCGGCGTTTCCGAGTCGGCGTAGGAAATAGCGTGAGTGACGGATACCATGACTGCAATTATCTCTCATTGAGCAGATTGGATGCCCCGATGATAATCGCGCCGCCTTCCGACTGCCTTACACCGACCTCTCCCTATGCGCCGCCTGTTTGATCTGCCCTACCTGCTGCTGACCCTGACCACGCTGTTCTGGTCGGGCAACATGGTCATCGGTCGCGGTATCCGCGCCGACGTGCCGCCCTTCGGTCTGGCCTTCTGGCGCTGGACGCTGGCGCTGTGCCTGATCCTGCCCTTCGCCTGGCCGCATTTGCGCACGCAATGGCCGCTGGTCAAACGCCACTGGCGGCCCATCGTGCTGCTCGGCGCGCTCGGGGTGGGGGGCTACAACACCTTTGCCTACCTGGCCCTGCAATACACCACGGCGATCAATGCCACCATGATCAACTCGCTGATCCCGGTGGCTACTTTATTACTGGCAGTGTTGCTGCTTCGGCGGCGCTTGCAGCGCTTTGAAGTTTTCGGCGTGGTGTTATCGCTCATCGGCGTAAGCGTGATCGTCACCCATGGCAACCCGGCCATGATCCTCGACTGGCAGTTCAACCCCGGCGACTTCTGGATGCTGATCGCGGTGACCGTCTGGGGGCTGTACACCGTCGGCCTGCACTGGCGCCCCGGCGGCATGCACCCGATGGTGCTGCTCGCCGCCATGACGGTGGTCGGCATCACCGTGCTGGCACCGGCCTGGGCGTGGGAGTTGTCGCAAGGCCGGCACATCGTGCTGCACACAGGCAGTCTCACCGCCATCGTCTATACCGCCATTTTTCCCGGTTTTCTGGGTTACGTGTTCTACAACCGCGGCGTGGCCATGGTCGGCCCCAGTCGCGCCGCGCTGTTCATTCACTTGATGCCGGTGTTTGCCACGGTGCTGTCAGTGATTTTCCTCGATGAATTGCCGGCCCTTTACCACGGCGCCGGCATCGCGCTCATCCTGTCGGGCATCTGGCTCACCACGCGCCACCCCGAAGTCCGTTGACATGCTGCGCCGCTTGCAACGCTGGCTGTTTGGCCAGGCAGACCGCCCCGCCGTCACCGAAGAACAGTGGGCACGCGTCGAAGCCGGACTGCCCTTTCTGACCTATTTGCCACCAGACGCCCGTTCGCGCCTGCGCGCCCTCGCGCTTGAATTCCTCGACCAGAAGACCTTCCACGGTGCACACGATCTGGTCTTGACCGACGACATCCTGCTGTCCATTGCCCTGCAAGCCTGTCTGCCGATCTATAACACCGGGCTCGACGCCTACAGTCAATGGGTTGGCGTGGTGGTCTATGCCGGCGACTTTGTCATCCCGCGCGAAGAAATGGACGAAGACGGTGTGGTGCACGAATACGACGAGCCAGTCCTCGGCGAAGCCTGGCCGGACGGCCCGGTGGTCGTCTCCTGGCAGCCGCAGCAACGCACCGACGGCCTGAACGTCGTCATCCATGAATTCGCCCACAAACTCGACATGTGCAATGGTCAGGCTGACGGCTTCCCGCCGCTACCGGCCGACATGCGCCGCGCCGACTGGGCACGCATTTTCATCGCGGCCTATCACGATTTCTGTCACCGGGTCGATCACGACCTGCCCCACGCCATCGACGCCTACGCCGCCGAAAGCCCGGCCGAATTCTTTGCCGTGATGAGCGAAGCCTTCTTCGAAGTACCGCTCAGACTGCGTGCCGCCTATCCCGCCGCCTATGCTCAGCTCAAGCGTCTGTATGGCCTCGACCCCGCCGCCGGCGCGAACCCCCGCCCCACTCACGACTCCAACCCGCAGGAACACTGAAGCGCGCGAGGTTTGCCCATGAAACGCCTGCTGATCGTCTATCACAGCCAGTCCGGCCACACCGCGCAACTGGCCGACGCGGTCAAGGCCGGCGCCGACACCGCCGACGGCATCGAAGTACGTTGCCTCAAGGCCTTCGACGCCGGCGTGGACGATCTCGCACAGTGCAACGCCCTGCTGCTCGGCACGCCCGAAAACTTCGGCTACATGTCCGGCGCGCTCAAGGACTTCTTCGACCGCACCTACTACCCGCTCGAAGGCCAGCTCACTGGCCTGCCCTTCGCCATCTTCATCAGCGCCGGCAATGACGGCACCAACGCCGTGCGCGAAATCCGCCGCATCGCCACCGGCTACGGCTGGCGCGAAGTGTCCGAACCCCACATTGCCCGGGGCGAGATTCAGCCCGCCGACCTCGATGCCTGCCACGCGATTGGCGCCGCCATGGCCGAGGGGCTGGCGATGGGCATTTTCTGAGCACTGCGGTGAATTGTCACAACCCAAAGTGTCTGACGAACGGTTGATCGCCGCCCGAGCCACGCATGGCACGGCTTTCGCGGTCACGACCAACGGCGCGGCGCAAAATTCGGCATCAAACGCTTTTGAAGTGTTCGCGTGCGCCTTCTACGCTGAGAGTTCTGCGCCTGCTGTCTGGACGGATCGGCTGGACGCGGAAGACCCACCACTCTTTCGGAGGATGCTCTATGGCTATCACCTGGATCCTGGTCGCAAACGCCAGCCTTGCAAAGCTCTACGCCAACTATGGTCCCAACAAGGGACTCAAGCTGGTCAAAGAGCTGATCCACCCGGAAAGCCGACAGAAGAACCAAGACCTCGTCACCGACCGAGCCGGCAATATTCAATCGACCCACGGCAGTGGCTACGAGTCTCACACGCCCCCAAAAACCCAAGCCGCGCGCGCCTTTGCACAGGAACTGGCGCAGGAGTTTTACCAAGGCCGCAACAAGCACGCCTTCGGCCGCGCCATTCTGGTGGCGCCCCCCGCCTTCATGGGCATGCTCAATGCCGTCATGGACGGCCCCACCGCCCAACTCATCACCGATCGGGTCGAGAAGGACTACACCAAAACCGCCGAACCCGATCTGGCCATGCGCCTGGGGGGCAGCATCTGCCTCTGAGTTCTTGACCTCCAACCACAACGGGCGCCGCTGGCGCCCTTTTTTTGTGGCCCCAGCGCGCGCGCCAAAGAGACGCCTGGCAATTAACGCCAATATTGCATAGAATAACTGCCACATGGCACACAAGGAATCCGTATGAGCACCGCTGCTGCAATCGCACCCGAGCCGCTCTCGGTCGACCGCCTGCTGGGCGGGCGCAAAGTCCTGCACAGCCAGCCGCGCACACCGCTGGACTGGGTCGGGCTGATCCGCCACGGCATCTCCTCCACCGCCATCGACGCACTCTCAAAAACCCTGCGCCTCACCCAAAGCGAACTGGCCGCCGCCCTCGCCATACCCGAGCGCACGCTGGCCCGGCGTAAAAAGGAAGGCACGCTCAGCAGCGAAGAGTCCGCCAAGGTGGTGCGCCTGGCCCGCGTGGTCGAGCGCGCCGAAGAAGTCTTCGAAGACCTCGGCGCCGCCCTCGACTGGCTCAAATCGCCCAACGCCGCGCTCGGTGGCGACACCCCGCTGTCGCTGATCGACACCGACATCGGCACCCAGAGCGTGATGGATACGCTGGGGCGGATCGAGCATGGGGTGTATAGCTGAGCGGAAGAGCCACTGTGATCCCTCTTTTCGCACTCCCGCGTGCATGGTTTCTCGATAGGGATCGTTGGCCGGGTCTCGCCCCGGCGGGCGACCTACTTTCTTGCTTGTGCAAGAAAGCTAGGCAAAGAAGCACACCCCACCGTCGTGGCCCTTCGGGCTCCCCTCCCTCCGCAAGCACGGGGCGGGCAGCTTCGCAAACTCGCCCTACGGGCTCAGACAGCGAAGCCGCTTTTTCCGCCCCGCACTTGCTGCACTCGGCACGACAGAGGGGAATGGGGTGCCAGCCTGCATCAGCGGCACCCAATCTCGTAGGGCCGATAAGCCACAGGCGCATCCGCCCTACAACGGACCACCCGTGCGGGCGACGGCGAAGCCGAGCCCGCATGCCCCTCCCCTTCTGTGCCGCCGAACGGAGCCAGGGGACGGCGGAAATTGTCGTGTCGCTGTCTGAGCCCGCAGGGCGAGTTTGCGACACGACCCGCCGACGCCAGGCGCAGAGAGGGCACCGGCGAAGCCGGCGGCACGGCGGGGGCGTTTCTTTGGTGACTTTCTTGTCGCCACAAGAAAGTTACTCGCCCGCCGGGGCGAAACCCGGCCAACGAACCTCCGATACACGCACGCCCCACCGCCAAGGCGACAAACCATGACCACCTCCCTCTGGCGCCTCGTCACCGCCCGCTTCGCCGACACCGCCTTCAGCGGCGAAGGTGCGCGCCTGTTTGGCGGGCGCTGGAATCGCAAGGGGGTGCCGATGGTCTATACCGCCGCCAGCCAGTCACTGGCGATGCTCGAGATCCTGGTGCAGGACGAACCGCTGCGGGCGCGCTACGTGATGATCGCGGCGACGCTGCCCAAGCGTTTTAAGGTCGAACAGATCGCTCTCGCCGACCTGCCGGACCAATGGAATGCCCCGGCCAATCGTGCGCACCTGCAAAGCCTCGGTAGCGACTGGGCGCGTCGTGGCAGCAGCGCGGTGCTGGCAGTGCCCAGCGCGGTAATTCCGGCCGAGACCAATTACCTGATCAATCCGCTGCACCCAGACTTTGCAAAGATCGAGATCGGCGCGCCGCAGGACTTCGTCACCGACCTGCGGCTGATCCGAAAATAGCGCTCAGGCCAGCGCGTGCCTGACCGCTGCCGCCGCATGAATGGCCGTGGTGTCGTATAGCGGCACCGCCGTGTGTTCGGCCTGCACCAACAGCGCGATTTCGGTGCAGCCGAGAATCACCGCCTCGGCGCCCTGCGCCTGCAAACCGGCGATGATCTCGACATAGCACGCACGCGAGGCGTCCGACACCACGCCACGGCACAGCTCGTCGTAGATCACGGAGTGCACAAAGTCGCGCTCTGCGGCCTCGGGCACCAGCACTTCCATACCGAAGCGATCACGCAGGCGGCCGAGGTAGAAATCCTGCTCCATCGTAAAACGCGTACCGAGCAGGCCGACACGACGCACGCCATCGGCCTGCAGCACTTCGGCCGTGGCATCGGCAATATGCAGCAGCGGTATCGACAGTGCCGCTTCGATCTGCGGTGCGACCTTGTGCATGGTGTTGGTGCAGATCAACAGAAAATCCGCCCCGCCGGCTTCGACCGACTGCGCCGAGTCGACAAGCATCTGCGCCGTGGCATCCCAGTCGCCCCTATGCTGTGCGGCCTCGATGGGCGCGAAGTCGACGCTGGCGAGCACCAGCCTGGCCGAGTGCAGGCCGCCGAGCGCGGCATTCACGCCGCGGTTGATGGCCTGGTAGTAGCTCACGGTGGATTCCCAACTCATGCCGCCGAGCAAACCGATGGTTTTCATGCTGCCTCCTGCACTCACGCCGCCAACCAACGCCGACGTATCTCATAGCGCGCGCCGCTGGCGTCCCGGTGCGAAACCGCCAGCACACCGCCTTCGACCGCCCATTCAATCGGCACAAATGCTTTGCCCTGCGCATGCCGACAGCGACGCGCCAACGTGACATGCGAAACAAACGGGCGAGCCGCCAGCCTAATGCCGATGGTCTGCAAACCCGAGGACAGTTCGCTGGCCAAATTCGCCAATGCGTCCGGCGGCGACTGGCTGCCCGCCCACAGAATCTGGTTGTGAGGCCAATGGCCAAGCTGATCAAGATGAAAAGTGCAACGCGGCCAAACGGTCTGATCGCCGACGGCCTCTATGGCCGGCAGCCGATCGACCGCCACATCGCCAATAAAGGCGAGCGTCAGATGCAGGGTGTCGACACGCATGATGCGCGCGTCGGACGCCGCGGCATCACGCGCGAGTTGGTGCAGTTGGGTTGCGATGGCCGGCGTCGGCCAGAGGGCGAAAAACACACGGGCGGTCGGCGCCGCAACTGGCGTGCCGTCGTCCGAGAACGGTATTTCAGCCGGCATCCGCCCGGAACAGCAGCGCCACCGCCTGCGCGGCTATGCCTTCGCCGCGGCCGGTGAAGCCGAGCTTTTCGGTGGTCTTGCCCTTGATATTGATGCTCTCGGCCGCCACGCCCAGGTCGGCGGCGATGTTGGCGACCATGGCCGGCACATGCGGCAGCAGCTTCGGCGCGCGGGCGATCACCGTGGCGTCGACGTTGCCCACCGTGTAACCGGCCGAACGCACCGCCGCCATCGCTTCGCGCAGCAGCACACGGCTATCGGCGCCGGCGTGCGCCGGGTCGGTGTCGGGAAAATGCCGGCCGATGTCGCCCAGACCCGCCGCACCGAGCAGCGCATCGGTGATGGCATGCAGCAGCACGTCGGCGTCGGAATGGCCGAGCAGACCGCTGGCAAAAGGAATCGATACACCGCCAATGATCAGCGGCCGACCGGCCACCAGCGCGTGGACGTCAAAGCCTTGCCCGATGCGAAAAGGCACCGTCATCTCAACTCTCCCGGTTTTTCAAAATCCACTCGGCCAGATGCAGGTCGAGCGGATACGTGACTTTCAGATTGGTCGGATCGCCGCGCACCAGACGCGGGCGCAGGCCCGCCGCCTCGATGGCGCTGGCCTCGTCGGTGACGTCACGCGCCGATTCGAGCGCGCGGCGCAGCATCATGTAGCGAAACATCTGCGGCGTTTGCGCCTGCCACAGGCTGTCGCGCGGCACGGTAGTCACGGCGCGGCCCTGGGGGTCGGCGCGCTTGAGCGTATCGGCCACCGGCACCGCCAGCAGACCACCCACTTCGTCCTCGTCCAGCGTGTCGATCAGCGTATCCACATGCCAGGGCGCCAGGCAGGGCCGCGCGGCGTCGTGCACCAGCACCCAGTCGCCATCGCGCACGTCAGGCCGGATGGCGCGCAAACCATTAAGTACGCTGTCGGCACGCGAGGGGCCACCCACATAGATCGGTTTGAGCTTGTCGCCCAAGTCGGACCAGTCAAAGCCGTTCCAGGTCTGGTCGCCGACCGACAGCACCACATACACGCGCTCGATCTGCGGCACCGCACACAGCACCCGCAAGGTGTGGCGCAGCAGCGGCTCGCCCATCAGATTCAGATACTGCTTGGGGGTTTCCCGCCCCATGCGGGTGCCGCCGCCAGCGGCAGGCACCAGAGCGAAATGGCGATGGGCAATTTTTTGCATGGCGCGATTCTACCTGCGAGCGGCCGCCGCGGCACGGCCTCTGATGCCGCCAACGCGGCGTAGAATGGACTTCCAGGCCCATTTCCCGACTCATTCAAATGGCACCCGACCTGCCCATCGACACGCGTCAACTCCAGGCCATCCTGGTCGCCCTCGGCATCGGACTCATGCTGGGGCTGGAGCGCGAACGCCAACCGGCACCGCGCGCCGGCCTGCGCACCTTCGCGCTGGTCGGTCTGCTCGGCGCGCTCGCCGGCCTGCTGGGCGAACGTTTCGACAGCCTGTGGCCCTTCCTCATCAGCCTTACGCTGATCGGCGTCATGATCATCGCCGCCTATCTGCAAAACCCCGACCCGCAAGACGCCGGCACCACTTCGGTGGCCGCGCTGCTGCTGTGCCATGTGCTCGGCTTCATGGTGTGGGAAGGCGAGGTACGGCTGTCGATCATGATCGCGGTCGGGACCACCGCCCTGCTCTACTTCAAGACAACCTTGCGCGGCTGGGCCACCCGACTCACCGCGCGCGACTGGAACTCGATTCTGCAGTTCAGCGTCATCTCGCTGGTCATTCTGCCCGTACTGCCGAACCAGAATTTCGGCCCCTTCGACGCGCTCAATCCTTATCAAGTGTGGTTGATGGTGGTGCTCATCTCGGGCGTCAGCCTGGCCGGCTACGCCGCCTTGCAACTGGTGGGCGGGCGCTATGGCGCGCCACTGGTCGGCCTGTTTGGCGGCCTGGTGTCGAGCACCGCGACCACGCTGGTGTTTGCCCGCGACGCGCGCAAACGGCCCGTCTTTGCGCCCATCTCGGCGCTGGTCATCGTCATTGCCAATCTGATCATGCTGGTGCGCGTGGCCGTGGTCTGCGCGGTGCTGGCGCCCAGTCTGCTCTGGCAAGTGCTGAGCATCGCCGGGCCCGGTCTGGCCTTGGGCCTTGTCGCGCTGGGCGTGCAGTGGAAAACCTTGATGACTCACGAAGGCAGCCCGGTGCCCGACACCAAGAACCCGACCGAACTGCGCTCCGCACTCACCTTCGGCGCACTCTACGCCGCAGTCCTGCTGGGTGCTGCGTGGTTGTCCGATATCGCCGGCAGCGCGGGGCTGTATCTGGTCGCGCTGGTATCGGGGCTGACCGATGTGGACGCCATCACCTTGTCGAGCCTGCGCCTGTTTTCGCTGGACCGCCTCGAATCCATCCCCACCGTCACCGCCATCGGTCTGGCCATGCTGTCCAATCTGGCCTTCAAGACCACCCTGGCGATCAGCGTGGGCGGGCCCAGCGTGACCAAACGGGTACTGGCCGCCATGCTGGCGGTGGGTCTGGGGCTGGGCAGCGGTCTGGCCTGGGTGGGCTGGGCGGCGAATGGCGTCACAGGGTAATCAGAACAAACGCCGGGCTGCCGCCTCAGCTGCCGCCGGCCTCCGGAACACGCACCATTTTCAAGGCCACCAACGCGACACCGTCGGGTATCTCAGTGGCCTCCCGGTAGTTGTCGAACGCGGCTTTCCCGCGCGTCCGGTAGGCGCATTCGACCTGTGTTTGATACGCGGTGTTGATCACCAGCGTGCCGGCAGCCCGCCCGGCGTCGAGGCGCGCCTTGGCCTCGTCCAGCCCCTTGAAGGTGAACACCCGCCCATCGAGTGGCGGATGCGCCATGGCGGCGGTGACATCGACGGCCTCGTAGTTGCGCTCCCGTTGCTTGAGCCGCGCGAACTCCTCCTCGCTGACCGCCACAAGAACCCCCACGACCTGCTGCGACGCGTCCGGCGCCACATCCAGAAAACAGACATGCACCGCCGGCACGCTGTCAGGCATGTCGGCGCGAACATAGTGCTTGTAGCCGGGCAGGCTGACGCGATTGTCCATCGCCACGCCCCATACCCGTTTGTGGCCCTTCAAGGTGGCGAGCGGAAAGTCTTCCAGAAGCCACGCATCCCGGCCAATGGTGCGGCTGAACGACGCCGGGTCGACGAGCGAACCAAACCCGAACACATAAATTTTGTCGGCCTGCGTCGCCCAGGGTGGCGCGTTAAGGTGAAACGCCCGAACGATGTCGCCCGGCGGCGTGAGTCGCCGGAACAAACCCTTGCGCCGCGCATACGGGTAGTCGGAATCGACCGACCGATGGCGGCCATGAAACAACGCTTTTTCAGACAGGCAGTAGCGCAAGGCGCCCTGCACCGGCTGCTCGATGCCCAGCATCACACCGCGGATCTCGGCATAGATCTCTTCAATTGGCAGCGGCTGCGGATCCCGCTCGCTCCGCACGCTCGCCGAGGTCACAAAACCCTGCGCGTCCACGCCGTTGACGGCAATGCCAAGATCATCCAGCGGTGCCCGAATGCGCAAGGGGATGTACGGTTCGGCCAGCGGCTGGCGCGGCGCTTCGTCGCGCAACACCACGTTGCGAAGCGTGGTGCCGTCAATGCGGGCGCGCGCGATGAGGCGCACATGCAGCTGGCTGAGCGTCACCGGCGAGGCGTTGTAGACACTGAAGATCAGATCGTATCGACCTTCAGCACGATGCAGATTGAGACACGGCTTGAATTCAAACACCGACTTGGGGCGCAGCACCACCGCCGTCACAAAGGCGACGATGGCGGCAAAGAAAAACAAGCCGCACAGAATCTGCACCGCAGCAATCGCCTTATCCAGCCAAGGCACCGGCACCACGCACTGAGTGTTACCCCCCGACAGGGTCACGAACTCAAGAAACGCCCGCTCAACACAAGGCAAAAACGGCTTGTCGGATACCCCTGGCAGGTTGCGCCAGCTCAGTTGATCCAGCGGGCCGGCCGCGTGATAGAGCAAGGCAAAGCCAAACACAACGGTCGCCGTCAGCGACACGATGACAACGAGAAAGTGCCAAAGCGGCTGCTCGTTCCAAAGATTGAAAAAGAAGTTGCGTAGTCGGTGGTGTGTCGTCATGCCAGGGATGTACGCCTGCGAAAAATGCGTCGATGCGCCCTACCTTAACGGCTAGCACGCGGGTCAGCCAACCTCGTGCCCGGGGCGACCGTGAAACGTCACCCGGAGGCAGTACGGTCAAGTGCGCCGCGCTAAGCCTATAATTCCTATATCAATCTTAAGGTCTCCCGGAGACTGACATGGCCAATGCCTCCATCCGCCCGCCTGCCGTCGCCGGCGCGTTTTACCCGGCCGACCCACGCGCGCTGCAGATCATGATTGGCGACATGCTGAACGCCGCCATGCCACTGGAAACCGTGCACTGGCCCAAGGCGCTGATCGTGCCGCACGCCGGCTATGTGTATTCCGGGCCGATCGCCGCATCCGCCTACGCCGGGCTACGCAGCACGCGCGCGTTCTATCGGCGGGTGGTCTTGCTCGGCCCCTGCCACCGGGTGCCGGTGCAAGGCTTTGCGCTGCCCGCCGCGCAATCGCTGGCCACGCCGCTGGGCGAGGTGGCGGTCGACCGGCCCGGCTGGCTGGCGATTCAGGACGAGCCCGACGTGGTCGTCGACGACGCCCCGCATGCCCTCGAACACGCGCTCGAAGTGCAGCTGCCCTTCCTGCAAACCGTACTCGACCACTTCACCATCGTACCCATCGTCGTCGGCGACACCACACCCGAGCGCGTCGCCCATCTGCTCGATCGCCTGTGGGGCGACGACGAAACGCTCATCGTCATCTCATCCGACCTGTCGCACTACCTGCCCTATCACCAGGCGCGCTGGCGCGACCGCTCGACGGTGGAGCAAATCGAGCGTCTGCAAGGCGGCCTCGCCTTTGACCAGGCCTGCGGCGCGCTGCCCATCGAAGGCATGTTGCTCGCCGCCCAGCGCCACCATCTCGCCCCCACCGTGCTCGACTTGCGCAACTCTGGCGACACCGCCGGCGACCGCAATCGTGTGGTGGGATACACCAGCATCGCCTTTACCCCGGCCCAACGCCATGTCGCTCACTGAATCCGAACTCGGCACCCGCCTCCTCGCCCGCGCCCGCGCGGCGATTGAACACGCACTCGATCTCGGCCCCGCACCCGCCGACGACCCGGACTTGGCCGAGCGCGGCGCCACCTTCGTCACCCTCACCCGTAACGGCCAGCTGCGCGGCTGCATCGGCAGTCTCAAGCCGCAGCGCGCACTGGGCGCCGACGTGGTCGCCAATGCGCTGTCCGCCGCGCTGCACGACCCGCGCTTCACCCCAATGACGGCCGACGAATGGCCGCACATCCGCGTCGAAGTCTCGCTGCTCGGCCGCGCCGAATTCCTCGATGCCAAATCCGAAGCCGAGGTGCTCGCGCAGCTCAAGCCCGGCAAAGACGGCGTGATCTTTTTCAACGGCTGCCAGCAGGCCACGTTTTTGCCACAAGTGTGGGCGCAGCTCCCCGACCCGCGCGACTTCCTCACCGAGCTCAAGAAAAAGGCCGGCCTCAGCGCCGACTACTGGAGTTCGGCAGTGATGGTCGCCACCTACCCGGTCCAGAAATGGCGGGAGGACGACGCCTAAACCGACAGGAGGCGAACATGCACGACGCAGCATCCCGAGTTCCCGCCCGTTATTGGCACACGCTGGACGACGGCCGGATCGAATGCGATCTGTGCCCGCGCACCTGCCGCCTGCACGAAGGCCAGCGCGCCGCCTGTTTTGTGCGCCAGCGGGTCGGCGACCACATGGAGCTCACCACCTGGGGGCGCAGTTCCGGCTTTTGCATCGACCCCATCGAAAAGAAGCCGCTCAACCATTTCTACCCCGGCAGCAGTGTGCTGTCCTTCGGCACCGCCGGCTGCAATCTGGCCTGCAAGTTCTGTCAAAACTGGGACATCAGCAAATCGCGCGACATGGACCGCCTGATGGACACCGCCAGCCCCGAGGCCATCGCCGCAGCGGCCGAGCGCTGGGGCTGCAAGAGCGTCGCGTTTACCTATAACGACCCGGTGATCTTCGCCGAGTACGCCATCGACACCGCCATCGCCTGCCATGCGCGCGGGCTCAACACCGTGGCCGTCACCGCCGGCTATATCCACGGACAGGGCCGGGCCGATTTCTTCGCCCACATGGACGCGGCCAATGTCGACCTCAAGGCCTTTACCAACGACTTCTACCGCAAGCTGTGCGGCGCCGAGCTGGCGCCCGTGCTCGACACCCTGATCTGGCTGCGTCACGAGAGCCATGTGTGGTTCGAGATCACCACCTTGATCATCCCCGGCGAGAACGACTCCGACGCCGAAATCACCGCCATGGCCGAGTGGATTCACCGCGAGCTGGGCAACGACGTGCCGCTGCACCTCACCGCCTTCCACCCCGACTTCAAGCTCACCGACCGCCACGGCACGCCGCACACCACCCTCACCCGGCTGCGCCGCTGCGCGCGCGACGCCGGCTTGCGCCATGTGTATATCGGCAATCTCGCCGACCGCGACGGCGCCAGCACCTACTGCCCCGGCTGCAACGCCCCTGTCATTGTCCGCGTCGGCTACAACATTCTTGACTACCGGCTCGACGAACGCGGCCAGTGCCAGCGCTGCGGTGAACGCCTCCCCGGCCGCTTCGCGACCTTCGAGCGCCCCTTCGGCAACCGGCGCATTCCGGTCGCCATTGGCTCGACAGCAGCCGAATAGCCGTGCGATGCTCACGCCATGTCGCTCACGCTCCGTCACTCCACTCTCAGCCTGCCCGCCGGACCCGTCTGGCTAGCCGCCCGGCTGGCCCACGCGCCCGATGTCCGGGGCCTGGTCATCATCACACGCAGCACGCTCGATGACGAAGAAACCGCCCGCGAACGCGCCATCAGCGACGCGCTGAACCGCGCCGGTTTTGCCACGCTCGGGCTCGACCTGGCGACCCCGCACGAAGACGAGCGCGACCCCGACCTGCGCTACAACACCCCGCTGCTCGCCAACCGCATTGAAGCCGCACTCGCCTGGATCGACCACCAACCCCCGCTGCACGGTCTGGCGCGCGGCCTCGTGGCCGGCGGCACCGCCAGCGGTGCCGCCATTCGTGCCGCCAGCCGCTCGGCCGACCGATTGAGCGCGCTGTTCTGTCTCGGCGGCCGCATCGACCTGGCCGGCGCCGGCCCACTCGGGGCGCTGGCGCTGCCGCTGTGCGTCGCCGTCAGCCATGCTGAGCCGAGCCGCGCC
This sequence comes from Denitromonas halophila, assembly GCF_007625155.1. Lineage (GTDB taxonomy): Bacteria > Pseudomonadota > Gammaproteobacteria > Burkholderiales > Rhodocyclaceae > Nitrogeniibacter > Nitrogeniibacter halophilus. The sequence continues at coordinate 283,903 of NZ_VMNK01000015.1, read as the reverse complement.
ATGATGCGCAAGGCGTTCGAGCTGATTCACGCCGACGCTGCTTGGCAAGATATCGACGACACCGGCCTCAGTTCGCCAGCCGCGCTGGCACGCGTCATCCCGACGCTCGTCCGCTGGTTCGAACACCAGCTGCCCGGCACCACCGAAGACACGCCTGACGGCATTTAAACCCTTGCCATGCAAGGAAAACACCCCCCTGCAACAAAGCCCATCTAACCCTTTTGCATGCTTGAGAAAAGCACTAAAGTGAGGGCGTCGACTGTTTAAGGGGATATCTCATGATGTCCGTGTCCGCCGCTTCGCCAAGCTACTTTGCCGCGCTTCAACGCGCACCGGCAAGCGACGCCGCGTCGACAACCACCGCACAACCCAAAGCAGAAGCCGACAACGCAAACATTGCTTCCAGCAAAACGGACGCCAAGCAAACAGACTCCCGCGAAGCGGCTGCGGTTGCGGCTGAAGTCGCCGCACTCGCCAGTACTGATCGCAAAGTCCGTTCGCACGAGGCAGCTCATCTGGCTGCCGCCGGCGGCCTCGCGCAAGGCGGAGCCAGCTTCTCCACCGTACGCGGCCCGGACGGGCAGATGTACGCGGTGGGTGGCGAGGTCGGCATTGATGTGTCGCCCGGCCGCACTCCGGACGAAACCATCGCCAAGGCACAGCAGATCCAGCGCGCAGCGCTGGCCCCGGCAGATCCGTCATCGCAGGACTACCGGGTCGCGGCCATTGCCGCCCAATTGATTCAACAAGCCCAACGGGAACTGGCGACTCAGAATGAGCCAGCCATCGGCGCCGATGGCGCCAGCCGTCAGTTGCAGACGGCGATATCGCAGATCGAGCCCAACCCGGCCTCGGGCGAGCAAGTCAATATTTTCGCCTGACACAGTCAGGCATTGCGGCGCTCAAGCGCGTCGGTCGTCGGGCTCATCCACCTCGCGGATCACCTCACCCTCAATCACCAAACCTTCCTGAGCCTGCTGCTGCGCCTGCGTCTCGCGCATCTGCTTGCGCAAATTGCGCGTCTTCCACCAGAACCAGCCCCACACCGCAGCGCCCACGGTGAGCACCACCGCAAACACCACCACCGAAAACACCAGCGCCAAGCCAAACAAACCGATCGCCGCCACCGAGCCGACAATCTTCTGCCACGGGCTGAGCGGACGGCCATTACGGCGTGCAAAGGCCTCAAAAACACGTTGTTGGTTCGGATCGATACGCATGGTGCTTCCTGTTTACGACATGGGTGCAATGCACAACGCTATCACCGATCGAACATCGATGCGCGGCGCATCCACCAAGTGGGGGCGTTAGCGTCAATATCAACAATGCCATTCGCACGCAGGCCAACTACCCTGAAAGAACGGCGCCTCTTCGCGTCGATCAACCCCAGGGAACCTGCGCACATGGCCTACACGCTCATCAAAGGCAGCTTTCACATCCACTACCCGGCCATCCCGCTCAGCGGCCCCGAGCCCGATGGCGACACCATCAAGTTTCAGCCCGACAACCCGCAGCTGGTCGAGCGCCTACCTCGCCCCAACCGCATGCCCGGCTTCAACCAAGCCGGCATCACCAGCATCCGCTTCGAAGGCGTCGACGCACTCGAAACCCACTTTGATGTCGAAGACACCGAGTTCCACCAGCACCTGCCGCTGGCGCTCGCCGCGCGTGACGCGCTCATGGCACGCATCGGCTTCGGTGCCATCAAGTATTTCGACAGCCACCCCTACAAAGTCGAAACCGTCGAGACCCACCCGGTGCGCGGCTACATCCTGTCCATGGGGCTCGACACCTACGGCCGCAGCGTGGCCTTTGTATACACCGGCGAACACCCCTCCATCGACGGCTCGCGCATCTTCATGCAGCCGCACATGCTCGACACCAGCCTCAACGCCTTCATGCTGCACCATGGCCACGCCTACGGCGCCTTCTACCTCGGCCTGCCGCCCGAGCTGCGCGAACACCTGCGCCGCAGCGTGCGCCACGCACGCGACAACCGGCTCGGCTTCTGGGCGCAGGCGCCATCCATGAGCACCGGCATCACGCTGGACGGCGTCGATGCCCTGCAAAACGGCATCCTCTGGCCCAAACTGTTTCGCCGCATCGCGCCCTACTTCCAGGCCGGCCACACCAACTTCGACGCCTTTGACGCCTGGCTGCGCCAAGACACCCGCAACCGAGATGACCGCCTGCTGCTGCCCACCATGGAGGTTGGCAACTTGCACGACATGATCCGCGCCCAAGGCACCACGCTGCGCCTCATGTTCGCCCCCGAAGACGTCGTGATCGTTCCCGACGACTACATCCTCCCCGCCACCGTTGGCGGTGTGCTCCCCTCGCGCCCACGCCACCCCAGCGGCGTGCGCATCATCTGCGCGCTGGTCAACCCCATCGAGCGCCCCGAACACGGCAACGAAACCGTCACCCTGCTCAACGCAAGCAACCAAGATGTCGACCTCACCGGCTGGCGCATCGCCGACGCCAAAGGCAGCCAGACCATCAGCGGCCACATTGCCCGCGGCGAGACGCTGCGCATCGCACTCTCCAGCGCCGTCAAACTCAACAACGACCGCGACACCATCACCGTGCTCGCCCCCGGCGAACAGATTGTCGACCAGGTCGCCTACGAACCTAAAGACCTGCCCGACGAAGGCGTCAGCGTGACGTTCTGAACACATTCCTGTCGCGATAAAAAAGCCCCCGACGAATCGGGGGCTTGTCTGAGATGAGGGCTTCTTGTTACGAGAGCCAAACTTCCCTTCAACTCAATCCGACTCAAGCCCTACGCTTGGACAAACCCATACCCAACAATCCAAGGCCGAGCAGTGCAAGCACGCCAGGCTCCGGCACCGACAGCGGGTTGGTCGAAATCGTGAACCCGAACGCCAGCGTGGTCGACGCATTCTCGGGCGTTGTAAAACCAATACAACCGAACGGCTGACTTGCTGCGGCGCAAACCTCGTTTGCCAGGGTCGACAACACGCCACCAGTGGTCGGGAAGATATTCACGAAATACGTCAGCAGCCCGTCTCCGTCCCCTGCGTCATACATGAACGTTTGATTGAGCAGACCACTCGTCAGCACAAAAATATCGTTACACGGCGTTGGGCTGCCGAGTACAGCGCACGTGCCAGAATTGGGCGTCTCAGCGAATGAAATATCAAAATTGACCACTTGATCCGGCAACGCAGCGCCAGCAGGTACCGTCGGTGTCAGGGTGACGGCATTGCGCAAGGTCGCCGACGTCAATGTATCCCCGGTGATCGGATTGTTGTTGTGAGTCAGAGACGTACTGAAACCAAGATAAGGCGCCGCAGCCGGGGGGGCTCCGCCAATGTACGTATCGACCGAGCTTCCCAGAATGCTCGGGTTATTGATCACCAACGAACTCTGGCCGGAGCCAGTTGACGTCCCCCACGACAAGGATGTCGTTCCCGGAACGGGGTAATTGGTCGTTGTGGGACCGATGACCGACTGAGTGAAGCCAGAAAGAATGTCGTAGCCCCATGTGGTGACCGCAGCCTGGGCGCTTCCAGCGACAAGAAGGCTTGGTGCAAGCAAGACACCAACCAAGGCACGGCGGGGAAATGTAGTCTTGAACATGACATGTCTCCTATGCCAAAAAACGGTTTAAACACCGTCGATTGACATGAAGCACAATTTGTGCCTCGGCATTTTTTCACAATAAAAACAAGGCCCTAAAAAAACAGCGCTCAAAACAACGTCTGCCACTGTAAAGTCCCCCGACAGCTCGGCCTGGTATCGCCCCGTCCCCCGGCGCCTCACCAGCCCTACCAACTCCCGCACCAATCTGGTAAAACCCGCCCAAGTGAACGCCGCAAGGATTTCGTAGGGCGGATAAGCCGCAGGCGCGCCCTCCGGTCTATCCATTCATGTGTCACCAATGGCGGAAGGCGCTACGTTTTTCCGCCCTACCCGAACTCAAACCTATCGAGACACCATGGACACTGTCGACTGCGTCATCATCGGCGCCGGCGTCGTCGGGCTCGCCTGCGCAAAAACCCTCGCCGAGTCCGGCCGCGAAGTCGTTGTGCTTGAGCGAGAATCCGCCTTCGGCACCGGCATCAGCTCGCGCAACAGCGAAGTCATCCACGCAGGCCTCTACTACCCCACCGGCTCGCTCAAGGCCCGCCTGTGCGTTGAAGGCCGCGACCAGCTCTACGCCTACTGCGCCGAGCGCGGCCTTGCTCACGCGCGCTGCGGCAAACTCGTCGTCGCCCCCCACGCCGAACAAGCCGGCGCGCTCGACCAGATCCGCGCCAAAGCCACCGCCAACGGCGTGCACGACCTGCAACGACTCGATCGCGCCCAGATCGCCGAACTCGAACCCGCCCTCGACGCCCACGCCGCGCTGCTCTCGTCATCGACCGGCATCATCGACAGCCACGGCCTCATGCTCTCGCTGCTCGGCGACGCCGAAGCCCACGGCGCCATGCTCGCGCTCGGCAGCCCGGTCATCGATGGCTACGCCGACAAGGGCACAGTGGTCGTACGCGCGGGTGGCGAGCAAGAAATGGAATTGCGCGCAAACTGGGTCATCAACGCCGCCGGCCTCGACGCCGTCGCCCTCGGCCAGCGCATCAGCGGCCCCGCCCAAGCCACGCTGCCCCAAGCCTGGTTTGCCCGCGGCGTGTACTTCACCCTCACCGGCAAAGCCCCTTTCTCGCGGCTGATCTACCCCCTGCCCGAACCCGGCGGCCTCGGCGTGCACCTCACGCTCGACCTCGGCGGTCAGGCCAAATTCGGCCCCGACGTCGAGTGGATAGACACCCCCGACTACCATGTCGACCCCACCCGCTCCGAGCGCTTCTACCAAGCCATCCGCGCCTGGTGGCCGCAACTCGAGGACGGCCGCCTGGAGCCCGGCTACGCGGGTGTGCGCCCCAAAATCGTCGCCCCTGGCATGCCCGATGCCGACTTCCGCATCGACGGCCCGGCCCAGCATGGCACACCCGGGCTCATCCATCTGTTCGGCATCGAATCGCCCGGCCTCACCGCGGCACTGGCCATCGGCCGACAGGTGGCGGTAATGGTGGCGGGCTGAGCCGGGTGTGTAAATCATCCTAGAAACCGTAGTTGGACGCGCCCTAGTGTGCGCCTGACGGGCTGGACGCACAGCCTGCGCGCGGCATGGAGGCGCAACGCAGCAAGGCGGCCCGCCAGACGCACACTCGGGCGTGTCGCGCAATCACCCATCTGTCGACGTACCGACCTTGAATAACCGGCCGGATGCAGGCATCCCTTCAATGGCTTGAATCCGGCATGCCGCCGGCCAGACTGTGACATCGCGACCGCAAAGCCGCGCATCATCACGAACCCAGGGCCTCCTCACAAACTCCAAGCGGCATGACCACCAGCCGCTTTCGCTTCTATGCCGAACTGAACGACTTCCTGGCACCGGCCCGACGGCACCGGGAATTCGCCACGAGCAGCCCGGAGACCGCCTCGGTCAAGCATGTCATTGAAGCCCTCGGTGTGCCTCACACCGAGGTTGAGCTGGTGCTGGTCAATGGCGAGTCGGTCGGCTTCGACCGCCAGCTGGCCGCGGGCGACCGGGTCGCGGTCTATCCGGTCTTCGAGGCCTTCGACGTCTCATCGCTGTTGCGTGTGCGCAGCGCACCGCTGCGGCACACCCGCTTCGTCGCCGATGCGCACATGGGCGGTCTTGCCCGGCTGCTGCGCATGACGGGCTTCGACACGCTGTACGACAACGCCTATGAAGACAGCCAGATCGAACGGCTGGCCGCGCGGGACCATCGCATCGTGCTCACCCGAGACCGCGATCTGCTCAAACGCCGCAGCATCACCCACGGCTGCTACATCCACGCAAGAAAGCCGTCGAAACAGGTCGAAGAAGTTTTCGCACGCCTCGATCTGACGCACAGCGCACGCCCATTCACGCTATGCCTCAACTGCAACACGCCGCTGCGCCCGCTCGACCGCGACGAGGCGATCAACCGCGTACCACCTGACGTGGCCCGCCGGCACCACAATTTCAGCACCTGCGACCACTGCCGGCGCGTATTCTGGGAAGGTTCGCACTGGCAACACATGAAGGCCCTCATTACGCAACTCGGAATCGAATGAAGCGCACCGCCTTCGCGAACATTGGCGCCCTGCCGGCAGGCGGATCAAACGGCTGCCAGCCCGAGGCCTCGCACCATCTCGAATCGCCCCGAAATCCCCGCACATTCTCACCACGACGCCTCCACCGACCTGCCCGCCCGCCACGCCACGTACTACAAAGAATAAGGTAGGGGTTCATTCCTGCACTCTCAGGCACATCGCCGGCATAAGGACGCTAGTGTTCGACTACCCGTCCGCGACCACACCGGCGAACACGAGGAGACCGGGCGAATGGCCAAGGCACAAGCTCGACACCATGAACTGAGCGAAGAGGAACTGAAGCAGATCGTTGCCGAGGCGGACACCGGCGGGCGCAAGCCGACCGGCGTCACCGCCGCGATCATTGCTGCCACCGGCATCGCATGGTCGCTGTTCCAGTTGTGGTTCGCCTCCCCGTTGCCCTTCGTGTTCAACATCGCCATCCTTAACGACACCGAGGCGCGCGCCATCCACCTGGCCTTTGCCGTCTTCCTCGGCTTCATGGCCTACCCGGCCTTCAAGCGCTCGCCACGCACCCATGTGCCGGTGCTCGACTGGGTGCTGGCCCTCGTCGGCGCCTTTGCCGCCGGCTACCTCTATCTGTTCTACAGCGAGCTGGCCCAGCGCCCGGGGCTGCCGACCACCTTCGACCTGGTCGCCGCCGTGGTCGGCCTGACGCTGCTGCTCGAAGCGGCGCGCCGCGCGCTCGGGCTGCCGATGGTGATCCTCGCGCTGGTCTTCATCTCGTACATCTTCCTCGGCGCCTACATGCCGGACGTGATCGCCCACCGTGGCGCCTCGCTCGGCAAGGGCATGAACCATCTGTGGCTGTCGACCGAGGGGGTGTTCGGCGTGGCGCTGGGCGTGTCGACCAGCTTCATCTTTCTCTTCGTGCTGTTCGGCGCGCTGCTCGAGACGGCGGGTGCGGGCAATTACTTCATCATGTCGGCGATGTCGATGCTGGGGCATTTTCGCGGCGGGCCGGCCAAGGCGGCGGTGGTGGCCTCGGCCTCGACCGGCATGATCTCCGGTTCATCCATCGCCAATGTGGTGACCACCGGCACCTTCACCATCCCGCTGATGAAGCGCGTCGGCTACGCGCCGAAAAAGGCCGGCGCGGTCGAGGTGGCGGCGTCGGTGGACGGGCAGATCATGCCGCCGGTGATGGGTGCGGCCGCCTTTCTGATGGTCGAGTATGTCGGCATTCCCTATGTACAGGTGCTCAAGCACGCCATCCTGCCGGCGCTGATCTCGTACATCGCGCTGTTCTACCTGGTGCATCTCGAAGCCATGAAGGCCGACATCCGCGGCCTGCCACGGCCGCCCAGCCCGCACAGCTGGCAGATACGGCTGATGCGCACGATCATGACGATCAGCGGCGTGATCGTCCTCGCCGGCATCGTCTATTGGGGCATGGGCTGGATCAAGGATGTCGCCGGCGACGCCTCGTTCATCGTCGTCGCGGTGCTGATGTTCTTCGCCTATCTCGCGCTGCTGTGGTTTTCGGCGCAGCAGCCCGAACTGCACATCGAGGACCCGAACGACGAGATCACCGAACTGCCCGAGGTCGGCCCGACGCTCAAGTCCGGGCTGCACTTCCTGCTGCCGGTCGTCGCGCTGATCTGGAACCTGATGGTCGAGGAACTCTCGCCCGGCCTGTCGGCCTTCTGGGCGACGAGCTTCATGATCTTCATCCTCGTCACCCAGCGCCCCATCCTGGCGCTGATGCGCGGCAAGGGCGACACCCTGGCCGAATTGCATCAGGGCTTCCGTGACCTCTACGACGGCCTGTCGATCGGCGCGCGCAACATGATCGCCATCGGCATCGCCACCGCCGCCGCCGGCATCATCGTCGGCACCGTCACGCTGACCGGCATCGGCCTGGTGCTGACCGAGTTCGTCGAGGCGGTCTCGGGCGGCAACCTGATGGCCATGCTGTTCATGGTCGCGGTGATCTGCCTGATCCTCGGCATGGGCCTGCCCACCACCGCCAATTACATCGTAGTGTCGACGCTGATGGCGCCGGTGGTGGTCGAGCTCGGCGCGCAGAGCGGCCTGCTGGTGCCGCTGATCGCGGTGCACCTGTTCGTCTTCTATTTCGGCCTGATGGCCGACGTCACCCCGCCGGTCGGCCTCGCCTCGTATGCCGCCGCCGGCATCGCCCGCTGCGACCCGATCGCCACCGGCGTGCAGGCCTTCATCTACTCGATCCGCACCGCGATCCTGCCCTTCATGTTCATCTTCAACACCCAGTTGCTGATGATCGGCATCGACAACCTGTGGGCCTTCTTCCTCACAGTTAGCAGCGCAGTACTCGCCAATCTGATCTTCGCCGCCGCCACCCAAGGCTGGTTCCTCACCCGCAGCCGCCTGTACGAAACCGCACTGCTGCTGCTCGTCACCTTCAGCCTGTTCCGGCCCGGCTTCTGGATGGACCAGATCCATCCGCCCTACAACACGGTGCCGGCAACACGCCTCAACGAACTGGTCGAAGCCGCCCCCGCGAACGGCAATCTGCGCGTATGGATCGAAGGCATCACGCTGGAGGGCGACGAGATCTCCAAGGGCGTGCTGCTGCCGCTCGGCGACAGCGCCGAGAATGCCCGTGCGCGCCTGAAGCAATCGGGCCTGACCGTGATGGCGCTCGGCGATAGCGTCCAGGTCATGATGGTCGACTTCGGCAGCCGCGCCGCCAAGCTCGGCCTCGAACAGGGTTTCAACGTCACCCACATCGAACTACCCGCCAAACGCCCGGCCAAGGAATGGATTTTCATCCCGACGCTGCTGGTGCTGGCGCTGGTGGTTGCGCTGCAGCGGGGGCGCGCCCGACGAGAAGCGGAGTGAACGACACACAACGCAACAGCGGCCGAACCGGCAACACGCCACCTCATGACGTGGTCGCTCCCAACCCCCTCGAACAGATCCCGGTCGAGCTGCCACTACCCGGCAGCCTGCGCGCGGGCGGACACGCAACGATGCTACGGTGCTTCAGGCGCCGACGGTGTCATGAGCGCGCGTGCGCCAGCGCCCCCTGGAACACCGGTTCGCCATTGGCTGTCAGGCTCAAGCGGCCGTCGGCCGAGAAACCCAGGGCAATGGTGTCGTAGGTTCGGCTGCCCGAAAACAGCTGACTGTATCTGGCTACCACGGCGCCAGCCTCGGCCGGCGATGCCGCGGCATATTCCTGCACGAACGGGAGGCTCTTTCTCAGTTCCACCAGGGTCGACGTCAGCGCATTGACGGTCTGCAGCTCACGTGCCATTGCCGGGCTGCCCTCCAGCGCAGCGGTAAACTCATCGGTGTACGGATAGTCCGCGGGCAACTGGACCTTGCCCGCACTATCGTAGGTCATACTCGACGGTCCGAACGGGATGCCGTTCCGCGCCAAAAAATCCGGCATTGCCGCCGAGATATGCCTGCGCAGAGCGTCGATGTTATTTTGGGACGGCACCAGGAGCGGCGGCAGTGTATACGTCCCCCTGTCGGCGCTTCCCGGGGGCGTGAAATACGCATTGATATCGAGCTCGACCGCGCCGCGGGTCGTGTCGAAGACCGCGGTTGCACCACCCGACGACGCTCTCTGCGCAGATTCGGCAGCCAGCAGGCCTCGCGCTGCCGGCGAAATGCTCACCCGCTGGGCAAGATTTTCCGCAACCCCGGCAGTCTCTGCCGATACCGCCGTCCGCGCCAGCGGCGAAGAACTGTTCAGCCATGTCGCGGCCGGATTGGCAATGCCGGATTGGATTGTCATGGCGAGCGCCTCAGCCGGTGTTGAACACAGCTCTTGGTCAGCAATTGGCATGCCGGAAAGACAATCGCCACCAACATGCCCGCCGCACCCGAAGGGAGGGTTTCAGACTCGGCGCCAGTGACTCGAACGTCCTTGTGCAGAGCAGCGGCATCCCCCGAAACCATCAGCCAACCTTCTTCAGCGCGACGCGGCGGCCGGTGTTTGATGTTGTCGCCGAGTGCCCGATTGCATGGGGGAGGCTAATGGGTGACCCCGCGTGCCACTGCGAAGGGTCCCGCACGCAGATACGCACCATGTCGATGAAATTGACATTCGTCTTCACTCCAGAACGCTTCAGTCGTGGCGAACAGCGGGATCACGGCGTCAGGGCGGCCGTTGGAGCCCTACGCATGAAACTTGCTTGGCAAACGGATATACCCGGGATCTTCCGGGAACAACACGGAGGAATTCCTCATGAGGAGTCGTATTCGGCCCCTGATGTTCGCCGCGTTGCTTGGCCTCGCCACCGGCGCCCACGCCGCCCTCACACCCATCCTTGCCGATTGCGACCCGAACTACCCCGTCTGGAACGGCAGCGGTGTGAGCTGCAGCGCCGTTGCAGCGCAGACCGATGCAACTCAAGTCAATCAGGGCGCACCTGACGGCCATGCGTACTCACTGGGGATTCCCACGCTCGGTGTCACCGGGGTTGCGGTATTTCAGGTCTCCACGCCGTTTACCGGCACGTTCTCCATCCATGATTTCGACGACGGCCTCGTTAATGAGGCGGCAGACGTGTTTGTGGCGCTGGCCGATGCCTTCGGAAATTTCGATGCCACATCGACCATGTACGCTGGCACGGTAAACAACGGCGGAGGCAACCCGGCGGCCGCGCTCACCGACCTGACCGTCGCCGGTTTTTGGGAGTTCATCTACATCCAGGACGCCTCACTGGTTCAGTATCCCGGCAGTAACACCACTGACGGCTTTGACATCGACTCGATTGCCTTTGGGGACCCAGTGACGGTGCCCGAGCCGGCCAGCCTGCTGCTACTCGGGCTGGGGAGTCTCGGGCTGATCCGTCGCCGCATGGCTACCTGAGGGCCTTTCCTATCACACCGCCCTGCCCGAGCGCTCCCCGGGCGGGTTTTGCATGCCTGCTTGATTCGTCACACCCCGAGGGGCTGGTCTTGAATTACGACACTCTCTCGCGTTAAATCTTCGCGACGCCCCCCGAAGGATGTTGGGATTCAAGAATTGATCCCAAATTCTCCGCGCGGCCGCGGCGCGGTGGCGACATACGCTCTCGACACGCTCGAAGCCGTCATGCGCGTAACCCATCATGGCAATCCGGTGGTGGTGTTCCAGAATCTCGGCCTGTCCTGGACGCCATCCTGGCATTACGCCGTAGTCATCGGGTACGACCTCGACGCCGCCCACTTAGTGCTCCGCTCCGGCCCGATGAAGCGCCAGGAACTCGCCTTCTCCACCTTCGAACATACCTGGGAGCGCGGCGGACGCTGGGCCTTCGTCGTCACCCCGCCCGGGTCACTGCCGGCCACCGCATCCGAATCCGAAGCCACGCGTGCACTGGTGGCGTTCGAACACAATGCACCGCCGAATGCCGCCGCACGTGCCTACCAGCAAGCGCTGGCACGCTGGCCCGACAACCTCACGCTCGCCATGGGCCTCGGCAACACCCTCTATGCGCAGGGCGAAAAACCGGTGCCGCGGCGGTGTTCCACGACGCGGCGCAGCGCCACCAGGATGCCGCCACCTACAACAACCTCGCCATGGTGCTGCTTGAACTGGGCCGCCGCGACGAAGCCCGTCGCGCGGCGGAGCGGGCGGTCAGCCTTGGCGGCCCGTTTCACGCACAAGCGACCGATACGCTCAGGCGGGTCAGCGAATGAAATCGAGGCCTCGAGTCTGGTTTGAAAGTCGGTGCGTGCCCCCAATACTGCGCACAGGGACCAAGCACCCGCCACTGCGGCTGAGTCGTCGATCAATCATGCAACGACCAGAATGCGCCATCCACCGTCGATCGAGCCATGCATGATCCAACGCACATTCCCGCCCGCATGTTGGCCGGCGCGCGGCAACAAGAAGGATTTTTAACGCTGAGACGTCGTATTTCAAACACTGACGCCGAGGTTGGTTAAAAGAAAGGAAAGGGCCGGCATGACCGGCCCTTGTCGATTCGGCTCCGGCGGAGCCTACTTCTTCGGCTGCGATAGCGTGCTCATGCCGCCGGTGTCGTCCTTGGCCTTGTCTCCTGTGCAAGCGACTGCCGATAGGCTGCCGAAGGCGAACAGTACGGTGAGCAACGCGTTAAGGAATCGATTCATGCCTTCTCCCTTCGATTGGGAGATTCCAATTTAGGCCCGACCCTGCCGGACGGCAAGAAGCGTCCGTCGAACGGCGAGACAAACGTCCGGCCGGGGGTCCGACACAAGCCCTGAGTGCAGGCGCCGGGCGAATTTTGTTCCGCAGGCGTTGTCGAATAGACAGGTAGTGGCGAAGTACCACAGGCGCACGCCCGGCCCGGCGTCCCGTCGGCCGGCTGAATGCTGCACACACTCGCGCACCACCCAAGAGAGGCAAAGCATGAACCGACGTCAATCGCTCCAAACCCTGCTGGCAGCCGCCCTACTCTCGCTCGGCGGACATCGCGTCGCCGGGGCGGCAGGCACGGCGGGCCCCACCTTGATGAAACCCAAAGAGGAATGGGCCAAACTACTGCCCCGCCCGGCCTACGCGGTCCTCTTCGAGGACAACACCGAACCGCCCGGCAGCAGCCCGCTGAACCACGAGAAGCGCGACGGCACCTATGTCTGCGCGGCGTGCTACCTCCCGCTGTTCGACAGCGCCACCAAATACGACAGCGGCACCGGCTGGCCGAGCTTCTGGCAGCCGCTGACCGGCGCGGTCAACACCGAGCGCGACTACAAGCTGATCTGGCCGCGCACCGAGTACCACTGCGCGCGCTGCGGCGGCCACCAAGGCCATGTATTTGACGACGGCCCCCAACCCACCGGCAAACGCTACTGTAACAACGGGCTCGCGCTGCAGTTCGTCGTGCGCGGCGACACGCTGCCGGCGCTGCGCACCTGAGCGCCCGGCAGCGCCCGCCACATCTCGCTTGACCGGGCTCGCCCTGTCTGCCTGAACTCTGGTGAACGCCCAGCGCAGGCACCACAAATTCGAGGTGCTCAAACGAAAACGCCCTCAGTCGAGGGCGCCTTCTATAACAGGCCGAGCCAAACACGGCGGCGCCCGGCCTCCGAATCCTTCAAGGCCTGCGCACGCGCCGATGAACCGTCAAGGAAACAACGGCCAAACCCGCGAGCAACATCGCGAACTGGCTTGGCTCCGGCACCGGCGCAATCGTCGCAGATCCGGCAGCAAGCAGGTAGCTGAACGCGGCACCCTGCGATACATCTGCAGTGAGCGAAAAGTTGATGGCCAGATCAACTTGCCCCACAAACGAGCCAAGGTTGATCGCATTGTTGACGAAGAAACCACGGGCATCGGACAAAGTGATGAAACTACGAGAAAACATTGTTTGGCCGGCGTTTGCTATCGAAAAATCCAGAGCCATCGGATTTAATGCGTCATAACCAGAAAAATCCATCAACCCAAGCAGTACATCGGTCGCCTGATCGAAAGTGTACGAATACTGCGCACTCCCAGTGTAGGTACGTTGCCCAGTTGCAAACTCGCTGTAGTTCGCGCCGATTACGCCAGTGCCAATCATGCGGCGCTCCGCGCCCGCGACAAACGACGCCTTGATTGCATTATGGCCATTGACCAGGCTGTCGAACTGGCCGCTGGCCAGCAACCCGTCAGCATAAGAAAACGCTTCAATGCCGTTGCTGCCGCCGGACAGATTTGGCAGCACTTTCGAGGCACCTCCGGAAAATCCGGTCATGGCAACACTATTGACCTGCTGCGCCACATCAGAGGCATTCGCCGTATTCTCGCCAACCTGCGCGCTTGCTCCTGCCTTGATCACCGGGTGGATATATCTGCGTGCGGTGCCGCTGCCAACCTCGAAGGAGTGATTGGTCATACTCGACGCATTGGCGTGGCCACCATTCCCTGCCGCATATGCGCTGGCCTCTGCAAAGCCAACACCGCGCGAGCTGGCAGAAGCATCGGCATTGGCCTTCCCACCCACGACCCACGGGGTGCTGGGTGAGATGGCCCGGGCGGTTGCCCGCGCAGTCGAACCGAAGTGATCTGTGCCGATGGAGATATAGGCGGTTGCGTTTCCGCTGTTGCCGGCAGCCCCCGTACTCGTGGTTCCGCCTCGCCCACCCGATGCCGTAACAACCCCTGAAACGCTACGCTCACTATAGGGCCAGAAGGTCTGAACCAGCCGGGATAGCGCATCACCACCATTTCCTGCGAACGCGTTCTCGGAGTAGCCGCCGTCGCCACCTTTGGCAAACTGCGACAACGACAGCGAGTTATTAGATGACCCTCGCGCACCATCAACAATGCTTGTGTCCGCGCCATTTCCGCCCGATGCACCCGAATAGCCGGATCCACCGTTACCACCGATAGCATCAGTCCTGACGCTGAGGTGTCCGGAACCTTGTTGCCCATAGGTTGAGCCAATCGAGGCGACCCCGCCATCGCCCCCCCGACCGCTGCCATAGCTCGCAGTACCGCCAGCACCGCCGACAACCTCGTTGATAAGGCTGGCATTGCCAAAGCCAACGAAATGCCCCGACGACGCACCAACGGCACTCCCGCCGTTTCCGCCATCGCCAAAGTAGCTGCTGCCCCCCGAACCACCAACCGCGCGGGCGGCCACACCGTAGTACGACCCGTTTCCACCAGACATACCCCGCGCCTTCGCGCTGGCATCTCCGCCCTCGCCACCGTCGTACCCGACCCCTGCCGCCACGCCACCCGCGCCACCTGTCGCCTGGCCAAGAACCGAGGCGCTGCCCGACAACACGGTGGAGTTCCCGTCTGCAGTCGCCGAACCGCCATCGCCACCACTTCCAAGAACGCTCGGCTGACCATTGATCACCCCAACGCCCAGATACTTGTCACCGGCCCACCCGCCTTGACCACCAGTTGCTTTCGCACTACTGGTGTTGTCATTGTTAAGCGGAAGCGTGGCGGTTGCGCTACCACCGTTCGTGCCTCCACTACCATTGACACCGTCGCTACCATCGACACCCAACACATCCATTGTCACTGCGTAGGTAGGTAAAGGCGATATGCCAAAGCTGGCCACAAACAAGCTAATAGCCGGCAAAGATCGGCGAACACTTCCAAATTTTTTGCGATGCATTAATTTCTCCAGACGGCACGTCTATGCTTCGATCGGCCCCTTGAAAACCGATCGCATTATGCAAGAAAGATGCCCAAAGAAGAATGTCTATTTACTACATACGGTTACCCTTACGACAAAACATACCTGCATCCACCTCCGTAAAATTTCCCGACATCTCCTGCCACGTGAACCACGTCCAGCCGACCAGAGTTAGCCGCTACCGTGGCCACGCGCATACCGTTCTCGATTGAGCTCGGTCAACGCCATCGTCCCGGCAATCGCTGGGCATCGGCTCCCGTATAATCAACGCCCCGCCCCCAAACGTCTTCGCCCCGCATGCCCGTCCCACACCCCCTGCTCCCCTCCCTCGCCGCCCTCCCCGCCGCCAAACCCGGCCACCGCGTCGATCTGCCCGCGCTCGCCGGCTCTTCCGACGCCTTGGCAATCTCTGCGCTGGGCACTGACACGATGCAGGTCGTGGTGGTGGCGAATCCGATCGATGCGCAGCGGCTGCGGGACGAGATCCTGTGGTTTGCGCCGGAGCTGCGGGTGTGTGTGTTGCCGGACTGGGAGACGCTGCCCTACGACGCGCTGTCGCCACACCAGGATCTGGTCTCCGAGCGGCTGGCGACCTTGTATACGGTGACGCGCGGCGAGGCGGATGTGGTGTTGGTGCCGGCATCGACGGCGCTTTATCGCATGGCGCCGCCGAGCTTTCTGGCGGCGCATACCTTTTTTGTGAAGCGCGGCGAGCGGATGGATGGGGATGCGTTTCGCGAACAGATGACGCTGGCGGGTTATGCGCATGTGACGCAGGTGGTAAGCCCGGGCGAATACAGCGTGCGCGGGGGCATCATCGATCTGTTTCCGATGGGTTCGACGCTGCCTTACCGCATTGATCTGTTCGACGACGATGTGGACACCATCCGCACCTTCGACCCGGACACCCAGCGCACGGTGTATCCGGTGGATCAGATTCGCCTCTTGCCGGCGCGGGAATTTCCGCTCGACGAGGCAGGCCGCACACGCTTTCGCAGCAGCTTCCGCGAGACCTTTGAGGGCGACCCGAGCCGGGCGTCCATTTACAAAGACGTGTCGAACGGCATCGCTTCGGCGGGCGTGGAGTATTTTCTGCCGCTGTTTTTTGAAGACACGGCTACGCTGTTTGATTACCTGCCGACGGCTTGCCGGGTGTTGCTGCATGGCGATGTGCCGACGGCGATTGCCGACTTCTGGCGCGATACACAGTCACGCTACGACTTGCTCAAGGGCGACCGCAGCCGACCGGTGATGGCGCCGCGGGCGCTGTTTCTGGATCAGGAGGCGTTTTTCTCGCGGCTGGCCGACCACCCGCGCTTGCAGATTGGCGCACCGCGCGAGGGCGAAGTGGCGAGCACGACGATGCCCACCGTGGCGGTCGAGCGCAAGGCGAATGATCCGCTGCAGGCGCTCAAGCGCTGGCTGGACGGCTTTGACGGCCGGGTGCTGGTGCTGGCCGAATCGGCCGGCCGGCGCGAGACCATGGCGGAGTACTTTGCCGAGTACGACCTGGCCTACACGCCCAGCGACGACCTGGCGAGCTTCCTGAGCAGCGATGCGCCACTGTGCCTGTCGGCCGGCCCGCTGACGCGCGGCTTTATCCTGCCCGAGGCGAAGCTGGCCATCCTCACCGAGACCGAGCTGTACGCTAACACCGCACGCACCCAGCGCCGCCGCGATGGCGGGCGCAAGGCCACCGTCGAGGGTTGGCTGCGGGATTTGTCGGAGCTGAAAATTGGCGACCCGGTGGTGCATGTGTCGCACGGCGTGGGGCGCTACCTTGGCCTGGTGCACATGGACCTGGGCGAAGGCGACACCGAATTTCTGCATCTGGAATATTCGAACAACGACAAGCTGTATGTGCCGGTGTCGCAGTTGCATGTGATCACCCGCTACGCCGGCGCCGACCCCGAGGCGGTCGACCTGCATCGGCTGGGCTCTGGCCAGTGGGACAAGGCCAAGAAGAAGGCCGCCCAGCAGGTGCGCGACACCGCCGCCGAGTTGCTGGCGCTGTATGCCCAGCGCGCCGCGCGCACCGGCCACAAGTTCAGCTTCAAGACGCATGACCTCGACGCCTTTGCCGAGGCCTTCGGCTTTGAGGAAACCGCCGACCAGCAAGCGGCCATCGACGCGGTGATCAAGGACATGCAGTCCGGCCGGCCGATGGACCGGCTGGTGTGCGGCGATGTGGGCTTCGGCAAGACGGAAGTCGCCCTGCGCGCCGCTTTCATCGCGGTGGCCGACGGCAAGCAGGTGGTGGTGCTGTGCCCCACCACGCTGCTGGCCGAGCAGCACTACCAGACCTTTGCCGACCGCTTTGCCGACTGGCCGATCAAGATCGCCGAGCTGTCGCGCTTCAAGAGCGCCAAGGAACAAACGCAGGCGCTCAAGGAGCTGGACGAGGGCAAGGTGGACATCATCATCGGCACCCACCGCCTGCTGCAAAAAGACGTGCAGTACAAGCGCCTTGGGCTGGTGATCATCGACGAAGAGCACCGTTTTGGCGTGCGTCAGAAGGAATCGCTCAAGCAACTGCGCGCCGAGGTGGACATCCTCACCCTCACCGCCACGCCGATTCCGCGCACGCTGGGCCTAGCGCTGGAGGGGCTGCGCGAGTTCTCGGTGATTGCCACCGCGCCGCAGAAGCGGCTGTCGATCAAGACCTTCGTGCAGCGCTGGAGCAAGGGCATCATCCGCGAGGCGGTGCTGCGCGAGTTCAAGCGCGGCGGGCAGGTGTACTTCCTGCACAACGAAGTTGACACCATCGAGAACGTGCGCGACTCACTCACCGAGCTGCTGCCAGAGGCGCGCATCGTGGTCGGCCACGGCCAGTTGCCCGAGCGCGAGCTGGAGCGCGTGATGCGCGACTTCACCCAGCAGCGCGCCAACCTGCTGTTGTGCACCACCATTATCGAAACCGGCATCAACATCCCGACCGCCAACACCATCATCATGAACCGCGCCGACCGCTTCGGCCTGGCGCAATTACACCAGCTGCGCGGCCGGGTCGGGCGCTCGCACCACCAGGCCTACGCCTACCTGCTCACCGACGCGCACGCCAAGCCGACCGCACTGGCGCAAAAGCGGCTCGAAGCCATCACGCAGATGGAAGACCTGGGCTCGGGCTTTTTTCTCGCCATGCACGACCTGGAGATCCGCGGCGCGGGCGAAGTGCTGGGCGAAAACCAGTCGGGCGAGATCCAGCAGATCGGCTTTTCGCTCTACACCGAGATGCTCAAGCGCGCGGTGCGTGACCTGCAGGCCGGGCGCGAGCCAGACCTGACCAAACCGCTGGATGTGGTGTCGGAAATCAATCTGCACAGCCCCGCCCTGCTGCCCAGCGCCTACTGCGCCGACGTGCAGGAGCGCCTTACGCTTTACAAGCGCCTGGCCAACACCGACACCGAAGACGAGCTGCGCGAGCTGCAAGAAGAGCTGATCGACCGCTTCGGCGAGATGCCGCCGCAAACCCTGGCGCTGCTGGAGACGCACCGCCTGCGCGTGATGCTCAAGGATATGGATGTGGTGAAGCTGGATGTGTCGGAAAGCCAGCTGAGCATCCAGTTTGGCGTGGCCGCGCCGATCGACCCGATGAAGGTCATCGGGTTGATCCAGAAAGACCGCAACACCCGCATGGCCGGGCAGGATCGGTTGATCTGCAAGATCCTCGCGCCGACGGTCAAGCAGCGCGCCGCCGCGGTCAAAGAACTGCTGAAACTGATCACCTGATCAGGCAGCAGATTACGACGCCACCTCGTTGGCCACGCGCGACAAGGCCCGCGACAGCGCCGCCGGGCTCTCGTAGCCCGCGGCCTGCGCCGCCCGCTTGAGGCCACGCCCGGCGGCAATCTCGCGTCGGGCAATGGTCAACCGAAAGGCATTCAAATAGCGCCGCGGCGTGATGCCGAGGCTGTCGCGAAAGCGTTCGGCAAAGGTGGTACGCGACACGCCCGCCGTTTCGGCCATGGCCTCTAGTGACCACGGCGCGGCCGGCTGCGTATGCACCGCCACCAACGCCCGCGCCAGGCCGGGGTCGGCCAGCCCGGCGAGCACGCCGCGCGGCAGAATCTGATTCGACAGCAGATGACGCAGCAGACCGATCAGCAAAATCTCGCCGGCGCGGCTCAACAACACACCCCCGCCACAACGCGGCGACTCGACTTCGAGCGCGATGAGCCCGATGGTTTGTGTGAGCCCCGGCATCGCCGCCGTCATCGGCAAAAACAGCGGCGTGTCAAAGGCTTCGAGCAACAGCGGCGCGGCCGGGCCATCAAAAAACGCCTCGGCGCAAAACACCCGGCACGGCGCATCGTCAAGCGGCCGCAGGCCATGCGCCTGATCGTTGCGAAACACCGCAATCGCCGGCGCGCTCAGCGTTTGTGTGCCGTCGCGGCTATCGAACTCGACACTGCCGGCCACCACCAGATGCAAGTGCAGGCAATCGGCGGCATCGCTGGCCACTGTCGCGGCATCGGCCAGATCGCCCAGATGACGGATCTGAATGCGCGGCATCAAGCCGGTCAGGAGGGAAGTCAGGCGATCGAGGCGAGGTGCTGTTGGCATAAATTTGTACGCTCTGCAAACATTTACGGACAAAGTGTTGCATATCGTACGCAATACTCCAAGCATCGAATCTCTCGCTGGAGTCCAAAAAATGCTCGTTCCCCGCCAAGCCGTCCCCGAACTGAAGGTTGCCACGCTCGCCGGAGTCCCCTTCGATATCGCCACCGACAAGGCCGACACCTTCACCATGGTGGCCTTCTATCGCGGCCTGCACTGCCCGATCTGCGCCAAATACCTGATGGAACTGGAGCGTCTGGCCCCCGAGTTTGCCGAGCGTGGCGTCAAGACCATCGCCATTTCGAGCGACAACCAGGAGCGCGCCCAGGCCATGGCCGACAAGGTTCAGGCCAATCACCTGCGCTTTGGCTACGACCTGCCGCTGGCCGTCGCCCGCAATTGGGGTCTGTACATCTCGGCCAGCCGCGGCAAGACCTCCATCGGCATCGAAGAGCCCAGCCTGTTCAGCGAGCCCGGCCTGTTCTTTGTGCGCCCGGACGGCACCCTGTACTACGGCGCCGTGCAGACCATGCCCTTCGCCCGTCCGCTGTTTTCCGAGTTGCTGGGTGCGATGGATTTCGTACTCAAGAACCACTACCCGGCACGCGGCGAGTTTGTCGGCAACGTCTGAATCTGCACGCGCCGCAACACCCGAAACGGGCCGTCGAAAGACGGTCTTTTTCGTTTACAGCCCAACTTTTCGACCACCGCCCGCAAGCCCTTTGTCGGATGACAAACGCCTTGAGGTTTTCCCATCTGACGAATCGCCCGCAAACGCAGTAAACTACCCGTTTTTCGCCGCCTGGAAAGAGCGCACCATGACCGTCGCCCAGACAGAAAACCTTAACATCATCGCGCAAGACCACATGCCCTCGCCGGAAGAGGTGAAGGCACAGGTGCCGCTGACCGACGCGGCTACCGCAACGGTACTCGAAGGCCGCCGCGCCCTGCAGGCCATCCTGGATCGCGAAGACCCCCGCCTGTTTGTGGTGGTTGGCCCCTGCTCGATTCACGATCCCGTCGCCGGCCTGGACTACGCCCGCCGCCTCAAGGCACTTGCCGACGAGCTCTCCGACACGCTGATGCTGGTGATGCGCGTGTATTTCGAGAAACCGCGCACCGCCACGGGCTGGAAGGGGTATATCAACGACCCCTACATGAACGACTCCTTCCGCATCGACGAAGGCATGCAGAAGGCCCGCCAGTTTCTGCTCGACGTGAACGAAGTCGGCTTGCCTTGCGCCACCGAAGCCCTCGACCCGATCGCCCCGCAATACTACGGCGACCTGATCGCCTGGACCGCCATCGGCGCCCGCACCGCCGAATCGCAGACTCACCGCGAAATGGCCTCGGGTCTGTCGACGCCAGTGGGCTTCAAGAACGGCACCGACGGCTCGCTCGACGCCGCCATCAACGGCATCGTCTCGGCCGCCAATCGCCACAGTTTCCTCGGCATCAACGGCCAGGGTCGTTCGGCCATCCTGCGCACCCGCGGCAACCCCTACGGGCATGTGGTGCTGCGCGGTGGCGGTGGCCGGCCGAACTACGACACCGTGTCGGTCAACCTCGCCGAGAAGGCGCTGGCCAAAGCCAAGCTGGCGCAAAACGTGGTGGTCGACTGCTCGCACGCCAACTCCTGGAAGAACCCCGAATACCAGCCGCTGGTGCTGCGCGACGTGGTTCACCAGATCCGCGAAGGCAACCGCTCGGTGGTCGGCGCGATGATCGAGAGCTTCATCGAAGCCGGCAACCAGTCGATCCCGACCGATCTGTCGCAGCTCAAGTACGGCTGCTCGGTCACCGACGCCTGCGTGAGCTGGGAGACCACGGTCGACATGCTGCGCCACGCCCGCGACATTCTGCGCACCACCTTGCCGACCCGGACCTCGCCTCAATGAATCTTGTTGTGCTTGGCACCGACATCGAAACGCCAGTGCTGAAAAATCTGGCCCGCCACAGTGGTGCGCGGGCCATCGAACAAATCGACGCCAGCGCCTTCCGCCTGGTCGACACACAGCGCCGCGACGGCGTCGCCGAGCTCTGTGACGCGGCTGGCGTGGACTTCGCCTTTGTGCCGACCGGCCGACGCCTGACCGACTTCGGCCTGTTCGTCACCGACATGGATTCGACACTGATCGACATCGAGTGCATTGACGAGATCGCCGACCAATGCGGCAAGAAAGACCAGGTCGCCGAGATCACCGAAGCGGCCATGCGCGGCGAGATCGATTTTCGCGAATCACTCAATCGCCGTGTCGCCCTGCTCGAAGGCCTGGACGCCAGCGCACTCGACACCGTGTTTCGCGAGCGGCTGCAACTCAACCCCGGTGCGCGCGAACTGATCAGCGCACTCAAAGCTGCCGGCATTGTCACCGTGCTGGTGTCGGGCGGTTTCACCTATTTTACCGAACGCCTCAAGGCCGACCTCGGCTTTGACCACGCCTACGCCAACACGCTCGAACGCGCCGACGGCAAGCTCACCGGTCGCGTCTGCGGCCCGGTCGTCGACGCCCAGGCCAAGGCCGACCACCTCATTCGCATCCGCAATCAGCTCGACCTGAGCGCCGAGCGCGTAATGGCCGCCGGCGATGGAGCCAACGATTTGCCCATGTTCCGCGCGGCCGGCTTTGGTGTCGCCTTCAAGGCCAAACCGGTGCTGCGCGCCCACGCCGACTGCAGCCTCAATTACAGCGGTCTGGACGCGGTTCTCAAGCTGTTCGCCTGACCCCGCCCGCTCCGGATGCTTTCCTTCGCCTCCCGTGAGCCTGTCGCGCTGTTCGACGACAACCTTGTCGAACAACGCGCCCGCCGGCTGCACGGCCTGATCGACACCATCGTCTGCGACGCCCCGCAAGGGCTCGACGCTGCCTTTGCCCGCATCGAGTCCGCCACCGCGACCGGCCACTGGGTCGCACTCGCCGCAGCGTACGAGCTGGGCTACGCGCTCGAGCCCCGGCTTGCGCCGCTGCGCCCGGCCAGCCCCACGCCGCTGCTGCGCGCCTGGGTGTTTGCCCAGTGTGCCGAACTCGACGACAGCGCCTGCGACGCCTGGCTCGCGACCCATGACGACGGCCAGGCCACCGGCCTCATGGACCGCCAGACCGGACTCTCAGAGACCGACTACCTGCGCGCGGTCGAGCGCATCAAACGCTACATCCTCGACGGCGACTGCTACCAGACCAACTTCACCTTCCCAAGCCACGGCCGCGCCTACGGCAACCCCTGGCGACTCTACCGCAAGCTGCGCCAGGCGCAGCCGGTGCGCTACGGCGCGCTGATTCTCCATGCCGACGGCGCGCTCATGAGCCGCTCGCCAGAACTGTTCGTCGCCCGCCGCGGCCACACGCTCACCTGCAAGCCCATGAAAGGCACGGCGCCGATTGATGCGCCGGCAAGCGCGCTAACCGCGAGCGAAAAGAACCGCGCCGAAAACCTGATGATCGTCGACCTGCTGCGCAACGACCTCGGGCGGCTCGCCCCCCCGGGCGGCGTGAGCGTGCCGACGCTGTTTGAAGCCGAGGCCTACCGCACCGTCTGGCAGATGACCTCCACCGTCACCGCCGCGCCGGTGCGGGCGGGCCTCGCCGAGATCTTCCGCGCCCTCTTCCCCTGCGGGTCGGTCACCGGAGCGCCGAAGATCCGCGCCATGCAGATCATCCGGGAGCTCGAAGGCAGCCCGCGCGGCGTGTACTGCGGCGCGATGGGCTGGATCGCCCCGCACGGCGACTTCCAGTTCAACGTGCCGATCCGCACTCTCGACATCGCTGCCAACGGCGCGCTGCGCAGTCACACCGGCAGCGGCATCGTCGACGACTCCGTGGCCCGCGACGAGTGGGCCGAATGCCGCCTCAAGCAGGCCTTCCTCGACTGCCTCCCCGGCGACCTGCGCCTGATCGAAACCCTGCGCTTCGATGGCCAGACCATCCCCTGGCGCGACGACCACCTCGCCCGCCTCGCCCGCTCGGCGTCGGCCCTCGGCATGCCCTGCAAACTCGACACGGTGCGCGCCGCGCTCGACGCCGCCACTGCGCCGCTCCGTGGCGAGCACCGCATGCGCCTGAGCCTCGGCCACGCCGGCGACCTCGACCTTGCCACCGAACCGCTGGCACCGCTGGCGGGCCCTCAGACCGTCTGCCTGGCCGACGAAACGCTCGACAGCGGCAACCCGCTGCTGGCACACAAGACCACCGCCCGCGCGATCTACGACCGGCAGCTCAAGGCGGCGATCGCCCGCGGCCATTTCGATGCATTGTTCTTCAATGAGCGCGGTCAACTGGCAGAAGGTGCGCGCAGCAGTGTGTTCGTGGAAATCGATGGGCAAATTGTCACCCCGCCCCTGGCCGCCGGTCTGCTGGCCGGCGTCTGCCGGCAACGGGCATTGCGCGAAGGCTTCGCACGCGAGCGCCACCTGACCCGGGACGACCTTGCCCGCGCCACCCGGCTGTGGGTCGGCAATGCCTTGCGGGGCGTGATCGCGGTACATCTGGGCGATTGAGCCCCACCGACCGGCAGAATTGCGTCGGCGCCCGTTGCCTCCGACATGCGCCCCGGCGACGCCTACATGCTGAACATGAACACCACGGTGGCGACATAGGCCACCAGCACGAACACGCTCTCGAAGCCGATGTTCGCCAGACCGCGCTTCTCGCGATACAGCAGGCCCATCAACAACACGCCGGACTGCAGGATCGCCACGCTGACCAGAAAAACCTGCCGGTCGCTGACCGCATGCAGGATGGACCCTGAGCGGTAGAACAGGTCAGAGACGGCCACGAACAAGGTGTCGAAGACATTACCGCCGATGATGTCCCCGACCGCCAGCGTGAGTGCCCCCTGTCGCACGGCAGCAATCGCCGTGACGAGCTCAGGCAAGGACGTGGTCACCGCGGTGAACACGCCACCGACCGCAGACTCGTTGATGCCGGTCTGTCGCCCAAGCGCGATGGCGCTGCCCGCCAGCGCCCAGCCCGCGGCACCGACCAGGCCAGCGAGGAGCGCGAACTCGGTCCACAGGCGTGACATGCCGGCAAAGCGCAGGCGTATCCGCGGGGTCTCGCAACGCGTCTCCTCGGTCTGCTCGGGCAACCACATCGGCCGCTGGTGCGCCGAGGACACCAGTCGCAGCCCATAGACATACGCCATCGGCAACAGCACCGATACCGGGTGCACACTCCATAGCGAGATCTCGGGCGTGGTCATCGCCACCAAGATCAGTGCGAGCAGGCTCACCAGCATCGCAGCCTGCATGATGTTGGCTGCCGAGGCGGCGGCATGTTCGAGGTTGGCGCGCGGATAGGCCAGATCGGCAATGGCCAGGAATGCCGTCTGCGCGGCGATGCCGCCGAGCGCATTGGCCACCGCCAACTCGGCGTGGCCGCCGGCAGCCGCGGTCATCGACGTGACCGAACCGGGCAGCGACGTGGCGGCGCCGAGGAAGAGCGCCCCGGTCACGGCCTCGCCAAGGCCGGTGCATCGGGCAATGCGCGCCGCCACATTCGCCAGGCGCCATCCGCCGATACCGATCAACACCCCCATGGCCAGAAACACCGCAACATTGATGGCGAGCGGCAGCGCGTCGAAATCGATCATGGCTCTCCCTTTTGTCGGCCCGCGCCACACCCGCGGGCAGGGCCATGCCGAATGCGGGCCGGAGCAGGATCATCGTCCGTCAGTGGTCCATTAGTCATTGGTGGCCGGTCGCAGTTCAACTGCCGCCGTCGGGGGTCAGCTAACCATCTGCCTCGTCGACCAAGCGCTCGACAGCACCGCCCGTGGCTGGCGCTCAAGACCGTCGCCCATGCCATCCACGTCCGGCGGCCCAAGACAGCAAACGCCTGCTACCCGTCCGATGCGTGGGTCTGCAATGCGCGCGGCGGGTCAGTCCGGCGCGAGCGGGGGCGGCACGCTCAGGCGACAGGCGGCGTATTTGAATTCGGGAATCTTGCCGAAGGGGTCGAGCGCCGGGTTGGTCAGCACATTGGCCGCGGCCTCGCTGTAGCAGAAAGGTACAAACACCATGCCGTCAGGCAGCGCCGTATCTATCCGCGTGGCCAGCGAAATATGGCCGCGGCGCGTGGTGATGGTCAGCATCTCGCCTTCGCGCAAACCCAGCCGCTGTAGTTCGCCAGGCGCGAGCATGGCCACGGCCGAAGGCTCCAGCGCATCGAGCACCCTTGCACGGCGCGTCATCGAGCCGGTATGCCAGTGTTCAAGCTGGCGTCCGGTGGTGAGTATCGTGGGGTAGTCATCATCCACCGGTTCATCGGGCGGCAGCAGCGCAGCCAGCGAGAAGCGGGCGCGGCCGCTGGCGGTCGGGAAGCGGTCACCAAACACCACGTCCAGCCCCGGGGCGTCATCGGCCGGACATGGGTAGGTTACCGAGCCTTCGCGTTCCAGTCGGTCCCAGCTGATGTTGGCCAGCGACCCCATGCCCTGCCCCATCTCGGCAAACACCTCGCGCGGGTGGGTGTAGCGCCAATCCAGTCCGAAGCGACGCGCGATCTCCTGGGTGATCCACCAGTCGGCTTTTGCCTCGCCAGGCAACGGCACGGCGGCGCGGCCCATCTGCACCTGACGGTTGGTGTTGGTGACGGTGCCGTCCTTTTCGGACCAGGCCGAGGCCGGCAGGATCACATCGGCGAACTGCGCGGTTTCGGTCACGAAGATGTCCTGCACCACAAGGTGTTCGAGCGTGGCGAGCGCGGCGCGCGCGTGATCGAGATCGGGATCGGACATGGCCGGGTTTTCGCCCATGATGTACATGCCGCAGATGGTGCCGGCGAGAATCGCGTCCATGATTTCGACCACCGTCAGGCCCGGCTTGTCGGCCAGCGGAGTGTTCCACAGTTCCTCGAAAGCGGCGCGCAGCTGCGCATCGCCGACGCGCTGGTAGTCCGGTAGCATCATCGGGATCAGGCCGGCGTCGGAGGCGCCCTGCACATTGTTCTGGCCGCGCAGCGGATGCAGCCCGGTGCCCGGTTTGCCGACATGGCCGCAGGCCAGCGCCAGCGAGATGAGGCAGCGTACGTTGTCGGTACCGTGGGTGTGCTGCGACACGCCCATACCCCAGAAGATCATGGCACGCTCGGCGTTGGCGTACAGGCGGGCGATGTCGCGGATCTCGTCGGGCGCAATGCCACAGACGGCCGACATGGTCTCGGGTGTGATTGGCGCGACATGCGCCTTGAGCGCCTCGAAGCCCTCAGTGTGCGCGGCGATGTAGTCGGCGTCGTAAAGTCGCTCGGCCACGATTACATTGAGCATGGCGTTGAGCAAGGCCACATCGGCACCCAGCGTGAAGCGCACCGTTCGGTGGGCATAGCCACCCAGCGTCTGGCCGCGCGGGTTGAGGCTGATGATCTTGGTGCCACGCTTGGCGGCTTGCTTGAAATAGGTGGCGGCGACCGGGTGGTTGGCCTCGGGGTTGCAGCCGATCAGTACCACGAGGTCGGCCTCCAGCGCCTGCATGAAGGATGCCGTGACCGCACCCGAGCCAATGCACTCGATCAGCGCCGCCACGGAACTGGCGTGGCACAACCGTGTGCAGTGGTCGACATGATTGGAGCCAAAGCCGGTGCGCACCAGCTTCTGAAACAGCCACGCCTCTTCGTTGGAACACTTGGCGCTGCCAAAGCCGGCAAGCGCGTCCGGGCCGTGGGTATCGCGTAGCGCGATCAGCCCCTTGGCGGCGACATCCAGCGCTTCGTCCCAACTGGCTTCGTGAAAATGGGTGAGCGGATTGGCCGGGTCGAAATCCGGGTCCATGCCCTTCGCGACGCCGGCGCGGCGGATCAACGGCCGCGTGAGCCGCGCATGGTGATTCGGGTAGTCGAAGCCGAAGCGGCCCTTCACACACAGGCGCCCGGCGTTTGACGGGCCGTTACGCCCTTCGACAAACAGGATGCGGTCGTCCTTGACATGATAGGTGAGCTGACAGCCCACTCCGCAATACGGGCATACCGAGTCCACCTGCCGGTCGGCCGAGGCTGAGTCACCGCGCCCCTCGGCGTCGATCAGGGTGGACGGCATCAAGGCGCCCGTCGGGCAGGCCTGTACACACTCGCCGCAGGCCACACAGGTGCTCGCGCCCATGGTGTCGTCAAAATCGAACACCACCTTGGACGCCGCACCGCGATAGGCCAGGCCGATCACATCATTCACCTGCACTTCGCGGCAGGCACGCACGCACAGATTGCAGTCGATGCAGGCGTTCAGATTGACGCGCATGGCGGCGTGGGTGGCGTCTTGCCGCGACACGTCGGGCGCGCGATGTGGCAAGCGGGCGCGCACCGAGGCGGCGTCCATGTCGAGCTGATCGACCGTCTTCCAGAAGTGACTGGCGCGATCCGGGCTGAGCTCACGATCGGGCTGATCGATCAGCAGCAATTCCATGACCCCCTCGCGCGACACCTGAGCGCGCGCCGAGGTGGCGCTTTTCACCACCATGCCAGGTCTGGCTTCGCGGATACAACTGGCGGCCAGCGTGCGCTCACCTTCAATTTCAACCATGCAGGCGCGGCAGTTGCCGTCGGCACGGTAGCCCGGCGCGTCCTTGAAGCACAGGTGCGGAATATGCTCGCCTGCGCGCTTGGCGACTTGCCACAAGGTCTCGCCGGGTGAGGCCTCGACCATCACGCCGTCGAGGCTCAGTTCAAAGGCCGCGGACACAGTATCGTCTTGCGTGGGTTGGCGCATCAGGCGTCTCCCGCTTCGCGGATCTGCACACCTTGCCGCGCCAGATCCGTCGGGAAATACGTCAGCAAGCTGATGACCGGGTTGGGGGCCGCCTGTCCGAGGCCGCAGATCGATGAATCCTGCATCACCTGGGCGAGCCGGCGCAGCACTGTCGCATCCCACGCCTCTGCTTCCAGCAAGGCCAGCATCTTTTCGGTACCCACCCGGCACGGCGTGCACTGGCCGCAGGATTCGTCTGCAAAGAAGGCCATCAGGTTCTTGGCAATGGCTCTCAGATCATCCTGATCCGACACCACGATGACGGCGGCCGAGCCGATGAAACAGCCGTGCGGCTGCAAGGTGTCGAAGTCCAGCGGCAGGTCCGCTTTCGAGGCCGGCAAGATGCCCCCCGACGCGCCCCCGGGCAGGTAGGCCAGCAAGGTGTGTCCGTCAGCCATGCCTCCGCAGTATTCGTCCACCAGCTCGCTCAAGGTGATGCCGGCCGGCGCCAGATGCACCCCCGGCTTCTTGACACGGCCCGACACCGAAAAGCTGCGCAGGCCTTGCCTACCGCGCAGCCCCTGACTGGCAAACCACGCCGCGCCCTTCGCGTACAGCGCCGGAATCCAGAAGACCGTCTCGACGTTGTTCACCAGCGTCGGTCGACAAAAAAAACCCACCTGTGCCACAAAGGGCGGGCGGTGTCGCGGCTTGCCCGGCTTGCCTTCCAGCGACTCGATCAGCGCCGACTCTTCACCGCAAATGTAGGCGCCCGCGCCTCGGCGCAGCACGATGAAGCCCGGCGCCACCAGGCCGGTGGCTTCGAGTTCAGCAATCGCCGAGCGCAGCACGGCGCGCAAACCGGGATACTCGTCACGCAAGTAGATATAGAGCGCGCAGGCTTCAATCGCCGTCGCACTGATCAACGCACCTTCGAGAAACTGATGGGGCGCCTGTTCGAGGTGGTAGCGATCCTTGAACGTGCCCGGCTCGCCTTCATCGGCATTGATGACCATGTAGCGCGGCGCCGGCTCGGCTCGGACGAACTGCCACTTTTTCCCAGTCGGGAAGCCCGCGCCGCCCAGACCACGCAGGCCTGCACGCTCAAGCAGATCGCAGAGCGCATCGACCGACACCTTACCCGTGCGGAGCGCGCCCAGCAGCGCATAGCCCCCTTCCGCCTGATAGTCCGCCAGACGCGGCCAGACAATGGGCTCAGGGTCGAGCTCACCCGAGTCGAGCAGCGCCTGAACCGCAGCGACGCTGGCCTGACCAAGGTGCCGGTGCCCCACCTCAAGCACCGGCGCCACGTCGCAACGTCCCATGCAGGGCGCACGAATCACCCGCACGTCGGCCGCATCCAGGCCGCTCGACAACGCACTACGCAGCGCCTGCGCACCGGCAAGCTGACATGACAGCGAGTCGCACACGCGCACCGTCTGCGCCGGCGGTAGAGCGTCATCCTCGCGAATCAGATCGAAATGCGCGTAGAAACTCGCGGTTTCGTACACCGCGGCCATGGGCAGGTTCATCCACTCGGCCAGCGCGCGCAGATGCGCCAGCGAGATATGCCCGAAGTGGTCTTGCAGGCAATGCAGATGCTCGATGAGCTGATCGCGGCTGCGCGAGCGCTGGCCGAGCAACGCCTCGACGGCAGCGAGCGCCTGGGGCGCCACCGCGCGACCGCGGGGGCCTGTACGTGACTTGCGCCGCAGCGGCGCGGCAGTCGATTGCGTCATGTGATCGGTTTCCACCTTGGTTGTGCATCGCTTGCCGCGCAGCTGGCGTGGCAAGACGCGCTCTGACGATCCTAATCGCTCAGTCAGGCGACGTACACACCCGGGTTTCAAGACACAACGGACGGCGCACAAGCGTCCCCACGGGCAACGCTTTTCATTCGGCGAGTGCCCCGCTTCCGGATGGATGAGCAGTAGGCAAACCGCCTGAAGAATATCAAACGTGTAAACAAGGAAATACAGGTTTCAGAAACAATAAAGGGCATCTCGATGAGATGCCCTTTATCAAAACTGGCGCGCTCGGCAGGATTCGAACCCACGACCCCCTGGTTCGTAGCCAGGTACTCTATCCAACTGAGCTACGAGCGCGTTGCCGGCGTCAGGTGATGACCTTCGTTCCGGACTAAAAAAGCCGCGCTGGACGCGGCCTTTTCGCTTTTTTATTACTTGTTCGATATGGCGCGCTCGGCAGGATTCGAACCCACGACCCCCTGGTTCGTAGCCAGGTACTCTATCCAACTGAGCTACGAGCGCAACCGCGAAGCCAGCGATTATACGATGAAGAATAAACGCCGTAAAGCACTGTGGGTGGCGGAGACGGAGGGATTCGAACCCTCGATACCGCTTTTGACGGTATGCTCCCTTAGCAGGGGAGTGCCTTCGACCTCTCGGCCACGTCTCCTCACCACAGGGCCGCGATAATATCGGTTTCAGGCCCTGCGGTCAAACCGCTTTTGCTGCAATTGCGTTGCTGCGAAATCGCTTGCATTGTGCATGCGCGGCCAGCGAGCGAGGCTTCTCGCCAATTCCCACCAAGATCCCGATCCAGGCGGTCGAAATCATCGCGCCTACCCCGCTCGACTCACGCTTCAGAGGGGTCGCTCAGAGCGGCGGCACCGCAGCAAGAAACACGCGGCATGGTGACGACCTGCCTCAACGGAAAGTCAGCGCGCTCACCGCGACAAACCAGCCAAGTACACGCGCCATGGCGGCCGCGTCCAACCGGAACCGTACCTGGCTCCGCCACCCCAGACTGAGCAATGAAAAACTCGCCCAAGACTGGAATGGCCTTTGAGCGGACCACACAGGCGGCGGGCGAGTATCAGAAAACACCCTTCCGGGCGTATACGCCCGGAAGGGATCAAGCGAGGCCTACCAAAGCCGCTCAAGCGCAGCCAAGGTGTTGTGACGCGACAATTGCCCAACCAGACGACCATCATCCATCACCGGATAGCAGCGATGGGCCTTGGTCACGAACATCTCGGCGGCATCGGTCAAGGTGGACTCGACGTCGATGGTGATCGCCGGTGACGACATGAACTGACTTACCTGACCGCCAAACTCCTCGTAATAGGTCGCGTTGAGCGCAGCCTTGAGGCAGTCCTTTTCAGACAGGAAACCCACCACTTTGCCCGCCTCATCAACCACTGGCGCACCACTCAGGTGATGGGTCAGCAATTGATGAACGGCCTTCAGTACTTCCATCTGGGGTGAAAACGACAGCGGATCCCGCGTCATATAATCTTTGACTTTCAACGAACGCAGCATGCTTTATTCCTTTCCTTCCGCCTGCGCTTTCATGCGAGCGCGTCGCTTCGGACAGGGTTTGGCACAGCCGGCCTCACATTCGAGCCCCACCGCACCCATCCCGCCACAACTTCCACCAATCGGCTTGCGACCGGCGATGACACCGATCGCCATCGCCAGCACCACAAAGAGAATGACCGCAAAGGTCACAACGAAAATACTCATCTCGCGCTCCTCGTCCGTCTGCCGACTCGATCAACCACCGAAGTCGTCGAGCATGATGTTTTCACGTTCGACACCGAGATCGACCAGCATGTTGATCACCGCCGAGTTCATCATCGGGGGGCCGCACATGTAGAACTCACAGTCTTCCGGCGCCGGGTGATCTTTGAGATAGTTCTCGTAGAGCACGTTATGGATGAAGCCGGTGTAGCCCGTCCAGTTGTCTTCGGGCAAGGGATCGGACAAGGCCAGATGCCAGGTGAAGTTCGGATTCTCTTCCTGCAGCTTGTTGAACTCGTCGACATAGAAGGTCTCGCGCAGGGAGCGCGCGCCGTACCAGAAAGTGATCTTGCGTGTGCTCTTGAGACGCTTGAGCTGGTCGAAGATGTGCGAGCGCATCGGCGCCATGCCGGCACCCCCGCCCACAAACACCATTTCGTTATCGGTCTCGCGGGCAAAGAATTCACCGAACGGACCGTACACGGTGACTTTGTCGCCCGGCTTCAAGCCGAACACCCACGAGGACATCTGCCCCGGCGGGATGTCATCACGATTCGGCGGCGGCGAGGCAACACGAATGTTGAACTTCACCACGCCCTCTTCTTCCGGGTAATTGGCCATAGAGTAAGCGCGGATGACGGTTTCATCCACCTTGGAGACAAAGCGCCACAGGTCGAACTTGTCCCAGTCGCCATGGAAGCGCTCTTCGATGTCGAAATCCTTGTAATTCACGACGTGCGGCGGGCATTCGAGCTGCACATAGCCGCCAGCGCGGAAGTCGACGCTCTCGCCATCCGGCAGGCGCAGCGTGAGTTCCTTGATGAAGGTCGCCACGTTGGGATTGGACTCGACGGTGCACTCCCATTTCTTGACGCCGAAGACCTCTTCCGGCACTTCGACCTTCATGTCCTGCTTGACCGGGGTCTGGCACGACAGGCGCCAGCCTTCGCCACGCTGGCGCTTGGTGAAGTGCGACTCTTCGGTGGGCAGCATTTCGCCGCCGCCTTCTTCGACGATGCACTTGCATTGCGCGCAGGTGCCACCGCCGCCACAGGCGGACGACAGGAAGATATTGTGATTGGCGAGGGTTTGCAGCAGCTTGCCGCCCGCCGGCACCGTCAGTTTGTGCTCACCATTGATATCGATCGTGACATCGCCGCTTGAGACCAGCCGTGCGCGCGCCATCAGAATGAAGACGACGAGGGCCAGCACGATCGCGGTGAACATCCCGATTGCGAGGATGATTTCCAGATTGTTCATTGGGTCTGTCCGTCCTTACAGCTGAACACCGGAGAAAGACATGAAGCCAAGCGACATCAGCCCGATGGTGATGAAAGTAATACCCAGGCCTTGCAGGCCCTCGGGCACATCGCTGTATTTGAGCTTCTCGCGAATACCTGCCAGCAGCGCAATGGCCAGCGCCCAGGAGAACCCGGATCCGAGGCCATACACCACGCTTTCGGACATGTTGTAATCGCGCTCGACCATGAACAGCGTGCCCCCGAGGATGGCGCAGTTCACGGTGATCAGCGGCAGGAACACGCCCAGCGCGTTGTACAGGCTGGGGACGTATTTATCGAGCAGCATCTCCAGAATCTGCACGATCGCGGCGATCACGCCGATGTAAGACAGCAGGCCGAGATAGGACAGATCGACGTCAGGGAAGCCGGCCCAGCCCAGCGCGCCTTCGCGCAACAGCAGATTGAAGATCAGGTAGTTGGCCGGCACGGTGATGGTCTGCACCACAACCACCGCCACACCAAGACCGATCGCGGTTTCGACCTTCTTCGAGATGGCAATGAAGGTGCACATCCCGAGGAAGAAGGCCAGTGCCATGTTCTCAATGAACACCGCCCGAACAAACAGACTGATGAGATGCTCCATATCAATGCACCTCCTGATTGGCGACTTGGGGCGCCAGCGTGAATGCCGGCGCTTCGACTTGATTCTTCTTCCAGGTGCGCAAACCCCAGATGATCAGACCGATCAGAAAGAAGGCTGAGGGCGGCAGCAGCAGCAGGCCGTTGGGCACATACCAGCCGCCATCCTTGGCCAGCGCCAGCACTTCGAAGCCCAGCAGCTTGCCGGCGCCGAAGAGTTCGCGGATCACGCCGAGCACGATCAGCATCACGCTATAGCCGAGGCCGTTGCCGATGCCGTCCATGAACGACAGCAGCGGCGGGTTCTGCATGGCAAAGGCTTCGGCACGGCCCATCACGATACAGTTGGTGATGATCAGGCCGACGAACACCGACAACTGCTTGGCCAGCCCGAAGGCGTAGGCACGCAGGATCTGGTCAACCACGATCACCAGCGAGGCGATAATCACCATCTGCACGATCATTCGGATCGAGCTGGGGATCTGCTTGCGGATCATCGAGATGAACAGGTTCGAGAACGCCGTCACCAGCGTGAGCGCAATCGACATGACCAATGCGGTCTTGAGATTGGACGTCACCGCCAGCGCCGAACAGATACCGAGGATCTGCAGGCCGATCGGGTTGTTGTTGAAAATCGGGTTGAGCAGTACTTCCTTGATGGTTTGCTTCGCCATGATCAGACCCCCTCTGCGCGCAGTTTTGCCAGATACGGGCCAAAGCCCTGCTCACCCAGCCAGAATTGCAGCAAACGATCGACACCATTGCTGGTCAGCGTGGCGCCAGCCAGCGCATCAACCTGATGCACGGCCGATGCGCTGGCAGGATCGACGCCGCCCTTGACGATACGAATGACCGGCTTGCCGGCGTCGTCAAAGAGTTGCTTGCCCGGCCAGAGGCCCTTCCACTTCGGGTTGTCGACTTCGCCACCGAGGCCCGGCGT
The DNA here is from genome assembly GCF_007625155.1 of Denitromonas halophila. Lineage (GTDB taxonomy): Bacteria > Pseudomonadota > Gammaproteobacteria > Burkholderiales > Rhodocyclaceae > Nitrogeniibacter > Nitrogeniibacter halophilus. The sequence continues at coordinate 249,177 of NZ_VMNK01000015.1, read as the reverse complement.
TTCGGCATGCTGATAAAAACCGAGGCCAACGACGGTGTTCAGGTCGGCCTTGACAGCGATGAAGCCGTGCAGCGTCGACCACAAGCCATAGCCTCGAATCGGCAGGATCAGTGATTCGAGCTTGCCGTCCTGCTCCACGGTATAAACGGTCGTGTAACGCTCGCGCCGTTTGATCAGGGCAATATCTTCGTTGCCCGCCAGCTCGGCGGACAGCTTCGGATCGCGCGCCGCCTTGAGCGGATCGAAGGTCGTGGGGTCGAATTGATCGACATACTCGCCGGAGCTCAGATCCACCACCTTGGCGGCAATCCGCTCACCGAACAGCTTTTTCACCTCGGCGCCACTGAGCTTCGCCTCACCCAGGCCAGCAATGGCCAGAATGCTGCGCTGCTTGTCGAGCTGGCGATTCTCAACCTGGATCGGCTTGAGCGACACTGCCGCGCCGGCCACGAAGATCGAGCTCACCAGACTGACCGCCAACGCGACCATCAGCGTGCGGGAGGTCGTTTCCTTATTAGACATTACGGGCCAGCCTCCGCTTGATGTTTGCCTGCACCACAAAATGGTCGATCAGCGGCGCACACAGGTTGCCGAACAGGATGGCCAGCATCATGCCCTCGGGGAAGGCCGGGTTGACCACGCGGATCATCACCGCCATGCCACCAATGATGGCGCCGAAGATCCACTTGCCGGTATTGGTCATGGATGCCGACACCGGGTCGGTGGCCATGAACATCATGCCAAAGGCAAAACCGCCAAGCACCAGATGCCAGTACCACGGCATCGCGAGCATCGGATTGGTATCGGAACCGATAGCGTTGAACAGCAGGCTGATCACGATCATGCCCAGCATGACGCCCGCGACGATTCGCCAGGCGGCGATCCGCATGATCAGCAACGCAATGCCTCCGATCAAAATGGCCAGCGTGCTGGTTTCGCCCATTGAGCCCTGCATGACACCCAGAAACGCATCCGTCCAGGTCACGCCGGCCATCACGATCGCATCCACACCGCCGGCCGCACCATTGGCCAGCGCCGTTGCGCTGGTATAGCCGTCAACCGAGGTCCACACTGCATCGCCGGACAATTGCGCCGGGTAGGCAAAGAACAAGAACGCCCGCCCCGCCAGCGCCGGGTTGAGGAAATTCTTGCCCGTGCCACCAAACACTTCCTTGCCGATCACTACGCCGAAGCTGATGCCCAGCGCCACCTGCCACAAGGGAATTGACGGCGGCAGCGTCAGCGCAAAAAGCACGCCGGTCACAAAGAAGCCTTCGTTCACCTCGTGGCGACGAATCGTGGCGAACAGCACCTCCCAGAAACCGCCGACCACGAAGGTCACCAGATAAATGGGCAGAAAGTAGGCCGCGCCGTGAATAAAGTTATCCCAGACGCTGCCGGGATCGAAACCCGCCATCGACTGAATCAGCCCGATGCGCCAGCCCTCCTGGAGAGCCATCAGCTCAGCATTTGCAGCCAGTGCCGTGTTGGCCTGAAAGCCGACGTTCCACATGCCGAAGAACATGGCCGGAAAGGTACACAACCAGACCGTGATCATCATCCGCTTGAGGTCGAGGCCGTCACGGACATGCGATGTCGTTCGGGTCACGCTGCCGGGGCGGTAGAAGAAGGTATCGGCCGCTTCAAACAATGCGTACCACTTCTCGTACCTGCCACCCTTTTCGAAATGATGCTCGATCGAATCGAGGTATTGACGAAGCCCCATAATCAGCCTTCCTTCTCGATGCGGGCCAGGATATCCCTCAGGATAGGACCGTATTCATATTTACCGGCACAGACATACGTGCACAGCGCCAGATCGTCTTCGTCCAGTTCCAGCGCACCGAGCTTCTGCGCCATTTCGGTATCGCCGACCACCAGATAACGCAGCAGCTGCGTTGGCAGGATGTCCAGCGGCATGACCAGTTCGTAGTTGCCCACCGGCACCATGGCCCGCGGGCTCCCGTTGGTGGTGGTGGTCATATCCAGGCGTTTTTCGCCCAGCAACCTGGAGATGAAGATATTGAGTACCGAGTGCTTGTTCACGCCCGCACGCATGAAGTGCATGAACTCGCGGTCGTTGCCTTCTTTCAGACAAGACACCTGCTGGTGGTATGGCCCGAGATAGGCCAGCGCTTCACGCCCGGTACGCCCGCCGAACACCGAGCCGGAGATCAGACGGTTCTTGCCCGCGTTCAACTGCCCTTCGGTCAGCTCGACCAAACTGGCACCGACACGGGTGCGCACCAAACGCGGCTGCTTGACCACGGGCCCTGCCAGAGACACCACCCGGCTCACATCAAGCTGGCCGGTCGTAAACAGCTTGCCGATCGCGATCACGTCCTGCGCACCGACGTACCATGCCGTGCGGCTTTCACTCACAGGCGACAGGAAGTGGATATGCGTCCCCGGCAAACCGGCCGGATGCGGGCCTTCAAAATCGGCGCGCGCAATCTGCGCAGTGCCATCGGGCAGTGCAATCTTCGCACCCGGCGCAGCGCATACCCAGACCTTGCCCTCGGTCAGACGAGAGAGCACTTTCAAGCCGTTCTGGAAATCATCCGGGTGCTGAGCAATCAGCAGGGACACATCCGCCGCCAGCGGATGGGTATCCATCGCAGTGACAAGGATGGCGCTGGGTCGCGTCTGTGGATCGGGCACCTTGCTGAACGGGCGGGTTCGCAAGCTGGTCCACAGACCCGAAGCACAGAGTTGTTCCACCGCGCGGTCCGCATCCAGCGTCGCGAGACTTGCCGCGTCATGGGTATCGAACGTAACGGCTTCCTCGACCTCATCCACCCGGATCACGATCGACAACAAGGCGCGGCGTGCGCCTCGATGAATGGCGACGATTTCGCCCGCCCCCGGGGCGGTGTAACAGACGCCGGGTAGTTTCTTGTGCTCGAACAACGCTTGACCGCGCTTGACGCGATCTCCCTCGGCAACCCGCATGGTCGCTTTCAGGTCGTTGTAGTCAACACCAACGACTGCGACATGCTGTACCGGTGCCGCATCATGGATGCGCTGCTCCGGCACCCCGCTGATGGGTAGATCCAAGCCTTTCTGTAGCCTGAAATGCATGAAAACGTGCCTATCAATAGAGAGTGAGCAACAGAGCCACGCCATCCCGTCATGGGACATCGCAACCCCAGAGCAAAACGCCACGATGTTACCGATTGAAACGCTCTGCTTCCAGTCTTATAGAAAAACATTGCTGAATCGACCGTTCGGTCGATATTTTATGGCGAGCGATCTCTTCTTTTTTTGACCAATGACAAGGCATCTCACCTAACGGGATAGACATGAAATCACCTGCCGATCCACGATGCATCGGACATCACCGACGCGCATGTGTGTGATTTATTCCACGCCGCCGATTTCGCCGACGAACGGCAAAATCAGAATGCCATCCGAAATTCACGCGCCCTCCGGTACGCCCAATTCGCATCGCCTGGCATCCTAAAAGAACCTGACACCCAGCAACCACGCCGGTTTCGCCCGTTCCGGGTAGCAACAATCTCAAGGGCAACCCATACCCACGACCACGCAAACCCTCGATAGATATTCAAAAGAACTACTCACAAAGTCGAAAAAAATGCTTGTGTGGTTTCCAGAGAGTTTTCTATACTCCAACCATCGTATGACCAAAGTAGTAACGCGAACTCTTGTTCAAGAACTTGGTCATACCCCTACAAAATACGCAATATTGATGGAGCGCAAAGATCATGAAAGCCAACGACAAGATTGACGTTCGCGAAGTACGTCGCAAGCTCGGTCTCAACCAGTCCCAATTCTGGTCGCGCATTGGCGTCACCCAAAGCGGTGGCTCGCGCTATGAAAGCGGCCGTAACATCCCCCGCCCGGTTCAAGCACTGCTGCGTCTGGTTCACATCGAACAAGTCGACATCGAGAAGGTGCGACGTGACGACATGGAAATGGCCGACTATCTGAAAAAGTCCAACCCCGAGCTGTACAAGACGCTCAAGAAAGAAGCCCGCGCGGCACGCAAACCAAAGAAGGCGTGACCGGCCTCACGCCGGACATCAAGGGCTGACGCGAACCGTCAGCCCTTTTTCTTTGATGCGCTCGGCAATCAGCATCAGGCCCGCTTCATCCAGCGCGCTCACCCGCACGGCCTCCGGCTGCATTGAGGCGCGCACCACGCCATAGAGAAGAACACCTTCGAGCGCATCCAGCCCGGCCACCTCGAGCGTATTCAGATAGCCTGCCAACGCCGCCTCACTGGGCACCTCGCCATCCCAGGCAAACATGCAGGTCTGCACCCAGGTCGGACACAATTCGGCCGACTTTGCCAGTGCACGCGAGACCGACGCCGGGTCCAGATCCACGCCGTTGATACGCGCAATATCCTCACGACGCCCGCCGTCGACCTTGAACCACACCTCACCACCGCCCGCCGCCAACCGGCGCAACCCGTCCTGCACCGCGCGTCGCTTGACCAAAGATCCGTTGGTGATGAGCCGCACCGGCACCGCCGTCAATCCTGCCGCATCGCGTATCGCCAGCACGTCATTGACGATGTCGGCGAAGTCGCCCGCACTGGTCGGCTCGCCGTTGCCCGAAAATGCGATGTCCTTGATCGTTCGCAACCCCTCCGGCACATGCTGCTGCATGTAATCACCGTCGACCAGTGCACTCAGAAAACCGGACAACTCCTGGTGCAACTGAGCGCGGTCGATCAGCGGCGCGGCCCCACGCACAAGGTTGGGTACCTGGCAATACACACAATGCCAATTACACGCGTTGTTCGGATTCAGGTTGATGCCAACCGACACGCCGCCTGCGCGACGTGACAGCACCGGATAAACATAGGTCATACCGGCAAAATCGCGGCTGTGATCTGAGACGTTCAATAGCGTCATGACGGTGGTCCTTGCCTGCTGAAAAGCGCGATGGGAAGCGCCAATGATATAGAATTGCGCCCCTGACCTAGGGGAAACGCATGCGCATCACCCGCCGCCTGGAGTTCGACGCCGGCCACCGAATTCCTGACCATGCCAGCCAGTGCAAACACCTGCACGGGCATCGTTACGTCATCGAAATCACGCTCACCGGCGACATCATCCAGGCCGATGGCAACCCCGCCAACGGCATGGTGATGGACTTCGGCGACATCAAACGCATCGCCAAAACGCATCTGGTCGATCAGTGGGATCATGCTTTCCTGGCCTACCGTGGCGACGCGCCCATCGTCGACTTCCTCGCCAGTCTGCCCAATCACAAGACCGTATTGCTGGACGCCGTCCCGACCGCCGAGAACCTCGTCGTCATCGCCTTCCGCATTCTCGACGCGCACTACACCGACAGCTTCGGCAACCACCTCCGCCTCGAGCGCGTGCGCCTGTACGAAACCCCCAACTGTTGGGCCGACGCCACACGCGACATGGTTCAGGCCTAGTCGCTACCGCGTCTGCCCGACTGCCAGATGCACCGCAACGGTGCGCCACCGGCATCTCACGCCACGCAAACGGGCGGAATCTGCGCCGTCCGCCTTGTTTAGCCCGGAATACGCTTGGCACGAAGTGTGCACTCCCTGCACCGTAGCCACTCAAACAAAGCGCGTGTCACGCATGCATCCATCGCACCCCGCAGCCAACCACGCGCCCTGGCATCCGTTTCCACCCCAGTACAGCACGCCCTCGCGACCACATACCGACATGCAGAAATCCTTGTTATGCTGGCTTTCAAAGCACTCAGGTGATTCCCGCGCACCTGCACCCGCTGCCGTGGCGATTCTCGATTTTCCGTCTACAGGAGTTTGCCTGTGTCGATTCACGTTGCCCTGAACCATGTGACCGAGTACCACTATGACCGCCCGGTCGAACTCGGTCCGCAAGTCATTCGCCTGCGCCCCTGCGCTCACTCGCGTACGCCGATTCACGCCTACAGCCTGAAAGTCACGCCCGACAACTACTTCATCAACTGGCAGCAAGACCCGCAAGCCAACTGGCTGGCCCGGCTGGTCTTCCCCGAGCCGACCACGAGCTTTCGCGTAGAGGTCGATCTGGTCGCCGAAATGTCGGTCATCAACCCCTTCGACTTCTTCCTTGAGCCCCACGCGGAGGAGATTCCGTTCAAATACGAGGCGTGGCAACGCCATGAACTCGCGCCCTATCTTTACTGCCTGGACCTGAACAAAGACAACGCGCCCTTGTTCGCCCAGTACATCGCCGACGTCGATCTGACGCCGACCCGCAGTGTCGACTTCCTGGTCGCCATCAACACGCGCATCCAGAACGACATCAACTACACGATTCGCATGGAACCTGGCGTCCAGACGCCGGAAGAAACCCTCGAGAAGCGACTCGGCTCCTGCCGCGATTCGGCCTGGTTACTGGTGCAGGTGTTGCGCCACCTCGGGCTGGCCGCCCGTTTTGTCTCGGGCTATCTGATTCAGCTCACACCCGACGTCAAAAGCTTGGACGGCCCGCAAGGCACCGAGGTCGACTTCACCGACCTGCACGCCTGGTGCGAGGTCTACCTCCCCGGCGCGGGCTGGATCGGCCTCGACCCCACCTCGGGCCTGTTCGCCGGCGAAGGGCACATTCCCCTGTCCTGCACGCCCGAGCCCTCCTCTGCTGCGCCCATCACCGGCGCGGTCACCAAGAGCGAAGTCGAGTTCTCCCACTCGATGGAAGTCACCCGGGTACACGAAGCGCCGCGCGTCACCAAGCCCTACACCGACGAACAGTGGTCAGCCATCGAATCGCTCGGCCACCGCATCGACGAAGCCCTGGTCGCGCAGGATGTCCGCCTGACCATGGGTGGCGAGCCCACCTTTGTGTCCATCGACGACCCCGATGGCGACGAATGGAACACCGCCGCACTCGGCCCCACCAAGCGTCTGCTGGCCGCCGACGTGTTCCAGCATCTACGCGAAAAATACGCACCCAAGGGCCTGACCCACTTCGGTCAGGGCAAGTGGTACCCCGGCGAGCAATTGCCGCGCTGGAGCCTGAACTGCTTCTGGCGCGAAGATGGCGAGCCGCTATGGCACAACCCGGCCCTGCTGGGCGATGAGAAGAAAAACTACAAGGTCACCACCGACACCACTGAGCAGTTCTTGCGCAAGGTGGCGGAAAACCTCGGCCTCGCGCCCAAGCATGTCTTCCCGACTTTCGAGGACGTTTACTATTACCTGTGGCGCGAGCGCACCTTGCCGGTGAACGTCGATCCCTTCGACGCGCGCCTGAAAGACCCACTCGAGCGCGAGCGCCTGCGACGCGTTTTCGACAAGGGCCTGGACGCCGCGGTCGGTCATGTTCTGCCCGTGAACAAGAACACCGCGGGTCACTGGGAGAGCAGCGATTGGTATATGCGCACCGGCCGCTGCCATCTGGTGCCGGGCGACTCGCCCATCGGCTACCGCCTGCCGATCGACTCACAGCCCTGGGTCAAGGAAACCGACTACCCGCACGTCCTGCCACCCGACCCGATGCAGCCAGTCGTGCCGCTGCCCTCGCGCGCGCAGATCGCCACCCAGCTGCGCAGCCGCCGTCAGGCTGCCGTATCCGGCTCACCGGCGGCGTCGGCAGCCTCCGGTGCAGATGCAGGTGCAGGAGCCGAAGCGGGCACCGCCAACGCCCAAGGTCTGAGCAGCGCAGCGCCCGCGCACGGCGAATCGGCCACCAACATCACCCGTCTGGCCATGTGCGCCGAACCGCGAGACGGCCGGCTGTATGTGTTCATGCCGCCCACCAGCAGCCTCGAAGACTACGTCGAACTGCTGGTGGCCGTTGAAGATGCCGCCGACGCCATGTCGCTGCCGGTCATTCTCGAGGGTTATGAGCCACCCAAGGATCCGCGCGTCACGGTGTTCCGCGTCACCCCCGACCCCGGCGTCATCGAAGTCAACGTGCACCCGGCCAAATCTTGGGACGAGCTGGTCGAGCGCAGCGTTCACCTCTACGAAGCGGCCCGCATCAGCCGGCTCAGCACCGAAAAGTTCATGGTCGACGGCCGTCACACCGGCACCGGCGGCGGCAACCACTTCGTGCTTGGCGGCGCCACGCCGGCCGACTCGCCCTTCCTGCGCCGCCCCGACCTGCTCGCCAGCCTGATCGCCTATTGGCACAACCACCCCAGCCTGTCCTATCTGTTCTCCGGCCTGTTCATCGGCCCGAGCAGCCAGGCGCCGCGGGTGGATGAAGCGCGCAACGACAGCCTCTACGAGCTCGAACTCGCCTTCAAGCAGATGCCCGACGCAGGCCAGGAATCCCTGCCCTGGCAAGTTGACCGACTGCTGCGCAACCTGCTGATCGACGTCACCGGCAACACCCACCGGGCCGAGTTCTGCATCGACAAGCTCTACTCGCCCGACGGTGCGACCGGCCGCCTTGGCCTGCTGGAACTGCGTGCCTTTGAAATGCCGCCGCATGCGCAGATGAGCCTCGCCCAGCAACTGCTGCTGCGCGCCCTGGTCGCGCGCTTCTGGAAAACGCCTTATCAGCCGGATCGTCTCGCCCGCTGGGGCACCGAGCTGCACGACCGTTTCATGCTCCCGCACTTCGTCGCGCAAGACCTGAAAGACGTGATCGAAGAGACCCGCGATGCCGGCTTCCCGCTCGAATTCGGGTGGTTCGCCCCGCACCTCGAGTTCCGCTTCCCGCGTCACGGCGATGTCACCGTACGCGGCATGACGCTCGAAGTACGTCACGCCCTCGAACCTTGGCATGTCATGGGTGAAGAAGGCGCGGCCGGCGGCGCGGTGCGTTTTGTCGACTCGTCGGTCGAGCGACTCCAGGTCAAGCTCACCGGCATGGCGCCGGATCGCTACCGCCTCACCTGCAATGGCGAGACCGTGCCACTGCAAAACACCGGCACCGTCGGCGAGTTTGTGGCCGGCGTGCGCTACCGCGCATGGCAGCCACCGTCCTGCCTGCATCCGCTGATTCCGGTGCATGCGCCGCTGGTGTTCGACCTGGTCGACACCTGGACGCAACGCTCGCTCGGTGGCTGCCAGTATCATGTGGCGCACCCCGGCGGTCGCAGTTTCGACACCTTCCCGGTCAACGCTTTTGAGGCCGAAAGCCGCCGGCTGGCGCGCTTCTTCGCCTTTGGTCACACCCCCGGCAAGATCAACCCGCCGCCGGTGAACACCAATCCGGAGTTCCCCTTCACCCTCGATCTGCGCCGCCACTGAAATGGAAAAACCGGACTGCGCTTGTGGAAGCCAATCCGGGGCGCCAGCGAGGGAGAATCCTCGGTTGGCGACAAAGGCACTCCTTAAACTCACGCCAGTCGATGCACTCGACCGGATGACGCGCTCTGACCTTGATGCGGCTGACGATGTTGCACAAACCCGCTACGTCGTTGGCCTCGCCGGGCTTGGCCTCATCGCACCAGTGACCACCGAGGCACAACCAACCGGCGGCCCCATACCCGGCGCAAATCAAAGCCTTACATCCGGCCCAGCTTCCGGTACAAGGTATTGCGGCTGATCCCCAGCCGCCGCGCGGCGGCGGATACATTGCCGCCTTCCTCTTCGAGCACCTGCTCGATTGCCCGTTTTTCGATTGTTTCGAGCGACTCGGCTCCCTGCAGAGGCGCCACATCAATGCGCCGCGGCCGTGGCTCGGCCCGCTCAACGGGTTCGTCGGAATCGCTTTCCATGGCGAAAAGCTCTTCAGGCAAGTGGGTGGAATCGATCAGATCTTCATCGTCATCGAGCAGGGCCACCGCCACCCGCAGCGCGTTGTGCATCTGGCGGATATTGCCCGGCCAGCGATAGCGCTCGAAGAAGGTCAGCACCTCTTCCGACACCGCAATATCGCGCATGCCGTCGGTTTCAATCGCGATGATATTGGCCACGATGGCGCGGATATCCGTGCGCTCTCTCAACGACGGCAGGGTCACCGTGAGCCCGTTGACCCGGTAATACAAGTCTTGACGGAAGGCGCCCGTCTTGACCGCGTCGACCAGATTTCGGTGGGTCGCGCACACCAGCGACACATCCACCGGCACCGGCTTGGCGCCACCGAGCGGCGTCACGACCCGGTCCTGCAGCACGCGCAGCAGGCGCGCCTGCAGGTTGAGCGGCATGTCGCCGATTTCATCGAGAAACAAGGTGCCGCCACAGGCTTGCTGGATCTTGCCGGTATAGCCTTCCTTGCGTGCGCCGGTAAATGCGCCGCCGAGGTAGCCAAACAGCTCGGACTCGATCAGGTTCTCGGGGATGGCCGCGCAATTGAGCGCCACGAAAGGCGCGCTGCGCCGCGGACCGACATCATGAAAGGCCTTGGCGAACATCTCCTTGCCCACACCGGACTCACCGAGAATCAACAGCGGAATGTCTTTGCCGACCATGCGGGTGGCGCGTTGAATCGCCGCCCCCATGCGCGCATCACCGGTATCGAGACAGTCAAAGCTGACACGGCCATCGCTGCAGGCCGATTTACTTGTTCGCGCGGGTGCCGCGGCAATCTTCGTGGGGGCGGGCGGCGGCGCGGAACGGGCGGCAGGCATCAGCGCCGCAGGCATGTTCATGCGGGCATACACACGCTCGCCATGGCGGCGCGGCAGGGAGGACAAGGCATGCGGATCACGCATGCTCCGATCCACAAAAACACCAAAATTCTGATCGAACAACAGGCCGAAATCGAGCTGGCGCAGCATGTTGCGTGTGAGCTTGAGCAGCTCGAGTGCGCAGCGGTTGGCCCCAAGCAACTCGCCGCCCTGGTTGAAGGCCAACACCCCCTCTTGCAAGGAGCCGACGTATTCCATGCGCGGATGGAAAAACACCAGAATCTCGCGTCCGAACTCCGCCTCGAACAACCGCTTTTCGAGCAGCTGAGCGGACATGCGGACCAAGCCAAGCGTGTGCCGTTCGTGTGAGCGGGAGTCGCCGGAGATATCGAGCACCCCCATCAACTGACCGCCGGCATCAAAAATGGGCGACGCACTGCAGGTGAGGAAGGCATTGCAATCGAAGAAGTGTTCGGCACCCACCACCTCGACAGGGCGTTGCTCGGCAATCGCGGTGCCGATGGCATTGGTGCCGCGCAGCCCCTCGGCCCACTGGGCACCGGCCTTCAGCGCAACCTGATCGGCACGGCTGACAAAATCGGCATCGCCCATGCCTTCGAGCACGAGTCCGTTGCCGTCGGACAAAATCACCACACTGCCAGTCGATCGGATTTGTTCATACAGATGACTGAGCACGCCGCGGGCATGGGAGAGCAAAAACGCATTGCGATCGCGCGTCTCGCGCAGCTGGCTGTCCGTCACCGGATCCACGCCAGCAGAACGCGCCGACGCCTCCAGCCCGACCTGTATGCAGCGCGACCAGGAATTGGCGACAGTCCCCACCATGGGCACCAGCGCGTCGGCCGGTGCGCCTTGCTCAAAAAACGCCGTGCGAGCGTCGCGAACGCGGACATCGCGGTGCTCCACTGATTGCAGCGGATTCTCCATCGTCTCCTCCATGCAGCTATTTTTTATTATTTTTCTGATAGTTATGCGGACCTGTTCCTCTACGTAGCAACTGCTCCAAGCTGGAGCAAGCTGGGCAGATCCCTGTGTCACCTATCACGCAACTAGTGTGCCAGCGAACACTGACAAATGGCTGACCATCCGTCGCTTGGGCGATATCAGCCGCTTCCGAGCGGGATGAACGCGCCGTGAAAGCAACTGGCACAGCCTTTGCGGGGGAGAGCTCACCCCCTGCCCTCGAGCAGTGGATCGAACTCAACCAAGATAGAGGAACCAGTCATGCCTTACCTCCCCGCTCTCCGTCCCTTGCGCCACGCTGCGGTGATCCTCGCCCTCGGCGTCTCGGGCCACGCCCTTGCGCACGGTGACGTGACACCGCAAGCCGTCGATACCAGCACATTGAAGTCGCTCGGTGCCGACTGGCTGCCCGAGAACCCCTACCGGGGCGACAAGGAAGCCATCCGCATTGGCGACTCCGCCTACAACCAGAACTGTGCGCGCTGCCACGGCCTGGGCGGCATCTCCGGCGGTATCGCGCCTGACCTTCGCATGCTGCCCGAGGGCATGGAAGGCGATGAGATCTTCATGCAGCGCATTCGCAACGGCGCCACCCGCAACGGCAAGGTCTATATGCCCCCGTTCGAAGGTATTCTGCAGCAAGAGGCCATGTGGTCGATTCGTGCCTGGCTGGAGACTGTCCATGAAGAATAATCTACGCCGTATTGCACTTGGCTCGATCGCGGCCGTCGCCTGCCTGGCGGCCAGCCTGAGCCACGCCACCGCCGCCGACGCGCTGGAAATTCAGCAGCCGGGCCGCCTGCGCATTGCCGTGTATGCCGACTTTCCGCCCTATTCCGCCAAAGGCAAAGGCGTCGACATTGCCATCGGCCGAGAGCTGGCCAAGCGCATGGGGCTGACCGCCGATGTGGTTGAAGTCACCGCAGACGAGGACATGAACGACGACCTGCGCAACATGGTGTGGAAAGGTCACTACCTGGGCACCCGCCCCGGCGACGTGATGCTCCATGTCCCGGTGGATCAGCGCCTCGCCGAACTCAATGACAAGGTGCGCATCTTCGCCCCCTACCACCTCGAATCACTTGCCGTCGCGCGCGATCCGTCGCGCGTGCCGCCGGTCAAAGGCTCGGCCGCCACCGCGCTGGAGGTGTTCACCCGCGAAAAGATCGGCGTCGAAACCGCCAGCCTCGCTGACGACTTCCTGCTCGGCGTGCTCAATGGCCGACTGCGCGACAACGTGGTGCACTTCAAGACCGTCAATGACGCCGTCGCCGCGCTCAAGGCCGGCAGCATTGCCGCGGTGATGGCCTCACGCGCCGAGATCGAGGGTGCGCTGGGTGCGCCGGGGCACATTGATGTCGGCCCCGTCTCGATGCCGGAGCTGCGCATCAAGGGCTGGTCGCTGGGCATGGCCGTCAAGGCGGACAGCACGCTGCTGGCCGAGGCACTCTCGCAGGCCATGATCGACATCCAGCGTGATGGCACACTGGCACGCATCTTCAAAGAGCACGGCATCACTCACCAAACCCCCTGACCACAGAATCGATGGCATGACCATCGGCGAGGAGACACCCATGCGTAAAACAACGCTTAAAGCGGCGCTAGCCCTGACGTTCTATGGCTTTGCCGGCGCCGTTCTGGCTGCGCCACTGGCCTACGTACCCAACGAAAAATCGGGCACGGTCAGCGTTATCGACACCGCCACCGACACCGTCACCACCACGCTGAAGATCAGCGAACGGCCGCGCGGCATCGCCATCGCGCCCGATGGCAGCCGGCTGTATCTGACCGACTCGCCGACCGAATCGCTCATCGTGGTCGACCTGGCCAGCGGAAAACCTGTTGCCAGCTGGAAACTGGGCGACTCGCCCGAGGGCCTGTACATCTCTCGCGACGGCAAGCTGCTGGCCGCGGCAGTTGAAGAGGACAACAGCGTCGCCCTGCTCGAAGCGGTCACCGGCAAGACGCTGGCGCACATCAAGGTGAAGGGTGAAAACCCCGAGCACGCCGTCTTCAGCCCCGACGGAAAATGGCTCTACGCCAGCGCCGAAGACGCCGAACAAGTCGACGTGATTGACGTCGCCGCCATGAAGCAGGTTGCGCAGATTCCGGTCGCCAAACGTCCGCGCGGCATCGGCTTTACGCCCGACGGCAGCCGCGCCTACGTGGCCTGCGAGATCGGCAACACCGTGTTCGCCATCGACGTGGCCACTCACACCGTGATCGCCAGCATCCCCGCCGGCAAGTTCTCCAACGGCATCGCCATCAGCCCAGACGGCAAGCGGGTGTATGTCTCCAATGGCAAGGACGCCACCGTCATGGCCATCGACACCGCGACCAACACCGTGGTGGGTACCGTGCCGGTCGGCAAGCGCCCGTGGAACATGGCGATCACGCCCGACGGCGCCAAGCTGTACGTGGCCAACGGCCGCTCCGACACCGTCACCGTGATCGACACCGCCAGCCTCAAGGCGATCAAGGATGTCCCGGTCGGCAGCTTCCCGTGGGGCGTGGTGATCCGATGAACCCGCGTTACAGCCGCGTCGCCATGGGTCTGCACTGGCTCATGGCGGTGCTCGTGATCGGGCTGATTGGCTGGGGGCTGTGGATGTCCGACCTGCCCAAAGGGCCGGAGCGCGGCTGGGCGATCGGCATTCACAAATCCTTCGGGATGCTGGCCTTGATGCTTGTTTTTGTGCGTCTGGGCTGGCGCATCAGCCACCGCCCGCCGCCAAACCAGGCGCTGACAACCATCGAAACACGCCTGGCCAACGCCGCACATCACCTGCTGTATGTGCTGCTGGTGGTGGTGCCGAGCATGGGGCTGACCTCGGTCAATTTCACCAAGTACCCGCTCAAGTTCTTCGGCGTCGAAATTCCAAAAGCCGGCTGGCCGGACGACACCCTTAACACACTGTTCAGCACCACCCACAAGTATCTGGCCTGGACGCTGATCGCGCTGATCGTGCTGCATGTGGCTGCCGCCATTCGTCACGCCGTACGTCGGGACGGCACTTTGCAGCGGATGCTGCCAGCCAGGCGCTGAACACCTCGCGATACACATGTGCATCGAAACGGCACATCTGCTCCATTTCGGAACAGGTGTGCCGTGCAAGTCTTGTGGCCGCTACGTCAACCGCCTGGCAACGATGGCCGAAGTACGATCAAAAAAGTGCTTCCGCGGCTTAGAAACATCGCGCCCGGCACCCGCGACGATCAATCATCGTGCGGACCAATCCAGGCAAACGGGTTGTAGGCCAGCTCCCACAAATAGCCGTCCGGGTCCTTGAAGTAGCCGCTGTACCCACCCCAGAACACCTTTTGCGGCTCTTTGGCCAGCGTCGCACCCGCAGCCAGCGCCTGCGCCATCACTTGGTCCACCTCGGCTTCGGATGCCAGATTGTGGGCCAGCGAAAAACCGGGAAAGCCTTCGCCCTCCTTGCTCACCTGTGCGTCCTCGGCCAGCGCATCGCGCCCATACAGCCCGAGCCAGGTGCCATTGAGCGTGAAGAACGCAACCCCCGGCGGCGATTCCATACGCGGAAAATCCAGGCCTTCTTCGTAAAAATGGATGGATGCGGCCAGATCGCGCACCCCCAGGGTGATCATGCTGATACGCGGCTTCATGTCATTTCCTCCGTGGTCTGAGCCCCTGCGCATGCCACTGCGCGATAGACAAACGGTACCAGCAGTGCGCACGCAAGGGGCTGCCATCGGCCAGCGATGGATGCATGAACTGCCCCGTCTGACGCATCCCGAGGCGCGACATGACCGCGCGGGAGCGAATATTGATGGTGGCGGTAAACGACACGATCTCGGACAGTGCCAGTTGCTCAAAGCCCACCGCCAATGCGCCGCGCGCCGCCTCGCTGGCATAGCCCTGCCCCCAGAACGGCAGCGCCAGGCGCCAGCCAATCTCCACGCAAGGTGAAAGCGGCAAGGCAGCGGGGGGCTCATGCAAACCCACAAAACCGATGAACTCGCCGGTGCGTTTCAGCTCGCAGGCCCAGAAGCCCCAGCCCCGCGCCTCGATCAGCGCCGCACAGCGTGCTGCCAAGGCGTCGCTGGCCGCACGGCTTAGCGGCGAGGGAAAAAACGCCATCACCTCCGGATCGGCATTGAGCGCCGCGAACGGCCCGCGGTCGGTCGTCCGCCACTGGCGCAGACGCAAACGTTCCGTTTCAAACTCGATCGCCGCCTCGGCTGTCAGCATGCTCACCGCGCTCTCCTCTATCGCTTCAGCATAGAAAAGCCGCGCCGCGGCGTCCACGCAAGAGACCGGCCAGCCGGCTCTGATTCACATCAGTCCGGCGGGCCGGCCCACCACATGACGACAATACGCGACTTACTTTTCTGCGCCCGCCAGAATCCAGTCGATGGCGACCTTCAAATTGTCGTCGCTGATCTTGGCTTCGTCATTCGGCGTCATCGGGATCTGCCCCCAGACACCGGCTCCGCCCTCACGCACCTTGGCAAACAAGGCGGTCTGTGCATCGGCCTGACCGGCGTATTTGGCGGCGATATCGCGGAAGGCCGGGCCCACCATTTTCTTGTCGAGCGCATGGCAACTGATGCAGCGCGCCTTTTTAACCACATCGTATGAGGCCAAGGCCGGCTGAATACACCCGAGTGCAAGCGCAGCAACGAGCAAGAGTTTTGTACGCATGAAAATTTCCTTGAATGAATTATCTCACCAGGCCGGAGGCTTCAAGCTCGGCCCACTCAGCATCGGTAAACAGACGGGATCGCGTATGAAAGGACACGCCTTCGGGCCCCTCCAGCGAGAAAGTGCCGCCCCCTCGCGCCTCTATCACGTCGATGATCAATTGGGTGTGCTTCCAGTACTCGTACTGCGAACTGCTGATGTAAAACGGGGTACCGCCGATTTCGCCGAGAAACACGTCGCTGTCGACGGTGATCTCGCCCTTCAGGTAGCAATTGGCAGCGCTGCCATCACAGCATCCGCCCGACTGATGAAACAATAGATCGGGGCCGTGCTTGGCCTTGAGCCGTTCAATCAACGCCAGGGCGGCGTCGGTGGCTATCACTCGGTCGATCATGAAACACTCCTTTAACACGCCGCCAGACAAGAAAAACGGGGCGACCGAAGCCGCCCCGAAAAGCTCCTGACTGCGAGGAGGGAGAACACAGTGTGCGGCCGGACCGGGAGCATCCGCGCCCGGCCGCGTGTGGCTTGGAAGTTGTTTAGAAGAAGCCCAGCTTCTCTTCCGCATAGCTCACCAGCAGGTTCTTGGTCTGCTGGTAGTGGTCGAGCATGACCTTGTGCGTTTCGCGACCGATGCCCGACTCCTTGTAGCCGCCGAAGGCAGCGTGCGCCGGGTAGGCGTGGTAGCAATTGGTCCACACACGGCCAGCCTGAATGGCGCGACCCATGCGGTAAGCGACGTTGCCGTTACGGCTCCAAACGCCAGCACCCAGGCCGTACAGCGTGTCGTTGGCAATCGCCAGGGCTTCGGCTTCGTCCTTGAAGGTGGTCACGGCCAGCACCGGCCCGAAGATCTCCTCCTGGAAAATGCGCATCTTGTTGTGGCCCTTGAACAGCGTCGGCTGAATGTAATAGCCCTCGGCCAGATCACCTTCGAACTGCGCCGGGCTACCGCCGCACAGCAGGCTCGCGCCTTCCTGACGGCCCAGATCCAGATAGGAACCGATCTTGTTCATCTGCTCGGCAGAGGCCTGCGCCCCCATCATGGTTTCGGTATCAAGCGGGTTGCCCTGCTTGATGGCCTTCACGCGGGCCAGGCAGCGGTCCATGAACGCGTCGTAGATCGATTCGTGGATCAGCGCGCGGCTCGGGCAGGTGCACACTTCGCCCTGATTGAAGGCAAACAGCACCAGGCCTTCAATGGCCTTGTCGAGGAAGCCGTCGTCCTTGTCCATCACGTCGGCAAAGAAGATGTTGGGCGACTTGCCACCGAGCTCCAGCGTGGCCGGAATCAGGTTGTTGGCAGCGGCCTGGGCGATCACGCGGCCGGTCGAGGTCGAGCCGGTAAAGGCGATCTTGGCGATGCGCTTGCTGGTGGCCAGCGGCATGCCGGCTTCGCGACCAAAACCGTTGACGATGTTGAGCACGCCCGGCGGCAGGATATCGGCGATCAGTTCCATCATGAGCAGGATCGAGATCGGGGTCGACTCGGCCGGCTTGAGCACGACGCAGTTGCCGGCGCCAATGGCGGGCGCCAGTTTCCAGGCTGCCATCAGGATCGGGAAGTTCCACGGAATGATCTGACCCACCACGCCCAGCGGCTCGTGGATGTGATACGCCATGGTGTTTTCGTCGATTTCCGAAATGCCGCCTTCCTGCGAACGCAGGCAGCCGGCAAAGTAACGGAAGTGGTCAATCGCCAGCGGAATGTCGGCGTTCAGCGTCTCGCGAATCGCCTTGCCGTTATCCACGGTCTCGGCGTAGGCCAGCAGCTCCAGGTTGGCTTCGAGGCGGTCGGCGATCTTCAGCAGCGTGTTGGAGCGGGTCGTCGCGTCGGCCTTGCCCCACTTGGGGAAGGCCGCATGGGCGGCGTCGAGCGCCAGTTCGATGTCTTCAGCGGTGGAGCGCGCCACCTGCGTATAGGGCTTGCCGGTGATCGGCGTCACCACATCAAAGTACTGACCCTTGACCGGTGCAACCCACTTGCCACCGATGAAGTTGTCGTAACGGGATTTGTATTGGACTTTGGCGCCATCTTGGCCAGGCATCGCGTAGATCATGGTGTCTCCAGTGTTATGAACGATTCGGGTGCGGACACTCGTCCGTCGCAGAACACCATCGCAGGCACCGTGCCAAGCCGCACCGACCAACCGGAATTCCAATCGAATCCCACGCCACACAAGGCATGACGCGCCGGCTACGGCGCCGCGCCCATTGCCCAGGCAGGCAAGTGCACACCGCACGGGATGCTTCGAAAAAGCACACCTGTTCCATCATGGAGCGCTTCCGGGCAGATGGCACACCTGAAAAGCACCGGTTCACGCCCGTCTACGAGCGGCACGAATCCTGCTGACATGACACCCATGTCGCCGCCCAAACCCGCCGCTGCCAACACCCCGCACATCGACGCCTCCTGGCAGCGCTCGACCGACTACGGCCTCAGCCCCGAGCATCCGCTGCATCTGGACATCGCCAGCCGCTCGCTGCTCGCCGAGCGGCTCGAAGCCAACGCCCGGCTGATGAGCTTTGCCCAGCCGGTCATGGAATACCTGCATCGTCAGCTCACCCAGTCATCATCCATGGTCTTGCTGGCCGACCGTGACGGGTTGGTGCTGCGCACCGTGGGCGACGGCGATTTTGTCGACCGTGCCCAGCGCGTCGCCCTCGCCCCCGGCGCCCACTGGCGCGAAGCGGTGATGGGCACCAATGCCATCGGCACCGTCGCGCATGAATCGCGCACCATTGCCGTGTGCGGCGAGCAACACTTTCTGGAGCGCAACCGCTTCCTCACCTGCATCGCCACGCCCATCCACGCCCCCACCGGCGGCATGCTCGGCATCCTTGACCTATCGAGCGACACCCGCGTCACCCTGCCTCACGCCCAGGCACTGCTCACCTCCACCGCCGAGATGATCGAACACCGGCTGATCGAATCGCTCGACACCGGCAAAGTCATCGTGCGCTTCAGCCCCCACGCCGAAATGCTCGGCACGCCCATCGAAGGCATCGCCCTGTTTGACGACGCCGGCCGCATGATCGGCTGCAACCGTCGCGCCCGCGCCCTGCT
This sequence comes from Denitromonas halophila, assembly GCF_007625155.1. Lineage (GTDB taxonomy): Bacteria > Pseudomonadota > Gammaproteobacteria > Burkholderiales > Rhodocyclaceae > Nitrogeniibacter > Nitrogeniibacter halophilus. Next base: position 229,975 of record NZ_VMNK01000015.1, on the reverse strand, counting down.
CGGCCTCGCCGACCCCACCGCGCTGCCCGACTTCACCACCTGCTTTCAGCGCGACTGGCGCCGCCTGCCGCATCTCGTCGAGGCCTGTGCCACCGGCCCGATTCTGCTGCGCACCTCACCGCCGCCCGCGCTGTCGGCCCGCCTGCAGTGGCGCAACCCGCCGCCACCGACCCCGCATTACAGCCAGGCGGTGCCCACGGTGCTGCATAAAACCACCGGGCCAAAAAGCGGCTTCGACACGCTCGACCACGGCGACCCGCGCATGCAGCTGGCCATCCGCCGCGCCCGACGCATCGCCGGGCACGACATCCCGCTGCTCATCCAGGGCGAAACCGGCTCCGGCAAAGAACTCTTTGCCCGCGCCTACCACGCCGACGGGCCGCGCCGCGACGCGCCCTTCGTCGCCGTCAATTGCGCCGCCATTCCCGCCACGCTGATCGAATCCGAACTCTTCGGCTACGCCGCCGGCGCCTTCACCGGCGCCAAAGCCAAAGGCGCCCCCGGCCGCCTCCAAGATGCCGACGGCGGCACCCTGTTTCTCGACGAAATCGGCGACATGCCACTCACCCTGCAAGCCGTGCTGCTGCGCGTGCTCGAAACCCGACGCGTCACCCCGCTCGGCAGCAGCGATGAAACCCCTATCGACATCGCCCTCGTCTGCGCCAGCCACCGGCCGCTGCACACCCTGGTCGCCGAAGGCGCCTTCCGTGCCGACCTGCTCTTTCGGCTCAACGGCCTCTCCGTCACCCTGCCCGCCTTGCGCGAGCGCGCCGACTTCGACCGCTTCCTCGACACCTTGCTCGCCGACGCCGCCGACGGCCGCCCCATCCGCCTGGCCGATATCGTGCGCAGCCAACTACGCGCCTACCCCTGGCCCGGCAACGTCCGCCAACTCAAGAACGCCCTGCGCGTCATGATCGCCCTGCTCGACGACACCGACACCGTCATCGATCTCAAGCACCTGCCCGAAGACCTCGTCACCGCCATCGCCAACACCCCGGCCCACACCCCGGCCGCCGAAGACCTGCGCAGCTGCGAACAACGCCTCGTCCGCGCCTGCCTGCAACGCCACGGCGGCAACGTTTCGGCCGCAGCAAGAGAGCTCGGCATCACCCGAACCACGCTGTACCGGAAATTGCGTCAGGATGACAATGCCACACCAAACAACCCGCCCAACGAACCAACGTAAATCAAAGGACACATAGGTTGGGTTAAGCGCAGCGAAGCCCAACAACCGCCACCTCGCCACGAGAAAAACATTCGAACCATCGCGTTGGGCTTCGCTCCGCTCAACCCAACCAACCCAACCTACCCCGCCTGAAAAGACAGGAGACACCCCATGATCAAAGTCAGCGTCATGTACCCCAACACCCCGGGCGCCCGCTTCGACCACGATTACTACCGCGACACCCACATGCCCATGGTCAAGTCCCGCCTCGGCGCGGCCTGCCGCTACTACACCGTCGACAAAGGACTCGCCGGCGGCGCCCCTGACGAGCCCGCCACCTACGTCGGCATGTGCCACATCTTCTGCGACTCCGTCGAGGCCTTCCAGAGCGCCTTCGGCCCCCACGCCGACGAGATCATGGCCGACATCTCCAACTACACCGACCTCGCGCCCATCCTGCAGATCAGCGAAGTCGTCGTCGAGCGCGGCTGACTCCACCACGCAGACACCGACACCTCACCGAACGTCGGCGTCGCGAACGACGCCACCAACGATCGCGGCACCCGACGGAAATCCCTCGATTCCCGCCGGGTGCCGCTTGCCGTTCTCGACCAAGTCGCGTTTAATCCGTTCTGGATATGACAGGACGCGCCAATGCTGGCGATGGCCGGCACCTCGGCCAGCACCCAAAGGTACGCCTTGACGCGATATTTTTCGTCAAATACGAGGCGACTTGTAGTTTGAAGCTTATGCCCACAAAACCACTTGACCGCTTGATGTTTGTCCAAGGAGGACTGTGCTTCTTCTGCAAGCAACCATTACCGAAAGCGGAGGCAAGCGTTGAACATCTGTTCGCCAGTTCCAACGGTGGAAGCAACAACGACGAGAACTGCGTTGCATGCTGCAAATCGGTCAATGCCCTGCTCGGTAGCATGTCACTCAAAGAGAAATTCCAGGTCGTTCTCAATCAAAAAGGGCAATTCAAGTGCCCGAACAGCGTCACTTCTACCAAAACAGCAACGCCATCGAAGAAACCACCCAAAGCACCATCGGTCGCCAAAACAAAAGACGACAAATTCGCTTTCGTTGTTGCCAATCTGAAGCGGCGAGGCAATTCCAAGCCGCGCACCCTCAAGACGCTGACGACCACTATCGCCTCGCTTTACCCAAAAGGTCTCTCAAAAGCAGAGTTGGCTTCATTGCTCCAGCAATTGCAATCAACCGGCAAGGTCACCGTCAAAGAGAACAAAGTGGCTTATTCACTTTGAATCAACATCCCGCGTAGGGCGCCGCCGTATGTCGTTCCACATCAACCATCACGTCAGCATCGACGCTCCCTGCTCAATCCAGACCCTGGGATCACGGCGCCGTTAATGGCGAGTCAGGCGGCGTGGATCGCCTTTACTCCTGGTCGTACCCGACCCCGATCAGCGCACCGGCTTCGCGTCGCACCGACCGCGCTGTGGGCTTTCGGCTGAAGTGACACACCGCGGAAGTTTCGCGGCGAGTACGAAGCCCACACACGGTGACACGCAACCCGGCCGCTCAGCTGGCGGAGGCGGACGGGCGCGACTGTGCCAACAACTTCACCACAGCATCGTAAAGTTGTTCGGGGTAGACGGGTTTGTGGATCTGCGCACTCACCCCGGCGGCACGACGGGCCTCGGCATCCGACAGGTCGGTGTCGGCGGTCAGTGCGAGAATCGGGGTCTGCCGGTGCTCCGGCAAAGCGCGGATCGCGGTGGCGGTATCCACACCGTCCATCCGGGATCCATGCAGATCCATCAGGATCAAGTCGTAGCCGGCACGGCCGGCCATCGCCAGCGCCTCGCTCCGGGTCTCGGCCACCGCCACCACCAGACCGACGTCCTCCAGCAGCACGCGCGACAATTCCTGGCTGAGCGGCTCATCGCCCGCCAGCAATATGCGCGCACCGCCAAAGTCGGCCTGGAGGCGGACTTGCGCTAAATCGACCGGGTCATTCGGCGGTGCGGGCGGCGTGTGTTTCGCCGCCCGCGTCAGCCGGACGGTAAGCCAGAACGTGCTACCGACGCCTGGCGTGCTACTCGCGCCGATCTGACCATCCATCATCCGTGCAAGACGCTGGCTGAGCGCCAGCCCAAGGCCGGTGCCTCCATGGCTGCGGGTGGTTGAACCATCGAGTTGTTCGAACAGGACAAACAAGCGATCCCGTTCCGCCGCCGTCATCCCGGGGCCGGTGTCCTGCACCTCGAAGCGCACATTCACCTCATCGGAATTCTGCGTGCATAGCGCCGCCCGCACGACTACCTGACCGGCGCCGGTAAATTTGATGGCGTTGCCGGTCAGGTTGAGGAGTATCTGGCCAAGGCGCACCGGGTCACCGCGAAGCGGAAGCGCGGCCAGCGTCGGCGCCACTTCAAAGTGCAGCGCCAGTTGCTTTTGTGCCGCGGGGTGCTGCACCTGAGCACGGAGCGTGTCCAGCACCTCGTCGAAGGTGAAATCGACCCACGCCAGGGTCAGCCGATCGGCCTCGATGTTGGCGATGTCGAGGATGTTGTTGAGCAGTGCCAGCAAATCGCGGGCGGCACGATCGACGTGAGACAGGCAACCACGCAGCGCCGGGTCGTCGGTGCGGCGCTGAGCCACGGCCGTCATGCCCATGATGGCGTTCATTGGGGTGCGCAGCTCGTGGCTTATGTTAGACAGAAAGATGCTCTTGGCCCGGCTGGCGGCTTCGGCCGCCTCCCGCGCTGTCGACAAGTCCGCGGTGCGTGCTTCGACCATCGCCTCCAGATGATCGCGATGCTGCGTCAGCGCATCGCGCTGGGCATCGACTTCCTTGCGCAACTGCTCGCGCTCCACCAGATTGCGGATGCGCAAGCGGGCGATGTCGACATTGACGGGCTTGCTCAAATAGTCGGACGCGCCCAGATGCAGGCCGCGGACTTCGGCACTGAGGTCGTCCAGGGCAGTCACGAACACGACTGGCACATGCACTAGCGACGGGAGCGCCTTGAGCCGCTGGCACACTTCGTAGCCGTCCATCTGAGGCATCATCACGTCCAGCAAAATGATGTCTGGCGGCGCGGCCACCGCCAACGCAAGCCCCTCAGGCCCGCTCAACGCCACCCGCACGTCGAACTCGTTGGCCAGGGCGGCGCACAGCGTATGCAAGTTGCTCGGCGTATCGTCGATCACCAGAACGGCTGGCTTGTTCATCGTGAGCATGGATCGTCCGGTGTGTCAGTCACAGCAAAGGTTTCGCGCAATTGCTGCATCGCGTCAGCAAATTGAAACACCGACAGTGACTTTCCGGCCTCGGCCACCCCGGCGGCCTGTGGGGTACCAACCACGGCCGCCTGCAAGTCGCGAAACACCGCGAGCGCATCGAATTTGCGTTCAGCCAGCAGCGGGAACAGGCGCGCCAGAATTGTCTCGATGCGAGGGTCGCACTCGGGCGCCTGAGCAGCCAGCGGTGCCCTTGGGGCGTCTGGCGCAAGCATCGATGACGCCGTTGCAGCGGGCTCGGGGGGCCTGGCGGGCAGCCACCGGGCGAGGCTGGTTCGCAGGAGACTGATCGACACCGGCTTGGCAAGAAAATCATCCATGCCTGCCGCCAGCGCACGCTGCCGGTCGCCTTCGTAAGCATTGGCGGTGAGGGCGATCACCGGCAATCTGGGTCGGCGGCCTTGTGTCTCCCACTGTCGGATTCGGGCGGTGGCATCGTCGCCATTCATCACCGGCATCTGGATGTCCATCAGCACCAGATCGACAGCCATGCCACCCTCAAGCGCCGCCACCGCCTGTTGGCCATCGTCCAGCACGGTGACAGACACGCCTAGCTGGCCGAGCAAGGCCTTGATGACCTTCTGATTGCTCGGCTGATCCTCCACCACCAACACATGGCCGCTCAAACTGCCCACCCCACCCACGTCCATGACCGACCGAGTGGCGACGCCGACCTCATCACACTCATCAACACGCTGGACCTGAATACGAAACCAGAAACGCGAACCCACCCCTGAACGGCTATCGACACCGACATCCCCCCCCATCAACCGGGCGAGCCGACGCACGATCGACAAACCCAGACCAGAGCCGCCGTACTTGCGCGTAACGGAGTCGTCTGCCTGTGAGAAGGCCTCAAAGACCATTTCCTTCGATGCATCCGGGATGCCGATGCCGGTATCGATGACCGCAAATTCGAGCACCGCCTTTGTGCCGTCAGTTACCACTTCACCGGCTTCGATGCGCACACTGCCCTTGGCGGTAAATTTGATGGCATTGCCAATCAGATTGACCAGCATCTGACGCACCCGATACGCGTCGCCCAAATAGCGCCGCCCGGTGCGCCCGTTCCACTCAGCATTCAATTTAATGCTCTTGGCATTGGCTGTTCGGCTGAACAGGGTTTCGACCTCGTCGAGCAACAGGGCCGGTTCGAACTCGCCAGACTCCAGCGCCATCCGCCCGGCCTCGATCTTGGACAAATCGAGGATATCGTTGAGCAAGCTCAGCAGCGACTGACCGGAACTCAGAATGGTGCCCGCGTATTCCTTGCGCTCGGCTTCAGTCAATTCGGGCAACTGCAACAGCTGCGCCATGCCCAGTACCGCATTCATCGGGGTGCGTAGTTCGTGCGACATGGTCGCGAGAAAGCGGCTCTTGGCCAGATTGGCAGACTCGGCGGCCTGTTGCGCTTCATACAGCTCGTGGGCGACAACTCGCTGTGCCGCGAGCACCTCGAGGTGGCGGTTGAAGCCGGTCACCATATCGCTGATCTCGTCCTCGGTATCGGCCAGCGCCAAGGGCGCCGGAATGTCGTCGGGATGGTCCTTGAGGCGGCCGAACCCCTCCGACACATCTCGCACCGGTGCCACCACGCGGCGCGTGAAACGCCAGGCAATCAGGCCGATTGCAGCAATACCAATGAGCAAGAGCACCACGCCAGCGTAAATCAGCGCATTGGTCGGCGCGACCAGCACGCTGCGCGGCAGCGCCCCCGCCAACTGCAGCCCGGTGCGCGCTACCGGTACGGCGGCCAGAATCACGTCTTCCTCGTCGAGCCTCAGTTCGCGAACAGGCGCGTCCGCTCGCAGCACATCGGCAAAGCCGGTCGCGGCCGGCAAACCGAGCATTCCTGAGTCGCTGTGATAGACGAAAAGTCCTTTCTGGTCGAGCAGCATGAGCGTGAGCCGATCGGGCGTTTTCACCGCCGCGAGGAACTCGTTCATGATGACGCGGGTGTCGATGTTGATGACCAACAGGCCGACCACCTCCGTGGTGCCGGTCTCCGGTCTGAAATGCCGCACGACCCGTGTTGCCATCAGCACTTTCTTCTGGGTCGACGCGCGATTGAGGTTATCCTCGATGCCGCGCCAGTGGATTGACGTCGCGCTCCGGCGCGCTTCGCGCAGCATCTCCGGCACGCGCGCCTGATCGAGATCGCGGGCGTCGAGCGTATCGCCGACATGAAAGTGCCTGCCTTCCGGCGAGAACAGGTCGATCGACACCAGCCCCTTGATGCCCACATAGCTATTCAGAATGTAGCCAATCTGCGCCTGGGTCTTCAGGACCGAAAAGGTATCGGTCCCGGCTGGCAGGGTGTGTTCGTCCAGCGCCTCGCTCAGCGCCTCGTTGCCCGCCACGTCGGCGGCAAGGTCTTCGATCTGGTCGGCATACAGCGTGAGATAGGCGCTCAGATCGGTCATGCGCTGGTGGTGGAACTCGCCCGCCTGCTCAATGATGATGCGACGCGAAATGTCGAATGACGACACGGCCAGCAGCGTGAGCGGCACGATGCCGGCCAGCAGCAAATACCCCAAAAGACTGACGGCAATACCGATCCGCCGCTTGCGCTTCACCAGAGCCCTCCCGCAAGTGCCGCGCTATTTTTTAAGACTGTCGGCGGTCACCAATCGTGTGTCGACTAATACCACATCCGGAGTAGGTTCCTCATTGATCAGCCGCATGGCCATGGCAACGCCCTGAAAGCCCTGTTCCGCCGCCTGCTGGTCCACCGTCACCGCCAACCGGCCCGCCTCGACTTCGACCACAGCTTCGTCCAGGGCGTCGAAGCCGCCGACGCGCACGCCCGTCTTGCCCGTGTCCTGGAGATATTTCAGCGCCCCCAGTCCCATCATGTCATTAGAAGCAAAGAGCAGCGTGACCCCGGGATGCCGGGCAAACAGCGCCTCGGACACGGTGTAGCCTTCGTCTATCTTCCAGTTGGCACTCTCCGAGGCGACCAGCGTCACCTGCGGATTCTCTGCCATTGCGCGCTGAGCGCCCATCAAGCGTTGTCTAGCGTTGTCAGCGCTGCGGATGCCTTCCAGAATGACGGCCTCTGCGGGCTCGGTGAGGCCCTTGACGAGATAACGTACTGCCGCATAGGCGCCCTTCTCGTTATCGACACTGATGAAGGGCACCGGCGCCATGCCGGCTTGACGGATGGCCTCCGGATCGAGCCGATTGTCGATATTGACGACCTTGATGCCCGCGTCAATTGCCGTCTTCAACACCGGCACCAGGCGCTGCGAATCACCGGGCGCGATAACAATGGCGTCCACCTTCGCAGCGATCATGTCGTCGACGATCTGGATCTGCTGCTCGATGGACGTCTCCTGAGCCGCTGTTCTGACCAGGAGGTCTACATCGAGCGCCCGTTCTGCACGACGCGCGCCCTGCTCCATCTGCACAAAGAACGGGTTGGTCAGTGTTTTCATGACCAGCGCAACACGCTTCCTGACCGGCGCGGGTGCGGGGTCCGCCATGGCTTTGTCCGGCGCCTGTGCCACCGTACGGACCGCAGGCACACTACCGTTGTCGCACGCGGTCAACGCCAACAAGAATCCACATGCATAGAGCCACCGAACCATCATTCATCACCTCGTTCCGGACATCGATAGCCCGGACGGATCGGAATGCCTTTTTGTCCGGACCGAGGCGAATGATGTTAGTAGATTAGGTCGGTTAGTGCACAAGGTTTTGCCATCATCGGCGGCCGACACCAGCCACGATCACTCCTGGTAATACCCGACCCCGATCAGCGCCCCACCTTCGCGGCGCACATACGAGCGCTTTTTCTCGACGGCATTGGTCACCGGGTTGCGCCACACGTAGTCCACCACGGCCTCTTCACCCGAGGCCGTCTTGTCGATCATTTCCTTGACGATGGCGTGACCTTCGGCGTCGGTGAGGCCGACGGCGTCTTTGCCGGTAAGCGTGGGGTTCATGCCCATGGCGCTGAAGTTGCCGCTGGCGAGGTCGACGGCGAAAACGTAAAGGTCGTTCTGCACAAACACGCCATGGCGGTCGTTGAAGGCCGCGTTGGCTTTGTCCAGACCTTCGGTCTTGGCATAGGCGATGGCGCGGGTAAGCATTTTTTGCGCATCGGCAGCAGTGGAGCGCGGAGCGAAGTAGCCGACGCCGACGACATAATCATTGACCTTGCTCACATAGCTCACCTTCGGCTCGACATGGTTGGTTTGGCGGTTGAGCCACATGTAACGCACCTGGCCTTCGCCATTGCGGGCGGTGGTCTCGATCATGTCGCGGAAGAGCGGGTTGCCGGCGGCGTCGGTGGTGCCGAGCACGTTGAGGCCAACCAGGGTTTCGGGTGCGGCACCGCTGGCGTGGTAGGTGCCTTTGTTGTCGATCACGAACACATAGAGATCCTTGCTGACGAACTTGCCCTTTTGATTGTTGAAGGCAGCAAAGGAACGCTCGGGGCCGTTGGCCTGCATGTACTTGACGGCCTGGTCGAACAGGGCGCGCGCTTCGCGCGGGGTGCCACGGTCGGCGGCGAAGGCGCCGGTCATCAGGCTCAGGCCAAGGAGCGCGGCAGCGGTGCAATTCAAAGAGTGACGGCGGGTCATGGTTTTCAGTTTCCTATTTTTGGTTGAATAACGTCTGGATCAGCACGGGACGGACGACGGGGTCGGAAGTTCGACGAGACCGTGACGTGCCGCCAGCCGGAGAAGCGAGAAATCTGTTTCGGTGTCCAGCTTCTGGCGGACCGCCGAGAGATGGTTGAGGATGGTTTTGTGACTCAGGTGCATGTGCAGCGCGATGCGCGGGGGCGATTCGCCGCTGGCGGCCATGCGCAGGACTTCGAACTCGCGCGGTGTCAGTCGCGAGAACAGGTCGTCCTCTTCAAGCGCCGCGTTGGCCACCCCTTGCGCAACATCCGCCGACAGCACCCGGCGACCTGCCGCAACCTGCCGGATGCCGCCGATCAGCTCGCCCGGATCGCTGCTCTTGGTGAGATAGCCCATGGCACCGGCACGAAAGGCCTGGGTCACGAAACCGGGGCTGTCATGCATGGTGAGCACCAACACCCGAATACCGGGCGATCGGGCCAGGATGCGCCGCGTAGCCTCGATACCGCTCGCACCGCGCAGACTGAGGTCGACAACGGCGACATCGAGCGCGGTATCGCGCGCGGCGGCGTAAGCATCATCAACGGTGGCGGCTTCGGCGGCCACGCACATGTCCGGCTCGGCATCAATCAGGCGCCGATAACCGGACCGCACAATGTTGTGGTCGTCGAGCAGAAGAATACGGATCATGCGCCCTCCCTTTTTGTGGCGTCGAGTGGGAGTTCCCAAGCAATCATCACGCCAGCCGCTTGCGCGTCTTCAATGCGCAGGAGGCCACCGACCATGGCGGCGCGCTCACGCATGCCGCGGATGCCGTTGCCGGCATCTCGCGCGACCGCCGCGGCACGGCCCCGACCGTTGTCGATCACGCACATGCGCAGATGCTGGCCGACGGCCTCCAGTGCAATACGCACCTGCGTCGCGCCGCTGTGTTTAAGCACATTGGTCAAGGCTTCCTGCAAGGTCCGGTAGAGCGCCAGCGCAGCAGGGGCCGACAGCCGCGGCAAGGCGCCGGGGAGATCGATGGTCGTCGTGATGCCAACGGCACGCGCCGCCCAGCCGTGGGCATGCTCACGCACGGCAGCGAGTACGCCCATGTGTTCGAGTCCGTGGGGCTTGAGGCGGGCGAGCAACTCACGCACATGGGCCTGAACCCGACCGGATTCGCCGCGAATCGTGGCGGCAGACTCGGCCAGCGCCGACGGTTCAGCGCGCATGGCGTTGCGCTCGATATAGCTGGCCGACGCGGCGATAGCCACCAGCGACTGACCCAGTTCGTCGTGCAGCTCGCGGGCGATATCGCGACGCTCTTCTTCTTGCACGGTGATCAGACGGCGCGTCAGATCGCCTTCGCGCGCCTGCGCCGCGGCCAACTTCGCCGCGAGTTGATCGATCGCCCGCGAGATTCGGTCGAACTCAGGCAGCTCAAAACTGGCAGCACCGTGGCTGAAACACCCCTCGCCAATCGCTTCGAGACGACGCTCCAGATCACGAACTGGCGACAACGCGCGCCCGACTGCCCACCACACCGAAAGCAACGACAGCACGCCGAAGGCCGCCAGCGCGGCGAGCAGACGCGAAGCGTCGTGAACGATCTCGTCAATTTCGCTGCGCGGATCCGCACGGATCACGAAGGTGTCGGCGCCGAGGGAAAAACGCTGCTCGGCGGCGGGCTCGGCGTCGTCTCCCGGCAACCACGCCGCAATGGCATCGACCAGCGCCAGTGATTCATTCTGGAGCGGTCGCTCCATATCGGGACGCTCCTGCTCCACCGCCAGATGGCGCAGTTCATGTGTTCCGATGGCGCCCAGTGCCTGCGGACCGCGCTCGGCTACCGCCAGCAACAGGGTCGCCAGATGGGAGGACGCCGCCATTTCCTCGGCCACATCCTCGCGCAAGGACGTCAGCACCAGCGTACAGGCGACCGCCAGCAAGGCCATCAGCGCAGCGCCGAGGTACAGCACGAGTTTGTGTCGCAAGTCCATGGATCGCCTCCGTTTCTGGATGACTCCTTCGCAAGCGACGTGCCTGCACCGGCGTGGTCGCCGGGAAAATTTCCCGGTTCGCGCGGGAAAGCGTCCCGCGCCGTCGCCAAGACCGGACCCGATACTGAGTGCGTCACTCAACGCTGCGCCGCAAACACCCGAGCCGGCGGACACATCAACAGCATTCACACCCGGAGACAAGGAACCACCATGACACCACGCCCCCTGCCATTTCGGCCTCAAATGCGCCCCCTCGTGCTGGCCATCGCGGCCTGCATTGCCATGCCCGCCACCGCGGCCAAACTGGTGAGCTGGGAAGACATCCAGAACGACCACCAGACGACCACCGATGTTCTGTCCTACGGTCTGGGCCTCAAGGCTCAGCGTCACAGCCCGCTCAAGCAGATCAACACGAAAACGGTCGCCGCGCTGGCCCCGGCCTGGAGTTTTTCCTTTGGTGGCGAAAAGCAGCGCGGTCAGGAAGCCCAGGCGCTGGTGCACGAAGGCGTCATCTATGTGACGGCGTCGTACTCGCGCTTCTTCGCCATTGATGCCAAAAGCGGCAAACGCCTGTGGGAATACGAGCATCGTCTGCCCGATGACATCCGCCCGTGTTGCGACGTGGTTAACCGGGGTCCGGCCATCTACGGCGACAAGGTGTTCTTCGGCACGCTTGACGCCGCCATGGTGGCGCTCAACAAGGACACCGGCAAAGTCGTGTGGAAGAAGAAGTTCGCCGACCACAAGGTGGGCTACACGATGACCGGCGCACCGTTTGTGGTGAAAGACCAGAAGAGCGGCAAAGTCCTGCTCGTGCACGGCTCCTCGGGTGACGAATTCGGCGTGGTCGGCTGGCTGTTTGCGCGCGACCCCGACACCGGCGAGGAAGTGTGGGCACGACCGATGGTCGAGGGCCACATGGGCCGCCTCAATGGCAAAGACAGCACGCCGACCGGCGACGCCAAGGCGCCGAGTTGGCCGAATGACCCGAAGTCGCCCACCGGCAAGGTCGAGGCCTGGAGCCACGGCGGCGGCGCGCCCTGGCAGACCGCCAGCTTCGACATTGAGAACAACATGGTGGTCATCGGTGCCGGCAACCCGGCGCCGTGGAACACCTGGAAGCGCACCGCCCCCGGCGACGATCCGCGCAACTGGGACAGCCTGTTCACCTCCGGCCAGGCCTATGTCGACGCCAGCACCGGCGAACTCAAGGGCTTCTACCAGCACACCCCGAACGACGCCTGGGATTTCTCGGGCAACAACTCGGTGGTGCTCTTCGAGTACAAGGATCCGAAGACCGGCAACCAGGTCAAGGCCTCGGCACACGCCGACCGCAACGGCTTCTTCTTCGTCACCGACCGCGAGAAGCTGGCCAAAGGGGCGGGCTACCCCAACAGGCCCACGTCGCTGATCGGCGCGTGGCCGTTTGTTGATGGCATCACCTGGGCGACCGGCTTCGACCTGAAAACTGGCAAGCCGATCGAGAACAACAACCGCCCACCACAGCCCAAGGAGGGCGCCGACAAGGGCGACTCGGTCTTCGTCTCTCCGCCCTTCCTCGGTGGCACCAACTGGATGCCCATGTCCTACAGCCCGGACACCGGCCTGTTCTACATCCCGGCCAACGAATGGGCGATGGACTACTGGACCGAACATCTCACCTACAAGGCGGGATCGGCCTATCTCGGCCAGGGCTTCCGCATCAAGAAGCTGCATGACGAGCATGTCGGCGTGTTCCGCGCCATCGACCCCAAGACCGGCAAGATCGTCTGGGAACACAAGGAAGCCTTCCCGCTGTGGGCCGGTACGCTCACCACCGCGGGCGGCCTGATGTTCTCAGGTACCTCCGACGGCTACGTCAAGGCATTTGACGCGAAGACGGGTGACGAACTGTGGAAGTTCCAGACCGGCTCGGGTGTGGTCTCGGTACCGATCACCTGGGAAATGGATGGTGAGCAGTATGTCGGCATCCAGTCCGGCTACGGTGGAGCGGTACCGCTGTGGGGTGGCGATCTGGCTGAGCTGACCCGCCAGGTCACCCAAGGCGGTTCGTTCTGGGTGTTCAAACTGCCCAAGCAACTGGCTGCCAACTAAGGCGAAAAGCCTGGGGCGGCCCACAGGCTGCCCCGGCGCACCCCGGAACCCACACCATGACCCGATCTGCATTGCCCATCGCCCTGATCGCCTCAGCGTTGATCAGCCAGGCCAGCGCCGCCGATACCGCATCGACCGATGCGGTGGAAACGCTGGTCATCAACGGTTGCCCAATCTGGCCCTATACCCGTTGCCCCGGCGCCGATCTGCGCCACGCCGATCTGCTCGGCAAGAACCTCGCGGGTGCCGACCTGCGCGGCGCCAATCTGACGCGGGCCGACCTGCGTGCCGCCAACCTCGCCGGCGCCAACCTCGAGGGGGCCAACCTCACCGCCGCACGCCTGCAAAAAGCCAACGCACCGGCCGCCAATTTCCGCCACGCCACACTGGTGGGCGCCGATCTGGAAGCCGCACGACTGATGCGCAGCGATTTGTCCGGCGCCGATCTGACGGGGGCCAGCCTGGAGTTCGCGCGGCTGAACTTCGCCTGGCTCGCAGGCGCTCAACTGGTCTCGGCCAATTTGCAGGAGGCGAAATTTGCGACGGTCAATCTGCGCGGCACTCGAATGGAGGGCTGTGTGACCCGCTTCACCATCTTCCCCGACGCTGATTTTGAAAACTGCCAGGGTTGCCCAACCGGCTGGTAGCGCACGCCGACAGGAGACCATCTCATGCCACCCACACCAACCCACCACGCCCGCCGCCTCGCCGCCATCGGTCTGTTCTGCGCCAGCGCGCTGATGGCACCCGCACATGCCACGACACCGCGTGCGCCGGAAGTCGACAGCTCGGCACTCGCTCCGCTCGCCAACCCTGAGGGCGAGACCAACCCCTATCGAAACGACCCGCGCGCGATCGCCATCGGCCGCGACGCCTTCAATCAAAGTTGCGCCAGCTGCCATGGCGTCGATGCCGACGCGAGTCGCTCGCCTGCCCCTGACCTGCGCCGCATCGGCCGTATCTGTGCTCGCGTGCCCGAGCCGGATCTCAAGCGCCGCTGCCTGACCGACGCAGATGTGTATTTCCGCAGCACGGTCGAAAAAGGCAAGATCAAACTCGGCATCGAACACATGCCGCCATGGAAAGACATTCTTCCGACAGAGCTGATCTGGGCCATCCGCAGCTTCGTCGAAACCGCTCAGGGCCAGCGCCGATGACGCACCCCGTCGCAGCGTCCACGCAAACGGGGCGGCATGCGCAGCGTTTCGCGCATGCCGCCCCGTCGGAGAAGGTCAAACGCGGTGGATCAGCTCTTGTGGAGCTTGAACACCCACACCGAACCACCCTGCTCAAGGAAGTTCACCCGCTTGGCGACATCACCGCCCCACAGCGGCACCGCGCCACCCCAGCCGGAGACCACGGCGATGTACTGCTCGCCGTCCTGCTCCCAGGTGACCGGAGGTGCGACCACGCCGGAGCCGGTCTGGAAGCTCCACACTTCCTTGCCGGTGGTGGCGTCCAGCGCCTTCAGGTAGCCCTCAGGCGTGCCATAGAAGGCGAGGTTGCCGGCGGTGGTGAGCACACCACCCCACAGCGGGGCGTAGTTCTTGTTTTCCCACACGATCTTGCCGGTGACCGGATCGACCGCACGCAGCGCACCGATGTAGTCCTCGTTCAAGGCCTTGATGGTGAAGCCAGCGCCCAGGTAAGCGGCGCCTTTCTTGTACGACACGGGCTCGTTCCAGATGTCCATCGCCCACTCGTTGGCCGGCACATAGAAGTAGCCGGTCTTCGGGTTGTAGGCGATCTGCTGCTGGTTCTTGCCACCGAGGAAGGACGGTGCGGAGGTGACCACTTCGCCCTTCTTGCCGTCAGCGCCCTTGGTCGGGTCGCCGGGGCGGTTGGCATCGTCATACACCGGGCGGCCGGTCTTCAGGTCGATGCTCTTGGCCCAGGTGATCTTGTTCACGAACGGGAAAGCGTTGATCAGCTTGCCGTTGGTGCGGTCGAGCACGAAGAAGAAGCCGTTGCGGTCGGCCTTGCCACCGGCCTTGATGGTCTTGCCGTCCTTGACGTAGTCGAAGGAGACAAACTCGTTCACCCCGTCGTAGTCCCAGCCGTCGTGCGGCGTGGTTTGATAGTGCCAGACGATCTTGCCGTTTTCCGGGTTGATCGCCACGGTCGAGGACGAGAACAGGTTGTCGCCCGGGCGCAGGTGGCTGTTCCACGGGGCCGGGTTGCCGGTGCCGGCGAAGATCAGGTTGGTTTCCGGGTCATAGGTGGCGCCGGCCCAGGTGGCTGCGCCGCCGGTCTTCCACAGGTCGCCCGGCCAGGTGGCGTTGGTGGTGCCGGAGACGCCATTGTCCTTGGCTTTGCCGTCGGCGCCGTAGGTGTAGCCCATGTGGCCTTCGACCACCGGACGCACCCACTTCATCTTGCCGGTCAGGGCGTCGCGCGCCTCGACACGGCCGATCACGCCGAACTCACCGCCGGACACGCCGGAGATGACCATGCCCTTGACGATGATCGGTGCAGCCGTCATCGAGTAGCCAGCGTGGTAGTCGTCGACCTTCTCTTTCCACACCACCTTGCCGGTTTCGCGGTTCAGCGCCACGAGTTGCGCGTCGAGCGTGCCGAAGATCACCAGATCACCAAACAGTGCGGCGCCGCGGTTGACCACGTCACAACACGGCATGATGCCGTCGGGCAGGCGATGCTCGTATTTCCACAGTTTCTTGCCGGTCTTCACATCCAGCGCGAAGATGCGGCTGTAGGAGGCGGTGACGAACATCACGCCGTCGTGAATCAGCGGCTGCGATTCCTGCCCGCGCTGCTTCTCCCCGCCAAAGGACATCGACCACACCGGCACCAGATCTTTCACCGACTCGGTGTTGATCTTGTCCAGCGCCGAATAGCGCTGCCCCTGCGTGCCCATACCAAAGGACACCACATCGTTCGCGGTAGCCGCATCCTGCACGATGTCGGCGTCGCTCACGCCTTTTGCCTGGATGCTGCCCATGCCCATCACCGAAGCGGCGATCAGCGAGACTGCGGCGGCCCAGTGCTTGTTGGATTTGCTCCTGCCTTCCATTGAGTAACCTCCTTGAGTTTTCTTGTCCTGCCCTGTGCTCACCCAGGCGGGCAAAACCAGGACATGGCAGGGGTCTTCCGCAAGAGGCATGCCATTGAGCGACACATGTCGCACCTGGGCAGAGCGATCACCGTTCAAGCGCGCGCCAACACTCGCTATCAGCACCGTCATCGAGTCCTGAACACGTATCGCGCCGCCCATCGCGCCCAGCGATCTGATCAGCCGCAGATGCACGGGCTGCTTCGAAACACGTCACGTGCTCCAAAGTGAAACACCTGTGCGGGCATGACACGCCAGGCGGCAATACAGCCCGGACGCACATGCACGCCAAACCCCGGTGGGTGGCAGCGATTGCGCGGCATCGACCCCGACCGCGCCGAGCTGGCACGCCGCTTGCGGTTATCAGCGCTATCAAACAGAGCGTGCACACCACGCCGATCAGGAGACATGAATGCCCGCACTGCCGCGCTTTGCCGTGATTGGACTCGCCTTGTGGGCCACGCTGGCTCTCGCCGAGCCCGATCCGCTCGACTCCGCCCGCTGGGGCGACATGCGCGCGCAGCTCTTTGCCGCCGAGGCCACCGTGGTGTTCGACCCGCGCGTGAGCGTCACTGGCCCACTCACCGCCGAAGACTCGATGAACGTGCCTATCGCAGTCGACGCCACCGCGTTGCCCGAGGTGGTCGAGGTGCTGGTGTTTGCCGACTTCAACCCGATCACCAAGGTGCTGGCCTTCCGCCCCAAGACCGCGCGGCCGGAGCTGGCCTTTCGTATCAAGCTGCAGCAGTCGTCGCCCGTGCGCGCCGCGGCCCGCACCGCCGATGGCGTGTGGCATGTGGGCGGCACCTGGGTCATCACCACCGGCGGCGGCTGCACCGTGCCCTCTACCGGCTCGGCCTCGCCCGAGTGGCAGCGCCGGCTCAATGAAGTGAGCGGGCGTATCTGGTCGCGCCCCGAGGGCAACCGGGTGCGCCTGCGAATCATCCACCCGATGGACACCGGCCTGGCCGCGAGCATCCCCGCCTTCTACATCGAGCAACTGGCCATCACCGACGGCCAGCAGCGCGTCTTGATGGAGATCGACGCCTTCGAGCCGGTCAGCGAAAACCCGCTGTTCACACTCGACCTGCCGCCAACGGTGACCGACCTGGCCTCGGTGCAGATCACCGGCCGCGACAACAACGGCAACAAGGTCAACGCGCAGGTGGAACGATGAAGCGCCTGCTCGCCCTTCTCGCCCTCATTGCCGTCCACGCCACCGCGGCCGGCTTCGACTACGCGCTCGCGCCGCGCCAAATCGCGCCCGACACCTGGGTGCTCGAAGGCGCGCAAGAAGACTTCTCCTTCGCCAACGGCGGTCGCATCGTCAATACCGCCTTCGTCGTTACCGACGCCGGCGTAGTCGTCATCGACAGCGGCCCCTCACGCCAGTACGGCGAGCAGACCGTCGCCGCCATCGCACGCATCACCGACCAGCCCATCGTCAAGGTGTGGATCACCCACCACCACCCCGACCACTTCCTTGGCAACCAGGCCTTTGCACCCAAAACCCTGGGCGCCCTGGCGCGCACCCTCACCGACATCGAAACCGACGGCAAAGCCTTCAACGAAAACATGTTCCGTTTGGTTGGCGACGCCATGCGCGACACCGAAGTGGTGGTGCCGACCGAGGCACTGGTCGCGGGCATCATCGAGATCGGCGGCCACCGCTTCGAGCTGCTCGCGCTCGACGGCCACACCGCCGGCGACTTGGCCGTGCTCGACCACACCACCGGCGTGCTCTTTGCCGGCGACCTCGTCTTCCACGACCGCACCCCCACCACCCCGCATGCCACCATCGCCCGCTGGCTCGACAGCCTCGACGTGCTCGAAGCCCGGCCCTTCAAACACATCGTGCCCGGCCACGGCCCGGTCGCCGCCGACGCCGGTCCGATCCGCCAGACGCGCGACTACCTCAAATGGCTGGACGGCCTGCTTACCCAAAGCGCCGCCGCCGGCCTCGACATGACCGAAGTCATGCGCCTGCCGCTGCCGAAGATCTTCCGCCAGCTGGCGGTGATCGACGCCGAGTTCCCGCGCTCGGTGAGCCATCTCTACCCCGCAGCCGAAGAAGGCGCACTCCACGTATCCAGCCATCCGGTCACGCACTGACCCATGATCAAACACACCCCCATCGCCCTCCTGCTAGCCGCCCTCGGCACCGCCGCCCATGCGGCCGATCCGGCCACGCTCGGCACCGTCGAAGTCGTCGGCACCGCGCCGCTGCCCGGCCTCGATGTCCCGCGCGACCACATCCCCTCGGCCATCCGCACGCTCGACGACAGCGCGCTGCGCCACGCCGGTGGCGCCTCGCTGGCCGAGAATCTCCAGCGCCGCCTGCCCGGCGTGTCGATCAACGAAGTCACCGGCAACCCGCTGCAGGCCGACCTCAACTACCGCGGCTTCACCGCCAGCCCGCTGCTCGGCACGCCGCAGGGCCTGTCGGTGTTCATGGACGGCGTGCGCCTCAACGAAACCTTCGGCGACGTGGTGAGCTGGGACCTGATCCCGCAGTCGGCCATTGCCGATCTCACCCTCGCCCCCGGCGCCAACCCGCTCTACGGCCTCAACACCCAGGGCGGCGCCATCGGCCTGCACACCAAGCGCGGCGACACCCACCCCGGCGGCGAAGCCAGCCTGTCGAGCGGGTCCTTCGGTCGCACACGTGCCAGCCTGTCACACGGCGGTTCCAAAGACGAACTGTCGTGGTTCGTTGCCGGCGACGCCCTGCGCGAACGCTCCCCGTCCGAGGCCGGCCAGCTCTTCGGCAAGCTGGCCTGGACGACCGCCACCACCGACATCGCGCTCACGCTGGCCCAGGCCAACACCGACCTCATCGGCAACGGGCTGACGCCCACCAGCCTGCTGAGCGATGACCGCAACACCGTGTTCACCCACCCCGACCAGACCCGCAACCGCAGCACCCTGCTGGCGCTGTCGGCCAGCCACTGGCTGAGCGACAGCGACCGCCTCGCCGCCAACGCCTACCTGCGCCGCACCCGTTCGCGCACCCTCAACGGCGACGCCAACGACGACTATGAAGACGCCTACGAAAACTGGGTCACCGGCGGCATGATCGGCGCCGCCCCGGACGAGACCGGCGTGCTCAACCGAACGGCCACCGACCAGAACGGCGCCGGCCTTGGCCTGCAATGGACGCATTACGCCGAACGCCACCAATTCGCCCTTGGCGTCAGCCATGACCGCGGCCACGCCCGCTTCTCGCAGACCGCGCAGGAAGGCGAACTGACCGACAACCGCGGCGTGGACACCGACGAAGCCAGCGAACTGGAAAACAAACTCTCCGGCCGCACCCTCACCACCAGCGTGTATGTGACCGACACCATCGCCCTGGCGCCCACCGTGCAACTGACCGCCGCCGCCCGCTACAACCACACCCATGTCATCAACCGCGACAAGCTCAACCGCACCGCCCCCAACCTCGACGGCGACTTCACTTACAACAAGCTCAACCCCGCACTCGGCCTCACCTGGCAAGCCAGCCCGGCGCTGACCGTGTATGGCGGCGTCAGCCAGAGCAACCGCGCCCCCAGCCCCATCGAACTGGGCTGCGCCGACCCCGACAACCCCTGCACCCTGCCCAACGCCCTGGCCGCCGACCCCTTCCTGGAGCAAGTGGTCACGCGCAGCCTCGAATTCGGCCTGCGCGGCCGCGCCGGCTGGATCGGCGTGCGCTACGCCTGGGATGGCCGCTGATGCACCCCCGCGCCCGCCTCGATACCCGCGTCAGCCTGGTGGTCACCCTGGCCGCCGCGGTGCTGATGCTCTTCGGCGGCTCGCTGTGGCTGGCCGCCACGCGCGACGCCATCCATGAAGAAATCGAGGCGGCCACGCGGGTGGCCGAACAATGGGTTGCCGTGATTTCGCAAGACGCGGCGGCCGACCCCGAACACATCGTGCAGCAACTGGCGGCGGTCGGCCGGGTACGCGCCAATACGCTAGAGGTGCACGACGCCAGTGGCGCGCTACGCTACCGCTCCCCCGCACCAACCTACAAAGCCGGGCGCGACGCCCCGGCGTGGTTCGCCGCCCTGCTCACCCCCGACTTCGCGCCGCGCGTGATCACCGGCCCGAACTTGCACATCCGCCTGCTGCCCGACGCCTCGCGCTCGGTGCTCGACGCCTGGGACAACGCCATCGCCGCCGCCGGCTGGGCGCTGGCGATCCTGATCCTGCTCGGCGTGGCCGTGCGTCGTGCCATCGACCGCGCACTAGCCCCACTCACCGAATTCGAAACCGCGCTCGCGCACACGGGCGACGGCCGCTTCGACATTCGCCTGCCCCGCCAGCGCAGCCTGGAGCTCGATCGCCTCGCCGAGCGCTACAACCAGATGGCGAGCCAACTCGCCGCCTCGCTCGACCAGAACGCCCGCCTCGAAGAAGACCAGGCCTTTGCCCGCGCAGTCACCGCCCGGCTCGAAGAAGAGCGCCGCCAGCTCGCCCGCGAGTTGCATGACGAGTTCGGCCAGGGCATCACCGCGGTGCGCGCCATCACCGGCGCCATCGCCCAGAAAAGCCGCGACGACGCCGGCCTGCACGGTAACGCCCAGGCCATTCTGGCCATGACCGGCCAGATGCAGGACGGCGTACGCGCCATTCTCGAACGCCTGCGCCAGCCCGGCGCCGACACCCCGGCCCGGCTCGACGACGCGCTCACCGCCTACTGCGCCCACTGGCGCAACTGCTACCCGGCGGTGGACCTGCAGCTCGGCCTCGCACCGCTGCCCGCCACACTCGACGCCAGCTTCAGCCTCACCGTGCTGCGCCTGGTCCAAGAGGCGCTCACCAATGTGGCGCGCCACGCCAACGCGCATCACGTCAGCGTGCGGCTCGACGCCAGCACCACCGGCCTCGCGCTCACGATTGCCGACGACGGCCGCGGCTTCGACCCCGCCACGCCCACCGGCCGCCTCGGTCTTACCGGCATGCGCGAGCGCCTCGCCGCCCGCCATGGCCGGCTTCACATTGCCGCCACGCCCGGCGCCGGCACCACGCTCAGCATCCACCTCCCCTGGCCGAGCACCGCCATGGGCCAGAACATACCGCAGCACGCCTTCACCCCAGGAGAACCCTCATGAACCCCCAACCGCTGACCGGACTGCGCCTTGTCATTGCCGACGACCATGCCGTCGTACGCATGGGTTTTCGACTCCTGCTCGAAGGCGCTGGCGCCACCGTCCTAGCCGAAGCAGAAAGTGGTGAGCAGGCCATCGCGCTGTTTGCCGAGCACCGACCCGACGCACTGGTGATGGATGTCTCCATGCCCGGCCAGGGCGGCCTCGCCACGCTGGAACGCCTGACCGCCCACCACCGCGGCGCCCGGGTGCTGATGCTCTCGGCCCATGACGACATGCAGATCCCGGCCCGCGCGCTCAAGGGCGGCGCCACCGGCTACCTGTGCAAACGCGCGCGACCCGACGAGCTGGTGCGCGCCGTGGGCTGTGTGGCGCGCGGCGAGCGCTACATCGACCCTGAACTCGCCCCCCGGCTGGCACTGGCGCAGTTCAGCGACAGCGACCCGGTCGCGCAATTGTCGGACAAGGAATTCACCGTCTTCAAGCAACTCGCTCTCGGCCGCTCGGTGGCCGAAGTGGCCGACACCCACCACCTCGCGCCGAGCACGGTGGGCACCCATTTGTATCGCATCAAGCAAAAACTCAACGCCAGCAACGCCGCCGAACTGGCGCTGATCGCCGTGCGCAGCGGGCTGATCGAGGTGTGATCCGACACGACGCATGGCGCGCGCTGGCCCTGTGCGTCGGGCTGTTCGCCGCCGCGTCAGCCACGGCCGGCCAACTGAGTCGAGCCGATATCACACGGCGCATCTCGCCGCCGCTGGTCGTCGGCGAAAAACCGGCCGACACCCCGGCCTGGCCAATCCACAGTGAGCTGACGCCCGACGCAGGCCCCGTCGGCTGGGTGTTCGAATCGATCGACCTCGCGCCTATCCCGGGCTTTGAAGGTTCGCCCTACAACCTGCTCATCCAGATCGACACCACCGGCCAACTGCTCGACGTCCAACTGCTGCGCCAGCATGAACCGGTGTTTCTCAGCGGTCTGGGCGAAGCCCCGCTGCGCGACTTTCTTGCCCAATACGCCGGGCTGAATCTGAGCCAGTCCATCACCGTGTCCACGGCCTACTCGGACCGCAGCAACACGCGGCAAAGCCAGTCCGACCGGGTGGTGCTCGACGGCGTCACCAAGGCCACCGCCTCGGTGCGCATCGCCAACCAGACCGTACTCACCGCCGCGCTCGCCGTCGCCCGCACCCAGCTCGGCTTCGCTGGCCCGGCGCAGCAAACACCACCGGCCGAGGTGCGTGAAGATCGCTTCGAGGTGCGCAGCTTCGCGCAACTACTTGCCGACGGCAGCATCGCGCGGCTTCGCCTCACCCACGCCGATGTCGACGCCTTATTTGCCGGCACCGATGGCGCCGGGCTGGACGCCTCGGACGCGCGCCCCGACGCCCTCGTCACCGAACTCTATGTCGCCTACCTGAACGCACCGACCATCGGTCGGGCCATTCTCGGCGACGCGGGCTACGCCCATCTGCGTGAATTTCTCGAACCCGGCCAGCACGCCTGGTGGGTCGCCACCACCGGGCCCGACAGCTTCATTGGCGCGCGCTTTGTGCGCGGCACATCCCCCGAGCGGCTGAGTCTGCAACAACACGGCACGCCCTTCGAGCTGCGCGATTTCGACACGGCCCCCACTCCTCCGCCCGGCGCGCCGGCACTCAACGCCGCGCTGGTGTTGCGCACCTCGCCCTTGTCGGGGCTGGACCCGGCGGCCGCCCAGACTTTTGAACTGAGCTTCACCCGTCAGCGCGGGCAGATCCTGCCGCAACGCATCCACCGCAGCGCCCCCCTGGCCTACACCCCGCCGGCTGACTACTTCCGACTGCCCCCCGCGCCGCCTCCCGAGTGGCTGATCGCCTGGCGCGAGCGCGCGGTCGACTTGTCGATCATCGGCGTCGCCCTGCTCATCCTCAGCATCGCGCTAGCCCGGCCGCGCTGGCTGAGCCGGTCGGCGCGCCGCTTGCGTATCTTCCGCCTCGGGTTTCTGGCCTTCACGCTGATCTACATCGGCTGGATGGCACAAGGTCAGTTGTCCATCGTGCAGATCACCGGCGCCATCAAGACGCTCGCCGCCGGGCACGCGCTCACCAGTTTTCTGTACGACCCGGTGTCGCTGCTGATCATGGCTTTCACATTGCTGAGCTTTTTCATCTGGGGGCGCGGCAGCTTCTGCGGATGGCTGTGCCCCTTTGGCGCGCTGCAGGAATTCGCCGCCCTGCTGGGCGCCCGCCTGGGCCTGCGAGCACGCCGCCTCCCGCCGCGTCTGGCGCTCGCGCTCGACCGCAGCCGCTACGGCATCCTGCTCGCACTGGTGCTCAGTGCCGCACTCGCGCCCGCCATGGCCGAGCGTCTGGTCGAGGTGGAGCCCTTCAAGACTGCCATCACCGTCGGCTTCGACCGCGCCTGGCCTTTCGTGCTCTATGCACTCGGCCTGCTGGCGCTGGGCGCGGTGTATTACAAATTTTTCTGCCGCTATCTGTGCCCGCTGGGCGCGGCGATGGTCATTGGCGGCAAGCTGCGGCTGCTCGACTGGCTACCGCGCCGCGCCGAATGCGGCCAACCCTGCCAAACCTGCCGCCACCGCTGCGCCTACGACGCCATCGACCGAAACGGCAGCATTCGCTACAACGACTGCTTCCAGTGCCTGGACTGCGTCGGCATCTATCACGACGAGGCCCGCTGTGCGCCGCTCTTGCTGTATCGGCGCAAGGGCCGACGGGTTGGCACGATCAAGTCATCCTAGTCGCCGCCGTTAAGCATTGCATGGAGGCCCATCGCCTCAAGCAATGCAGGAGCGGCAGCGGATGCCCGATTCACTCAAACTGTCCGAACTCATCGGGGCGCTCAGTCACGCGCTCGACATGACCGAAGGCCAGCCCCCCGGCCACTGCGTGCGCTGCTGCTGGATCGGCACGCACATTGGCCGCGAGATCGGAATGAACGACGCCGATCTGTGGGAGCTGTATTACACGCTGCTGCTCAAGGATCTGGGTTGCAGCAGCAATGCCGCGCGCATCTGCGAGCTGTACCTGGCCGATGACCGTCAGTTCAAGCGCGACTTCAAGCTGATCGACGGCAGCCTGCCGCAAGTGCTCAACTTCGTGCTGCGTCACACCGGCCTAAAAACCGGGCTGGCCGAGCGCTTTCGCGCCATGATGACAATCTTCCGCGATGGCGAGCAGATCGCCCAGGAGCTGATCCAGACCCGTTGCCAGCGCGGTGCCGATATCGCCCGCCAGCTGCGCTTTGGTGAACAGGTGGCGATGGGCGTGCATTCGCTCGACGAGCACTGGAACGGCAACGGCCGGCCGGATCGCCTGGCGGGCGACAACATTCCACTGGTTGCGCGCATCGCGCTGCTGGCGCAGGTTGTCGATGTGTTTCACACCGCCGACGGCGCCGACGCCGCACTGGCCGAGGCGGAAGAGCGTGCCGGCAGCTGGTTCGACCCGTCGCTGGTCGCCGCGCTCAAACGCATCGCAGCCGATCCGGCCTTCTGGGCCATGCTGAACGACCCGCAGCTCGACGCTGCGGTGTTCGCCCTTGAACCCGGGCGCACCGAAGTGGCGCTCGACGATGACTACCTCGACGAAATCGCCGCCGCCTTCGGTCAGGTGGTCGACGCCAAGAGCCCCTACACCTCGGGCCACAGCGCCCGCGTGGCGCTGTACACCGACATGATCGCCGAGTCGCTGGGCCTGTCCGCCGAGCGCCGGCGCTGGCTCAAACGCGGCGCGCTGCTGCACGACGTGGGCAAACTGGGTGTGTCCAACGCCATCCTCGACAAACCCGGCAAACTCGATGACGCCGAGTGGGCCGCGGTGAAGCGGCATGCCGCCCACACAGAGACCATTCTGATGCGCATTCCGGCCTTCGAAGAGCTCGCCCGCGTCTCCGCAGCGCATCACGAACGACTCGACGGCGGCGGCTACCCACGCGGCCTGAGCGCCGAACAGATCACCCTGGAGACGCGCATCATCACCACCGCCGACATCTTCGACGCGATCACCGCCGAGCGGCCCTATCGCGGCGCCATCCCGATTCCGAAAACGCTGGAGATCATGGCCGAGAACGTCGGCACGGCCATCGACGTACGCTGTTTCGAATCGCTCAAGGCTGCGCTTGAACGCATGAACACCGCGCAGCCGGACACCGTCGCACTGGCATCCTGAAGCGTCCCTCACCCTCATCAACATGCGGCAAAACAATACTCGGTGACGCCTGCAATGGCTTCACTCGGCATCACTGAACGCTGGACCCACGCAATGAGTCACCAGGCTTCAGGCGGCCGCTTCGATCTGCTCAGAGAGTTCCAGCCAGCGGTCTTCATGCGCGGCCAGCTCGTCAGTCAGTTTTTGCACCTCGACACCAATCTCGCCAATTTGCTGCGCGGACAAGGGCGAGGCCAGGCGCGCCTCAAGACCGTGCTTTTTGGTCTGCAGGTCGAGAATGGCCTGCTCCAGCTTGCCCAGATCGCGCTTGAGCCCCTTGAGCTCGGCGCTGTCCTTCTTGACGGGCGCGGGCGCGGTAGCGACCGGCGCAGCCTGCTTGGCGGCTTTCACCGATTCCTTGACGCTCTCGCGCACCCGCTTGGCTTCGTCGAGCAGGTAGCGTTGGTAGTCGTCCAGATCGCCATCGAAGGGTTCGATGCCGCCGCGCGACACCAGCCAGAACTCGTCACACACCGAACGCAGCAGCGAGCGGTCGTGGCTCACCAGCATCACCGTGCCTTCGAATTCGTTAAGCGCCATCGACAGCGCCTCGCGGGTGGCCAGATCGAGGTGGTTGGTCGGCTCGTCGAGCAGCAGCAGGTTCGGGCGCTGCCACACCAGCATGCACAGCACGAGGCGGGCTTTTTCACCGCCGCTCATGGTGCCCACCGGCTGCTTGACCATGTCGCCGCTGAAATTGAAGGTGCCGAGGAAAGTGCGCAGATCCTGCTCGCGACCGCTCTGCCCGGCCGGCACACCTTCCTTGGCCATGCGCACCATGTGTTCGAGCGGGTTGTCGAGGGGGCGCAGCACATCGAGTTCCTGCTGGGCAAAGTAGCCGATGTTCAGGCCCTTGCCCTCGATCACATCGCCGCTGATCGGCTTGAGCGCGCGGGCGATGGTTTTCACCAGCGTCGACTTGCCCTGACCGTTCGCACCGAGAATGCCGATGCGCTCACCGGCCATCACCGACTTGCTCACGCCGCTGACGATCACCGTCGACGGCGAACCAGCCGGTGCGTCCTCGGCAGGGGGGTAGCCAAAGCAGGCCGAGTCCATCGCCAGCATTGGGTTGGGCAGGTTGGCCGGCTCCTTGAATTCAAACGTGAAGTCGGCATTGGCCAGCACCGGCGCCAGGCGGTCCATGCGGTCCAGCGCCTTGACCCGGCTCTGCGCCTGCTTGGCCTTGCTGGCCTTGGCCTTGAAGCGGGCGATGAATTTCTGCAGGTGGGCGATCTTGTCCTGCTGCTTGGCGTAGGCGTTCTGCTGCAATTCCATCTGCAACGCGAGCGTGTCTTCAAAGGTGCTGTAGTTGCCGCCGTATCGCGTGAGCTTGGCGTGATCAATATGCAGCGTCACATCGGTGATCGCGTCGAGGAATTCGCGGTCGTGGCTGATCACCAGCAGCGTGCCGGCATAGCGCTTGAGCCAGGCTTCGAGCCACACCAGGGCGTCGAGGTCGAGGTGGTTGGTCGGCTCGTCGAGCAGCAGCAGGTCGGACGGACACATCAGCGCCCGCGCCAGCTGCAGACGCATCCGCCAGCCGCCCGAGAAGCTGTTCACCGGGTTGCACAACTCGGTGGTCTTGAAGCCGAGGCCGAGGATCAGCGCCTGTGCGCGCGCCTGCGCGTCATGTGCGCCCGCGTCGTGCAGCGCCATATAGGCATAGGCCATGCGCTCGCCGTCGTCGGCGGCTTCGGCCGCATGCACCTCGGCCTGCGCCGCCACCAGCGCGGTGTCGCCCTCGATCACGAAGTCGGTCGCCGACTGGTCGGTCTCCGGCATGTCCTGCGCCACCTGGCCCATACGCCACTGCGCGGGCACGCTGAAATCGCCAGCGTCTTCTTGCAGCGTGCCGTTGAGCAGCGCAAACAGCGTCGACTTGCCCGCGCCGTTACGCCCCACCAGACCGACCTTCTCGCCGGGATTCAAAGTCGCCGAAGCGTTGTCCAGCACCACCTTGGCGCTACGGCGCAGGGTGACGCCTTTGAGAATGATCATGCGGGTGAAACTCCAGCGGGGTCTGGCAACAGCGTGCAGCAAGACGGAAAAAGAAGCGTGCCGGGCGAGCGTCCGGACGGCAAGGGCGGAAGTATCCCCGCCCACGGCAACTGCCGTCAATCAAGCCGACCGGCGGTTGCACACGATGAGCGAAATCATTTTGATGCAATGCAGCGACGACACCCGCAGCCAGCACGGCGTTGACCGGGGTAGAACGTTTGCTCTACCCTAAAAGTAGATCAATCATTCTACCTGCGACATCGCCATGAGCCTCCAGCAAGACATCGCCTCGCGCCTCGAGCAGGCCTTCAGCCATCGCGGCTTCGCCGAGCCCAGCGTGGCCGAGCTCAAAACGGCCGCCGAAGTCAGCCTGCGCACCTTGTACCGTCACTTTCCGTCAAAAGAATCCATGGTCATCGGCGCGCTGGCCCACCGCCATGCGCGCTATCTCGATTTCCTGCGCGAGGGCCTGCCCGCCCCCGGCAAGGCCGCGCTCGTGCACCTTTTTCAGCGCCTCGGGCAGTGGATGAAAAACGACGCCCCTCACGGTTGCCTGTCGATGAGCGCCTTTGTCGCCTTCCCCGGCCATCCTGACATCGTCGATGCGGTCAGCCAGCACAAGCGCGACATGATCCAGCTCCTCGCCGAACTCAGCGGTCGGCCCGACGTGGCACCAGCCCTCTTCCTGCTCCACGAAGGCGCCTCGGCCGCCTGGCCCTTGATGGGCGAGCACGCCATTCACGCGGCGGAACACGCCGCACTTCAACTCACCGAAGGAAACCTCTCATGACCCCCCAAGCCACCACCATGCGCGGCATCCAACTCATCGGCCATGGGGACATGGACATGCTGAAGTTCAGCGCCGACCTGCCCGTGCCCACACCCGCCCCCGGCGAAGTGCTGATCCGCTCGACGTCGTCATCGACCTCGTCGCCGGCCCGCACTGGCCGCAATATCTCGAAGTGCTACGCCCCTGCGGCCGCTACGCCGTCTCCGGCGCCATCGCCGGCCCCATCGTCGAACTCGATGTGCGCACCCTCTACCTCAAAGACCTCAGCCTGTTGGGCTGCACCGTGCTCGGCCCCGACGTGTTCGCCGCGCTGATCCAACGGATCGA
Organism: Denitromonas halophila; assembly: GCF_007625155.1. Lineage (GTDB taxonomy): Bacteria > Pseudomonadota > Gammaproteobacteria > Burkholderiales > Rhodocyclaceae > Nitrogeniibacter > Nitrogeniibacter halophilus. The sequence goes on along the minus strand of NZ_VMNK01000015.1, from coordinate 201,368 downwards.
GCAAGGCCAAATCGCCCCGGTAGTCGCGCACCGCTTTCCGCTCGAGCAGATCGCCGAGGCGCAGCGTGTGTTTCTTGAGAAGAAGCATGTCGGGAAGATTGTGTTGAGCATTCGGGAGGATGCTCAATAGACCTGCGCGCGGGGTGATTCGAGAAGGCGTGAACGCATATCCGCAAACATTGCGATCGACCAGAAGCCCCCGGATGTAGGTAGGGCGGATCAGCGACGCGTCATCCGCCGAATGCCTCCGCACCAATCACCGAATGCGGCGGAAGGCGCTTCGCTTTTCCGCCCTACGCGGGCCCACCGCTACTTACCTGCTGCACGGCCGCGCTGCGCTATCACAAAGAAAAATACCGACCCCATAAGCATGAAGGCTGCGTCAGTGTAGTTCCCGAAAATCGGGACAAGGAGCATGTGAGCAAAAGCTAAGAGGGTGCGATGCGTCGACGGCGGGATTGGATGAAGCCAGCCTTCGACGGCGAGGGCAAGCGTAAGAACGGATACGCCGAATAAAACGGTGCTTCGACGAAACAATGGCCCTTCAGGCTGTGGCGTGCAGCCTTCGCCCGATCGGTCTTCAGTGCTCTGTCCCGCTTCGTTCGCCAATCGATCGTGCCGTTTGGAATCCGAACGATAACAACCATAGATGATGAGCAGTGGGACACCCACAAACAGGAAAACCACCGAAAGAAAAAATACTGATCCCATGACGTAAGGTTCATGCAACAGCCAAAATAAAATGTGTTTGGCATGTTACAACAGCGAGCGTAGGCTGGGCTGACGAAGGAAGTCCAGCGCTCGGCGTTCCACAATTGCACGGCTGAATGTTGGGCTTCGCTGCGCTCAACCCAACCTACATGACCCCGGCAACGACCGGACTGGGTCGAAAACTCGCGCGGGGACTCAACAGTCAATCAAGCGCTTCCCCGAACCCGCTTCGCAGCCGCCGGTCGGTGCTTCTCAATCGCCCTTGCCTAGCAAGCCCTTCAAGTTCGCAAACGGCGAGTGCGTGGCGACCGGGCCGCGGTCGGTTTGCATGCTGGTGCCGGCCTGGGCTTCGGCCTGGCGCTGGTGTTCGTTGTCGTGGCAATACACGCAGAGCAGCTCCCAGTTGCTGCCGTCGGAGGGGTTGTTGTCGTGATTGTGGTCGCGGTGGTGGACCGTTAGTTCACGCAGGTTGACGTGGGTGAAGCTGCGGGCGCAGCGGCCGCAGATCCAGGGGTAGATCTTGAGCGCGCGCTCGCGGTAGCCCTGGCTACGGGTGTCAGCGGCGCGGCGGGCATCGGCGACGATGCGGTCGAGTTTGCTGGGGTCGGGGGTCTTCATATCGGCACTCGAAACGGTTCGTTTGAATCATCCTGGAAACGGTAGTTGAACGCACCCGAGTGTGCGTCTGGCGGGCAGGCTGGCAAGGCGCGACGACGCACAGCCTGCCCGCTGTAAGGAGGAGCAACGCAGCCAGCGTGATCGCCAGACGTGCAATCGGGTGCGTAGCGTCTACGCCCACCAAATGATCAGGCTCGACGCCGGAATCGCTCGTTTTCGCCAATCTTTGCTTGCACGCACCAGCGGTCAACTGCCGTTTTCAGGATCATAGACCATCAACGTCGTACTGCCTCAATTTGTGGCGCCCCCTGCAACGCCAACGCGCGCCGGGCTTGTCTGACTTGCTCAGGCACTTATCCACAGTTTCTGTGGGCAAGTCCACGGCACTGGAATCGTGCCGCGCCACGTAATAGACTGCGCCGGCATTGTTGATAGTGAGGAAACACACCATGCGTAAATCCGGCGCGGGCGGGCTCGTCTATTCCACCGAAACCGGCCGCATGTGCCCGGACTGCCGCCAGCCAATGACAGACTGCCGCTGCAAAAGCGCCTCAGCCGTGCCAGCGGGCGACGGCATTGTGCGGGTGAGCCGCGAGACCAAGGGGCGCGGCGGCAAGGCGGTGACGGTAGTGCGCGGCGTAGCGTTGAACGCGATGGAACTGGCGGTGCTGGGCAAGAAGCTGCGCGCCGGTTGCGGCACCGGTGGCACGGTCAAGGACGGCGTGATCGAGGTGCAGGGCGATCACTGCGAGCGGGTAATCGAGGCGCTGAAGAAGGATGGCTTCACGGTCAAGCGCGCGGGCGGCTGACGTTCCACCGCCGCGCACGAATCATGATTTTCATGAGTCGCGCACGCCCCCCACACGGACGCGGCAGCGCCGAGGCGTCGGCACACTGAGGCCACTGACAGAAACCCTCACGGACCCACGCCATGCGCCAAGCTGCTTTCACTCCCCGCCCCCTGCTCCTTGCTCTGCTGCCCATCTTTACCGGCAGCGCGATGGCCGCCGACACGGCCACGGTCCTCAACCCGGTGGTGGTCACCGGTAGCCGCGCCGAGGCGGCGAGCTTTGATCTGCCTTACTCGATCGACGTGGTCGACAGCCGCACCATCGGCGAGGGCAAACTGGGCGTGAATGCCTCCGAGGCTTTGGCGGGCGTGCCCGGGCTGGTGATTCAGAACCGCAATAACTACGCGCAGGACTTGCAGATTTCGTCGCGCGGCTTCGGCACACGTGCGGCCTTCGGGGTGCGCGGCATCAAGCTGATCACCGACGGCATTCCGGCCAGCACGCCGGACGGTCAGGGCCAGGCGGCAACCTTCAACCTCGACACGGCCGAGCGCATCGAAGTGCTGCGCGGGCCCTTCTCCAGCGTGTATGGCGCGAGCTCCGGCGGCGTGATCCAGCTCTTCTCGCGTGACGGCAAGGGCGCGCCCAGCCTCAAAGCCGGCGTCACCGGCGGCTCGTGGGGTACCAGCAAGATCGAACTCGGCGCCGAGGGCGCGGTGGGCGACACCGGCTACATCCTCAACACCTCGCGCTTTGACAGCAACGGTTTCCGCGACCACAGCGCGGTCACCCGCGACCAGGTCTTCGGCAAGCTGAGCTTTGTGCCCGATGCCGACAGCACGCTCAAATTCACCGTCAGTTCGCTCAAACAGAATGGTACTCAAGACCCGCTCGGCCTCAAGTGGGCGACCTTCAAGGCCGACCCGAGCGCGGTCGAGAGCAACGCCACCACCTACAACACCCGTAAAAATATCGACCACATGCAAGGCGGCCTGCAGTACGCCCGCCAGTTCGGCGCCGGGCGGCTGGAGTTCAACGCCTACGCCGGCACCCGCAGCGTCACTCAGTATCTGTCCATCCCCAGCTTTGTGCAGGCGGCGCCGTCGCACTCCGGCGGCGTGGTCGACTTCGACCGCAGTTTCCACGGCTTTGGTGCGCGCTGGATTCACACGCTCAACGCCGGCCCCGGCGAGCTGACCCTGACCGGCGGGCTCGACTACGACTTTTCTGAAGACGACCGCAAGGGCTACGAAAACTTCATCGGCACCACGCTGGGCGTCAAAGGCAATCTGCGCCGTGACGAAATCAATACCGTCACCAGCCTCGACCCCTACGCGCAGGCGAGCTGGAAGCTCGGCGACGTGACGCTGCAGGCCGGTCTGCGCCACAGCCATGTGGAATACGAGGTCGACGACGCCTATCTGTCAAACGCCGACGGCAGCGGCGAGGTGAGCTATCGCAAGACCACCCCGGCCGTGGGCGTGCTGTGGGCCGTCACCCCGGCACTCAATCTCTACGCCAGCGCGGCGCGCGGCTTCGAGACGCCGACCGTCACCGAGATGTCCTACGCCAGCGCGGGCGGCGGTTTCAACTTTGACCTCAAGCCGGCGCGCAGCATTCAGTACGAACTGGGCGCCAAGGCCTTCCTGAGCGACGACACCCGCCTCAACGCAGCGATTTTCCAGATCCGCACCGACGACGAGCTGGTGGTGGCCAGCTCCTCCGGCGGGCGCACCGTGTACGCCAACGCCGCCAAAACCCTGCGCCAGGGCATGGAGATCGCGCTGGATTCGGAGTTTTCGGAGCAGTGGCGCGCCCGCTTGGCCGTGACCTGGCTGCGCGCCATCTATGACGGCGCCTTCACCAACGGCAGCAACAGCGTGGCCGACGGATCGCGCATGCCGGGCATTCCGGCCACCAGCGCCTTTGGCGAGATCGTGTGGCAGCCGCGCCAGGATCTGTCGGCCGCGCTGGAAACGCAGTACCGCAGCAAGGTGTATGTGGAAGACACCAACACCGAGCGCGCCGCGCCGGCCTACACCATTTTCAACCTGCGCCTGACGGCCGAACAGAAGATGGGCGCATGGAAGCTGACCGAGATGGTCCGCCTCGACAACCTGTTTGACCGCACTTACGTCGGCTCGGTCATCGTCGGCGACGGCAATGGCCGCTACTACGAACCGGGCAGCGGCTTTGGCTGGTTCGCCGGGGTGTCGGCACGCTACGCCTTCGACTGATCATCAGCGACGCAACGACGGCACAAGGCTCGCTTCGGCGGGCCTTTGCCATGTCGGCGGGCAACGCTGCTATCCATCACCCGCATCCGGCTCGCCACAGTTCACCAGGATAGCCCGTCGCACCGCATCGCGCAGCCGAAGCATGTCGTGCCAGCCCTCGCCCTGCGGCTCGATGGGCGCGCCGAGGGTGATCGACAGCGGGCCGCGCCGCGGGCGCCACGAGCCTGAGGGCAAAATCCGGCGGGAGCCGGCAATGGCCACCGGCACCACCGGCAGGCCCTGCTGCGTGGCAATCTGGAACGCCCCGAGGCGGAACCCGCGCAGCCCCGGGCTGCTGCCGAAAGTGCCCTCGGCAAAGAACAATAGGGGCGGCGCCTGGCGGGCGATCGCGCCCATGGTCTTGACGTCTTCCACGCCCTGACGCGAATCGAAGCGCGCCACGAAATGTGCGCCCATGCGCTCAAACAAGGGGCGCATCACGCGGTTGTGCTTGAACTCCCCTTTGGCCACGAAAGCCACCGGCATTGGCAGCGCAGCGCCCAGCACCAGCCCGTCGGCGTAGCTGGCATGGTTGGCGACAAACAGCACCGGGCCAGCGGGCAGGTGCTCAAGACCGGAGACGGTCATCGGGCAGGCACTGAGCCATTGAAACGCGCGCGCCAGCCAATGCGTCACCCGCCATCGTGCGCCGAGGCTGGGCAAGGTGAAGATGGCCAGCGCGGCCAGCGGCGCCAGCAACCAGAACACCGCCCACACCCAGGCACCGTAGCCCAGCTCACGCACCCGCCTGATCGTACCGGCAAGCCGCCCCGCCGCACTGGCGAGCTGCAGCCGCGCCACCTGCACCCAGGTGGGTCGGGTCGCGGTGCCCAGTGTGCCGTTCAGGTAGGCCTCGCGCACTGCGGCGCGCCGCAGCTTGCCGCTGGAGGTCTTGAGCACGGCATGCGGCGGCGCCAGCACCACCACATCGGGGGGGATGCCGATCTGCTCGACGGCGGCACCGGCAATGCGCTGCTCCAGTGCGGCGCGGCGCCCGGCATCGGCCTCCCGCGTCTCGGCGACCACCACCAGCCGCTCGTCCACCGCCTGCGTATCGACCACGCCGAACACCACCACGCAGCCCTTGCGCACGCCGTCCAGTTCGCCGACGAGCTGCTCCAGGTCGTAGGGATAGAAGTTACGCCCGCCGCGGATGATCAGGTCTTTCTCTCGGCCGGTGATGTACACCTCGCCATCGGCCAGGTAAGCGTAGTCGCCGGTCACCAGCCAGTCGCCGTCAAACAATCTGGCGCTGGCCGCCGGGTTGCGGTAGTAGCCGCGGGTGGCCGACGGACCGCTGAACTCGAGCCGGCCGACGCGCCGCTCGGGCAGCGCGCGACCCGCGCTGTCGACCACGCGCACGCGGTGCTCGGGCAAGGGCGGACCGCAGGCGACGAAGCGCAGCGCATCTGCGCCCTCGGCAACGGGTTCGGCCAGGCCCCGACTGCGCATCGCCTCGGACGCCACCCGATCGACACGTACCCCGCGCCCCGGCGGCGGCACGCACAACCCCACCGTCGCTTCGGCCAGGCCATAGACCGGCGCCAACGCCTCCGGGCGCAGGCCGTAGCGGGCGAAGGTCTGCGCGAAGCGGTCCAGCGTGTCGGCATTGACCGGCTCGGCGCCGTTGGCCGCGAGCCGCCAGGAGGACAGGTCCAGCCCGTCCAGCGTCTTGTCGGCGAGGCGCTTGACGCACAGCTCGAAGGCGAAATTGGGCGCCGCGGTGACCGTGCCGCGATGGCGGTGGATCGCCCACAGCCAGCGTTCGGGCCGGGCGAGAAAGTCCAGCGGCGACATTAGCACCAGCGGGCAGCCATGGTAGAGGCTGCCAAGCCAGGCGCCGATCAGGCCCATGTCGTGATACAGCGGCAGCCAGCTGACGGCCACATCGGTGGAACCCAGCCCGGTCGCCCGCCCCCAGGCCCGGATGTTGGCGAGCAGGTTGCGGTGGCTGAGCATGACGCCCTTGGGGTCGCCGGTCGAACCCGAGGTGTACTGGATCAGGGCGAGCGCGTCGTCCGCGGTCGGCGTCGGCGTCATGGACGGGCCATCGAGATCGGCCAGCGTCAGGACGGTGCGCAGGCTTGGCGACAAGCCGATCAGCATCCGCGCCAGCGGGCGGACCGTATCGAAGGTGATCAGCACCCGGGCTTCGCAGTTGCGCAAGATGCCGGCCTGACGATTCAGGTGATCCTCCAACTGCGCGGGTCGTGACGGCGGATACATCGGCACCGGCACGGCACCGGCCATCAGGATGCCGAAAAAACACCGAAAGAAGTCCGGCCCCGACGGCAGCATCAGCGCCACACAGGCGCCCGGCTGGACCCCAGCGGCGCTCAAGACGCCAGCAATACCGCGGGCCGCCTCGGCCAGCTGCGCGTAGCTCAGGGTCTCGGTGGCATCAGGCTGACGATAAAAGGTGACATGGGTACGCTCGGGATGGCGCCTCACATGCCAATCGAGCACGTCGACCAGACCCCGCGCCTCGTCGGGCAAGCCAGCCACATGCGCCGGCACCGCCAGCCGGGCGTCATCATGGGCGGTTGGCGAGGGCGTATAGCCCGCAACCGCCATGGCCGCAAGCACATCGCGCGGCGTGCGGGCGTTGCCCAGCACGTCGGACGGCAGCTGAACCGCAAACTCGCGCTCGACCCGCGCCAGCAACTCAACCCGCGCCAGGCTGTCGAGCCCCAGATCCCGGTCCAGCTGGCTGTCGAGTCCGGCATGAAGCCGGGCGCCGGGGCGCAACTCGCCAAGCACCGTATCGACCAGTTGCAGAAGCCGGTCGGCATCGTGCGGGTGTTCCAGTCCGGGCGTCTGTGCCATGTCGTCTCCGGAGGGTGGCCTTGGGTGACCCACCTTACCGCCGGCGCCCAAGACCGGGCAAGCCACGTCCGTTGCGACACAGCCCCCCAGCACGCGACACGGTCCGACCGATGCAGACGGTAGGCCGTGATGGCACTGACCACCTTGCCCACCGGGCACCTGCCCCATCGCGCAGCAACACTGTCCATTCGCTGTACAGCCCACGCGTCACCGCCCCGAATTCCGACGGCATGCGTGTTTCGCTGGAAGCCGCATCGGCGCGCGTTTTGCGCCCACTCCGCCTCGCCTTGAAGGCCTTGTGCGCCCCGCGGGCACGAAGATCGCGACCTATGACTTGCGCCGTGACGACGGTGGAGCACATCCGTCACAGGGAGGCGACTGCGCATCTGGCGCGGACATTCCATAAAGACCATGCATTGGAGACAAACACATGCAAAAAACGCTCATCGCCCGCGCCATCGGCGTGGCCCTCATCGCCGCGTCAGGCGGTGCCAGCGCTGTCAGCTTTACCGACGGCGACAAGACGCTGGACATCAACACCACGGTCAACGGTTTCTACGCCTTCCGCACCACTGAAGACGACCGCGGCAAGGTGAACAACTCGGGCATCACCAACGGCCTGCTGCCGGGCTGGATCAACTTCGTGTTCACCACCAAGGCCGAAGGACTGGACATCAAGGCGCACGTCGGCTTTGCCCCGGGCCTGAACAACGACTCCAGCGTGGTCGGTCTGCCGATCAGCAAGAGCGGAAGCGGCCGCCAGGACCCGTACTCGCAGATCGATACTCGCAACCTGTACTTCCAGTTCGGTAACGAGAACATGGGTACGGTCAAGATCGGTCGCGACATCGGTCTGTTCGCGCAGAAAGTCATTCTGTCCGACATGACCCTGCTTGGCCTGGGCGGCACCACCGGCGCCTCGATCCCGTACAACACCACCTTCGGCATGATCGCCCACGGCTACATGTACACCGGCTTCCAGCCGCAGATCACTTACACCACGCCGAATATGAGCGGCTTCTCGGCCTCGGTCGGCATCTTCCAGCCGAGCGACTTCATCGGCAGCGGCGAGACCTCCACACCGGGTCTGCAAGCCATCGCCAGCTACGACTGGACCGGCAGCAACCCGGGCTCGGTCTGGGGCGGCCTGATCCATCAGGACACCGATGAAGGTTTGAGCAACACCAACACCTTCAGTGCCCGTGGTTTCGAACTGGGCGCCAAGATGGCCTTTGGCCAATTCGAAGCACTGGCTTATGGCTTCAACGGCAAGGGCCTCGGCCTGTCGACCGTCGGCGCACTGTTCCATTCGCCCTACGGTGAAACCGACAGCTCGGGCTACTTCCTGCAAGGCACCTACAAGTTCGGCGCCACCAAGATCGGCCTGAACTACGGCGAGAACAAGGACAAGGGCGGCACGCTGACCGGCAGCAACAAGTTCCGTGGCACCACCCTGGGCATCTACCACACGCTCAACAAGTACATCACCCTGGTTGGCGAATTCAACCAGGAAAAGTCCAGCGGCCCCGACGCCATCAACTCGGGCGGCAACGGCGACCTGAAGACCCGCACCATCTCCCTCGGGGGCATCGTCTTTTTCTAGGAGCACGAAAAAGACAGTCTCCCTCGACTTGCGCGGCGCCTTCGGGCGCCGTTTTTTTTAACGGTAGAATCCGGTCACATCCCCCGGGAGGCGCCCATGCCCCGATTCGTCACCGCCCTCACCATCACACTGGCCCTGAACCTGACACCGGTCGCCCACGCCGAGGATATCGTCCATCAACGCCTCAACACCAGCGACTACGCGACCGCACGCATCGCCGTCACCGACGCCATCATCGACGAAGGCCTGCGCGTGGCCTCCGTCAGCAACTTTGGCGAGATGCTCGCACGCACCGACGCCGACCTGCACCATGGCGCCACGCCCTATCGCCACGCCGAAGTCTTCGCGTTCTGCAGCATTCAAGTCGCCGCGCTACTGGTCAACGAAGCGCCCGAACGCATTGCCTATTGCCCGCTCACCGTCGGCCTGTACCAACTCGAATCGCTTGAGGACGCGCACATCCATCTCGTTTTTCGCCCGCCCGGCGGACACTCACCCGGCGCCGACGCCGGCCGGGCCGTGCTGGAGCGCATCGCGCAGCGGGTGCGGGAGAATTTTCCGGCAAGGCGCTGAGTGGTCCAAGTGGCCGCCGCGCCTATCGCTCACGCGCCTTTGGATTCTGCACCAGAGTGAAATGACGAGAAGATGCAGGCGTGACCGGATCGCAGCGGCGCCATGTCACCGGCGCGTTGGCACCGTGGCGTGAGGCGACACGTTCGGCCTGGTGACGGAAAGCATCGAGCACCTGCTTGCGCAGGCTTTCTTCATCCCAAGGCTTGGTGAAGAACTTGTAGATCTCGCCACGGCTCACGGCCTTGTGCAGATGTTCGATATCACCATAGCCTGAGAGCACGATGCGCAGCGTGTGGGGGTACCGGACACCTACCCGTTTGAGCAGTTCGGCACCGTCCATTTCTGGCATGCGCTGATCCGTCATGATGACCTGCACCTCGTTGCAAGCGAGCAGCGCCAGCGCCTCGCGGGCGCTCTTGGCGGTCAGCACGCGATAACCCTGCCCATCCAGCGCAATGGTCATCATGGCCAATACGGCGGGCTCGTCGTCGACGATGAGCAAGGTACGCTCCAGCTCCGGCGCCACCGACTGCGCCAGCTCCTTTCCGCTGGCAAGCAACACGGCAAAGGCCGAGGGCGGAATCGGTGGGCTGTAGTAGTAACCCTGAATCTCGTCGCAATCATGGCGGCTGAGAAACGCGAGTTGCTCTTCGGTCTCGACGCCTTCGGCGATGACGCGCAACCCCATCCGGTGAGCCAGAGCGATCACTGACGTGGAGATCGCCTCGGAGGCCGCGTCGGTGACGATCTGCTTGATGAAGCTGCGATCGATCTTGAGCTGGTCGACCGGGAACTGGCTGAGATAAGCGAGACTGGAATAGCCGGTGCCGAAATCGTCGATTGACAGACGCAGACCGAGCGCCTTGAGGCGGTACAACACTTCGTTGGCCTGCGCCGGGTTCTCCATCAACGCGCTCTCGGTCAGCTCCAGCTCGAGCTGCGACGGCGGCAGGCCGGTGTCGCGCAGAATCTCGGCCACGATTTCAACCAGATTGGGCTGACGCAGCTGGTTTGCGGAGAGGTTGACCGCCACCACAATGGGTGGCAATCCCGCATCAAGCCAGGCTTTGTTCTGCCGGCACGCCTGACGCAAGGCCCACGCGCCCAGATGCTGGATCAGGCCGCTTTCTTCGGCGATGGGGATGAACCGCGCTGGCGACACCGGTTCGCGGGTGAGCGGATGGGTCCACCGGGCCAGCGCCTCGACGCCAACGATGCGACCGGTAAGCAGATCCACCTTGGGCTGGTAGTGCAGTTCGAGTCCGCTCGATTCGAGCGAATCGCGCAGCGCCCCTTCCAGCGCCTGTCGCTCCTGAGCGTCCTGATCGAGCGCATCGGTGCACAGACACGCGCCGAGACCGTGGCGCTCGGCATGATGCAGGGCAATGGTGGCCTTGCGCAGCAGCACATCGAGATGCGCTCCGTCATTGGGCATCAGGCTGATACCGGCGTTGATGATCGGCTGCAGACGCTCTCCCTGGATGACAACCGGCAGATTCAGCGTTTCAATGATGCGCGTGACCTTGTCGTGCAAGGCATCGCGCAGGACGAGGTCGGGCGACATCACGACAAACTCTGTCCCGCCGTGACGCGATACTGTGTCGTCCACATCCACGCAGTCGCCGAGCCGTTGGGCAATCACCTTGAGCAACTGATCGCCCACATCGCGACCCAGACTGTCATTGATGCGCTTGAATCGACCAATACCAATGGTGACGAAGCCGATCATCGTGCCCTTGCGCTCGGCCTCGGCAAAACGCTCGGCGAGCAGGCTGCGGTTGGGCAGGCCGGTCAGTTCGTCGTAAGCCGACAGGAAGTTGAGTCGCTCTTCGATACGCCGGCGTTCGCTGATGTCGCTCTGAATGCTGATGAAGTGGGTGATGCGCCCGGTGGCATCGCGAACCGGGCTGAGAATCGTCGAGGCCCAATACAGCTCGCTGTTCTTGCGCTGATTGATCATCTCCCCTTCCCACACCCTGCCCTGAAGCACGGCGTCCCACATCTGGCGGTACAGCGCCGCGGGGGTACGCCCCGAGCGCCAGAAACCGGCCTTTCGGCCGAGGGTCTCGTCCTGCGTATAGCCGGTAATGGCGGTGAACGGTGTGTTCGCGTATTCGATGACGCCATTGGCATCGGTAATGATCATTGCGCTGGCGCTTTGCTCGATCAGGGCATTGAGCTTGCGCAATGCCTCGGTGTCGCGCTCTCGTTGGAGCCGATCGTCCTGCAGCGTCTGTCGCATGCGCTCGAAGGCTTGCCCGAGCCGACCGAACTCGTCCTGCCGCTGGGCGGGCAACGCCTGGCTCAAGTCCCCCCCGGCGATGGTTGCCGCCGCCGACTCGAGCGTCCGCAGCGGACGCAGCACACGATGCCGCACCCCCTGCACTGCCAGACCGAACAAAAGCGCCATTGCCAGAAACAGCACCACCAGCAAGCCCCGGGTAGTCACGGCGTGACGACGCAGCTCGGCGATATCCGAATCAAACTGCGCGCTCAGCGCAGAGGACAGCCCGAGGATGGAATCAACCCCCGATGAGGCTTCGCGGTACCACTGTTCAGCATCGACCGGATACGGTTCGCCCGCCAGACTGCTGGCCAGAATCTGTTCGCGCAGGGCCTCGTAGCGCCCCAGATAATTGACCTCGAAGGCAACACGCGCCGGCACCAGATCGGGCGTGACCGGCAAATGCGACAGAATCACCTCCGCCCGATGTCTCGCCCGATCGGCGACGACCCGTTGATCCTCCAGCACGCGCCATGTGTACGCGCTCAGCCGCGTATTCCGGGCAATGGCAACGCCGATGGCCGCCCGCTCGCGCCCGGCGTATTCACTGAGCGTAAACAGCACATCCTTGATCACCAGCGCCGAGGCCAGTGTGTAACGATTGTCTCGCAATGGCTGCATGCTGATCGCCGCCAGATCCTGCAAACCACCAATGCGCTCGGTCACCAGGTCGATCCAGCGCTCAGCGTCAAGCCCCCTGTCCTCGCCGTTCACCAAGGCATCGACATCGGCGCGCAAGGATTCCATGCCACTGCGGCTTTGCCGCATTTCCCGCAATTTCGAAAACAAGGGATGGGCAATGTCGCGATGAGCGAGGGTGTCCGCGACGGCACTCAATTGCACATGAAAGACATCGACCTCCGCACGCGTCCGACGCATCTCGGCCAGCATCGACGCTTTGGCATCAGCCGGATTGGCCAGGATGGCCGCGGTGATTCCCCGCTCCATCGCCAGACTGGCGCTGGCCTTCTGCGCCATATCGGTGAGCCGGTTGGCATCATGAATCCACTCGACCGCCTGTAGTTTGGCGCGACTATCGTCCAGCTGCCAATACCCGGCGCCGACCGACAACAGCGCGACCAGACAGGCCATCACATAGAACGAACGTCGTAGTGTCATCAGCGTAGCGCTCGCAGACGAAGCCCCGCCTGCCCCAGCCAAAACAACCGATACCTGGACGATGAAAACATCGCGACTCCCCCCGACAAAAAGGCACTGGTGCTGTCGCACACGGCCAAACATCTCTTCGTCGCGCCAACCGATTGGTATGCATTCCGATCGGTTCGATGGCAAGAAACGCCATATTCATCGCTACAATTAAAGGCTAACAGGAAAGACTGATGAAGCATCTTGACCAACCTCAACACCGTCCATCGTAGCGCTTGCGCCATGACCCAGACGCTCAAAGTCGAAAGACGCGCACCGCACTCAAAGTGCCTTCGGCCAGCACCTGAAGCTGGGCGGCCGTGGCATGCGCTTGCTGAGTCGATGCACTGTTCTCCTCCGACATCTGCGCGATACGCTCGACGTTGGCGGCGATCTCGTTGCTGGCCACGCTCTGCTCACGCAAGGCGCTGGAAATCTCGTTGACTGCGGCCACTGCCCGTTGCGTCCCCCCGCTGATCGCCTGCATCGACTCGCCTGCCCGCGAGGCCAGAGCAACCCCTTCGCCAACGCGCGTCACCGCCCGCTCCATGGTGTTCACCGCCGCCCCCGAGCTGGACTGCATGGTGGTGATCATGTCGCTGATTTCGGTCGTCGCCTTGGCGGTACGCTCGGCAAGTTTGCGCACCTCATCGGCCACCACCGCAAAGCCGCGCCCCTGTTCGCCGGCGCGCGCGGCTTCGATGGCGGCATTGAGCGCCAGCAGGTTGGTCTGCTCGGCCACTTCCCGTATGACCTGCACCACATGAGAAATTCGCTGAGAGCTGTCACCCACCGCCTCGATAGTGCGTGCCGCATCGGCCACCGTATCGGCAATGCCTTGCATCTCGGCCACGGTGCGGGCGATCACATCGCCGCCCGCATGAGACAGCGTGCCGGCGTCGCGGGTCACCTGCCGGGCATCGCCCGCGCTGTCGGTCACCTGGTTGATGCTCACGGTCATCTGTTCGACAGCGCTGGCCATGCTCGAAGCCGCATCGCTCTGGTTGGCCGAGCTACTGGCGATCTGCGCCGACGCGGCCGCCAGCTGCTCCGCGGCGCTGGCCACGCCGTTAGCGTTCTCGGTGAGTTCGCCGATCATATGGCGCAGATTGCCCTGCATGCCGTGCAAAGCAGCAAGCAGGCTGCGACTGTCTCCAGCCCTGACCGCGATGGCTGCGCTCAGATCGCCACGCGCGATGGTTTCCACCGCTACCCGAGCCTCGTCCGGCTCACCGCCAAGTGGCCGCGTCACCGACAGGACGATCCAGCGTGTTAAACCCAGCGCCACCAACACCGCCAGCCCCAAAAACATCAAGAGCTGGGTGCGCGCGCTGGCATAACTTGCCTTGGCCGTCTCCCCGCTCTGTACAAGAATTTCACCCTGCAGATCAATCAGGCGAGCCACCGAGGCAAGCAGGGCATCGAGCGCCGGCACGGTCTCAGCCGCCATACGACGGGAGGCCGCGTCGCGCGCGCCCGCCTCAAGTTGCTTGGACACCTCGACAAAGGAATCCACATAGATTTTGCGCTTGCTGCGGATCTCGCCAAGCATCGCCTTGCCCGCGGGCAGGTAGAGCAACTGGTCGAGCTGTTCGATCAACTGGGTAATCGCCTTGACGTTGGCGGCGATGCGCTGGCGAACCGGCGCCGGGTCGGTCGTATGAAAGAGCAGGAAGGTCTCCCGCGTGTTGGCATTCATCAAGTCAATGGTGTCGTTGGCCAGTTCGGTCTTCTGCCAGTCGACCTCAACAATGCGTTCGACCATCGCCTCGACCGAGGCGAGCCGGTTGAGCCCCAACACGATAGCCAGCACAAGCAAACCCAGCAGCGCCCCGAAGCCCAGCGTCAACCGCAACCCGATAGTGAGTCGTCCAAACATGATGATTGTCCCCAGCAACAAGCGGACCGTGTCAGGGCAAGGCCGTGAACGGCGCCAGCAAAACGAAACAAGGGGCTGGGATTGGGCCCTGAAAGAGGCTTGTCGCAATGACGCAGGCGACAAAATAACAACCGGGACGGCGGGGGAATGGGCCGCCCGGTATCCACACGCCAATGCAATCGAACTCAGCAGAGCGCGTGGGTAATAGTCAATCGGCGTCTACGACCGCTACTTTAGCCCATACGCTACCGTCTGTCGCCAAGTCTATTCCGATGGTCTTTGACATCCCGGTGCACAACGCACCGAGATCTCAGTCGGCGACGATCTGGCCGACCGCCGTGACGACCGGGGGTTCGATCGTGACCTCCACCAAAACGCCCGTCTCGCTCTGACGATAGTGCACTTTCATGCCAGGCACCGGAATCAGCGCACGCACCAGCCCAAGGCCGGTGCCAAGGCCTTGACGCGCCTCAAAATCGAAATCCGGCGCCAGTCGACCGGGGTTCTCGATGGCCACACTACCGCAGGACCCCTTGAGACTCAGGGTGACCCTCGGCTGCGCGCCAGCCGTATCCGACGCCGCATGCTTGACGGCATTGGTCACCAACTCGTTCAGCACCAGCGCGACCGCAACGGTCTCACTCTCTCGGATGAGCAAGTGCCCCTGAACGCAAAGCACACCGTCAAGGCGAATGGGCACACCGCTTAGCTCCGACACACTGCCCACCACCGCGGACACCAGCTCACACAGCATCACGCTATGCCGTGTCACCTGCCCATACAGGCCGTGCACCACCGCCACCGCCTGCACCTGGGCGATGGCAGACTCGATCGACGCCCGAGCGTCAGGCCGCTTGCCCGCCTCGCGCCGCAACAATCCAATGACGGTCTGCAGATTGTTCTTGATGCGATGGTGCACCTCGCGCACCAAGGCGTCGCGCAAGCGCGCGGCCTCGGCCAGACGCGCGGCCTCGGCCTGCTTGCGGTCAGTGATCTCACGATCCACCCCGCGGTAGCCACAAAAATTTCCCTGCGAATCAAAGAACGGCTGACCGCTGCTCTCGAGCACCACCCGACGGCCTCGCTTGTGCAGGCAAACGTTCTCCAGCCCGACGATCGGCTGACGCTTGGCCCGCGCCACCTCAACCAGCACCTGCACCCTGGCCGCCTCATCGGCAGGCATGAGATCAAAGGGTGTCTTACCGATCAGCGCTTCCGGCGCGTAGCCGAGAATCTGCAGGCTCTGTGGGCTGGCATAGGTATAGCGCCAGGCATCATCGACTTCCCATACCCAGTCACCAAAGGTCTCAACCAAGCCCTGAAAACGCAGCTGACTCTCGCGCAGCGCCTGCGCCGCCCGTACCCGCTCGTCGATCAGGTGGCGCAAATTGCGTTGCATCGTCTGCATGGCCGCAAGCAAGCTGCCGGTATCGTCCGGCCGCAATGTAATCGGGCTATCCAGATTCCCCCCGGCGATCTGCTCGACCACGCCACGCACCGTTTCCGGCTCACCACCAAGCGGCCGAATGACCCCGCGGATGATCCAGACCATCAGGAAAAGTGCGGCAATGACCGCTGCCGCCAGAAACAGGATCAGCAACCAGCGCGCACGCTCGAAGGTTGCCAGTGACTGGCTCGCGGTCTCACGTAACACGCGATCCTGCATGGCGATCAAGGCACCGATCGACTCTTTGAGACTGTCCAGACGTGGCACGGTTTCAGTCAGGATGCAGCGCCACGCGTCAGCATGTCGCCCGGCCGCTTGAAGTCGCGACGCGTCAAGAAAGGACGCCACATAGGCCTTGCGCTGCTCGCGCACCTGGTCGAGCCGCATCCGGCTGGGCACATGGTCAAGCTGACTGTCGAGCAGGTTGATCGTCGCGCTGATGGTATCCACTCGTGCCGCAATGCGTGACCGGACAGCCGCCGTATCGCCCTCGTGAAACAGCAGCAAGGTATCCTGGGTCTGCTCGTTCATGAGGTCGAGCGTACGGTTCGCCAGTGCGGTGTTTTCGCGATCCCGCGTCACCACCCGCTCAACCATCTCGTTGAGTGTCGCCAATCGATTCAGACCTAGCACCACCGAGAAGACAAGCAACATCAACATGAAGCCAAAGCCCAAGGCGAGCCGCTGTGCAACGGTGAATCTGGCCAGCATGATCTTTCCTGTCGACAGCATCTGTCAGCAAGTACCGACCTGCGCCGGACGATACGGTGGGAGATTTGCGGGCGGGGATTGGGCCCGTTCATACCGGCTTGTTCAACCGGAAAAGCAATCACAGCACACGCGCCGGGCGGGATGTCGGACCGGCGTCAGGCGCGGCCGGTAAAAATGAGCGGCCGCAGTCCGTGTGCGCTCACAGGCGCGGCGAAGTCAGCAGTCAGGCTGCCATAGTCGGCGGCCAACCGGAAGCCCCGGTTTCACGAATCGGCCAGAATCCGGTTGACTCCCTCGACTGAAGCGATCAGGTCTTCCGCCAAATCACCGATCTTGCGCCGCTGCGAGCGCGCCTGGCCGCGTAGAAAATCAAATGCCTGCTGCCGATCAAGCCCTTTGCGAACCATGATGATACCGACCGCGGTGCGCGTCTTTTGCTCGGCCGACAAGGCCTGCTCAAGATGACCCGCACTGGTGCGCAGCTTCGCCAGATCATCGGCGCGGGCCATTGAGGCCTCCAGAAACGGGACCAGTTGCGGCACGTCAACCGGCTTGATGAGATACCCCATCGCCCCGGCGTCCGACGCGTCGCGAACGATGGTTTTGTCACCAAACGCCGATAGAAAAACGAAAGGCGGCCCGCCCCGCTCGCGCAGCGCATGGGCCAATTCAAGCCCAGGCATACCGGGCATGCGCATGTCGAGAACCGCCAAATCGATAGTTTGCTCCGCAACCCGGGCCAGCGCATCAGCCCCCGACACCGCCGTGACGACCTCATAACCCAGATCGCGCAAGCCTTCAGCGAGCAGTTGCAGGATCACCCGATCGTCGTCGACGATCAACACGCGTTTCATATCCATGCCCTCACGACAGGTTTCGTCGGCTGCACCCAGCAGTGCCAATCGACAGCGTCGCCTCGCTGGATCATACCGTTCGACAGCGTGCCGACACCACCCACGCCGCGCGGCGTTTCAGCGAGCAGAAACGCAAACGCGGCCGAACGCCGCGCTGAATGAATATTTGGCGGAAGCTCAGTCAGACATACTACCACCCCGCAAGACACCGCAAACAAACTTTTAACACTTATTTTTCAATGACTTAAGACGCAATAAAGCCACTTAAGGCAACTTAAGGCATCTTACAAAAACGTAAAATCCCGCCATATTTTGTAGATCATTCTGTAGAATGATTTCATCAACCGAATTATGGCGGAACGTAACATGGGACGCGCTCACAAGCTATCACCACTCCAGGTTAAGAACCTCTCCAAAGCGGGGAGGTACGGAGACGGTGCGGGCCTAATGCTCAACGTAACGACGGGGGGCTCGAAGTCGTGGATCTTCAGATACATGATTTCTGGGCGTGACCATTGGATGGGACTCGGACCATACCCCGACGTCGGTTTAGCCGAAGCCCGCGAACTCGCAACCGAGAACCGAAAGAAGATTCGGAACGGCATCGATCCACTTGAAGAGAGAGAGTCCCGCGCAGCAGAAGACCGAGCGAACAGCGCAAAGGCGGTCACGTTCGACTGGTGCGCACAACAGTACATAGAAGCGCACCGACCGACTTGGTCCAATCCGAAGCACGCTGAGCAATGGGCAAGCACGCTGAGAACGTACGCCGCACCAATCATCGGAAAGCTAGACGTGTCCCGCATCGAGACGAGCCACATCATGAAAATCCTTGAACCCGAATGGCTCACCAAAACCGAAACGCTCAGCCGTCTTCGCGGTCGCATCGAAAGGATTCTTGATTGGGCAACGGTTCGGAAGTATCGCACCGGCGAGAACCCGGCTCGCTTGAAGGGGCATCTTGAAGCCCTGCTGCCACCCCGGTCCCGCCTCAAGGTGGAGAAACACTTCACCGCCCTTCCCTACGCGGAAATGGCCCCCTTCATGACCGATCTACGCAAGCAAGAGGGCATAGCGGCGAAGGCGTGCGAGTTCGCTATCCTTACCGCTGCCCGGTCGGGAGAAGTCAGGGGGGCTACATGGTCAGAAATCGACATGGATGCAGCGCTATGGACCATTCCCGCAGAACGCATGAAGGCAGCACGGGAACACCGCGTCACTCTATCGAAAGAAGCGCTGTCGCTCCTTCGAACGATGCAAGAGCTGAGCACAGACCCGCAACTGATTTTTCCGGGCCGTGACGCAGGCCGCCCCCTGTCAGACATGAGCCTGACGGCTGTGCTCAAACGCATGAAACGCCCCGTAACCATGCACGGATTCCGCAGCTCGTTTCGTGACTGGGCCGCAGAAATCAGCAACTACCCGAAAGAAATGGCAGATATGGCACTCGCCCACAAAGTGGCCGATAAAGTTGAAGCCGCTTACCGTCGCGGCGACATGGTGCAAAAGCGCCGAGCGATGATGCAGGACTGGGCCGACTACTGCGAGGTCAAAGACGCAGAAGAAAACGAGGCCCAAGAAGAGCCACAGATAGCCGAATAAGCGCCACTAAAAAGACACAGCCCGACAGAATTTAACCTGTCGGGCTGTGTCTATTAAGAGCTACGACCTAAATCACTTCTTTTGCGTTTTTTCCTGATCGTACTTCTAACGAGCCGGGTCAAAAACTTCAATACCAAACTCCCCAAACAGTTCAATGAAGCCGATACAAAACAGCGACTGCTAAGACACAGTGACTGCGCATCTCAACGACCCAGAATAGAGGGCGCAGAACGCCCTACAATCGATTTACTTTGCTACCCCACAGGGTTGCATGTCATATCTGAAAAAAACGCTCTGGCAGCGTTTTAAGGGCTCCCAGACAGATAGTTCAGCAGTGACATATCTGCAAGGCGACGGGGTAAAGCTGGACCTTACCCCGTAACCCTAAATTAGAGCGCTTCGGTCAAGCACGCGCAGCCGTGAAAATCATGGATGAGCGTAAAGCGAGCGCCTGCCTCTGACACACCATGATTCACGACACAGTGACCAAGGTTGATCGTCTGCTCAATCGACGCAGCATCAAGGTAGTCGCAAGCCTGCTCAGTCGTCATTGTTTTCATAGTTGCTCCTTAGTTGTAATGCAAAATTTGGTCTTTTCTGAAGCTCTATTTTCACTTCTTGATCACGGAACATCAAGGGGCTTGCTTAAATAAAAATTCTACCCGCATGAAATTGCACGCCCTCTATTGACCCACCACCTAAAAAGAAAAACGTCAACGACCCGTAGCTAAAAATACCTATTTGTGGTATATTATTCGAATGCTGGTCGCGTCTATTTTGTCAGTGAAGGGAGCCCCCCAACCGGGCACTGACAAAAGCGATCAGGCAGGCTTAACGGGAACCATATAGCCGACGGTGGGAGCGACCCGAAAGGGTTGGTTTAGAGCCGGGTTGGATCGGGACGAATACCGATATAAGTCTGAACCTGCGAAGAAATAGAACCGAATCGTTATCGAGTTCCGCGCCTCTATACGGTGTCATCGGAAGAAAACTGCTTAGCCCCTAGCTTACCCGCTGGGTTTGGGGGAGCTATGCCCTTCCGGTGGTAATTATAAAACCCAAGCTTAGTTACACTTATAAGCTTCAAGTAGGTCAATTAATTTCACCTGCTTGATGACGCAAAAAACCGCAACACAATCCACCGCCAACGCCATACATTTTTAACACACATATAGCCTACTTTACCAACTTATGGTATTATAGCGGTGCGCTCAAATAATACGGCGCGGCTCTGAAGTTGTGGCTCTAACACGGCTGTTTGACCTCAATTTCATCCGCTGGGAAACAACTCAGCAACTACCGCACAGCACTAGCCGGGCAACAACGGCCGGCACCTCCAAAGCGACCAGCGTTCGTAGCAGAAAACGCCACAGCCATTTCTCTAAATGTCTGTGGAAATATTGCCGTGAACCATCAACCTGAAACCGTCGCTACACGCTTCAACCCGCCCAGCTCCAATGAACCTCGCCTCCTTCTTGCAAAAGAAGTCCTGCGCATGTTCAGAATCAGCAGCACCACCCTTGAACGCTGGATCGCGGCGGATCGCTTCCCAAAGCCAATCAAAATTTTCCGGCGTAACTGTTGGGTTAGAGAAGAACTCGAATTCTTCTTGAGTTGCCACGTCGCTAAATCACGAGGTGATTACTAATGAGCACCGGATTCTTTGAAGAAGAGTACGAGAGTAACATCACACTTGCGAAGAAGCGGTTATCAGAGGCCGTTGATCGCTGCGAGTACCTTTCCAGCTTACCCCGCCTCGACCCAGAAGCAATTAGGGAAGAGCAGTTCATCATCCTGACTCTAGAGCGCAGCTTGACGATGGATGAATTCCAACGAAAGATTCGTTCTATCAACCAACTGATCGACGCAAATCGAGCCGAACAAAAGGCCATGTCTTCTAAATAGACCAACTACGGGGCAAGGCAGAACATCTTATAACGTTTTTTCGCCCCGTATTCCATTGCTCGCATTAAATATCCGAAAACTCGGCGCATAATGCTTTCATCAAGTAATGGAATAAGGAAATGGCTCTATATAACAAATCAAAGTGGAAAGAGATTAGGAAGGCTCAATTGCGCGCCTTCCCTTTCTGCGTCTACTGCGATCAACAAGGCCGAATAATTCCCGCAACGGTTGTTGATCACATCATTCCGCATCGTGGCGACAAATCACTCTTCTTTGACACGAAAAACCTTCAATCACTCTGTAAGACTTGTCACGACGCGGTTAAACAACGATTCGAAAAATCCGGCGTTCTTTGCGGCGGCGACTCAAGCGGTATTCCGTTTGACCCCAACCATCACTGGAACCGCTATGAATAGCCGGGAGTACGTACCGAATAGAAAACTTCTTGCACTAGCGAGAGAGCTTGAGCTGTTAAACACGGAGTTGATTAGACTTGGTCTATCTGATCAGGCGCGCATTCTTCGCCTTCGCATGTACGCGACCACTTCAATGCACGCACAGCACCACGCGTCATTGCAGGGCGTGAAGATGTCTGCCGAGCTGGATGACGAGACCGACAACCATCTATGGATCGCCACGTTCGGAACAAAGCACCTCGGTCAGTTCAAAACTCCCCGCGAAGCTCATGCCGCGTATCGACAGGCTCACCTCGACCATCACGGCTCCAACTCCGAGTTTCACCCCGACTACACAGAGGCGGAATATTGCGCCGACGAACACTTACCAGAAGGCGTAAGCATCACCTCATCGAGTACGTACCTCGCCCGCATTACGCTTCCGACCGGTACATCAACGCACACCCAACGGCTCGGATGCTTCAAGACCATTGATGACGCTCATGCCGCACACCGACAGGCTCACATAGAGCACTACGGCACGGCGTCGAAATACTTCGGTGCTCCCCATGACTGAGACGCATACCGGGGGGCAGGCAAATGATCAACTACCCGCGCATCTGAACAACGCACTCTCCCCTTCAATTTTTCGCAAACGGTATTTTTTGCGATGCGAATCAGGGCGTATCTGATGGCACGAGCGCCCAGATCAGACGGAACCAAGTTCGCGAGAGAATCCGCCGCGAATGCGTCGCAAGCCCTGCCGTCTTCGGCATTTCCATTAAGCGAGCGTGCCGAGAAATACTGGCCGGTCATCATCAATAGCAAACGGCGTGAAGCATGGACCGACAGCGATCTTTTTCACGCGACGAACCTAGCGGAAGACTACGCCGAGCTTGAACGGCTTCGGCGGCTGATGCAGAGGCAGTCACCAATTCTTGAAACGCCCAAAGGCGGCCACAAGACCCACCCCGCGCTTGTCCTAATTGACGACATCACCGCACGAGTCACCCGAACGTGCCGGGCGCTACAGATTCACAGCATCGCGACAAATGGGCGCGCTGAGCACCAAGTTGATAAGAACTCGACCGCTCGCAGCATCGCATCTGCAATCGAAGACGCCGATGATGAACTGATTGCTAAGCCGGTACGGGCTGTCCGTTAGGTGGCAAAAGCAACGCGGGCAGCAAAGGTCATCCGGTTTATAGAATCGTTCTGCCGAGCCCCTGAGGGCGTTCATGTCGGTAGGCCGATGAAACTTGCTGGCTTCCAGAAAAAGTTCATCAGGGCTGTCTACAACAACAAGCATGGCACTCGGAAAGCATTCCTTTCCATCGCACGGAAGAACGGTAAAACAGCGTTAATTGCGGCGCTGGTTCTTGTTCATCTCGTTGGCCCTGAAGCACGACAAAACACCCAAATTGTCAGCGGTGCAATGTCACGCGAGCAGGCATCCATCGTCTTCAAGCTCGCAGCGAAGATGGTTCAGCTCAACCCAAAGCTCGGCGACGTGGTGCGGGTTGTCGATAGCCGAAAAGAACTCTTCGGCCTCCCGATGGGAACCGAATACAAGGCGCTTGCGGCTGAAGGCAAAACCGCACACGGCCTTTCGCCCGTGCTAGCGATTCTCGACGAGGTGGGCCAGGTCCGAGGGCCACGAAGTGACTTCATTGACGCTATCACCACCGCACAGGGCGCACACGACGCGCCGCTGCTGATCGCCATCAGCACGCAGGCAGCGAATGACTCAGACCTCTTCTCTATATGGCTCGACGATGCAGAAGCGTCCGGCGCCCCCCACATCGTCAGCCATGTATACGCAGCACCAATCGACGCAACGCTTGATGACCGCAAGGCATGGAAAGCTGCAAACCCCGCGCTCGGAGTTTTCCGCAGCCTGAAAGACCTTCAACAACAGTCGGGGGAAGCAGCGCGAATGCCGAGCGTCGAAAACACGTTCCGCAATCTTTCGCTGAACCAACGCGTATCTACGGTCTCGCCGTTCATGAGCCGAAGCGTGTGGGAGCGGTGCGCGAAAGTCCCCGCCACCCTATATGGCCTCGAAGTATTCGGAGGGCTTGACCTATCAGCACGTACCGACCTAACCGCACTGGTTTTGATCGGGAAGCGGGACAACATCTGGCACGTTCAACCGCACTTCTGGACGCCCGCCAAAGGGCTCATGGACCGTGCTAGACGGGATCGACAACCATACGACGTCTGGCGCGACCAGGGCTTTCTACGGACCACTCCGGGGGCCACCGTCGACTATGAGGTAGTCGCTACCGACATTGCCGAAATCCTCGACGGACTAGACGTCAAATCAATCGCGTTCGATCGATGGCGAATGGACGTTCTAAAGAAAGAGTTCGACGGTCTCGGACTTGCGCTGCCGCTTGTACCGCACGGGCAAGGGTTCAAGGACATGAGCCCCGCCCTAGACGCCCTCGAAGCGGAATTCCTAAACGAGCGAATTATCCATGGAGGGCATCCCGTTCTGACGATGTGTGCAGGCGGCGCAGTAGTCACAAAAGACCCTAGCGGAAATCGCAAGCTCGACAAATCAAAGGCAACCGCTCGCATTGACGGAATGGTTGCACTTGCTATGTCTTTTGGCGCAGCCCTAATGACTCAACCACCTTCTGAGCAGCCAGAATTTCAGATGTTCTTCATTTAATTCGTAGCGGTGGAATCCGGTGGGATAAGTGGTTACAAGGGGCTAATTGGCGTATTTAGTCAAAGCGGCTCAAATGATATTGTATTCAACATGAACTTAAATGAAAATTCAAAGAAGAACGCCAATTCAACGCTAATCGTCAAATCAATTGACGAAGAGCGCGGGCTAATCTTCGGTATCGCGACAACCCCAAAGCCGGATCGCGACGGTGACATCATTCTTCCTGAAGGCGCATCTTTCAATCTTCCTATTCCGCTCCTATTCAACCACGATCAGAATCAACCGATTGGGCACGTCATAGAAGCAACGGTAACAAGCACTGGAATCGAAATCGTCGCGAAAGTTGCAAAAGATGCCACCACGAAAATTTCCGAAATTTGGCAGATGATCAAATCAGGTCTTGTCACTGGATTTAGTGTCGGATTTCGACCGATTGAAGCATCGCCAATTGAGGGCGGCTTGTGTTTTAAAAAATGGAACTGGCTTGAACTTTCTGCGGTTACCGTTCCATCAAACATCGACGCGGAAATTAAAGTAGTTAAATCCACACCATCACACCAAGGAAAGGTAATTCAATCTATGACTATCGCTGATCAAATTCAGCAGTTCCACGCAAAAAAAACCGAACTTCTGGCCAGCATGGACTCGCTCATTACAAAAGGCGTCACGCTTTCGGGAGACGAAGACGCACAGTACAAGTCCGCTGAAGTGGAAATCACCACGATTGATCAGCATATTGATCGTCTGAAATCTGCTGAAGCGCGACAAGCAAAAGACGCAAAACCAGTCGCCCGAACCCCATACATCACAGTTGGCGACAACACCCCGAAGGGCACCGACTTTGTCCGGTTCACCAAAGCACTCGCTCTTTCGCGTGGCAACCCGATGCAAGCGGTCGAAATTGCCAAGGGACTGCAATACGGCAATCGGGTCGAAACCGTTCTGAAAGCGGCTATCGCAGCAGGATCGACCACATCCGCCGATTTTTCGGTACTCGTAGAACCGCAGTTGATGGCAAACGAATTTATCGAGTTGCTTCGCCCCGAGACCATTCTCGGAAAGCTGACGCCCCGACAGGTTCCGCAGAACATCCGCCTGCCAAAAGCGACCAGCGGCACTAGTGCAAGTTGGATCGGTGAAGGCAAGCCCGCCCCCCTGACAAACGCTGCATTTGGCGATTTGGAAATTGGCTCGCACAAAGTCGGTGCTATCGCTGTCTTCACCGAAGACCTGTTGCGACGCTCTGAGCCCGCCGCTGAAGCGCTTGTACGTGACGACCTGTTGGCTACTGTGGTCCAAGCCGTGGACCTCGCATTCATTGATCCGGCAAACGCCGGCATCACGGGAGTAAAACCGGCGGCGATCACAAACGGGGCTGACGCCACTGCTGCATCTGGCACCGATGCAGACGCAGTCCGTGCAGACGTGACCAGCGCGTACAAGAAATTCATTGCCGCGAATCATCCGCTAGCGACAGGCGTCTGGATCATGAATCCGAGTACAGCACTCAGCCTGTCCATGATGCGCAATGCCAACGGACAAAAAGAGTTCGACGGTGTGGGCATGTCGGGCGGCACCTTCGAAGGTCTGCCAGTCGTGACCTCTACAAACGTTCCGGGTGACGCAATCAACGGGTATGACGTCGTGCTTGCAGTTCAAAACGACATTCTCGTTGCCGAAGGCGGTCTTGCAATTGACGCGTCTCGTGAAGCCTCGCTTGAGTTCGACACCGCGCCGACCAACGACAGCACCACTCCGACACCGTCTCAACTCGTGAGCTTGTGGCAGACGGGGTCCGTCGCGATCAAAGCTATTCGCGGTGTGACCTGGACTCGCCGTCGTCCGAGCGCCGTTGTGGTTATTTCCGCGACCAAGTACGCCTAAGCGAACGCCCCCACTCGGGCGAGTGGGGGCACATATACAAGGTCAGAAATGAACGTCTTCGGTTTTGAAATCACCCGCAAATCTGCAACACCGAGCCCGGTTCCTACCGGGTCGGGCGGATGGTTTCCGGTCTTGAGAGAAGCAACATCCGGCGCGTGGCAGCGTGGCGAGACTATTGAAGTCGAAACCGCCCTTGCACACTCTGCGGTGTTCGCATGTGCATCTCTGATCGCGAACGACATCGGCAAACTGCCAATCGACATCAGCGCAAAGGCCGGAAGGCACTTTTCCGCAACCGAACACGAGTACAGCGCCCTTCTTCGTCGCCCAAACCGCTACCAGAACCGCCTTCAGTTCTTCAGCGCATGGGCACTGAGCAAGCTGTTTCGCGGCAACGCCTACATTCTGAAACAGCGCAACGCAGCGGGGAAAATTGAAGCCCTGCACGTTCTTGACGCCCAGACCGTGACGGTTCTTGTGTCCGACGATGGGGCGGTTTTCTACCAAATCAAGCGCAGCAACATTGCCGGAATTGCCGCCGATGTCACGGTGCCAGCCCGCGAGATTATTCATGATCGCGGCATCACCCCACATCATCCGTTAGTGGGAATTTCCCCACTTACCGCCGCTGGCCTTGCCGCCATGCAGGGGGTTTCGATTCAACGAAACAGCGCCAAGTTCTTCGAAAACGGCTCGCAACCGGGCGGAATTCTTACCGCCCCCGGCCAGATCAGCAACGAAACCGCCCAGCGTCTTAAAGCACATTGGGAGGCGAACTATACCGGGCAGAACTTCGGGAAGACCGCTGTTCTAGGCGACGGAATTCAGTACGAAACAATGACCGTCTCGGCCGTCGACTCGCAACTGATTGAACAACTGAATTTCACGGCCCAAGACGTCTGCCGTGCGTTCAACGTACCAGCGTGGAAGATCAGCGCTGGCCCGGCCGCTCCGTACACCAGCAATGAGCAAATGAACCTGTCCTACTACTGCGACGCTCTTCAGCACCTCATCGAGGCCATGGAGCTAGCGCTGGATGATGGACTCGACCTCCCGCCGACGATTCGCACCGAGTTTGACGAATCGCAGCTAATGCGCATGGACACCACGTCGCGATACGCCGCCCATGGAGGTGCAATCAACGCGCGCTGGATGACCATCAACGAAGTTCGGTCTATTGAAGGGTATCCACCCGTCGCCGGTGGTGACGAGGTGCTTAGGCAGCTTCAAGACGTACCACTGTCGAGCACGACACAAGACGCGGCGGTCGCTCAATGATCGCGATCAGCCAAGCAAAGATGTATCTACGCATCGATGACGACCACGAAGACGATTTGATTCACACGCTCATAAACATGGCCGAGGGAATCGTCAGGGACTACGTCATGGACTTTGCCGACGGTGTCGCATGGCGCAACCCATCCGCCGATGGAGCCAACGTCATGGACGCAGCGGCGCTGCTGATTCTTGGGGAGCTTTACCAGAACAGAAACAGTGCTGCGGCTCCCCTTAGCCCGACCGTACGCATCATCTTAGAACGGCTCAGAAGCCCCGCGCTCGCATGACCCAAGGGCTTAACGCGGGCAAGCTCCGGCACCGCATCACCATTGAACAACCGGTACATGGCCAGAATCCCGCAACGGGCGAAATCGTCACAACGTGGATTTCGGTAGCCGAGAACATTTCAGCAGCCATAGAGCCCCTGTCGGTTCGCGAGTTCATCGCAGCACAAGCGACACAGTCGAAAGTCTCTGCGCGAATCGTCATCCGTTACCGCACCGGGCTTTCCCCTGCGATGCGGATCACCACGGCGACAGGTTCGATCTACAACATTCTTGGCATTCTCCCCGACGCAGACAGCGGGCGAGAGTACCTAACGATGGCGTGTGTCACATGCTGACACTCGACACGAAGTCACTTTCCGATGTGCTGAAACGCATCGCCCAGGTCGAAGAAAAGATCGCCAAAAAAGCGATCCGCACTGCTACGCGTAAGGCGATGAGCATCGTTCGGAACGCCGCGAAAGACCGCGCACCGACCGACTCAGGCAACCTGAGCAGACATATTGCCTTGAGCTTCAAGGTAAAGCCGGGCGTTGTTTACGCGCGAGTCGGCATCCGTGGCGGGGCAAAAAAGAATGACGGCACGCCGTATTACTGGCGGATGGTTGAATTTGGCACCAAGCACCAACCGGCTCAGCCGTTCATGTTGCCAGCACTTGAGACAAACGCAGGCGCGGTGCTCAACACCGTAACCGCCGAATTGTCGAAGGCGCTCGACCGAGCATGAACACAACCATTTTTCCGCTGATCAGCGCTAGCACCGACGCGACCGATCTACTCGGAACGGCACCGGTTCGGTTCTACGAATTTGGCTCAGCGACCGAGCAAACCGCCCTTCCCTACGCAACGTGGCAAGTCGTATCGGGCACACCCGACAACCTGCTTGGCGAAGCTGCTGAAAACGACTACGTGACCATTCAAATCGACATATGGGCGACCCGCCCAGAAAGCACACGGGACACCGCTAGAGCGGTTCGCCGGGCTATCGAAAACGACGCATACATAACCGCATTGCGCGGCGAGACCAAAGACAGCGAAACCGGGCTGTACCGCGCAACTTTCAACGCTTCTCTCATCTACACGAACTAGAGGTAATTCATGACCGTAAAAACGCAAGGCACGCATTTGTTCTTCATCGCTCCGGGCGCAACCCCCGAAGTCATCAAAGTCGGCGCGATCGCGTCGATCTCTGGCATCAACGCTTCTCGCGACCAAATTGAAACTACCGATCTTGATTCGGTCGCACATGAGTACGATTCGGGCTTGATGGCACCGGGCGCGGCCTCTTTTGAAATCCGCTTTGACCCCAAGAACACGGGCCACAAAAAGCTTCATGAGCTGTTCGTTTCGGGCACCGTTCTTGAATGGGCGCTTGGCTGGTCTGACGGCACCGACCCCGCAGTGCTCGACGGCGTCAACAACGAGATTTTTGATCTGCCAACGACCCGTAGCTTCCTTCAGTTTCAGGGCTATGTTGCAGATTGCCCCTTCGACTTCAGCCTGAATAGCATTGTCAGCTCTTCGATTAGCGTTCAGATTTCCGGCTTCCCGGCCCTGATCGCGAAGGCGTAACCATGAACCTGTCTGAACTCAAAAAGGCGGGCGGCTTCATTCACGCTGAGCCGGTTAAATCACCTGTCCATTGGCGCGGCCACTCCTTTGATGTCTTCGTTAAGCGTCTCGCTTTCGGCGATGTTGAGGCGTTGCTCGCTGGTCAAGATGACCGTAGCCGATCCGCGAAGATGATTGCCGCATCGATCCTGCTTGGCCCCGATCAAGAGCCGATCAGTTATGACGACGCCTATCGTCTTGATGTTTCGCTAGCGACAAAGCTGATCGAAGCGATCAACACGGCTAACGGGACACCGGGCGGGTCAGACCTCCCAAACTGACACCCGCCGACGAAGTTTGGTGCGAACTCGTACTAAACGGCGTCGGCGGCAGAACCATCGAAGAGGCAAAGCAGCGGCTCACGTATCCCGAGGCGCTGCAATGGTTCGCCTACGTCAAGAAGCACGGGACGCCGAACCAACACATGCACCACGGTTTCGCGCAGCTCGCAGCAATGATCAACAACGCACTCGGCGGCAAGGCACAAGTTGCCGACTACATGCTCGGCAAACCACCAACACAACACGAAGAGCAGGACGCAACCCTTGAAGACGTATTGATGCTTTTGACAGGCAAGAAAAAATGAGTAGATCACTCGGCACCCTCACCCTCGATTTGATCGCCAAAACTGGCGGCTTCGAATCGGGCATGGACAAAGCCGCCCGTGTCGCGGACAAGAAGACGCGACAAATCGAGCGGCAAGCGAAAGAGCGCGCGAAGGCTATCGAAAAGACGTTCACAACGATGGCAGCGGGCATTGCTACAGCGTGGGGAGCGCTGAACCTCGCGAGCAGCGTCAAGGGCGCTGCTGACCTCTCAGACCAACTTAGCAAAATGTCGCAGCGTACGGGCGTTGCCGTTCAAGAGCTTTCCGCCCTGAACTACGCGGCCAGCCTGAATGACGCGACGCTCCAAGACCTCGGCAACGGCATCAAAGGGGTATCAAACAAGATGCTCGCCGCTCAGGCCGGGAGCAGCGAAGCCGCCGCCGCGTTCAGCGCATTGGGAATCAGCATCACCGACAGCGCCGGGAAACTACGCCCGGTTGAAGCGGTGGTGCTAGACATTGCTGATGCGTTCAGCACGATGGAAGACGGCGCCGGCAAATCGGCCCTTGCAAACAAGCTGATGGAAGAGTCGGGCATCCGGTTAATCCCGACGCTGAACAACGGCCGAGCAGGTCTCAGGGCAATGCGCGACGAGGCCAGCCTGTTGGGCGAAACCCTACGCGACCTGGCCCCCTACTCGGTTGAGTTCAACGACAACATGACTCGAATCGATACGCAGGGCCAGACGCTGGCCGCCACGATTGCCCTTGCAACAATTCCCGCACTGAACGAAGTCGCGAAAGAGTTCTTGAATGCTCGCGACCAGACGTCAGTTTTCGACACCGCTGCATCTGCTGCAAAGACCACCATCGAAACGCTGGCCATCGTCGGGGCAAACGTTGCATTTGTCTTCGCGGGTGTCGGGCGCGAGGTTGGGGGTGTAGCCGCTCAACTGTCGGCCCTATCAACGCTCGACTTTGAAGCATTCTCGGCAATCGGCGACATGATGAAAGCCGACGCCGAAGAAGCCCGCGCACGCCTTGATGCGTTCGAGCAACGAGTCATGAACCCTAGCGCGCAGGAGCCAACCCTGCCGACGCAAAAAGTCTCAGCACCCGCACTACCGAACACCCAGAAGAAGCCCAAAGCGCTGAACGGCAAGAACGCTGCATCAACGCAAGACCCGCTAACCGACGCAGCAAAAGCGTACGCCGACGTGATGGGATTGCTGGACCGCGCACTACGGGACGCGAACGCATCAGGACTGAACCTGACCGCGACCGAAGCAGAACTAGCACGGGCGATGTCGGACCCCGCATTTCTCGATATGCCCGAGACGTGGCGCAATGCGGTTGCTCAGCAAGCTGAATACACCCTGAGCGCGGAAAAAGTCGCTGCGGAGCAAACACGTCTGAATGAGCTGATCGCAGCAACACCCACCGCACAACTAGATGCACAGCGCGACACGATGCTGTTCCTCGCGTCCGCGTTCGAGCAAGGACGGATCAGTGCCGAGCAGTTCACAGAAGCCGCGCAAACCTCGCTCGGCAACATTCCCAAGCACACAGACAGCGCGGGCGAATCTTTCATCGACCTCGCGAAGCTTGCCCAAGACGCAGCACAAGACATGTCGGGCGCGTTCGTCGATTACCTGTTTGACCCGTTCAACAAGTCGCTAGGCGACATGCTCGCATCGTTCTTGAAGGCAATCGCGAAGATGGTCGTCCAACAAGCGGTCTTGAACGCGATGAAGAACAGCAGCGCTTTCGGCTCACTGTTCGCCGACGGGGGCGCGTTTAATCAATCGGGGCAAATCAGCGCCTTCGCGGATGGCGGCGTAGTCAACTCGCCAACGCTATTCAAATTCGCGTCTGGCGGCTCATTCAAGACCGGACTAATGGGCGAAGCAGGACCGGAAGCGATCATGCCGCTAAAGCGCGGCCCCGATGGAAAACTAGGTGTCGCATCAAGCGGCGGCGCAGGAAACGTCAACGTGTCGATCACCATCAATGAAGGCAGTCGAGACGAAAAGGGCTCAGGCAACGACTCTAAAACAGGTAGGGAGCTAGCCCGACAGATCGAAGGCGTCGTAACCGAAGTCATCGTCCGCAACAAGCGACCGGGCGGCCTGCTCTACAACTAACACAGGGACAACACATGAACACGTTCACATGGGTGCCCAGCTACGGCAGCGCCCTCACGGTCAAGCCAAACGTCAACGCAACTCAGTTCGGCGACGGGTACGAAGTACGCGTGGCGATTGGAATCAATTCACAACCCCGGAAATGGCAGCTAACGCTTACCAACAAGCCACTAGCAGTGGCGGACGCCATAGAAGCGTTTCTAAAGGCCCACGGTGCGCTTACCGCCTTTTACTGGACGCCTCCCCATGGAGAGCTGGGGAAATGGGTATGCCGTGAGTGGTCGGTTCAGCCGACAAGCCCCCGGCACCGATCAATCACCGGCACCTTTGAAGAGGTGTTCGAAAACTAGACATCAAAATTAAACTAATCAACAATATAAAAATCAATCACCTTGAAAGAATTCGCATTCAGCACCTTTTCAATACTAGAAAGACTAATAGATTTGTAGGTCACAAAAATGCATGCCTTAATTCCGCGAACTTGCGCTGTTTTAATGGATGGCTGATTAGCCCACCGAGAATCGCCAACGCGAATTTCCTCAATATCCACAATCCCCACAATGTTACCCAAAATATCCGGAAGTTTACGTAAAAAAATCCCTGAAGTCTTTAGGGTCTCAACCGACAAAAGGTAGGTAAAAATATGCTTATCAGGATGATCAACAGAAGATAAACCTGAAATCGAATCCGCCAACTGATCAAGTCTGCTTATTATGTACTGTTGTGCACTATCTATTTCAACTGACTCTCGGATGATTTTTGATTTTGCCACTCTATATACAGGATTGTCTTGATCAGGTTCCGACAAAGTGGCAGAAATCGCATCTCGAAGCGCGGGAACTAATTCCACAGCACCGTGCATGTCGTTTCGGTAGAAAATCGTTCTCTCGTCAGAGATATCGAACGGAAGCTTTGTACCATGCTCCGCGAGCGCAACAACGGGCAGCCTTGTACAGTGCCTAATTGCCAGCTCATACATCACATTAGGATTTAGGTCAGTTAGGTTCGCAATAACCAACTCATCATAGAGAACATGCTCAATTACCTGTCGTGTAATCGAACCCGACGCTGCGATCTCATGGGCGACGACCGGCTCCATGCCTAATTCCTCTAGAACGGGCTTAATGACCGATCTGTACAGTCCATCGGCAGACCGTCTAGTAGGCGAGCTATCTGGGCCAATCGGCGTAACGACGAAGCACTTACCCTTTCCATTGGGCGACACTGGAGATTCGGCATCTTGGTGTTCTGCTTGTTTTTTTGTCACTCTTCACCTCAGAAATAGTGCCAAACCACAAATTTATCCGCCTCATTTAGGCGAGTAAAACTGATGCTAGCGCTTTTTCAAACGGTTCTTACGAGCTGCGGATAGCGCCAAAAGTCCAAGCCCAGAAAGCACAATAGATGAAGGCTCTGGAACATTGTTCGTTAAATACGTGTTCACCGATATGTCGTCCACAAAAAGGTTCACGTAAAAACCTGTCAATCGAAGCTCATCGATATCAAGAAAGCCGAATTCGAAGGGCTGGAACGTCGTCGTAACGCGGAAAATTTTGGTGTAGACCTCTACACCGTCGTCGTATCCAGTGGCTCGCGCAGAAAACCCAGCAGAGCCCCCGCGAGCCCACATGCTGAGAAAGTCGAAATTGCTTTCAGACGAAATCATCAAATCGCTATTTCCGTTGCTCATAGCGAAGTTCGATCCAGAATGCGGCACTGCTAGCGAAGACCCTATGGCTAGCCACCTGCTACTCCAATCCAATCCTTGATACCCGCTCGCTAGGTGGGCACTTCTGATCCCACCCTCCGAGAAGTCGTTGATGTCGTCAAAACCGATAACGAACGCACTTGCGGGGGCACTTACCAGTAACGCCGCTGCCAATAGGGTGCTGCCAATCGTTTTACGCAAGTCCATTCCCACTAAGAAATAAAAAATCACGAGAGCGGCAAACCGCGTTCAGCCTGCCGATTTCTCCCCGTCGAGTTGGGGAAGCCAAAAACTGTGTCATTCGGCCTTGCTAGTCCCGCATCGCCGAAATGAGCGCCTGCTTCGCCTCACCTTCCGCTTTCCTCGCAAGCTCCAATCTGCTCTTTGCTTCTTCATGAGCGCGCAACGCAGCAGCGACATCGGTTCCGGGAAGCCAGCGCACAACGTCCGCAACCTGCTCAGCGTTGT
The DNA here is from genome assembly GCF_007625155.1 of Denitromonas halophila. Classification (GTDB taxonomy): domain Bacteria; phylum Pseudomonadota; class Gammaproteobacteria; order Burkholderiales; family Rhodocyclaceae; genus Nitrogeniibacter; species Nitrogeniibacter halophilus. Next base: position 167,146 of record NZ_VMNK01000015.1, on the reverse strand, counting down.
CGCTCACAATTCGATCCGCTTTGCCCTCAAAAATGCTGGTGCGGTGGTAGCAAACGCCGCCGCGTAGCCCAGAATTGCAAGTGCAGTAGGCAGAAAGGTTCTTCCCAATTCGCCGTATCGTCACGGTGTAGGGCTGAGGCGACGACCCCTGGACCAAAAACTGGATAGTCTCTACAGCGTCACTATCGGTCATGACACCTTCTCCGGGCTGGGATTTTCTGACACTTCTGGAACGCAACCAGTTTTCAAAAACTCAACAAATTCTGCTTGTGTGCAGCGATACCAGCCGCGCTCGGCGTATGAGCCTCCTACACCCCCTGACCACTCATACAGGCGAAAGCCGACCGACCCTGAAACGATCAGCGGTTTCTCTAGCCTGTCTGGGGTGCTCTGTCCGATCTGCGCAATGAATCGACTTGTCGTTCCATGCGCGATCTCGCGTGACGGGACCGTGTCGAAGTCACCGAACGCGTACAGCGGCGGATTGCCCTCGGTCCATTCTTGAAAGGTCTGCTTGATCTTTGTGCCGTCGGGCAACTTCTTGGTGCGGACCCGAGTTGAGAAGACGATATCGAGTGCGGGGCGAAATGCCCTGTGTACTCGATAGACCCAATCTACGACATTGCCATCCGCGTCAAAATCGACCTGAGGCGCGCGACGCTTGGTATTTCGCTCTACTGGCTTGCTTGGCTCTTGGTCGACAATGTCCATCACTGCACCCTTTACGGTTTATGTGAGTATGACAAAGTTCGCGCACTGAGGGAGCCCCGCATCCGATAAATGAGGCATTTGTACCGGTGAACTAACGAACCAATTTTGTAGAAAGAGACGTAGAACACTGAACTTAGAAAAGAAAAAATCCCTTGTAATCAAGGGATTATCTCTATATATGGCGGAAGCTCAGGGATTCGAACCCTGGATACCTTTCGGTATGCCGGTTTTCAAGACCGGTGCAATCGACCACTCTGCCAAGCTTCCGTTTGGTCCGCGCTCACGGGCTTCGCGAGCTGACGCGGCCGGAGTATAGCCGATTGCGCCGCGTCCGTCAGTCGCGCTCGAAGAGCGCAATCGATTCCACATGCGAGGTCTGCGGGAACATGTTGGCAATGCCCGCGCCTATGAGTCGATAGCCCTTTTCATAGGTCAGCACCGCCGCATCGCGCGCGAGCGAGGCCGGATTACAGGACACGTAGACGATCCGGCGCGGCGCGTCTTCGCCCAAGGCACTGACCACCGCATGGGCACCGTCGCGCGGGGGATCGATCAGCAATTTGTCGAGTTTTCCAAAGGCGGCCATGCTGTCTTCGGTGGCTTCGAACAGGTTGGCCGCATAGAACTCGGTGCGCTCCGCGAGGCCGTTGGCGCGCGCGTTTTCAGCGGCACGGGCGACCAAGGCATCGCTGCCTTCAACGCCAATGACAGTGGCCCCGGAGCGGGCAATCGGCAGGCTGAAATTGCCCAGGCCACAGAACAGGTCGGCAATGCGCTCGCCCGGTTGCGGGTCGAGCAGTTGCATCGCACGACGCATGAGCACCCGGTTGATCGGGATATTCACCTGCGTAAAGTCATTGGGCCGGAAGTTCATTGTCACATCGAACTCAGGCATGCTGTAGGTCAAGGCCGGCGCCGCGTCGGGGTGTACACAGTACGCCGTCGCCGGGCCGGCAGGCTGCAGCCAGACCTGCACCGCGTTCGCCTCGGCGAACGCCCGCAACTGGGCCAGATCATCGTCGCTCAATTCAACCAGATTGCGAAACACGAGGACGGTTTCTGTATCACCCACGGCGATCTCGATTTGCGGCACACGATCGGGCACGGACAATCCGGCAATCACGCGACGCATCTGCGGCAGCATGTCCGAGATATGCGGCGGCAGAATCTGACACGAACTCATGTCGGCGATATAGCTGCTGCGCTTTTCATGAAAGCCCACCAGCACGCCACCCTTTGAGGGGACATGCCGCACCCCGATGCGGGCGCGATAGCGGTAACCCCAGGGCGCGCCAACAACCGTCGGGTAGATGATGGCGGGTTTGAGTCGGGCAATGTGCCAGAACGCATCTTCGAGCACGCGCTGCTTTGCCGCGGCTTGCGCGTTGGAATCGAAATGCTGCATCGAGCAGCCACCGCATTTGTCGAAGAAGGCGCATTTTGGCGTGACCCGCTGCGCACTGGCACGAATGATCCTGGTGATCTCGGCTTGCTCAAAGGTCTTTTTTTTCCGGACGACCGAATACTCGACCTCTTCGCCGGGCAGTGCGCCATCGACAAACACCGCCTTCCCTTCGGCAGAGCGAGTCACACCCCGACCTTCGTGGTCGAGCGATTGGATGATGGCAATGGGCATGGTCGGCTGATCGTAAAGAAAGGCGGTATTGTAACGACCCCTCAGACGACATCAATCCTTCATCTCGCTACGACCTCGGCGAAGCGAAGGGGCGCCAATCACCGAATCACGAAACACTTCGACACAACGCACAATCTGAAACAATTTAGACATCCCGCCAAAACCCCAACAACCGCAGTGCAATTAGCGTTTGAGGCCGTTAAATGATGTTGCGGCACAGCAACAAAACACTTGTATGCGATCATGCGCATGCTAGTATTTTCAGCGAGTTCTGCAAAACGCAGGATCAACATCAACGCAATACCCAACCCAAGAAAGAGGTCCTCGAACATGAAAAATTCTCTCCTCGTCGCCGCCCTTGTCGCTCTCGCCGTGTCCGCTTGCGGCCAAAAAGAAGAGCCGGCTGCACCGGTCGCCGCGCCGGCTGTTGAAGCCCCCGCCGCTGCTCCGGTCACCGAAGCCCCTGCCGAGGCCGCCAAGGAGATGAGCGCCGCTGAGGCCGCCAAGGACAGCGCCGCTGCTGCCGCCGACTCCGCCAAGGATGCTGCTGGCCACGCCATGGAAGCCGCCAAGGAAGGCGCAACCGCCGCCGTGGAAGCCACGGGCGACGCCGCTGCTGCCGCCAAGGATGCCGCTGGCAATGCCGTTGAAGCTGCGAAAGAAGCCGCTGGCAACGCCGTTGAAGCTGCCAAGGACGCCGCAGCCGATGCCAAGCCGGAAATGCCCAAGCAGTAAGCGCTTTCTCTGCTGCAATCAAAAAACCTCGCTTCGGCGGGGTTTTTTGTTTTCAAGCGCGCAATACGATCCAGTCGGACCCGGCCTGCTGCGTTGCAATCTGCCAGACGGTGGATGTGTCGGCGAGCACCTTCGAGAGGCAGGTCGCCACATGGTGGGGATCGTTATTGGTTTCGCTCAAGTGTGCGGCCAGCACGACTTGCAGCGCATCACCTCGCATCGCGCGCAGCAAATCCGCCGCAACGCGATTCTCCAGATGGCCCAGGCCACCGCTGATCCGCGCTTTCAATCGCGCGGGATACGGGCCTTGCGCGAGCATGGCTGAATCGTGATTGAACTCCAACATCAGGCCGGCACATCCGCGCAGCGCATCGCGCATGGATGCCGTCACGCTGCCCGCGTCGGTCAACACACCCAGCGACAAGCCATTGGCCGACACGACAAACTGGGTGGGTTGCTCCGCATCGTGCGGAACGGCATAGGGGCGAACCTGGAGGTCCTGGACGACGAAGTCGGTGGTGCCATCGATGTCTTCAAGACAAGGCACAGCAATCTTGCGGCGCGCCAACGCGCGACGTGTACCGGCTGAAGCATAGACCGGGCAGGAAAACCGTTTGGCGAGGGCCGCAACCCCGGCCACATGATCGCTGTGCTCGTGAGTGAGGAGCACCGCGTCGATCTGCTCTGGCACAACGCCCAGCCGTGCCAGACGCTGCGCCAGTGCGCGTGGCCCGAAGCCACAGTCGATGAGCAAGCGCGTTCGCCCCGACTGGACCAGCAGCGCGTTACCGCGACTGCCGCTGCCCAGCGAGGCGAACCGGATCACTTCAGCTGTTCGTGCAGCAAGCCGAGGATCTTGGTGGCGGTCTGCGAGGTGTCCTCGCCGCCTTCCGGCGTGAGCACGCGGACGCGACTGCGGTCGGCGTTTTCGCCGGCCACCTGAATCCGGTACTCGCTGCCCGACACCACGGGTTTGTCATTGCTGCGCCAGAAGGCCAGCTTCGACAGGAAGCCTTCGGGCTTCTTGGTGTTGTTGTCGAGTTCGGGGTCGATGTAGCGCACGTAGTACACGCCTTCCGAGCGGTTACGATCCTGCACCGTGAAACCGATGCGGTCGAGCGCCAGGCCGACACGACGCCATGCACGATCGAAGGGATCGTCAACCTTGAGCAGGGTCTGCCCGCCGGCGGTCGCTAGCGTGGCTTGCTCGGGTCGCGGTGCGACAGCGACGCTCTCTTCGGCCCGCTTTTCTTCGGCGCCCAGATGCACCATCAGGCGGCGCAGCATTTCGGCTTCGAGTTCCGGATCGGCCGGACGCGGCTGCCAGACCGTGGTCGACTTGGATTCGTTTTCGTAGATTTCCATCATGCCGCGGTGGCTGATGAACACCTCGACCGTACCGGGCTCCGCACCCTTTTCGATGCGGGTGCGGAACTTGTCGCGCTCGGGCGTCGAGTACAGACCGTCAAGAACCTTGCCGAGCGTACCGCGGATGATGTCCTGCGGGATCTTGGCGCGATCTTCGGCCCAGTCGGTTTCGAGCACGCCGATTTCCGGCGAATCGATGTTCAGGATGAAGCCCAGCTCGATCCAGAAATTGCGCACGTCGGGCCATAGCTCTTCGGGCGTTTTCTTGATCACCAGCCAGCGCTGGGAGCCTGCGCGTTCAACGCGCATACCGGCCTCGGCGGGCAGCACTTCGCGCGACTCACCCGCACCCGCGGTTGCGACGCGTTCGGTGTTGTAGGTCGAGAAAGTGGCCGTTCCCTTGCCGCCCGAGTCGGGCACGGCATAGCGGTCGTTGCGATTGGGCACGGTCAGATCGGGGGGGATTTCCAGCGTCGGCGCCTTGGCCGCGCTCTTGTAGTCGATCTTTTTGGTTTCGATCATGCTGCCATTGCAGCCAGCCAGCACCAGGCTGGCGGCGAGCACGGAGAGAGTCGCGGTGTGACGTCGCTGCATCGTGATGAATACCTATCGAATTAGACGGACAGCCCGGCAGCGCGCATGGCATTGCGCACCCGGTCGTGGTTGATTTCGCCAAGCGGCGTCAGCGGCAGGCGGAGCGTCGGGCCGATCAGCCCAAGCTGATTGACCGCCCACTTGACCGGAATCGGGTTCGCTTCGCAGAACAGCTCGCCATGCAGGCCGAGCAGCTTCTGATTGATGGCGCGCGCGGTGGCCACGTCGCCCTTGAGGGCCGCAACACACATCTCGTGCATCATTTTCGGTGCCACGTTGGCGGTCACTGAGATGCACCCGTGGCCACCCATGAGGATGAAAGCCAGCGTGGTCATGTCGTCACCGGTATAGAGCGCAAAGCCCTCCGGCGCGCGTGCGACCAGATCGCAGGCGCGGCCGATGTTACCGGTCGCATCCTTGATGCCGATGATGTTCGGGATCTCGGCCAGACGCAGTGTCGTGTCGTTGGACAGGTCCGCCACCGTGCGGCCCGGCACGTTGTACAGGATCATTGGCAGTTCGTCGGCTTCGGCGATGGCGCGGAAGTGCCGGTACATGCCTTCTTGCCCCGGCCGGTTGTAATACGGCACGACCGACAGACCCGCCATGGCACCCGCGCCCTTGGCGAAGCGGGTGAGCTCGATGGCTTCGGCGGTGGAATTGCCGCCGGTGCCGGCAATCACGGGGATGCGCCCGGCCGCGTGCCCGACAGCCACGCGAATCAGTTCGCAGTGGTCATCGACGTCGACGGTCGGGGATTCGCCCGAGGTGCCGACGATGACGATGCCGTCAGTGCCTTCGCGCACATGGAAGTCGATCAGAGAACGCAGGCTGTCGAAATCGAGGCTGCCGTCCTCGTGCATCGGGGTAACGATGGCGACAATAGATCCGGTAATCATGGGTATCGGGTCGAAAAAGCAAAAGTGCATTGTACCCGAATCGCGCCAAGCAACATCGGCGTGATAAGGCCGGGCCGCGGGCGCATCAACGCCCACGGGCCCGGCCATGACAGACGATTCAGATGTCGGCGAGCGCCTTGATGTGCGCAACCACCGAACGGGCCAGCGACGACAGGGCGTAACCGCCTTCCAGAATCGAAACAATCCGCTTCTCGGCACACTCGGCGGCCAACGTACGCAGTTGTTCGGTGACCCACACGTAGTCCGCTTCGACCAGCCCCAGGGAGCCCATGTCATCTTCGTAGTGCGAGTCGAAACCTGCCGAGATCACGATCAACTCCGGGGCATGCTTGCGCAGCGCCGGCATCCAGATGTCGGTGACGATCTGGCGGAAAGCATCGCCACGCGTCCCCGCAGGCACCGGCACGTTGACCATGTTGGGCGCCGGATTGTCGGTGCCGCTATAGGGATAGAACGGGTGCTGAAAGATACTTGCCATTATCACCCGCGGATCATCCTTGAAGATGTCCTCGGTGCCGTTGCCGTGATGCACATCGAAGTCGATCACGGCGACGCGCTTCATGCCATAGGCTTCCATGGCGTGATGCGCGGCAACCGCCGCGTTGTTGAAGAAGCAAAAACCCATGGCGTTGGTTTTTTCGGCATGATGGCCCGGCGGCCGAACCGCACAGAACGCATTTTCGACCTCTTTGGACATCACCAGGTCAACGCCGAGAATGCCCGCCCCCGCCGCGCGAACGGCAGCTTTCATCGACCCCGGCGACACGGCGGTATCCGGGTCAAGGTGGCGGATACCAGTTTCAGGCACATTGGCCAGCAAGCCTTCGACATGCGCACGCGGATGCGCGCGCGACAACTGCTCGACCGTTGCAACCGGCGCATCATGAAACGCGAGGAACAAATCCAAGCCAGCGGCGATCAACCGGTCGTTGATGGCCGAAAGCCTATCCGCACATTCGGGGTGATAAGGCCCCATTTCGTGCAACCAGCAATCCTTGTGTGTGATAAATGCCGTAGCTGTCATATCCCCCCTTCCCTGTTAACCAGCATCCGTGACCTGTCGGGCTCTCAAGTTCTACTATTTTTTATCGATTCATTATCCTCTGAACACTCTTTTTTCCCAACCGGCTTTACATGACTGTTGACCTCGCGCATACCCTGCTCGCACGTGCAGACACAATTCTCCTTGGCAAGGCGCCGCAATTGCGCCTGGCGCTGTGCTGCATGCTCGCGCGTGGCCACCTGCTGATCGAAGATGTTCCCGGCGTCGGTAAAACCACACTTGCGCACTTGCTGGCGCGCCTGCCCGGCCTGGCCTTCCAGCGCATCCAGTTCACCAGCGATCTGTTACCTGCCGATATTCTGGGCGTATCGATCTTCGACCGCGGCGCCAATGGCTTCCAGTTTCATCGCGGGCCCATCTTTGCCCAGCTGATTCTGGCCGACGAGATCAACCGCGCCACGCCCAAAACACAAAGCGCCCTGCTCGAAGCCATGGAAGAAGAGCAGATCACCGCCGACGGCACGACCTACCCCCTCCCGACCCCTTTCTTTGTCATCGCCACGCAAAATCCCAGCACCCAGGTCGGCACCTTTCCGCTGCCCGAAAGCCAGCTCGACCGCTTCCTGATGCGTCTGCAACTGGGCTACCCGGATGCCGCCGCCGAGCGCGCCCTGTTGCTCGGCGAGAACCGTCGCGATCTGCTCGCCGCGCTTGAACCGGTGATCGACCCCGACATGCTGATCCAGATGCAGCGCGCCTGCGCCAAGGTGCATGTCTCGGGCCCACTGGCCGACTATGTCCAGGCGCTGCTAGAAGCCAGTCGGAACGGCGTCGACGACAGCCCGGGTCTGAGCCCGCGCGCCGGCCTCGGACTCATCGGCGCAGCGCGCGCCTGGGCCTGGCTGGACCGACGTGAGCATGTGCTGCCTGAAGACATCCAGCACGTGTTCTCATCGGTCGCCGGCCACCGCCTTGGCCTGGCACACTCGGTCGGCGCCGCCGACGCGCGCTGCCGTGCGCTGATCGAAAGCGTGCCGCTGCCTTGACCACATTCACCGCGCCACGCCGGTTGTGGTCGGGGCTGCGTCAAGTCATCGACCGCCGCCTGTTCCGCATTCGTCCCGCCGAAGCCCTGCCGCTCCGCTTGCCGCAGCGGCGCATCTTCGTCCTGCCCACCCGCGCCGGTGTCGTGTTTGCGCTCACCCTGTTCGCAATGCTTTTAGCGTCGATCAACTACACCCTGAGCCTCGGCTTTGCGCTCACCTTTCTGCTCGCCGGTCTGGGCATTGCCAGCATCTTTCACGCCTTTCGCACCCTGCTGCATCTCGAGATCAAAGCCGGCGCCGCGCCGCCGGTGCATTGCGGCGAGCCCGCCCACTTCGGACTGATCATTGGTCACCACGGCAAGAGCCCACGCGAGGCCATCCATGTTCGCACCGCGAGCGCCACGGCCCGTATCGACCTCCCGCCCGACAGCCACACCACCATCACCCTCAACGCTCCCACCACCGCGCGCGGCTGGCAGGCAATCGGGCGTGTGGTGATCGAGACCGTCTTCCCACTCGGCCTGATCCGCGCCTGGAGCGTGCTGACGCCTGACCACACGCTGCTGGTCTACCCTGCACTCGAATCCCGCCCACCCCCACCACCGGCCAGCGCGGGCGCATCGGGCCAGACGCATACGGACTCTGGCGATGATGAGTTCGCCGGCCTGCGCGCCCACCGACCCACCGACTCACCACGTCAAGTTGCCTGGAAAGCCGTCGCCCGCAGCGGCACGCTCGTCTCCAAGCACTTCCAGGGCGGCGCCGGTGGTCCGCAAATCTTCGATTGGCATCAACTCCCGCCCGCACTGCCCGACGAGACCCGCCTGCAGCGCCTCGCGCGCTGGGTGGTGGACGCGGCGCAAAACGACACGCGCTGGACGCTGATCCTCCCCGGTACGCAACTCGGTCCCGATCGCGGCACGCAACACCGACACCGCTGCCTGCGAGCGCTCGCGTTATATGGCACGCCCGAGCATGTCACGCGCGCCTGAGTCCACACTCTCGGCTTACCCGCTGCGTTGGGCGGCGGCCTGCGCCGGCACCACGCTATTGCCCCACCTGCCGCGACTGCCGATCTGGCTCGGCGCGCTCGCCGCGCTGATCCTGCTCTGGCGTGTGCTCAGCCAGACCAAGGCCTCCAGCGCCGCCCCGCGATTTCTGTCGCCGCTGCTGGCGATCGCCGCCGGCGGGCTGATCCTGTTCGAATACGGCACGCTCTTTGGCAAGCAGGCGGGCATCGCCCTGCTCGCCTTGCTGCTCGGCCTCAAATACCTCGAATGCCAGCGGCCGCGCGATGTGCAGGTGCTGGTGCTGTTGTGCTTCTTCCTTCAGCTCGGCCTGTTCTTCGACACCCAGTCGCCGCTCACCGGTGTTGGCGCGCTCGCCGGCGCCATCCTCGCCACCGGCAGCCTGCTCAGCCTGCACACCCGCCACCCCGTGCGCGCCCAACTGCGCACCGCCAGTGTGCTGATGCTCCAGGCCCTGCCCTTCATGATCATCCTGTTCGTGCTCTTTCCGCGGATTCCCGGGCCGTTGTGGGGGCTGCCGGCCGACGCCTTCTCGGGGCGAACCGGGCTTTCCGACAGCATGCAACCGGGCGCCATCAGTGAGCTGAGCCAATCGGGCGAGATTGCCTTTCGCGCTGCGTTTCGCGGCGAAGTACCGCCCCCGGCGCTGCGCTACTGGCGCGGCCCGGTGCTGACCGATTTTGACGGCCAGCGCTGGACCACCCGCCGCACCACCACCGCCGACCAGCCCGCCTACACCACCACCGGCACGGCCTACACCTACGACATGACGCTCGAAGCGCACAGTCGCCGGTGGCTGCTGGCGCTCGACTATCCCGCCGCAGGCATCGCCGACGCCACCTACGCCGCCGATTTCACCGTGCTCAGCCGAACGCCAATTGGCCAACGCATGCGTTACGCCGCCAGCGCCTATCCGCACAGTCAGGTCGGCCAGAACGAGGTGCCTGCTTCACTGGACGGCGCACTGAACTTGCCCGAGGCGAGCAACCCGCGCACCCGCGCGCTGGCCGAGCAACTCAAAAGCCGCAATCAAAGGCCCGAGCACATCGTCACCGCGGCCATCACCTGGCTGCGCGAGGCCGACCTGGCCTACACCCTGCGCCCGCCGCGCCTGGGCATCGACACCGCCGATGCCTTCCTGTTCGACACCCGTCAGGGCTTCTGCGAACACTTCGCCAGCGCGTTTGTGGTGCTGATGCGCGCCGCTGGCGTGCCGGCACGGGTGGTCACCGGTTACCAGGGCGGCGAGATCAACCCCTTCGACAACAGCATGGTGATCCGCCAGTCCGACGCCCACGCCTGGGCCGAAGTCTGGCTCGCGGGCGAAGGTTGGCGACGGGTCGACCCCACCGCCGCCAGCGCGCCACGCCGGATCGACGGCGGCCTCGCTGCGGCGCTGCCCGAGGACAGCGCCCTGCCGTTTCTCGTGCGCCCCGACCTGACTTGGCTGCGAACGCTGCGCGACCGCTGGGAATTCCTCGGCAATACCTGGAACCAGTGGGTGCTCGGCTTCGACCAGAAGACCCAGCGCTCGCTCCTGCGCCGCCTCAGCCTGCACACCGAGGACTGGCGCCAGATGGGCGTGGCGATGTCGATCGGAATCGGCGGCTTGCTAGCGGCGCTGGCCTGGTGGGCGCAGCGCCACGCCGCGCCGCGCGACCCGTTGCAACGCGCATGGCAGCGCTTCGAGCAAAAACTGGCCCGCGCGGGCGTGCCCCGGTTGCCCTGGGAGGGGCCGGCCGACTATGCTAATCGCGCGGCCAGCCACTGCCCCGACCACGCCGACGCCATTCGCGCCATTGCGCACCGTTATGCCCGCCTGCGCTACAGCGCTGACCCGACGGCAGTCGACGGCAAGGCGCTTCACTCACAGATCAAAAGGTTCTCGATTTAATGCGTCCGATTTCTCTGCTTCGCCCGCTTCGCGCACTTGTGCTCGCTGGCCTCACCGCCACCGCCGGCACCGCGATGGCGGGCTCGGGTTACGACACCCACCCCGAAGCCCTCCGCTTTGCCGAAGACATGGCGCAAACCCATGGCATCGCCGCCAGCGACATCCTCGGCTCCCTCGGCCGCATCGAGCGCAATGACCGCGTCATCCGCCTGATCACGCCGCCCACCAAGCGCGGCGTGCGCTCATGGGAGCGCTATCGCAGCCGCTTCATTGAGCCGGTGCGCATTGAGGCCGGCACCGAGTTCTGGCGTGACCACGCCGACACCCTGCGCGCAGCGAGCCTCAAGTACGGCGTACCCGAATCGATCATCGTCGCCATCATCGGCGTCGAAACCATCTACGGGCGCAACACCGGCAACTTCGTGGCGGCCGAAGCCCTCGCCACCCTGGCTTTCGACTACCCGCCCCGCGCACCGCTGTTCCGCCGCGAGCTTGAAAACCTCTTCCTGCTGGCGCGCGACAGCGGCCGCGATCCGCTCAGCTACGAAGGTTCCTACGCCGGCGCGCTGGGCTTCCCGCAGTTCCTGCCGAGCAGCATCCGCAACTACGCGGTCGACTTCGATGGTGACGGCAAGATTGACCTGGAAGGTAGCCCGACCGACGCGATCGGCAGCGTCGCCAACTACCTGGCGGCGCACGGCTGGATTGCCGGTGCACCCGTCGCGGTGCGGGCGCATATCGAAGATGCCGCGAGTGCACAAACCCTGGTTGAACTCGGCATTGAGCCGAGCGTGTCGGCCCAAACGCTGAGCGAGCATCAGATCCTGCCGCTGGGCGACGTGCCGGCCAGCACCCTGTCCACGCTGGTCGACCTCGAAACGCCGGGCGCCGCCACTGAATACTGGCTGGGCTTTCGTAACTTCTATGTGATTACGCGCTACAACCGCAGCAGCTTCTACGCCATGGCGGTGTTTGCACTCTCCGAAGCGCTGCGCAACGCGAAGAACGAAACCACGGTGGCCAGCGTTCCACGACAGTAGCACCGCCGCTCAAACGTCCGGCACTTGCACTTGGCGCTGCAGGACTGACGGAGTAAGCGACACGCCCGGACGGGTGCGCGCAATGCATCGGCAGGGCCAAAGCGGCCCGCGGCTCAAAGCAAGGAGTCTTTCGACATGCCGTGTCGTTTGACGATACGGCGCAGCTGACCGAGCGCTTCGAGCTGGATCTGGCGGACCCGTTCGCGGGTCAGGTTCAACTCACCGGCCAGCTCTTCAAGCGTCTGCACTTCGACGCCATCCAGGCCGTAACGATAACGGACGACCATGCGCTGCTTGTCATTGAGCATATTGATCCATTCGCGGACCAGGGCTTCGACCTCGTGATCGTGAATCTGCGCGTCCGGCGAGCTCACGTCGTCGTCGCGCAAAGACTCGCCGATCGACAAGGATGGATCGACATCCAGCGGTGCGTCGAGCGAGGCGGTGTGTTCGTTCAGTGCGAGCATGGCCCGCACGGCCTCTTCGGTTTTACCAAGATCGCGCGCCACCTCTTCCACCAGTGAGTCACGCTTGCCCGCCGCCTCGGCACGGCGGCAGGCCCGCAAGACCTGGTTGAGCTCCTTGACCACATGTACCGGCAGCCGGATGGTGCGCGACTGGTTCATGATGGCCCGCTCGATGTTCTGGCGAATCCACCAGGTTGCATAGGTCGAAAACCGGAAGCCGCGCTCGGGATCGAACTTTTCGAGCGCATGCATCAACCCGAGGTTGCCCTCTTCAACCAGATCGAGCAACGGGATGCCGCGATTAAGGTAGTGCTTGGCGATATTGACGACCAGGCGCAGGTTGCGCTCGATCATGATCTGGCGGGCGTCGAAATCGCCCTTGCGCACACGGCGCGCCAACGCGGCTTCTTCTTCTGCAGTCAGCAGCGGATTGGCGCCGATGTCATTGAGGTAGAGCTGAGTGACATCGGTAAGGAAGTCACTTTCGAAGGAGGGGGCCGGGGTCTCGACAAATGCTTCGACCTCGGGCGGTAGATCCGGCGCTTGATCATCAACTTCTTCGTTCAATGCCGGATCGTACATTCCTTCGCCCTCCTAGCGTTTGGGTAGGTATGTCAGCGGATCGACCGGTTTGCCTCGACGACGGATCTCGAAATGCAATTTGGGTCGATCTGCATCTGTCTGACCCAGCTCGGCGATAGTCTGCCCCTGGGTGACGGATTGCCCCTCTTTCACGAGCAGGTTCTTGTTATGTGCATACGCGCTGAGGTAGTCAGCGTCGTGTTTGATAATGACGAGTTTTCCATAGCCGCGCAAGCCAGCGCCGGCATACACCACGCGCCCGCTCGATGACGCGCGCACCGGATCCCCGAGCTTGCCGGCAATATCGATGCCCTTGGTTTCGCCATTGGAGAAGGTGCTCACCACTTTGCCACTCGCCGGCCATAGCCATTCGGAGCTCCCTGCCGCGGCAGGCGGCGGGGTCGAAACGCCGGGGGCCGGCACGGACGGTGCCGCTTCCGGCTTGCTCGCCGGGGTTGCGGACGGCGCCTGCCGGATTCGCGCCCAAGCCGCGTCAGAGTATGGCTCTACGATGGCCAGGGGGCCATTCTTGACCCCCCCGGTGGTGGTCGCCGGCGCGGGTGCGCTGGACGAACTGGCCGGCATGCTGCCGATGCTGGGCTGACCGATCGAGATGGGCGTCACCGTCACGCCATCGGGCGGCGCCACGCGAACCGTCTGCCCGACCGAAATCTGGTTCGGATCGGCCATCTGGTTCCATTCGGCCAGCTCCTTGAATGTGTAACCAAATTTCTGGGCGATGCGATTGAGGGTGTCGCCGGGCTGGACCACATAAGTGGTGGGCTGCGGCGGCAATGCCGAGGTGCCCGCCTCGGCCGCGGGCAGCTCGCCCGTGGTTTCAACCGGCATGTTGCGGTCACTGACCGGCGCCGACAGATTGGCGGCACAACCGGTCAGACTCAGGACCACCACAGAGAGGGTCAATCGGAACAGGCTTCGCATAGTTGTCATTCCGTACCACCGAGCAGAGGCACAAAGCGGACGGCGTCCAGGCGGGTTTCGCGGAACTGCCGGCCCTGGCGCTCTACCAGGATCAAATATTGTTGTCGGCCACCGACCGGCACCAGCGCCCGGCCCCCCGGTGCCAGCTGCGCCTTGAGCGCCTCAGGCACACCGTCGGCAGCGGCCGCGGCGGAGATGATGGTATCGAACGGTGCCGCTTCAGGCAGGCCAAGCATGCCGTCAGCGTATTTCAATCGTACATTGGGCAGACGCAAGTGTCGCAGATTGTCGCGCGCGCGATCGAGTAGCGGACGAATTCGCTCAACGGCGAACACGTCGGTACACAAATGCGACAGCACGGCCGCCTGATAACCGCAACCCGCGCCAATCTCGAGCGTTTTGCCCATCTCTCGCCCCTCGCGCAGGATCTCGGCCATGCGCGCGACGATGAACGGTTGCGAGATGGTCTGCTGAAAGCCCAGCGGCAAGGCGGTGTCTTCATAGGCGCGCGAGGCCAGCGCCTCTTCGACGAAGACATGACGCGGCACCTGGAGCAAGGCATTGAGTACCTTTTCGTCACGCACGCCCATCTCGCGCACACGATCGACCATGCGCGCGCGGGCGCGCGTGGCCAGGGCCAGGTTCTGGGCCGGGGAGCGCGCGCCGATCATGCCAGCCAGGCCGCCACTGACGGCATCTGGCCGGTGTGGGTCAGATCGATCTGCAAGGGCGTGATCGACACAAATCCCTCGGCGACCGCATTGAAATCGGTGCCCTCGCCAGCGTCCTGCGCTTCGCCCGCGGGGCCAATCCAGTAGATGGTTTCGTTGCGCGGCGACAGGCTCTTGATGACGGGCTCGGCCTTGTGGCGACGCCCCAGGCGCGTGACCTTGATCCCTTTGAGATCGCCGCGCGCGCCTTCGGGCACGTTCACGTTGAGCAGTACGGGCTGGCGCATCGGCTGGCGCTTGAAGCGCGCGGCCAGTTCGGCGGCGACCTGCGCCGCGGCGGTGAAATCTTGCGGGTTCTTGCTCACCAGCGACACGGCCATCGACGGCACACCGAGCAGATAGCCTTCGGTGGCGGCGGCAACCGTGCCGGAATAGATGGTGTCGTCGCCCATGTTGGCGCCGTGATTGATACCGGAGACGACCATGTCGGGCAGCGTATCGAGCATGCCGGTGACGGCCAGGTGCACGCAGTCGGTCGGCGTGCCATTGACATGGTAGAAACCATTGGCGCTGCGGCGCAGTGACAGCGGACGGTCCAGCGTGAGGGAATTGCTTGCGCCACTGCGGTCGCGCTCGGGCGCCACCACGGTGACTTCGCCGACCTGCGCCAAGGCAGCCGCCAGCGCCTCGATGCCGGGCGCAAAATAGCCATCGTCATTGCTGATCAGGATTCGCACGATCGCGTTTTCTCGCTTGCGGGGTGGGGGCGCCGCCCGCTGCGAGCTGGCGCCGGAATCAGCGCCGCAGTTTAGCACAGGCGCCGCCTACGCCATGGGCGTACGACGCCGTTGGTGTGGCGCGATCAGATGATCTTTCTTGCGTGCAGATCGGCCCGCGCCCCGGCGCCCAGATCAAGCAACTCGGCCAGCACGGCATCGGTATCGGCGCCCAGCACCGGCGGCGCATTGCGGTAGCTGACCGGCGTCCCGGACAAACGGATCGGGCACGCCACCTGCGGCGCCGTCCCGGCCAGCGGATGCGGCAGATCGACGCGCAGGCCGCGCGCCTGTACCTGCGGGTCGTCGAACACATCGGCTACGGTATTGATCGGGCCGCAGGGCACGGCCAGCGTCTCCAGGCGAGTGATCCATTCGGTCGTGCTGCGCGTGACGGTGAGCGCGTTGAGTTTAGGAATCAGCACATCGCGATTCGCCACGCGCGCAGCATTGGTCGCAAAGCGTGTATCCGCCGCCAAGGCCGGCTGCCCAGCGCTCTCGCAGAAGCGGGCGAACTGGGCGTCGTTGCCGATGGCCAGAATCATGTAGCCGTCGGCGGTCGGAAAGTCCTGATAGGGCACGATGTTCGGATGCGCGTTACCGAGACGCTGCGGCGCCTTGCCGCTGGTGAGGTAATTCATGGCCTGATTGGCCAGGCAGGCGACCTGCACGTCGAGCAACGCCAGATCGATATGCTGCCCGTCGCCGGCACGGAATCCGTCGCGATCGCGATAAGCAATCGCCGCCAGCACGGCGTTGGAGGCATACAGGCCGGTCAGGATGTCGGTCAGTGCAACGCCGACTTTCATCGGGCCGCCGCCTTCGACCTCATCCGGCCGGCCGGTGAGGCTCATCAGGCCACCCATACCCTGGATCAAGAAGTCGTAGCCGGCGCGAGGCGCGTAAGGGCCGGTCTGACCAAAACCGGTGATCGAGCAAACCACCAGCTTGGGGTTCACCGCCCGCAGACTGTCGTAGTCGAGGCCGTACTGCTTGAGGCCGCCGACCTTGAAGTTCTCGATCACCACATCGCTTTTAGCCGCCAGATCGCGCACCAGCTGCTGCCCGTCGGGCGTGGTGATGTCGATGGTGACCGAGCGCTTGTTGCGGTTGGCGCCCAGGTAGTAGGCCGCCTCGCTGGTCGGCGCACCGGTCTCATCCGCGAGGTAGGGCGGCCCCCAGTGACGGGTGTCGTCGCCGACGCCGGGGCGCTCGATCTTGATGACCTCGGCCCCCAGGTCGGCCAGCAACTGGCTGGCCCACGGCCCTGCCAGGATGCGGGACAAATCCAGCACGCGAAGGTGTGACAGTGCGCCAGCCATGATCGGCCTCAGTTCGCGAAGGCGGGGATGTCAGTGATGGCGCGGCCGATGATCAGCGCGTGCACATCGTGGGTGCCCTCGTAGGTGTTCACCACTTCCAGATTCACCACGTGGCGGATCACGCCGAACTCGTCCGAGATGCCGTTGCCGCCGAGCATGTCGCGGGCCATGCGGGCAATGTCGAGCGACTTGCCGCAGGAATTGCGCTTCATGATCGAGGTGATCTCCACCGCCGCCGAGCCATCTTCCTTCATCCGGCCCAGACGCAGGCAGCCCTGCAGGCCGAGCGTGATTTCAGTGAGCATGTCGGCCAGCTTCTTCTGGATCAGCTGATTGGCGGCCAATGGGCGGCCGAACTGCTTGCGGTCCAGGGTGTATTGGCGAGCGGTCTCGTAGCAGAACTCTGCCGCGCCGAGCGCGCCCCAGGCGATGCCGAAGCGCGCAGAGTTGAGGCAGGTGAAGGGGCCGCGCAGACCGGTCACTTCGGGGAACATGTTCTCTTCGGGAACGAAGACTTCGTCCATCACGATCTCGCCGGTAATCGAGGCGCGCAGGCCGACCTTGCCGTGAATCGCCGGGGCGCTCAGGCCCTTCCAGCCCTTCTCGAGGATGAAGCCGCGGATCTTGCCGGCGTCGTCTTTGCCCCACACCACGAACACATCGGCGATCGGGCTGTTGGTGATCCACATCTTGCTGCCCGACAGCGAATAGCCACCCTCGACTTTCTTGGCGCGGGTGGCCATCGAACCGGGATCGGAGCCGTGATTCGGCTCAGTCAGGCCAAAACAACCGACCCACTCGCCGGTCGCCAGTTTGGGCAGGTACTTTTTCTTCTGCGCTTCGGTACCGAATTCATTGATCGGCACCATCACCAGCGAGGACTGCACGCTCATCATCGAGCGATAGCCCGAATCCACGCGCTCGATCTCGCGGGCGATCAGGCCGTAGGCCACGTAGTTGAGGCCGGCACCGCCGTACTCCTCGGGGATCGTCGGGCCCAGCAGGCCGAGCGCGCCCATCTCATTGAAGATCTCACGGTCGGTGCGCTCATTGCGGAAGGCGTCCTGCACGCGCGGCATCAGCTTGTCCTGACAGTAGGCACGGGCGGCGTCGCGCACCATGCGCTCTTCTTCTGTCAGCTGTGCATCCAGCAGCAAGGGGTCGACCCAGTCGAATCTCGGATTGGCGCTCATTGCATCTCCTCCAGCAGGGGGTTGTTGTGTCAAGCGCCGCAGCGCATCGGTTTATGTCTCCGATCTTAGAAGCCTCGACGCCGGGGCACAACCGAGAATTTCGCACCGTTATGTGCAAAAATCTCACTCCGAACGATCAAAACAAAAAGCCCATGAGACGCAAAATTCCCAGCACCGGCGCGCTTGTCGCCTTCGAAGCCGCCGCCCGCCACGAAAGCTTCACCCGTGCAGCGGAAGAACTCTCATTCACACAGGGCGCCATCTGCCGGCAGATTGCCAGCCTCGAAGAATTTGTCGGCGTCGCCTTGTTCAAACGCGCCCGTCGCGGCGTCAAACTCACCGACGCCGGGCTGAGCTACAGCCGCCAGGTGGCCAGCCGGCTCGATGCGGTTGAGCGCGATACCTTGTCGGTCATGGGCCACCACGCCGGCGGGCGCAGCATCGAACTGGCGGTGGTGCCTACCTTCGCCACGCGCTGGCTGCTCCCGCGGCTGTCCGGGTTTCTGGCAGCACACCCGGAAGCCAGCGTCAATCTGGCGACCAGCACCCGTCCCTTCCTGTTTGCCCAAACCGAATTCGACGCCGCCATCTACTTTGGCGATGCCGACTGGCCGGGCGCGCAAGCGCACTTTCTGATGCACGAAAACCCGGTGCCGGTGTGCAGCCCTCGCCTGCTCGCGGGCGGCGCGACGGCAGCAGCGGATCTGGCCGACGCGCCCCTCCTCCACCAGAGCACCCGCCCCTACGCCTGGCGGCAGTGGTTCGACACGCAAGGTGTGCGCGCCGCTCGCGATCTGCACGGCCCGCGCATGGAATTGTTCTCGATGCTCGCGCAGGCCGCCATGCACGACATGGGTGTGGCGCTCATTCCGCCCTTTTTGATTCAGGACGAACTGGCCAGTGGCCGGCTGGTGGTGCCGGTGGACGCTACCTACGACAGCGGCAAGGCCTACTACCTGATGATTCCCGAGCGCAAGACCGAGGCCGCGCTGCTCACCGCCTTTCGTCACTGGCTGATGACCGAGATCGCCGCTTTTCTGGACGCGCCGATAGCTCAATCCTCCAGCGGGGCGAACTCCGATACCGACTTGGAATAGCGCGGCTTGGGATAGGGGTAGCGCATGCTGAGCGCAATCGAGCCGCCGTCGCCCTGCGCAATCCGCACATGCTCGCGCTGGAACTCGCGCGAATGCTTCAGGCCGCAGGCATGGGCAATCATGTCGACCTCTTGATTGAGGTTGCGGCAATAATTGGCGACGCGTTCGTACTTCTCCTCGACCACCAGACCCCGCTGCAGCTTGGCATCGTGCGTGGTGATCCCTGTCGGGCAGGTATTGGTGTGGCAACGCATGGCCTGAATGCAGCCCATGGAAAACATGAACCCGCGCGCCGAGGTCACAAAATCGGCGCCCGCCGACAGCGCCCAGGCAATGCGCGCCGAGGTCACCAGCTTGCCCGAGGCGACCACGCGCACTCGGTCGCGCAGGCCATACTCGATGAGCGAATCCACCACCCGCGGCAGCGCCTCATCAATCGACAGCGCCATGTGGTCGGCCAACGCCTGTGGCGCGGCGCCGGAGCCGCCCTCGCCGCCATCCACGGTAATGAAGTCCGGCGCGAACTCCCGGCCGCGCAGCACGATCGCCTCGCACAACTCACTCATGAAGTACCAGCCGCCGATCGCCGCCTTGATACCCACCGGCTTGCCGGTGACTTGTCGAATGCGCACCACCATGTCGAGCAAGGCATGGACATCCTTGATCTCGGGGTGGCGGTTCGGGCTGATCGACGCTTTTCCGGCGGTGATTCCCCGGATCCGCGCGATCTCCTCGGTCACTTTTTCCGCGGGCAACAAACCGCCCTTGCCCGGCTTGGCACCCTGCGAGAGTTTGAGCTCGAAGGCGCGCACTGACGCGATGGCGGCCAGCTCGCGCAAACGCGCCTCCGACAGCTGCCCTGCTTCGTCGCGCACGCCGTACTTGGCCGTGCCAAGCTGTACGATCAGATCGCAACCGCCTTCGAGGTGATAGGGGCTCACGCCGCCCTCACCGGTGTTCAGCCAGCACCCGGCCAGCTTGGCGCCTCGCAACAGCGCCTGAACGGCCGGGCGCGAAATAGCCCCGAAACTCATGCCGCTGATGTTCACCACCGATCCGGCCACAAACGGAGTCGTGCAATACCCCTCGCCAATCGTCAGCGTGGGCGTGGGCAGCTGGTCCTCCTTGAGCACCGGAAACGGCGAATTGACGAAAATGATCGCGCCGCGCTCGCGCAGGTTATAGGTCGAGCCAAAACCGATGGTGCCGCCTTCGTCCTTGGCCAGCCGATAGACCCAGCCACGCGTGGCGCGATTGAAGGGCATCTCCTCGCGATCGCCAAGAAAGAAGTACTGGCGAAAATACTCACCCATCTGCTCGAAGAAATACCGCAGATGGCCCACAATCGGATAGTTGCGCAGGATGGCGTGCTTCTTCTGGGTGATATCGCGCAGATACCAGAACACCAGGCCGGCCATCAGGACGACAACCACAATCACGCCCAGACTGACCGAGAATACCGTGGTCACGCGCTCCATACCGTCTCCGATTCCGCCGCTTGTTTCAAAGAGTGTAAACGGTGCCTGCGCAATGCGCTTAGGCGCCCTATCACAGGGTTTTGCAGTGATAGAATGCACACCCGACCACAAAGAGCATTTGCCGCATGGAATCGATCGAGCAACTCCGGGTAGAAATCCAGCGTAGCGTGGCCGCCGCCCTGGCCGAAGACATCGGCACCGGCGACCTGACCGCACGACTGATTCCAAACGCCTCCGAAGCACGCGGACGGGTCATCACCCGCGAAGACGCGGTGCTGTGCGGCTCCGACTGGTTCAACGCCGCCTTCGAGACCCTCGACCCGACCGCCACCATTTTGTGGCACGCCAAGGATGGCGACCGCGTTGAGGCCGGCCAGACGCTGTGCGACGTAGTCGCCGGCGCCCGCGCCCTGCTGACCGCTGAACGCGCTGCGCTCAACTTTCTGCAACTGCTCTCGGGCACCGCGACACTCACCCGTCGCTATGTCGAGACCGTGGCCGGCACCCGCGCCAAGATTGTCGATACCCGCAAGACCCTGCCCGGCCTGCGACTGGCGCAAAAATACGCGGTGGGTATCGGCGGCGGCACCAATCA
Organism: Denitromonas halophila; assembly: GCF_007625155.1. Lineage (GTDB taxonomy): Bacteria > Pseudomonadota > Gammaproteobacteria > Burkholderiales > Rhodocyclaceae > Nitrogeniibacter > Nitrogeniibacter halophilus. The sequence continues at coordinate 146,048 of NZ_VMNK01000015.1, read as the reverse complement.
CCGCATAGGCCTCTACGACGGCATCCTGATCAAGGAAAACCACATCATCGCCGCCGGCGGTGTGGCCGAGGTACTGGCCGAAGCCCAGCGCATCGCGCCGTCCAATGTATTCATCGAGATCGAAGTCGAAACCCTGGAACAGCTTGGCGCGGCGCTCGATGCCGGCGCGCGCATGATCCTGCTCGACAACATGACCCTCGATCAGATGGCCGAAGCGGTCCGGCTCACCGACGGCAAGGCCGAACTCGAAGCCTCGGGCGGCGTCAGCCTCGATCGGGTGCGCGCCATCGCTGAAACCGGCGTCGATCGCATCTCCATCGGCGGCCTCACCAAAGACGTGCGCGCCATCGATCTGTCGCTGCGCCACATCGAAGATTAAGCTGCCTGCCCGGCCGACCTGGAGACCCTGCATGCTGTTTGCGCTCTACTACATCTTTGCGATTACCGTCCTGGTACTGCATTTCACCGGCTTTCTCGCCCGCAGGAATCTGGAGTGGTTGCTGTACGTCGTAGCCATCACGGTCTTTCCCGCGGTGATGTATCTGTAGCAACTGGACCGCAGCATGACAAAGGGCACCCGCGGGTGCCCTTTGTCATGGAGCCATCGAAACAATTCAGGTCGCAGCGCGTTGCACCACGACATCGACCAGTGCCGACATGCCACGATGCCCCTCGCCTTCGTCGATGACCGACTCGTGCGTCCGGAGCAGCAGAATATCGTGCCCCTTGAAGGCATTGAGCAGCACCGATTCGGTGTAGAGATTTTCGACCGCAGACGGCCCGCCGGTGCCGTATTCAAGCTGTTTCGGCGTATAGCCCTGCAACAGCAACAGGCCGCCGGGCTTGAGCGCCGCCATCATTTTGTCGAACAAAATCTGACGCTCGGCCGGCGCTGAAAACTGGATGAAGATCGCGACCACGGCGTCGTAGGTATCCGCCGGCCAGGCCCATTCAAACACGTCCGCCTCGATCAGATTGACCGCCACCTGCTGCTCTTGCGCCAGCTGCCGGCTCTTGGCCACCGCGGCCGGCGCAAACTCCAGCGCATCGACGCGGTGGCTGGCCTTGGCCAAAAATACGCTGTTGCGCCCTTCGCCGTCCGCGACCGACAGCACCGCACTGTCCGGAAACAGTCGCCCCGACTCACGGACGAGAAAATCGTTGGGCTCACGCCCGAACACGAAAGACTCGCCCGCGCTGGCGAAGCGGGCGTCCCAGAACGCCTTGGGGTGTTGCTCAGCCACGGTCAATCGACCACATGCGCGCGAATGAAATCCTTGATGACGTCAACATCAACCGCCATCACCTCGCAGCGCTGCGGCAGGCTTTCAAGATGGGCAAAGCCCTCGGGGCGCGGCGGCTCTTCGTTCAGCGCCTCGCGGATGGTCTCTTCAAATTTGACCGCCTGCGCGGTCTCGAGCACCAGCACCGGCACCGCGGCATCGCGATGCGCCGCGGCCACCTTCAGGCCATCGGCGGTGTGGGTGTCGACCACGATGCCATAGGCTTTCTTGGTGGCGCGAATGGTACCGAGGCGGTCGGCATGCGAACTGCTACCGGAGACAAAGCCGAAGCCGGCCAGCGCGTCACGATACGGCGTGTCGTTCAGATCGAAGCTGCCACCCGACTCGACCTGTTGCCACAGCTGACACACCACGGCGGGGTCGCGCCCGACCAGGTCGAACACGAAGCGCTCGAAGTTGGAGGCCTTGGAGATGTCCATCGACGGGCTGGAGGTGACATGCGTTTCGGCCGAGCTGCGCGGGCGATACACGCCGGTGCGGAAGAACTCGTCGAGCACATCGTTTTCGTTGGTGGCGCAAATCAGTTGCCGGATCGGCAGACCCATCATGCGGGCGATATGGCCGGCGCAGATATTGCCGAAGTTGCCCGAGGGCACGGCCATGTCGACCTGCTGCTCGTTGCTGGCCGTGGCGCCAAAATAGCCGGCAAAGTAATACACGATCTGCGCGACAACCCGACCCCAGTTAATCGAATTGACCGCGCCGATCTTGTATTTGGCCTTGAAGGCGTGGTCATTGGAGACGGCTTTGACGATGTCCTGCGCGTCGTCGAACATGCCTTTGACGGCGATATTGAAGATGTTGTCGTCTTGCAGCGAATACATCTGCGCGCGCTGAAAGGCGCTCATGCGCCCGTGCGGCGAGAGCATGAACACGCGCACGCCGTGCTTGCCGCGCATGGCGTATTCGGCGGCCGAGCCGGTGTCGCCCGAGGTGGCACCAAGGATATTGGTCTGCTCGCCGCGCTTGTCGAGCACGTACTCGAACAAGTTGCCGAGCAACTGCATGGCCATGTCCTTGAAGGCCAGCGTCGGCCCGTTGGACAGCTCCAGCAGCGCCAGCCCGCCCTGGTGATTGGGGCCGTTGCCGGCCTCCAGCCAGGTCACCGGCGTAATTGCCGTTGCATCGCTGCCCGCGCGGGTGTTGCAGTACACGGCCGGCGTGTAGGTTTTTTGGCAGATCGCGCGCAGATCGGCTGCGGGAATGTCGTCAATGAAGCGCGACAGGATTTCAAACGCCAGGTCGGCGTAGGACAGCGTGCGCCAAGCCGCCAGATCCGCCGCGCTGACCTTGGGATAGGTCTCCGGCAGATACAGGCCGCCGTCAGGCGCCAGGCCGCCGAGCAGGATGTCGCAGAACTGTTGATCGGGCGCGCGCCCGCGGGTAGAGAGATAACGCATGAGCTTCACCAGAAGGCGGGCGACACAGAGGCCGCCCGCCAGGGGGAGGAGTTAACGATCGAGCTGTTCGATGCGCAAACGGGTGATCGGCGCAGACACCACCGGCAAGGCTTCGATCTTGGCAATCGCCGCGTCGGCGAACTTCTCGACCGTCTCGTGGGTGAGCAGAATGATGTCAGCCTGCGATTCACCCTCGCGCGGTTCCTTCTGGATCAGCGCGTCGATCGAAATGTTGTTGTCCGCCAGAATGCGAGTGATATCGGCCAGCACGCCGGGCTTGTCGTCAACACGCATGCGCATGTAGTAGCCACCGCGACTCTCGGACACCGGCAGCACCTTGAGGTCGACCAGCTGATCGGGCTGGAAGGCCAGGTGCGGTACGCGGTGCTCGGGGTCGGCCGTGTGCATGCGGGTGACATCGACCAGGTCGGCGATCACCGCGCTGGCGGTCGGCTCGTCGCCGGCGCCTTTGCCGTAATACAGCGTGGGGCCGACGGCATCGCACTGCACCAGCACGGCGTTCATCGCCCCTTCGACATTGGCCAGCAGGCAGCGCGCCGGGATCAGCGTCGGATGCACACGCAGCTCGACGCCGTCTTCACGCATGCGCGCAATGCCCAGCAGCTTGATGCGGTACCCCAGTTGCTCGGCGTAAGCGATATCGGTCGCCTGCAGCTTGGTGATGCCCTCGATATGCGCACGCTCGTACTGCATCGGGATACCGAACGCGATCGAGGCCATGATGGTGGCCTTGTGCGCGGCGTCATTGCCCTCGATATCGAAGGTCGGGTCGGCCTCGGCATAGCCGAGCGCCTGCGCTTCCTTGAGGACGGCGTCGAAGGGCAAGCCCTTGTCACGCATCTCGGACAGGATGAAATTGGTCGTGCCGTTGATAATGCCGGCCAGCCACTGAATACGGTTGGCGGTAAGGCCTTCGCGCAGCGCCTTGATGATGGGGATGCCACCCGCCACCGCAGCCTCAAACGCCACCATCACGCCCTTTTTCTGGGCGGCGGCAAAAATCTCGTTGCCGTGGGTCGCAATCAGCGCCTTGTTGGCGGTCACCACATGCTTGCCGTTTTCGATGGCTGCGAGCACCAGATCCTTGGCGACGGTACAGCCGCCGATCAGCTCGACGATGATATCGATCTCGGGGTCGCGCACCACCGCGAAGGCGTCGTCCACGACCTTGGCCTTGCCCTGCGTCATCGCCTGGGCACGCTCGATGTTGCGGTCCGCCACGGTAGTAATACTGATGGGACGCCCCGCACGGCGGGTAATCTCCTCAGCGTTACGGGTAAGGACGGTCCAGGTGCCGCCGCCAACAGTGCCGATGCCCAGCAGGCCAACATTGATCGGTTTCATCGCAGAGTTTTCTTGAAGTCAGTACAACGTGGTCAACACCCCCTGCACCGCAGGGGAACATAAGCGCGGCCACCACAGCCGGACGACCGTGGTGGCCGCGCGATTCAAATCAGACGCGGCGGGCCATCAGCTACGATGAAGCCCCTTGCGATAACTCTCGAGGAAGCGGGCGATACGACTGACCGCATCGCGCAGATCCTCTTCGTGCGGCAGGAAGACCAGACGGAAGTGGTCCGGCTGCTTCCAGTTGAAGCCGCTGCCTTGCACCAGCAGCACCTTCTCGGCTTCGAGCAGTTTCAGGATGAACTCCTGGTCGTCCTCGATCGGATACATGTTCAGGTCGAGCTTGGGGAACAGGTACAGCGCGGCCTTGGGCTTGACGCAACTCACCCCCGGAATCTGGGTGATCAGCTCGTAAGCCAAATCACGCTGACGGGTCAGCCGGCCGTCCGGGGCGATCAACTCTTCGATGCTCTGATAGCCGCCCAGCGCGGTCTGGATACCCCACTGCGCCGGCACGTTGGCGCACAGGCGCATCGACGCCAGCATGTCGAGCCCTTCGATGTAGTCGCGGGCATGACGCTTCTCGCCCGAGACGATCATCCAGCCCGCGCGATAACCACAGGCACGGTAGTTTTTCGACAAGCCATTGAAAGTCACGCAGAGCACATCGTCGGCCAGCGAGGCGATCGAGGTGTGGGTTTCGCCGTCGTAGAGCACCTTGTCGTAGATTTCATCGGCAAACACGATCAACTGGTGCTGACGCGCGATCTCGAGCAACTGCTCGAGAAAGGCGGTGGGATACAGCGCGCCGGTCGGGTTGTTCGGGTTGATGATGACGATGGCGCGGGTGTTGGGCGTGAGCTTGCGGCGGATATCGTCCAGATCGGGTAACCAGCCAGCCTGCTCATCACACACGTAATGCACCGGCGCACCGCCACCGAGGCTGACCGCAGCGGTCCATAGCGGATAGTCCGGCGCCGGCACCAGCACTTCGTCGCCGTTATTGAGCAGGGCCTGCATCGACATGACAATCAGCTCGGACGCGCCGTTGCCAATGTAGATGTCTTCAATGCCCACCCCCGCAATCTTCTTTTGCTGAGAGTAATGCATCACCGCCTTGCGCGCCGAAAACAGGCCTTTCGAATCCGAATAGCCTGCCGCACCGCGCAGGTTATGGATCACATCGACCACGATCTCTTCGGGCGCTTCGAAGCCGAAGTGCGCCAGATTGCCGATATTCAGCTTGGTGACGCGATGCCCTTCATCTTCCATCTGCTTGGCGCGCTGCAAGACGGGGCCACGGATGTCGTAGCAGACCTCCGCCAGCTTGTGAGACTTGCGAACCGCCCGCAAGGCGGCGGCGTCGGCGCGGGCAGCGCCCTGCATTTCACCGATCGGCTCTGCCACCTTGAGATTGGGCGTTTTGCTCATCATCTTCCCCTGTACGAAGGACACTGACCGCAATAATTGCTGCAACGCAAAAGCCTTGCGTTTGGCCAGAAAATCAAAAGATTGTAATCTACCCCAAGCCACAGCCCCCGGGCAAATCCCGCCCAAATCGTGCACCGCCCATGAACCTTCATCAAGACAGCATTTCCGATCAGAACGTCATCACCGGTTACGGCCCCGACTACGTCCAGGTCAATCGGGTTGATCATCGCGGCAACAGCCTGATCATCCTGCCGGACCAGATCCAGTCCGACTGGGCCGCGCCAGGCGGTTTCGAGGCCCTGAGCGAAGCAGCCTTTGCCACCCTGGCCAAACTCGATTGCGTCGTGGTGCTCATCGGCACGGGAAACCGTCAGCGCTTCCCCTCGGCCGCGCTGCTCCGGCCACTGATTGACGCGCGCCTGGGTTTCGAGATCATGGACACCCCCGCCGCCTGCCGCACCTACAACATTCTGATGGGCGAAAACCGCAAGGTCGCGGCCGCCCTGATGTTCGACCCGGCCTGAGGCACGCGCGGGCCAACGCGCGTTTGTCATCGTGATGGAATGTCGATTACCCTGCGGTGAAGCCTTCACCGACAGGAGCATGCATGATCGACCAAGCAGCCCCCGACATCACCCTGCCCGCCACTGGCGACCAAACCATCCGGCTCGCCGACCTGCACGGCAAAACCGTGGTGCTCTACTTCTACCCCAAAGACAACACTCCCGGCTGCACCACCGAGACCCGCGATTTTGGCGTGCTTCACCCGAAGTTTGCCGAGGCCGGCTGCGTGGTGCTGGGCATCTCGCGCGACAGCCTCAAGTCGCATGAACACTTCAAGGCCAAGCTCGACGTGCCGTTTGATCTGTTGTCAGACGCCGACGAAGTCGCCTGCCAGGCGTTTGACGTCATCAAGATGAAGAACATGTACGGCAAACAAGTGCGCGGCATCGAACGCAGCACCTTCGTCATCGACCGCGAAGGTGTCGTGCGGCGCGAGTGGCGCAAAGTCAAAGTGAATACTCACGCCGAGGAGGTGCTCAACTTCGTCCAGTCGCTTTAACCTCATGGCCGGCCCGGCACAGATGTCGACCGGGCCTCAGAACACCGATTCCCTGCCGGAGCCCGCATGGTCACCAAACGCGCATCGAAGTCTGTGAAAACCAAGCTGTTCATCCTCGACACCAACGTGCTGATGCACGACCCCACCAGTCTGTACCGCTTTGAAGAGCACGACCTCTACGTCCCGATCATGACGCTGGAGGAACTCGACGGAAACAAGAAAGGCATGTCGGAAGTGGCCCGCAACGCGCGTCAGGCCAGCCGCATGATGGACGAAATCGTCCGCGCCTGCCCCAACGGTATCGACGAAGGCATCGACCTCACCGAACCGTCTCGCCGACAAGCCACCGGCCGGCTGTATCTGCAAACCGAAGCCATCGACCTGCATCTGCCGCCCGGCTTGCCCACCGGACGCGGCGACAATCACATCCTCGCGGTGGTCAGCTTCCTCGCCAAACGCTTCCCCAAGCGGCCCGTCATTCTGGTGTCAAAAGACATCAACATGCGCATCAAGGCACGCGCGCTCGGGCTGGATGCGCAGGACTACTTCAACGACAAAGTCCTTGAAGATACCGATCTGCTGTACTCCGGTGCGCGCGAGCTTCCGGCCGACTTCTGGGAAACCCACGGGGCCAACCTCGAGTCCTGGAAGGACGAACGCCACACTTACTACCGCCTGCGCGGCCCCCTGGCCGATTCACTCAGCCACAACGAATTCGTTTTCGACACCACCTCCGAGCCCCCCTTCGACGCCTGGGTCACCGAGTGCGACGGCCCCACCGTGGTGCTCGAAACCCTCACCGACTTCAGCCATCAAAAGAACAACATCTGGGGCATCACCGCGCGGAACCGCGAGCAGAATTTCGCGCTCAACCTGCTGATGAACCCCGAGATCGACTTCGTCACCCTGCTCGGCCAGGCTGGCACCGGCAAGACGCTCCTGACACTCGCCGCCGGCCTCACCCAAGTGCTCGACGCGAAGCGCTACAGCGAAATCATCATGACCCGGGTGACGGTACCCGTCGGCGAAGACATCGGCTTCCTGCCCGGCACCGAAGAAGAAAAGATGACGCCCTGGATGGGCGCACTCGAAGACAACCTCGACGTGCTCAACGGTGCCACCAGCGAGGGCGGCGAGTGGGGACGCGCCGCGGCACATGACCTCATCCGCTCGCGGGTCAAGGTCAAGAGCCTCAACTTCATGCGCGGGCGCACCTTCATCAACAAGTATCTGATCATCGATGAAGCGCAGAACCTCACCCCCAAGCAAATGAAGACGCTCGTCACCCGCGCCGGCCCGGGCACCAAGGTAGTCTGCCTTGGCAACATTGCCCAGATCGACACGCCCTACCTCACCGAAGGCAGCTCCGGCCTGACCTTCGTCGTCGATCGCTTCAAAGGCTGGCCGCACTCGGGTCACATCACCCTGCAACGAGGCGAACGCTCGCGCCTGGCAGATCACGCAGCAGAAGTGCTCTAAACCCGCGCAACGCACCGGCCACCACGGCCGGTGCGTCCGTCAAGACGACGGAATAGCGCCCGGCGCACCTCGGGCGCGGTGCACTGCACCATCTCAGGAATTCATTTTACTTTCAGCGCGTTATCGAGGATACTGATCGGTTTTCCCGTCGCCCGTTGCGTCCGGGGATGCCAGAAACCACGAGACCCGCATGACAACGTCCGACCCGACACCCACTACCTTCGCCGCCCTGGGGCTATCCGCCCCCGTTCTGACCGCACTGTCAGAAATCGGCTACGAAACCCCCTCGCCCATCCAGGCGGCATGTATTCCTCACCTGATGGCCGGCGGCGATCTGCTCGGCGAAGCCCAGACCGGCACCGGTAAAACCGCCGCCTTTGCGCTGCCCGCGCTCGAGCTCATCGACGCCTCGCGCCGCATCCCGCAAGTGCTGGTGCTGACCCCCACGCGCGAGCTCGCCATCCAGGTGGCCGAAGCCTTCCAGACCTACGCCCGTTACCTGCGCGACTTCCATGTGGTGCCGCTCTACGGTGGCCAGAGCATGGTCGTCCAGCTGCGCCAACTGTCGCGCGGCGCGCAAGTCATCGTCGGCACGCCGGGTCGCCTGATGGACCACCTCAAGCGTGGCAGCCTCAAGCTCGACGAACTGAAAGTCATGGTGCTCGACGAAGCCGACGAAATGCTGCGCATGGGCTTCATCGAAGACGTGGAATGGATTCTCAGCCACACCCCGAGCACCCGCCAGACCGCGCTGTTCTCGGCGACCATGCCTTCGGTCATCCGCAGCGTCGCCCAGCGCCACCAGCGCAATCCGATCGAGGTCAAGATCAAATCGGCCACCAGCACCGTTGCTGCCATTCGCCAGAGCTACTGGATGGTGCGCGGCCACGACAAGCTCGACGTGCTGACCCGCATCCTCGAAGCCGAAGACGAGCTCGACGCGGCCATCATCTTTGTGCGCACCAAGGTCGCCACCGATGAGCTGGCCAACAAGCTCGAAGCCCGTGGCCACGCCGCCGCTGCGCTTAACGGTGACATGACTCAAGGCCTTCGCGAGCGGGTAGTCAACCAGCTCAAATCCGGCCAGATCGACATCGTCGTGGCCACCGACGTCGCCGCCCGCGGCCTCGACGTGCCGCGTGTCAGCCACGTCATCAACTACGACGTGCCCTACGACACCGAGGCCTATGTACACCGTATCGGACGTACCGGCCGCGCCGGGCGCACCGGTCACGCGATTCTGTTCATCACCGCACGCGAACAACGCATGCTGCGAGCCATCGAGCACGCCACCCGCCAGAAAATCGCCCTGCTCACGCTGCCCACGCGCAGCGAGATGGCTGATCGCCGCGTCTCCAAGTTCAAACAAGAAGTACTCGACGTCCTGGAAAAGGAAGAGCTGCATTTCTTCATGGAAGTGGTCGGCCAGTTGCGTGACGAAAACGACTTGAAAGCGCACTCGATTGCCGCTGCCCTGGCCTTTATCGCCCAGCGCGACAAGCCGCTGCAGCTCGACAACACCAAAGGCAGCGATTTGCCCACCACCAGTGAAGTTCGCGCACCGGACGCCCGCGCGCCGCGCGAGAAACGCGACGAAGCCCCCGGCCGTCGCCGCGACGCCGCCGATGGCAAGCTGCGACCCTACCGTATCGAAGTCGGTCGCCAGCACGGCGTCACACCCAAAGAAATCGTCGGCGCCATCGCCAACGAAGGCGGCTTGTCGGGCGGTCAGATCGGCCAGATTCACCTGTTCGACGATTTCAGCCTGGTCGAGCTGCCGAGCGACCTGTCCAACGAAACGCTCGCCACGCTGAAGCGCACCCGCGTATGCCAGCAGGCGCTGCAGATTCAGGCCGACGACTCGACACCGATGCCGGCCAAGCGTTTTGGCACCAAACCGGGCGCAAGCAAGCGGCCGGGTGCACCGGGCGCACCGGGCAAGAAGCCCTTCAAAGGCGGCAAGCCCTTCATCAAGCGTCCCAAGGAATAATCCGGCGAACTAAGCGCGCGCAGCCTGCACCAGCAGGTTGCGCGGCGTGATCGCCCGATCGCAGAACACCCCGACTCTCGCCCGGTAGCCCGCCGCTTCCAGGCCGAGCGCCAGATCGCTCACCAGCCACAACTCCAGCGCCCGCCGAAACACATGGCGTACCAGGTCGTAGCGCAGCACCTGCGCATGACGCGCCCAGCCGACAGCCTGCCATTCATCCCAATTCACCGCGCCGGGTAGCACTACTGCTTCGCGTGCGGCCAGTTCCCGACAAAAACCTTCGAATCCTGAGCGCACCCATGCCGCGGGCACCGGCCGGAACGGACGATACCCACCACCTTCAAGCGCCGCACGCAGCGCGATGAAACCCAGCTTGAACGCACTGTCCTGCGCATGCTGGCGTCGTTCGCGCTCAGTGGCCGTCACCGACTCGGTGATCGCCAGACGCAAATCGCCCGCATCCAGCCTCAGCGTCGCGGCCGTCGACACCGGCAGGAAGTCGCCCGTCACGCCTCGGTCATAGCAACACGGCGCAATACTGAACCCCGCTGCCACACCCGCCGCCGCGCCGCGCACCAGGCTGCGATGCAATTCGCCACAGGCGTGCAAGGCCACCACATGGTGCGTCGCCACGCGCGACTGCCCGTCCGCCGACAAGGCATCGGCGCAGACCATGTGTTGTGCCAACCGCGCGCGCGTCGCCAACAAGGCACTCTGGGCGCAAAGCACCGGATCAATTTCCAGACTGGTCACTGAACCCGCGCCCTGCATCGCCAGGCGTCGTCCGAGATGCCCCTTGCCGGCGCACCACTCCAGCACCGGCGCCTCGACAGGATCAAGCGCGGCCGCGAAGGCTTCAATCTGCTCACGCTTGCGCCCCGGAATCGCCCAATCGAAATGCGCATCGCAGGGTGGCAACGGCCGTGGTTCGCATCGTGGCACCGTCGTCAGAGCCAGCAAATCGCCCAAAACCGGCACACGCGACGCCACCCAGGCCAGGCGTGCGGTGTCATCGGCGCCCAGTGCGGCCACGTCATCATCGGACAAGGCCAGCATATCTGCTTCAAGCGCCGGATAGCGCGCCACCCAGTCAGGCGCCTCGACACAAAACGGCCGCGGGCGCCAGAGATCGGCATGGACGTCCAGACAATGCTGCAGGGCGAAGAAACGATCAGCAAGATTCATGGCGGCGAACGATACGCTCCTGGCAGCGGCTGGCAAGCCCGACGGCAACATGGCGCGCCCGCGGCAGATACGGTATAAGCGGGAGGCTCGGACCCATCGCCACACAGCCCATGAACGCCCTCGTCGATCTAGCCGACCCCGCCGCCGTCACCGACGCCCTCTCGTGCGAGTGGCTGGTGGCCTGCCTGTGCGCCGAATGGTGCGGCACCTGCCGCGACTATCACGACAGCTTCGCCTCCATGCAGGCGCAGTTTCCGCAGGCGGCATTTCTGTGGGTGGACATCGAAACCCATGCCGACTGGGCCGACGACATGGACATCGAAAACTTCCCGACGATCATGATCCAGCAGGACGATGCCGTCCGTTTTCTCGGCACCATGCTGCCCTACCCGGGCCATCTCCAACGCACGCTGGAGACCCTGCTCAACGCCTCTGGCGACGCGCGCCGCCCCGGTGAAAGCGTGCCACTTGATCTGCGTGAACTGCTGCGAATGCAGGCCGGCTGAACGGGCGCGACTCAGGAACCGATTTCAGGACGCAGCAGGGGCGCCAGCCGGGCCGGCGCCTGCATGGCCTGCTCGATCAGTTCCGAGAAAGACACCGAACGCTCCGGACTGAGCGTCAGCCGAATGCTGTCGTCCTCGCCGCTGATGAACTCGATCAGCGTGGCGCAGGCCTTTTTGCGATCACCAACATCGGTCACCGGCAAGTCCTTTTCACAATCACGTTGCGCCGTGTCGATATCGGACTTGAAGCGCACGTCCCGCTGCGTCGCTGCCTTGCCTTCGGTCGGCAACACCGGAATCGCGTAGCGCTTGTGCAACGCGATGCTGCGCTTGATGTAGCCGTCGTCATGCAGGGCTGCCTCAAGCTGCTTGAGCCGCACCTCACCCATCAATTCGAGCATCTGGAAGGCCATCCCCAGCCCCGGCGGCGGTCCACCACGACGCCCGCGCGGCCCACCCGCGCCAGGCATGGCGAACGCGGAGGGGGCCGCCCCGCCGTCGGACAATCGCGCGAGCGCAGCAACGCGCTCAAGCGCCAGGTCAAGACGCGCCTTCATCACTTCGGGCTGATCCACTTCCAAGGCCAGTGTCAGCGTGTCGTCATCCAGATCCATGCGCCACTGCATCACGATGGTGGCCGGCGGCAACTGCGAACGCCCGCTGGCCTGGACGAACGCCACATCGCCCAAGGGGCTGAACCCGTCGCTGGTAGCGACACCGCTCATCCGCAGCTCGGCCCGCTTGCGCCGTGGCTCATCGACAAAATCATCGATATCCACCCGTACGATATGCACCACGCCCGCACCCGGTACCTCTTCGATACGCACGTCGTCCAAATGTACGCTGCCGCCCAGCGGCGACGCCGAGACGCCCTGCCACGACACCTGACCGCGCATGCCGTGCTGATCGAGCGCGCCGTTGATCGCCGCTTCGGCCTTGGACGCCGCCACATTCGACAAGACCAACCAGCCGACCACGAGCGCCACCACCGCGCCACCGCCAATCATCATCAGTTTGCGTTGTTCCATCGCCATTGCGTGCGCCTCATTGCTGGCGCTGGAGAGCCGCCTGCGCGGCCTCGGGCGTCCATTCGGGCTGGCCGAGCGTCATGCGGGTGACGGCCAGGGGATCGAGCAGATCGGTGCAACCCTCGTTCTTGCACGGCATCACCGTCTGCGCGCTCAACAGCGTCAGCGGCAAGCCCTCGTCATCGCGGCGCTTGGCGTCCAGGGTTACTTCACCATCGACGCGGTACCACCCCGAGGCCAGGTCGCTCTTTCCGGTCAGGCGCATGGCGTAGGGCCAATCGACTTCCGCGTCCGGCCCGTCGCTGCCATCGACTCGCACAATGCGCTGGATCTTGCGCTTGCCGCCGGCCACCAGCGCGGCATACGTGCCGCCGGACAACGGTTGGTAGGCAAGGTCCGACTCCAAGCGACTGCGCAGGCGCTGCGGGTCGCGGGTCGCTTCATCAACCAGTTGTTGATAGGTCTGCAGATTGCGGCGCTGTTCAGCCACCACCCGCGCCTGCTCCATCCGCAGACGCTGCGCCTCGCGCTGCTCGGCATACCGGCGCTGCTGCTCGGCGCGCTGTTCTTCCATCTGTTTTTGCCGGGCCAGACGGGCATCGCGCTGGAACAGATAGTTATTGGCCTGCTGCAAGTTGTATTGCCACGACCCCCACGCCTTGCTGCGCCGGTCCCGGCCGCGCCAGACGCTGATCGAATACAACAGATGGTTGGCGTCCCCGGCGGCCGTGCCCCGTTCAAAATCGCTGGAAAACACCACGTTGGCCCGCGACGCGCGCGTCACGTCGGCCGCGTCGAGCGCCACGATGGCCGCATCCACGGCGTGACGGATCGCCTCAGCCTGACGGAAGCGATCGGCCTGATCGGTCAGTGCGTCAATCTGCGGATCGATCTGCCACACCCCAATGCCGCCATAGTGGGTCGCCCGCGCACGCAGCAAAAAGTGCGTGCGTGTGTCGACATCACTGGCCAGATGGAACCACAAGGTGTTTTGTTTATCTATCGCTGCCAGACGGCGGGCCTTCACCTCCTGCGTGAAGGGAATGCCGCCGGAAAACCACAGCTGGCTGGTTCGCGCGATCGGCACGCCATCCGATCGTTCCAGCGTCAGCCGGCCCGGGCCGCTGGCATAGCCGTCGGAACCGCAGGTCAAATCCACCGACTTCAAGGCGATGAAATTCATGTCGGTGCGCGTATCAATCCGCGTCAGCACCCGACACCCGTTCTGGTCCTTCATTTCGCGCAAGGCCTCGGCCAGCGGCCCCGTCCGCGAACCATCGCCCGGCTTCCAGCCGCCGATATCGAAATCGGCGAGCATCGGCGCGACGACGGGGGACGGCGTGGCGACCGGCGCGGGCGTCGGCTGCGCTGCAGGCGCCGCGACCGGTGCAACTGGCGCAACTGGCGCTGCCGCTGCGGGGGCCGGCACAGGCGCCGCAATCGGTGCGGGTGGCGGGCTCGGCACGGGTTCAGGGCGCGGCATCGGCGCCGGCGTCGGTTGCGGCATCGGCGTGGGCGGTTCGGGTTTAGGTATGGGGACGGGCGTCGGCACAGGGGCCGGTTCGGGCAGCGGTGTCGGAGGCGCCGCCGCAACCGGCGGCACCGCCGGTGCGGGCGTGACACGCAGCGCCCACAGGTCGGCCTTGGTGCTTGTCCCGTTGGCCACCGGTCGACCATTCGTGTCGGTACTTACCCAATCAAGCGCGGTGGCTTTGGGGCATTGGCTGTTGAGCAGCGCGCCGAGTTTGGGCAGCAACCGGGCCAGCGCGGCCGTATCGGGGCTGCCGCCATGCACCGCGCGCAAGGACAGATGCGGTGCACACCATGGTGTGCCCGCGGCATGCTCGACAAAAATTTCGATGTTTTCTGATTTGGAGAACGCCAGCCGGTAGCTGTCCGCCAGTGCGTTGGTGGCCGCCAGACCGAGCACGGCCGCCAGCCACCACCGCACGCTGCGCCCGCCAAGCATGCTCAGCTCAGCTGCCAAGCGCCGTCGGCGCTCTGACAGGCATCAACGGTTTTGCTTTCTTCACCGTCCGCGGTCTTCACCCGATAGTCGACCGTCCGACACGTTGTTTTGACCGCCACCTGCTCGGTCACCGCGGCGCTCGGTTCAATGCTGTCCAGATCAAAGCCCTGCGCACTGGCCGTATCGGCCGAGATGGCATCGAGATCAGTTGGCGCGTCCTTGGCCTGCATCGGCACCGGGCCGACCAGCGGCCCATAGACATAGCCGATTGTCACCCCCTTGCGGCCGACGGCGATCCAGTCATTGTCGGTGCGCCCGAGCGCGGTAAAGGTCTGTCCGGCCAGAAAACCGCCGACCTTCTCGCCCTGCGTCCCCGGCTCAGCGCGCAAATTGGACGATTTAATGGCCTGGTAGGGCTGGTTGATGACGGCCATGTTCTGCACCGTCGCGATCTTTGGCGCACGGCGAATGGTCTGCTGCGAGCTCACGGTCTTGCTCGACACGGGTGTAATCGTGGCGCTGGCACCGCTATGCGTGGATTGCCACGCCACGGTCCTGCCCGAATCCAGCGCGTCCTGCGTGCTCGCGGCCAGGGCTTGACGATCACGCTCGTCCAACTTGGCGCCCAGCCAGTTGCCCAAGGCGCCACCGGCCAAAGCACCGGCCAGGATGGCCAGATTACGCCCCGACCCCTTGCCGACCTGGCTACCCAGGATCGCGCCGCCCACCGCCCCCAGCACCGACCCCATGGTCTGCTTGGACATGCCGCCTTCGCCGTTGGTGGCGCAGCCACCCAATCCGAGCGCGATCGATGTCGCAATAATGGTGAGATGTTTCTGTGGTGACATCAGTGCACCTCCCTCAAACACCCAGCATCACAGCCCGGAAAAACACGATGGCGCCACCGCCTTGCGACTTCAGGCCGCCGTCGACGCACACCCGTTCGACTGTCATAACCAGAAAGCGCACGAATCAGGGTTTGAGCAACGCCCCCAACACCGCCGACGCCGAACACCATCGCGGATTTCTTATAGATTGACTATAGAAATCACGATTCGCGAATACAAGCCTGCCTCCCGTGCGGATTGGCAACATCGCGAGATCCACCAGTCTCGCCCAACACAGTGGAATAGCACTATCCTAGGTGTGTACTCGCCGCCAGGAGGCGCAGACCGACATCATGGACGCATCTACCCTTGCCGAACTGTGCACTGGCGACTTCCCGGTCGCCACGCCAGACACGCTTGCGACCGACGTCTGCGGACTGGTCGCTGAGCGCGGCATTCTGGTGGTCATTGACGGAGACCGCCCGGTCGGTGTGCTGACTGCGGCGATGTTGCTTGCCCCACCCCTGACGCCGACGAGCACGGTGGGGGAGCGCATGGGGCCCGCCGAGTGCATTGATGCCCGTACTGACTGCGCCACCAGCCTCCACCGTCTTCAGCACAGCTCGGCCCACGCGCTGGTGCTGATTGACGAAACCGGCGGCCTGATCGGCCTGGTCGGTGAACGCGAGTTGCTGCGCCACTTTTCGGGCCGGAGCATGACCCGATCAGCGCCGGCGCTCGAGTC
Organism: Denitromonas halophila; assembly: GCF_007625155.1. GTDB lineage: Bacteria > Pseudomonadota > Gammaproteobacteria > Burkholderiales > Rhodocyclaceae > Nitrogeniibacter > Nitrogeniibacter halophilus. The sequence continues at coordinate 129,753 of NZ_VMNK01000015.1, read as the reverse complement.
CAGCGACATCTCGCTACGCAAGGCACTCAACGAGGTGCGGTACAGCGACCGCGTGCTGGACTCCGTCTTCTCGGCCCTGCCCGATCTGTTTTTCAGAATGCGCCAAGACGGCACGATCATCGACTATCGCGCACGAACCGACAACGATCTGTACTCGCCGCCCGAGTACTTTCTCGGCAAACGCATGCAGGACGTGATGCCCGAGACCACCGCCCGGCAGTTCAGCGCAAAACTGGCGCAGATGGCCGACAGCGGCGAGATGGTCAGCTTCAATTACGCACTGGACGTTGCCGGCCAGACGCGGCACTTCGAGGCACGCCTGTGCCAGCTCGACGAGAGCGCGCAAGTTATCGCCGTGGTGCGCGATATCACCGACAGCCATGCCACGGCAAAAGCGCTGCGCGACAGTGAAGCCCGCCTGAGCTTCGCCCTGGATGCCGCCGAGGGCGGCGTCTGGGATTGGGATCTGACCCACGACACCTGCCGTGGCAGTGCGCGCTATTTCACACAACTGGGCTACCCGGCACAAAGCGAATCAATAACACTGGCAGACTGCCTGAGCCTCATTCACCCCGACGACAGAGCCATTTTCGAGCAGCACATGAATGCGCAGCGCCAGGTCGGTGCACCGCCCTTCGACATCGAGATTCGCATGCGGCACGCCGATGGCCAGGACCGCTGGATTCGACGGAAAGGCAAAACCGTCGAGTGGGACAGTGCGGGCCGTCCGGCGCGCGTCGTCGGCACCCACAGCGACATCTCCGCGCGCAAAGCAGACGAACTCGCCCTCCAGGCGCTCAACCAGAAGCTTGAAAATGCGCAGGCCCTCGCTCATGTGGGCTGGTGGGAGTGGACGCCGGCCACGGGTGAGGCACGCTTTTCGGACGAATTGCTGCGCATCCACGGCCTCGCCATAGGGACCCGCCCGCCAAGCCACCAGGACTGGTTGACACATGTCATCGCCGAAGACCGCCAGCGTGTGCAACGTGCCCAGGAGGCCGCCTTCGAAAGCGGTATTCTCGAATGTGAGTTCGCCCTTCATCGCTACGACAACGGCGAGCGGCGCGATCTCAAAACCATCGGCCAAGTCTCTTTTGACGCGCACAGACAACCCGTCAAGCTGTTTGGCGTCACCGCCGACATCACTGAATTGCGTGACATGGGCCGGCGATATGCGCAGTCAGCGCGAATCAGCAACTCGGCAACCTGGGAAATCTGGCCCGACGAGGGCCGTTTGCTGGCCGATGCCAATCTCGCACGCTTGTTTGGTGAGGCGCCCAACGCCCCACCCGGCACGCTCAGCGCGTTTTTGTCACGCCTGCCCGGCGACGACGCCCAGGAACTCCTCAACGCGCTCAAGCGCATCACCGACGGCGACACCGACACCATCAAACTCGACCATCGCGTGTTACACCGTGACGGCCAGATGGCCTGGCTCCATGTGCAGGGACAACGCGTTTCCGGCCACGATGAAACTCCGGTCCGCGTGCTCTGCTCATCAATAGACGTAACCGAACAAAGACTCGCCGAGCGCCGCATCCGCGACAGCGAAGCACGTTTTCGCGCCATTACGGCGCTCGCACCGGTCGGCATCTATCACGCCGACGCGCGAGGGCGAATGACCTACGGCAACCCACGATGGTGCGCGATTGCCGGCATGGGCCTCGAAAAGGCCCTCGGCGACGGCTGGGAGCAGTCCCTGCATCCGGAAGATCGCGATCGCATCATCGCGGCCTGGCAGTCACTGGTCGACACGCGACAGCCATTTCACGCCGAGTACCGCTTTCAACGCCCGGGCGGCGAAAGCACCTGGGTGTTTGGCGCAGCCGAAGCGCTCAGTGACGCCGACGGCCAGGTCACCGGCCACCTCGGCATCATCTTTGATATTTCCGAGCGGATGCGCGCCGACGCGGTCCGCCATGAACACATCCATTTTCTTGAATCGCTGGAGCAACTCGACTCCGCACTGCACACCAGCAGCAACATGGACGACATGCTCAACCGTGGCGCCACCGCGATTCTCGATATGTTCGACTGCGACCGCTGCTGGCTGCTCACCCCCTGTGATCCGGATGCCCTGACGTGGCGAATTCCGATCGAAGCCACACGCCCCGACTATCCCGGTGCCGGCGCACGGAACACCGATCTGCCGATGACGCCCGAGATTGCCGCACTCTGTCGCACAACACTCACCAGCGCCGTCCCCGTCACGCTGGTCGACGAACAAAGCTCGCCAGTGCTGGCCGCCATGAAAGCCGACTTCGATGTGTGCTCACTGATGATCGTGGCCCTGCACCCGGCGACCGGCCCCACCTGGGCGATGGGCCTCCACCAATGCCGCAGTGCGCGCGAATGGTCCCCCAACGAACAGCGCCTTTTTTCCGAAGCCGCGCGTCGCATGACCACCACCATCGACCTGCATACGGCCATTCAGGCCCTGCGCACCAGCGAAATTCGATACCGCTCGGTGGTCGAAGACCTGCCCATCCTGCTCTGCCGAAATCGCGCCGACGGCACCATCGAATTCGTCAACGACGCCTACTGCGAGTACTTCGGCAAACCACGAGAAGCCCTGATCGGCCGCAACCTGCTCGACCTGATTCCCCCCGAGGATCGCAACCAGGTTCGCCAGCATTTCATGTCGCTCAGCGCCAGCACGCCGCTCAAGACCCATGAGCACAAGGTGATCGACAGCAATGGCAGTGTGCGCTGGCAGCGCTGGACCAACCGCGCCATCTGCAATACCAAGGGGGAAGTCATCACATTCCAGGCTTTTGGCGAAGACATCACCGAGAGCAAGCACGCCGAACAAACGCTCAACCGACAACGACGCGAGCTGGCCGAAGCTCAGGAGCAGGCGCATCTGGGCAGTTTCGTCTGGAACATCACCTCTGGTGAAATTCGCTGGTCCGACGAAATTTTTCGACTGTTTGGTCTCGACGCCAAGGCACAACCTCCAACTTATGGCTTATTTCTCAGCGCCGTCCACGTCGAAGACACCGAGCGTGTCGATGCGGCCTTCAAGGGGGCCCTGCGCGATGCCATTCCGTTTCAGGAAGAATTCCGTCTCACCCGGCCAAACGGTGAGCTCCGATGGCTGTTTGCACAAGGACAGATCGAGACCGAACCCGCCGACGGGTCCGTGTTCATGCGCGGAACGGTGCTCGACATCACCGACCGGGTGTTGGCGACCAAAGCACTGCAACGCGCCCACGACGAACTGGAACAACGTGTCGAGCAACGCACGGCAGAGCTCAAAGCCATCAATGCTGAACTCGAAGCCTTCACCTACGCTGCCTCGCACGACCTGCGGGCACCACTTCGCGCCATCCAGGGCTTCCAGCGTGCGCTTGATGAAGACTTTGGCCCCCAGATACCGGAAGGCGCCCAGGATTTTCTGGGTGAAATCGCCAAGGCCAGCGCCCGGATGGGCGATCTCATCGACGGCCTGCTGGAACTCTCGCGCAGCAGCCGGGCGAGCCTGGTAAGGCAAACGCTGGATCTTGCTCAAATGGCACAGTCCATTCATACCCGGCTCGCGCGCAACCAGCCGGAGCGCCAGGTCAGCTTGCATTGTGACGGCCCGATCGTTGCCCTGTGTGACCGCCGGCTACTGGCCACCGTGATGCAAAATTTGCTCGAAAATGCTTGGAAATACACAAGCACCCGAAGCCACGCGACCATACACTTCACCAGTAGCATGCGAAATGGGCACCGGGTATATTGTCTCGAGGACAACGGCGCAGGTTTCGACCCGGCCTTTGCCAACAAACTGTTCGAGCCATTCCAGCGCCTGCACCATCCCAGCGAGTTTCCAGGTATCGGAATCGGGCTGGCGACGGTGGCAAGAATCACACGACGCCACGGCGGCTGGATTGAGGGCGAAGGGCGCCCAGGAGAAGGCGCCCGTTTCCGGTTCAGCCTGGGACCGCAAGAAGGGAGTACGGAATGAACCACCGCAAACTGCTGCTGGTCGAAGACGACGCCCAAGACCTGCGCCTGACCCTGCGCGCGCTCAAGCGCATCAACGTGGTCAACGAAGTCGACGTGGTAGGCGACGGCGCGGCAGCGCTCGACTATCTCTTCTGTCGCAACACCTACGCCCAGCGCAGTCCCGCCGACGCCCCGGCCGTGGTGCTGCTCGACATACGCCTCCCCAAGCTCAGCGGTCTGGAAGTGCTCGAGCAGCTACGCCAGGACACCCGCACCGACAAGATCCCGGTCGTCATGCTCACCTCCTCCGACGAAGAGCAAGACATCCTGCGCAGCTACGACCTGGGCGCCAACAGCTATGTGCGCAAGCCGCTCGATCCCGGAGAATTCACCGAGGCGGTCGCCCAGCTCGGCCTTTACTGGATGCTACTCAACGAACCGCCCAAGAGCGCCGAATGACGGAGGCGCTTCAAATTCTGGTCATTGAAGATGACGAACAAGACTTTCAGCTTCTTGTCCGTCATCTGGCGCGCAGCCAGCTGTCCTGCCATTGCACCCGGGTCGACACCCCCGCCGCGCTTGCCCAGGCTCTGGCCAAAGCCGACGCACACTGGAACATCGTCCTCAGCGACTACAACCTGCCGGGCATCGACGTTCGCCTGACGGTCAGCCAGCTGGCAAAGGCCCACCCTGAAACGCCAATCATCATCATCTCGGGCACCATCGGCGAAGAAACCATCATTGACCTGCTGCGCGCAGGGGTGGCCGACTTCGTCAGCAAAGACAACCTCACCCGGCTCGTACCCGCCATCCATCGGGCGGTAGACGCCGCCGCAACGCGACGCGCCCAGCAGCATGCCGAACGCGAGCTCCAGTTGCGCGATCGTGCGCTATCGGCCGCCACCAACGGCGTCGTCATCACCCGCGCCGACGGCGACATGCCCGTGGTCTATCTCAACCCGGCCTTCGAAGCCATCACCGGCTACCGGGCCGACGAAATGCTCGGGCGCAACTGCCGGGTGCTGCAAGGCGACGACCGAGAACAGCCTGAAATCGCCAAGATATACACCGCCCTGTCGCAAGGCGAAGGCTGCCAGGCGGTGGTTCGCAACTATCGCAAGAACGGCAGCGCATTCTGGAACCGGATGAGCATCTGGCCGGTCAAGAGCAGCGCTGGCGCGACCACGCACTTCGTCGGCATTCAGGAAGACATCACCGAACAACGCCAGGCCGACGACCGCCTGCGCCAGGCCGCCGCGGTGTTCGAGAGCAGCGCGGAAGGGATGATGATTACCGACTTGTCGGCAAACATCATTGAGGTCAACCGCGCCTTTACCGAAATCACCGGCTACGAGCGCGACGAAGTCATCGGAAAATCCAGCAGCGTCCTTCGTTCAGGCCAGCATCCGCCCCAGTTCTATCAATCGCTCTGGCGCAGCTTGCAAGAGAGCGGACAATGGCGCGGAGAAATGTGGAATCGACGCAAAAACGGCGAGATCTACCCCGAATGGCTGACGCTCAGCACCGTTTATGACGATGACGGCCAGCCCGTATTTTACACCGGCGTCTTCTCGGACATTACCCGCGTCAAGCAATCTGCCCAGAAGCTGGAGCACCTGGCGCACCACGACCCGCTCACCGATCTGCCCAACCGCATGCTGCTCAATGCGCGCCTCAAGCACGCCATCGAGCACGCCACGCGCAGTGGCGTGTCGCTGGCACTACTGTTCCTCGACCTCGATCGCTTCAAGAACATCAATGATGTCTACGGGCACCCCTTCGGCGACGAACTCCTTCGCCAGGTGGCCAGCCGGCTGCGCGACTGCGTCCGGCTCGACGACACCGTCGCCCGGCTCGGCGGGGATGAATTTGTGGTCTTGCTCGAAGAGGTCAAGGAGCCCCACAGCGCTGTGCTGGTAGCCGAAAAAATTCAGCTCGCGCTCAATCAGCCCTTCGCCATCGAGCAGCGCGAGCAGTTTGTCACCGCCAGTATTGGCATCAGCGTGTTCCCGCGTGACGGCGGCGACGCCGCCGAACTGATCCGCAACGCCGATGCCGCGATGTATCAGGTCAAGGACAAAGGACGTTTCGGTTTTGCGTTTTACACGCCGGAACTGACCCTCAAGGCCACCGAGCGCGTTCGCCTCGAAAACGATCTGCACAAAGCACTGGATCTCGATCAGTTCTTGCTGCACTACCAGCCGCAGGTCGACCTGCGCACCGGCCAGCTCACCGGCGTCGAAGCTCTGGTGCGCTGGGCCCACCCCGACAAAGGCCTGCTCTATCCATCGGCCTTCATCCCGATTGCCGAAGAAAGCGGCATGATGCCGCGCATCGGTCGCTGGATTCTCGAAGCGGCATGCCGGCAAGCCAGCGATTGGCGAAACGACGGGCTGGCGTTTGGCCGGATCGGTGTCAATATCGCCGCCTCACAGCTGCGCCGAGGCGACCTCGTCGCCCTGACCCGCGACACCCTCGCCGCCACCGGACTCCCAGCCGAGATGCTCGAACTGGAAGTCACCGAAGGCTTCATCATGCAGCAGGCCGCCGAAGCCATACCGCGCCTGAACGAGCTGCGCGAGCTCGGCATCGGGATCGCCATCGACGATTTCGGCACCGGCTATTCGTCACTGTCTTACCTCAAGCGCCTGCCGGTCACACGGCTCAAGATTGACCAGTCGTTCGTCCGCGACATCCCCAACGATCGTGACGACGCGGCCATCACCCGGGCCATCATCGCGCTGGCCAAGAGCCTGTCGCTCGATGTCATCGCCGAAGGCGTGGAAACACCGGATCAAGCCGCCTTTTTGCTGGCCGAAGGTTGCCAGCGCGGCCAGGGTTTTCACTTCAGCAAGGCGGTCTGTGCCGACACCCTGACGCGCGGGTATGCAACGGCGTCGCGGGCGGCGAACACCTAGCGCTCTGCCCCCCCGTCGGGCTGCGCCGCCGGCAAGCTGACCCGAACCCGCAACCCCGCCCCCGACGCAGGCGTTTCAAGCTCAAGCCGCCCGTGGTGGGCGCGCACAATCTCCTGAACAATCGCCAGGCCCAGCCCCACCCCGCTACCGGCACTGCCCGGCGTGCGATAGAAGCGGGTGAACACGCGCTCGCGCTCTTGCGCCGCGATCCCCGGTCCATCGTCCTCGACACTCAGCAGCACGTCACCGTCATGCGTCGCGCAATGCAGGCTGACGCGACCGCCGATCGGCGCGTATTTAAGGGCGTTGTCCACCAGATTGGCCATCAACTCCCGAAGCAACGTTCCGTCACCCGCCACCCTGGCCGACTGACGATGCACACCAAGATCAATCTGCTTGCGGTCGGCCTGCGCCAACCAGTCGTCCAGCATGTCATCAATCAAGAGCGCGAGGTCGACTGGCGCGGCGTCAAGAATCAATCGCTCACCCGCCTCGGCGCGCGCCAGTGCGAGCAGTTGATTCGCCAGGCGCGTCACCCGCACGGTCGCACGGGTCACATGATCGAGTTGTTGCGGCCCCGGCGCAGCCCCCAGCAACTCAACCTGCATCTGCAAATTGGCCAATGGCGTGCGCAGCTGATGCGCGGCGTCTTGCAGAAAGCCTCGCTGCTGTGCCTGTGCCGAGGCCACACGCCCCAGCAAATGATTAAGTGCGTCGACCAAAGTGCGTAGTTCAAGCGGCACGCTGGCCGGATCAATCAAACTTAAGTCGTTCCCATCTCGTTCGGCAAGACGAGCACTCAGACCGGCCAGCGGCGACAAGCCTGACGGGATGGCAATGCGCACGATCGCCGCCCCCGCCACCACCAAGCCAGCGATCGCCGCAACAAAGCCCAGCAGCAGCCGCTCAAGTGCGGCCTGCCGCTTGCCCAGCGTTTCAGCCACAGTGACATAGAAGCCACGGCCGTCGACCGTCCGATGCAAGCGCACGCCGCGAATGGCCTGGCCGCGATAGACGGTGTCGTAGTAGTCGGGCGGTGCGTCAACGCTGATCGCATCGGCCGGGGGCAAATCGCCTTCTCCGGCAACCAGCGTGCCGTCATCATCCCGCACGCGATAGAAAATGGTATCCACCGTATCGGAGCGCAACAACGCCACCCCGCCGTCGGCGATATCCATCCGCAACCGCTGCTCGCCGCCCCGGATACGCTCGGCCACACCATCGGCCAGATTCAACAGGCTCGCGTCATAAGCCGCGCCGATGACGTCGATCGCCGTGCGGTGCGCCAGCACACCGCCCATCAACGTAACCACACCCGGCAAGAGCAAGGCGCGAAGCAGTCGACGGCGAAGACTAGACACGCAACATCCTCGACTCAGGCATTGGCGGAGCCACCGGCATCCGGTGCCGGCGCGCCGCCCCGGAGCTCAAGGCGATAGCCAAACCCGCGCACGCTCCGGATCACCAGGCCGGCGACCTCAAGCCGGGGCCGCAAGCGGGAGATGTACACCTCCACCGCATTGGCCGAACCATCGGCCACCAGGCGCTCTTTGGGCACGGTCCGCCCACCGGACTCCACCAGGGCGGCCAGCACAGTCCACTCGCGCCCGGTGAGCGTCATCGGCTCGCCCGAGAGCGTCGCCAGGTGATCTTCGGCGTCCATCCTGAGCGGGCCAAACACCCGCTCGCTGCGCGACAGATGGCCGATTCGGCGTGCCACCGCGCGCATTCTCGCTGACAGCTCGCCCAACTCGAAGGGCTTGGCGAGGTAATCGTCCGCGCCCAGATCGAGGCCATAAATCCGGTCCGACAAAGCATCGCGCGCCGTCACCAGAATCACCGCCACGGGCAACTTGTCGGCGCGAATGCCGCGCACCAGTTCGTAGCCGGACAAGCCCGGCAGCCCCACGTCGATCAGCGCCATGTCAATGCCGCCAGCGGCCAATCGGCGCCGCGCCACCTCGCCATCGTCTACGGCCTCGACGGCAACACCCTGCGCCTGCAGGTGAGTCACCATGCCGTGGGCCAACTCGACATCATCTTCGACCACCAGTACGCGCATCTTTATCCTCTTACGCCTCACACCCTGGCACCTCACGCGCCTAGCAAAGTGTAGCCCGACCACGCGCGCTGGCAAGCCATCGCACACCCGATTCACAAAGAAAAACTCCCGCCGCAGCGGGAGTTTTTCAGCACAGCATCACAACAACACTTAGTGCGTCGCAGCACCGGCACCACGCGGGGTGCGGATGTCTTCGACCAGGTGCTGGATATGCTCCGGGCACGGGGCCGTAAACTTCGCCACAGTGAAAGCGACGAGCATGTTCAGGATCGCGCCGACAGTACCAATACCTTCCGGCGAAATGCCGAACAGCCAGTTGGCGGGAATGTTCTCAGCCATCGGCGTAATGAAAATCCCCTTGAAGTAGAGGATGTAGCCGAAAGTGAAGATCAGGCCGCTCAACATACCGGCAATAGCACCTTCCTTATTCATCGTCTTGGAGAAAATACCCAGGAGGATGGTCGGGAACAGCGAGGCGCAGGCCAGACCGAAGGCAAAGGCCACCACCTGTGCCACAAACCCTGGCGGGTTGTAACCCAGATAGCCTGCCACACCCACCGCCACAGCAGCAGCCAGGCGACCGGCCAGCAGCTCCGATTTTTCCGAAAGATCCGGCGTCAGGATGCCCTTCATCAAGTCATGCGAAATGGCCGAAGAGATCACCAGCAGCAAGCCAGCGGCGGTCGACAGTGCGGCCGCGATACCGCCGGCAGCCACCAGCGCGATCACCCAATCAGGCAGTTTGGCGATTTCCGGGTTGGCCAGCACCATGATGTCGCGGTCAACCGTCAGCTCATTGCCTTTCCAGCCTGCGGCTTCCACCTTGGCGTTGAATTCGGCATCCTTGGACTTGTCGTTGTAATACTGGATGCGGCCGTCACCGTTCTTGTCTTCGAACTTGATCAGCTTGGTCGCTTCCCAGCGCTTCATCCAGTCCGGACGCGACTCGTAGTTCAGGCCATTGCCTTCAGCGAAGGTCTCACCGGTCAGCACACCCGGGGTCATCGTGGCATGCAGGTTGTAACGCGCCATGGCGCCAACTGCCGGTGCGGTGGTGTAGAGGATGGAGATGAACACCAGCGCCCAACCAGCGGACGAACGCGCATCCTTGACCTTCGGAACAGTAAAGAAGCGCACGATCACGTGGGGCAGACCCGCCGTACCGGCCATCAGCGCCATGGTGATGGCGATCACGTCGATCATCGATTTGTTGCCGGAGGTGTATTCCTGGAAGCCCAGGTCGTGCACCACCATGTCCAGCTTGGCCAGGAAGGGCTCACCCGTGGCCACCGACGAACCCAGCCCCAGTTGCGGGAAGACGTTGCCGGTCAGGTTCAGCGAAATGAAGATCGCCGGCACCATGTAGGCGAAGATCAGCACGCAGTACTGCGCCACCTGGGTATAGGTCACGCCCTTCATGCCGCCGAGCACGGCGTAGAAGAACACCAGACCCATACCGACGAGCAGACCGGTGACGATATCGACCTCGAGGAAGCGCGAGAACACGATACCGACGCCGCGCATCTGGCCGGCCACGTAGGTGAAGGAGATGAAGATCAGGCAGATCACCGCCACCAGACGCGCGCCGTTCGAGTAGTAACGGTCACCAATGAACTGGGGCACCGTAAACTTGCCGAACTTGCGAAGGTAGGGGGCGAGCAGCACGGCGAGCAGCACATAACCGCCGGTCCAGCCCATCAGGTAAACCGAGCCACCGTAGCCCAGAAAGGCGATCAGGCCGGCCATCGAGATAAACGACGCGGCGGACATCCAGTCAGCGGCCGTTGCCATGCCGTTGACCACCGGGTGCACACCGCCACCGGCCACATAGAAGTCGCTGGTGCTGCCGGCACGGGCCCAGATCGCCACGCCGATATACAGCGCGAAGGACAGGCCGACGACGACGAAGGTTAGTGTTTTCAAGTCCATGTCTTGCGCCCCTTAGTCTTCGTGAACGTCGTGTTCGCGGTCGATCTTGTTCATGCGCGCCGCGTACCAGAAGATCAGGATCAAAAATACGTAAATCGAGCCTTGCTGAGCGAACCAGAAGCCCAGCGGATAGCCGCCCAGGTGAATGCTGTCGAGCGCCGGCTGCAAAATGATGCCGAAACCGAACGACACGACAAACCACAGGATGAGAATCACGGTCAGCAGACTGAGCGTCGCCTTCCAGTAAGCCTCACCTGATTTTTTATCAGGGGATGTCATTGTGTTGTCTCCTCACGAAGTGTCTTGAGCGCACATGCGGTGCACGCGCTGGCAGCACTTTATGTCCAGAGCACTTACGCGATGCTTGCTCGAAGCTTACGATTTGCTGAATTTGCCACCAGCGCGCCGCGCGGCGTGTCGAAACCCTTTTCGGTACCATGAACACCTCACCATCGGAAAACCATCATGTCTGACGATTGCCATCACGCTCCCGCCCCGCGCCGCGGCATCGGCATCGCCCGCGAGGGCGATTTCGACCCGATCGCCTTCGAGAAAGCCGTCGGTGACATGCTGCGCGCCTGCGGCGTATCGACCGACGGCCCGCACACCGGACGCACCGTTCAGCGCGTGCGCGAGCTGTGGCAAAAACGCCTGCTCGGCGGTTACGAGCTTGACCCCGCCGACGCCCTCGGCGATGGCTTTGAAGACCCCCGCCGCGACATGGTGGTGGTGCGTGGCATCGCCGTGCATGGCATCTGCCCGCACCATCTCGTGCCGTTTCGCGGCGTGGCCCACGTGGCCTACATTCCCGGCGGCCGTCTACACGGCTTCGGTCGCATCGCGCGCATGGTCGACGCCATCGGCCACCGCTTCACCTATCAGGAATGGATGACCCGCGACATCGCCGACGTACTGGTCCAGCACGGCCAGGCCGCCGGCGCCGCGTGCCTGATTGAAGCCGAGCAACTGTGCCTGCTGCTGGGTGAGGATCGCCGTGGTGACGAGCGCGTCATCACCCAAGCCTTTGCCGGCAGCTTCGAAAATGATCTGCAGGCGCGCAACGAATTCATGCGCGCCATTGGACCCGGCCCCCGCTGACCCCATGTCCGAGATCCTGTTGCGGCGCATTGCGCTCATCGCAGCCCCGATGTTTCTCGCGGCCTGCCAAACCACGCCTTACGAATCCCGCCCCTCGCCCTCGCTGCCACCGACGGTGCCGGGGCAAGCCACGCCCACCCCCAGCCAGCCGCCACAGCCAACAGCGCCGGTGCAGGAGGCGCCAGTCACGCCGTGGCCGTTCACGCCACCCGCAGGCCCGCGCCTGAGCGCGGCCGATCTGCTACCCGGCGGCATCACCGATCGCCCGGGCTGGGCACGCGACATCGACGCCGCACTCGACCACCTCGAGGTCCCCCGCAGCGCCGAAAATCTGTGCGCCGCCATGGCCGTGATCGAGCAGGAGTCCACTTGGCAGGCCGACCCGGTGGTGGCCGGCCTGCCGCGCATCGTGCGCAATGAAATCGACAGCCGCGCCGAGCGCTACGGCATTCCGAAAATCGTCGTCAGCGCGGCGCTCGAAAAATCCTCGCCCGACGGCCGCAGCTACGCCAGGCGCATCGCCGCCCTGCGCACCGAAAAGCAGATGAACACGCTGTTCGAAGACATGCTCTCCGAACTGCCGCTGGGCAAGACCCTGCTGTCGGGATTCAACCCGATCCGCACCGGCGGACCCATGCAGGTCAGCATCGCCTTCGCCGAAGACCACCTGCGCCAGCGCCCCTTCCCCTACGCGCGCACCGGCAGCGTCCGCCACGAAGTGTTCACCCGCCGTGGCGGGCTCTACTTTGGTATCGCCAACCTGCTCGACTACCCCGCCGACTACCCGCACCCGCGCTACCGCTTCGCCGATTTCAACGCTGGGCAATACAGCAGCCGCAACGCCGCCTTCCAGAGCGCGATCACCCGCGTCTCCGGTCGCAAGCTCGCGCCGGATGGCGACCTGCTGCGCTACCAAGGCAAATCGCCCAGCAACGAGGCCAGCAGCACCGAGGCCGCCTTGCGTGCGATCGCCGGCCACCTTCACCTCAGCGCCCGCCAGATCCGCAGCGATCTGACGCGCGAAAAATCCGCCGACTTCAGCCACACCCGACTCTACGACCGCCTCTGGCAACTGGCCGAGCGCAAGGCCGGGCGGACGCTGCCGCGCCAGCAGATGCCGGACATCCTGCTCAAGAGCCCGAAAATCCAGCGCAAACTCACCACCGCCTGGTTTGCCAAACGGGTCGAATGGCGTTACGACCGCTGCCTGGCGCGCGAGCGCTGATGGAGCCGCGGATGCAACTTTTCTACGCCGACCACTTCGTTTTGCCACTGCCGCCGGGCCATCGCTTCCCGATGGCCAAGTACAGCCGACTGCGCGAGCAGCTGATGGCCAGCGGGCAGTTCGAGGCCACCGATTTCTGCGTACCCGACGGTGCCGACGACACCGCCTTGCTGCGCGCCCACAGCGCCGATTATCTCGAGCGCGTGGTCGCCGGCCAGCTCACCGAGGCCGAGCAGCGCCGCATCGGCTTCCCCTGGACGCCCGAGATGGTCGAGCGCTCACGCCGCTCCGCCGGCGCGACGCTGGCCGCCTGCCGCAGCGCGCTTGAACACGGTTGCGCAGCCAACATGGCCGGCGGCACCCACCACGCGCACCGCGACTTCGGCTCCGGCTTCTGCGTGTTCAACGATGCCGCCGTGGCCGCGCTGGCGATGCGCGCCGAAGGCCGCATCGAGCGCGTCGCCATCATCGACTGCGATGTGCATCAGGGCGACGGCACCGCCGCCATCCTCGCCAACACGCCCGAGGTGTTCACGCTCAGCCTGCATGGCGACAAGAACTTCCCCTTCCGCAAAACGGTGTCCGACCGCGACATCGCCCTGCCCGACGGCACCGGCGACGCCGACTACCTGGCCGCCCTCGGCCCCGCGCTCGACGACATCGTCACCCACTTCCGGCCCGAGCTGGTGATTTACCTCGCCGGCGCCGACCCGCACGAAGGCGACCGCCTCGGCCGCCTGTCCCTCAGCTTCGACGGCCTCGCCCAACGCGACGCCCTGATACTCAGCATGTGCCACAGCCTGCGCATTCCCGTTGCCATCGCCATGGCCGGCGGCTATGGTCATGACATCAACGACACCGTCGCCATTCACGCCACCACATTACTCACAGCCGCCCGGCTGTTCCGGAGCACCTGATGCAAGAAGAATCCCGAATCGCCCTACTCATCGACGCCGACAACTGCCCCGCCAGCAAGATCGACCTGATGCTCGACGAGCTGGCCAAATACGGCGTCACCAACATCCGCCGCGCCTATGGCAACTGGAAAAGCAGCAGCCTCAACGGCTGGGCCGACAAAGTGCACGAGTTCGCCATCCAGCCCGTGCAGCAATTCGCCTACACCAAGGGCAAGAACGCCACCGACTCGGCGATGATCATCGACGCCATGGACCTGCTCTACACCCAACAACTCGACGGCTTCTGCCTCGCCTCGTCCGATTCCGACTTCACCCCGCTGGTCATGCGCATCCGCGCCAACGGGCTCAAGGTGTATGGCTTTGGCGAGAAGAAAACGCCGATGCCCTTCGTCAATGCCTGCTCGCGCTTTCTCTACCTTGAAAACCTGATCGTCGAATCCGCCGATGACACCGCCCCCGCCGCGGCCAAACCGGAGCGGGTGAGCAGCAAGGCGCTGCGTGGCGATTCGCGCATCACCAGTTTGCTGCGCAACGCGGTCGAAGCCTGCGCCGACGAGGAAGACAACTGGGCCAGCCTGTCCTCTATCGGCTCGCACATCAGCAACCAGACACCGTTTGATCCGCGCAACTATGGCTACAAAAAACTCGGCGACCTGATCGAAGCCACCGGCCTGTTTGAATCCGAGCGTCGCGGCAGCCACCTCTACCTGCGCGACAAGCGCAACAAGAGCAAAGGCAGCGCCGGCACGTGAGCGTGCTGATCGGCGTCGACTTCACCTCGGCGCCGCGCGCGGCCAAACCGATTACGGTGGCACACGGCCGACTCGCGGGTGAGGAGATTCACCTCGACCGCCTCGCCGCCCTGCCCGACTGGCCGTCCTTCGACGCCCTGCTTAACACGCCCGGCCCCTGGCTGGGCGCCTTCGACTTCCCCTTTGGCCTGCCGCGCGAAGGCCTCACCGCGCTGGGCTGGCCGCACCCCGACTGGGCGACGCTGGTGCGTCATGTCGCCACGCTCAGCAAAACCGACTTTCGCGCCGCACTCGACGCCGACCGCCTGCGCCGGCCCATGGGCGCCCGCTACCCGCACCGCGCCACCGACGCCACCGCCCACTCGCACAGCCCGATGAAGCTGGTCAACCCACCGGTCGGGCTGATGTTTTTTGAAGGCGCGCCACGCCTGCTTGCCGCAGGCTGTCGCTTGCCGGGCCTGCACGACGGCGACCCGATGCGCATCGCGGTCGAGGCCTACCCCGGTCTGCTTGCCCGGCGCATCACACGGGCTTCCTACAAGAGTGACACCCGCCGCAAGCAAAGCCCCGAGCGGCTCGCAGCACGGCAACACATCGTCGCCGAACTGATCGCCGGCACCGCACTGGCGGGACTGCGCCTGACGCTGACGCCTGAACAACGCACGTCCTTGATCGCCGATGCCCGCGGCGACTGGCTCGATGCCGTACTCGCACTGGCGCAAGCCGCCCGTTGCGCCCGCCATGGCGCCCCCCAATTTGGCATGCCAGCACACGCCGACCCGCTCGAAGGCTGGATCGCCACCGCCTGAGGCCTGCACGCCACACCGTTTGAAACGCGTAGAATGTGCCCTCTCTGACGTCCTGGGCACACACGCCATGCTGCAACCGAGCCAACCGATCTACACCGTTGCCGGCATCCGCACCATCGAAACGGCCGCGATGCCTTCCGCCAAGCCGCCCTTGATGGAACGCGCCGGACGCGCATCGGCCGAAGAAGCCGTGCGCCTGATGATCGACCGCCCCGGCGCGCTGCTGATCGCCTGCGGCCCCGGCAATAACGGCGGTGACGGCTTCGTCATGGCGCGCCACTTTTTGCAAGCCGGTCGCAAGGTCGTGGTGGCCTTTTCGGGCGACACCGCGAAACTGCCCGGTGACGCCAAAAAGTCCTGGGAAGCCTGGCGAGATGCCGGCGGCGAAACGCTCTCTGACCTGCCCTCGGCGCCGCCCGAAGGCTGGGCGCTGGTCGTCGACGCCTTATTCGGCATCGGCCTGCAACGCCCCATCAATGGCCGCTACGCTGACTGGATTCGCGCGCTCAACGCGCTGCCCTGCCCGCGCATGTCGATCGACGTGCCCAGCGGCCTGTGCGCCGACACTGGTCGCGTACTGGGCGTCGCCTTCAAAGCCACCCACACGGTCACCTTTATCGCGCTCAAGCCCGGTCTGCTCACGCTGGATGGGCCGGACCACTGCGGCGAGCTGGTGGTCAAGCGACTGGATCTTGACGCCAACAGTTATCTGCCCGCCCCCGGCTGGGAGGTTCGACCCGCCCTGTTTGGCGACCAGTTCGCGCCGCGGCGGCTGAACTCGCACAAGGGCCTGTTTGGTGACGCCGTGATCATTGGCGGCGCCCCTGGCATGTGCGGCGCCCCCTTGCTGTCGGGCCGCGCGGCGCTGCGTGCCGGTGCCGGCCGCGTGTTTGTCGGTCTGCTCGATCCGCGCGCGCCAGTCGTCGATCTGATCCAGCCCGAGCTGATGCTTCGCCCTGCCGAAGATGCCCTGAGCGAAGGCCAGGCCATCGCCATTGGCCCCGGACTGGGCCGCGACGAAGCGGCCTCCGCACTGCTGCACCGAGCCGTCGCCAGCAAACACACGCTGGTGCTCGATGCCGATGCGCTGAACCTGCTGGCCACGGACGATACACTGGCCGGCGCCCTCACGCGCCGTCATGCCCCGGTGGTACTGACGCCTCACCCGGCCGAAGCCGCGCGACTGCTCAAGGCCCTGCCAGACGAAATCCAGGCCAACCGGCTCGATGCCGCACTGAAGCTGGCTCAGCGATTTGACGCCCACGTGATCCTCAAAGGCAACGGCAGCCTGATCGCCCATCCGGACGGCCGCTGGCTGATCAACCGCAGCGGCAATCCGGGCATGTCGGCCGCTGGCATGGGCGATGTGCTCACCGGCCTGCTCGCCGCCTTGCTCGCCCAGCGCTGGCCCATCGAGGCCGCCATACTCGGCGCCGTTCATCTGCACGGCGCCGCCGCCGACCTGTTGCTCGCCAAAGGTATCGGCCCCATCGGCATGGGCGCATCAGAGCTCCCCGATGCGGTGAGAATGTTGATGAATCAATGGGTAGCACAGCATCAGCACTACTAACCGCGCGAGCTTCATCCAATTGCCATATGACTTCTTTTTAAACCGGGGATCAGCTACATTTGGTAACAAGTGGATCACACCACACCTGTAGCGACCCTCATATGTCCGCATCCCGCCGTATCGGCCATTCGCCTTTTACGACCTCGTCGGCGGCCGAACTCGCCCTGCCGATCACTGCCCTGGCCGCCGATACGCCGCTGTCTGCCGCGTTGGCCAATCTGGCCAGTAGCGCATCCCACGCCGTGCTGGCCGAACGCCACGGCGAAATCATCGGCATTCTGACCGAGCGCTCCGCCTTGGCGCTGGGGCTGGAGCTGACATCCCGGAATCAACCGACCGAACCACGGCTGGCAGACGTCTGCCAGCACCCGGTGCTGTGGGCGAAGGCGGATGAGAACTATGTCGATGTATACGAGCGCATGCTCCGCCACGGCATGCGCCACGCCATTGTCCGGGGCACCGATGGCGAGATGATCGGCCTGCTCTCCGAAAGTGCCATCCTCGGCCGGATGGGCATTGAGCACTTTGCACACCTCGACGCCATCGATCAGGTCATGACCCCGCGGCTAACCACGGTGACCCCGGGCACATCGGTGCACGATTGCGCCGACCTGATGCGCAAGGAACACATCGGTTGCGTCGTCGTGGCATCCGACGCCGACATGCCGCTGGGCATCCTGACCACACGCGACATCACCCGTTTGCTGGTCAAACGCGACGCATTGCATACCGTGCAAGTCGCTGAGGTGATGACATCGCCAGTCATTCAACTGACCGCGGATCGCCCGGTGTTCGAAGCCGCCCGCCTGATGTCCTCACACGGCATCCGACACGTCATCATCACGCGGGGCGATGAGTTGTGCGGCGTCGTCTCCGAACACGACATCGTGCGCTGCCTGGAGCATCGCTACGTCGACGTGCTGCGCCGGGTCATCCACTGCCAGGCCGACGAACTCGAAGCCCACCGGCAAGTTCACGCGCACAACAACGTTCTCGACCAACTCCTGTCGCGCAGCCAGGCGCTCGGATTGTGTCTTGTCGAGGCCGACGGCCAGGTTGATTTCATCAACGCTGCCGCACGCGCATTGCTCCAACTTGCACCGGCTCAGCCTGCCGGCCGGCTCGATGACGCTCTCCAGCATGCAACCGAAGAAGCTCGGGCCGCCATTGCCGCGCTTATCCACACCACGCCGCCCGCCGCCCCGGTATCGATCCCGCTTGGCGAGCGCCAACTCATGGTGCAGGCGCAACCGTTTGCGACCCATGCCCAGAGCGGCGCGCTGTCGCAGCTGCTGATCCTGATCGACGAATCGGTCGCCAAGGAGGCCGGAGAGCTGCTGGGTTTCAGCCGACACGCCTTTGGCACCATGGCGCTCCCGATGATGTGGGCCGACACCGAAGGCACGATCTCGCTGAGCAATGCGGCGTTCAAGCGACTGGCCGGTTGCGAGGGCGCCGACACAACGCTCAGCGTGGACCAGCTCTTCGACCCTGCCGACACCCTGCGCACCCTGCCGGACGACAGCGACGCCTTACGTCTTCAGTGCCAGCTGATACGCGCCGACGGCCAGAAGATCCCGGTCGAGTTGTTCTTCAACAAAATGCACTTCCTGGGCAAGCACTACCTGGGCGGATTCATCATCGACCTCACGGTTCAGGACGCCATCGAGCAGGCACTGCACGAGTCCGAACAGCGCCTCGACACCCTGCTTGCCACGTCTCCGGATTTCATCGCCGTCAAGGACGCGGCGGGCCGCTGGCAAATCGCCAACTCCGCCGGTCTGCACATGTACGGGCTGAACCAGACGGACTGGAAAGGAAAGACCAACTCACAACTCGCCGCCCACGCCGGCGGCCCCATGCAGGACATCCTGTCCCGCTGCAACAACACCGACAAGCTCGCCTGGTCTCGCCGCGAGTCCATCCGCTACATCGAAGAAATCCCTCACACCGACGCCCCCGGCCTGCGCTCGCTGGACATGATCAAGACCCCGATTCTGGACACACATCAGCAGCCAAAAGCCCTGATGGTGATAGGCCGTGACATCACCGAGCGCATGCGCGCCGAAAGCTCGCGCCGCGAAAGCGATGAGCGCCTGCACGGTGCACTCTCGGGCATGGACGATCTGATGTTGATCACCAACTGCGAGGGGCAGATTCAGGATCATTACCCCAAACCCGCCCCCCAGCGTTTTCAATTCCCCAGCCCCGAGCTCACCGGCCTGAACGTCAGCACGATCCTCCCCTCCGAGGCACTCGCGCACTTCGATGCCGCACACGAAAAACTTCGCAGCGGGCTTGGCATTCAGCAATTCGACTACTCGGTCGAGGTCGGCGAGCAAACACACTGGTTCAATGTCAGGGTGTCGCGCCACCGGTTGGCCAATGGCGGGCAGAACGGCATGACGCTGATGATTCGCGACATCACCGCCAGCCGAAAGACCGCCGAACAGCTCGATCGCCTCAAAGCCACCATGGAAGACCATGTCGATGCCCGTACCGGCGAGCTGAAGAACGCACTTGATGAGCTCGAATCCTTCAGCTATTCGCTCTCGCACGATCTACGCGCGCCGCTGCGGGCAATCGACGGATTCGGCCGCCTGCTCGGGCAGAACTTGGCGGGCCAGCTCAACGAAGTGAATCGTGAGTATCTGGAACGCATTCAATCCGCCGTCGACCGGATGGGCGGCCTCATCGACGACATGCTCGACCTCGCCCGACTGTCACGCAAACCGGTGGAACGTCAGCCCGTGGACATCAGCCAGATGGCACGCCGAGTTTTCACCGACCTGTCTGAACGAGACCCGGAGCGCGCCGTTACCTGGGATATTGCCGGCGATCTGCGCGCCAATGCCGACCCCATCCTGATGCAGTCGGTCCTCGACAATCTGCTCAGCAACGCCTGGAAGTTCAGCCGGCGCGTCGATGCGGCACACATCAAAGTGTTTTCGGAACAACGCGACGGGCAACACTGGTTTGTGGTCGAAGACAACGGCGCGGGTTTCGACATGGCCTACGCCGACAAGCTCTTCAAACCTTTTCAGCGCCTGCACTCGCCGCGCGACTTCGACGGCACCGGCGTTGGCCTCGCCACCGTGCAGCGCATCGTTACCCGCCACGGCGGTCGAATTGAAGCGCAATCCGGTGAGAAGCCGGGCGCGACCTTTCGCTTTTGCCTCGGCGAATGACCCCACGCCGCGAGCCCGGCAAGTCAGCATCAACCTCCCGCAATACACGCTGTTTTCTTGCGTCAGATCAGTTTTGCGCCATCGGAGCGCCCTATAATTTCCGAATAAGCAGAAAGGGGAGGCCGAATGACAACAGCAACAGAAACGCTCGTGGGCGCCAGCGCCGATTTTCTCAAGCGCTTTTCACCCTTCGACCAAATGGAGCCGGAGGCGCTGGACTATCTGTCCGAACGCGTACTCCTCGGCTTCTTCAGCAAGGGCGCGACCATTCTGTCCGCCGAAATGGGTCAGCCACGCCACTTCTACATCATCCAGCGCGGCAAGGTGCAAGCCAGCCAGAGCGGTGATGTCGCCCTCACCGAATACGCCTCCATGACGCTCGGGCCGGGCGAGTGCTTCCCGATCGGCGCCATCTCCGCCGGCCGCCCCTCCACCAACACCTACATGGCGCTCGAAGACAGCTTCTGCTTCCAGCTCCCGGCCGACGACTTCATGGCGCTGATGCGCATCAGCCCGGTCTTCCACGTCTTCTGCACCCAGTACATTGCTAGCCTGCTCAGTCAGTCACGCCAGCAGTTGCAGAGCACTTTCTCGCAACGCGCAGCCGAACAGCAGACCATGACAACCCCGCTCGGCCATCTGATCAAGCGCGACCCGATCTTTGTCACGCCCGACACCAGCACCCGCAGCGCGCTCGAAAAAATGAACGAAATGCGCATCGGCTGCATGGTGGTCGCTGATGCCGACGCCCGCCCGGTGGGCATTCTCACCCAGAGCGATCTGCTGTCGCGCATCGTGCTCCCCGCCTTCGACCTGAGTCGGCCGATTTCGGATGTCATGACCCCAGCGCCGCAAGTGTTGCAAATGACGGCAACGGCCTACGACGCCGCGCTCGAAATGGCCACCCATGCCCGCCGGCATCTGCTGGTGGTCGACTCCGATGACAAACTGCGCGGCGTGGTGTCCGAGCGCGATCTGTTCTCGTTGCAACGCATCGGCCTGCGCCAGATTCGCGCCAGCATCGAAGGCGCCGACGACATCGAATCGCTGCAGCACGCCAGCCGCGACATCCGGCAACTGGCGCTCAACCTCATCGCTCAGGGCATCGGTTCTGAACAGCTCACGCGCTTCATCTCCGCCCTCAACGACGCCCTCACCCGCCGCATCATTACCCTCGAGCTGGGGCGTCACGAATTGTTCGGCGTGCAGTTTTGCTGGCTGGCCTTTGGCTCTGAAGGGCGTCACGAGCAGACGCTGTCGACCGATCAGGACAACGGCATCATCTTCTCCGCCCCCGAAGGCGAACGCGACGCGATCAAGCAAAAACTGCTGGCCTTCGCCAAAGACGCCAACGATGCGCTGGCCGCCTGCGGCTTCCCGCTGTGCAAAGGCAACATCATGGCCAGCAACCCCGAGCTGTGTCTGACGCTCGAAGAGTGGAAGCGCCGCTTCGGTGCCTGGATTCGTGAGCCCGACCCGCAAGCCCTGCTCAACGCGTCGATTTTCTTCGACTTCCGGGTGCTCTTCGGCAGCGAGAAGATTGGCGACCAACTACGTCGCTGGTTGCTCGAAACCGCGCGCGGCAACTCCACCTTCCTGCGCATGATGGCGCAAAATGCGCTGGCCGTGGCCCCCCCCCTGGGTCGCTTCCGCGACTTTGTGGTCGAAGACGACGGCATGATCGATCTGAAAAAATCGGGCGCACGCCTGTTCGTCGACGTCGCCCGCATTCTGTCGCTACGCTCCGGCGTCGAGGCATCCAGCACGGTCGGTCGCCTGCGCCAGTCGGGTCAGCGCGCCAACATGGCTGAAGAAGAACTCGATGCCATCACCGACGGCTTCCACTTCATCCAGCTCCTGCGCCTACGCTCACAACACCTCGACACCGAG
The DNA here is from genome assembly GCF_007625155.1 of Denitromonas halophila. Taxonomy (GTDB): domain Bacteria; phylum Pseudomonadota; class Gammaproteobacteria; order Burkholderiales; family Rhodocyclaceae; genus Nitrogeniibacter; species Nitrogeniibacter halophilus. The sequence continues at coordinate 107,462 of NZ_VMNK01000015.1, read as the reverse complement.
CACGACGCGCCCGGCGACAATAAAATCGACCCCGATACGCTCAATGAGCTCGATCGACGCATTCTCAAAGAAGCTTTCCGACAGGCTCGAAAGCTGCAACTCCGGCTTAAACTGGATTACCAGCTCTAAGGCAACACTTGCACCCCTTGCGCGACGGCAACACTTCTCAGGCGTCGCGCATGCAGATTCCGCTTTTTTACGACTCACGCTTGGCAAACCACCACCGATGACCTGGCTCTCTCGACTTATCCCTGGCGCTCACCCCCCCGTACAACTGGCACCCGAGATCCGTGCACGGCTCGACGCCTGGCGCAAACTGCCCGAGACGGCGCTCACCTCACAACACGCCGAGACGCGCTATGTCATTGTCAACACGGAGGCCAGCGGCCTGGACCTGAGCAAGGATCGGCTCCTGTCGGTCGCGGCCATTGCCATCGAAGGCGGGCTGATCGACCCAAAACTCGCGTTCTATCAAAGTCTCGAACCCGATCCCGCAGACGCGCTGACCGGCTTGCTCGAATTCATCGGCAACTCACCGATCGTCGTTTTCAACGCGGGCTTCAATAAACGCGTGATCCTCAACGCCATCGAACGCGTACTGGATGTTGAGCCCGAACTGCACTGCATCGACCTGTACTGGCTGCTGCCGGCCCTGTTTGCCGAGCGTGGCCAGAGCGCAAGCAAACTGACCGACTGGATGAACGCCTTGCGAATCGAGACCTTCCAGCGGCACCATGCGCTGGGCGACGGCTACGCCATTGCGCAGCTATTTCTCGCAACGCAGGCCCGAGGGCGCCTTCTGGGCCACAGCACACCCCAAGCGCTCATCGAGCTCGAGCATGCCCGTCAGCGCCTGAAACGCCCGCTCTGAACGCACTCAATCTGCCACCCAATGCGCAATCGACGCACTGGGCGGCAGCGCATCATGGGGCCAGCGCGCATAGCGCACGCCCGCCGCTTCCAGCGTTTCGCGCTTGAATGCATCGCCCGGCGACGAACGCTCACCCCGCGCAAGATCCACCGCTGCCACGGGAATCAGCGCGCGGGTACAGACCACAAAATCGAGCAAAGCGTCCTTTTCAATCGCCTCCAGTCCAGCCGCCCGGCGCAATGAGGCCCTTGGAAAAATCTCATACGCGGGCAGCGCCGCCTTAAGACGCTGATACGCCGTTGCCCGCACGGCATCCAGATACGCAGGCCTTGCGCTTTCCGGCACCGCAACCATCTCGACAAGCGGCGCAACCGGCGGCACAACATCATGAGAGCGCTCGCCATCCATGGCCCGGGGCGTCGCGGCATCGCCCCTCACCACCTGCCCACCTGGCAGTTCGCCGTGGGCCAACAAAAAGGCCATCTCTCGGGCTTGCTCCGACTCTCGATGCTCGCGCCTGCGACGGCGCAGCAACACACCTAGCCAAACGATAGCCAGTACCGACACAAAGAAAAAAATCCACGCCATCCCGTTCGCTCTCCTTGTCGTCAGCGCCAAAGATAAAAACAGTGCCAATAATCAGCGCTTTACTGAAGCGCGCCAAGAAAGTATATTCGCGCGGATGGGTATTCGACACGCACTTCCTGTTGCTGCACTTCTGCTCGCCCTGACTTTGCCTGGCACGGCGTACAGCACGGAAAACGCAAGCGCGGCCTTGGCGGAGCCCAACAGCAAGCCCGTGAGCGCAGGCGCGCCGATCAGCGAACTGATTGTGCAGGGTCTGGCGTATCTCGACACCCCGTATCGCTTCGGCGGCAATTCCCGCGACACCGGCATCGATTGCAGTGCTCTGGTGCAACAAGTCTTCCAGCGGGCGCTGGGCCTTGATCTGCCCCGCACGACCAGCGAGTTGGCCAAGATTGGCGACAGTCTCAAACGCGCGCAGCTCAAAGCAGGCGACCTGGTGTTCTTCAATACGCGTCGCCGTGCGTATTCTCACGTGGGCATCTACCTGGGTAGCGATCGCTTCCTCCATGCGCCCTCCAGCGGCGGCAAGGTGCGCATCGAAAGCCTGAACGCCCGCTACTGGAACAAGCGATTCAACGGTGGCCGGCGCGTCGTCAGCCACACAGCAAGCCCGACCATCGCCGCCACCCTGCAGTAAGCCGCCGCCGCTCAAGCGCCTCGATTCGGGCAGTCTCGGCAACGGCTGCCGGCGCGCTTGTCGAGCGCCTGCTTGAGCGCGCACACCGAACGCCGACAACACACAAACTCCACGCCTGCCTTGCCGGCCGCTTCCCGGAAGCGCTGCATGACATTGTGACCAAGGAAATCCGTAAACAGGATCACCAGGTCCACGCCCACCGGCAAGTCCGCCGCGCGTCTTTGATGAGATCGGTCCCGGCCAGTCACGTGGGCCGCGATCCGGATTCCGAACTCATCCAGAACCCCGGGGATATTGCCGAGACGGTCGGCGCCGATGAGCATTGCATTCATGACAAATTCCTATTGAGAACGATTCGCATCCAGATTACACCGAATGAGAATCGTTTGCATTTGTAATTTGTTCTCGTTACACTTTGGACACTCAAATTTTCTTGAACCAAAGGTCCGACTAGCCATGAATCGTACTGTTGCTGCTGCCGCCTTGTGCGCACTGTTCTCCGTCTCCTCGGCACACGCCGACGACAAAGTGCTCAACCTCTATACCGCGCGCCACTATCAGACTGATGAAGCGCTATACGCCAACTTCACCAAGGCCACCGGCATCAAGGTCAACCGTATCGAGGGCAAGGAAGACGCCTTACTGGAACGGATTCGCAGCGAAGGGGAGAACAGCCCGGCCGACGTGCTCATCACGGTCGACGCCTCCCGCCTCGCCAAGGCCGACGAGTTGGGGGTGTTCGCCCCGGTCAAATCCGAATTGCTCACCAGCCGCATCCCGGCAAACCTGCGCACCGACACCTGGTTCGCCTTCTCCACCCGCGCCCGTGTCATTGTGTACAACAAGGCTGGCATCAAGCCTGAACTGGTCCAGAACTACGAAGACCTCGCCAACCCGGCACTGAAAGCCAAGGTGTGCACCCGCTCGGGCAGCCACCCCTACAACCTGTCGCTGGGCGCTTCCATGATTGAGCACCATGGCATTGAAAAGACCGAAGCCTGGGCCAAAGGCATCGTCGCCAACTTCGCACGTCAGCCCAAAGGCGGCGACACCGACCAGATCCGCGCCGTCGCGGCGGGCGAATGCGGCGTGGCGATTGCCAACAGCTACTACGTGGCGCGCCTGATCAACTCGACCAAGCCGGAAGACCAGCAAGTCATGGACGCCGTTGGCGTCATCTGGCCGAACCAGGCCAACGTCGGCACGCACATCAACGTGTCTGGCGGCGGCATGCTCAAGCACGCACCGAACAAGGCCGCTGCCGTGGCCTTCCTTGAGTACCTGGCGTCGGACGAAGCACAACGCTACTTCGCCGATGGCAACAACGAATGGCCGGTGGTGCAGTCCGTCAAGGTGAGCAATGCCGCACTTGAGAAGCTGGGCACCTTCAAAGCCGATGCCCTGCCTGTCGGCAAGCTCGCCAACTCGGTTGCCGAGGCGCAAAAAGCCTACGATCGCGCCGGCTATCGCTGAGTCGATACACGCCAGCAAAGCGGCCTTCGGGTCGCTTTTTTTCGCCGACACACCGCGACTTTAGCCGTCGAGCGCCCAAACCCTCACCGCCGGCAGCACGCCGGTACCCCAAAAGAAAAACCCCCATGGGCTCTCGCGCATGGGGGTGTCAGGCGGTGCTCAGTGATCAGAACATGTCGTCTTCAAGCGCCAGCGCACCGGCCGCGCCATTGACGACCGAGTAGGCCAACCCTGGTGCCTGCGACAAGATGTGGTCGGCGTAGAAACGCGCCGTCACGATCTTGGCCTGATAGAACGACGCATCACCCGCGCCTTCGTTCAAGCGCGTCTGCGAGATCATTGCCGCGCGCGCCATCTGCCAGCCACCGGCCACAATGCCGAACAGCTTGAGCATGGGCACGGCGCCCACCGAAGCCGCCTTGATGTCGTTGCCATAAGTGGCCAACACATAGTCAGTGGCCTCTTCCAGCGCGGTAATGCCCGCCGACAGCGCCGTGCGGATCGCCTTGTATTCCGGGGCGCTCTGCTCGTTCAACTGAACCACAACGCCGCGCATCTGCTCGATCACAGCCTTCATGGCCATGCCGCCATCGCGCGAGATCTTGCGGCCGATCAGGTCGTTGCCCTGGATGGCCGTGGTGCCTTCGTAGATGGTGGTGATACGGGCATCACGGAAATGCTGTGCGGCACCCGTTTCTTCGATAAAGCCCATGCCGCCGTGAATCTGAACGCCGGTCGAGGCGATGTCGATCGAGTTCTCGGTGCACCAGCCCTTGACGATCGGGATCAGCAGATCGACGAAGGCCTGGTTCTGCGCACGCACGGTCTCATCCGGATGATCATGGGCCATATCGGTGGCTGCACCCACCACATAGGCCAGCGCACGCATCGCCTCGGTCTGGGACTTCATCGACATCAGCATGCGACGCACATCCGGGTGACGGATGATTGCCACCTTACCGCCGCCACGCACACCAGGTTCGGTGCCCTGCACGCGGTCACGGGCATAGCCCAGCGCCTGCTGGTAAGCACGCTCGGCGAGCGCCAGACCTTCCATGCCGACCGCAAAACGCGCCTCGTTCATCATGATGAACATGTACTCGAGACCACGGTTCGCTTCGCCGATCAGGTAGCCCGTTGCACCGCCCTTGTCGCCAAAGGCCAGCACGCAGGTCGGGCTGGCATGGATGCCCAGCTTGTGCTCGATCGACACGCAATGCACATCGTTGCGCTCGCCGATCGTACCCTCGGCATCGACCATGAACTTCGGCACCAGGAACAGCGAAATGCCCTTCACGCCTTCCGGCGCATCCGGCAGGCGCGCCAGCACCAGATGCACGATGTTGTCGGTGAGGTCGTGTTCGCCATAGGTGATGAAAATTTTCTGACCGAAGACCTTGTAGCTGCCGTCGGCCTGCGGTTCAGCACGGGTGCGTACCGCCGCCAGATCGGAGCCGGCCTGCGGCTCGGTCAGGTTCATGGTGCCGGTCCATTCGCCGCTGACCATCTTGGTCAGGTACACCGCCTTCTGCTCGTCGGTGCCACGCAGCATCAACGCCTCAATGGCGCCATTGGTCAGCATCGGGCACAGCGAAAAGGCCATGTTGGCCGACTTCCACATTTCCATCACCGCGGTGCTAACCAGCTTGGGCAGGCCCTGGCCGCCATACTCCGGATCGCAGGCCAGCGCCGTCCAGCCGGACTCGGCGAACTGGCGGTAGGCCGCCTGCCAGCCCGGCGCCGTCGTTACCTGGCCGTCGGCCCACTTGGCGCCGATCTGGTCGCCGGTGCGGTTCAACGGCGACAGCACGCCGGTGGCGAACTTGCCGGCCTCTTCGAGCACCGCGTCGACCAGGTCGTCGGTGGCATCGCCAAAGCTGGGCAACTGACCCACTTGCTCAAGGCCTGCCAGTTCCTTCATCACGAACTGCATATCCCGAATCGGGGCAACGTACTCGCTCATTGTCCATGCACTCCTGTCCAGTGTTTGATTGTGGTTGCGACGATCGCCGCAGCCGTGCCTATTTGTTCTTCAAGTAAAGACGGTCATCGAAAGTGGCGACCCAATCGGGTCGATAGATGACCATCACGGTAATCACTGCGCCTGACAACCAGGCCTCGGAGAAGCCCAGCAGCAGGAAATACGGCAGATAGTCCGACGCAAGAAATTCCAGGGAATACACACCGGCGATGCTCAGCACCACCGACGCCAACAACCCCTGCGCCATCACCGTGGCCGCACTGCCGAAAAACGCGACCACAAACACATACACAAAAAAGTGCCGCGGCAGGCGCCACGCCACCAGACGGCGCACACCTTCGGCGACCAACACCGGCCATACCACCATCAGTAGCCAGTTCAGCCCCAGACTCGGCCAGTCGCCGCCGGTGGCCAGCACGACCGCTGCCAGCACGATGGCGAGCACGGCCATGGCCAACTGAGGGCCAAACAACAAGGTCGCCACCATTGCGCCGAGCAGGTGCAGGTCCAGACCGGGGAGCACCCCCGCCTTCATTCGCCACACCAGCATCAGCGCTACCGACGTCCCGAGCCACACATTGATGCGCTCGGGACGACGCAAGCTGGCCCACGGACCGGTCCGGATAATCCAGACCAGCACCGCACTGGCGAGCACGTACGCCCCCCAAAGCCAGCCTTCGGCAAACAACCCAGCGGTGAAGTTCACCGCCGCAACACCTTGCGCTTAACCCAGTGCCGCAGTCAGCGCCGGGACGGCGTCGAACAGATCGGCCACCAGACCGTAATCGGCCACCTGGAAGATCGGGGCTTCTTCGTCCTTGTTGATGGCAACGATCACTTTCGAATCCTTCATGCCGGCCAGGTGCTGAATGGCACCCGAAATACCGATCGCCACATACAGCTGCGGCGCGACGATCTTGCCGGTCTGGCCGACCTGATAGTCATTGGGCACATAGCCCGCATCGACGGCAGCACGGCTGGCGCCCAGCGCAGCGTTGAGCTTGTCAGCAAGCGGCTCGAGCAGGCTGTGATAGTTCTCGCCATTGCCCAGGCCGCGACCGCCGGACACGATGATGCCGGCAGCGCCCAGTTCGGGGCGCTCGGATTTGGTCAGCTCGCGATTGACCAGCTTGGTCAGGCCGGTATCGGCAGCCGCGTCAAGCGCTTCGACACTGGCACTACCACCGGTTTCAGCGACCGGATCGAAACCGGTCGTCCGCACGGTGATGATCTTGACCGGATCCGCACTTTGCACGGTGGCAATCGCGTTGCCGGCATAGATCGGACGACGGAAGGTATCGGCCGACACCACGGTCACGATCTCGGAGATCTGCGCCACATCCAGCTGGGCAGCCACGCGCGGCATCACGTTCTTGCCGAAGGTGGAGGCCGCGGCGAGGATATGGGTGTAACCACCGGCGTTGGCCACCACGAGGGCGGCAACGTTCTCGGCGCCACCGTCGGCGTAGTGGGCGGCATCGGCCACGCGCACTTTGCTCACACCGGCAATCTTGGCGCCGGCTTCAGCGGCAGCACCGCATCCGCTGCCAACCACGAGCAGGTCGATATCGCCACCGATGGCCTGGGCCGCGGCGAGGGTATTGAGGGTGCCAGCCTTGATGCTGGCGTTATCGTGTTCTGCAATGACGAGAATGCTCATGTTCAGATCACCTTCGCTTCGTTCTTGAGTTTGGCGACCAGTTCGGCCACATCGGCGACTTTGACACCGGCGCTGCGCTTGGGCGGCTCTTCAACCTTGAGCGTCTTCAGGCGCGGCGCCACATCCACGCCCAGATCGGCGGGGGTGACGGTTTCCAGCGGCTTCTTCTTGGCCTTCATGATATTCGGCAGCGTGGCATAACGCGGCTCGTTCAGGCGCAGGTCAGTAGTGACGATGGCCGGCAGGCTCATCGACAGCGTCTCGAGACCGCCGTCGATCTCGCGGGTCACGGTGGCTTTGCCGTCGGCGATCGCCACTTTGGAGGCGAAGGTCGCTTGCGGCAAATTCAGCAGCGCGGCCAGCATCTGACCAGTCTGGTTGGCGTCGTCATCGATCGCCTGCTTGCCGAGGATGACCAGTTGCGGGCCTTCCTTCTCGACCAGCGTCTTGAGCAGCTTGGCCACCGCCAACGGCTGAAGCTCTTCATCGGTCTGCACCAGAATGCCGCGGTCGGCACCGATGGCCATGGCGGTGCGCAGGGTTTCCTGACACTGGGCCACACCGCAAGACACGGCGATCACTTCCGTTGCCACACCCGCTTCTTTGAGGCGAACAGCCTCTTCAACGGCAATTTCGTCGAAGGGGTTCATGCTCATCTTGACGTTGGCAATATCGACGCCGCTCGCATCGGCCTTCACGCGTACTTTTACGTTGTAATCAACGACCCGTTTGACGGGAACCAGAATTTTCAAGGCTGTCCTCCTTAATCCAATCTTCAGAAAGGCAATACTGCTACAAAGCCAACAATCATTATGGCATCGCCCACGATGTTTCGCTCGATGCCCCCGGATGACAAATTTCCATACGGAAAAGTATGGGCCGTACGGTAGCGTATGGAGGGTGATTTTGTCAATACTACGCCGTATGGAAAATTCGAAGACCAAACCCCGCGCCCAACTCGACCGTTCGGCCTGGGTGCTCGCCGCCACCGAACTGCTGGCGAAAGAAGGCGTCGCCGGCTTACGCGTGGAGTTGCTGGCCAAGCACTTGAAGGTGACCAAGGGCAGTTTCTACTGGCACTTCAAGGATCGCAGCGATCTGCTGCTATCGGTGCTGGAGGTCTGGAAAGAAGGCCGTATCCGCGACATCGTGAAGCAAACACGCGCCAACACCGGCAAAGAGTTGTCGCAATTGCACCACGTGATCGAGGTCTACAGCGCCAGCCGCAGCCGCAAGGGCATGATGATCGAGCTGGCTGTGCGCGATTGGGCACGTCGTGACGAAGCCGCCGCGGCGATTGTTGAAGAGGTGGATACCTGGCGCCTCAAGTGCGCCAGAGAACTCTTTCTGGCCTGCGGTGTGCCAATGGCCGAAGCGTCCAGCCGCAGCATGTTGCTCTACGCGTATGTGTTCGGCGTCTCGCTGATGTTCTGCGACCGCTACGCTGACAACGTGAACGACCTCAAGAACGATATTGCCGGCCTGATCGCGAGCTCGTCCAACGCCACCAGCAGCTAACGCACCAGCTTCACGCGATCAACGTGTCCAGCCGTGGCAATGCGCACCGCGCATTCGCCTCGGTTGCCGCGATCACCTCCGCCAGCGGCTCACCTCGCAACGCCGCCAGCGTCTCGGCAATTCGCACCAAGTTGGCCGGCGCGTTGCGCTGCCCCCGCGCCCATTCGGGCGACATGTCCGGCGCATCGGTTTCGAGCACCATCGCGGTGAGCGGCAAGCTCGTCGCCAACGCACGAATCCGGCGCGATCCTGGATAGGTCAGCGTCCCGCCAAACCCCAGTTTGAAGCCCATCGCCAGCAAGGTGTCGGCCTGCTGGCGGCTGCCATTAAAGGCGTGGGCAATGCCACCACCGACCCCGACTTTTTTCAAGGATCGGATAATCGGCTCAACGGCGTGGCGCACATGCAGAATCACCGGCAGATCAAATCGTTTGGCCAGCGCCAGCTGCGCCTCGAACCACGGCAACTGCGTGGCAAGATCCGGCGCCGGAATATACCCATCCAGACCGATCTCGCCCACCGCCACCGCCTCAGGTCGCGCCAGTCGCTGCGTGAGCAACTCAAGGTCTTCCTGCCTTGCGCTGTCGATGTAGAGAGGATGCAGCCCGTAGGCGCGCGCTACGTTCGGTGTGGCATCAGCGAAGGTGTCGAGCGCATCAAAGCCAGTCGCGGTGACGGCCGGGACCACGAAGGCCCCAACCCCCGCCGCGCGCGCCGCGTCGATCACCGATTGGCGGTCTGGCGCAAATTCATCGGCGTCGAGATGAATGTGGGTGTCGATCAGCATCGCACCCGCATCCTGTCGCTCAGCGGCCCTTCCAGACCGGCTTGCGCTTGGCGATGAAGGCATCGATGCCCTCGCCCGCATCCTCGGTCATCATGTTGCAGGCCATGGTTTCGGCCGCGGTCTGATAAGCCGCGTCGATGCCCATTTCGAGTTGCTGATAGAACAGCTGCTTGCCCATGCTGATGGCGGCCGACGATTTGGTGCAGATTGACGCGGCCAGCTTGGCGACTTCTTCATCAAGCTGCTCGAGCGGCACCACCCGGTTGATCAGGCCGCGACGCTGTGCTTCGGCGGCATCAATGAACTCGCCGGTGACCAGCATCTCAAACGCGGCCTTGCGCCCCATGTTGCGCGACAGGCCCACGCTCGGCGTCGAGCAGAACAGCCCGACGTTGATCCCCGACACGGCAAAGCGCGCGCCTTCGGCGGCCACGGCCAGATCGCACATCGACACCAGCTGGCAGCCTGCCGCGGTGGCGATGCTGTGCACCCGCGCGATGACCGGCTGGGGGATGGCGATGATCTTGCACATCAGCTTGCCGCACAGGCGGAACAGGGCTTGCTGAAATTCAAGCGTGTGATTGCCACGCATTTCCTTGAGGTCGTGACCGGCACAAAAGGCCTTGCCCTCGCCGGCCAGCACCACCACGCGCACCGTCGGATCGGCGGCGATCGCGTCAAGCTCGGCGATCAACGCGTTCAACATGGCTTCGGACAAGGCGTTGAACTGCGCAGGGCGGTTCAAGGTCAGCTGGGCGACGCCATCGCGGTCCTCGCGCAAGACCATGGGGCTATCGTCCTGGTTCAGCACTGCACTCATGATTCTCTCCTCCGTGCCGGGCAGTCTCTACGGACGCCCGGGCATTGGCTCGACCGCCCACGGCTGTGAGCGGCGCTATCGATTCATGTTAGCGCGCTGATGGCGAATTGACCAGACGGTAGCGTATGGGTCAGTCGATCGCGTCGGTCGAACGCATGCGCTCGCGCAGCACGAACTTCTGGATCTTGCCGGTCGAGGTCTTCGGCAATTCGCTGAACACGATTTTTTTCGGCAACTTGTAACTCGCCAGATGCTCGCGGCAATGCGCCACCAGTTCGGCCTCGGTCACGCTCGCCCCCTCGCGCAGTTCGATAAAGGCCGCCGGCACTTCGCCCCACTTGTCGTCTGGCGCAGCCACCACGGCCACAGCCATCACGGCCGGATGCTTGTAGAGCGCATCTTCGACCTCAATGGAGGAGATGTTCTCGCCGCCCGAGATGATGATGTCCTTGGAGCGATCCTTGATCTTCACGTAGCCATCGGGCTGCAGCACGCCCAGGTCGCCCGAATGGAACCACCCGCCGCTCAGCGCCTCGCGTGTCGCCTGCGGATTCTTGAGGTAACCCTTCATGACCAGATTGCCGCGGAACATGATCTCGCCCATGGTTTCGCCGTCGCGCGGCACGGGCTGCATGGTCTCCGGGTCCATCACCGTGATGCCTTCCTGCACATGGTAGGTCACGCCTTGCCGGCCGTTGAGCCGCACCTGCTCAGCCAGCGGAAGATCGGCCCAGTCATCATGCTTGGCGCACACCGCTGCCGGGCCGTAGGTCTCGGTCAGGCCATACACATGCGTCAGCTCGACCCCGATTTTCGCCATGCCTTCAATCACCGACGCCGGTGGCGGCGCGGCGGCCACCAGGCCGTTGAGCTTGTGATGGATGCCTTCGCGCATCGCGGCCGGCGCATTGGCCAGCATCGCATGCACAATCGGCGCGCCGCAGTAATGCGTGACGCCATGCGCGCGAATCGCGTCAAAAATCAACGCCGGGTCCACCCGGCGCAGGCACACGTTCACCCCGGCATTGGCCGCCATGGTCCACGGAAAGCACCAGCCATTGCAGTGGAACATCGGCAAGGTCCACAGATACACGGCATGCGGCGCCATGCCCCAGGAGACGATGTTTGACAGCGCATTCAGGTACGCACCGCGGTGGTGATACACCACGCCTTTCGGATTGCCCGTGGTGCCGGAGGTGTAGTTGAGAGAGATGGCAGCCCATTCATCGGCCGGCATCTCAAATGCGAACTCGGGGTCGCCTTCGGCCAGCAAGGTGTCGTAGTCGAGCGTGCCGACGCGTTCGCCGGGGCCGGTAAACTCGGGGTCGTCTACATCGACCACCAGCAGATCCTGCCGGTTGGCACGGCGCAAGGCCTCGCGCATCACTGGCGAATACTCGCGATCGGTGAGCAGCACCTTGGCTTCGCCATGACCAAGAATGAAGGCAGTCACATCGGCATCGAGCCGGGTGTTGATGGTGTTGAGCACGGCGCCGATAGCCGGCACGCCAAAGTGCGCTTCGAGCATTTCCGGGGTGTTGTTAAGCACCACGGCCACGGTATCGCCCCGGCCCACTCCCCGCGCCTTCAGCGCCGAGGCGAGACGTCGGCTGCGCGCGTACATTTCGCGCCAGGTGTAGCGACGCGCGCCGTGAATGACGGCGAGGCGGTCGGGGTACACCGCCGCACTGCGCGCCAAAAAACTCAGCGGCGAGAGCGGCACATAATTGGCGTCACATCGATCAAGGCCTTCGGCATAGGGGCTGGATGTCAGGGTCATGCGTCACTCCCGCAAGGTGGTGGTTTGAAACGAGGGTTGAACGACTCCGCTTAGCGCGAACATCGCGCCCGGAAAGACTCGGCGCCCGCGCCCGGCGCCTCAAGCGCAGCCAGCCAGCGCCCGGCGTCGACCGCAAGCTGATTGACGCCGGCTCGCATCGCGACCACGCCGCCGGCGGCATCGGCCGTCGGCGCGGGCACTTCGACCGCAAAGCTCTGGCCGGCCATCACCGCATCAGTGCGCGGCGCAAGCAAGCTGGCGCGCAGTTCGATCAGGGCCACACTGGTGTCGACCGTGTCAAAACGCTGAATAAATTCATCCACATCCACCCGCAGGCGGCAACCCGAGCCATTGGTGGCGTGCTGGGCTTCGATCACGCGTCCAATCACAATCCGGATCATCTCCGAGGGCATTCCGGCCCACCGACTGTTGGTATAGGCCCGACGCTCCAGCGGATGCTGCGGTATCAGACGATATTGCATGGCCGAAGAGGACAGCCATGAGGGCGCGACCACGTCGATGCCCACCAGCGGCACCGCGACTGGCACGGGTGTATTCCCCTGGGGGCCGATGTCGTAAATGCTGAAGGACTCGGGAATGGCGCTGAAGCTGGTGCATCCGCTCAAACCGGCAAGCAGCATCAGCGCAGCCAGGCCTTTGTATCGTGTCATGCGTGCGTCTCCTGTCTGTCAGCGCACTGGCGGAACGGCAAAACCCGCCTCGCCGGGGCCGGGCGCCTGCTCACCCCGGCCCAACAACAACATTTGCGGCGATGCGTCGACTTCTTCAATCAACCGCGTCAGGCGCTGTGACGTGACGGTCAACTCCTTCATCAAGCCGTTCAGACGCGGCAGTGTGCCATTGAGCAAACCGTCGCCGGTCGCCACCGCGGTCTCATCGATATGCTCGCTCACTTCCTGCAGTTTGAGCAGCAATCCACGAAGTTCGACGAGCGTCGGGCCGGCCTGCTCTGACGCGCTGGACAGATTGGCGAGGCTGCGCGTCAGATGCTGCCGATTCTCCGGTGTCAGGAAGCGGCGCGCCTCGGCCAGCACCTCGGGGGCCGCAGCAAAGGTCTCGTCCATGCCTTTGACCGCCGACTCCAGCCGGGTCATGGTCGACTCCACCCGCGCCACCGATTTTTCGTCGAACACCCGCTCGACCTGCGCCGCGATCTTGCGGAACTGGTCGAGCGCCTGCACGGCTACGGTCGACAACTCGTCCAGCAGGCCCGACGACAGCGCGATGCGCGGCGGATTGCCGCCCTCACCCACCAGCGGCGTGGGGTCCGTCCCCTTGTCGTCGAGCTGGATAAAGGCCAGGCCCGTCACGCCCTGATAGCCCAGCGATGCCTTGGTGCCCTGGGTGACCGGCAGATCGGTGCGCAGGCTCACCCGGACCAAAATGTTCTGGGGATCGGTCTGATCGATGGAAATCGACTCCACCCGCCCCGCTGAAATACCACGGTAGCGCACCGCCGCCTGCAGATTGAGGCCGGTGATGCTGCCCCGGCTCACCAACTCCAGCGTGCGGGTGGCCTCACGCTCACCCGAAAACCACCACACCCCCGAGACCGTCGCCGCGCCAAGCAACAGCACGAACAGGCCGGCCAGAATGGCATGTGCCCGATTCTCCATGGTTTAAGCTCCCTGCGCCCGAGCCAACGCACGTGCACTGCGCTCGCTGAGGAAAAATTCCTGAATGAAAGGATGGTCGACCTGCATCACCGCTTCCAGCGAATCAAAGGCCAGAATGCGGCGCTCGGCCAGCACCGCCACCTTCGAGGACAAAGCCGCCAGCGTGTCCAGATCGTGGGTCACCAACACCACGGTCAGCCCCAGTTGCTGCTGCAGATCGCGAATCAGCGCCACAAAGGACGCGCTGCGCGTCGGGTCCAGCCCGGCCGTCGGCTCATCAAGCAGCAATAACTCGGGCTCCAGCGCCAACGCACGGGCCAGCGCCACCCGCTTGATCATGCCACCGGAGAGCTCCGCTGGCATCAGCGCGGCATGGCTGGGCAGCAACTCGACCATGGTCAGCTTGAGCGCCACCAGCTCACGGATCTCGGCTTCGGTCGCGATACCAGCCTCGCGCAGCGGGAAAGCAATGTTCTCGTAAACCGTAAACGCCGAGAACAAGGCACCGCCCTGAAAGCACATGGCGAAACGACGACGGCGCTGGCGCTGGGCCTCGCGACTGCCCGCAAACAAGGGTTCGTCGAACACCCGCACCTCGCCCTCGGTGGGCGTCAACAAGCCCACCATCTGGCGAAGCAGCGTGGTCTTGCCGCTCCCCGAGCCACCGACCAAGGACACCACCTCGCCCGGCGGGATATCGAGGTCCACGCCCTTGTGCACCCAGTTACTGCCAAAGCGCGTACTGAGGCCGCGCAGGCTGAGCACCGGCGTCGTCATGGGCCGACCCGTTCCGCAGGCGCACTCATAGCGGCACCCCGATCGAGCGCGTGGCGATGGCAAACACCGCATCGACCAGAATCACCAAGGTGATCGACGTCACCACCGACGCGGTGGTATTGGCGCTCAGGCTCTCGGTGTTCGGCTTGACCCGAAGACCAAAATGGCAGGCCACCAGCGCGATCAGCACACCGAAGACCGCGCCTTTGCCCAGCGCGATGAACAGGTTGGCCGCCGGCACCACCTTGGGCAGGGTTTCAATAAAATAGCCATAGCTCAGACCCAGCTGCAACTCAGCCGACATCATGCCGCCGACCAGCGCCACGGCCGAGGTCCACAACACCAGCAGCGGCATCGCCACCGACAGCGCCATCACTTTGGGCAGCACCAGCCGGATGTAGTTGGAAATACCCATCACCGTGAGCGCGTCGACCTCTTCGGTCACGCGCATCACGCCAAGCTGCGCGGTCATCGCCGAGCCGGAGCGCCCGGCCACCAGCACCGAGACCAGCACCGGCCCGAGCTCTCGGATGATGCCCAGGCCCAGAATGTTGACGATGAAGATGTCCGCGCCAAAGGCCTTCAGTTGCAAGGCCGACAAGTAAGACAACACCACACCGATCAGGAAGCCGACCAGCGCACTCACTGGCATGGCCTTGACGCCGACCTTGTACAGATTGGCCGAAAATTCCTTGAGCGGCCAGTTGCGCGGTCGGCCCAGCAGGTGCAGACCATCGAGCGCCAGGCGGCCGATCAGCGCCAGGAAGTCGCCCAGATGCGCAAACAGCCCAAGCAAGGCGCCGCCCAGTCCGGCCACCACATCGACGACACCCACGCGCGGCGGACGCGGCACCGGCGCCTCGTCCATGGCGGCCAGACGCTCGAACTGCGTCGCGTAGCCGTCGGGCAGCACCATGTCTGCGGGAAGGCGCCCGCCCCAGGCGCGCCACAACAACAGCGCGCCAAAGCTGTCCAGCCGGTTCAGCGCCGACAAGTCCCAGCGGGTCGCTTTGGCACCGGCCAGCTCCTGGCGCAAGCGGTTCGCGTGTGAAGCCAGCGCCAGCAAAGTCCAGTCGCCTGCCGGACTCAGGCACCCCTCACTCAAATGGAGTTCTGGCGTGCGGATCGCGTCGGCCATGTGGGTGGTCAAACGGTCAGGGCGAAACCGGACCGTGTCGCGACCGACAGCGGATGCCCCAGGGCGGACCACTGCGCCACTTCATCGGCCAGCGTTGCGGCCGTCAGCGGCAGCGCATCCAGCCAGGCTTTGTCGGCCACCAGGGCAAATCCGCTGCCCTTTCGCTCGATACCGACTGGCGGACGCCCGCGGTTGTCCCGCGCGCGGTGAAAGACCACCGCCAGACGCAAACAGGCGATCAGCAACCAGTCGCTGCTGGCCGGGTCGAGACTCGCGATGCGCGCGAGCTTGCCGCGATGGGCGAGCACGAGTCTGGCCAGCCGGCCCTGATCCATGCGCGAAAACCCCGGCATGTCGGCGTTGCCCAGAATGTAGGCACTGTGCTTGTGATAGCTCGAATGCGCGACCGAAATGCCAACCTCGTGCAGCAAGGCGGCCCACTTGAGGTAGCGCAGGTCGAGATTGCCCTCTTGAGAGGCCATCGGGTCAAGCTGGGAAAACAGAAAGCTCGCCGTATCCGCGACCCGCTCCGCCTGCTGACGGCCCACGCGATATCGGATGGCGAAGGCCTCGACCGTCGCGTCGCGCAAGTCGTGATGATGATAGCGACCCAGCAGATCGTAGAGCACGCCGAGGCGCAACGCACCTTCCGAGAACACCATCTCTTTCAGGCTGAAAGCCTTCAAAACGGCAATCATGATGGCCAGGCCGCCGGGCAACACGGGCAGACGATCGGCCTTGATGCCCGATAGCGACAAGCCATCCAGACGCCCTGCCTTGATCAGCGCCGAGCGGAGCTTTTCAAGCCCCACCAAGGTAATGCGGCCGTCGGTGTAGCCATTGCCGCGCAGAATGTCGCTGAGCGATTTGGCGGTACCGCTGGAGCCAACGGCCAGCTCCCAGCCGACTTCGGCAAAGCGTGTGACGATGGTCTGCAATTCCCGCTGAGCGGCCAGGTCGGCCTCCTGAAAACCACGTCGATCGATTTTGCCGTCTGGAAAATAGCGCAGGCTGAAGCTGACGCAGCCCATGTACAAGGACTCGAGTTCCAGCGGCTCGAACGCCCGGCCGATGACAAACTCCGTCGAGCCGCCACCAATATCGACCACCAGTTGCTGACGCTGCGGGTCGGCCAGCGAGTGCGCGACACCGATATAGATCAGACGCGCCTCTTCACGACCCGCAATGACTTCGATCGGGAAACCGAGCGCGGCCTCGGCGCGGATCAGAAACTCCGGTGCATTCTTGGCAACGCGCAAGGTGTTGGTCGCCACCGCCCGCACCTGGCTTGGCTTGAACCCCGCCAGCCGCTCACGAAACCGGCTCAAGGCCATGGTGCCGCGGGTTTGCGCGGCGGTATCGAGGTATTTTTCGGGCGACAGCCCGGCGGCAAGCCGCACGGGCTCCTTGAGCCCATCGAGCGGATAGATCTGCCCCTCGACGATGCGCCCGACCTGAAGGCGAAAGCTGTTGGAACCCAGATCGATTGCGGCAATCAATTCGTTAGTCATTGGTATGGCCGGGCGGCGCCCGGCGAAAGGCGTAGGCAGACGCCCCGGATTCTAGCACCGACACGCAGCCGGGCCGCGGCCCAATCCACCCGGTTCGCCTTTTGTCATCGCGATGTAATATGGATGTCAAAGACTCTCGCTCTTACCTTGTTCCAACACGGCACGCTCACACATGAATCCCGACGACCTCCCGCATGTAAGCTTCATCAACCGCGAGCTGTCCCTGCTGCAGTTCCAGCAACGCGTGCTGGCGCAGGCGGCGGACCACAGTGTCCCGCTGCTCGAGCGCCTGCGCTTTCTGTGCATCGTCTCCAGCAATCTGGATGAATTCTTCGAAATCCGCGTCGGCGGCATCAAGGAGAAGATTCGCCAGGGCCTGCGCGCGCCCGACACCGAAGACGGCCTGACACCGCACGAGTTGCTCGACCAGATCAGCGTGGTGGTCAATGACATCATCGAGGAGCAATACCGTCTGCTCAACGAGGAGATCCTGCCGTCGCTCGAAGCCGAGGGCATTGTCCTGCTCAAG
Source organism: Denitromonas halophila (assembly GCF_007625155.1). Taxonomy (GTDB): domain Bacteria; phylum Pseudomonadota; class Gammaproteobacteria; order Burkholderiales; family Rhodocyclaceae; genus Nitrogeniibacter; species Nitrogeniibacter halophilus. The sequence goes on along the minus strand of NZ_VMNK01000015.1, from coordinate 89,755 downwards.
CGTGAAGCGCTGACCGAAGCCCAGCAGGCCTGGGTCGCCGAGTACTTTGAGCGCGAGGTCGCGCCGGTGCTAACGCCCATCGGCCTGGATCCGGCGCACCCGTTCCCGCGGGTGCTCAACAAGAGTCTGAACTTCGCGGTCGAACTCGACGGGCTCGACGCCTTCGGCCGCGACACCAATACCGCCATCGTCCAGGCCCCGCGCGCCCTGCCCCGCATCATCCAGATGCCCAAACACATCACCGGCATCGAGCACGGCTTCATGTTCCTGTCGTCCATCCTCCATGCCCATGTCGACAAGCTCTTTCCGGGCATGGCGGTGCTCGGCTGCTATCAGTTCCGACTCACCCGAAACTCCGATCTGTTCGTGGATGAAGAAGAGATCACCAATCTGCGCAGCGCGCTCAAGGGCGAATTACAGCAACGCCATTTCGGCGACTCCGTTCGCCTTGAGGTGGCCGACAACTGCTCGCCGGGCATGGAAGCCTTTTTGCTGACCCAGTTCGGGCTGTCGGAAAACGACTTGTACCGCACCCCCGGCATCGTCAACCTCGTGCGCCTGATGCAGTTGCCAGACAGCGTCGACCGCCCGGACCTGACCTTTACCCCCTTCAAGCCGGCCATGCCGGCCGGTCTGGGGGGGTCGTCGTCCGACATCTTCGCCGCCATCCGCAAGCAGGACATCCTGCTCCACCACCCCTTTGAAAGCTTCACGCCGGTGATTGAGCTGATCAAGGCCGCGGCCGACGACCCCGGCGTGCTGGCCATCAAGATGACGGTGTACCGCACCGGCACCGACTCGGTGCTGATGGAGCACCTGATGCGCGCCGCGCAAAAGGGCAAGGAAGTCACCGTGGTGGTCGAGCTGATGGCGCGCTTCGATGAAGAAGCCAACATCGGCTGGGCCGCGCGGCTTGAAGAAGTCGGCGCACATGTGGTGTATGGCGTGTTCGGTTACAAGACCCACGCCAAGCTGCTGATGCTGATCCGTCGCGAGACCGATGGGCTGCGCCGCTACATCCACCTGGGCACGGGCAACTACCACCCGCGCACCACCCGCTTCTACACCGACTTCGGCCTGCTCACCGCCAACCCCGAAATCGGCGAAGACGTGGCCGCGCTATTCAAGCAGATCACCGGCCTGGGCAAAGCCTCCACCCTGACCCATCTGTGGCAGGCCCCCTTTGCCCTGCACGCCAACGTGATCGCGAACATCAAAGCAGAAACCGAGATCGCCCGCGCTGGCCGCAAGGCGCGCATCAGCGCCAAGATGAACGCCCTGCTCGAACCCCAAACCATCATGGCGCTGTACGAAGCATCGCAAGCCGGCGTCGAGGTCGATCTCATCATCCGCGGCCCCTGCGCGCTACGTCCGGGCGTGCCCGGACTGTCGGAGCACATCCGGGTGCGCTCCATCATCGGCCGCTTTCTCGAGCACCACCGCATTTTCTGTTTCCATGCCGATGGCGAAGACAAACTCTACCTGTCGAGCGCCGACTGGATGGATCGCAACTTCTTCCGCCGCATTGAAACCGCCTTCCCGATTCTCGACCCGCGGCTCAAGCGCCGCGTCATGAAAGAAGGCTTCCGCGTCTATCTCAACGACAACTGCAACGCCTGGGAAATGCAACCCGACGGTAGCTACCGTCGCAAACACCCCCGGGGCGCACGGCATCCGGCGCAACAGGCGCTGCTCGAAATGCTGGTCGAGCCCCGGCCAAGCAGCTAAACCGCCCCACCTGCGACGCCGCACCACGGCGTCGCAGCACGTTTCACTCAAGCCGTGGCAATTCATGCCGCTAATTTCCCCATGCCCCACGGGAGCCGCGCATGAAGAGAGCCATCACCCCCACCCAGATCGAGCGCATCATGCGCGACGACGATTTCATCGTCTCGAAGACCAACCCCAAAGGCATCATCACCTACTGCAACCCGATCTTTGTCGAGTTCTCCGGCTACACCGAAGATGAGCTCCTCGGCGTGCAGCACAACATCATTCGCCACCCGGACATGCCGCGCGCTGCCTTCAAGCTGGTGTGGGACACCATTGCCACGGGCAAGGAAGTGTTCGCCTACGTGAAAAACCTGTCCAAAGACGGCGGATTCTACTGGGTGCTTGCCCATATCACCCCCGATGTCGATACCCACGGGCGCATCACCGGCTACACCTCGGTACGCCGCTGCCCCACCCGTCCAGCCGTCGAAACCGTCTCGGCGGTCTACACGCAAATGCTGCAAGCCGAAAAGCAGGCGGGCGCACGCGATGCCATTGCAGCCGGCACGCAGGTTCTGGTAGATGTGATGAAGGCCAAGGATATGCGCTATGAAGAACTTGTTTTCGCACTTTGATCGGCGCCATGGCGTGCTGCTGCTCGCCCTCGGCGCCGCGGCGACGACATTCTGGATGCCCGCTCTGGCGACGGCCCTCTCAACGCTGGCGGGCATCCTTGTAATACTGCCCCGTAAATCGGCAGCAGGCGAGATCGACTCACTGGCAACTTTACTCGGCGAAATCGGCGAAGGATCGCTGAGTAACCGCGTGCCGCGCGCCTATCGCGATCCGACGCTCGAAACCATGCGCGTCAGCCTGAACTCCGCCCTTGACCAGACAGAAACTGCCTTCCGCGAGATTCTCGGCGGCATGGACGCCGGCACTAACCAGCGCCCATGGCGCCGCTTGCAGACCGTTGGGCTGCACGGACTGTTCAAAAACGTACTCGATCGCATGCAGGTGATGCTCGACAACCTCGACGCAGCACAGGTGTCAGTCGCGCGCGAAGCGCTGCTTTCACGCATTTTTTTGCGCTCGGAGCGTGGCCTGTCGCTGGCCATCGATCATGTGAGCGGATCACTCGGCACCGTCTGCGTCAATGCCACGGAGTCGGCCACGCTCGCCCACGATTTTTCAGACACCGCCCACTCAATGTCCGAGGCGGCATCGCACATGTCGGGCGCGCTCGGCGACGCCAGCGTGCGTGCCAACGAAGGCGCACGCGCGGTGAGTGACCTGTCTGAAAAGGCCGGTGCGATTCGAGCGCTGACTGGTAACATCGACCACATCGCCAAGCAAACCAATCTGCTCGCACTTAACGCGTCGATCGAAGCAGCCCGAGCCGGCGAGGCCGGGCGCGGATTTGCGGTCGTCGCTGACGAGGTGCGGCAACTGGCCGATCAGGCCCAGCGATCGGCGGAGGAAATCGCCGAGGCCATCAGTGCAATAAGCGCCTCCATGGCCGCCGCCAACAGTCAGATCAACGCCTTGGCGAGCGCGGTGTCCGACGCCCGCGACACCGCCGACGAGTTTCAAGAAAAGCTCATCACCTCAGCCAAATCGGCCCACCAGGTAGGAACGCTGGCCAGCCGAATCGGCGAAGGCGCGTTATCGATGAGTCGCTCAATGAACATAGTGTCTACCGCACAAAAAGCGCGCGCCGACGCCAACCTCATCATTCAGGGCGAGGTCACCGACCTGCGCAGTCTCACGGACATGGAACAGGAAGCCGCGCGGATTGCGGCCGACCGGCGCTGGGTCAAGGACAGCCGCGACCGCAGTGCCCTGGTCGAGATCTACGATCACCTGTTCGAGAACCTGGAGCAGCAGATGCGCTGACCGCCTGCCACTCAAAAAACAAAAAAGCCCGCAAACCGTCAGGTCGCGGGCTTTTTCATGCGCGGGGGCAACTCAGCCGAAACGACCGGTAATGTAGTCTTCGGTCAGCTGGTGGCGTGGCTTGATGAACAAGCGATCGGTCTCGCTTACCTCGATCAGGTCGCCCATATGGAAGTAGGCCGTGCGCTGCGATACCCGCGCGGCCTGCTGCATCGAGTGCGTCACGATCACGATCGAGAACTGCTGGCGCAACTCTTCGATGAGCTGCTCGACTTTCGCGGTCGAGATCGGGTCGAGCGCGGAGCACGGCTCGTCCATCAGGATCACTTCGGGCTCGATGGCAATCGCCCGCGCGATGCACAGACGCTGCTGCTGGCCGCCAGACAAGCCGGTGCCGACATCATCCAGGCGGTCCTTGACCTCGTCCCACAGGTTGGCCTTGCGCAAACTACTCTCGACAACCACGTCCAGATCGGCCTTGCTCTCGCACAAGCCATGAATGCGCGGTCCGAAGGCCACGTTTTCGTAGATCGATTTGGGAAACGGGTTCGGCTTCTGGAACACCATGGCCACACGCGCGCGCAGCGGCACCACGTCGATGTGACGGCTGTTGATGTCTTCGCCGTCGAGCAGGATCTCGCCGGTCACGCGGCACTCGCGCACCGTGTCATTCATGCGATTCAGGCAGCGCAGGAAAGTACTCTTGCCGCAACCGGACGGACCGATCATGGCAAGCACTTCGCCCTTGCCGACATCCAGGCTGATGTTCTTGATGGCGTGCTTATCGCCGTAGTGCACGTTCACATCCGTACAGCGAACACGCGGGTCGTTCACCCGCACTTCGCCCACGGTTTCGCGAACATCACGGCCCACGGTGGTTACGTGTGCCGCCCCTGCCGCACCATCCAACTTGAAAGCCATTGCTTGCCCTTGGGGACTCATGATTTGACCTCGATTCTCAATATTCTATCTGCCAACGCTTACCAGCGCCGCTCGAAACGTTTGCGCAGCAGCACGGCCACCAGATTCATCAGCGCAAGGAAGCCCAGCAGCACCATGATGGCCGCCGAGGTGCGCTCAACATAGGCGCGCTCGGGGCTGTCGGCCCACAGGTAGATTTGCACCGGCAACGCCGTTGAAGGATCGAACACCCCCTGCGGCACATCGGCAATGAAGGCCACCATGCCGATCATCAGCAGCGGCGCCGTCTCGCCCAGCGCCTGCGCCATGCCGATGATGGTGCCGGTGAGCATGCCGGGCAGTGCCAGCGGAATCACGTGATACAGCGTAGCCTGCATCGGCGAGGCACCAATGCCCAGCGCGGCGTCGCGGATCGACGGCGGCACCGATTTGAGCGCGGCGCGGCTGGCGATGATGATGGTCGGCAGCGTCATCAGCGTCAGCACCAGGCCACCGAGCAGCGGTGCCGAACGCGGCAGCCCGAACACATTGATGAACACCGCCAGGCCGAGCAGGCCGAACACAATGGACGGCACGGCGGCGAGGTTGTTGATGTTCACCTCGATCAGGTCGGTCCATTTGTTCTTGGGCGCAAACTCTTCGAGATACACCGCCGCCGCCACACCGAGCGGGAAGGACAGCGACAAGGTCACGATCAAGGTAAAGATGGTGCCCATCAGCGCGCCGCGGATACCGGCCAGCTCCGGGTCACGTGAGTCGCCCTTGGTGAAAAAGTCAATATTGAAGCGCAGTTCAAGACGATCCTCTGCCTCGAGTTGATTGATCCAGCCCAGCACATTGTCCTTGATCCGCCGGTCGTCCTCGGCCGCATTGCGATCGATATGCCCCTTCATGAGCATGTCGACATCGTCGTCGGCGGGCACCCACAGCGACACCTTGGTGCCGATCAGGGACGGATCGGCCATGACCTTGTCGCGCAGATCGAAGGCTGCGCCGTTGCTGACCAGGCCATACAAGGCGAATTTATCGCGGCGACCCGACACCTCGGGGAACATGTCGCGCATGCTCTGCTTGATCAAGGACGAGTAATCGGCCTTGCGCAGCGTCTCTGCGTTACGCGTGCCTTCCGGGTCGATGTCCTCGGCTGCCAACACCACATCGATCCGCATCTGGGTTTGCCAGAACGCGGTGTAGCCCTTGCTGACGATGCTGATTAGCAACACCGACAAAAACAGCAAGCCAACGCTCACCGCCAAACGCCCCAGCATCTTGAAGCGACGCTCCGCCGCCCGGCGCTTGGCCATGCCGGCCTGAATACGCGCGAAGCTCGTTGCGCCCTCGGGCAGCGCTTTGCCTGGATTAGTCATACTGCTCCCGATACTTTCGAACGATATAGAGGGCCACGAAGTTCAGCGCCAGGGTCACCACAAACAGCACCAGGCCCAGCGCAAAGGCCGCCAGTGTTTTCGGGCTGTCGAATTCCTGGTCGCCGACCAGCAAGGTCACGATCTGCACGGTCACCGTCGTCACCGCTTCGAGCGGGTTGGCCGTCAGATTGGACGCAAGGCCCGCCGCCATCACCACAATCATGGTTTCGCCAATGGCACGCGACACGGCCAGCAAAATCGCACCCACAATGCCCGGCAACGCGGCGGGAAGAATCACCCGGCGGATCGTCTCGGACGAAGTCGCGCCCATGCCATAAGCGCCTTCGCGTAGCGACTGCGGCACGGCGTTGATCACATCGTCGGACAGGGACGAGACGAAGGGGATGATCATCATTCCCATCACCAGGCCGGCCGCCAAGGCGCTCTCGGAGGCCACGTCCAGCCCCAGGAAACCGCCTGACTCACGAATGAAGGGCGCCACGGTCAGCGCCGCAAAAAAGCCATACACCACGGTCGGAATACCCGCCAGCACCTCAAGCAAAGGCTTGGCAATGGCGCGCACCCGCGCACTTGCGTATTCGGCCAGATAGAGCGCTGACATCAGGCCGATCGGCACGGCGACCGTCATGGCAATGAAGGTGATCAGCAAGGTGCCGGCAAACAGCGGCACGGCACCGAAGGCACCGGACGAGCCCGCCTGATCAGCGCGCAGCGCAATCTGGGGGCTCCACTCCAGACCAAACAGAAACTCGGTGATCGGCACGGACTGGAAAAAACGGATCGACTCGAACAACACCGACAGAACAATACCGACGGTGGTGAGAATCGCCACGGTGGAACATGCCACCAACAACCAGTTGATGATCGACTCGACACCATTGCGGGCACGATGCTGCACACGAATTTTCGAGTACCCGTACCAGCCACTCAGGCCCGCCACGACGAGCACGATCGCAAACAGCATATTACGGCTCACGCTCAGCAGGCCGCGATAGTAGTCCGCGGCTGCCAGCATGATGGCGTCCGGCTCGCCGGACACGATATTGCCCGACACCAGATTGCGGATGTCATTGACCACCAGATTGAGCCGATCGGGCCCCAGCTGCTGAATCGCATCGGGCAGTGAGGACACCACCATGCGGGTAATGATCGAGCCTTGAAACAAAAGCCAGGCGCAAAGAATCAGCAGCGCCGGCAAGGCTGCCCACAGCGCAACATACAGGCCGTAGTACCCCGGCAAGGAATGCAGCTTCCGGATCTTGCCGTCCGCCACGCGGAAGGCGCGCTTGCATCCAAAGTAATAGGCTGCCGACGTCAGCGCCAGCAGCAGAACGAGAAGTATGGGGGTCTGGGTCACGAGAAACAGTCAGCCAATAAGGACGGGAAGAAGTCCGCGGAACGGCGACCGGGTCGCCGGCCCGCGGATGCTACCTTACTTCATGACGTCCAGTGCGGTAACGCCCTTCGAAACGCTCATGTATTCATCCTTGGGCAGCGGAATCAGGCCACGCTCGGCCAGATAGCCTTCCTCACCCATGGCTTTCTTGCTGATGAACTCGTCCAGGTACTCCTTCATGCCCGGGATCACGGCAACGTGCGCTTTCTTCACATAGAAGAACAGCGGACGCGACACCGGGTAGCTGCCGTTCGAGATCGTCTCGAATTCCGGCTGCACACCTTCAATGGCCAGACCACGCACCTTGTCGCGGTTCTGGTCAAGGAAGCTGAAGCCGAAGATCCCCAGTGCGGCCGGATTGGCTTCGAGTTTCTGAACGATCAGGTTGTCGTTCTCGCCGGCTTCGACATAGGCGCCGTCTTCGCGGATGGTCTGGCATGCGGCTTTATGCGCGTTCTTGTCAGCCTTCTTCATTGCCTTGATGAAATCGAAAGCGTCGCAGCCCTCGTCCATCACCAGTTCAACAAAGGCGTCACGCGTACCGGAGGTCGGCGGCGGGCCGAGCACTTCAATCTTGATCGCCGGCAACGCGGCGTTGACGTCTTTCCAGGTCTTGTAGGGGTTGTCGACCAGGGTCTGGGTGCCATTCGGATTCGGCACCTGCTTGGCCAGCGCCAGAAACACCTCTTTGCGGGTCAGCTGCATGCCTTTGCCGGCCTTGCTCTGAGCAATCGACAAGCCATCGTAACCAATCTTGACCTCGACCACTTCCTTCACGCCGTTGGCGGCGCATTGCTCGAGTTCGGACTTCTTGATGGCGCGCGAGGCGTTGGTGATGTCCGGATGCTGCACGCCGACGCCGGCGCAGAACAGCTTGATACCACCGCCCGAACCAGTCGATTCGATCTTGGGCGTCTTGAACTTGGTGGCCTTGCCGAACTGCTCGGCAACCACCGTGGCAAACGGATACACCGTCGAGGAACCGACGATGCTGATGTAATCACGCGAGGACTGAGCCAGCACCGGAGCGGTAGCAACCGCTGAGAGAACTGCAAGGGCGAGAGCCGCCTTTTTCATCGAGAATCTCCTGTTGAGAACAATTCCGGACCCCGGCCAATGCCGGGTTGTCGCGGTATTTCACCTTGATGAGATCAGGAGGCAGCCCTTCTGGCCACCGCCCTTTTCCTATCGAGCGGCGCCATTATTTGTCAGCAACGTTACAGTGATGTGAACGCACACATCTGTGTCACATAGTGCCAGCGGTTGATCAAACACCTCACGCCCGGCCCCGGCGCGACACACGCCCGCAGTAGCGCCCGTTAACGGGTTCGCCGTACCCAGGTCGGCGCCGCGTCATCCAACACAGAATGCGCGGCGCAATGAAAGGCGGACTCGGCCGTAAAGCCATCATCCTGGAAACCCGACCGGCCGACCGGGCCATCCAGATCAGCAGGGCGCCGACCGGTCAATCGGCCCGACACCCCACCGCCATCTCGGGCGCCAGATAGGGCAGCAACACCGGCCCCATCGATTTCAGAATCTGCACCGGCAACGCCGAGGTAAAGCGGTAGCCTGCCGCGTTCGGGCCGAGCACATAGGCGGTCAGCGTCCCGTAGTGCCGCGGGCCAAGATAGAACACGAAGGTGGCCGTGCGATTGAGCGCCGGGCCGGTGCGATCGCCGGCCAGCACGATGCGGTTGTCGCCCGTGCCGGTCTTGCCCCCCAGAGTCAGCACCGTACCATCGGCCAGCTCAAAGGCCCCCGCGAGTCGCCGTGCTGTTCCGCTTTCGACCACTTCCGACAAGGCATGCCGCAAGGCCGTTGCCACTTCCGACGCCATCACCCGCTCACCCTCCGCGCGTCGGCGGGTAAAGCGCGTCTCGTACGGCGTGTCGGCCGCAAATCGGAGCGCCTCGATACGCGCCGTCGGCAGGCGCACGCCATCATTGATGATGATGCCCATCAACTCCGCCAGGGCCGCCGGACGGTCGCCCGAGCTACCCAGCGCCGTGGCCAGCGAGGGCACCAGATGCTCGAAGGGATAGCCCATGCGCGCCCAGCGCCGGTGAATATCGAGGAAGGCCTCGACCTCAAGCATGGTGTCGATGCGCACATCCTGCGCCCGCTTGAAGCGCGTGCGGAACAACCAGCGATACACCGCCTGGCGCTCGTTCTCGCTCGCCTCCAGGGCCGCGCCCAGCGTCGCGTCCGGATGCGCCGTACGATACGCCACCAGCCACAGCTCCAATGGGTGAAGGCGAGCCACATAGCCGCGATCCGGCAGATCAAAGGCCGCTGGCGCGTGGCGCGAATACAACTGTGCAATCTGGGCTTCCGACATCTGCGCATCGCCAAGCCGCTCGCCAAGAAAACGGGCAAGCGCGGCCGGCGGCGCGGCCGGGTCGAGATACCGAAACACGGTACTCAAGCGATCCGCGCTCGGGCGCAAGCCATCGAGCAATTGGGCCCGCATCGCGTCAGGCGTCAGTCCCTGATACTTGCGCCAGAAACGCCGCAAAAAGGTCTGACCTTCGCGGTCGGCAAAGCGCGCCAGATACTCGGCGCGGCGCGGGTCTTCACTGTCTTCGAGCAGCTTCGCGGTGCTGCCGGGCACCTGATACATCGAATAGCGCACGATCTCGCGCATCAGCCGCACAAAGGGCAGATTGATCGACGCCTGCAAGGCCTCACGCACGGTCGGCGAACGATGATTGTCCTTGTTGTTGAAGTTGCCAAAGGTATGCAAGCCGCCACCGGTAAAAAAGCTTTCATCCGGGCTGGCCGAAAAGCGGCGCTCCAGCGCGGCTTCGAGCATCGCGGGCAAGGCGCGATCATCGGCCGCCGCCAGGTAGTCGACGGCCCAGCGACTGAGCCGGTCGCGCCGCGCCAGTTCGACGCCGCGCAAGGCATCCTTGTCCCACGTTGAATAGCGCTCATGCAGTTCAGCGACGATCTCGAGATACGTCGCCAGCACTCGCAGCTTGGCGGTCGAACCGAGTTCGAGCTTGCTGCCCTCATTGATGTCGAGCGGCTGATCGGTGGTGTCGGTCTGTACCCGCACCCGGTTGCCGCCCGCGGCGCGTTCGACCAGATTGAAACTGTAGCGCACCGCCCCCAGGCTGGTCGGGCCCAGCATGCGCTCGCCGATCAAGCCTTGCTCGGCGGCAAACGCCGGCTCGCTCAGGCGTGCCAGGTAGTCGCTCACCGCGTACTGCAGATCCCGGTTCAGGGTGGACGACACATCCACATCCATACGATCAAGTCCATAGAGCGAGGTGCCAAGCAGTCCGGCCACACGCGAGCGCACCGCGCCAGCGCCCTTCCCCGTCACCGTCGGATGCCGCGCCGGATCACTCGCCTGGTCGCGAAAAACCAAGGTCTGCGCGCGCGCCGCCTCACTCAAACGCGACGAAATCACACCCGCCTCAGCAAGCAGACGCAGATAACTCCCGGTCAGCTGCGCCAGTTCATCGTGCCCACGCGCCAGGTAATAAGACGGCCGGCGATGCGCGATCATCAGCGCCACCACCTGACGCATGGCCAAACCTTGCGCCGCAAGCGCCTCATCGTCGCCATCCTCGCGCGACAGGGCCGCATTCACCTGGGCAAAATCCGCGCCGAACCACACCCACAAGCCGTCGCCCAAGCCATTGACCTCGCCGTAGCCCGGCGCCGCCGACAAGGGCACCGTGTTGAGGTAATCGACCACCAAGCGCTCGCGCACCGGCAACGTGTCTTCGCCGTCCTGGTAGGCCCGCACACTGGCCGACACCATCTGACGCAGTTTCTCGCGCGCATTGTGCGTAATGCCATCGGGCGAATGCCGGTATTTCTCGATCTGCGTCGCCAAGGTGCTGCCGCCGGGCGCATCCAGATCGGCGTCAACCATCCGCCCCAGCTGACCAATGCCCGCCCGCCCGAAACGCACCCAATCCACAGCTGGATTCAGCGCCGGGCGGGATGCGTCCAGCAAGTCGCGGTTCTCGATAAACAGCAAAGACTGCGCGACGCGCCTTGGCACCGCAGCGAAGTCCGAATACGCATGGAAGGGATAGCGAAATCGGTAGAGCGACGCATCGCGGCAATCCGTCAGCTCGAATCCCGCCTGCGCCTTCTCCCGATACGGCGCGAAATAGCCCCGCTGGGTGTAACTCATCAAGGCCGCTGAAAACTGCGTCTGCCCAGTCAACGCGAAGCCCCGCGCCTGCAAACGCTCAGCAACGCGCGGAAGCTCGGTGTAACCCATGCGCTGATCAAAAGGCCCATGCGACGGATAGAGCACCGCCTGATTCGGCTTGCCCGACACCTCGAATGTGAGCGTTTCGGCATAGCGCGAGATTTCGCGCGCCTGCAAACGCGAATAGTTCAGCTCATGGGCAACCAGCAGCCCGCCGGCGACAAGAGCCACCAGCACGACAATAAATACGGCAATACCAAGCAGACGAAAGAACGTCAGCCGCCGAGCGGGTTTGATGTTACGGGTCACAAACAAATCCTGGAGATGGTGCAGGACAACAATTATCCAGCATCAACCACCAAAGCCATCGTCCCCCGCGGTTGAGTGTCGTATTTTTTCACTCATCGACGCGTATCAAGCGCATGGCCCCTGAAAACAAACGCCCTCAGAAATACCGATTTCTCATAGGTCACCGGTCCGCGCCTCGACACCCGCAGATCTGGTACGACCAGAAAGTACGCCATGCCTTGCACGCACAGGGCCTCATCCTCGCGCGAAGACCACGCCCCGTCACGCCTTTGACATCGCCACCGGCCGCGCCTGACATGCGACGACGCGCCCGCGGCCAAGGCCGCAGCCTCATTGCCGATCGTCATGCGCGCCCGGATCACTTCATGCCCTTTGTTTCGCGTCTGATTGCTCGCCCGACAGGCCGGCGCCAGACGCACTGGCCGTTGCCGACAGCACGAGTTCACTTGAATGAGCGCGCGCAAGTGCTTGAATGAATTCTGAAGGGGTGCCTATGCGGACGCACTATCCGGCGGCCCGTCCTTCGATATCCGTTCCGGCGTGTCTGCGCCGCACGCCGACGGCGCACAACCAGGAGAACCTCACCAATGCGGGCTGAACCCACCCAGCTGGTTTTCATTTCCTACAAGCATGTCGAACATTCGACGCGTGTCGCCCGACGCCTGCGCAACGCACTCGAAGTGGTCTCCGATGCACTCGATTTTCGCGTTTTTCTCGATGACGAAAACTTGCGTGCGAGCGACAACTGGCAGGGCGAGGTGAACGCGGCGCTGGACGGGATGACGCATTTCATCGCCTTGCTGACTGACGACTTCTGGCTATCACCGGAGTGCCGCAGGGAGTTGAATGCGGCGATCAACCGTTACGAGGATGGCATGAAAACCCGTCTGCTGTTTGTGCTGGTCGACGACATGCGCCCCGACCTGCTGAGCCTGAACCCCGATCGCCGGGCCGGACGCTTGGTCAGCGACGACCCGAAAGTCCAGCGCATCGGTGACATCCATTTTCTCGGTCCCTACAACAGCGCCAAACAATTGGTGCGGTTGCAGTGGGAAAACGAAGCGGTGCTGCGCGACCAGATCAAACAACTGATCGACCATTTCGAACGCACGTTGCCGGCACGGGGGCGGTGAGCCATGGCACGGGCGAGTTGTCAGATCACCGACATGGAGGACAGCCGGCGGCTGATCTACGTCTCGTGGCGGCCGGACGCGCTGGCCAGCGAGGTGTTCGGCAAGCTCACCGCGCGTCTGCAACTGTCTGACTGGGACGACCACGGGCGCATGCTGATGGTCGTGGCCAGCGATCCGGGCCAGCAGGCCGGGCAAGAGAGCGCCGAAATTCGCAAATTCCGCGCCGACGCCACGGACTTCGTGGCTATCTTCACCACCGACTATCTGGTGGACGCCAAGAAAGCCACCGATACCGACGAAGTGCCGGACCTGCTCTACTTCATCGAGACCAAAGGCAGCGCCAATCCGCCGGACAAACTGACCATGTGGATCTTCCCGGTCGAGGCCATCGCCCTGCATCGGGTGAGTTTCCGCAACGCCAACATCGCTCGCCTGGATTTTGACTGGTGGCACGGCTGGGGCGGCGAGAACGACCGCATCCCCTTGCCCAGCGACACCGCCCGTTCGATCCAGGAATTCAACGACGACATGGGGCGCCGCATTGACCAGATTCTCAAGCACCCCGACTTATGCGCCCCTTGCACCCACGCCGCCGGAGACCCGCCCGATGACACGCCCTGATTCCGCACGCACACACTTCGTTGGTAAAGGCACGCTGCCGGAGGCCGGCCTGTGGCTGCGCGAAGGCTATGCCCCGGTCAGCGACACGGCAATGCCTGGCCACCCGGCCGGCTACAGCGCCGACGAAGGCTTGGTCGAAGCGGTCAATACAGCGCTCATCCTGGCCAAACCACTGCTACTCACCGGCCGCCCGGGCACCGGCAAGAGCGAACTGGCCGAGCGCATCAGCTGGGAGTTGGCTCTGGGCCCGGTACTGCGTTTTGAAAGCCAGTCACTGACCGAAGCGCAGGAACTGTTCTATCGCTTTGACCTGATCGCGCAAATGGCCGATGCGCAGCTGCGTGGCGACGATGCCCCCCGTCCGCCGGAACACTTTCTCAGCTTCGGTGCGCTGGGGAAGGCCATTCTCTATGCCAATCCGCAGGCTCACGCCAGATTGATCGAATGGGATCAGCACAATACGCGGCAGTTGCGGGTCGACGGTGGCCAAACCCAGGATTCACTGATCGCCCCACCGATCAACGAGGCGCAGCGCAGCGTGGTGTTGATCGACGAGATCGACAAGGCCGCGCGCGACGTGCCCAACGACCTGCTCAACGGCATCGAGCGCATGGCCTTCCGCATCCGTGAAATGCGCAATCACCTTGTGTCAGCGCCCAATGACGACACCCTCAAGCCGATCGTGATCATCACCAGCAACTCTGAGCGCGACCTGCCCGATCCGTTCCTGCGTCGTTGCGTCTACTACAACATCCCCGACCCCACGCAGGAAAAGCTCGCCGAAATCTTGCGTCTGCGCGTCCCCGCTTCGCTGGGCGGCCCATCCGGCGGCGCGACAGGCGTCAACGCAATCGACCAGCTCGCGCCCTTCTATCAGGATTTGCTGAGCTTCTTCGTTGAATACCGCGACGAACGCGCCGCCCATCTGGCCTACCGGCCGGGCACCTCGGAACTCATCGACTGGGCCAACGCGCTGGCCCGCTACCACGCTGACCCACAGGGCGATCTGAAGGCAAACGCGGGCCTGATCGGTCGCACCCTGGGTACAATCCTCAAGCATCAGGACGATCGCCAGACGCTGACCTCGAAGCTCAAGCGCTTCGGGCTCGCGCCAGGCCCCGGAACGACATGAGCTCCCCGGCGGACGCAGTGTCTCCGGGTGGCGGCGTCGACGGTCTGATCGTCTTCCTGCGCGCACGCGGATTTCCCGTCGGGCCGGCCGAAGCGGTCGACGCGGCGCGGCTGATCGCCCACCTGGCGCGCCGCGCCTCACCAAGCACCGAACAACCCGATCCCGCCGGGTTGATCCCGAAGCTGCGCCCCGTGCTGTGCAAGCGTCAAGAAGATCAGGCGCGCTTTGACGCGCTCTTCCACGAATGGGCAAACGCACTCAAGCCACAACGCAAAGCCGTGGCCGACGCCCCCCAAACCGCCACCGCCGCCCCACCGCCGCGCACGTCCATCTGGCGAAATCTGGCGCTGCTGGTCTTCAGCATCATCATGGTGCTGGCTTGGTGGGACTCACGCCAGCGCCCCGCCGACACGCCAGCGGTGCAAGAGGCGGTGAAACAAAGCCCCGTCGCGCCAACGGCATCACCGCCCCCCGCGCCAGTGGTCAAAAAAACGCCCCCCCGCTTCGCTGGCTACACGCCGGCCGTGCGCTACAACTGGGAGTTGCGCCCGTGGGTCGCAGCCGCCCTGCTCGGTCTCGGCGCGCTTGGCGTGCTTGGCCTCGCGCTGCCGCTTGCCACCCCATGGTTGGGGCATGCGCGGCGCAGCGGGCGGCGCGTACCGCTCGATCTCACCAGCCTGCGCGAAGAAGCCCGGCGCATCGTGCCGCCGCTCTCCGCCGACATCCAGGCCCGGCTCGAACGCCATGTCGCCGGCCCAGCCACCGCACGCAGCCGCCTGCAACGCAGGCCACCGCTGCATATCGGGCGCACCATCGAAGCCACCGCACGCCGACTCGGTGTGCTCAGTCTGCGCCATCGCGATGCCCGCCTGCGCCCCTCGTATCTGCTGATTGTCGAAGTCGACGCCGACACCGACCAGACACCTCACCAGTTGATCAACGACCCGCGCGGGCGCATGTTCTACCACTGGGCCGAGCGCCTGCGAAAGCACGGCATCGATGTCGACATCCGCCTCGCACGCTTCGATGCCGAAGCGCAGACCGCGCGGGTCTGCCGCCCCACCGGCACCGGCTGGCGACTCGACGGCGACGAGGGCGAGTCGCTGGATCGCCTGCCAACACCGCCGGTCGGCCAGCGGCTGGTCATCGTCTCCGACGGCCATTTGCTGATCGACGCCGATCACCAGTGGCGTGACTGGGCCGTCAGCGCGCGCTTCCATCGCTGGCCCCAGCGCGTGATGTTCACCCCGACCGAACCCCGTCACTGGGGCGAACGCGAAGACGCCATCGAGCGCCGCGAACGCCCCACCGACCCCGGCTTCTATGTGCTGCCGCTGGACGAGCCGGCACTGGCGGCCTGGGCCGAACTTGTCGTCACCGGCCGCTTGCCGCGCTTTACCCTCAGCCGCTCACAGCGCTACCCGGCCCGCCTGCGCGCGCTCGAGGCCGACAAGCGTATCGACGCCCTGCTCGACCCCGACACCCCCATCGACGGCCTCGCCGAACTGCTCGACCAACTCAAGTACTACCTTGGCGAAAACGGCTACTACTGGCTGTGCGCCTGCGCCGTCCCCCCGATCATTCGCTGGGAGCTGACCCTGCTCCTCGGTGAGCAGTACTACCTCAACGCCAAGCTGCCACCCGAAGACCTCGCCGACTACATCGCCGACGACTACCCGCGCCTGGCCATGCTGCCCTGGCTGCGTCGCCAGCGCATGCCCGACTGGCTGCGCCTGGCCCTGCTCGACAGCCTCTCGCCCAGCGTTCAGGAAGAAGTCCGCGCCGTGGTACGCAACAAGCTCGGCCAGATTCAACTCGACGCCCGCGGCGACGACGCGCTCAGCCTCGAAGAGCCGCCGGGGCCACTGAGCCGTGCCCCATCGAACGAGACCAACGACGCCGCCGACACACTCTACCTCGGCTACCTCGCCGGCCACACCCCGCGCCAGTTGATGCTGCGCGCCCCCAGCGAATGGTCGGGCTGGCTGGCCCAGCTGCCCGTGCGCCAGCGCACGGGCCTGTGGCGCGAATGGCTCACCGCCTGGCGCGACCGCCTGCTGTGGCGCAATGGCTTGAGCTTCTACGGCAGCTCACGGCGCATGCTGCGGGTCTCCGCCGGTGTGCTCGCCATCGGTGTGGTGCTTTCCGTCACCGCCCTGCGCACCGAGCCCGACACCCTGCCGACCGGCGCGCGAGATGCGCTCTACACCGAACAAGGCCGATGGACCGGCGGCGTGCAAAGCGCCTCGATTCGCGCCGTCGCGTATGACGCAGACGGTGCAACGATCATCTCGAACGACTGGGATGGCGGGCAACGCCAATGGGATGCGCGCACCGGAGGACTGATCGGGACGCTATTGAAGGCTGACAAAAGCGCGATATCGACAACCCCCTTCACCAGCGTCGCCTTCAGCGCCGACGCCAGGTACATGGCGACCGGCGACACCGACGGCATGCTGCGACTGTGGGACGTACGGACCGGGAAAACGATTGACCCGCCGATCCAGGCCCACGACGGGATGGTGAGCACCCTCGCTTTCAGCCCGGATGGCAGCGTCATTGCCTCGAGCGGTGCCACTGACACTGGCATTCGTCAATGGAATACCGCCACCGCCGAAGCCGTCAACCGGCCCATGCCGCCCCAGAACATCTTCCTCACCAGTCTGGCTTACAGCCCCGACGGCCGACGTCTCGTCTCGGGCAGCGGCAACGGCGAAATACAGCTGTGGGACGCCAGCACTGGCCAAGCCATCGGCCCAACCATGGCCGGCCATGAAGACGAGATCACCAGCGTGGCCTTCAGCCCTGACGGCGCCTACCTTCTGTCGGGCAGCAACGACGCCAGCCTGCGCCTGTGGGATACCAAAACAGGCGAAGCCGTCGGCCCGCCGATGCGCGGCCATGCGGGCCCGGTCAACAGCCTCGCCTTCAGCCCCGACGGCGCGCAGGTGGTCTCGGGCGGTGCGGACGGCACGCTTCGATTCTGGATCAACCAAGGTGATGAAACCGCAAGCGTCACACTCGACGGCACCGCCGCAATCTATCAGGCGGTATTCAGCCCCGACGGCAGCAAAATCGCCACCGCAGGCGAAGACAAGACCGTGCGCCTGTGGGATGCCACCACCGGTCAAGCCATCGGTGCACCGCTGCAGGGGCACTCGGACATGGTCTCAAGCGTGGCCTTCAGTCCCGACGGCAGGCGAATCGTCTCTGGCAGCTTCGACACCACGCTGCGCCTGTGGGATGCCATCACTGGGCAGGCCATCGGCACACCGCTGCAGGGGCACTCGGGCCCAATCCTGACACTCAGCTTCAGCCCCGACGGCACGCGCATCGTCTCGGGCGGTGACGAGCTGCGCCTGTGGGATGCCGCTACGGGACAAACCATCGGCGCGCCGTTGCAGGGGCACTCGGGCCCAGTCTGGAGTGTCGCCTTCAGCCCCGACGGCACACGCATCGTTTCCGGCAGTGAGGACGACACCTTGCGACTATGGGACGCTGCCACCGGCCAAGCCGTCGGCGGACCACTGCGGGGGCACTCGGGCACGATCTGGAGCGTCGCCTTCAGCCCCGACGACACGCGCATCGTCTCGGGAAGCAACGACACCACCCTGCGCCTATGGGATGCCACCACCGGCCAAGCCATCGGCGCACCGCTGCAGGGGCATTCGGCGGAGGTCAGGAGTGTGGCCTTTAGCCCCGACGGCGGGCGAATCGTCTCAAGCAGTTACGACGCGACCCTGCGTCTGTGGGATGTGACCACGGGTCAGCTCATCGGTGCGCCAATAGCGCAAGCAGGCGGGGGCGAAAGCGTGGCTTTCAGTCCAGACGGCGCCCGGATTGTCAGCGCCTGGATCGCCAATCAACCAGTCATTGCGCCGCAACTCGACAAAGTCGGCGGGCCACCTGACAACACCGCGACAATTCAAACGCCGGAAGAAGCTGGAAACAACAACGTGCAGTCGGTTGCGCCGCCAACAACCCCTGAAGCCCCTTCCGTTCGCACACCACAAGAGAAGTTGCCGCCACGCCAAAAGCAGATTTCGCCGCCGCAAAAGCAGCAGGCACCGGCGAAAAAGTCCCTCCATGACTCGGGCGCCCGTGAGACATTAGCGTCGCTCTTGGGCGACATCATTTCCACGGCCCAAGCCGCCACACCGGCCATCGTGCTGGCCCAAAACGCCGAGCCACCGACGCGCCAAACGGCAACGCCGCGCGCCAACTTGGCAGGCGAAGCCCGCGCACAATCGAGCGGATCTGCCCCGCTCACGGCCGATGTGCCAGCACCCACCGGCGGCGTACAGATCTGGCGTGTGCCGCCCTATCCGCTGCCGCTGCGCCCGGCCGAAGCCCCACCGCAGCTATGGAGCTACGCCTTGTTGGCCACTTTGGGTCTATGGCCGGTACTGCTGCTCTGGCGCAAACGCCGGCAAGCGCGCGAGATCACGCACTGGATCGCGGAGGCCAGCCAATGAATCACTCAACCCGCACGCCTGGCGAGGCCTTGCTCGCTCTCTGGCACGCCGCCCGGCGCGAAGCCGAGCACGGAAACCGTGTGGCCAGCGCGCTACCCGCCACCATGCGCGTCGCGCTCGAGCGCGCGCCAGGCACCCAGCGCGGCATCGCCATCACCGCCATGCTTCTCGTTCTGCCGCTGGTTCTGGGCGGAAGCGACACCACCTGGCCTGGCGTGTGGATCGCCCTGCAGGTTGGCGGCGGCACCGCACTGATGGCGCTGCCCGCTGTCATTGGCTGGTCGCAAGCGGCCATCGGCCGCTTCGCCGCACTGATGCTGGGGGCCGGATTTTTTTCCGTCATCGGGCTGACCACTGTCCTACCCGACAATCCGGCTCAGGCACAGATGCTTCGCCAGGCGGTGTTGGTCAGCTGCGCCATTGCGGCGTGTTTGTCGCTCTCGATGGTGCTCATCACACAACGCCTTGGGCGCATCCTCGGCACATTCGCACTTCCGCTCTCTGCCGCCCTGGCGATCGCCAGCGGCGCGGCGCTGTTCGTGCTGGGCGTCACCGCCTGGCAAACCGGCGACGACCTGGTCCGCTTGATGGCGATTGTCGGTGGGCTGTGGGTTGCCGCGTTTCTGTGCAACCGCTTTGAGGCCACACGGGGATTTCGCAGCGCCGGGCGACTGCTTGCCTTGCGAAATGGCACGATCCGGCTGGGCGGCCTGTTAAGCGGTATCGCACTCGCCCAGATCGCAGTGCCCTGGCTGGAGACCGCTGCCTGGCGAGTCGCCCTCAACACGCCGCTCGAAGGCATTGCACCCATCGCGGGCATGATGGCAGGCATGGGCTGCGGACTGGCCGTGGCCGGCGCCGGCATGGCACTCCCTGCGCTCCTTGCTCGCTGGCAACTGGGGGCGAGAGTCAGCGCCAGCACGGCCGGCGAAGTTGCCTGGTTCGCCGCCTGGATGCTACTGATGAGCAATGCTGTATGGCTGGACGAAGCCGTTGCCGCACTTCTGAGCGAGCTTGGCCGAGAAGGCGTTTTTCTGCACGGTATGCCGGTCGATTTTGGCCCGCGCAATGAAGCAGCAGCGCAGGTGGCACTGGCTTGTCTGGTCGTCCTTGTCCACGGTGTCGCCCGCATTCTGCTCGGCCGCCCTGCGCACTCGCCGGGCCCCCCCCTCTGGCTGGTGCTCCCCAGCGACGCCGAATTCACGGAAGGTCTGCACATCGCCGAACGCGTCGCCACCGAATGGAACGATGGGCCGGTCACGCTACTCGCACCGAGCGCTGCGGCACCCCGCTTGCGGGGCACACACCTGCGTCTGGCTCAATACGCCGACTCGGTCGCCGACCTGTTCCTGAACACCGCCATGGATGCGAAGGCCTGGCAGCACCAGCCGATGGCCGAGGCCACCCGTAGCGCACTGCACTTGCGAGCAGTCTATGCCACCCCGGCAGCCGCCCACGCCCTGATGACCCTGCTTCCCGACGACGCGCGCGTGCTGGCCCTGGCCGACGGTCCGATGGCCGAAGGCTGGACCGCTGCGCTGGCCGAACTGCCCGAACATTCAGAACGCTTCAGCCTTCGCACCGCAACGCTGGACAAGTCCATTGACACATCCTGGAACGAAGGACCGGACCGCGAGCATCTGACTACCGGATTCTTCTTCAAACACCGGCCAAGACCCATCAAGGAACGCCGCATCCTGATTCTTCACTGCGCATCAGACAGCGCACTTGCCGAAGCACTCGCCGCGACGCTGAATACGCAATCCGACACGCACGGGCAGCGCGTTGCCGCGTCCCTGCTTCAACCCGCAACATCGGGCACCGCAGCACTGGCCTGGTCGGTAACCACCTGGCTGACCCTGCTAGCCCTGTTTAACCGTTTTGCCAAACAAGGCGGACTCGGCAGCCTTGGACGGCTGATCTGGCGCTTTCTGCCAGCGCCGGAGACGCGTGCACGGACACAACGCTTTGATTTGATCGTGATCGAAGCGGGCATGAATCCGGCAGAATCAGCCGCTGCGCGCGGCCTCGAACGGATGGTGGATTCGGTGATCGGCCTGACCCCGGCAATACGCGCTCACGATGCACCGACGCTGTACACCGCCAACGAATACACCGCCCGCATCAGCCTGCCCGCGCCAAGCGCGCTGGCCGACGCCCTGCCAGCGCTGGCCCGCCAATTGATCAACGTCGAAGCGCGGCCACGGCATTCCGACCACCCTGAATCCAAAGACGGCACCGACCTTGGCAAGACTCGGAACGCGTCCGAGAGCAAAAATACCGTCAACAGCCCGTTCGACAATTCCCCCGAGGAATCCGACGTGCCGACCGAACTCACCGAACAGTCCGCAACAATCCCCATGCCCGAGCCTTCGACGCCGGAAGACAGTGCCACCAACCGGCAAAGCTTCAGCTGGCTAAAGACAGCGCTCCCCGCCTCCTTCATGCTGTGGCGCCTCCTCCGCAAGTGGCTCACGCGATCGGATTCAAACTAAGGGCCGATCGCCAAACCCGTAACTCAGACGGACACCGCGGGTTTGCCGGAAGTGGGTCTACCTGCCACAGGTCAACGGGTTTTCCGCAAGGGGTCGATCAGGCCTACCAGATTATTGTGGTCGAGCTCATACATGAGCGCCAGTAGATGCCCCAACCGGCCTTCGGGAAAACCTTGTCGTGCGAACCACGCAAGGTAGTGCCCCGGAAGGTCCGCAATGACACGCCCTTTGTATTTACCGAAGGGCATCTCATGGATTAGCAACAATTCCAGGAGTTCTGGGTTCATAGTGAGTCAAGGCGTGTTCAACACAATGCGCTCGGACCAAAGACCTTGGTTGGTGCCGCAGCGCCCGGGATGTTCAAACTGTAAAGAAGGAAAGACACCGCACTCGGTGCCACCCAAACGCCGAAAAGCAAAAAGCCCAGTCCGAAGACTGGGCCAAGTGCCTGTTTCTATTGGTCGGGGCGGCGGGATTCGAACTCGCTACCCCTTGCACCCCATAAAGGTAACAATGCGACAGCATGCAACAACATGCGGCAGCATAAAACATCGCATCTACCTGTTTTCACTCGATTTTAAGCGTTTGCAGCGTCTCGTGACATGCTATACAATCCCATCAAGACCCACGCAAAGGTGTCACCAGAAGTGTCACCAATCGACTCGATGAGGTGCTGCATGGCCAAATTGAACGACCGGCTGATTCGAGCTGCCAAGCACGAAGATGACGACAAATTCCTAAGCGACGGAAGCGGGCTGTACCTGCGCGTGCGCAAGTCGGGCGGCAAATACTGGCTGTATCGTTACAAGGTCGGCACACGGACCCGGTGGTTTGACTTGGGAATGTACCCCTCACTCTCCTTGGCCGACGCGCGTGCCGAAGCGACGCGACTCACCGCTGATCGCAAACAGGGCATTGATCCTGTCGCGGAACGAGAACGCGAAACCATGGAGCGGGAAGCTGCGGCGAACGCCCAGGCGGAGGCACTTGAAGCACAGAACGCCCGCATTACCGTTAGCGGGCTGTTCAAGCGCTGGGCAGAAGTGGACCTAATTCGCCGCAAAGACGGCGGCGCGGAAGTCCGGCGCATGTTCGAAAAGGACGTGCTACCGACGCTGGGCGCACTCCCCGTTGAGGATGTCCGGAAGGGGCATGTAACCGGCGTGACTGACGCACTACTGGCGCGAGGCGTTCCCCGCATGGCGAAGGTGATTTTTTCGCTCATGCGCCAGATGTTCCGCTTCGCCGTCGACCGCGACATCATTGAGTTCGAACCAACATCCGCCATCAGGAAAGCCAAGATCGGCGGCAAGGACACCGAACGGGATCGCGTCCTTTCCGAAGGGGAAATCAAAGCCCTCGCCCGCCAACTGCCGACCAGCGCAGCCAGTGCGTCCACACAGTGTGCCGTATGGCTCGCCCTGTCGACCTGCTGCCGCATTGGTGAACTGCTAGGGGCAAGATGGGAGCACGTCGACCTGAACACAGGAACATGGCGCATCCCCGCCGAGAACAGCAAGAACAGCAAAGAGCACACCGTTTTCCTGTCCGCCTTCGCGCTGACCCAGTTTGAACAACTGAAAGCCACAGCCAACGCCAAGCTGGCGGAAGCACGAAAGAAATCACCAGACGCTCAGCCCTGCCCGTGGATTTACCCGAACCGGCAAGGGGATGCCCCCGTGTGCCCCAAGACAGTCACAAAGCAACTTGGCGATCGCCAGCGGGAAGGCAAAGCCCCCATGAGCCGGCGTGTAAAGGTGGAACGGGCATCGTCGCTTACCCTTTCAGGTGGTAGATGGACGCCCCACGATCTGCGCCGCACAGGGGCAACGATGATGGTCGCACTCGGGGTGATTCCCGAAGTCGCCGAACGCTGCTTGAACCACACCGAAGAAAACCGGGTTAAACGCACCTACCAGCGACACAGCTACGAAAACGAAATGCACGAGGGATGGCGCCTGCTGGGCGAGCGGCTTGAACTGCTGACACGCTCGGGCGCTGACAACGTGGTTACGCTGCGTGGGGCCGCGTGATGGCAATCAATACCCCCCCGTGGTTTTTCCCGTGCGACCCTCCGGACAATCCAGCCACTCCCCGCAAGCGGGGGCGCCCCAAGAGCAGCCCGCAGGCACCCATCGGGCAAATCGACTTGAATTCGCTGGCTGTAGCCGAGGAAGCAGCTAAAGCGGAGTCGGTGCCTACAGACAAGATCAGCTATGTCGCTCACGGACTGAACGAGGCATGGGGGGCCTATCAAGCAACGAGTGTGCTTTTCAAGCGCCTACGAGAACGCACAAAGGGGCGTCCAAGAAGCGCACAGGCGGCAATGATCGCCGATGTAGCGCGTGTGCTTGCGAACGCTGGGCTGTCCGGTGGCATTCACGGTGATAACGACAGGGGCGGGGCGCCTTCACTCGCCGTACGGCTTGCTCGGGCCATGATCCGCCGAATGACTGGAAGGAACGCCATCATCGCCAAGCGGCAGATACGACAAGCCAGAACGTGGCGCGGCGCATGACATAAATATACGGTCATTTTCGGTTGTACTAGGTCCCGTCATGGGTGGGGTTTCATGAAGACACGATGCCAATACGGCTCGTTTCGATTCCCGACATGACAAGGCACCTACCATGAAAGAACCTGTTGATCTGCTCGCCTCCGCTACCGAGCACGCGGGCTACATGACACCCGCTGATGCGGCACATTTCCTCGGCGTCGGTCTCAGTACCCTGTGGCGATACGCCCGCACCGACCCCACCTTTCCTACCCCCGCACGTCCATCGACGCGAAAAACCCTGTTTCCTCGCCGTGATCTAGTTGCATGGGCCGAAAGCAAGAGGGAGGCCTCGCAATGACCACGCACGCCGACATCCCCGATCACCTGAACCGCTACTACTATGATGACGGCTTCGGCGGCTCGCGCCTTGCGTGGCAACTGCTTGAAGACGCACCGGACGATGACTACTTCGAGTTGCGGCCCGAAGCAGATTTTCGCTTGCGCGGATGGACGACTGATGACGATCCGCGCCCTTTGTGGCAGGCGCCGGAGGGGTACAAACACGCCGTGCTTGTCCATCGGGATGGTCAGCAATGGCTGGTCGCCGTCGATGCCCGCCTTACGCTGATCACACTGACGCTGGAGCATATCCGCGTTGTATTGGATGCGCACCCTTCGCGGTGGCCCATGGCGTTGCGCGACTTGATCGGCGTCGCGGCTGGCATCCTTCCGACGAAACCTATGCTGGTGTGGCCCGCATGAGTTCCCCCGTGCCCACCGATGACGAGAAAGAGCGCCTGAAATTGGCGCTCGCCCTCACCTACTGCGAGCCCTCGAAAGCTGAGGAGCATTGCACGGCGTACGGCGTTGATCTTGAGCACGTGCTTAGCACATTGGCAGAACCCGAAGGCCTGCGCGCGGCGATTGTGGCTGCGCAGGCCTTGCGGCAGTCAGGGCAGCTTCTCAAGCGCCAAGCGCTGGCACCCCTGGAAAAGCTGGTCGCCCATATCGACGAAATGATCGACGCGGGCCACATCCCGCCAGGCACCGCACCGAAGTTGGCCGATACGTTGTTGAAGCTGACCGGGCTGGCGGAAGAACGCGCATCCCGCCTGCGCCTCACAGAACCGGAAAAACCCAGTGCGACAGTGTTTGTACTGCACGGCGACGAAAAGGCCCCGCCAACCCGCGCCGGAGAGTCGCGTATCACGATCCGGTTGCCTGCAACGCCACGCCCACAAGGCGACATCATTGACGCCGAGCCTGCGGGAGGCTCTGATGAACCCGAGTAACGCTGTGTTCATGCGCACGGTATTCGGCGAGTTGCCCGATGGCGCGATGCCGGGGCTGGCCAGTTTCGGCCAAAACCCCCGGACTGCAGGGGCTGGGGCATGGCGCGCGGAGCCATGGGTGCCCGGTGCGGTGCCCGCGGTGCCTAGCGATGCCAACAACTACTTCACTGTGTCGAGTTACTACCGGCGTCCCGGCGATGGGTTTCGTCGCACCTCTGCCAACTTCGCCGCGCTGCATGCGGTTATGCTCGATGACGTTGGCACTAAGGCCGGTGCGGATGGTGTAACACTGCAGCCGACTTGGAGGCTGGAGACTTCACCCGGTAACGCACAGTGGGGGTACATAATTTCACCCCCTATCGCTGATGCGGGTCTGGCCGGGCGGGTGATGCGGGCCGTTATCGCCGCTGGGCTGTGCGATCCGGGCGCTGGTGGGCCTACTGCGCGATATGCACGCATGCCCCGAGGATGGAACGCCAAGCACAGTCCGCCGTTTCGCTGCGTCATGCACGAATGGGAGCCTACCCGACGGTATAGCGTGGATGATCTTGTGCAGGGGCTGGGGCTTGTGCTCCCTAAACAGCAGCGCAAACGGCCCTACGTCGCA
Organism: Denitromonas halophila; assembly: GCF_007625155.1. GTDB lineage: Bacteria > Pseudomonadota > Gammaproteobacteria > Burkholderiales > Rhodocyclaceae > Nitrogeniibacter > Nitrogeniibacter halophilus. The sequence goes on along the minus strand of NZ_VMNK01000015.1, from coordinate 63,703 downwards.
CCCATGGTGCCGCACACCCAGCAGGCAAAGCGCCTTGCTGAAGCACTGGCCATGACCCCAGCTGCCGAATATGCGGCGTGGATTCGTGGGCTAGGCGCAATCAAAGCCGCTGTGACGCTCGGCGTACTCAGTGACGACGACGGGCAGGCGATGTTTGCAGCTTGGAGCGAGGCCGCAGGGCCACAGGCCACCGCGCAAAACGATGACACCCGTTTCGACCCGTCCGCAATGTGGGTGCGCTGGTCGCCGTCCACGGCACCCGCTGATGCCCTGCTGGGAGCGCTCTATGCTGCCGCGCGTGATGCTGCGCTGGATGTGGTGCGCGATCAGATCACGACAGACGGGGCGCTTGATGGAAAAGGGCTTAACGCAGCGCGCTACGTATCCCGACACCACGCCCGAGCGTTCAAGGCGCTGCGTACCGAATTGGGTAACTCACAATGACCGCGAAACTCACCACGGATTACTTCAAGCGCATGTTGGAGGCCCGCCAAGGGACGCAACACGTCGAGGCAACCGACGCCGCCCCCGCAACAGCACAGGTTGTGCCACTGCACACACCCGATGCGAAGAAGGCGCAGGCCACGCCTCCGAAAACGGACGCACTCGCCCAGCTCGACACCATCCAGACCGACAGCACAAGGGAAGCCCTTGAAGACGCTATCGAGGCGCTGAACCGCGAATTTTTCGTGTCTATCGAAGGCGGGACCGTGTGTATCTTCATCGAGGGCACGAACCCCGAAACCGGGCTGCACGAGTTGATCGGGCTATCGCAGGCGGAATTCCGACTCCTGCACGCAAACCGCACGGTCACGACGACCGACACCAACGGAAACACTAAGTCGGCCAATCTTGCCGATGTGTGGCTGCGTGCACCGCAGCGACGCCAGTACCCCAACGGGATTGCCCTGCTCCCCGGCATGGAGGCACCGGAGGGGGTCTATAACCTGTGGCGGGGCTTTGGTATCGAGCCTGACCGCTCAACGAAGAAGGCCGCGCCGCTGTTGTGGCACCTCCGAAACGTGGTTTGCGCAGGCAATCACGACCACTTCCTGTATCTGCTGGGCTGGATGGCTCGATGCGTGCAGCACCCGGCAAAACCGGCTGAGGTCGCCATCGTGATGCGAGGTGGGCGCGGTACGGGCAAATCGACTGTGGGCCGGTGGATGTGCCGCTTGTTCGGTCCGCACGGGATGCACGTGCTTCACTCGCGCCATCTGGTCGGTACGTTCAATGCACATCTTCGCGGCGTGTGCATGCTGTTCGCAGATGAGGCGTTTTTTGCGGGCGATCGCCAAGGCGCGGACGTGCTCAAGGGGCTGGTCACTGAACCGACGCTGACCATCGAACGCAAGGGGGTAGATGCCTACACCGCACCCAACAGGCTGAAAATCATGATGGCCTCAAACTCAGACTGGGTTGTACCTGCCGGCATCGACGAACGGCGGTATCTGGTGCTCGATGTATCGGACTGCCGCAAGCAAAAACACGCCTACTTCGACAAGCTCCACGAACAAGCGGAAGACGGCGGACTGGCTGCGCTGCTGCATATCCTGATGCACCACGACACCAGCACGTTCAACGTGCGCCAGGTGCCGAGCACGTCGGGGCTTGTAGATCAGAAACTGCTGTCATTGCCTGCCTTTGACCGCTGGCTTTACGAACGGCTTTACTCAGGGGCCGTGCTTGAGCACGACAACGATTGGAAGCACGAGCAACGCCGTGAGGATGTGACCGGGGCCTTTGAGCAGTACGTACAGAGCCACGGGCTGGGCCGATATGAGCGCACCGACGCCGCAACCGTTGGCCGGCACCTGCGGGCCGTCTTCCCGGAACTGGGAGAGACGCAGCACCGTGAGACGGGGAGCCGAAACCGTTACTGGGTGCTTCCGGAACTCGACGAAGCACGGCGACAGTTCGAACGCTACGCACTGAGCGGGGAGCATGCGCCATGGCCCACCGATTGAGGCACGGGGGTGGCACAGGTGGCACAGGTGTGGCACAGGACTTTCAGGTGTTACCTGTGCCAGCCAATCCCAGCACTGGTGCGGGTTCTAGCCTTCTGGCACAGGTGGCACACCTTTTTTTCTAATTTATCAGAGATAAAAAAGATTATTTCACGATATGAAATATATACACCCCCCGTGCGTGTGTACGGAATTCGCCGAAAAAGGTGTGCCACCTGTGCCACTTGGCTCAATCCCAGTGCTGGCAAGGGTTTGGCTGGCACAGGTAACATTTCCCGATCCTGTGACAGCCTGTGCCACCTGTGACACCTCGCCGGCTTCCCCCTGCCGCTAACCGTGTAACACATGGACCCGGCCACCCTCGCCCGCTTCGTGACGTGTATCACCTCATGGCGTGCCGCGCTCCCGCCCGATGGCCCGACGGTGTATCGCCCGCATCAAATCACCAGCGCTACCGGCGTGCCTCGTTACGCCCTCCCCGCCGTGCTTGCCATCCTCGGCTGGCATCGTGCCGCCCGGTGGTCACGCACCAACAACCGCCGTGTGCGTCGGGTCTATTACGCACTTCCCGGCCACCGCGTTCCTCGCCCCGCAAGGGGCCGTCCGTCTATCGACCAGCTCGCCGCGTGCGTGCTTAACGCCGCTGGTCGTTCGGGCCAGGATCAATCATGACCAGCCCCACCATTCCACTTATGTACCTTGACCATATGCCCGCCGTCGCGACACTTGCCGCCATCTCGTCACGCTATCCCAGCGCCTCGGATGCTTCGATCATCAGACGGGCCGAGGTTTGTTTGCACGAAGCGGCACATCTCCTTGTCGCGGTAGCGCTGAACGCACCGGTGGGTGAGATTGTGGTTTCTTCGCACGGTGGCCGCGTATGGGTCGGCTTCCTTGACGAACGCGACGTGCTCATCTCGATAGCCGGGGTTGCGATGGAGCTATGCTTGCACCCGGATTTCAGCACAGTGTTTACTGCTGCAGCCAATGACGGAGAAAACATGCGCGGAATGCTGGAGTCATCGGGAATGACCTACGACCAAGCAGTCGCGTACGCGAGGCGCTGTCTTCCGGAAATGGTAGGCATGCTTAACCATGAGCAGGTCTGGGACTTGGTCGACTGGCTGGCCTCGCGTCTCGGGACTCACGCTTCTAAATCAGGCGGACGCATCCGCCCACGTCGCGTTCAACAGATCGTCACTGAGCTTGAACAACGCCTGCGACTGAAGCAGGACAACACCGCTGCTCGAATCGTGCGCCAGAGGATCGAAATGTTGGTCGACGAGTTGCGGCGGTACTGAGTATTACAACGAGCAGGCACCCCGCGTGCAGAGCGAGTGCCTACAGCCCCGGATGGCTCCCGTTTCTATCGCTTCCTGCTTACCGTTCGCTGCCAGCGCCACCGCTCCTTCGCACGGCGTACTCGTCGCCACCTCATGGTGAGACAATGAGCGTTCCCCAACCGACCCTGCACATTTCGACGCACCGCCCCATGCAAACGCTCACCCAGACTCCCGTCAAGATGCCCGTCGACACGCCGGCCTGCGAAGTGCGGCTAATCTCGCATCGGATAAGCGCTGGCTTTCCATCCCCTGCAAGCGACTATGTGGAGGATGGTCTAGACCTGAACGACTACCTGGTTCGCAACAAGCCGGCCACTTTCATGTTCACAGTCAAAGGCGACTCGATGACGGGCGCCAGCATCGAAGATGGTGACAAAGTCGTCGTCGACCGCTCGCAGGCACCACAGCACAACGACATCGTGGTGGCCGTCGTCGATAGCGAATACACAATCAAGCGCCTGTTCATGCGCGACGGCGAGGTCGAGCTACGACCAGAAAACCCGAGCTATAAGGCGATCTGCTTTGCAGAAGGTCGCGAACTTCAGGTGTGGGGTGTGGTCGTTGGCGTGGTCAGGCGCTACCCGGTTAAACGGTAGGCAATATGAACGCCACACCCCAATTTGCACTAGTCGACGTGAACAATTTCTACGTCTCGTGCGAACGTGTCTTTCAGCCTGCCCTAGCCCATACGCCGATTGTGGTGCTGTCGAACAACGACGGCTGCGCAGTGGCCCGTAGCAATGAAGTCAAAGCGCTTGGCGTCAAGATGGGTGTGCCGTGGTTCAAGATGAAGGATCTGGCCGAAAAGCACGACATTCGCGCTTTCTCATCGAACTACACGCTGTACGGCGACATGAGCAATCGGGTGGCGCTGGTGCTGCGAGACTTCTCGCCCGAAATTGAGATCTACAGCATTGATGAGGCATTTTTGCGCATCGAGACGGTCGCCCATCTCTATGGCGGAGCGTTGGCAATGGGCGAGCAAATCCGCCACCGGGTGAAGCAATGGACCGGCTTGCCGGTGTGCGTCGGCGTGGCGCCAACCAAAACACTGGCCAAGCTTGCCAATTACATGGCGAAGAAGCGCGCTGAATTCAACGGTGTCTGTGACCTTCATGCTCTCAGCCGACCAGAGCGCCTAGGCTATATGGCGGATATTGACGCAGGTGAAGTTTGGGGTGTTGGTCCAAGGCTTGCGCCACGGCTCAAGGAGATGGGTATTCAGTCGGTGCTCGATCTTCGCAATGCCTCACCCAAAACACTGCGTTCGCACTTTGGCGTCGTCATGGAGCGAGTTTGTAGCGAACTTCGCGGCATCGCCTGCCTGGAGCTTGAACAAGTCGCGCCCTCCAAACAGCAAATCATGTCCTCGCGAAGCTTCGGACACAGCGTTGAGGCCCTGGAGGATCTGCGCGAAGCCGTGGCTACCTACGTCGACCGAGCCGCGGAGAAGCTGCGCGAGCAAGGCTCGGTGTGTGCAGCCGTCCACGTATTCGTACAGTGCAATCGCTTCCGACCCGAAGAACCCCAGAACAACACCGGGACTACGGTGGCATTGGTGGCCCCCAGTGACGACACGCTCGCACTGACGGCCGCTGCCCTTCATGGCCTGCGGTCGATTTACCGCCCAGGCTTCCGGTACAAAAAAACCGGCATCATGCTCACCCTGCTGTCGGACAAGGGCGTCCAACAGGGCAGCCTATTCGACGCACCGGTGGAGCACGCACGCTCGGCGGCGGTCATGTCTGCGATGGACCAAGTCAACCGCCTCTATGGGCGAGGCATGTTGCGCACCGGGGCTAGCGGCACGCAGCAGCGCTGGAGCATGCGATCGGAAAACCGCTCGCCACGCTTCACCACCCGGTGGGACGAGTTGCCTGTCGTGAGGTAAAACTAGCCACGCTCCGCTTAGGAACTCAGCCCGCCTGAGCCCAAGGTATCCTTAGTCAATGTGCTCGAACTATCGCCCTATCGGAAACAAGGAACTATCGTTCTTTGACGCACCGCCTATTGATGACGTCATCCCGAAGGGTGACGCCTACCCGGGTAGTGCCGCGCCGCTCGTCTACCGCCCCGCGAACAACGGGCCTCGCGCCGCAGTCCTGGGCACGTTTGGTCTCCTTCCCGTTTGGGCGAAGGAGCAGAGTTTCGCGAAGAGGACATACAACGCGCGCTCTGAGACCGTTGCCGAGAAGCCGTCATTTCGCAACGCCTGGCAAAAGCGCCAGCTTTGCATCGTCCCGGCCACTGCCATCTATGAACCGTGCTATGAAACCGGCAAAGCGGTCTGGTGGAGGATTCAACGCGCCGACGGTTTGCCGATGGCGCTGGCCGGCCTGTGGGAGCGAAAAAACTGGGATGATGATCAGCCCGGATGGTCGTTCACAATGCTGACCGTCAACGCTGACGATCACCCTGTGATGCGCCGGTTTCACAAGCCTGGCGACGAAAAGCGCATGACGGTCATTCTGGATGGTAGGCAGGTCGAGGACTGGCTGGCTGCAGCCACCGAAGCGCAGATGAGGGAGATTCTTCGCCCGTGCGATCCTGCGCTGCTGACAGCCTCGTCCGGACGCCTTAGCGATTAGCCCGATCGAAACACCGTGCAATTCGACTTTTGGTGTCATTAGGGATGTACGGTTGAACGATTGAAGTGCTTTCAACGGCCCCCGCACGGAGAACATCAACTGAGAGCAAGGAGCCCAATAGTTTCGACCCCACGAACGCGGCCCTGTTGGAGCTAACCCACAAGGCACAACGCTTTGGGTTGTACCCGCTATGACTTTCGCGGTATTGACTCGAATTTCCAGCGCAGTATCATTAAGCTAACAATTTGAAACAGGTGTTCTGATGAAAAAATTCATGGCTTCGTTCACAGCGCTTGCAGCTAGTTTTGCGGCTCAACACGCACAAGCACTCCCTGCTAAGCAGGAACTGACTACAGCAGTGCCGAGCGTTGAAGCCACGATGCCGGGCCAAGTCGCCTCCTCAAAAATTACGGTGACTAACCAAACTGGTGATGCCTTCGGTTTTACGCTTGAGCGAGCTGAAAGTGGCCTGATGATGGCCTATCATCAAAGCCACTCATCGCACTCGTCTCATTCCTCGCACTCGTCTCACTCCTCGCACTACTCAAGCCGCTAATTCGCATCCATGAAATAACCAAGGGCCGGCATATGCCGGCTTTTTCGTTTTAGCAAAGGAATTACTGTGCGCCTTGACCTTGACAAAAGCGTGTATTCGCTTGAAGCCGTCCAGAAAGCGGCTTATCGCTTTATTGACCGACTGACCGTACTCATTTCTCAATCGGAAGGAGCCATTACTTGTGACATCGAAGTGGTTGTAGGGCCAGAAGACGTACTTGCACCACTGCTCGCCGATTTCAAACGTGAGCTCCTCGACCAACAGCTTCGAATTCAAATCAAGAATGAGACGGCAGATATACGAAATCTCATCTTAGCGTATGCCTTTTCTCGTTCAGGATTGCAGGGATGAGTAAGTTCCAACCCATATCGACATATTCCGATGCTGAACACGGGTATGAGCTACTGCCATTCAAGTTTGAGCCTCTCGGTGAAGGTGAGGTTGTTTTATCAAACATCGTCGGCGAATTCGTCATCCTTGAACGAGAAAAGCTAGGGGCGCTAGTCAATCACACTCTAGACACCTCTGACCCAGACTACAGCACACTGCGGGCCAAACACATGCTTCGAGAGCCTGGGGAGCAGGCCCCGCTCGAACTGCTAGCACTGAAGGCACGAACGAAATTTGTGAACAAAGCAAATTTCACGAACTTGCATCTTTTCGTGGTTTCCCTTCGATGCGACCACTCTTGCCAATATTGCCAAGTCTCCCGGCAGTCAGAAGACAAAGCGAAATTCGACATGACAGAGGAGACCGCAGACAAAGCGTTGGATATCGTCTTTCGGTCACCAAACCCAGCCATCAAAATTGAATTCCAGGGCGGGGAGCCCTTGCTCAACTGGCCGCTAATCAAGTACATCGTGGAGAAGGCCGAGGAGCGCAACAGGTTGGAGCGGCGCAACCTCCAGTTCGTCATCACGACAACGTTATCCCTCGCCACCGATGAAATGTTCGAATACTGTCGCGATCACGGGATTTTTCTGTCCTCTTCGCTCGATGGCCCGGAAGACCTACACAACAAAAATCGCCCCCGCCCGGGGCGGGACAGCTATGCACGCTTTGTCGACGGGCTTTGGCGGGCCCGAGAAATTGTTGGCTATGATGCTGTGTCGGCGCTGATGACCACCTCCCCCTCCTCCATGAACCGGGTGAAGGACATCATCGATGAATACGTGAAGCTAGATTTCAATGGTGTCTTCCTTCGGCACCTTTCGCCGTATGGTTTTGCGTTAAGGACGAAGAGCTACCATGCATACAACGCCGAGCGTTGGCTGGAGTTCTTCAAGGAAGGCTTGGCCTACATCCTTGAACTCAACAAGGCCGGTACAGTTTTTGTCGAACATTACAGTTCCATTCTGCTGACCAAAATGCTGACGGTGCGCGACCCCAGCTTTGTCGACCTCTCAAACCCGAGCGGCGCAGGTATCTCCGCGGTGGTCTTCAACTACGATGGAGACGTCTATGCATCCGATGAGAGCCGAATGTTGCATGAGATGGGTGATTCGACGTTCCGCATTGGCAATCTTTACACCAACAACTACGAAGAAATCTTCACGAATGACGCGCTCCTGACAGCGCTGGAGGACTCTTTCACCTTGTCTGCTCCGGGCTGCTCTGATTGCGCAATTGAGCCCTGGTGTGGCGCCGACCCGGTGTTTCACCACGGAATGACAGGAGACATGCTCGGCCGAAAACCAGAGTCCGAGTTCTGCAAACGCCAAATGGGCATAGCAAAGCACCTACTAGAGGTTATGAGGACCGACCCTGAAGCAAAGGAAATTTTCATGAAATGGGTGGGCGCATGCTGAAATTATCCGGAAAGGTCATTCAGCTAAGCTCGGCAGTTATGCCTGTAAGGCGGCAACTCTTCTTGCTGAGCACAAATCCACACCTGCCGGTGGTGCTTCGTGGAAAACGCGCGTTTCTGGTGAGAGGAAATGAAGTCCCTGAAGGATTTCGCCATTACCTGGCGTTTGATTCAGTTCCTGAAAACTTGCCAGCCGAGGCGGCCTGTACTGTCATCGACCGGACCTTTGCCTACCTGGCGGAGAACGACGTTATTGCCATAGGGTCGGACGGTAGGATTCGTTCACTCTATCGCGCGAGTTCGCCTCACAACGCGGTGCTCATCACGGAGCGCTGCAACAACTACTGTTTGATGTGCTCACAGCCGCCAAAAGACGTAGATGACGGCTGGCTCATGGATGAAGCAATGGAGCTGATTCGCATGATCCCACGGCACACCGCCAAGATCATGTGCATCACAGGGGGCGAGCCCACCATCTACGGAGAAGACTTCATCAGCCTGGTTGGCCATTTTAAGCGGTATTTACCCCATACCTCGCTTCATATCCTCTCTAACGGCCGGCGTTTTGCTGACCGCGAATTTGCAAGAAAGTACGCGGCCGTCGGGCACCCAGAAGTGATGGTCGGCATTCCAGTTTACTCTTCAGACCCAGCCAGGCATGACTACGTTGTCCAAGCAAAGGGCGCATTTGACGAGACACTACGCGGCATACTTAATCTCAAGGAGTTTGGCCAACGAGTCGAGATTCGCGTAGTGGTGCACAAACAGACTTGTGATGGCCTGCCGGCCCTTGCTGAATTCATCACTCGCAACCTGCTTTTTATCGACCAGGTAGCGTTAATGGGGCTGGAGATGACGGGCTTCACCCGTGCGAACCTTGACTCTCTGTGGATTGACCCAATTGAATACAAAGACAAACTCAGTGAGGCAGTAAGGGTCTTAAGCAGCTACCGCGTTCCGGTATCGGTTTACAACCACCCACTTTGCCTTGTCAATCCTGACGTAGAAGAAGCATACGTACGCTCCATATCCGACTGGAAAAACGAATATGCACTTGAGTGCCAAGGCTGCACCAGAAAGCATGATTGTGGCGGTTTCTTTTCCTCGGGGATTCAGCACGGATACAGCCAGTCGTTAAAGCCATTTACCTAATTTTTGGATATCTGCGAACTTAGATCACAATGTTTTTTCTTGGAGGCGGTTCTTCGCCGGCCCATATTCCGAACCGCCATCAAGCGGCAGTCACAAGGTCAGCATGAGATACCGCCTCTTGCAAGAGCGTCCTCACTATGCATCAAATCCGCAACTGAGCAAGGGCTAGTCGGTTTATCTAGCGTGTGCCTGCTTACAGCGCAAAAACTTTCGTAATAACGCTGTTATTCTAGCCTGGCCGTCAGGTTGTGGCCCACAGACTCCGTCTGGGTTGTTGCCTGCAAGCGCTCCCCGTTGTGAGGCGGAAAGCCCCCCTCACACGAATATCGATTCGATTGGAATCTTTACGATTCTATCGACATTGATGCCGAGAGAGCCGGTGCAATTCGATCCAATGACGCTTCCATGCTGGGGCACATGCCTCACCTCCGCATAATCCTACTGTGGCTTGCCCGCTCCTTTACTCATTCGCTTGAGCATGTCGGCCTCCCTTTTCGCCTTCCGAAAACCCCAGGGAGGTGTCGGGCTGTGGTCCAACCACAGTCCAGTGCGTGCCAGACGGGCCTGCTCTTCGGCTAGAACGTATGCAGTTCGCTCAGTTGAAGTCTGTTCCATTTCGTAGGCTTTATAGTGCCAAGCCATGCCCGCAGTGATCATGGCCAGATTTACGTCGACTCCATTGACATCGATTCGGCAGATCAATCGCCGATAGCGATCCGTCTTGCTGCATGCCGCACCCACAGTGCGGCCAAAAACAAGGTCCGAAAGGCGGCGCTTAGACGCACTTCCGTACGGCTGGTTTTTCTCAGGTGCATCGATGCCTTGCAGTCGGATTTTGTGCTGCACGTTGTTTGCATCCAGCAATGTCACTGTGTCGCCGTCGGCAACCCCGACGATACGGCCATGAAGAACTTCGCCTTTCGACACAGACGGCAGAGCGAAAAAGACGCATCCAGCAAACGCAAGCAGGAAGGACGACGGAGAGGTCATTCCGGTTGATAACCAAAGCGTTGCCGGTGTAGACGCAGGTACATGGACTGATCAGGCGAGAAAATGCCTACCGTCCTTTTCGGATTGATCCCCCATTGTCCGAGTACTTTGGGCGACAGTTGCGGCGAAACTAGTATTCCCCCAGCGTCGGAAAACGAGATCAACCCGCGATCAAATAACACATCCACGTGTGGCGCGAGCATGAGGCCGTTGTTCCCATCAAGCCGCTCGCAGTTGTCAGAGTCGCGCCAGGGCTTTATGTGACTTGCCCGAAGTAGTTCAGGAACATCAACACCCGTCACACGGCAGCGCGGCTCAATTCCAAGCACAGCAGAACGAAAACGTCCCTGCCCACGCCTCGCCTGTATAAGCTGTGCTTTTTCCGTCTCGGAAAGCACTGGGGAGGCTTCGATCTCCCGAACATCCTGAGCTTCATCGTCAATGGGCGCAGAGAGAACGCGTCCAAGCAGTTCAAGTAGATGTGTCCCCAGGGCATCCGAAATCGGCGCCAGGTAGCACGCCTGGTTCCCGTTCCCGTTGGGTTGGATCGGCGAATGTTTCAATGGCAGGCGCGGTCGGATTGATTCGATAGCGTCTTTCGGCTTTAGCGGCCTTTCTAGCACCTCGAAGTCAACGGGAAGTAACCACCCCTCCTTTCCCCAGTTCGCGCCGGCCACGCCAAACTCGACAGGCTTCGGTGCAGGACGCGCAGCCTGAACTACGGTGCCGACAGCACCGATACGCCCGCCCACGTATGAAAACACTGTATCCCCGGGTCTAGCAGTGGCCATACTGTCGTAGGTTGCGTTTTTTCCACCGTTCGCCTTCTTGAACGGCGACCAAAGGTATCCGCCCAAGCGCTCTTGCCGCCCGGTTTGTTTGTGGTTGACCCAAAAGTAGCTCATATCTCGTTGTAGCTCGCTAGACTGAAACGAAGAATCGGCTCGCAACTTGTTCGGTTGGCGACCAAACTCAGTGCCGCATCCCAGAACCAAGCAGGCCGATCACGAAGAACCAAATCACGGCCAAGATGATCACGGCGGGAATTGCTGCGATCGCCCACTTGACCATAAAGACCACCATCGAACTAAATGGCATGCGCACATCAGCGATGTTCACCTCAAGACGCGGGTCGCCTCCGAACGAACGCCCGCAACCAGGACACAGCACAGCACGACGGCTAATCGTTCCACCGCAGTCACCACAGATGCCCAACCTGTCTTCTTTTGTCATTGCCGACCCTACAAGTAGATTGACGACAGCATATCAATCCTTTTTGGATAAAGCGATAGCAGCACCGCCCTTAGTACGACTTGTCCGCAGTTACATATGGGGCTCGCAATCTGGGACACGAAGTTTTCAAGGGGGTTTGGTGCAAGACCGTTGGGTCAGGGTGGGGGCGGGGGTCACGACGCGTGGTCCACATGGGGAGGGGAAAACTTAACCAACACACGCTCCCTGACAACCCGGACGCGGGCGCTGTGATCGATGGTTGATGCCCATACTGATGGCGTCGCGCGAGCGATCTTGCACCTGGACATCACAGACAAGCTTCCATGCCGGCAAGGTCGGAACACCACGGGCCGCTTTTTTACCGCTGGAAAGCAGCACACCTTCGCCAAGGTGTCACCAGAAGTGTCACCAACAGCCTCAGAAAGCAAAAAGCCCAGTCCGAAGACTGGGCTAAGTGCCTGTTTCTATTGGTCGGGGCGGCGGGATTCGAACTCGCGACCCCTTGCACCCCATGCAAGTGCGCTACCAGGCTGCGCTACGCCCCGACACAGGAGCGGAATTATAGCACTGGAATTCAAAACTACAATTCCGCAAGGCCGATATTTTTAACAAACTTAGCGCTTCAAGTCATCCAACAAGGCGATCAGGGTCTCACGCGCTTGCGAAATGGACGCTCGCAACTCAACCGCTTGCTCCGCGTCTTCCTGTGCGTGGATCGCCGATGCATTCAGCTGATTCCGCGCACCGGAAATCGTGAAGCCATCCTGGTAAAGCAACTCCCTGATCTTGCGGATCAGTCGCACTTCATGGTGCTGGTAGTAGCGTCGATTACCGCGACGCTTTACCGGTTTGAGCTGGGTGAATTCCTGCTCCCAATAGCGCAACACATGCGGTTTGACCGCACACAGATCGCTGACTTCGCCAATCGTGAAGTAACGCTTGGCGGGAATCGGCGGCAGTACGACATCGGCTTCCGGATTAGGACTTTCCTGCATAACTCAGCTTTTCCACAGAAGATTTCAGCTTCTGGCTGGCGTGAAAGGTCACTACACGGCGGGCGGTAATGGGAATTTCTTCCCCCGTTTTCGGGTTCCGGCCCGGACGCTGGGGTTTGTCGCGCAACTGGAAGTTGCCGAAACCGGACAGCTTGACGCAGTCCCCCCGCTCCAATGCCGTGCGAATTTCTTCGAAGAAACCTTCCACCATGTCTTTCGATTCGCGCTTGTTCAAACCAACCTGCTCAAACAACAGGTCAGCTAATTCGGCCTTCGTTAACGTCATGCTCGCGTCCCTCATCCACGCAGGGCGGCGTTGAATTGTGCTTGAGCGCACTGAACCAGCGCACTGACCGCAGCGTCCACCTCGGCATCTTCAAGGGTTCGTTGAGTATCTTGCATCAACACCCTGAAAGCAAGGCTCTTTTTGTCAGGATCAACCCCCTTGCCTTGATAGACATCGAACAACTGGATATCCCGAACAATCGCCGGCGCAGCCTGCTTGAGCGCGGCCATCAGCGCCATTGCCGGCACCGTACTGGCGACCACCAATGCCATGTCCCGCACAACAGCGGGCAGGCGGGAGATCGCCGTGTACACCGGCAAGCTTGCTTGCAGAAGCGCATCGACGTCTACTTCGCATACGACCGGGGCATTCCCCAGTTCGTATTTTTGCGCCCACTTCGGGTGAATTTCACCGATGTAGCCGACTACCTTGCCCGCGGCCAGTACTTTGGCACTTCGCCCCGGGTGCAGCGCGGGGTGCTCCGCGGCTTCGAAGCTGAGTGTTTGCGGAGCAAACAAGGCTTCGAGATCGCCCTTCAGATCGTAAAAATCTGCGTTGCGATGCGCCACGCCCCACTGCTCAGGCGCAGTTCCGGCTGCTGCCAGCAATCCGAGTCGCACAGACTGATCGTAGCCTGCCACCGGTGTGCCGGCATCGTCGACGCGGAAACAGCGACCGGTTTCAAACACGCGCACACGAGGGTTCTGGCGCTTGCGGTTGGTCAGCAACACGCCGAGCAGTCCGGGAAGCAGACTGCTGCGCATCACGTTCATCTGACTGGCAATCGGATTGGCCAGGCGAATCGGCTGAGTATTGCCGCAAAGATCACGCTCCCACGCCTCTTCAATGAAGGAGTAGGTCACCACTTCCTGATAGTCGCGGTCGGCGACCATGCGCTTCACTTGCCACAGGTCACGACGGGATTCTGGCCGATCCAGCATGGCGAGATGGCCTTGCGGTGCGGGGGCGGGAATGTTGTCGTAGCCGTGCAAGCGCGCCAGTTCTTCAACCAGATCGACCTCGATTTCGATATCGAAGCGATACGATGGCGGTGTCACGCGAAAGTTCTCGCTCTCGCGTACGACATCAAGGTGCACACGTGACAGCAGGCTGGCCATGTCGTCATCGGACAGATCAATGCCCAGCACCTTGCGAGCCCGCGCGGGGCGCAAGGTCACCGGCCGGCGCGCTGGCAGATGCGCAAGACTTTCGGCTTGCACCACCGGCCCGACCTGACCGCCGCAGATCTCGAGGATCAATGCAGTGGCGCGCTCGATCGCCACGGGCGACAGCGCAAAATCGACCCCACGCTCAAAGCGGTGAGAGGCATCGGAACCAAACCCGTATTCGCGCGCACGACCGGCCACCGCGTCGGGTGTGAAGTAGGCGGCCTCAAGAAATACGTTGCGCGTATCGAGCGAGATACCGCTCTCTTCTCCGCCCATGATGCCTGCCATGCCAAGCACGCGCGCATCGTCAGCAATCACCAGAGTGCCAGCGGCCAGTTCGATCACTTGTTCGTTGAGCAGCAGCAGCTTCTCGCCTGGCTGCGCCATACGTGCATGGATCGCACCTTCGAGATGGTCGTTATCATAAGCGTGCAGCGGCTGGCCCAGTTCGAGCATCACGTAGTTGGTGATGTCGACCAGCGCGCTGATTGCCCGGATGCCACTGCGCTCGAGACGACGCACCATCCACTCCGGCGTACTCGCGCGTGCATCCACGCCTTGAAGGATTCGGCCACAAAAGCGCGGGCAGGATTCTGGCGCATCCAGCGCGATGACGCGACGATCATCGATCGTCGGCTCGACAGGCGCCGACGGTGGCACCGTCAGCGGCATATCGGTCAGCGCCGCCACTTCACGGGCCACACCCACGAGGCTGAGGCAATCCGCCCGGTTCGGTGTCAGCTTGATCACATACACCGTGTCATCCAGCCCAAGCAACTGACGCACATCGGCACCGACCGGCGCGTCGTCAGGCAGCGCATACAGTCCGCCGTGCTCGTCGGAAATACCGAGCTCACGAGCGGAGCACAACATGCCGTGCGAGGCGACACCGCGCAGTTTGGCCTGCTTGATTTCGAAGCCGGGCAAGCTTGCGCCCACCACGGCACACGGCACTTTCATACCGGCTTCGGCATTGGGCGCACCGCACACGATTTGCAGCGGCGCATCCTGGCCGGCATCGACTTGGCACACTTTCAGACGATCCGCGTCCGGGTGCTTTTCGGTCGACAGAATCTTGCCCACCACGACGGAGGTAAACACCCCGCCGACGGCGTTCATTTCTTCCACTTCCAGGCCAGCCATGGTCATCAACTGACCGAGCGCCTCACTGTCAATCTTCGGATCGACGAAATGGCGCAACCATTGTTCTGAGAATTGCATGTTCGCTTACCTGAATTGGCCGAGGAAACGCAGATCGCCCTCGAAGAAGAGGCGCAGATCGTTGATGCCGTAACGGAGCATGGTGAGCCGGTCCGGCCCCATGCCGAAGGCGAAGCCTGTGTAGCGCTCGGGGTCGATACCGCCATGACGCAACACGTTCGGATGGACCATGCCGCAACCGGCAATTTCGAGCCAGCGCCCTTTCATCTCGCCGTGCATGAACGCCACATCAATCTCAGCACTCGGCTCCGTGAAGGGGAAGAAGGACGGGCGGAAGCGCACCTGAAGGTCGTCAGTCTCAAAGAACTTGCGCAGAAAATCTGCGATCACGCCTTTGAGATCGGCAAAACTGATGTCTTCACCCACCCACAAGCCCTCAACCTGATGGAACATCGGTGAGTGCGTGGCGTCGGAGTCAACCCGATACACCCGGCCAGGGATGATCACCCGGATTTCCGGCATGTGTTCGCGATCGCCGTACTGCGCCACATGTTCACGCATGGTTCGCACCTGAACCGGACTGGTGTGGGTGCGCAACAACACATCGTCCACCCCTTCAAGATAGAAGGTGTCGTGCATCGAACGGGCCGGGTGATTTTCCGGTGTGTTCAGCGCGGTAAAGTTCAGGAAATCGGTCTCGATTTCCGGGCCATCGGCCACTTCAAAGCCAATGGATCTAAACAAGGCTTCGATGCGCTCAAGCGTCCGGCTCACCGGATGCAGACCGCCCTTGCCCATCCCCCGGCCCGGCAAGGTCACATCCAGCGCCTCGGCCGACAGTTGAATAGCCAGGGCGGCATCGCGGATTGCTTCGCGACGGGCTTCAAGCGCCGTCTCGATCTGGTCTTTGGCGGCATTGATGCGCGCGCCCGCCGCCCGGCGTTCGTCCGGACCCAACTGCCCCAGCGTTTTCATTTGCTGAGTAATGGCACCGCCCTTGCCGAGATACCGCGACTTGGCGACATCCAGCTGAGTGGCGTCGGCAGCGTTCTCAAAATCGGTGCGCGCTTGCGTTACGAGAGTGTCGAGCTCATTCATGAACAATGGCCGTAATTCAATTCAGAAAAAAAAAGGAGGCCAGGCCTCCTTTCTTTGAGCTGCATCCGCTTATGCAGCAAGCTTTGCCTTGGCCTGGTCAACAAGGGCGGAAAACGCCGGCTTGTCGAACACTGCCAGATCGGCCAGCACTTTGCGATCAACTTCAATCGCGGCTTTCTTCAGGCCGTTCATGAAGACGCTGTAGGTCAGACCCAGCTCGCGAGCAGCCGCGTTGATACGGGCAATCCACAGAGCGCGGAACTGACGCTTGCGCTGACGACGGTCACGATACTGATATTGACCGGCTTTCATCACCGCCTGTTTGGCGACGCGATAGACGTTCTTGCGGCGACCGCGATAGCCCTTGGCTTGAGCCAGGACTTTCTTGTGGCGGGCGCGGGCTGTTACACCACGTTTAACTCGGGACATCTTTTTCTCCTATCAGGCGTAAGGCAACATGGCGCGAACCATCTTGACGTCAGACTCATGAACCTCCAGAACACCGCGCAGGTGACGCTTCACCTTGGTGGTCTTCTTGGTCAGAATGTGACGCTTGAACGCCTGGGCACGCTTGATGCCACCGCCAGCGCGCAGTTTAAACCGCTTTTTTGCGCCGCTCTTCGTTTTCATCTTGGGCATGATTGCTCCTGTTATGTCATGGCACCAGGTAACGCCAGTGGCGTATTTTTTTACCCGGCTCCACTTGTCATGGAAGTGACTGGCACTTCCCCTACTTTTTGCGCAGTGCGCAAAAATCTTTAAACCGTCTTCTTGCTCGGCGCGATGATCATCACCATCTGGCGCCCTTCCATCTTTGGCATCTGCTCGACGTTTGCCAGCTCGATCAGGTCGGCCTTGATACGCTCGAGCTGGCGCATGCCGTACTCTTGGTGAGCCATCTCACGACCGCGGAAGCGCAGGGTCACTTTGACCTTGTCGCCATTTTCCAGGAAGCGTTTCAGATTACGCAGCTTGATCTGGTAGTCATTCTCGTCCGTTCGCGGACGCAGCTTGACTTCCTTTACCTGAACCTGCTTTTGCTTGAGCTTAGCCTCATGCGCCTTCTTGGCGCTCTGATACTTAAACTTGCCGACATCCATGATGCGGCAGACCGGCGGTTCAGCCAGCGGAGCGATCTCAACCAGATCCAGCCCCACCTCATCGGCCATCGCCAGTGCTGCACGAATGGACACGACGCCTGCCTGTTCCCCGTCGGCGTCGATCAGACGCACTTCCGGCGCGGTAATTTCTGAATTAACGCGCTGCTTCTTTTCCTGAGCGATGGTTCAACTCTCCAAATTCGAACAAAATCAGTCCATGCCGGCGCGCGTGAAAATTTCCCGCTGCCAACGCTCGATCAACGAATCGAGGGACATTTGACCGAGGTCTTGACCACCCCGGGCGCGCACGGCAACCAAACCTGCCTCTTTCTCCTTGTCACCAACGACAAGCTGATAGGGCAAGCGGCGTACGCTATGTTCGCGGATTTTATATGTAATTTTCTCGTTCCGCAAATCTGAAACCACCCGGAAGCCGGCCTTTTGGAGCCGGCTGGTCACGGATTTCACATAGTCGGCCTGCGGATCGGAAATATTCATCACAACCGCTTGAACCGGCGCGAGCCAAAACGGGAAATGGCCGGCATGGTTTTCGATCAAAATACCAATGAAACGCTCCATCGATCCCAGAATGGCGCGATGCAGCATAACCGGGCGGGCGCGACTGTTTCCTTCCGTCACATACTCGGCGTCCAGGCGTTCAGGCAGCACAAAATCGAGCTGCATGGTGCCGCACTGCCAAGAGCGACCGAGCGCGTCCTTGATGTGGTATTCGATCTTCGGACCATAGAAAGCACCCTCGCCTTCGAGTTCTTCCCAGCTCACGCCGGAAGACGCCAGCGCTTCGCGCAGGCCGTCTTCCGCCTTATCCCAGACCGCGTCCGATCCAGCACGCTTTTCAGGGCGCAGCGACAGCTTGACGTCGACTTCGGTAAAACCGAAGTCGCTATACACGCGCATCAGCAGTTCGTTGAACTCACGCACCTCGGAGACCACCTGGTCTTCGGTGCAGAAAATGTGGGCATCGTCCTGCACAAAACCACGCACACGCATCAAACCATGCAGCGCGCCCGAGGGTTCATTGCGATGACAAGAGCCAAACTCCGCCAGACGCAGCGGCAAGTCGCGGTAGGAGTGCAGGCCATGGTTGAAGATCTCGACATGGCCCGGGCAGTTCATCGGCTTGACCGCGTAGTCGCGCTTTTCCGACTCCGTGGTGAACATGTTCTCGCGGTAGTTTTCCCAGTGCCCCGAGCGCTCCCACAGCGAGCGATCCATCATCAAGGGCGTCTTGACTTCCTTGTAGCCCGCCTCGTTCAGCGTGTTGCGCATGTACTGCTCAACCTGCTGCCACAGCGTCCAGCCCAGCGGGTGCCAAAACACCATGCCCGGCGCCTCGTCCTGCAAATGGAAGAGATCAAGCTGCTTGCCGATTTTGCGGTGATCGCGCTTTTCGGCCTCTTCGAGCATGTGCAGGTAATTGGCCTGGTCGTCCTTGCTGGCCCAGGCCGTGCCGTAGATCCGCTGCAGCATCTCGTTTTTCGAGTCGCCACGCCAATAGGCGCCGGCGAGCTTCATGAGCTTGAAGACTTTCAGTTTGCCGGTGGACGGCACGTGCGGTCCGCGACACAGATCGACAAAATCGCCCTCGCGATACAAGGACACCGCCTGATCCTGCGGAATCGACGCAATGATCTCGGCTTTGTAGTTTTCGCCAATGGACTTGAAGAAGGACACGGCCTCATCGCGCTGCCACACTTCGCGCACGACCGGCAGATCTTTTTTTGCGAGCTCGCGCATGCGCGCCTCGATCTTGGTCAGATCTTCGGGCGTGAAGGGGCGCGCGTAAGAAAAATCGTAGTAGAAGCCGTTTTCAATCACCGGACCGATGGTGACCTGCGCTTCCGGGTACAGCTCCTTGACGGCATAGGCCAGCAAGTGAGCGGTCGAGTGGCGGATGACTTCCAGACCATCGGGATCTTTTGCGGTGATGATGCTCAGCCCTGCGTCGGCGTCCATGCAATGGGACACATCAACAACAACACCATCGACCTTGCCAGCCAGCGCGGCGCGCGCCAGACCCTCGCCGATCGACGCGGCAACTTCAAGGACGGTCACCGGCTGCTCGTAACTTCGAACGGAACCGTCGGGGAGCGTGATCTTCGGCATGACTCAATCCTTTGGGGCAAAAAAAAAGTGCGGTCTGAGCCGCACTTTTTTCGTTCGCAACGCAAACGTCGTGAAACTCGACCTGTTCAGTTATTGCAACCGGTGCAAGTTCGGAAAGCCACGACGATGCGCTCCTTAGATGTTTGGTAGGCGCGATTGGACTCGAACCAACGACCCCCACCATGTCAAGGTGGTGCTCTAACCAGCTGAGCTACGCGCCTAAGGAGGCCGAATTATAGCCGAACCCAAACACCTGTCAAATACTTTTACCGCTTAATTCGCGTGTAAATAAACAAAATCAAAACCGCACCAATCAGCGCGCCTAAAAAACCGGCGCCTTGGCCAGCACGATAGATGCCGAGCACCTGGCCACCAAAGCTTGCGACCATTGAACCGGCAATCCCCAACAGCGCGGTCATTACCAAGCCCAGATTCTCCTTGCCGGGATGGATGAACTTCGCCACCACGCCGACCAGCAGTCCGATCAGAATCGTCCAGAGGATACCCATACTATTCACACTCCCGTTTCACGCTCATGACTCAGGCCACTGCGCCAGGAAAGCTTCCCAGTGCGGCGCGCCAATCGCCTTGAGCGTTTTGCGTACCACGGCCAATTCGGCCTCGTATTCTTCTGCCAGCATCACGCCGCGCATGCGCTGAAAACGCAGGTAAACCAGGTAGGTGTTGACCACGTCGGTTTCGCAGTAGTCCCGGATCTCAGCAATCCGCCCATCCTGATAGGCCCCCCACACCGCGGAGCCATCCATGCCAAGTTTGCCCGGAAAGCCCATCAGCTTGGCCAGCACGTCCAGCGGCGCATTGGCGCGGGGCTGATACAAAGCCAGCAAATCCATCAAGTCCAGATGCCGGCTGTGATAACGACTGATGTAGTTGTTCCACTTGAAATCCCGGGCGTCCCGGGAATCGCCCTCACCCATTTCCCAGTAGCGCGGCGCACTGACGCCGTGCAGCAGACCTCGGTAGTGAAGCACCGGAAGATCAAATCCGCCACCGTTCCATGAAACAATTTGTGGCGTGAAGCGTTCAATGCCGTCGAAGAAGCGCTGGATGATGCCCGCCTCGTCCGAGTCTGGCTCGGACAGCGAGAAGACCTTGAACTGCGCAGCGTCACGAAAAACACAGGAAATGGTGACGATGCGCTGCAAATAGTGCGGCAGAAAATCGTTGCCGGTCGCTGCGCGGCGGCGCTGCATGGCGAGCTCGGCCACTTCATCGTCAGCGAGGTCATCAGGCAGGTCGTGCAGACGACGCAGCCCGGCCACATCGGGAATCGTCTCGATGTCAAAGATGAGAACGGCGCTCACTTGCGAGTCCAGCCCCGCGAGCCTTCGACCCACCAGCCGCCGGGCGCCTTGTCGATCCAGCGCTGGGCGAAGGTGTTGCGGATATCACCTGCCCATTCGGGGTGCCCATTGGCCGTGGCAATTTCGCGGTAGAGCGCCGTGCGATCATTGTTCTCCGCTGCCACCAGCGCATTGAGCTTGCCACGCTGCGCCAGCGGGACGGCGTTGGCGTCATGAACGGCGAGCGATCCGTCCGACTTGAGACCGACCGCACCAGACGCATACAGCGGCGCGAGTTGCGCATGCCGCTGCGACATGGACGACTTGATGGCCGAAATCGCGGGCGTATCGACATCGAGATTGCCTTGTGCCGTTGCCAAGCTGGCGGACAGCAGGCTGACAATAAACAGCATCTTCCAAATGGTTTTCATCGGCTGGGCGCTCCTTCCTTGGTGGCGGCATCCGGCTTGAGTTGCCAGACTTCGTCGATGATCCGGTCGGCGGCCTTCTCTGCCGCAGCTGCCGGGAAATAGATATTGATTGTCACGCAACCTGCCATGGCGAGGCTGAGCGAAAGCATCGCGGCCCATGTCGATACCGGTTTCATGTCTGTCCTCACTTGATGATCGGCGCCGCATCGCTGGCGATAGCCGCCTTGACGCGCGCGATCAGCTCATCCCAATTCACGCGCCGATTGTAGCCGATGACGTTCAGGGCCGGGATGCCGCCGCCACGCACGATGGTAAACGGCGAAGCATCCGCGCCCGGCCCCTCAAGACCTTCCATTTGGCATACCCCGCTGGCGAGTCGGCAACCCACGCCAATCTCGCCGTAGCCGAAATCGTTGAAGAACTGCAAAAAACTCCGCTGAATGGCTGCACTCGCACTCGGCCCA
This sequence comes from Denitromonas halophila, assembly GCF_007625155.1. Classification (GTDB taxonomy): domain Bacteria; phylum Pseudomonadota; class Gammaproteobacteria; order Burkholderiales; family Rhodocyclaceae; genus Nitrogeniibacter; species Nitrogeniibacter halophilus. The sequence goes on along the minus strand of NZ_VMNK01000015.1, from coordinate 41,932 downwards.
CCCAGCGCCGTGATGTGCTCGACCGCCCGCTGGCTGATCCGCCGGCGATAGTCGCCCGGCGTGCTCCGCACCGAAGCATCGAAGCGCACAGGCTTCCAGGCCGCCATCTGCAAGTCTTTCAAAGCCAGATCAATGAATCCAGAAACCGCACCAAAGGAGAATGTCTCGGTCAGTTGCGCCATATCCAGATGCTCAGCCACCACATCGGCGCGCAGACGTGGCAGCAGACCGAAAGGCTCGATCACTTCCAGCCCGGTGGCCTGCACATAACCATCAAACAAGGCAATAACCAAGGCGCCGTCGAGCGCAGCGCGGCGCGGTGTCACGATCAGCCCGGGGATCGACGCCGACAAGGTGCCGACCATCTCCGGCAAATCCAGTGCCGTGGTCAGGGCCCGCATCGACACCGGCTCCATAAAAAATCCGCCCGCCCCCTGCCACCCATCCTCCGTTTTCGCCACCGTCAGGCGGTCGATAATGATCGCGCCATCGAGCACAGGCAATCGCGCTGGATCGACCTTGATCCGGCCCTGCTCAACCGACATGTCCAGCAAGAACGGCGCGAAGTCGAGCTTTTGCCAGTGCAGGCCGTCGACCTGAAGATGCCCCTGGGCTGGGGTATCGCGATGCCAGGGGAGATGGCCCGACAGCGGCCCGACCCGAAAGCGCTGCCCCAAATACGCAAAGCCCACCTGGTCAAGCCCCACTTCCACCCCGTGCAGCTCACCGTCCAGCCACCGCACATCCAGATCAAGCCAGCCCGCCACCTGCCAGCGCTCCGTTTGCGCAGGCGCCACCACGGGCAACACAAACTGCGGTACCGCCACCGCCAGATCAGCACGCCTGACCGACACCTCCGCTTCGATGATTTTCCGGTCCGCCATGTCGAGACGGCCTTTTGCCGTGATGTCGCCGACACCCGGCGCGTCCAGGCGCGATGAAAAAAGCGTGACCTCCTGACCCGAGACCTGCCCTTCGGCAAGCAGTGAAACACCTGACGGCACAAACACGGGATCCCAGAACACGCCACCGGCAGTCCACGCCGCGCGCATATCCCAGCGCCACGCATCACCCTGCCGAACGGCGCTCAAGCGCACATCTCCCGCCAGCGCCTCCGCGGCATGGCTGCCCGAGGCATCGGAAAACCCAGCGCTTTCAAGCGTCGCTGACACCGTCGCGCGACGGCCATCGAAACTGGCGCGGCCGCTCAGCGCACCGACCGGATGCCACGGAGCCGCCGCCGGCCAGACCCGAGCCAGGAGCGCGACCGGTAAATGCGAAAACTTGAGATCGAGTGCGCCATGGGCCGCCAGCGTCGCGGTCAAGCGCGCGTCGTCCGCGAACTGTGCCGTCAAACGACCGGAGCGGGATTTAGTCGAGAAATCGAGGTTCAGCCGGGCACCGGCCAGCTCCGGCACGCCGCCAACGCGTGCATCGGCGCACTGAATGCGCCCTTCGTCGAGCTGCAAGCGACGGCAATCGAGGTAAACGGCTCGCCATTGACGGCCGGCCGCGGCAAATTGATCAAGCCGAATCCGTCCGGCCGAGCCGTCCAGCAACAGGCTCACGCCTCGCGCTGAAAAGCTCGGGTGATCAATCTGGTGAATGTCGAGCTGCAGACCCGCCCAGGCCGCCCCGCTCAAAAGGAGCAACGCCAGGCCGGCCCGCCAGCTTGGCTGGCGCCGCCCGCGCTGGCGCTCAGGCCGGGAACACACCCGTCGACAGATAACGGTCACCGCGGTCACAGACAATGCTGACAATCACCGCATTGCTCACCTGCGCAGCAACGCGCAGGGCGACATGCATCGCGCCACCGGATGAGATGCCGGCAAAAATGCCTTCTTCGCGCGCCAGCCGGCGGGTCATCTCCTCGGCGTCCGCCTGGGTCACGGGTTCGATACGATCAACGCGGGATGCGTCATAAATGGTTGGCAGATACGCCTCGGGCCATTTGCGAATACCCGGAATTTGCGCCCCCTCGGCCGGCTCACAACCAATGATTTCAATCTTGGCGTTTTGCTGCTTGAGATAACGCGAGGTGCCCATGATGGTGCCCGTCGTCCCCATCGAACTGACGAAATGCGTGATTCGCCCGTCAGTCTGACGCCATAGCTCGGGGCCGGTGCCCTCGAAGTGCGCCTCGGGGTTGTCCGGGTTCCCGAACTGGTCGAGGATCACGCCCTCGCCATCGTCCCGCATCCGGGTTGCCATGTCGCGCGCCACTTCCATGCCGCCGCTTTTGGGGGTGAGGATCAATTCGGCGCCGAAGGCCCGCATTGTCTGGCGTCGCTCGACACTCTGATTCTCGGGCATGACCAGAATCATGCGGTAACCGCGAATCGCCGCCGCCATGGCCAGCGCGATGCCCGTATTGCCGCTGGTCGCTTCGATCAGCGTATCGCCGGGTTGAATGCGACCGGCCGCCTCGGCACGCAGAATCATCGACATCGCGGGGCGGTCCTTGACCGATCCTGCGGGGTTGTTGCCCTCGAGTTTGGCGAGAATCACATTGCCGTCACCCGCATTGATTCGCTTGAGGCGCACCAGCGGTGTTTCGCCAACATAGTCTTCAAGGGTCTTGAATTGCATCCGTTCTTTCCAATGGTTAGGTCGCGTCAAGACGCGCTGGCGCGCAGCTCATCCAGCGAGACGACCGCCGTTCCGAGTTTGCCGACAACAACGCCGGCGGCAAGATTGGCCCAGTGCATGGCATCGGGGGCAGACAGGCCGCAGGCCAGCATTACGGCGAAAGTCGCAATCACGGTATCGCCCGCACCCGACACATCAAAGACCTCGCGCGCGCGCGTCGGTTCATGACTGACGCCGTTTTCATCAAACAGCGTCATGCCTTCTTCGGACCGGGTCAGCAACACGGCACCGATCGACAGCTCTTTTCGCAAGGCGTCGACGCGTGCAGCCAGATCAGCCTCGGAGCGCCAACGACCAACGATCCCCTGAAGCTCACCCCGGTTCGGGGTCAGGACAGTCGCGCCGGCATAGCGTGTGAAGTCATCGCCCTTGGGGTCAACCAGCACCGGCTTGCCGGCCACTTTGGCGGCCTGAACCATCGCCTCGACATGGTCCAATGCGCCTTTGTCGTAATCGGAAATCAGCACCAGATCATGGGCGGACAGCAGTTGTTTGAAAGTATCCAGCTTGGCGGCCAGCACCTCGGCCTGCGGTCGTTGCTCAAAGTCGATGCGCAACAACTGCTGGCTTCGGCCGATGACCCGCAGCTTGAGCGTGGTCTGAACGCTGGCGTCACGAAACAGATGGGCGCGGACCGCCGATTCGGCCAGCAGGCGATCGAGGCTGTCGCCCGCCTCGTCCTGCCCGACCACCGACAACAAGGACACCTGCGTGCCCAGCGCCGACGCGTTGCGCGCCACGTTGGCCGCGCCGCCGGGGCGGTCTTCGGCGCGCGTCATGCGCACCACCGGCACCGGCGCCTCGGGCGAAATCCGGTTGACGTCACCGAACCAGTAACGGTCGAGCATGACATCGCCGACAACGAGAATTCGCGCCGCCGATGTCTCCGGCAGCACGTCGCGACCGCTCATCTCAGCCGCGCCCGATACCGAAGTATTCAATGCCTTCGGCGCGGATCAATGCGGGATCGTACATATTCCGGCCGTCAAACATGACGGGCTGCTTGAGGCGCGACTTGATGGCCTCGAAGTCGGGGCTACGGAATTCTTTCCACTCGGTGACGATGACCAGCGCGTCGGCATTGTCGAGCGTGCTCTTTGGGCGACCGGCGTAGCTCAGACGGGGTTCATCCCCGAAAATCCGTTCGGCCTCCTGCATGGCAACCGGATCGTAAGCGGCCACCGTCGCGCCCCGCTTGAACAATTCCTGAATGATCACGCGGCTGGGTGCATCGCGCATGTCGTCGGTGTTCGGCTTGAAGGCCAGGCCCCACAGCGCGAAGTGTCGACCGGTCAGATCCTCACCGAAGCGACGCACGATCTTGTCGACCAGCACATGCTTTTGAATCTCGTTGGCCGCCTCGACCGCGCCAAGCAGCTTGAGGTCATGGCCGTGTTCACTGCCGGTGCGGATCAGCGCCTTCACGTCTTTCGGAAAGCACGAGCCGCCGTAACCACAACCGGCGTACAGGAAATGCCAGCCGATACGCGGATCCGAACCGATGCCCTGACGCACCAATTCGATGTCGGCGCCGAGCGTTTCGGCCAGATTGGCCAGTTCGTTCATGAAGCTGATCCGCGTGGCCAGCATGGCATTCGCGGCATATTTGGTGAGCTCGGCGCTGCGCACGTCCATGAACACCAGACGGTCGTGATTGCGCTGGAAGGGCGCATACAACTGACGCATCAGCTCGATGGCCTGCGGGTCTTCAGCACCCACCACGATGCGGTCGGGACGCATGAAGTCTTCGATGGCGGCCCCTTCTTTCAGGAACTCGGGGTTCGACACCACACTGAATTCCGTCGTGCTGCCACGCTTGGCTAATTCCTCAGCCACCGCAGCGCGCACCTTGTCGGCGGTGCCGACCGGCACCGTGGATTTATCCACGATCACCCGGTAAGCATCCATGTGCTTGCCGATATTGCGCGCGGCGGCGATCACATATTTAAGATCGGCCGAGCCGTCTTCATCCGGCGGCGTCCCGACGGCAATGAACTGCGTCACACCCCACTTTGCAGCCTTTTCGACGTCAGTCGTAAAGGACAGGCGACCGGCTTCAACGTTGCGGCGGACGATTTCGTGCAGCCCCGGCTCGTGAATGGGGATGCCACCCTCTTCAAGAATCTTGATTTTGGCCGGATCGACATCCAGACACAGCACATCATTGCCTACGTCGGCCAAACAGGCGCCCGACACCAGGCCCACGTAGCCCGTACCGATAACGGTAACTTTCATCTCTCTATCCTCATGTCATCTGCAGGCGCCGGGAGGATTGCTCAAGGCACCAGATCGTATTCTTCCGTCCGCCGTGGCGGCGTGGTTTCCCAACCTCCACAGGCCGGGCATCGCCAATAGAACTGACGCGCCTTGAATCCGCAGGCGTCGCAGCGGTAGCGCGCCACGCGACGCGTGTGACTATGCACCAGCTGACGCACCAGCTCGATATCGGGGCGAAGCTCGGTCGGCGCGGCCACCAGGGCCGCTTCCAGCATTTTGTCGAGACCGAGCACGCTCGGATTGCGCCGCAACTCGTCGCGCACCAGATCATAGGCGCTGAGCGAACCGGCCAGCTTGAGCGTGCGGTCAAACAGCACATCGAGCAGATCGAGCGAAGAGTGGCGCTCCAGGTAGGCGCGCAGCAACTGCAGTCCATCTTCTATCCGGCCCTGCGCGTCGTACGCCTTCATCAGACGTTCCGCAGCGAGCGAGAGATAGAGTGGGTCCTGCCCTTCGATCCGCTTCCAGGCAAGGACAGCCTCGTCGAGATCGCCGCGCCGCGCCGCCAGATCGCCTTTGATCAGGCTTCCACGAACCGACCGGGGATTGATCTGCAAGGCCGACTGAATGGCCGTTTCGGCATCGTCGAGCCGCGAGTCCGCCAGCGCGTCGGAGGCCATCTCGCAATGAAAATTGGCCATTTCCTTGCGCCACCAGACACTCTCGTGATCAGGCAGGGCTTTGGCGATGTCGATCGCTTTCGGCCAGTCTTTTTCTTGTTGATAGATTTCCAGCAGATCGCGCAGGGCAACGTCGTTCAAAGCCGTGCCACGCAAGCGCAGGAAGACGGATTCAGCGCGATCGAGCAAGCCGGCTTTCAGATAGTCCTGACCGAGCTCCGCCAGTGCCTGCAGGCGCTGGGATTCATTCAGGTCTTCGCGATCGACTAGGTGTTGGTGCATGCGGATCGCGCGCTCGGTTTCGCCGCGACGGCGAAACAGGCTGCCGAGGGCAAAATGCAGCTCGACCGTATCGGGGTCGATACGCACGGCCTCAATGAAAGCATCGATGGCTTTATCGGGCTGCTCGTTGAGCAGAAAATTCAATCCATTGAGATAGGAGCGCGGCAAACTGCGCGACTCCTTCATCACATGCCGGATATCAACCCGCGCCGCCATCCAGCCCAAGGCAAAGAACAGCGGCAGCGCCAGTAACCACCAGAATTCAATTTCCATGGGGGTCAGAACGCTTCAGGCGCGTCCCCGTCGGCCCGCGGCACAACGGCCGTGCCTGCCGACGCCTTGATTTCGGCTTCTGCCTTGCGCAGTGATTTACGCAGTTTTCCAATCTCGCGCCGCTGACGCACCAGCGACGACAGCGTCGCGGTCACGCCTACCAGCGCCCCGGCGGCGAATGCCCCCAGGATGACCAAGACCAATGGCAACTGCCATTGCTTGCCCATGTAGAAGTTCAGCGTCGTGAGTTGGTCGTTCTTGACGGCAAAGCCGAATAGAACGAGGAAGACCGCCAGACGGATAATCCAGACAATGATTCGCATAGGGGGTGATTATGGCCGACTCGTGGACAAAAAAGAAGGCGGTCGAAACCGCCTTCCCCAATGACACAATCTGAACCGATTATTCGGCCAGATCCACACGTTCCCGCAATTCCTTTCCCGCCTTGAAGTGCGGCACATGTTTTTCGGCAACCTCAACCCGTTCACCGGATTTCGGATTGCGTCCCATGCGGGGCGGGCGGTAATTCAGCGCAAAGCTGCCGAAGCCGCGAATCTCGATGCGATCACCACGTGACAATGAGTCGGTCATCGCATCGAGAATCATCTTGACAGCGTAATCGGCATCCTTGGCAACCAACTGCGGAAAACGTGCCGCCAGTCGCGCAATGAGCTCCGATTTGGTCATGAGTGCACCAATTATTGCTTCTGCTCGTCCATCTTCGCCTTGAGCAACGCACCCAGACTGGTGGTGCCCGTCGCGGCGGAGCTCTCGGCGGCCAGCTTCTGCATGGCATCGGAGGTCTCGGCTTGATCCTTGGCTTTGATCGACAGGTTGATCGAACGGGACTTGCGATCCACGTTGATGATCATCGTCTCGACTTCCTCACCTTCCTTCATCACGGTGGTCAAGTCGTCGATACGGTGCGGAGCGGCTTCAGACACGCGCAGGTAGCCTTCGATGTCATCGCCCAGCGAAATCACGGCACCACGCGCATCCACCGTCTTTACGGTGCCGCGCACGAGGCTGTTCTTGTCGTGGGTGGCGATGAAGTTGGTGAAGGGGTCCCCATCCATCTGCTTGATGCCAAGCGAGATACGCTCACGCTCGACGTCGATGGCCAGCACCACGGCCTCGACTTCGTCACCTTTCTTGAAGCGACGCACGGCTTCTTCGCCTTGCTCGGACCACGACAGGTCGGACAGGTGAACCAGACCGTCGATGCCACCATCCAAACCGATGAACACACCGAAGTCGGTGATCGACTTGATCTGACCGGAAACCTTGTCGCCTTTCTTGAAGTTCATGGCGAACTCGTCCCACGGGTTGGCCATGCACTGCTTCATACCCAGCGAGATACGGCGACGCTCTTCGTCGATGTCGAGGATCATCACTTCCACCTCGTCGCCCAGCTGGACGACCTTGTTCGGGTGGATGTTCTTGTTGGTCCAGTCCATCTCGGAGACGTGCACCAGACCTTCGATGCCCTGTTCCACTTCCACGAACGAGCCGTAGTCGGTGATGTTGGTGACTTTGCCGAACAGACGGGTGCCGGTGGGGTAACGACGGGCGATGCCCACCCACGGATCTTCGCCGAGCTGCTTGAGACCCAGCGACACGCGGCAACGCTCGCGGTCGAACTTGAGCACTTTGGCTTCGAGTTCGTCACCGACAGCAACCACTTCCGACGGGTGACGCACACGACGCCAGGCCAGGTCGGTGATGTGCAGCAGACCGTCGATACCACCCAGATCCACGAACGCGCCGTAGTCGGTGATGTTCTTGACGATGCCTTTGACGACCATGCCTTCGGCCAGGTTCTCGAGCAGCTTATCGCGCTCTTCACCCATGGTCTCTTCAAGCACGGCACGGCGCGACACAACCACGTTGTTGCGCTTGCGGTCGAGCTTGATGACCTTGAATTCGAATTCTTTACCCTCGTACGGGGCGGTGTCTTTAACAGGACGCATGTCGACCAGCGAACCCGGCAGGAAGGCGCGGATACCGTGGGTCATGACCGTCAGACCACCCTTGACACGACCACTGACCACACCGTTGACCAGCGTGCCTTCGTTGAGCGCGAGCTCAAGGTCGTTCCAGGCAGCGATGCGCTTGGCTTTGTCGCGGGACAGGCGGGTTTCGCCGTAGCCGTCTTCGAGTGCGTCAATGGCAACCTGGACGTAGTCGCCTTCTTTAACTTCAAGTTCGCCGTGATCGTTGCGGAACTCTTCGATCGCAACGTAGCTTTCGGATTTCAAGCCAGCGTTCACGACAACGAAGTTCTGATCGATGCGGACCACCTCGGCGGTGATCACCTCGCCCGTGCGCATTTCCTGCAGCGCAAGGCTTTCCTCGAACAGCTCGGCAAAGCTTTCCATGGACATTTCAGGAGTGGGAATGGACATAAAAAAAGACCTGGTGCTGCCACAAGGACAGCGGGTTAGTTAATAAACACACCGGCCAGAGGGCCGGAATACGTTTGAGCCGGCGCGCCGCTCAGGCGATGCGCTCGGCAACAAACCGGACTGCTTCATCAACCGTCATGTCTGAGGTTTCAACAAGCACTGCGTCCGGCAGTTTTTTCAAAGGGGCCACACTTCGCGCCGCGTCTCGCGCATCACGCTCAGAAAGCTCCTGAGAAAGACTGTCAATGTTAGCAGGCAAACCCTTTTCCATCAACTGCTTATAGCGCCGTTGTGCCCGCGCCTCGACCGAAGCGGTCAGAAAGAATTTGCTGGATGCATCCGGAAAAATCACCGAACCCATATCGCGCCCTTCCGCCACAAGGCCTGGCGCTTGGCGATAGGCGCGCTGGCGCTCCAGCAGGGCATCGCGCACCGCCGGAATGGCGGCCACTTTTGAGGCCATGGCGGCGCATTCTTCACTACGGATTGCGTCGGTCACATCCGCACCCGAGAGCAGGATTTTTCCGCCCACGAACTCGGCCGGCAGGGTCTCTGCTACCGCCGCGATTGCTGCGTCGTCGGTCACACCACCGCGAATCGTCGCCAACGCCACCAAGCGATAGAGTGAACCGCTATCGAGATAGTGGTAACCCAGCGATTCGGCCACGCGCGCGGCGACTGTCCCCTTGCCCGACGCCGATGGGCCATCAATGGCAACGACGGGGACGGGGGAAGCAATGCTGCGATAGGCGTCAAAGTAGCCTGGGAAGGTTTTGTTCACACAGGCCGGGTCATTGATGGTGACGCCAGTGCCCGCCAAGGTGACCAACGAGAAACACATCGCCATGCGATGGTCGTCGTAGGTGTCGATAGCGGCATGGCGCAGCGTCTGCGGTGGCGTGACCCGCAGCGAATCGTCAAATTCCTCGACCTCGACACCGATCTTGCGCAACTCGGTGGCCATCGCGGCAATCCGGTCGGTTTCCTTGACCCGCCAGCTGGCGATATTGCGCAAATGACACGGGCCATCGCAGCGTACCGCCATCACCGCGAGCGTCATCGCGGCATCAGGGATGTGGTTGAGATCCATGTCGAAGGCTTTTAGCCGTCCGCTGGCAGGCGCACTCGCCTCGATCCAGTGCTCGCCCATGGTGATCTGCACACCAAGCTGCTCAAGCGCTTCAGCAAAGCGCACATCACCCTGGATGCTGTTGCGCCCCACCCCCTCGACACGGACCGGGCCACCGCCCATCGCACCGGCAGCCAGGAAATACGAGGCCGACGAGGCATCACCTTCGACGTGAATGTCACCCGGGCTGCGATAGCACGCGCCGCCCGGCACGGTAAATCGCTGCCAGCCTTCGCGCTCGACCTGCACGCCGAAACGTGCCATCAGATTCAAGGTGATCTCGATGTAGGGCTTGGAGATCAGTTCGCCAACGACTTCAATATGGACGGCAACGCCGGTCAGCGGTGCGGCCATCAACAAGGCGGTCAGAAACTGGCTGGACACATCGCCACGCACCGACACGGTTCCGCCGGCGCGAATCGTACCTTTGCCGATCGTCAGCGGGGGGTAGCCCGGGTTGCCGGTGTAGGTCACCGCGGCGCCCAGTTGCGACAAGGCATCCACCAGATCACCGATCGGCCGCTCATGCATGCGCGGTACGCCCGACAGCCGGTAGTTGCCGCCCGACAAGGCCAAGGCTGCAGTCAGCGGACGGAAGGCCGTGCCGGCGTTGCCGAGAAACAGATCGGCGTCAGCCACCGGAAAGCGCCCTGCGACGCCATCGACCACAAAACAGTCCGCAGCCACATCGTGCTGCCAAGGCACACCGAGCGTGCGCAGCGCGTCGAGCATGCGCTCGGTATCGTCTGATTGCAGCAAGTCGTGCACTCGGGTCTGCCCGTCGGCCAGCGCAGCCAGCAGCAGCACCCGGTTGGAGATGCTTTTCGAGCCCGGCAGGCGAACCGTGCCCGCAGCCCGGATCATCGGGGCAAGATCAAGGGTTTCCACGTTGCGACATCCGTATCAATCAAGAAGGAAAGGTTTTCTCGGCCCAGCGGTTGCGTGCCTCGCGCGCCTCGCCAAACAGGGTTTCGAGGCTGGCGCCATCGCCCGACATCAAGAGTGCGCGCAGATAGGCCAGCTCGCCCAGATACTGGTCCAACTCGGCCGTGAGCGCGTGGCGATTCGCCATGCAGATGTCTCGCCACATTTCAGGGTGACTGCCGGCAATGCGCGTGAAATCGCGAAAACCACTGGCCGCAAAGCTGAAGAGCTGTTCGGCATTGGCACGACCGGCCAGATCATGCACCAGGCCAAAGGCCAGCAAATGCGGCAGATGGCTGACCGCGGCAAATACGCGATCGTGGTCTTGCGGACTCATCTCACGCAACGACGCACCGCAAGCGGCCCAGACTGCACGCACCCTCGCCACCGTCGCCGGATCATTCTCTGGCAAGGGCGTGACAACGACATTGCGCCCACGATAGAGCGTCGAAAACGCCGCGTCGGCACCGCTTTTTTCAGCACCCGCAATCGGATGTGCCGGCACCACATGCATCAGGTGGGCGTCCAGATGGGCGTAAATGGCCTCGATCACATCACGCTTGGTGCTGCCGGCATCAGTCACAACAGTGCCGGGCGCCAGATGCGGCGCCATAGCCGCCATCACCGCATTTGCCTGACCGACCGGCATGGCCAGAAGCACGAAGTCGGCGCCGCTCAGGGCCGTTGCCCAATCCAGCGCGACTTCATCAATCACGCCGAGCGTTTTCGCACGCTCCAGCGAGGCTTGCGTGCGCCCGACACCGACCACCCGCTCCACCATTCCGGCCGACTTCAAGGCCAGCGCAAACGAGCCGCCGATCAGGCCAACGCCACAAACTACCAGCCGTCGAATCGGCGCCTCTGGCAATACATCCATCAGCTCAGTGCCTGCTGCAAGGCCGAGATGAATCGGGCGTTTTCTTCGGGCAGACCAATCGATACCCTGAGCCATTGCGGCATGCCATAGCTGGCGATCGGGCGGACGATCACGCCTTGCGCCAGCAACTTGCGGTTGATCTGATCACCGTCACCCACCTTGACCGTAACAAAGTTGCCCCAGGACGGGATCCATTCCAGCGACATGGCGCGGAACGCGTCGGTCAATTGCGCCATGCCCCGACGGTTGAGGGCCGCGCTCTTGGCCAGAAACTCTTCATCCCGCAGCGCGGCGGTCGCGGCCGCCAAGGCCAGGCTATTGACGTTGAACGGCTGACGCACCCGGTTGAGCAGATCGATCACGCTCGGGTGCGCCAAACCATACCCGACCCGCAACCCGGCCAGCCCATACGCCTTTGAAAAGGTGCGCGACACCAGCAGATTCGGGAAACGCGCCAGCCAGCCGATGGCATCATAGCGGTCGTCGTCCGACAGGTATTCAGTGTAGGCCTCGTCAAGCACCACCAGCACCCGCTCGGGGATCTTTTCGAGGAAGGCCTCGATCTGTGGTCCTGACAGGAAAGTACCGGTGGGATTGTTGGGGTTGGCAATGAAGATCACGCCGGTTTTGTCGGTCACGGCGGCCGCCATGGCGTCGAGGTCGTGGCCAAAATCCCTGGCTGGCACGGCGACGGGCTTTCCGCCGACCGCCATCGTCGCCAAGGGATAGACCGCAAACGCGTGCTCGGAGAACACCGCTTCGGAGCCCGGCGTCAAGAAAGTGCGTGCCACCAATTCAAGCACGTCATTCGAGCCGTTACCCAGCACGATGCCACTCATCGGCACGCCAGTGCGTTCCGACAAAGCAGCCTTCAGCGCGAAGCCATTGCCGTCCGGATAGCGGGCCAGCTCGAGCAGCGCCCGCGCAATGGCCTCTTTGGCCATCGGGCTGATGCCGAGCGGGTTCTCGTTCGAGGCGAGCTTGACGATGCTCGCCTCGACCAAACCCATCTCGCGCGCCAGCTCGGAAATTGGCTTACCCGGTTGATAGGGAGAAATGGCCCGAATGTAGTCCGGCGCCCGATCGGCGATTGGCATGACGACGTCTCCTGAATAGTGCTTTTCTAGTTTGTGCTTGTCCTGCTGCGCCTCGGCATTCAGAGCGCGGCGACCGGATAGGACCCCAGCACCTTCACGAAGCTCGCGTTGCGCTCGAGATCGGCCAGGGCTGCGACCACTTTCGCCTCGCTCTGGTGGCCTTCAAAATCGATGTAATAGACGTATTCCCACAGGCCAGAACGCGCCGGACGCGATTGCAGCTTGCTCATGCTCACCCCATGCTCGGCCAGCGGCTGAAGCAGGCGGTGCATGGCCCCGGCGCGGTTCGGCGTGGAGCACACCAACGAGGTTTTATCCTTGCCGGAAGGGCCCGCGTCATGCGGGCAGATCACCAGGAAACGCGTGGTGTTGTTGGGGTCGTCTTCGATATTGCCGGCCAGAATGTTCAAGCCATACAATTCGGCTGCCGCTTCGCCGGCAATGGCCACCGACTCCGGATCCTCCGCCGCCAGGCGCGCGGCCTCGGCATTGCTGGCCACGGGCACACGGGGCAGCGAGGGCAGATTTCGGTTTAGCCACTCCTGACACTGCGCCAGGCTCTGCGCATGCGAATAGACTCGTCGTGCGGCACCCAGGCCGTCGGCCTTGGACATGAGGTGCTGGTGAATGCGCAGCTTGACCTCGCCGCAGATCTTGAGCGGGTTAAGCAGCAGCAGGTCAAGCGTGCGGCCGATGGCGCCTTCGGTGGAATTCTCGACCGGCACCACGCCGTAGTCGACGCTACCCGCCTCGACCGAACGGAATACATCGTCGATGGCGAGCATGGGCATGAAGGTCGGCGCGCTGCCGAAGTGCTTGCGCGAGGCGCTTTCCGAAAAAGTGCCCGCCGGCCCGAGATAGGCCACCTTGAGCGGCTGCTCAAGCGCCAGGCAGGCCGACATCAATTCGCGAAAAATCCGCTGAATCGCCGTCGACGGCAAGGGGCCGGGGTTTGCGTCGGCCAGGCGCCGCAGGACCTGGGCTTCGCGCTCCGGGCGATAGATATTGCCCTGCTTGATCTCACCCACCCGCTGGGCGAGCTTGCCACGGCGCGACATGCTGGCCAGCAGTGCATCGTCAATCGCATCGATTTCGTTGCGCAGTTTGAGCAGTTCCTGCTCTTCGCTCATCCCTTCAGCCATCACCCGTTCCGCCTTTCAAAGTCCCGCATGAACTCGACCAACGCTTCGACGCCGGCCATCGGCATCGCGTTATAAATGGAGGCACGCATGCCACCGACTGATTTATGCCCTTTCAACTGCACCAGACCGGCGGCCGAGCTCTGCTCGAGAAACGCGGCATTGCGCGACTCATCGGCCAGGAAAAACGGGACATTCATACGCGAGCGATAGCGCGGGTCGATACGGTTCTGGTAGAAGTTGCTCTGATCGATGAAGCCATAGAGCCGGTCGGCTTTTTTGATGTTGATCGCCTCAATGGCCTCAACGCCGCCCTGGGCGCGCAGCCACTGGAAGACCAGACCTGCGATGTAGATCGCGTAGGTCGGCGGCGTGTTGTACATGGAATTGTTGTCGGCCACCAACTTGTAATCGAAGGCCGACGGGCAATCCTTGTGGGCACGGCCGAGCAGATCCTCGCGCACGATGACGATGGTCAGCCCGGCTGGCCCGATGTTTTTCTGCGCGCCACCAAACAGCACGCCGTAGCGCGACACGTCCACCGTGCGCGACAGGATGTGCGACGACACGTCAGCCACCACCGGTACCTCGCCGCGGCCGATGGTGCGCAGATCGGGGTCGAAGCCGAACTCGACACCATCGATGGTTTCGTTGGTGCACACAAACAGGTAGGCCGGGTCGTCCGACAGGCGCCAGTCGCTCAGAGCGGGCACCGTGTTGTACGCGCCAGCTTCGGTCGCCGCCGCGATGTTCACATCACAATAGCGCCGCGCCTCTTTCTGAGATTTGGCCGACCAGGAACCGGTCACCACATAGTCGGCGCCGGCTTTGTCGCCAAGCAGGTTCATCGGCACCAGCGCATTTTCGGCAATCGCGCCGCCCTGCATGAACAGGATGCGGTAATTCGATGGCACCGCCAGCAGCTCGCGCAGATCGGCTTCGGCCTGATCGTAGATCGACTGAAAAGCCGGGCTGCGATGGCTCATTTCCATCACGCTCACGCCCGTGCCGTGCCAGTCGAGCATTTCTTCGGCCGCGCGACGCAACACAGACTCGGGCAGCGCCGCAGGACCGGCGCTGAAATTGAACACGCGGGACATCACTCTGCTCCGTCTGCACCGTCTTCCGATGGGGCCTCAGCGGCCCCGTCCGTCTCGGCCGGCGCATCCACTGCTGCTGCGGCGCCCTCGACTCCCTCGGTCACATCCATGGCCTCATCGAAAAACGCATCATCGTCTTCGGTTTCTGCCACCGGCTCGATGCCTGCCAGATAGGTGCCGTCATCGAGCGAGATCAGTGTCACGCCCTGAGTTGAACGCCCCATCTCACGAATATGCTCGACCTTAGTGCGAATCAGCACACCACCGGTGGAGATCAGCATGATCTCGTTCTCTGGTTTGACCAGCACGGCGCCCACCAGCTTGCCGTTACGCTCGGAAGACTGGATGGCAATCATGCCCTTGGTACCGCGACCATGGCGGGTGTATTCGCCGATCGGGGTGCGCTTGCCGTAGCCATTGACCGTAGCGGTGAGCACCGACCAGCTTTCGTCGTCGGCCACCAGCATGCTGATCACCTGCTGACCCGACTCGAGCATCATGCCGCGCACGCCGCGCGCCGTGCGGCCCATCGGGCGCACATCGGTTTCAACAAAACGCACCGCTTTGCCCGCATCGGAGAACAGCATCACATCGCACTGGCCGTCGGTAATTGACACGCCGATGAGGTAATCATCCTCGTCCAGCCCGACGGCGATGATGCCGGCCTTGCGCGGGTTGGAGAAGTCGGACAGCGGGGTTTTCTTGACCGTGCCGCGCGAGGTCGCCATGAAGACGAAGTGGTCCTCATCAAAGGCTTTGACCGGCAACACGGCGGTGATCTTCTCGCCCTCGAACAGCGGGAACAGGTTCACGATCGGCTTGCCGCGCGAGTTGCGCGTGCCTTCGGGCACCTCGTACACTTTGAGCCAGTAGGCGCGGCCGCGGTTCGAGAAGCACATGATCGTATCGTGGGTGTTGGCCACGAACAGGCGGTCGATGAAGTCATCGTCCTTCATCGCAGTGGCCTGCTTGCCCCGACCGCCACGCCGCTGGGCCCGGTAGTCGGCCAGACGCTGGCGCTTGAAGTAGCCGGTGTGCGACAAGGTCACCACCATGTCTTCAGGCGCGATCAGGTCTTCTATATTGATATCGGAGGTGTCCATAACGACCTCCGAGCGGCGCTCGTCGCCGTATTGTTCGCGAACCGCAGCCAACTCTTCCGCGATGATGCTGGTCACACGCTCGGGCCGCGCCAGGATATCGAGTAGATCGGAGATGGTTTCCATCACCTCGCGGTACTCCGACAGAATCTTGTCCTGCTCCAGACCGGTCAGTCGCTGCAGGCGCAGTTCGAGAATGGCTTGCGCCTGTGCATCGGACATGCGGTAGCCATTGTCCTGCAAGCCGAATTCTGGCGGCAGGCCGGCCGGGCGGAAACTGTCGCGATCGGCCACGGCACGTGCCAGCATCTCTTCGACCAGCGGCGAGCGCCAGATACGGGTCATCAGGCCCTGCTTGGCTTCGGCCGGCGTCGGCGCCGCCTTGATCAGCGCGATCACCTCGTCCACATTCGACAACGCAACCGCCAAACCCTCGAGCACATGGCCGCGTTCGCGGGCCTTGCGCAGTTCGTAAATGGTGCGACGCGTGACTACTTCGCGGCGGTGCTGCAAGAAACAATCGAGCAGCTGATGCAGGTTAAGCACTTTCGGGCGGCCATCGACCAGCGCCACCATGTTCATGCCGAAGGTGTCCTGCAACTGCGTTTGCTTGAACAGATTGTTGAGCACCACCTCGGGCACTTCGCCGCGCTTGAGCTCGATCACCACGCGCATGCCGGACTTGTCCGACTCGTCGCGGATCTCGGAGATGCCTTCGATCTTTTTCTCGTTAACCAGCTCGGCGATACGCTCAAGCACCGAGCGCTTGTTCACCTGGTAGGGCATCTCATCGACGATGATCGCCTGACGATTGCCGCGTTCCAGATCTTCGAAGTGCGTCCGCGCCCGCATCACCACCCGGCCGCGACCGGTGCGGTAACCATCATGCACGCCGGAAAGACCGTAAATCAGAGCGGCCGTCGGGAAGTCCGGCGCCTTGACGATCTTAATCAGCGCTTCAATATCGGTGTCCGGCTCATTCAGCAACAACAGGCAGGCATCGATCACCTCGCGCAGGTTGTGCGGCGGAATGTTGGTCGCCATGCCCACGGCGATACCCGACGAACCATTGATCAGCAGGTTCGGGATCCGCGCGGGCAGCACCGCCGGCTCGCGTTCCTTGCCATCGTAGTTGGGGACGAAATTGACCGTCTCTTTATCGATATCCGACAGCAACTCACTGGCCACGCGCGCCTGACGACACTCGGTGTATCGCATGGCCGCCGCATTGTCGCCATCAATGGAGCCGAAGTTACCCTGACCATCGACCAGCATGTAACGCAGCGAAAAATTCTGCGCCATGCGGACCAGCGTATCGTAAATGGCCGAGTCGCCGTGCGGGTGATACTTACCCATCACCTCACCAACCACCCGCGCACACTTCACATAGGGCCGGTTCCAGGCATTGTTGGCCTCATGCATGGCAAACAACACGCGCCGGTGCACCGGCTTGAGACCGTCCCTGGCATCCGGCAGCGCCCGCCCCACGATCACGCTCATCGCGTAATCGAGGTAGGCATGACGCATCTCTTCCTCAAGGCTGATCGGAAGGGTCTCTTTTGCGAATTGATCCATGGCTGTCAGCGGGCCTGAAAAGGCGGCATTCAAAAGAGGGAAATCTTACCACGTCACGCCCCGCCTTCTCCCCCTCTGACAGCGACGTCACACCACCTAAGAGCACAGACCCCCAACACGACCCCACCCCGGCGCGGCGCGGCCGACTTGATCTTTATCGATCACCGGGCTTGAATGCCACCTCCACTCATCAATCCCTGAGCGAACAGACGCCATGAGCGAACAGGTCGACCTGCTGATCAGCGCCCGCTGGGTAATCCCCGTCGACGCCACCGACGCCACGCTGGAACATCACAGCATCGCAATACACAAGGGGCGTATCGTTGCCGTTCTGCCCAGCAATATTGCGCGGGAGCGTTACCACGCCACCACCGAAACCCGCCTGCCCGATCATGTGCTCATCCCGGGCCTGATCAACCTGCACACACACGCCGCCATGACACTCATGCGCGGCATTGCCGACGACCTGCCCCTGATGACCTGGCTGCAAACGGCGATCTGGCCCACCGAGGCCCAACACGTCAGCCCGGCCTTCGTTCGCGACGGCACCCTGCTGGCCGCGGCAGAGATGCTGCGCGGAGGCATCACCACCTGCAATGAAATGTACTTCTACCCCGACGCTGCGGCCGCCTCCTTCGACGCTTTGGGCATGCGCTGCGTCATCGGCATTACCGCCATCGATTTCCCGACCTCCTACGCCGCCAGCGCCGACGAATACCTCAGCAAAGGACTCGCTGCGCGCGACGCCTGGCGAGGCAACCCGCTGGTGCGATTCGCTTTGGCACCCCACGCCCCCTACACCGTCTCCGACACCACCTTTTCGCGCATCGTCAGCCTGTCCAACGAGCTGGACCTGCCGATTCATATTCACATTCACGAAACTGCGCAGGAAATCGAAGACAGCCTCAAACAATACGGCGAACGCCCGCTCGAACGCCTGGCCCGCCTCGGCTTGGTCGAAAGCCAACTCATCGGCGTCCATGCCGTGCATCTCACGCCGAGCGAAATCGAGACACTCGCACGACACGGCTGCGCCCTCGCGCACTGCCCCACCTCCAATATGAAGCTCGCCTCCGGCATCGCCCCGGTGGCCGCCGCACTCGCCCACGGCATTCCAATCGGGCTGGGCACCGACGGCGCCGCCAGCAACAACCGGCTCGACATCTTCCAGGAAATGCGCATGGCCGCGCTGCTCGCCAAAGTCAGCACACAGGACGCCGCCGCCATCCCGGCGAAAACCGCCTTGCGCATGGCGACACAGCATGGCGCCAAGGCCCTGGGGCTGGAAAACGACATCGGCAGCATCGAAGTTGGCAAGTGGGCCGACCTCTGCGCCGTCGATCTGTCACCATTTGAAACACAACCCTGCTTTGACCCCGCCTCACATCTTGTATATTGCGCAGGCCGCGAACATGTGTCGGACGTCTGGATTGCTGGACAGGCGCGTGTTTCCAATAAACAAGTGTTGCAAAAAGCAGACAATGAATTGCTTGGCGTTGCACGCGTATGGCAGAATAAGGTCGGTAGTCGTTTCGACTAGTACCGCGACAAAGACCGCGGAACTTTCACCGTTCAACCTTGCCCTGTGACGAGGAACATATGATCAAACAAATGAAAAAGCATCTCATCATGGCGGCCGCCGCTGCCGCACTTAGTGTCTCCGCGTCGGCAGTCATGGCCGACAACCACGGTGACATCACAGTGACTGGCCAAGGTGACATCCCCTACGTGATCGACGGTCGTAACGTCGTTGCCCGCAGTGGCACCAACCTGTGCTGGCGCACAGGCTACTGGAGCCCGGCTGCCGCTTCCAGCGTCCTGGCTGGCGAGTTCCCGGTTGGCTGCGGGTGTGATGGCGACATCGTCCCGAAAGACAAGTGCGTAGCCCCGATGGCTGCCGCTGCCAAGCCCATGGCCGCTCCGGCGCCGGCACCCAAGCCCACTGCAAACAAGGTCAAACTGGCCGCTGATGCGCTGTTCGACTTCGACAAGGCCGTCCTGAAAGCAGAAGGCAAAGGCAAGCTGGACAAACTGGCTGCTGAAGCCGGTTCGCTGAAGCTGGAAGTGATCCTGGCTGTTGGTCACACCGACCGTCTGGGTTCCGCTTCTTACAACCAGAAGCTGTCCGAGAAGCGTGCTGCTGCTGTCAAGCAGTACCTGGTCAGCAAAGGTGTTGAAGCCAACCGTGTTTACACCGAAGGCAAGGGCGAATCCCAGCCCGTGACCACCAACTGCAACCAGAAGAGCCGCAAGGCCCTGATCGACTGCCTGCAGCCGGATCGTCGCGTTGAGATCGAAGTTATCGGCTCCAAGTAATTTAGCCCGCTTCGACTGAAAAAGCCCCGCAACCGCGGGGCTTTTTCTTTTCATGCTATCGTTTCGCCACCCTATATTTCGCAAGCCTTTCGCCATGAACGCAGACCCCTCCGAACTTCAAAAATTCGGCGACATGGCCCACCACTGGTGGGATCCCGAATCGGAGTTCAGACCGCTCCACGAAATCAATCCGCTACGCCTGGACTGGATCGACAGCCTCTTCCCCCTGCAAGGCAAAGTCGTGCTGGATGTCGGTTGTGGAGGCGGCCTGCTCTCCGAAGGCATGGCAGCGCGTGGCGCCCAAGTCACCGGAATCGACCTCGGAGAAAAAGCACTCAGCGTCGCCAAACTCCATCTCCACGAATCCGGCCTCAACGTCGACTATCGGCTCATCAGTGCCGAAGCAATGGCACTCGAAATGCCCGCCCAGTTCGACGCCGTCACCTGCCTGGAAATGCTCGAGCACGTCCCCGACCCGGCCAGCATCGTCAAAGCATGCGCCACGCTCGTCAAGCCCGGCGGCCATGTGTTTTTTTCGACGCTCAACCGCAATCCGAAATCCTATCTGCTGTCCATCATCGGCGCCGAGTATCTCCTCCGCATGCTCCCGCGGGGCACGCACGACTACGCAAAATTCATCAAACCCTCGGAACTGGCTCGGCACTGCCGATCAAACGACCTGGCGCTTGGCGAACTGACTGGCCTGACCTACAACCCGCTGACACGCGCCTACGCCCTCAGCAAGGACACCGACGTCAACTACCTGATGCACACCCGGCGCCATGTTTGAGGCCGTCCTGTTCGACCTCGACGGCACATTTGCCGATACGGCGCCCGATCTCGGGGGCGCGCTCAACGTACTGCTGGCCGAAGACGGCCTGCCAGTACTGCCACTCGCGACACTCCGACCCCACACTTCATCCGGCACCCGGGGCATGCTGCGTATCGGTTACGGCGTCACCCCCGACTCCACCCAATTCCCCGAGCTTGCGAAGCGCTTCCTGACCCACTACGCCAACGCCCTGTGCGTCGGGTCCAGACTCTTCCCTGGCATCGAAACACTGATCTTCGCCCTTGAAGCCGCGGGTACGCCATGGGGCATCGTCACAAACAAACCCAGGCGCTTCACCGAGCCGCTCGTCAATGCACTCCCGCTGGGATCGCGCGCAGCCTGCGTTGTCAGTGGCGACACCACCCCAAACCCCAAACCCGCCCCGGACAGCCTCCTGTTTGCCTGCCAGGCGCTGAACGTCTCCCCCGCCAGAACTCTCTACGTCGGTGACGACCTGCGAGACATCACCGCCGGAAAAGCCGCCGGTATGCCTACCGCCGCCGCCAATTGGGGGTATCTGGGGGTCGACCACCCGATCGAAACATGGGGCGCCGACTGGATCGTCGACACGCCTGAAGCGCTACTTCACGTTCGACTTCAAGACTCATGCTAAACTGCAGGGGCTTGAAGTCTGGGGCTACCGTTCCCATATAGCACTTCAAGGGGCCGACTTGGCTTCGACGTGGGTCGCAAAGCAATTGAGTGCATACCGAGGTCCAGTTACCTCGTAAATCAGCTGGAAACAAACTAAACGCCAACGACAAGCGTTTCGCACTCGCCGCTTAATCCCGGTGGGCGCTGCCCCGACAGGTTCCTGGGTCGGATGATGGGGTGAAAATCCTTTCTTGCAGTGTCATTTACAGGAACTCGTGGATGCGTCGGGTTACTTGGCGCATCTCCTAAAACCAAGGTAACTCGTTGCGGGACGGCCCGTCCGTCGGCCAACCCCCGTGATTAAATCCAAATAGACGGGACAAGTATGTAGAGCTCATTGTGGAGGGCTTGCGGACGGGGGTTCGATTCCCCCCGGCTCCACCACACACTTTCCGGAACATCCGGACAAAACCAGAAAATCTGAAATCAGATTTTCTGGTTTTTTTTATGCTTTCGTTTGTCTACATTCACCTGGGTATAGAACAAACCGCCGGCATACCACCACGCTGAACGCATGCCCCCGCGCAATGTCGGGTTTCCCCAGCCCGCTCAAGCAGCCCCGAAGGCCACGCCGCTAAAACGCTCATGCGCCATCGTTGTGCGCCGCGAGATTCAGCAAATGGCCGATCATCTGCTCGGCAGCGGGCGACCTCTGTCTGCCTTTGCGCTCAAGAATGCAGATCCGGCGCTCGACACGTGGCGCATTCAACGCCAAACGCTGTAGCGCGCCGGCAAACACCGCTGGCAAAGCGCTCGAGGGCAGGACGGCATTGCCTTCGCCGTTCTCGACAAGGGCCATCGCGGTGCTCATGAACGATACCTCGTAGGCCGGCACCGGATCCAATCCGATCTGTCCGAACGCCGAATCCGTGAGACGGCGAATACTGGTGCCCCGTGCCATGGCGATCAAGGGCTGGTCGGCCAGTTCGGACCAGGCCAGCGCCTTGCGTGTCGCCTTGAATTTCCCCTTTTGAACGACGGCCACCAAGGTGTCCGTCAGCAACTCGGTCGCGATCAGATCGTCCTCGCCGGGGACCGCGAAACCCAGCGCAAAATCCGCTTCACCGGTTTTGAGCGACTCGACGACCACATCCGCGACACCATCCCGGATCACTACCCGTACGTTGCGATACTCGCGGCGGAAGCTTGCGACCGCCTCGGCCAACAAGCCCGACGCGAGGGACGGCAACGCCGCCACGGTCACCCGACCCCGACGGCAGTCCGCATAGTCGTGAAGCTGACTCAGCCCCTCGTCGATCTCTCCGAGGACCCGGCGTGCCGTTTGAAGCATTTCATGGCCGGCGGGTGTCAGTTCAACCTTGCGCGTCGTCCGGTGAAAGAGCTTCAACGCCAGCACCTCTTCCAGTTGCTTGACGAGCAAGCTGAGCGCCGGTTGCGACAAGCAGATCCGGCTGGCGGCGGCGGAGAAGGTGCCCTCCTCCGCGATCGCCACCAGGGCTTGAAGCTGGCGCATGTCGAGATTTATTCGTGCCATAAATAAACCTATGCAATCATTAAAATTGTTTTATATAGGCGACTTTGCTTCAATCACCCCATCGCGTCAATCGCACTTCGAAGGGGTGAGGACTTGCCCAAGGAATCGCTACTGATCGGCTGCGGCGCCGGCTTTGCCGGTGACCGTCTGGACGCGGCCCTGCCGGTCGTCAGGGAACTGATCGCGCAAGGCAAACCCGCCTGCCTGATCTTCGAGACCCTGGCCGAGCGCACGCTGGCCCTGGCGCAGCTGCGCCGTCGTCAAGATGTCGAGGGCGGCTACCTGACGACGCTGGCGGAGTTGCTGGCCCCAGTGCTGGCCGACTGCGTGGCCCACCGCATCCCCATCATTGGCAATTTCGGAGCCGCCAATCCGGCCGCCGCGGCACGACGCATCCTCCAGCTGGCGACTACGCTCGATTGCGGCCCGATCAAGGTCATGGCCGTCACCGGCGACGATCTGCTCGGCCGCATGCGCGCCGACGAACTGCTCGCCATGCCGTTCAGCCCGCCCACGCAGATCGCACGATCGAGCCTGGTGTCGGCCAACGTCTACCTCGGCGCCCAAGGTATTGCCCAGGCGCTCGCCGCGGGTGCAGACGTAGTGGTAACCGGCCGCGTGGCCGATCCGGCGCTGGCGCTCGGCCCGCTGGTGCATCACTTCGGCTGGCGCTGGGACGACTGGGACCGGCTCGCGGCGGGCGTGCTCGCCGGCCATCTGCTCGAATGCGGCGCACAGGTCACCGGCGGCTATTTCGCCGACCCCGGGGTCAAGGATGTGCCGAACCTGGCCGCGGTGGGCTACCCGATCGCCGAGATCGCGGCCGACGGCGCCCTCGTCATCGGCAAGCCGTCGGGCACCGGTGGCATGGTCTCGGAACGCACGGTCAAGGAGCAGATCCTGTACGAGATCCACGACCCCTCGGCCTACCTGACGCCCGACGTCACGCTCGACCTGTCCGGCGTCACGGTCGAGCAGGTCGGGCCGGACCGGGTCCGGGTCACCGGCGCGGCCGGCAAACCGCGGCCAGCCACGCTCAAGGGCACGGTCTGCTTCGATGGCGGCTGGCTGGGCGAAGGCGAGATCTCCTACGCCGGCCCCAACTGCCGCGCACGCGGCCTGCTCGCCATCGATATCCTGCGCGAGCGACTGTCGGCGCTTGCCTTGGCGGTCGAACGTCATTTCGACCTGATCGGCGTCGCCAGCGTGTTCAACGATGCCGACGGGCGCTGGCTCGACCAGTGCCCCGCGCGCGAGATCGACGACGTGCGCGTCCGCCTGGCCGTGTCGGGCGCCGAGCGCCGTGACGTCGAGCGTGCCCTGCAGGAAGTCGAAGCGCTCTACACCGCCGGGCCGGCGGGCGGCGGCGGGGTGCGCACCCATGTCACGCCCTTGATGAACTCGACCTCGGTCTTCGTGCCGCGCGAGGCCTTCGCGCCGCAGATCGAGACGCTGGAAGCCTGATCATGACCGCTGAAGACTTCGTCGACGTCCCGCTCCATCAGATCGCGCATGCACGCACCGGCGACAAGGGCAACCGCATCAACGTCGCCGTGTTCTGCTACGACCCGGCCGTCTATCCGTACCTGGCCGAGCAGCTCACCGAAGCGAAAGTGCTCGCCTGCTACGGCCATCGCGCACCGTCCGCGGTCACGCGCTACCTGGTGCCCAATCTTGCCGCCTGCAATTTCGTCATCGACGACGTGCTGGCCGGTGGCGTGAACAACAGCCTTTGCCTCGATCGCCATGGCAAAGGGCTTTCCTACCTGCTGCTGGCGATGACCATCCGCCTGCCTCGCCAATGCGTGGCCGGGCGCTGATCCCTTCGGAGGAGACAACCATGAAAACCCATCCATCGCGCTTCAAGCCTGCCGCCCTGATCCTGGGCGCGTCCCTGCTCACCGTGTTTCACGGCGCGGCCGTCGCCCAGTCGAGCCGCCTGGCGATCGGCACCACCTCCTCGTCGTCGAGCCACTATGGCTACTTCGTGGCGGTCTCGCAGATCGTCAACAGCCGCGTCAAGGGCGTGGACACCTCGGTGGTCGAAACCGGCGCCACCATGGACAACCTGCGCCGCATGGATCGCCGCCAGGTCGACCTCGGCCTGGTCACCACCAACGTGATCCACCATGCCAACGCCGGCACCGGCGATTTTGCCGGCAAGCCGAGCAAGAGCCGGCTGCTGTGGATCTACTCCATCGCGCCGCAGAACGCGGTAGTGCGCAAGGATTCGGGCGTGAATTCGTTCGCCGATCTGGCCGGCAAGAAATTCAACACCGGCCTGAAGGGCTCAGCGACCGAAAAAACCACCGACGCGGTGTTCGCCCTGCTCGGCATCACGCCCGACGTGGTGCGCGGCTCCACTGGCGAGATCGTCGATGCGGTCAAGGACAACCGGGTGGTCGGCTATGTGAAGTCCGGCGCCGGTCTCAAGCTCGACGCCTCGACCCGCGAGATCGCCACCTTCACGCCGATCAGCGTGCTCGGCCTGGACGACGGCCAGAAGGCCAAGATCGCCAGCGCCATGCCCGAACTGTCGATCGTCGACGTGCCGGCCGATGCGCAGACCAAGCTGCCCGCCTATTCGACCTGGGGCTTTGGCGTGGGCGCCGCGGCCGCACCGGAGCTGGACGAAAACATCGCCTACCAGATCGTCAAGGCGGTGTGCGAGGACAAGGACATCCAGGCCGCCGCCTTCGGCGAAGTGGCCGGCGTCGACATCGCGCAAATGACGCTCAAGTACGCCTCGTCGCCGCTGCATCCCGGCGCGGTACGCTACTTCCGCGAGCGCGGTCTCGAGGTACCGGCCCGTCTGATCGCCCCCTGAGGATCGCGCCATGGACACGCTCCGACACAAGGCCGTCATGGCCGTTGCCCTGGTGCTGAGCCTGTTCGTGCTCTACACCTCGGCCTTCGGCGTCCTCGATGCGCTGGTGCAGCGCTCGACCTTTCTCGCCCTGGTGGTGGTGCTCGCGCTGCTGCGCTATCCGCTGGGCGCGGGCAAGGCATGGCGGCCGCTCGGCGCTGTTGTCGACCTGGCGCTCGGCCTCGTCGCGGTCGGGTCCTGCGCCTGGATCGCGACACACTCCGACCAGATCATGGACTCGCTGCCGACCGCCGGCCTGCTGGAGATCGCCATGGCGGCCTCGCTGATCGTGGTCATCCTGGAGATGTCGCGGCGTGCGATCGGTCTCATCTTCCCGTCGATGGTGTTGATCGGCCTGCTCTACGCCCTGCTCGGCAGCTATATCCCCGGCCGGCTCGGCCACCGCGGCTTCGACATCTACTTCATGACCGAGACGCTGCTGTTGGGCGACATCGGCATCTGGGGCTCGCTGCTCGGCGTTGCCGCCACCATCATCGCGGTGTTCTCGCTGTTCGGCAGCTTCTTGCTGCACTCCGGTGGCGGCGCGGCGTTCATGGACATCGCCTTGCGCGTCAGCGGCCGCTCGACCGGCGGCGCGGCCAAGATCGCCACCATCGCCTCGGGCCTGTTCGGCATGGTCAGCGGCAGCGCGGTGGGCAACGTCGCCACCACCGGCACCTTCACCATCCCGCTGATGAAGCGGCTCGGCTATCCGGCCGCGCTCGCCGGTGCCGTGGAGGCCGTGGCCTCGACCGGCGGCCAGCTGGCACCGCCGATCATGGGCGCGGCCGCCTTCATCATGGCCGAGATCATCAGCGTCGACTATGTCACCATCGCGCTCGCCGCCATCCTGCCAGCCGCCCTGTTCTACATCGGCGTCTTCGGCACGGTGCACGTCACCGCCCGCGAACAGCGGCTCGGACAGGTACCCGACGACCAGATTCCGGCCTGGGAGAGCATCCTGAAGATGCATCGGCTGGCGCCGATCGCCTGCGCCTTCGTCGGCCTGGGGATCGGCATCACCAACGGCAATTCGATCCAGACCTCGGCCTTCTTCGGCATCGCCGGCACCGTGATCGGCGTGGCCATCGGGCGCCTGTGGCCCGCGCGTGGCGGAGACGACGAGACGCGCGAACCGGTCACGAAGCAGCTGCGCTCCGCGCTCGACGACGGCGCCAACAGCCTGGTCGTGGTCGGCGTGCTGCTGGCCGGCGCCCAGATCCTGGTGGCGATGATCAATCTTACTGGCATCGGCGTGACGCTCTCGTCGATGATCGTCGGCGAGGCCACCGCTTCGGTGCTGGCGGTCGGCCTGATCGTCGCGGCCATCTGCATGATCATGGGCATGGGCATCCCGACCACCGCCGCCTACGTGCTGGTGGCGGCGACGCTCGCCCCGGCGCTGGTCAAGGTCGGCGTCAGCCCGCTGGCCGCCCACATGTTCGTGTTCTACTTCGCCACGCTGTCGGTGATCACCCCGCCGGTGTGCGTGGGCGTCTTCGTTGCCGCCGGCATTGCCGGCGTGGGCTGGACCCAGGTGGCGCGCCATGCGGTCTCGCTTGGCGCGGTCACCTATGTGATCCCCTTCCTGTTCCTGCTCTACCCGGGCATGCTCACGCCGGGCTCGGCGGTGGAGTACATCGAGGCGGCCTTGTCGGGCGTGGTGTTCGTGACCGCCTTCGCGCACCTCTTCGGCGGCGCGCAGATCACCGGCCGGCGCCTCATCGACATCCCCGCCTGGCTGGGCGTGGCGCTGGCGGCCATCTATCCGCACGAGGCCGGACTGGTCATCGGCATCGCCGCGGTGCTGGCCCTGATGTGGCTGAGCCGGCGTCGTTATCCGGCAGCCAATGCCTGCTGAGCGGCCGGCCCTGCCCGGCGCCCCGACGCCTCGCCATCGCGGGTGACGGCGGTTCTCCGCCGCGCGCCACCCCATGACCGCGGTACCATGGGGGCTCGCCGTGCCCTGCGCCGGCGCCCCCGGAGGGATCCATCTTGACGAGCGCCCCCACGGAAAATCCGTCCGCCCTCGCCCCGCTGCGCGACGCAGTCTTTCGCATGCTCTGGCTGGCCTGGCTGACCGCCAATGTCACCATGTGGATGAACGAGGTCGCCTCCGCCTGGCTGATGACCTCGCTCACCGACAGCGCCTTCATGGTCGCCATGGTCCAGGCGGCCTCGACCCTGCCGGTGTTCGTTCTGGGCCTGCCCAGCGGCGCACTCGCCGACATCGTCGACCGGCGCCGCTACTTCGCCGTCACCCAGGTGTGGGTCGGCGTCATTGCCATCATTCTCGCCGCCCTGTCCTTCGCCGGGCAGCTGAGCGCCCCCCTCCTGCTCATGCTCACCTTCGCCAACGGTATCGGCATGGCGATGCGTTGGCCGGTGTTCGCCGCCATCGTGCCTGACGTAGTGCCCCGAGCCGACCTGCCCGCGGCGCTGGCCCTCAACGGCATCGCCATGAACATGTCGCGGGTGATCGGCCCGGTCATCGCCGGTGCGCTGCTGGCCAGCGTCGGCAGCGCCTATGTCTATCTGCTCAACGCCGTGCTGGCGGTCATCGCCTTCATGCTGATCCTGCGCTGGCGCTCCGAACCGGTCGTCAGCGCCCTGCCCGGCGAGCGCTTCTTTGCCGCCATGCGCGTCGGCCTGCAGCATGTGACGCAGTCGCCGCGGATGCGCGTGGTGCTGATGCGCATCTTCCTGTTCTTCCTGCAATCGGTTTCGCTGACCGCGCTGCTGCCGCTGATCGCGCGCCGCCTCGGCGACGGCGGCCCCGGCGCGTTCACGACACTGCTGGTGGCGATGGGCGGCGGCGCGGTCGTGATGGCGCTGAACCTCACCCGGCTGCGCCAGCGCATTCGGCGTGACGCGATGGTCTATTGGGGCGTCTGCGTACATGCCGTCGCCGCCGTCGCGGTGGTGCTCGCGCCTACGCTGTGGCTGGCCGTGCCGGCCATGGCGGTGGCCGGCATGGCCTGGATCGCCACCGCCAACTCCCTGACCGTGGCCGCCCAGCTGGCCCTGCCCAACTGGGTGCGCGCACGCGGCATGTCGATCTACCAAATGGCGCTGATGGGAGGCAGCGCGGCCGGCGCCGCGCTGTGGGGTTATGTCGCCAATGTGAGCTCGGTGCCGACCAGCATCATCACGGCGGCCGTCATCGGCCCGCTGGTTCTGTTGCTGACGCGCCATCACGGCGCCGGCGGTGTGGTCGACGAAGACCTGACGCCCACCCCGGTGAGCGCCACCGCCCCGCCGCCGGTGATCGACATCGCCCCCAACGAAGGGCCGGTGATGGTGACCGTCGAATACCTGATCGACCCCGCCCAGGCCCAGGCCTTCAACGCCGTGATGCAGCTGACGCGGCTCGCGCGCCTGCGCCAGGGTGCGCTGTCCTGGGGCCTGTTCCGTGATACCTCGCTGGCGGGCCGCTACATCGAGTACTTCCTCGACGAAAACTGGATCGAACACCAGCGCCGCCTGGCGCGCTTCACCGCTGCCGACATCGGGCTGCGAAATCGCCGACTGTCCTTCCATATCGGCACCGAGCCGCCCCGAACGCGGCGCTACATCGGCGAGCCGATCCGAGGGTTTGGCACACCGGACGAAAGCTGACCGAGCTGCGTCATTCGGCCAGATAAGCGCCCAAAAATCGTGGCCCTTGTGCGCAATACGATCGAGCACGGAGCCATCGGGATCGCTGAATAGCTTCATTGTCATGCGCCGCACGGCATGGGCCTGAAGCGTCGAGGCCATGCACACGCGCCACCGCGTTTCATGCGATGCCCGGGCCGCCCCGGGGGTGCCGTTTGCCCCCCGGTGAGATACGATGGAAAGCTTTGAAGCCGGCGGGCGCAGGCCATGGCGTTCATCGGCGCCCCTCAGGAGTGGTACATGACCCGTGTATACGCCTCGGCCATCTTCTGCTCGACACGGCTCGAGCTGGATGTTGCTCGGCTCCGGCAGTCCATCGGAGATGCGGCGGATACGGCCTGGCGCACCCATATCGAGCGCAGCTACCGCTGCGCGCTGTCCTTCACATTCAACGATTTCTATCGACGGCAGATCGGGCTGACTCACGTTCGGTCATCGACATTCGTACTCGATGGTCCGATCGGCGAAGTCTGGACCGACTGGGTTCTGCTGGATGACAAACGTCTGGCCACGCAGTCCTTGCATATCAACTTCTGCTTTCCCACCCTGCGCCTCGACCTGAACAACCCGCAATGCCCGACCACCGAGGCGATTGCCGGTTTTCTCAAGGACGTCTATCACCTGAGCGAATACGAACAAGACCTGCCGGGCGGCCTCCGGGATCTGTCCCGGTTACTGTGCGGCGTGGCCCGCGGCCGGCAACATGCCTTGGGCATCTCCCGCTACATCTACACCTCACTTGCCTGCAATGACGCGGACGCCATCGCCTCACCGTCCGACGCACTGCGCGTGAACCTCTATCGCCTGCTGTATCAGCATGCACAAGGCGTCGACGCCGCCGTCGCCACCGCAATGCTGCCCAAACCCTGGGGATCAGCCGCGTTCTTCAGGCTCTATTCCCAACCGGGCGGCATGCTCTCGGTGTCGACGCCCTACCCGGCTACGGCGCACCAACAGCACGATGCGTGGTTCAACCCGACGCCGCCAACCCTGGCGGTGGCGCCCTTCCCGATGGCTGTGGCCCCCTCATCCGGCGCCACAGCAGACGCCTACCCGAGCTACGATTTTCTGCCCGAATACCCGCCCCTGCGTTATCTCGCCGTTCCGGTTCTGCACTATGGCGCCGCCTATGAAGAGACGCTCCGGGCGGTTCACGAATCCGCTTTCAGCAGCGTGCTCCAACGACCACTGCGCATGCCCTGGACACCCAAGCCCAGCAAATGCCACCTCCTGGCGGCCAACCTCGAAGGCATCCGCCTGCCAGTCGTGCGAAGCCTGTTGAACGAAACGCTCGAGTTGCAGCTACAGGCACGCACCACCAACGCGTCCATGGAGATGCTGCGCCTGCGCGATACGACCCGGAACGTCCTGCTCGCAATCGCTGGCCTGATTCTCGCGCTCGCGTTCATCGACCCGGACAAGTTCATCCTCCGCGATGTATTTACGGGCACCCTGCACATTGCCGCACCGGCACCGGCTGCGCCGGCCGCACCGGCCGATCCCGGGGCCGCGCCCCACTGATGTCGCGCTGCCTGATCCTGACCTCGGAGTACCCGCCATTCACCGTCGGTGGCGTCGGACGCTACGTATTCGAACTTGCCTCGCGACTGCGCCATGACATGCGTGTTTCGGTCATGGTGGTGCCGACCTACCGGCCGTTCGCGATCAATGGCGTCACGCCCCATACACCTGGTGCAAGCCCCAACGCCCCCGGACTTGTCATCAACATGGCGGGCGACGCCTATCGCAACGCCTTGCCGCACATCGGCGCCGAGACAGACTTCCGGCAGGCGGAGCACATCGCCCTTACCGTGGCCCGGCAAGCCCTCGAGCCTGTCGGGCATGACGAGACGCTGCATGTCTTCGTGCAGGACTATGCGCTCGCCCTGATCGCCGCCGCGCTACAGCACCTGCGGCCCGCCGCACACCTCATCGCCGCCTGCCATCTGCCGGTGTATGCCGGTTTCACCTATTTCGACAAACCGGTCGGCGACGCCATGCACCAGATTCTGGAAGCCAAGCTGGTGCAACTGGCGGAGCGGGTCATCGTCCCGTCCGCCTTCGCGGCCAATGTCCTGACGCTCACCCATAACGTCTCGCCCGGCAAACTCAGCGTGCTACCGCTCGGCGCCCACCGCCCGAGCGCGGTCGTGCCCCCGCCCGACGAGCCGTTGCGCCTGCTCGCCATTGGCCGGCCGACCGAACAGAAGGGTTATCACTTCCTGTTTGCGGCTCTGGCGCAACTGATTCGCGACGACGCCAGCATTCGCCTGACCGTGGTCACCGGCGAGAAGGACAGCACGCGCATTGCCGCGCTGGCCCGCGCTCACGGTGTGCTCGCCCATGTCGACCTTGCGCCATCGACCGCGCCGGATGGGATATGGCCGCTCATCGACCGCCACCACCTGCTGGTCACCACCTCGCTCTACGAAACCTTCGGCCTGGCGGTGCTCGAAGCCATGGCCTCCGGCCGCCCCACCATCGGCTTCGCCGTCGGCGCCCTGACCGAGCTGTGGGGTCCAACACTCAGCGCAGAATTCGGCACGCCCGTCTGCCGTATCGACGCGCTCGTCACACGCATACGCACTCTCGCCGACGCCCCCGAACAGCGCCAGCGCCTCGGGCTGGCCGCACTCCGGCGTGCCCAGGCGTTCTCGTGGGGCGCCCATGTCGCACGTCTGTCGGAAACCCTGCGCGACGCGCACACCCAGGCGAAGCACGGTGCAATGCCATGTGCCTGATGATTGGTTGGTACTACCACCTCCCGGCATGCGCCTCCGAATTCGAGGTCACGACCCTGGTCGATGAAAGCCTGCAACTACTGGTGGACGCCCATCACGACACCCGGGCCAAAGTCAGCCTCGCGATCACCGGCAGCCTGCTGGCGCATATCGAGACCCATCGACCGCGCTTCCTGACCAGCCTGGGCGACGCGATCGCCGACGCCATCGTCGAACTGGTCGCCACCACCTACCACGAGGTCTGCCCCTTCCTGATCCCACCGCGCTATCTGCACCGCCAGATCACGCTGGACCTGAAAACCAAACAGCGCCTGTTCTCGATTCGGCCGACCGCCTTCTGGTCGGGCAACCTCGCCTGGACCCCGGCCCTGCCCGACATCCTGTCCGAACTCGGCCTTCACACCGCAATCATCGACGAAGCGCACCTGCGCGAAGCCCACCAGACACAACTCTGGCAGTGGCTGCGCAAGGACAGCATGCAGTTGGACACCCTGCTCGTCGACACCCTGATGTCCGAATCGCTCATCCATCGCACCTACCGGTTGAACCAGTCGCCGGACAGCGCCTTGACACTGCGCATCCTCTCGTCCGATCTGCGCCGCTCGCTGTCCTTCGGCACCACCGGCGCCCTGCACCATGCCTGGGACGACGCCCCGCTCGACGCTTTCATCACCCGACTCGAGGAAACGCAGTCCCCCACGGACACCACCTGCCGGTTCACCGGCGATGACGGTGACCGTATCAACCCCGTGTCGATCACACAGTACCGAAGGCTGCTCGACGCACTGGGCCCAGCGCTCGCCTGCGTGTCCGACCCGCTCGAAAATGCACGCGAGATGACACTCGACTTCCTGCCCGCCCATGCGCCGGGCGGCAGCGACTTCTGGCAGGACCCGGTCGCCAAAGCCTATGGCGAAATCCTCACCGAACTCTACCGGGCCGCTGACATGGGCTACGTCGAAGAGGACGACATCCTTCCGCTGCAGGATGTGTTCCCGATCTTCTGGAAGCGGATTGCGCGAACGCGCTGGTACTACGCACGCGCCCATGACCTGCTCCGCAACACCGAACGAAAGCCCCGAATTTGAAGGCTTATCAGTCTGAAAATTACGATCGGTACACAGTGATGCGCTCGCCAACGGCCGTCCGGCGATAGCAAAAAAACAAGGCCCGATCTGTCGATACGGGCCTTGTGCTTTGCTGGTCTGGCGACTGAAGTCAGTCAAGCGCTGGCAGCGTTGTGCTCACTCCTGCCGGGGCGATTGACATGCCATGGCGCTTCGCAACAGACGCTTACTTGGATGCCGCGGCAACATCCGCCTGAAGTTGCTCAAGAATTTTCCCGCTACGCCCCCCAACCATTTCAACCAGTTTTGCGTTCAAGGGCTTCACGCGCTTGCGAAACACTTCGCGCTCCGCGTCGGTCAAACGGATGACCGTCAGCTTGGGATTATCCTTCTGCATTTTCGCGAGCGCAGCGGCGTTCTTCTCCTTCTGTTTAGCCAGGATGAAGGTTTGCAATTGCTCGCGTACTTCGTTGAGCATGGTTTTGTCTTGTTCGCTCAAACCGTTCCAGAAGTCAGCGTTGGCCACCACCGTGGTGGTGTACTCGACATCGCCCGTATAGATCAAATGGGTGGTCACTTCATGGAATTTGGCGCTCTCGATGAAGAACGGCGGATTGACCTGCGCTTGAATCACGTTCATCTGCAGGCCGCTGTAAATCTCGCCCCAAGGTAACGCAACCGGGTTGGCGCCATACAGCTTGAACTGCTCGATGAGAATTGGCGAAGTCATGACACGAAACTTCACGTCACTCAGATCTTCCGGTGTGCGTACGGCCTTTTTGGTCGTCCACACCATCTCCCCTTCGGGATAGACGGTGAACAGCTTGAGACCTTTGCTCGCGAAGTCCTTTGCCAGCGAGTCATATAGTGCCGGACTGCTCGAAAGCACCTTACCCTTTGCGGCATCAGACTCCGGCAACAAATACGGCAGGCTGAGCACCTGAACCTCAGGCACGAAAGTACCCAGGTGTCCCGGTGAGGCGTTGGAGAACTGGATCGCCCCGCCCGCCGTCAGTTCGGTCAGGTCATTTTCGTTACCCAGCTGACCATAGGTGTACACCGTCACGGTGGTCTTGCCGCCGGTGCGCTGCTCGATGAGGCGCTTGAACTCTTCCGCGTAAAGCGTCTGGACGTCGCCCGGACTCTCCTCGACGGCAAACTTCCAGTCGGCGGCGCTGGCGCTGCTTATCGCCGCCAGCGCCAGCGTGGCGCCACAAAGCAGGGTCTTGAATTTTCCGGTGAATGCCATGGTGGGTGTCTCCTTCCTCGTTATCGGGCAGTCTGTCGGTCGGCCACAATTAGCTGCATGGCGACTCGACGTCCAGATTACAACGTCGCGATACGACGCCGAATGCACTAGAACAATACAAAGTGCAGACGCCGCGCCCCGCTCTCCGGCCTCCGTTATCCAGCGCGCTCCGCCGGTCGCGCGCCAGATTTCCTGACCATGCGAGGCGTTTGCCGCGCGCAGGGGCCGCCTGAAGCCGGAAAATTGCTGCAGGGCGATGGCGACTTTGACCCGGAACAATATTGTTCTAGAGCAATCTGGCGCACTTTCACCTGCCGCTAGACTGCTCAGGTCACAAAAACAAAAAGCGATGTGACCGCCAGTAGTACCCGCAGCTCAACGCCGAAGGAGGAATACCCATGGACTCAATGTCCGAAGGCGGCATCGTGTTGCGCGGCGCGCGCCGAGTCGATCGCGCGCTCGCCCGCCTCGAAAAAATACTGCTAGCCGGCGCGGTCATCCTGATGGCCGTCAATACCATCGGCAATGTGGTCGTCCGGCTGGGCTTCAGCTCAAGCCTGTTCTTTGCCGAAGAGCTCAACCAGTTCCTCATCGTCCTCGTCACCTTCGTCGGCACCAGCGCAGCCGCTCGCCAGGGGCGGCACATCCGCATGTCGGCGCTCACCGACATGCTGCCGCTCAAATACCGCCGCTGGATGTTCGCCTTCATTCAGGCCACCACGGCAATCGTCCTGGCCGCCCTGGCCTGGTACGCCGCCACCTACATCCTGCGCGTCCAGGGGCTCGGCCGGGTGACGCCGGCCATGCAGGTTCCCATGTGGATCACGCTGGTGTGGTTGCCGCTCGGCCTGGGCATTGCCGCGCTGCAGTTCGTGCTCGCCTCCGCCGCCAATCTACGCAGCAAAGACGACGCCTATCTCGCGCAATATGTGCGTGAGCAGGACGACGTCGACATGCCCACCGTCTGAGGAGTTCGACAATGGCTCTCACGATTATTCTCGTCATGCTGGTCCTGCTGCTGCTCGGCTATCCGATGATCGTCCCGATGCTGGTGGCGACCTTCGTCGGCTTCTTCGTCTATTTCCCGATGCTCAAGTCGGACATCATCGTGCAGCAGATGATCAGCGGCATCAGCCCGGTGGCACTGATCACCGTGCCCATGTTTATTCTCGCCGCCGACATCGTCACCCGCGGCCATACTGCCAACCGGCTGCTCGACCTGGCGATGACCTTCTTCGGCCATGTGAAGGGCGGCCTGGCGGTCACCACCGCCGTGGCGTGCACCCTGTTCGGCGCGATCTCCGGCTCCACCCAGGCCACCGTGGTGGCCATCGGCGGCCCGATCCGCCCGCGCATGCTTCAGGCGGGCTACGACGACCGCTTCACCACCGCGCTGATCATCAACGCCTCCGACATCGCCTTCCTGATCCCGCCCAGCATCGGCATGATCGTCTTCGGCATCGTCGGCAAGGTGTCGATCGGCGAGCTGTTCCTCGCCGGTATCGGGCCGGGCCTGCTGATTCTGGTGCTGTTCAGCGCCTACTCGGTGTGGTACGCATGGCATAACAAGATTCCGCTGGCCCCGCGCATCGGCTGGGCCGACCGCTTTCGCGCCTCGCGCAAGGCAGTGCTCGCACTGATGTTCCCGGTGCTGATCATCGGCGGGCTGTATGCCGGCTACTTCAGCCCCACCGAAGTGGCGGCCATCGCGGTGCTCTACGCCTTCATCCTCGAGGTGTGCATCTACCGCGCGGTCAAGCTCAAGGACATCCCGCGCATCGCCTACTCCACCGGCCTGATCACCGGCATCGTCTTTGTGCTGGTGGGCACTGGCGCGGCCTTCTCGTGGCTCATTTCCTTCGCCCAGCTGCCGCAGCAATTGATCGCCGCCATCGGCCTGGCCGACGCCGGTCCCTATACGATCCTGTTCGTGATCTCGCTGTCCTTCTTTATCGGCTGCATGTTCGTCGATCCGATCGTGGTGACGCTCATCCTCACACCGATCTTCATGCCGCTGGTCAACGCCGCAGGCATCGACCCGGTGCTGGTCGGCACGCTGGTCACCCTGCAGATGGCCATCGGCTCGTGCACCCCGCCCTTCGGCTGCGACATCTTCACCGCCTGCGCGATCTTCCGCAAACCCTACCTCGAGGTGATCGCCGGCACGCCGCCGTTCATCATCATCCTGCTGTTCGCCACGCTGCTGCTGGTGCTGGTGCCCGACATCGCGCTGCTGCTGCCACGGCTCGCCTTCCACTGAGAACGTGTGAAGAAATCGTAGCGAGCAGGGCCGAGTGCAAGGCCGCATTTGGCAACTACGCGAGCGAACGACGAGACATATCAAATAGATAGGGGAGGAGTGAGCAAGTGAGCAACGCAGCAATCGGCACGCGCAGTAGATTTATTCACACGTTCTGAGCCCGGAGCCCGAATTGAGAATTGACACCCTCCCCCACCACGACCCGATGACCCCGCCCGAGCAGGCGCGGATCGGCCTGCTCGCGCTGGCCACCGACTTGTGCAGCGAGGCCGACCTGCGCTGCATGCTGCCCGACACGGTCGGCCTGTACAGCAACCGGGTGCGCCATGAAAACCCGATGAGCCTCGAGGCGCTGCGCCGGGTCGCCGACGACTTGCCCCGCGCCGGCCGTGATCTGCTGCCCGGGCTTGACCTCGACGTGGTGGTGTATGGCTGCACCTCGGGCACCATCGCCCTGGGAGAAGCCGAGACGTTGGCACTGATCGCCCGCTCGCGCCCCTGCCGCTACCAGACCACGCCGGTCACCGCCAGCCTGGCGGCGCTGGCCCACCTGGGCGCGAAGCGGGTGTCGATCCTCACGCCCTATGTTGCCAGCGTCAATCGCGCGCTGGGCGAGTATTACGCCAGCCGGGGCCTCGAGGTGCTCAATGTCTCGGGCCTCGACATGGACGACGACTACGCCATGACCGCGCTCGACCCCGACACGCTGATGGACGCCGGCGTGGCGGCCATGGCGGATGAGGCCGACGCCTTGTTCATCTCCTGCACCGCGCTGCGCGCGAGCCGTGCCGTCGAGCGGCTCGAAGCGAAACTCGGCCGCCCGGTGGTAACCAGCAACCAGGCCATCGCCTGGCATGCGCTGCATCTCACCGGCCAGGGCGCCGGCGCAGTGGCGCCGGGTCGCCTGTTTCGAACCCTCGCACAAGGTGCCTCATGACTGACGACATCCGCCCCATCGATATCTACCGCGCCCGCCACCGGCTGCGCGGCCACGTGCTGCACACCCAACTGGTACGCTCGCCCAGCCTCTCGGAACACACTGGCGGCGAGGTGCATCTCAAGCTCGAATGCCGCCAGATCACCGGCAGCTTCAAGCTGCGCGGCGCCACCAACGCGCTGCTCTGCCTGGATGACGATGCCCGTGCCCGTGGCGTGATCGCCGTGTCCACCGGCAACCACGGCCGCGCGCTGGCCTATGCCGCACATCAGCTCGGGGTGCGCGCGGTCATCTGCATGTCGAAGCTGGTGCCATCCAACAAGGTCGAGGCAATCCGGGCGCTCGGTGCCGAGGTGCATATCGTCGGCAACAGCCAGGACGAGGCCGAGGTCGAGGTCGCGCGCCTGATCCGCGACGAGGGGCTGACCCTGCTGCCGCCCTTCGACCACGCCGACATCATTGCCGGCCAGGGCACCGTCGGGCTCGAACTGCTCGACGATCTGCCTTCCCTGGACACCGTGCTGGTGCCACTGTCCGGTGGCGGCCTGCTGGCCGGCGTGGCCCTGGCGCTCAAGCGCGCGTCGCCGCAGATCCGCGTCATCGGCGTCACCATGGAACGCGGCTGCGCGATGCATGCGAGTCTGGCCGCCGGCAAGCCGGTGCAGGTCGAGGAGCTCGAAACGCTGGCCGACTCGCTCGGCGGCGGCATCGGCCTGGACAACCGCTACACTTTCAGGATGGCACAGACGCTGGTGGACGATGTGGTGCTGGTCACCGAGGAAGACATCGCCGCGGCCATCCGTCATGCTTACACCAAGGAACAGATCATCATCGAAGGCAGTGGCTCGGTCGGTATCGCCGCCCTGCTCTCAGGACGCCTCAAGACCACCGGCACGACGGCCATCCTGGTCAGCGGCGCGAACATCGACATGGCGCTCCACCGCCGCATCGTGTGCGGCATGGAGACCTGAACAACCAGCCCCTTCGGTCCGGGAGTCATCGGTATGGAGCAATGGCGCAAGGCGCTCGACGCGGTACGCAGCGGCGAGTCCAAGTACAAGGTACTCGTCGAGGCGATCACACGGGACATCGACAGCGGCGTGCTCAAGGAAGGCGTGCGCCTGCCACCGCAGCGCCAGGTGAGTCTGGCGGTGGGCATCAGCGTGCAGACCGTCACTAATGCCTACAAGGAACTGGAACAGCACGGCCTGATCCGCTGCGAGGTCGGGCGTGGCAGCTTCGTCGCCAAGCGCGTCACTGAAAAGGTCGCCACCTACATGCTCGACCGGGCCGAGCGCGCGCTGTTCGATTTCTCCATCGTGCGCATCGTGCACACCGCCGAGCACGGCCGCCTGTGGCGCAAGGCCTGCGCCGATCTGGCCACCCAGGTCGACCAGCCATGGATGCGCGCCTACCGGCCGATCGCCGGCTTCGAATACCACCGCGCGGCCGGCGTCGAGTGGATGGCCTCGCTGGGGCACGAGGCCCGGGTCGAAACCACGCTGATCACCAATGGCGCCTCGCACGCGATCTTTCTCGCGCTGGCCTCGCTGGTCAGCCCCGGCGACGTGGTGCTGAGCGAGAACATCACCGACCACGGCGTGATCGGCACCGCGCAGGTGCTCGGCTTCACGCTCAAGGGCCTGGACACCGACGAATACGGCATCCAGCCCGACCACTTCGAAGAGATGTGCGCCAATGAGCGCATCACGGCGCTGGTCATCACGCCCAACCTGAACAACCCCACCTCGTCGATCATGCCCGACGCGCGCCGCCGGGCCATCGCCCGCATCGCCGAGCGTTACGGGGTGTACGTCATCGAAGACGATGTCTTCGGCCCGCTGCTGTCGAGGCGCGCGCAGCCGATCGCCAACCACATCCCGGAGCTCGGCTTCTACTGCACCAGCCTGACCAAATCGGTGCTCACCGGCCTGCGCACCGGCTATCTGAGCATGCCGAGGAAGATGGCTCTGCGCGTCGAGAGCATCCTGCGCGTCAACTGCTGGATGGCCACGCCGCTGATGGCCGAAATCGCCACCCGCTGGATCGCCGACGGTACCGCCAATCATCTCATCGAGATCCAGCGCGAGCGCCTCGGCCGCCGACACGACATGGTGCTCGAAGTGCTGGGCGACTACCGCCTCGGCAGCCATCCGGAATCCCTCTCGGCCTGGCTGCGCATTCCCCAGCACTGGCGGCTCGACGCGCTCGCACAGCAGCTGCGCAACAGCCATATCGCGGTCACCCTGCCCGACCCCTTCCTCGTCCTCGGCACCCCGCGCCCCGACGCGATCCGCATCTGCCTGGGCGCCGAGGGCAGCGACGTGCGCATGCATTCGGCCCTGTCGACCCTGCGCAGCGTCTTTCAACAATACCCCCACGTCCACGCCACGCTCTGAGCGCGCCCATGCGGCACCCCGCACCAATATCCGCGGCAATGCACTAGGACAAAAGAAAGCCAAATTCCACGCCCTACACTTGATTGCAATGATCTGAACCCGTTCGTTCAGGGCTGCAACGCAAAGAGGGCGTCATGTCGAATGTCATACTGCTGAACGAGAAGGACCTGCGCGCCAGCGTCACGCTGGATCTGGCGTCTATCGACTGCATCGAGCAGGCCTTCCGCATCCTCGCCACCGAGGATGTGATCATGCCGCCGATCCTGCGTCTGGACATCCATGCGTACAACGGCGAAGTGGACGTCAAGACGGCCTACCTGCCCGGCCTCGACAGCTTCGCCATCAAGGTCAGCCCCGGCTTCTTCGACAACCCCAAACTCGGCCTGCCGAGCCTCAACGGCATGATGATGTTGTGGTCGGCGCGCACCGGCATTCTCGAAGCCCTGCTGCTCGACAACGGCTACCTCACCGCGGTGCGCACCGCCGCCGCCGGCGCCGTCGCCGCCCGCTGGCTGGCCCGCGAGGATGCCCATCGCGCCGCCGTCATCGGCGCCGGCGAGCAGGCCCGCCTGCAACTGAAGGCGCTGACGCTGGTGCGCAAGATCACCTCGGCCACCGTATGGGCGCCGCACACTGACGCCGCGCAGCGATTTGCCGACAACATCGGGCGCGAGCTGGGCATTGCCATCACCCCGTGCACCGATATCGATAGCGCCATGGCCGAGGCCGATGTCGCCATCACCACCACCCCGAGCCGCGAGCCGCTGATCCAGGCCCGCCACCTGCGCCCCGGCCTGCACATCACCGCCATGGGCTCGGACGCCGAACACAAGAACGAAATCGCCCCTGACGCGCTGGCCGCCTGCACCTATGTGTGCGACCGGGTCAGCCAGGTGCGCGTGCTCGGCGAACTGCATCACGCCATCGACGCCGGCACGGTCGCCGCCGACGCGCAGCCAGCCGAACTCGGCCAGGTGATCGCCGCGCAGCGCCCGGGTCGCACGCATGCCGACGACGTCACGCTGTGCGACCTGACCGGCACCGGTGCGCAAGACACGGCCATCGCCAACTTCACCTACGCACGCGCCATCGAGCGCGGCCTGGGTCTGTCATTCGCGTCCTGAGCCCGGCACATGACAAACGCCCTCCGCCTCCCCTTTGAGCGCAGCGAGTACGCCCAGCGCCTGGCCAGGACCCGTGCCGCCATGGCGCAGCGCGGCGTCGACCTGCTGATCGTCACCGACCCGGCCAACATGCACTGGCTCACCGGCTACGACGGCTGGTCTTTCTATGTGCACCAGTGCGTGCTGGTCGCGCTCGAAGGCGAGCCGGTGTGGTTTGGCCGTGGGCAGGACACCAACGGCGCCCGCCTCACCACCTGGCTCGCGCGCGACAACATGATCGGCTACCCCGACATCTATGTGCAGTCCACCGAACGCCACCCCATGGACTACCTGTCCACCGAGGTCATCGCCGCGCGCGGCTGGCAGACCAAGCGCATCGGCGTGGAGATGGACAACTATTACTTCAGCGCCGCCGCCTTCGCCTCGCTGCAAAAGCATCTGCCGCAGGCCACCTTCGTCGACACCAACGGCCTGGTCAACTGGCAGCGCGCGGTCAAGTCGCCACAAGAGATCGCCTACATGCGCATCGCCGCGCGCATCGTCGAGAAGATGCACGAAAAGATCGTCGAAGTGATCGAGCCGGGCATGCGCAAGAACGAGCTGGTCGCGCAGATCTACTCGACCGCGATTCTCGGCGCCGAGGGCCACGGCGGCGACTACCCGTCGATCGTGCCGATGCTGCCCACCGGCGCCGACGCTGCCGCCCCGCACCTGACCTGGGACGACTCGCCCATGCCGGCCGACTCTGGCACCTTCTTCGAGATCACCGGCTGCTACCGCCGCTATCACTGCCCGCAGTCGCGCACGGTGTATCTGGGTCGCCCGCCCAAGCATTTCATCGAGGCCGAAAAGGCGATCATCGAAGGCATCGAGGCCGGCCTCGACGCG
>NZ_VMNK01000026.1 GCF_007625155.1 Denitromonas halophila | reverse complement strand
TCGGGCGCAGGTTCGGGCGCAGGTTCGGGCGCAGGTTCGGGCGCAGGTTCGGGCGCAGGTTCGGGCGCAGGTTCGGGCGCAGGTTCGGGCGCAGGTTCGGGCGCAGGTGCCGATGTCATATTTCCGCCGCCCCAGTGGAAAAGTGCGGCGGGTTGCTCTTCGCTGTGGCCGAGGCGGTCGGACTCTCGCGGTGGGGCGCGAAAACCGGTGGATTCACCGGGGCGATCTTCAAGAATGAATACGGGGCTGCTCGCGGTCCGAAGGGGTGGCGGCGGAGCGATGGCGACGGCGGGGTCGCCTTCGAGCGTGTCGAGCGCGTTGAAGGTGTGGCGGCAATGCCCGCAGCGGACCATGCCCTGCCGTGCCCGGAGTTGTTCCGAGCTGATGCGGAACAGCGTCTGGCAGGCCGGGCATCGGGTGCGCATCACTGCTTGGAGCCTTCCAGTCGGGCCCAGCCGTCGTGGGTTTTGCCGACCTTCAGCGCAATCCATGGCGCGTAGGCGTCGATGACTTGTTGGGTTTGTGTGTCGAGTACGCCCGACAGGGCGAGTTGCCCGCCGGGGGCGACATGCGCGCACAGCGCCGGGGCGAGGACGCACAACGGATTAGTGAGAATGTTGGCGACCACCAGATCGAATTGATCGGTCAGTGGCTTGGCGGAGATTTGCAGTTCGATGTCGACCTGATTGCGTTCGGCGTTGTCGCGTGCGGCGTCGACGGCCTTTTCGTCGATATCGACACCGGCGACCCGGCCGGCGCCGAGTCGTGATGCGGCAATGGCCAGGATGCCGGAGCCGCAGCCATAGTCGAGCACTGTGGCGCCAGGTGTGACGACCGCTTCGAGCCATTCCAGGCAGAGCTGGGTGGTCGGGTGCGAGCCGGTACCAAAGGCCATGCCGGGATCGAGCGCGATGTTGATGGCGTCTGGGTTCGGCGCT
Source organism: Denitromonas halophila (assembly GCF_007625155.1). Classification (GTDB taxonomy): domain Bacteria; phylum Pseudomonadota; class Gammaproteobacteria; order Burkholderiales; family Rhodocyclaceae; genus Nitrogeniibacter; species Nitrogeniibacter halophilus. Next base: position 16,254 of record NZ_VMNK01000026.1, on the reverse strand, counting down.
TCGTGCCAGGACGGGACAATCCACAGCCGATCGGTGATGCGGATCGGGTCGAACTGGGACTGGGTCAGCTGCACCCAGTTTTGTTCGGCGACGTCTTCGAGCGTGAAGGACGGTACCTGGTCGAAGCCGACTGCGCCCGATGCTCGAGCCAAAGCGCTCGTGATGTCAGCGTTCTTGTCGAACAGGGCGAGCACGCGGCTGTGGTCCCACAGGCTGGCGGGCGCCATGCCGGGCTCGCCGAATTGCGGACGCTCGGCGTCGGTGCCGGCGTCGGCGTCTTCGATACTCACCGACAGCGCACCTTCGTCCATCAAGGCGTCGGAGAGTTGTTCGGCGCGGTTGGCGTCGGCCAGAATAGTGACGTTAATCCACATGCGATCAGGGCTTCTCGCGTTCGGCCAGGCGTTTTTCGAGATAGTGGATGCTGGTGCCACCTTCCATGAAGCGGGGGTCGCGCATCAGTTCCTGATGCAGCGGCACATTGGACTTGATGCCGGCAATCACGGTCTCGGAGAGCGCGATCTGCATGCGGCGGATGGCCTGCTCACGCGTGTCGCCGTAGGTGATCAGCTTGCCGATCATTGAGTCGTAATGCGGCGGCACGGTGTAGCCGTTGTAGGCATGCGAGTCGACGCGCACGCCGGGGCCACCCGGCATGTGCCAGTTGGTGATGCGGCCGGGGCTGGGTGTGAACTTGAACGGGTCTTCGGCGTTGATGCGGCATTCGACGGCGTGGCCGGCGAAGCGGATGTCTTTCTGGTTGAGCCACAGCTTTTCGCCAGCGGCCACACGGATCTGCGCCTGCACGATGTCGACACCGGTAATGGCTTCTGTGACCGGGTGTTCGACCTGAACGCGGGTGTTCATCTCGATGAAGTAGAACTCGCCGTCTTCGTAGAGGAACTCGAAGGTGCCGGCGCCGCGATAGCCGATCTTGCGGCAGGCTTCAGCGCAACGTTCGCCGATCTTGGCGATCAGTTTGCGATCGATGCCGGGCGCGGGCGCTTCTTCGATGACTTTCTGGTGGCGGCGCTGCATGGAGCAGTCGCGCTCGCCGAGGTGCACCGCGTTGCCGTGGGCGTCGGCCATGATCTGGATTTCCACATGGCGCGGACGCTCCAGGTACTTTTCCATGTACACCACCGGGTTGCCGAAGGCCGATTGGGCCTCGGTCTTGGTGGTGGTGACCGCGTTAATGAGCGCCGCCTCGGTATGCACCACACGCATGCCGCGACCGCCGCCGCCGCCGGCGGCCTTGATGATCACCGGATAGCCCACCGCGCGAGCGATCTTGACGACTTCTTTCGGGTCGTCGGGCAGGGCACCGTCGGAGCCGGGCACGCAGGGCACACCGGCGGCTTTCATGGCGTCTTTGGCGGAGACCTTGTCGCCCATCAGGCGGATGGTTTCAGGTCGCGGGCCGATGAAGACAAAACCGGATTGCTCGACACGTTCGCCAAAGTCGGCGTTCTCGGAGAGGAAGCCGTAGCCCGGATGGATCGCTTCGGCGTCGGTGACTTCGGCGGCCGAAATGATGGCCGGGACATTGAGATAGCTTTGCGAGGAGGGCGCCGGGCCGATGCAGACGGACTCGTCGGCCAGCTTGACATACTTGGCTTCGGTGTCGGCGGTGGAGTGAACGGCGACGGTGCGAACGCCCAGTTCGCGGCAGGCGCGCAGTACACGCAGGGCAATTTCGCCTCGGTTGGCGATGAGGATTTTATCGAACATGCCAGCGGGTCCAGTTGTGATGAGCGAGGAGATGAGTCATCCGGGCTTAGCCGATGATCATCAGCGGCTGGCCGAATTCGACCGGCTGGCCGTTCTCGACCAGGATGGCTTTGATCACACCGGCGGCGTCAGAGTCGATCTCGTTCATCAGCTTCATGGCTTCGATGATGCACAGCGCGTCGCCGACGGCAACGGTGTCGCCCACATTGGCGAAGGCATCGCTGCCCGGTGAGGCGGCACGGTAGAAGGTGCCCACCATCGGAGAGGTCAGCACATGGCCTGCCGGCAAGGTGCTCTCGGGGCCGGTCGAGTCCGTCGCGACGGGTGCAGCTGGCGCGGCCGCCACGGGGGCGGCATGTACGGTGTGCTGCACGGGCTGCGGGGCCGCATGCGAAAAGCTGTGTTTGGCGATTCTCACTTTTTCTTCGCCCTCGGTGACCTCCAGTTCGGAAATGCCCGATTCCTGGACGAGGTCGATCAGTTTCTTCAGCTTGCGCAGATCCATGAGGTTCTCCAGTAGATGCCGGTGGTTCGCCGGCGTCTTAATGTTGTGTCAGGCGCGCCAGGGCGAAATCGAGTGCGGCCAGGTAGCCATCGGCCCCCAGCCCACAGATCACGCCGACGGCTTGATCGGAAAAATACGAGTGATGGCGGAAGGCTTCCCGACTGTGGATGTTCGATAAATGCACTTCCACGTAAGGAATGGCCACGGCCGCCAGGGCGTCGCGCAGGGCGACGCTGGTGTGTGTGTAGCCCGCCGGATTGATGATGATGAAGTCGACGCCTTCCGTCGCGGCGGCCTGAACGCGGTCGATCAGCTCACCTTCGTGATTGCTCTGAAAGGATTCGAGGCGGACGCTCGCCGCACCTGCCCGGTTCAGCATGGCGGTATGGATGTCGGCCAGGGTGGTCCGACCGTACACATCGGGTTCGCGAGTGCCCAGAAGGTTGAGATTCGGCCCGTGCAGTACGAGCACGAGCGCTTGGTCAGATGGCGGCTGTTGCGCCCCTTTTTTGCGATTTCTCGGCGTCATGTCGGCAAGTTTGCCGCATTTCGCAACATTTTGTCCAGCGGCTGGCGCATGTTGCTCACGGAAGCAGCGCCGAGATTTTGCCTTCCAGATCCGATTTGCTCAAGCCCCCGACCGACAGGTGGCGGATCTGGCCCTGGCGATCGAGGATGACGGTAAAGGGCAGCGCGCCGGCTGGGTTGCCAAGCTGGGTGGCCAGATCGACCGTGGATCCGTCGCCAATCAGCAGGGGATACGGCACCTTCATTTCATCACGAAACGCAGCGACACGTTCGGGCGTATCCAGGCTCAGGCCGACGAAGCGGACGCCGCGCGCGTGATAGCGCACGGACACATCGCTGAAGTCGGGGATCTCCTTGCGGCAGGGCGGACACCAGGTGGCCCAGAAGTTGGCGACGACGATACTGTCTTTCAGTTCGCTCAGCGCGTGCAACTTGCCGTCGGCGTCCGGCAAGGTGGTGGCCAGCAGGCGCGCGCCTTCGGAGGGGGCCACGGAGTCGGGGCTGCTGGGGCTGGACGCGCTGGCCAGTGGGCGGATGATGGCGGGTGTGGTATTGCGGCTGGTCCAGTAGCCGAGCGCGCCAGCGGCGATGGCGACCAGGACGATGAGCGCGGACTGCGGGAGTCGGATCATGATTGGGGCAGGGACTCCGCCAGCAGACGCTGGACCGCATCGAGGCGTGCGCGGTCGGTGTGGCTGCGGCGCTCGGCGCGGGCATCGTACACCGACAGGCGTACGGGAACCTCGTTCCAGTCGAACACCAGAATGGCTTCGGGCGGTTCGTGGGTGAGCCGGCGCGGCTCGCGGTGTTCGTAGCGGATGTCCTGGTTCAGAAAGAAGATTTCGACGTCTTTGGCGCTGTCGGCGAAGGCTTCGATGTCGATTTCGGCGTAACGCCCAGCGGTGCCGTCGAGCACCGCGCCGGTGAGATAGGCGCGGAACGGCGCCAGTAGCTGGAGGACCTCGACGGCGGCGCAGCGCATGGCGTAGAGGCGCTCGGCGTGTTCGTCGTCCTGGTAGATGGCCTGGTATTCGCGCAGCGCCGCTTCGACCTCGGCGTTGGTCGGCAGTGTGTCGGCATCGGTGGCGCCAAGCTGGCGGGCGGCCTTGCGCTTGGCAAAGCCAAAGTCCTGAACGCCATCTTCGGCCATCATGCGCGCGGCAAGCGCGGAGATTTCCTGACGCAGGTGACTGGTCCGTGACCCTGAGTGTCGGCTTGACATGCGCGGCTCCCTGATCGCCATCGGTTAGAATCTCTGGCCTTGTGAATCCAGACGGCGCGGCCAGACGGAACAGACCAGCACATTCTACACGTCCGGATGACAGACCGCTTTTTGCGGACGCCCGGCGCGGGAGCTTTCATGCACATCCATATTCTCGGCATTTGCGGCACTTTCATGGGCGGGGTTGCCCTCCTGGCGCGGGCCGCCGGCCATACCGTGACGGGCTGTGATGCCAACGTCTATCCGCCGATGAGCACGCAGCTTGAGGCTGAAGGCATCGCCCTGACCTCGGGCTACGAGGCCTCGCAGATGTTGCTGGCGCCTGACGTTTATGTGGTCGGTAATGCGATTTCACGCGGCAACCCGCTGCTTGAGGCGATTCTCGATGCCGGCGCGCCCTATGTGTCGGGCCCGCAGTGGCTGGCCGATCACGTGCTGCGCGACAAATGGGTGCTGGGCGTAGCGGGCACCCACGGCAAGACCACGACGGCGTCCTTGCTGGCCTGGATGCTGGAAGACGGCGGGTTGAATCCAGGGTTTTTGATTGGGGGCGTGCCGAAGAATTTTGGCGTGTCGGCGCGACTGACCGACTCGCCGTTTTTCGTGATCGAGGCGGACGAGTACGACACGGCCTTCTGCGACAAACGCTCCAAGTTTGTGCACTACCGGCCGCGCACGGTGATTCTCAACAACCTGGAGTTCGATCACGCCGACATCTTCGCTGATCTGGCGGCGATCGAGACGCAGTTTCATCACCTGGTGCGCATCATGCCGGCCACCGGCCGGATCGTGGCCAATGCTGAGGCCGAGGCGCTGGCGCGGGTGATCGACCGTGGTTGCTGGTCAGAGCTGGAGTGGTTCAACGGGCCGGAGGGCTGGCAGGCGACGATGGATGAGGCGGGCGTGGCGGCGTTCACGCTGGCCGGGAAGGATCTCGGATCGGTGGCGACGCCGATGGCCGGCACGCACAACCTCAGCAACGCGCTGGCCGCGGTCGCGGCGGCGCGACATGTGGGCGTACCGCCGCCGGTCGCGATTGCCTCGCTCGGCCGCTTTGAAGGCGTGCGCCGCCGGCTGGAAGTGCGCGGCGTGGTCAAGGGCGTGACGGTGTATGACGATTTCGCTCATCACCCCACGGCGATCGAACTGACGATCTCCGGCTTGCGCAAGCGGGTGACGGGGGGTCGGATTCTGGCCATTCTTGAGCCACGCTCGAACACCATGAAGCTGGGTGTAATGAAGGCGCTACTGCCCGATAGTCTGGCCGGCGCCGACGCGGTGCTGTGTTACTGCGGCGGAGTGGACTGGGATGTGGCGGGTGCGCTGGCGCCACTGGGCGAGGCGGTGCAGTGTTTTGACGAGGTGTCAGCGCTGGTCAGTGCGGCCGTTGCTGCGGCCGAGCCGGGGGACCATCTGCTGGTGATGAGTAACGGGGGTTTTGGCGGCATTCACGAGAAACTGCTCGCTGCCTTGGCTTAAGGCGTGCGTAGCCACCCGATTTCGGCGGCGGTGGCCGGCCCGACGAGCACGTAGCGCAGGCTGACCGGAACATCCGCGCGCTCCGGTGTGAGCGGAATGCGCCCGGCCATGATCTCGGCCCGGGTTTGCGGGGTGGCGGGCCGCTGGTCCGGGTCGGCATAGCCGTCGGGGAATCGCGGCATCAGGGTGGCGGGGTCGTATTTGTCGGTGGCGCCCACGGTATGCAGCATTTCGTGAGCGATCACCATCAGGTTGCCGCCATCATCAACCCGGCTGGCGAATACATTGGCCAGACCGATCAGGCCTTTCTCCAGGCCGACCGAGTGCTGCACCGAGGCCTGCAGCGCAGGGTCGTGATACTGCACAAACAGTCGCACATCGGGCCGTGGGCCGGGGCTGTCGTCATTGCGCCAGGCCCAGTAGCGCATCTGCAGGCTCCACACGATCGCCTCCCAGGCGCTCGGATGACGCAGGGGCTGCGGTGGCAGGCTTTGGCGGGGAGGCGCCAGGGTAATGGCAATCGGTTTGAGCGTGTTGATGCCGTATCGCTGCGCCTCACTGCCGAGCCATTCGGCGATCGGTTCGAAATCGCGGGGGCCGAGTTGTGCGATGTGGCGGGCGGTGGCGTCGCGGCCGTCGGCGTTGATCGGGTAGATCGTCACATGCAGCGTATTGATCCACGATGTGGCGCGGCTTTGGGCGCGCCAGGCGCCGAGCGCGACGGTGGCCAGAACAATCAGCAGCAAAGCGATGCGCAGCGCTTTCCACACAGGGGTTAGCGCCGTGCGTCGGGCAGATTGGCGGCGGTGATGAGCTCGGGCGGCGGCTGGTAGGCCCAGCGCCGCCAGGCAGCGTGTACCTTGTTTGGGTAGTCCGACTTGCCAAGGCTACCGTTGTAGCGGCCCAGCGCGCGGAAGAGGTCGCCTTTTTCAATATCCAGATAGTGGCGCAGGATCGTGCAGCCGTAGCGCAGATTGGTGCGCAGGTGGAAGAGGTTGTCTTCGCTCTGCGCGAGCAGCTTGGACCAGAAGGGCATGATCTGCATGTAGCCGCGCGCACCCGCTGACGAGACGGCGTATTTTCGGAAATTGCTCTCCACCTGAATCAGCCCGAGCACCAGCTGCGGGTCGAGGCCGGCGCGGGTGGCTTCGTAGTGCACCGACAGCAGCAGATCATGGCGATAGCGCGCGTCAGGAATGCGCTTGGCGAGTTGGCGGCTCATTTCGCTCAGCCAGTGGTCGCGTAACGCGTGGCTGGCAAAAATGGGCTGGCGCGGCGCGCGATCGCTGACCGCGCCCTGCAGCGATGCCTGCACACTGGCCGATAGCGGTTCGTACTGTTGCTGCCCGGCCTGCGCGCCTTGCATGCCCGCCAGCGTCACCAGCGAGAGGATCGCGGAGGTGCCGAGCAGGCGGCGAAGCGGGCAGGCCAGTGTGGTCATGCGGACAGCTTCTCGTGCACGAAGGCGGCCAGTTCGGCGATCGGCACGGCGGTGGCGCTGGCGTCGCGACGGCCTTGGTATTCGGCCGAGCCTTCCTTCAGGCCGCGGTCGCCAATAACCACGCGATGCGGCACGCCGATCAGCTCCCAGTCGGCAAACATCACGCCGGGGCGCTCGTTGCGATCGTCGAGAATGACATCCACGCCGGCCTCGCTCAGCTCGGTGTACAGTGCCTGGGCGGCTTCGCGCACGGCGTCGGACTTGCTCCAGCCAACCGGGCAGATGACCAGCTGGAAGGGCGCAATCGCCGTCGGCCAGATGATGCCGCGCTCGTCGTTGTTCTGCTCAATGGCGGCGCCGAGGATGCGCGAGACACCGATGCCATAGCAGCCCATTTCCATGGCTTGCTCGCGACCGTTTTCGTCGAGGAAGCGTGCGCCCATGGCTTCGGCGTATTTGGTGCGCAGCTGGAAGATGTGACCGACCTCGATGCCGCGGCACAGCGCCAGCGTGCCCTTGCCGTCGGGCGAGGGGTCGCCGGCGACGACGTTGCGCAAGTCGGCGATCTCGGGGCCGGGGAAGTCGCGTCCCGTGTTGGCGCCAGTGTAGTGGTAGTCGTCTTCGTTGGCGCCAATGACAAAATCGCTCATTGCGGCGACGCTGCGGTCCATGATCACCCGGCCAGTGAAGCCGACCGGGCCGAGCGAGCCCGGATTGGCGCCAAAGGCGGCGGCAATCGCTTCGGGGGTGGCGAAAGTGAGCGGAGACTTGATGCCTTCAAGGTTCTGCGCCTTGATCTCGTTGAGCTCGTGGTCGCCGCGCAGCAGCATCAGCACGGCTTGCGCGACTTCGCCATCGGACTCGACGACGATGGCTTTGACCGTTTGGGTTTCGGGGATGTTCAGGAAGGCGGCCAGCTCGGCGATGGTCTTGACGCCCGGCGTGTGGATCTTGGTGAGCGCCTCGGAGGCCACGCCGTGCACGGTGCTGATGGGTAGCGCTTCGGAGGCCACGCCGTGCACGGTGCTGATGGGTAGCGCTTCGGCCAGTTCGACGTTGGCGGCGTAGTCGGAGTCGGGGCAGTAGGCGATGTCGTCTTCGCCGGTGTCTGCAATGACGTGGAATTCATGCGAGCCGGTGCCGCCAATCGAGCCGGTATCTGCCGCGACCGCGCGGAATTCGAGGCCGATGCGGGTGAAGATGCGGGTGTAGGTGGCGTACATGTTGTGATACTCGCGCACCAGGTCGTCGAAGCTGCTGTGGAAGGAGTAGCCGTCCTTCATCAGGAATTCGCGTCCGCGCATGACACCGAAGCGCGGCCGGATTTCGTCACGGAACTTGGTTTGCACCTGATAGAAGTGCTTGGGCAGCTGCTTGTAGCTGCGGATGTCGCGGCGGGCGATGTCGGTGATGACTTCCTCGTGGGTGGGGCCGATCACGAAGTCGCGATCGTGGCGATCCTTGAAGCGTAGCAACTCGGGGCCGTAATGCGTCGCACGGCCAGACTCTTCCCACAACTCGGCAGGTTGTACGGCCGGCATCAGTACTTCGATCGCGCCGGCGCGATTCATCTCTTCTCGCACGATATTTTCCACTTTGCGCAAGGCTTTCAGGCCCATGGGCATCCAGCTGTAGATGCCAGCAGCGGTTTTCTTGATCAGGCCGGCGCGCAGCATCAGCTTCTGACTGGTTACTTCGGCGTCAGAGGGGGCTTCCTTGAGCGTAGAGATGAAATAGTGCGAGGCGCGCATGGGTCGAATTCCGCAATAAAGGTGGTATCAAAGGCAGTGATTCTACCGTAGCCCATTCCGTCATCGACAGCAGTGGCGCGAATCGTGCTGTACGCCTGCTTTCAATGCCGCAGGAAGTGTGGAAAAATCGCTATCAACTCAGACAATTTTAAGGTTCCATCATGCTCGATCGTGAAGGCTATCGCCCGAACGTCGGCATCATTCTGGTCAACCATCGGGACGAGGTCTTTTGGGGTAAGCGTATTCGGGAGCATTCCTGGCAGTTTCCGCAAGGTGGCATCAAGCACGGCGAATCGCCGGAGCAGGCCATGTTTCGAGAACTCCACGAGGAAGTCGGTCTGCATCCCGAGCATGTCAAAATCCTTGGCCGAACCCGTGGCTGGCTCAAGTATGACGTGCCCAAACACTGGATCAAACGCCAGTGGAGAGACACGTATCGCGGGCAGAAACAAATCTGGTTTCTGCTTCGGCTGGTCGGCCGCGATACGGATGTCTGTTTGCGGGCCTGCAGTCATCCAGAATTCGATGCCTGGCGCTGGAGTGATTATTGGGTGCCGCTCGACACGGTGATTGAGTTCAAGCGAGGGGTTTACCAGCAGGCGCTCAAGGAATTGTCCGACCTGCTATCGCGCCAGCGGCACATGCCGCAGAACCGGTCGCCCGATCCGATGGTCTGAAATCGGGAGCAGTCCATGCTCCCGTGATCCCCTGATCACGGCTCGCGACCTAAGGAGGAGACGATGGATCAGACCCAGAACAATACCAACCCGCTGCCTGCCATCCGCCTGGGAGACGTTGTCTACCAGGTGCCCGAGCCCGGCGTACCTCGACGGGTGAGCGCCAGGTCATCTGCCGTGGAAGTCATGACCGACCTTCATCGGGTGCCGGCAGCGACCATCCCCGCCGGAATGAATCTCGATGATGCACGTCAGGCCATGATTCTGCGTGGCGTGCGCATGCTGCTCGTGACCGATGATCGCCGCGCGGTCAAAGGACTGGTTACGGCCAGCGATCTGCTTGGCGAACAGCCTGTGATGGTGGCGCAAAACCGTGCGGTGGCGGTGGCCGATCTGACCATCGCCGATATCATGACCCGCGTCGATGCGGTCGAGGCGTTCGCGCTTCGCGATGTACTCAATGCTCATGTTGGCGATGTCGTGAGCGCGCTGCGCTTGCTTGGACGACAGCACGCGCTGGTGGTCGAGCCGGGCGAGGCCGGGCTGCCAGCACATATTCGGGGGGTGTTTTCGGCGTCGCAAATAGCGCGGCAGCTGGGGATTCCGCCCTTCGTGGGTGAGGTCGCCCGCACGTTTGCCGAAATTGAGGCCGCCATTGGGGCGTAGCCAGTCAAAGGGAGAATGCATGCACGCGAAGCAGTTTGTGCGCGTAGCGAGCGCGGTCGTGGTGGCCGCGCTCGCCGGATGTACCATCAATGGACCGGTGCGTGAGTGGCAAGACCCCAATGAAATCGTGAAGTGGGATGAGGCTGATGTTGTTTTGCCGACGACGATGCCCGTTGAAGCCGATTTGATCGAATTCGATGTGCGTCGCCGCGGGCAGGGAAGCTTCTTTGTGGATGGCGCCCATATCGAAATTGGCAAGGATGGTGTGACGCGATTGCCTTTGGTGACGCGATCGACCCGCGGTGCGGTATCGGTCACCTACGAGGGGTTCCGGTGCGCTACGGGCGAAAACCGTCTGTATGCCATCGCGGTTGAGGGCGAGTGGTCGGCGCCCAAGGTGAACCCGTGGCGTCCGGTGGGCAACAGCAGTTTTGAGCCCAAAAGCGTGTTGATGCAGGATTTTCTGTGTAATGGCACGACGCCGCTGCAAGCCAGGGATGTCATCCAGAAGCTGCGTTTCCCGCCGACCGACTGGCGATGAGCGCGCCGTCATGATCGATGCACTGATTCTTCATGTCGACCGCGCCTTGCGAACCGTTTTTGCGCCGGCGACCAGCCAGCGCCCTTTGCCTGGCGCCGACCTGCCTGAGCCCATGCTGGCGGATGTCGATCGTCAGCGTGCCGCGGCGTTGATGCGGATTAACCACGTTGGTGAGATTTGTGCGCAAGCGCTGTATCAAGGGCAGGCGCTGATGTCACGCCAGCCTGAGGTGACGCTCGCGCTGCGTCAGGCGGCCGATGAGGAGACCGAACATTTGGCCTGGACCGAGCACCGCATCCGTGAGCTTGGCGGACGCAAGAGCCTGCTGAATCCGCTCTGGTACGGCGGTGCGCTGACCATTGGTATGCTCGCGGGCAAGTTCGGCGAAGCGTGGAACCTCGGTTTTCTCGCCGAGACGGAGCGTCAGGTGGAGTCGCACTTGAAGTCGCACCTGACGCAACTCCCCGACGAGGATGCTCGCTCACGCGCCATCGTGACGCAGATGATGATCGATGAGGGCGAGCATGCCGACAAGGCGCTCGCGCTCGGCGGCGTGCCCCTGCCGTCAATGGTTTGCGCGGCGATGCGCGGGGCATCGCGCGTGATGACGACAACCGCCTATTGGGTCTGAATCACGCTTGGGTCGACGATCTCCCAAGTGTGGCTGACCTCCGCCGTCATGCCGAGCATGATCGACGCCGAGCAGTATTTTTCTGCAGACATGTGGATGGCGCGTTCGACTGCGCTTGCCTTGAGGCCGGCTCCGGTGACGACGTAGTGATAGTGGAGGCGCGTGAAGACCTTCGGGTCGGTGTCAGCACGGTCAGCCTGAATTTTCACTTGGCAGTCCGAGACGGGGTGGCGCCCGCGTTTGAGGATAAGCATTACGTCAAACGCCGTGCAGCCGCCCGCGCCCACCAACAGCATTTCCATGGGGCGAGGCGCGAGATTGCGGCCGCCCGCTTCGGGGGCGCCGTCCATGACCACGATGTGCCCGCTGCCGGTCTCGGCGAGAAAGCTCGCATCTCCAACCCATTTCACTACGCATTCCATGCATCGATTCCTTTTGATGTCATTGCGGTGTCTTGCGACGCCCCGGCGTTCTGAGAGTGCAATTCTATCAACTGCGCGGAAGGGCGCCGTACCGCAGCGTGCTGCGATGCACAAATTCTTGCCCGGTGTCTTCCTGTACGAGTAACTTCAGAGCCCGGCTATTCTCGAAATGCCCGCAGCCAGGGGGGATTGATGGAGATAAGAATTGTTTATAGTGCGATCGAAACATTTATGACGCATTGCACAAAAAAGGCTTGCGAAGGGGCGGCGCGATGAAGATAATTGGAACCGTTCGAGATTGATGTGTGCCAGCGGCGCCCGATCTCCAGATTGTCTCCTCCACCCTCCTCCTTTGGTGTGGATTTAACGCAGCCTACCCGGCTGCGTTTTTTTTGCCTGCAATCCGTCGCAAAGACGAAAAATATCATTGACACTTGTCTGGTGGCTCGTTTAGGATTGGCGGCTTTCTATTCGGTGGCCGTCGAGACAGAAGGCCTGACGAGAAAACAAGGAACAAACATGAAAACCTTCTCTGCCAAGCCGCATGAAGTTCAGCGGGGCTGGTTCGTCGTCGATGCGACGGACAAAGTGCTTGGCCGTCTCGCTGCCGAGGTGGCCCGTCGCCTGCGCGGCAAGCACAAGCCGATCTTTACGCCTCACGTGGACACCGGCGATTTCATCGTGGTCGTCAACGTAGACAAGCTTCGTGTCACCGGCAACAAAGCCGAAGACAAGAAGTACTATCGTCACTCTGGCTACCCCGGTGGCCTGTACGAAACCAGCTTTTCCAAGCTGCAGCAGCGCAAGCCCGGCCGCGTGCTTGAGCTCGCCGTCAAAGGCATGCTGCCGAAAGGTCCGCTGGGTTACGCAATGCTGAAAAAGCTCAAGTGCTATGCCGGTACCGAGCATCCGCATACGGCTCAGCAGCCGCAAGTTCTCGACATCTAAGCAGGAGCCTCCAAATGGCTGTGACCTATAACTACGGCACGGGGCGTCGCAAGAGTGCGGTGGCGCGTGTTTTCATCAAGGCTGGCAGTGGCAACATTGTTGTCAACGGCAAGCCGGTAGACCAATTCTTCTCCCGCGAAACGGGCCGCATGATTGTGCGCCAGCCGCTGGTTCTGACGAGCAACGAAACCACTTTCGACATCATGGTGAATGTCGATGGCGGTGGTGAATCGGGTCAGGCCGGTGCGGTTCGTCACGGCATCACGCGTGCGCTGATCGACTACAACCCTGAGTTGAAGGGTGATCTGCGCCGCGCTGGTTTCGTGACGCGCGATGCACGTGAAGTCGAACGTAAGAAAGTCGGCTTCCACAAGGCTCGTCGCCGGAAGCAATTCTCGAAGCGTTGATCGTTTCGGGTCCACAAGAGCCGCCTTTGGGCGGCTTTTGTCATTGTGGCCGACAGTTTTTCAGTGGTTGCGCACGCTGGCGGAACTCTTGCCGATGCGCTACCGTCTACATACTGCTAGAAGGTTTGGGCGCATGCTTTGCGCCAGGCCTCAACATCCCCGGGAGAGATAATGGAAGCAACTGCGACTGACTTGGGTGATCTTTTGGTCTTCACCGACAGTGCGGCCAACAAGGTTAAGGAACTGATTGAAGAAGAGGGCAATGAGGCCTTGAAGCTTCGTGTCTTCGTGAGTGGTGGCGGCTGCTCCGGATTCCAGTACGGCTTCACCTTTGATGAGGAGGTGGCGGAAGACGACACTGCGATGGTAAAGAACGGTGTGACCCTGCTGGTTGATCCGATGAGCTACCAGTATCTGGTTGGCGCCGAGATTGACTATTCAGAAGGTCTTGAAGGGGCGCAGTTCGTCATTCGCAACCCGAATGCCTCAACAACCTGCGGCTGTGGGTCCTCCTTCTCTGTGTAATTCTCGCAAGCAGGGTTTGTAAACCACGTCGGGCCTGCCGTTGAACAAACGGCAGGCCCGACGTGTTTGGTGCGTTGTGTGACTTAGTTGATTTCGCGCTCGGGGTTCAGGAGTTCGATGCGCTTACGGTACATCTGGGTTGCAGTATTGAACGCTACAAGCTCCGACTTTGATAGCGGATTTGCCGTCGGCAGCGCAATCGACATCGGGTCTTTGGCGGTATCACTGACGCGGAATTCGTAGTGCAGGTGAGGGCCGGTCGCCCAGCCCGTTTGGCCAACATAGCCGATGATATCGCCCTGGGTGACGGCAGCGCCTCTGCGCAATCCATTCGCGAAGCCTTTCATGTGCGCGTAGAGCGTCGTGATCTTGTCGCGATGACGGATGATGACCACTTTGCCGTAGCCGCCTTTTGTGCCGACGAAATCGACGGTGCCGTTGGATGTTGCCTTGATGGCGCTGCCGGACGGTGCGCCAAAGTCCACGCCCTTGTGCTGGCGCCACTTCTTTAGGATCGGATGGAAGCGCTGCGAGAAGCCTGAGGTGACGCGTGTAAATTCCAGCGGGAAGCGCAGGAAGGCCTGTTTCAGGCTGCGCCCGTCTTCCGAGTAATAGTCCTCGCGGCCGTCTTTATCCCGATACAAAACGACTGCATGCCTCCGTCCCTGGTTGACGAACTCGGCGGCGAGAACGCGGCCGATGCCACTCTGGCGGCCGTCTTCGTTGACGAGTGTTTCGTAGACGACGCTAAAGCGGTCGTCTTTGCGTAGATCGGTCCGGAAATCGATTTCCGTACCGAAGAGATCTGCCAGGCGCGTGGCGACTGCATCCGGGAGTCCAGCGGCTTCTGTCGCACCAAAGAGCGAGTGTCGAATCGTGCCGCTTCGCATCTCGACAATGCTGGTCAGTGCTTTCTGGTTCGACTTTGCCTTAAACGTGGCGCCGTCGCGTTCCAGTGCGAAGACATCCTCGCCTCGTGTCTGGGGGAGTGTCAGTTCAATGAGGCTGCCGTCGGGAGCCACGGTTGCTGTGACTGTCTTGCCGGCGCGCAATTGCCTGAGGGCCTGGCGTCCTTCGTCGCTTTTACGCATGAAGCGGCTGGCTTCTGCATCGTTGACACCAAGCCGCTGAAAGATTGTTTCAAGGGTGTCGCCGCGGCGTACACGGTCTTCATGTACAAATGGCAGGTCACTGCTGGCGGCAATGCTGAACTGTGGCGTACCGAGCGTTTCGGTGATTGTTTGGGTTGAAACATTGGCCGGTTGGTTGGGCACGACCGCAGTGGCGGCGACAACCGTAAGTGAAAGTGCTCCGACGATACCGACCGAGAGCCAGCGACGCGACAGCTTTGGCGCGCGTTGATCGGCCCGATCGGCTAGAATTTTGGACTTTCGGATAAGCATGACGTCCCCGGCGACAAATTTTTTCGAGTCTAGCAAAAAGCGTATCGGCTCGATACACCAAAACTGTAAGGTGGTTGGATGAGTGATTTAAGTGCAGCGCTTGAGTTGATCAAGCGAGGGGCTGATGAGCTTCTTGTTGAGTCGGAGATGATTGCAAAACTGCAGGCCGGCCGGCCCCTCAGGATCAAGGCGGGCTTCGACCCAACCGCACCAGACCTGCATCTGGGGCATACGGTGCTATTGAACAAGCTTCGCCATTTTCAGGAGTTGGGGCATCACGTTATGTTCCTGATTGGTGATTTCACTGGAATGATTGGTGATCCCAGCGGGAAAAACGCGACCCGCCCGCCGTTGTCTCGCGAGCAGATTCTTGAAAATGCGCGTACGTATGAGGCGCAGGTGTACAAGGTGCTTGATCCGGCACGTACTGAAGTTTGCTTCAATTCTGCCTGGATGAATGATCTGGGCGCTGCGGGCATGCTCCGGCTCTCATCGCACTACACCGTAGCGCGCATGTTGGAGCGAGATGACTTCTCAAAGCGCTACGCGAACAATCAATCGATTGCCGTGCACGAATTTCTCTACCCGCTCTGCCAAGGCTATGACTCGGTTGCGATGAAGTCAGACGTCGAGCTCGGCGGCACGGACCAGAAATTCAACCTCCTGGTTGGCCGCGAGTTGCAGAAGGACTACGGCCAAGCGCCTCAGTGTGTCTTGATGATGCCGCTACTCGAAGGCCTGGATGGCGTTAATAAAATGTCCAAGTCGCTCGGCAACTACATCGGTATCGATGAGTCACCTTCGGAGATCTTCGGTAAGTTGATGTCGATTTCCGATGTTTTGATGTGGCGTTACTTTGAGCTGCTGTCGTTTCGATCGGCAGTGGAGATATCGAAGTTGCGTGATGACGTCGATGGCGGTCGTAACCCGCGGGATGTCAAGGTCGAACTCGCCAAAGAGCTCGTAGGAAGGTTCCATGATGCAGCGTCGGCCGTTGCCGCGCATGACGAGTTTGAGGCTCGGTTCCAGCGAGGCGTGTTGCCGGAGGATATGCCCGAAGTGGTGATCGCCTCGGAAGGCGGAGAGTGCTTGCTTGTACACGTATTGAAGCAGGCAGGCCTCACTGCAAGCACGTCTGAAGCCCTGCGCATGATCCAGCAAGGCGCGGTTCGCCTGGATGGAGAGAAGGTTCAGAGCAAAGAGGCGGTATTGCCGGTTGGAGCGCGCGTTGTCGTGCAGGTTGGCAAGCGTCGTTTTTCGCGCGTGGAAATAAAGTAACGTTTGGGTGTTGACAGGTTTTTTGTGGTGTCTATAATTCGCACCTCGCTTGAACGCAAACGCGTTTTGAGCGGCCCCCGAAGGAGTCGGAAACGAGCT
>NZ_VMNK01000006.1 GCF_007625155.1 Denitromonas halophila | reverse complement strand
CTTGACGTTGGCGTCCGCGCGGGCGACCACGGTGAAGGGCTCGGGGTGAACCGAGAACACGGCGCGCAACTCGGTGTTGGGGCCGGCTTCGGCAAACTTGCTGGTGCCCTTGACGGCGTGGTACTGCCAGTCGGACTGGGCCACGCCAAAGTCGAGCTCGCCAGCGCGGATGGTATTCACGTTGTAGACCGAGCCACCGGTGCTCTCGACCGAGCAGCGGATGCCGTGTTTGGCGCGGTCCTTGTTCATCAGGCGACAGATGGCGCCGCCGGCGGCGTAATACACGCCTGTGACACCGCCGGTGCCGATGGTGACGAACTTCGTTTCGGCCTGGGCCGGGGTGCCAAAGCCGGCGCCGAGGGCGAGGGCGGCGGCGAGAACGGTAAGCTTCTTCATCTGATGGACTCCTTGTGGGTCGTGTTCTGACTGCGAAGAATGAGGTCGGGTTCCGGGTAGGCGGCCGACGGTGTGCGGCGCCGGTGAGACGGCGCCGCCAAACAGGGCAACTTTACACAATGGTCAGGCGAATGCCAAACCGTGAAGACGCTTTGCCAGTGCGGCTCGGCGACGATCGGCCGGGGTTCTTCGGGCTCAGACGGTTGGGGCGCTGGATGTTTTTCGCCAGCCGGATGGCCGGCTCCGGGCGAGGGTGAAGTCCTCATCCGGAATGGGTCGTTGGCGGTCGCTGATGCGGTCGGCAATCAGTTGCGCGCAACCGGCTGCGAGCGTGAAGCCGAGTGCGCCGTGGCCCAGATTGAGCCACAGATTGGGCAGGGCGGTGGCGTCGACAATGGGGCGGCCGGTGGGCGTGGCCGGGCGCAGACCGGCCCAGGGCGCGACGCTGTCGAGCCGGAGGCCGGCGCCGAAATTGTCGCGGGTTTCCCGGGTCAGCGTGGCGAGGCGGTCGGCTTGCAGGCTCTCGTCATGCCCGACGATGTCGGCCATGCCCGCCACCCGCAGGTGATTGGCCAGGCGGGCATACACAATCTTGCGCTGGAAGTCGGTCACACTGATCTCTGGCACTTTGGCGGCATCGGTGATCGGCGCGCTGATGCTGTAGCCCTTGAGCGGATAGACCGGCACCTCGATGCCCAGCGGTTGCAGCAAGGCCACGGCCTCGACGCCGCCGGCGACCACGCAGGCCTCGGTGGCGATGTCGCCGTCGGCGGTGCGCAGGGCCGCGACGCGGCCGTCGCTGACGATCAGTGCGTCGACAGTTTTGCCCAGCAGGAATTCGACCGGGTTGTTGCCCTCGCGCATGCGCGCCGCCAGCGCCTGGCAGAGCTTCAGGCAGTCGCCGGCTTCTTCGGAAGGCGTGTGAATGCCGCCGACCACGTCGGCACCCATGCCGGCAATGGCCGGTTCGAGCGCCAGGCAGGCCGCGCGCTCGAGGGCGTGTTGCTGGCTGGCCAGCTCGGGGCGAGATTCGATCAGTGTCCGCGCGCTGCGAAAGCCGGCGGCGTCGCGATAGACCACCAACTTGCCGTTCCGGCGGAAGTCGAAGTCCATGCCCTCGCCTTCGACCCAGTCATGCACCAGCCGTTGGCTGAGTAGCGACAGCGGCAGCAAGGCCGCCACGGTGCGTTGCTTGTCGTTGGCGTTGCAGGCTTTCATGAAGGTGGCAATCCAGCGCCACTGGGCGCCGTCGAATTGCGGCTGGAAGCGGATCGGAGAGTCGGCCTGCAGCATCCAGCCCGGCACCTTGGGCAGCACATCGGGGTCGGCCAGCGGGGCGATGTAGCGATAGCTCAGCTGCCCGCCATTGGCCTGGCTGGTGCCTTGACCGACCGACTCGCGACGATCGATCACGGTGACGGTGTGGCCGTCCTTGCGCAGAAACCAGGCGGTGGCCAGGCCGACGATGCCGGCGCCGATGACGGTGATATGCATGTGTCGCTCCAGACTTTGATTCACGCAGTTTGCCGCGATCAATGCTTGGTGAGCATGTTAATGTGGCCGTTGACTATGTTCTCAGCACATGGAGTGCCGATGCGGCTTCGACAGATCGAGGTGTTTCGCGCCGTCATGATGACCGGCTCGGCCAGCGCGGCGGCGCGCTGGCTGAATGTGTCTCAACCCGTAGTGTCGCGGGTGATTCAGCACACCGAGGCGCAGCTCGGCTTTGCCTTGTTCGAGCGCATTGGCGGCCGGCTGTCACCCACACCGGAGGCCGGCGCGCTGTTTGCGCAGGTCAAGCGCGCGTATGGTGAAATCGAGCGGGTCGACGCGCTGGCAGCAAACCTGCGCCGCGGCGCTTCGGGCCTGCTCCGGGTGGCGGCGACGCCGTCGTTGGCGACACATGTGCTGCCCGGCGCCCTGCAGCGGCTGAGGGCGATGCATCCCGAGGTGGTCTACGACGTGTGGGCGCTGCATACCCGTCAGATTGAGGACGGCCTGATGGCCTTCGAGATCGACGCCGGTCTGGCGATCGACCCGGTAGCGCAGGTGACCACGCAGCTGTCGCCGATTGCCGGCGGTGAGATCGTGCTGGTGGCGCCGCGTGCTTGGGCCAGCGGCGTGTTGCGGCTGGCCGAGCGCGACTGGCTGGATGGGCGGCCCTATATCGCGTTGGCCGAAGAAACCCCGCTGGGCCAGCGGCTGGCGCAAGCCATGGGCGCCGCAAGCTGGGAGCCGGCGATTGCGATGCGGGTACAAACCTACGCGTTGGCGGCCACCTTGGTTACTCAGGGCCTGGGCTTTGCGTTTGTGGACAGTTTTACCGCGGCGGGCCTCGACCCCGCCCACGTGCTGCGCCTGCCGATTGCGCCGAGCATTGCCTGTGAGCTGAAGCTGATGCGCGCGGCGGGCACGACGTCGTCCGTGCTGGTCACCCAGCTGGTCGAGAGCTTGCGTCTGGCCATCGCGGCGCAGGGCGATGCGCTGGCCGGGGCGACGCGGATGGTACTCGGTTAACGGTGCGACCGGTCACGCTAGAATGCGGCGATGACCTCTTCTGTCTTGCCCCCCACCGACGCCTTCGGCCAGCACCACGCCGCCCTGGGCTGCAACGCCCGTATCGTCTCGCTGGTGCCGTCGATCACCGAGTTGCTGTGCGATCTGGGGCTGACCGATCAGCTGGTCGGTCGCACCGGCTTTTGCATCCATCCGCGCGAGGCGCTGCGCCGCGTTCCGAAAGTGGGTGGCACCAAGGACGTGAAGCTTGACCGGATCCGCGACCTCGCGCCCACCCATGTGATCGTGAACGTGGACGAGAACCCGCGCCCGGTGGCCGAGGCTTTGGCGGCGTTCGTGCCCAATGTGGTGGTGACCCATCCGGGGGTGCCGGAAGACAATCGCGGCTTGTATGCCTTGATGGGGCATCTGTTTGATTGCTGGCCGGCGGCCGAGGCGCTGACCGCCGCGCTGGATGCGGCCTTGGTCGAGGCGCGTGCAGTGGGCGCGAGCCTGCCGGCCGAGTCGGTGCTTTACCTGATCTGGCGTGAGCCGTGGATGACCGTGTCACGCGAGACCTATATTGCCGCCACGCTGGCGACGGTCGGTTGGCACACGCTGCCGCGTGAGGCGGCCGAGCGCTACCCGAGCTTCGACTGGCAGGCGCCTTGGCTCGACGGTGTGCAGCGGGTGTTGTTGTCGACCGAGCCTTATCGCTTTCAGGACAAGCACGTGGCCGAAGTAACTGCCCTGTGCGGGCGGTCGGTGCAGCTGATCGACGGGGAATGGACCTCGTGGTATGGCAGCCGGGCGGTGGCCGGGCTGCGTGCCCTGGCGGCGCTGCGCCGTGCGTTGGCGGACGCGCGCGCTTAGACGCTGTCGGCGAAGGCCTTTTGCCAGGCCTCGGGGGTGATCACGCGGCAACGGTCGCGCATCAGGCGATGGCGGCCAGAGCGTAGCAGCGCCTTGTCGCGGGTGAGCAGCCAGCGGGCCTCGCCGTCATGGGCAATTTCGAGAAACTTTTGATCGTCGGCGTCGCGGCAGCGGGGCAGTTCGGCTGGCGTGTCCGCTGCAGGGACGCAGACGGCTTGCGTGCGGTAGCGCGCAAGGATCTCGGCCTGGCGCTCGGGCGGGCAGGCGAACTGCCGGTAGGCGAGGACACGGCGCAGCTCTTCGAGCGCGTCGTCGCGGGTCAGCAGGCGTGTGTGGCCTGCGGCGATCCAGTCGCGCAGGGTAGTCAGGGCCGGGTCATTGAAGAACCACAGCGCCATGATGGTGTTGGTGTCGAGAACGGTGGCGGTCATGGGCAGGGCGTGAAAAAGGGGCCAATGGCCCCTTTTTCATCACTCAGGTACTGCAAGGATCAGGCGGCCTTCTGGGCGTTGTCGATGCGCGCCTTGACGTAGCTGCCCGGCGCTTCTTCGAGCACCTTTAGTTTGCCTTGGGCCGGATCGCGGGCCTCGACCTGCACTTTGTTGTGACCGGTCACCCAGGCCTGCCAGTCGGTCCACCACGAGCCTTCGTGTTGCACCGACTCGTCGAACCATTCCTGCGAGGACTCGGGCAAGGCTGCGTTTTCACACACGAAGTAGCCATACTTGTTGGCCACCGGCGGGTTGACGATGCCAGCAATGTGGCCCGAGCCGCCCAGCACGAAGCGCACCGGTGCGCCGAAGTTGCGCGCACCCATATAGGTGCTCTTCCACGGGGCGATGTGGTCTTCGATGGTGGAGATGAAGTAGCACGGCACCTTGATCTTGCCCAGATCGATCGGCGTGCCGTCGATCTCGACGCCGCCCGGCTGCACCAGGCGGTTTTCCATGTACAGATTGCGCAGGTAGAAGCTGTGCATCTTGGCCGGCATGCGGGTGGAGTCGGAGTTCCAGTACAGCAGGTCGAAGGGGAACGGATCCTTGCCCATCAGGTAGTTGTTCACCACGAAGGACCAGATCAGGTCGTTGGCGCGCAGCATGTTGAAGGTGCCGGCCATTTCCGAACCTTCGAGGAAGCCGCGCTCGGCCATTTTCTTCTCGAGGCTGGCAACCTGGACTTCGTCGATGAAGACGCCCAGTTCGCCCGGCTCGGAGAAGTCGGTCATGGTGGTGAAGAAGGTCGCGCTGGCGATGCGCTTCTTGCGCTTGGCGGCCAGGTAGGCCAGCGTGGTGGCCAGCAGCGTGCCGCCCAGGCAGTAGCCGGCAGCGTTAACCTCTTTTTCGCCGGTTTGTTCTTCGATGGCGTCGAGCGCGGCCAGGATGCCGTCGGTCACGTAGGCATCAAAGCTGCGGTCAGACAGGCTTTCGTCCGGGTTCACCCACGAAATCACGAACACCGTATGGCCCTGGTCGACGGCCCACTTGATGTAGGAGTTCTTTTCGCGCAGGTCGAGAATGTAGAACTTGTTGATCCAGGGCGGCACGATCAGCAGCGGGCGCTTGAGCACCTTGTCGGTCGAAGGCGTGTACTGGATGAGCTGCATCATCTCGGTTTCGAACACGACCTTGCCCGGCGTGGTGGCAACGTTCTTGCCCAGCTCGAAAGCGGTGGTGTCGGTCATCTTGACGCGCAGGTTGCCGCCGCCGTCTTCGATGTCGCGCAGCAGGTTGTTCAGGCCCTTGACCAGATTCTGGCCGTGGTTCTTGACCGTCTCGCGGAAGACTTCCGGGTTGGTCAGGGCGAAGTTCGACGGGCTGAGTGCGTCCACATACTGGCGGGTATAGAAGTTGACCTTCTTCTGAGTCTGCTCTTCCAGGCCCTCGACGCCACAGACGGTGTCATGGATGTGGCGGGCGGTGATCAGGTAGGACTGCTTGATGAAGTCGAACATGAAGTGCTCTTGCCACTGCTCGTCCTTGAAGCGCTTGTCGTCCTTGGCCGGTGTGACCACGGGGGGCGCCTGCATGCCGGAGAAGCGCAGCATGGAGTGCTGCCACAGCGAGAAATAATCCCACACCAGATTCATCTGGGTCTGGGCGAGTTTGTACGGGTTGGACAGCAGCTTGGCCATCATGTCCATGAACGCCTGGGCAATCCCCAGTTCGTCGGCCGGGGCCGCCACGCCCTTTTTGAGTTGGCGTTGAACGTGCTCGCTGATCAGGTGCGAGGCGCGCTGGGCCACTTCGGAATACGTCTGGGCCAGCTCACTCGGGTCGGGCAGTTCTACAGTCCTGTCTTCTACTTTTGGAGGTGCCATGCGTTCAATCCTCAATGCTTGGGTAGAGCGGTTGATATAAAGCGGACCACGTCGTCCCCGTCATCGACTTCGCGCAAGTCCCTCCCCTGCGCGAGGTAGTTCAGGTGGGCGATCGCTTCCCCCATTGCGAACATCACCTGGTGTGTGTCCAGCTCACGGGGAAACAAGGTTTCGAGCAGTTGTGCTGCGGTGCGAGGCTCCTGGCAGGCGGCCAGCAACTCATCACAGCGCTCGGCGTGGTGGGTTACCAACTGACTGACTCTCGCGCGAATCCCTTGAAACGGCCTGCCATGTGATGGTAGCACGAGCGTACGCTCCGGCAAGTCATTGAAGTGATGGATTGATTCCAGAAACCGCCGTAAGGGGTCGTCATGAGGCGTTGCAGCAAACACGCTGACGTTGGTGGAGATGCGCGGCAGCAGCATGTCGCCGGATATAAGTAGATCGCGCGTCGGGCACCACAGGGCGGCGTGCTCCGGCGCGTGGCCGTAGCCGACGATAACCTGCCAGTCGTGTCCGCCGATGGCGATGCGGTCGCCATGGATCAGGCGGTTGTAACGATTGGGCAGGCTGGGTACGCCGCTTCGGTAGCGATTGCCACGCTTCTCAAGTGCGCCGAGGCGCGTCGCGTCGAGGCCGTGGCGACGAAATTGCGCGAGCATGTCCTCGGTGCTGAAGCCGGGCAGTTGATGCCACAGCGCGTGGCCCATCAGGAACTCACCCTGCGTCATCGAGATTGGCGCGCCGGTGCGCTGTGACAGCCACTCAGCCAGGCCGAGGTGATCCGGGTGATAGTGGGTGACGATGATGCGGCCTACCGGCTTGTTGAGGCGGTCGAGCGCTGCGTCCCAGAGCGCCTGGATGTCGGGCAGGCCAAAGCCCGTGTCGACCAACGTGACCGAATCGCCATCGTCTAGGATCCACAAGTTGATGTGATCCAGTGCGAAGGGCAGGGGCATGCGCAGCCATTGGACGCCCGGTGCGACCGTCAGCCATTGACCGGCCTCAGGTGTTTCGTCGATGGGGAAATGCAGCGTCGAAGGGGCGTTCATGACAGATTCTCCTTGCCGGGGTGATTGCTTCGATGTTTGAATTCTGATTAACTGAATAAATCGCCAGTCGGCGATTGTTCCATAAAAAACAATTAATTAACCGGGTTGCCGCGGGATTTCTTGCGGCGCAGCATTCATGACCGCTGAACGTACTTATACAATTACCGAGCTGGCGCGAGAGTTCGCGATCACGCCGCGCGCCATCCGCTTTTACGAAGATCAGGGCTTGTTGACCCCTGATCGCGCCGGACGCACCCGGGTGTATTCCCGGGCCGATCGCACGCGCCTGAAGCTCTCGCTGCGCGGCAAGCGTCTCGGTCTCACGCTGGCCGAGATCAAGCAGATTCTCGACATGTACGGCGGTGCCAACAACACCGAGCCGCAACTCGACCGTTTTCTCAAGGTGCTTGGCGAGCGGCGTGCCGCTTTGGCCCAGCAGCTTGAGGATATCGAAGTCGTGTTGGGCGAAATCGACATGCTCGAGCGCCAGTGTCGCGAACTGCTTAACAACCGAACGTCGGACAAAAGCGAAAACCAGGGCATGTAGGCCTTGGTTTTTTTTCCAATTTACTTTACGTTTACGTAAACGTAAACAAAAGCCTTAGTGAGACCCCATGGCCACTGCACCGATCTTTACCCCGCGGGACCCGAATTTTGCCGCCCGAGTGCGCGCCAGCTTCGATGCGCAGCCGCTGATGGGTTTCATTGGCGCGGTGTTGGTGTCGGTCGAGCCGGGCCGGTGTGTGATCGAATTGCCGTACCGGCCGGAGCTGGCACAGCAGAATGGATTCTTCCACGGCGGCATCGTCGGCACGCTGGCCGACAACGCTGGCGGCTTTGCCGGCTATAGTTTGATGGCACCCGAAGCCGGGGTGCTGACGGTGGAATACAAGCTCAATCTGATGGCCCCGGCCAAGGGCGAGCGCTTGGTGGCCGAAGGGGCGGTGCTGCGCTCCGGGCGGAACCTGGTGGTGTCCCGTGCCGAGGTGTATGTCCTTGGCGAAGCGGGGAAAATTCACTGTGCCACAATGCAGCAGACACTAATGACCATGCACGGCAAGGGCGTTGCCTGACACCGGACGAGACTGAACGAGGAGACTGATTGATGAACATTCCGAGCCTGAACTTCGAACTGGGCGAAACCATCGACATGCTGCGTGACGCGGTGTGGGACTTTGCCAGCAACGAGATTGCCCCGCGCGCCGCCGAGATTGACCAGAAAAACGAATTCCCGCCCGAGCTGTGGAAGAAGCTGGGTGATCTGGGCCTGCACGGCATGACCGCCGAGGAAGAATACGGCGGCACGCAGATGGGCTATCTGGCGCACATCGTGGCGCTCGAAGAGGTTTCGCGTGCGTCGGCCTCGGTCGGCCTATCTTATGGCGCGCACTCCAACCTGTGCGTCAACCAGATCCGCCGCAACGGCACGGCTGCGCAAAAACAGAAGTATCTGCCCAAGCTGATCTCCGGCGACCATGTGGGCGCGTTGGCGATGAGCGAGCCCAGCGCCGGTTCTGACGTGGTGAGCATGAAACTGCGCGCCGACAAAAAGGGCGACCGCTATGTGCTCAACGGCTCGAAGATGTGGATCACCAACGGCGGTGACGCCGACACCCTCGTGGTTTACGCCAAGACCGACATCAACGCCGGCCCGAAAGGCATGACCGCCTTCATTATCGAAAAGGGCATGAAGGGCTTCTCTTGCGGCACCCACCTCGACAAGCTGGGCATGCGCGGCTCGAACACCTATCCGCTGTTCTTTGACGATGTCGAAGTGCCCGAAGAAAACGTGCTGGGCACGGTCGGCGGTGGCGTCAAGGTGCTGATGAGCGGCCTCGACTACGAGCGCGCCGTGCTGTGCGGCGGTCCGCTGGGCATCATGGCGGCGTGCATGGATGCGGTCGTCCCCTTCGTGCATGAGCGCAAGCAGTTCGGCCAGTCCATCGGCGAGTTCCAGTTGATGCAGGGCAAGCTCGCCGACATGTACTCCACCTGGATGGCGACCCGCGCTTATGTGTACGCCGTGGGCCGTGCCTGCGACCGGGCCGACCACGCCCGCGCGCTGCGCAAGGATGCTGCCGGCGCGATTCTGTACTCGGCCGAAAAGGCGACCTGGATGGCGGGTGAAGCGATCCAGACCCTCGGTGGCGTGGGCTATACCAATGAGTATCCGGTCGGCCGTTTGTGGCGCGACGCCAAGCTGTATGAGATTGGCGCCGGCACCAGCGAGATCCGCCGCATGCTGATCGGCCGCGAACTGTTCGCCGAAACGCTGTAATGAGTCCGGGGCGGGCGACCGAACGTTCGCGCGTGCGCGTCCGCCCTCCGGTATCGTTCCGGATTGTCTTCAATCCTGCATGAGCGTCACTATGGCCAATCAACTTCGCGTCCTCGACACCTCCCATACCGCCGAACTGGAGCAAGTGCGCCAGTTCTTCCGCAACTATGCGGCGTGGCTGGGCGTCGACCTGTGCTTCCAGAATTTCGATGCCGAGATGGCGTCCTTGCCAGGCGCCTATTCGGCGCCGGACGGGCGGCTTTTCCTGGCCGAGGTGGATGGCAAGCCGGCCGGTTGCGTGGGCATTCGCAAGTTCTCCGACGGCGTGTGCGAAATGAAGCGGCTGTATGTCGAGCCGTCGATGCGTGGCCAGGGTGTCGGCCGCGATCTGGCGCTGGCGGCCATTCGCACCGCCAAGGAGTTGGGCTACAAGCGCATCATGCTAGACACGCTGCCGGCCATGCGCATTGCCGTAAAGCTCTACCGCGAGCTGGGCTTTACCGAAGCGCCGGCCTACTACCCGACGCCGATCGAAGGCACGATCTTCCTGTCGCTCGATCTCTCCGGCTGGTCGGAGGCGGCAGTGATGAATGAAAATCTGTTCCATCTGTTCGATTACAACCGCGCCTGGGCGCGTCAGATGGGCGAGGTTGATCCGCAGTTTTTCGAGAAGCTGGCCAAGCTGCAGTCGCCCGAATACCTGTGGATCGGATGTTCCGATTCGCGCGTGCCGGCCAACCAGATTGTCGGTTTGCTGCCGGGTGAAGTCTTCGTTCATCGCAACGTGGCCAACGTGGTGGTGCACACCGATCTGAACTGCCTGTCGGTCATTCAGTTTGCGGTCGATGTACTCAAGGTCAAGCACATCATGGTGGTCGGTCACTACGGCTGCGGTGGTGTGCGCGCGGCGCTCAATCGCGACCGCGTCGGCCTGGTCGACCTGTGGCTGCGTCATGTGCAGGATGTGCACACCAAGCACATGTCACTGGTTGGCGATACGCCGCCCGAGATGCGCCACGACCGACTGTGCGAGCTCAATGTGGTTGAGCAAGTCATCAACGTGTGCCAGACCATCGTCGTTCAGGATGCCTGGGCCCGTGGCCAGCAACTGACCGTGCATGGCTGGGTATATGGTCTCAAAGACGGTCTCATGAACGACCTCGGGCTGACCGTCAGTCGCCCTCAAGATTTGGTGCCGCGCTACGCCGCGGCGCTCGACGCACTGCGTTAAGCCGTGCCCCAAAAAACCAACAGAGAATCAGGAGTTCAGCATGAATGATCCCGTCGTCATTGTTTCCGCCGCGCGTACCCCCATGGGGGGCTTTCAGGGCGAGCTCGCCAGCCTGAGCGCTGCACAGCTGGGCGCGGCCGCCATTGCCGCGGCCGTCGAGCGCGCCGGTCTTCAGCCGGAGCAGGTTGAAGAAGTCATCCTCGGTTGCGTGCTGCCAGCCGGTCTCGGTCAGGCGCCGGCCCGCCAGGCCGCGCTGGGCGCCGGACTACCGCTGAGCACCGCGTGCGCGACGGTCAGCAAAGTCTGCGGCTCAGGCATGAAAGCCACCATGCTGGCGCACGACATGCTGCTCGCGGGTAGCAATCAGGTCATCGTCGCCGGCGGCATGGAATCCATGAGCAACGCGCCTTACCTGCTGCCCAAGGCGCGCGGCGGCTACCGCCTCGGGCACGGTCAGATGATCGACCACATGTTCTTCGACGGCCTGGAAGATCGCTATAGCAAGGAGACCAATGGCCGCCTGATGGGCACCTTTGCCGAAGACTGCGCCGGCCACTACAGCTTCAGTCGCGAGTCGCAGGACGAGTTCGCCATCACCTCGACCACCCGCGCGCAAGACGCCATCAACGGCACCGGCTTCGACTGGGAAGTGACACCGGTCACTGTCGCCAGCCGCAAGGGCGATGTGGTGGTCGTCAAGGACGAGCAGCCGCTCAAGGCCAAGCTCGACAAGATCGGCACGCTCAAGCCCGCCTTCTCGAAAGACGGCACGGTCACGGCCGCCAACTCCTCGTCGATCTCCGACGGTGCTGCCGCGCTCACGCTGATGCGTCAGTCCACTGCCGAGTCGCTCGGCCTCAAGCCGATCGCCACCATCCTCGGTCATGCCACCCATGCGCAAGAGCCGCGCTGGTTCACCACCGCCCCGGTCGGTGCCATGCAGAAGGTGCTCGGCAAGGTGGGCTGGAGCGTGGACGACGTGGATCTGTGGGAGATCAATGAAGCTTTCGCGGTGGTCACCATGGCCGCCATGAAAGAGCTGGAACTCGATCATGCCAAGGTCAACGTCAATGGCGGCGCCTGCGCCCTGGGCCACCCGATTGGCGCGTCTGGCGCCCGCATCATCGTCACCCTGCTGGGTGCGCTGCGTGCGCGTGGCCTCAAGCGTGGCGTGGCCAGTCTGTGCATCGGCGGCGGCGAAGCCACTGCGATGGCTATCGAGATGGCCTGAATCTGAACACCGGCGTAGCCCGGATGAAGGCCGCAGGCCGGAATCCGGGGTCGTCGGTTGATCTACCACCGCTCCCGGATTCCGCTGCGCTGCATCCGGGCTACGTGACTGAGACACGGACGGGCGACGAATCGCCCGCCATAAAAAAGAGTATGAGGAGAGCAGCACCATGATCCTGACCCAAGAACAGGAAATGATTCGCGACGCCATGCGCGATTTTTCGCGCGAGCGTCTGGCCCCCTTCGCCGAAGCCTGGGACCGCGACCACACCTTCCCGCGCGAAGCGCTCAAGGAACTGGCCGAACTCGGCGCGCTGGGCATGGTGGTGCCCGAGCAGTGGGGCGGCGCCGGCATGGATTACATGAGCCTGGTGCTCGCCATTGAAGAAATCGCCGCCGGCGACGGCGCCACCTCGACCATCGTCAGCGTGCAGAATTCGCTGGCCTGCGGTATCCCCAATCGCTATGGCAACGACGCCCAAAAAGAACAGTGGCTCAAGCCGCTGGCCAAGGGCGAGATGCTCGGCTGCTTTTGCCTGACCGAGCCGCATGTGGGCTCCGACGCCGGCGCGATCAAGACCACCGCGGTCAAAGATGGCGATGAGTGGGTGATCAACGGCGTCAAACAGTTCATCACCACCGGCCGCGAAGCCGACGTGGCGATCGTCTTTGCCGTCACCGACAAGGCCGCCGGCAAGAAAGGCATCTCCTGCTTCCTGGTGCCGACCACCGCGCCGGGTTATGTCGTCGGGCGTATCGAAGAGAAGATGGGCCAGAAGGCCTCCGACACCGCGCAGATCCTGTTCGAGAACTGCCGCGTGCCGGCCGACGCGCTGCTCGGCGAAGAAGGGCAGGGCTACAAGATTGCGTTGTCCAACCTCGAAGCCGGCCGTATTGGCATCGCCTCGCAGTGCCTCGGCATGGCCCGTGCCGCGCTCGAAGCGGCGGTCAAATACGCCCATGAGCGCGAGACCTTCGGCAAGCCGATCTTCGAGCATCAGGCGGTCAACTTCCGCCTCGCCGACATGGCCACCCAGCTCGAAGCCGCGCGCCAACTGGTGTGGCATGCCGCCAGCCTGAAGGACGCCGGCCGGCCGTGTCTGAAAGAAGCCTCGATGGCCAAGCTGTTCGCCTCGGAGATGGCCGAGAAAGTGTGCTCCGACGCCATCCAGATCCACGGCGGCTATGGCTATGTGACCGACTTCCCGGTCGAGCGCATCTACCGCGATGTGCGCGTGTGCCAGATCTACGAAGGTGCGAGCGACATCCAGCGTCTGGTCATCGGCCGCGCCCTGGCCGATTGAACGCACGCCCCCAACCCCGACAGAGACCCAATCATGAGCAGCCACAGACTGCATCCCGACGCCTCCATCGAGCGGCTCCAGGCGCGCATGCCCGGCACACTGCCGGGCTGGTTTGGCGTGACCGTGACCGCGCTCGACGCGGGTCGCCTCGACGCGAAGATCACCATCCGGCCCGAGATGCTGGCACCCAACGGTTTCCTGCATGCCGCCTCGGTGATTGCGCTGGCCGACACCGCGGCCGGCTTTGCCACCATCGCGCACCTGCCGGTCGGTGCCGACAGCTTCACCACCATCGAGCTGAAGAGCAACTTCCTCGGCACGCAAACCGAGGGCGAGATCACCTGCGTGGCCACGGCCGCACACACCGGCCGCAACACGCAGGTGTGGGACGCCGAAGTCATCGGCAGCACCGGCCGCACGCTGGCGCTGTTCCGCTGCACACAAATGATTCTCTGGCCGAAAGCGGCCTGAGGCGGGAGCGGCCACCATGCTCGACCTCCAGCTCTTCCTCCTGTTCATCCCGGTCGCCGCCTTGTTCACGCTGGCGCCGGGCCCCGACAGCATCATGCTGCTCGGGCGTGCCCTCGGGCAGGGACGGATGGCGGGGGTGGCGGCGGCCACGGGCTGCGCGCTCGGCATTCTGATTACCTCGGTGCTGGTCGCCGCCGGGCTGTCGGCCGTGGTGGCGGCCTCCGAAACCCTGTTCCTGGCGCTGCGTGCGGTG
This sequence comes from Denitromonas halophila, assembly GCF_007625155.1. Lineage (GTDB taxonomy): Bacteria > Pseudomonadota > Gammaproteobacteria > Burkholderiales > Rhodocyclaceae > Nitrogeniibacter > Nitrogeniibacter halophilus. The sequence goes on along the minus strand of NZ_VMNK01000006.1, from coordinate 473,867 downwards.
GGGGCGGTGTATCTGGTGTGGGTCGGCATCCAGGCAATTCGCCGCCACGGGCTGATTCCGCTCAAGGGCGCAGCGCCGCTGCCCCTCAAGCGGGTGTTCGTGAGCAGCCTGACGGTTAACCTGCTCAACCCCAAGGTGGCGGTGTTCATGCTGGCTTTTTTGCCACAGTACGCCCGGCCGGCGCTGGGCAATCTGGGTATGCAGATTTTTCTGCTCGGCGCGACCTACGCGCTGATCACCGTGGTGCTGATGTCACTGATGGGTGTTGGCGCCGCGCGACTGCGCGATTTTCTGCAAGCGCGGCCGAGTGTCATCAAGTGGCTGAACATCGGCGCGGGCGCGGCCTTCATCGCCTCCGGGCTGAAAGTGGCCAGCATGAAGCATCTGTAAACAAGGAGACGCGACATGGCAGAACCGATTGATTTCTACTTCGACTTCTCCTCGCCCTACGGCTATTTCATGAGCGAGAAGATCGACGGCATCGCCGCCGGTTTTGGCCGCAAGGTGCGCTGGCATCCGATTTTGCTGGGCGTGGTGTACACCGTCTCCGAAGGCAAACCGCTGACCGAGCTGCCGCTCAAGGGCGACTACGCGGTGCGCGACATTGCGCGCTCGGCGCGTTTCCATGGCGTGGACTACGCCAAGCCCGACCCCTTTCCCATTCCCACGCAGGCCGCGGCGCGCGCCTACTACTGGCTGCACGATCAGGATTGTGCACTGGCGCGTCGCTTTGCTCACGCGGTGTACCGCGCCTACTTCCAGAGCGGGCGAAATATCGGAACGCCCGAGGTGGTGGTCGACATCGCCGCTTCGCTGGGCGTCGATGGCCCGGCATTGGCCGAGGCGCTGCAGAGCGACCCGGTCAAGACGCGGCTCAAGACCGCCTGCACGGATGCGATTGCCAGGGGCGTGTTTGGCTCGCCCTTTGTCCTCATTGACGGCGAAGCCTTCTGGGGTATCGACCGACTGCCGCAGATCGAGCGCTGGCTCGACGCCGATGGCTTCTGAACGGAACGGATTCATGACTTTCAAGCGACTTTGCGTCTTTTGCGGCGCGCGCCCCGGCAAGCGTCCCGAATACACGGCGGCAGCGCAGGCCCTGGGTCGCACGCTGGCCGAGCGCGGCATCGAGCTGGTGTATGGCGGCGGCAACATCGGTCTGATGGGCGTGGTGGCCGACGCCTGCATGAGCGCCGGCGGTTCGGCCATCGGCGTGATCCCCGAGGCGCTGCTCAAATGGGAGGTCGGCCACCAGGCGCTGACCCGGCTTGAAGTGGTCGACTCCATGCACACCCGCAAGGCGCGCATGGCCGAGTTGTCCGACGGTTTCATCGCCTTGCCGGGCGGCCTCGGCACTTTCGAGGAATTGTTCGAAGTCCTCACCTGGTCGCAGCTCGGCTTCCATGGCAAGCCCATCGGCCTGCTCAACGTGGCGAACTACTACACGCCGCTGGTGCAGATGGTCGACAACGGCGTGGACGAAGGCTTCATGAAACCGGAAAACGCAGCGCTGCTGCTGCGCGACGACAACATCGACGGACTACTGCGCCAGATGGCCGAGTACCAGGCGCCGGAAATCACACGACAGATCAAGAACGAAAAGCAGCTCTGAGCAGCTGACAAAATAAGGAAAGCGGAGACATGAGCACAATCAAGAGCAAGATCAACACGCGATCGGACGAGTTTCGCGCCAACGCCCAGGCCATGGAAAAGGTGGTGGGCGACCTGCGCGACAAGGCGGCCCAGGTCGCCCTCGGCGGCGGCGAAGGCGCGCGTGAAAAACACCTCGCCCGCGGCAAGCTGCTGCCGCGCGACCGGGTCAACCACCTGCTCGATCCGGGTACGCCCTTTCTTGAAGTCGGCCAGATGGCGGCCTTCGGCATGTACGACAACGACGCCCCCTCGGCGGGCGTGATCACCGGCATCGGCCGGGTGCGCGGCACCGAATGCATGATCGTCGCCAACGATGCCACCGTGAAGGGCGGCACCTACTATCCGATGACGGTCAAGAAGCACCTGCGCGCGCAGGAGATCGCCGAGCAGAACAACCTGCCCTGCGTCTATCTGGTCGACTCCGGTGGCGCCTTCCTGCCCAAGCAGGATGAAGTCTTCCCCGATCGCGACCACTTCGGCCGCATCTTCTTCAACCAGGCCAACATGTCGGCCAAGGGCATCCCGCAGATCGCCGTGGTGATGGGTTCGTGCACCGCCGGCGGCGCCTATGTGCCCGCGATGAGTGACGAGACCATCATCGTCAAGAACCAGGGCACCATCTTCCTCGGCGGCCCGCCGCTGGTGAAGGCCGCCACCGGTGAAGTGGTGACGGCCGAAGACCTGGGCGGTGGCGATGTGCACACCCGCATCTCCGGCGTGGCCGACCACCTGGCCGAGAACGACAGCCATGCGCTCAACATCGCGCGGCGTATTGTCGGCAACCTGAATCGCATCAAGCCGGTCAGCCTGGCCTTGGGCGGTGGCGAAGAGCCGATCTACGATCCGTCCGAAATCTACGGCATCGTGCCGTCCGATACCCGCAAGCCCTACGACGTGCGCGAGATCATCGCCCGCGTGGTGGATGGCTCGCGCTTTGATGAATTCAAGGCGCGCTACGGCAGCACTTTGGTGTGCGGCTTTGCCCAGCTTTACGGCTATCCGGTTGGCATCGTTGCCAACAACGGCATCCTGTTCGGCGAGTCGGCACAGAAGGGCGCGCACTTCATCGAGCTGTGCGCCCAGCGCGGCATCCCGCTGCTCTTCTTGCAGAACATCACTGGCTTCATGGTCGGTCGCAAGTATGAAAACGGCGGCATCGCCAAGGACGGCGCCAAGATGGTCACCGCCGTGGCCACCGCGCAAGTGCCCAAGATCACCGTGCTCATCGGCGGCAGCTTCGGCGCCGGCAACTACGGCATGTGCGGCCGTGCCTACAGCCCGCGCTTCCTGTGGATGTGGCCGAACAGCCGCATCTCGGTGATGGGCGGCGAGCAGGCGGCCGGCGTGTTGTCGACCGTGCGCCGTGACGGCATCGAAGCCAAGGGCGGCCAGTGGAGCGCGGCCGACGAAGAAGCCTTCAAGGCCCCGATCCGCGATCAATACGAGCTGCAAGGCCACCCCTATTACGCCACCGCCCGAATGTGGGACGACGGCGTGGTCGACCCGGCCCAGACCCGCCGCATGCTCGGCCTGTCGCTGTCCGCCTCGCTCAACGCCCCGATCCAGCCGACCAAGTTCGGTCTGTTCCGGATGTAAGGAGACGGCCATGTTTGAAACCCTCGAAATCGAACGCGACGGCGGCATCGCCACCGTCTGGATGAACCGCCCCGATGTGCACAACGCCTTCAATGCGCAGCTCATCGCCGACATCACCGCCGCCTGCCAACAGCTCGACGCGGATGAGACGGTGCGTGTGGTGGTGCTGGCCGGGCGCGGCAAGAGCTTCTCCGCCGGTGCCGATCTGAACTGGATGAAAGCCGCCGGTGAGGCGAGCTTTGAGGCCAACGTGGCCGATGCGCGCAAGCTCGCCGGCATGCTGCGGACCCTGTCCGAAATGGCCACCCCGACCATCGCCCGGGTGCAGGGTGCGGCGCTGGGCGGCGGCATGGGCCTGGCCTCGGCCTGCGACATCTGTGTGGCCAGCGAGAAGGCCATCTTCGCCACCTCCGAGGTCAAGTTCGGCATCATCCCCTCGGCGATCAGCCCCTATGTGATCCGCGCCATCGGCGAGCGTCAGAGCTACCGCTATTTCCAGACCGCCGAGCGCATCAGCGCCGCGCGGGCCGGTGATCTGGGGCTGGCGCACGAGGTGGTGGCACCCGAGGCGCTGGACGACAAAGTGGCCGAGATCGTCGCCGCGCTGATGCAGGGCGGGCCGAAGTCGCAGGCGGCAGCCAAGGACTTGATCCGCGCTGTGGCCAACAAGCCGGTGAGCGACGCGGTGGTCGAAGATACCTCGCAACGCATTGCCCAGCTGCGCAGCACGCCCGAAGCCAAGGAAGGCCTGAGCGCCTTCCTCGACAAGCGCGCCGCAGCCTGGGTGCCACAGGCCTGATCCGGCGCCGTCATGGACGAACTGAGCACCCTGCTCAATAGCGTGCAACCCATGCTCGACTGGCGCGATCTGCCGGTCGACATGGCCTCGCTCGCCGCCCTGGCGGCCGGGCTGGGCTGGGCGAGCGGGCTACGCCTGTACGCGCTGGTGTTCGTGCTCGGGGCGGCGGGGCGGTTTGGCGGCGTGCAGTTACCGGGTGAGCTGGACGTACTGAGTCATCCGCTGGTGATGGGTCTGTCGGGCCTGATGCTGCTGGCCGAGTTCTTTGCCGACAAGCTGCCCTGGCTCGATTCGGTGTGGGACGCGGTTCATACCTTCATCCGCATTCCGGCCGGCGCGGCGCTGGCCGCGGCGGTGATGGGCGACCAGTCGGGCAACGCGCAGATCCTCGCCGCCTTGCTTGGCGGCTCGCTGGCGGCGGGCACCCACTTTGCCAAGGCCGGCGCACGGGCAGCCATCAACACCTCACCCGAACCGGTGAGCAATGTGGTGACCTCTTTTGGCGAAGACGCGTTGTTCGCCGGGGGCGTGTGGACCTTGTTCAACTACCCGCTGGCCTTTCTGGTGGCGCTGGTGGTGTTCATGGTGTTGGCGATCTGGCTGATCGTGAGCCTGTGGCGCTTCGTGCGCCGGCTGCTGCGGCCGCGTTCGGGCCAGGTGGCGGCATGAAGCGTATTGATCATCTGGTGATCACCGCGCCAACTCGTGCGGCCGGTGTGGCGTGGCTTGAGTCGCAGTTGGGCGTCAGCTTGCAGGCCGGTGGCGAGCATGCGCGCATGGGCACGCACAACGCTTTGCTGTCTTTGGGCGAGGGCGTGTATCTCGAAGTGATTGCAGTTGATCCGGCCGCGCCGGCACCGGGGCGACCGCGCTGGTTCGGGCTGGATGCGCCGCCTGCCACACCCCGGCTCGCCACCTGGGCGGCACGCAGCGACGACATCGTGCGCGATGCGGCGCTGGGCGGTGTGGCGATGGGTGAGGTGCTGGCCATGGCGCGCGGTGCGCTGGACTGGCGCATTACGGTGCCGGCCGATGGACAGCCGGGTTTTGGTGGCGTGCTGCCGGCGCTTATTCAGTGGTCGGGCAACACCCACCCGGCGGCGCAGTTGGTCGATGTGGGCTGCCGCCTGACACGCTTGCGTGGCGCGCATGCCGAGCAGGACGCGCTGCGTGCGCTGATGGCGCGGCTCGGCCTTGAAGACACTATCGAATGGCAAGACCTCCGCCCGGGCGAGGCTCCGTGGCTGAGTGCGGAAATAGAAACACCGACCGGCACTGTGGTGCTCGGCGGACAAGAACAATGAACGAAATCGTGGAGAAGAGACATGTTTGACAAGATTCTGATCGCCAACCGGGGCGAAATTGCCTGCCGCGTCATCAAGACCGCGCGGCGCATGGGCATCAAGACCGTGGCTGTGTATTCCGAAGCCGACGCCAACGCGCGCCATGTGCGCCTGGCCGACGAGGCCGTGCTGATCGGGCCGGCCGCCGTCAAGGAAAGCTATCTGGTGATCGACAAGATCATTGGCGCGGCCAAGCAGACGGGCGCGCAGGCCATCCATCCGGGCTATGGTTTTCTGTCCGAAAACGAAGACTTCTGCCATGCCTGCGATGAGGCCGGCATCGTCTTCATCGGCCCGCCGGTGGCGGCGATTCATGCCATGGGCTCCAAATCTGAAGCCAAGAAAATCATGGGCGCGGCCGGCGTGCCGCTGACCCCGGGCTACCACGGCGACGACCAGGACCCCGACCTGCTCAAGCGCGAGGCTGACGGTATCGGCTACCCGGTGCTGATCAAGGCCGCTGCCGGCGGTGGCGGCAAGGGCATGCGTCTGGTTGAGAAGGCCGAGGACTTCCTCGACCTGCTCGGCTCGTGCAAGCGCGAGGCCATCTCCAGTTTTGGCGACGACCATGTGCTGATTGAGAAGTACCTGACCCGTCCGCGCCACATTGAAATCCAGGTGTTTGGCGACACCCAGGGCAACTGCGTGTATCTGTTCGAACGCGACTGCTCGGTGCAGCGCCGCCACCAGAAAGTGCTCGAAGAAGCCCCCGCGCCGGGCATGACGCCCGAGCGTCGTGCGGCCATGGGCAAGGCGGCGGTCGATGCGGCCAAGGCGGTCGGCTATGTCGGCGCCGGCACGGTCGAGTTCATCGCCAATCAGGACGGCACCTTCTACTTCATGGAGATGAACACCCGCCTGCAGGTGGAACACCCGGTCACCGAGATGATCACCGGCCTCGATCTGGTCGAGTGGCAATTGCGCGTCGCCTCGGGCGAGCCGCTGCCGCTGGCGCAGGAGCAGTTGCAGATTCGCGGCCACGCCCTCGAAGCGCGGATCTACGCCGAAGACCCGGACAAGGGCTTTTTGCCTTCGACCGGCAAATTGCTGCACCTCTCGCCGCCGGCCGAGAACCTGCATGTGCGCGTGGATACCGGCGTCGAAGAGGGCGACGAGATCAGCCCGCACTACGACCCGATGATCGCCAAGCTCATCGTCTGGGACCAGAACCGTGACCGCGCCCTGGCGCGCATGCTGCAGGCGCTGGCCGAGTATCGGGTGGCCGGCGTGTCGAACAACATCAGCTTTTTGTCGCGGCTCACTGCCTGCCCGGCCTTCGCCAATGCCGATCTCGACACCGGCCTGATCGAGCGCGAAAAAGCCTATCTCTTCCCCGAAGCCAAGGCTACGCCGGTCGAAGTGTGGCAGGTGGCGGCACTCGCCGAGTTGCTGCGCGAAGCCAATCGCGGCGCGGCCAAAGCCCGCCGCGACGAAGACCCGCTCTCGCCCTGGCATGCCCGCGACGGCTGGCGCCTGAACGCCACCGCCAAGCGCGACCTGATCTTCCGCCTCGGCGAAGAACAGCAGACGGTGAACGTGGCCTATCGCGCCGACGGCTACACGCTGACGGTCAATGGCCAGTCGGTCGAAGCGCGTGGTGAGCTGAATGATCGCGGGCTGTTGCGCGTCGAACTGGACGGCATGCGCATGGACGCCACCGTGGTCGCTGCCAACGAGAAGCGCCATGTGTTCCTGCACGGGCGCGCCTGGCAGCTGTCCAATGTCGATCCGCTGCATTTCTCGGGCGAGGGCGGCGGGGCTGAAGGTGGCCTGCTGGCACCGATGCCGGGCAAGGTCATCTCGCTTATCGCCAGCGAAGGGGCGGCCGTCGAGAAGGGCGCGCCGCTGCTGATTCTCGAAGCCATGAAAATGGAGCACACCATCAACGCGCCCGCCGCCGGCACGGTCAAGGCCTTTCGCTTTGCGGTGGGTGACCAGGTGGGAGACGGCGACGAACTGGTCGAGTTCGAGGTGAAGGCCTAGGGGCGGATTCATCCGGCCGCGCTGGTTGCAACCGGCGCGGCGGCTTGAAACCGGCCCCACATCCAGCCGTGTCGATTGGATGAGATGACAAAGGAAAAACCGATGACCCTGCCAACCCAGGTTCGTATCGTCGATGTCGGCCCGCGCGACGGGCTGCAGAACGAGAAGCAGATCATTTCGACCGAGGTCAAGGTCGAGCTCATCGCCCGCCTCGGCGCGGCCGGCCTCAAGAGCATCGAGGCCGCGTCCTTCGTGTCGCCCAAATGGGTGCCGCAGATGGCCGACAACAGCGAGGTGATGGCGCGCATCAATCGCCTGCCGGGCGTCGGCTACCCGGTGCTGACGCCCAACCTCAAGGGTTTCGAAGCCGCGCTGGCCGCCGGTGCGACCGAGGTGGCGGTGTTTGGTGCGGCCTCCGAGTCCTTCAGCCAGAAGAACATCAACTGCTCCATCGCCGAGTCGCTGCAACGCTTCGAGCCGGTGATGGCGGCGGCCCAGGCGGCCGGCGTCAAGGTGCGTGGCTATGTGTCCTGCGTGGTCGGTTGTCCGTATGAAGGCGAGATCGCCCCGGCGGCGGTGGCCAACGTGGCGGGCACGCTGCTCGACATGGGCTGCTACGAAATCAGCCTCGGCGACACCATTGGCACCGGCACGCCCGGCAAGACGAAACGCATGCTTGAGGCGGTCGCCGCGCGTGTGCCGCTCGACAAGCTCGCCGGGCACTATCACGACACCTACGGCCAGGCGCTGGCCAACATCTACGCCTCGCTGGAGATGGGCGTGGCGGTGTTCGACGCCTCGGTCGGCGGGTTGGGTGGCTGCCCTTATGCCGCCGGCGCCTCGGGCAACGTGGCGACCGAAGACGTGGTCTACCTGCTCAACGGCCTCGGCCTGGAGACGGGCATTGACCTGAATACGCTGGTCGACACTGCCGCCTGGATCAGCGCCCAACTGGGCCGCGAGCCGGGCTCGAAAGTGGCGCGCGCGGTGCTGGCTAAGCGAGGCGCTTGCGTATGAGCGTTGAATCGCCCTGCATCGACGTCTGTAAAATGGACCCGAACTCGGGTCTGTGCGAGGGCTGTGCCCGCACCATCGACGAGATCACCGCCTGGAGTCGCATCGGCGATGACGAGAAGCGCGCAATCCTGGCGCGGGTTGCCGAGCGTGAGGCCGCGGTGTTCGGCGATGCCCATCCGGTCGGTGGTGACCGGTAAAATGCGCGTTTTGCGCTGACCAGGAACGCGTTATGTCTGAATGCATCGGCATCTGCGAGATCGACCCCGACTCCGAAACCTGCATCGGCTGTGGCCGCTCGGCTGATGAAATCTTCGGCAACGACCACACCGACGACCCGACCGACGCCGACGAGCAAACCCCGGTGGCCGACCATGTCGCGATCACGCCGGATGACGACCTGCCGGATGCGACATGAGCCGCCTGCCCGCGCCCATCCATGTCCTCGAACGGGGCTGGCTGTCGTCCAACAACATCCTGCTCTTCGAGGGCGATAGCGCCGTGCTGGTCGACACCGGCTATGTCAGCCATGCCGATCAGACTGTCGCCCTGGTGCGCAGCGCGCTCGACGGCTGCCCGCTCACCGACATCGTCAACACCCATTCGCACTCCGACCACATCGGCGGCAACGCCGCGGTGCAGCGCGCCTTTGGCTGTCGCATCACCGTGCCCGCCGGCATGCACGACGCCGTGCAGCAATGGGACGAAAACGCCTTGCTGCTCTCCGTCGCCAAGCAGACCGGCGAGCGCTTCACGGCCGACGCCAAAATCCACCCCGGCTTTGAACGCGACATGGGCGGCATGCACTGGCAGGCGCTCGCCGCGCCCGGCCACGACATGGACGCGCTGATGTTCTTCAACCGCGAGCACGGCGTGCTCATCTCCGGCGACGCGTTGTGGCGCGAGGGCTTCGGCATTCTGTTTGCCGACGTGCTCGGCACCGGTGACGGCATCGGCGAAGCCCGTCGCACGCTCGACGTCATCGCGCGCCTGCCGGTGCGCCATGTCATCCCCGGTCACGGTGCGCCCTTTGTTGAAGTCGACGAAGCCCTCGCCGCCGCCTACGCCCGCCTGCGCGCCTTCGAAGAAGACGGCAGCCGCATGGCCCGGAACGCCATCCGCGGCTGCGTCACCTTCTCCCTGCTCGACATGCGCCGCATCGCCCTCGCCGACCTGCCCGGCTGGCTCGACAGCACCCCGCTGTTCCGCATCGCCAACGAACGCTTCCTCAACGAAACCCCCGAACGCCTCGCCGACTGGCTCGTCGACAGCCTCGTCAAAGCCGGCGTCGCAAAGCGCGAAGGCGACTGGCTCGTCGCCGCCTGACGCTCACCGTCGGGAGGGCGTAGCCCGGATGCAGCGCAGCGGAATCCGGGGGCAGTCGCTGTGCGCGCAACATGCAGCCAGGGTCGATCAAACACCCACCCCTACATTCGTCGTATGCCAATTTGCGGTAGCTGGAGTGTCGTCTATGCCTCCTAGTTCCGGGGCTACTCGGAACAGCGGGTTCTATAGCCCGAAAGTGGTTCTTAATAAACGCTTTGCTTAAAGTGCTTTAAGTACTATAGTGATCTTGAGGCGCGAAACATCCGTTGCGCGCAACTCTTGAGGAGCTAGTCATGCATACGATCGAAGTCGATTTTGATGTTTTTAAACAACTTACCGTCCGCAGGACTACCGAAGACGTTTCATACAACGATGTAGTTCGAGAACTCCTTGGCCTCGGTCGAACCACGGCAGGCTCAGCGAAAGAGACGGTTGGGGAGTCTCCGTCTGATTGGGTAGCTAAAGGGGTTCGGTTTCCCGCTGGCACCGAGTTTCGAGCTGCCTACAAAGGTCAAGCCCACATTGGCCTTGTTGAAAATGGCGCCCTTAAGGTCAACGGTCAGAGTTATGACTCACCATCTGCAGCAGCAGTGGCTATCACGGGCAGTGCGGTAAACGGTTGGCGGTTTTGGGAGTGCCGCGTCCCTGGTAAGAGTTCTTGGCAGCCTATCGAGCACTTGCGTCGGAGAACTTGATCCTCAGTATCGTAGCCCCCGGATGCAGCGCAGCGGAATCCGGGGGCAGTCGCCGCACGCGCAACATGCAGAGAGGGTCGATCAAGCACCCACTCCAGATTCCGACCTTCGGCCTGCATCCGGGCTACGGCTCTCGGTTTACCCATAAACCAGCCCCGGCAAAAACGTCACAATCCCCGGCAGCAAAATACACAGCAGCAGCCCCAGCACCTGCAACCCCAGAAACACCAGCGCCGAGCGGAAGATGGTGGCCATACTGATGGAGTCGGGGGTGACGCCGCGCATGTAGAACAGGGCGTAGCCGAAGGGTGGGCTGAGGAAGCTCATCTGCATGTTGACCAGGTAGATGACGCCGAACCACAGCGCGACCTTGTCGCCGGGCACGGGGGGCAGGCCGAGCAGGCCGTCGAAGGTGAGTGACTTGATGATGGGCACGAAGATGGGCACGGCGAGCAGCAGGATGCCGACCCAGTCGAGGAACATGCCGAGAATCACCAACAGCACCATCATCAGGAACAGGATGCCGTAGGGCGACAGACCGGTGCCGAGGATGGCGTCGTTGATGAAGGCCTGGCCGCCTTGCAGGATGTAGAAGCCGACGAAGATCGAGGCGCCGAAGATGATCCACAGCACCATGGCCGAGGCTTTGACGGTGCTGACCGAGGCCTCGCGCAGCGCGATGAGGTTGAAGCGCTTGTGCATGATGGCGACGATGATGGCGCCAAACGAGCCGATGCCCGCGGCCTCCACCGGTGTGGCGATGCCGGCAAACAGCAGGCCGAGCACCAGCACCACCAGAATGAGCGGCGCGACCAGCTTGAGCAGCAGGCGCAGTTTCTGGCCGAGGTTGAGGCGCTCTTCGCGCGGCACGGCGGGGCCGAGTTCGGGCCGCAGCCAGGTGCGCAGCAGTACGTAGGCCACATACAGGCCGGAGAGCATCAAGCCCGGCAGCAGCGAGCCCAGATACAGCTCACCCACCGACTGCTGCGCCACCACGGCGTACAGGATGGCGAGGATGGACGGCGGGATCAGGATGCCCAGCGTGCCGCCGGCCATGATCGAGCCGATGGCGATTTCGGGGTCGTAATTGCGCTTGAGCATGGCCGGCAGAGCGATGATGCCCATGGTGACCACCGCCGCGCCGATGACGCCGACCATGGCGGCGAGGATGGTAGAGGCGATGATGGTCGCGGCTGCCAGACCGCCACGCAGGCCGCCCATCCATTGGTAGATGACGTCGAACATCTCCTCGATCAGCCCGGCGCGTTCGAGCATGGAGGCCATGAAGATAAACAGCGGAATGGCCGCCAGGTCGGAGTTGGTCATCATCGGGAAGATGCGCGAGGGGATGATGTTGATCATCACCTGACCGCCGATGAGGTAGATGAACACCACCCCCAGCCCGCCGGTCACGAAGGCCAGCGGCAGCCCCAGCATGAGCAGCACCAGCAGGGAACCGAACATGATGTAGGTGAGCTCCTTGATCTCCACATTTTCAAGCAGGCCGGCGGTGGTGAACAGGAAGTGGGCGTCTTCGTAGGGGTCGTAGAACAGGATGTTGATCAGCTCGACACCGAAAATGAACAGCGCGGTGCCGGTCGATAGAATCAGTGCGGCGGTGCCGAGGCGGCCGCTGAGCGAGGGGCTGCGTTTAGCGCGTGGCGTCGTCATGGCTCAGCCCTCCCGACCCATGCGCTGGAACAGCACAATGTCTTTCGCCAGTTTGGAGATGCCCGCCAGCAGCAGCAGGATCGCGCCCAGCACCATCATGCCCTTGACCGGCCAGTACTGGATGCCCCAGGTCTCGACCGTGGTTTCGCCCATGCCGTAGGACGACATGAAGAAGCCCCAGGAGGTGCCGAGCAGGGCGATGGCGAAGATGAAGAAGAACACCGAGGTAAAGATGTCCATGCCCACCCGGCCGCGTGGTGGAAGCTTGATGTAAAGCACATCGACCCGCACATGGCCGCCGGTGAGCAGGGTGTAGGCGCCGGCGAGCAGGTATTGCATGCCGAACAGCAAGAAGCATGACTCATGCACCCAGATGGTCGGCTGGTTGAAGATGTAGCGCATGATCACTTCGTAGAAGTAGGCGACTACGGCATTGACCGTCCAGAAGGCGACGAAGATGCCCGACCAGGTACTGAGTTTGTCGAGCACGCGGGTGAAGCCGTTTTCCACGTGTAGCGCGGGGTCCTCGGTGGCCAGCAGATCGGCGGCGAGTTCTTCGTCCGGCGTGGCCGGTGGTGGCTGGCCGTGTTCCTGCCAGCGCGCCCAGAAGATGAAAATCAGCGGCATGATCGCCAGCCAGCCCCAATACACCATATGGGGCAGCACGAAGCCAAAGTCGGGTTCTGTGTTCATGGGCTCATCTCCTTGGCGCTGCGCATGCAAACCGCACCGCGCGGTCGGGCCGGGCGGTGCGGGGGTTCTGGCTGGGTGGCGGTTAGAGGCTCTGGCCCTTGATGTCGGCCGCCGAGACGTAGCCCATGATCGGATTCATCATGTAGTCGAGCTGCATCTTGAACACTTCGGCCGCGGCCTGGTCTTTCTTGGCCCACTTGAACCAGATCGGGATGGCGGCTCGCCGGAAGGCTTCGAGGTCGGCCTGGCTCATGCGGTTGATCTCGCTGCCGGCCTTCTCGAACTTCTCGAGTGCCTCGACGTTGCGCTTCTGGATCGACACGAAGTGCTTCACCGAATAGGTCTTCACCCGGTCTTCGACCATCTGCTGCATCAGCGGCGACAGGCTCTTCCAGGCGCGCATGTTGACGGTGAAGTCCATCAGGTCGACCGGCTGGTAGACCGACATCAGCCCCGGCGGGCCAAACAGGATGTACTTGGTCACCTGCGCAAAGCCCAGATCCCAGTTGACCGCCGGCCCCACATAGTCGGCCGCGTCGATGGTGCCCTTTTCCAGCGCCGGGAAAATGTCCGAGCCCGGCAGGCTCACCGTGCTCGCGCCAAAGGCCTGGAACACTTCCGACACCATGCCGCCGGGCACGCGTAGCTTGAGGCCCTGGAAGTCGGCCACGCTCTGTACCGGTTTCTTGGAGTGGATGATGTTGGCGTCGTGCTGGATGGGGCCGACATACACCAGCCCGAACTTGGCGTAGATCTCGCGCACCTTCTCGAGCAGGCCGAGGCCGTAGAACATGGTGTCCCACTGCGCCGGCTGGTCTGGCCCGACCGGGTAGGACGACAGGAACACGCTGGCTGGCATCTTGCCCGCCCAGTACAGGGTGAAGGGGTTCATGCCGTCGAGCACGCCGGTCTGCACTGATTCGAACAGCGCGTTGTTGTCGGCTGCCACCGCCTTGGCGCCAAAGGGCTTGATGCTCAGTTCGCCGCCGGTGGCCTCCTGGAAGCCGTTGCACCATTCTTCAAACAGGGCGTAGCCGGTGGTGCCGGCGTCCCAGGTGGATTGCACTTTCCAGGTCTTGCCCTTGGCCGCCTGCGCATTGCTGATGAAAGGCGCGCCGGCGATCAGCGCGCCGCCCGCGGCGGCGGATTTCAGGAAGTGGCGTCGTGCCGGTGGATGGTCGGTGGTGGATGCGGATTGCCGTGATGCCAGGGACTGGTCTTGTTTTTTCACAAAGGTCTCCTCCAGGTCTGTCACGAGACCGGACGAGCCCTGCCTGCACCCATCCGGTGGCCTTGACGACGCGCGCCATGGCCGGGGGGGTTGATCGAACACCTCGCGTGGGTTGTTGTTTACGTCGCGGTATTCGCAGCATCAACTTCTTAAGAATAGAACGAGAATGCGTTTTTTGCTGATGCGATTTCTCTAATATGCCGCGCCAGTGCTGCGTTGCAGCGCAGCACTGGGTGGGCGGTGGGTGTCATCAAACGGCCGTTCGCTATACACTCGACGCATTCCGTTACGGGCCTCAACATGCAGATCGTCCTCATCAGCGGCTTGTCTGGATCGGGCAAGAGCGTTGCCCTCAATGTGCTCGAAGATGGCGGCTACTATGTGGTCGACAACCTGCCTGCGACGCTCTTGCCGCAACTGGTGACCAACCTGCACGGCGCCGGCTACAAGCGCGTCGCGGTGGCGGTGGATGTGCGTTCGGGCATGTCGATTGCCGCCTTGCCTGGCGAGGTCGAGCGGCTGCGCGGCATGATTGCCGATGTGCGCTTCATCTTTCTCGATGCCCGCGACGACACCTTGATTGCCCGCTTCTCCGAAACCCGCCGGCGCCACCCGCTGGCCGAAGAGAACGTCACCCTGGCCGAGGCGATCGCCCGCGAGCGCGAGGCGCTCGACCCGATCGCGCGCCTGGGCTACCGCATGGACACCAGCGACACCCAGGCCAACACCTTGCGCGCCTGGATCAAGGACTACATGCAGCTCGAGGCCACGGCCGGTCTCACCTTGTTGTTCCAGTCCTTCGGCTTCAAATACGGCATTCCGGTCGATGCCGATCTGGTGTTCGATGTGCGCTGCCTGCCCAATCCGCACTACGACCCCAAGCTGCGTCCGCTCACCGGCAAGGACCAGCCGGTGATCGACTTCCTCGAGCGCATTCCCGAAGTCGGCCGCATGGCCGAAGACATCCGCGCCTTTGTGGCCAACTGGCTGCCGGCCTACATTCGCGACAATCGCAGCTATCTCACGGTGGCCATCGGCTGCACCGGCGGGCAACATCGATCGGTGTATTTCGCCGAATGGCTGGCCAAGGCTTTTGGCGAGAGCGTGCGCGTCATGGTTCGGCATCGCGCCTCGGCGCGACGTTCGCGGGACGGTCAGACCTCTTCATGAAGCTGGCCTGGCATGAATGGCGGGCCGGCTTTCGTCCGGGCGATATTCTGGTGATCGGCGGCGGTTTGGCCGCTTGCGTGTTTTTTGCACTGACGTTCTGGCAAGGCGGTGTGGCGCGCTGGGCCGAGGTGCGTGCCGGTGGCAAGGTGGTCGCTCGCTTGAGCCTCGATCGCCCGGCATCGGTCGATGTCGACGGCCCGCTCGGTCAGACCCGGGTGCAAGTCGAGCCGGGCCGGGCGCGCGTGCTCAGCGACCCCGGACCTCGCCAGTATTGTGTGTTGCAAGGCTGGCTGAGCCGCGCCGGCGCGGTCGCCATCTGCGCGCCCAACGAAGTCAGCCTGCGCCTGCTCGGCGACAGCAGCGCCTATGACACGCTCAACTACTGAACTGCCGGTCACCAATGCCGATGTGCGCATCGCCCGCTATGCGGCGGCGGCCATCGCGCTGTCGGTGGCCGAGGCGGCGATCCCGCTGCCGCTGCCAGGCGTCAAGCCGGGGCTGGGCAATATCATCACCTTGGTGGTGCTGGCGCGCTGGGGCTGGCGCGAGGCGGCGTGGGTGGCGTTGCTGCGGGTGTTTGCCGCGTCGCTGGTGCTGGGTCAGTTTCTGGCGCCGGGTTTCTTTCTGAGTCTCAGCGGGGCGTTGATCAGCCTGGGGGTGCTGGCCTTGGCGCAGCACTTGCCCAAGCGCTGGTTCGGCCCGGTCAGTCACAGTGTGCTCGCCGCTTTTGGCCATTTTTCGGGGCAGATTCTGATCGCTCGGCTGTGGCTGGTGCCGCATGACGGCATTTTCTACCTGGTGCCGGTGTTCGCGCTGGCGGCCGTGGTGTTTGGCACCGTGAACGGCCTGGTGGCCGACTACTTGCTGCGCCACTCGCCGCCACGCGCGACCCCGTCGGACTGAGCCCGGATCGGCCAAACGCTGCGCCCGTATTGGCGCTAAGATGACGGCGTATCTACGCTATCGCACCCGGATCGGTCATGCGCCTGTTCAAAAATCTCGCCATTTTTCTGTTGTGCCTGCTCTTGCTGGCCGTTGGCGCGATCTGGTATCTCACCGAAACCTTCGACAGCGAGCGCGTGAAAGCCGAGCTGGTTCAGGCCGTGGCCGAGCGCCATGATCGGGCGCTGCGTATCGACGGGCCGCTCACGCTGTCATTCTGGCCCCGTCTGGCGCTCGATGCGGCGCAGGTCAGCGTGTCGGCGCGTGGTGCGCCCGAGCACCTTGCCGCGTACATGGCACGCGTGCGTGTCCACGTGGGCCTGCTGCCCTTGCTGTCGCGTCAGGTTGACGTTCAGGAGATGCGCTTCGAGGGCTTGAAGATTCACCTCACGCGGGATGTCCTCAAGACACTCGAATCGCTGGATGGCCTGCGCGATGCGACCTCGATCAAGGACCGCAAGGTGGCCTTCAACGTGCGCCGGGTGACGGTCACCGGCGGCGCGCTTGAGGTGGTCGACCCGATCAATGGCGTGACGCTGCAGTTGTCGGATGTGACCGCCTTCCTTGGCCCGGTGGGCAAGGGCGTGCGCGGCGGCCTTGGGGTCGAGGGCGATGCCAGGGCGGTCGGCGCCTTGCCTGCCACCGGACGCTTCCGGATGACCGCCGGTTTCGACATCAATGGCGACGGCGTGGTCAGTCTGAATATTGCCGGCGTGGATTTTTCCGGTGAGGCGCTGGGCTATCAGCAAGCGGGCCTGGGGCTCAGCCTGGGGGGCGTGACGGCCGACGCGCAAGGTCGCTGGCAAGGGCGGGACGTGGTACTGCGCATGACCGGAAAGGGGCGCAGCGGCACCAGCGAGATTGCCGCCGATGTGGCCGAGTGGCAGTGGCAGGACGGACTGCATCTGGCGCTGGCCACGGCGAGTTTCAAGCGCGACGGCGAGCGCGGCGGCGCCCTGGCCGGACGGGTGAGCAATTTGCGCACGGGGGGCGAGGGCTGGACGGCCGATAGTCTGTCGCTGGAGGGCAACCTGCGCCGCGACGGCCGCAGCCATGGCGTGAGCGTGCAGGCGGTGCCGGCCTGGCGCAGCGAATCTGCCGAACTCATGCTCAACGGCCTGGATGCCCAAGTTGGCTGGCCGCGCGCCGACGCGGCGCCGGCCCGCAAGCTGCAGATCACCGGGCAACTCGCCTGGCAGCCGCTGGCCGGTGTGCTCGCGTCGGAGCTGGCATTCAGTGATGGCACGCACCGGCTGGCCGGCGCGGTGAGCGTTCGCCCCGAGCGCACGCCAGCCCTGCAGTTTGATCTGCATACGCCGCTGTTGTCGCTGGCGGCCTACCGCGCGGAGCTGAGGGCGCTGTGGTTTGCGCCCACATTGCCGCCGTTTGCGGGGCGACTCCGGGCGGATCGGCTGGACGCCGACGGCTGGCGTTTCGAGTCGCTGGTGTTGCCGCTGGCGAGCGATGGGTCCGACTTGCGGTTGGGGCCTTTCGACGGGGCGGTGTTCAATGGCCGGGTGTCCGGGCAGCTCGCGCGCGATGCGGCGGGTGCGGGCACGCTCAGCGTCAAGGCGACCGGCGTGGCGATTGAGCAATGGCCGATGGCGGCCGAGGCGACGCCGATGCTCGGCGGTGGCCTGGATGCCGATGTGCGCCTGGATTTCGATGCCCGCGCGGCCGACCCGGTGGCGACGGCACGGGGGCCGATGCGCTTTCAGCTCAACGGCGGCGCCTGGCGCGGCACTGCGCTGATTGACGCGCTGCGTGCGCAGGATAGCGTGCTGGCGGCAGCCCTGCCGGGCGACGCGGTGGCAGACAATCTGCCAATTCGCGCGGCCAGCGCCGAAGTGCAGGTGGCCGCGGGCGTCGCGCAGGTCGAGACGCTGTCGATTCGCGGTGCGTGGCTGCAACTGAGTGGTCAGGGGCAGATCGGGCTGGGCGACGGCGCGCTCGATCTGTCACTGAAGGCTGCTTTGGCCGAGGCGCCCAAAGGCATGAGCCGCAAGCTGTACCGAAAATTGAAGACGCAGAGCCAGCCGCTCAGCCTGGGCGGCAGTGTCGCCGCCCCGGTGTGGCGCACCGAGGCGGCGAGCGCCGCCCGCTGACATTACACCCCGTTGGTCTTGAGCCAGGCCTGAAGCCGCTGCCAGCCATCCTGCGCCGGGCCTTCGCGATAGCTGGGCCGGTAGTCGGCATGGAAGGCGTGGCCGGCGTCTGGATAGACCACCACCTCACCTTTCTTGCCCGCGGCTTTGAGCGCCGCGCCCATGGCCTCGGCGTCGGCGGCCGGAATGCCCTGGTCTTGCGCACCATACAGGCCGAGCACCGGCGCCTTCAGTTCGCCGACGATATCGATCGGGTGGCGCGGGCTGAGCGCGGAGGCTTCACCGCGAATCCGCCCATACCAGGCGATGCCGGCCTTGAGCTTGGCGTTATGCGCGGCATACAGCCACACGATACGTCCGCCCCAGCAGAAGCCGGTGATGCCGAGCCGGGCGGTGTTGCCGCCGTGGCCGGCCGCCCAGGCGACGGTCATGTCGAGGTCTGACATGACTTGCTCGTCGGGCACCTTCGATACGATCTCCTTGAGCAATGTGGGGATGTTGTCGTATTTGCCCGGATCGCCCTGGCGGAAATAGAGCTCGGGGGCAATGGCCAGATAGCCGAGCCGGGCGAGGCGGCGGCAGACATCGCGGATGTGCTCGTGCACGCCAAAGATTTCCTGTACGACCAGCACCACCGGGTGCGGGCCGCCCTGGGCGGGTGCGGCGTAGTAGAGCGGCAGGGCACCGGTGCCGGTGTCGAGCATGTCGGTGCCGGTGCGCAGGCCGGCGTCATCAGTATGGATCATGGTTTGAGCACTCACGGGGTGGGTGGCCAGAGCAAAGCCGGCAGCGGTGGCAGTGAGCAGAAAGCCGCGGCGATCGAGGCGGTTGGCGGGGAGCAGGCTGTCGAAATCGGGATCCGTTTGCATCGCAAGTCTCCAGGGGGCAGAAGCCGGCGGACTGTTGTCCGCCGGAACGTCATCGCATGTGACCGTGGCCGGGTGGTCGCGTTCAACCGGGCAGGCAGGCCCAGCCGTCCATCAGCATCCGGGCGCTGCGCCGCAGTACGGCGGCCTCCAGCATCCATTGGCCCTGCCGGGTGTGGGTGGTGGCGCCGACTTCGCTGCGGCCCGAGGGGTGGCCGATGCGCAGCGGGCCGGCCGGATCGTTCAGGAGTTGGCGCGACACCAGCGAGCCGGGCACGCCGGCCGCGGCCGCCATGGCGATGGCCGCGGTGCCAGGGATGGCGTGATGGAAGCTGCCCATCGACAGCACACGGGTGAGCAGGTCGAGATCGCTGGCGGCAAAGCGTTTGCCGTCGACGGACTGGCACTGGGCCGGCGGGGCGACGAGGGCAAGCTTGGGCGTGTGCTGGCGGCGCGCTGCGGCCTCGGCCGAGTCGGCCAGGCCCATGGCCAGCGCGCCGGCGATACGCAGTTGTTCGCAGCGTGCGAGCAGTGCGGCATCGGCGTTGAGCTCGGCCTGCGAGGCGGTGCAGTCGGCGCCGAGTGCATGGGCCGAGACAAACACCATCGGGTTGCCGGCGCTGACCAGCGAGGCGTCGACCGGGGTGCCGTCATCCAGTGTGAGCGTGTCGACCGGGTTGCCGGTGGGCAGAATGCCGCCGCCTTCGGCGCTGCCGGGGTCGAGAAAGGTGAGGGTGATCGGCGCTGACGGGAAGGCCACGCCATCGAGCACGAACTTGCCGCTCTCGAGCGGCAAGCTGTCGAGCACCGGGACACGGGCGTGAATCCGCTTGCCCACGTTCGCTTGCCACAGGCGGATGTTGGCTTCGCCATTGGCCGGAGCGGACACCAGCTTGCGCCACAGCGCAAAGGGGCCGACGGCGGCGGTGAGGTTGCCGCAGTTGCCCGACCAGTCGATGACGTCTTCGTCGATCAGCACCTGTCCGAAGCGGTAGGCCACATCGCTGTCCGGCTCGCTGGCGGGCGAGACGATCACCACCTTGCTGGTGCTGGAGGTGGCGCCGCCGAGGCCGTCGATCTGCTTGCCGTAGGGGTCGGGGCTGCCGAGCAGGCGAACGAGCAGGGCGTCGCGTTCGGTGGTGTTGGCGGGCAGGTCGCTGGCGAGGAAGAACACACCTTTGCTGGTGCCGCCACGCATCCACGCGGCGGGAATTCGGGTCTGGGGCATGTCTATGCGCTTGTCTGTCGGAGGAGGAGGGGGTCTGTGTGGCTGAAGCAGGCCGGTGCCGAGTGTTCTTTATAGCGGCCTTGCTTGCGTCTGTCATTGTCCGGGCTTAGTCTGGCGGCTCGGTTGGCGTACGGTTTTGTTATGTTGTTAACTCATTCCCGGATGATCAGTCGTTTGGCTGGATCATCGAAACACAGGACAGACTCATGAGTTCTCTCAATCTCATCGGCGGTGAAAAAGGCGGTGTTGGCAAGTCCGTGACGGCACGGGTGTTGGCGCAGTACTTCATCGACAAGGGGCGGCCGTTCACCGGTTTCGATACCGATCGCTCGCACACTTCCTTCACCCGCTTCTATGCCGACTATGCGTCGCCGGTGATTGTCGATACCTACGAAGGCCTGGACCTGATCGCCACCGTCTTTGACGAGCCGGCGCCGGATGAGGGTGAGGCACCGAGCGTGATCGTCGACCTGGCGGCGCAAACCGCC
The DNA here is from genome assembly GCF_007625155.1 of Denitromonas halophila. GTDB lineage: Bacteria > Pseudomonadota > Gammaproteobacteria > Burkholderiales > Rhodocyclaceae > Nitrogeniibacter > Nitrogeniibacter halophilus. Next base: position 453,064 of record NZ_VMNK01000006.1, on the reverse strand, counting down.
GCACCGCTGGCGCGCTGGATCAAGGATTCGGACCTCTTGCCGCTGCTGTCCGAGATGGGCGTCACCGTCAATTACTGGCATCTGGCCGACTCGGGCGCCGACTCGGTGAGCCTGCTCAACCGTCTGATCAACACCTATGGCGCCGAGCTGAACTACTTTGTGGTGAAGAACCTCGGTCGCGGCTCGGACTTCACGCAGCTCGATGCTTCGTCAGCCCTGCAGGGCGCACGAGCGCTCGGCGCGCGCGTCATCACCTTGCCGGAGTTGCACGAAGCGAGCATGCGCAAGATCGACCGCCAGAGCGCCAGCTTCTGGGCGGCCAGCAATACGCGTGGCGGCCCCGACGCGCTCGGCATGCTGGAGCGTCAGCGGGTCAAGACCTGGCTGCGCGCGATCTACGCGAGCTTTGACGAGTTGCCGCTGTAAGGCGACCTGAGCCGGTGGACGAGGGGTGGCGCAATCGCCACCCACAGCGGAATCAGCGGCCACAGGTGGCCGGCGGCGAGGTTGTAGTTGGCCAGCAGCGTAGCCCACGATTGCCCGGCCACGAAGTGGCCGAACAGAAACTCGAAGGCCAGCGTCATCACCAGCCACAGGCCGCCGAGCGCGGCGGCCTGACCGGCTGAGTGCGGCCGTAATCGCGGCATCACCCACCAGATATAGACGCCAAACAAGGCGATGGCGCTCAGCGTCGACATCTGCTGCGCGCGCGCTTCGCCCAGTGGCGCGAGCAGCCATGCCTCGCGTGCCGCGCCATTGGCGATGGCGATGAACACCATCGGCAGCCAGGCGATGGCCCAGCCGGCGAGTCTGGCAGGGCGTCTCGGCGAGGCAGGGGTTACGCCGGGCATGGCCGCGGTTTACTTCTCGGCGAGCGCCTGGCTCACCAGCTCGGCCATCAGGCCATTCAGCCCGCCTTCATGCGCGGCACCGCGTTCCTGCAGTTGCTTGACCAGCGCGATCGGCAGTTTGCAGGCGAAAGGCACCACGCCGAGGGCGCGCTCTTGTTCGCGTTGCTCACGCTTGTCAACGACTTGCGATGCCGCACCGAAACGGGCGGGGTTGGCGGCGGCGCCGAGCTTGTTGTTGATCTTGAGCCCGCGGCTTTTCGCGAGGTCGGTGGCTTTCATTGTCATGGGTGTTCCTTGTGGCCCGATGCCGGCATGGACGCCGGCGCGGCATTATCGCGCAATGACGGGGCCGTGGCGCGCGGTCCGTCGAATGGCGGTCAAGCAGCCTGCGCGAAATGATTCTTTATACTGTCGACTCATCGTCAATCCGGAGTGAAATGTCATGACCCTCAAGTCGCGTGCCGCGGTGGCCTTTGCCGCCGGCGAACCCCTGCAAATCGTCGAAGTGGACGTGGCGCCGCCCAAGGCCGGCGAGGTGCGGGTGCGCATCGTTGCCAGCGGGGTGTGCCATACCGACGCCTTCACCTTGTCGGGCGATGATCCGGAAGGCATCTTCCCGGCCATCCTCGGCCATGAGGGCGGTGGCATCGTCGAGTCGGTGGGCGAGGGGGTCACCTCGCTGGCCGTGGGCGACCATGTGATTCCGCTCTACACGGCCGAATGCCGCGAGTGCAAGTTCTGCAAGTCGGGCAAGACCAATCTGTGCCAGGCGGTGCGCGCCACCCAGGGCAAGGGCCTGATGCCGGATGGCACCACGCGCTTTTCCTATCAGGGCAAGCCGATCTATCACTACATGGGCACCTCGACCTTCTCCGAATACACCGTGGTGCCGGAGATCTCGCTGGCCAAGATCCCCAAGGAGGCGCCGCTCGAGAAGGTGTGCCTGCTCGGCTGTGGTGTGACCACCGGTATCGGCGCGGTGCTCAACACCGCCAAGGTCGAGGCCGGCGCCACGGTGGCGATCTTCGGCCTCGGCGGCATCGGGCTGGCAGCGATCATCGGCGCCACCATGGCGAAGGCCGGACGCATCATCACCGTCGACATCAATCCGGCCAAGTTTGAAATCGCCCGCGCGCTGGGCGCGACTGACTGCGTGAACCCGAAGGACTTTGATAAGCCGATTCAGGACGTCATCGTCGAGATGACCGACGGCGGGGTGGACTACTCCTTCGAATGCGTCGGCAACGTCAAGCTGATGCGCGCCGCGCTCGAGTGTTGCCACAAGGGCTGGGGCGAGTCGACCATCATTGGCGTGGCCGGCGCAGGGCAGGAGATCTCCACCCGGCCCTTCCAGTTGGTGACCGGCCGGGTGTGGCGCGGTTCGGCCTTTGGCGGCGTGCGCGGGCGCACCGAGCTGCCGGGTTATGTGGCCAAGGCGCAGCAGGGCGAGATCCCGCTCGATACCTTCATTACCCACACCATGGGGCTGGAGGAGATCAATACCGCTTTCGAGCTGATGCATGAAGGCAAGAGCATCCGCACCGTGATTCACTTCTGATCGAGGCGCGCGCATGTCACTCGAATGCCTTTCCAGCCAGCGCAGTTTCGGTGGCTGGCACAAACGTTATCGCCACCGCGCCGCCAGTCTCGGCTGCGACATGGTGTTTGCGGTGTATCTGCCACCGCAGGCCGAAATGGGCTTGCCGCTGCCGGTGGTGTATTGGTTGTCCGGCCTGACCTGCACGGACGAAAACTTCATGCAGAAGGCCGGGGCGCATCGGGTCGCGGCCGAGCTCGGCGTCATCCTCGTGGCGCCCGACACCAGCCCGCGTGGCGAGGATGTGCCGGGCGACCCCGACGGCGCGTGGGACTTCGGCCTCGGCGCCGGCTTTTATGTGAACGCCACCGAAGCGCCGTGGGCCGAGCACTACCGCATGTACGACTATGTGGTGGACGAGTTGCCGGCGCTGATCGAGGCCAACTTCCCGGCCTCCGATCAACGTGGTATTAGCGGGCATTCGATGGGCGGCCACGGTGCCTTGATCTGTGCGCTGAAAAATCCTGGGCGGTATCGGTCGGTGTCGGCGTTTTCACCGATCTGCCATCCGATGGACTGCCCGTGGGGCGAGAAGGCCTTGTCGCGCTACCTGGGCCCCGACCGGGCAGCGTGGCGTGCGTGGGACGCGACCGCGCTGATTGCCGATGCGCCCGAGCGCTTACCGATGCTCATCGACCAGGGCGCGGCCGATGGCTTTCTGGCCGAGCAGCTCAAACCCGAAGCGCTGCAGGTGGCAGCCGAGGCGGTGGGGCATCCGCTCACGCTGCGCATGCAGCCGGGCTACGACCACAGCTACTATTTCATTGCCAGTTTCATCGAGTCGCACCTGCGTCATCACGCGCAGGCGATGGCGGTGTCAGTCGCTATTCGCTGACCCGACCCCGGCCGGCCTTGATGGCGCTGCGCCGGGTCTTGCTTTCCAGTCGCTTCCTGACCGCACTGCGGGTCGGGCGTGTGGCGCGGCGGGTCTTGGGCTCGACCGCCGCGCTGGCGATCAGCTCTTCGAGCCGGCGTATCGCCTCGGCACGATTCTTTTCCAGGCTGCGAAACGCCTGCGCCTTGATGATCACCACGCCGTCCTTGCTGATGCGCTGATCGCCACGTGCCAGCAAACGCGCCTTGACCGCGTCGGGCAGCGATGAGGCGCCGATGTCGAAGCGCAGATGCACCGCGTTCGAGACCTTGTTGACGTTCTGCCCCCCCGCGCCTTGCGCGCGGATGGCGGTGATCTCGATCTCGTCGGCGGGAATCTGGATGGGTGGGTGCATGCGCGGAATGGGTGGGGGGCGAGATGCTATTGTAGAAAGGATTCGCCATGCGATGCGTCCTGCATTGCATGGGTTGCTTCGACGGCGCGTTGTCCGGGCCGGACGCAGGACGTTCTTTCGGGTGCCACCATGATCGAAACCATTCTTCTGACCACCCCGCGAATTCTGACGTTCGACGGCGATCGCGGCCTGACCAACGCCACCGGCTTCTACTTCGAACGCGATGACCGCCTGTTCCTGGTGACCAGCCGCCATGTGATGTTCGATGAGCCGAGCGGGCATTTTCCGAACCGCATCGAGATCGAACTGCACACCAATACGGCCAACAACGCGGAGTCGACCGGCTTTTCGATGCTGTTGTACCGCGATGGCAAGAGCGCCTGGCGGCAGGCCGAGGACTCGGCCGGGGAGGTGGATGTGGCGGTGCTTGAAATCGACCGCGCCGCCCTACCGAAAACCACCTCGTTCAGAGCCTTTACGCCCAAACACCTGCTGAGCCAGCTCGATCAGGTCGAGGTCGGCTCATCCTTGCTGGTGGTGGGGTTTCCGCTGGGCTTTCACGACACGTTGAACCACATGCCGGTGGTGCGCCAGGCGATCATCGCCTCGTCCTTCGGCTTGCGCTTTCAGGGCAAGGGCTATTTTTTGACCGATGCCCGCACCCATCGCGGCACCAGCGGCGCGCCGGTCGTCATGCGGGTGGCCAAGCCCTCAGCCGACCTCGGCGATCTGCCGTGGATGCTGCTCGGCGTGCACTCGGCCCGGCTCGACGTGGGTGAGCGTGATCTCGAAGTGGACGAGGCGCTCGGGCTCAACTGCGCCTGGTACGCCGACATCCTGATGACGCTGACCCAAGACTGAGCGCCGCTCGCCACGCGCGCGCCGCGAGTCAGGTTCAGGCGTTCGGCGGATTCGTGTCGCCTGCGTTGGCGTCGGCGTTGTTATCCGGGCCATTCTGATCGTTGTTGTTACCGTCGGCGGCGGCCTTGTTGGCCAGTTTTGCCTGACGCTTTTCGTCTTGCTTGCGCTTCTTGGCCAGATCGCGCTGGCGCTTTTCGAATTGATAATTGGGTTTTGCCAAGAGATCATTCTCCTTGTGTCGGCTGGATGGCCGGTGAGTGATAGGGAATCAGAACACACGCTGGCGGCTGCTCGGCGCACCGAGACCGCCAGCCCGTCAGGCTCAGTAGCGGTTGCCACCGCCACCGCTGCGGCCAAAGCCACCACCGCCGTTGCGACCGCCACCACCGCCACCCGGGCCACGGCCACCAAAGCCGCCGCCACCGCCGGTACGCGGCGCTTGCGGGCGCGCTTCGTTTACGATCAGGCTGCGGCCGCCGGCATCCTTGCCGTTGAGCGCCGCAATCGCCGCTTCCGCTTCCTGGTCCGAATTCATTTCGACGAAGCCGAAGCCCTTGGAGCGGCCGGAGTCACGATCCATGATGACCTGGGCCGAGCTGGTGGCGCCAAAGGGCGCAAACATTTCTTCGAGGTCGCTATTGGTGACCGAGTAGGCCAGGTTGCCGACATAAAGCTTCTTGCTCAAGGGAGTTCTCCACAAATAGAAAAGGCATGACACCCGGCTTGACCATGGGAGGATTCCCGCGGGCGAATGGCACGACAAAGGTCAAGCACTCGAGGGCCGCGCGGGGCGGTGTCACATGCCTCGTTCTTTTGCGCCAGGCTGGAACATGAAACCGGTTCTGGCCTTGGTGCTACACCTCGGAGCAGTCATTGGATCAGAGGGGCCGGGCTTTGGCAAGGCGAGCCGCTTGGCGAACGTCTCGCCCATGTGCGGGCTTGGGTCCCGCTGGCCGACATGGCGCGAGCGCAGCGGTGCGGTATGGGGAGTCGTCGCCTCAGGCGCCGGATGGGTTCGGCCCGCTACGGTTGGCCGGTGCTGACCCTATTGATACTTGGCGAAGATGGCTTTGGCGTCCTGGTGTGCGCGGTCCAGCGTGCATATCGATTCATCGTCGTCATGGCCGACAAAGAATTCGTCGTCCTGGGCGCGCATCACCATCGCGATGGCCGCCTCGTCTTCGAGTTCGTACTTTTCGACGATCAGCGTCGTGACTTCATCCAGGTGTTCTTCGTAGGTCATGCCGTCAGTCTCTTATCTGTCCGGGGTGTTCTGGTCGCGCAGCATATCCACATACAGCGCCTCGACCTGCTCGCGCGCCCATGGCGTACGGCGCAAAAATTTCAGGCTCGACGCAATGCTCGGGTCGTGCGTAAAGCATCGGATGCTCACCGCCCGGCCGAGCTGGGCCCAGCCATAATAGGCCTCCAGTTCGGTCACGATGCGTTCGAGGGTGATGCCGTGCAGCGGGTTGTTGGCCTGGGTGTTTGCCATTGTGCTTACTCTTCAAGGGCGGGTGGCGCTTGCCCTGTGCCGTGCCAGCGCCTACCCTGTCGGCCAATTCTACCTTTTCGCCGGACGCCGCCATGAACGAACTGCCCCCTTGCCCGCAATGCGCCAGCGCGCATACCTACCCTGATCGCGAGTTTCTGGTCTGTCCCGAGTGCGGCCACGAATGGTCGCCGGATGAGGCCGCAACGGCCGAGGCCAGCGGCGATGGCGAGGTCAAGGATGCCAACGGCACCGTGCTGGCCGATGGCGACTCGGTGGTGCTGATCAAGGATTTGAAGGTGAAGGGCTCCTCCACCACGCTCAAGGTCGGCACCAAGATCAAAAAAATCCGCCTCGTCGGCGGCGATCATGAAGTCGACTGCAAAACCGACGCCGGCAGCTTCATGCTCAAGGCCTGCTACCTGCGCAAAGCCTGAAATCATTGAATGGCCGCCCGTCCACGACGGACGGCCACCGGGATTACTTTACCGAAATCAGCTCGACGTCGAAGATCAGCGCCGCATTCGGGCCGATCTTGCCGCCTGCGCCCGAGGTGCCATAGGCCAGCTCGGACGGAATCACCACCTCGTAGCGCGCGCCTTCCTTCATCAGCTGCAGTACTTCGGTCCAGCCGGAAATCACCTGGCTTACCTGGAAGCTTGCCGGTTCGCCGCGCTCGCGCGAGCTGTCGAACACGGTGCCGTCGAGCAGCTTGCCAGTGTAATGCGTCACCACCGTATCATCCTTGCTCGGCGTCTTGCCCGTACCCGCCTTGAGCACCTTGTACTGCAGGCCGCTCTTCGTGGTGATCACGCCCTTTTCCTTGCCGTTTTTCGCCAGGTAGGCCAGGCCTTCGTCCAGGTTCGCCTGGCCGCGCATGATCTTCTTCTGATCGGCCTTCTCCTGCCCGATCACAAAGGCCTCGCGCATGTCACGTCCCGACAGGCGCGGGTCGCGCCCAGCCAGCGCATCTTTCAAACCCTGAATCACCGCCGCCTCGTCCATGTCCATCCCGCTCTGCACCAGCGTCTGGCCCATCTGCATGCCGGCGCCGTAGCCGATTTTCTGCTCAAGCGTTTTCAGTTCGATGGGATCGCCCGCATGGGCAGCCAGGGACAGGGTCATCAGTGCAGCGGAAAGCAGGGTGCGTTTCATCGGGGTTCCTGAGAGTGGTTTGATCAGCGGCGGATGTTAGCCGAGATTGGCGCTTGGGGGCTTTGAGGTGGGCCAAGTCGGGCGGCAACATTGGTGCGCGGGTTGGGTTTCTTATGTCAGTGCCGCAGACGGTTGCGGTGGCTGCGTCGAAATGGCCGGGTTGGATTCCGGGGGTGAAGGGCTGCCCGACGCGGTCCGCACCTGATCTCGTCCGTTCTGCTTGGCTTGATACATTGCATCGTCGGCGGCTCGTATTAAGCTCGCCAAATCCGGATAGGTGTCGTTCTCCAGAGCGGCCAGGCCCGCGCTGAAAGTCACGCGTCCGGTAGGAGAAAGTTCGTGCGGTATGTTTTGCGATGCCAAGGATTTTCTTAGCTTTTCGACAAGCTTATTTGCAGAGCTCGTATCCGTGTCCGGCAGGATTAGCATGAATTCTTCGCCTCCGTATCGCGCGGGGAAGTCGCTCGCTCGCCGCAGCCCTTGCTGGATGATTTGAGCAAACGTCTTCAGGCAGTTGTCACCTGCTTGATGGCCGTAGCGATCGTTATAGTGCTTGAATAGATCTACATCGATCATGGTCAGCGTAAGGGGGCGTCCGGAGCGCTTTGCTCGCCGCCACTCTTTATCCAGCGCCTCGTCCATACTCCGTCGGTTGGCGAGGCCGGTCAGTTGATCCAGTGTCGCTAGAACATGATTTTGTTCCTCAGCCCTTTCTTTCGTCATGACAAGAAAGCCGACGCCAAGCAGGGGAAGTGAAATCGCCGCCGATAGGTAGGAAATGGTCTGCAGGCTATCGGATTCAAGCATTGATGTCGCTCCCACCTTTCCCATGGCGGTCAGCGCGACGCGAAGTATGTACAACGGTACTAACAGTATGAAGCCGGTCGCGACAAAGTACTGGCCCCGGCCAGGTGTGACCTTCCGTCCTTGGTTCAAGAGCAGCAATAGCGGCACGATTTGCGCGATGCTGATTGCTCCGTTGAGGATTGTTCTGGCGGAAAAACTGTCGAGGAAGATAGTAAAGCTAAGGAGTGTTATCGCGACCGGCGTCCAAATCCAGAAATGCGGGGCCGGGCGCCTCTGGAATTGATAGAGTGCTTCGGTAAAGGTCGCAAATATGGAAGAAAAAACCGCATTGGCAACGATGATGGAGCTAACGGCATCAATGTGGTTTCTGAAGGAGAACAGCGCGTAGGCGAGCACGTAGAGTGCGATTGCCAGCGCCCAAAGAAAGCTGCCATCTCGACGTGTCGTGGAGGCGCCTGCGGCAACGGCCACGGACATTGTTGCCGCGACCACCATGGTCATCAGGAACATTGTTGGGACATGTGGTTCCATTGTCGACGCTCGTTCAAATCAGGGATCACGGCCATCGGCACTCATTTAAGTGCGCGGGTTCATCCGGTTGGCTTTATGAATGGAGAGGCGATGACGATACGGCGACTGCTCGCAGAAGAGTGCGTCGGCCGCGAATGTTGAGCTAGGCTGATTTTAGCAAATATGCCAATGACCGTCGGGTTGGTCGATGGCATGGCTTGATAGATATGATTTACTTTTGTAGACGATCGGTCTAATGTCTACTTCATGACCGAAGCCCACACCGAGCCGCGCCGTCGCGGACGCCCGCCGAAGCGCCAGGATGAGCAGTTCGACACCCGCGATGCGCTGGTGCGTTGTGGTATGGCGACGCTGACGGAGAAAGGGTTTTCGGCGACCGGGATTGAAGAAGTCTTGAAGAAGGTGGGCGTGCCCAAGGGCTCGTTCTATCATTACTTTGAGAGCAAGGAAGCTTTTGGCCATGCGGTGATCGCGGCCTACGCAGACTACTTTGCACGCAAGCTGGACCGCTGGTTTCTGGCGGCGGATCGACCGGCTTTGTTGCGGATTGCAGATTTTGTGGATGACGCGGCGGCGGGGATTGCGCGGCATGGCTTTCGTCGCGGCTGTCTGATCGGCAATCTGGGGCAGGAGGTGAGCGCCTTGCCGGAGTCGTATCGCGATCGGCTGGAGGCGGTGTTTGCTGACTGGCAGGCGCGGTTGGCGCAGTGTTTGCGCACGGCGCAGGCGGAAGGCACGCTGGCGCCGGAGCTGGATTGCGAACACTGGGCGGCGTTTTTCTGGGTGGGTTGGGAAGGCGCGGTGCTGCGCGCGCGTCTGATGCGTAGCGACAAGCCGCTGCGCTGTTTTACCGAAGGCTTCTTCACCGCAGTCACGCGGTGACATTTTTTTGACCGACGCTAGACGGTCGGTCTAATTGGTTTGGCCCCAACGATGGGTCGCGAAGAGAGAGGAGAACACTATGTATAAAGCCATCGTGATCAACAAGGACGAGGCCGGCTATCGCGCCGAACTGAAGGACCAGAACGACGAGGATTTGCCCGAGGGCGATGTGACGGTGAAGGTCGCCTTTTCGACGCTTAACTACAAGGATGGCCTGGCGATTACCGGCAAGGGGCCGGTGGTACGCCGGTTTCCGATGGTGCCGGGCGTGGATCTGGCCGGTTCGGTGATGGCCAGTTCGCACGGTGATTTCAAGGTCGGCGACGCGGTGGTGCTGAACGGCTGGGGCGTGGGTGAAGTCCATCCGGGCGGCCTGGCTCAGAAGGCGCGCTTGAAGGGCGACTGGCTGGTGCCGCTGCCCGCAGCGTTCTCTCCCGCGCAGGCTATGGCGATCGGCACCGCCGGCTACACGGCGATGCTGTGCGTGATGGCGCTCGAGCGCCATGGCGTGACGCCGGACAAGGGCGAGATTCTGGTCACTGGCGCAGCCGGTGGCGTGGGCAGCGTGGCGGTGGCGATTCTGGCCAAGCTGGGCTACACCGTGGTGGCTTCGACCGGTCGCCCGGCCGAGGGCGAGTATCTGAAAACCCTGGGCGCAGCCGAGATTGTGGACCGCGCCATGTTCACCGAACCGGGCCGTCCGCTGGGCAAGGAGCGTTGGGCCGGTGCTGTGGATACGGTGGGCAGCCACACCCTGGCCAATGTCTGCGCCACCACCAAGTATCGCGGTGTGGTCACCTGCTGCGGTCTGGCGCAGGGCATGGATTTTCCGTCGTCGGTCGCGCCCTTCATTTTGCGTGGTGTGACCCTGGCGGGTATCGACAGCGTGATGGCGCCCAAGGCGGAGCGTATCGAGGCGTGGAATCGCCTGGCGACCGACCTGGATGTGAGCAAGCTGGCGCTCATTACCCGCGAGATTGCACTGTCCGACGCGATCGACGCCGCCGGCGAGTTGATGGCCGGCACCATCCGCGGCCGTGTCGTGGTGGATGTGAATCGCTGATCCCTTTGCCGGGCGAGCGGCGCTCGCCCGGCTGTCCGTGGCATTTCCAGGAGTGTTTCAATGACCGACCGTATCAGCCGTTTTCCCGTGCCCGAACTCACCGACCTGGCCGACGATGTGCGCGAGCGCATCCTCGGTGTTCAGGAGAAGGCCGGCTTCATCCCCAATGTGTTCCTGATGCTGGCGCATCGCCCGGCCGAGTTTCGCGCGTTTTTTGACTACCACGATGCGTTGATGGAAAAGAACGAGGGCCTGACCAAGGCTGAGCGCGAGATGATCGTGGTGGCCACCTCGGGCGCCGGTAACTGCCTGTACTGCGTGGTGGCGCACGGTGCTGTGCTGCGCATCCGCGCCAAGAATGCACGGGTGGCCGACCAGCTCGCCACCAACTATCGCAAGGCCGAAATCACTGAGCGTCAGCGCGCGATGCTCGACTTCGCCATGAAGCTGTCGACCAACGGCGGCGCGGTTGAGGACGCCGACATGGCCGTATTGCGCGAGCACGGCTTTGACGACGAGGCGATCTGGGACATCGGTGCCATCACCGCCTTCTTTGCCATGAGCAACCGCCTGGTGCACCTCACCGGCACCCCGCCGAACGAGCCTTTCTATTTGATGGGGCGCCTGCCAAAGGGCAGTTGATCGGTCGCTGGCGCCGGCCGCACATCGTCCGCGCCGGCAATTTGTGGTGCAATGGCCGGATTCCGTCAGACGAGTCCTGCCGTGAGCACCGACCCCCTGTTTCGCCGCGTACCGCCCATGCATGCCCTGGCCGCTTTCGAGGCCGCGGCGCGTCTGGGCGGTTTTGCGCCGGCGGCTGAAGAGTTGTGCGTGACGCCCAGCGCGGTCAGCCATCGCATCCGTCAGCTTGAGCAGCAACTGGCGATGCAGCTGTTTGAGCGCAGCTCGACTGGCGTGCGCCTGACCACCGGCGGGCGCATGTACCTCGCCCAGGTGCGCGAAGCCTTCGCTGCGCTGGCCCACTCGGGCGGGCGCACCACCGCGGGCCGGGTGCGCCTGCGGGTGTCCGCGCCGCCGACCTTCGCCCGTCAGTTGCTCATGCCGCGCCTGCCTGCCTTTTTGCAGGACCGTGACGACATCGATCTGGAAGTCCACGTCGGCAACCCCTTACTTGCCGAAGTCACGGAGCCGGCCGATGTGGCGATTCGCTGGAGCGATGGCAAGGAGCTGAGCGGCGTGGTTCATCGTCTGTTCGAAGACCGTCTCGGCCCGCTGGCCGCCCCCACCTACATCACCGCCCACGGGCTGCGCAGCGTGGCCGACGTGGCCGGTGCCACCTTGCTGCGTTCGCCACTGTTGCCATGGGGCGCGTGGCTGCAGGCGGCCGGCTTGCCACCGTCCGAGCCCGAGCGCGGCGCGGTCTTCAACGACCTGGGCATGCTGCTCGAAGCGGCCAGTGCCGGCCTCGGCGTGGCGATCAGCCCGCGCCGCCTGGCGGCGGCGTGGCTCGATTCGGGCCGACTGGTGCCGATCACCGAGGTGACCACCGTCTCGCCCCTCAGTTACTACGTCACCTGCGCCACCGCCGACCAGGCTCGCCCCGAAGTGGCCGAGTTCATGGACTGGCTGCGCGAGGGGCTGGCAGAGTGAATTTTCTCGCCCACCTGTGGCTGGCCGGGCCGGACGAAGGCGCGCGGCTGGGCGCGGTGGCGGGCGACTTTGTGAAAGGCATGCTGCCCGGCGATCTGCCGGCCGACATCGCTGGCGGCGTCGCGCTGCACCGTGGGATCGATGCCTTCGCCGACACTCATCCGGCCTTCCAGCGCTCCCGCGAGCGCGTGACCGGCCCGCACCGGCGCTTTGCCGGGGTAATGGTCGATATGTTCTACGATCATTTTCTGGCCGCCGAGTGGCCCGCCTGGCATCCCGATGAAGCGCTGCCCGACTACGCCGCCCGGCAGTACGCCTTGCTCGCCGCGCACCGCCATCGGCTGCCCCCGCGCGCCGCGCCAGTGGTCGCCCGCATGGTCGAGCACGACTGGCTGAGTTCCTACCGCGAGGTGGACACCATCGTCTACGCGCTCGACCGTATCGCCCGCCGCCTCAAACGCCCTGACGCCTTTCTCGGCTGCGGCGAGGTGCTGCGGACGCATTACGCCGGCTTTGGCGAGGATGCCGGCGTATTCCTGGCCGACGCGCAGGCGTTCGCCAGACGTTTCAAGACTCCGTCGGGCGGATAAGCCGCAGGCGCATTCGCCATCGGTGCCGCGTCGTAGCGTTGTTCGGCGGATGCGCAGCGCTTATCCGCCCTGCGTTTGGCGCGGTGCGGCCTGACGGGCGCCTGGCCCTGTGTGTTCTCCGTTGTGCTTTCGCCCCTGATGGTTGGACGTGTCCGACCGGGTGATCGGCGGTGGGCTCAGTGCCGCCCCGCGGTGGGGCTGGCGATGAGCGCTGTGCCTGTTGCGCATTGCAGGCGAAACGCCTTAATTTTTAGAAAATACAAAACTATATGGACTTATAAATGGCGATTATGGAGCCATTGGCTGCGATTATCGAACCATAATTGGTTCGTCGGCCTGTTCAGAAAAACCGGGGCCGGCACTCACTCAAGAGGAGGAGCCGAACCATGATCAAGACATTCATCGTCGGATACGACGGAACCAAACCCTCAGAGCGCGCGCTCGAGTTTGCCTCCAAGGCGGCCAAGGGGCGGGGCGCTGCGGTGCTGGTGGTCCATGTGCTGGAGTGGTCGCCCTACAGCTTTCTGACCATGGAAGAGATCGCCGAGCGGCACAAGCTGCGCGAAAAAGAGGTGATCCGCGCCAGAGCGGTGGTCGATCCGGTGTGCGAGCGGCTGCGCACCGACGGGCTGAGTGTGAGCAGCGAAGTGCGCTATGGCGACCCGGCCGAGATCATGTGCGAGATCGCGGGCAAGTACCCTGACTCGATCATTGTCGTCGGCCGCAAGGGCACCTCGAACCTGGCGTCACGCTTCATGGGCACGCTGGGCATCTCGCTGATTCAGGCCTCGCCGGTGCCGGTCACGGTCGTTCCCTGAGTCTCGTGCGTCCGATCGACGCGCACCCCATTATAAAAATACGCAGGAGACAATCCATGTCCATTTTCAAGCTGGGCGCCGCCATCGTGGCCGCGCTGACGCCCGCGCTCGCGCTGGCGCAAGAAGGCGGCGGCATCGACGCGGCGATCAATGCTGCGGTGGCCCCCGTATCCAACTTCATCGTGAGCATCATTTTTTACTCGGTCCAGATCGGCGAGGTGTCGTTTCCGCTGATTGTCGGCTGGTTGATTACCGCGGCGGCGGTGTGCTCGATCTACTTTGGCTTTATCCAGTTTCGTGGGGTCAAACACTCACTCGATCTGGTGCGTGGGCGCTATGCCGACCCCAATGATGCGGGCGAGGTGTCGCACTTTCAGGCCCTGACCACCGCGCTGTCGGCAACAGTCGGCCTGGGCAATATCGCTGGTGTGGCGGTGGCCGTGTCCATCGGCGGCGCCGGCGCGACTTTCTGGATGATTCTGGCCGGCCTGCTCGGCATGGCCTCCAAGTTCACTGAATGCACGCTGGGCGTGAAGTTTCGGCGCGAGAACGCCGATGGCACCATTTCCGGCGGCCCGATGTATTACCTGTCGCGTGGCTTTGCCGACCTCGGCAAGCCGGGCCTCGGGCGTGCACTGGCAGCGATCTTCTCGGTGTGTTGCATCGGCGGCGCGATCGGTGGCGGCAACATGTTCCAGGCCAACCAGGCGGCGCAGCAAATTGCCAACGTCACCGGCGGTGCGGAGAGCTTCTTTGCGGACAAGGGCTGGTTGATCGGTCTGGTGCTGGCGGTGGTGGTGGGCATGGTGATCATCGGCGGTCTGAAGTCGATCGCCCATGTCACCGAGAAAATCGTGCCCTTCATGGCGGCCATCTATGTCGGCGCCGGCATCGTCATCATGATCTCCAACTACGACAAGATCGGTTGGGCCTTCGGCCAGATTGTCTCCGGCGCGTTTACCGGCGAAGGGGTGGCCGGCGGCGTGCTCGGCGCGCTGATCCAGGGCTTCAAACGGGCGGCGTTCTCGAACGAGGCCGGCATCGGCTCGGCGGCCATCGCCCACTCGGCGGTGCGCACCAAGGAGCCAGTCACCGAAGGCTTCGTCGCGCTGCTCGAGCCCTTCATCGACACCGTGGTGATCTGCACCATGACCGCCGTTGTGATCGTGGTCAGCGGTACGCTGGATTCCGGCCTGACCGGTGTCGAGCTGACCTCGGCCGCGTTTGCGACCGCCTTCCCGTGGTTCCCGGTGGTGCTGGCGGTGGCGGTGGTGCTGTTTGCCTTCTCGACCATGATCTCGTGGTCCTACTATGGCTTGAAGGCGACGACCTATCTGTTCGGCGAGAACAAGACGGTCGAGAACATCTACAAGCTGTTCTTCTGCATCTGCGTGGTGATCGGCGCGAGCATGAGCCTCGGCCCGGTCATCGACTTCTCCGACTCGATGATCTTCGCCATGGCCATCCCCAACGTGATCGGCCTTTACCTGCTGATGCCCGTGGTCAAGCGCGAACTGGCGCAATACCAGGCCAAGCTGGCGTCCGGCGAGATCAAGCGTTTCCACTGAATCCACTGGCCTTTCGATACCTCCCGGCCGGTGCACCCCGCCCCGGCCGGGCAAGATTGGAGTTCTGATCCATGACTATCGCTATGATGAACCCGGCGGCCGCCGCGCTGCCGAGCACGCCGCGCAACGCGCTGCGCGAGCGCATCACCGCCCACTACCGCAGCCCCGAGCCCGAATGTGTGCCGCCGCTGGTTGAGGCCGCGCGTCTGGCGCCCGAGTTGCAAGGCAAGGTCCATGCGCTGGCCGGCCGGCTGGTCGCCGGCCTGCGGGGCGACCGCAGTCGCTCCAGCGGCGTCGATGCGCTCATGAAGGAATTTTCGCTGTCGAGCCAGGAAGGCGTGGCTCTGATGTGTCTGGCCGAAGCGCTGCTTCGTGTGCCCGACAAGGCCACCGCCGACCGGCTGATCCGCGACAAGCTGTCGGACGGTGACTGGCGTGCCCACCTCGGCAACAGCCCCTCGCTGTTCGTCAACGCGGCCACCTGGGGGCTGCTGGTGACGGGCCGGCTGGTCGCCACCCGCAGCGAGGCAAGCCTGGGCAGCGCGCTGAGCAAGCTGATGCAACGTGGCGGCGAACCGCTGATCCGCAAAGGCATGGATCTGGCCATGCGCATGCTGGGCGAGCAGTTCGTGACCGGTCGCGATATCGACGAAGCGCTGACGCGCGGCAAGGCCACCGAGAAGCGCGGCTACCGCTACTCCTTCGACATGCTGGGCGAGGCAGCCATGACGGCCGAAGACGCGCAGCGCTATCTCGACGCCTACATTGGTGCCATCGAGGCCATCGGCAAGGATTCAAAGGGCCGCGGCGTGGTCGACGGCAACGGCATCTCGATCAAGCTCTCGGCGCTACACCCGCGCTATGTGTGGTCGCAGCCCGACCGCGTCATGGCCGAACTGCTGCCGCGGGTCAAAGCGCTGTGCCTGCTGGCGCGCTCCTTCGATATCGGTCTGAATATCGATGCCGAAGAGGCCGACCGCCTTGAGCTCTCGCTCGACCTGCTAGAAGCCCTCGCAATGGATGAGGAACTGGCCGGTTGGTCCGGGCTGGGCTTTGTGGTTCAGGCCTACCAGAAGCGGGCGCCATTCGTGCTCGACTACATCATTGATCTGGCCGAACGCAGTGGTCAGCGGCTAATGGTGCGCCTGGTGAAAGGCGCCTACTGGGACGCCGAGATCAAGCGCGCCCAGATTGATGGCCTTGAGGGCTACCCGGTGTTCACCCGCAAGGTGTTCACCGATGTGTCCTACCTCGCCTGCGCCAGGAAGCTGCTCGATGCGCGCGCGCGCATCTACCCGCAGTTTGCCACTCATAACGCCCAGAGCATGGCGGCGATCATGCACATGGCCGGCCCCGACTGGCAGAAGGGCAGTTACGAGTTCCAGTGCCTGCACGGCATGGGCGAGCCACTCTACGACCAGGTCGTGAGCAGCCGCGAGATTGCCCGGCTGGTGCGCATTTACGCGCCGGTCGGCAGCCACGAGACGCTGCTCGCCTATCTGGTGCGCCGCTTGCTCGAAAATGGCGCCAACACCAGTTTTGTGAATCGTATCGTCGATGAGAATGTGCCCATCGAAGAGCTGATTGCCGATCCGGTTGAAGAGGCCGCCCGACTGAACGGTGCGCCACATCCGAAAATTCCCCTGCCGGCCGAGCTGTATGGTGCCGCGCGCACGAATTCGGCTGGCTATGACCTGTCGAACGAAGGCGTGCGTGCGCGTCTTGCCGAGGCGCTGGCCAAGAGCGCCGGCCGGCGATTTGAAGCCGCCCCCATGCTGGCCGACGCCTTGCCGAGCGCGTCCGCCGATGCGGCGCGTCCGGTGCTGAATCCGGCGGATCACTCGGACACCGTTGGGCGTGTGCTCGAAGCAACGCTCGCCGATGTGGATGTCGCGCTCGCTGCGGCCGACGCGGTGGCCGACCCCTGGGCCATGCGTGCGCCCGCCGAGCGCGCGGCGATCATCGCGCGAGCGGGCGACCTGATGGAGCGCGACGGCCCGGCCCTGATTGCGCTGGCCGTGCGCGAAGCCGGCAAATCGTGGCCGAACGCCGTGGCCGAGCTGCGCGAGGCGGTCGACTTCTGCCGCTACTACGCCGCCGAGGCGGCCGAGTTCGACAATGGCGCCCATCGCCCGGTCGGGCCGGTGCTGTGCATCAGCCCGTGGAATTTCCCGCTCGCGATCTTCTCTGGCCAGGTGGCGGCGGCGCTGGCCGCCGGCAACCCGGTGCTCGCCAAACCGGCCGAGCAGACGCCGCTGATTGCGGCTGCCGCGGTGCGCCTGTTCCGCGAAGCCGGCGTGCCGGATGCCGCGTTGCAACTCTTGCCCGGCCCCGGCGAAACCGTGGGCGCCGCGCTGGTGGGCGATGCGCGGGTGCGCGGCGTGATGTTCACCGGCTCCACCGAAGTGGCCAACATCATCAACCGCACCGTGGCCGCCCGTGGTGGCGATGTGCCGCTGATCGCCGAAACCGGGGGTCAGAACGTGATGATCGTCGACTCCACCGCCTTGCCCGAGCAAGTGGTGGCCGACGTGGTCGCCTCCAGCTTCGATTCCGCCGGCCAGCGCTGCTCGGCGCTGCGCGTGCTGTGCCTGCAGGCCGACATTGCCGACCATGTGCTCGAGATGCTCGCCGGCGCAACCCGCGAGCTGTCGATTGGCAACACCGCTGATGTGAGGATGGATATCGGTCCGGTGATCGATGCCGAGGCGCAGGCCAATCTGGAACGCCATGTGGCCGACATGCAGACAAAAGGCGCCCGCGTGACCCGCATGCCGCTCGGCGACGCCTGCGCCAAGGGCACCTTCGTGGCGCCGACGGTGATCGAGATTGGCGCGCTGGCCGAGCTGACCCGTGAGCAGTTCGGCCCGATCCTGCATGTGCTGCGCTTCAAGGCGCGGGATATCGACAAAGTGGTTGAGCAGATCAACGCCTCCGGCTATGGCCTGACGCTGGGCGTGCATTCGCGCATCGATGAATGCATCGAGCGCATTGCCGAGCGCGCCCATGTGGGCAACATGTATGTGAACCGCAACATGATCGGCGCGGTGGTGGGCGTTCAGCCTTTCGGCGGCGAGGGGCGCTCCGGCACGGGGCCGAAAGCCGGCGGGCCGCTCTACCTGCACCGGCTGCTGCGCCGCACGCCGGGTGCCGTGCTCAACCAGAATGCAGCGCTTATCGACGATCCGGCGCCCTTCCAGGCGCTGCTCGACTGGATCGACGGGGGCGGGCGCGCGATTCTGGAAGGCGATGACGTGCAGGTGCTGCGGGACCGCGCCGATGCCTACCGCGTGCGCCGGCTGTCGGGGCTCAAGCTCGATCTGCCCGGGCCAACCGGTGAGGACAACAGCCTGCGCTTCGTCCCCCGAGGTCGGGTGGCCGGCGTGGCCAGCAACCAGGTGGCGCGGGTGCATCAGCTATTGGCGGCGCTCGCCAGCGGCAACCGCATCGTTTTTGCCGCCAATGCCAGCGCCCAGGCGCTGCTCGGCTTGTTGCCCAAGACGCTGACGGCCTGGGTGTCGGTCGAGGACGACTGGCTCGGCGCCGGTGTCGATGCCGTGCTCTTCGACGGCAAGGATGCCGATGCCGACGCCTGGCGGCAGCGCCTCGCCGAGCGCGACGCGCCGATCACCCCGCTGGTGCGTGCCGAGCCGGAGTATGACCTGGCCCGGCTGGTGCATGAGCGCACATTGAGCGTCAACACGGCCGCGGCCGGCGGCAATGCCAGTCTGATGACGATGGGTGCCTGAGACGACGGGCAGGCGGCCGAGGGGCCGCTTGCCCGCTGAGTGATGGTGACGTTAAAGCGGCAGCGTGTGTGCGTCCTTGACCATTTCCATCACCACATAAGTGTGTGTCTGGCGGACACAGGGCAGCGCGGAAATCTTGTCGCCCATCACTTCGCGATACGCCGCAATGTCGCGGGTGCGGACCTTCAGCAGATAGTCGAAATCGCCCGCGATCATATGGCAGGACTCAATTTCCGGGATCTCGCGGGCAGCCTCGTTAAAGCGCTTGAGATCATGGCCGGTGGTGCTGCTCAATAACACCTGCACCATCACCACATGGCCGACGTTCAGGGCGTCGGGGTCGAGCTCGGCGTGGTAGCCTCGGATTACCCCACTCTTTTCCAGTCGGCGAATGCGCTCGGCGCAGGGTGTCTTGGTCAGGCCGACGCGGCGCGAGATCTCCACCACCGACAGCCGGGCATCGTTTTGCAGCTCGGCAAGAATTTTCAGATCAATTCGGTCCATTGGGGGCAGTGCAGGCGTTTCGCCTGGCTCTCCTGTTTGACGTGGGCTATTCGTCTTTTAGACCGAAGTGGGATTCACTTCAAGCGCCAGTGCACCTTCATTCGACATTGAGCCGACGCCGGTGGCGGGGCCGGCTCACCGTAGAGTGACCAACTTCGCTGCCCACCATCGTGCCGCACGGTAAAGGTGGGCGGCAAGCCGCCCAGCCGGCGAGCGTCCCGTCGGTGGCATAACGATTGCCGATGCATTCTCCTACGTGCGTTCGATACCCGACCAGCCGGCTTCCGGATAGCGCTCGCCCGCCACGGCGTCGGGATCAAACAGCGTGTCGAGCTCGGCGATCTCGGCGGTATTGAGCGTCAAAGCAGCGCCGGCCAGGTTTTCGTGCAAGCGCGAGATCTTGCGCGTGCCGGGGATGGGCATCACGTTCGGGTGCTTGTTGATCAGCCAGGCCAGCGCAATCTGTGCCGGCGTGGCGTCGCGCACGGTAGCGAAGGCGGTAAGCGCGTCGACCAGCCGCTGGTTGTGCGCCATGGCGTCGTCGGCGAAACGCGGGCTGCGGCGGCGGAAGTCGTCTTCGGCCAGAGATTCGGTGGACGCCAGCGCGCCGGTCAGGAAGCCGCGCCCGAGCGGACTGTAGGCGACCAGCGTGGTGCCCAGCTCGCGGCAGGCCTCGAGCAGGCCGTGCTCGGGCTCACGGCTCCACAGCGAGTATTCGCTCTGCACCGCGGCCACCGGGTGGATGGCGGCGGCGCGGCGCAGGGTGTCGGCGCTCACCTCCGACAGGCCGATGGCGCGCACCTTGCCTTCGGACACCAGTGCGGCCAGGGTCTCCATCAGCGCTTCAATGGGCACGGCCGGGTCGCGGCGGTGGCAGTAGTAGAGGTCGATGGTGTCGACACCGAGCCGCTGGCGCGAGGCGTCGCAGGCGCGGCGGATGTAGTCGGGCTGGTTGTTGATGCTGCGCGCGTATTGCCCCGGCTCGCGGGCAATGCCGAACTTGGTGGCCACGCAGATGCGCGCGCCATGGGCGGCGATCAGGGGCGCCAGCAGGCGTTCGTTGTGGCCGAGGCCGTAGGTGTCGGCGGTGTCGAACATCTGGATGCCGGCCTCGACGGCGGCTTCGAGCACGCGCCGTGATTCGGCGTCGTCGCTCGGGCCGTAGAACTCCGACATGCCCATGCAGCCGAAGCCGAGGGCGGAGAGCGTGGGCCCTTTGGGGCCGAGCGTGCGAGTGGGGATCATCGTGCAGTCTCCTGAGCGGTGGGGAGGATGAGCGCGCGGCGCACGGCTGGCGCCAGCGCCTGGCCCAGCATCGCATGCTGGGCGGCGCTGAGGTGGACGCCGTCGATACCGGCGAGGGGGCCGGTGGTCTCGGCCGCGTCGAAGATGGGCGTGCCGGTCAGCGCACGCTGCACGGTGGGGGCGAGGGCACGCGACTTGGCTTCCATGCCGGCAAAGAAGGCGCGTAGCGGTGTGCGCGAGACATCGCCCAGCGGTGGGGGAACCACCACCAGCACGGCCGGCGGTGCGTAAGGGGTGGCCACGCCGTGACCGAAGCGGCGCGCCTGCGCGACAAGTGTGCGCAGGCCGTGGGCGATGGCGTCCGGCGTGCGGCCGAGATCGCTGCGCAGATCGTTGGTGCCGAGCATCACGATCAGCAGGTCGAGCGGCGTCTCGCGCGCCAGGGCTTCGGGCAGGCTGCGGCTGCCGTTGAACAGGGCGCCGGGCAGGCCGACCAGCGGTTTGGGGTAGTCGACATCCACCGTGCGGCCGGAGAGTCCATCGACGAGGACGGTGGCCTGGCCTGCGAGGGCGGCGCCGAGGACGCCCGGCCAGCGTGCGGCGTCGTTCAGCCGTTGTGCGGGGAAGCCCTGTGGCGAGGCGATCCAGCCCCAGCTGTTGGAATCTCCAAACACCAGAACGCGGGGCAGGCGCTCGGCCTGGGCGGCGTGTGCTATGGCCAGCAGAGCGAGGCAGCACAGCGCTTTGGCTGCGCGGGAGAGAAGCTGAGACATCGGGTACTCCGGCATAAGGGGATGTGGAGCAGGATCGCGCGGATCGATTGTTCAGACAATCCGATGCTTGCTTGATGTCGTCATGAGTAGAATTCAGCAATGAAACGAAGTGACTACGGCGAGCTGGCGGCCTTTGCCAGCGTGGCGCGGCAGCGCAGCTTTCGGCGCGCGGCCGACGAGATGGGCGTGTCGGCCTCGGCGCTGAGCCATGCGGTGCGCGGGCTCGAAGAACGGCTGGGGGTGCGCCTGCTCAATCGCAGCACCCGCAGCGTGATGCCGACCGAGGCCGGTGCGCGTCTGCTCGACCGGCTCGATCCGGCGCTGAGCGATATCGCGCTGGCGCTCGACGAGCTCAACGCTTTTCGCGACACGCCGCGCGGGAGCTTGCGCCTGACGGTGCCGCGGATTGCCATGCACGCCGTGCTGCTGCCGATTTTGAGTGCGTTCCGGGTGCGCTACCCGGAGGTGGCGGTCGAGGTGGTGGCCGACGACGGGCTGGTCGATATCGTGGCCGAGGGTTTCGATGCAGGCATCCGCTTTGGCGAGCGTCTCGCCGCCGACCGCGTCGCGCTGCCGATCGGTCTGCCGCAGCGCTTCACGGCAGTTGCCTCGCCGAGTTATCTGGCGACCCATCCGGCGCCGCGCACGCCGGAAGATGTGCTGGCGCATGCCTGCATCGGCCAGCGCTTTCCGAGTGGTGTGGTGTATCGCTGGGAATTCGAACGGGCTGGCGTGAGCCGCGCGGTGGAGGTGAAGGCCGCCCTCATCGTGAATGATCACGCCATGGCGCTAAACGCCGCTCAGGCCGGCCTGGGCCTGGCCTATGGGCTCGCTTCGCTGGTAGCCGATGCCATCGACGCGGGCACCCTGGTGCCGGTGCTGGCCGACTGGATGCCGCCGGCCGAACACTTCTACCTCTACACCTCGAGCCGTCGCCAGATGCCGGCACCGCTGCGCGCCTTCATCGACCTCGCCCGTGAGCTGTCGCAGGGCGGATAAGCGCAGCGCATCCAAGGGGCGCGGCGGATGCGCATGCGGCCTATCCGCCCTACGATGGCCGTGACGCCGCTGCCCGCAGTGAAGCCATCGAGCGCAGGCATCGGTGCGTGTTCAGGCGCGATGGTGCGACTTCGTAGGGTGGTCAGCTTCGCTGCCCACCATCGTGCCTCACGGCAAATAGTGCGGATGGGCGGTGAACTGCCCACCCGACGTGGGGGCGGCTTTACCCCAGAATCAACACATGCATCCGCCGTGGGCCGTGGGCGCCGAGTTCGATGGTCTGCTCGACGTCGCCGGTGCGTGAGGGGCCGGAGATGAAGTTCATGGCGCGCGGGGCGCCCTGGCCGCGTTCGCGCAGGGCGACCCAGCAGTCTTCGTAGTGGCGGACGAGGTGTTCGACCGGCAGCACGACGACATGAGTTTCGGGCACGAAGTTGTGGGTGATCGGGCGGTCGGGGCCGGAGAGCATGAGGATGCTGCCGGTCTCGGCGATGCCGCGCCAGGCCAGCGAGACGCCGAGCATGACGTCGATGGTGGCGGCGCCGTGGTCGATCTGCCAGCCCTCCGGCCAGGCGAGTTCGCCCAGGGCGGTGCCGACGACGGCCGATGGCGCGATGGCATAGCTTTCGGCCAGCGCGGCGACGGCGGCGGGCACGTCGGCCAGGCTGGCGATACGCTCGGTGGTGCCGGAGCGCGATTCGAAACGCTGGGCGAAGCGGGCGACCAGATCGGCGTCGTCCACCGTGGCACGGATGTGCTGCGGCGGATTGGCGATGCGCGCGTCGAGTTGCTTGCGTGCGGCGTCGTCGAGCGGGCCGCGGCCGAGGCCTTGTCGGATGGCCTTGAAGATGGTGTCGCGGCTGCTCATTTGTCACCCCGCTTGGCTTGCCACAGTTCGAGGAAGGTGCGGCCGGTGGGGGCGGGCAGGTCGCGCGCGCCGGTCCAGCCGGGGTCGAAGGGCAGGCTGCGCAGCTTGCCCTTGCCGTTGGCCATGCTGGCCAGGATGCGCACGCCGATGCGCTCGGCAAAGTGGTAGAGCTTGGGTCGCTCAGCCACGTAGCGCCATAGTTTGAGCGCCTGTTTCTGGCGTTTGGGCGTCATGTCCTGGCGGAACTGGTTGTGGCGGATTTCGCGCAGCAGGTCGGGTAGCGGAATGCGCACCGGGCACACCGACTTGCAGCGGCCGTTGAGCGTGCAGGCGTTGGGCAGGTCGTAGGTGCCGTCCATGCCCTTGATCAGCGGGGTGAGCACCGAGCCCATCGGGCCGGGGTAGACCCAGCCGTAGGCGTGGCCGCCGATCGAGCCGTACACCGGGCAGTGGTTCATGCAGGCGCCGCAGCGGATGCAGCGCAGCATGTCCTGGAAGCGGCTGCCGAGCATCTTGGAGCGGCCGTTGTCGAGCAGCACCACGTGGTATTCCTCGGGGCCGTCGATGTCGCCGTCGCGGCGCGGACCGGTCGAGAAAGTGGTGTAGCTCTCGGTCTCCTGGCCGGTGGCGCTGCGCGCCAGAATGCGCAGGAACACGGAGAGGTCGTCGAGCGAGGGAATCACGCGCTCGATGCCGCTGGTGACGATGTGTACCTTGGCCAGCGTCTGGGTGAGGTCGCCGTTGCCTTCGTTGGTGACGATGACGGACGAGCCGGTTTCGGCCACCAGGAAGTTGCCGCCGGTGATGCCGACCTCGGCGGTGAAGTACTTCTCGCGCAGCACTTCGCGCGCTTCGGCCACCAGCGCGGCGCGGTCGGTCTTGCGCGGCTTGTTGTGGGCGGCGGCGAACAGGTCGGCGACCTGGTCCTTGGTCTTGTGGATGGCCGGCGCGATGATGTGCGAGGGCGGCTCGTCGGCGAGCTGGATGATGTACTCGCCCAGGTCGGTCTCGACCACTTCGTAGCCTTCGCCGATCAGCGCCTCGTTGAGGCTCATCTCTTCGGAGACCATCGACTTGCCCTTGGTGATCCGCTTGGCGTTGGCTTTTTTGCAGATGCCGAGGATGATGCGGCGGGCGTCTTCGGCATCGGTGGCGAAGTGCACATGGCCGCCGGCGGCGGTGACCGCGGCTTCGTACTTTTCGAGGTAGTGGTCGAGGTTGTTGAGGACGTGGTCCTTGATCTCGGCGGCGGTGTCGCGCAGCGCCTCGAACTCGGGCATCTCGGCGGCGGCCTGGGCACGCTTGACCACAAAGCCGGCCTTGGTGTTGCTCAGCGCCTTTTGCAGGTTGGCGTCATGCAGGGCATGCACCGCGCGGGTCTTGAACTCGGGGGAGCGGAATTCCATTATCGGTTCTCCTCGCCCAGACTCGGGCCATCGGCCAGGCCGGCCAGCACTTCGGCGGTGTGATAGACCTTGACCGGCGAGCCCTTGCGGCGCAAGCGTCCGGCCAGATGCAGCAGGCAGCCGAGGTCGCCACCGAGCAGCGTGTCGGCGCCGGTGGCGGCCGCGTTGGCGAGCTTGTCGTCGGCCATCTTTTCGGAGATTTCGGGGTATTTGACGCAGAAGGTGCCGCCGAAGCCGCAGCACACGTCGGTGTCTTCCATCTCCTTGATGGTCAGGCCTTTCACCGTGCCGAGCAGCTGGCGCGGCTGCCCCTTGACGCCCATGCTGCGCAGGCCGCTACAGGAATCGTGGTAGGTGATGGTGCCCTGGTATTCGGCATCGACCGCGGTCACGCCCATTACGTCGGTGAGGAAGGACAGCAGCTCGTAGCTCTTGGCTGCCAGCGCCTCGGCGCGCTTGCGCCAGTCGGCTATGTCGGCGAACAGATTGGGGTAGTCGTGGCGGATGGTGGCCATGCACGAGCCGGAGGGGCCGACCACGTAGTCGAATTCTTCGAAGGCTTCGATGACTTGTTTGGCCAGTGCACGGGCGCTGTCTTCGTCACCGCTGTTGAGGCCGGGCTGGCCGCAACAGGTTTGTGCGGCGGGCACACTCACATGGCAGCCGGCGTCTTCGAGCAGTTTGGCGCTGGCAAAGCCGATACTCGGGCGGAAGGCGTTCATCACGCAGGTGGCGAACAGGCCAACGCGGGGGCGCGGCTTGACGGGGGAATCGGACATTGCTTGCCTCCAAAGTGCGCGAGCCGCTGCTTGGCGCTCGCATCGTGAGTCTGATAGTAGTCAGTGCGTGCCGCCCGCCACAAGCGAAAGCTTTTCAGGGCGGGGGTGAAGCAGATTCAACGCGCGCTGATCCGCCCGCCCCGGCGCCGCATGCCGGCGGTGGCCAGCGCGCCCATGCCGAGGCCGCCGTGGGCATGGCAGATGGCGCAGGCCAGCGCGTCGGCGGCGTCGGCCTGCGGTGCGGCGGCCAGTTCGAGCAGGCGCTGCACCATGTGCTGTACCTGGTCCTTGTGCGCCTTGCCATGGCCAACCACGGCCTGCTTGACCTGCAGCGCGGTGTATTCGAGCACCGGCAAATCGCAGGACACCGCGCCACAAATGACTGCGCCGCGCGCCTGACCGAGCAGCAGGGTCGATTGCGGGTTCACGTTCACAAAGACTTTTTCGACCGCGACCTGATCGGGCTGGTAGGTGGCGATCACCTCGCGCACGCCGTCGAGCAGGGTCTTGAGCCGGCCGGGCAGCTCGCCGTCCTGGGTCTTGATGCAGCCGCTGGCCACATAGCGCAGCTGCTGGCCGAGCGTGTCGATGACGCCGAAGCCGGTCACCCGCAGGCCGGGGTCGAGCCCGAGGATGCGGGTGGCGGTGATGGCCGAGGCGGTGCCGCTCACGGCGTGGCGACCGGCGGGTCGTTGAGGTCGGGGATGAGCAGCAACAGATCGGTGGCGCCCATGTCGACGCCGGACTGCGACAGCAGCGTGGTGGCCTGACCGCGGTGGTGGGTCTGGTGGTTGAAGAAATGCATCAGCAGCGCGAAGACATTGCGCGTGGCCGGGATGCCGCGCATGTTCTGATAGGGCAACACGGCGTCGAGATCGGCATCGGTGAGCGTGCTCGCCCAGTCGGTAATCAGGGCGTCGAGTTTTTCGCGATGCGCGGTGAGTGCCGGCAGGTTGGGGCAGCGCGGCGCGTCGAGGGCCGCGGGTTGCGGCTCGTCGCGCAGGGGGGCCAGCGTGGTGAGGCAGGCCGGCAGCGTGGCGAAGCGCTTGAGCCAGACCGTGTCGGCGACCACGATATGGTTGAGCGTGCCAAACAGCGAGCCGAAAAAGGCACCGCGGTCGGCATGCAGCGCGTCGTGGTCGAGCGTGGCCGCGGCCGCGTACAGGCGCTCGTTCATCCAGCGGTTGTAATGCGCCATTGCGCGCACATGAGCGATCCGGTCCATGGCGACGACCGGTTAACCGACAACCACGGCCGTGCCGCTCACGCACACCATCAACATGCCGTTGTCGGAGCCGAGTACTTCGTAGTCGACATCGATGCCGACCACGGCGTTGGCACCGAGCTTGGACGCGGCCTCGGCGGCTTCTTCGAAGGCGATATTGCGTGCATCGGCCAGCGTGCGTTCATACGCCCCGGCGCGACCGCCGACCACGTTGCGCACGGCGGCGAACATGTCCTTGAAGATGTTGGCGCCAATGATGGCCTCGCCATTGACCACGCCGAGATAGCGGGTGATGGTCTGGCCTTCGAGAGTGGGGGTAGTGCTCATCAGCATGGCGATACTCCGTCGAGGGGATGCCGGCATTCTAACGCCGCGCTCGGCAAGCCGTGCCGGTGCGATGCGTCAGGACGCCGTGCTCGGCGTCAGACGACCCATGAGCTCAAGTCGATATCCGCCATCGGGACGGGCGCGCGGCTGCATGACGACCAGTTCGCCAGGCGCCGGATAAATGCCGCTCAAGGCGGTGATGTTGACCTGATGCGTGACCCAGATCCGGTTGCCAGCGATCGGGTTGGCCAGCCCGGCCAGGGCGGCGGCGGTGGCAGCGTCGGCGCGATGGCGGGCATCGAAGAAGGAGTCCAGTGGCGGCCATGGGATCATCGTCGTCTGTGGCGGGAAGGCCAGCTTCGCAGTGTCGAGGCAACGACACCATCGGCTGCTGCGCACTTCGCCGACGGGGATGCGCTGCGCACCGAACCACGCGCCCAGTGCGCGGGCCTGGTCGCGTCCGGCGGCCGACAGATTCCGCTGAGTGGTGCAGTCGTCGAGTCGGAAGCCGGGGGGATCACCGGTGCCGGATTCGGTCGCGGCATGCCGGATCAGCACGACAAGGCCGCCGGAGCGCAAGGCATCGACCAGGCGCGCGTCATTGAGCGCGGCGGCATGTGGGCTCAGAAAGCAGAGTAGTAGTGCCCAAAGGCTGGCCCATTGGCCGATGGACACGAAATGTTGGGAGCGAACATCAGGATCGGTCATGGCAGGCTACCTCTCATCGGCAGACTGCTTGGGCGGGCGAAGGTTCAGGCGCGACGCGCCAGCCACACCCCTCCCACCGCCACCCCCATGCCGGCAATCGCCATCGGCGAGAGCGTTTCGTCGAACAACGCCCAGGCGATGACCGCGGTGACCGGCGGGGTGAGGTAGAACAGGCTGGCGACGTTGGTGGCGCTGCCTTGGCGGATGAGGAGGTTGAGCAGGCTGATGGCGCCGACCGAGAGCACCAGCACGAGCCATAACAGCGCGAAGATGAAGCGGCCGTCCCACTCGATCTGCAGGGTTTCAGTTTGCGCGGCGACCAGGCCGGTGACGAGCAGGGCGGGCAGGAACTGGATGACGCTGCCGGTGCGCAGATCGAAGCTGGGGCAAAAGCGTTTCTGGTACAGCGTGCCGACGGTGATGCCCATCAGGGCGATAAGGGCGGGCCAGAGCATGTGCCACAGGCTGCTCGTGGTGACGGTGTCGATCTGCGCACGACCGCCGACCACCAGGGCGACGCCGACAAAGCCGAGCGCCAGGCCGAGCCATTGCCGGGCGGTCACGCGTTCACCCAGAAACCAGCCGGCGCCGACGGCGGTGAGGAGCGGCTGCATGCCAACGACCAGCGCGGCCACGCCCGCTGGCAGGCCGTGCTTGATGGAGACGAAAACGCCGCCAAGGTAAAGGCCGTGGAGCAGAAAGCCGTTGGCGGCGATGTGGCCGGCCATGGTCCAGCTGCTCGGCCAGGGCGCGCGGCTGACAAGTGCCACCAGCAGCATCACGGCGATGACCAGCACGTAGCGCACACTCAGAAAGGTGAGCGGTTCGGCATAGGGTAGCCCCAGCTTGGCGCCGATGAAGCCGGTGCTCCAGAGCAGGACGAAAAACACCGGGAGGAGGGCTTGGGCGCGCGGATTCATGTCGGCATTGTCGCCCAAAGTCTGTGGTTTGACCCGGAACGCATTGTGCGGGGCAAGCCGGGCCAGTCAACGAAAAACCCCGCCACACGGACGGGGTTTTTCGTGATGCGGGTAAGTCGCTTACAGGCCGGCGTCGGCGCGCAGCTGGGCGGCCTTGTCGGTGGCTTCCCAGGTGAACTCGGGCTCGTCGCGGCCGAAGTGGCCGTAGGCAGCCGTCTTGCCGTAGATCGGGCGCAGCAGGTTGAGCGTCTGGATGATGCCTTTCGGACGCAAGTCGAAGTGGCGGCGCACCAGGGCTTCGATGTGGTCTTCCTCGATCTTGCCGGTGCCGAAGGTGTTGACCATCAGCGACACCGGCTGGGCCACGCCGATGGCGTAGGCGATCTGCACCTCGCACTTGTCGGCCAGGCCGGCGGCGACGATATTTTTGGCCACGTAACGGCCGGCGTAGGCGGCCGAGCGGTCAACCTTGGACGGGTCCTTGCCGGAGAACGCGCCACCACCGTGGTGGGCTGCGCCACCGTAGGTGTCGACGATGATCTTGCGACCGGTCAGGCCGCAGTCGCCGTGCGGGCCGCCAACCACGAAGCGGCCGGTGGGGTTGATCAGGTAGCGCACTTTGTCACCGACCATCTCGCTCGGCAGCACCGGCTTGATGATCTCTTCGATCACGGCTTCGGAGAGCTGGGCGTGGGAGATGTCCGGGTGGTGCTGGGTGGATACCACCACGGTGTCGATGCCCACCGGCTTGCCGTCCACGTACTTGACGGTGAGCTGGCACTTGGCGTCGGGGCGCAGCCACGGCAGGCGGCCGTCCTTGCGCAGCTCGGCCTGGCGCTGCATGACGCGGTGCGCGTAGTAGATCGGCAGCGGCATCAGCGAGGGGGTTTCGTTGCAGGCGTAGCCAAACATCAGGCCCTGGTCGCCGGCGCCCTGGTCGAGATCCAGGCCTTCGCCTTCATTCACGCCCTGGGCAATGTCGGCCGACTGGCGGTTGATGGCGGTGAGGATGGCGCAGGACTTGTAGTCGAAGCCCGAGGACGAGTCGTCGTAACCGATGCGGCGGATGGTGTCCTGCGCAACTTCGCGGTAGTTGATGTGGGTGCTGGTGGTGATCTCGCCCGAGATGACGACCAGACCGGTGGACACCAGCGTCTCGCAGGCCACGCGGCCGTTCGGGTCGTCGGTCAGGATGGCGTCGAGGATCGCGTCCGAGACCTGGTCGGCGACTTTGTCGGGATGGCCTTCGGACACGGATTCCGAAGTAAACAGGAAGGCATTAGCCATGAGTGAGCAGCTCCAAAAACAAAAAATCCCCGAACATCGCTGGCGAGGCCAGCTCCGGGGATTTCTGTCGAGCGGCGACGCTTTAGCAGTATTTGGCCGCCGAAGCAGCCTGCCGCCCTGCAAGTTGTCTTTAACTCGGCGGTAGCCGCGGATTATAGGACAACTTGCAGCGCATGCAAAATCGCTGCACGGGTGCGCCCGCTGAACGGCGGAATCGGTTATAAACGCGCTCGTGCCCGCTCAGGTTTTGTTCCGCCTTCTTGCTGCCCTGCCGCTCTCGTTCGTGCATCGTCTCGGTGCGCTGGTCGGGTGGCTGACCTATGCGCTGTCGCCCAAGTACCGGGCACGCCTGAAGGGCAATCTGGCGCAGGCAATGGGGCCGGCGGCGAATCGTCTGCGCGCCAGCGTGATTGCCGAGTCGGGCAAGCAGGCGCTGGAATTGCCGTGGATCTTGCTGCGCCCGCATGCCGAGGTGGTGGCCAAGGTGGTGCAGGTGACGGGTTGGGACGTGGTCGAGGCGGCCAAGGCCGAGGGGGCGGGCATGCTGTTTCTGGTGCCGCACCTGGGGGGGTTCGAGGTCACGGCCCAGTACTACGCGTCGCGCGGCAAGATCACCGTACTCTACCGCCCCCCCAATTTTGCTGAACTGATGCCGCTGATCACGTCCGGTCGTCAGCGCGGCGGCATGAGCATCGCGCCCGCCGAGTTGAGCGGCGTACGCAAGCTGATCAAGGCGCTGCGCAGCGGCGAGGCGATCGGCATGCTGCCCGACCAGACGCCCGATGTGGGCGAGGGCATGTGGGCGCCGTTTTTTGATCGCCCGGCGTGGACCATGACGCTGGCCGCGCGGCTCAGTGAAGTCAAAGGTGTGCAGGTGATCTGCTGCTGGGCCGAGCGACTGCCCGGCGGGCGGGGCTACCATATTCGCTTTCAGGCGCCGACCGAGCCTGTTGAGGGCGACACCGCCGCCCGGGTGGCGGCGATCAACCGACAGATGGAGGCGATGATCCGCGCCTGCCCGACCCAGTATCTGTGGGGTTATCACCGCTACAAGCGGCCGTCGAAGGTGGCACCGCCGGAGGGGGAGGCATGAGCGCGGCCGCACGGCCGCCCGAAGGGCGCGCGATCTTCCCGCGGGGAGGACGTCGCGATAGCGACTGGAGGGGCGTCCCATGAGCACGACCGCACAGCGGCCTTT
Source organism: Denitromonas halophila (assembly GCF_007625155.1). Classification (GTDB taxonomy): domain Bacteria; phylum Pseudomonadota; class Gammaproteobacteria; order Burkholderiales; family Rhodocyclaceae; genus Nitrogeniibacter; species Nitrogeniibacter halophilus. Next base: position 422,021 of record NZ_VMNK01000006.1, on the reverse strand, counting down.
GCAACGATTGCACGTCTGCGACAGGCGGGCCGTCCAGTGAGCCGTCTGCTGGTCGCCTTGCTGTGGCTGCTGCACTGGTTGCCGCTGGCGGTGCTGGCGCCGCTGGGCGAGGCACTGGGGCTGCTGCTCTATCGGGTGGTGAGTGCGCGTCGCAAGGTGGTGCTGACCAATCTGCGGCATTGCTTCCCCGAGTGGTCGGAGGGCGAATGCCAGCAGGTCGCCCGCCGGCACTTCCGTTTGCTGGGGCGCAGTCTGTTTGAGCGCGGCTTGCTGTGGTGGGCGCCGCGCGAGCGGCTGGAGCGCATCATCCGCATCTCGGGAGTGGAGCGGGTGCAGGCCTTGCTCGATGCCGGCACGCCGGTGATTCTCATGGCGCCGCACTTCGTCGGTCTCGACATGGGCGGCACGCGGGTGACCATGGCCTTCGATATCGTCAGCATCTACGCGCGCCAGCGCGACAAGGTGATCGACCGCTGGCTCCATCACGGCCGCAGCCGTTTCGGTGACCAGCACCTGCTGCCGCGCGATGAGAGCATCCGCAGCACGGTGCGGGCGATGAAGGCGGGGCGGCCGTTTTACTACCTGCCGGACATGGATCACGGGCGCAAGGAGTCGATCTTCGTTCCCTTCTTCGGCATTCAGACCGCCACCATCACCGGCCTGCCGCGCTTTGCCCGCATGGCCGGTGCGGCGGTGGTGCCTTGCCAGACCCGCATGCTGCCGGGCGGCGCGGGTTATGAAGTGACGCTGGGCGAACCCTGGGCCGACTACCCGACGGGCGATGTTGCCGCCGATGTGGCGCATATGAACGCCGAGATCGAACGCATGGTGCGCGAGGCCCCCGAGCAGTACTACTGGGTGCATCGCCGTTTCAAGACCCGGCCCGAGGGCGAGCGGCGCTTCTATTGAGAAATTGTGAATAAATCGACGGGGTTTGGCATCTCCGGCTTGGGCGGTGCTCGCAATGCTCATGGTATTGAGCTCATTCCGCTTGCCGCGCGCCGGCCGCCCCCGACCTGCCGGCGCTCGCTACGATTTCTTCACAACTTCTGAGGCGTGTCGTCGCGCGCGGCCAGCCGCGCGAATACCAGCGGGAAGGCGCCGCTGCCCGCCAGCGCAATGCCCGATACGAGCATGACGATGCCGGCGCCGTCTGTGGCCAGCAGCGGATGCCAGTCGGCGCCCAGACCGGCCGTCAGCGCTAATCCAAAGATGGTGCACAAGGCGCCGATCGCGATCATCAGCGACGCGAGCACGGGGGGTGATTTTGGGCGCGCTTCGGTCATCTCAGGGGCTCCGGCGGATGCGGTGTTTGCGCAGTTTGTTGGCAATCATGGTGTGCGAGGTGTTCAACCGGGTGGCGAGGCGTCGGCTCGACGGGTAGTGCGGATACAGCCGGGTCAGCAACACGCGCTCGAAGTCGTCAATGGCGGCGGTCCAGTCGGTGATCTGCTCGGGCTGCAGCGTGTCGTCGGCGGGGCCGGCGGCGCCGGCCAGGTCCACATCCTCGGCATCAATCAGCGGGCGGTCCTGCATGGTAACGGTGCGGAAGATCACGTTCTGCAATTGACGCACATTGCCCGGCCAGTCGTTGGCGGTGAGCTTGTCCAGCGCGGCGCCCGACAGGCGCACCGGCGGCCGGCCTGACTGAGTGCAGGCGCGGCGGATGAAGTGCTGGGCGAGCAGCGGGATGTCGTCGCGGCGCTCGCGCAGCGGTGGCACCTGCAGGGTCAGCACGTTCAAGCGGTAATACAGATCCTCGCGGAAATCGCCCTCGGCCACCATGCGTTCGAGATTGCGATGGGTGGCGCTGATGATGCGCACATCGACCTGCGTTTCGCGTGAGCCGCCGACGCGGCGAAAGCGCCCGTCGTTCAGAAAGCGCAGCAGTTTGGCCTGCAGGTAGGGCGACATTTCGCCGACTTCGTCGAGAAACACCGAGCCGCCGTCGGCCATCTCCAGCAGACCGGGCTTGCCGCCGCGCTGGGCGCCACTGAAGGCACCGGGGGCGTAGCCGAAGAGTTCGCTCTCAGCCAGGCTCTCGGGCAGCGCGGCGCAGTTGAGCGCCAGAAACGGCGCTTCGTGCCGGCCACTCGCCTGATGGCAGGCCAGCGCGATCAGCTCCTTGCCGGTGCCGGTTTCGCCCAGCAGCATCAAGGGGCTGTCAGTGCCGGCCATGCGTACGGCGCGCTCCTTGACCGCGCGCAGCGCCGTCGAGCTGCCGAGAATGGCGTCAAAGCCGTGATCGTCCGGGTGTTGCAAGGCGTGCAGACGCTCGCCGATGCGCTGCGGCGCGTGAAGGGTGATCAGCCCGCCGACCGGCGGCGCGTCGGCGCCATAGGCCGGGTCGTGGATAGGCCGTACGTCGAGCAGAAACGGTTTGCCGCGGACCGAAATTTCGCGCGCCGGCACGCGGAAGCCCTGGCGCAGCAGCTCGTCGGCGAGTGCGCGGTCGTCGAGCAGTTGGTGCAGCGTCACCTGCCCTCCGGCGTCTCGACTGCCATCGGCCAGCGGCGTGGCGGCCGGGTTGGTATTGATCAGCCCGCCGCCAGCATCAACCGCCAGCACCGGGTCGGCCATGGCCGCCAGCAGCGCCTCCAGGTGCAGGCGCTGGCGCATGCCGGGCAGCATGTCGATCGCCTCGACCGCGACCACGCCGGGCACGCTGAACAGCGCCGCGCGTGTCTCGAGAAAGTAGGGCTCGTGCAGGTCGGGGGCGTCGATGTAGACGTGGGACATGTCCACCTCCACATTCACCACGCTCAGCTGGCGCCGCGCCATCTGGGCGAGGATCTCCTGGGCGATACCGACTCGATCCTTGAAGGTGACGACAAGACGCATGCTCGGGTTCGCGGTGTAAACGAAGGGCTACAGTGTATCGATTTGTTTACGGCTGGCGCAAGCGCTTGATTCAGCGCGCAAGTTCGACGCTTGCCGGCGATAAAAGACAGGCCGGTGTAAATAATTGTTTACGATTGCCGCGCGCAGACGATCAGTTGATTCCTCTGCAAGCCAATAAAGTCGCGGATTTTTGCGTGTGGCACGACGCTTGCATAGGATCTGCTCTTGCCAAGCCGGACATCACCGGATCGCAGGGAGGAGACCCCCGTCATGAAGATCGATCGTGTTCAGCGACAGTTGCTCAGCGAGCTGCAACTCAATGCACGTGTCAGCAACCAGGAGTTGGCGGATCGCGTCGGCTTGTCGGTGTCACCATGCTGGCGGCGGGTGCGCGACCTGGAAACCTCCGGCCTGATCAAGCGCTACGTGGCGGTGCTTGATCGTCGTAAACTCGGCCTGGGTACCTGTGTGCTGGTCAATTTGCAGCTCAAGACGCACGACGCGCGGGTGACCGATCAGGTCGAGCGGCACATCCACTCGCGCCGCGAGATTGTCGAGTGCTATGCCTTGTCGGGCGATAGCGATTACATGCTCAAGGTCTTCCTGCCGGACGTCGAGAGCTACGCCATGTTCATGCACAGTTTTTTGCTCAAACTGCCCGAAGTGGCGACGGTGCGTTCGGTTGTTGCGCTGCGCGAAGTCAAGCACGACACCGCCTTGCCGATTTGAGGCATCAGAGGGGCGTGTGCGAAGTGGACGCGCCCGCGCCGCTGCGGGACAATGCCATCCCAGTAGACATGGCGGGATGCGGCAATGCGACTGCGCTTTACCAAGATGCACGGGCTGGGCAACGACTTCGTCGTGCTCGACGCCACGCGTGCGCCTATTGACCTGACTCCTGAGCGGGTCCGCTTTCTGGCGGATCGCCACTTTGGCGTTGGTTGCGATCAACTGCTGGTGGTCGAAGCCCCGACCCAGCCCGGCGTTGATTTCCGTTACCGCATCTTTAATGCCGATGGTGGCGAGGTCGAGCAGTGCGGCAATGGCGCGCGCTGCTTCGTGCGCTTTGTGCATGATCGCGGCCTGACCGACAAAACCCACATCCGGGTCGAAACCCAATCCGGCCTGATCGAACCGCGCCTTGAGGCGGACGGGCAGGTGACGGTCGATATGGGCGAGCCGCGACTCGATCCCGACGATGTCCCCTTTGATTCCGACAGCGATGCGGTTGTCCAGCCCTTGTCGCTGGGTGATGTGCGCGTCCTGATCACCGCCGTCAGCATGGGCAACCCGCATGCCGTGCAGGTGGTGGCTGATGTCGATGCTGCCCTGGTGACCACGCAGGGGCCGTCCATCGAAACGCATGCGCGCTTTCCGGCGCGGGTCAATGCCGGATTCATGCAGGTGGTGGACGAGCACCATATCCGCTTGCGGGTGTGGGAGCGTGGTGCGGGCGAAACCCTGGCCTGCGGCACTGGCGCCTGCGCGGCCGTGGTGGCCGGTATTTTGCGCGAGTTGCTGGTCAGCCCGGTGCAGGTGGAGACGCGCGGCGGCGCATTGAGCATTGCCTGGGATGGGCCGGGTACGCCCGTGCTGATGACCGGGCCGGCGGTAACGGTATTCGAGGCCGAGATTGAACTGGACTAACAGCGTCGCGACAGGCGCGAGGAGACATGCGTAGATGAAGACCGATGACATCGTCCAGTTTCTCAAGGACAACCCCGATTTCTTCGAACAGAACGGGGAACTGCTCGATTCCCTCACCGTGGCGCATCCGCATAACGGGCAGGCGATTTCGCTGGCCGAGCGGCAACTGCATGCCCTGCGCGAAAAAATCCGCCAACTTGAAGTCAAACTCACCGAACTGATCCGCTTCGGCGAAGAAAACGACGAAATCAGTGAAAAAGTGCACCGCATGGTGCTTGCCCTGCTCGACGCCGACAGCTTCGAAGGCGTGCGCGATGCGGTGTTCAGCCATCTGCGCGAAGACTTTTCGGTGCCGCATGTGGCCATCCGCATCTGGAACAGCGTGCTGCGTCGCGATACCGCCGAGTTCACGCCGGTCTCCGAAGACATCCGGTTCTTTGCCGGCGACATGCGCCGCCCCTTCTGCGGCAGCCCCGCACATGTCGAAATCACCGACTGGTTTGGCGAAGCCGCGCCGCATGTGCGCTCCGTCGCGCTGGTGCCGCTCAAGCAGGACGGTCGCCTGCTGGGCCTGTTGGCCATGGGCAGCGAAGATCCCGAGCGTTTCTATGCCGAAATGGGCACCTTGTATGTGAGCCGCATCGGCGAGATGGTCAGCGCCGCGGTTCAGCGTCGCCTGGGCTGACATGACCGAGGGGCGCGCCGTCTCGCCCTTCGATCCGCTGATCGACGCTTACCTCGGCTACCTTGCCAGCCAGCGCCGGGCCAGCGCACACACCCTCACCAGTTACCGTCGCGAGCTGCTCAAGCTGGTCGCGTTAGCCGACGGTGCAAGTCCTGACGCCATCACCACCGCCCAGATCCGGCGCTTCGCCGCCCGCCTGCATGGCGGGGGTCTGTCGCCGCGCTCGGTGGCGCGGGCGCTGTCGGCCTGGCGCGGCTTCTTTCGCTGGCGGGTGCGCCATCACGGTGCGGCCGACAACCCCGCCGAGGGCGTGCGTCCGCCGCGTGCGCCGCGAACCTTGCCTAAAAACCTCAGCCCCGACGCCATGGTCGGCCTGCTCAATGCGCCGCCCGCCGACCCGCTGGAAGTGCGCGATCACGCCATGTTCGAGCTGCTCTACAGCGCCGGTCTGCGGCTGGCCGAGCTGTTGTCGCTGGACGTGGATCGCGGGGTGGATGTGGCGGCCGGCGAAGTCACCGTGACCGGCAAGCGCGGCAAGACGCGCATCGTGCCGGTCGGCCGCGCTGCCTTGGCCGCGCTCGACGCCTGGCTGGCGGTCCGCGCCGACATCGCCCCGGCCCACGAAAAAGCCCTGTTCGTTACCCGGCAGGGCACCCGCCCGTCGCAGGCGGCCGTGCGCAGCCGGCTTGATCGCTGGGGCAAAGTGCACGGCGACGGCACGCATGTTCATCCGCACATGCTCCGCCACAGCTTTGCCAGCCATGTGCTGCAATCGAGTGGCGACCTGCGCGCGGTGCAGGAGATGCTCGGCCATGCCAGCATCCGCAGTACGCAGGTGTATACCCATCTCGATTTTCAGCACCTGGCCAAGGTGTATGACGCGGCGCATCCGAGAGCACGGAAGCGGGGGAAGGACTGACGCCTTCCGGTGGGCGCTTTCCGGCCAGTGCTACTTCGATGATTCGTTGGCCGGGTTTCGCCCCGGCGGGCGAGTAACTTTCTTGTAGCGACAAGAAAGTCACCAAAGAAGCGCCCCCGCTGTGCCGCCGGCTTCGCCGGTGCCCTCTCTGCGCCCGCGCCCGGCGGGTCGTGTCGCAAACTCGCCCTGCGGGCTCAGACAAGCGACACGACAATTCCCGCCGGTCACGTTCTCCGTTCGGCGGCACAGAAGGGGAGGGGCTCGCGGGTTCGGCTTCGCCATCGCCCGTGCGTAAAAGCGCCACCCCGTAGGGCGGGTTTTAATTGTCATCAGCGTTTTTCGTAGGCCATTGGTGAGGTGAAACCAGCCTCAAGAGAGGCTGTGGCCCCGCTGTTTCAGGCTGGCATCTCTTCTCCCCTCTGTCGTGCCGAGTGCAGCAAGTGTGGGGCGGAAAGAGCGGCTTCGCTGTTTGAGCCCGCAGGGCGAGTTTGCGAAGCTGCCCGCCCCGGGCTTGCGGAGGGAGGGGAGCCCGAAGGGCCACGACAGCGGGGTGTGCTTCTTTGCTTACCTTTCTTGCACAAGCAAGAAAGTAAGTCGCCCGCCGGGGCGAGACCCGGCCAATGCCCAGACGAAGCACGCACCGCCGTTGCCAAACGACCAACTGGTCACAAGTCCTCCCCCCGCGTACACTCGCAGGCTTTCGAATCTCACAACGCACCCATGGCACAGCTCATTCTCAAGTCCGGCAAGGATCGCGCCTTGATCCGGCGCCACCCCTGGATCTACGACTCTGCCGTGGCGCAGCTCGATGGTCGTGCCCGGCCGGGTGATACGGTCACGGTGCTGGCCGATAGCGGCAAGGTGCTGGGCAAGGCGTCGTGGTCGCCGGAGTCGAAGATTCGGGCGCGGATGTGGACCTTTGATCCCGACGAGACGGTGGATCACGCCTTCTTCAAGCGCGCGGTGGCGGCCTCGGTGGCGCGTCGGCAGACGCATCCGGCATTGGCGGGACAGGACGGACTGCGGCTGATTCACGGTGAGTCCGATGGCCTGCCCGGCGTGGTGGTGGATCGTTACGGACCGGTGGTGGTGATGCAGCTGACCAGCGCGGGCGCCGACAAGTGGCGCGATGCGATTGTGGCGGCGCTGGTGCAGGCGACCGGCTGCGCGGCGGTGTACGAGCGCTCCGACTCCGATGTGCGTGGACGCGAAGGGCTGGAGCCGGTGACCGGCTGTGTGTATGGCGAGCTGCCGTCCGATCTGTCGATCATCGAGAATGGCGTGCGCATGGCGGTGGATGTGGTCGGTGGCCACAAGACCGGTTTTTACCTCGACCAGCGCGACAATCGCCGGCTGACCGGTGAGTTGGCGGCCGGGCGGCGGGTGCTCAACTGTTTTTGCTACACCGGCGGCTTTTCGTTGCAGGCGCTGGCGGGCGGCGCGACGTCGACGCTGTCGATCGACTCGTCCGGTCCGGCGCTGGTGACCGCGGCGGCCAATCTGGCAATGAATCCGCAGCTCGATGCCGGCCGCGCCGAGTGGCGTGAGGCCGATGTGTTTGCCGCGCTGCGCGAATTGCGCGAGGCCGGCGAGCGTTTCGACATGATCATTCTCGATCCGCCCAAGTTTGCGCCCTCGGCGGCGCATGCCGAGCGCGCGGCGCGTGCCTATAAAGACATCAATATGTATGGCTTCCGCCTGCTTAATCCGGGCGGCTTGCTGATGACCTACTCGTGTTCGGGCGGGATTGGTATCGAGTTGTTCCACAAGATCATCGCGGGCGCTGCCTCCGATGCCGGCGTGGACGGCCGCATCCTGCATCGCCTGGGTGCGTCACCGGATCATCCGGTGGGCCTGTCGGTGCCTGAAGGCGAGTACCTGAAAGGACTGACCTGCCAGGTGGGTTGAGTGCGTTTGGCCGGGCGTTACGTTTTTCCACAGCCTGGGTGGGCATGAGCGGGCAGTGGCGCCGGTATACTGGTCGGGCGTCAGCTAACCCATGCTGAGACGTGTGTCGTCCGGCATTGGCTGAGTACGACAAAGGGGGGTGTGATGGAATATGAAATGTGGATGATTGTGGTTGGAGTGGGGTTGGTGACGCTGGTGCTGGGCTTCATGCTCGGGCGCATCTTCAGCGGCAACAAGAGCCGCATGGTCGAGTTGCAGATGGAACTGGATCGCGTGCAGACCGAGCTGGCCGATTACAAACAGGATGTCGAGGCGCATTTCGACAAGACCGCGTCGCTATTCGTGTCCATGGCCGGCTCCTACAAGGACTTGTTTGATCATCTGTCGTCAGGCTCCGAGCGGATTTCGGCCGGGCCGGCGCGCAAGCGCTTCCGTGAGCGGGTCGATGCGATGCTGCTCGGCGAGGCTGCGGACACCAAGCAGCTGACCAGCGGTGTTGCCGCCGCAGCGGTGACGGGGGCGGCGCTGGCCGATGCGGATGACGCCGAGGAGGGCGATGCCTTGGCTGCCGACGCCAAAGCGTCAGTAGCCGAGCCGGCGGATGACGCCACGGATGTGGCGCAAGCGCCCGAAGCCCCGGATGCGCCCGCGCCGATGGGGGAGGTGGCTGACGAAGCGCCCGCCGCGAACGCGGCTGAAGGCGCCGAGGAGGCCGCGACGGCGACGTTGCCGGAAGCGGATGCGGATAGCGCCGAGTCGGATGTCGAGTCGGACGCCGAGCGTCAGAAACCCGGCTAAACACACTGGCCCGCCGTCCGGGCCGCGACCGAACGGGAGGCACGGATGGCCTTTGCTTTTGAGGAACTCGATTTTCAGACGACTCCGCTGGGCGATATCAGCCTGCGGCGGCGTGCCGAGCCGCGTCTGGCCGGGCGGATCGTGTATGAGGTGAAGCTGAACGACGACTTTCTCATGTCGAGTCTGTTCACCGAGTCTGAAATCCAGCTCGCCCGGATGGGGCTGGCGGCGCTTGAGGGCGATGCGCTGGATGTGGTGGTCGGCGGGCTGGGGTTGGGCTATACCGCGGTCGAGGCGCTGGCCAACCCGGCCGTCCGATCACTGACGGTGATTGACGTGATGGCCCCGGTCATCGATTGGCACCGGCGTGGCCTGGTGCCGCTGGGCCCGACGCTGACGGGCGATCCGCGCTGTTCGCTGGTCGAAGCCGATTTCTTTGCGCGCGCCGGCGCACCGGGCAAGGGCTTTGGTGAGGGCACGAGCGACCAACGCGTGCATGCGGTGCTGCTCGACATCGACCATTCGCCCAGCCACTGGCTGAACAGCGGGAACTGCCTGTTCTATACCGATGAAACGCTGGGCATGCTGGCCGACAAGATTCATCCTGGCGGCGTGTTCGCGCTATGGTCCAACGATCCGCCGGACGATGCCTTCATGCAGTTGCTCGGGCGTGTGTTTGCCTCGAGCGAGGCGCATGTGGTGCCTTTTCCCAATTTCTACACCGGCGGCGAGTCGTCGTGTTCGGTGTATCTGGCGCGCACCCACGCCTGAGGTTCCGATCGCTTGAATCCGGCCTTGGCTACACGGGCCGTTGCCCCGCGATCAGCTCGCGCCCATCCGCCTGCACGGCATAGCAAAGACAGTCCATTTTGGCGATGGCCGGCTGGGTGGTGATCATGAACAGCTTGAGCGGCTGTCGGGTGATCAACTCGCCGTCGGTCAGCATGAGCACGTCCTTGAGCAGGCAGTTGCGGGCGGTATTTTTTGCGACAAACAGCTCCTCCAGCTGCGCGCCGCGCACCCAGCCCAGCGAGGTGCCGGCGGCCGTCACACCGAAGTTGTAGTGCTCGATGTCGGGCCGCAAGGTCAGGTGCACATCGTCCCGCGGCGCATCGGCATAAGCCAGTGAGCACGCGGGAGTGAGTTCGAGGCGCACGGGGTTGCGCATGACGTCGACGTCGATGTCGGCGCGGCGGGTCAGTACGTCGGGGCGGCGAAAGAAGTGATCGATGCCGGCCCAGGCCACGGTGTGGGCGGCGTCGTCGGTCCGGCCGCCGCATTCAATCGTCACCGTCGGCACGAGGTGCTCGCTGATTTCCATCAGCGAGCCGAGGCGCAGATCGGTGTGCACCAGGCGCCGGGTGAACAGTGTGGTGAGGGCGAGGTGGGCGTCGTCAGCGCAGATCGACACGCCAAACGAGGGGCCCGAGCCGGAGGTGTTGTGCAGGTCGATCACCGCCTCGGGCGTGAAGTGCACCAGCAACTCGAGAATGCGCTGCGCCAGCATGCCTTGCGCGTCGATGTCGAAGGGCGCGCGAAAGCAGCGGTTCAGATCGCGCCGACCGGAGAGCACGCGGTGGCTGAACACCGGCGGGTGTTGCGCCGCCTCGACCGCCGCGATCACGCACACGATGGTGACTGCGGGCTGAATGCCGGCGTGCAGCCAGCGGTGCAGCGCGCGTACGCCCGAGGGCTCGTTGCCGTGGAGCAGTGTGACCAGCGCACGACAGCGGCTGGGGTCGGCGCCGGTCAGGACGATACAGGTGGGGCCGTCGAGGGCGGCCAGAAAGGCTTCCGGCGTGTCCCCCAAAGCCTCGGGCATGGGGTTTTGCAGAGTGTAAAAATGCGGCGCCAGGGCGGCGGGCAGATCAGACAGGGGCATTGCGTTCAGTTCCATTCGCCGACCGGCGTGTTCGACAGACTGTGCTCATGGTAGCGGGCCAGCATCTCGCGTGCGGCGCGCTCGGGCGGAAGTTTCGTTTCGAGCCGATGCAGGGCGTCGCGCTGCCAGACGGCGCCGGTTTGTCGGCTGGCCAGACGCTGCTCGATCACCGCGAGATAGCCGCTGGCTTCATCATCCGCGACCCCGATGGCGCGCAGGCCGTCGTAAGCGAATGGCAGGTAGCGCTTGAGCAGGTCGGCGGCGCTGTGTTCGTGACAGCTGCTCTGTTGCGGATCGGGCCACACCAGCCGGGCCGCGAGGCCGTCCTGCGCCGCCCGGTAGAAATTGTACTCGGCCAAGGCGAAGGGCAGCGCCGGCAACAAGCTGTCGATTTGCGGGCGCAGGCCTTCGGCCAGGCCAATGCACAGGGCGGCGTTGGCGACCATGTCGATGGGCGTCGGCCCGGCCGGCAGGGCGCGGATCTCAATGCGCAGATGGCCGCCGCCGGCATCGTCATACACCGGGCGGTTCCACAGCCACACCGAGCTTTGGTGCAGGCGCAATTCTTCGAGCGCCGGCGTGCGGCCCTGGACGAGCTCTTCGAGCGGATCATGCTCGCCGCAGATTGGGAAGAAGGGCGGATACAGCAGTACCGACTCGGCGAACAGCTCGTAGGCGCCCTGACGCACCCAGCCGTGGCCGAAGCCGACGCGCGGGCTCTGGTGCCAGCGGTAACGATCCTTGATGCGGGTGTCGATCGACTGCTTGAACAGCGGCACCCGCGTCTCGTGCCATAGCTCATGACCAAATAGCCCGGGCGAGTTGGCCGACACGGCAAGCACCAGCGGGGTGATCAGCTGCATCGCGTTGAAGGTGTCGGCATAGGCCTCGGGCCTGACCCGGTAGTGAATCTGGAAGGAGGTGTTGGCGCCCTCCAGCGTCACGTCATCCATGGTCAGCTGCAGCGGATCGCGCCCGTCGATGTTCACCCGGAACTGCTCGCCACGGCTTTGCTTGAGGCGATCGACCAGCACCTGATAGCGCTTTCGCTCGGTCATCTGCTGCGGGCCGAAGTCGCCGGGCGTCAGCGTCGGCAAAATGCCGATCAGCACGATGCGCCCGCCGAACTCGGCCGTGCATTGGCGAAAATGCTCGAGTTTGTCGAGCATCTCCTGTTCGGTGGTGCGAAACGCTTGCGCCGAAATCGGGTAGGGCGACAGGTTGTATTCGAGGTTGTAGCGGTTCAGCTCCAGGGTGAGCTGCGGGTCGTGTGCGGCGTCGAGAATCTGCTGATTGACACACAGGGGCCGGCCGTCGGCGTCGATGATGTACATCTCCAGTTCGGCGCCGAGTGAGGTCTCGCCCTGACCAAACCCGCGACGCGCCAAGACCTGCTTCAAGGCCGCAAGATTGTCCTGCAGCCGCTGCGCGAAGGCCTGCTCCATCTGCGGCGTAAAGCCGGTTTCCGAAATTTCGATACCCATGCCTGGTGTCCTCCCCTAGGCGGTGTCGGGGCTATTTTGCGGACACGCCATGGCGTGCCGTCAAGGATTTTCCGTGTGACCGGCATGGTGGCCGGCCGGTTCGCGGGCCGTGCCGTTCGTCGGGGTGACGGAAATTTGCGCCAACTCAAGGCGTTAGGGCGGGCAAATCGGGATCATCGGCGCACGAGGTCAGCGTCAGCGCTGGCCGTATCCGCAAACCCCAAGAGTGAAACCAACATGAACGATAGCAACGTCTTTCCGTTCGACGCCCGCGGCGTGGCCAAGCGCTTCCGCCATGCGTCGATTTTCGGTGCGCTGGAGTCCCTCGCCGACGGCGAGACCATGCGTTTTGTGAATGACCACGATCCGCTGCCCCTGCTGGGCCAGATCCAGCAGCGTTATGGCAACCAGGTCGGCATCAACTATGTGACCCGCGAAGCCGGCGAAATCGTCATCGATTTCACCATCCAGCTCGGCGTGGCCAATGGCGCGCCGGCGGAATCGGCGCCTGAGCAAGGTGGCGGCGGTTGCGGTGGCGGCGGCGGTGGTTGCGGCTGCTCGGGCGGCTGATCGTCGTTTCCGAAACGCAGAAGAGCGCGCCCCTCGAGGCGCGCTTTTTCGTCCACTGCGGGGTGATCAGTACGGCGTGAGATGGCTTTGCGGTGCGGTTTGCGGCTGGGCCTGACCGAAGTAGCCCTCGGTGTGGATCATCTCGTCGGTGGCACCCAGGGCTTTGGCCGCCGCTACGCAGTCGGCGACGAAGGCCGGGCTGCCGGCGATGAACACGCTGTGCCTGGACAGGTCGGGAAACTGCTTGGCGAGCACCTCGGGAATCCGGCCGTGCAGCAGGCCATCGCAGGTCTCGCGGGTGAGCGTGGGGCGATAGGTGAAGTTGCGGTGCTTGGTTTCCCAGTACTTCATCAGCCCGCCATCGTAGAGGTCGGAGCGTTCGCGGGCTGAAAACACGAGGTCGACCGGCTTGCGGTAACCGCGGCGCAGCGCCGCTTCGGCCAGCGAAAGAATCGGCGCGAGGCCCGATCCGGCGGCGAGACACAGCACCGGGGATTCGACCGCGGGGTCGCCAATGAAGGTGCCGTAAGGGCCGGAGAGTTTGACGAGCTCGCCGATGCCGAGCTTGTCGTGCACCCACAGGCTGGTCTGGCCTTCATCAACGCGGGTCACTTGCAACACGATTTCGCCGTCGGGTCGCGGGGCGTTGGCGATCGAGTAGCAGCGCGCGGGGGCGCCGTCGCGCTCGTTGCCGAGGGTGATGTACTGCCCGGGCCAGAAGCGCATGGGCGGGCCAACCGGGCGCAGGCGCAGCTCGACGATGCGCGGCGTGCGCGGGATGCGGTCGGTGACCACGAAGCGCTGGTTCTCGCGCGGTGGAAACAACTTGGGCTTGGCGTCTTCCGTGCCCCACTCGATGACCATCTCTTCGGACAGCGGCTTGGCCATGCACATCAGGCCGAAGCCCTGCGTGCGCTCATCTTGCGACAAGGCCATGTCGAGTACCATGCCCTGGTCGAAGTTGCCGGACACGACCTTGACCTTGCATTCGCCACAGGCGCCGGCGCGGCAGTTGTTGGGCAGCGCGTAACCGGCTTTTTCGAGGGCACCGAGGACGGTGTCACCGCTGGCACACTCCACTTCGCGACCGGAGGGATGCAGGCGGATTCGGCTCATTGTTGTTCTCCTGTTGAGGCAAAAACGGGCCGCCACCTGCGTGGCGACCCGGACGCGGCGTGATGACGATCAGAATACCGGAATGATGTCGTCCATCTCGATCTCGGAAATCTCCTGGCCGGAGATGCCGACTTCGGGAATCGCCGGGAAGGGAATGTCGTAGCGGTCGAGCACGCCCTTCAGGTTGAGCATGGCGTTCTTCCAGTTTTCCTTCTTGGCCTCGTAGGTCGGGATGCCGAAGCCGGCGCCGCGGGCCACTTCCTCGGCCTCGCGTTGCACATCGATGAAGTCGGCCGGGAGGTCCCAGAAGTCCATCGGCGGCTCGAACAGCACGGCCGACAGGAACAGGTAGCCGGCGCGGATCTGCTTGGTGACGATGGCGCGGTCCTCGTCCGGCAGCTTCGGGTAATCGCGCTCCATCAACGCCATGCAGATGGCCATGTGGCGCCCTTCGTCACGACCGATGTTGCGGAAGGCTTCCTTGAACACCAGCTCGCGGGTGTTGTCATGCATCTGCTTGAAGATCGTCGCGGCGGCGATCTCGCCCATCAGGAAGGAGCTGAACAGCACGGCCAGGCTGTATTTGGGCACGGCCTTCTTGTAGCCCGTCCAGTAGCGGCCGCCGTTGTAGTACAGCCAGTGGGCATTGCGCTGCAGCTTCTTGCCCAGCTCGGTCTTGGGTGTGTAGGTGAGCGGGTCCGGGTGCTCGAGCAGGCGGGTGATGGCCAGGCCGCACATCTGCTCATGGTTCTGCTCGTCGCGGGTCACCGAGAAGAAGCAGCGGCGCACCGGGTCTTCTTCATGGTCCTCGTAGCACTTGATCAGCGCCTCGGCGAAAACCGGGGGTGCCGAGGCGTCGAAACAGGACAGCAGGGTCCACCAGTAGGCGATGGACTCGCGCTCTTCCCAGCTATAGCTCTCGACATCGAAGGTGTCCCAGGCCAGTTGCTTGGGGTCCCAGTTTTCGCGCTGCGCGGCGTCCCAGACTTCTTCCATCTTGGCGGTCTGCGCGTTCCACGACAGCGGGAACACATTGGGCTGCGCCGTAACCGGCGGCAGGTCCATGGTGTGGGCAATTTTTTCTTTATTCACTGTCTGTCTCCTCCTGAGTATCCGGGCGTCGCCACGGGCGGCGTCCTGTGCTGTGCGCGCCCTGCAGACAACAGTAGAAGGCGCGCAAAAACGTGTTTTTGATACAGGTCAAGAGATTAAACATTAACCGACCGGTCGGTCAATGTTTAAATTCGAGCAATGACGAACGGTAGGCGAAGCCCGCCGCAGATCGGCGTCAGCGTGTTTGTGCTGTGAGCCGGTGCGCGGTAGTCGGGGTTGAGCACGACTTCGGATTTGATGAAGGCAGCGGTGAACAACATGATGCACAACGAGAGGATCACGAAGTGCCGAATCTGCCAGGCGCGATCCGCGCCAGCACGGGTGCCCATGGCCATGCGTTGCATGAAACTGAGCCCCGCCGCGCTCAGGCACAGCAGGGCGCCGGCCAGCAGGCGGGCCGAGATGCCGCTGAAATGCGTGGCCAGCGACAGATCAAAGCGGTTGGGCAGATAGAACTCGCCGCGTGTGAACAACCATGCCCCGGCCAGCCCGCTGAGCAGCACCACGAACAGCGACAGCGTGCGCATCATGGGGCGGCGGCGCCTCCATTGGTGAGGGCGGCGGTGACCGGCGCGATCAGTGCATCACCGAGTTGTTCGTGTGCTTGCGCGTCCAGATGCACGCCATCGGCGGCGCTGCAGTGGATGACGCTGGCGGCATTGAAGAACGCGCAGCCATGGTCCTTGGCGACGCGTTCGAGGGCAGCGGACAGGCCGGTGCATTTCAGATCGCCTTCATGAAACTTCTGCGCCATCGTGCCCGCCGGCATGCCGATCGGCGGCGGGGCGACAATTAAGATGGGCGGAACCGGCATGCCCGGCTCGATCGGTGCACGGCGGATCGCGTCGATCAGCGCGGCAACGCCCTCGGCTGCGTGCCACGCGTTGTGGGGGTGCATGGATTGAAAGTCGTTATTGCCGAGCATCAGGATCACCAGCGCCAGGGGGCTGTTCACCTCGATGCGCTGGGCCAGGCCGTCGATGCCTTTGCGACCGGCCTTGAAGGGGTCGTCCCACACCGTGCGCCGGCCGTTCAAGCAGTCTTCGATGATGCGCACATCCTGCCCTGCGTCGCGCAGTGCGATCTCCAGCCGGCCGGGCCAGCGCACCGGGAATGGGTGGCGTTGTCGGGTGTTGGGGATGATGCCCCAGGACAATGAATCGCCGTATACCAGAATCTGTTGCATCTTTATCCCCTTGTGTGTGGATCAGTCGCCGCCACAACCTCCGCCGCAGCCGCTGCCACAACCCCCATCCGAGCTGCCCGAGTCGCTGCTGCAACTGCTGCAGCCGCCGCCACAACCGATGTGGCTCGCACAGTATGCGCCGCTGGCGGCTGTACCCGCTTTGCGGCAGTCGAGCTGGTAGCTGAAACCGTCGCTCAGACCGAGCGTTGCGTCGATGGCAAACAGGCGGGGCAGGCGGGAGGGCGACTTGGGATCGATACCCTCATGGGCGCAGGCGTGCCGCCAGCTGCGCTTGAGGCCGTCTTGCGCCTGCGTCGGGCGGGTCATCGCCTCGGCGGGTACATGGTGCAGAAAACGCCCCAGCCCCCGGCGGCAGAAATCCTGATAATTGCGGGTGAACAGGATGAACTCGTGCCACGCGTCATCGACCGCCTGTGAGGGCATTGATAGCTTGCGTCGGCCGGCGCGGTGGTTGATTTCGAACCAGTCGCGCAGGCCGTGAAAGACGGTTTTGCGTTGCGCCGGGCTTAGTTCGGGCCGGCGGCTGGCGAGGCGTTTGTCGAGCAGGCGGCTGAAATCGTAGTGCTGGAGAAACTGCCCGCGCTCGCGGGCCACGCGCTTGCGCCACAGTACGCCACCGGCGAGCATGGCCGCCGCGCCAGCGACCAGCAGCGAGACACTCACGCCCGCCACCCGATCAACCGCCGAACATGTCGCCTGCCTTGCCTGGCGGCGTGAGGCCGAAATGCTGCCAGATCGCATGCGTGGCGATGCGCCCGCGCGGCGTGCGCTGCAGATAGCCTTGCTGGATGAGATAGGGTTCGAGCACATCCTCGATGGTGTCGGGCGACTCGCCAATTGCCGCGGCGATGTTATCCAGCCCCACCGGGCCGCCGCCGAATTTCTCGAGCACCGCGCTGAGCAGCTTGCGGTCCATCAGGTCGAGTCCGAGCGAGTCGACATCGAGCATGACGAGTGCGGCATCCGCCACCGGCGACGAAATATGCCCGTCGGCGCGCACCTCGGCATAGTCGCGCACCCGGCGCAGCAGGCGGTTGGCAATGCGCGGTGTGCCGCGGGCGCGGCGGGCGATCTCCAGCGCGCCAGCGTCGTCGATGTCCACATTGAGCAGGCCGGAGGAGCGGCTGACGATGGTGCGCAACTCGTCCGCGGTATAGAACTCCAGCCGCGACACGATGCCGAAGCGGTCGCGCAGCGGATTGGTGAGCATGCCGGCGCGGGTGGTGGCGCCCACCAGCGTGAAGGGCGGCAGGTCCAGCTTGACCGAGCGCGCCGCCGGCCCCTCGCCGATCATGATGTCGATCTGAAAGTCTTCCAGCGCCGGGTAGAGGATCTCTTCAACCACCGGCGACAGGCGATGGATCTCGTCGATGAACAGCACATCGTTCGGCTCGAGATTGGTCAGCAGCGCCGCCAGATCGCCCGCGCGCTCGAGCACCGGGCCCGAGGTCTGGCGCAGATTGACGCCCATCTCGGCGGCCACGATATGCGCCAGCGTGGTCTTGCCCAGCCCCGGCGGCCCGAATAGCAGTACATGATCAAGCGCCTCCGAGCGTCGCCGCGCGGCCTGGATGAAAATCTCCAGCTGCTCTCGAATCTTCTCCTGCCCAACGTAATCCGCCAGCCGCTTCGGCCGCAGCGCGCGCTCGATGGCGTCTTCCTGCCGGTTGGCCGTCTGCGGCGCAATCAGCCGCTCGGTGCTCGCCTGGAGTTTGTCGGTTTCGATCATGGCGGCAGTTTAACTGAAGGGCGCTATTCCGGATTCGTGTTCCGGCCGCGATACCAGATGATAAAGACTACGACAGGGGCGAGCAGCAATGGCCCACCGCCGATCTTGAACCAGGTGCTCGCAGTGTTGATCGACGCCGGTGGGAGCTTGGCCGTCATATAAAGACCCGCGAGAACCCCCGCCGCCAAGCCTGTCCATACGAGTGCCGGAACCTCCGACAAGCGGAGGCTGCGGTGTCGGGTCGTGAGCCAGAGAAGGCACGCAAGCGACGCGGTGGGCACGAGCAGTGCGATGGCGGTCCAAAGCATGGTGGCATTCAGGCCATCCTTGAAAGCCAGACCCCCTGTAACAAACAGCCCAAACAGCGTAACGAATGCCGTCGGGGCGATGGCGGCAAAGCCAAGCAACACGAGCACGATGCTGCCAACGCGGCCCGCGACGTCCTTCATTCGGGCTGTTTGGGGGCGAGCTTTCGGATATAGACCGTCTTCTCCACCCGCGCACACACCTCGCCGTCGGCATTGATCACCTCGACCGTATAGGTCGGCAGGTGTTTTTCTCCGTCGGCGGTAGCGGCGCGTATGGCGTCGATCTGCGCTTCATTGAGCATGAAGCGGGCGGTGACCGTGCCTTTGGCGGGGTGCAGGAAGTCGATCTTCGCGGCGCGGTCCCACACCACATAGCCTTTGCCGAGGCGGTGCATCAGCATCAGCATGTAGAACGGGTCTGTCATGGAGAACAGCGAGCCGCCGAAGTGGGTGCCGACATAGTTTCGGTTGAACAGGCCCATCTTGAGAGCGACCACGATCTCGCTGAAGTCGGGGGCGATGTGCTGCACGCGGATGCCGGCGCCGAGAAAGGGCGGCCACAGGCTGATGCCCCATTTGAGCAGGCCGGGGCCGAGGCGGATGCTGCGTAGAAAGCCTTGTTTCGGGGTCGGCGTTGCCGCGCGTGGCATCAGGCTTTCGCGAGGAGCTTGAGGGCCGCGCGGATGCCGTCGGAGACGGTGGCGTCGTCGGCCAGGCCTTTCATGGCGCCGAGGGCTTCTTTCTCGTTGTAGCCCAGCGCCATCAGGGCGTTGAGGATATCGCTGCGTGCGTCGGGCGGGGTGTTAGCGCCACTGGTGGCGAGGTTGGCGGAGACGGTGGGCAGGGCTTTGCCGAGCTTGTCCTTGAGTTCGAGCAGCAGGCGCTCGGCGGTTTTTTTGCCAATGCCGGGGATCTTCACCAGCCGGCCGGTTTCCTGCAGCGCGATGGCCTGGGCGAGGTCGGTAACCGACAGGCCCGAGAGCACGGCCAGCGCGGTGCGTGCGCCGATGCCGGAGACCTTGATCAGCTGGCGGAAGGCGGTGCGTTCTTCATGGCTGCCAAAGCCGTACAGAAAATGGCCGTCCTCGCGCACCGCGAGGTGGGTGTGCAGGCTGACCGCCTGGCCGGTGGCGGGCAGGTGGTAGAAGGTGCTCATGGGCACGTCAACTTCATAGCCGACGCCGCCAGCGTCGATGAGGATTTGTGGCGGGTTCTTTTCGAGCAGGGTGCCCGTGAGGCGTCCGATCATTGTCTAGAAATCCGCAGCCTGGAAGGCCGGCAGTGCCTCGGCTGCCGCGGCGTGGGCGGCGAGGCGGGGGTAATCGGCGGGGTCAATCACGCCGGGGAGTTTGCTTTGCGTAAAGCGCCAGGCGACGGCGGTGCTGACGTCGGCCTGGGTGAGGTCGTCGCCACACAGCCAGTCGCTATCGCCAAACTCGGCTTCGAGCAGGTCGTAGCTGGCACGTAGCTGTTCGGTCAGGCGGCCGGACCAGTCGAGCCAGCGGTGCGCTTCGGGGCGGATGCTGGTTTCGTAGTAGCGCTGGACGGAGCGGTCGCAGGCGGCCAGCGCCAGGCTGGTCAGCCGCAGGCAGCGCTGGCGCGCCACTGGATCGCTTGGCGTGAGGCGGTTTTTGGGCGCGGCGAGGGTTTCGAGGTATTGCAGGATGATCTGGGACTCGACCATCACCGTGCCGTCGTCAAAGACCAGCGTCGGTGCCTTGACCAGCGGGTTGATCGCGCGGAACTGTTCGTATTGGCGAAACACCGAGATCTGTTCGTGGTCCAGCGACAGATGCATCAGGTGCGCCGAGACGACGGTGCGGCGGACAAAGGGCGAGTCGAGCATGCCGATGAGTTTCATGACGGGCAGGGGGCTAAATCAAACGGGCGTTTATTGGCGCGTGAACCGGGTGGCGATGTCAAGCAGGCTTTTGGCAATCGGGATGCCAGCGCTGAGGATATCGTCGGCAGGGGTGAGCAGGTCGGGCACCATCACCACGCGCATGCCGGCGTCACGGGCGGCGCGTACACCGGCGTTGGAATCTTCGAGCGCGAGGCAGTCGGCCGGGCGCTGGCCGAGGCGTTCGGCGGCGGCGAGAAAGATATCGGGCGCGGGTTTGCCGCGGGCGACCTCGTCGCCGGCGACCACGATGTGCACCCGGTCGAGCAGGCCGACGGCGTCGAGCTTGGGCAGCGCGCGGCTGCGCCGGGTGGAGGTGGCGACGGCGCGCGGCAGGCCGGCGGCCTCCAGCGCATCAAACAATTCAAGCACGCCGGGTTTGAGCGGGATGGTGCCGGCGGCGATGACCGCTTCGTAGCGCAGGCCGAACTCGGCGCGATGGGCGTCGAGCGGGTAGTCGTCGCCGAAGGCGCCTTTGAGCAGGGATTCGTGTTCGCGCGAGTTGAGGCCGATCATCTGCATGGCCACTTCGTGCGTCCAGGGGATGTTCAGATCGAGGCTGACCTGGCGACCAATGTCGTAGGCAATGCGTTCGCTGTCGAGCAGCAGGCCGTCCATGTCGAAGACGACGGCATGAAGGTCGGTCGGATTGAAGGGGTTCATTGTGGAAGCTGAGCTCGCTCGGGCGGGGTGTGGCGGCCGAGGGGGCGATTTGCGCCCGCGGGATGCGCCACCTGCGCCGTGGTGGCGCAGGTGGCAGTGTCTATTCAGTGAGGGATGATCGGTGTGTGACCAACGGCATGCTTTTTGGCTTGCTTGGCGGCTTTCTTTTCCTTGGGGCTGAGCAGCGGCTGTTTTCGCTGTTCTTTGTTGCTCTGCTTTATCTTGCCCATGATCGTACTCCCGAGACGCGTCGGCAAATGCCGCTGCTGGTTCAGTATAGGCCGTCCCGACGTCGGGTGCCGCCCGACGACATCAATTGGCCGGGGGGCGTACGATGGTGCTTTGGAGGGCCGCGTATGCAGATTCAATCAGCATTCAGCATGTCCGGCGCCGTATTGGCGGTGCGGGGGAGCGTGGTCGACGTGCGTTTTGAGGGCGGCGTGCCGCCCATTCGGACGCTGTTGCGCTCGGGCGCGTCCAGCGAGATTGCCATCGAGGTGATGGCGCACCTGGATGCCCATCGTGTGCGCTGCATTGCGCTGACCCCGACCCAGGGGCTGGCGCGCGGCATGCCGGTGACCGACACCGGGGCGCCCTTGCAGGCACCTGTCGGGCCGGGCATTTTGTCGCGGATGTTCGATGTGTTCGGTCAGGCGATTGATCGCCAGGCGCCACCCGAAGTGAGCTGGCGCAGCGTGCATCGGGCGCCACCGGCGCTGGCGCAGCGTTCGACCCGTTCGGAGGTGTTCGAGACCGGCATCAAGATGATCGACGTGCTGATGCCGCTGGAGCGTGGGGGCAAGGCGGGGCTGTTCGGCGGCGCCGGCGTGGGCAAGACGGTGCTGCTGACCGAGATGATTCACAACATGGTCGGCCAGCACGCCGGGGTGAGCATCTTCTGCGGCATCGGCGAGCGCTGTCGCGAGGGCGAGGAGCTCTACCGCGACATGAAGGCGGCCGGCGTGCTGGACAACATGGTGATGGTGTTCGGCCAGATGAACGAGCCGCCGGGCGCGCGCTTTCGGGTGGGCCATGCGGCGCTGACCATGGCCGAGTATTTTCGTGACGACACGCATCGCGACGTGTTGCTGCTGGTCGACAATATCTTCCGTTTCATCCAGGCCGGCATGGAGATCTCCGGCATGCTCGGCCAGATGCCCTCGCGCCTGGGCTATCAGCCGACCATGGGCACCGAGTTGTCGCAGCTCGAGGAGCGCATCGCCAACACCGATCGCGGTGCGATCACCTCGATCCAGGCGGTGTATGTGCCGGCCGATGACTTCACCGATCCGGCTGCGGTGCACACCTTTTCTCATCTGTCTGCCTCGATTGTCTTGTCGCGCAAGCGCGCCAGCGAGGGCTTGTATCCGGCCATCGATCCCTTGCAGTCGAGCTCGCGCATGGCCACGCCGGGCGTCGTCGGCGAGCGTCACTATGCGCTGGCGCAGGCCATTCGCCGCACGCTGGCGCAATACGCCGACCTGAAAGACATCATCGCCATGCTCGGGCTGGAGCAGCTGTCGGTGGCAGACCGAAAAGTGGTGGCGCGCGCACGCCGGCTGGAGCGCTTTCTGACCCAACCCTTCTTCACCACCGAGCAGTTCTCGGGGCTCAAGGGGCGGCTGGTCAGCCTGGCCGACGCGCTCGACGGCTGCGAACGGATTCTCAATGACGAGTTCGCCGACGTGCCGGAGCGCTCGCTGTACATGATCGGTGCCATCGACGAGGCCCGGCGCAAGACCGTTCCGGCGCCGGAAACGGCGACGGCCCCATGAAGCTGAAGATCCTCCTCCCCGATCGCATCTTCGCCGACATCGGCGGGGTGTCGCGCATCGTGGCCGAATCGGTCGATGGCGCGTTTGGCCTGTTGCCGCGTCGGCTCGATTGCGCGGTGGCGCTGGCGCCGGGCATTTTGTTGTACGAGACCGAGGCCGACGGGGAGGTGTGTGTGGCGGTGGATCAGGGGGTGCTGGTCAAGGCCGGTGCCGAGGTGCGGGTGTCGGTGCGCAACGCCATGGCTGGAACCGATCTGGGCAGCTTGCGCGAGGCGGTGGATCGGGAGTTTCTCGCGCTCGACGCGCAGGAAAAGACCCTGCGCGACGCGCTGAACAAGCTCGAAGGTACGCTGGTGCGGCGGCTGGCGGAGTTCAGCCATGACTGAGCCGCGCCAGGAACGCCCGTCGCCTGAGAGCGAATTCAGCCGTGAGGTCGGCCGCAAGGCGGCGCGCAAGCTCAAGGCCCAGCGGCAGGTGAATCACACCATCTGGTTCGGGCTGGGGATGATGGGCCTGGTGGGCTGGTCGGTGGCCATGCCAACCCTGGTGGCGGTGGGCATCGGCTGGTGGCTCGACGCCCGCCATCCGGCCGGGCACTCCTGGGTGCTGGTGTTGATGCCGATCGGGCTGGTGCTGGGCTGCTTCAGCGCCTGGCACTGGGTGCTGCGCGAGGGGCAGGAAATCCGCGATCGGGAGGATGATGATGATGCATGAAGCGCTGGCGCTGATGCTGCCGCTGGGGGTGGGCGGTGTGCTGGGCGCGATCTTTTTCGGTGGCCTGTGGTGGACCGTGCGCCGGGCGGTCTCATCGCCGCGGGTGGCGCTGTGGTTTTTCGGCAGTCTGGTGCTGCGCATGGGGATCGTGCTGGCCGGGTTCTTTGCCGTGTGTGGCAGCGACTGGCGGCGCTGGCTGGCCGCACTGGTCGGCTTTGTGCTGGCGCGTGTGGCGGTCACTCGGCTGACCCGATCGGCAGATGCGGAGACGAGCCATGCACCTTAGCCCCGACGACATCATTTTGTGGCAGTTTGGCCTCTTCAAGATCAACGCCACCATCGCCTTCACCTGGGCGCTGATGGCGGTGCTGACGGTGGGTGCCTGGGCGGTCACGCGGCGGCTGTCGCGCGGTCTGGCCCGCTCGCGCTGGCAGAACCTGCTCGAGATCATCGTCACCGGCATCGAAACGCAGATTGCCGATATCGGCCTGGTCGCGCCGCGCAACTATGTGGGCTTTCTCGGCACCTTGTTCCTGTTCGTTGCCACGGCCAGCCTGTTCACCATCGTGCCCGGCTACGAGCCGCCCACCGGCTCGCTGTCGACCACCACTGCGCTGGCGCTGGCGGTGTTCGTCGCGGTGCCGATGTTCGGCATTGCCGAATGCGGATTGCGCGAATACCTCGCTGCCTATGTGAAACCGACCGTCATCATGCTGCCATTCAATATCATCAGCGAGCTGTCGCGCACCCTGGCGTTGGCGGCCCGCCTGTTTGGCAACATGATGAGCGGGACCATGATCCTGGCCATTTTGCTTACCATCACCCCCTTCATCTTCCCCATCATGCTCAGCGCCCTCGGGCTGCTGACCGGGATGGTGCAAGCCTATATTTTCAGTGTCCTGGCGGCGGTGTATATCGCCGCCGCCACGCGCATTCGCCCCCCGCTCCCGGGCGGCGCTGCGGCTGACACAGCGTCTGCAAATACCCCCTGAGGAGTCATCATGGATAGTCAAACCATCATTGCTGTGGTGTCGATCATCACCGCCGGACTCACCATCGCGATCGGCAGCATCGGGCCGGCGCTGGGCGAGGGGCGGGCGGTGTCGTCGGCGCTCACTTCGCTGGCCCAGCAGCCCGACGCCGCAGCCACCATCACCCGCACCCTGTTCGTTGGCCTGGCGATGGTCGAGTCGGTGGCGATCTACTGCTTCGTGGTGTCGATGATCCTGCTCTTTGCCAACCCGTTCTGGTCGCACGCCATTGCCCAGAGTGCAGGAAGTTGAGCCATGCTCATCGACTGGTTTACCGTTGTCGCGCAGTTGCTCAATTTTCTGATTCTGGTGTGGTTGCTCAAGCGCTTCCTGTATCAGCCGGTGCTCGACGCAATCGACGCGCGCGAGCAGCGCATTGCCAAGGAACTGGCGCAGGCCGATGCCACGCGCGATGCGGCCCAGGCCGAGCAGACGCATTTTCGTGAGCAGCAGGCGGCGCTGGACGCACAGCGCGAGGCACTGCTCGCCACCGCGACGGCCGAGGCCGATGCCGAAGGAAAGCGCCTGATCGAGGCTGCGCGTCAGCGTGCGACCGAACTGGAGGCCCACCAGACGCAGCGACTGGCCACGCAGGCGACGGCGCTCAGGCAGGCGCTCGCCGAGCGCACGCAACACGAAGTGTTTGCAGTGTGCCGCAAGGCCCTGGGCGACCTGGCCGATGCCGGGCTGGAGTCGCGCATGGTGGCCACCTTCGTGCGTCGGCTACAGGCGGCCCGTGCGGCGGACGAGGCGACGCTGCTGGCGGACTTCAAGGCGTCGGCCGCGCCCCTGGTGGTGCGCAGCGCCTTCGCCTTGTCCGACGCGGATCGCGCCGCCGTGCAGGCTGCCTTGAAGGACGATTTGGGCATCGCCCAGGCGCCGCAATTCGAGATTGCGTCCGATCGGGTGGCCGGGATCGAAATCGCCTCGGCCGGCCAGACGCTGGGCTGGAGCATTGCAGACTACCTCGATGCGCTGCAGGCGAGTGTGTCCGAACTGCTGGCGGCGCCGGCGCCCCCGGCGGGCGAGGCAAAGCCCAGCATCAAACTCAAGGTCCCGACCGATGCCGGGTGACAGCCTCGCCTCGGCCCTCGCGCAGCGCTTAGACATCGTCGCCCAGGCGCGCGAGGCTTTTGCGCCGCCGCTTGCGCCGAAAGAAACCGGCACGGTGACGCATGTCGCCGCCGGCGTCGCACGCGTCTCGGGCCTGCCCGGCGTAGCCTTCGAGGAGGTGCTGGCCTTCCCCGGCGGGCTGACTGGCATCGCCTTCAATGTGGACGAAGACGAGATCGGTGTGGTGCTGCTGGGTGACTACTGGCCACTTCGTGCCGGCGACCGGGTGACGCGGCTGGGGCATGTGGTCGACGTGCCGGTGGGCGATGCCCTGATCGGCCGGCTCATCGACCCCACCGGGCGGGTGCTGGATGGTGGCCCGCCGCTGCTGAGCGATGCGCGATTGCCGGTCGAACGCCCGGCGGCGCACATCATGGACCGCGCGCCGGTGACCGTGCCGCTGCAGACCGGCATCAAGGTCATCGATGCGCTGATCCCGATCGGGCGCGGTCAGCGCGAGCTGATTCTCGGCGACCGGCAAAGCGGCAAGACAGCCATTGCCGTCGACACCATCCTCAACCAGCGCGGCAAGAACGTCCTGTGCGTGTATTGCGCCATCGGCCAGCGCGCCGCCGGGGTGGCCAAGGTGGTCGCCATGCTGCGTGAGCACGAGGCCATGGCCTACACCGTGGCAGTGGTCACCGAGGGTAATGACGCGCCCGGGCTGAGCTATATCGCGCCCTATGCAGCCACCAGCATTGCCGAGCATTTCATGGCCCAGGGGCGGGATGTGCTGGTGGTGTACGACGACCTCACCCACCATGCGCGCGCCTATCGCGAGTTGTCCTTGCTGTTGCGTCGGCCGCCGGGGCGGGAGGCCTTTCCGGGCGACATTTTCTATATTCACTCGCGCCTGCTCGAACGCGCCACCCACTTGCGCGAAGACCTCGGTGGCGGCTCGCTGACCGCGCTGCCGATCATCGAGACCGAGGCGCAGGACATTTCAGCCTACATCCCGACCAATCTGATTTCGATCACCGACGGGCAGATCTACCTGTCGCCGACCCTGTTCGAGTTGGGCGTGCTGCCGGCGGTCGATGTGGGCATGTCGGTGTCGCGCGTCGGCGGCAAGGCGCAACGTGCTGCCTACCGCGCAGTGGCCGGCGACCTGAAGCTGGCCTATGCCCAGTTCGAAGAGCTGGAGAGTTTTACCCGTTTTGGTGCCCGGCTGGACGAGGACACCGTGCGCATGATCGACCATGGCCGACGCATCCGCGCCTGCCTCAAGCAGCCCGATGGCGCGCCGATCCCCATGCCCGCGCAGATTGCCGTGCTGCTCGCCTTGAGCGATGGCTTGTTTGACGCGGTGCCCTTGTCTGACATGCCCACCGCCGAGGCCGCCGTGCGCGCGGTCGCGGTGGCGCTGCCCGATGCGCTGTGTGCGCGGCTCGATGCGGCCGATACCTTGAGCGACGCCGACCGTGCAGACATCGTGGCCCGGGCCCGTGAGGCGCTGGCCGGGTTTGTCGCGACCGACGAACAGGGAGCCGGCGGGTGAGCGACGGCGTCGCCGGCCTGCGCCACCAGATTGCCGGGGCCGGCGAGCTGGCCACGGTGGTGCGCACCATGAAGGCCATGGCGGCTTCCAGCATCGGTCAGTACGAGAACGCAGTGCGTTCGCTCGACGAATACGCCCGCACCGTGCAACTGGGGCTGGCCGCCAGTTTGCGCCCGCTCGACACCACCGCGCTGCTCGCGCCCGCGTCGGGGCGCGACGCGCCGATCGGCGCCGTGGTGTTCGGTTCCGATCAGGGGCTGGTTGGCCGTTTCAACGAGGTCATGCTGTCGTATGTGGTCGAAACACTGGGCGCGCCGCCGGACGGGGCCGTGGTGTGGGCGGTGGGCGAGCGCATTCAGGCGCGTCTGGCCGACGTCGGGCTGGCGGCGGGCGCGCCCTTTGCGCTGCCCAATGGCATCGCGGCCATCACCGCACTGGTGGGGCGCGTTCTGATCGCGCTGGAGCAACGGCGTGACGCGGGCGAGGTCGGTGCTGTCTGGCTGTTCCACAACCAGCCGAAGCCGGGTGCACTGTACCGGCCCGTCGGTCAGCGTCTGCTGCCGCTGGATGCGGCGTGGCGGCAGCAATGGGCGCAGACGCCTTGGCCCACCCGCAACTTGCCCGAGCTGATGAACGGGCCGGCCCGGACGCTACCGGCCTTCGTGCGCGAATATCTGTTCATCTCGTTGTTTCGTGCCTGTGCCGAATCGCTGGCCAGTGAAAACGCCAGCCGGCTGGCGGCCATGCAGCGGGCCGAGAAAAACATCGGTGAGCTGCTGGACGTCTTGCGGCGCCGCTTCCACCGCCTGCGCCAGAGCGGCATCGACGCCGAGCTGTTTGATGTGGTTGCGGGCTTTGAGGCTTTGGCCGAGGGGCGCGGCGAGCGCTGATCGGCGAGGGGTCAGAGCACCGTCCCGAACAGATGACCGACGCCTGCGGTGAGTGCCATGGCCAGCGCCCCCCATAAGGCCACCCGCAGCGCTGCGCGGGGGACCGGCGCCCCGCCGGCGCGTGCGGCCAGCCCGCCCAGAGCCGTAAGCACTACCAGCGATGCCCCGGATACCGTTGGTACGAGGTGTGCGGCTGGTGCGATCAGCGCCACCGCCAGCGGCAGCGCTGCACCAACGGCGAAGGTGGCTGCCGAGGTCAGTGCCGCTTGAACGGGGCGGGCACTCAAGGTGTCGGTAATGCCCAGCTCGTCGCGGGCATGGGCGCCGAGGGCGTCGTGGTCCATCAGTTGGTGCGCCACCTGGTCGGCCAGCGCCGGGCTCAGGCCGCGTTTGACGTAGATGGCGGCCAGCTCCTGGTGTTCGTAGATCGGGTGGGCATCCAGTTCGGCGCGCTCACGGCGCAGGTCGGCCTGTTCGGTGTCGGCCTGGGAACTGACAGAAACATATTCTCCTGCAGCCATCGACATGGCGCCGGCCACCAGTCCGGCCACGCCGGCGATCAGCAGTGCGCTGTGTCCGGCGTCGGACGCAGCCACGCCGAGCATCAGGCTGGCGGTCGACACGATGCCGTCATTGGCGCCGAGCACCGCCGCACGCAGCCAGCCGGCGCGATGGGAGTGATGCACTTCCGAAGTGTGGCGCGTGTGTGGCATGCGGTGCGTTGGCCTGGGGACGATGTGGTCGGAACGGCGCTGGCTGGTTTCTTCAGAGCAGAACAATGTCGTACTGTTCCTGAGTGTAGCTGGCTTCCGGATGCAGTGAGATGGTCTTGTCGATGAAGTCCGAGAGCATGGCCAGTGACTGCGATTCTTCGTCGAGGAAGAGGTCGCAGACATTCGGCGCGGCGAGTACGCGGAACTCGCGGGCGTTGTATTGGCGGGCTTCGCGCAGCAGTTCGCGCAGGATCTCGTAGCACACGGTGCGGGCGGTCTGCACCTCGCCACGGCCGTCGCAGGTCGGGCAGGGTTCGCACAGGGTGTGGGCCAGTGACTCGCGGGTGCGCTTGCGGGTCATCTCGACCAGGCCAAGCGCGGTGAAGCCGTTGACGGTCATCTTGGTGTGGTCGCGCTCCAGCGAGCGCTTGAACTCGCCGAGCACGGCCTCGCGGTGCTCCATCGTTTCCATGTCGATGAAGTCGATGATGATGATGCCGCCGAGGTTGCGCATGCGCAATTGGCGGGCGATGGTCTGCGCAGCCTCGAGGTTGGTCTTGAAGATGGTGTCATCAAAGCTGCGGGCGCCGACGAAGCCGCCGGTGTTCACATCGATGGTCGTCATCGCCTCGGTCTGGTCGATGATCAGGTAGCCACCGCTCTTCAGATCGACCCGACGGGCCAGTGCTTTTTCGATTTCGTCTTCGACGTTGTGCAGGTCGAACAGCGGCCGCTCGCCGGTGTAGTGGTGGATCAGCGGCAGCACCCGCGGCATGTATTCCTTGGCGAAGGCGGTGAGCTTGAGGAAGTTTTCGCGCGAGTCGACGATGATGCGTGAGGTCGAGTCGGTCACCAGGTCGCGCAGCACGCGCTGGCCGAGCGTCAGATCCTGGTACAGCACCAGCGGGGGCTTGGCGCCACTGGCACGGCTCATGATTTCTTGCCACAGCTTGCGCAGGTAGGCGATGTCGGCGGCCAGTTCCGCGTCACTGGCTTGTTCAGCCATGGTGCGCACAATGAAACCGCCGGTTTCGTCTTCGCCCATCAGGCGGGCGAGACGCTCGCGCAGGGCCTCTCGGCCCGCTTCGTCCTCGATGCGCTGGGAGATGCCGATGTGCTTTTCCTGAGGCAGATACACCAGCAGGCGGCCAGCGATGCTGACCTGTGTGGACAGGCGCGCGCCCTTGGTGCCGATCGGGTCCTTGAGCACTTGCACCATCAGGCTCTGGCCCTCGACCAGAATCTTTTCGATCGGGCGGGCGTGGTCGCCGTTGTGGCGATCGCTCCAGATATCGGCCACATGCAAGAAGGCGGTGCGCTCCAGGCCGATGTCGATGAAGGCCGACTGCATGCCCGGCAGCACGCGCACGACGCGGCCCTGATACACATTGCCGACGATTCCGCGGCTGGCGGTGCGCTCCACGTGGAGCTCCTGGACCACGCCTTGCTGCATGAGTGCGGCGCGGGTTTCCTGCGGGGTGAAATTGATCAGAAAGTCTTCGGTCATGGACGGGTCGGCAAGAGTGAGAATTCAGGGGGCGAGGCCGAAGCGCTCGAGCAGCGCAGCGGTGTCGAACAGGGGCAGGCCCATGATGCCGGTGTAGCTGCCCTCGATGTGTTCGACAAACATCGCGGCGCGGCCCTGGATGCCGTACGCGCCGGCTTTGTCCATGGGCTCGCCGGTGGCGATGTAGCGGCGGATGTCGGCGTTGCTCAGGGTGCGGAAACGCACCCGGTTGGTATTCAGTCGATGTTCGGTGCGCTGGCCGTCGGTCAGTGCGATGGCGGTGTGCACCACGTGTTCGCGCCCTGACAGTGTGCGCAGGATCTGGGTGGCGTGTTCGGCGTCGTCGGGCTTGCCGATGATCTGGCCGTCGACTTCCAGCGTGGTGTCTGCCGCCAGCACAGGGCGGTGCGGCAGGTGACGCCACTGCACGCGCCCCATGCCGCCCTCGGCCTTGGCCAGTGCGATGCGCTGCACGTAGTCGGCCGGGATCTCGTCCGGCAGCGGGGTTTCGTCTATATCGTGGTCGCCGCGGGCCATGTCGCGGAACAGCAGCACGTCGAAACGCACACCAATCTGGCGGAGCAGTTCGCGGCGGCGGGGGCTGTTCGAGGCGAGGTAGATGGCGTTTTGCATGGCGGCGTCGGGTGGGATCTGCGCCATTTTACGGGATTCGGTCCCCGCACGGCCGATGGGCTTCGTCGGGCCGGCCTTTGCCGGCAAGATGTCTTGTGAGGGGGGTGGCGGCTTGAAAGCCGCCCTACTCGCGATGGTAGGGGTGGTTGCGGGTGAGGCTCCAGGCGCGGTAGAGCGCCTCGGCCAGCAAGGGGCGCACCAGCGCGTGCGGCAGCGTGAGGCCGGACAGACGCACGGTATCGTTTGCGGTGGCTTTGATCGTCGGGTCGAGACCGTCGGGGCCACCGACGATGAAGGCCACATCCTGCCCGTCGCCCAACCAGCGCTCGAAGCGCTCGGCCAGCTTTCGGGTGGTCAGCTCAGTGCCGCGCTCGTCGAGAATGACGCGGTGGCAGCGCTCGGGCAGCGCGGCTTCAATGCGCGCGGCTTCGGCGGCCATCATGGCCGGCACCGTCTTGCCGGTGGTGCGCGGCTCGGCCTTGACTTCAATCAGTTCGATGCTTGCCTCGCGCGGCATGCGGCGGGCGTAGTCGTCGTAGCCCGCGCTGACCCAGTCGGGCATGCGCGTGCCAACGGCGACAATCAGCAGCTTCACGCTTTGGGCGCGGGCTTCGGATTTTTGGGGGTGGCCTTCCAGAGCTCTTCGAGGTTGTAGTAGGCGCGCACGGCGGGCTGCATGACGTGCACCACGATGCCGCCGAGGTCGACCAGCACCCAGTCACCACTGTCTTCGCCTTCGACGCTGGCCACGGTGCCGCCGGCCTTCTTGACCTCGTCCTGCACGTTGCGCGCGAGGGCGCGGGTCTGACGACCCGAATTACCGCTGGCGATGATCATGCGATCAAACAGCGCGGTGAGTTTCGTGGTGTCGATGACTTCGATGTCGATCGCTTTGACATCTTCGAGTGCGTTGATAACGATCTGTTGGAGTTGGTCGAGTTCCATGGGGTCAGCTATAGAGGGAATGCGCGGCAATATAGTCGAGAACCGGAGCGGGGAGCAAATATCGGGCACTGTGCCCTTGCGCCAGCAGTTCCCGAATGTGGGTGGCCGAAATGGCCAGCGGGGTCATGTCAAAAGGCAGTAGACCACCGGCTGGCGCGGCGCTCAGCTGATCGGGGTGGCTCAGCCGGCGACCCTGGCAGGCGGCGTCGAGTTCGGGTGATAAAACCGACGGCCAGCGCCGGCCGTGCGGCGCGTAGCCGGGCCGGTTGGCGACGGCGATGTGCGCCAGCGTGAATAATTCTTCCCAGCGATGCCAGAGCGGCAGGCCTTCGAAGGCATCGGCGCCGAGGATCAACACCAATGGCCGGGCGGGGCCGAGGCGGGCGCGCAGTCGCTCGAGGGTGAGCACGGTGTAGCTGGGGCCGTCGCTGTGCACCTCGCTGTCGTCGACCGTCAATTGCGGATTGTCGGCGACCGCTCGTCGGACCATGGCCAGACGATGCTCGCCGGGGCAGCGCGGCGTGCCTCGGTGCGGCGGTTCGCCGGCCGGTATCAGTCGCAGCTCGGCCAGGCCGAGGGTTTCGCGCGCTTCTTCGGCCAGACGCAGGTGGCCGATGTGGATGGGGTCGAAGGTGCCGCCGAGCAGCCCGATCGGTCCCTCAGCCATGGGCGGCGGGCGGCGGTTCGTGGCCGAAGATGTCGAGCACATTGGGCAGGAAGGAGGCGAACACGATCGGGATGGTGATCAGCGGCAGCGGCACGGTGAGCAGACTGGCCAGCGCCGGTGAACTTTGGGCGATGGTCGCCACCAGTAGCGCGGGGCCGCCGACGACCAGGAAAAAGATCCCCAGCAAATACATGCTGAAGGCGCCGAAACTGCGCCAGCAGGCGATCAGGCTGAAGAACATGGCTTTGGGCGCCGACAGCCCGTGCCAGCCGACCAGCATGGCGGCAAACCAGTAGGCCATCATCAGCGGGGTGGTCAGCAGCGTACCGAACAGCGAGGCGTTCATCAGGCCCGGGGTGGCCATGGCTTCTTCATTGAGGGGGTGGTTGCCGACCATGATCTTGAGCAGCATGCCGCCGTCGAACAGCGCCGTGGCGCCCAGCGCCAGCAGGGTGCCGGTGAGGTACAGGCCGCCGACCGTGATCAGACCGGCGACATTGCTCTTGAAGCCCGACAGCAGCACATCCGGCCCGACCTTGCGGCCTTCGTGCACGGCCAGGGTGCCGTTGAGCACGCCGAGCGAGATGATCGGCAGAATCAGCGAGGCGACGGCCTGACCAACCAGCGGGATGACGCTGAGCACCACCAGAATCAGCAGATAGCCGAAGGTCAGATAGGTGATCAGGGCCGGGCTGCGCTTCCACAGGCGGAAGCCTTCGGCGATCCAGGCAAAGCCGCGGGTGGGGCTGCGTTTGTACGCTTGCATGTCAGACAGACTCGGTGGGGGGCGGCAGCGCGGGGCGATCGCCAAAGGTTTCGAGGTAGGCGGCGTGCTGCGCACCGGCGACGACCGGCACCAGCACCAGCATGCCCAGACCGGCCGGCAGCATGGCCAGCCAGCCGAGCACATACAGGCACAGGGCCAGCACGAAGAACACCGGCAGGTTGTGCAGGCAGGCACTGGCCGAGTGGCGCAGGGCGGCGACCGGCTCGGCCTGGTGAAACACCACCAGCGCCGGGGCGTACCACAGCGCCATCATCAGGCCGATCCACAGCGCCATGAAGACGATGCTGGCAATCATCACGCCGCCGGCGGTGAGTCCGGCGGCCGCCAGCGGGCCGATCAACGCGCCGGTGAGCGCGGCGCTGCCACCAATGGCCGCGGCGATGAAGGCCGACAGCAAACCGCCGACCAGATAGCAGATGCCGACCATCACATGCTTGCCGGCGTCGCGGCGCAGGCCGTCGAACAGGCCGTCGATGCGCACTGCCCGGCCGGCCGCTGCGTCGTCGGCGACCATCAGCAGGCCGGCGGTGAGCACCGGCAGCCCGACCAGGCTGAACGCCCAGCCGACCAGCGGCACGAAGCCGAGCGCAGCCAGGATCAGCACAAAAATAAGCGCGATCACCGCCCAGCGTGCCGGGTCGCGCAAAAACAGGCGCCAGCCATGGGCCAGCCAGCCCAGGCAGGCGCCGGGGCGCAGGGCGTGCGCGGGCGGGAGGTCGGGGCGGGTGTCGGTCATCAGTCGTGCCAGGGCAGCGTGTCACCCGCGACGATGCGCTGGCGGAGGATGTCGCGGTATTCGTTGGGGTCTTTGACCAGCACCATTTCGCCGTCGCGCGGCAGGTGGAAGTCTTCGGCGCGCGACAGCCAGAAGCGCAGCGCCGCAGCGCGCAGCATGGCCGGCCAGGCGGCGTGTTCGGCGTCGGTCAGCGGACGCTCGGTATGGTAGCCGGTGAGCAGGGCGCGGGTGCGGACCGGGTCGAGCCCGCCGGTGGCGTCGGCGCACCAGTCGTTGACCGTGACGGCCAGATCGAAGAGCAGCGCGTCGTTGCCGGCAAAGTAGAAGTCGATCACACCGCCGACCTCGTCGCCGTCCCACAGCAGATTGTCGCGGAACAGGTCGGCGTGGATGGCGCCGCTGGGCAGCGCTGCGACGTCGATGCTGGCCTGGAAGGCGAGCTCGGCGTCGAGCAGGGCTTGCTCGTCGGCGCTCAGATAGGGGCGCACGGCTTGCGCGGTGCGGGCGCGCCACTCGGGGCCGCGTGGGTTCTCCTGACGGCGGCCGAAACGCTGCCCGGCCAGATGCAGCCCGGCCATCATGGTGCCGACCTTGGTGCAGCGGGCAGCATTCGGCGACATGTCGGAGGCGCCCGAGAGGCGACGCACCAGCGCAGCGGGCTTGCCCGAGAGGGTGCCGAGGTATTCATTGTCGAGGTCGGCAATCGGCGCCGGCACGGGCAGACCGTGGCGCGCCAGATGCGCCATCAGGTGCAGATAGAAGGGCAGCTCGGCGTGCGACAGGGTTTCGAACAGCGTCAGCACATAGCGGCCGAGGCTGGTGGTGACGAAGAAATTGCTGTTCTGCACCCCTTCGGAGATGCCGCGCAACTCGATCAAGTGACCGATGGCGTAGTTGGACAGCCACTCATCGAGGGCGTCGGGTGTGACGGGCGTGAAAACAGACATAGTGATATCACCGACCGGACCGTGGCCCGGCCGGCGAGAGAATTGAACTTACCAGGACTTGACGATCCACATCGGCACGGACAACGGCTTTTCGCCGGTGACATGCTCGAAGGTGCCGTCGCCGCGGCGGTCGATCATGTAGTAGGGCGTGCCATGCGGCGGCGTGACCTTGACCATGTAGAGCTTGCCGTGGGAACGATACTCCTCGACCACGTCTTCGCCGCGCTTGACGATGGTGACCTGCGGTTCGAAGTCTTCCTCGGTCACGCCGGCCGGAATCGGCGGCGGCGCGGGGACGTCTTCGAGCTTGGCCGGTCGATCCTGCGCGCTGGCGGACAGGGTGAAGGCAAACAGCGGGGCGGCAATCAGCAGGGCAAAGGTCGTCTTGCGCATGGGGTTCTCCTTGATTGGCGCGATTCTAGCAGTTTGACCTCTGCGCCATCGCTTGGTTTTAGCGTTTGCTTACATTGCTGCCGCGGCCAGACCTGTGGTTCAAGTGGCCGGCGCCCGCACCCGCTGCACCTGCACCCCCAGCCCGTCGATGCCGGCTTCGACCACATCGCCTGCCTGCAGGTAGCGCGGCGGCTTCTGACCCATGCCGACGCCGGGTGGCGTGCCGGTGATGATCAGGTCGCCGGGTTCCAGCGTCATCACCCGGCTGCACTCGGCCACCAGGCGCGCGCAGGAGAAGATCATGGTGGCGGTGTGGCCGTTTTGCATGCGCTCGCCGTTGACGCTCAGCCACAGACCGAGGGCCTGCGGGTCGGGCACTTCGTCGGCGGTGACCAGCCAGGGGCCGACCGGGCCGAAGGTGTCGAAGCCCTTGCCCTTGCCCCACTGGCCGCCGGAGCGGTCGAACTGGTAGCTGCGCTCCGAGACGTCGTTGGCCACGCAATAGCCGGCCACATGGTCCAACGCCTCGGCCTCGCTCACCGAGCGCGCCTGCCGGCCGATGACGATGCCCAACTCCACCTCCCAGTCGAGCCGGGTGAAGTCCGGTGGCGGCACGATGTCGTCGTTGGCGCCGCACAGGCAGCTGGTCCATTTGGGGAACATCACCGGCTCGGCCGGCTCGGGCAGGCCGGCTTCGGCGGCGTGATCGGAATAATTGAGGCCGATGGCCACGAACTTGCCGCAGCCCGCCCATGGCACGCCAAGGCGCGGGGTGCCGGGCACGACGGGCAAGCTGCTGATGTCGAGTGCGCATAGCGCGGCCAGCGCCTCGGGGGCGAGCGTGGCCGGCGTGATGTCACCGATCACGCCAGACAGATCGCGCAGCTCGCCCTGCGCGTCGAGCAGTCCGGGGCGCTCTTCGCCTGCGGGGCCGTAGCGCAGCAGTTTCATAGATTGAGCATCAACTCGTGTTCATCGGGCAGCG
The DNA here is from genome assembly GCF_007625155.1 of Denitromonas halophila. Classification (GTDB taxonomy): domain Bacteria; phylum Pseudomonadota; class Gammaproteobacteria; order Burkholderiales; family Rhodocyclaceae; genus Nitrogeniibacter; species Nitrogeniibacter halophilus. The sequence goes on along the minus strand of NZ_VMNK01000006.1, from coordinate 385,917 downwards.
GCAGGAAGCCGCGGGTTTCGTAATGCTTGAAGATCGCCTCGACCACCTGATCCGGATCGTCAATGAGCTGGATCAGGTCGAGGTCTTCGGGGTTGATCATGCGCTCGCTCACCAGCCGCTCCTTGAACCACGCCAGCAGCCCTTCCCAGAAAGGCGTGTGCACCAGAATGATCGGAATGTTGCGGGTCTTGCCGGTCTGCATCAGCGTCATCGCTTCGAGCAACTCGTCGAGCGTGCCGAAACCGCCGGGCATCACCACGTAGGCCGAGGCGAACTTCACGAACATGAACTTGCGCGCGAAGAAGTGCTGGAAGGTCTGCGAGATGTCCTGATAGGGGTTGGCCTGCTGCTCGTGCGGCAGCTGGATGTTCAGCCCGATGGACGGGCTCTTGCCGAAAAAGGCGCCCTTGTTGACCGCTTCCATGATGCCCGGGCCGCCGCCCGAGATGACCGAAAAGCCAGCGTCCGACAGCTTGCGGGCGATCTGTTCGGCGAGCATGTAATAGGGGTGGTCCGCCGGCGTGCGGGCGCTGCCGAAGATGGAGACCGCCGGGCGGATCGCGCTGAGCCGTTCGGTGGCCTCGAAGAACTCTGACATAATTCCGAAGATTCGCCAGGATTCGCGCGCGTTGTACTGCGGCACGGCGGCATTGGGCAGGTCGGCGGGGAGTTTGTCCTTGACGTTCATGTGGCCTCGTGTGCAGTGCGTAGTGGCGGGTCCGCCTTCCGACAACCTTTGCCGGTGACATCCCCATGCCCACGCTTTTGCTCGTTGATGGTTCGAGTTATCTCTTCCGCGCCTTCCATGCCATGCCCGATCTGCGAAATGCCGCAGGCGAGCCAACCGGCGCGGTATATGGGGTTCTGAACATGCTACGTCGGCTCGATGCCGACTACAAGGCAGAGTACCGCGCCTGCATTTTCGACGCCAAGGGCAAGACCTTCCGCGACGACTGGTTCCCCGATTACAAATCGCATCGCCCGCCCATGCCTGAAGACCTCGCGGTGCAGATCGCGCCGCTGCATGCCGCCGTGCAGGCGCGCGGCTGGCCGCTGCTGATGGTCGAGGGCGTCGAGGCCGACGACGTGATCGGCACGCTCGCCCGCCAGGCCAGCGCCGCCGGCATGGACGTGGTCATCTCCACCGGCGACAAGGACCTCACCCAGCTGGTCGACGAGCGCGTGCGCTGGGTGAATACCATGAGCAACGAAGTGCTCGACCCGGCCGGCGTCGAAGCCAAGTTCGGCGTGCCGCCCGAGCGCATCATCGACTACCTCGCGCTGGTTGGCGACACGGTCGACAACATCCCCGGCGTGGACAAATGCGGCCCCAAGACGGCGGTGAAATGGCTCAACCAGTTCGGTTCGCTGGACGAGATCGTCGCCCACGCAGACGAAGTGGGCGGCAAGGTCGGCGAGAACCTGCGCAAACATCTCGATTTTCTGCCGCTGGGTCGCAAGCTGGTGACCGTGGCCACCGACCTCGACCTCGGCCTCGGCCCCACCGATCTCGCCCCGCGCGAAGAAGACCGCGAAAAGCTGATCGAGCTGTTCTCGCATCTCGAATTCAAGAGCTGGCTGCGCGAAGTGCAGCAAGCTGGCGCCGCGCCCGCCAAAGGTGCGACCGCCACCCCCGCCGCGCCTGCCGCCGTCGAACACCCCGACGACCCGACCATGCACCGTCAGGGCTACGACACCGTGCTCGACGCCGAATCGCTGGCCGCCTGGGTGGTCAAGCTGCGCACCGCACCGATCGCCGCCTTCGACACCGAAACCACCAGTCTCGACCCGATGGCCGCCACGCTGGTCGGCCTGTCCTTTGCCGTGCCGGGCGGGGGCGCCGCCTATGTGCCCGTCGCCCACAACTATGCTGGCGCGCCCGATCAGCTCAGCATCGACGCCGTGCTGCTCGCCCTGCGCCCCTGGCTGGAGAGCGACAAATACAAAAAGGTCGGTCAGAACCTCAAGTACGACAAACATGTGCTGGCCAACTACGACGTGCGCCTGCGCGGCGTCGCCGACGACACCATGCTCGCCTCCTATGTACTCGAGTCCGACAAGTCGCACGACATGGACAGCCTCGCCAAGCGCCACCTCGGCCTGGAGACCATTCCCTACACCGCCATCTGCGGCAAGGGCGCCAAGCAGATTGGCTTCGACCAGGTAGCGCTGGAGCAAGCCGCCGAATACGCCGCCGAAGACGCCGACATCACCCTGCGCCTGCAGCAACACTTTGCCGGCCAGCTTGCCGCCGAGCCGAAACTCGAGGCGCTGTATCGCGACATCGAGTTGCCGAGCATGGAAGTGCTGTTCGAGATGGAACGCAACGGCGTGCTCATCGATGACTTCCTGCTCGCTCAGCACAGCGAAGAGCTCGGCCGCCGCTTGGTCGAACTCGAAGCCGAGGCCCACAAGCTCGCCGAGCAACCCTTCAACCTCAACTCCCCCAAGCAACTCGGTGAGTTGTTGTTCGGCAAGCTCGGCCTGCCGGTGGTCAAAAAGACCGCCACCGGCCAGCCCTCGACGGACGAAGAAGTGCTGCAAAAGCTGGCCGAAGACTACCCCCTGCCCAAGCTGCTGCTCGACTACCGCGGCCTCGCCAAGCTCAAGAACACCTACGCCGACAAGCTGCCGCTGATGGTCAATCGCCACACCGGCCGGGTGCACACCAGCTTCTCGCAGGCCGTCGCCGTCACCGGCCGTCTCGCCAGCTCGGACCCCAACCTGCAGAACATCCCTATCCGCAGCGAAGAGGGCCGCCGCATCCGCGCCGCCTTCATTGCGCCCAAAGGGCACCGCCTGGTCAGCGCCGACTACTCGCAGATCGAGCTGCGCATCATGGCCCACCTGTCGGGCGACAAGCGCCTGCTGCAAGCCTTTGCCGACGGCGAAGACGTGCACCGCGCCACCGCCGCCGAAATCTTCGGGCTCACCCCGCTCGAAGTCGACAAGGAGCAGCGCCGCTACGCCAAGGTCATCAACTTCGGCCTCATCTACGGCATGAGCGCCCACGGCCTCGCCAAAAACCTCGGCATCGACCGCAGCGCCGCCGCCAGCTACATCGACCGCTACTTCGCCCGCTACCCCGGCGTCGCCGACTACATGGCCCGCACCCGCGCCGAAGTGGCCGACAAGGGCTATGTCGAAACCGCCTTCGGCCGCCGCCTGCATCTGCCCGACATCTACGCCAGCCAGGCCGGCCGCCGCCAGGGCGCCGAACGCGCCGCCATCAACGCCCCCATGCAGGGCACCGCCGCCGACCTCATCAAAAAAGCCATGATCGCCGTCTCCGCCTGGCTCAAGAAAGAACAGCTCAAATCAAAGCTGATCCTGCAGGTGCATGACGAACTGGTGCTCGAAGTGCCGGATGCGGAGTTGGCCCTGGTACGCGAACAGCTACCGAAGCTGATGGCCGGCGTGGCCAAGCTGTCGGTGCCGCTGGTGGCCGAAGTGGGGGATGGGGCGAATTGGGATGAGGCGCATTGATCCCGCAGGGGGAGGCTCTTCATTTGGCAATTGCAATGCAAATTTTCGCCCGGTGGGGGGGCTGGAAAGAGCCCACCCACCCACACAAACTGCGCTCAGTGAGTGTCGATTTCATCCAAAATGCCATCTTGAAGATTTTGAGCTTTGGACGCACTATGTGGAAGCATTTTGCATATTGGAGTGGTGGTGACATCTCAACGTTTTAGCCAGCTATATCTTGAGCGTGGGGTGCCCTCACGGGATAGTGAGCGCTTCCGGAATCGACTGGCGGCCTACGTTTGGGACAACCTACGCCCTGCCTACAGCCATAGAGCTATCAAAATATTCGAGGCCGAGACTGGAACACGTGTGCCGTTTCGCGGCGTCCATCAAGTCTTTGCAGAAGTATTTCGTCAGTCCGAATTGAGAGACGTATTGGATGCGGTGACGTTTGTTCAATGCGTACTTGCTGAGGCTTACGATCATTTAGCCCGTGATGCTTGGCTGAGCTTTGTCCGACGCGCAATGCATGAAGAGAATATGGGGTACGCGATCGATGATGCAGGGGTCGTGCACTTTCATGTTGATCAAGAGTTTGAGCGTAATAGGGCCGCCACGCTGGCCGTCCTTCAATTGCCTCAGTTCGCTGCTGTTCGCGCAGCGTTCGAGGACGCATACCGACATCTCGACAGCGAGCCACAAGACACGAAAGCGTCGGTTCGTTCGATATTTGAAGCTATGGAAATACTTTCACGGCTTTGCGTCCCTGATGCCAAAAATTTGAACCAATGGCTTGCCAAGAACACGCTAAAGGAAGTGTGCTTGAATGTAGCGGGGGGTGACGAGACAGAGCAGAAAGTAGTACGTGGTTTCTTCGATGGGCTTGGGGAGTGGGTCAATGCTCTCCATCTTTACCGTCACGGGCAGGCAGCTATTGAGCCGGTGGCCCCTAGCGAAGATCTGGCCGTTTACGTTTTGTCGACTGGTAGTGCCCATCTGAGGCAACTCGCGATCTACGCCGTAAGACTCGGTCAGAACTCGTAGGGCGGATAAGCGAAGCGCCATCCGCCGTATGTGTTCGTTCGGTAAGCCGATATGGCGGATGGCGCCTTCGGCTTATCCGCCCTACATGGCTTGCCGCCCGCAGATGCGATGCGGTGTCATGCCGACGAGTCGTCCGCAGCAAGCGTAGCCCGGCCGAGGGCCGCAGGCCCGACGCCGGGGAAACGTGCCCGACTGACAACGCTGACCCCGGCGTTGCTTCGCTCGGCCGGGCTACGGCGCCTGTTTCACCCAAGTCTCGACCAAGCTCTCAAGCGCCTCGCTGTGGTAGAGGTCAATGCACTTCATCGTGTTGAATTTCGATGCAATGGAGCCCGAGTACGTGCGCCCCGCGTATTGCTTCGCCAACTTGCCAAGCGTCTCGTAGGCCTCGATGGGCTGGTTGCCAAATTCGAGGTAGGCGCTGGCGGTGGCGTTGGCGTCGTCGCGGTCCGCCGGGCTCTTGGCGATCGTCGCCAGGCAGGCGCTCAGGGCCCAGTTCTTGAGCAGTTCCCGCTGCGAATAGCGGGCTGTTTGGGGCATGGCTTCCGACGAGGTGTCGGTGGCGCAGGCGGGGAGGGCGAGCGCGGCGAGCACGATGGCAGCGTATTTCATGGCAGTACCCAGAGGGCGCCCGATTCGGGCACGAAGCTGCCGTTGTCTGGGTCGCCCAGCAGATGGCAGCTATCAGCGCATAGTGTGCCATCCCACAAGGTCACATGCCCGCTTGCATTGCCCCAGCCGTGGCCTTTGATGACGACGATGCCCTGCATGTGCTTGAAGTCATCCGGCGTCGGTGCGGAGGCGTTCTTGTCTGGGGCGCCGAAGCTGTCATCGAGGTAGCGCATCATGTCGCGCACCCGGTAGATGTATTGCATCCGGTCGCCACCGCTCACCATGGCGTACCGGCTGCTCTTGGGGATGGGGAAGCCCGTTTTGTTAAGAACATAGCTCATCCGGATTGGGCAGGCGTTCTCGAATCCGCCTACGGGCAGTTCGATGTTTTCCTGGACCCGGCCTCCGATCTTCTTTCCGACGGCCTTGACGGAGAGGCGGACTGCCATGAAGCTTGCCCAGGCGCTTTGGAATGATGGTCTTTGCATGGAAATGGGGGTGTGTTAAAAATGACGAAATCATAATCCGTGCAATCGAAAAAAGCGATGCTTTTCCCCGGTTGCTGCGTTGTATCCGGACTGCCGATCAGCGTAGCTCAACAATTCCCCGCCCGCCGTCCCGCCAACGCCACCCCGATCGCCAGCACGGCCCCCGCGTAGATCCAATTCACCAGCGATCCGGCCAGTTGGTGCCACGGCGAGCGCAGAAGCATGAATCCAGCGGCCGGATCAATCTGCACATAAACCTGGACGCCAATGTTGAGCGCGACGGAGATCCCGAGCGCGATCGGCACGATCCACACCCACCGTGTTCCAAAATAACGCGCGAGCAGCACCCAGCCGGCCGTGAGCATGAGGCCGGGGAAGGCTTGCAGCGCGAGGCTCGCGACTGCACCGGTCGGCCCGCCGAGCAGGCCGATACCGATGCTGGCCAGGATGAGCGTGGTGGTGGCGGCGATGGCGCGTGTCCACAGGCCGGGGCGGCCGGCGATTTGGTAGGTGTCGAGTTGGGCGTCGGGGCGGACCTTGGCGAGCACGGCGCCGAGTTGGCTGCGGATGGCGTTGGCGACGCGGCCGTGTTCGGTAAATACCCAACGCTTGCGCGGCGCGTCGGGCGCCATGACCGGAGTGCCGTCGGCGGCGAAGCCGATGAGGTAGGTCGATGCGCTGAAGGGCGGCATGGCGAGGCCGAAGTGTTTTTCGACCAGCGGGCTGAAGTGTTCGTAGATGGCTTGTTCTTTTTTGTGCCGCCCCTTGCGGGTGAAGGCGTCGGCGGGGCGTGGGGGCAGGTAGAGCAGCAGCGACTGCGGCGCGACGCGTTGGCGCACTTGCTGTATTTCCCATTCGATACCGGGCGAGTCGCCCATGGCCAGCACCACCATGCCGGCCTGGTCGAGCCAGGTCTGGACACGCGCCTGCCAGTCGCCCTCGCCGATGAAGTCGCGGTAGGCGCCGTGCGGGTGTATGCCGACGCGTGCCCAGCGATTGGGTTCGGCGATGGAGACCAGCGGGCCGATGGCGTTGAGCGCGAGCAGAAAGTCTTCGGCTTTGGCGGTGATGGCGGTGGTGGTTTCGCCGGTGCTGACGATGTCGTAGGTGAGCGCCTGGTCTTCGCCGAAGGGGCGCAGATAGACCACCGGTGGGCGGGGGTCGCGTGCGAGTACGTCGGCGACGCTGGGCACGAAAAAGTGTTCGGCCGCGACCAGCGAGGCGACCGCCATCAGCAGCAGCACGGTGGCGATAATCGCGCCGGCGAGCCAGTGGAGTGCCTGACCAAAGGCGGCAAACGCAACGGCCACCGACACCACACCGAGCAGGCAGCCGAGGACGTAACACGCCACGCCTGCCGCGCGTCGGCGGCTGCGGCGCACCGGACTGTCGGGGGCGGGCGGCGCTGGCGTTTCCATGCGGGGACTCCGATGGCTTCCGGAGTTTGAGTCTAGCAATTGCAGCCCGGCTGCAGTGCAGTGGAATCCGGGAATTGTCGGTGGCTCAAGCACACATCGCGAACTTCGGCCTTCGGCCTGCACCGGGGTGGGCGCCCACGAATCGTGTCATGAATCTGCCGCACGCCGTCGTTGCAGCGACGGTCTGCCCCGCTGCTTCACCCGCCGATTTGCGGTACTTGTTGGCGTTTGGACGCTTGGGACTTCAAGACTGTCTAGATTCCGCCGTAGATCGTTCGTAGTAGGTGGATAGCCAGTGGTGGGGTTGTGGAGAGGCGATCGAGTGGTGTCGGTGAAGAAGGTCCTGCGGGATAACCGGATGCGGCTGCTGGTGGTTGGGCTGGGGGCGGCGGCTTGCCTCGCGGTCGGTGCGCAGTGGGCGTCCGATGTGGCCTTGATGGCAGGATTGGCCCTGTTGGCGGTGACTTTGATGCTCGGCTGGCAGGAGTTGCGCCGTCTGCACGAGATCTTTCGTGCGCACGGCTTGGCGATGCGCGGGGCACACGATGGGCTGTGGTCGTGGGACCCAGTGAGCAAGCGGCTGTGGGTGGGTGACCGGTTATTGGCGATTCTCGGGTATTCGAGCAATTTCCTGGTCGATACGCACGGCTGGCTGGACCTGGTGCATCCGGATGATCGGGCCGGCTACAACCAGGCGGTGGCTCGGCATCTCAAGGGCGAGACGCCGTTTTTCTACTTCGAGTACCGGGTTCGCGCGCGCGATGGCAGTTACCGCTGGATTGCCTCGCGCGGCGAGGCGGTGCGTAACCGGCGCGGTCGTGCGGTGCTGATGGCCGGGTCGGTGTCGGACATTACCAAGCGCAAGGAGACCGAGGCGCGTATTCATTATCTGGCGTATCACGATCAGCTTACCGGCCTGGCCAATCGGGCGTTGCTGAACGATCGCCTGGATCTGGCCATTGCCCAGGCATCCCGGGGAAAACCTGCCGGTGTGGCGGTGTTGTTCATCGATATCGATCGCTTCAAGGATGTGAACGATGTGCATGGTCATGCCACTGGCGACGTGTTGCTGGTTGAACTGGCCAGGCGCCTGCACGGCTGTGTGCGCGAGTCCGATACGCTGGTGCGCCAGGGCGGGGACGAGTTCATCATGGTGATGTCGGCTGTTGATGCGGCAACGACCGTGCCGCCGGTGGTGGCCAAACTGCTTGAGGCCGTGCGCCAGCCGCTCACCGCCGGTGAGGTGGAGTTGTGCGTGAGTGCCAGTATCGGGGTGAGCCTGTTTCCGGATGATGCGGCCGATGCACAGACATTGCTGCGCAATGCCGATACGGCGATGTATGACGCCAAGCGTTCGGGGGGCAACGTGGCGCGTTTCTATACCCGCGAGATGAACGATGCGGTGTGTCAGCGGGTGGCGATCGAGAGCGGCTTGCGTCAGGCCATTGCGCGTGAGGAGTTGTCGCTGCATTTCCAGCCACAGTTAAGTATTGCCACGGGCGCGCTGGTCGGCTGCGAGGCGCTGCTGCGCTGGCGTGACGGCGAGGGGCGCTGCGTGCCGCCGGATCGTTTCATCCCGGTGGCGGAGGCGTCCGGCCAGATTCTGCCGATTGGTGAGTGGGTGGTCGGCCGGGCGCTCGATCACATTGCCGCCTGGCGGGCCGACGGCTTGGCGCCGCCGCGGGTGGCCATCAACGTGTCGGCACGCCAGCTGGTCCAGCCGGGTTTTGCGGCCATGGTGCTGGCGGCGCTGGCCCAGCGCGCACTGCCAGCCGAGGTGCTGGAGGTGGAGGTGACCGAGTCGATTTTCCTGCATCCGGAAGCTGCTGCGCTGGGCGAGTTGCGCCAGTTGCACCGACGCGGTATCCGGCTCGCACTGGACGATTTTGGCACCGGCTATTCATCGCTGTCCTATCTGGGCGTGCTGCCCTTCGATACGCTGAAGATCGACCGCAGTTTCGTTGCGACCGTCGATGCACCAGATGATGCGCGCGGCGACGCGATCCTGAAGGCGACGATCGCCATGTCGCGCGCCTTCGACATGCAGGTGGTGGCCGAAGGGGTCGAGCGGCCCTCGCAACTGGCGGCCTTGCAGGCGCTGTCGTGTGATGTGTGCCAGGGCTACCTGTTCAGCCCGCCGCTTGCTGCCGAGGATTTTGCAGACCATTGCCTGGCGATCAAGCCGGCGCAGGATATCGCGCCGACTCGTGAGCTGCGGTGAACAGGCGTTGCAATGGGAGATGAACGCCCCCTGGCTTTGCGGTATCGTTGGGTGAAGTGGCCGCCCATGCGCTGACCCGTGTTTGCGAAACCCCGGCCCGCCAGCCCGCCGCATGTGATGCGCCGGCCCCCTTTGCCATTGTTTTCAACGGATCCCTTCATGACTCACGCCGCCGATGATGTCCCGGCTGACAGTACGGTCTACAAAACCTTGCTTGAATCGACCAAGGCCATTCCCTGGCAGATCGACTGGAAGACCCTGCAGTTCACCTATATTGGCCCGCAGATCGAGCAGCTGCTCGGCTGGACGCCATCGAGCTGGGTGACGGTGCAGGATTGGGCTGATCGCATGCACCCGGAAGACCGCGAACGGGTGGTTGATTTCTGCGTGGCGCAGTCGCAGGCCGGCACCGACCACGAGGCCGACTATCGTGCGCTGACCAAGGATGGCGAGGCCGTGTGGATTCGGGATGTTGTGCACGTGAAACGCAACGAGGCCGGTGACGTGGAGTCGCTGATCGGCTTCATGTTCGATATCAGTGAGCGCAAGGCAGCCGAGCAGAAACTGCTCGCGTTGCAAGAGGAGCTCGAATCGCTGTCGTTCAAGGACGGGCTGACCGGAGTGTCCAACCGGCGCATGTTCGATTCCATCCTCGACGCCGAATGGGTCGAGGCGCGGCGCATGGGCCAGGCGCTGTCGTTGATCCTGATCGATATCGACTACTTCAAACAGTACAACGACTGCTATGGCCACATTCAGGGCGATACCTGCCTCAAGCAGGTGGCTCAGGTGCTCGCCAGTGCGGCGACCCGAAGCCGGGACGGCTTTGCCCGGTTTGGCGGGGAAGAGTTCGTTCTGATCCTGCCGGGTACCGATGCCGCGTCAGCATTGACGGTGGCCGAGCGCTGTCGAAGTTTGATCTTCAAGGCGCAGATCCCGCACGACGCCTCACCGGTGGGCCAGCTGCTGACGATCAGCCTTGGCGTGGGCACGACCATTCCCGCGCGTCACGAGACGGCCATCGACTTTGTCGAGATGGTCGATCAGCGCCTCTACCAAGCCAAGCAACGCGGTCGCAATTGCATCGTTGGTGCGCTCTGACCGGTCGGGCGCTGGCCGGGTTACGGCTCCCAATGCGTGGGCCGGCGCACCGCGATATACACCTCACGCAAGAACAGGCCGAGCCCGCAGATCATCGACAGCATGGCAAGAATGAATAGTGTCGCAATGGTGGCGGTGAGGTCGACGCGAATGAGGGTGCCGACAAAGGCGCCGGCCACCACCAGACAGACCAGCAAGGCGCTGAGCACCTGAAAGAAAATGGCCTGGTAGATCTGGGTGCCGCGGCGGGCGAGCAGGCTCAGTTCGCGTTCGAGCGCCTCTTTTTGGTCGGGCGCGGCTTTTTCTTGCAGGCGACGGCGGACGACGCGACGGCGGTCCACCACGCGCGCGAGGCGCCCGCTCATGGCGTTGATCAGCGTGGCCAGCGCGGTGAGCAGGAACACTGGGGCGACGGCGAGCTGAATAGCGTGGGAGAGGTCGGTGAGGTGTTCGGGCATGGCACGGATCCGCTGAGTGGACGGATAGCATAGCGCCCGCAGGGCGGATCAGCGAAGCGTGATCCGCCGGATGTTGGCGCTACCGCGGCGGTGCCGCTCCGCAGCGAACGCCACCTGTGCAGGTCAGCCGCGGCCGAGCAAGCGATCGAACCAGCCCACTTTTTTGTTCGCGGTGACCGCCGCGGCCGGTGTTTCGCCGTGGTGCTCCCGGTACCAGTTTCCGAAGCGCAGATCGTGGGTCATGATGTGACCGATGAGCCATTTGTTCAGGAACTTCCGAAGTTGCTGGATGCGTTCGTCGTCCCAGGAGTCTTCTGCGCTCAGGAAGTCGGCGACCGTCGAGCTGAACGCTTCGTGTAGCTTCAGGTGATCTGAAAAGCCGGGGTAGCCGCTATTTTCCATCAGCTGTTGCTCGTTGGAAAAATGGGTCACGACGTAGTCGAGCAATTCGTCGAGTGTTTCATTGACCGTCGCCAGGTCGAGTTGCTTGACCAGAGTGAAAAGATGTTTGTGTTCGCTGTCGACCTGATCAACGTTGATCTTGAAGCCGTCGCGCCATTCGACGACGAATGCGGGTCTTTTGTCTGAGGTTTCGCTCATGTTGGCTTCCTTCGAATTGATTCAATGATACGCAGCTGGCTGATCGGGGCCGCGACGACAACGTGATAGTTGCCGTGGATGTCCGAGTTGGTCAACGTCACCCGGGTTGCCGAACTTTAATGGTCCGGCTTCGGTCCCGTGCGGGGCGTATGAGAAAAGCATGATCGCCCGAACGTCAGCCGCGCTGCGAGAGGGCTGTACACGGAATGGCGCAGAACGCCCTATACTTGTTTTATGCAAAAGACATGTGTTGTGCTGTTTTTGTGGTTGAGCCAGGCTGTTTGCGCTGGCGGGGTTGCGCTTGATCCGGTGGTGCCGCCGGTGGTCCTGGCGCGCGAGGCGACCGAGGACATCGATCCGGCGCCCTACTGGGTGAGCGAAAAGCTCGACGGCGTGCGGGCAATCTGGGATGGCCGCGCGCTGCGTTTTCGCAGTGGTCGACCGGTGCACGCACCCGATTGGTTCGTACAGGCGCTGCCGGCGCAGGCCATGGATGGCGAGTTGTGGCTGGGGCGCGGACGTTTTGCCGAGCTGTCGGGGCTAGTGCGCAAGCAGATGCCGGTCGATGCCGAGTGGCGGCGGGTGCGCTACATGATTTTCGAATTGCCCGATGCGCCGGGCGACTTTTCGCAGCGGGTGAGCGCGATGCGGGCGTTGGTGGCCTCGGCCGATGTGCCGTGGCTTGGCGTCGTGGCGCAAGCGCGGGTGCCCAACCGTGCGGTGCTGACGGCTCAGCTCGCCGAGGTGCTCGCGGCCGGGGGTGAGGGGCTGATGCTGCACCGGGCCGACGCGCCTTATCTTACGGGGCGCAGCGATGCGCTGCTCAAGCTCAAGCCCTGGCAGGACGCTGAGGCGATCGTGACTGCGCATGTGCCGGGGCAGGGGCGGTTTGTCGGCATGCTCGGGGCGCTGGAAGTGCGTATGGCAGACGGGCGGAAATTCCGCATCGGGACGGGACTCTCCGATGACGAGCGGCGCGCGCCACCGGCCATCGGCGCGCAGATCAGCTTCCGCTATCGCGGCCTGACGGCGACCGGCTTGCCGCGCTTCGCCAGTTTCTGGCGGGTGCGCGAGCCGCTGTAGGCTTGGCGGGCGTGGCGCTGGCGGGTTGAAACCCGCCCTACGATTCGTTACTGCTTTGTGAGCCGCCAGTGAATAGAATGGCGCCATGAAAAAACTGCTCCTGCCCCTGTTTTTGCTGGTCGCTGCCCCGACCGCTCATGCCGATGCCGATTTTGACGCCTGCCTTGCGCGCTTGCGCGGCGAGGCGGCGTCAAAGCAAGTGTCGACCGACACCTTCGACCGCCTCACCGCCGGTCTCGTGCCCGACCCGACGGTGCTCGAAGCGCTGGACCGTCAGCCCGAGTTCGTCACTCCGATCTGGGACTACCTCGCCGCGCTGGTTGATCAGGAGCGCATCGACGACGGTACGGCCCGGCTCAAGGAATGGGCCGAGGTGCTGGAGCAAGTGTCCGCCGAATACAGCGTCGATCCGGCCACGGTGGTCGCGGTGTGGGGCGTGGAGAGCAACTTCGGGCGCAATTTTGGCAGCCGGCCGCTGATCGCCTCCTTGGCGACGCTGTCCTGCGAGGGGCGGCGGCAGAGCTACTTCAAGGGCGAGTTCTTCACCACCTTGCGCATCGTGCAGGAAGGGCATATCGCGGCAGACCGGTTGACCGGCTCGTGGGCAGGCGCTTTTGGCCACACGCAATTCATGCCCTCGACCTTCATGCGCGTGGCGGTAGATTTTGATGGCGACGGTCGCCGCGATCTGATCGACAGTGTGCCCGACGCGCTGGCCTCGACGGCCAACTACCTCAAGCGCGCCGGCTGGCGCACCGGCGAGACCTGGGGCTACGAGATCCGCCTGCCGGCCGGGTTTGACGAGGGCATTGCCGGGCGCAAGGCGCGTCGTCCGCTGACCGAGTGGGTGCGTATGGGCCTCAAGCGAATCGACGGCAGTGCGATCACGCCCGACGACAGCTCGGCGGCGGTGCTGTTGCCGGCGGGGGCTGAGGGGCCGGCCTTTCTCGTCTTCCGCAACTTCAACGCCATCTACAGCTACAACGCGGCGGAGAGTTACGCGCTGGCGATTGCGCACCTGTCCGACCGGCTGCGTGGCGGTGCGCCCTTTGTCGCCGCCTGGCCGACCGACGACCCCGGCATCGGCCGCAACGAGCGGCGCGAGCTGCAGCAATTGCTGCTCGATCGCGGCCACGATATCGGCGAGGTGGACGGCATGATCGGCAGCCGCAGCCGTGCGGCCATTGCCGACGAGCAGACACGCCTCGGCTTCGAGGCCAACGGCCGCGCCGGGCGCAAGATTCTGGACGCCTTGAAGGCGGGGCGATGATTCACCTGTAAGAACAGCCGAGCTTCGAACGTCTATGCATCACACGCAGGTGCAGCCGCGGTTCACCGTGGCTGGCGAGCGTGCGCAATAGGGCGGGCTTTCACGCCTGCGATCGGAGAAGCGATCGGATCGAAGGAGGGGCAATGTTGAGCTGCAAGCAGGTGACGCGACTGGCGTCAGAAAAACGCGATCGCTCCTTGAGCCTGCGCGAGCGCTTGTCGTTTCGGATGCACTTGATGATGTGCGCGGCGTGCAGCCGTTTTGATGCGCAGATGCAGTTCATGCGCACGGCGATGTCGCGGTTCTCGCGTGGCGAGACACCCGACCGGGAGGATCGTTGACTCAGGCCGTGAGCGCGTCGAAGGTTTCGCCCGCTCGGCGAATGGACGCGCGCTTGGGCGCGTTCTTGACGTGCAGGCGCCAGAAGTAGCCCAGCAGGTTGTCGCCGTAGGAAATCGCCTTGCGCGGCAGGGTGAGCGGGTCGTCGGCCACCGTAGCCGGCGCCCGGATGCAGGTGGTGGCGCTGAGGTAGCCGGCATCGGCCACGGCGTCCACCGCCCGGCGGTCGTGGCTGCCGAAGGGGTAGCAGAAGTGATGGACCGGCGCGCCCAGCACGTCTTCGAGCGTGGCCTTGGAGCGGGTGACCTCCTCGCGAATGCGCGGGGTTTCCTGCTCGGAGAGTTTGGCGTGCGTGGCCGTGTGCGAGCCGAAGATGACGCCCTCGCCGTGCAGCTGACGCACCCGCGCCGCGCTCATCAGCGGCGGGGTGTCACGGCCGTCGGCAGCGAACCAGCTGGATGGCTGGCCGAGCAGGTCGGAGATCAGATACACCAGCGCCGGAAAGCCATGCTTTTGCAGCACCGGCCAGGCGTATTCGTAGAAATTCTCGTAACCGTCATCGAAGGTCAGCGCCACGGCCTTGGGCGGCATCGGCATCTCGCCTCGCAGACAGGCGAGCACCTGGTCCATCGACAATACGGTGTAGCCAAAGCGGGCGAGGTAGGCCATCTGGCGCGCAAAGCGCTTGTGATGGCAGTAGGTCGAGCGATGTCCCTTCATCGGCGCAAAGTCGCCGACCTGGTGATACATCAGGATGTTGATGCCGGTGCTCATGTCAGCGATTGTCCAGCAATTGGGCGTAGAGCGCACGATATTGGCCGATCACCGCGGCCTCGCCAAACTCGGCCTCGATGCGCCCGGCGCCGGCGCGGATCATGTCGCGTTGCAAGTCGTCGTTGGTGATGATCTCGCGCATGCCCGCCGCCAGTGCGTCGGCATCGTCGCAGGGCGACACCCAGGCGTCCTGCCCGTGGTGGGCAATCTCGCGCGCGCCGCGAAATGCCGTGCAGGCCAGCGGTTTGCCATAGGCCCAGGCTTCGAGAATCACATTGCCGAGTGTTTCGGCATCGCGCGAGGGGAAGGCCACCATGTCGGCGAGATGGAACCACGGCGCCGGGTCGTGTTGCCAGCCGGCGAAATGCACCCGATCAGCTATGCCGAGTTGGCGTGCTTGCGTCTCGAGCGCCTCGCGTAGCGGCCCATCGCCGAGAATGGCCAGGCGCAGGCGTTTGCCGGCGAGTTCGGCCGGTAACTGGCTGAAGGCGTCGATGAGCGTGGCCTGGCCTTTGACGTCGATCAGCCGGCCGGCGGTGACGATCAGCCAGTCCTCGGGCAGCAGCATGAGTTGCTGGCGCAGCGCGTGCTGCTCCTCGGGGTCGAGTGGCTTGGCCGGGTCGGCAAAATTGGTGATGTGATGTACCCGCTCGGCCGGCAGGCCGCCCTGGATCATCCAGTCGCACAGGCCCTTGGTGTTGCCGATCCAGGCGTGGGCGTGGCGGAAGGGCGTCAGCTTGTAATAGCCGCCCAGGCGCGACAGATGCACCTTGCCGCGACCGCGCTTGAGGTGGGTGAGGCGGGTGGCGCGGCCCATGTAGGTCTGCACGATGGGCGCGCCGCTCGCGGCGATCAGGCGCGAGAGCTCCCAGCGCGAGAGCGGGTCCCACACCGTGCGCATGGGCGATTCGCGCATGTCGACGCCGTCGAGATGATGGCGGGCGAGGTCGGAGTCGCGGCGTACGATGACTTCCACCGATTCGCCGTGGCGGGCCATGGCGCGCACGAAGCGCACCAGCCAGCGTTCGGCGCCGCCCATCTCCTTGCTGCCGAGGATGTGTAGCGACTTCATTGCGCCAGCACCTTTTCGTAGATGGCGAGATTGCCCTCGCACATCGTGTCGATCGAGAACGCGTGCATCACCATGGTCCAACCTGCGTCACCCATGCGCTTGCGTTCATCGGTGTCGCCGAGCAGGCGGTTCATGGCGGCGGCCAGGCCGGCGACATCACCCACGTCAATCAGCAAACCGTTTTCGCCATCGATGACCGCCTCGGGCATGCCGCCGGCGCGGCTGGCGATGATCGGCACCCGCGCGGCCGAGGCTTGCAGCAGCGACACGCCCAGGCCTTCCATGTCGGCCGGGTGCACCAGCAGATCGAGGCAGCCGAGCTGGGCGGGCAGGTCGTCGGCAAAACCCATGAGTTGCACATTGTCGGCCAGCCCCTGATCGGCAACCGCCTGGCGCAGCTCGGCCTCCAGCGGACCGCGGCCGTAGATCAGCACTTGAAGTGTTGGGTGCTCGGCCAGCACGGCGGGCAGCGCTGCCAGCAGGTAGCGATGGCCCTTGCGCTGGATGAGCTGGGCGACCATGCCGACGATGGGCGTGTCGGCCTCAAAGCCGAGGTCGGCCCGGAAGGCGGCCTTGTCGTAATCGTGCAGATAGGGCGCGGGGTCGACCGCGCTGCGCACGCAGCTCACCTTTTCGGGGGCCAGCCCCTCGGCCAGCAGCACCTGACGGATGCCTTCGGAGATGGTGATGACATGGTCGAACAAGCGGTATTTGAGCGACACCGCCCAGCGCGCCTCGGGGTTGTCCACCCGGCGCGAGAGCACGCAGGGCACACCGGCGAGCCTCGCTGCGAGCCCACCCCAGATATCGGCGCCGCGGCGGCTGTGGATGTGCACGATGTCCGGCTGGTGGGTGCGAATCGCCTGCTTGAGTCGCAAGACCATGCCTGGATCCGCGTCGCCGCCCATGGGCATCTCGAGCACCTCGGCAAAGGCGCGCGCTTCGGCGGCGATATGCGCGTCGGTGGGGCAGGCGAGCAGATTGTTCACGCCGCGCGCGGCCAGCCCCTGCATGATGTAGAGCACTTGTTTGGCGCCGCCGTAAAGATGGCGGCCGGCTTCGATGTGCAGCACCTTCATCGGGAAAGCACCTCGCGGGCGACGCTCATGACGCGGTCAGGCCGGATGTCGCGCAAACAGGTGAAGGCGCCGTTGCAGGTCGGACGGCGGCGGCAGGGCGAGCATTCGAGCCCCAGCCAGATCACTTTGGCGTTGGCGCGGCCGGTGTCGAGATAGGGGCGGGTCGAGCCGAACAGCGCCACGGTCGGCGTGCTGAAGGCGATGCCCATGTGCGTCAGGCCGGTGTCGACGCCGATGAGCAGGCCGGCACGCTCGATGATCGCCGCCGCGTCGGCGAGGCCGGTTTGCCCCGCCAGCGACACCGCACCGGGGATGGCGGCGGCCATGCGTTCGGCGGTGTCGCGCTCCGCCGGGCCGCCGAGAATCACGGGCGTGAGGCCGAGCTCGCCCTGCACCTGCGGGCCGAGCGCCACCCAGGCGTCTTCGAACCAGTGCTTTTGCGGCCGGGTGGTGAAGGGTGCGAACACGGCATAGCCACCACGCGTCAGGCCACGCTCGGCGAGCAGGGCGTCGACCCGCGCAGCCGTTTCGCTGGCCACGCACAGGCGCGGCAGGAATTCGCCGGTGTCGAGGCCGAGTTGCTGCGCGAGATACAGGTATTCGGAGCTGATCCGCCCGGCGTCACCGCCCTTGGGCACCACCTCGGTCATCAGATGCTGACTGCCCTCGCGCGAGCCCAACCCGATGCGCCGCGGCGCGCCCGACAGCCAGGTCAGCAGCCCGCTCTTGAGCAGGCTCTGCATGTCGATGGCGGTGTCGAACCGGCGTGACTTCAGTTCGCGCGAGAAGGCCCGCACCGCGCTGAAGAAGGCGCCGAAACGCTTGGCCTGCCAGAGTTTTTTCCACTCGCCCTTGGGCCACAGAATCAGCTCATCGATGCACGGATCGGCTTCGAGCAGGGTGTGGATGCCCGGTTCCACCAGCCAGGCGACGTGAGCATCCGGCCAGGTGGCCTTGAGCGCAGCGGCGAAGGGCGAGGCGAAGACCACGTCGCCGATGGCCGAGGCGCGGACGATGAGGATGCGTTTCATGCGCGCACCGCCGTTGATGGGCGCTGGCCGAGCAGGCGCAGCGAGAGCAGCAGCAGGATCGAGAAGAAGCGCATGTCGGGGTGCGAGAGGCGGTAGTCAAAAATGGCCCACACGGCGGTGAAGGCCAGCACCGCCCACATCGCCGGCAGCAGCAGTTGGCGCTGGTGATCGGTGCGGGCTGCGCGCACGGCATCGCGGATCAGCACCAGCGACAGCGCGATCCACAGCGCGGTGCCGATCAGGCCCTGACCCCACAGGGTTTGCAGGTAGCTGTTATGCACCTGGTCGTAGCGCTCGCCTTCGAGCAGCGCGGCATGCGGGCGTACATCGCGGTCGATGATGTCTTTGACGTCGCCAAAACCATGGCCGATCCAGGGGGCGTCGGGGATGCGCTGCAGCACGTAGCGCCACAGGCGCAGTCGGACGGTGACCGAGGCGGCGGGGGCGGCATCCAGCCCCTCGGTGAGGACGGTTTCGATCGTGGCGCGCTCGGCCTCGATGCGTTGCTGCACGGCATCCAGATTGCCCGCCAGCAGCAAGCCAGCGACCAGCGCGCCGATCAGCCCCAGCGCCAGGCGACGCTGGCCCGGTCGGGCGTTGCGGTTGCGCAGGGTGCGCCACACGGCGCTGGCGACGGCGCCGGCGGCGACGAGGGCCAAGGCCAGATAGGTGCTGCGGTTCTGGGCGGTCAGCAGCACTTCGAGGTTCAGCGCGATCAGTGCGATGCCGGTGATACGCGCCGGCCAGCGCAGCGCGCCGGTGACCGACCACCACAGGCGTGCGGTGGCGGTCAGTGCCACGGCGAAGGCGCCGGCGTAGAGACCGACACCCAGCGCGCGATTCAGATGAAAGCCGAGCCGCTCGCCTGACCACAACACGGCGAGGCCGCGCTGCCAGAGGAAGCTGATGACGCCGAGCGTAAAACCGAGCATGGCCAGCATCCATAGCCGTCGCAGCCGGCGCACTGGGTCCTCGCAGGGCAGGATTGCCAGCAGCGCGAACATGGGCACGAACAGCCAGTCGATGAAGACCTCTTTGGGTGTGAGTAGCCCCGGTTCGGCCAGGCCGCCCCAGCTTTGCAGCGCGTAGCGGGCGCACAGCCACAGGGCCACGGCGGCGGCGAGCGCGCTGGCGGTATCCCAGGGAACACGGCGGCGCTGCCACAGGGCGAGCGCGATGGCGGGCAGGCACAGGGCGATACCGATATGGCCGGGCGCGGTTTTCCAGACGCTGGTGAGGGCGAACAGGCCGAGGCCGAAGACGCCGATCCGGTGAACCCAGTTCATGCGTGCGCGTCCGTGTTGTGAGCAAAGGCAAGCAGCTTGGCGGCGCGTGCGTCCCAGCCGTAGTCGCGGGCGGTGATTCGGCCGGCCTCGGCCATGGCCAGCGCAGCTGCCGGGTCGCTTTGTACCTGGCGCATGGCTGCAAGCCAGGCGGCAGAATCGCCGGCAGGGACGAGCAGGCCGTTTTCGCCGTGGCGCACCACCTCGCGGATGGGGGCCAGATCCGAGGCAATCACCAGCCGGCCGGCGGCCATGGCTTCAAACAGCTTGATCGGGCTGATCGTCGCCGCGTGGCGCAGATCGGCCTGGTAGGGCATCAGCGCGACGGCGCCGTGGGCCAGCGCCGCGGGCACCTCGGCGTGCGGCACGGCATTCTCTACGCGGAGGTTTTCGTGCGGCAGGACGGGCTCGTGATCGCGCGGACCGATCAGGGTGACCTGGAAACCGGCCGCGGCGATGGCCTCGAACAGTGGCAGGCCACGATCGCGGCTGATGCGCCCGACGTAGAGTGCGTGCGGCTGGGCCAAGTCGGCCTCGGTGGCGGTTGGCACGGCGGAGAAGGCCGGCAGGTCGACCCCGCTGGGCAGGACGACGATGCGCGCGGGGTCGAAGCCGGCCTCGACCAGCGCATCGCGCCCGGCGGCGGTGATGGCGGCCAGGCCGCGCAGCAGGCCGTGCTGGTGGGCCTGCAGCAAGGGCGTCATCAGCCCGTCGGCGATCAGCGATTCGGTGTCATGCACTTCGAGAAAATGGCGCAGGCCGGTGCGGGCGAGCAGTACCGAGAAATCAGGCACCCGGGTGTAAACGGTTTTCGCCTCGCGCAGCTCGCGGCGGTGGGTGAGCACGAAGGGCCAGCCCTTCCATTTGCTATGCAGGGTCAGCGCCCCGCGCAAGTCGATGGGGTGGCGGATGCCCATGCCGGCCAGAAAGCCGGCGGTGTCGAAGCCGCGCGGCAGTGGCGGGACGTACAGACGTGCCGAGACGCCGGCTTTGGCGATGGCCTCGACCGTGTGCAGGGTCTGGATCAGGTTGGCTCGGGGGCGCTGTGGGCGGCCGCGGGCGAGGTAGATGAAGTCCGGCATGACGCCCGGTGTGCAATGAAAGCGGCAAGTATATCGCGCTCTGATGGCGTGATCGCCGGCCCGCCATGCTTCGGGGCTGGCGCCGGCCTCGGCTATACTCGCAGCCTTGTTCCGGAGCCCTGCATGCGTGTTGCCATTTTCATTCCTTCGTTCGGTGACGGCGGTGCCGAGCGGATGCTCGTGAATCTGGCCAGTGCACTGAGCGCGCGCGGGGTGTCGGTGGATTTCCTGACCCGCAGCCGCGAGGCGCCGTATGTGGACAGCCTTGCGCCCGCCGTGCGATTGATTGAGACATCACGCGGCGGTGCGTTCGCGGAGCAGCTTCAGTTACGGCGGTACCTGCGCGGCGAACGGCCCGATGTCGTGCTGTGTGGCAAGGACCGCGCCGGCCTGTCGATGCAACTCGCCCGCCGGCTGTCCGGCGTGCCGCTGCGCATCGTCATGCGGCCGGGCACCAGCTACAGCGCGCGTTTTGCCGAGCTGCGCCCCTTCAGCCGCTGGCGTGCCCGGGCGCGGGTGCGTCGGGTGTATCAGGGCGCCGACGCGGTGGTCGGCAATTCGGCCGAGGTGGTGGCCGATGTGGCGACCGCTGCCGGTCTGCCCGCCAGCCGCATGCACCTGATCCGCAATCCGGTGGTGACGCCGCAACTCCTGTCGCAGGCCGAGGCGCCGCTCGATTATCCGTGGTTTGCGCCGGGCCAGCCGCCGGTCATTCTCGGCGTCGGCCGGCTTGGGCAGGTCAAGGGATTTGATGTGCTGCTCGATGCCTTTGCCCGTGTGCGTGCCGAGCGCCCGGCGCGGCTGATGATTCTGGGCGAGGGGCGTCTGCGCGGCGAGCTCGAAGCGCAGGCGTCGCGCCTTGGCGTCGCTGAGGATATCGCCCTGCCGGGCTTCGACGCCAACCCCTATCGCTACCTGGCCCGCGCGGCCTTGTTCGTGCTCTCGTCCCGGCGCGAAGGTTCGCCCAATGCGCTGACCGAAGCGCTGGCGCTCGGTGTGCCGGTGGTGGCGACGGACTGCCCGGCCGGGCCGCGCGAGGTGCTGCGCGGCGGCGAAGTGGCGCCGCTGGTGCCGGTGGATGACGCCGAGGCCATGGCGGCGGCGATGCTGGCGACGCTGGATGCGCCGGGCGATGCCGACCGCCGGCGTGAGGCGGTGCAAGAGTATTCCGCCGCTACCTGCGCCGAGCGCTATCACGCGCTGTTCGACACCCTGCTGGCCGAGGCGAGCCCATGAGCACCGATCTGGCCATCTTTGCCGCCACCTCCGGACACAGCGGCGTCGACCGGGTGCTGCGCAATCTGGTGCCGGCGATCGCGCGTCTGGGCGTAACGGTGGATGTGCTTGGCATCGAGGGCCACGGCCCGCATTTCGATCAACTCCCCGAGGGCGCGCGACATCTGCCGCTGGGCGCTCACCATGTCAATTCGGCCATCCCGGCGCTGATCCGCTACCTGCGCCGCGAGCGTCCGCAGGCCATGCTGTCGGACAAGGACCGGGTCAATCGCGCGGCCTTGCTGGCACGTGTCGTGGCGCGGGTGCCGACGCGCATCGGCCTGCGTCAGGGCACGACGGTGTCGGTCAATCTGGCCAGTCGCGGGGTGATGGATCGCTGGGTGCAGACGCTGTCGATGCGTTGGTGCTACCCGGCGGCCGACGCGCTGCTGGTACCTTCGGCTGGCGCGGCGGACGATCTGGCCGCCTTCGCCCGGCTGCCGCGAGCGCGTATTCATGTGGTGCCCAGCCCGATTCTTACCGACGCGCTGTCGATACGCGCCGCCCAGCCGCTGGATCATCCGTGGTTTGCCGAGGGGCAGGTGCCCGTGATCCTCGGTGTTGGAGAGCTGTCGGAGCGCAAGGACTTTGCGACGCTGCTGCGCGCCTTCGCGCAGGTGCGTGGGGCGCGGTCGTGTCGATTGATGATCCTCGGCGAAGGGCGTCGTCGTGGCGAGCTGGAACGCCTCGCCGCCGAGTTGGGTGTGGCCGATGATGTGGCGCTGCCAGGCTTCACGGCCAACCCCTATC
Source organism: Denitromonas halophila (assembly GCF_007625155.1). Classification (GTDB taxonomy): domain Bacteria; phylum Pseudomonadota; class Gammaproteobacteria; order Burkholderiales; family Rhodocyclaceae; genus Nitrogeniibacter; species Nitrogeniibacter halophilus. The sequence continues at coordinate 363,472 of NZ_VMNK01000006.1, read as the reverse complement.
CCTACATGGCGCGCGCCGCGGTGTTTGCGCTGTGTTCGCGCTGGGAAGGCATGCCGGTGGTGCTGATCGAAGCGCTGGCGCTGGGCGCGCCCTCGGTGGCCTGCGACTGCCCGAGCGGCCCACGCGAGGTGCTCGCCGGTGGCGCGGTCGGCCCGCTGGTGCCGGTAGGCGATGTGGCGGCACTGGCGGACGGCCTGTGTCGGCAACTCGAGCAACCTGTGCCGGGCGCGCAGTCGCGTGCGGCGGTGGCGGGCTATTCCGATTCAGCGAGCGCGCGCGCCTATCTGGCGGCGCTCGGTTTCAAGGCATTTCAATGACCCGGCTTGCGGTATTCATCTCTTTTTCCGGCGAAGGCGGGGTCGAGCGCATGGTGCTCAATCTGGTTGAAGGCTTCGCCGCGCAGGGCTTTGGGGTCGATCTGCTGGCGATCCGTGCCGACAGCGCCCATCTCGGCAGCCTGCCCGAGGGCGTGCGGCTGATTGATCTGGGCGTTCGCCATAGCGGTCTGGCGGTGTGGCCGCTGATGCGTTATTTGCGCAAGCATCGGCCGCAAGCCATGCTGGTGGCCAAGGATCGGGCCATTCGCGCCGCCGTGCTGGCGCGGGCGCTGGCGCGGGTGCCGGTACGCATCGTCGGGCGGCTGGGGACCAATCTGTCGGCCGCGCTGGAAGATCGCGCCGGCCTGTCGCGCTGGCTGCGGGTGGCGCCGATGCGCTGGTTTTATCCGTCGGTGGATCGCGTGGTGTGCGTGTCGCAAGGCGTGCTCGACGACACCGTGCACCTCACTGGCCTGCCGCGCGAGCAACTGCAGGTGATTCGCAACCCGGTGGTGACGCCGCGCCTGAGTGCGATGGCCGCCGAGCCGGTGGCGCATCCGTGGCTTGCCGACCCCTCGGTGCCGCTGGTGCTGGCCGCTGGCCGGCTCACCGAGCAAAAAGACTTCCCCACCCTGGTGCGCGCCTTTGCCGTGCTGCGCCGCGCACAACCCGCTCGCCTGGTGATTCTCGGCGACGGCCGACAACGCAAAAAGCTCGAAGCCTTGGCCGCCGAACTCGGCGTGGCCGACGATATCGACCTGCCGGGCTTCACGCCCAACCCCTATGCCTGGATGGCCAAGGCCAATCTGTTTGTGCTCAGCTCCGCCTGGGAGGGCTCGCCGAATGTGCTGACCGAAGCGCTGGCGCTGGGCGTACCAAGCGTGGCGACGGACTGCCCGAGTGGCCCACGCGAGGTGCTGGCAGCCGGGCGTTTTGGTGCGCTGGTGCCGGTCGGCGACGCGGCCGGGCTGGGGCAGGCCATGATCGACACGCTGGCCGCGCCGTTGCCGGCCGAGGTGCTCAAATCGGCAGTGGCTGAGTATTCGCGCGAGGCCTCGGCCAGCGCCTATCTCGCCGCGCTGGGCCTGAATGCCGAAGCGGGCGACAATAGCGGCCGAGGAGAAACCTGAATGCTGCTGTCTTTGAAACACAACTTTCTGTTCGTACACATCGCCAAGACCGGCGGCACCTCGGTGCGCGATTCGCTGCGCCCGCTGCGCCTGCGCGACCCGTGGTTTGTCGCGCAGTTTCTGTGCTCGCGGCTGTCGTCGCTGTCCGGGCATCGGCTGGGCATCAAGTTTCCGCGCCACTCCAAGATCATCGCCGCCAAGGAAATGCTGCCGGCCGAGACTTTTGACAATCTGTTCAAGTTTGTTTTCGTGCGCAACCCTTGGGACCTGCAGGTCAGCTCCTTCCACCACATCCGCCGCGAGCGGCCGCACCTGATGAGCCACATCGAAACCTTCGACGAGTTCATCCGCTGGAAGCTCGACCCCGAGCGCCCCTACCAGTTTCATGTGGACACCAGCATCGAGTTGCAGAGCGACTACGTGGTCGATCTGCACGGCAAGGTGCTGGTCGATTTCATGGGGCGCTACGAGAACCTGCACGAGGATTTCGAAGAAGCCTGCCGCCGCATCGGCGTGCGCGCGCCGGAACTGCAGCACAAGCGCCAGGCCAAGGATCGCAAGAAGGACTACCGCAGTTATTACACCGACGAGATCGCCGAGGCGGTGGCCAAGCACTTTGCGCGGGATATCGAGATTTTCGGGTATACCTTCGATCCGGCGGCGTGAGCCGTAGCCCGGATGCAGCGCAGCGAAATCCGGGGTGGGGCGCGTCGATGGAACAACGCGGCCTCTTGTGTGATCTACCACTGCTCCCGGATTCCGCTGCGCTGCATCCGGGCTACGACCTTGCGTAGGGCGGGTTTCAACCCGCCAGCGGTGTTCGCATTAAGGTTGTTGGCGGGTTAAAGCCCGCCCTACGACGCCGGCGTGTCCTCGTCGACCACCACCCCTTCACCACTCGCCAGCAGCCGCGCATAGGCGCCGCCCGCGTTGGCGAGTTCGGCGTGGGTGCCTTGTTCGACGATGCGGCCGTGCTCCATCACCACAATCAAATCCGCGTCACGAATCGTCGACAGGCGGTGCGCCACGACCAGCACGGTGCGGTTCTGGCGCAGTTCGGCAAGGGCGTCCTTGACGGCGCGTTCGGACTCGTTGTCGAGGGCCGAGGTGGCTTCATCGAGCAGCAGAATCGGCGCGTCCTTGAGGAAGGCGCGGGCGATGGCGACGCGCTGGCGCTGGCCGCCGGAGAGCTGGCTGCCGTTGGCGCCGACGCGGGTGGCCAGGCCGTCGGGCAGCTTGGCGATGAACTCCATGGCGTGGGCATGGCGGGCGGCGGTTTCAATGTCGTCGGCGGAGATATCCGGCCGGCCGTAGGCAATGTTGGCGGCAATGGTGTCGTCGAACAGCACGACTTGCTGACCAACCCAGCCGATCTGCGCGCGTAGCGCAGCCAGAGGCAATTCCGGCAGCGGCGTGCCGTCGAGCAGGATGCGGCCGCTGGCGGGGTCGAAGAAGCGCGCGATGAGCTGAATGATGGTGGTCTTGCCGCTGCCCGAGGCACCCACCAGGGCGACTGTCTTGCCGGGCGGGATGTCGAGCGTGAAGTCGCTGACCGCCGGCTGGCTCTGGCCGGTATAGCGGAAGCCGACCGACTCGAAACGCAGCGCACCGCGTCCGCGCTCGACGGTACCGACGGCGGTGTCCGGCTCGGCCGGGCTGTCGAGCAGTTCGAAGATGCTTTGCGCGCCGGCCAGACCTTTCTGGATGACGTTGTTCACGTTGGTGAGCCGGCGGATCGGCTCGAAGAGCATGGCCATGGCGGCCACAAACGAGACGAAGGTGCCGGGCGTGAGGCGGTCTTCGGCCGACAGTGCGGAGGCGGCCCAGATGACCAGCGACACCGCCGTGGCGGCGACGATCTGCACAATGGGCACGTTGGCCGCGGACACGCGCACGGTGCGCATGGTTTCCTTGCGCAGGCGCTCGGAGATTTCGGCGAAGCGGCTGTTTTCGTGATCGTGTGCGCCGAAGATCTTGATTTCTCGCACGCCGTTCAGGCTCTCTTCAACCGCACCGGTCATGTGGCCGGTGGTGGCCTGCATGGCGCGGTTGCCGCCGCGCAGCTTGCGGCTGGCCTGGCGGATGATGATCGCCATGACTGGCGCGACGATCAGCAGCAGCAGGGTCAGCTCCCAGGCGGTCCACACCAGGTAACCGGTCAGACCGATCACCACCAGGGTGTCGCGCACCACGATGATCCAGGCGTTGGACAGCGCGCTGCCGACCTGCGGGATGTCGTACAAGATGCGCGAGAGCATGCGCCCCTGCGCCTCGGCCTGATGCGCCGACACCGGCAGATGCATCTGATGGCGGAACACCTGCTGGCGCAGATCGGTGATGGCCTTGTTGGCCACCCACTGGCTGGATACGCTCGACAGGTACTCGGCAATGCCCTTGCCCAGGAAGGCCAGCATCAGCAGCAGCGGCACCTTCCACTGTGCGCTTTCGCTCTTGCCGATCAGGCTCTCGTCGATCAGCGGCTTGAGCAGCGCGGGCAGCACCGGCTCGAGCGAGGCGGCGGCGATCATGGCGATCACCGACAGCGCCACCACCTTGCGGTAGGGCAGGATGCTGCCGAGCAGGCGGCGGTAGAGGGCGATGCCTTCTTTCATTCTCTATGCAAAACCTTATCGACGATCAGGCTCGACCAGCCATCCGAGCGGAATTGCTGCTTGAGTGCCTCATCTTCATACACCGTATCGACCCATGCCATGAAGTCGATCGGTGTGTGGGCGTTGTAGGCCACATAGCTGGCGAGGAAGAAGTCCAGCACGCCGGTGCGCGCCTTTTTGGAGTGACCGTAGCGCCAGTGCAGCTCGCTCATGGTGTCGGCGACGGGGTGGCCGAGATGGAGGATGCGGTATAGCGCGGCGGCGATGCCCGCGCGGTCGGCGCCGGACTTGCAGTGCATCAGCGCCGGGTACTCGATGGAGGCGAACAGGTCTTTGAGCATGTGAATGCGCGCCCGGCTCGGGGCGCCACGCGAGAACAGTTTGGCGTCGATGAAGGCAATGCCGAGCTCGTCGCAGACCTGGCGCTCCAGCGTGTAGGAGCCGAACTCGCTCTCGCCGCGCAGATTGAGGATGGTGCGCAGGCCGTATTTTCGGTGGTAGCGGCGGATCTGCGCCGGGCTGGGCTGGCTGCTGCGGAACATGCCGCCGCCGAGGTCGTGAAAGTTGTTGTAAATCGCACGGACGAAGCCGTGGTCGACCACATGCATGTCGAGCCAGGCGAGGAAACGACCCATCGGGGTGGAAATATCTTTAGCCACTCGGTGCTCAAAAGGCGTTTGGCACGCGACAGCGCTGGCCGCGTGGCGCCGGCAATCGGCGCGGATCAGGGGCGGAGTATACCGGACGCCCGTGGCGGATCGCCTACCGGTTGAACCACTTGAGCGTCACGCCCCAGGCATGGATGTCCAGTCGGGTGGCCTGGCCGCAGGCGAAATCGAGCCCCAGCCAACGCTCGGGCGCCAGCCCCAGCAACTGCCCGGCGATGACTCGCAACGGGCCGCCGTGGCCGACCACCACATGCGCGGCGGCCTCCGGGTCGAGCGCGGCCGCCATCCAGTCGCGCACGCGGGCGGCCATCTCCAGCGGGGTTTCGCCGCCGGGTGGGCGGAAATTCATCGGGTCTTTCGACCAGTCATCGATCGCGCTGCCCAGGGATTCGAATGTCTGCCCTTCCCACTGACCGAAGCTGATCTCTTGCAGGCGCGCATCGACCGCCGGCGCGCCCAGTTCGGTGGCCAGACGGTGGGCACGTTGCAGCGGGCTGCTGTGCAGCGTGTAGTCTGCTGGCAACAGGGGCTTGAGGCGTTCTGCCACCTCGGTGGCGGATTCGGCGAGGCCGACATCGGTCTGGCCGTAGCACACGCCTTGCGCCACGTCCGGCCGCGGGTGGCGGATCAGATAGAGTTCCATGCGATCAATATTCCAAGATAAGTGGCCAGTTCACTGACTTGCTGTACCGCGCCGAGGCAGTCGCCGGTATAACCGCCGATGCGGCGCACGAAGAGGCGCGCCGCCCAGGCGGTGACGATGAGGACCGCGACTACGGCGCCGAGCGCTTCGGCCGGGCCGAGCAGTAGCAGGGGCAGCAGACCGCCGGCGCCGGCAATCGACAGCTCCATGCTGCTCAGCTGCTTGGCCAGCGGCTTGGACTTGCTGGTGTCGTCCTCGCGCACATAGCTCAGGGTGTGGATCAGGCTGGTGGAAGCGAGGCGCGAGAGGGTGTGGGCGACGATCATGGCGACGATGGCATGCGGAATGCCATGGGCGGCGATCTCGACCAGCGCGGCCGCCTTGGCCAGCAGCATCAGCACCAGACCGGTCGCCCCATAGCTGCCGATGCGCGAGTCTTTCATGATGCTGAGCACCTGCGACTTCTCCCAACCGCCGCCGAGGCCGTCGCAGGCGTCGGCCCAGCCGTCTTCATGGAAGGCGCCGGTGAGGCGGATGGTGGCCGCCATCGACAGGATCACCGACAGGCTGGCGGGCAGCCACTGGCGGGCAAACCAGAACACCGCCGCGCCCGCCGCGCCGACAACGAGGCCGACCCAGGGAAAGTAGCGCGCGGCATGGTTGAGCCGCTCGGGCGAATACGGCACCCAGCCTGGCACCGGAATGCGGGTGAAGAAGCCGAGCGCGGTGAAGAAGAGTTCGAGCTGATAGCGCACGAGGTCAGCGTCTCCGGGTCACCGGGCGGCGCCATGGCGATGAACGCCACCGCGAACGGCACACGCGGCCCACCGCCATCCGCCGGGCCGTCCCAAGGAGGGCGCGGCCCCCTCGGGGGGCAGCGAGCGGATGTGAGCGTGGGGGCTCCACCCTCCGGGCCGTCCCAAGGAGGGCGCGGCCCCCTCGGGGGGCAGCGAACGGATGTGAGCGTGGGGGCTCCACCCTCCGGGCCGCCCCAAGGAGGGCGCGGCCCCCCCGGGGGGCAGAGAACGGTAGTGAGCGTGGGGGCTCATCACTCTTTACCGCTGACGCCGGCAGATTCGAAACTGGCCATCTCGTTGAGGAAGTTCACCGCCGCCTGGAGCAGCGGCCAAGCCAGCGCCGCGCCCGTGCCTTCGCCCAGGCGCAGGCCCAGGTCGTATAACGGGGCGGCGTCGAGGTGGGCCAGCTGGGCGCGGTGGCCGGCCTCTTCCGAGCGATGGGCGAACACGCAGTAGTCGAGCACAGCGGGGCTCATCGCATGGGCGACCAGCAGGGCGGCGGTGACGATGAAACCGTCGATCACCAGCACCATGCGCTTCTCGGCGGCGCCGAGCATGGCGCCAACCATCATGGCGATTTCGAAACCACCGTATTCGGCGAGCACGTCCAGCGGGTCGCTCGGCCGGCCGCCGCGGGCCAGGGCGGTGCCGAGCAGCGCCTGCTTGCGGTCGAGGCCGGCGTCGTCCAGCCCGGTGCCGCGGCCGACCAACTGCGGCAGCGGAACGCCGGTGATGCCATGGGTGATGAGCGAGGCCGAAGCGGTGTTGCCGATGCCCATTTCGCCAAAGCCGACCGCGTTGCAACCGCGTTCGGCGAGGCTGTGCGCCAGCTTGCGCCCGGTTCGGATCGCTTTGTCGCATTGCGCCGGCGTCATGGCCGGCTGTTCGATGTAGTTGGCGGTGCCGGCGGCGATCTTGCCGTTGATCAGCCCCTCGCGCGGGCCGAAGTCATGTGCTACGCCGGCGTCCACAATCCGCAGGCCGAGGCGCATCTGGCGCGCGAACACGTTGATGGCCGCACCGCCAGCGAGGAAGTTCTCGACCATCTGCCAGGTCACGTCCTGCGGGTAGGCCGACACGCCGGCCTTGGCGGCGCCGTGGTCGCCGGCAAATACCAGCACGTGCGGCTGGGTCAGTGACGGCGTCAGTGTCTGCTGGATGCGCCCGATCTGCATGGCCAGCAGCTCCAGCCGGCCGAGTGCGCCGAGGGGTTTGGTTTTGCCATCGACCTTGGCTTGCAGGGCGTCAACCAAGGCGGTGTCGAGTGGGGCGATGTCGTAGGACATGGGAGAAAAATCCGTCAAAAGTCGGGCGGATGGTAGCACGCAGCCCGGCTCAGGCCGGGGGCGCCTTGAGCGTCAGCGGCAGGCCGGCGGCGACGAAAGTGACGCGGTCGCACACGGCGGCGACCGACTGGTTGAGCCGGCCCGCTTCGTCGCGAAACAGCCGGCCCAGCGGCGAGTCGGGCACCAGACCAAGGCCGACCTCGTTGGCCACCAGGATCGTCAGCCCGGGCAGTTCGGGCAGGCTGGCGAGCAGCGCGGCGTGTTCTCGCTGCCAGTCGGGCAGGGCGTTGGCGACATGCGGTGCGCGCAGCTCGGCCGCGTCTTGCATCAGCAGATTCGACAGCCACAGGGTGAGGCAGTCGACGATCACGCAGCCATTAGCGCGGGCCGCGTCTTGTAGTGTGTCGGCCAGCGCGGTGGGCGCTTCGATGGTGTGCCAGTGCTCGGGTCGGTCGGCGCGGTGGCGGGCAATGCGCGCGGCCATCTCGGCGTCGCCGGCTTCGGCGGTGGCGATGACGGTGACCGGGCCGCCGTGGTCCAGCGCGCGTCGTTCGGCAAGCCGGCTCTTGCCGGAGCGGGCGCCGCCTAGGATGAGTTCGGTGGGCATGGGATGGTGCGTCGCACAAGCAGTGATAACCGGTGTATTATTCACGACTGCCCGCTGCTGCGGGCAAACGCATGTTTCAGGTGCCTGCGAATGCATCCATTCGCGGGATAAACGGGAAACAGGTGCGCGACGATATCAAACGTTCCTCTGGAACGGTCGCAAGGCCTGTGCTGCCCCCGCAACGGTAAGTGGTGACAAGGTGCATCCAACCGCCACTGGATCTTCGGATCTGGGAAGGCGATGCCCCCGGCGCAAGCAATACTGCGCGCCAACCATGAGCCCGGATACCGGCCCGGAACTGCACAAGCGGAAGTGCCGCGGGGGGCGGTCACGGGTGCAGCACGCCTGTTTCACTCTCTTCGGTACGCCATTTTCTTTGCGTTGGCATGTTTGGACGGGGTCGTCCGGCGTGCCTGGGAGTGTTCTCGTGCGACTTCGTTTGTCTGCCGCCGCGCTGGCGGTGTTCTGTGCTTTTCCTTTGGTTTCGATGGCGGCCGATTCGGTTGGCGATACGGTGGTGGTGACCGCGACGCGCACGGCGCGTACGGTCGATGAGTCGCTGGCTGCAGTGACGGTGATCACCCAGGCCGATATCGAGCGCCTGCAGGCGCGCTCGGTGCCCGATCTGCTGCGCGGTCAGCCGGGGATTTCGCTAACCAACAACGGCGGTCGCGGCAAGCAGACCTCGGTGTTCATGCGCGGCACCGAGTCGGACCATCTGGTGGTGCTCATCGATGGCATCAAGGTGGGCTCGGCAACCTCCGGTTCGGCGGCCTTCCAGGACATGCCGGTCGATATGATCGAGCGCATCGAAATTGTCCGCGGCCCGCGCTCCAGCCTGTACGGCTCGGAAGCCATTGGCGGTGTGATCCAGATTTTCACCAAGCGTGGTGGCGGTGAGTTTCGCCCCAGCGGCAGCATTGGCTTTGGCAGCAAGGGCGCGCGCAAGGCGAGCATCGGCCTGGATGGCGGTGGCGAGCAGGGTTGGGTGAGTCTGAACCTGTCGCATGACGCGACGGATGGTTTCGATTCGTGCCGGGCAGAGGCGGACGGTTTTGGCGGTTGTTTCAACAACGAACCTGATCGCGACGGCTACCAGAATCTGTCCGGTTCGGTTCGGGCGGGCTACCGCTTTACGGGCGGAGCCGAGCTCAACGTGAACTGGATGCGTACTCAGGCCAAGTCCGACTTCGACGGTTCATCCCAGAATGAAAGTGATACGGTGCAGGAAGTGTTTGGCGGCCGTTTCTCGTTCTCGCCGGTTGCGGCCTGGAAGATGTCGTTCAGCGCCGGGGTGAGCACGGACGACTCGAATAATTACAAGGACGACCTGTTCAAGAGCAGCTTCGACACCGAGCGCACCACACTGTCGTGGCAAAACGATATCGCGCTGGGCGCCAACACGATGCTGACCCTCGGTCTGGATCACCAGGACGATGAGATCATCAGCACCACGGCCTACCCGGAAACTTCACGCACCAACGACGGTGTGTTCGCGCTCTATCAGGGCGCGCTGGGCCAGCATGACTATCAGGTCAGCCTGCGCAGCGACGACGACGAGCGCTACGGACGGCACAACACTGGTGCCATCGCCTGGGGCTACACCGTGTCCGACGCGCTGCGTCTGACCGCGAGCTATGGCACGGCCTACAAAGCGCCGACCTTCAACGAGTTGTACTTTCCGTTCTATGGCAATACCGATCTGGAGCCCGAGCGTTCGCGCACCGTGGAGTTCGGTCTGTCGGGTCGGGGCGGCTGGGGGTACTGGTCGGCCAATGTGTTCCAGACGCACGTGGAAGACCTGATTGGCTACGACGCCAGCATTTTTCTGGCCAACAACATCAGCGAAGCACGCATTCGCGGCATCGAGGGCGTGATCGGTACGCGCCTGGCCCAGTGGGATTTGCGCACCAGCGTGACCCTGCTCGACCCACGTGATCAGTCGGGTGACAAGAACGATGGCAACTTGTTGCCGCGTCGCGCCAAGCAGACCTTGCGTGTCGATGCCGATCGCGACTACGGCAAGTTCAGCGTGGGGGCCTCGCTGCTGGCGGCCAGCCATCGCTACGACGAGGTGGCCAACACCCATCGTCTGGGCGGTTACGGGGTGCTCGATCTGCGTGCCGAATACAAGCTCGCCGCCGACTGGCGTCTGCAGGGCACGATCGGCAACGCGTTCGACCACGAATACGAGACCGCGCGCTTCTACAACCAGGAAGGTCGCAGCGTGTTCGTGACCCTGAAGTACCAACCCAAGCGCTGATGCGCACCAAGGCGCTGCCGATCTCGTCGGGCACTGCGGTTCATCCGCGTGCGGCAGTGCCGTTTTCGGGCGACACTAGGGCGGTTTTGACTGCCCGAGCCTTGCACAACCGGATGTTCGCCCGAAAATCCGCCTTCCTGACCCTGGCCGGCTTGCTCGTCGTCAGCGTGTTCGCCTTTCTGCTCGCCTTGCGCGCGGGCAGTCTGGACGCGGCATGGGGCGACGTGTTCGCCGTGCTGGGCGGTCAGGTCGATGGCACGCTCGGTGTCGTCATCCGCGAGCTGCGCCTCCCACGTGCCGTGGCCGCCTTTACCAGCGGCGGGTTGCTGGCGCTGTCGGGGGCGCTGATGCAGGTCTTGCTGCGCAATCCGCTGGCCGATCCCTATGTGCTGGGGATCTCCGGTGGTGCGGCGGTGGGCGCGCTGTCGGCGATCCTGCTCGGCGCGGCGACCTGGCTGATCGATGGCGCGGCCTTTGCCGGCGCGGCGCTGGCCATGCTGGTGGTGTTCGGGCTGTCGCGTGGCGATGGTTCCTGGACGCAAACCCGCTTGCTGCTCACCGGTGTGATCGTGGCTGCGGGCTGTGGGGCCGTGGTGGTGTTCATGCTGGTGATGGCGACCGACACCCGAGTTCAATCGATGCTGTTCTGGCTCACCGGCGATGTGTCCGGCGCATCGCGGCCGTGGCCGGCGTTGGCGGTGCTGGTGGCCGGTCTGCTGGCGACGCTGCCGTTTGCGCGCGACCTGAACGTGCTGGCGCGTGGCGAGCTGAGCGCGCGGGCACTGGGTGTGCGCACCAAGCGTCTCCGTTTGCTGGTCTATCTGCTGGCCTCGCTGCTCACCGCCACGGCGGTAACGCTGGTCGGGCTGGTCGGTTTTGTTGGCTTGATCGTGCCGCACCTGGTGCGTCTGGCCACTGGCAACGATCAGCGCATTCTGCTGCCCGCCTCGGCACTGGCCGGTGGGGCCATGCTGACGCTGGCCGATACCGCCGCGCGTACGCTGGTGGCGCCGATCCAGCTGCCGGTCGGCGTGCTGACCGCCATGATCGGCGTGCCGGTCTTCCTGTTTTTGCTGGTGCGTCACCCGCGATGAAAACCGACGCCACGCCCCTGCTCGAAGCGGACAATCTGGCGGTGCAGATCGGCGAGCGCTGGATCTGCTGCGACTTGTCGATGCGGCTGATGCCTGGTGAGCGGCTGGTCTTGCTCGGCCCCAATGGTGCCGGCAAGACCACCTTGCTGCATGCGCTGGCCGGTTTGCGTGAGGTGCAGCGTGGCGAGGTGCGCTTGCAGGGCCGAGCGCTGGCGGAGTGGCCGGGCCGCGAATTGGCGCAGGTGCGCGGCGTGCAGCCGCAGTCGCAGCCGGACTGGTTCGCCGCCACGGTGATGGAAACCGCGCTGGTGGGGCGTCATCCGCATCTGGGGCGCTGGGCCTGGGAAAGTGGCGACGATGTGCGCATTGCGCACGAAGCATTGATCTGTATGGGTCTCGACCACATGGGGGAGCGTAATATCCTCACCCTGTCGGGCGGTGAGCGGCAGCGTCTGGCCATCGCCAGCTTGCTGGCGCAGCAGCCGGACCTGTATCTGCTCGACGAACCGTTGTCGCATCTTGACCTGCATTACCAGGTGGCGGTGCTGGCGCACTTCTCCGCGCTCGCTCAGGGAGGCGCCGGGGTGGTGATGGTGCTGCACGACCTGAATCTGGCGGCGCGCTTTGCCGACCATGTGGTGCTGCTGGATGGCAGCGGCAAGATGGTCTGTGGTACGGCCGACGAGGTCTTGCAGGCCGATGTATTGAGTGCGGCGTTCGGGCATCCGCTCCGCCGTCATGTGATCGAAGGTCAGGTGGCCTTCTTGCTCGAATGAGGTGTTTCATGCGTTATGTGTCGCGATTGATTGCCGTCTGGCTGCTGGCCATGGCGAGTGTGCAGGCCGCCGAGTGCCCGCGCATCGTCAGCCAGTCGCCCTATCTCACCATGGCCATCGAGTGGCTGGGGCAGGGCGAGTGCATTGTCGGCGTGTCGCGCTACGACAGTTTCAAGCCGAAACTGCCGCGCACTGGCGGGGTGATGGACCCGGATGCCAAGGCCATTGCTGCGCTCAAACCCGATGTGGTGATCGGTTCCGACATGGCCGACGAGGCGGCGTTTGCCGCTGCCGTGCCCAAGGGCGCCAAGGCGGCGCGGATGGGCGGCTTCAACTCGATGTTCGAGGTCGAGTCCATGCTCGAAGACATCGCCTTGCTCATTCAATCATCCGAAGGCGGCAAGGTGGCGAGCTTTCGCCGAGGCTGGTTCACCCGCGCCAAAAACACCGGCGCACGCGGCGAACGCGTGCTGCTGCTGACGGCCTGCTCCGGTACGCCGTACTCGTATGGTCGCAAGCATGTGCTGGGCGATCTGTTTTACGCTGCCGGCTTCAACGTGGTCGAGGAAGACGTACGGGTGCGCGCCGTGCGTGCCGGCGAGGCGGTGCCCGATCTGGCCGCGCTGATCGCCAGGACGCAGCCCGATATCGTGTTCACCTTCAACCGCGCCGCCGACACCGAATGCAAGGTGGTGCTGGAGGAGAAGCCCGGCGTCAAGATCATCCCGCTCGATGGCGACAATTTTCTCAACCCCGGCCATCGCATGATCGACGGCCTCGATGAAGTGACCCGCATCATGCGGGCACAGCGCACACAATGACCGATAACTCCGAGCGCGACGCGCGGCACAACGATCGCATGGCCCGAAAGAAGGCCGTCGTGGATGAAAAAATCGCCGCGGCCGACACCGCCCGCGGCGTCCTGCTGGTCAATACCGGCAACGGTAAAGGTAAGTCCAGCGCCGGCTTCGGCCTGGTGGCCCGGGCGCTCGGCCATGGCATGAAGGTCGGCGTGGTGCAGTTCATCAAGGGGCGCTCCGACACCGGCGAAGAGGCCTTCTTCCGCCGCCAGCCTCAGGTCCAGTGGCATGTGATGGGTGACGGCTTCACCTGGGAGACCCAGGATCGCGCCCGCGACGTGGCCAGCGCTGAAGCGGCCTGGGCCGTGGCAAAGCAGCTGCTCACCGACCCGGCGATCGGGCTGGTGGTGCTGGATGAACTGAATATCGCACTCAAGTACGGTTATCTGGACGTGGCGACCGTGGTGGCCGATCTGCTCGCCCGCCCCGTCGACCAGCATGTGGTGGTCACCGGCCGTGCCGCCCCACCCGAGCTGGTGGCTGCTGCCGACACCGTGACCGAGATGGGCCTCACCAAGCACGCCTTTGCCGCTGGCATACAGGCCATGGCCGGCATGGAGTTTTGAACCCCTCGCGGCAGCTCACCGCACTGGCGCCGGCGGCGGCGGGTCGGCATACTTCGTTCCATTGAGCGAATTCTGGAAACACATGCGTAAAGTGATCGACAATCCCGCGCGTCCCGGCTGGGTCTATCTGGTGGGCGCCGGCCCTGGCGATGCCGAATTGCTGACCTTGCGGGCGGCGCGCCTGCTGACCGAAGCGGATGTGGTGGTCTACGACAACCTCGTCGGCCCGGAGGTCATGGCCTTGTTGCCGGACACCGCCGAGCAGCGTTACGTCGGCAAGAAGGCCGCCGATCACGCGCTGCCGCAGGAGCAGATCTGTGCCCTGCTGGTGTCGCTGGCGCGCGAAGGCAAACGGGTGGTGCGGCTCAAGGGCGGCGATCCGTATATCTTCGGTCGCGGTGGCGAAGAGGCCGAAGCGCTGGTCGAGGCCGGTATCCCGTTTGAAGTGGTGCCGGGCATCACGGCCGCCTCCGGCGTGTCGGCCTACACCGGCATTCCGCTCACTCATCGTGAACATGTGCAGAGCGTGGTGTTCGCCACCGGTTACGGCAAGGAAGGCGCGGTTGATCTCGATTGGCCGGCGCTGGCGCGGCCGAACCAGACCGTGGTGATCTACATGGGTGTGTCGCGCATCGGCGAGATCTGTCGCGAGCTCGTCCGCCATGGGCTGTCGCCCGACACCCCCGCCGCCATGGTGCGCCACGGCACGCTGCCGGCCCAGCAGGTCATCACCGCCACGCTGGCCGACCTCGAGGACAAGGCTGCCGCCGCCAACATCAAGCCGCCCGCGTTGCTGCTGGTGGGGACGGTGATTACGCTGGCCGACAAGCTGGCCTGGTTTCAGGGGGCCGCGGTAGACGCCGATTGAGCATTGATCGCGCCCGACACAAATCAAAACGCCCTGCACTTGCAGGGCGTTTTTCATGGTTCTGGCAGATGGGTGCCGGGCGGTGTTCACCGCCGGGACTGACGACGCCGGGCGGTGCGCCGCGCGATGGCGATACCGCCGATGGCGCTGAGCAGCACGGCGGTGGCCAGCCATTCGGACCAGTGAATGGATTGATCGGCGTGGCCGGGATGGGCCAGCGCCGGTGCGCAGCTAAGCGCGAAGAGGCTGGCGGACATGAGAATCTTGCGGAACATGGCGGTCTCCTGTGAGGGTCAGGCAGCGGCCGCAGGGGACTGCAGCAGGCCTTCAGTCTTGATGAAATCGATGATCTCGGCCAACCCCTGGCCGGATTTGAGGTTGCTGAAGATGAAGGGGCGGGTGCCACGCATCTTGCGTGCATCGCGGTCCATCACCTCCAGGCTGGCGCCAACCAGGGGGGCGAGGTCGATCTTGTTGATCACCAGCAGGTCGCTCTTGGTGATGCCCGGCCCGCCCTTGCGCGGGATCTTGTCGCCGGCCGACACGTCGATCACATACAGCGTGAGGTCCGACAGCTCGGGCGAGAAGGTGGCGGCCAGATTGTCGCCGCCGGACTCGACGAAGATCACGTCCAGCCCCGGAAAGCGCTGGTTGAGCCGGTCCACCGCCTCGAGATTGATCGAGGCGTCTTCGCGAATCGCGGTGTGCGGGCAGCCGCCGGTCTCGACGCCGATGATGCGCTCGGGCTCGAGTGCGTCATTGCGCACCAGAAACTGCGCGTCTTCGGCGGTGTAGATGTCGTTGGTGACCACGGCGATGTTGTAGTGCTCGCGCAGGGCGCAGCACAGGGCCAGGGTGAGGGCGGTCTTGCCGGAGCCGACCGGGCCGCCGATGCCCACGCGTAGAGGGGTCTTGTTGGCAGGGTTCATGAGGTCTCGCTTCAGGATCGGAAGAGTCGGGAATATTGGGTCTCGTGATGGCAACTGGCCAGCGCGAGTCCGGGGGTGAAATTGCTCCATTCGGCTTCGGGGAGCGTCAGCGCCGTGCTGGCCAGGGCGGGGATGTCGTCGCCGAGCGCGGCCAGCAGGCGTTGCCCGGCAGACTGGCCCAGCGGCACGACCTTGATCGCGGCCATCACCTGGTTTTCCAGCCAGGCCCACAGGTAGGCGGGCAACGCTTCGCGGGCCGGGATCTGCCAGGCGCTGGCGGCCGCGGTCCAGGCGGTGGGAAAGGCCGGGGTGTCGATGGCGGCAAGGCGGTCGTTCATGCCGGGCAGGTCGCGGAAGGCGGGCAGGTCGCGCAGCAGGCGCACCAGCGAATAGCCCATCTGCACGGTTTCCGCTCGCAGTTCGGCGGCTTCGCGGCTGGCCAGAAAGTCGGTATTGAGCTGTGCGACGCGGGCATCGTCGCCGGCATTCCAGACCGCCAGCAGGCGGGCGGCAAGCGGGGCTTCAAAGCGCGCCATCGCGCTGTGCATGAGGCCGCCTATCCACGCGTTGGCGCTGGCCTCGTCGGTCACCGTGCCGGCCTCGGCCGCCCATTCCAGGCCTTGGGAATAGGTGTAGGCGCCCACCGGCAGGGTGGGTGAGCTCAGCTGCAGGAGGCGGATGCGGGCCAGACTCATGCCGGGCTGCGGTATTCGTGGATGCGCGGGCCGCGCCGCTCGGCCGAGCTGTCGTCGCCTGCGTGCGAATGGCCGCCGCCGTAGGCGCCGGCTTCGGGTTCGAACGGTGCTTCGAGGTGGCTCAGCATGCAGCCCAGGCCGCGCAGCATGTCGGCCAGCACATGGTCATCGGCCAGGCGCAACCAGCCGCCGCGCATGTCGCCGCCGACCTGCACCGGCACATGGCGGTTGCCCAGGTGGTAGGCGGCGCGGGCCAGATCGAGCAGGTTTTCGCAGCGCACCTCGATCAGCGACTCGGGCGATGAATACACTTCGACGATGTCGCCGTCGCTGGCCAGCAGGCGGTCACCACCGCGCAGGATGGTGCCGCGCGGCAGGAACAGGCCGGCGTCTTCGCCGCTGTCCAGGGTGGTGCGCAGCCGGCTCTTGGTGCGGAGGTCGAAGTTCAGCGTGAGCGTCTTGGTGCTCTCGTCGGTGCCGGTGTAACGGTGTTCGATCAGCAGCATATGCGAGCCCTCAGAACAGGAAGTAGCGTTGCGCCATGGGCAGGATGTCGGCCGGCGCGCAGGTGAGCAGCTGACCGTCGGCGCGCACCTCATAGGTTTCCGGGTCGACCTCCAGCTGAGGCATCCAGGCGTTGTGCACCATGTCGGTCTTGCGCATGCCACGGATGTTGCGCACCGCCTCGAGCGGGCGGGTGAGCCCGAGGCCGTCGAGTGCGCCCTGCGCCAATGCGGCCTGCGAGGTGAAGGTGACGGCGGTTTTCAGACCACCGCCGTAGCTGCCGAACATCGGCCGGTAGTGCACCGGCTGCGGGGTCGGGATGGAGGCGTTGGGGTCGCCCATGGCGGCCGCGGCGATCATGCCGCCCTTGATAATCAGGCTGGGCTTGACGCCAAAGAAGGCCGGTTTCCACACCACCAGATCGGCCAGCTTGCCCGGCTCGATGGAGCCGACCAGGTGGCTGATGCCGTGGCTGATGGCCGGGTTGATGGTGTATTTGGCGATGTAGCGCTTGGCGCGGAAGTTGTCGTGGCGTGCGGTGTCCTCGGCGAGCGCGCCGCGCTGCACCTTCATCTTGTGGGCGGTCTGCCAGGTGCGGATGATCACCTCGCCGACCCGGCCCATGGCCTGGCTGTCGGAACTCATCATCGAGAAGCAGCCCAGGTCGTGCAGGATGTCTTCGGCGGCGATGGTCTCGCGGCGGATGCGCGACTCGGCAAAGGCCACGTCCTCGGCAATGGCCGGGTCGAGGTGGTGGCAGACCATGAGCATGTCGAGATGCTCGTCGATGGTGTTGACCGTGTACGGCCGCGTCGGGTTGGTCGAGCTGGGCAGCACGTTGGGGAGCCCCGCCAGCTTGATGATGTCCGGCGCATGGCCGCCGCCCGCGCCCTCGGTGTGGAAGGTGTGGATGCAGCGGTCCTTGAAGGCGGCGGCGGTGTGTTCGACAAAGCCCGATTCGTTCAGCGTGTCGGTGTGGATCGCCACCTGCACGTCCATCGCCTCGGCCACTGACAGGCAGGTGTCGATGGCCGCCGGGGTGGTGCCCCAGTCTTCATGCAGCTTGAGGCCGATGGCCCCGGCGGTGACCTGCTCTTCGAGCGCGCCGGGCAGGCTGGCGTTGCCCTTGCCGAGAAAACCGAGGTTCATCGGAAAGGCGTCGGCCGCCTGCATCATTTTCTGGATATGCCACGGCCCCGGCGTGCAGGTGGTGGCGTAGGTGCCGGTGGCAGGGCCGGTGCCGCCGCCGAGCATGGTGGTGACGCCGCTCATCAGCGCCTCTTCGATCTGCTGCGGGCAGATGAAGTGGATGTGCGCGTCGATGCCGCCGGCGGTGATGATGTTGCCCTCGCCGGCGATGATCTCGGTGCCCGGCCCGATGGGGATCGTCACGCCGGGCTGGATGTCGGGGTTGCCGGCCTTGCCGATGGCGCTGATGCGCCCGCCCTTGATGCCGATGTCGGCCTTGACGATGCCCCAGTGGTCGAGGATCAGCGCGTTGGTAATCACCGTGTCGGCGACCTCGGCCGACAGGCGCTGGCTCTGGCCCATGCCGTCGCGGATCACCTTGCCGCCGCCGAATTTCACCTCTTCGCCATGGATGGTGTAGTCCTTCTCGACCTCGATCCACAGCTCGGTGTCGGCCAGACGCACCCGGTCGCCCACGGTGGGGCCGAACATTTCCGCGTAGGCATGGCGGGAAATTTTTGCGGTCATCAGAGCGCCCCCATCACTTGAGCGTTGAAACCGAACACCTTGCGATCGCCGGCCAGTGCCACCAGTTCGACCGTGCGCAGCTGCCCCGGCTCGAAGCGCACCGCGGTGCCGGCGGCGATGTTCAGCCGGAAGCCGCGGGCCGCCGCGCGGTCGAAACTGAGCGCCGGATTGGTCTCGAAAAAGTGGTAGTGCGAGCCCACCTGCACCGGCCGGTCGCCGGTGTTGGTGACTTCGAGGGTGAGCGTCTCGCGGCCGACGTTGAGGTCGATCTCGCCGGGCTGGGTGTCGATTTCACCGGGAATCATGGGCGCGTCCTTTCTAGATGATCGGGTGGTGAACGGTCACCAGCTTGGTGCCGTCGGGAAAGGTCGCCTCGACCTGGATCTCCGGAATCATCTCCGGCACGCCGTCCATCACCTGCTCGCGGTTCAGCAGCGTGGTGCCATGGCTCATCAGCTCGGCCACCGTGCGCCCGTCGCGGGCGCCTTCGAGGATGGCGGCCGACAGGTAGGCGACCGCTTCCGGGTAGTTCAGCCGCAGGCCGCGCGCCAGACGGCGTTCGG
This sequence comes from Denitromonas halophila, assembly GCF_007625155.1. Classification (GTDB taxonomy): domain Bacteria; phylum Pseudomonadota; class Gammaproteobacteria; order Burkholderiales; family Rhodocyclaceae; genus Nitrogeniibacter; species Nitrogeniibacter halophilus. The sequence continues at coordinate 344,578 of NZ_VMNK01000006.1, read as the reverse complement.
CCAGCAGGCCGGCGGTGAAGATGAGCAGCTTGTCCTTCTCGCGGGGCGTCAGTTCCATGGGCGTCCTCAGGTGTTCCAGATACGGGGGGTTTGGGCGGCGCGGCCGGTCAGCGCCGGGCGCAGCAACTGCCACAGCTGGCTGAACCAGGCGCGACCGGCTTCGCAGCGCGCGCCGACATAGCGGGCGACGAGCAGCTCGGGCAGGCGGGTGATGACGCCGTCACCGTGGGTCACCGGCAGCGCGCGGCAGGCGGCGAGCAGGGCGTCGTCGAGACCGTTGCCGATGGCGATCAGGCTGCCGAACACCGGTCGGCCGGCCAGGCCGCAGGCCGCGTGCAGCAGCGGGTCGCTGCCGTGCAGGCGGATCTGCTCAAGCCACAGCGGCCGGCCGTCGCACTCGACGCGCAGGGTCTGGGCCAGCGTGCCGGCGTCGAAACGCTCGCCGCTGCCGTGGCGGCCGAGGGCGGTCATGTCCATGGCGATCAGCGTGGCGCCGGTGCTCAGGCGGACCGTGGTGTCCATGTGCGCCTGGGCGCGGTCGAAGACGATGTTCTCCTGCGGCAGCCATTCGAGCACGCCGCCGGCGGCCACCGACAGATGCTGGGTCAGACGGCCGTCGGCGCCATTGCTGCGATACCACTTGCCGGCGCCGGGGGTGGTCAACAGAGCGTGGGCGCCGGTGCCGACCTCGACCTCAATGCTCAGCTGGTCGCCCCCGGCAATGCCGGCCGGCGGGTGCAGCACGATGCCGTGGCAGATGGCCTCGCCTTCCGGGTAGAGCGCTTTTTGCAGCCGCAAGGGGCCCAGATGCTCACGCCGCGTCAGTACGGTGCGTGCGTCGCGCTGCGCGAAAGCCAGCGACAGCCGGGCTTGCCAGGCCGGTGCGGCGGTGTCGGGCGGCAGGTCGATGCGGGGCAGTGGGGCGTTCATGCTAGAGCTATTGCAACATGCGGGCCAGCTGGGGTGGGCAGGGGAGAAATCGGGAGGGATGGCCGCGGCCGGCGCCGTTTGGTGCGATCCGCGTAGCGGGTGGCGGCGATGCGGCGGCCGGGTGAATGCACCGCTGCGGTGCGCACCATCGTGGTGCGGTCCACAACGGTGCTCACACCGACAGCGCTTCGCGCACGCCATGGGCCACCATCTCGTCGCCGCGCCCGCGCATGATGATTTCGCCGCGCTCCATGAGCAGGTAGTGGTCGGCCAGCGATTCGGCGAAGTCGTAATACTGTTCGACCAGCAGGATCGCCATTTCGCCGGTGGCGGCGAGGGTGCGGATGGCGCGTTCGATGTCCTTGATGATGGACGGCTGAATGCCCTCGGTGGGCTCGTCGAGGATCAGCAGCTTCGGTCCCATCGCCAGCGCGCGGCCAATGGCCAGTTGTTGCTGCTGGCCGCCGGAGAGGTCGCCACCGCGCCGGCGCATCATCTGCAGCAGCACCGGGAACATCTCGAAGATGCGGTCGGGCAGGGGCGTGCGGGCGGAGCAGGTGGCCAGACCCATCTGCAGGTTCTCTTCAACGGTGAGCCGCGGAAAGATTTCGCGCCCTTGTGGCACATAGCCGATGCCGGCCTTGACGCGGGCGTAGGACGGCGTGCGGGTGAGATCGTGCGTGGTGCCGCCGGCCTCGAGCCGGATGCTGCCGGTGGCGCTGGGCACCAGACCCATCAGCGTCTTGAGCAGCGTGGTCTTGCCCACGCCGTTGCGCCCGAGCAGGCAGGTGACCTTGCCCATCGGCACCTCGAAGCCGAGGTTGCGCAGGATGTGGCTGCCGCCGTAGTACTGGTTGAGATTGTCGACTGTCAGCATGGGGAGGCCTGCGGTGCTTGAGGTGTCGTAGGGCGGATAAGCGAAGCGCCATCCACCGCTTGGCATGATTTGAAGGCGCATGCGCCTTGAGAGGGACGACCGGCGGAAGGCGCCTTCGGGTTTTCCGCCCTACGCGGTGCTCGGTGTGTGGTGTCCAATTTATCCGTCCATCGGTCGCGGGGATGATCGGTTGGCGGGTTGAAGCCCGGCCCACGGAGGCATGTTTTATCGACCAAGGTACACCTCGATCACGCGCGGGTCGGCCTGCACCTTGGCGAGGCTGCCTTCGGCCAGCACCGAGCCTTCGTGCAGCACGGTGACCTGACCGCCGAGGGCCTCGACAAAGCTCATGTCGTGCTCGACCACCACCAGCGAGTGCTGGCCGGCGAGGCTGACGAAGAGCTCGGCGGTGCGTTCGGTTTCTTCGTCGGTCATGCCGGCAACCGGCTCGTCGAGCAGCAGCAGCCTGGGCTCTTGCATCAGCAGCATGCCGATCTCCAGCCACTGCTTCTGGCCGTGCGAGAGCAGACCGGCCGGGCGGTCGGCTTCCGTCTGCAGGCGGATGCGCTTGAGGGTGTCGGACACGCGGTCGCGTTCCTCGCCGCTGAGTTGGGCGAAGAGGCTCTTCCACACGCGCTTGTCGGTCTTCATCGCCAGTTCGAGGTTTTCGAACACGCTGTGGTTTTCGAAGATGGTTGGCTTCTGGAACTTGCGGCCGATGCCGGCATGGGCGATCTCGGGCTCGTTCATGCGCGTCAGGTCCAGCGTCTGGCCGAAGAAGGCCTTGCCGCTGTCGGGCCGCGTCTTGCCGGTGATGACATCCATCATGGTGGTCTTGCCGGCGCCGTTGGGGCCGATGATGGCGCGCAGCTCGCCGGCGTCGATGGTCAGCGACAAGTTGTTGAGCGCCTTGAAGCCATCGAAGCTGACCGAGATGTCTTCCAGATAAAGGATGACCTTGTGCGACAGGTCCAGCTCGCCGGGGCGCAGCACATGGCTGTCGCCGGCGCGCCCGGAAGAGGCGATGCCGTCATGCATGGTGGTACTCATGCCTTGGCTCCTTGGGGGGTGGCGGCCGGTGTTGGGGTTGCAGTTTCGGTGGCGGCCGGGCGGCGGCCACGCAGCTTGCGCCACAGGCCGACCACGCCATCGGGCAGAAACAGGGTCACGCCGATGAACAGAAAGCCGAGGAAGAACAGCCAGTAGTCGGGGAAGCTGACGGTGAAGAAGCTCTTGGCCAGATTGACGATGAAGGCGCCGATGACGCCGCCGATCAGTGTGCCGCGCCCGCCCACGGCCACCCACACCGCGATCTCGATGGAGTTGGCCGGGCTCATCTCGGACGGGTTGATGATGCCCACCTGCGGCACGTAGAGCGCGCCGGCCAGCGCGCACAGCACGGCCGACAGCGTCCAGATGGCCAGCTTGTACTGCGTCGGCTGGTAGCCAATGAAGCGCACCCGCGATTCGGCGTCACGAATCGCCGCCAGCACGCGGCCGAACTTGGAGGTGACCAGGTAGCGGCCGAGGATCAGCACCGCGATCAGCAAGGCGGCGGACAGGCCGAACAGCACCAGGCGCATCTGCGGCGAGGTGATGTCGTAACCGAGGATGCGCTTGAAGTCGGTAAAGCCGTTGTTGCCGCCGAAACCGGTCTCGTTGCGGAAGAACAGCAGCATGGTGGCGTAGGTCAGCGCCTGGGTGATGATCGAGAAATACACGCCCTTGATGCGCGAGCGGAAGGCGAACCAGCCAAACACGAAGGCCAGCAGCCCCGGCACCGCCACCACCATGATCAGCGCCCACAGGAAGGAGTCGGAGCCGACCCAGAACCACGGCAGCTCCTTCCAGTCGAGGAAGACCATGAAGTCGGGCAGCGCGACGCCGTAGCTGCCGTCGGTACCGATGCCGCGCATCAAATACATGCCGAAAGCGTAGCCGCCGAGCGCGAAGAACACCCCGTGGCCGAGCGACAAAATGCCGGCGTAGCCCCAGATCAGATCCATCGCCACTGCCACCACGGCGTAGCAGAGGATCTTGCCCATGAGCGTGACGGTGTAGGCCGACACATACAGCGCGTGCCCCTCGGGCAGCAGCAGGTGCGCAGCGGGGATGGCGATCCAGGCAATGGCGGCAAAGATCGCCAGTGCCAGCCAGCCGGTGCGCGGCAGGCTCTGGAAAAGGCGGACGGATAGGGGTGTTCTCATTGGGTGGCCCCGTGGATGTTCGTAGGTTGGGTTGAGCGAAGCGAAGCCCAACATGCGGTGTGCCAGACCGGGCGGCTGGGTGTTGGGCTTCCTTCGTCAGCCCAACCTACGCGGCTGGCGGGTCGGATGTGGCGGGTTGAAACCCGCCATGCGGTGCTGGCCATGGCTTCAATCCTCCACAAACCGCCCCTTGAGGGCGAACAGGCCCTGCGGGCGCTTCTGGATGAAGATGATGATGAACACCAGCACCAGGATCTTGGCCACCACGGCGCCGGCCCAGCCTTCGAGGATCTTGGTCATCAGGCCCAGGCCCATGGCTGCGGTGACCGCCCCGGCGAGCTGGCCGACGCCGCCGAGCACCACCACCATGAAGGAGTCGACGATGTAGCCCTGACCCATGGCCGGGCCGACGTTGGCCACCTGCGACAGCGCGCAGCCGCCCAGGCCGGCAATGCCGGCGCCGATGCCGAAGGCGAGGGTGTCGATGCGCGCGGTGGGTACGCCGACGCAGCCGGCCATGGCGCGGTTCTGCGTCACCGCACGCACGAACATGCCCAGTCGGGTCTTCTGCATCATCAGCCACACCAGCAACAGCACGAAGATGGCGAAGCCGATGATCACCAGCCGGTTCCACGGCAGCACGATGTCGGCATAGGTGCTGACGCCGCCGCTCATCCATGCCGGGTTGGCCACCTCGACGTTCTGCGGGCCGAAGATCACGCGCGCCGTCTGGATCAGCACCAGCGACAGGCCCCAGGTGGCGAGCAGGGTTTCGAGCGGACGGCCGTAGAGCCAGCGGATCACGGTGCGCTCCATCAGCATGCCGACCGCGGCCGCGGCGAGGAAGGCCACTGGCACGGCGGCCAGCACATAACTGTCGACATAGTCCGGCAGGTAGCTGCGGAACAGGCCTTGCACCACATAGGTGGCATAGGCGCCGACCATCAGCAGCTCGCCATGCGCCATGTTGATCACGCCCATCACGCCGTAGGTGATGGCCAGGCCGAGCGCGGCGAGCAGCAGGATGGAGCCGAGCGACAGGCCGGTGAAGGCGGTGCTGGCCAGGTCGGCCATGGCCAGCCGGCGCTCGATGGCCTGCACGGAGGCCTTGGCGGCGGCGCGCACCTCGGCGTCGGGCTCGATAAACTGGCCCTTGGCGTCCTTGTCCAGCAGTGTGGCGAGCATGGCCTTGACCGAGGCGTCGGACGAGTCGCCGAGGCGCTGTGCGGCAAGGATGCGCTTGGCCGGTTCCGCGCTGGCCAGGTTCACCCGCGCCACGGCCAGCGCCAGGATGGATCGGATCTCCTTGTCCTGCTCGGTGGCCAGTGCCGGCTCGAGGATCGGCATCAGCAGCTCGCTGGCGCTGTCGCGCAGCAGCTGGGCAGCGGCCAGCCGGGTGCTGCGGTCGCTGGCGCGGATGTTGGTGGCTGCCTTGGCGCTTTGCAAGGCATTGCGCACGCGGTTGTTGATCATCAGCGGATCGGCGTCGTCCGGGTAGGGCTCAATTGCCTCGCCGCTGGCCGCGTCGAGTGCGCCGGTGTCGGTGAGGATCACCAGATGGCCGTCGCCGGTCAGCGCCAGGGCCTCGTCGGCCAGCGCGTCGAGCAGGGCGACGCTCTGCGCGCTGCCCTCGGCGCCGAGTTCGGCGATGGCGGCGATGCGGGTGTCGGAGTCGTCGTCTGCCAGCCGGGCCAGCGTCTCGGTCGAGGGCGCGGCGTGGGCGCTGCCGAGGGTGCAGCACACGGCAAGCAAGAACACGCGAAGCAGGTGATGAAGGGAAAGGGACATGGTGGATGACCGGTTGAGTGCCTGAGAAGTTGTGAATAAATCGACTGCGCTTGGCATCTCGGGGTTGGGCGGTGCTCGCAATGCTCATGTATTGATATACATTCCGCTTGCTGCGCGCCGGCCGCCCCCGACCTGCCTGCGCTCGCGACGATTTCTTCACAACTTCTGACCCGAGCCCACGCCGGGCATGGGTTCGGGTCAGGCCCCCGCCGAGGCGGGGGCTGGCGGTGGGCTTACATGTTCTGCTTGGCTTCGTTACCCGCGATGTACGGGCTCCACGGCTGGGCGCGAATCGGCGCCTTGGTCTTCCACACGGTGGAGAACTGGCCGTCGGCGCGCACTTCGCCAATCAGCACCGGCTTGTGCAGGTGGTGGTTGGTCTTGTCCATGGTCAGCGTGAAGCCGGAGGGCGCCTTGAAGGTCTGGCCACCGAGCGCGGCGATGACGGCATCCACGTCAGTGGTCTTGGCCTGCTCGACCGCCTGCTTCCACATGTAGATGCCGACATAGGTCGCTTCCATCGGGTCATTGGTGACCACCGTGTCGGCGTTGGGCACACCGTTCTTCTTGGCCCAGTCCTGATACTTCTTGATGAAGGCGGCGTTGGTCGGATTCTTCACGCTCATGAAGTAGTTCCACGCGGCCAGGTGGCCCACCAGCGGCTTGGCATCGACGCCGCGCAGCTCTTCTTCACCCACCGAGAAGGCGACCACCGGCACGTCGGTGGCTTTCAGGCCGGCGTTGCCCAGTTCCTTGTAGAAGGGCACGTTGGAGTCGCCGTTGATGGTCGACACCACGGCCGTCTTCTTGCCGGCGGCGGCGAACTTCTTGATGTTGGCAATGATGGTCTGGTAGTCGGAGTGCCCGAAGGGGGTGTACTCCTCCATGATGTCTTCGTCCTTCACGCCCTTGCTGTGCAGGAAGGCGCGCAGGATCTTGTTGGTGGTGCGCGGGTACACATAGTCGGTGCCCAGCAGCACGAAGCGCTTGGCCTCGCCGCCATCCTTGCTCATCAGGTACTCGACCGCCGGGATCGCCTGCTGGTTGGGTGCAGCGCCGGTGTAGAACACGTTCTTCTCCAGCTCCTCGCCCTCGTACTGCACCGGGTAGAAGAGCAGGCCGTTGAGTTCCTTGAACACCGGATTCACCGACTTGCGCGACACCGAGGTCCAGCAGCCGAAGGTGACCGCCACCTTGTCCTGGCTCAGCAGCTGCCGCGCCTTCTCGGCGAACAGCGGCCAGTTCGAGGCCGGATCGACCACCACCGGCTCGAGCTGCTTGCCCATCACGCCACCGGCGGCGTTGATCTCGTCGATGGCCATCAGCGCGACGTTTTTCAGCGCGGTCTCGGAGATCGCCATGGTGCCGGACAGCGAATGCAGCACGCCGACCTTGATGGTGTCGGCGGCCTGCGCAAACGTGGAGACGGAGCCCATTGCCGCCAGTGAGGCGGAGAGGGTCAGGGCCTTGATGAAGGAACGGCGGGTTTTCATGAGGAGCACTCCCAGTCAGGTCAAATCGAACCACCGGCGGGGCCGGCGGTGTTGCATTGCACGATGACTAGCTTAGGGAGCGGGGGCGTGCGTACCTATACGCAAGATGGCGTACGCGGTGCGCAGGGAATGCGGCGTTGCGGCAGGCGTAGCCCGGATGCAGCGCAGCGGAATCCGGGGCCATCGGTCCGAGAACCCTGGATTCCTGACCTCGACTTTCAGCCGGATCGATGATCAATCAATGATCCGTCTTGCGTGATCAGCCACTGATCCCGGATTCCGCTGCGCTGCATCCGGGCTACGTCTCTGGGCTCAGTCGCCGTTGGCGCGCAGCTTGTTGATCGCCTGTGTGGCCGCCGCGGTGCGGGTCTCGACGCCGAGCTTGGCGAAGATGTGTTCGAGGTGCTTGTGCACGGTGCGCGGCGACAGGCCGAGAATGTCGCCGACGTCACGGTTGGTCTTGCCCTTGCTGACCCAGTACAGCACCTCGGCCTCGCGTGCGGTGAGGCCGAAGGCCGGCATGAGGGCGTCGATGCTGGCGCGGTCGGACTCTTCGCGCAGGCCGAGTAGCCATTCGCCGTCGGGCGTGTGCTCATGCAGGCTGAAGGTGAGCCGGCGCTCGCCAACGGCCAGCGACAGCGGCAGGGCCGTCTGGCCCTCGCTGCGTGCCGTGGCGGCGGAGGCCAGCCAGTGCAGCAGCGCCTGGGGCGCGCGTTCGCCGTCGGTCGCCAGGAAATCCGTCAGCAGGCGGCGCGCCAGCGGGGTTTGCCAGACCACGTTGCCGCTGGGCAGATGCACCGCCACGGTGGCCTGGCCGCTGGCGTCGAGCGCGTTGCGCGCCAGCGACATCTGGCGGGCGCCCTGCATGTGGGCGGCGATGCGGGCCAGCACTTCGGGCGGGCGGATGGGCTTGGTGACATAGTCGATGCCGCCGGCGTCGAAGGCGGCAACGACGTGTTCGGTCTCGGTCAGGCCGGTCATGAAGACGATGGGGATGTGCGCGGTGCCGAAGTCGGCCTTGAGCCGGCGCGCCACCTCGAAGCCGTCCATGCCCGGCATCAGCGCGTCGAGCAGGATCACGTCGGGCTGCTGGCGGGCCGCGCGGGTCAGCGCCGAGGCACCGTCGGTGGCCACCAGCACGGCGTAGCCGGCCTCGTCGAGCGCGTCGTGCAGCAGGGCGAGGTTGTCGGGGATGTCGTCGACGATCAGGACGACGCGGGGTGCGGCGGGCTCAGACATCGGCGTCCTGCGAAATGAGATGCATGATGGCATCGAATTCAAAGGCGGTGGCCATCTGGCGGATGCGCTCGGCAAACGGGGCGTAGCGCGCGTCGAGCGCGTCGATGGCATCGAGCTGGGCGAGGATGCCGCGCACATAGCCCATCTCGACCGCGTCGGCGAGCGCATCGAGTGCATCGTCGGGCGGCATGACGAGGATGCCCGGGGTGGGCGGCGCGACCTCGGTCTTGTAGGTCCAGCTCAATGCCAGCCGTTGGCCGATCCAGTCGAGCAAGGCGTCCATCTTGAAGGGCTTGAGGATGAAGTCCTCGGGCGGCAGGTCGACGTCGTTGTCCAGGCCCTTGTCGAAGGCGTTGGCCGAGAGCACGGCAATGTTCACCGTGTGCGCCTTGCCCTGCCGAATTCGGCGGATAGTCTCCCAGCCGTCGATGCCGGGCATGGCCAGGTCCATGAAGATGAGGTCGGGTTGGAAGGCTTCGAGCAGCTTGAGGCACTCCAGCCCGGAGGCGGCCTGGGTGACCTTGAAGCCGAGAAACTCGAGGATGCCGGCGAGCATTTCGCGGTCGTCGCGCTCGTTGTCCACGATCAGGATGCGTTTGCGCGGGCCTTCGTAGCCGGTGCGCTGGCGCGGTGGCTGCGGCATGGCCGCCTGGGCGCCGTGCATCTGCGGCAGGAACAGCCGCACGATGAAGCGGGTGCCGCTGGCAAGGCTGCGATCGAGCTTGAGCTCGCCGCCCATCACGTCGGCAAACATGCGGCTGATGGTCAGCCCCAGCCCGGCGCCGCCGGCCTTGCTGGCGGTGTTGCCGCGGCCGAAGGGCTCGAACACGCGCTCGATGTCCGCCTCGGCGATGCCGGGGCCGGTGTCTTCAATGGTGAAGGTGCCCATCTCGCGCGCGTAGTGAACGCCAAAGCGCACGCCGCCGCGATCGGTGAATTTCACCGCGTTGCCGAGCAGGTTGATGAGGATCTGGCGCAGGCGCTTCTCGTCGGCGCGCACCACGGCGGGCAAGTTGCCCTGCGGCTGGTAGTCGAAGCTCAGGTCCTTGCGGGTGGCCTGCAGCTCGAACATGCGCACGATCTGGTGCACGAAGGCGGGGAAGTCGATGGGCTGCGGCTCCAGCGTGAGCTTGCCGCCCTCGATGCGGGCGATGTCGAGCGTGCCTTCGATCAGCGACAGCAGGTGGTCGCCGCTCCGGCGGATGACGCTGATCGCCTGTCGCCGTTGCGGTGGAATGGCCTCGTCGCCGTCGAGGATCTGCGCATAGCCGAGGATGGAGTTGAGCGGGGTGCGCAGCTCATGGCTGATGGCGGTGATGTAGCGGCTCTTGGCCTGGTTGGCCAGTTCAGCCAGCTGCTTGGCCTGCTGCAGCGCGTCGTCGGTGCGGCGGTGGTCTTCGATCTCCTGCATTAGCAGGGCGGTCTGGCGGTTGGATTCTTCTTGCGCCACCTGCCGGCTCTTGTGCGTCAGCACCAGCCACCAGGCCACCACGGCGCTGACCAGCACCAGCGCGGCAAACACTTTGAGCAGCGCCGCGCCCAGCGCCGGGCCGACCGCGGCCGCCGCCTCGCCCGGCCCCCGCAGCTCCTGGTAGTAGAGCATGCCCAGCAGCAGGGCGAGGAAAGGCAGGATCACCGCCATCAGCATCAGGTAGTGGCCGAGGCCGCTGTCGAGGTAGGGCCACAGGCGCTCGGGCAGCAGGCGCTGCATGGCGGCGGTCCACTGCGCCGACAGGCGGGCGTGGGGCTTGCACTGGTCGTGGCAGCGCGCATCGAGCGAGCAGCACAGCGAGCAGATCGGGCCGCCGTAGGCCGGGCAGCGCGAGATGTCGTCGGCTTCATACTCGCGCTCGCAGATCACGCAGCGGCAGGTGTGCGCGTCAAAGCTGTCGGGCGTGCGGGCGATGTAGTAGCGCCCGCCGGTGGCCCAGGCGATCAGCGGCGAGGCGATCAGCGCGGTGACCAGCGCGATCAGTGCCGAGAAGGCCTGCGCGCCCGCGCCGAACAGGCCGAAATAGGCCGCCACCGACAACGCCGAAGCCAGCAGCATGGCGCCCACGCCGACCGGATTGATGTCGTACAGATGGGCGCGCTTGAACTCGATGCCCGGCGGCGACAGCCCCAACGGCTTGTTGATGACCAGATCGGCCACCACCACCATCAGCCAGGAGATGGCGATGTTCGAATACAGCCCGAGCACCCGGCCCAGCGCCTGAAACACATCCAGCTCCATCAGCGCTAGCGCGATGCCGGTGTTGAACACCACCCACACCACCCGACCCGGATGGCTGTGGGTGAGCCGCGCGAAGAAGTTCGACCATGCCAGCGAGCCGGCGTAGGCATTGGTGACGTTGATCTTGAGCTGTGACACCACCACCAGCAGCAAGGTGGCGAAAACCGCCCAGCGGTGGTCGGAAAACACGTATTCGTAGGCCACCAGATACATCTGGTTGGGATCGAGCGCCCGCTCCGGCGGCACGGCGTGGCTGATCGCCAGATAGGCCAGCATCGCGCCGCCAAGCATCTTGAGCACGCCCGGCACCACCCAGCCCGGTCCGCCGATGAGTACCGCCAGCGTCCACCGGCGTCGGTTGCGCGCGGTGCGCTCGGGCATGAAGCGCAGGTAATCCACTTGCTCGCCCATCTGGGTGATCAGCGCGATACCGACGGTCAGCGCCGCACCGAAGCCGAGCAGATCGAAGCGGCCGTGACTGCCATCCGAGCCGGGGTAGGCGACCAGCCCGCCCAGCACGCCGGGGTTCTCTCGCAGCACATAGACGAAGGGCACCACCAGCAGCACGATCCACAGCGGCTGGGTGAGCACCTGCAACCAGCTGATCACGGTCACGCCGTGGGTCACCAGCGGAATCACCACCAGCGCGCAGATCAGATAGCCCCAGGCCGGCGGGATGTCGAGCGCCAGCTCCAGCGCATAGGCCATGATCGCCGCCTCGAGGGCGAAGAAGATGAAGGTGAAGCTGGCGTAGATCAGCGAGGTGATGGTCGAGCCCAGGTAGCCGAAGCCGGCGCCGCGGGTGAGCAGATCCATGTCCAGCCCATAGCGCGCGGCGTACTGGCTGATCGGCACGCCGGCGAGGAAGATGATCAGCCCGGTGGCGAGGATTGCCCAGAACGCGTTCCAGAAACCGTAGCTCAGCAGCAGCGCGCCGCCCACCGCCTCCAGCACCAGAAAGGCCGAGGCGCCGAAAGCCGTGTTGGCCACCCGCATTTCCGACCACTTTCGGAAGCTGTGCGGCGTGAAGCGCAGTGCGTAGTCTTCAAGACTCTCGCGCGCCACCCAGCTGTTGTAGTCGCGCCGCACCTTGATGACGCGCTGCGCCGGCGCGGCGCGGGCATCGCCGGACCGAGGCGGTGAAAGGGGTGGGGTCGTGTTCGGCACGCTGCATAGGATACCGGTCGAGCGAGCCGGTCAACATGCGTATTTTGGCGTAGCCGGCCGATCCGGCCACGGTGTCGGCAATTGCCCGCCACCGGGCAAGCGACTATGCTCGGGCTGCCTTGACTCCCGTGCGCTGCCGATGCGACTGACCGCCTATACCGATTACACCTTGCGCGTTCTCATGTATCTCAGCCTCCGCTACGAAAGCGGCGAGCTGGCGACCATCGAGGATATCGCCACGGCGTACGACATTTCGCGCAACCATCTGATGAAGATTGTTCACCAGATGGCCGGCGCGGGCTTGCTCGACACCGTGCGCGGACGCAACGGCGGTGTGCGCCTGGCGCGCGATCCGTCGACCATCTCGGTGGGCATGGTGGTGCGATTGGCGGAAAACGATTTTGTGCTGGTGGAGTGCTTCGAGCCGGGCAAGGAACACTGTTGTGTGATTTCTCCGGCCTGCAACCTCACCCGCGGGCTGCGTCGCGCGCTTGACGCCTTCATGCTCGAGCTCGATCGCATGACGCTGCGTGACGCGGTGTCTGCGCCGAGCGTGGCCTCCGAACTGCTCGGCATCGCCGCCGTGCCGCGGCGGATTATTCCGCTGACGCCGGCGCCGGCAACGCGCGGCAAGCGTTCGCCGGGCTGATCGGCCTCAGCAGACGGCGCACCGCCAACGCACCGATCAGCACAGCGAAAAAGATCAGTCCCTGGCCGGTGACGATCTGCTCGTCGAGCAGATAACTTACGCACAGGCGCTGGGGTGCTTCCTGAAACAACAGCCCCGCGGTGGCCAGCATCCAGGCGATGTTACCCAGAAAGAACACGCCGACCACCGCGCCGGCGCGTGGCAGGCTGCCCCGTGCAGCGACACCGGCCAGTAGCCAGGCCAGGTACTTGGCCCATTGCAGACGGATATCGAGCAGACTCAGATCGAGCATTGACGGAATCATCCACAGTGCCGACACCGCGCTCACCCAGGTGAGCCCGAGCAGGCCGTGCGCGTCGATGACTACCGGCAGGCGCGCGCGCGGGCCGAGCGCCCGGGCCAACGCCCAGCCGGCGACGAACAGCAGCGGCAGCTCGATCAGCATGTGCGGCAGCATGCGGCTCTCGAGCAGGTGGCGCAGCGGGGCAATCCACAACAGCATCGGCAGTGCGGCCAGCGCCCAGGGCAGGCGGCGCCTCATGTCGGCGTGCCTGTCAGTTGCAGCGCCCGTTCGAGCGCCTGCGGCCACTGGTCGAGATCGTAAATGCCGCGCACCGTGCCGTGGCTGTCGATGAGGTGGATGGCGCCGTTGTGCACGAAGCCGCCGAGGCCGTCCGGCACCGCCACCACGCCGAGCGCCTGCAGCAGCACGTCGGCCGCCTGCGCGCTGGCGGGCGTGCCGATCAGCCACAGCGCGTCATCGGCGCGGTGGCGTCGGGCATAGGCCTGAAGTTCGGTCGGGGTGTCATGTTCGCGGTCGAAGGCCACCGACACCAGGCGCACCGGGCTGTGCGCGCCGAAGCGTGCGCGCAGCTGGCGTTGCAGGCGGGTGTATTCGCCGCCGAGTGCCTGGCAGATGGTTGGGCACTGGGTGTAGATGAAGTCGACCAGATACACCGTGTGGGTGTCGTTCGGCCAGGGCGTGCCTGTCACACCGTTCGCGGTGCGCAGCGGCACGGCTGGGGCGCTCAGACGACCGGTGGTGGCGGCGTCGCGGCGCAGGGCTTCGAAGGTCCAGCGGGTGAAGCCGTTGGTCAGCTGGGCGCTCAGGGCGACCAGCGCCAGCGACAACGCGGTTACCGCAAACAAGGTCAGCGCCAGCGGACGCTGGCTCATGAGGTGGCGACCACCACGCGGCCATCGTCACCGTTGATGAACTTGGCCGAGCGGTTGAAGAAGCCGAGGAACAGGCTGCGGCCGATGGTCTGCGCCGCCTGGCGCAGGCGCTGGCGGTCGTCCGGTGCGAAGTGGCCTGTGTGATGGTGCCAGTGCGTCATCCAGCGCTCGAAATGTGCCGGCTCGACGCCCTCAAGCGCCATGTGCTTGCCATAGACATTGCCGCTGAAGCCGCGGGTGTCGAGCATGACATGGCTCCAGAAGTCGACCATGCGTTCAAGATGGTGCGCCCAGTGTTCGCCGATGGCGGCGTCGAAGACCGGGCCGAGTGCGGTGTCGGCGCGCACGTCGGCATAAAAGGCGTGCACCAGATCATGCAGTTGGGCGCGGGTCAGGGGCGGATGGGTGTCAGTCATGGTGTGCTCAGGGTAGCTTGGCCAGTTCGTCGCCGCCGTTGAATGGCGTTGTGCGATCGGCATGACGGGCACGGGTCTCGGTCACCAGCGCGGCGGGGATCGGCGCAGCGCTGTTCCCCCACTGGCTGCGTACATGGCTCAGCACGGCGGCGATCTCGGCGTCGCCGAGCGAGCCGGCAAAGGCTGGCATGGTGCCGTTGAACTCCTGGCCCTTGACCTGGATCGGCCCCGAAATGCCGTGTAGCAGGATGGCGGCCGCGGTGCTGGCCTTGCCGACCACCCACTCGGAGCCGGCCAGCGGCGGGAAGACGCCGGGCAGACCCTGGCCGGTGGCCTGGTGGCAGCCGGCGCACATGGCCGCGTAGATGGCGCCGCCGTCGACGCCCTGTCCGGCGGCCGGGCGCTCGCCGATCAACTCGGCGCGGGTGCGCGCGTCGCCCCAGCCGGCGGGGCTGTTCACCTCGGCATGCGAAATGTAGTCGATGCCGAAGGCGACCAGCACCAGGGCCAGCAGCAGCACCAGGCGCGGCACGGGGGTGCTGCGCTCCTGGGGGTCGGGGTTTTCGCGCCGCTGTTGCGGCAGGACCTTGGGGGTGTTCATGGCCGGGAGCGTTCCGTCATTGGTCGGCGGCGAGCGCCGGGTAGCTGCGATCGAGCGATTTGAGGTAGGCGACGAGGTCGAGCGCGGCCGGACGTGCGACCACCACCTTGCCCTCGGGCACGGTGCCGGGCGGCAGGGCGACCACCGTTTCTCCGGGCTCGGCGCTGTCGCGCATGTCGAACAGGAAAGGGTAGGCCGGCATGATGCTGCCCGGCACATAGGCGCGCGGCTGGAACAGATGACCCAGATGCCACTGATCGCTGGGCCGGCGCGCGCCGATGTTCATCAGGTCGGGGCCGGTGCGCATGGTGCCCAGCAGCGGTGGGTCGTCGTAGGCATAGTCGCCGGCCACCGTGGCCCGGCCCCAGCCGCGCTTGGCGTCGGGCGCGAAGGCGCGGGCGCGCGGCTGCTGGGAGTGGCAGTACACGCAGCCGTGCTGGATGTACTGCTCGCGGCCGCGCAGCTCGGTTGGCGTATAGGGCTTGAGACCTGGCGCCGGGGCTGAATCAGCGATGGTGATGTAGGGCAGCACGACCAGCGCGGCGGTGGCGACGGCCAGCGTGGTCAGGCCGCCGAGGATGAGACGGGTTTCGCTGTGCATCAGATGCCCTCCGCGGCGGTGGCGAACGGACCGGCCGCCGTCCGGCGCGCCCCCCGGGCGATCAGCAGGCGGACGAAGTGCGCAGCGAAGACCACATGGCCGAGCGCCATCATCGCGCCGCCCACGCTGCGTGCCTTCAGGTAGGGCAGGGTGAGCAGCACCGATTCCATGAAGCCGCGGCTCTCGTCGAGCATGGCGCGGCCCTGCAGCCAGCCGCCAATGGTCAGCGACACGAAGTAGATGGCGATGCCGGTCGAGGCGAGCCAGAAGTGGGCCGAGATCATGCGCGGCCACGGCCAGTCGCGGCCGGTGATGCGCGGGATCACGAAATACATGGCGCCGAAGAACACCAGGCTGACGAAGCCGTACAGCCCGAGGTGCGCGTGCGCCACGGTGTAGTGGGTGAAGTGGGTGATGGCGTTCATGCTGCGCAGCGCCTCAAAGGAGCCCTGCACCGAGCTGGCGGTGTACATCAGCCCGCCCAGGCACATGAAGCGCAGGGTCGGCGACTGGCGCAGCGCGCCGAGATTGCCCTTGAGGGTGAGATGCTGGTTGGCGGTGAAGGCGGCCACCGGCAGGATCATCATCATGCTCTGGACGATCGACAGGGTGACCATCCAGCCCGGCACCGGCCCGCCGATCAGGTGGTGGCCGCCGACCTGGCCGTAGAAGAAGGCCAGCCCCCAGAAACCGAGCAGCGACAGGTTGTAGGACTGGATCGGCCGGCCGATCACCTTGGGCAGGAAGTAATAGATTGAGGCCAGTGCCAGCGGCGTATAGAACAGCCCCAGCACGTTGTGGCCGAACCACCAGTTCATGGTCGCCTGCTCGACGCCGTGATGCAGGCCGGGGAAGTTGGCTACCAGGAACAGCACCGGGAACCAGAACAGCGCGCAGCCCATATACCACACCGACACATACAGGTGGGCTACCTGGCGCCGGCGCAGGGTGAGGATCAGCGGCAGGCCGATCAGCGCGCCGCCGGCGACGAACAGCAGGTCGATCTGCCAGGGGATCTCCAGCCATTCGAGCCCGTCGCTGACGCCGTAGGCCAGGCTGCCGAGGCCGGCGATCAGCGCGGCGTTCCACAGCGCGGCGCCGAGCAGGGCATAGCGGCCACCGACCAGCTCGGTCTTGAGCAGGCGAGGGATCACGAACAGCGCGGTGCCCAGTCCGGCCATCGGCGCCCAGCCATAGGCCACCGCGTTCAGGTGCACCGTGCGGATGCGCCCGAAGCTCAGCCAGGCTTCCGCCGTCAGCCAGTCGGGCGCATGCAGTTTGATCGACGCCGTCAGGCCGGCGGCCGAGGCGACCAGCAGCCAGACGAAGGCGCAGCAGTAGAAGAAGAACACCAGCGGGGCGGTCGAGGCATCGGCCCGGGCGCGAGCGGCCAGCTCGGCATCGTCCGCATCGGCCGCTGGGCGAGTGGTGCCGGATGGGGCGGCGGGTTCTTCGGGGGTGCCGATTTCACCGGCGGCGAAAATCACCTCGCTGCCTTCGGTGCTGGGGTCGGTCAGGTGGGCGCGTTGTGACCAGATGAAGAAGCCGAGGCCGACGATGGACAAGATGAACGCCGACATCAGGATGGCGAGGGGGCTCATGGACAGGTGGGCTCTTGGTTGGGGTTGAATCCAGCGTGCCACCGTGCGACGACCGAATACGGCGCATGGCCGGTTGTTGCGGCTGCATGCCGGTGTGAAAGATGGCTGATGGAATGCATGTTTTAAGTAACGATGAAATGGTTTTGGTGCTGGCGCAGCGGAGCTTTCGCGACAGGAAATGATCTCTGCCTCTATAAAGATGTGTTCACAATACATCTTTGATGCTGGTCAAGCAAGTGGCGGCGCGCTGCTTTGTCGGGACGGGCGATTACGTGCTACGGAAGTTTGGCGTGTTTCAGATGGTCGGGTTGCAGTGTGTCCAGCATGGCGATGGCGACAACCGTGCCGCGACGTACCGGCGCCTATCGCGAGCGTCGGTGGCGTTCATGCTGGTGCGGAAAGGGGGGGGGCACGTCGTGCAGGCGGGTTGGCCGGGGACGGGAAAGCGGCATGACGACATCGCCGTCATGGCTGGCGCGAGTGATTCGCCGCGCGGACAAACGCAAGGAAGGGGAGATGGGACGGCAAAAACGGAAAGGGCCCAGTCTTGCGACTGGGCCCTTGGTGTCCTGGTAGGCCGTGCGTGGCTCGAACACGCGACCAACGGATTAAAAGTCCGCTGCTCTACCAACTGAGCTAACGACCCGAAAGGAAGCGCGAATTATAGTAACCGATCTGGGGTGTGTCAAGCCGATCAGGCAGATAATTCGGGAGGTTTGCCGTTGGCGTAGCGGGTCGGGTCGTCAACGCCGGCGTCGAGGAAGCCGGCTCGGCGCAGGCGGCAGGCTTCGCAGCGGCCGCAGGCGCGTCCGGTGTCGTCGGCCTGGTAGCAGGTGACGGTCTGGCTGTAGTCGACGCCGAGCGTCGTGCCGCGCCGAATGATGTCGGCCTTGCTCAGCTCGATGAGCGGGGCGTGGATGCTCATGCGCTCGCCCTCGACGCCGACCTTGGTGGCGAGGTTGGCCATGGTTTCGAAGGCTTTGATGTATTCGGGGCGGCAGTCGGGGTAGCCGGAGTAGTCGACGGCGTTGACGCCGACGAAGATGTCGTTTGCCCCGAGGACTTCGGCCCAGGCCAGCGCGATGGAGAGCATCACGGTGTTGCGTGCGGGGACGTAGGTGACCGGGATGGGCGAGGCGGTCTGGCGATCGTCGAGCGGGATGTCGATGGTGGGGTCGGTCAGTGCCGAGCCGCCAAACTGGCCGAGGCCGACGCGGGCGAGGCGGTGCTCGGCTGCGCCGAGGCTGTCGGCGACACGCTTGGAGGCGGTCAGCTCGGCGGCGTGGCGCTGGCCGTAGGCGACGGACAGGGCATAGCATTCGAAACCTTGTTCGCGGGCGATGGCCAGGCAGGTGGCAGAGTCGAGTCCGCCAGAGAGCAGGACGACGGCGCGGCGCGGCGGCGTTTCGGTGGTTTCAGTCATGAGCGTTATTTGCCGCGGGCGTCGGCCCACAGCACTTTGTGCAGTTGCATTTGAAAGCGGACCGGCAGGCGGTCACGCACGATCCATTCGGCCAGGTCGGCCGGGGCGAGTTCGCCGGCGACCGGTGAGAACAGCACCGGGCAGCGTGCGGCGAGCGCATGCGTCGTGAGCTGTTCGCAGGCCCAGGCGTAGTCATCGGCGTTGGCGATGACGATTTTCAGCTCGTCGCGGGCGGTGAGTTGGGGCAGGTTGTCCCAGCGGTTTTTGTCGGCCTCGCCGGAGCCGGGCGCCTTGAGATCCATGATGCGGCTGACGCGCGGGTCGACGGTGGCGATGTCGAGCGCGCCGCTGGTTTCGAGCGACACGTCGTAGCCGGCGTCGCACAGCGCGGTGAGCAGATCGAGGCAGCCTTTCTGGGCGAGGGGTTCGCCGCCGGTCACGCAGATGTGGTGCAGGCCGTGGCTGGCGATTTCGTCGAGGATGGTGCTCAGATCGCGTGTCTGGCCGCCGTTGAAGGCGTACTCGGTGTCACACCACACGCAGCGCAGCGGGCAGCCGGTGAGGCGGACAAACACCGTGGGCAGACCGGCGCGAGAGGCTTCGCCCTGTACGGATGCGAAGATTTCCGTCACCCGCAGCCGGGTGACGGTCTGTCGCGTGCTCATGCGCGGGTCAGCTGCCCAGGCGCTGCTTGGCCGATTTGGCGGCAGCGCTGTCCGGGTACTGGCTGATCACGGCTTTGAGCGTGTTCTGCTCCAGGCGACGCTCGCCCATGGCACGTTGGCAGTTGGCGACGCCGAGCAGGGCGTCGGGCGCGCGGGCGTCCTGCGGCCACTGGTTGACCACGGTGTTGAAGTGCTGCGTGGCGCGGGCGATGTCCTTGGCCTGCAAGGCGGCGCTGCCGGCCCAGAAGTGGGCGCTGGGCAGGAAACTGCTGCCGGCGTAGGTGGTCACGAAAGTGTCGAAGGCTGTGGCCGCTTCGGCGTACTTGCCGCTCTTGAGCAGGTTCAGTGCGTTCTCGTAGTCGCGCGACTCTGCCGCGGGATCAATCTGCGCGGCGGGGCCGGCTGCGCCGGATTCCAGTGTGCGCAGGCGTGCGTCGAGGTCGACATAGAAGTCTTGCTGGCGCTTCTTGACCGATTCCATGTCGTGCATCAGCAGCTCGACATCGCCGCGCAGCCGGGCCACCTCGGCCTTCATGGCCTCGATCTGGTTGGCCAGCTGCAGCGTTGCGCGTGAGCTGGATTCGAGGGCGTCGAGGCGCGCGGTGTGATCATCGCGAATGCGCATGATCTCCTTGCGCGCTTCGGCGTCGTCAAACAAGCCAGCATGTGCCGGCCACGTGAGCAGCGCTGCAAGCAGTGCAATCCAGGGGGCCGGCCGCATCATCAGAACTCTCCAGCGTAGAGCATTTCGCCACGACGGTTTTCGGCGTAGCAGGCTTCGTTGCGCTCGGTGCACTGCGGCTTCTCTTCACCCAGGCTGACCGATTCAATCTGGCCTTCCTTGGCGCCAAGCAGCATCAGCGATTTCTTGACCGCGTCAGAACGCTTCTGGCCCAGGGCGAGGTTGTACTCGCGGCTGCCGCGCTCGTCGGCGCTACCCTGGATGAGCATTTTCATCTGCGGGTTGGCAGCCAGGAAGCGGCCGTGGGCTTCAACCAGCGGCATGAATTCGCCGCGGATGGTGAAGCTGTCGTAGTCAAACATGATGGCGCGTTTGGACAGGATGTTGTTCGGGTCGCGCAGGGCGGCCAGACCAGCACCTTGCATCTGATCCGGACGCACGGTCGGGATCGTACCGGCAGACGACGCGGTACGGTCTTCAACCGAGGCGCCCTGGTCGGCGGTCATCGGGGTGCTCGAGCAGCCTGCCAGCAAGGCAAGAGCGAGCATGGAGGCGGCGAGGGGGTAACGCATTGAACAGACTCCTTGAGTCATAAAATACTAGCGATCCGCTAGCGGGGCAAAGGTCCCCAGGCGGGTTCACGCACGTCGGCGGCCTGGACCGAGAGACGTTGCTTGATTCGCCCGTCGGACGAAACAGCGGCAAGCACCCCGCGACCACCGATCTCTGTTGCGTAGAGAATCATGCGGCTGTTGGGCGCAAAGCTGGGTGATTCATCCCGACCGGTGTCGGTCAGGATGGCAAACTGGCGTGTGGCGACATCCATGATCGCGATCTGGAAGCCGTTGGCCGTCCGCGCGATGTAGCTCATGGTCTGGCCATCGGGCGAGGGGCGCGGTGTGACGTTGTAGCTGCCCTCGAAGGTGACGCGCTCGGCGCGACCGCCCTGGGTGGAGATCCGGTAGATCTGCGGGCTGCCGCCGCGGTCGGAGGTGAAGTAGATCCACTGACCATCGTGGCTGAAGGCCGGTTCGGTGTCGATGCTCGACGAGCTGGCCAGGCGGGTGACGCCCGAGCCGTCGGGATTGACGGTGTACATCTGCGACAGCCCGTCCTTGGTCAGCACCACCGCGAGGCGGTTGCCGTCCGGCGACCATGACGGCGCCGAGTTCGACCCCTTGAAGTTGGCCGCCACCGCGCGCAGGCCGGTGGCCAGGGTGTGTACATACACGACCGGCTTCTTGGCCTCGAAGGAAACATAGGCCAGGCGGGAGCCGTCGGGCGACCACGAGGGCGAAATGATCGGCTCGTTGGAGGCCAGCGCGGTCTGCGGGTTGGCGCCGTCGGAGTCGGCGATCTGCAATTTGTATTGCTTGCCGGACTTCACCACATAGGCGATCTGCGTGGAGAACACGCCTTTGAGCCCGGTGATGCGCTCATAAATGATGTCCGCAATCTTGTGGCCGGTGATCCGGTACTGGGCGGGGGTCATGGTCAGCGTGAGGGCGTCGAGCTGGGCTTCCTGGCGCGTGTCGTAGAGGCGCATGCGCAACTCGTACTTGCCGCTTTGGGCGGGCACTACGGTGCCGACCGCGATCGCGTCAGCGCCGCGGGTGCGCAGGTAGGCAAAATCGGGCATGACCGTTTCGCCGATGGGCTTGGGCCCCATCTCGACCAGCGAAAACAGGCCGCTGCGCTCCAGATCGCTGCGCACCACATCGGTCACGCCGCGGGGCAGCTGCGACTCGCCTTCCATGACCGCAATGGCCACCGGAAAGCGGTTGGCGCCGGCGCCGGTAATCTCGATCGACAGCTGTGCCCGCGCCGACAGGGCGGTGGCGGCGAGCAGTGTGATCAGCAAATATCGAAACAAATCAGTCAGTTTCATCGTCTCTGGTTCCCGGGCGGATTATACCGATCCCTTTTTATTGTTCGAGCGGGCGAAATGTGAATGCTAGTGTACGGTTAAACAAAGATTGATCGTCGGGTTTCGGTAAGGGACTCGACTTTCGGATGGCGCGTTCGATGGCTTCATCCAGCGCGGCATGTCCCGTGCTCTTTTTCAAACGCACCTCAATCACCGTGCCATCGGGCAGTTGGTCCACGATGAAGGTCGCTTCCGGATTGCCGCTGACCGCTGGCGGCAGCACGATGTTGCCCCGGACCTTAACCCGAATTGCGTTGATATAGCCGTCCAGCGCCCGGCCGCGGGCGGCCGACTGCATTTCCTGCTTGAGAATCTCCGATTCGCGGGCACGCTGCGCATCCAGCGCCAGCAGCTCTTGCATGCGCTGGGCCTCAATCGCTTTGGAGCGGTCGACCTTGGGCTCGGGCTTTGGCGTGGGCTTGGGCTCCGGCTTCTTTGGCTCAGGTTTCGGCTCCGGTTTCTTGGGCTCGGGCTTCTTCGGCTCCGGTTTTTTCGGTTCGGGCTTGGGCTCCGGTTTGGGCGCAGGCTTCTTGGGCTCGGGCTTTTTCTCCGGAATCTTGATCTCGGGCGGCTTGGGCTCTGGCTTGGGCTCCGGTTTGGGTTCGGGCTTCGGCTCGGGTTTTGGCTCAGGCTTTGGCTCGGGTTGGGGGGGCGGCGGCGCTGGCTTGGGCGGCGGTGCGGCGCGCGTGGGCATGGACGGCATCGCGACCAGCGCAACCTGAACGGCCGCCGGCGGTTCGCTCTGCCAACGAACACCGAAAAACAGAAATGCCGCCAGCGCCAGATGTACCAGTGCGGCAAGCACAAATGAAATGCGTTTGCCCGGCTCCGGGCGGTCCTGCATCGGGTTCATCGTTTGGCGGTCGGTTCGCGTTCGCCGCGCTGCACGAGCAGGCCGATCTTGTCGACGCCCTTCTTTTGCAGCTCCGACATGACATTCAATACGGCATCGTAACGGGCGTCGCGATCGCCTGCGATCAGTACGGCACGGGCCGGATTGTCCTGCTGCATCTGCTGCAGCTGTGCAACGACGGCCTCGAGCGCCATGGGCACCGGCTCCTGCGCCGCATCGCGGAAGGCTACGCTGCCGTCGGCTTTGACGACGATATACAGCGGCTCGACCGGTGTCTGCGAGGCCTTGCCGACGCTGGGCAATTCGACGCTGCCGGTCTGGATCATTGGCGCGGTGACCATGAAGATGACGAGCAGCACCAGCATCACGTCGATGTACGGCACGACGTTGATCTGGTTCATCAGGCGGCGCTCACGCATGGGAGGTCCTCGGCCCGATCAACGCAGCTGACGCTGCAGGATGTTGGAGAACTCTTCCATGAAGCTCTCGAGGCGGATCGACAGGCGGTCGATGTCGTGGGCAAAACGGTTGTAGGCGACCACGGCGGGGATCGCCGCAAACAGGCCGATGGCGGTGGCGACCAGTGCTTCGGCAATGCCGGGGGCCACATGGGCGAGCGTGGCCGAGGTGACGTTGGACAGGCCGCGGAAGGCGTTCATGATGCCCCACACGGTGCCGAACAGGCCCACATAAGGCGAGACCGAGCCGACCGAGGCGAGGAAGGCCAGGTGGGCTTCGAGTTCATCGACCTCGCGCTGATACGTGGCGCGCATGGCACGGCGGGCGCCGTCCACCACGGTGGCGTGATCGGCGTTTTTAGCGCGCAGCTTGGAGAACTCGCGGTAGCCCGATTCGAAAATGCGCTCCATCGGGCCGGTGTTGTGGCGGTCGTTGCCGGCGCTCTGGTACAGCGCGTTCAGATCGCCGCCGCTCCAGAAGTTGCGTTCGAAGTCCATCGACTTTCGTCGCGCACTGCCGATGGAAAACCACTTGCGGAAAATCCAGTACCACGACATGAAGGAGAGGCCCGCGAGCAGGGCCATCACCAACTTGACCAGCAGACTGGCTTCGGCGATGAGGGAAAGTATCGACAGATCTTGTGTGATTGGCATGGTCAGCCCGGTTGGCCCGGGGTCAGTGTTTTTCGAATGGTGTCGGGAATGGCGACGGCCCGGTTGCGCTTGGTGTCCAGGCAGGCCACAGAGACTGTGGCTTCGAACAGGAGTTCCGCATCGCGCAAAATTTTCTGCGAAAAACTGAGGCTGGCGCGCTTGAGTGTCGACACCGAGGTCAGGATCTGAAGCGTGTCGTCGAGGCGGGCCGGGCGCAGATACTCGCCCGTCACCCGGCGTACCACGAAGGCAATGCCGGTGTCGTCCATGAGTTGCTGCTGGTCGAAGCCCTGTCGGCGAAGCCACTCCGTGCGCCCGCGTTCGCAGAAGCGCCAGTAATTGGCGTAGTAAACAACGCCGGCTGCATCGGTGTCTTCGTAATAGACGCGGGCCATCAAGGATTCTGGGGCGATAGCGGCGGCCGGGTCGGTAGAGAGCATGCGCGCCATTTTAGCTGAGAGCGGGCTCGCTGTTGCGATGCAACTTGGTGCAATGCTTAACAAAACTTTTCGTGGTGAAGGCGCACAATAGTCAAAAGTTGCCGTGTCGCATGGCGGTGCCGCGATGTTATTCTGCGGGTCTGGCGCGTTCAGCGCCCAGGCGATGCGCCCGGTCTGCCGCGATGGAGAAGGCGGCGATAGACCGATGCCCGATAACCCGTTCGTCGTGTTGTCGAGGGCTGTGCTTACGCAATCGCCGAGATGGAGGAAGGGATCTTGGTAGGGTCTTCACACAAAAACAAATCTGCCGGGGCTGCCAGCAAGGGGCCGCGCTCAGAATTGTCGACGCTGGATTTCGGCTCGGCGGGCGGCGACGTCGCGCGGGCGCTGGCCGAGTGTGCCGGCAAGATCGAAGTGCAAGAAGGCGGCGATGCCTTTGCCGGAGTGGCCGAAGATGCTGCTGTGCTCTATGCCAATGGTCAGAACGACCTCGCCGCCCAGGTGCTCAGCGAATTTGTGACCGGCCTGACGCCGGGGCAAGGCGAGCCCGTGTGGCTGATGTTGATTGATCTCTACAAACTGACGGGCAAGCGCGCCGAGTTTGACGAACGGGTCATCGCCTATGCCCGCAGTTTTGAAAAATCCCCGCCGCCCTGGGATGTGGCCGATGCGCCCGTCGCGGCTGGCAAGACCGCTGCACCTGCGGTGGCGCTGGGCACCGCCTTGACTGACCAGGTGGCCAAGCAGTTTGAGCGGGTTCGCGAAGCCGCTAAAAAGAACGGCGCGGTGAAGATTGATTTGTCGCGTTTGCGCTCGGCGGACGAATCCGGCTGTACGCTGTTGCGCACCTTGATGTCCGACCTCAATGCGGCGTCGGTCAATATCCGTCTGTCCGGCGCGAGCACGGTCGCCAACATGTTGCGTGGCCAGGTGTTGGCGGGCCGACGAGAAAATCAGCAGATGTGGTTGTTGTTGCTCGACATGCTGCAGCAGACCGACGACATCGATACGTTTGAAGAAGTGGCGCTCGATTACGCCATTACCTTTGAAGAGTCGCCCCCATCCTGGGAGCCGAAAGCGGTCAGCGAGATGGCTTCGACCACGGCCGAGCTGGTGACGGCCGTGCAGATGGACGACGGCTTCGTGCTCGAAGGCGATGTGCTGGGCACCAACGCCGAGCCGGTGCGCCAGTTGGCGGCGTTTGCCGCTGAACGTTCGCGGGTGGATGTCGATTGCGCACGGTTGCGGCGCATCGATTTTGTGTCGGCCGGCGCCATGTTCAATGTATTGGCGCAGCTTCAGGGGCAAGGCAAGCTCATCGTCCTCAAGGATGTCAATGCCATGGTGGCCGCCTTGCTGCGTGTGATGGGGATCGATCAGGTCGCCCGCTTGCAATTGCGCAACTAGCCCCCAGATGACCGGGATGGCGGGCGCGGGATTCTTTCGTGCGCCTGTGGCGCACTCAACACGCCCCCAGGCGGGCGAATCGGATCAGGCATGGAACAGTATCACGGCACCACCATCCTCTCGGTGCGACGGGGCAGGCGCGTCGCGTTAGGCGGCGATGGTCAGGTGACGCTGGGCAACATCGTCATCAAAGGCAGCGCCCGCAAGGTGCGCCGCATTCATCACGACCGCATTCTGGCCGGCTTTGCCGGCGGCACGGCCGACGCCTTCACCTTGTTTGAGCGCTTCGAATCCAAGCTCGAAAAGCACCACGGCAACCTGCTGCGCAGCGCCGTTGAACTGGCCAAGGACTGGCGGACCGACCGTATGCTGCGTCGGCTCGAAGCCATGCTCGCCGTGGCCGATGAAGAGAACTCGCTGGTGATCACCGGCAATGGCGATGTGCTCGAACCCGAGCAGGGCATCGTGGCCATCGGCAGCGGCGGTGCCTACGCGCAGGCAGCTGCGCGCGGCTTGCTCGAGAATACCGACCTGTCGCCCGAAGAGATCGTCAGCAAGTCGCTGAGTATCGCCGGCGACCTGTGCATCTATACCAACCAACATCACACCATCGAGGTGCTGGGCTGAGCCCCGGCATCCGAGTCGAGCAGACCATGACGCAAATGACCCCGCCGGAGATCGTCTCCGAACTGGACAAGCACATCGTCGGCCAGGCGCGCGCCAAGCGTGCCGTGGCCATCGCCTTGCGCAACCGCTGGCGTCGCGCCCAGGTGGCCGAGCCGCTGCGCAGCGAAATCACCCCCAAGAACATCCTCATGATCGGCCCGACCGGCGTGGGTAAGACCGAGATCGCCCGCCGCCTGGCACGGCTGGCGAATGCGCCCTTCATCAAGATCGAAGCGACCAAGTTCACCGAAGTGGGCTACGTCGGTCGTGATGTGGACACCATCATCCGTGATCTGGCCGAAATTGCCGTCAAGGACGGCCGTGAGCGCGCCATGGTGTCGGTGCGCGACCGCGCCTCCGACGCCGCCGAAGACCGGGTGCTCGACATCCTGCTGCCGCCAGCCCGTGCGGTCGGCTTCAATGCCGACGAGGCCCCCACGGCCGACTCCGGCACACGGCAGAAATTCCGCAAGAAGCTGCGCGAAGGCGAACTCGACGAGAAGGAAATCGAGGTCGAGGTGGCCGCCCCCGGCATGAGCGCCGAGATCTTCGCCCCGCCGGGCATGGAAGAGATGACCCAGCAATTGCAGGGCATGTTCCAGAACCTCGGCGGCGCGCGCAAGAAGAGCCGCAAGCTGCCAATCAAGGAAGCCCTGCGCCTGCTCGCCGACGAAGAGGCGGCGCGCATGATCAACGACGAAGAGGTCAAGGCCGAGGCCGTGCGCGCCGTGGAGCAGAACGGCATCGTCTTCCTCGACGAACTCGACAAGGTCGCCTCGCGCTCGGAAATGCAGGGCGCCGATGTGTCGCGCCAGGGCGTGCAGCGCGACCTGCTGCCGCTGGTCGAAGGCACGACGGTGAGCACCAAGTACGGCATGATCAAGACCGATCACATCCTGTTCATCGCCAGCGGCGCCTTCCACCTGGCCAAGCCCAGCGATCTGATCCCGGAGTTGCAGGGTCGTTTTCCGATTCGCGTCGAACTCGACTCGCTCGGCGTAGATGACTTCGAATGCATCCTCACCAGCACCGACGCCTGCCTGACCCGTCAGTACCAGGCGCTGCTTGAAACCGAAGGCGTGAAGATCGACTTCCAGCCCGAGGGTATTCGCCGCCTCGCCGAGATCGCCTTCCAGGTGAACGAGAAAACCGAAAACATCGGGGCTCGCCGACTGTATACGGTGATGGAAAAGCTGCTCGAAGAAATTTCCTTCAACGCTGGCAAGCCCGGGGTCGGCGACCTGGTGGTCAATGCCGCCTATGTCGACGAGTGCCTCGAAGCCGTTGCTGAGCGCGAGGATCTGGCGCGCTACGTGCTGTAGTCATCTGGCTTGCCAGAAAGGCAAAAGGCCTCGCAAAACGCGAGGCCTTTTTCTTGGCTGAAGCAGTCGAGCTTCAGCGGGACTTGCGCCGCGCCACCTGCGCCATCAGCCCGAGGCCGGCGAGCATCATCGCCCAGGTTTCGGGTTCGGGGACCGGGGCTGCGAGGTCATAGAAATAGCGCGACGTGCTGAGGGTGTTGCCGCCGCTCATGCCGAACTGCGGATCGCGGAAGTCCATCAGGCGAACCTCGACGGTGTAGTCGGCCGCGCTCTTGCCGTTGTCGAACAGCGTCGAGGACAATTGATAGCTCGTTACCGGCGGGAGGTAGGAGCTGGTCCCAGCAAGGTCCGGTTGGGTTGGGTCATTAAGCAGGCCGAGTGTCCGGTCCCACACATAGACGCGAACGCCTTCGATGGCCGGGCCCGTGGTGGGGAGTTCCCAGCTAAGCAGGTTGCTCGTCGCGTCGAACTGCACGTTTTGCGCAAAATCCAGCGCCTGCGCGCCGGCGGTGCCCTGAGACCACGTCATGCTGACGTCGCCCGCGTTGTTTGCAATGATGGTCCACGGATCGCTGGTGCCGACGTTGGTCGGCAGGATGCTGTAATACTCGTTGGGCGAGACGTGCGAGCTCCACCAGGTCATCGGGAGCGTTGTGCCGTACTGTTCAATGCTGACCTGGGTGCCAAAGCCACTATTGGGGGTCACGCCAGCGCCGATGTAGTGGACGACGCCCTCGGCGATACCGAGTGTGTTGCTGCTGCGGTTGTCCAGCCGATCGACCACAAACTGAAAGCTGGGGGTGATGGCAAAAGCAGAGGCGCTGATGCTGGCGAGTAGCGCGCCAGTCAGTAGCGAATGAGTCAGAGTGCGCATCGAAGACATGTCGAAGTCCTGTCGGTGAAGAAAATTCCGAACGGGATTTTGCCATGAATTTCACGTATGAATGTTGGGATATGTCACAACCCCGAGAGGGTTTCTCGTAGAGCCTCCGGGTTGTGCGTCGCCCATGGACGGGTCAGATGCTGATGCCAATGGAGGCTTTGACGGGCGTGCCGCACAGGTAGAACGTTTGACGCCGCGATTCGCCGGTTAGAATCGACGCTTCACTTCCCGGCCCACGACCCATGCTCATACGCATTGTTGCCATCCTGTTCCCACTGTTTGCCATCGTGGCGGTCGGCTTCGTGGTGGGGCGTCGAATGCGTCCGGATCTGGCGCACGCCAACAAGCTGAACATGGATGTGTTTGTGCCGGCGCTGGTGTTTGCGGCCTTGGCAAGCAAGCCGTTCCGACCGGAGAACGACATCCCGCTGCTGCTGGCGACGGTGGTGATGGTGGTTGCGTCCGGTCTGGCGGCTTGGGCGCTGGCGCGGGCGACGGGCATCCAGCCCAAGACGCTGGTGCCGCCGGTGATGTTCAACAACTGCGGCAATCTCGGGTTGCCCCTGGCGGTGCTGGCGTTCGGTGAGCAGGCGCTGGCGCCGTTCGTGGTGATGTTCATGGCCTCCAACCTGCTGCATTTTTCGTTCGGCGCCTGGTTGCTGGACCACAAGGTGCGCTTGATGACGATCTGGAAAGTGCCGTCGGTCTTGGCGACCTTCGCCGGTCTGGCGGTGGGGATGAGCGGTGTCGTGGTGTGGGAACCGTTGCTGACGTCGATCCGGATGCTGGGCGAGATTTCGATTCCGCTGATGTTGTTTGCGCTCGGGGTGCGCCTGAGCGACTCGCGGATTACGTCGATTGGACTCGGAGTGTTCGGTGCGGTCGCGCGGCCGCTGATCGGTATGGCGATTGCAGGTATTTTGCTGATGCTTGTCGACTTTCCGCCGCAGCAGCAAGCCTTGATCCTGATCTTCGGTGCGCTGCCGCCGGCCGTGCTGAACTATATCTTTGCCGAGCGCTATCATCAGGAGCCCGAGAAGGTGGCCTCGATGGTGCTGATCGGCAACATGGCGGCGGTGGTGTTCTTGCCGGTCGCCCTGGTTTTTGTCTTACCGTGATTGCCTGAGAGGACGCAGATGACTGAGCTGGTTTTTCGTGAGGATGCGTATGCCCGCGAGTGTGATGCCGTGGTGGTGTCGGCTGCGCCGGGGCGGATCGTGCTCGACCGCAGCGTGTTTTACCCCACCGGCGGAGGTCAGCCGGGCGACACCGGTGTGCTGGTGCAGGCCGGCGGGACGGTGATTCCGGTGCTGGGCACCGTCAAGGGCGAAGGCGACACGATTGTTCACCTGGTGGACGAGGCGGCGAAGCTACCGGCCGTCGGCACGCATGTCACCGCCCGCATCGACTGGGATCGGCGGCATCGGGTGATGCGTTTTCACACCGCCCTGCATTTGCTGTGTGCGGTGGTGGCCGCGCCGGTAACTGGCGGCAAGATGAGCGAAGACAAGGCACACCTCGATTTCGATATCGACATGGATAAGCTCATTGCCGAAGACATCGAGTCCCGCCTTAACGCTTTGGTTGCGGCGGATACCGCAGTCGAGTGCGGCGCGATTTCCGATGCTGAGCTCGATGCCAATCCGGGTTTGGTCAAGACGATGTCGGTGCAGCCGCCGCGTGGTCAGGGCAGCGTGCGGACGATTCATATTCCGGGCGTCGACTTGCAGCCCTGTGGCGGCACGCATGTGAAACAGACGGCCGAAATCGGCGCGCTCAAGGTGGTGAAGATCCGTAGCGAGGGCAAGCGCAACCGCCGGGTCACCATCGCCTTTGCCGAGTAAGCCCGCGCCGCGTGTGACCATGTTTTACCTCCTCGCCTTGTGAGCGGCAGGGCGCGCGGAGATAGTGAATTGTCCGGGCCGTTGGAGTGGCCCGACGTTTTTGCCATCCCCAAGGAGGTTCGCATGAGTGTTGCACGTGTTACCGAAGTGATCGCCGAGTCGAAGAAGCGTTTTGACGATGTCATGCAGAGCGGCATCGAGCGCGCTAACACGACGCAGAAAAACGTCGCCGGTGCCCGGATTCGGGATCAGAAGCGAGTGATCGGAACAAGCAAGGTCAAAGCCTGTCGCGCGCCCATGAAAGTCACCTTGTGCTGGTCGACTGAACGTCCGCTCGAATAAACAAAAACGGCCGGGGCGCGCCCCGGCCGTTTTTATGGTGCCGAAGCGATTACGCCCCGCGTGCCGTGCGCAGCAGCACCAGCTCTTCGGCGCTGGTCGGGTGCACCGCCAGGGTGCGGTCGAGGTCGGCCTTGGTCGCGCCCATGGTGATGGCGATGGCCAGCGCCTGGATGATTTCGCCCGAGTCGGCGCCGATCAGGTGGGCGCCCAGCACCTTGTCACTGGCGGTATCGACGATCACCTTCATGTAGGCGCGCTCGGTGCGCCCGGCCAGGGTGTGCTTCATGGGTCGGAAGTCGGCCTCAAACACCGTGACCTGATGGCCGGCGGCGATGGCGTCGGGTTCCGACAAGCCGATGGTGCCGATCGACGGCTGGCTGAATACGGCCGTGGCGATGAGGCGGTGGTCGACCACGCGCGGCGTGTTGCCAAACACGGTGTCGGCAAAGGCGCGGCCTTCAGCGATGGCCACCGGGGTGAGGGCGGCGCGGTCGGTGACATCGCCCACGGCGTAGATGGAATCGACCGTGGTGCGCGAGTCGGGGCTGACCCGAATCGCGCCGCTTTTGGCGTCGAGCTCGACGCCGACCTCGGTCAGGCCGAGGCCATCGGTGTTGGGGCGGCGGCCGAGCGCGGAGAGCACCACGTCGGCCTCGATCACCTCGCCGTTCTTTGCCGTGCAGCGGATGCCGTTGGCGCTGCGCTCAAGCTTGACCGGCGCGAAGCCCGGCCGCAGCGCGACGCCGCGCTCGCTCATGGCGGTGGCCAGGCGGGTGCGGATATCGTCGTCGAAGCCGCGCAGTGGCAGGTCGGCGCGGTAGGCCTGGATTACTTCGCTGCCAAAACCGGCAAAGATGCCGGCGAACTCGACGGCGATGTAGCCGGCACCCAGCACCAGCAGACGGCGCGGCAATTCGGTGAGATCGAGCAGCTCGTTAGAGCTGATGGCCAGCTCCAGGCCGTCGATGGCTGGCGCGCTGGGCGTGCCGCCGGTGGCGATGAGGATGTGCCCGGCGCTGACCCGGCGCCCGCCGACTTCGACGGTGTGCGCATCAACAAGCCGCGCCTGGCCTTCGAGCAGGGTGACCTTGGCATCGGCGAGCATCTTGCGGTAAATGGTTTCGAGCCGCGCCGTTTCGCGGTTTTTGGCGGCGGTCAGCGCGGCGAGGTCGAAGCTGGGCGGCACGATTTCCCAGCCAAAACCGGGGGCATCGGCAAAGGCGTCGGCAAACTGCGAGGCATACATCAGCAGTTTTTTGGGCACACAACCGCGAATCACGCAGGTGCCGCCGACCCGGTCGCCCTCGCAGATGGCGACCCGCGCGCCATGGACGGTCGCACGCCGGCTGGCGGCGACGCCACCCGAGCCTGCGCCGATGGTGATGAGGTCAAAATCGTAGTCCGACATAGTGCTCCCCGTGCTGATGGCTTTGCCGGGAAGTGTAGCAGTCGGTCGGAAAACAGGGCTTCGTGCAGGTGTCGTGCTTGCGAAGCCTCCCTGTCACGCAGGGTCAGCGTCAGCCGACCAAGGCGGGTTGAAACCCGCCCTAGTGCGGGATGAGCGACTGCTCGCCCAGATCAAAGGCATACACGGTGGTGCGGCCGTGGCGCTTGACCACGGCGGCGCCGAGGCCGCCCATGGTTCGGCGCTCGCCATTGGGCTTGCCCTTTTTGTAATAGCGGGTCAGCCCCAGGCGCAGTACGGTCTGAGTGGTGTAGGCCGCGTCGCGGTAGAAGGTGACGCTGGTGCCATTCTCGATGCTGCTGTGCACTTCGCGGCGGATGCGGAGCATGCGGATATCGTAGAGCAGGCGTGAGCTTGAGGCACTGGCCTGACTCACCACATGCCCGGCGTGAAGGCGCTGCCAGGCGTCGGGGCTATCGATATAGGTGTAGCCTGATTTGCTGCCCTTCTGGCCTTTGATGTGACCAATCAGCCGGAAGCCGACGCCGACGTCACCGAAGCCGGCAATCAGGTCGTCGGTGTCGAAGGCGTCGAGCGGAAAGTCTTTACCGGGCCGAATGTTGCTCTTGCCCCCGGCCTGGCGGATCAATCGCGCGCCGATACGCTCGCGCAGGCGTTGCTGCGCGATGGTGGCGTCGGGGCCGGCCGGTTGTTGTTCGAGGAAGGCGATCAGCTCCGGAATGCTGGCGTCGATCTTGAGCTCGTCTTCGTCTGTGGTGCCCACGGGTGCGGCGACGGAGGCGTCCGGGGCAGAGACCGCCGGGGCCGGTGTGGGCGCTGGCGTCGGCGTGCTTGTGGCAGGCGCGTTGGCGGGCGGCAGCGGTGGCGAGGGGCGGGTTTCGACACGGCTCGTGGCGCAGCCGACGAGCGACAGGCTGATCAGAGCAATCAAAGCGAGGGGCAGGGCGCGCGGATGCATGGCGTGCAGACTCGTTCAGTGGGTATGGCCGGAGTCTAGCAGGCCGGGCGCGCGCTGTCGGCCCCGATGCCAAGCGTGTTGTGATCGTTTACGCTTCTGCGTTTTCCTCATATCGAGACGCTGCCATGTCGACGCTTGCCCCCATCGCTGATCTGGAATCCAACCCGCGCGTGAAAGCGGTGTTTGATGACATCCGTGCGACCCGTCAGACCGACTTCATCAACAACATGTGGCGCTACCTGGCCTTCGACGCCGGCCTGCTGGAGCAGACCTGGGCGGAGGTGAAAGCGGTGATGGCCACGCCATCGGAAATCGATCCGCTGACCAAAGAGATGCTCTACATTGCGGTGTCGATCGCCAACAACTGCGGCTATTGCGTGCATTCGCACACCGCCGCGGCGCGTGCCAAGGGCATGGGCGAGGGGCAGTACGCCGAGCTGTTGAAGATCGTCGCGCTGGCCGCCAAGACCAATCACCTGGCCACGGCCTTGCAGGTGCCGGTCGATACCTGCTTCGACGCCGGAGCGCCGGGTGCCTGATCTGTCCGTCGTCTGGATGGTCGGGCTGACGCTGGCCGCCTTCGTCGCCGGTTTTATCAGTTCCATCGCGGGCGCTGGCGGAATGATTGTGCTGCCCTGCCTGCTGTGGGCGGGCGTGCCGCCAGTGCAGGCGCTGGCCACCAACAAGTGTCAGAGCGTGTTCGGGACCTTGTCGTCCACGCTCAATTTTCTGCGCAAGGGCCACTTGCAGTTGCGGCCCCTGCGTAGGGCGCTGCTCTACGCCCTTATTGGTGCTGCGATCGGCACGCTATGGGTGCAGCGTATGGACGCCGCCGTGCTAGACCGGCTGCTGCCGTATGTGCTGATCGTGCTGGCTGGCTACTTTGCGATGTCGCCGCGCATTGCCGACGAAGACACGCCGCCACGGATGTCGTCCGCGGTGTTTGATCCGCTAGTCGGCGGCGGGCTCGGTTTGTATGGCGGGGTGTTCGGCCCCGGCATGGGCTCGTTCTCGGCGGCCGCCTTTGCCGGCTTGCGCGGTTTCAACATGCGCAAGGCGACGGCCTCCACCAAGCCGCTGGTGCTGGTCGCTAATGTGAGCTCGCTGGCAATCTTTGTTGCCGGCGGTCATGTGGTGTGGGCGCTGGCGCTGAGCATGGCGGTGGCGCAGTTTGTCGGCGCCCGCTTGGGCTCGAACCTGGTCATCACGCGTGGCGCCGCGCTGGTGCGGCCGGTGATTGTCATTACGACGGCGGCGATTGCGCTGCGTTTGCTGCTGCGCTAGTCAGTTGGAATGTTGACTGCACGGCTTGGGCCTGGCGGTTCAGGTTGCTATGCTGCGGCTATGGCAAGCATCTTCATCAGTTACCGTCGGGACGACAGCCAGGGGTTTGCCGGGCGGCTGGATGACGATCTGTCGGAGCGTTTTGGCGACGCGCAGGTGTTTCGTGACCGCGAAATTCCCGCCGGCAGCGATTTTGCACGCCATCTCGAAGACCGCCTGAATGCCGCCGAAGTTGTGCTGGTGGTGATCGGTCGTGGCTGGATAGATCAGCGTGACGCGGAAGGCCGGCTGCGGCTCGATTCGCCCGACGATTGGGTGCGGATGGAGATCGAGCGGGCGCTGGCGCGCGATGTGCCGATTGTTCCGGTGCTGGTGGGGGGCGCGACCATGCCCTGGCCGGACCAACTGCCCGACAGTCTCGCCCCGCTGGCTGGGCGGCAAGCCTTCAGTGTGTCGGATCAACGTTGGTCGGAGGACATCGATGCGCTGGCGATGCAGCTATCGCGCGTGTCGCCCGAGCTTACGCGCCAACTCAAGTCGCGCAGCGGCAATGGCGAGCGGGATCTGTTCGATGTGCTGCGCGAACGTGTGAATGATGCGGCACGGACGGCTGCCAATGGTGAGCATGGCGGCAACGGCGGGTTTGCGCGCTGGGCCGCTGGCCGGCTGGGCAAGCTGTTTGGGGCGACGGTGAGCCTGGCGGTGATCTATATCCTGGTTCGCGCGCTCGGCGGCAACGAGGTCAACCGGATGCTTGACCGGGTGATCGCCATCACCGTGGAACAGATCAAAGTCTTGTTTTAGACCGCTTTCAGAAGTGCCAGCGCGCATGCAGCGTCGGCGTGTTGGTATCCACGCCCGGCATGTCCTGGTTGCCAAACTTGTTGCGCCACATCTCGTAGCCGACACCCATGAAAAAGCGATTCGGCGTGCTGCCCACGGCCGCGCCGACATCGGCCATCAAGGCCGTGCGCATCAGGAATTCTTCGCCGACCTTGCGGCCGGTGTAGTCCTCGCCGGTACGAAAGGCGTGGGCAAAGAAGCCCTCAAATCGCACTGGCACGCCCCCCAGCGCAAAGGGCACGCGCCAGGCAGCGTGCAGCATGGGGTAGGCGTCGAAGCCGATGTTTTCTTCATTGCCCGGCGCCTTGCACGGCGGCAGACCGCAGTGATTCCACTCCTTGGCCATCAGCAGCGAGACATCGAGAAAACCCGGCGGGGCAATCTTGAAGCGCAGCGTCGGGCCGAGCACCAGCAGGCGCTTGCGCGGGGCGAAGCGGTTGTCCTTGCTGTTCCAGTCGAAGCCGGCGGTGAGCGCTACGTCGTGGATGGGGCCGACGGCCAGTGATTGGTCGAAGACCTTGCCCAGCGACAGCAGATGGCGATAGACGATGTAGAACTCGGTCGCGCCGTGATTGCTGTCTTTGGCGGGGTCGATGTCGTCGGAGCGCAGCATCTTGATGCTGGCCAGGTTCATGCCGTGGCTGTAGCCGCTGACATGCACGAACTCCAGGATGTCCTTGCGCACCGGCGAGCGATTGGCGGGCTCGGTGAAGCGGTTGCCGGTGGTGTAGGTGAGCGAGTTGTCCTGCCAGTCGATGGCGTGGGCGGGCAAGGCGACGAGGCCGCCAGCGACAAGCGCGGTGGCCGTAATCAGGGTGCGCAGCATGAAATTCTCCGGATTTTTCGTCGCGGAGTATGCCCGCGCGCGCGCCGGCTGGCTTTGATCTGAGTCGGACTTAGCCGTGTTTGCCGATTCGGCGTTCGAGATCGGTCACCACTACGGATAGCGCCTGCGTGGAGATCACCACTTCAACCAGCGAGAGCACCAGTGACACCGCCAGCGTGATGATCGACAGACCAAACAACCAGTGGCCGAGCGTGCTGTGCACCAGAAAGATCGCGAGCATGGCCAGTGCGCAGAGCAAGAAGCTGATGACAGCGAAGGTCTGCATGGAGCGGATCAGGCTGATGCGTCGCTTGAGGCCGGGGATCTGCGCCCGGGCCAGCGCCATGTCGCCGCCTTCGTCGCTGGCCAATTGGCGGATCACCTGCGCCAGGGTGAGAAAGCGGTTGGTGTAAGCCAGCAGCAGCAGCGAGATGGCGGGAAACAGCAGGGCGGGGGTGGTGATGTCCATTTGTTGGTGATTGGTGATTGGTGATTGGTGATTGGTGATGGGGTGATGGGGTGATGGAGGCGGCTTTCAATAACCCATCACCAAACTACACCTTATGGGTCGACAGCAGGATGCTGGTTTCGGTGTTGGCAATGCCGTCGATGCTGCGCACCCGGCCGAGCGCTCGGTCAAAGGCTTCGAGCGTGTCGGCGCGGATCTCGGCGACAAAGTCCCAGCGGCCGTTGGTTGAGTGCAGGGTTTGCACCGCCGGCTCGCCGCGCAAGGCTTTGAGGACGGCCTCGGTGGTGTTGCCTTCGACCGCAATGCCCATCCAGGCGCGGATGCGATGCGCTTCGGCGGCCGGCTTGAGGCGCACCGAGTAGCCCGCAATCACGCCGCTGGTTTCGAGTTTGCGCAGACGATTGAGCACCGTGCCCCGCGCCACCCGCAGCGTGCGTGCGAGGGTCGCCACCGGCAGGCGGGCATCGTCGCGCAGCAAGGCGATGAGCTGGCGGTCGGTGTCGTCGATATCATGCATTACGTCAGGCATGGCTGACATTATGGCAGGAATGCTGGCAGTAATGATCAATTGCGTGTCTTTATGTTGATGCGTGGACCATCCATGCTTGGAGTGACTCTGGAAGGGCCAGCGTCGCTGACGAGAGGCTTTGACATGAACGCACAGGCGCACATCCTGCTGGTGGCTCCGACGCACTACACGGTGAGCTACGCGATCAACCCGTGGATGCAGCCCGAACGCTGGCTGCAGGACACTGCGGGTTTTGGCGCGCAGGCGCGACGCAGCTTCAATGCACTTTCGGAGGCCTTGCGTGCGGCCGGTTGCCGCTTGACCGTCATTGATGGAGAGCCCGGCCTGCCCGACATGGTATTTCCCGCCAATGCGGGCATCGTGCTCGATGGCCGCTTGCTGCTTGCCCGCTTTCGTCATGCCGAACGCCAGGGCGAAGAGGCGCCGTTTGCCCGCGCCTTTGCCGCCTTGCGTGTGGCCGGCGTGCTGAGCGAGGTCGCGACGCTGCCCGATGGCGTGTTTCAGGAAGGCGCAGGCGACTGCCTGTGGGATGCCACGCGTGGGCTGTTCTGGGTGGGCTGGGGGCAGCGTTCGAACCAGGCCTCGGTCAAAGCGGTGGCGGACTATTTTGGTCAGCCCGTGGTGCCGCTGGCGCTGATCACCGAGCGCTCCTATCACCTGGATGTGTGTTTCTGCCCGCTCGCCGGCGGCGAGATTTTGTACTACCCGCCGGCTTTGTCGGTCGATTCGCTGGCGCGTCTGCGCGAGCGTGTGCCGGCCGAGCAATTGATCGAAGCCACCGAGGACGATCTGGCGCATTTCAGTGTGAACGCAGTCAGCGTGGGGCGGCAGGTGGTGATGAGCCGCACAACCGACCGGCTGCGCAGTGTGCTTACCGAGCGCGGCTACCAGGTACGGGAGGTGGATCTGTCGCCCTTCATGATGTCCGGCGGGGGCGCGTTCTGCATGACCTTGCGTCTGGACCGCCATAGCGCAGCGGCCCGCCATGCCGACCCGGTGGTGGCGGTGGCCTGAGGAGAGCATCATGACGCATTTCATCGATGTACCCGATCTTCAGCGCTGGCTGCGCCGACGTGGCGTGGCATCGGTGCTGGTCGAGATGGCGGAGGCGATCCGCCAGGATTACCTGCGCTGGGAGGCTTTCGAGAAAGCCCCGCGCGTGGCCAGTCATTCGCCAGTGGGCGTGATTGAGTTGATGCCGGCCTGCGATGGGGTGCTGTACGGCTTCAAATATGTGAACGGCCACCCCAAGAACGCCGGCGAGGGCAGGCTCACGGTGATGGCGTTTGGGCTGCTGGCGGAGGTCGACACCGGCTATCCGCTGCTGCTGTCCGAAATGACGCTGACCACCGCCTTGCGCACCGCGGCCACCTCGGCGCTGGCTGCGCAGGCCATGGCGCGGCCCGATGCGCGCTGCATGGCGCTGATCGGCAATGGCGCGCAAAGCGAGTTCCAGTCGCTGGCGTTTCATGCCTTGCTGGGCATCAAGCGCATTCAGGCCTATGACGTGGCCCCGGCGGCGACCGCCCGCCTGCAGCGCAATCTGGCGCAGGTGCCCGGCCTGCGGATCGAGGCGATGCCGAGCGTCGCGGCGGCGCTGGCCGGGGCGGATATCATCACCACCGTGACCGCTGACAAGCGACAGGCGACGATTCTGACGGATGCGATGGTGCCTGCCGGCGTGCATCTGAACGCCGTGGGCGGGGACTGCCCGGGCAAGACGGAGCTCGATCCGGCCATTCTCAAGCGCGCCCGCGTGGTGGTGGAACTGGAGGCGCAGACGCGGGACGAAGGCGAGATCCAGCAGATGCCGGCCGATTTTCCGGTGCTCGAACTGTGGCAGGTGCTCGCCGGCAAACTGCCGGGGCGCGCCGACGCCCGGGAGGTGACGGTGTTCGATTCGGTCGGTTTTGCGCTCGAAGACTTTGCGGCACTGCGTTATTTGCATACCCGAGCGGTGCCCGACGGTGTGGGGCGCCCGCTGGCGCTGGTGCCTGCGCTCGACGACCCGCGTGATCTGTTCTCGCTCGTGGCGCCGGTCGGCGCCATGACGGCGAATGTGATCTGAGCGATCAAAAGAAAAATCCCCCGCCTGGCATGTGCCGGGCGGGGGATTGTCCTTGTGGCTGACGCCAGTGAGATCAGGCGACCTTCTTGGCGGCCTTGGTGGCGGATTTGACCGCTGCGTCAGTGGCCTTGTTGATGTTCGACTCGGTCATTTCGACGACTTTGCGCGTGGTCTTGGCCGCGTCTTCAATGGCCGAGTTTGTTGCCGACATGGCCGACTTCAGCGCCTTGGCAATCACCTCGCCGCCGACCGGGGTGCTGACCGACAGCGCGTCGATCGCCTTGTCCAGGTCCTTGTTGATCGAAGCGTACTTCGGTGCCAGCACGGCGTTGATGGACTCGCCCGCTTCCGAGGCAATCGCATAGCTGGTGCGCAGATAACCCACGCTGCGGCTCAGGGCCGGGGCGACGGCACTGGCGCCAAGCGCCAGCAGTGCTTTCGGCTCGCGAACGGCTGCCAGATCGGAGGCCAGCTTGAAGCCGTCTTCCAGCCCGGCGCGGCCGAAGTCGAGGCTCAGCGTGCCCGAGCGCTCGATGGTGTCGAAGCCGATCCCGACGAGTGCGGACAAGGTGTCCAGTGCGTCGGCGTGGGAAGCGATGAGGGTGTCTTTGGTCATCATGATGAACTCTCCTGTCAGATTGAGTGACTGCCAAGCGGCTGATTTCATGGAAATGCTGCAATGCACAATTCAATAGTAGCAGGCGAGAAAAGAAAGTAAAGATAATTTTGTTGCAGTGCGGCATGACTCTTGTCCGATCGGCTTCTTCGGTAAGGCCTCGCGCGGCCGAGGCCGGGGCTGCCGACGGATTTCGTAAGGATGGGTAAATGCGTCGTGACCGCGCTTGTGACGTCCCGGGTGGGCTGATAGCCTGAGTCGCACGGCATTCCGCTCAAGAAATGGATATTCAATGAAATCTGCGTTGCGCATTGTGGTGGGCCTCGGCCTGCTGGTACTGGTGCTCATGGCCGCCTTGGCGGCGTACCTTGCCTTTGTTTTTGATGCCAATGATTACCGCGACCGGCTCAGCGAACTGGTGGCCGAGCAGACCGGTCGTCAGTTGACCCTGTCTGGCGAGATGAAATTGTCCGTGTTTCCCTGGCTTGGCTTCGAACTGGGTGCGGCCGAACTCGGCAATGCCCCGGGATTTTCGGATCGGCCGTTCGCCGCGCTGACCGCAGCCGAGGCGCGGGTCAAGCTGCTGCCCTTGCTGCGCAAGGAGGTCGCCGTCGACCGAGTGGTGCTCAAAGGTCTGCAGCTGAGCCTCGAGCGCCGGGCCGACGGAAAAACCAACTGGGACGACCTGGTCGAGCCGGAGCCGGCACCAGAGGCTGGCGGGCCGGGTCCGGGTGAGGCGTCGGATGGCCACCCCTCGGCCCTGGCGGTGGGCGGCGTGGATATTCAGGATGCGGTGATCCGATGGGAAGACGAAACGACACAGGCAAAGCACAGCCTCAGCGATGTGGACATCCAGACCGGCGAAATCGCGCCCGGCGTGCCCTTCAACATCGACCTGGGTGCCAGCTTTTCGGCGAGTGATCCGGCGATACAAGGGCGGCTCTCGGTCAGCGCAAAGGCCTCGCTCGATCTGGCCGCCAAGCGTTACAACCTGATTGGCCTGCGGGCTGGGCTCAAAGCCGATGGCGCGGGCGTGCCCGGCGGGCGCATCGATGCGGGGCTGATGGCCGATGTGGCGGCGGATCTGGCTCAGGGCACACTGTCCGTCAAGGGGCTCTCCTTGAAAGCCTATGATGTAGCCCTCACCGGCGCGCTCGAAGGCTCGGGCCTGATGGACGCCATGGTATTGACCGGGCCGGTGGTACTCGAAGGCCTGAATCCCCGCGAGCTACTGGCGCGCTTGAATATCGAGGCGCCGCGTACCGCGAATCCGGAGCGCCTCAAGCGCGCTGCGATCAAGGCCGTACTCACTGCCACGCCTACGCGCGTCGCCCTGAGCGATCTGAACGCGACCTTGGATGACAGCAAGATGACCGGCCAGCTTGAAGTCACCGATCTGGCAAAAAGTGCCTTGCGATTTGACGTGTCGCTCGATGCGCTGGATGTCGACAGCTACCTGCCGCCCACTGCGGCCAATGGCAGTGCGGCCGCTTCGGGCAGCGCACCGGTCAATGATCCGGCCGCCGCGCCGCCAACGAGCGGGGGGCTGCGTACCCTGGATGCGGCGGGCCGTGTCCGGATCGGAAAGCTTAAGTTGAGCGGCTTGCAGGCCAGTGCGGTGGATGTGGGAATCAAGGCCGCGGGCGGGCGAATCGAAGTCACCCCCAAGGCCACGCTATATGACGGCCGGCTCGACAGCCAGGTCAGTCTCGACGTTCGTCCAAAAACGCCGGCCCTGACGGTCGGTGGCGGCGTGACCGACGTACAGATCGGTCCGTTGCTGCGTGACCTGACCGGCAAGCCCGAAAAGCTGACCGGGCGCGCACGCGTGGGTTTTGACCTGAAAGGCAGCGGGCTTGATGCGCCCACGCTCAAGCGCAGCCTCGCCGGCACCACGACATTGGCCGTGCTCGATGGCGCGGTCAAAGGCGTCAACGTGGCTCAGTTTTTGCGAGAAGCGCAGGCGCAATTGACGGGGCAGAAGGCGGAGCAAGCCAGTGGCCCGGCCCAGACTGATTTTTCGGATCTTAAAGCGAGCGTGGTGCTCGGTGGCGGCGTGGCTCGCAACGATGACCTGGCAATGCGCTCGCCACTGCTGCGCGTGGGCGGCGCCGGGACGGCCAATCTGGTCAGCGAAGCGATCGACTACCGGATCGAAGCCTCGCTGGTCGGCACATTGACCGGCCAAGGTGGCAAGTCGCTTGACAAGGTCAAGGGCGTGACGGTGCCGGTGCATGTGACCGGCAGCTTCTCCGACCCGAAGTACGCGCTGGATGCCGAGGCCTTGCTGGCCGGCGCGCTGAAGGGCCGGCTCGAACAGGAAAAGGCCGCCGCCAAAGAGAAGGTGGAGGCGGTGCGCGAAAAGGCGAAAGATCAGCTCAAGGAAGAGCTGAAGAAAGGTCTGGGCGGCTTGTTTCGATAAACGCGAAACGCTGAATTTGGGTAATTTTGTCAAGAATGCCATGTTGGCTGGGTTGCGTGCGCCATTCGGCGCAGGATCATGTTAGTTTTGCAGCGCTTAGTAGTGCATTCATGACAAGGAGGTTGGACGATGAGCGATTATTTGGCTGACGTACAGAAATTTGCACCCAAGGCGGATGCTGCGGTTGTGGACAAGATCGTGAAGTACTGCGGCATTGCGCTGCGCAACAAGGATTCTTCTCTCGTGTCGGCGTCCGACAAGGCAGAACTGGATCGGGTGCGTGACGGATTCGCCAAGAAAAAACTGGAACTCGAGCCGGATGCCGCCGATGCCGGCATCGCCAAGGTATGCGAGAAGATGAAGGGCGTGAATCAAAAGAGCCGCGTCACCTTCTACTACCTGCTGGCCGAAGCTACCGGTACGCTGGGCAAGCTGGCCTGAGCCAGCCCGTCGACCGCGCTGGGGCGGCGACGGCGAAGCAAAGAAAAACGCACCTTTCGGGGTGCGTTTTTTGTCGACGTTATCGACGCATGTCAGAGGATGACCGTGATCTCTTCGCGTCGTACGAGTTCTTTCTGAAGTTGAACCGCCTCAAGGCTGAGCGCGTCCTTGCTGCTGACCATGCCGACGGGTTTGCGGTTGGCGTCCACGATCGGAAGATGGCGAAAGCCGCCCTCGTACATCATGTGCAGCGCATGCCCGAAGGGGTGGTGAGGCGTGCTTGTGATCGGGTTGTGGGTCATCGCCTCCGATACCGGCGTGGTCTTGGCATCGAGGCCGGCGCCAAGCACCCGGAAGGTAGCGTCCTGTTCGGTGAAGATGCCGGTCAAGACGCCATGCTCGGCGATCAGCGCCGCGCTGAGCCTGGCTTTGGCCATCTGACAGACAACGTCAAGCACCGGGGTGTCGGGTGCCACCACGAGAAAGCAGTGAGCGTGAATCACTTGCTGAATGGGACGTTCTGGCATGTGTCTCTCCTTGTCGATCATGTATGACGATATGTCGAGCTGAAGACCTGTGCTGGCAGGCCGCCAGGTCTTTGCTACCGCCTGTGAAAGTCTTGGGGCAGGTAAAGCTAAGCGTCTTTCGTGCCAGTCGACGAGACAAAATCATGTTGCGCTGCACTGTTTGAGTGAGCCCTATCCAGGCGTGAAGTGTCGGCGCTGGTACAGGAGAATACATTGCAGTGCAGCGGCGGGCGCGTGCGAAAAGGATGCGTCATGGTGGTGCTTTCAAGGCGTGTCGCACCGCCATGGGGCGCTTTTCGGGCAAGAAAAAGGCCATGCGGGGCATGGCCTTTTGTGTCCATCGCGAGGTGCGATCAGACGATCATGCCGGCGCCAACCGTGTTGTTGGTCGATTCATCGATGATGATGAAGGCGCCCGTCGCGCGGTTGCTGCGATAGGGGTCGGCAAAGATCGGTTGGGCGAGCTTGAGCGTGAGGCGGGCAATGTCGTTCATTGCCAGCGTGTCGACCGGCTCGTGCTCCATGGTGTTGATGTCGAGGCGGTAGTCGATCTTGGCGATCTTGGCTTTCACCTCGCGTGAGGTGTGGCGGATCAGGTAGGTGCGCGCCGGCGACATCGGGGTCTCGGACATCCAGCAGACGTTGGCGTCGATCTGCTTGACGGCCTCGGGGGCTTCGGCGCTCTTGACGATCATGTCGCCGCGCGAGGTGTCGATCTCGTCGTCGAGCAGCAAGGTGACCGATTGCTCGTGGATCGCGCGTTCGATTTTCTGGCCGCCAATCTCGATGGCTTTGACCCGGCTGCTGAGCCCGTTAGGCAGCACGGTGACCGCGTCGCCGACGGCAATTTCGCCGGACTCGACCCGGCCCATGAAGCCGCGGTAGTCGTGCAGTTCGGGGTTGGCGGAGTCCTGCGGGCGGCACACGAATTGCACCGGGAAGCGGAAGGCTTCCGGACGCTCGGTGTGGGCGGCCGGGGCGGTTTCGAGGATGTTGATGAGCGTGGGGCCTTCGTACCAGGGCATGCGCTCGCCGCGCTCGACCACCATGTCGCCACTGAGCGCCGACAGCGGGATGAAGCGCACATCCTTGAGGCCCATCTTGTGCGCGAACTTGAGGTATTCGGCCTTGATGTTCTCGTAGGTGGCCTGGTCGTAATCGACCAGATCCATCTTGTTGATCGCCACCAGCAGGTGCGGAATGCCGAGCAGGTGGGCGAGCGTCGAGTGGCGGCGGGTCTGGTTGAGCATGCCCTTGCGCGCGTCGACCAGGATGATGGCCAGGTTGGCGGTGGACGCCGCGGTGACCATGTTGCGGGTGTACTGCTCGTGGCCGGGCGCGTCGGCGATGATGTACTTGCGCGTGCCGGTCGAGAAGTAGCGGTAGGCCACGTCGATGGTGATGCCTTGTTCGCGCTCGGCTTGCAGGCCGTCGGTGAGCAGGGAGAGGTCGACGGCGGTCATTCCGCGCCTGGCCGAGGTCTTTTCCATGGCGTTGAGCGTGTCGGC
Source organism: Denitromonas halophila (assembly GCF_007625155.1). Classification (GTDB taxonomy): domain Bacteria; phylum Pseudomonadota; class Gammaproteobacteria; order Burkholderiales; family Rhodocyclaceae; genus Nitrogeniibacter; species Nitrogeniibacter halophilus. The sequence goes on along the minus strand of NZ_VMNK01000006.1, from coordinate 300,117 downwards.
GAGGATGGTCTTGCTGTCGAACAGCAGACGGCCGATCAGGGTGCTCTTGCCGTCGTCGACGCTGCCGCAGGTCAGAAAGCGCAGCAGGCCGTTGTCGATTTCGGGCAGGTGTTCGAGTGCGGACATCATGTTTCCTTGAATTTCGTGTGCTTCACGTGCGGGTCAGGCGTGCTCAGAAATAGCCTTCTTTCTTGCGCTGCTCCATGGACGCCTCAGAGGTCTGGTCGTCCATGCGCGTGGCGCCGCGTTCGGTGATGGTGGTGGTGGCCGTCTCGGCGAGGATCTTGTCGACAGTGTCGGCGTCGGAGGCCACCGGGGCGGTGCAGCTCACGTCGCCGACGGTGCGGAAGCGCACCATCACCTCTTCGATCGTGTCGCCCGGTTTGGCCGGAGTCAGGTCGGTGACTGGCATCAGTAGGTCGCCTTTGCGCACGACCGGGCGGGTGTGGGCAAAGTAGATCGATGGCAGTTCGAGCTGCTCGCGCTGGATGTACTGCCACACGTCGAGCTCGGTCCAGTTGCTGATCGGGAAGGCGCGGATGTTCTCACCCTTGTGGCTGCGTGCGTTGTAGAGGTTCCACAGCTCGGGGCGCTGGTTCTTCGGGTCCCACTGACCGAACTCGTCGCGGAAGCTCATGATCCGCTCCTTGGCGCGCGCCTTTTCTTCATCGCGGCGGGCACCACCGATGCAGGCGTCGAAGCCGAATTCTTCGATGGCTTCGAGCAAGGTCACCGACTGGTGCTTGTTGCGCGATTCGTGCTCGTGCTTGAGCACGATGCTGCCGCGCGCCATGGAGTCTTCGAGCGAGCGCACGATCAGGCGCTCGCCCAGCTCGGCGGCGCGCTTGTCGCGGAAGGCGATGACTTCCGGGTAATTGTGGCCGGTGTCGATGTGCATCAGCGGGAAGGGGAAGCGTCCCGGGCGGAACGCCTTTTCGGCGATGCGCAGCATGCACACCGAGTCCTTGCCGCCGGAAAACAGCAGCACCGGGCTGCTGCACTGGCCGGCCACCTCGCGCATGATGTGGATGGCTTCGGCTTCGAGCCAGTCGAGATGAGAGAGCGTTTGTTGGGTGAGCGTGGTCATGAAATTTCTCAGCGGTGCGTGTTTCGGGCGAGCAGGGCGCGGAGGGCGGCGCGCAGGCCGGCGCGCAGCGCAGCGAGGCGCAGCATGAGGGTCTGGCTCAGCGAGGGGTGCAGATGATGTGCCTTGGGCATGGGGTCATCCTCCTGTGAGTTGGCTCAGGACTTTTTGACGTGCAGGCCGCATTCCTTGGCGGTGGGGTCTTCCCACCACCAGCGACCGGCGCGGACGTCTTCGCCGAGGGCGACGGCGCGGGTACAGGGTGCGCAGCCAATGCTCGGGTAAAACTGATCGTGCAGGGCGTTGTAGGGCACATTCTCGATTCGGATGTAGGCCCACACATCGCTCTCCGACCAGGCGGCCAGCGGGTTGAGTTTTTCGAGGCCATTGTCGGCGTCGAAGGCGCGGGTCGGCAGATTGGTGCGCGTGGCGGCCTGCGCGGCCCGCAGGCCGGTGATCCAGGCTTTTTTGCCGGCCAGCGCGCGGCCGAGCGGCTCGACCTTGCGGATGTGGCAGCAGCGTTTGCGCAAGTCCATGGAGTCGTAGAAGGCGTTGATGCCCTCACCGCGCACATAGGCTTCGACCGCAGCCGTGTCGGGGAAGAACACCTTGAGTTTGGTGTGGTAGCGCGACTCCACCTCGCCCATCAGAGCATAGGTTTCGGCGGGCAGGCGGCCGGTGTCGAGCGAGAAGATCTCGATCGGCAGGCTGTTTTTCAGGATCAGATCGGTGAGCACCATGTCTTCGGCGCCGAAGCTGTTGGCGAAGGTCAGCTGGCCTTCGGCGCCGAACTCGGCGACGGCGGCCTGCAGCAGCGCCAGCGCTTCATCGGACTTGGTGGCGACGGCGGTCCGCTGCGCATCGGTCAGCGCCGGCCGGGTTGCCGGGTTGCCGGCGGCAGGGCGAAGGGGGGACACGGTGCTCATGCGGCGTGCCTCGCGTGGCGACGGAACAGCGGGTCGCGGAAGGTGGCGGAGGCCTGATAGGGATCGGTGAAGTCCTTCAGGCTGGCCAGCGCGGCGCCCAGCTGGGCGTCGGTGTATTTGTCGACCGGCGGCTGCAGGGCATCGAAACCGCAGCGGGTGAAGTAGTTGAACTGATCGCGCAACACGTCACCGATCGCCCGTAACTCGCCGGTGTAGCCGTAGCGGCTGCGTAGCAAGGTGGCGATCGAGTAGCCGCGACCATCGGCAAAGCGCGGGAAGTTCACCGCGACCAGCGACAGTGTGCCGAGCTGGTCGGCGAGGTCGGCCGGGTCGTCGGCGCCCTCGAGCAGGGGGGCGACATCGCCGCGCGCGGCAAGTGCCGGCTGGGCCTGCCACACGGCGAGCGGGACAATCCATTGGCCGGCGGGCACGGCAACGGTCGCCGCATCGGCGCCGTCTTCCGGCGTCAGCACCTGCCAGGTGTCGTCGAGGATCTGCTGGTTTTTGATGAGCTTAGCCATTGGCTACCTTCCTTTGTGCCGGCGTCTTGTCGCCATACACGGCTTGCTTGAACGGGTCGGCACCGATGCGATGCACGGTGTCGATAAAGCGCTCGCCCTCGTGGCGATGCGCAACATAGGTGTTGACGAGGGTCTCGATCACGTCGGGCACGTCGGCCGCGGCGAAGGACGGGCCGATCACCTTGCCCAGATGGGTCAGGTTGCCCTGGCGCCCGCCGATGGTGATCTGGTACCACTCCTCGCCGTTCTTATCGACGCCGAGAATGCCGATGTGGCCGACGTGGTGGTGGCCACAGGCGTTCATGCAGCCGGAGATGTTGAGCTCCAGTTCGCCGATGTCGTGCAGGTAGTCGAGGTCGTCGAAGCGGCGCTGAACGGCCTCGGCGATGGGGATCGACTTGGCGTTGGCGAGGCTGCAGAAATCGCCGCCCGGGCAGCAGATCATGTCGGTCAGCAGGCCGATGTTGGGCGTGGCCAGGCCGCCGGCGCGGGCCTGTTCCCACAGGGCGAACAGCGCAGACTGCTCGACGTCGGCGAGCACCACGTTCTGCTCGTGGGTGATGCGCACTTCGCCGAAGCTGTAACGGTCGGCCAGATCGGCGATCAGGTCGAGCTGGGCGTCGGTCACGTCGCCCGGCGGTACGCCGGTTTTCTTCAGCGACAGCACCACGCTGGCGTAGCCCGGCCGCTTGTGGCCGCGCACATTGCGCTTGACCCAGGCCGCAAAGGGCTTGCTATCGGCCTGTGCCTGCACATAGCCGGCGTCGGTCTTCGGCAGCGTCTTGTAGTCGGGGTCGACAAAACAGGCGGCGACGCGGTCGAGTTCTTGCTGGGTCAGCGTGCTCGGGCCGTCCTTGAAGTGGGCCCAGTCCGCTTCGACGCGCCGGCGGAACTCGTCGATACCCAGCGATTTGACGATGATTTTGATGCGCGCCTTGAACTTGTTGTCTCGGCGGCCGAAGCGGTTGTACACCCGCAGGATCGATTCGCAATAGGTGAGCAGATGCTGCCAGGGCACAAAGCTGGCGATCTCTTCGCCGATGATCGGGGTGCGGCCGAGGCCGCCGCCGACAAAAATGCGGAAGCCCGTCTCGCCCGCATCGTTCTTGATCAGCTCAAGGCCGATGTCGTGGCAGCGAATGACGGCACGGTCTTCTTCGGCGCCATTGACGGCGATCTTGAACTTGCGCGGCAGGTAGGCGAATTCAGGGTGGAAGGTGCTCCACTGGCGAATCAGCTCGCACCACGGGCGCGGGTCGATACGCTCGTCTTCGGCGACGCCGGCGAAAGGGTCGGTCGAGGTGTTGCGGATGCAGTTGCCCGAGGTCTGGATGGCGTGCAGTTGCACGGTGGCCAGCTTGGCGAGGATCTCGGGCATCTTCTCCAGCTCGCACCAGTTGAACTGCATGTTGTGGCGCGTGGTGAAGTGGCCGTAGCCGCGGTCGTAGGTGCGGGCGATGTGGCCGTACATGCGGACCTGATCGGCGCGCAGGTTACCGTAGGGGATCGCCAGACGCAGCATCGGTGCGTGCCGCTGGATGTAGATGCCGTTCTGCAGCCGCAGCGGCAGGAATTCTTCTTCGGTCAGTTCGCCAGCGAAGTAGCGGCGCGTCTGGTCGGTGAATTGCGCGACGCGCTCATCCACCAACTGCTGATCGTAATCGTCGTAGCGATACATATTGTTTTCTCTCAGTGAGTAATCATCTTTGCGCCCACCAGCACCAGGGTGCTGGCCAGGATCGGACGCAGAACGCGGTCGGGGACCCGCGCTGAAACATGGCTGCCAAGCCAGATGCCGGGCAGGGAGCCGATCAACAGGCTGCCGAGCAATGCCCAGTCAACCGTGCCCAGCGCCCAGTGGCCCATGCCGGCCACGGCCGTGAGCGGCACCGCATGCGCGATGTCGGAGCCGACGATGCGCAGCGAAGGCAGCGCAGGATACAGAAAGAACAAGGCCGTCACACCCAGCGCACCGGCGCCGACCGATGAAATCGATACCAGCACGCCGAGCACGGCACCGGTGGCAATGGTGAGATTGCGGGTGCGCACCGGGTTCGGGGTGTCGCCCATCACGCGGGATGAAAACGCCTGAATGCGAGTCCGGAACACGATGGCCACGGCGGTCAGCACCAGTGCCACGCCGAGCGCAAAGGTGATCACATGCGTGGCGCCGCCCATGCCGCCGGGGGCGTAACGATGGACCGCCCACAGGGTGATCAGCGCCGCCGGGATGCTGCCGGTTGCCAGGGTTCGGGTGATCTGCCAATCCACCGAGCCCTTGAGGCTATGCGCCAGCGTACCGCCGGCCTTGGTGATGGCGGCATAGAGCAGGTCGGTGCCCACGGCCACCGAGGGGTGAATGCCGAACATCAGCACCAGCAGGGGCGTCATCAGCGAACCGCCGCCCACGCCGGTGAGTCCGACGATGGCGCCAACGGCAAATCCGGCGATGGTGTAGGCAAAGTCCATGGAATCCAACCTGTAATGTTGCATTGCATCGTACGGATTGCGGATAGATCGGAACAGGGGCAGTGGGTTAAACTTAAATAATCAAAAGTTATTTAGACTGCCGTGCGACTGAGGCATCTGGCCGGCAAACTGGAGCGGTGATCGTGAATTTCCAGCAATTGCGCTACATCGTTGAAGTCGATCGCAACGGGCTGAACGTGTCGGAAGCGGCCGAGACCTTGTTTACCTCTCAGCCGGGGGTGTCCAAGCAGATCCGGGCGTTGGAGGAGGAGCTGGGCGTGGCGATCTTTGTGCGCCACGGCAAGCGGATTGTCGATGTGACCGAGCCGGGCCGCGAGATGCTGAACATCGCGCGCCGGGTACTGGCCGATGCCGACAACCTGCACCGGGTGGGCGAGGAGTTTCGCAACGAGGGGCAGGGGCGGCTGTCGATTGCCACCACCCACACCCAGGCGCGCTACAAGCTGCCCAAGGTGATCGCCGAGTTCACCCGGCGTTACCCCAGGGTGCGGCTGGAGTTGCATCAGGGCAGCCCGCGCCAGGTCTGCGACATGGTGTTGTCGGGCGACGCCGATTTGGTGATCGCGACCGAGGCCATTTCCGACTACCCCGATCTGGTGATGCTGCCGTGCTACCAGTGGAATCGCGGCGTGGTGGCGCCGTCAGATCATCCCATTCTCAAGGCCAAGCCGTTGAGCCTGGAGGAGATCGCACGCTGGCCGATCATCACTTATGACTCGGCGTTTACCGGCCGCGGTCAGATGAACAAGGCGTTTCTGGGGCGTGGGCTGAAGCCGAATGTGGTGCTGACCGCCATCGACTCGGACGTGATCAAGACCTATGTGCGCATGGGCCTGGGTATCGGCATCGTGGCCAGCATGGCCTTCGATCCGCTGATGGACAAAGGGCTGGGCATGAACGACGCAGGCCATTTGTTCGAGTCGAGCACCACGCGCATCGGCATTCGCCGCAATGTGTGGTTGCGTGGTTATATCTATGCGTTTGTTGAGCTGTTTGCGCCGGCGCTGAACCGACATGTGGTCGAGGCCGCACGGGCCGGCGGCGGGACCGACCCCGGCTTGTAGCCGCCGGCGTTGCTCAGGCGAAGAGACGCGCGCTGAGTTCGGGCGTGCCAATTGCCAGCGCGAGCATCAGCGCGATGCGCGCCTTGGCCGGGTTGAGCTCACCGCTGGCAGCGGGAAGCGCGGCGTCTGTCGAGTGAGCCACGCGCCCATGGCCGACGCGGGTTGAGCGGATTACCGAAATCCCCCTGGCGAGTGCGGCGAGTGCGGGACGCCGCCAATTTTCGGGCAGGCTGCCGTTGCCTGGCAGGGCGAGGACGATGCCCTGCGCGCCACGCTCCACGGCTGCAGAGAGCAGATCGGGGTCGCTGCCCGCGGCGACATAAAGGATGTCGACGCGGGGTAGCTCGGTCTGACCGGCCAGTGCATCGGTTGGAATGCAGCCGGCCTGCGTGAGCGCTATCGGGTGGTAGAACTGCACTGGCTGTGCCGTGCCGAGTGGGCCGCGCGTCGGCGCTGTGATGGCGCCCAGCGCTTGTGTGTCGGCCTTGACGATGTCCGCGGCGGCGAAGATGTGTCCGTTCATCACCACCAGAACGCCTTGGTCTGTACTGGAAGTGTGTGCAGCCACGGCGATCGCCTGATATAGATTCATCGGGCCGTCGGCCGACAGCGCCGTGGCCGGACGCATGGCGGCGGTCATTACCACCGGCTTGCCCGGTGGCAGGCAGAGGTGCAAAAACCAGCCGGTTTCTTCGAGCGTGTCGGTGCCGTGGGTGATGACCACACCGTCGCAGTCAGCCTGCGCCAGGTGATAGTGCACGCGCGCGAGCAGTGTCAGCCAGTGCGCCGGGCTCATGTCCTTGCTATCGATGGAGAGCAGCGCGTCGACTCGCAGTTGAGCGAGGTCGGTCAAGCCGGGTACGGCGGCAATGAGCGCGGACGGATCAAGTGCGCCCGCGGTGTAGTCGGTGGTGTCGGCCGCGCTGACTGCCTGGCCGGCAATGGTGCCGCCGGTGGTGATCAGGGTCAGTCGCGGCGTCAGGGGCATCACTGGAAGGGCTTGTCGTTGGGCTCGCGAAACAGCGCGCGCATGCTGTCGGAGAGTGGGAAATTGAGATTCAGCTGCTTGGGTGGAATCGGCTGCATGAACCAGCGCGTGTAGATGCGCTCGGCCTCGCCGGAGGTCATCAGTTGGGCGAGCGTGTCGTCGATCAGTTTCTTCATGGCTTGATCGCCCTTGCGAAGCATGCAGCCGTAGGCTTCGAAGGAGCGCGGCGTGCCGGTAACCACCCAGTCGGCCGGCCGAAGCGATTTGGCGCGTTCGCCATAGAGCAGGGCGTCGTCAAGCATGAAGGCGTCGGCGCGACCGGTCTCCAGTGTGAGAAAGCTCTCGCCGTGATCGCGGGCGGTGATCAGGGTCAGGTCGATCTGACGCTCTTCCTTCATTTGCCGCAGCAGGTGCTCGGAGGTGGTGCTGGCCGTGGTGACCACGCGCTTGGCGTTGAGATCGTTGAAGTCGGCAATGCCCGAGTCGCGGCGGGTCAGCAGGCGGGTGCCGATGACGAAGATGGTGTTGGAAAAGCTCACCCGCTTGGCGCGCTCGGAGTTGTGCGTGGTCGAGCCACACTCGAAATCGATCTCGCCCTTGTGGATCAGGCGGAAGCGGTTGCCGGAGGTGATTGGCACCAGTTCGACCGGCAGCTTGGGGTTGCCGAGGCGCTGACGGATGGCGTCGACGATCTTCAGCGCCAGCTCGTGCGAATAGCCAACCACCTGACCCTCTTCGTCGAGATAGGAAAAGGGGATGGACGACAGGCGATGGCCCAGCCGGACGGCGCCATGCTCGCGGATGGCGGTCAGCGTGTCATCGACGCTGGGCGAGGTGTCGGCGTGGGCGCCGACTGCGGCAAAAGCGGTGAGGAGAATCAGCAGGCCTTGTCGGATCACAGGTGGCTCTCGCGAACTGGCAAAGGCGGTATTGTGCCCTGAGTCGCCGTTACTGACGACTGCGCTGGGCACGGTGTGCGCGATGGAAAGGTCATGAAGTGTTGCGTAGCGGGTGGGTGCGATTGTCGCGCACGCGGTCGAGCATCATGCGCGCTGCCTCGTCAGGCACGCCCAGCCGGGCCAGGGCCCCGGCGGCCAGTTGCAGGCTGGACTCCAGTGTTTCAGGAATGACCACGTTGGCGCCGGCCTCGCGCAAGGCCAGCGCGTGCTTCTCGTCGCGGGCCCGGGCAAGTACCGGAATGTCCGGTGACATGGAGCGCAAGCCACGAACCGCATGGACGGCTGGTGCGGTCTGATCCATGGTCAGGATCACCGCCCCGGCACGGTCCAGATGCAGGCGCCGCAGCATTTCCGGATTGCTCGCGTCGCCAAACACCACCGGCAGCCCGCGGGCGCGATAGCGGGCGACCAGGGTGGGATTGGACTCGATGGCGCAATACGCGACGCCAAGCTCCGACAGCATTTCGCCCACCAGCTGACCGACCCGGCCGAAGCCAGCAAGAATGACATGGTTGCGCATCGCCTCGGGGTCGTTGATCTGCATCGCCGACGCGTGCTGGCCGCTGCGCCGGTCGATGGCGTTGCCCAGGGTTTGGCCAAGCCGCGCGAGCAGCGGCGTGGCCAGCATGCTCAAACCGACCACCAGCAACATGAACTGCGCGACGTCACGCGGCAAGAGCTGAAAGCTCAGGGCCATGCCAATGACGATGAACGCGAATTCACCGCCGGCACCGAGCAGAAAGCCGCCTTCGAGCGAGCGGCCGGTCGATAGACCAAAGATCCGGAACAGCGCTGCGATGATCAGGCCCTTGGCCAGCACCAGCCCGATCACCGACAGCGGCAGCCACACCGGCCGGCTGAGTAGCTCGGTGAGGTCAATGCCCATACCCACCGACATGAAGAACAAGCCCATCAGCAAGCCCTTGAAGGGCTCGATGGTCACTTCGACCGCGTGGCGGAATTCGGTTTCGGCAATGATCAGCCCGGCAAGTAGCGCGCCCATCGCCATCGACAGACCCGCCGCCCAGGTCAGCGCTGCCACGCCGAGCGACACCAGCAGGGTCAGCGCCATGAAGGTGTCGGATTGCTGGTTGGCGGCGAGGTGGTGAAACACCGGCTGCACCACGCGCCGGCCAATCAGATAGATCGCCCCGATGGTAAACACGCCTTTGAGCGCGGCCTGGCCCATCTGCAGGGCAAAGCTGCCGTCGCCATGCTGACCCAGCAGGCCGACCAGCACCAGCAGCGGCACCACGGCCAGATCTTGAAATAGCAGCAGCGAAAAGCTCGCCTGCCCCAGTGGTGTGCCTAACTCGCGCCGAAAACTCAGCAACTGCATCACCACGGCGGTCGACGAAAATGCCAATACCAGACCGAGGATGACCGATGCCTCGACCGGATTGCCGAAGACATAGGCCAGGCCGCCGATCACCGCCGCCGACAGCCCCACCTGCAAGGCGCCCACGCCAAACACCCATCGCCGCAAGGCCCAGAGCCGGTCGATCGACATCTCCAGGCCGATCATGAACATCAGGAAGATCACGCCCAGTTCGGCGAACACCGCCACGTCTTCCACGCGCGGGAAGGTCAGCGGCTCCAGCCATGGCCAGTATTCCACCAGACGCCCCAGGCCATATGGCCCCACCAGCGTGCCCATGGCCAGAAAGCCCAGCACCGGGTTGATGTTGCGCCGCTGCAGCAGCGGAATCAGCACGCCGGACAGGCACAGGAAAAGGATCAGCTCGCGAAGATGCGGCAAGCCTTCATGGGCGGTCATGCGTGGGGAGGCTCCTGGAAAACGCGACTCCAGTTTAACGGATTTCCGCGGTGCAATTGAGCCGCCGAGTCAGCCAATCGGCCCGCACCCAAAAGATGTCACAGTCCTCGTGCGGAGCCGCGCTCTATACTCCCGGGATGACCGACAAAGCTGACTTCTCATCGGGGGGCTTCATGCCAAACGCTTCTCGCGCCCACAAACTGCGCCACGGCCTCGCCGTGATCGCCTTTGCCTTCTCGCTGCCTGCCCTGGCCGATGCCGGCAAGGCCGCAGCCTTTTATGAAGACGGCCTTGCCCGCTTTGAAAAGGGCGACACCGCCGGCGCGGTGATTCAATTAAAGAACGCGCTTCAACAGAACAACAAGCTGTTGTCCGCGCATGTGCTGCTGGGGCGCGCGCTGCTCAAGCAGACCGAGTTGCCGGCGGCGGAGGCGGCTTTCAACGAGGCCTTGAAACTGGGCGTGAGTCCCAGTGAGATTGCTGTGCCACGCGGTGAATTGCTGCTCGCGCTTGGGCGGACCAAAGAGCTGCTGCGCGATGTGCAGCCCGATGGTTTGCGCCGTGACGCGCTGGTCGAGGTGCTCTCCATGCGTGGTACCGCCCTCGCCGACGAGGGCGATATCGACGCCGCGCGCCGTAGCTTCAAGGCTGCGACCGATGCTGACCCCAGGTCGGTACGCCCCTATCTGTCGCTGGTGCCCTTCCTGCTGCAGTTGCAGGAGTTCAGCGGTGCGCAAGAGGGAGTAGAGCGCGCCATTATCCTGGCGCCCAAGGACGCGCGGGTGTGGAACCTGAGGGCTTCGCTGCAGCACGTACGAGGCAATCTGGAGGCGGCGCTAAGCGACTACGAGCAAGCACTTGAGGTGGACGCAAATTATGTCGATGCGCGTGTTGCACGCGCCGCTCTGTTGGTTGACCTCAAGCGAGACGCAGAAGCGAAGAAGGATCTGGATTACCTGGCCGAGCATGTCGAAGCGGAGCCCCGCTCCGCGTATTTGCGTGCGGTGGTTGCTGGCCGGCGCGGTGACGCCGAAGGGGTGCACAAGGCGCTCACCGAGGTCACCCGTCTGGTGGATACGCTGCCTACGGAGTATGTGAACGCTCGTGAGCAGTTGCTGATGCTTGGGGCCTTGGCGCATCACGGGCTGGGCGTACCCGAAAAGGCCAAGAGCTATCTGGACAGCCTACTCAACCGCTACCCGCGCAATCTGGGCGCCCGCAAGCTGCTGGCCAGCATCTATATGGCCGAGAACGACAGCGCACGGACGCTGAGCACCATTGAGCCCGTGCTCAAGCTGCGCCCGGATGACCCGCAGGCCTTGCTGTTGGCGGGCCGGGCCAGCTTGGCAGACAAGCGCTATCGCCGCGCCACCCAGTATCTGGAACGCGCGGCAGAGATGCTCAAGGGCGACGCGCAGATTCAGGCTGCGCTGGGTTATAGCCTGATCGGTGGCGGCCAGGCCGAAGAGGGTGCGGCGAGCCTGGAGCGCGCCTTTGTTGCCGATCCCAGAAACGGCGCGGTTGGTATGGTGTTGACCTCGATCTATATGCGCCAGGGCATGACTGACAAAGCGATTCAGGTGGCCGAGGCCCTGGTCAAGAATGGCCGCGACAATCTGTCAGCACTCAATCTGCTGGGCGCCATCCGCGCTGCCTCCGGTGATGTCGTTGGCGCACGCAAGGCCTACGAGGAAGTGGTGGCGCGCGATCCCGAATTTGTACCGGCATTGCTCAATCTGGCCCGGGTGGAGGCGCAGGAAGGCAAGCTCGATGCCGCCAAACAGCGCTTGACTGCGCTGCTGAAGCAGCGCAAGGATGACGCGCGTGTCATGTACGAGTTGGGGATGCTCGCCCAACGCGGCGGCCAGATGAAAGAGGCGATCGAATGGTTGCGGACAGCCACGGCCAAGAATCCTGATGATCCACGTGCCGGCCTGGCATTGGTCGAGGCCTTGTCGGCAACCCGACAGCCCAGCTCCGCTCTGGCGGCCGCCAAAGAGGTTGGCCTGCGCCACCCGCAGGATCTCAGCGTTCAGGCTGTGTTGGGCCAGACCTATCTGGCCGCAGGCGACGCTAATGCGGCGAGACTGACCTTTCGCGACATGACCCGTTTGGCGGAATTCGAACCGGAAGCCCAGGTGCGTATCGGGCGGCTGCAACTGGAGGCGGGCTTCCCGGACGAAGCCGGCTACAACGTGCAAAAGGCGCTCACCGCCGTCAAAGACTACCGCCCGGCGCTCACGCTGGCCGTAGAGGTGGCGCTGGTGCAGAAGAATCTCGTCGAGGCGCGCAAGTTGCTCGACGATCTTCGCAAAGCCGACCCGGAGGCAGCGGATGTGGCGAGTCTGGAAGCGGCCGCGGCATTGGCATCCGGCGATACCAAGCAAGCCATTCCGGCCTACCAGCGCGCTTATCGAAAAGCGCCCTCCGCTTCGTCGGCCTTGAACCTCGCGCGCGCCTTCTTCAGCGCGGGGCAGGCGGATACGGCACGGAAGGTGTTACAAGATGAAGTCGGGCGCTTACCGTCGGCGGATGTGCGCCGTGCGTTGATCGAGCTCCAGATGCAGGCCGGTCTGTGGGCGGATGCACGACAAAACCTTGACGCCATGCTGGCGAGCGACGCCGCCAGTGTCGACCTGCTCAACAATCTGGCCATTGTTCAGCTGGCGCTCAAGGATCGCGCAGCGCTCGCAACGGCCGAGAAGGCCCGAGCGCTCGCGCCCCAGGATCCGCTGGTGATCGATACTGTCGGTTGGATTAAATTGAATACCGGCGATATTGACGGTGCGCTCGGTTTGCTGCGTGAAGCGCGTTTGCGCGCCCCCCAGAATCGCGAGGTTCGCTACCATCTTGCCCAGGCGCTGCACCAGAGCGGCCGGACGGCCGAAGCGCGCAAAGAGTTGCTCGATGCCCTGGCCGATGGCGGACGCTTCCCTGGCGTTGAAGACGCACGCGCCTTGCAAAAGAAGATCGGTAAGTAAAAGTGTCGACAAATCTGACGCTTTTTTGCGACACGGGTTTTGCTGCATTTTTAGTTCATTGATTTGTAAGGAAATTTGTTGCCTGGCACATGGATTGCTTTATGTACCTCGACAACGAATTTAGCCGGGAGAAACACATGAACAAGACTTTCAAGCATATGTTGGTGGCTGCGGGCCTGATGGCCGCCCTGCCGGCGATGGCAGCGACGACCTGGACGTTCTCGGGTGGGGATAACAACAACCCGGCTTGGGGTAACAGTCGTTCTTATTCCAATGGCGGCGTGACCGTGACCGCAACCGCTTGGGCAAACACTGGCGGCAGCGGAAATACGCTGATCGAAAATGCGTATCTGCCGACATACGGAAGCAGTGGGCTTGGTGTAATCAATCGAGATGGTTATAGCAGTGGATCTGATCAAGATACCAATGACGTAATCGGCAATAGTACCGAACACTCGATGGACAACGATCAGCGTTACGACTCGATTCTGCTGTCGTTCTCCGAGGCCGTGAATTTGACCGGGTTACGCAATGGCTGGACGACGGGCGATTCCGACATGTCAGTCCTTGCCTATATCGGTTCAGGGACGCCGACATTGGCCGGTGGCAGCTACGCCAGCTTGGTGTCCAATGGTTGGGCAAGTATTTCCGATCTGATGAATACCGGCACGAGCTGGGCAAGCACTGGCACCTCGGTGTATTCGTCGCATTGGCTGGTGGGCGCCTTCAACCCGGCATTCAATGGCGGCAGCACGGGCTACGCCGGCAATGACTATGTGAAGCTCTATCAGGCACAAGGCACGATCTGCACAGCCTCTGGCGGTGCGAGCGGTGGCGTGTGCGGCGGGACGCCGGGCACCGGCGTCCCCGAACCGGGTTCTTTGGCACTGGCCGGTCTTGGCCTGCTGGGTGTCATCGGACTGCGTCGCCGTCGTAAGTAATCTGGCGACTCAACTCCGTCCTTTGAACGGCGCCCTCGGGCGCCGTCTTTGTTTTGGGGCAGCGGTTTGGCGCAGATTCAGAACGGTGATTTGAAACCTGCAGCAGCGATGGGCGGTGCCATCCGGTGCAATCATCGAAGTGCTTTGCACTGAGAATCCGGCTGGCAAAAGGCCCATCGGTGATGGCTCCTGCGTGTCGCCTTCAAGAAGGCGGCATGCGCTCACGCCCCCCCCAGCCACGTCAGATCAATAGAGAAGCTCCACTTCGTTGGGTCGGCCGCTCGCTGCCTGCCATCGTGCTTCATGAAAAGTGCCGCCTGCTGGCATGGGCAATCGTCGTTGTCGACTCGATGTGCCGGCTGGCGTCATTTCGTTGTGAGGCCAACTGCGGCGCGCCAGGACTCGTGTGCCGCATCAGACGTCGCTAGTTGCGGGTTTCAGCCTCATTGGCTTCTTGCTGCTGCAGGCGCCACATTTGCGCATAGGCGCCGTTGGCGGCGAGCAGGGCGTGGTGGCGGCCGCGTTCGACGATGTGGCCCTGGTCGAGCACCAGGATTTCGTCGGCGTGGGCGATGGTCGACAGGCGGTGGGCGATGATCAGCGCGGTGCGGCCGCGCGCGGCGAGGTCGATCTGGGCCTGGATGGCTTTTTCGGTGCGCGAGTCGAGCGCCGAGGTGGCTTCGTCGAAGATCAGGATGGCCGGATCCTTGAGCAGGGCGCGGGCGATGGCGACGCGTTGTTTTTCGCCGCCCGAGAGCTTGAGGCCGCGTTCGCCGACGCGGGCTTCGTAGCCGTCGGGCAGGCGACCGATGAAGTCGGTGAGCTGGGCGGCCGCCGCGGCGGTGTCGATCAGCCCGTCCGCGGCGTCGGGCCGACCGTACTGGATGTTGTAGCGCAGGCTGTCGTTGAACAGCACGGTGTCCTGCGGCACGATGCCGATGGCGCGACGCAGGCTGTCTTGCTGTAGGTCGCGGATGTCGGTGCCATTGACCGTGATGCGCCCGCCGGTCACGTCGTAGAAGCGGAATAGCAGCCGACCGAGGGTGGATTTGCCCGAGCCGGAATGCCCGACCACGGCGACGGTCTTGCCGGCCGGGATCTCGAAGTCCACGTCGAACAGGATCTGTCGCGCCGGATCGTAGGCGAAGCTGACCTTCTCGAAGCGCACCGTGGCGTTGTCGGCGGCGAGGCTGCCGGCGTCGGGCTTGTCGGCGATTTCGCGGGGCTGGTTGAGCAGGCCGAACATGCGCTCGATGTCGGTGAGGGCCTGGCGGATTTCACGGTAGATCACGCCGAGGAAGTTGAGGGGGATGTACAGCTGCAGCATGTAGGCATTGACCAGCACGATGTCGCCGATTGTCATGCTGCCGTCGACCACGCGGATGGAGGCCTGCCACAGCATGCTGGTGACGGCGATGGCAATGATCGCCGCCTGGCCGATGTTCAGCCCCGACAAGGAGAGTTGATTCTTGATCTGGGCATCGGCCCACTGACGCATCTGTTCGTCGTAGCGGCGGGCTTCGAATTCTTCGTTGTTGAAGTACTTCACCGTTTCGAAGTTGAGCAGGCTGTCGATCGCACGCGCATTGGCCGCCGAGTCGAGCTCGTTGGCCTTGCGTCGCAGAGCGGTGCGCCAGTTGGTGATCTTGACCGTAAAAGTGATGTACAGCGTGAGCGCGATGGTGGTGATCACCGAGAAGATCGGATCGTAATTCACATACAGAATGCCGATCACCAGCCCGACTTCGACCAGCGTGGGCAAAATGCTGTACAGCGTGTAGCTGATCAGTGAGCCGATCGAGCGGGTGCCGCGCTCGATGTCTCGGGTCAGCCCGCCAGTTTGGCGCTCAAGATGAAAGCGCAGCGACAGGGCGTGCAGATGGCGGAAGACTTGCAGCGAGATGTTGCGCACGGCCTGCTGAGTGACACGGGCGAAGATCAGCTCGCGTAGCTCGGTCAGCATCGAGGTCATGAAGCGCAGCACGCCGTAGGCGACGATCAGCGCGGCGGGCACGATGATGAAGGCTTGCTGCGTTGTGATGGTCATCGCATCGACCATGTGCTTGAACACCATCGGCACACCGACGTTGGCGACCTTGGCGCCGAGCAGGCAGGCCAGCGCAAAGAACACCCGGCCCTTGTAGCTCCAGAGGTAGGGGAACAGCGTCTTGATGGTGGTCAGGTCGTGGCGCTCGCCGGTGGCCGGCTCGGGCAGGGCGCCTTGGGGGTGTCGTCGCATGTGGATCAGCCCTGGGTGTCGTCGAGCGCCAGGCGCAGGGCCAGACCGATGAAGATCACGCCGGCGATGCGATCGAGCCATGGCGCAACCCCCGGGCGACGCTTGAGCAGCCGGCCGATGCCGCCGGCCATGTAGGCCACGGCACCGAACACCACCACGGTTTGCAACATGAACACCAGCCCGAGCACCAGCATCTGCATGGTGGCACTGCCGGCCTCGGCGTGGACAAACTGCGGCATGAAGGCGAGGAAGAACAGGCCGACTTTCGGGTTGATGGCATTGGCCACAAAGCCGCGGCCCACATCCTTGCGCCACGGCCGCGCGGGCGCCGACTGGGTGCTGACCGCCAGCTGCCCGCCGCTGCGGATGGCTTGAATGCCGAGCCAGGCGAGATAGGCCGCGCCGGCCAGCTTGAGCGCGGTGAAGGCCATGGGCGAGGCGGCCAGTGCCGCGCTCACGCCCAGCGTGGCCCACAGCACATGGGTGAAACACCCCAGCGCGCAGCCAACCGCGATGCCGAAGCCGGCCATGCGCCCTCGGGCGAGGCTCTGGCCGAGCACCATGAGGTTGTCGGGCCCGGGCGCAAAGGTGATGATCAGGGCGATGCCAAGAAAGGCGATGAGGGTGTCGGGGCTGGGCATGTCGGGGGCTCTTGGTGGCCGGTAATCGGCCAGTGTACCGGGCTGCCGGGTCGGCGTCATGCGTGCTACCGTGCGCGCAGGAAAAGTGATGGGAGGGCGCAACATGGCATATCGGGGGGCGCGCGTCGAATGGGCGCTGGTGGCCATCGTGCTTGTCGCGCTGGCGGTGTCGGGTATTTCACCGCACGACCGGCTGACCTGGTGGATGGAAGTGGCGCCGGTGCTGATGGCGCTGCCTTTGTTGGTGGCGACGCACCGCCGCTTCCCGCTCACCCGGCTGGTGCTGGTCTTGATTGCGGTGCATGCGCTGATCCTGATCCTCGGTGCGACCTACACCTACGCGCGCGTGCCGCTGGGCTTCTGGTTGCAGGACGTGTTCGATTTTGCCCGCAATCCGTATGACCGTATCGGTCATTTCGCACAGGGCTTTGTGCCCGCCATGGTGGCCCGTGAGTTGCTGCTGCGACTTCAGGTGCTGCGCCGGCCGCGCTGGTTGTTCTTTTTGGTGTGTTGCATCTGCCTGGCGATTTCGGCCACTTATGAGCTGATCGAATGGCTGGCGGCGGTGGTGATGGGGGGTGAGGCCGAGGACTTTCTGGGCACCCAGGGCGACCCGTGGGACACCCAGTCCGACATGGCGCTGGCGCTGCTGGGGGCCGCGCTCGCCCAGATGTTGCTCGGGCGCTGGCATGATCGCTGGCTGGTCCGGCTGCGTTGAGCCGGGTTGGCGCGCGCGTTAGCTGGTGCCCTGAGGGGCCTGCGCCCGCCGCGGTAAAACCATTTCAACCACCAGCCCGCCGCCTTCGCGCGATTGGGCGCGGATCTGGCCGCCATGCGCCGCCAGTGCGCGGCGGGCAATGGCGAGTCCGAGGCCGAAGCCCGGGGCGCCAGCGTCGCCGCGGTGGAAGGGCTCAAAGATGGCTTCAAGTTCGTCGGCCGGCACGCCCGGGCCACGATCGGCGACCACCACCTGAACATGATCGGCGGATAGCTGAACCGTGACGTCGACCTGCGTGCCCTCGGCGGTGTATTTGACCGCATTGCGGATTACGTTCTCGAACGCACGGTGAATCAGTTCGGACTGCGCCCAGGTCCAGCATTCGCCTTCGCCACTGAAGACGAGGCTGCGGCCCTGGGCTTCGGCTTCGAACTGCGCGTCGTCGGCGATGCCGGCAATCAGCTCCACCAGTTCGAGGTGCTCTGCGCGACCACTGGCGCCGGCTTCGAGTCGCGACAAGGTGAGCAATTCGCCCACCAGGGTGTCGAGTCGGGCCGATTCGCGTTCGATGCGCTCGAGCATGGTGTCTTGCTTGTCGGGGCTCTGGCGACCCAGACCGATGGCTGCCTGCATGCGCGCCAGCGGCGAGCGCAGTTCGTGTGAGACATCATGCAGCAGTCGGCGCTGGGCAGCGATCTGCGCCTGGAGCTGGGCGGCCATGCGATCGAAGTCGTGGCCGAGGTCGGCGATCTCGTCACGTCGGCCGCCCATCAGCGGCGCGACCCGTGTGTCGAGCTGTCCATCGGCGGCGGCGTCGAAGGCGCGCTTCAGGACACGAATGGGCTTGGCGACGTACCACGCCAGCAAGGCACTGAACACCAGGCTGGCCAGCAAGATGGTGGAGACCGGCACCCACATCGGCGGCGGGGTGCGGCGTGCGCCAAAGCCGTGATTGCGCGGCGGGGGCGGTACGGCAATGAGTTGGAGCGACGCGCCATCGGCGGTTTGTATCTGGCGCGTGTGATCGTGCTGCTCGGGCGGGACCGGGCGCCCGAGGAGTTCGTGGCCGTTCGCGTCCACAACCAGCACGGAGGGCCCGCCGCGGGGCAGTCGGCGCATCAGGAACTGGTGGGCTGCTTGCGGCCCACCGTGCTGAAGCACGGACTCAACGGTATCGAGGGCGATGTTTGAGCGGTAGGTGGCCACTTCGAGTCGTGCAGCATCTTCATTCGCGCCCCGATACAGCCACACCGCGGCGCCGACCGCGAGCACCGACAAGGTCAGCGTCAGCCACAGGGCGATGAAGGATTTCCAGAACAGGCGGCCCATGGTGCTACTCTCGCACGAACTGGTAGCCCTGACCACGTACGGTCTGGATCCACGAGCGCCCATCGTCGCGCGGTGCCAGTTTGTGGCGCAAGCTGCTGACATGAACATCGATGCTGCGGTCGAAGCGAGCCAGCGGCCGGCCGAGCGCTTTTTCGGACAAGGTGTTTTTGCTCACGACATGGCCAGCCGCGGCGACCAGTACTTCTAATAAGGTGAATTCGGTGCTGGTGAGCGTCAGCGCCTCGCCGGCCCACTGCGCTTCGCGTCGCGCGGGCCAAAGCCGCAGCGGCCCGACGGTGAATTCGTCGGCATCGGTGGTGGGCTCGGGCGTGGCGGTCCGGCGCAAGATGGCGCGCAGGCGAGCCACCAGTTCGCGGGGGCTGCAGGGTTTGGGCACGTAGTCGTCGGCACCCAGTTCCAGGCCGACGATGCGATCCACGTCGTCACCGCGTGCGGTGAGCATGAGGACCGGCATCCGGCTCTCCTGGCGAATGCGACGCAAGGCATCAACGCCATTGAGGCGCGGCATCATCACGTCCAGCACGGCGATGGCGTAGTTGCCCGACAGTGCCTCGGCGACGCCGGCCTCGCCATCGGCCACGGTGGTGGCCTCGAAGCCTTCCTGTGCCAGGTACTCCTTGAGCATGGCGGAGAGTTCCAGGTCGTCATCGACCAGCAGCACGCGCGTCATCTCGACTCCACGATTCTTTCGTTCATGGCGCCAATGATACGGCGGCTAAAAGGACTGGCGAGCGGCTTTACGCCGCTTTACCTGTCTTTACGGCGGGTTAACCGTGCTTTACGGCGCGCAGCGCGACACTGCAGCTGTCGGTGGAGGGCGCTTCGCCCCGGACCGGATAGACGACGAAACAAGGAGAGCATGATGAACAAGCGCAAATCGATTATTGGAGCCTTTCTGTTGGCCAGCAGCATTGCGTTGGCAGTGCCCTTGGCCGCGCAAGCCGCGCCTGGCATGGGTGGCGGCAAGGGCGGATGCGAGGCATTCATGCACATGGGGCCGGGTATGGATGGCCCCGGTCGTGGCGGCATGATGCGGATGCTCAAGGGGCTGGATCTGACCGAAGCGCAGCGCGACCAGATTTTTGAACTCAAGCACGCCGAGATGCCGAAAATGCGAGAGCAGATGAAGCTTATGCGTGATCTCAAGAATCAGCTGCGTGAAGCCGCCATCGCTGAAAACTACGATGCAGCGCGCGTCAAGGCATTGACCGAGCAGCAGTCGGTCGCCATGGCCACGATGATGCAGTCGCGCATTGCGGGCGAACGTGCCGTTTATGAGGTGCTGACACCCGAGCAGCGCAAGCAGCTTCAAGAGAAGCGTGCATGGCGGGGCGACAAGCGAGAGGGCATGGGGCGCGGCAAGATGCGCGGCGGACCGAGTCCGGACGCGTGATGTAAGCGAGAGTGCACATGACAAAAGGGGCGCGAAGGCGCCCCTTTTGTCGTCCACTGCGGCATCATGAGTCTGCGGCGCGGCCAGAATGTTGCATTGCATCAAGCATTTATGTTGCACCGCCGATTGATCTTTTTGGGCGGGAGACCTAGAAATCAGTTGACATCGTTTTAGCAGAACGTATGATTCAAACGAACGTTTGAACAGGATTGCGTCTTTTGCTATTGCGATGATCTGCCCCAATACAAAACAAGAACGAAGGAGCGTGATCCCCATGAGCGAGGCAACGGCAAAGCAGGGTCCAGATACCCGGGCGCGGATTTTGAATGCAGCGGAATCGCTGTTCATGACGCATGGTTTCGAAGCCACGTCGATGCGAATGATTACGGGCCAGGCAGAGGTGAATCTGGCGGCGGTGAATTATCACTTTGGCAGCAAGGATGCGCTGATCCAGGAGGTGTTTCGGCGGCGTCTGACCGAGTTGAACCGCGACCGCTTGGGCGCGCTCGAGGCCGAGGAGGCGCTGGCAAACGGTGCGCCGCTCAAGCCGAGCAAGATCGTGGCCGCCTTTTTTGGCGTGTCGTTGAAGATGGCGGCGGATACGGAGCACGGCGGAGCGACCTTCATGCGCTTGCTGGGTCGTACCTACACCGAGCCGAATGAGTTTGTGCGCCAGTTTTTGGCTGAAGAGTACGCCGAGGTGGTGCAGCGTTTCATGAGTGCGTTGTACCGGGCGCTGCCCGATGTGCCGCGCGAGGAAATTCTGTGGCGCTTCCACTTCATGATGGGCGCCATGTCCTACGCGATTGCCGGAACGGATGCGCTGCAATTGTTTGCCGGGGACTTTGATGATGAGGACCCGACGCGGTTGATGCCGCGACTGATGTCTTTCTTGCTGGGTGGTTTGCGGGCGCCCTTGCCGGAAGAGGTCATTGAATCAAGAGCAATCCGCCGCGACGCGGCGTGATGGTCAAGGTGTGAGCGCGCAATAGAACGCGCCGCACCCAGCGAGGAGATGTAGCACATGATTTGGTTTTTTCTGTCCCTCCCTCCCTTGGCAGGTGCGCTCGCCTACGGGCGAGCGCCATTTTTTGCCTGGTTTGTGGCGGGCTTGGTATGGCTGTCCGGGCTGGCCTGGGTGGGTGCGTGGCCGACCGGCGCCGTGGTGCTGACGCTACTGGCATATGTGGCGATCATGGGCGTTTTTCTGGTGCCGTCGCTGCGTAAATCGCTGATCAGCGCGCCGACGCTCAGTGCTTTTCGCAAGGCGCTGCCTTCAATGTCGCAGACCGAAAAGGACGCGCTCGAGGCCGGCACCGTGTGGTGGGAGGGCGAGCTCTTCGCTGGTTCGCCCGACTGGCGCAAGCTGCTGGCTTATCCGTGGCCCAGGCTGTCCGACGAGGAGCAGCAGTTTCTCGATGTGCAGACCAGCGAGCTGTGCCGCCTGACTGACGAGTGGGAGAGCTCGCAGAAACAGGATTTGCCGCAGGTGGTGTGGGACTACATCAAGACCCAGGGCTTTTTGGGCATGATCATTCCCAAGGAATACGGCGGCAAGGGTTTCTCGGCCTTCATGCACTCGCAGGTGGTGACCAAGCTGTCGACGCGCTCGTCCGCCGCGGCGGTGACGGTGATGGTGCCCAATTCCCTCGGCCCGGCCGAGTTGCTGCTGCATTACGGTACGCCTGAACAGAAAAACCACTATTTGCCGCGACTGGCCAAAGGCGAGGAGATCCCCGCCTTTGCGCTGACCAGTCCCTGGGCCGGCTCCGACGCGGCGTCGATTCCCGACGCTGGCGTGGTGTGCAAAGGCATGTGGCAGGGCGAAGAAGTGCTCGGCGTGCGTGTGTCCTTCGACAAGCGTTACATCACGCTGGCACCGGTGTGCACGGTGTTCGGCCTGGCCTTCCGCATGTTCGACCCCGACCACCTGCTGGGCGAGACCGAAGACATCGGCATCACCTGCGCGCTGGTGCCGTGGAACCACCCGGGCGTCGATATCGGTCGCCGTCACTTCCCGCTCAACGCGGTGTGGATGAACGGCCCGATCCGTGGTCAGGACGTATTCATGCCGCTGGACTTCATCATCGGTGGTCCGGCCATGGCTGGCCAGGGTTGGCGCATGCTGATGGAGTGCCTCGCGGCCGGCCGTTCAATCTCGCTGCCGGGTTCGAACACCGGCATGCAGAAGCTCACCGCTCGTGCGGTGGGTGCCTATGCCCGCGTGCGTTACCAGTTCAAGACGGCCATCGGCCGTTTCGAGGGCGTGGAAGAAGCGTTGACCCGCATCGGTGCCAACACCTATCTGTCCGATGCGGCGCGGGTGCTGACCGCCAGTTCGATCGACCTCGGCGAGAAGCCCTCGGTGGTGTCGGCCATCGTCAAATACCATGTCACCGAGCGTGCGCGCCAGACCGTCAATGACGGCATGGATGTGATCGGCGGCAAGGGCATCTGCCTGGGTCCGCAGAACTTCCTCGGCCGCGCTTACCAGCAGATTCCGGTCGGCATCACCGTCGAAGGCGCCAACATCCTGACGCGCAGCCTGATTCTTTTCGGTCAGGGCGCAATCCGCTGCCA
Source organism: Denitromonas halophila (assembly GCF_007625155.1). GTDB lineage: Bacteria > Pseudomonadota > Gammaproteobacteria > Burkholderiales > Rhodocyclaceae > Nitrogeniibacter > Nitrogeniibacter halophilus. The sequence continues at coordinate 277,465 of NZ_VMNK01000006.1, read as the reverse complement.
TCCGTATGTGCTCAAGGAAATGCACGCGGCGCAGGCCAATGATCTGGAAACCTTCGACAAGGCCTTCTGGGGCCACATCGGCTACACCGTCAGCAACATTTCGCGGGCGCTGGTGATGGGCATGACCGGTTCGCACTTCGTCAAGGTGCCAAGCAACATCGCACCCGAAACCAAGCGCTATTACCAGCAGCTCACCCGTTACTCGGCCGCTTTCGCCTTCCTGTCCGACATTTCGATGGGCACCATGGGCGGCGCGCTCAAGCGCAAGGAAAAGCTGTCGGCCCGTCTGGGCGATATTCTTTCGCTGATGTATCTGGTATCTGCCACGCTCAAGCGCTATGAGGCCGAAGGTCGTCAGGCAGACGATGCACCGCTGATGCACTGGGCGGTGTGGGATGCGATGTTCAAGATCCAGAACGCCTTCGAAGGCGTGATCGCCAACTTCCCGAACAAGCTCTTCGCCGCTTTCCTGCGTCATGTGGTGGTGTTCCCGATTGGTCGCCCCTATGTGGTGCCATCCGACCGCCTCGGTCACGACGTGGCCAAGCTGCTGATCACGCCGTCCGCCACGCGCGATCGCCTGGTGGCCGATTCCTACGTCGGCACCGATCTCGAAGATCCGGTCGCCGCGCTGGAGGCTGCCTTGCTGGCCACGGTCGAGGCCGAGCCGATCGAGCAGAAGGTCAAGCGCGCGATCAAGGGCGGCCAGTTTTCCCCCGGCCTGCTTATTGGCGGTGGCGTCGATGCGCTCTACGCCAAGGCACTCGAGGCCCGCGTGATCACCGACGTGGAATACGCGGTGATGCGTCGTCGTGGCGAGTTGCGCGACAAAGTGATCCGGGTCGATGACTTCGAGTACGACTTTGGCCTGCGCGCCGCGCTCGAAGATGTCACCCCCGACGACCAGAACGCACGGCGCAAAGTCGCGTAAGGGGGGCCGCCATGAACCAGCCGGTGTACATCATCGATGGGGCGCGCACGCCCTTCCTCAAGTCCCGCAACACGCCGGGGCCGTTCGCGGCCTCCGATCTGGCCACTGCGGCTGGCTCTGCCTTGCTGTCGCGCCAGCGCTTTGCGCCCGACCAGCTCGACGAGGTCATCCTCGGTTGCGCCAGCCCCTCGCCGGATGAAGTGAACATCGGCCGGGTGGTGGCGCTGCGCATGGGCTGTGGGCTCAAGGTGCCGGGATGGACGGTGATGCGCAACTGCGCCAGCGGCATGCAGGCGCTGGATTCTGCGCTGGTCAACATTCAGGCCGGGCGTTCCGATCTGGTGCTGGCCGGTGGGTCCGATGCGCTGTCGCGGGCGCCGCTGCTGCTGTCCGACGCCATGGTGCGCTGGCTGTCGGGCTGGTACGCGACCAAAACCGCTGGGCAAAAAGTCGCCGCGCTGCGCCAGTTCAAGCTCGGTTATTTGGCGCCAGTGATCGGCATCATGAAAGGCCTGACCGACCCGATCGTCGGCCAGCTGATGGGTCAGACCGCCGAGAACCTGGCCTGGAAGTTCGGCATCAGTCGTGAGGAGATGGATGAATTCTCCGCACGCAGCCACCAGCGCGTGATCGCCGCGCAGGCCGCCGGGCATTTCGACGAAATCATTCCGCTGATCGACCGCGACGGCAAGGTCTATGCGCAGGACGACGGCATGCGTGCCGACTCCACGGCCGCCAATCTCGCCAAGCTGCGCCCCTTCTTCGATAAGCGTTACGGCAAGGTGACTGCCGGCAACAGCTCGCAGATTACCGATGGCGCCGCATGGCTGATCCTCGCCTCCGAAGCGGCGGTCGACAAGCACGGCCTCGAACCCATCGGCAAGATCGCCGACAGCCAGTGGGCCGGCCTCGCGCCCGATCAGATGGGCCTGGGTCCGGTGCATGCGGCGTCGCCGATTTTGCAACGCCACGGGCTCGCGCTGAACGATCTGGATGCGTGGGAAATCAACGAAGCCTTTGCCGCCCAGGTGATCGCCTGCTTGCGCGCTTGGGACGACGAAGACTACTGCCGCAACGAGCTCGGTCTCGACGCCGCCATGGGCGTGCTCGACGAAAGTCGTCTGAATATCGATGGCGGCGCCGTCGCGCAAGGCCATCCGGTCGGCGCCAGCGGCGCGCGCATCGTGCTGCATCTGTTGAATGTGCTTCGCCGCAACGGCGGCAAGCGCGGCATTGCCAGTATCTGCATTGGTGGCGGACAAGGCGGTGCCATGTTGGTTGAAGCCCTGTGAGGGCGACAGGTTACGGTCGGGCGCGGGAGGCGGCAATGCCCCCCTGCATATTGCCAAGCCCCGCGTCCGCCGTAGCCTTCGGGCCTGTCTCTACAGGTGTTGAAACCCGTTTTCGCTGGATTGGCGAGGTGCGTCGATGAGGATCGGGTTGGTGGTGGACGCGGCCTGCGATCTGCCGGGTGACTTCCTGGCGGACAAGGGCATCCATGTGCTGCCGATCGGCTTGCGTGTGGGGGATCGCCATCTGGTCGACACCCGCGACCCGGTCAGCACCGCGGCCTTCTATCGCGAGCGCCAGGACAGGCGTGCCGAACTGCATGCCGAGTCGGCGCCCTTGTCGGCCGGCGAGATAGAAGCCCTGTTTTTGGAAAGCTGGGTGAGCACCTATGACCACCTGGTGTGCATGACCATCACCAGCGGACGCAGCCCGATTTTTGCGCATGCCACGCAGGCGGCACTCACGGCCGGGCGAAGCGCGCGCGAAGTGCGTCGCGCGGCGGGCCTGAGCCTGAGCTGGGGCGCGACGGTGATCAACTCGCGCACCCTGTTTGCCGGGCAAGGCGTGCTGGCCTATGAGGCGGTACGACTACGCGACGCGGGCACGGCACTGGACGCGATGAGCCCGCGGCTGTCGCATGTTGCCGATGGGCTGCATGCCTTCATGGTGGCTGACGACCTGTACTACATCATGCGGCGCGCGGCCAAGAAGGGCGACCACAGCGTGAACTGGGCCGCCTATACGGTGGGCTCGCTGCTCAACCTCAAGCCGGTGCTCTATGCCCACCGGGACAACACCCGCCCGGTCGACAAGGTGCGCGGGTTTGAAAGCGGCGTGAAGTCACTGTTTGCGCGTGTCGAGCGGCAAATTGTGCAAGGGCTGGATGTGCCCTGCATTTGTGTGAGTTACGGCGGCCCGGTGGATCGCGTCGGCGCGATGCCAGGGTTTGAACCAATGGAAAAGGCGGCGCATGCCGCGGGTGTCGAGGTGCTGGTTTCGCACATGAGTCAGACCGCGGCCATCAATGTGGGCGCCGGCGCCTTGTGCGTGGCTTTTGCCGCCCATGGACATCAAGTGTGATGCGCCCCGGAGATCCCGGGCGCGAACGACGCGAGCGAATGGAATGACCTATAAACATTGGCAATTGCGCCGTGAAGACGGTGGCCTGGCCTGGCTGGACTTTGACGCGGCCGAGAGCAGCACCAACACGCTCTCGTCCGAGGCGATGAGCGAACTCTCGCGCGTGTTGTCGGCGTTGTCCAGCCAGCCGCCCAAGGCGCTGGTGATTGCCTCGGCCAAGCCGGCCGGGTTTATTGCCGGCGCCAATATCGAAGAGTTCACGCAGGTAGACTCGGCCGAGGCGGCGCGTGCGCTGGTCAAGCGCGGCTGGGATCTGATGAATCAGCTCGCCGCGGTGAGCTTCCCGACGCTGGCCCTGATTCGCGGCCACTGCATGGGCGGCGGTCTGGAGTTGGCGCTGGCCTGCCGGTATCGCATCGTGGTGGATGAACCCGGCACCCGGCTGGCGCTGCCCGAAGTCATGCTCGGTATTGTGCCGGGCTGGGGCGGCATGCTGCGACTGCCCGAGCTGATCGGCCCGGGCGCGGCGCTGGACCTGATGCTCACCGGCAAGGGCCTGGACGCCAGGCGTGCCTATCGGCTCGGTATGGCCGACGCTTGCGTTGCGCCGCGGGTGATGGACAACGCCGCACGTGTGCTGGCACTATCCGGCCAGCCGGCGCGGAAACTGCCCCTCATGCAGCGCTTGTTGAACGGCCCGCTCAAGTCGATCGTGGCCAGCAAGGCGCGCAAGCAGGTGGCCACCAAGGCCCGCCCTGAGCACTATCCCGCGCCTTACGCGATTATCGATATCTGGGCCAACTACGGCGGCAATGCGCTGGATGTGCCGAGCAGCAGTGCCTCGTCGATGGATGCGATCTTCCGTTCATCCACCGCCAAGAATCTGGTGCGCGTGTTTTTCCTGCAGGAGCGCCTCAAGGGCTTTGGCAAGGACAGTGACTTCGCGCCCCAGCGGGTGCATGTGGTCGGCGCCGGCGTGATGGGCGGTGACATCGCCGCGTGGTGTGCGCTGCGCGGCATGACCGTGACCTTGCAAGACCAGTCCGCCGAGCGCATCGCACCGGGCGTGGCGCGCGCCGCCAAGCTTTACGACAAGAAATTCCGTAGTGACAAGCGTCAGGCGCGCTTCGCACTCGACCGCCTGATTCCCGATCCGCAGGGTCATGGCGTGGCGCATGCCGACGTGATCATCGAGGCGATCTACGAAAACCTCGAGGCCAAGCGCGCGCTGTTTGCCGATATCGAACGCCGCGCCAAGCCGGAGGCCGTGCTGGCCACCAACACCTCCAGTCTGCGGCTCGAAGACATTGCCACGGCGCTGAGCGCACCCGAGCGACTGGTCGGCATCCACTTTTTCAACCCGGTGGCCATGCTGCCGCTGGTCGAAGTGGTCACCGGCGAGCAGTCCGATACCGACGCGGTCAAGCGCGCCGCCACCTTCGTGCGCAAGATCGACAAGCTGCCGCTGCCGGTCAAGAGTGCGCCGGGCTTCCTGGTCAACGCCGTGCTCGGCCCCTACATGCTCGAAGCCCTGCGCTGCGTGGATGAGGGCATTGCGCCCGAAACCATCGACGCCGCGCTGGTCGCCTGGGGTATGCCGATCGGGCCGGTCGAGCTGGTCGATACCGTCGGCCTCGACATTGCCGTGGCGGCAGGTCAGGCGCTCACCGGTAGCGATGCCGGTGCCGCGCCGCGCGGTCTGATGCAGCGGGTCGAGGCGGGCAAGCTGGGCAAGAAATCCGGTGAAGGTTTCTATGTATGGGCGGGCGGCAAGGCACAAAAAGCCACATCTGGATCAATCCCTGCCGGTTTGGCTGACCGTATCATCGAACCACTTTTGCAGGCTACGAAGCGCTGTGTACGCGCTGGCGTGGTGGCCGATGGCGACCTTGCCGACGCCGGCGTGATCTTCGGAACCGGTTTTGCGCCATTCCGCGGCGGGCCGATCCAGACCTTGCAGACGCGGGGCGACGGGCCAGTCATTGATGACCCGGTTTCGCCTTTGGTGCCGGAAGGCGCCTGACGGACACGGAGTAAAGCACATGACTCACGACACCCAGATTTGCAGCCTGCCTGACGACCGGGATCTCGCCTTGCGCGTGATGCCCATGCCGGCCGACACCAACCCGACCGGCGACGTTTTCGGCGGCTGGATCGCCGCGCAGGTCGATATTGCAGGCGCCATTCCCGCACGGCGGCGGGCCTGCGGTCGGGTCGCGACGATCAGCATCGACTCCTTCCTTTTCAAACAGCCGGTGTCGGTGGGCGACCTGCTCAGCTTCTACGCCACCATCGTCAAGGAAGGGCGTACCTCGATCACCATCGCGGTCGAGGTCTATGCCGAGCGGCATCCGGAAGACCCGGTGGTGGTGAAGGTGACCGAGGCCAAACTGACCTATGTGTCGGTGGACAACGAAGGGAAGAAGCGGCCATTGCCGCCCAGATAGAACTGAATCAATAGGATGGCCACTGGGGGTGGCAGCCTGTATTGAGGGCCCGGTCATGTGGATCGGGCGGAAGACCCGCAAGGGCATTAATTAGCGCAGTGAGGAGACAAAAAATGAAAATGAAACACATCGCACGCATGGTTCCCCTGGCCCTGCTGGCTTTGGGTAGCGGTCACGTCACCGCGGCGGGTTTCCAGTTGTTGGAGCAGAACGCCAGCGGCCTGGGCAATGCATATGCGGGTTCAGCCGCGGTGGCCGACAACGCCAGCACGATCTTCTTTAACCCGGCAGGCATGACTCAGTTGAAAGAGCGTGAGGTATCCGGCGGTATGAATGCTGTTCTGCCGTCCTTCAAGTTCAAGGACGAAGGTTCGAGTGTTGGTGCGCTGGCGGGGTCGGGCGACGGCGACGATGCCGGCTCATGGGCATTCATCCCCAATGCGTATCTGTCCTGGGCCTTGACCAAAGATCTGTACGTTGGCGTCGGCATGAGCGGTCCTTTTGGTCTGGTGACTGAGTATGACGAGGCATGGGTCGGTGCCGCTCAGGCACAGAAGTTCGACATCAAGACCGTCAACATCAACCCGTCGATCGCGTATCGCGTCAACGACAAAGTGTCGGTTGGTTTTGGTTTGAACTGGCAGCGGATGGAGGCGGAGTATGTGCGTACTGCTGCGGTAGCCAGTGCCGCCCTCGCTTCGACCAATGTTACGCTGGATGCCTCGGACGACAGTTGGGGCTGGAACGTTGGCGCGTTGTTTACCTTGTCCGATACGACCCGTTTGGGCGTGTCGTATCGCTCCAAGGTCAAGCACACGCTGACGGGCGATCTGAAGGTCGACGGCACGCTGGCCGGCGCGGCCGCTTCGCTCACCACGGGTAAGGCCGAGGCCGATGTCGAACTGCCTGACACCTTTATTTTGAGCTTGACCCAACAGCTGAACGATCGCTGGGAAATGCTCGGTGATCTGTCCTGGACCGGTTGGAGCAGCATCAAGAAAATCGACATCGTCCGCACCTCCGGTACGCTGTCGGGCCAAACCGTGCAGACGCTGGACGCAGAGTTTCGCGATACCTGGCGTGTCGCACTCGGTGCCAACTACAAGCTGAATGACGACTGGAAGCTGAAGTTCGGCGTGGCCTACGATCAGACGCCGGTGCGCAGTGCGCAACTGCGTCTCGTGTCGTTGCCGGATAGCAACCGGACTTGGCTAAGTGCTGGTGCGCAGTGGGCGGTGACGCCGACGTCGAAGCTTGATTTCGGTATCGCTTACCTGATCGTGCCCGAAACCAAAATCGACAACGACCAGAGCGCACTTGGCCGTGGTCGTGTGACGGGGACCTACGACTCCAGCGTGTTGATCCTCGGCGCCCAGTACTCCATGGCGTTCTGATCCTCACCGGATCGAGCGGCGCGGCGATAGCCGCGCCGTTTTTCTTTGCCTTGATACGAACATGACCCGCAGCGATACCACTGACGCCAAAACCCGCCTGCTCGACGCGGCTGAGCATCTGTTCACCGAACACGGCTTTGCTGCGACGTCGCTACGCAAGATCACCACCGAAGCCGGCGTGCCGCTGGCGATGGTGAGCTATCACTTCGGCTCCAAGAAGGGCTTGATGGAGGCTGTGTATGCTCGGGCGTTGGGCCAGCGTGATACCAGCCGGGTGGGCTATCTCGATCGCCTGGAGGCGCAGGCGGGTGGTGCGCCGGTTCCGGTGGACGTGCTGGTTGAGGCGTTCATCTCGTCTGCACTGCGCCTGACCCGTAAGGGCACTATCTCCGGTGCCGTGTTCAAGCAGATGATCGGCCGGGCTTTTTACGAACCAGAGGCCGGGGTGGAGGATTTCTTCCCCACCGAATACGCTGAGGCTGTTGAGCGCTACAAGTGCGCTTTCATGCGCGCCTTGCCGGCGCTGTCCGAGGCGGACGTGGTCTGGCGGATGTACTTCTTTGTCGGCATGGTCGCCTACGCAATGGCGGGCAAGGACGTGATGCGCATGACCGAGATCTATGCGCTGGAGGAAGCGGGGTGTCCCGAGGCGATGTTGCGTCGGCTGATGCCTTTTATCGTGGCGGGCTTCAATGCGCCATCGGCTGATGTGTCGCCTGCGGCGGGGGCTTTGGCAGTCGCCCTGGGCACATGATGTTCGAGAGGTCTTGCCAAACCATTTTTTTTAGTTAAAATTCAAACGAACGTTCGATCTATTTTATTGAGTCGGGAATGAACTGCCTGAACAGGTGTCTTTCAGGCAGGTGGAAAAGACCGCCGAAGCGGACCATATTGAACGCCTCGGCAAAAGAATAGTGCGGGTTGGTGATGCACCTCGGCAGCCGCCGCGGAGCCTCGCGACAACACCGCCCTGCTGCCGGCAAAGCCGGCCAACGTACTCACGGAAGTGACAGGAGGAGCATGTGAGCAAACTGATCATTCGCAAGGTGGCGGTGCTGGGCGCCGGCGTGATGGGGGCGCAGATCGCCGCCCACTGCGCCAATGCCGATGTGCCCGTCGTGCTGTTTGACCTGCCGGCCAAGGACGGCAAGCCCAACGGCATCGTGGACAAGGCCATCGCCAGCCTCAAGAAGCTCGACCCCAAGCCGCTGGGCAGCAAGGACCGCGCGCAGTACATCGAGGCCGCCAACTACGGCTCGGATCTGGAAAAGCTGCGCGAGTGCGATCTGATCATCGAGGCCATCGCCGAAAAGATGGAGTGGAAGCTCGACCTCTACGCCAAGGTCGCCCCCTACGTCCGGCCCGATGCCATCTTCGCCTCCAACACCTCGGGCCTGCCGATCAACGCGCTGTCCGAAGGCATGCCCGCCGAGTTGCGTCCGCGCTTCTGCGGCATCCACTTCTTCAACCCGCCGCGCTACATGCCGCTGGTCGAGTTGATCCCCACCGCGACGACCGACGCTCAGATGCTCGACGATCTCGAAGCCTGGCTGACCACCCGCCTGGGCAAGAGCATCGTGCGCGCCAAGGACACGCCCAACTTCGTCGCCAACCGCGTCGGCGTGTTCTCGATTCTGGCGGTGATGCATCACACCCAGCAGCTCGGCCTCGGTTTTGACGAAGTCGATGCACTGACCGGCCCGAGCATCGGCCGCCCCAAGAGCGCCACCTACCGCACCGCCGACGTCGTCGGTCTGGACACCCTGGCGCATGTGATCGGCACCATGGACGCGACCTTGCCGAATGACCCGTGGCACGACCTGTTCAAGGCGCCGCTGTGGCTGAGCGCGCTGATTGAAAAAGGCGCGCTGGGTCAGAAGACCCGCGCCGGCATCTTCCGCAAGGAAGGCAAGAAAATCATGGTGCTCGACGTGGCGCAGCAGGACTACCGCCCCAGCGCCGGCGAGGTGGCCCCCGAAGTGGCGGCCATTCTCAAGAACCGCAATCCGGCCGAGAAGTTCGCCCAGCTGCGCGCCAGCAGCCACCCGCAGGCGCAGTTCCTGTGGGCCATCTTCCGCGACGTGTTCCATTACTGCGCCTATCACCTGGCCGACATCGCCGACAACGCGCGCGATCTGGATTTCGCCATGCGTTGGGGCTTTGGCTGGAGCATGGGTCCGTTCGAGACCTGGCAGGCCGCTGGCTGGGCCGACATCGCGCAAGCGATCCAGGCTGACATCGACGCCGGCAAGACCATGGTCAATGCCCCGTTGCCGGCCTGGGTGTTTGCCCGCAAGGGCGTGCACGAAGCGGCCGGTTCCTACTCCGCGGCCGACGATGCGCTGAAGGCGCGTTCGGCCCTGACGGTGTATGACCGCCAGCTCTACCCCGAGCAGGTCCTCGGCGAGGCGCCGAAAGACCGTGGCGAGACGATCTGGGAGAACGACGGCGTGCGCCTGTGGACCCGCCCTGATCAGGACGCGCGCATCGGTATTCTGTCGATCACCTCGAAGGCCCACGCCATCGGCAACGAAGTGCTCGACGGCGTGATCGAGGCCGTGGCCCGCGCCGAGCGCGATCTCGACGGCCTGGTGGTGTGGCATGACGCGCCCTTCGCTGTCGGTGCCAACCTGATGCAGGTGGCCGAGGCGCTCAAGGCCGGCGAGTTCGACCTGCTCGAGCGCACGGTGGACAAGTTCCAGCGCGCCTCGATGACGCTCAAGCATGCGCAGGTGCCGGTGGTGGCCGCGGTGCAGGGCATGGCGCTGGGCGGCGGTTGCGAGTTCGTGATGCATGCGTCGCACCGTGTGATGGCGCTGGAAAGCTATGTTGGCCTGGTCGAGGCCGGTGTGGGCCTGATCCCGGCCGGTGGCGGCTGCAAGGAGTTCGCCCTGCAGGCGCACACCCTGGCGCAGCGCGCGGCCGGCGGCGATGTGTATCTCTACATCCAGAACAGCTTCCAGACCATCGCCATGGCGACCGTCGCCAAGAGTGCGCTAGAAGCCGTGCAGCTGGGCTTCGCCAAGGCCTCGGACGACATTCTGTTCAACCCGCATGAGCTGCTCTACGCGGCGATCCGCCGGGCGCGCGCCATGGCCGAAGCCGGCTACCGCCCGCCGATGATGAGCAACGCGGTGACGGTCGCCGGTCGCAACGGCATCGCCACCTGCGAAATGATGCTGATGAACATGGCCGAAGGCGGCTTTATCTCCGCGCACGACTACACCGTGGCCAAGGCCGCTGCGACTGCCTTGTGCGGTGGCGAGGTGGAGACCAATGCGCGGGTGAGCGAGCAGTGGATTCTCGACGTCGAGCGCGCCCAGTTCGTCACGCTGCTCAAGAACGAAAAAACCCAGCAGCGCATACAGCATATGCTGGAAACCGGCAAGCCGCTGCGTAACTGATCGGGAGACACAGATGAAACAGATTCAAGAAGCCTACATCGTCGCCGCCACCCGTACCCCGGTGGCCAAGCGCAACGGCATGTTCCGCAACGTGCGCCCCGACGACATGCTCGCGCATGTGCTGCGCGCCGTGGTCGACAAGGTGCCGGGGCTGGATGCCTCGGAGATCGGCGACGTGATCGTCGGCTGCGCCATGCCCGAAGCCGAGCAGGGCATGAACGTGGCCCGTATCGGCCTGCTGCTGGCTGGCCTGCCCGACACCGTGCCCGGCGTGACCACCAACCGCTTCTGCGCCTCGGGCATCCAGGCGGTGTCCGACGCCGCCAACCAGATCCGTCTCGGCCAGGCCGACGTGATGATCGCCGCCGGCACCGAGTCGATGAGCGTGATGCCGCAGATCATGGGCAACAAGGTGAGCCTCAACCCGGCCATCTTCGCGAAGGAAGAGAACTTCGGCATCGCCTTCGGCATGGGCCTGACCGCCGAGAAGGTGGCCGAGCAGTGGAAGGTCAGCCGCGAGGACCAGGACGCCTTCGCGCTGCAATCCAACCAGCGCGCCTGCGCGGCCATTGCCGCCGGTCACTTCAGGGACGAGATTACCCCCTACACCGTGCGCACCCATGTGCCGGGCGAGGGCGGCACGGTCCGCGTGATCGAGTCGCTGTGCGACACCGACGAAGGCCCGCGTGCGGATGCGGCGGTCGAGAAGCTCGGCAAGCTGCGGCCGGTGTTCGCCGCGCGCGGCTCGGTCACCGCCGGCAACAGCTCGCAGATGTCCGACGGCGCCGGCGCGGTGCTGCTGATGAGCGAGGCCGCGGTCAAGCGCTATGGCGTGACGCCGATCGCCCGTTTCGTCAGCTTCTCGGTCGCCGGTGTGCCGCCGCACATCATGGGCATCGGCCCCATCGAGGCCATCCCGCGGGCGCTCAAGGCCGGCGGCCTGACGCAGTCGCAACTGGACTGGATCGAGCTGAACGAAGCCTTTGCCGCGCAGTCGCTGGCGGTGATGCGCCAGCTGGAACTCGACCCGAGCAAGGTGAACCCGTTGGGCGGTGCCATCGCGCTGGGCCACCCGCTGGGTGCCACCGGCGCGATCCGCACCGCTACCATCATGAGCGCCATGCAGCGTGACCCGGCCGTCAAGTACGGCATGGTCACCATGTGCATCGGCACCGGCATGGGCGCGGCGGGTATTTTCGAACGCGTTTAATGCCACGGAGGCGCCGGCGCGTTGCGTCGGCGCCTTTCACCTGCTCATTTTTTTGCACCTAAAAACGTACGAACGTTCGGTTTAAGCGCGGCACGAAAGAGGCCGCCGCATTGAGGAGATCGCGATGAGTCAATACACCCCGCCCCTGCGTGACATGCAATTCGTGCTGCACGAGGTGCTGCAAGTGGAGGAGGCCTTCAAGGCCATGCCGGCGCATGCCGAGCTGGATGTCGACACCATCAACGCCGTGCTCGAAGAGGGCGGCAAGTTTGCGTCCGAAGTGCTGTTTCCGCTCAACCGCGAGGGTGACGAGATCGGCTGCACGCTGGATACGCAAACCCATGCCGTGACCACCCCGCCGGGCTTTGCCGACGCCTATCGCCAGTTTGTCGATGGCGGCTGGGCGGCGCTGTCCTGCGACCCCGACTACGGCGGCCAGGGCCTGCCGGTGACGCTCAACCAGGCCTTCTACGAAATGCTCAACAGCGCCAACCAGGCGTGGACCATGTACCCGGGCCTGACCCACGGCGCCTACGATGCCTTGCGTGCGCACGGCACGCCCGAGCAGAAGGCCACCTACCTGCCCAAGCTCACCAGCGGTGAGTGGACCGGCACCATGTGCCTGACCGAGCCGCATGCCGGCACCGACCTCGGCCTGCTGCGCAGCAAGGCCGAGCCGCAGGGCGATGGCAGCTACCGCATCACCGGCGAGAAGATCTTCATCTCCTCCGGCGAGCACGACATGGCCGAGAACATCATCCACCTGGTGCTGGCCCGCCTGCCCGAGGCGCCGGCCGGCAGCCGTGGCATCTCGCTGTTCATCGTGCCCAAGTTCCATGTGAACGCCGATGGCAGCGTGGGCGAGCGCAACGGCATCTACTGCGGCGCCATCGAACACAAGATGGGCATCCACGGCAACTCCACCTGCCAGATGGTGCTCGACGGCGCCGTCGGCACCCTGGTGGGCGAGCCCAACAAGGGCCTGGCCGCCATGTTCGTGATGATGAACGCCGCCCGCCTCGGTGTCGGCATGCAGTCGCTCGGCCTGACCGAAGTGGCCTACCAGAACGCCGCCGCCTACGCCAAGGACCGCACCCAGAGCCGCGCGCTGTCCGGCGCCAAGGCCAAGGACAAGGCCGCCGACCCGATCATCGTCCACCCCGACGTGCGCAAGATGCTGCTCACCGCGCGCGCCTACGCCGAAGGCGGTCGGGCGCTGGGCATGTACATCGCGCTGTTGATCGACCGCGAGCAGAACACCAACGACGCCGAGGTGCACCGCAACACCGGCGAAACCATCGCCCTGCTGACGCCCATCGTCAAAGCCTTCCTCACCGACAACGGCTGGCTGGCCACCTCGCACTGCATGCAGGTTTTCGGTGGCCACGGCTTCATTCGCGAGTGGGGCATGGAACAGTACGTGCGCGACAACCGCATCAACATGATCTACGAAGGCACCAACACCATCCAGTCGCTCGACCTGCTCGGCCGCAAGGTGCTCGGCGATCAGGGTGCGGCGCTGAAGAAGTTCGGCGCCGAGATCCAGCAGTTCGCGATGGCCAACATGCAGGACGCGCGCATGCAGGAGTTCCTGTTGCCGCTGGCCGATCTGGGCGAGAAGGTCACCAAGCTGACGGCCGAGGTCGGCATGAAGGCGATGAGCAACCCCGAGGAAGTCGGTGCCGCCGCGGTCGATTACCTGCGCGTGGTCGGTCACCTGGTGTTCGCCTACCTGTGGGCACGCATGGCTCGCGTGGCGCTCGACAAGGCAGACAGCGGCGATAGCTTCTATGCTGCCAAGCTGGTCACGGCGCGCTTCTACTTTGCCAGGCTGCTGCCCGAGACGGCGTCGCTGATCCGTACCGCGCGAGCCGGTGTGGAACCGCTGATGGCGATGGAGGAAGACTGGTTCTGAGCTTACGTCCTGCCTGCGCAGACGACAGACGGCCCGCCAAGTGCGGGCTGTCGGCGTTCAGAAGGTCCGGATCAGGAAGCGGAGGCTGCTGGCATAGTGGCCGTAATCGCCGCTGCTGATGCCGTTGCGCTGGCTGCCCACATACAGCTCGCGCCCGGCCTCGCGATAGACCGTGATGGGGCCGCCGGAGCGTGCCACCGCGCCGGCATGGACGGCGGCGCTGCACAGGCCGGAGTCGCCGGTATACACATCGGTGCCCCACACCGTGCCGCTGCGGACGGCCTCGGCGCTACAGATACAGGTGAAGGGCGTGGGCAGATCAGGGTTGATCGACAGGCGTTGCGGGCAGGGTTCCGGCCCGGTCGCGACCGCTATGCTGTCGAAACGGATGCTGTGGGCGTAGCGGCCGTAGTCGTTGCTGGCGATGCCGTGGCGCGAGGTGCCGATGTACAGATCGCGCCCCGGTGCGTCGCGCGCAGTGACGTCGCCGCCCTCGCGTCCGACCGCGCCGGCATGGGCCGCTGCGCCACACAGGTTGGAGTCGCGTGTATAGACATCCGTCCCCCAGACAGCGCCCTCGCGTATCGCCCCGGCCGTGCAGTGGCACGTGTAGGGCAGCGGCAGATCGGGGTTGATCGACAGCCGCTGGGGGCAGGGTTCAGGGCCGGGTGTCGGCGCCGGCGCGCCGGCAAAGCGCAGGCTGCGGGCATTGCGGCCGTAGTCGTAGCTGGCGATACCGTGGCGTGCGGTGCCGATGTAGATGTCGCGCCCCGCCTCGCGCAGCGCCGTGACCGTGCCGCCCTCGCGGCCGATCACGCCGGCATGTACGGCCGCGGCGCACAGGGTCGAGTCGACGGTGTAGTTGTCGGTGCCCCACACCGTGCCGTCGCGTGCGGCCTCGGCGCTGCAGTGGCAGGCGAAGGGTGTCTCCAGCGCGGGATTGACCGACAGGCGCTGCGGGCAGGGGCCGGCGTCGGACGCGGAGGCCGCCATGGCGGGCGAAGGGGCGCTCGCCTTGGGAGCGGGCGCCGCGGTCGATGGAGTGTGTGCTGCCGGCTCGTCGACGGGCGGTGTGTCGGCCGAGGGCGTGTCGTGCTTCGCTGCAGAAAGGGGAGCGGTCGTCGGCGGTGCCGGGGCGCGCGACAGCCACCAGCCGAGGCCACCGAGCAGTGCCACCGCAACGACCCCGGCCAGCACGATCGGGGGGCCACGCTTCTTGACCGGTGGCGGGCCGCCGGATGTCGGGGCAAGCACGGGGCCAGGAGGCGGCCTGCCAGCCTCCTCTCGGATCACCTCTGCCAGGCGCTGCCAGTGCACCTCGCGTGGTGCCGCCCAGGCATCGATCCAGTGGGCCGAGGAGATGAACAGCTCCAGCGCCTTGGACGGCACCACATCTTCGAGGCGCACGGGGAACACTGGTTTGTTCTTGCTGACTGCGCGTTCCACCTCGCGCCGCACGAAACCCGATGCGTTGGCCTCGGCCGACAGCAGCACCACGAACACTGCGCTGTCGGCGATGCCGTCGAGAATTTCGGAGGCGTAGTCACGGCCCGGCGTGACGTCGCGCGGCGCGATCCAGCACGGCACGCCTTGCGCTTCGAGCGCGATGCACACCTCCATGGCGCGTGCGGCGTCTTCGGAGGCGTGGCTGATGAATGCCGTTTTACCCAAGGCGATCCCCCCCAGCTGGCCGTCCTGCGGTGGCGTGTGGACCCGGCCGGACCCACGCCTATGCCATCAAGCTAAGCATAGGCGGTGGGTGGGGACTTTCAATGATGTTCAGTCGTCGAACGGCGGGGCCTGGCGGGTCTGCATGGCTTGGGCGGCGACTTGCATGTCACGGGTGAGCAGGGCGCTGGCGTTCCAGTTGGCGACGAAGCGCAGGCCGTCTTCGATGCTGTGATCGCGGCTATAGTCCATCACCGCTTTGGTGCCGCGGATGGCCAGGGGCGATTTTCCGGCGATGGCCTGTGCGATCTTCTCCACTCCGGCGGACAAGGCCTCGGGGGTGTCGAACACGCGATTGACCAGGCCGAGTTGTGCCGCCTCGGTCGCACCGAACTCCCGGCCGGTGAAGGCCAGTTCGCGCGCGATGCCGTCGGGGATCAAGCGTGGCAGGCGCTGCAGTGTGCCGACGTCGGCCGCCATGGCCATGTCGATCTCGCGCACCGAAAAGCGCGCCTCGGCGCTGGCATAACGCATGTCGCAGGCGGTGACGATGTCCACCCCGCCGCCGATGCAGGCGCCCTGAATGGCGGCGATGACCGGTTTGCGGCAACGGGCGATGGCGCTCACGCAGTCCTGCATGTCGAGGATCAGGCGGCGCAGTTTCTCTTGGGCACGCGCGGGGTCGGCGTGGCGGATGCGCGCCGGGACGCCGGCGAGCAGGGCAAGGTCAATGCCGGCGCAGAAGTGCTTGCCCTCGCCGGCCAGCACGATCACGCGCACGGCATCGGTGTCGTCCGCCCACTGGAAGGCGCGTCGCATGGCGTCCCATAACTCGGCATCCAGGGCGTTGGCGCAGTCGGGGCGGTTGAAGGCGATGCGGGCAATGCCGTTGTCTAGCGACAGCGAGAGATTGGCGAAATCAGGGCTTGTCATAATCAAACGACCGTTTGAATTGAAAGCTGCATGGTAACGGATTTGGCACGCTTGCGGCTCTCCCCTGCATCGCGACTCGCGGTGCCTGCCGGTCATCACAAAGCGACCGACGCAGTACTGGATCTAGATCAAGATTCGCCTCGATGTGCCGTAGACTCCGTCAATCTCTCAGGCACTTTTTTGCGCATTTCTCAATGCTGACTCCAACCTGGCTCAAGCACGCCATCCTGTTGTTTCTGGCTTACTCGGTGACAGGGGTGTTGTCGCTTCAAATGGCCATTTCACCCGGCTATGTGGCGCCATTGTTTCCGCCTGCCGGTATCGCCTTGGCGGGTGTGTTGCTCTATGGGCTGCGCATGCTGCCGGCCATCGGGCTGGGTGCGCTGGCGGTCAATCTGGTGGCCTTGTGGCAAGCCGGTTTGCCGGCATCAGGCAGTGTGGCGCCGTTTTTTGTGGCGGTCGGGGCCGTGTTGCAAGCGGCGGCCGGCGCGGCACTGGCAAGGCGCTGGACAGGCTTCCCGGTCGTGCTCGATCGCGCCCGGCAGATCATGTCCTTTCTGTTCTTGGCGGGGCCGATCAGTTGCCTGATCAATGCCAGTATCGGCGTGGGTGTGCTGGTATTGACCGGCTCGCTGCCGATGGAAGAGGCGGCGTTCAGCTGGTGGAACTGGTGGGCGGGCGATTCGCTCGGCGTACTCATTTGTGTGCCGCTGATTTTCGTGATGCTGGGGCGCCCGAGAGACGCCTGGGCACCCCGCAGGCGCGTCGTCGCGCCGCCGATGTGTTTTGCCTTGCTGATGATGGCCTTGCTGATTTTTCAGGTTGGCAGTTGGGAGAAGCAGCGTCTGGAAGATGAGTTCCAGCGTGACGCCAATGCCTTGATGGGGCGCATCTTCACGCGGGTCAAAGACCATCTCGATGCCTTGCAGGCGCTGGAGCGTATGGCCACCGTGCAGCGCGGCGCCGATGTGCAGTCCTTCCGCCTGTTCAGCCAACCCTGGTTTGCGCGTTACCCGGGCTTGCGAGTCATGGGTTGGGCGCCGAGCGTGACCGAAGCGGAGCGCCCGGCCTTCATGCAGCGCATGCGTGCCGAGCTGGGCGAGGACTTTGACATCTTTGAGCGCGATGACGACGGACACGCCTTGGCGGTCAAACCGGCGCCGCGCTACTACCCGATCGTTTATGCCGAGCCCATTGCCGTCAATCGCGCGGTGATCGGGCTCAACCCGCTGGGTTTCGGGCCTGCGCGGGTGGCCCTGGAGCAGGCTGAGCGGACAGGACTGCCCGTGGCGACACCGCCGATCCGGCTGCAGCAGGAAACGGGTGACCAGTTCGGTGTGGTCATCTACCAACCGGTGTTCGACATCGAGCTCGGGCAGAGTCCGCCGAAGCGCCTGGGCATGGCGTATGTCGCCTTGCGCCTGGGGGACACGGTAGACGCCGCGATCGAGAATCGCCTGTCGCCCCATCTGCGCCTGTGTATGTCGGATCTGGACCCGACGCAGGGCCCGGTGCGCTTATACGGCCCCGCTGGGTGCGAGCGCGATCTGAGCGCCGCGGACGGATTGAATCTGGCGGACAACTTCAGCTTTGCCAGCCGCACCTGGGATGTGCGCGTCTCGGCATTGCCCGGCTATGCCTCCTTGCAGCGCGGGTGGGTGGTCTGGATTGCGCTGGTGACCAACCTGTTGGCGGTTGGCATGCTGGGCGCGTTTTTGCTGCTGACCAGCGCCCATACGCTCCAGGTTGAGGGGCTGGTCAGCAAGCGCACCGCACAGCTGGCGGCCACCAGCGAACGCCTGCGCGAACAGCAGGTCGCGCTGGCCCGCGCGCAGGCGATTGCGCAGCTGGGGAGCTGGGAGCTGGACGGGGCGTCGGGGCTGCGCTGTTCTGATGAGCTGTGTCGCCTGCTCGGTCTCGCGGTCGATTCATCGACCGACCTGGCGAGCATGCTGGCCTGTGTGGCCGAGCATGATCGCCACCACCTGGCCGAAGCGATCGACCGCCTGCGCCATGCCGTTGGCGCCGCCACCTTGGATGCACGATTTTCCCGTGGGGGCGAGGCGGCGTGTATTGGTCACTTCCAGATTGAGAGCGTGAGCTTGCCGAATGGCGACTTGCGGGTGCGCGGCACGGTGCAGGACGTGACGCTGGCGCGTGAGTCCGAAGCGCATATCCAGTTTCTCGCGCACTACGACGGACTCACCCAACTGCCCAACCGCGCCCTGTGGATGCGCAACACGGCGCAGGCGCTCAATAGCGCCGAGCGCCATGGCGACCAGTTGGCGGTCCTGTTTCTCGATCTCGACCAGTTCAAGACGGTCAATGATTCGCTCGGCCATCCGGTCGGCGACCTGCTGCTCAGGGCGGTTGCCGATCGCTTGAAGTCCGTTCTGCGTGACGAAGACCTGCTGGCGCGCCTCGGCGGCGACGAATTCGTGGTGCTGGTGCCGCGGCTCGGACAGCCCGAAGACGCCGCCGCCGTGGCGCGCCAGATCACTTCGGCGCTGGTGTCGCCTTTCTCGATCGAGGGGCACGAACTGGTGGTGTCGGCCAGCATCGGGATAGCGCTCTACCCGCAGGACGCCTGTGATGTCGACAGCTTGCTCAAGCAGGCCGATCTGGCCATGTATGGTGCCAAAGATGCGGGGCGCAACACTTACCGCTTCTTTGAAGATCGCATGAACGCCCAGGCCTATCAGCGCTTGATGCTCGAAACCGCTTTGCGCCGCGCCATCGAGCGCAACGAACTGGCGCTGCACTACCAGCCGCAGATGGGCATGCCGGAGGGCCATGTGGTGGGCTGCGAGGCGCTGCTGCGCTGGACCAGCCGCGATCTGGGCGAGGTGCCGCCGCACCGCTTCATCCCGGTGGCCGAAACCTCGGGCCTGATTCTGCCGATTGGCGACTGGGTGCTGCGCGAGGCCTGTCGTCAGCAGCGCCAGTGGGCGAGCGAGGGGCGCCCCGATGTGCGCGTGGCGATCAACATCTCGGCCATCCAGTTCCGTCATGCCGGCTTCGAGACGCGGCTCAAGGACATTCTCGATGAGACCGGCGCCGACCCGGCCCAGATCGAACTCGAGATCACCGAAAGCGCGCTGATGCAGGCCGGCAGCGATATTGTCGATCGGCTGTGGGGCCTGCGCGACATGGGCTTCACGCTCGCGCTGGATGATTTCGGCACGGGCTATTCCAGCCTCGCCTATCTCAAGCGCTTCCCGATCCACCGGCTCAAGATCGACCGCTCTTTCGTCAAGGATCTGCCCGACGACGCCGAAGACCGCGCCATCGCCAGCGCCACCATGTCGCTGGCCCGCGACCTGGGGATGGCGGTGGTCGCTGAGGGGGTGGAGACCGCCGCCCAGCGCGATTTTCTCGTCGCCGGGGGGTGCCGCATTTTGCAGGGCTACTTCTATGGCAAGCCGGTGCCGGCGACGGTGTTTACCGACACCTGGCTCAGCGCCGAAGTCGAGACGACCAAAAGTACCTGAGCATCAAGCCTGCGCCGAGCATGCCGCCCAGGTGGGCAAAATGTGCCACGCCGGTTTGCAGGCCGGTGACGCCGAGGAAGAGTTCGAGCGCGCCATACAGCGCCACGAATAACGCCGCCGGCATCGGGATCGGCGGGATCAGCAGCACCACACGGCGCTTCGGAAACAGCACGCCATAGGTCAGCAGGAGCCCGAACACGCCGGCCGACGCCCCGATGACGGGCGCCTGTGAGCCAAACAGCATGCCGACCGCGATCTGCGCCAAGGCCCCGCTGATCACCCCGGCGAACCACAACATGGCGTAGCGGCGCGCGCCAAAGACGCGCTCCAGCTCGCTGCCGAACATATACACCGCGAACATGTTGAAGAAGATGTGACCGATCCCGCCGTGCAGAAAGCTGTAGCTCACCAGTTGCCAGGGGGCGGTCAGCACATTGCCCAGTGTGGGCCACAGCGCAAAGGGCGTCAGATAGACCATGCCGCCGTTCAGTTGCAGCAAAAAAATCAGCACGGTGCTGATGATCAATGCACGGGTGACCGGTGGCATACGGCGGATTCCTCAGAAAAGTCCTGGGTGAGAGTGCGGGCGGGCGTCGCAGGTTCCAGTGCCGGCAAGCACCGCGGCAGCGGGCCGCCGAAAGGCGCAGTATAGTTGGGCACAGCAGGCGCTGCCGCGCAGGGTCGCCGGCGCCCCACCGAACCGAATCCGCCAAGGAGCCCCCATGGCCAATACCGCCACTCTCGATGTCGTCGACGGCGTCGCAACGCTCACGCTCAACCGCCCCGAGGCGCTCAACGCCTTGTCGCTGGAAATGATGGAAGATCTGGCCGCGGCCACCCGCGCGCTCAAGGCTCGCACCGATGTGGAAGTGGTCGTGGTTACCGGCGCCGGCGCGCACTTCATGGCCGGCGGTGATCTGAATGATTTCGCCCGCCAGCTCGGACAAACGCCGCAGGCGCGGCTGGCCACCTTCAAGGCCATGATCGTGCATCACATCAACCCGACCGTCGAGACGCTGCAGTCGCTGCCTCAGCCGGTGATCGCCAAGGTGCGTGGCGCCTGCGCGGGCTTTGGTCTGTCATTGATGCTCGGCTGTGATCTGGCCGTGGCCGCCGACGACGCCGTGTTCACCACCGCCTACGCGGCGATCGGCTTGTCGGCCGATGGCGGCATGTCCTACTTCTTGCCGCGGGTCGTCGGCCGGCGCAAGGCGCTGGAGTTGCTGATGCTGTCGGATCGCTTCAAGACCGACGAGGCCTTGCGCCTTGGCCTGGTCAGCCGGGTGGTGCCCGCCGACGCGCTGGACGCGTCGGTCGATACGCTGGTGGCCCGCCTCAAGGCCGGCCCGCGTCATGCCTATGGTGAGTTCAAGCGCTTGATCAACGCGAGCATCGACAACCAGCTCGAAGCCCAGCTGCAAAGCGAGGCCGAGGCCTTCTCGCGGTGCAGCGCCACCGGCGATTTTGCCGAGGGTGTGACCGCGTTTCTGGACAAGCGCAAGCCCAGTTTCAAGGGCACGTAATCAGCCCAGCAGCAAACTGGCGGCGATGCTCCACAGCGTCAGCGCGACGATGCTGTCGAGCACCCGCCAGGCGACCGGGCGCTGGAACAGCGGCCCCATCAAGCGCGCGCCATAGCCAAGCAGCACGAACCAGACAAACGAGGCCGCGATGGCGCCAGCCGTGAAGACGGGGCGCGCCGCTTCGAGTTGAGTCGCGCCGACCGCCCCGATCAGCACCACGGTGTCCAGATAGGCATGCGGGTTGAGCAGACTGAAGCCGGCCGCCGCGGCCAGTGCCTGACGGCGCGATAGTGCCTGCGAGCCCGAGGTGTTCATCCCCGCATGCCCTCGCCAGGCCGAGCGTGCGGCGCGGGCGCCGTACCACAGCAGGAACACGCCGCCACCGATCTTGGCCGCGGCCATGGCCGTGGCGCTGCTGCTCAGCCACGGCCCGACGCCGGCCATGCCCAGCAGAATCAAGCCCGCGTCACACATGGCGCTGACCGCGACGGTCAGCAGCACATGTTCGCGGCGCAGGCCCTGGCGCAGCACATGCGCGTTTTGCGCGCCGATCGCCATGATCAGCCCGACGGTTACACCAAATCCACTGAAGAAAACACTAGTCATCGCTGTCGTCCTGCAAAGAGGGGGCCGGCGTTTGCCGGAGAGGTGACGAGATTGTCGCTGCGGTGCGATCCATGGTTAAGTAGAATTAAATTTATTCTGTTCAGTGAAAAAATTCTAATGATTGACGCTCGCTACCAAGCCTTTGATGCGGTGGTGCAAACGCGCAGCTTCGAGGCTGCGGCGCGTCGCTTGAACCTCACCCAGTCCGCCGTCTCTCAGCGCATCAAGCTGCTCGAAGCCGAGCTCGGCCAGGTGCTGCTGGTGCGTAGCAAGCCGGTGCAGCCCACGCCGGCGGGTCGGCGCCTGCTGCCCTATGTGGCGCAGCTTCGGCTGATCGAGGCCGAAGCCGCCCGGGCGCTGGCCGGCGACGGGGCGCATGCGCCGGTGCGGCTGTCGGTCGGGGTCAACGCCGACACGCTGGCGACCTGGTTTTTGCCGGCCGTGCGGCAAGTGGTGAAGGAGGAGGCGGTGGTGCTCGATTGTGTGGTCGACGATCAGGATCACACCCACGCGCTGCTCGCCGGTGGCGATGTGCTCGGCTGTGTCAGCACCCGGCCGGACGCCATGCGCGGCTGTGCGGTGCGCCCGCTCGGGGTGATGCGCTATCTGTGCGTGGCCTCGCCTGACTTCTGCGCGCGCCACTTCCCGCGCGGGCTCACCCGGCAGGCGCTGGCGCGTGCGCCGGGCATCGTGTTTGGCCGGCATGACGACATGCACGACTTGTTCCTGCGCCAGCATTTCGGACTCGACGCCGGGCAGTATCCGCAGCATGTGGTGCCCTCATCCGAGGGCTTCTGGGCCATGGCGGCGGCGGGGCTGGGCTACGGATTTGTGCCCGCTATCCAGATTGCCGCGCAACTGAGCGACGGCACGCTGGTCGATGCCGCGCCCGGCCATGCCGAAGATATCGCGCTTTACTGGCATCACTGGCAGGTGCAGTCGCCACTGATGGCGAAGTTGTCGGACGCCGTGGCCGATGGCGCGCGGGCGGTGCTAGCGGCTGCGTGAGCGTCGGCGCTCGGCGCGGTCGGCGTCGCTTGGGGGCGTCGCGCGGCGGCTGTTGACCGCCCTGCGGGATTCCCTCGCCGCGGCCCGCTGCGCCGCGCGCGCTTCTCTCGCCGCCCGCGCGCGGGTGCGGGCGGCGGTCGTGGCCGGTGCGCGTTGCGGTGTGGCGCGCGGCGTCGCCGCCGGGGGCGCGCCGGTCGAGCGCTGCGTGCGTGACGGGGCCGCTTCCCTGGTCACGCCTTCGATGGCCTTCTGCCAGTCGCCTTTTTGCAGATTCGTCAGCCAGTCGTCGGCGGCGACCGACGGGCCGTGCCAGAGTGTCGTGAGCAGGAGCAGCGTGAGTTTCAGTCGTGTCATGAGAGACTCCCGGCCCGACAGGAAACCGATTTATGTGTCGGCAGCGAACTTGTTGCGCCGAGGTCGGACCAATCCTAAGTCTAGAAAACAGGAACGCTTAGCGCCATGATGCGAGCCTTGAGTTACTTCTTTGTCATTTTTGCCATCTTTCTGGCGCCGCTGGGCGTGGCCGTGGCCCGGCATCTGGCCGACGACACGCAGGCCACCGACTGGCGCACGGCAAGACGCGACAGTACCGGCATCGCCCCCTTGCCGGCCCAAACGCCCGAGGCGGTCATCCATGTGTATGCGGCGCGTGCCTTCCGCTGGCGTGGTGCGTTTGGTGTGCACACCTGGATCGCCGCCAAGCCGCAAGGCGCCGACGCCTACACCCGTTTTGAAGTGGTCGGCTGGGGCGTGTCGCAGGGGCGCAACGCGGTGCGTGTGGGCGAGGGCGTGCCCGATGGTTACTGGTATGGCAACGCGCCGACGCTGATCCGCGCGCTGCGCGGCGGTGATGAGGTCGACGCGCTGATCGAACGCCTTCGCGCCGCGGCTACGGCCTATCCGCACCAGCACGAATACCGCGTGTGGCCGGGCCCCAACAGCAACACCTTCATCGCCTACCTGGGCCGCGCCGTGCCCGAGTTACACCTTGACCTGCCACCGACCGCGATCGGTAAGGACTATCTGCCCGACACCGGCGTGTTCGCCCGCGCGCCAAGCGGCGGCGGCTTCCAGGTGTCGCTGGCCGGGCTGCTGGGGGTGACGCTCGCCGCAGAGGAGGGGCTGGAGATCAATCTGCTGGGCCTGTCGCTCGGACTCGATCTGTCGCCGCCGGCGCTCAAGCTGCCCGGCGTGGGGCGGATCGGGATGAGCGAAGAGTAAGGCTCAGGCCACTAGAAGTATCGTTATTCAATACTTGTGACTATTGCACTGGACTTAAAGTGATCTCTGGCTAGACTGTGACCATCGTTTCTCGACAGGTCACACGCCATGAGCACCACCGCCGATCTCGTTGTCGCACTCAAGGCCGAACTCAAAGCGAGCGGGCTGACGTATGCCGCGTTGGCCGAACGGCTCAGCATGGCCGAATCGAGCATCAAGCGCATGTTCTCCGCCAATGGCGATCTGCCGCTGTCGCGGATTGATGCGATTTGCCATGCCCTGGGGCTGGATTTTGCCGACCTGGCGCGCAAGGTGGCCGACAGCCAGCCCTTGCTTCAACAACTGACGCTTGCCCAGGAGCGCGCCGTAGTGGCCGACCGACAGCTGCTGATGGTGGCCATCTGCGTGATGAGCCAGATGTCGCTGGCCGAGATCCTCGCCTCCTACGCGCTGACCGAAGCGGACGGCGTGCGCTGCCTGGCCGCGCTTGACCGGCTCGGCATCATCGACCTGCGCCCCGGCAACCGCTATCACCTCAAGGTGGCCAAGGGTTTTCGCTGGTTGCCGCAGGGCCCGGTGATGGCTTTTTTCCGCAAGGAGGTGTTGCAGGATTACTTTGCTGGCGGCTTCGATGGCGAATCCGAAATGCTCACCGTGGTGCATGGCGAGATCGGCCGTGGCCTCGCCGCCGCTTTCCGCGACCGGCTGACCCGCATCTGTCAGGACTTCTCCAACCAGCATCTGGCTGACCAGAAGCTCCCGGCCTCCCAGCGCCAGCCCTTCACCCTGGTGATCGGCATGCGCTCGTGGCTGATGCCGGCGCTCAAGCAGATGCAGCGGACGGGGGAGGGGGTATGAACACGACCGTGCGCTCCCCGATGCGTCGTCGGCTGCTTCTCGGAGGTCTCTCCGGTGCGGCGATCGGCACCGCGGCATGGCAGTTGGGCCAGCCGTGGCTGGTCAACCCCTGCCGCGCGACCTTGCCGGCCGAGATTGCCGACCACGACATCATCCGCGCCGCCTGGGCCGGGCTCGATCCGGCCGAGGTGTGGGACTGCCACGCGCATCTGGCCGGGGTGGGCGATGGCGGTAGCAGCATCACCATCTCCGAGACCATGCTCAGCCCGCTGCATCCGCTCGAATACCTGCAGCGCCTGTTCTACCTCAACGCCGGCTGTGCTCACGACGCGCCGGGGCAGGTCGATCAGAGCTATGTCGCGCGCCTGCACAACCTGATGGACGCGATGCCCGCCGGCGTCAAGCTGATGCTCTTCGCCTTCGATCACGCGCATGACGAACACGGCGTGGCGCAGCCCGATCAGTCGGCCTTTTACGTGCCCAATGCCTATGCGCAACAGGTGGCCGACGCTTTGCCCGAGCGCTTCGAGTGGGTGTGCTCCATCCACCCCTACCGCGAGGACAGCGTCGCCGCGCTTGAGACAGCGGTGGCGGCCGGCGCGCGGGCGGTCAAGTGGCTGCCGCCGGCCATGGGCATCGACCCCGCGTCGCCAACATGCGATCGCTTCTACGCGGCGCTGGCTCGGCTGGATGTGCCGCTGATCTCGCATGCCGGCGAAGAAAAGGCGGTGCACGGCCTCGGCCAGCCGGCCTGGGGCAACCCGCTGCGGTTGCGCCGGGCGCTGGCCGCCGGGGTGCGGGTGGTGATGGCGCACTGCGCGAGCATTGGTGAGGATGTGGATCTCGACCGCGGGCCCGACGGCCCGAAGCTGCCGAGCTTTGACTTGTTCAAGCGTCTGATGGTCGCGCCCGAGTACGCCGACCGACTGTTTGCGGATATCTCCGCCATCACCCTGCGTAATCGCGATCTGTCGGTGCTGCGCGAAATCATCGAGCAACAACACTGGCATAATCGCCTGCTGTTTGGCACCGACTACCCGCTGCCGGGTATCCTCCCGCTGATCTCGCCCGCGCAACTGGCGGCTGAAAACATGCTGGATGTGGCGGCCGTGCCGGTGCTCGAAGCGGTCCGCGACCACAATCCGATTCTGTTTGACCTGGTGCTCAAGCGCCATCTGACCAGCCGTGGCGCCAAACTGGCCGACGGCATTTTTGAAACCCGCCGCTTTTTCGACCGGAGGCCCGCATGACCCAGTTTTCGCTGATGCATCAGCGCCGCTTCTTGCCGTTTTTCCTCACGCAGTTTCTCGGCGCCTTCAACGACAACGTCTACAAGAATGCGCTGGTGGTGCTGATGACCTTTCAGGCGGCGCGCTACACCGAGCTCTCCGCCGGCGTGCTGGTCAATCTCGCTGCGGGGCTGTTCATCCTGCCGTTTTTCCTGTTCTCGGCCACCGCCGGGCAGCTGGCCGACAAGTTTGAAAAAAGCCATCTGATGCGGCTGATCAAGCTGGCCGAGATCGGCATCATGGCGCTGGCGGCGACCGCCTTTGCGCTCGAATCGCTGCCGCTGATGCTCACCACCTTGTTCCTGATGGGCGCGCAGTCCTCGCTGTTTGGCCCGGTCAAATACGCGATCCTGCCGCAGCATCTGGCGGAGACTGAACTGGTCGGCGGCAACGCGCTGGTCGAGTCGGGCACCTTCATCGCCATCCTGATCGGCACCATCGCCGGCGGGGTGATGATCGCGCTGCCCGGCGGCACGGTGTGGGTGTCGGTGGCCGTGCTGGTGCTGGCCGTGGCGGGTTACTTTGCCAGCCGCGGCATCCCGCTGGCGCCGGCCGCCGATGCCGGCCTGCGTATGAACTGGAACCCGCTCACCCAAACCTGGCGCACCATCGGCTTCACCCGCAGCAACCGCACGGTGTTTCTGTCGGTGCTCGGCATCTCGTGGTTCTGGTTCTACGGCGCGCTGTTTCTGTCGCAGTTTCCGGGCTATGCCAAGGACGTGCTGGGCGGCGACGAATACGCCGTCACGCTGCTGCTGGCGGTGTTCTCGGTCGGCATCGGTGCCGGCTCACTGCTGTGTGAAAAACTCTCCGGCAAGCATGTGGAGATCGGCCTGGTGCCTTTTGGCTCGATCGGTTTGTCGCTGTTCGCGCTCGACCTGTGGTGGGCCAGCCCGGCGGCCGGCGCGATGGGCGAGGGCCTGGCGATTGGCGCGGTGCTGTCGCAGGCGATCGCCTGGCGGGTGTTGTTTGATCTGTTGATGATCGGCCTGTTCGGCGGCTTCTTCATCGTGCCGCTGTATGCGCTCATCCAGAGCCGCAGCGCGCCCTCGCACCGCTCGCGCATCATCGCCGGCAACAATATTCTCAACGCACTGTTTATGGTCGTCGCCGCCGGGCTGGGTGCGGCCTTGCTGGCGGCGGGCGTGTCGATCGCGCAGCTGTTCCTGATGACCGCCATCCTCAACGGTTTTGTCGCGCTCTACATCTACACCCTGGTGCCGGAGTTTCTGCTGCGCTTCATCGTCTGGGTGCTGGTGCACACCGTGTATCGGCTCAAGGTGACCGGCGACGAGCAGATTCCGGAAGACGGCCCGGCGGTGATCGTGGCCAATCATGTGAGTTTCGTCGATGCGCTGGTCATCATGGCCGCCAGCCGCCGGCCGATCCGCTTCGTGATGGACCACCACATTTTCCGCTGGCCGATCCTCTCCTTCGTGTTCCGCACCAGCCGGGCGATTCCCATCGCGCCGGCCAAGGAAGACCCGGCGATGATGGAAAAGGCCTTCGACACCGTGGCCGAGGCGCTGGCCGCCGGAGAGCTGGTCGGCCTCTTTCCCGAGGGGCGCATCACCGACACCGGCGAGATGAAGCCTTTCCGCCCCGGCATCAAACGCATCATCGAGCGCAGCCCGGTGCCGGTGGTGCCCATGGCGCTGCGCGGGCTGTGGGGCAGTACCTTCAGTCGTAAGGACGGGCCGGCGCTGCGCAAGCCGTTTCGGCGCGGGCTGTTCAACCGGATCGCGCTGGTGGTGGGCGCGCCGGTGGCGCCGGACGCGCTGCGGGTCGATGCCTTGCAAAACACGGTGGCCGCCCTGCGCGGCGACCAGAAATAAGAACAGGACAACGGTATGTGGATCATTGCAGGATTGGTGCTGGGGGCGCTGGCCGGCCTCGACAACGGGCTGGAAGAGCTGGTCATCGGGGCGGTGGTTGGCGCGATCATCGGCGCGGTGATTCAGTTCTTCACCCGCAAGCCGAAGGCCGACGCCGCTGCACTGGCGCAGCTCGAAGCGCGGGTCGCGCTGCTGGAGCAGACCGTGGCGCAA
This sequence comes from Denitromonas halophila, assembly GCF_007625155.1. Taxonomy (GTDB): domain Bacteria; phylum Pseudomonadota; class Gammaproteobacteria; order Burkholderiales; family Rhodocyclaceae; genus Nitrogeniibacter; species Nitrogeniibacter halophilus. Next base: position 249,149 of record NZ_VMNK01000006.1, on the reverse strand, counting down.
TTGCGCGCGGGTGGCGCCGAGCGGGTACCAACGGCGGTGCCTGTGACGCCACGCGCGCCGGTGGCCGATGAGACCGCGCCGTCCTTGCCCGTGTTCGAGGCCGAGGCGCCGCCGCCCGCCGCACCGATTCCCCAAGCCGAACCCGTCCGCCGTCGCGGTGCCGATGTGCTGGCCGCCCGACGCGGCGAAGCGGCGCCCGCGCGCAGCGCCCCGGTCGAGCGTACGCCCGGTACGCTCGATCAGCTCTATGACACCGCCCGCGCCTGGCTGCTGGGTGGCAACACCGTGGTGCGCGTCGGCCTGCTGGTCCTGTTCTTCGGCCTCGCGTTTCTGGCGCGCTACGCCGTCGAGAACAGCCTGCTGCCCGTCGAGTTCCGCCTCGCCGGCATCGCCTTCGGCGGCATTGCGCTGCTGGTGGTCGGCTGGCGTCTGCGCAAGCAGCGCAGCGGCTACGCGCTCAGCCTGCAAGGCGGCGGGGTGGGGGTGCTCTACCTCACCATCTTCGCCGCCATGCGCATGTATCAGATGATTCCGCCCACGCTGGGATTCGCGCTGCTGCTCGCCGTGGTGGTCTTCGCCGCCGCGTTGGCGGTATGGCAGAACGCGCAGGCGCTGGCGGTGATCGGCATCGCCGGCGGCTTCATGGCGCCCATCATCGCCTCGACCGGGCAGGGCAGCCATGTGATGCTGTTCGGCTACTACCTGCTGCTCAACGCCGGCCTGCTCGCCATGGCCTGGCAGAAAGCCTGGCGGGTGCTCAATCTGGTCGGCTTCGTTTTTACCTTCTCGATCGCGCTGGCCTGGGGCGCCAAGGATTACAACCCGGCGCTGTTCGCCAGCACCGAGCCCTTCCTCGTCGCCTTTGTGCTGATGTACATCGCCGCCGCGGTGCTCTACGCCTGGCGCAGCGCGCCTTCGCTCAAGGATTACGTCGACGGCACGCTGGTGTTCGGCACCCCGGTGGTCGGTTTCGGCCTGCAGGCGGCGCTGGTGCAGGACATGCCCTACGGGCTGGCCTGGAGCGCGCTGGCGCTGGGCGGCTTTTATGTGCTGCTGGCGCGCTGGCTGCATGGCCGCGCGCGGCCGAGCCTGCGCTTGCTGGTCGAGTCCTTCCTTGCACTGGGCGTCGCCTTTCTTACGCTGACCATTCCGCTGGCCGTCGATGGCCAATGGACGGCCGCTGCCTGGGCCATGGAAGGCGCGGCCTTGTTGTGGGTGGGCACGCGCCAGTCGCGCAAGCTGGCGATGGCCTCGGGTGTGGTGCTGCAACTGGCGGCGGGCGCCTTCTTTGTGGCCGATGGCGGGCTCGAAGCCTATGGGCGCGTCTGGCCGCTGTTCAATAGCCAGTGCTTTGGCGCCGCGCTGATCGCGCTGGCCGGTTTCTTCAGCAGTCGCTTTGCTGACACCGCGCGTGATCACTGGCCGCGTTTGCTGTCGGTGGCCGCCCCGGCGCTGCTGGTGTGGGCCACGCTGTGGTGGCTGGCCGGCGGCATGACCGAGCTGGATGCCTGGTTCACCAACCGACAGATCCCCGCCGCCGCGCTGATCTTCTTTGCCGCCAGTGGCGCGCTGGCCAGCTTGGCCGCGAGACGCTTCGACTGGCCGGCGCTGCACGGGCCGGCCTTGCTGGCGCTGCCGGGCATGGCCCTGTCCCTGTTGCTGACCTTGCTGCATGCGAGCACCCACCCGCTGGCCGACTGGGGCCTGCTCGCGTGGCCGCTGGCCGTGGCCTCGGCGCTGTTCGCGCTGCGTCGCGCCGAAGGCACGCCGGTGGTCGCCAAGTGGCTGCGCCATGGCCACACCGCCGGGCTGTGGCTGGCGAGCATTGCGCTGGCCTGGGCGGCGGGCGAGGTGACTGATGGCGCGGTGGCCGGCGACAGCTGGGCGCATGCCGCGGTGCTTGCGGTGATCGCGCTGGTGATGATTGGCATGCAGCGTCTGGCACTGCGCGGCATCTGGCCGGCGGGGCCGTGGCGGCAGGCCTACCTCGGGCTGGGCAACGCCGGTCTGGCGGTCGCCGGGCTGGGTTGGGCGCTGCTGGTGAGCGTGGCGGGCGGCGGCGATGTCACGCCCTTGCCCTATCTGCCGCTGCTCAACCCGCTCGATCTGGCCATGGGCGTGATGTTGCTGGTGGTGTTCCGCTGGTGGCAGGTTCAGCCCGACGGCGTGCCGGTGCTGGGCGGCATGCTGCCCAAGGTGCTGGCAGCGGTGGGCTTCGTGCTGGCCAATGGTGCCTTGCTGCGCGCGGTGCATCACTTGGCCGGCGTGCCGTGGAGCGAGGCGGCACTGTTTGAAAGCGACACCGTTCAGGCCAGCGTGTCGCTGTTCTGGGGCTTGCTCGGTCTGGCGCTGACCTTTGTCGCCAGCCGGGGTCAGCGGCGCACGCTGTGGATGTTGGGCGCCGTATTGCTCGGCGTGGTTGTCGCAAAACTGTTTTTGGTGGATATGGCCAGCACCGGCACGGTGGCGCGCATCGTGTCTTTCCTTGGTGCCGGGGTGGTCTTGCTGGTGGTTGGCTACTTCTCGCCGCTGCCACCGGCCAGGGAGCAAAACGCATGAAAACCTTGCCGTGGTTATTGATGGCGATGGCGCCGCTGGCGCTGGCTGCACCGGGGGTGGAGGACTTCGATGTGCGTCTGTCCATCGAGGCGCCGGTCGATGCCAGCTTGCTGCAGTTGAACCTGCCGGCCGATGTCTATCGCGCCGTGCGCCATGCCGACCTGCGCGATGTGCGCATCTTCAATGCGACGGGCGAGGCGGTGCCCATGGCGCGCCTGCCACGCCCGACCGAGTCGCAGGCGCTACGCGTCGAGCGGCCGCTGGTGGCCTTGCCGGCGCGCTCGGCACCCGTGCGCGATGGCGTGACGGTGCATGCCAGCGGCGCGACCAGCGTGCGTGTCGAGGTTGACCGCACGGCGCCCGCGGCGGTGAGTGCACTGCCGGGCTATTTGCTGGAGGTGAAGGACTTCGACGCCGCCGTCGATGAGCTCACACTCATCTGGCCGGAAGCCACGCCGTTTGAAGCGGTGGTGAGCGTGCAGGCCTCGGACGACTTGCAGCAGTGGCGCACGGTGGCGCATCGCCGCGCACTGCTGTCGCTGGGCGAGGGCGAGGCGCGCATCGTTCAGGACCGCATTGCCCTGCCGGCGGTGCGCTCGCGCTACCTGCGCGTGGATTGGGTCGGCACGCCGCCGCCGGTCACGCTGCAGCGCGCGGCGCTGGTGAGCAGTGGGCGCGCGGTGTCGGTGGCGCGTGAGTGGGTCGAGCTGAGCGGTCAGGTGGACGCCAGAACCATCGACTTTTCATCGCCGGGCCTGTTCCCGGTCGACGCGCTGCGCTTGGTGCCGGTGAGCGATTCCGATGTGATCTCGGCGCGCGTGGCCTCGCGCGCGGCGGTCAGCGGCCGCTGGCAGTGGCGGGCGCGGACGGTGGGCTACCGCTTGCAGCAGGCGGGCGGGGTCGATGAGGGCGAGGCGACGACGATCGCGCCGACCCGTGACCCGCTGTGGCGGGTGACGCTGGATGCCGACGCAACCGAGGTGCCGCGTCTGGCGCTGGGCTGGACGCCCGAGTCGGTGGCTTTTGTGGCGCGCGGCGCCGGGCCTTACACCTTGGCCGTGGGGCATGCGTCGGCGCCCTCGGTGTGGCAGGCGCCGGGTCAGGTGGTGCCGGGTTTCGGCACCGATCGGGCCGCAGCTTTGGCGTCAGCCCGAGTGCGGGCGGGGGCGGCCCCTGTGGCCGCCGCGCCGCGCGAACCGGCGCCCTGGCAGGCCGGCAGCCATTGGTGGTTGTGGGGCGCGCTGTTGCTTGGCGTGGGCGTGCTTGGCGCGATGGCGCGCGGGCTCTGGCGTGAGATGGGCACGGCGAAAGATACCCCGACGAAGTGAGCTCGCTCGGGCGCGCCCGTCAGGACAAAGCGCCAGCCTGACCGCAGGAACTGTGCCTTGCTGGCCGGACCTTGGGCGCGCAGGATAACGGTTTTCATGACGAAAGCCTGAGTTAAAGATGCCGGATATCACGCCCCCCAGCCCCGTCGATGACGCTGCATTGCACCCCGACACACAGATGATCAGCCATGCTCATGACCCGTTTCTGGCGCAGGGCGCGGTCAAGATGCCGGTCTATCACAGCTCGACCTTCGCCTTTCGCAATGCCGAAGAGGGCGAGGCCTTCTTCGATGTAGCGGCCGGGCGTGCGCCCGCGCCGGCCGGGGCCAGCGGGCTGGTCTATAGCCGCTTCAATCATCCCAATCTGCAATTGGTCGAGGCGCGTCTGGCGCTGCTCGACGGCGCCGAGGCGGCGGTAGTGACCGCCAGCGGTATGGCGGCGATCAGCACGGCGCTGTTCGCCAGCCTGCGCCCCGGCGAGCAGATCGTACACAGCAGCCCGCTGTATGGCGGCACCGAAACCCTGATCCGTCAGGTGATGGCCGACTGGGGCGTGGGCGCGATGGCCTTCGACGACGGCTTGTCGGCGGAGGCCATGCGGGCGGCGCTGGAGACGGCGGCGGCGCGCGGACGGGTGGGGGTGTTCTATCTCGAGACGCCGTCCAATCCGGTCAATTCGCTGGTGGATTTTGCCGCGGTCGACACGGCCTTGTCGGACTTCGCGGCGCAGCATGGCTACCGGCCGCTGTCGATGTGCGACAACACCCTGCTCGGGCCGCTGTTTCAGCAGCCGCTGCAGCACGGCATCGACCTGGTGATCTATTCGCTGACCAAATACGTGGGCGGCCACAGCGACCTGATTGCCGGTGCGGTCAGTGGCAGCCAGACGCACATTCAGCGCCTGCGCAAGTGGCGCTCGACCACCGGCTGCATGCTCGATCCGCAGTCGTCGTGGTTGCTGGCGCGTTCGATGGAGACCCTCGGTCTGCGCATGCGTCGCGCCGCGGCCAGCGCCAGCGCAGTGGCCGAGTGGCTGGCGACACAGTCGCCGTATCCGGTGACCGTGCTGCATCCGGCGCACCTGCACGATGCGCGCTATCGGGCGGCCTTCGCCCGGCAATGCCAGGGGGCGGGTTCAACCTTTTCGGTGGTGCTCGACGGCGGGCGGGCGGCGGCCTTCCGCTTCATCAATGCGCTCAGGCTGTTCCGTCTGGCGGTGAGCCTGGGCGGCAGCGAATCGCTGGTGTGCCATCCGGCCTCGACCACCCACTCCGGCGTGCCGGCCGAGCTGCGCGAGCGCGCCGGGGTGACGGAGGGGCTGGTGCGCCTGTCGATCGGGCTGGAGCATGAAGACGACCTGATCGCCGATCTGGCGCAGGCACTCACTGCCGCGCGGGCGGCGGTGGCGTCGGGGTCGTGAGGCGATAGGCCAGGCCGCCAACCCACTCGTGGGTGGCAAACCAGCCGGCGTAGGCGCTGCGCGCGTTGGGGATGAAGTCGCTCCATTCGATCTCGGGGTCGGGGTTGGAGAGCCAGGCGGTCGGCGCGGGCGTGACGCGCAGGCCGGCGGCTTCGAACGCGGCTTTGGCGCGCGGCATGTGGGCCGCGTGGGTGACCAGCGCGATGTGTTCGATGCCCTCGGCGCCGAGCAGGCGCGCGCTCAGATTGGCGTTGTCGCGGGTGTCGAGCGAGGCGGACTCCGCCCAGCGCACGACAATGCCGTACTCCTCTTCGATGACCTCGCGCATCATCAGCGCTTCGGGTGTGCGGCGTTCGGGCGCGCCGCCGGCAACCAACAAGGGCCGGCCCGAATCCCGCGCCAGCTTGGCGCCGTAGCGCAGGCGTTCGAGCGCCAGCCCGTTGACAGTCGTGTCGCCGTATTCCGGCGCGTAGCTGCGGGTGCCAGCACCGAGAATGACGATGGCCTGAGTCTGCTGCAAAGCCTCAAGCGAGATCGGTGGCGCGGTCTCCAGCGGCGTGGTCAGCCAATTGACGGTGATCGGCAGGCTCACCACCAGGGCATACAGCCAGCCCAGCCAGGCCAGCGTGCGCAGCCGTGCCACCATCAGGCCGAGGCCGATCAGCAGCAGCGGGCCGGCCGGCGGGAGAATCAGCATAGCGATGATTTTCTTTGCCCAGAAGGCGATCAGAGCGGGTTCCATGGGCGAGTGCGTTGTGGTTGGTGGATGCCGACAGTATTATCCTCGTCTAAGCCCACCGCTGCCGGCTTTCCCCGGCTGACACCATGCCCGATCACCGCTACGGGTTCGAAACCCTCTGCCTGCATGCCGGCCAGCCGCCCGACGCCACCACCGGCGCACGGGCGATGCCGATCTACCAGACCACCTCCTTCGTCTTCGACTCGCCCGAGCACGCCGCCGCGCTGTTCAATCTGCAGACTTTCGGCAATGTGTACTCGCGCATCTCGAACCCGACGGTCGCGGCCTTTGAAGAACGCATGGCCGCGCTCGAAGGCGGGCGGGCCGCGCTGGCCACGGCCTCAGGCCTGTCGGCGCAGATGGTCGCCTTACTCACCTTGTGCGAGGCGGGCGACGAGATTGTTGCCGCGCGCACGCTGTATGGCGGGAGCTATTCGCAGCTCGATGTGAGCCTGCGCAAGCTGGGCATCAACACGCATTTCGTCGACCCGGCCGATCCGGAAGCCTTCCGCGCCGCGATCAACGACAAGACCCGCGTGGTGTACGGCGAAGTCATCGGCAACCCCGGCCTTAATGTGCTCGACATCACCGCCATCGCCGAGGTCGCGCATGCGTCGGGCGTGCCGCTGGTCATCGACAGCACGCTGGCCTCGCCCTATCTGTGCCGGCCCATCGAGCACGGCGCCGACATCGTCATCCACTCGGCCACAAAATACATTGGCGGCCATGGCACGACCATGGGCGGGGTGATCATCGAGTCCGGTAAGTTTCCCTGGGACAATGGCCGCTTTCCGGCGCTGGTCGAACCCTCGCGGGGCTATCACGGCGTCAACTTCTACGAAACCTTCGGCGACTTCGGCTTCACCATGAAGGCGCGCATGGAAACCCTGCGCACCTTCGGCCCGGCGCTGTCGCCCTTCAGTGCCTTCATGCTGCTGCAAGGGCTCGAAACCCTGCCGGTGCGCATGGATCGCCATGTGGCCAATGCCATGGCGGTGGCGAAGTTTCTCGCGGCGCATCCGATGGTGGCCTGGGTGAACTACCCCGGCCTCGACACCAGCCCCGATCATTCGCTGGCGCAGCGCTACTTCCCCAAGGGCGCAGGCGGTATCCTCAGCTTTGGCATCGCCGGCGGGCAGGCCGCGGGCGAGCGCTTCATCAACGCGGTGCAGATGATCAGCCACCTGGCCAATGTGGGTGACGCCAAGACCCTGGTCATCCACCCAGCCTCGACCACGCACCGGCAGTTGTCTGAAGCCGAACAGCGCGCCGCCGGTGTGCCGCCCGACATGGTCCGCCTGTCGGTGGGTATTGAAACCGAGGCCGACATCCTGTGGGATCTCGACCAGGCACTGGCGCAAGCCGGCAAGGAGGCGTGAGCATGGGCGCGCGGGAAGTTTTATGGATTGTGGTCGCCGTGCTGGCGGTGTATCTGGTGTTTCAGTTGATTCGTGCCATGGGCGTGAAGGACGCCGACACCTCCGCTGACGCAGGCGCCGATGTCGAGGCCAAGGCCGAGGCGCTCGAAGACCTCGCTGCGACGCGCGCTGACATCGCGGCCGATACCGCTGAGGATGAGGTCGCCGATGATGCCGTGGTCGCGCTGTCGCGTGCTGCGCCCGACAACGCGGCGGCCGACAGCTTCAGCCTGGCACTGGAAGTGCGCCAGTTGCGCCGCGACGCGGCCCAGTTGCGTGGCGAGATCGACCAGTTGCGCGCCGAGCAGCTGGTTTTCAGGCAGAGCATCAACGAGCAGGCGGCGCAGCTCGACGCCGCCCGCGCCGCACAGCGCGTCTCGCCCCTGTATGGTGAGGCGCTGGCACTGGTACGGCGTGGCATGACAGCCGAGGACATTGCCGAGCGCTGCAGTATTTCCGTGGCGGAAGCCGAGTTGGTCAAATCATTGGGTCAGGATCCCGCCGAAGGGTCAGAGGACGCACGATGAGTGAAGCAAAACGTGACACGACACCGTCGGCGCTGCGCAGCCAGATGCTCCGTCGCGCCGGCATCGCGGGCGGCCTGATCGTGGTGCTGCTGGCTGCGCTGGCCTGGTTCGAAAACACCCAGCGCGCCGACGATGCCGCCGCCCGCCCGGCCGTGGTGATGGCGCCCCCGCCGCCGGTGCCCGCCGTAGGCGCGCCACCCATGCCGAGCGCAGCCGAGGTCGAGGCGAGCGTGGCCGCGCAAGACGGCGTGCCCGCGTCGGACGGCGTGTCTCCGGTTGCGGCCGAGATGAGCACGCTGCCGCAACCGGTGGCGGCCGCCGAGCGCACCGACGAAACCCCGCCCGCCGTGGTGGGCAAGCCGCGTCTGGTGCTCAAGAGCAGCGATGCGCCCGCCCGCGCCGCGGTCGCCGACCCCGAAACCCCGGCGCCTGCGCCGGCGGCTACGCCGACATCGCCGAGCCCGGTCAAAGCGGCCGTCGCGGCCTCAAAGCCGGTGCCGCGATCCGGCTACCTGGTCCAGCTCGGGGTGTTCAGCACGTCCGAGAACGCCCAGGCGCTCTACGAAAAAGTCGCCAAAATGGGCATCGAATCGCATATTGAAAGCCGCGTGGTGGTCGGTCCGTTCAAAGACCGCGCCGCGGCCGATGCGGCACGCGAAAAACTGCGTCAATCCGGCCTGGGCAAAGGGCTGGTGGTGCGCAACCCCTGATGTGACGAGGCGCCGTCGCTGAGCGCACGGCAAGCCACCGAGATTGACGACAACACAAGGAGACACCCATGCATATTGAAAGCGCCGCCTTCGGATCGATCGACGTCGAAGCCGATCAGATCATCGAATTCCCCGCCGGCCTGCCGGGTTTTGAAGCCTGCAAGCGCTTCACCTTCATCCAGACCGGCGAGCATGGCTCGGTGCTGCAGATGCAGGGCGTGGATGACCCCGCCATTGTGTTTTCGGTGACCGATCCGGCCGCGCTGGGCGTCAACTACGAACTCACCTTGTCCGACGCCGATGTCGCCTCACTGGGCTTGACGCAACCCGAAGACGCCACCGTGGCGGTCATTGTGCGACAGGCCGCCGTCGATGTCGGTTCGCCAGCCGATGCAGGGCTCAAGGCCAACTTCATGGCGCCGCTGGTGGTCAATACCGCCACCCGGCGCGGCATCCAGAAAGTGCTGGAGCAGGTCGGCTGCGAGATCACGCTGCGCGGTCAGTAAGCGGCCGAGTCACTCGGGGGTGGCGTTCGCCTCACCGGCTTTTTCCAGCCGGCGGATGAACACCGCCATTTCGCGCGCGGCCTGGATGTCGCCCTTGTCGGTGGCCACCTGGTGCCCCTGGCGATAGGCGCCAAGGGCTTCTTCCGGGCGGCCGTCGGCCAGCAAGGCCTTGCCCAGTTGCTTCCATGCGGCAGAGAACAGGCTGTCGCGCTGCAGGCAGTCGCGGTAGTGCTTGACGGCCTCGGCCGGCTGGCCCGCCTGCAAATAGGCGTTGGCCAGGCCAAACCGCAGCAGAGGGCCGTCATGCGGCCCGTCCAGCATGGCGCTGAGGCGAGTGATGTGTGCTGTGCTGTCCATGTCAGCATGGACTGTTTCTGGCGACGAAGGTTCGTCGGAAACGCGCGTTTTATCGGGCGGTTACAATGCCGTTCAGGCACCGGTGGGTCATGCACTTGCCGGTCATCGATAGACCCAGGAGAACCAATTCATGAGCAAACAGATCATTGCCACCGACAAGGCCCCAGCCGCCATCGGCACCTATTCGCAGGCCGTGCGTGCCGGCAACACCGTGTACATCTCTGGCCAGATCGGGCTCGACCCGGCCACCATGACCATGGTCGAGGGCTTCGAGGCCCAGACCCAGCGCGTTTTCGAAAACCTCAAGGCGGTCGCCGAAGCCGCTGGCGGCTCCTTGGGTGATGCGGTCAAGCTCACCATCTACCTCACTGACCTGGCCAACTTTGCCAAGGTCAATGAAGTCATGGCGCGCTATTTTGAACAGCCGTACCCGGCGCGCGCCGCGGTTGGTATCAAAGAGCTGCCCAAGGGCGGCGTGGTCGAGGCCGACGCCATTCTCGTGATCGACTGATTTCGTCGCCGCTCCGGCCTGCGCATGCCAGCCTCCAAGGCGGTCGCGTCTACAGCCAACCGCGCCGGCTGGCCCGGCGTGGGCCCGCAGCTGGCGGGCCGGTTGGCCAAGCTCGACATTCACGGCCCGCAGGACCTGCTGCTGCACCTGCCGCTGCGCTATGAAGACGAAACCCACTGCGCGGCCATCGCCGAGTTGAATCCCGGTGTGCCGCAGCAGATTGAAGGCGTGGTCACCGATTGCGAGATCCGCATCCGCGGTCGCCGCCAGCTGGTGGCCCAGGTGCAGGACGCCACAGGCAGCCTCACCGTCCGCCTGTTGCACTTCTATCCTCAGCAGCAAAAACAGCTCGCGGTCGGCCAGCGCGTGCGTCTGTTCGGCGAGGCGCGCGGCGGTATGTTCGGCTTCGAAATGATCCACCCGCGCATCCGCACGGTGGGCGAGGGCGAGGCGCTGCCCACCGCGCTCACGCCGGTCTACCCCACCACCGCCGGGCTGGCTCAGAGCGCGCTGCGCAAGCTGATCGCCCGGGCGCTGGATACACACCGGCTGGACGAATTGCTGCCGGATGCCCTGCGTCGGCCATTGCGGTTGATGCCTTTCGGCGAGGCCGTACGCCTGCTCCACCAGCCGCCCACCGACATCAACGCCGACGCGCTGGTGGCGCATGCGCACCCGGCCTGGCGGCGGATCAAGTTCGAAGAACTACTGGTGCAGCAGTTGTCACTGCGCAAAGCCCATGCGCAACGGCGTGCGCGCACCGCGCCGCCGCTGCGCGGCACCGGTCAGCTCACCGAGGCCTTGCTGGCGGCCTTGCCCTTTGCGCTGACCGGCGCGCAGCAGCGCGCCGATGGCGAGATCGCGGCCGATCTGGCGCAGCCCTATCCGATGCAGCGCTTGTTGCAAGGCGATGTGGGCAGCGGCAAGACCATCGTTGCGGCGTTGGCCATGTTGCGCGCGGTCGAGGCGGGCTGGCAGGCCGCCCTGATGGCGCCGACCGAGATCCTCGCCGAACAACACTATCTCAAGCTTTCTGCCTGGCTGGAACCGATGGGGCAGGCGGTGGAGTGGATCTCCGGCAGCCTGAGTAAAAAGGTCCGTGCTGCCGCGATTGAACGCCTGGCCAGCGGTCAGAGCATGCTCGCGGTCGGCACCCACGCGCTGATCGAAGACCCGGTCGCCCTGCCGCGCCTCGGCCTTGCCGTGGTCGACGAACAACATCGCTTCGGCGTGCGCCAGCGGCTGGCCTTGCGTGAGAAGGGCAGCGCAGGCAGCCCGCACATGCTGATGATGTCGGCCACCCCGATTCCGCGCACGTTGGCCATGAGTTACTACGCCGATCTCGACGTGTCGGTGCTCGACGAGTTGCCGCCGGGGCGCACCCCGATTCTCACCAAGCTGGTGTCCGACGCGCGCCGTGACGAGGTGCTCGGCCGGGTGCGCGAGGCTTGCGCCGAAGGGCGCCAGGCCTACTGGGTGTGTCCGCTGGTCGAAGAGTCCGAAACACTGGACCTGCAAACCGCCATCGACACCCACGCCTCGCTCAGCGAACAGCTGCCAGAGCTCAAGGTGGGGCTGGTGCATGGCCGCCTCAAGGCCGACGAGAAGCGCGCCACCATGGCCGCCTTTGCCTCCGGTGAGCTGCACTTGCTGGTGGCCACCACGGTGATCGAGGTCGGTGTGGACGTGCCCAACGCCAGCCTGATGATCATCGAACACGCCGAGCGCTTCGGCCTGGCGCAACTGCACCAGTTGCGCGGCCGGGTGGGGCGCGGCACGGCCGAATCAGTGTGCATTCTGCTGTTTGGCAACGCCTTGTCGGAGACGGCGCGGGCGCGGCTGAAGGTGATCTTCGAGCACACCGACGGTTTCATGATCGCCCGCGAAGACCTGCGCATCCGCGGCCCCGGCGAGTTTGTCGGCGCCCGGCAAAGCGGTGTGCCGCTGCTGCGCTACGCGGACCTCGAAAACGACGGCGATCTGGTCGAACAGGCGCGCGATCTGGCCGAAGCCCTGCTGCGCGAGCAGCCGGCATTGGCCGAGGCCGTCATGCAGCGCTGGGTCGCCGGCCGCGAAAGCCTGCTCCGTGCGTAGCTTGCGTAGGGCGGATAAGCGCAGCGCATCCGCCGAACAGGCGCCCAACGTGGCACCGATGGCGGATACGCCTGCGGCTTATCCGCCCTACGGTCTCCCCATCAATGCCTCGCCCCCGCGAACGCGGTAAGATGCGCGCCGCACGCCCATGACCCAGATCCTTCGCACCCGCCCGACCCGAGACGACTGGCTCGCGCATCCGCCGCGGGCCACCGTGCGTCCGCAGCTGCGCCCCTGGTTGCTCGACCCGCAGTCGTTGACCGCCCGTATCCGTGCGCGTTGCGCGCGTTTTGAGGTGCAGGTGATCCGTCAGGCGCCGATGCGCCCCCATCCGGACGAAGCCGAATTGCTCGGCTTGCGCGTCAGCGATCGCGCCTGGCTGCGCGAGGTGCTGTTGCTGGCCGATGGCGTGCCGGTGGTGTATGCCCGCTCGGTGCTGCCGCGACACAACCTGCGCGGCGCGTGGCGCCTGTTCCATGGCATTGGCAGCCGGCCATTGGGTGCTGCGCTGTTCTCGGACCCGCGCATTGTTCGTCAGCCGCTGCGCTGCACCCGGCTCGACACGCGCGATGCGCGTTATCATCGGGCCATGCATTTGATGAGCGGCCAGCTTCGCCTGCCGGCCAGCCTGTGGGCGCGCCGCTCCCTGTTCCGCCTGCGCGGGCGCGCCTTGCTGGTGAGCGAGGTGTTCTTGCCAACCATATTGAATCTCGCCCCATGAGGCTTTCCGAACGTCTGCGTATTTACGAGCGCTTGATGCGGCTCGATAAGCCGATCGGTATCCTGCTGCTGATGTGGCCGACGCTGTGGGGCGTGTGGTTTGCCGGCATGGGCCATCCGTCGGCCTTCATCGTTTGGATTTTCGTGCTCGGCACGGTGCTCATGCGCTCGGCCGGCTGCGTGATCAACGACTATGCCGATCGCAATTTCGACGGCCATGTCGAGCGCACCCGCCACCGTCCGCTGGCCACTGGCGAGGTGAGGCCGGCCGAGGCATTGGCCCTGGCTGCGGTGCTGGCGGTGCTGGCGTTCTTGCTGATCCTGCCCTTGCATCCGTTGGTGCGCTGGCTGTCGATTCCGGCGGTGTTCCTCGCCGGCAGCTACCCCTTCACCAAGCGCTTTCTGTCGATTCCGCAAGCCTATCTCGGCGTGGCCTTCGGCTTTGGCATCCCGATGGCCTTCGCCGCCATCCAGTTTACGGTGCCTGTTGAAGCCTGGGTGCTGCTGATTGCCAATGTGTTCTGGGCGATTGCCTACGATACCGAATACGCCATGGTCGACCGGCCCGATGATCTTAAAATCGGCATCAAGACCTCGGCCATTACCTTCGGGCGTTTCGATGTGGCGGCGGTGATGGTGTGCTATGCGCTGTTTCTGGCTTTGATGGCCTGGGTCGGCATGGCGCTGGGGCGCGGGGTGTTCTACATGCTCGGCTTGCTGGTGGCGGCGGCGATCATGGTCTACCACTTTGCGCTGATTCGTGGCCGTGAACGCGATCGCTGCTTCCGCGCCTTTTTGCACAACAACTGGGTGGGACTGGCGGTGTTTGTCGGGCTGGTGCTCGACTACTGGATCAAACCGATGGGCTGAGTGTCGCCGCCTTGGGCAAACAAAAGGCCACCGGAGCGGGTGGCCTTTTTTTGTTCGGTGCGGCTTATCCGCCCTACGGCATCGGCGTCAGGCGGTCTTGGCGCGGCGCAGGCGCCAGCCGAGCAGGCCCAGACCGGCCAGCATCATGGCCCAGGTTTCGGGCTCCGGCACGGCCGCCACTTGCCAGCCAATATCGGAGAGCAGCGCCCAGTCGAGTTCGGTGAAGTACTTGCGCTGCCCGGCGGAAATCGACGGGGTCAGCGCCGGTTCCTGCAAGCTGCCCATGAAGGTCGAGTCGATGGATTTGAGCACATGGCCGCTATTGGCGAGCGGAACGGGGCCGCCGTAGCTGGCCACGGCCGCCGCGCCGGTGAATGTCAGCCCGGAGGTTTGATTGGTCCAGGCGGCCGAGGTGCCGACGCCGAGCACATGGCCCAGCTCGTGGATGGCGACCGAGTAAAAGTCAAAGCCGCCGAAGGATTCGACAGTGGCAAGGTTGTCGTCCAGATACCAGCTGGTGCCGGTGTCGAAGACCATGGCGCCGCCGAAGGGGCCGAAGTCGACGCCTTGTGGCAGGGCCTGGCTGCGGTTGTTCACGTTGGCGATGAAGCTCGGCGCACCGCCCGCGGAGAAACCGTTGCCGCCTTCTGCCAGGGTGCTGCCAGTGAGCGCACGCGCACCGACAAAAACGCGCAGCGTGTCTTGTGGAATCGACTGACTCGGGGCGAATGTCGGGGAGCCATCGGTTATCAAATCGACTCGAGGCTGGAAAACGTTGTTGCTGCTGACCGTGATCGCCGCCAGCGAGTCCGTCAATCGTGTGCCGAACTCACCCGCGATGGTGTTCATCACCGACTTGTGCTGATCGGTAAAGAAGCCGCTGGTGTCATAGCTGTAGTCGAACTCGATGGTGATGGCTTGGGCTGAGAATGCAGTCAGCGCGAGCGCGGTGGTGGCCAAGGCGTGTTTAAACATAGGATTCCGAATGGCGACGATGCTGATGGTGTATGACGAACGGAGTGAGAATGTCAGAAAAGTGATGATCGGAAAAGCCCGTATCCGATCGGCGGTTGTGGGCGGTGTCAATGTGTCGGGCTACGGCGTCGCCTAGTTCTTTGGTGGCATGGCGTGGGGTTTTTCTGTGGACCCGCAAAGCGGTGCCTCGGGCGCGCGCCTATAATCCGCCTCAGCACCCAAGGGAAACTCACCTATGCAATACAAGGATCTGCGCGATTTTATCGACCAACTCGAAGCGCGCGGCGAACTCAAGCGAGTCACCGTGCCGGTCGATACGCACCTCGAAATGACCGAAATTGCCGATCGCGTGCTGCGTGCGGGTGGCCCGGCGCTGTTGTTCGAAAAGCCGACAACGCGCGGCGTGCCGCAGGCCATGCCGGTGCTGGCCAATCTGTTTGGCACGCCCGAGCGGGTGGCGCTGGGCATGGGCGTGGAGGGCGACTGGAAGCTGCAGTTGCGCGAGGTCGGCCGCCTGCTCGCCTTTCTGAAAGAGCCCGAGCCGCCCAAGGGCTTGCGCGACGCCTGGGAGAAGCTGCCGATGTTTCGCCAGGTGCTCAATATGGCACCCAAGGAAGTGCGTTCGGCGCCCTGTCAGGAAGTGGTGTGGGATGGCGATGCGGTCGATCTGGCGCGCCTGCCGATCCAGCACTGCTGGCCGGGCGATGCCGCACCGCTGATCACTTGGGGGCTGGTGGTGACGCGCGGGCCGAATCAGAAACGGCAGAACCTGGGCATCTATCGCCAGCAGGTGATCGGGCCGAACAAGGTGATCATGCGCTGGCTGGCGCATCGCGGCGGCGCGCTGGATTTTCGCGACCATCAAAAGGCTAATCCGGGCCAGCCCTTCCCGGTGGCCGTGGTGCTCGGCTGTGATCCGGCGACTATCCTCGGCGCGGTCACCCCGGTGCCCGATTCGCTCTCAGAATACCAATTCGCCGGTCTGCTGCGCGGTGCCAAGACCGAGCTGGTCAAGTGCAAGGGCAACGACCTGCAGGTGCCCGCCTCGGCCGAGATCGTGCTCGAAGGCGTCATCCACCCCGGCGAGACTGCCATGGAAGGCCCCTATGGCGACCACACCGGTTACTACAACGAGCAGGCGCCGTTCCCGGTGTTCACCATCGAGCGCGTCACCCTGCGCCGCGAGCCGATCTATCACAGCACCTACACCGGCAAGCCGCCCGACGAGCCGGCCATGCTCGGCGTGGCGCTCAATGAGGTGTTCGTGCCGCTACTGCAGAAGCAGTATCCCGAGATCGTCGATTTCTACCTGCCGCCCGAGGGCTGCTCGTACCGGCTGGCGGTGGTCAGCATCAAGAAAGCCTACCCCGGCCACGCCAAGCGCGTGATGTTCGGCATCTGGAGCTTTCTGCGGCAATTCATGTACACCAAGTTCATCATCGTGGTGGACGACGATGTCGATACCCGCGACTGGAAAGAAGTGATCTGGGCCATGACCACCCGCATCGATGCCACCCGCGACACGGTGCTGGTCGACAACACCCCCATCGACTACCTCGACTTCGCCAGCCCCGAGTCCGGCCTCGGCTCCAAGATGGGCCTGGACGCCACCAACAAATGGCCGGGCGAGACGCATCGCGAATGGGGCCGCCCCATCGTCATGGATGAGGCGGTCAAGACGCGTATCGACGGCCTTTGGGATCAGCTCGGGCTTTGATCCGGCGCGCGCGTCGGCAGGCCTCACCAGTGGGCGCCCGAAGCGGCGAGATGTCACCTGACGTCTTGTGATCGCAGCCCCGGCGCCAGCTTTCGGGCTGGCGTTTTTCATGGCAAAGCGTGTCGGCGGCTTGAACTCGGGCGGTAAACCCCGAACTATGCAGCTGTTGCAGCCTCAAACAGACGACTCAACCGCCACAGGAGTAGCCATGGCCCAGACCGACACCCCGTCGCCATCCGTGATCGAAGTGCCCCGCGAAGGCCTCATCACCCTCGCGCACCTCATTTACGGCCTGCACGCCATCGCGCTGTTCTCCGGCATCGCCACCTCGGCCACCATCATCGGCAGCTTCGTCTCCGGCCTGCCGTCGATCATTGCGGTGATCCTCAACTACGTCAAACGCGACGCCGTGCGCGGCACCTGGCTCGATAGCCACTACCGCTGGCAGATCCGTACCTTCTGGTTCGGGCTGCTGTGGTTCAGCATCGCCTGGCTGATGGCCGTCACCATCATCGGCCTTCCCATCTTCTTCGGCATCATCGCCATCGCCGGCCTGTGGGTGCTCTACCGCGTCGTGCGTGGCTGGATCAATCTCTCCAACCGGGTGCCGATGCCGGTCGATTGACGCGTTGGGCGGCGGATGCGCTGCGCTTATCCGCCCTACGGGACGAGATGTAGGGCGGATAAGCCGCAGGCGCATCCGCCATCGGTGCTGCCCAACGCGCAACGCCATTCCACGCATCAACGCGCCATCGCCGCTCGACAATCCGGTGATGCCTATGGCATTGTTCGCGCATGCCAAACTACCGCCGCAACCTTGTCCCCGGCGGCACCTATTTCTTCACCGTCACCCTCGCTGACCGCCGCAGCCGCGCGTTAGTCGACCATGTCGAGGCCTTGCGCGAAGCCGTCCGCCGCATACAACAAGCCCGCCCCTTCCGCATCGACGCCTGGGTCGTCTTGCCCGATCACCTGCACGCCATCTGGACCTTGCCCGAAGGTGATGCCGATTACTCTTCACGCTGGCGCGAGATCAAGAAAGCCTTTACCCGGGCGGCAGGCGGTGGCGTGTGGCAACGCGGCTTCTGGGAGCACACACTCCGTGACGAGCGTGATTACGCTGCGCATATCGACTACGTTCACATCAACCCGCTAAAGCATGGGCTCGTTGCACGGGTCAGCGATTGGCCGTATTCGTCGTTTCATCGGGCTGTTGCGCATGGCGTTTATCCGGCGAACTGGGCCGGTGATGGCGTCGCCGATATCGAAGCCGGCGATCCGTAATCGATGTGGCTCAACGCGAAATGCAAAGGCCGCCCTACGGACGACATCACGGCATGTGGTGCAGGAAGGCTTGCCATGTCCCGCCCCCCGACGCATCCTTGACGCCTGAACCCCGCATTCGACGGGGACCATCGGAGGAGACAACTCATGGCGTGCTGTCACTACTACGGTCACACGGCGGGAGGCGACACGGCCTTTGCCGTCGATATGTCGGCCATCACCTATGGCGCGGGCTGTCTGGCGGAGGCGGGCGATCATGCGCGCAGCCTGGGTATGCACCGGGTCGCGCTGTTCACCGATGCGAGTCTGGCGGCGCTTGAGCCGGTGGCTGTGGTCAAGCAATCGTTGCTGGCGGCGGGGCTGGATGTGGTGGTGTATGACCGGGTCAAGGTCGAGCCCACCGATGGTAGCTTTCTCTCCGCCGCGCGCTTTGCCAGCGAGGGCAAGTTCGACGGCTTCGTGTCGGTGGGTGGCGGCTCGGTGATCGACACCTGCAAGGCGGCTAATCTGTACAGCACCTATCCGGCCGAATTCATCGACTATGTGAACGCGCCCATCGGTAACGCCAGGGCCGTGCCCGGTCCGCTCAAGCCGCACATCGCCTGTCCAACCACCAGTGGCACCGGCTCCGAGTGCACCGGCATCGCCATCTTTGATTTTGTGGAGCGGCGGGTGAAGACCGGCATCGTCTCCAAGCGGTTGCGCCCCAGTCTGGCGCTGATCGACCCGACCACCACCTACTCGCTACCGGCCAATGTGGTGGCCGCGTCAGGCTTTGATGTGCTCTCGCATGCGCTCGAATCCTTTACGGCCTTGCCCTACACCCGCCGCGCGCCGGCCGATCGCCCGTCACTGCGGCCGATGAGCCAGGGCGCCAATCCGTGGAGCGACCTCGGCTGCGAGAAAGCGCTGCAGATGACCGGCCTGTATCTGGAGCGCGCGGTGCGCGATGCCAGCGACCACGAAGCCCGCGACGGCATGATGTTCGCCGCCACGCTGGCTGGCATCGCCTTTGGCAACGCCGGCGTGCATCTGCCGCACGGCATGTCTTACGCGGTGGCGGGGCAGGTCAAGAATTTCTGCCCGCATGGCTATCCGCAGGACGAACCGATGGTGCCGCATGGCATGTCGGTCATCGTCAATGCGCCCGCCGTGTTCCGCTTTACGGCCGACGCCTGCCCCGAACGCCATCTGGACGCCGCGCGCTGGCTGGGCGCCGACGTGGCAGGCGCGACCAACGCCGATGCCGGCGAGATCGTCGCCGAGCGCCTGATCGCGCTCATGCAATCGACCGGCATTCCGAATGGTGTCGGCGGCGTGGGCTATGTGCCGGCCGATGTGGATTCGCTCGCCGCCGGCGCCTGGGCGCAACAGCGGCTCATCAAGAACGCGCCCAAGCCGGTCACCGAAAACGATCTGGCCGGCCTGTTTCATGGCGCGATGAAGTATTGGTGAGCGGGGCGGCGGATGCGCCTGCGGCTTATCCGCCCTACGCAGGGGCGGTGATCGGTAGGGCAGATAAGCGAAGCGCATCCGCCGAGCCTCCGCTCAATGCCCCTCCCACACCCACTCCAATAGCACGTCCTGCGCGGCCTGGCTGGCGCCGGCGTTGGGGTGGTTCACCATCATCACCACCGCATGGCGCCGGCCGTTCTGGTCGACCACGTAGCCGGCCATGGCGCGCACCTCATTGAGCGTGCCGGTCTTGATGTGTGCCGTGCCGCGCGCGCCGCTGTTGCGCAGGCGCTTGCGGGCCGTGCCGTCGATGCCGGCGACGGCCATCGAGCTCATGAACTCGGGCATGAAAGGCCGCTCCCAGGCTTGCTGCAGCATCTGGCCCAGGCCCTTGGATGTGATCCGCGCGGTACGCGACAGGCCCGAGCCGTTCTCGATCTCGAAACCGGTCAGATCCACCCCGGCCGCGGCCAGTTGCATTCGTGCCAGGCGCGCACCGCCTTGCACCATGTCCGGCGCGTCGCGGTCGCTGGCGCCCAGCGTGGCCAGCAGCTGGCGGGCGATCACGTTGTTCGACCACTTGTTCATGTCGCGCACCACATCCGCCAAGGGGCGCGAGGTGTGCACAAACAAGGTATTGGCCTCGCGCGTCACGCGGCCGTGCAACACCCGGCCACTGAGCCGGCCGCCCATTTCGTGCCACAAGCCACTGACCACCGCCTCGGCAAAGCGCTCGGGGGACATCGGCGACACGAACCAGTCTTTCACGCCGCAGTCATCCCGCCATTCGCCGCTGAGCTTGAGTCGGTCGCCCTTGCGGGTCTGCTCCGGCAGCGCATCGAGTGCCTTGTACCAGCGTGCCGCGCAGCGGCCCGGGGTGGCGGTCAGTTCGGCGTCGAGCTCAAAGCCGGTCACTGGCGGGTCGAGCAACACGCGCGGTGGGCGCGGCTCGGTGGGCGCCAGAGCGGTGGTCGGTGGGGGGCTGACCAGCGAGGCTACCTGCGGCGCCGCGGCCAGCAACTCGGGTTCAGGTTCCGGCACAAAAGTGAGGCGTAAGGCGTTGAAGCTGATCATCAAGCCGCTGGGGCCGGCGTTGTAAGGGCGCAGTGCCTGGCCGTCGAAGCGGTCGGGGTCGTGCGGCGGCAGGCGCAGCGCGGTGTCGTCGAGCACGATGTTGCCCTTGACCCGCTCAATGCCCAGCGTGCGCAACTGGCGAAACAGCTTCCACAGATCCGCGTGAGTGAACACCGGATCGCCCCCGCCCACCAGATATACATTGCCCTCAAGCGTGTTGCCGCGCATCGTGCCATCGGTCGCCAGACGGGTGGTCCAGAAGTAGGCCGCGCCAAGCCGGTCGAGCGTGGCGAAGGTGGTCACCAGCTTCATCACCGAGGCCGGGTTCATGGGGGTGTCGGGGTTGTGGCTGAGGCTGGGCTTGCCGGTATCGACCGGCGCCACCCAGATGCCGACCGCGTCGAGCGGTACATCGATGGCTTTCAGTGCAACGCGAAGTTCTTTCGGGAAGCCGGCGGCATATGCGCCGACCGAGGACAGCAACATCAGCGCAGCCGCAACCACGATCCGGCGGATCAGCGGGCGGTGGGCGCAAAAAGCATCAGACATGAAAATCCGTTTCTCCGTGGCAGGGGGTGCGCCGCTGGCCATGGCCGGAAGGCTGCCGGAGACCCGCCCGCCAACCCGCCCAAACGCTGCGGCGTCTGTGTGCTGTCGTCATTATCCCGGTTTGAGCGCAAGTTGCCATGGGGGGCCGGCGGGCGGCGAGCTCCCACCCCACGATAACCGCGGTGCCGCACGGGTGGGTTGCGTAGGGTGGTCAGCTCCGCTGCCCACCAAGCGGTGGTGGATCGGGTAATACGCGGTTACGGGGCTTTGTGCCCGGGGCCTCGGCCGACGGTGGGCGACGAGCCGCCCACCTTACGAGGATTTACGAGCCGGGCAATCCCTTGGTGCGATCCTGCCAGGCGCTGCCTTGTTGCCACTGAGTTGGCAAGCGGCGGCGTTCGGCGCGCAGGGCGGTGTATTCGGCCATGACGCGGGGGACGTAGGCCTCGGTTTCGGCGTAGGGCGGCACGCCGCCGTGGCGTTTGACGGCGCCGGGGCCGGCGTTGTAGGCGGCCAGGGTGAGGGTCAGGTCGCCGTTGAAGCGGTCGAGCAAATACCGAAGATAGTTGGCGCCGGCGGTAAGTGAGCCGACGGCGCCGGGGCGTTGAAATTGCTCGGCGGTGGCCGGCATCACCTGCGCCAGGCCTTGCGCGCCTTTGGCCGACACCGCAGAGGCGTTGTAGCCGGACTCGATCTTGACCACCGCATGCAGCAATTCGGGTTCGATGCCGGCGGCGCGGGCGGCGTCGGCGATGTCATCCGAGAAGGGGCGGGCGCGGGTGGCGGGATTGTGTTCTGCGGCTTGCGGAAGGCGCCAGTCGGCGCGCGGCTGCAGCCGGTACGCGGCGCTGGGTGTTTGCAGGCGGTAGGGGGTGTCATTGCTGTGCGCCGGGGTGGTGCCGGCAAACATCAGCACGACCATCGCACCCAGGTTGCGGGCGAAGCGATCAGTAGGCATGGCGGTCACGGAAGACCAGCACAACGGTCTTGACGATGATCCACAAATCCATGCTGAGCGACCAGTTGCGCAGGTATTCCAGGTCGTATTCGATGCGCTTTTCCATCTTTTCGACCGTCTCGGTTTCGCCGCGGTAGCCGCTCACCTGCGCCCAGCCGGTGATGCCCGGCTTGACCTTGTGGCGCACCATGTAGCCCTTGATCAGCTTGCGATAGGTTTCGTTGTGCGCCACCGCGTGGGGGCGGGGGCCAACAATGCTCATGCGCCCCTGCAGCACATTGATGAACTGCGGCAGCTCGTCGAGCGAAGTGCGGCGAATGAAGGCGCCAAACGGGGTGATGCGCTGGTCGTTCTTCGAGGCCTGCTTGACCACCGCGCCATCGTCGCAGCTGCTCATTGAGCGGAACTTATAGACCACGATCTCCTTGCCATCGAGGCCGTAGCGCCGCTGCTTGAAGATGACCGGCCCGGGCGATGAGCGTTTCACGCCGATGGCAACGAACAGCATCACCGGCGAGATCAGGATCAGGATCAGCGTCGCCAGAATCACGTCCGACATGCGTTTGATCATGCCGCTGATGCCAATGAAGGGTGTCTCGCACACCGCCACCACGGGCATGCCACCGACATGGTCGACCTGCCCCTGAATGAGATCGGTCACGAAGATGTCGGGCGCGAAAAACACCGAGGCAGTGGTGTCCTTGATGTTGTCGAGTACTTTCAGGATGCGTGGCTGGCTGGCCATGGGCAGTGCCAGGTAAATATGGTCGACATGGTGGTGCTTCACGAAGTCGGCCAGTTGCTCCAGGCCGCCCAGCAAGGGCGCATCGCCAATGCCCTCAAGGCGTTCGCGGGCGCGATCGTCGAAATAGCCCATGAAGCGCACGCCGATAAAACGGTTCTCGGCAAAGTTTTGGGCGAGCCGGAGGCCGGTTTCGTTGCAGCCGGCGATGATCGCGGTGCGGGTATAGCCTTCCATCGACAGGATGTTCGGCACCACCCAGCGCGCCAGACTGTGCATGCCGATCAGGGCGATTGGCGTGGCGAGTAGCCAGGCCTGGATGACTTCTTCCGGGAACACAGAGATGTATCCACTCGCTCGGCCAAATACCACCAGAATGGCCGCCACGATCAGCCAATTGATGACGGTCTTGCGCAGCATGCGGCGAAAGCGCTCGTGCAAAAAGAGCGCGCCGGGAAAGGTGAGCGAAAAAACGATCAGCGCAACAATGACATAGGGCGCGTCGGGGCGCTCGCCGTAGGTCAGCGCGACCAGAAACAGCGTGGCTACGGCAACTGCCGGGTCCAGAAATGTTTCGATCGTGCTGGAGAAGGAGATTCCGCTACGATGGCGCTGGCTGGATTTTTCGAGGCTGGCAAACATCGGTTAGAGTTTTTTTGTGCAAGGCAACAAGCGCATATCATATGCCTGAAATGTTGCAATCGGCTACATCGTTTCATCGTTTCGACTTGATCGTGTGGCCTAATTCGCATCAAGATGCGGCCTGCCATGGGGGCTTCAGCGCAGCGAGCCGTCTATCGCTTCAGGATTTGTTTTGAATATTCATATGGGTTTTATTGGGGTCAATGTGACATCTCTTGCCACCGGGACGACTGCAGATCGGCGCTCTGGCCCTGCATGTCAGGGGCGTGATCCAACGGCGGCCGCGCTCTGCGTGGGCGCCGTGTTGGGCGCACTGCTTTTGCCGGCCGGCGCCATGGCCGCCGACGACACCTTCAGTCTCACCGCCGGGCAGGTGTTTCAGTTCGACGACAACGTCTATCGCGTTGCGCCTGGGGTGCGCCCCTTTGGCCAGTCGCAGAGCGATCGCATCAGCATCACCTCGCTGCGCGCCGATTTCGACCGGCAATACAGCCTCCAGCGCCTGCGCGCCTCGGCCAATTTCGCGCGCATTGGCTTCCAGCGCTTCGACACGCTCAATTACGACACCCAGGGCGGCGAGTTGCGCTGGGACTGGGCACTGGGCCACCGGCTCACCGGCCGGCTCAGCGTCGACCAGAGCCAGTCCGCCCGCGACCTGGCGGACGTCGGCGGCAGCCGCAGCAGCATTGGCACCTCCCGGTCGCTGCGGTTCAGTGGCGACTACTGGTGGCACCCCGACTGGTCGGTGGGCGCCGGTATCGAGCGGTTTTCGTCTACCTATAGCGACGTCGCGTCGCAAACCAGCGACTATGAAGCCCTGCGGCCCGAGCTGCGCCTGACCTATCGCCCGCGCTCCGGCAACCAGATCGCGCTGGTTGGCCGCTTCACCGATGGCACCTACCCCAATCGCCAGGCTGGCGTGCTGTCCGACGATGGCTTCGAGCAAACCGACCTGCAACTGAGCGGCCGCTGGCAGCTCACCGGCCACAGCCGCCTCAATGGCTACGCCGGTGTCACCCGCAGGCAACACCCCAATCTCACCTACCGTGACTACACCGGCCCGACCGGCCGGCTCACCTACGATTGGACGCCCACGGGCAAACTCGCCGTCTCGGCCACCCTGCGCCGCGAAATCGGCGCGCGGGACGACCTCTTCGACAACTTCGTGGTTACCCGCGCCGCGTCCTTCACCCCCAGCTGGGCGGTGTCCGGGCGCGTGCTGGTGCAAGGCGCGGTCGAATGGCGCAAGCGCGACTTCCGGGGCGACCCAGGCTTGCTCTCTGGTAGCCAAAGCCGCGACGACATCACCCGTACCTACTCCCTCAGCCTCAGCTACACCCCCATCGACCCGCTCCGGCTTGCGGTGTCGATTGGCCGCTACCGCCGATCGAGTGACGACCCCAATGCCGGGTACACCGCCAACGTGGGCACGGTGTCGGCGCAATATCTTTTTTGATCGGCAGAAAGAGCGTTGCAGGTAAGGGCGCCGCTCGGCGTTTTAAATGAATGTCATGGCGATCGACGCCAGCACTGACGTGCGTTCCAGCGATTCTGAGGCAAGGCCTTGCGTTTGGCGCATTGCAACAGAAGCGGTGCGCAAAAATCGCGACATGCCTCGCCAAACCTGACGAGCGGGGTGATTGTGCGCTTGCAACTGATATGACGTACGTGCATGATGCGCACCTACGACATGTTGATCGGGTTGGTTTGTTTTACCCGTTTGGCACAGGTCGGCAAATTTTACAAAGGCCGGCGCCAGAGCCCATGAGTTGCCAGTGCGAGCGCCCGGTAAGACTATTGCAATGTGCTGATGCTCTAATGGTTTTTTGTCTCAAGAGCACGACGGCAGATGTGTCTGGCATGTTGCGTGCTTATATGTTCGTGATGCTTTTTTGGAGAGTGCAGCATGAAGATCAAGTTTTTGGTTTTGGCCGTGTTCAGTGTCCTGGCGGCGCCCGCCATGGCCGTCAATTCAGTCATCGACCTGTCGTCGGGCTCGGCCGCAGGTGCGCAAACGCACGTGGCGGCGCCGGGCTCCTCGTTCGTCGATCACTACTTTTTCAGCCTCAGTCAGCCGGTTGTTGGCGGCCTGGGGGCGTCCGATATTGAGCTGTCGTATGTGGTTGGGCCCACCATGGTGGGTTTCGATATCGGCGGCCTGACCGCCAGTCTGTGGGCTGACCTCGGCACGGTGGGCAGCTTTGATGCCGGCGTCGATTCGCAAATCACCACCTTCGGTTCGGGCGAGCAGCTCAGCGGCAGCTTCCAGCTTGCCGCCGGCAACTACTTCTTCCAGGTCGGCGGCACCACAATCGGCGCCACGGGCGGTGTGTACAGCTGGGCAGCCAGTGTGTCGCCGGTGCCCGAGCCCGAGCAATACGGCATGCTGCTGGCCGGTCTCGGTCTGATTGGCTTGATCGCGCGTCGTCGCGTCGGCCGCTAAGCCAGTGCAGTAATACACCTCGGGCCCGGCTTGCCGGGCCCGAGTCTCGTCTGGCGCTAGTAAATGGGCATAAGTTGTTATGCGGATGTTACTGCCCGATGGAATGAAATGTTTTCGTGTAACAATCGCGGCATACATTGATGCACTGCACATCGCGATTGTCATGCACTCGCGAACGTCCCTTTATGTGGTGCGTGCGCCAAACTGGTGCGTGCGCCTGAGCGGAGTTGGATTCATGGCGTTTCAAAAGGTCGGAGGTCGCGCAGTCGGAGCGGCGGTATTGGTTGCCAGCGCACTCGTGCTGGCAGGGTGCGGCAAGTCGGACGACGCAAAATCGCCGACCCAGGTCGCCGCCCGTGTGAATTCGGACGAAATCTCCGTCCATCAAATCAACAACGTGCTGGCGCGCACCCCCAACCTCAAGCCCCAGCAGGTCGAACTGGCCAGCTCGCGCGTGCTCGAACGCCTGATCGACCAGGAGCTGCTGGTTCAGCGCGCCATCGACAAAAAGCTCGACCGCAACCCGCAAGTCATGCAGGCCATCGAAACCTCCCGCCGAGAAATCCTCTCGCGCAGCTATATGGAGCAGTTCGCCGCCACCGCCGAGCCGCCCGCCCCGGCGACCATCCAGGCCTTCTACGACGAAAACCCCGCGCTCTTCGCCGAGCGCCGCATCTACACCCTGCAAGAGCTCAACATCACCGTCGGGCCCGACAAGGTCGAGGCGCTGCGCGCAGCGGTTGCCGCCGCGGGCAACCTCAACAATGTCGTCACCTGGCTACGCGATAACAATCTGCCCTTCCAGGTTGGCGGTGGTGTCCGCGCAGCCGAGCAGCTGCCGCTCGAGGCCTTGCCGCGATTCGCCAGCATGAAAGACGGTCAGACCGGCTTGGTGCAAACCCCGCAAGGCGTGCTCGTCATCTACCTCGCCGCCTCGCGCCCCCAGCCGCTTGATCTGGCCGCTGCCACCCCGTTCATTGAGCGCTTCTTGCTCAATCGCACCAAAGCCGACATGGCGCGCGACGAGCTCAAGCGCCTGCGCGACGTGGCGCAAATCGAATACATGGGCAAGTTCACAGCGCCCACCGTCGCCGCCCAGGCAGACGCGGCGCAACCGGCCACCGCGCTCGATGCCGCCGCCACATCGCTACCCACTGAGGCTGACGCGGCGCCGGCTGCCGTCGCCCCGGCCACTGAAGCGATCAGCACCCAGGCTCTCGAAAAAGGCGTGTCGGGCCTCAAGTAAGGCGCCGACCACAAGACACCCACGATGACTCCACACCGCCAGCCCATGTCCTTCCGCCGACTGCTCCAGTCCCTGCTGTGCCTGTTGATGTTCGCGGGCGTGCTGTCCAGCGCCCAGGCCGCCGATGCCGAATACGTGCTCGGCCCCGGCGACATCATCCGCATCACCGTCTTCCAGAACCCCGACCTCACCACCGAAACCCGGGTCTCTGAAAACGGCGCCATTACCTTTCCGCTGGTGGGCAATGTCGACGTCGGCGGGCTGACCGTACCCGCTGCCGAGTCGCGCATTGCCGAGCAACTGCGCAGTGGTGGCTTCGTGCTGCAACCGCAGATCGGCATCTTGCCGCTGCAGATTCGCGGCAACCAGGTGGCCGTGCTCGGGCAGGTTAATCGCCCCGGCCGCTACCCGCTCGAAACCTTCAACATGCGCCTGTCCGACATGCTCGCCATGGCTGGCGGCATTTCCGGTGCCGGTGCCGACGAGCTGGTGCTGATCGGCGTACGCAAAGGCAAGATCGAGCGCACCCGCATTGATGTGCCCGAGCTGTTCATGAAGGGCGATCTGGCCAAAGACGTGATCGTCTCCGGCGGCGATGTCATCTATGTGCACCGCGCGCCCACCTTCTATATCTATGGCGAAGTGAACCGCCCCGGCGCCTTCCGCCTCGAGCGCGGCATGACCGTCATGCAAGGCCTCGCCACCGGCGGTGGCGTCACCATCCGCGGCACCACGCGCGGCATGCAGATCCATCGTCGTGGCGAAGACGGCCAGCAGCACGTCATCGAGCCGCAGCTTGAGCAAGCGCTTGAGCCCAACGATGTCATTTTCGTGAAAGAAAGCCTGTTCTAGGCCCGGGGTCGTTGATATGTCGTTCCAGCAATTCTTGCTCATTCTCCGCGCTCGGCTCTGGCTCGTGCTCGCCACCCTGGCCGTGGTCGTTGGCACCACGCTCGCCGTCAGCCTGATCCTGCCCAAGCAATACACCGCCGAAGTCGCGCTGGTGGTCGACGCCAAAAGCGCCGACCCGCTGCTCGGCGGCCTGCTGCCGGCGCAGATGATCCCCGGTTACATGGCCACCCAGGTCGACATCATCTCGTCCGACCGCGTCGCCCAGCGTGTGGTTAGCCTGCTCAAGATGGACCAGTCGCCCGTCGTACAAGAACAATGGCGTGAAGACACCGACGGCGAGGGCAGTATCAAGGTGTGGCTGGCCGAGTTGCTCAAGAAAAAGCTCGACGTCAAACCTTCGCGCGAAAGCAATGTCATCACCATCGGTTATGAGGGCACCGACCCCGGCTTTGCCGCCGGCGTGGCCAACACCTTTGCCCAGGCCTATATCGACGTCAGCCTCGAACTCAAGGTCGAGCCCGCCCGCCAGTACGCCAAGTGGTTCGACGGCCAGACCAACAGCCTGCGCGCCGACCTCGAGGTCGCCCAAAAGAAGCTCTCCGAATACCAACAAGAGCGCGGCATCATCAACACCGACGAACGCCTAGACGTTGAAACCGCCCGTCTGGCCGAACTCTCTACCCAGCTCTCGATGGCCCAGGCACAGCGGGTGGACAGCCGCTCCCGTCAAACGCAGGGCGGCAGCGCCGAGAGCCTGCCCGAGGTCATGCAAAACGGCCTCATCCAGAGCCTCAAGTCCGACCTCTCGCGGCAAGAAGCCACCCGCATGCAAATGGCCGGCCGGCTTGGCGCCAACCACCCCGAGCTCGCCCGCATCGACGCCGAAATCAGCAGCCTGCGCGACCGCATCGCCACCGAAACCCGCCGTGTCGTCAGCTCGCTTGGCACCACCAACCGGGTCAACGTCCAGCGTGTCACCGAAGTCGAAGCCGCGCTCGAAGCGCAAAAGCAAAAAATCCTCGACCTCAAAGCCCAGCGCGACCAGATCGCCGTCTTCCAGCGCGACGTTGAAAACGCCCAGCGCGCCTACGACCTCGTCACCCAGCGCCTCGCACAAACCAGCCTCGAGAGCCAGACCCAGCAAACCAACGTGGTTGTTCTGTCGCCGGCCGTGGCGCCGCTCAAGCCCTCCAGCCCCAAGGTACTGCTCAACACCGCGCTCGCCGTCTTCCTCGGCATGCTGCTCGGCGTAGGCGCCGCCTTGCTGCTCGAACTCATGGACCAGCGCGTGCGCGGCGAAGAAGACCTCTCCCTGCTCGACGGCGTCCCCATGCTCGGCACCATTCCCGCCACCGGCAAAACCGGCGCCTTCCGCCACGCCGCCGCATGAGCCCTCAATCCACACCCGGCCGGATGAATCCGGCCCTACCGAAGCCGCCCAACGCGCTCGGTCTCGCCACCGTAGGGCGGGTTTCAACCCGCCATCGTCCGTCCTACGTGGCCGGCAACCAAACCCACGCACCCGCCCCGCACGCCCGAGCCCAATGACCATGACCACACTCCACCGCGTCATCGACACCGCTGCCCAGGCGCCCGCCGAGATCCGCCCCGAAGCCGACCGCTCCATTGGCGCGCTCCTCATCGACGCCGGCAAACTCAAGCCCGAAGACGCCGAGCGCGTGCTGCGCCTGCAACGCGAGCAAAATCTCCGCTTTGGCGACGCCGCCAAGCAACTCGGCCTCATCACCGACGCCGACATCGAACAAGCCCTGCTGCGCCAGTTCGACTACCCCTACCTCACCGCCGGGCAAAGCACCGTCCAGGCCTCGGTCGTGGCCGCCTACCAGCCGTTCTCCCCGCAGGTCGAAGCGCTCCGCGCCCTGCGCAGCCAGCTCATGCTGCGCTGGTTCGACGCCAGCGCTGAGCAAAAAACGCTCGCCATCACCAGCCCCGGCCGGCACGAAGGCCGCTCCTGGATCACCGCCAACCTCGGCGTCGTGTTCTCGCAACTCGGCGAGCGCACCCTCATCATCGACGCCGACCTGCGCAACCCCCGCCAGCACCACCTGTTTGGTATCGACAACCGCGCCGGCCTCTCCGCCTTCCTCTCCGGCCGCGGCGGCCCCGACAGCATCCAGCGCATTCCCGCCCTGCGCGACCTCTCCGTGCTGCCCGCCGGCACCGTGCCGCCCAACCCGCAAGAGCTGCTCGCCCGGCCCGTGTTTGCCCAGCTGCTCGCCCAACTCGCCAACGAATTCGACGTCATCCTCATCGACACCCCCGCCGGCAGCCTGTTTGCCGACGGCCAGACCATCGCCGTGCGCGCCAGCGGCGCCCTCGTCGTGGCCCAGCGCAACGCCAGCCGCCTCAGCCTGCTGCGCAGCTACACCGACATGCTCCGCCAGGCCAGCGCCACCGTGGTTGGCGTGATTCTCAACGAGAAACCGTAGGGCGGGTTTCAACCCGCCAGCCGACCAGCCGCAAATCACCCATGACTGCCCCCAGCGCCCCCGCCTTGATCGACAACCGCCGCGCCGAACTTGCGCCGTGGCTGATCGTCCTGCTTGGCTTGGCCGTCATGTATGTGCCTAGCTTTATCGATCTATTTCGTGGCGTCTGGAGTACAGACCAGCAGGCCCACGGTCCTATCGTGTTCGCGATCTCTATCTGGCTGCTGTACCGTAAATGGTCCGAGATGATTGCCGCCAGCGAAGGCAAGCCCACCTCCGCCGCAGGCTGGCCGGTGCTTGTCTTTGGACTGCTGCTCTACATCCTCGGCCGCTCGCAAGACATTCTGCTGTTCGAGATCGGCTCGCTGCTGTGGGTGCTCGTCGCAATCATGCTCTTGCTGCGCGGCACGGCGGCGGTCAAGGCCATGTGGTTTCCGCTCTTCTTCATGCTGTTCATGATCCCGCTGCCGGGCGTGGTGGTCGATACCGTGACCATGCCTATGAAAATGGCTGTGTCGTATGTTGCTGAGATCGTGCTCTACGGGGTGGGATATCCCATCGCCCGTAGCGGGGTCATTCTTCAGATCGGCCAGTACCAGCTGTTGGTGGCGGATGCTTGTGCCGGCCTGCACACGCTCTTCACGCTGGAAGCGCTTGGCCTGCTGTATCTCAATCTGGTGCGGCACGAATCGATAGCTCGCAATGTGACCCTCGCCGTCCTTATCGTGCCGATCTCCTTTACCGCCAACGTGATTCGGGTGATGGTGCTCACGCTCATTACGTACCACCTTGGTGATGCAGCAGGACAGGGGTTTCTGCACGGATTTGCGGGAATGGTTCTGTTCATTAGTGCGTTGCTTCTAATTATTGGGGTGGATTCGTTGCTTAGGCTGGGTCTTAAGCGCGGTTCTCATGTCGTCGGCACCGCTGGAGACCGTAGCACCTCCTCTGGGCGATGACGTTTGCCGTTAATCCGTGCTCCGTTCCGATGGTGCGCGGCCCAAGGCTTCTTCCCTCTCTTCAAATTAGTTCGCTCTGCCACATGAATGACTACGGATTTAACAATGCTTCGGCGCTCTATTTTTCTATTTTTATTCTTCATGGCATCCGCGGTGATCGCCCACGTTATGACGCCGCTACAAGTTCCGAGGGAAGGCGGTAAAGCGAGTCTGGCCAAAATTATTCCAAAAGAATTTGGTACATGGGCTGCGGATTCAACCTCTGCTCCAGTCGTTGTTGCGCAAGATGTACAGGCGAATCTGGATAGATACTATTCGGATATTCTCACGCGGACCTATGTTGGCGCTGGCGGTCAACGGGTCATGGTTTCAATTGCCTACGGCGAGGATCAGTCTCGAACGAACCAAGTACACAAGCCAGAAATTTGTTACCCCGCCCAAGGATTCTCGATTCTTAGTGAACGAAAGGGCTACATTGAAACGGCCAACGGTTCCATTCCAGTTATGCATCTGGCAACTCGAATGGGGCGCCGTTATGAACCCGTGACCTACTGGATTCTCATCGGAAACAAGGTTGTCCGTGGGGCTCTTGAGCAGAACATCGCTCGGATCAGTTTTGGCCTAGACGGTGCAATTCCTGATGGACTTCTATTTCGGGTCTCTTCGATTGATCAGGATGCTCAGCGAGCTTATGCGCAGCAGTCTAGATTTGTTGCTGACCTTCTCGGCGCTCTTGATCCGTCTGTGCGTGCGCGGTTAATCGGAAGCATCGGGACAGTTCCGGCTGAATAGAAATATGAGCCTCGGGAAAGACTCATCTCCTGGCGGTTTGGCTGTCGACATTGGGGCATCTGTTCAGAATAGGGTGGAGCCGCGACTGCTTTATAAGTTGGTTGTTGTTGGGCTTTCAACTTTGTCAAGGCTTGTTGCCTCTGTGCTGCTATTCGCCCTTGTGGCTAGGAGCGCGGGGCTAGAGGACTTTGGAGTCTTTACCTACTGGTATGCAATTGGCACACTTGGCGCCTCGATTTCGGACTACGGATTCGGTCAACAAGTGCTCAAAGACCTTGCTGGGGCTGAGCTACCGAAGGCAAGAAGTCACGCACTCTCGCTTCTATGCGCTAAGGGCTGGATATCGGGTGGGATTTTCGGCGCAGCCCTCGTTTTTGCCTTCGCATCATCCTCTAGCGCATCCGAGGCAGTTGCCGGTGCAGTGTTGATTGCCTCAGGTATGGCAGGTTCTTTCTTTGACTACCTCGCAATGGTCCTCAGATCGCGATCGGCATTGCGGGCGGAGTCGGCTCTTGCCGCAGGGGCATCAATTGGCGCGAGCGTCATGGCTGGGCTAGCTGCATATATTTCCTCCAGCATCTTGATCGCGGCGATTGCGCTCTTCTTAGTTCGTATCGCCTTTGTCGTGGTGGAGGCCCGGCTGTTGTTTGGTTCCGTCCTTTACGTTGAGCCTCAACTACGTGTTGCGAAAAACTCGCCGCGGTCGACCCTAAAACGAAGCCTGCCGTTTGCGCTTGACAACCTTGCCCTACAACTCTTTGCAAATCTAGACGTTCTGATGGTTAAGTTTCTGTTAGGACCCCAGTCTTCGGGCGTGTACCTAGCGGGGACCAGATTAACCCAAGCATCGTTGGCGGGCCTGCCGGTTATTGCCAGCATTTTCTTGCCAATGTTGTCTTCCCAGCGCACGAGCTTAGGCGACTTGTGGACCCTGCGAAAGAAGGCGATTCTGATTTCTTGCTTAGCTGGACTATCCATCCTGGGTGGCTTCGTTGCGCTGCAATCGGTTGCCCCCTCGATTATTTTTGGCGACGCTTTCGTTGCCCTTGGCGACCTCATGCCGTTCTTTGGAGGCTACCTATGCATTCGGTACTTCGCGGCCGGTCCTAGTCTGTTGCTAACGGCATTGGGCCGCCAAAGCGCGCGCGCGTTGGCGACATCCCTCGGTGTGTTAGCTGCGTTCATGTATATAGGCATTGCATATAGCATGACAGCAGTTATTCAGCCGCTTGATCTTTGTTTCATGATGATTGTGGGTGCTGGGGTTCAGTTCGCAGCCTATATATTTTTGGGTCGAGGCTTGCAGACTCAGATCAGCACGCCTTTCAAGGAATAAGTATGGGTAAAAAAAATAGTACTCCAAAAATAAATATATTCGTAACAGGCGGCTGGGGATACGGAAATATCGGCGATGATGCGATTCTACTCGCCACGTTGAATTCGGTGCATGAGCGTCTTCCCGATGCAGCCCTACATCTGACCTCCTTTAATCCTCAGGAAACAAAGTTTCATCATTCTCTTGGTTCCATTTACTCGTTTCACTACTATCTTGATTTACGCAATTGGCGTGGCCGACTAACCTTTATCAGATTCACGATCTGGCTAGCGCTTCGCCTATTCGGAATCCGAGCGCCTGGGCTCGTTGGGCAAGGATTTGCTGAACTTCTTAACCAACTCGAAAACGCCGATCTTGTATTGATGGCAGGAGGTGGGTATTTCAATGATCGGTGGAGAGGGTCGTTCCTAGCAAGAATTGCCGAGATATGTGCATCCAAGGCTGCCGGGAAGCCAGTCATTGTCTATGGACAGACCGTGGGGCCCTTTGCTTCCAAGTTTGCACGGATTCTAATGCCCCGCGTCTTAAAATTCGTGGATAGAGTCGCCTACCGAGACGTTCAGTCCGAACAGGTGCTTCGCTCATTTAGGTATCCGATGTCACGCGCCGTCCTGACGGCAGATGAGGCTAACCTCATATCAGTTGCAGAAAAAGAGAAGCGCATTGGCACCCAATCACAAACTGCTCTGCCGCGTATCGGGGTAATGATTCAGAAGTTCCGCCCGTATGAGGGGGCGGATGGGACCAAACCATTTTCGCTGGTCGCTGATGAGGGTGTCTATTTTGCGACCATTGTGGATGCCCTTGTTTCACTGGGTCGTGATCTCTGCACGGATTACGTTTTTCTTCCGAGTACAACCTGGGACATCGATTTCTGCAACTCTGTTCGAGAGAGAGTGCAGGAAAAACTCGATAAAACGTTTGAGCTCGTCGTGGACCGGCCTGTGGCTGAGTATCTTGAATGTTGTCGATCCGTTGATCTGATGCTTAGTACGAATATGCACCCCATCATTCTCGCTTCTGCGGCGGGTGTGCCCTGTGTTGCCATTTCGTATTTTTACAAAGTGGACGATTTTATGGACTCGATCGGGTTGTCTGCATTTGTAATCAGAATCGACGAAGTGACGGAGAGTGGCGTCGTGGATCTGGTAAAGCTCGCACTTAAATCTAAGAGTCGGATTGGCGAGCAGATGTTGACAGATCTTGAGGTTGTTCGCTCCAGAGCACGAAAGAATGCGGATCAGCTTGTAGCGCTTGCGGCGGCGTCTGCATGAGGGGTATCGGATGAGCGCAGCGGACGTGACGCCGAAAGCGTATATCGTGCTAGTTAACTGGTGTAATCCGTTTGATACGCTAGAGTGCGTCCAGAGTCTCCTTCAACTCGACTATCCAGACTTCCGCGTTGTCGTTTGTGACAATGGATCGACCGATAATTCGATGGATGTTTTTCACGCTTGGGCTGAAGGTCGGATGAGCCTATGTCTTTCGCGCGGTACACCGGGTGAGCGCTACGCGACTCTGCCTTGTGAAGCCAAGCCGCCAACCATTGGTTTTCTTGACGCACAGATTATTGATGGTGCCTATTCAGTGCCCGCCGATGTAGCCCTTGATATTCATAGTCAGTTTGTTTTCGTCAGAATTCCGGAGAATCTTGGTTTCGCGGGTGGAAATAACGTCGGGTTGCGTTACGCTCAACAAGCTCAGGATGGCGATATTTATTGGCTTTTAAATAACGATACCGTAGTTGACCCTGCATCCCTCTCGCTAATTTCGAAAAAATTCGGTAAAAATCCGGCGTGTGGAATGGTTGGAACAACCATATTTCATTACATTGATTCTGGTGAAATACAGTATGCATGCGGTGCTGAGGCAAACAAATGGCTTGCAACTATCAAGCCCGTTCTAGAAAAAAAACGCTCAGGTCAATCAGTTGATCATTTCGAACTAGCCGTTGAGAAAAGAGTGTCATATGTGAGTGGCGCATCTCTTGCGATATCAGCGAGATTTATTGATCGAGTAGGCTTCATGGAAGAAATCTACTTTCTTTACTACGAGGAACTTGACTGGGCTGTGAGAATGCCTCCCGATCTAAGAATTGGGTACGCATCTGAGGCTGTCGTTTACCACAAAGAGGGGGCTGTGATTGGAGGTAAGACCGTTTCTAGTGGTCCTAAGGGCTATATTGCCGAGCATTACTCGGCTCGGAACAAAATTATTTTTACTCGCAAGCATAAATTGGCTGCACTCCTGCCGGTTGTTTGTATGGTTTTGTTGTCAGCCCTGTCACGAGTACTTAAGGGGCGCTTTCGAAATGCCGGTATCGTCGTGAGTGCATTGATCGAAGGACTAAAGGCATGAATTGGGAGCGCATGACAGGTAGTCGGGGCGCCCTGGGTGATGCCCGCCCCACAATGTTCGCGGTTCTTGCCTTCATGCTGCTAGCTGTAGGAGGGGGCGCGGCGATTGCGTTGCAGGCTCACCTAGTTAGCGCCATCGTTGCTTCACTTGGCCTGCTTGTAATTATTTCCGGATTTTTAGTGGGGCCTAACGCGCGTATAGAGTGGTACTTGGTTTTAGTAGGCTCTCTATATATTACTCTCTCTATTCTTT
Organism: Denitromonas halophila; assembly: GCF_007625155.1. Lineage (GTDB taxonomy): Bacteria > Pseudomonadota > Gammaproteobacteria > Burkholderiales > Rhodocyclaceae > Nitrogeniibacter > Nitrogeniibacter halophilus. The sequence continues at coordinate 213,306 of NZ_VMNK01000006.1, read as the reverse complement.
GGCCACGGTATGTCGCCGTTTGGCTGCCTGGATTGCCGTCGATTAATCCACCAAGGATAGCGAATATGCTATTTCTGGTGATTATTTTGATTTCTATTTTTGGTGCAAAATCAGTTCGCGATTCCATTTTTGCCGCTGCTGAAAACTCGAAGATATTTTTTTGCTTCATCTTTTTGTACTTGATTGCGCGAATTGCGTCGATAGGGGTGTCTAGTGACCTCGCCTCTTCGCTGTACGCAGTGTTTAACGAATTTGGTGTTCACGCCGTATGTATTATTTTCGGGGTAGTGTACGGCGCGCGCTATGGAGTTGGAGGTGCGCTGACTTTCGCAGCATGCGTCCTTTTTGTGATGGTTGTCAGTATCGCGTTGTTTGAAGCTGCCCTAGGGCATAACTTGTTTGCGAGATTTGTTGATCCTGCGAATAGCTATGTTCAGTGGGCGATTAGTGATAAGGCGAGAGGTGGTGGGTACCGAGCACAGGGAACCTTTGGGTTCCCAATTACGTTGGCTGAGTTTGTTGTTGTAGCGTTCCCCCTCGCCGTGGCTGGGGCTCTGGGAATCAAACGGAGTGTATTTCTTAGATATGCCCTCGTGGTTGCCGTTGTTCTACTCGCAGGGATGGGCGTATATGTTTCTGGGTCTCGGTCTGGATATGTTGGCCTCCTTTTTGTTGGGATGTTTGCTTTTTTTAGTCTCATGCTTCGAGGAGCCTTGCAAGGGCGAGTTGAGATTGCTCATTTAATCCTCGCTATTGGGCTTAGCTTATTAGTCGGTGTTGCTGCATACTTCTCTGTCGGGTATGTCTATGAGCTTTCATTCGGTGCGTTAGCAGATAGGGTGAGTAATTCGATGCGTGCCCTTATGTACGAGGGGGCGCTTCGGTGGATTGTAGAGTCCCCTCTTCTGGGTTTTGGACCAGGCGGCGCGATTGACAAGGTTGGAATATCAACAGCAAGCGGACAGCTTACGGTTGATAGTCATATGATTTCATTGATGATGGACTCCGGGTTGCTCGCGCTTTCAGGATATGTTGGATTTTTCTTGTCCTCACTAATTATTTGCTGGCGAAAGGCGATGGTGATATCCGCTGACGAATGGCGCGAATACTTTTTTCTTTCTTGTGCGATTGTAGGCTTTGTGCCGTTCTTCTTTATCCTTTCCCTTCCTGATAATCAGTTTCTGATGTTCTTTCTTCTTGGGGCTGGCGTCGCAGTAAAAAGGGCGTGAGAAATTATGAAATTGGCTGGCGTGATATGGATGTGTTTGTTAAGTTTGGCGGCTGCTGAGGTTCCGGCATCTGATGCCAGAGACGTTATGCTTGGCGTTAATACGCATTTAGGGCAGCGCTGGCAGAGGTTGCCGCTTACAAATGGAATCTTCGCCAAGACTGAATTTGTGTCGCTTAGGGATGAGGTTTATTGGTCACGCGTGGAACTAGTGCGGGGTGAGTTGCGTTATCCAGCAGAGATCGGTGAGCTGCAGGCACTTGCGCGCACCCTGGCGGTGAAGGGTGGCCGATTGGTCGTAGTTCTCGGTTATGGTAATAAATTTTATGACAACGGGAGGCACCCAAGAAGCGATGCTGCAATTGTCGCGTATGCTAATTACTGCCGATTCGTTGCAAAAGCGTTTTCTGGTTATCGGGTAGTATTTGAGGTGTGGAATGAGTGGAATAGTGAGCTGGGTGTTCCGCAGGGCGGAGGGGCCGGTTCACCTTCAGAGTATGTGAAATTGCTGAGGGCCGTTATACCGGCAATTAGATCGGCTGCAGCCGACGCAACGATTGTTTCAACTGGACTTGCTCGAGGGGTTGAAGAAATGGAGTGGTTGCGTCGCTTCATTTCACTTGGCGGTGCATCGATCGTCGATGGTTTGGGTTTGCATTTATATATTTTTAACAAACCGAGCTGGACAGCTTCCCGGCTAAAATCGTGGCTCGAAAATATTTCCGAAGAGACTTCGCCTCTTGGTGATGCGGTGCGTCAAAAAGGTGTTTATGTGACAGAGTTTGGGGTGCCGCTGAAGGGGGGGGCTTCCCGAGAGATGCGCTCGGAGCTTATAGATGGGCTGGAGGCGTTAGCTGAAAGCCCCGTGGTGCGTGGCGTGTGGGTGTACCAGCTAGTAGACGATCATCCGAGTCGGTACAGAAGCTCCTCAGACTACGAAGCCAATTTTGGACTATTTGATTTTGAAGGGAATCCAAAAGAGCATTTTGGTGAGGTCAATGAACTGGTTGGTAGGTTTCGGCGTTAGTGGTTATTAATTTGGCATTATAGATTGTTTGTTATAACTTTTAGCTAGCACTGGACTCGATTTTGAGCAAAATTCTGATTAACGGACGGTTTCTCTCGCGCAGGCCTACTGGAGTAGATCGCTTTGCGATCGAGGTTGTTCGCGCGCTTGATCATGCGGTCGAGACGAGAGATCCTAGCGTCGACGGCCTACATTTTGAGGTGGTTGTGCCGCGGGGAAGTGTTGTGCAGAAGTTTGCCAATATTCCAGTGCGCCAATTTGGTCGTTTGCAAGGGCAAGCATGGGAGCAGATTGAACTGGCTATGCTCGGCATAAATAGCTTTTTGGTGAATCTTTGTAATACGGCACCGTTTTTTGTGCGTCAGCAAGTAACCGTTATTCATGACGTCGCTATCGAGAGAGTTCCTGCGTCATATGGCCGGCTGTTTCGTACATGGTATTCGCTATTGACCCCAGCGCTTTATCGGCGTTCAAAATGTATTTGTACGGTTTCTCAGTTCTCAAAGTCTGAGCTGGCATCCATTTATGGGGCTCGCGATGGTGTTGCTGTCTTGCCGGAAGGTACGGATCACATGGACCGTTTAGGGGCAGACGCGACTGTACTCGTGCGCAATGGATTGGGGGCGCGGCCATATGTTCTCGCTGTAAGCAGCCTCTCGCCCCACAAGAATTTTGCCGCCGTTGTCAGGGCAGTGGAGTTGCTTGGCGATGTTGATTTTGATGTGGTGGTCGCTGGGGGGCAGAACCCGCGCGTATTTGCGGGGGCTGGAGGTGGTCTGTCGTCGTCTGTGAAATACGTGGGGTATGTGACCGATGAAGAGCTTAAAGCGCTGTATGAGAATGCGGCTTGTTTTGTTTTTCCGTCAATCTATGAAGGGTACGGTTTGCCGCCAACGGAAGCAATGGCTTGCGGTTGCCCTGTTTTAGCCGCGGGGGCAGCGTCGATTCCAGAGGTTTGCGGTGAGGCTGCGATTTATTTCGATCCACATGATCCGTCTTCTCTTGCTGCGATTTTAGCACGGGTGATGACTGAGCCACTGTTGCGTGAAGATCTACGCAAGAGGGGCTTGGCGCGGGCCGGCGCTTTGCTTTGGCGTGATGCGGCTCTAGAGTTGCTTAGTGTAATCAGGCGGGCGGCGGCATGAGCGATAGAAACGCTAGAGCGACGCCGCGGCGAGTGGCTGTGGTGCATGACTGGCTTACAGTTTATGCGGGCGCAGAAAAGGTTTTGGAGCAGATTTTCGAAATATGGCCAGAGGCTGATCTGTTCTCGTTAATCGACTATTTACCCGCCGATTTGCGACATTGCGTCAAAGGCAAGCGAGCGACTACAACATTCATTCAGCGCCTGCCGAAGGCAACGACCAAGTATCGAAGCTATCTTCCTTTGATGCCAATGGCGATTGAGCAGCTTGATCTGTCAGCGTATGACTTGGTGGTGTCGAGTAGCCATGCAGTGGCAAAGGGCGTGATTACCGGGCCGGATCAGCTGCACGTCAGCTACGTACATTCACCGATTCGCTACGCGTGGGATCTGCAGCATCAGTATCTTGCAGAGGCGGGGCTCGTGAAGGGGCTTAAGGGGGCAATCGCTCGCGCAATTCTTCACTACATCCGCATGTGGGACTTGCGCACATCAAATGGCGTTGATGCCTTCGTCGCCAATTCTGGTTTTATTGCGCGGCGTATCTACAAGGCGTATCGCCGAGACTCAGTGGTCATTCATCCCCCGGTGGATGTCGCGAGATTTGCGATGCGCGTCGAGAAGGAGTCTTTCTACTTCACCGCCTCGCGGATGGTGCCCTACAAGAAGATTCCGCTCATTGTAGAAGCGTTTGCCGGCATGCCGGACAAGCAACTTATTGTTGTTGGAGAAGGCCCCGAGTTCGAAAAAGCCAAAGCTGTGGCAACTTCAAATGTGCAGTTGCTGGGCTATCAATCAACGGAAGTGTTGATCGACCACATGCAACGAGCGCGGGCATTTGTTTTTGCGGCTGAAGAGGATTTTGGCATTACCCCGGTCGAGGCGCAGGCCTGCGGTACGCCGGTTATCGCCTATGGAAAAGGGGGGGCGCTCGAGACAGTACGCGCAGAAGGCGACGCAGCGGTGCGAACGGGTCTGTTCTTTCACGAGCAGACGGTCGAGGCAATTCGGGGCGCAGTTGCTCGATTCGAAAGCGCTGACAATGCCATTCGCCCCGAGGCTTGCCGGGCAAATGCGGAGCGTTTCTCCCCAGAGCATTTTAGAGTGAGTTTGAAAGCGTTCGTTGATCTCGAATGGGAGAAGCATGCCGCAGATGCCGGGCGCCGATCGTGTAGTTCGTCGGAGGGGTAGGTGGCTTGTGAGATACGGACGCTGTGGGCGGCAGCATTACGAAGGCTGATCGTTGAGCCAGTGTGCGTTACCATGCCGGCTTGTCGATAAATAGGCCAACGACATGCCCATCAACATCACCCACCACGGCGCCTTCCATGGCGTGACCGGCTCTTGCCATCAGCTGTTCATCGACGATGCGCGCAGTATGTTGATTGACTGCGGTCTGTTTCAGGGGGCGGAGACGTCGCCGGACGGGCGGGGTGGGGCGGATGCGCTGGAGATCGGGTTTGATCTGGCCGGGGTGCAGGCGCTGGTGGCCACGCATGTGCATATCGACCATGTGGGGCGTATTCCGTGGTTGCTGGCGGCGGGGTTCAAGGGGCCCATCTATTGCAGCGAGCCGTCGGCCAAGCTGTTGCCGGTGGTGCTGGCCGATGCGTTTGCGTTGTCGGTGAGCCGTGACCGGCGGGTGGTGGAGCGTTACCTGCAGTTGGTGGAGTCGCGCATTCGGCCCTTGCCGTGGCGCACCTGGCAGACGGTGGCGAGCGGGCCGCAGGGGCGGTGCCGCATCCGGTTGCAGCGGGCGGGGCATATTCTGGGCTCGGCCTATGTGGAGTGCGAGCTGACCCGGCCGGGCGAGCCGGTGCGTCGGGTGGTGTTTTCGGGCGACTTGGGCGCGCCGTATGCGCCGCTGCTGCCGGCGCCCAAGTCGCCATACCGGGCGGATGTGGTGGTGCTTGAGAGTACCTACGGCGACCGCAACCACGAGAACCGGGCGAGCCGTCGCAAGCGGCTGCAGGCGGTGGTGGAGCGGGCGCTGGGCAATGGCGGCACGGTCATCGTGCCGGCCTTCAGCATCGGGCGCACGCAAGAACTCCTTTACGAATTTGAAGACATTCTGCATCGCCAGCGGCTGCGGCCGGGGCGCTATGCGGATCGCTGGGCCAAGCTGCGCATTTATCTGGATTCGCCGCTGGCGGGGCGGTTTACGCAGCTGTATCGCGAGCTGCAGCCGTTTTGGGATGCCGAGGCGCAGCGCCGGGTCAAGGCGGGGCGGCGTCCGCTGTCGTTTGAGCAGCTGGTGGCCATTGATGATCACAAGGCGCACGAGGCCAATGTGCGGCGCTTGGCGCGCAGCGGCGAGCCGGCGATCGTGATTGCGGCCAGCGGCATGTGCGCGGGCGGCCGGGTGGTCAATTACCTCAAGGCGATGCTGCACGATGGGCGGCACGATGTGGTGTTTGTGGGTTACCAGGCGCGCGGCACGGCCGGCGCGGCGATCCAGACCTACGGGCCGCGCGGCGGTTATGTGGATCTGGACGGCGAACGCATCGAGATTCGCGCCGCGGTGCATACGCTGTCGGGCTATTCGGCGCACGCGGACCAGGATGGTCTGGTGCGTTTTGTGACCCGCATGCGGCATCTGCCGACCGAGGTGCGTTTGATTCATGGGGATGACGACGCCCGTCGCACCCTGGCCGAGCGCCTGGCGTGTGAGACGGGCGGGGCGGTAGCGGTGTTGAATGGGTGATGGGTGTTGCCGGTTCTGATGCGGTGTTTGGTGGGCGGCAAGCCGCCCACCCGACGACGGTCCGTCACGCGACGAAGCGGTTTTGTAGGGTGGTCAGCTCCGCAGCCCACCATCGGTGGTTCGATGCGCCGGCAGACGGTTGAGGACAGGAGGCGTGGTTTATGGGCTCAGTAGCCAACTTCTTTTTGATGTCGCAAGGCCAGGATGACGACGGTGTCGCCATCGAACCGATACCGCGCGACGTAGCCGCTGTCGCCGAAGTCGATGAGCCATTCTCGGTAGGCTTCGGGCAGGTCGTCAACCGGGCGGCCGATGTGCGGTTGGCGAGCCAGCACGCGCATCGCATCCAGAATGGCTTGCGCGGCTCTTTGTGCGGCGAGTGGGTTTTTGGGGCGCAGAAATTCGCGCAGGCGTTGCAGGTCGCGGAGGGCGGCCGATGCGTACCTTATTTGTGCCATTCGGGGGCCGGGCTTTCGTCGTCGGTGCCCCAGCTGGCAAGCCAGGCTTCAACCTCGTCGGCGGTGCCATGGAGGCCCGTTTCCTGGTATTCGTTCCAGGCCTTGAGCGTGTCTTGCCGGAACGCCTCGCGTTTTTCCTCGCGATCGACATATTCCTCGATGGCTTGGCGCATCAGCCAGTGCGGCGTGCGGTGTCGGGCCTCGGCCAGACGTTTGACGCGGTCTCGGGTTGCGTCGTCGATCTTGATCGCGACGGGGCGAGTTGAAGCGCTGGGCATGGTCGCCTCCTGTGGGCGGGTAGTGTCAGGTATTACCTTACGCAGCTTTGGGCGTTTGGACAACGGGCTCGCGACAAGGGGTTTGTAGGGTGGTCAGCTTTGCTGCCCACCATCGGCGGTTGAAGCGCCGGCAGGCGGTTGAGGGTGCTTCGGACGGTTGTTGGCGGGCAGCAAAGCTGACCACCCTACGATCACCGGCATGACGCCGTGGTCCGGTAAACTACGGCCAAATTTGAAATTTAGTTGCGCCCACATGGCGGTGCAGGCAGGGGAGTGAAACGCGTGATTCTCGTAACAGGCGGCGCCGGTTTTATCGGTGCAAATTTTGTGCTCGACTGGCTGGCAAATAGCGGCGAGCCGGTGGTGAACCTCGACAAGCTCACCTACGCGGGCAACCTCGAAACCCTCAAGTCGCTGCAGGGCGACGCGCGCCATGTGTTTGTGCAGGGCGACATCTGTGACCGCGCGCTGGTCGACGCCCTGCTGCACGAGCACCGCCCGCGGGCGATCGTGCATTTTGCGGCCGAGAGCCATGTAGACCGCTCCATCCATGGCCCGGGCGAGTTCATGCGCACCAATGTGGAGGGCACCTTCACCCTGCTCGAAGCGGCCCGTGCCTACTGGAGCGACATGGCCGAGCCGGCCAAGGCGGGCTTCCGCTTTTTGCATGTGAGCACCGACGAGGTCTACGGTTCGCTGGCGCCCGACGCGCCGGCCTTTACGGAAACCCACGGCTACGAGCCCAACAGCCCCTACTCGGCGAGCAAGGCGGCCAGCGACCACCTGGTGCGCGCCTGGCATCACACCTACGGCCTGCCGGTGGTGACCACCAACTGCTCGAACAACTACGGGCCGTATCAATTCCCCGAGAAGCTGATCCCGCTGATGATCGTCAATGCGCTGGCCGGCAAGGCACTGCCGATCTACGGCGACGGCATGAACGTGCGCGACTGGCTGTATGTGACCGACCACTGCAGTGCGATCCGCACCGTGCTGGCCGACGGCCGGCTGGGCGAGACTTACAACGTGGGCGGCTGGAACGAGATGCCCAACATCACCATCGTCAAGACCATCTGCGCCATTCTCGATGAGCTGCGCCCGTCCGAGGCCGGCCCGTATGAGCGCTTGCTCACCTATGTGACCGACCGCCCCGGCCATGACCGGCGCTACGCGATTGATGCGCGCAAGATCGAACGCGAACTGGGCTGGCGGCCGGCCGAAAGCTTTGAGACCGGCATTCGCAAGACGGTGCAGTGGTATCTCGACAACCCCACCTGGATCGCCAACGTGCAAAGTGGCACCTACCGGGAGTGGGTGGCAACCAATTACGCGGTGCGTTGAGGGCGTTGGCCGGATGAATCCGGCACTACGACCCCACGACCGATTCACCGCAGGGCCGGATGCATCCGGTCAGCAACGCCGCAAAGATACATCCAATCGCAGGAGCTCGACATGAGCAATACCCGCGCCCGCAAGGGCATCATCCTGGCCGGTGGCTCGGGCACCCGGCTGCACCCGGCCACGCTGGCCGTCTCCAAGCAGCTGCTGCCGGTGTACGACAAGCCGATGATCTACTATCCGCTGAGCACGCTGATGCTGGCGGGCATTCGCGACATCCTGATCATCTCCACCCCGCAGGACACGCCGCGCTTCGAGCAGTTGCTGGGCGACGGCGCGCGCTGGGGCCTCAACCTGCAATACGCCGTGCAGGCAAGCCCCGACGGGCTGGCGCAGGCATTCATCATTGGCGCGGACTTTATCGACGGCGGGCCGAGCGCGCTGGTGCTGGGCGACAACCTGTTCTACGGCCACGATTTTGCCAAGGGCCTGGCCTCGGCCAGCACCAACGCCGCCGGCGCCAGCGTGTTTGCCTACCCGGTGCTCGACCCGGAGCGCTACGGCGTGGTCGAGTTCGACGCCGAAGGTCGCGCGGTGAGCCTGGAAGAAAAGCCCGCCAAGCCCAAGAGCCGCTACGCCGTCACCGGTCTGTACTTCTACGACGAACGCGTGGTCGACGTAGCCCGCAATCTCAAGCCCAGCCCGCGTGGCGAGCTGGAAATTACCGATGTGAACCGCCAATACCTCGACTGGGGCGCACTCGACGTGCAGGTGATGGGCCGTGGCCACGCCTGGCTGGACACCGGCACCCACGAGAGCCTGCTCGAAGCCGGCATGTTCATCCAGACGCTGGAAAAACGGCAAGGCCTCAAGGTGGGTTGTCCGGAAGAAATCGCCTGGCGCAAAGGCTGGATCACCGGCGAACAGCTCGCCGAACTGGCCACGCCGCTATCCAAGAACGGCTACGGTCAGTACCTCAAGCGACTGCTCGAAGACCGGGTGTTCTGATGCAAGTGACCGCCACCGATTTGCCCGAAGTGATGATCATCGAGCCCAAAGTGTTCGGCGATGCGCGCGGATTCTTTCTCGAAAGCTTTAACGCCAAAGCCTTTGCCGAGGCCACCGGCGTGGAACTGCCCTTTGTGCAGGACAACCACTCGCGCAGCGCGCAGGGCGTGTTGCGCGGCCTGCACTATCAAATCAAGCAGGCGCAGGGAAAGCTGGTGCGTGTGGTGCGCGGCGCGGTGTTTGATGTGGCCGTGGATGTGCGCCGCAGCTCGCCCAACTTCGGCCGCTGGGTGGGCGTCGAGCTGAGCGAGGACAACAACCGCCAGCTGTGGGTGCCACCGGGTTTTGCGCACGGCTTTCTGGTGCTGTCGGACAGCGCCGACTTCCTCTACAAAACCACCGACTACTACGCGCCCGAACATGAGCGCAGCGTGTTGTGGAACGACCCTGCCATCGGCATCGACTGGCCGCTGACCGGTGAGCCGCTGCTCTCGGGCAAGGACAAGGCCGGGGTGTTGCTCAAGGACGCCGAGGTGTTCGCATGAAGCTGCTCGTTACCGGCGCGACCGGGCAAGTGGGCTGGGAACTGGCGCGCAGCCTGATGCCGCTGGGCGAAGTGGTGGCGCTCGACCGCGCCGCCTGCGATCTGTCCGACCCGCAAGCGGCCGCCGCCGTGGTGGCGGGCTACGCGCCGGACGTGATCGTGAATGCCGCGGCTTACACCGCGGTCGACAAAGCCGAGAGCGAGCCCGAGCTGGCCCACCGCATCAACGCCGAAGCGGTTGGGGCGTTGGCTGACACCGCTCGCGAATTGGGCGCGCTGCTGGTGCATTACTCCACCGATTATGTGTTCGATGGCCGCAAGGCCACGCCCTATACCGAAACCGACGCCACCGCGCCGCTCAATGTCTATGGCGCCAGCAAATTGGCCGGCGAGGCGGCGATTGCCGCCTCCGGCTGCGATCACCTGATCCTGCGCACCACCTGGGTGTACGCCGCGCGCGGGCAAAACTTTGTCGCCACCATGCTGCGCCTGTTCGCCGAGCGCGAAGCCCTGCGTGTGGTCGGCGACCAGCACGGCGCGCCGACTTGGGCCCGCAACATCGCCGATGCCACCGCCGGGCTGATCTGCTGGGCGCAAACGGCGACCGCCGCAGGCGATCCGGTGCAGCGCACTTTCAACCTCAGCGCCGCCGGCGAGACGACCTGGCACGGTTTTGCCGAAGAGATCCACCGCCTCGCCGTGCAGCGCTGGCCCGATCACCCGTGGAAGCTGCGCGAGATCGAATCCATCCCCACCAGCGCCTACCCAACCCCCGCCGCGCGACCCCACAACTCGCGGCTCGACGGTGCCCGGCTCGCGGAAGAAACCCGCATCGTTATGCCCCACTGGCGCGACGCGCTGCTACGTTGCCTCGAAGAACGGATCGCCCCATGAATCGCGTCGGGCGGACCCGGGCGCGCATCGATCGGCGATTGCCGATCACGCCAAACCCCGATGTCGGCACCGCGTAGGGCGGATAAGCCGCAGGCGCATCCGCCCGACGTTTGTCGAAAAGCCGGATCCCGATGAGCGGATTTGAAAACTATCAAAGAGACGCCACCGCGCTTGATCGCGAAATGGTGGTGCGCGGCTTGGTGCTTGGCCTCGACTGGGACGACGAGGCCCAAATGATGGCCCTCGCACGCGAAGCCCTGAGCAGCACACCGAAACACATCGAAGCCCTGGCGCGCGACCCCAACCCCCGCCTCAAAGCCAAGGGCGAACTGTTCGCCTTGGGCGTGCTGATGCTCAAAACCATGGCCGAAAGCGCCGCCATCGGCATCCACTCCCACGGCGGCCACGCCTGGAAAGCCTTCGGCCACGCGCTCCTCCAACTCAGCGACATCGCCCGCGCCGAAACGCCCGATACACCCCCTGCCACGTAGGCTCGGCGGCTCGCCGCCCACCAGCAACGACCGACTCGAGCCCAGATCATCCGCATCGGGCATGTCCACCACCGATCACCACCCGCCAAGCAATCCAACCGACCGGCACCGTCCTGCGCGGCACCGCCTGTTTGGTGGGCATCAAAGCTGACCACTCTACGACGTTGACATGGCCGCCGCTTTACCCAGAGTGCGACGGCGCCGAGTCAGGCGCAGCGAAAATCCATTTGCATATGACATATGCGTTGCTGTAAGGTTTGGCCTCCACATGATTAGAGGTCAAAAAACAATGAAAAACGGATACTTTGTGGCGCTTTCGGTTGGGTTGTCGATGGTTGCCATTCCGGCGTCTGCTGCAGTGCCTCGCGTGGGTGATCTGTCGTTTGTGGCGATCAACGCCAGTGAAGATGGCTTTGCCCTTGCATCATTTGTTGATCTGGTCGCCGGTACGCAACTTTTCGTGACCGACAAAAGCTGGAACGGTTCGGCGTTGGGGGCTGGCGGGGCGTTTGATTCGGGTGAGGGCGTGCTCAGCTGGACCTTGTCGAGTGCGCTATCGGCCGGCAGTGTGGTGCGTTTTTCGGCGGTGGACTCGGCCGCGAATGTGGCAGTGTCGGATGGCACGGTGTCGCGAAGCGGGAGCTTTTCGCTGGCGCAAACCAACGAGAGCGTGATGCTGTATCGCGACGACGGTGTTGGCGGAGTGCTGCCACTGGCGGCGCTGGGCTATGGCACAAGCTTTGCCAGTGAGATTGCCGGGTCGGGCCTTGAGGCGAAGGCGACTGCGCTTGGCGGGACGGTCAAGTTTGCGGAATACACCGGTGACCGCAGCAGCGCCGGTGGCTTTGGTGGCTATGCGGAGAGCGTCGGCGATCCGTCGCAGTGGGCCAAACTGTCGAGCGGCGATGTGTCGCTGATGGCGCCCAATCTGACGGCGTTCACGGTGATGGCGCCGGTGCCGGAGCCCGAGACCTACGCCATGCTGCTTGCTGGCTTGGGGGTGGTCTCTGCGGTGGCGCGACGTCGCAAGCACGTGGGGTAGCATCTGACGCGGTTTAAATGCATGGCAAAAGGGCGCTGAATCTCTACGATTCAGCGCCCTTTTTACGCGTTGCTGCACGTCGGCGTGGTTTCAGTCTGGCAGGCGCCGCTCCAGCGCAAACAGGTCGGCGATGTTCTCGCGTTCGCGGATGAGATGGCATTGCTTGCCGTCGACCATGACTTCCGCCGCGCGGGCGCGGGTGTTGTAGTTGCTGGCCATGGTCATGCCATAGGCGCCGGCCGAGAGGATGGCGAGCAGATCGCCGTCGGCGACCTTGAGTGCGCGGTTGCGGGCGAGGAAGTCGCCGCTTTCGCAGATGGGGCCGACCACATCGTAAGTCTGGGCGGGCAGGTCGCGCGCGATGACTGGCACGACTTCATGGAAGGCGTCGTAGAGCGCGGGGCGGGCGAGGTCGTTCATGGCGGCGTCGACGACGGCAAAGTGCTTTTCCTGGCCCGGCTTGAGGTATTCGATGCGGGTCAGCAGCAGGCCGGCGTTGCCGATCAGCGAACGGCCCGGCTCGAGCAGGATTTCTTCGCTGCGGTCGGCCAGTGCCTTGAGCACGGGGGCGAGGTAGTCGTCGGCGACCGGTGGGGTTTCGTCGGAATAGCGAATGCCCATGCCGCCACCGATATCGATGTGCGCGAGGGTGATGCCTTCGGTGGCCAGTTGCTCGACCAGCGTGAGTACGCGCTCGGCGGCTTCGCCGGCGGGGGCCGGGTCGAGCAGTTGCGAGCCGATGTGCGAGGCGATGCCCTTGATGGCGATGCCTGGCAGCGTGGCGGCCTTGCGGTAGAGCGCGATGGCATCGTCGAAAGCGACCCCGAACTTGTTGTTCTTCAGCCCGGTGGAAATGTAGGGGTGGGTCTTGGGGTCGACGTCGGGATTGACCCGGAAGGCGATCGGCGCGACCTTGCCGCACTCGGCGGCGACGCTGGCCAGGCGATCCAGCTCGGCGGCGGATTCAACGTTGAAGCAGCGAATGCCGGCGTCCAGCGCCTGACGCATTTCGACCGAGGTTTTACCCACGCCGGAGAACACCACTTTGGCGGCGTCACCGCCGGCGGCGATCACGCGTTGCAGCTCGCCGCCCGAGACGATGTCGAACCCGGCGCCGAGGCGGGCGAAGGCGTTGAGGATGCCGAGGTTGGAGTTGGCCTTGACGGCATAGCAGATGCTCGCCCGACGACCGGCCAGCGCGTGCTGATAGGCTTGAAAGGCTTCTGTCAGCGCAGCGCGGGAGTATACGTAGGTGGGCGTGCCGAATTGTTCGGCAATGGCGGTCAGCGGAACGGCTTCGACCTGCAGGGCGGCGTCGCCCGTGAGGGTCGGCATGGGATAGGCGGTCATTGTGCGGAGCGGGGGGCTTGGGGTTTGGTACTATCCGCAGCGTTGGCAGCGGGTCGTTCCGGAATATAAAGATCGCCCTTGATGCCGCAGGCAGCCAGCAGGAAGGGCAGGGCGAAAAACAGGACGGCGCGTCGGATCGTCATTGATGGGCCGGAAAAAAAGCAAAATCGTAGCAGAAAGGGGGTGAGGCATGGATGAATCGACGTTTGTTGCCGTGGCAGAGCGGGAACTGGAAAAGATCGAATACGCGCTGGAAGCCTGCGGCGCGGAGCTGGATGTCGAGGTGCAGCCGGGCGGTGTGCTCGAGGTGAGCTTTGACGATGACAGCAAGCTGGTGATCAATCGCCATGTGGCCGCGCAGGAAATCTGGCTGGCGGCACGCAGCGGCGGCTTTCACTTTCGGCTGCAGAATGGGCAGTGGGTGGATACGCGCGGCGGCGAGGAGCTGTATATCGTGCTGTCGCGGGTGACCAGCGACCAGGGCGGCCGTGCGGTAACGGTGATGCCGGCGGCCTGATCAATAAAAAAGGCGGGGCGACATGAGGGTGTCGCCCCGCCGCGCGCGTTTGGAACGCGCCGCCGCTACGGCGTGCGCCCGCCGTCAGCGCTGCGGCATGGCGCTGATTGAATTCGGCCGACGATTGATGACCGGCGCGGGCGTGGGGCGCAGATCCTCTACCGGCGCGGGCGCCTGCGTTCTGGGCACCACGGGCATCGGCGGCGGGGCGCTGCGGCGACCACCAAAGAGCTCTGCCGGGAAGGCCGGAATCGCTTCGTTGGGCGCTTCCATCGCCACGCTTCCGTCTTCGAGCATCATCTCGGGCAGCTCGGGCGGCATCGGCGCTTCGTTTTCGGCATAGACCCAGTCGGGCTCGACATCGGGCCGTGCGCTGATGTGGTTCAGGCGACTCGGCTGCGGAATCTTGGTTTCGGGTCGGCCTTCGAGCGCGACCTTCATGTAGTCAATCCAGATCGGTAGTGCGGTGGCACCCCCGGTTTCGCCGCGGCCGAGATTCTTGGGCTGGTCGAAGCCGACCCAGGAGATCGCCACGACCTCCGGGTTGTAGCCGCAGAACCAGGCATCGACATAGTCATTGGTGGTGCCGGTCTTGCCGGCCAGGTCGCCTCGCTTGAGCTTGAGCGCCCGCGTGGCCGTGCCTGCCCGAACGACTTCCTGCAGCATCGAATCCATGACGAAGGCGTTGCGCTCGTCGATGACCTTGGCGGCGGTCTTGCCGGCCACCGGCGGGTCGACCTTGGCGATGGTGTTGCCGGCGTCGTCGAGGATCTCCTTGATGACATAGGGCTGCACGCGATACCCGCCATTGGCGAACACCGCGTAGCCAGTGGCCATCTCCCAGGGCGTGGCGGCGCCGGCGCCCAGTGCCATGGTGAGGTAGGCAGGGTGGTTTTGCGGCGGGAAGCCGAAGCGGCTGATGTAGTCCTGCGCGTAGTTCGGGCTGACCGATTGCAGCAAGCGAATCGATACCATGTTTTTCGATTTGGCCAGCGCACGGCGCAGGGTGATCGGGCCTTCATATTTGTGATCGTAGTTGCCGGGCTCCCACTCCTGGCTGCCGGTGACACCGGCAGGGAAGTACAAGGGCTCGTCTTCGACATAGGTGCCCGGGCTGTAGCCGCGTTCCAGCGCGGCGGAGAAGATGAAGGGCTTGAAGCCGGAGCCGGGCTGACGCATGGCTTGCGTGGCGTGGTTGAACTTGTTGCGGTAAAAGTCGAAACCGCCGACCAGCGCGCGGACAGCGCCGGTGTCGGAGTCGATGGCCACCAGCGCGCCTTCGACGTCGGGGAGTTGAGTGAGCTGCCAGCCGTCCTTCTTTTCGTCGCGGATGCGCACGATGGCGCCCGGCCGGATACGTTTGGCGGCCGGGGCCTTCTCGCTGAGCATGGGGGCGGCAAAGCGCAAGCCCTTGTCGCCGATGGTGATGCTCTTTCCGCCGCGATAGACCGTGACCGATTTCGGGCTGGCTTGTGTCACGACGGCGGCGAGCATGTCGCCATAGTCGGGCACCTCGCCAAGTGCGGTTTCGATCGCTTCATTGCGCAGGTCGCCGGCGGGCGGAAGCTCCATGAATTTTTCGGGGCCGCGATAGCCATGGCGGCGATCGTAGGCCAACAGACCATCGCGCAGCGCTTGATAGGCGGCTTCCTGCTCGTCCCGGGTGATCGTGGTGATGATACGGATGCCCAGCTCGTAGGCCTTGTCCTCGAACTGCTCAACGGCGATCTGACGGGCCATCTCGGCGACGTAGTCTGCGTGGAAGAACGAGGTTTCATTGCGATCGGCGGCCGAGGCTTTGGCGGTGCGGATCGGCTCGGCGCGGGCGGCTTCAAGCGTGGTGTCATCGATGAAACGCAGCTCGTGCATGCGGCGCAGCACATAGTGCTGGCGCAGCTGGGCGCGACTCGGGTTGACGACGGGGTTGTAGGCCGATGGTGCCTTGGGCAGGCCGGCCAGCATGGCGGCTTCGCCGACGGTGAGCTCGCTCAGCTGCTTGCCATAGTAGGTGCGTGCGGCGGCGGAGAAGCCGTAGGCGCGGCGGCCGAGGTAGATCTGATTGACGTACAGCTCAAGAATCTGGTCTTTGCTGAGATTTTGTTCAATCTTGAGTGACAGCAGAATTTCGTAGAGCTTGCGGGTGATGGTCTTTTCGCGCGTCAGGAAGAAGTTTCGCGCCACCTGCATGGTGATGGTCGACGCGCCCTGCGCCTTGCCGCCGGAGATCAGATTGGCGGATGCGGCGCGCGCGATGCCCAGCAGATCGACCCCGGGGTGCTCGTAGAAGCGCTCGTCTTCGGCCGAGAGAATGGCGTGCTTGAGTACCGCCGGCACATCGGTGATCGTGACAAATGTCCGGCGCTCTTCGCCATATTCACCAATGAGATGCCCGTCCGAGGTGTAGATTCGGAGGGGGATCTTTGGGCGGTAGTCAGTGAGGATTTCAAGCGACGGAAGCTTCGGCCACGCGAATGCCGCCACTGCAGCCAAAGTGGCGACACCCATGACCGCCAGCCCCATCAGGGCGAAAAACGGGTAAAGAACCCAGCGCATGCGTCGTAAATGTCCTGTAGATGAGTCGTGGCGATTATACGGGCGCAGGCGCAACGGCTCCAATGAATGACGCTGGAAAGCGATTCTTTACACATGCCATCGTTGTTGCTAGCATTGAAGCGTTTTTTCACATGTTGCGCCTAACATGAAGAAATTTAAGGGTTTTCTTTGTGATCAACTTATCGGTTTTTAACCCGAAGGCGCGCCCACTTGTGGGGCTCGATATTTCTTCCTCGGCGGTCAAGCTCGTTGAGCTCTCTGGCGGCCTCAAGGAAGGGATTCGAATAGAGCGCTATGCGGTCGAGCCCCTGCCTCGTGACGCGGTCACAGACGGGAACATTGCCAATCTCGAAGCAGTCGCCGAGACGATCAAGCGCGCGCTAAGGCGCATGGGCGCTGGGGTCAAGCAAGTTGCCATGGCCTTGCCGGCATCGGCGGTCATCACCAAGAAAATCCTGTTGCCCGACGGCCTGCGTGAGCAGGAGATGGAGGTGCAGGTCGAGAGCGAGGCCAACCAATACATCCCCTTTGCGCTGGATGAGGTGAATCTGGACTTCCAGGTGCTGGAGGAGTCTCACGACGTGCCCGGCGAAATGGACGTCCTGATCGCGGCCTCCCGCAAAGAAAAGGTTGAAGACCGTGTGGCCGCGGCCGAGGCGGCAGGCCTGAAGGCCGTGATCATGGATGTCGAGTCCTTCGCCGCACAGTCGGCGTTCGATTTCGTCTGCCAGCAGCTACCGGAGAAGGGCAAGGGCGCGATCATCGCGCTGGTCGATATCGGCGCCAATCAACTCAACGTCACGGTGTTGCGCGACGGGGTGCAGGTTTATACCCGCGAGCAGGCCTTTGGTGGTCACCAGCTGACTCAGGATATTGCCCGGCACTACGGCATGAGCGCCGAAGAGGCCGAGGCGGCCAAGCGTTCCGGCAGCCTGCCGGAAAACTACGCCAGTGAGTTGCTGCGCCCCTTCATGGACAGCCTGGCACTTGAGGTGTCGCGCGCGCTGCAGTTCTTCTTTACCTCCACACAGTTCAATCAGGTTGATCACATCGTCCTTGCGGGCGGCTGTGCCGTGATCTCCGGGCTGGCAGAAGTGGTGGGTGGGCGTACCCAGGTCGATACGGTGGTCGCCAACCCCTTTACCAAGATGCAGTTGTCTTCCAAGGTTCGCCCCAAAAATTTGATGGCGGATGCGCCTTCGCTGCTGGTGGCGTGCGGCCTGGCTTTGCGGAGGTTTGATTGATGATTCGAATCAACCTGCTGCCCCACCGTGAAGAAAAACGCCGTCAACGGCGTCAGCAGTTCTATCTGCTCGCGGGTGCGATGGTGGTACTTGGGGCGCTCATTGGTGTGTTGGTCAGCACCATTATTGGCGGCGTTATTGAAGCTCAGGAAGACAAGAACAACTTTCTGAAAACCGAAATTGCCAAACTCGACAAGGATATCGCCGAGATCAAACGGCTTCGGAGTCAGATCGATTCCTTGCTGGCACGCAAGCAGGTGATCGAATCTTTGCAGGGGCATCGCGCCGAAACGGTTCATTTGCTCAACGAACTGGTGCGCCAGACCCCCGAAGGCGTTTTCCTTCGTTCCATCAAGCAAAACGGCCTGAAGGTGACGCTCATTGGCTATGCGCAGTCGAATGCGCGGGTGTCGACCTTGATGCGTAACCTGGACGGTTCCGAATACCTTGGACAGCCGACGCTGGTTGAAATCAAGACCGCGACACTCAAAGAAATGGATGATCGCCGAGTCAGTGAATTTACGCTTGATATCAGTCTTGAGCGGCCCAAGGAAGAAGACAAGGTCGCCGTGGCAGGAGGGGCGGTGAAATGAAATCATCGACACCTAAGACCCGTCGGCAGCCATCGATCGATCTGAATCGAATCGCAGATGATTTTCGTGGGCTCGACCCGAACGATCCTGGCGTGTGGCCACTGGCGCCGCGAGTAATTTTTCTGGTCGCCATTCTGGTCGCGACCGTAGCGGGTGCGTGGTGGTTCTTCTGGCAGGACCAGATGGATACGCTGACGCAGCGCGAAGCGGAAGAGGTGACGCTGCGGGCCGACTGGGTTGGAAAAAAACGTCAGTCAGTCAATCTGGATGAGCATTTGCAGCAGCTCGCCGAGATCGACCGCCAGTTTGGTGCCTTGCTTCGTCAGCTGCCCAACCGGGCGGAGATGGATTCCTTGCTCGCCGATATCAACCAGGCCGGCCTGGGGCGAGGCTTGCAGTTTGAGCTCTTCAAGCCGGGGGGCGATGTCATCAAGGAGTTCTACGCCGAGATGCCGATCGCGATTCGACTGGTTGGTCAGTACCATGACTTGGGTGCGTTTGCGGGTGACGTGGCGAAAATGCCGCGGATTGTGACCTTGAACAATCTGGCCATCGAGCGGCCGAAGCCCGGCGAACCACTGAAGATGGATGCAACAGCGGTGACCTATCGTTATCTCGACGAAGAGGAACTCGCTCAGCAACAACAAGCCGCGGCGCAAGCCAAGAAGCCGAGGTGAGGGCGCCATGAAAAAGTGGATATTCCTAATTCCCGTGATCTTGGCCGCATGTACGGCCGAGCAGGACGACCTGCGATCCTGGATGGCCCAGCAGGAGGCCGGCATGAAAGGGCAGGTGAAGCCCCTTCCGGAGATCAAACCGTTTCCGGTGGTCGACTACGATGCCTTTGCGCAGATCAATCCGTATGACGCCGACAAATTCGTTGCGGCGCGTGTAGTGGTGGGCGGCGGACGGGCGCCTGACATCAATCGTCAGAGAGAACCCCTTGAGTCCTATCCACTGGAGTCGTTGAAGATGGTGGGTGTATTGCTCAAGACAGGCGCCTCGCACGCGCTGATTGACGCGGGGGGCAGCATTTATCAAGTCCGCTCGGGGAATTACATGGGCCAGAATTTTGGCGTTGTGACCAGCATTTCGGAGTCGGAAGTGACGCTGACGGAACTGGTTGAAGATTTGAACGGCGACTGGGTCGAGAGAACGAGTGCGCTGTACTTGCAAGAGCAGCAGGAGACGACGCAATGAAGTTCAATATGGGTTACTTTGTGGTCGCTGCGGGCTTGTGGATGGCGCAGGCGACGTCGCCGGTGATGGCCCAGGCCACGATGGCCGAATCTGTCACAACAGACAATGCGATTGAAGCGCTGGATGTGTCCCGTCAAGGGGCGAGCATCTACGTGAAGGTGCGCCTGAAAACACCGCTGGCGCAGCCGCCGGCGAGTTTCAGCGTTGCCAGCCCCGCGCGCATCGCTTTCGATTTCCCGGGGACGGGCAACGAGCTCGGTCGCAGCCTTCAGACGATTGACGAGGGCGATCTGCGCAGCGCGAACATCGTCCAGGTGGGCGATCGCACGCGACTCGTGCTGAACCTGCTCAAGATGACGCCATACGACACCACGGTAGAAGGGCAGGATGTGGTGATCGCGCTCTCGCCGGTTCGCCGCGATCCGTCGGAACTGCGTCCCAATGATCGCCCCTTTGCCAGCTTTGCCGAAAGCAATCGTGCCGCATCGGCGCCCGAGGGCAAGTTCGTACGCGACATCAACTTCCGTCGAGGCACCGAAGGCGAGGGTCGGATCGTTGTTGAACTGAGCGATCCGGATACCGGTATCGATATCCGCCAGCAAGGCGACGCTTTGGCGATTGATTTCCTCAAGACCACGTTGCCAGAGAATCTGCGCCGCAAGTCGGATGTGACCGATTTTGCCACGCCGGTGACCGAGTTCGTGGTGCAGCCGCAAGGCGCCAACACGCGCCTGCTGGTCAAGCCCAATGGCCTGTGGGAGCACAACGCCTATCAGAGCGACAATCAGTTCGTGGTTGAGATCAAGCGCGTTGTCGAAGATCCGAAGAAGCTCGTCCAGGGCGCACGCGGGAAGTACCAGGGTGACAAGCTGTCGCTGAACTTCCAGAACATTGACGTTCGGTCGGTGCTGCAGGTCATTGCCGACTTTACCGATTTCAACATCATCACCAGCGATACCGTGCAAGGCAGCCTGACGCTGCGGCTCAAGGATGTTCCCTGGGATCAGGCACTGGATATCATCCTTCAGTCCAAGGGGCTGGACATGCGCAAGCATGGCAACGTGATCTGGATTGCGCCGCGTGACGAATTGGCTGCGCGTGAGAAGCTGGAGCTTGAGGCCCTTGCCCAGATCGGCGACCTGGAGCCCTTGAAAACTGAGAGCTTCCAGATCAACTATCACAAAGCCAAGGAGATCTTCGACTTCCTCAAGGACAAGAACCAGACGGTATTGTCCAAGCGGGGCAGCGTGATTGTCGATGAACGTAGCAACAAGGTCTTTGTGACCGACGTGGCAACCCGCCTTGATGATCTGCGCCGACTGGTGCAGGAGATCGACATTCCGCCCCGTCAGGTGCTGATCGAGGCGCGTATTGTTGAGGCAGATAAAGGCTTTGCTCGGGATATCGGCGTTCGAATGGGTATCCACATGCCCGGCCAGCCGTTCGGTGGCCCGGGGGGCTCTCGCGCAGTGATCGGCGGTGGCTTGGGTGACACTGGCTTTCACACGGGGCAGACGTCCACGACGCCGGACTTTTTCAACGACAGTCTTGGCGTGAATATGCCCGCGTCGCCTTCGACCGGCACGGCCTCCCAGTTGTCCTTGATCCTGTTCAACAGCGCGGCGACTCGCTTCCTCAATCTTGAACTGAGCGCACTCGAAGTCGACAACCGTGGCCGGATTGTGTCGAGCCCGCGCGTCCTGACCGCCAACCAGGTCGAGGCGATCATGGAGCAGGGTACGGAGATTCCGTATCAATCGGCGACCAGTTCCGGTGCGACCAGTGTGCAGTTCCGCAAGGCGGTGCTGGCACTCAAGGTGCGGCCGAACATTACGCCGGATGGTCGAATTCAGCTGTTTGTCGACGTCAATAAGGACTCGGTTGGCGACACGGTGCCTGGCGGCGTTGCAATCAACACCAAGCACGTGAAGACCGAGGTCATGGTTGAAAACGGCGGTACGGTCGTGATTGGCGGCGTCTATGAAGAAGTGGAAAGCAAGCAGATTGAGCGCGTTCCCTTCTTGGGCGAGATTCCGGTGCTTGGCGCCTTGTTCCGTAACACTCAGCAAGTCTCCAATAGCAGCGAATTGCTGATCTTCATTACGCCGCGCATCGTGACGCAAGCGTTGTCGCTGCGGTAAGCCCATGGTGTCGGCTGGCGCGGCAAAGGCCGACACCTTGGTGACGCGTTTGACCCCCTGCATAGTATTGGTGGGGATGATGGGCGCAGGAAAGACGACGGTGGGGCGCGAGCTGGCTCGGCGCTTACACCGTCGTTTTGTTGATAGCGACCATGAGATCTGCGCACGAACCGGGGTGTCGGTGCCGGTGATTTTTGATGTCGAGGGCGAGCCGGGCTTCCGTCGGCGTGAGTCGCAGGTGATTGAAGACCTATCGCTGGAGCAGGATCTTGTTCTGGCGACCGGCGGTGGCGTCGTTCTTGCGGAAGAAAATCGCAAGGTGCTGCGTGAGCGATGCCTTGTGATTTACCTTGATGTGCCGCCTGCCGTGCTTTGGGAGCGCACACGCCACGACCGGAATCGACCGCTGTTGCAGGTCGAAGATCCGCGTGGTCGGATCGAGTCGCTCTATCATGAGCGGGATCCGCTTTATCGCGCCGTTGCGCATGTGGTTGTCCCCGGGGGCCGTGGTAGCGCAAAATCGATGCTTCGAAAGATCGAGAAGGCTCTGGAACTTGCATGCGAAAACTGACGGTTGCACTGGGTGAGCGTAGTTATCCGATTCTGATTGGCGAAGGTGTGCTCGATAGCGCTGACGCGATCGCGGCTGCCGTAAATACGCCGCGCGTGGCCATCGTGACCAATGATGTGGTGGCGCCGCTCTACCTCGATCGTCTGACCGCGACCCTGGCCCGGGCCGGCATTGCCTACGATAGCGTGGTCTTGCCCGACGGCGAGGCCCACAAGAACTGGCAGACGCTGAATACGATTTTTGATGCCTTGCTGGCGGGGCACTTCGACCGGAGCACAACCCTGGTCGCACTCGGCGGCGGGGTGGTGGGTGACATGGCCGGTTTTGCGGCAGCAACCTATCAGCGCGGCATTCCCTTCATTCAAATCCCGACCACTCTGCTCTCGCAGGTGGACTCCTCCGTTGGTGGAAAAACGGCGATCAATCATCCGCTCGGCAAGAACATGATTGGCGCGTTTCACCAACCGCAGTTGGTGCTGGCGGATACCGCGGTGTTGAACACATTGCCCGATCGCGAGTTGAAAGCGGGCTTGGCAGAGGTGATCAAGTACGGTCTGATTCGCGACCCTGCGTTTTTCGACTGGCTGGAGAGTCACATCGACAAGTTGCTCGGGCGCGATCCTTTGGCGCTGGCCGAGGCCATCGAGCGTTCCTGCGCCAACAAATCCCAGATCGTGTCGGAAGATGAAACCGAGCGTGGTGTGCGCGCCCTGCTCAATCTTGGCCACACGTTTGGACATGCCATCGAAGCCGGGATGGGCTTTGGTGTCTGGCTGCATGGCGAGGCGGTTGGTGCCGGCATGGTGATGGCGGCGACTTTGTCGCAGCGCCAGGGCTGGCTGTCGATGCAGCAATATGAGCGGACGGTCGCGCTGATTGCGCGCGCTGGCCTGCCGGTGCTTGGTCCGCGGCTTGGTGCGGCCCGTTATCTTGAGCTGATGGCGCATGACAAGAAGGTCGAGGCCGGACGCCTTCGACTGGTGTTGCTGCGCGACATCGGCGACGCCGAGATTTTTTCCGATGTGCCCACCGCAGATATCGCTGCGGCGATTGACGCCTGCTGCGAGAGCGCATGATGTTGGCCGGCTACGCGATTACCGAAGAAAACTCACGGGGCCGTCGGCAGGCCGAGGCCCAGCCGACCGCGCGAGGCGAGTTCCAGCGGGACCGGGACCGTATCATCCACTCCACCGCGTTTCGGCGCTTGGAGTACAAAACCCAGGTGTTCGTGAATCACGAAGGCGATCTGTTCCGGACCCGGCTGACGCATAGCATCGAGGTCGCCCAGATAACCCGCACCATCGCGCGTGCGCTGGCGCTGAACGAAGATCTGGCCGAGGCGATTGCCTTGGCGCATGACCTCGGCCACACGCCTTTCGGTCATGCCGGTCAGACGGCGCTCAACACCTGCATGAAGGCCTACGGCGGCTTCGAGCACAACCTGCAGTCCTTGCGCACGGTCGATGTGCTTGAAGAGCATTACGCCGAGTTCGACGGGTTGAATCTCACCTATGAAACCCGCGAGGGCATTCTCAAGCATTGTTCGCGGGAAAATGCCGCGGCGCTCGGCGCGCTCGGTCAACGCTTTCTCGACGGCACCCAGCCGAGCGTCGAGGCACAATTGGCCAACCTCGCGGACGAAATTGCCTACAACAACCATGACATTGACGACGGGTTGCGCTCGGGGCTCATTACGCTTGAGCAACTCGACGATGTCGAAATCTTCGCAGTGCAACGGCGAGCGGTCGAGGCGC
This sequence comes from Denitromonas halophila, assembly GCF_007625155.1. Lineage (GTDB taxonomy): Bacteria > Pseudomonadota > Gammaproteobacteria > Burkholderiales > Rhodocyclaceae > Nitrogeniibacter > Nitrogeniibacter halophilus. The sequence goes on along the minus strand of NZ_VMNK01000006.1, from coordinate 189,227 downwards.
GTTACCCGGGGCTCGCCGGTCGTCGGCTGATTCACGAGACCATTCGTCGCATGATCAACCTGATGGCGGTAGACCTGATCGACCAGACGCGGCAGAACATTGCCTCTGCAGGGGTGCAAACGCTGGAGGACGTACATGCCGCGCCGCGCCTGGTGGCCTATTCTGACACCCTGCGGCCTTCCCTCAATCGTCTCAAGGCTTTTCTGCGCGAGAACCTCTATCACCACTATCAGGTGTTGCGCATGACCGATAAAGCGCGGCGCATCATCGTCGATCTGTTCGGTGCCTTTCTGGCCGATCCGCGCCTGTTGCCGCCGCAGTATCAGCGGCGGGCCGACGCCGATGCCGCGCGCGCCATCGCCGATTACGTCGCCGGCATGACCGATCGCTACGCCATGAAAGAACACCGGCGCCTGTTTGCCGTTGGCGAGATTCACTAAGCATTTCCCTTTTTGCGCACTGCAAAAAAGTACTTGAAGGCCTGAGGATCGGGCTGTATATTCGAGAGTCCGCCAAGTGTGTTCGTAACGGCGCCGCCAAGTGCGTCGTGTAGAGCCGGTGCGCAAGCGACCGGCTTTTTTGACGCCTGCCGTAATCGCGTTGCCGAGCCCCACCGGTTTGACGCCGGATGACGGGCAGGCACGAAGTGTCGAGGAAAAAGTATGAGCATTCCCCACAAGCAGGGCCTTTATGACCCCGCCAACGAACATGACGCCTGCGGTGTCGGTTTTATTGCCCATATCAAGGGTGAAAAACGCCACGATATCGTGATTCAGGGTCTCGAGATCCTTAAAAACCTCGATCACCGGGGCGCCGTGGGTGCGGACGCACTCCAGGGCGATGGCGCGGGCTTGCTGCTTCAGCTGCCCGACCAGCTCTACCGCGAGGAAATGGCCGCTCAAGGCGTGACCCTGCCGCCTGTGGGTGACTACGGCGTCGGCATGGTGTTCATGCCCAAAGAGCACGCCTCGCGCATGGCCTGTGAAGAAGAAATCGAGCGCGCCATCCGTGCCGAAGGGCAGGTGGTGATCGGTTGGCGCGATGTGCCGGTCAATCCCGACATGCCGATGTCGCCGACGGTACGCAAGACCGAGCCGATCATCCGTCAGATCTTCATCGGCCGCGGCGCGGACATCATGGTGACCGACGCGCTCGAGCGTAAGCTCTACGTGATCCGCCGTCGCGCCGCCAACGCCATCCAGCGCCTGCAGCTCGAGCACGCCAAAGAGTTCTACATGGTGTCGATGTCGGCGCGCACCATCGTCTACAAGGGCCTGCTGCTGGCCAACCAGGTGGGTGAGTATTACCTCGACCTGGTCGATCCGCGCACGGTGTCGGCACTGGCGCTGGTGCACCAGCGTTTTTCGACCAACACCTTCCCCAAGTGGAACCTCGCGCACCCGTTCCGCATGATCGCGCACAACGGCGAGATCAACACCCTGCGCGGCAACTACAACTGGATGCGCGCACGCGAGAAAGGCGTTGCCTCGCCGTTGTTGGGCAAGGATCTGGAAAAGATCTGGCCGCTGATCTACCCGGGGCAGTCCGACTCCGCCGCCTTCGACAATGCGCTCGAACTGCTGGTGATGGGCGGCTACACCATGGCTCACGCGGTGATGATGATGATCCCCGAGGCCTGGGAGTCGCACACCCTGATGGGCGAGCAGCGCCGCGCCTTCTACGAATACCACGCCGCCATGATGGAACCGTGGGACGGCCCCGCCGCGGTGGCCTTTACCGACGGCGTGCAGATCGGCGCTACGCTCGACCGTAACGGTCTGCGTCCGGCGCGTTATCTGGTGACGGATGACGACCTTGTGGTGATGGCGTCTGAGTCTGGCGTGCTGCCGATTCCGGACAGCAAGATCGTCAAGAAATGGCGCCTCCAGCCCGGCAAGATGTTCCTGATCGACATGGAGCAGGGCCGCATCATCAACGATGAGGAGCTCAAGGAGTCGCTCGCCACGGCCAAGCCGTATCGCGAGTGGAACCAGCGCATCAACATCAAGCTCGATGGCCTTGAAAAGTCCGATGCGACAGTCGCGACCGAATGCCGCGCCAGCTTGCTGGATCGCCAGCAGGCCTTTGGTTTCACGCAGGAAGACATCAAGTTCATCCTCGAGCCGATGGCCCGCGCCGGCGAAGAAGGCACGGGTTCGATGGGTAACGACGCGCCGATGGCCGTGTTGTCGAGCAAAGAGAAGCCGCTCTACAACTACTTCCGTCAGCTCTTCGCGCAGGTGACCAACCCGCCGATCGATCCGATCCGCGAGCAACTGGTGATGTCGCTGGTGTCCTTCATCGGCCCGCGTCCCAACCTGCTCGAAATCAACGAGATCAACCCCCCGTACCGCCTCGAAGTGACGCAGCCGGTGCTGAACTTTGCCGATATGGCAAAGATCCGCAACATTGCGCGCTACACCGGCAACAAGTTCCGCTCGGCCGAGCTGGACGTCTGCTACCCGGTGGCCTGGGGCAAGGCCGGCGTCGAGGCGCGTCTCGCCTCGCTGTGCGCCGAAGCCGAAGATGCGGTGGAGCAGGGCTTCAACATCCTGGTGGTGTCCGACCGCAATGTCGACGCCCAGAATGTCGCCATTCCCGCGTTGCTGGCCACCTCCGCCATTCACCAGCACCTGGTGAGCAAGGGCCTGCGCACACGTGCCGGCCTGGTGGTCGAAACCGGCACCGCGCGCGAAAACCATCACTTTGCCGTGCTCGCTGGCTACGGTGCGGAAGCGGTCCACCCCTACCTCGCGCTCGAAACCCTGCAGACGCTGGCCGGTGACGCCGAGGCCGGCGAAAAGGCCATCGCTCACTTCGTCAAGGCAGTCGGCAAAGGTCTGTGCAAGATCATGTCCAAGATGGGCATCTCGACCTACATGTCCTACACCGGCGCGCAGATCTTCGAAGCGGTCGGTCTCAAGCAGAGCCTGCTCGACAAGTACTTCACCGGTACCACCAGCCAGGTCGAAGGCGTTGGCGTGTTCGAGGTCATGGAAGAGACGATGCGTCTGCACCAGAAGGCTTTCGGTGACGACCCTGTGCTGGCCGAATTGCTCGATGCGGGTGGCGATTACGCCTACCGTGTGCGCGGCGAAGAGCACATGTGGACGCCGGACACCATCGCCAAACTGCAACACGCGACACGCGCCGGCAAGGCGGATACCTTCAAGGAATACGCTCGCCTGGTCAACGACCAGACCAAGCGCCACATGACCATGCGCGGCCTGTTCGAGATCAAGGTCGCAGGTGCGCCGGTGCCGCTCGACGAAGTCGAGTCGGCCAAGGAAATCGTCAAGCGTTTTGCCACCGGCGCCATGTCGCTCGGTTCGATTTCGACCGAAGCGCACACCACCCTCGCCGTGGCGATGAACCGCATCGGCGGCAAGTCCAACACCGGTGAAGGCGGCGAAGATCCGAAGCGTTTCATGCCGGTCACCAAGCCGACCAAGCTCTCCGAGCTGATCGGTGCGGGTCGTATCGAGCGCGATCTCGACCTGTCGCCGGGCGATAGCCTGCGTTCGTCCATCAAGCAGGTGGCCTCGGGCCGCTTCGGTGTCACGACGGAATACCTGGCCAACGCCGATCAGATCCAGATCAAGATGGCCCAGGGCGCCAAGCCCGGTGAGGGCGGTCAGCTGCCCGGCCACAAGGTGTCGGAATACATCGGTTTCCTGCGTCACTCGGTGCCGGGCGTTGGCCTGATTTCGCCGCCCCCGCACCATGACATCTACTCGATCGAAGATCTGGCGCAGCTGATCCACGACCTGAAAAACGCCAACAAAAAGGCGTCGATCAGCGTCAAGCTGGTGTCCGAGATCGGTGTCGGTACCGTGGCCGCTGGTGTGACCAAGGCCAAGGCCGATCACATCGTGATCGCCGGTCATGACGGCGGCACGGGCGCTTCGCCCCTGTCGTCGATCAAGCATGCCGGTTCGCCGTGGGAACTCGGCCTGGCCGAAACCCAGCAAACCTTGGTGCTCAACCGCCTGCGCTCGCGGGTGCGGGTGCAGGTCGACGGTCAGATGAAGACCGGTCGCGACGTGGTGATCGGTGCGCTGCTTGGCGCCGATGAATTCGGCTTTGCGACCGCACCGCTGGTCGTCGAAGGCTGCATCATGATGCGCAAGTGCCACCTCAACACCTGTCCGGTCGGCGTGGCCACGCAAGACCCGGAGCTGCGCAAGCGCTTTACCGGCCAGCCCGAGCACGTGGTCAACTTCTTCTTCTTCATTGCCGAAGAAGTGCGTGAGCTGATGGCTCAGCTCGGCATTCGCAAGTTCGACGACCTGATCGGCCGCTCGGACCTGCTCGACATGCGTAAAGGCATCAGTCACTGGAAGGCGCGTGGTCTCGACTACAGCCGCATCTTCTATCGTCCGGACGTGCCGGCCACGGTGGGGCGTCACCACACCGAAGATCAGGATCACGGCCTGGAGAAGGCGCTGGACCAGGAGCTGCTCAAGCAGGCGGCCCCGGCCCTGGAGCGCGGCGAAGCGGTGAAGATCAACTTGCCCGTGCGTAACCTCAACCGCACCGTCGGCGCCATGCTGTCGGGCGCGGTGGCGACCAAGTACGGTCATGCCGGCCTGCCGGACGACACCATCCACATCACGCTGTCCGGTACGGCCGGGCAGAGCTTCGGCGCCTTCCTGGCCCGTGGCGTGACGCTGGATCTGGTCGGTGAAGGCAACGACTACGTCGGCAAAGGCCTCTCGGGTGGCCGTATCGTCGTGCGTCCGGATGCCAAGTTCCGTGGCGACACCGCCGAGAACATCATCATCGGCAACACCGTGCTGTACGGCGCGATCGAAGGCGAAGCCTTCTTCGCCGGCGTGGGCGGTGAGCGCTTCGCGGTGCGCAACTCCGGTGCCACCGCCGTCGTCGAAGGCGTGGGTGACCACGGCTGCGAATACATGACGGGCGGTACGGTGGTGGTGCTCGGCGAAACAGGTCGCAACTTCGCCGCCGGCATGTCCGGTGGCGTGGCCTACGTGTTCGACGAGGATGGCAGCTTTGCTGGCCGCTGCAACATGGCGCAGGTCGCGCTTGAGCCGGTCGAAGAAGAGTTCGTCGCCCGTCAGGGCACCGAAGAAGGCGATGACCTGGAATCGCATGGCCGCGTCGATGTGCGTCACCTGGGGCTGGCCGACGAGGCCATTCTCAAGGGGCTGATCGAAAAACATGCCCAATACACGGGCAGCACCACCGCGAAGCGGATTCTCGAACACTGGTCGAGCTATCGCGCCAAGTTCGTCAAGGTAATGCCGCACGAGTATCGTCGCGCGCTGGCCGAAATGGCCGCGCAGAAGAAGCAACTGGAGGCTGCATAAGATGGGTAAGCCCACCGGATTTCTCGAGTTTCACCGCCTCTCCGAGGCCAGCGCGCCGGCCGACGCACGGGTGCAGAACTACAAAGAGTTCCTCTCCCGCCTCTCCGATGAGGAGTCGGCGGTGCAGGGTGCGCGCTGCATGGACTGCGGCATTCCGTTCTGCAACAACGGCTGCCCGGTCAACAACATCATTCCGGACTGGAATGACCTGGTCTATCGCGGGCAGTGGGAGCAGGCCATCCGTGTCCTGCACTCGACCAACAACTTCCCCGAGTTCACCGGCCGCATCTGTCCGGCGCCCTGTGAAGCGGCGTGCACGCTGAACATCAACACCGACGCGGTGGGCATCAAGTCCATCGAGCGGGCGATTATCGACAAGGCCTGGGAAAACGGCTGGGTCAAGCCGCAGCTGCCGCAGCGCAAGACCGGCAAGAAGATTGCCGTGGTCGGCTCCGGCCCCGCCGGTCTGGCCGCCGCCCAGCAACTGGTCCGTGTCGGTCATGACGTGGTGGTGTTCGAAAAGAGCGATCGTGTCGGCGGCCTGCTGCGTTACGGCATCCCCGACTTCAAGCTCGAAAAGTCGGTCATCGACCGGCGCATCGAACAGATGCAGGCCGAAGGCGTCGAATTCCGCACCAGCGTGTGTGTGGGCGCCATGCCGGGTGTGCCGGGTGTGGCCAACGACGGCAAGGAAATGGTCTCGGCCGAGCAGCTCACCTCCGAGTTCGATGCGGTGATTCTGGCCGCCGGCTCCGAAGTCCCGCGCGACCTGCCGGCCCCCGGTCGTGAGCTTGGCGGCGTGCATTTCGCGCTCGAGTTCCTGATCCCGCAGAACAAGGAAGTCGCTGGCGACGGCGCCAACCCGATCAGTGCCAAGGGCAAGCATGTGGTGGTGATTGGCGGTGGCGACACCGGTTCCGACTGCGTCGGCACCAGCTATCGCCACGGCGCGGCTTCGGTCACGCAATTCGAAGTCATGCCGCAGCCGCCCGAGCAGGAAGATAAGGCGCTGACCTGGCCGTACTGGCCGCTCAAGCTGCGCACCTCGTCCTCGCACAAGGAAGGCGACACCCGCCGCGAATTCGCCATCTCCACCCAGGAGTTCGTCGGCGAAAACGGGCAGGTCAAGGCACTGCGCACCGCGCGTCTGGAGTGGAAGGACGGCAAGATGCTCAGCGTGGCGGGCAGCGAAGAAACCTACCCGGCCGATCTGGTGCTGTTCGCCATGGGCTTTACCAATCCGGTTGGATCACTGCTTGGCGCCTTTGGTGTCGACAAGGATCCGCGCGGCAACGCCAAGGCCACCACGGACGGTGAGGGGTGCTACGCCACCAACGTCGCCAAGGTGTTTGCGGCCGGCGACGTGCGTCGCGGTCAGTCGCTGGTGGTCTGGGCAATTCGCGAAGGTCGCCAGTGTGCCCGTGAAGTGGACGCGTTCCTGATGGGGTCGTCCGAGCTGCCGCGCTAAGCGACATCTCGTGTGTAATGGAAAAGGCGGCCGCGGCCGCCTTTTTCTATTTAAAACAACGTGTTGCGCGAATCGGGTGGTAGATGGGTAGCCCGGATGCAGCGTAGCGGAATCCGGGAACGGTGGCGATTCAACCGATGATCCCGGATTCCGGCCTTTGGCCTGCATCCGGGCTACGGATCGCCGTGACAAGGAATCAGCCGCCGATCAAATCCAGCGTATGCCGGGCAATCATCCATTCCTCGTTGGTCGGGATGACCGCAATCGCCACCTGGCTGTCGGCCTGATCAATGCGACGGGCGTCCTTGGCGTTGGCTGCCGTGTCCAGATTCAACCCGAGCCAGGCGGAGTGAGCGACGATCGCTTCGCGCACCGCGGCGGCGTGTTCGCCAATGCCGCCTGTGAACACGACGGCGTCACAACCCCCGGCCGCCGCGGCCAGTGAGCCCAGTTCGCGTGCGGCGCGGTAGCAGAACAGGTCAATCGCTTCGCGCGCTTCGGGTACCGGCGAGGCGAGCAGGTCGCGCATGTCGGCGCTGATGCCGGATACGCCCAGCAGGCCGGATTCCTTGTACAGCAAGCGCGTCAAGGCGGATGAGTCGAGCCCTTTCTGATCCATCAGATACAGGAGCACGCCCGGGTCGATGCTGCCACTGCGGGTGCCCATCATCAAGCCGTCGATGGCGGTGAAGCCCATGCTGGAGCCCACGCTCTTGCCGTCGCGCATGGCGCACATGCTGGCGCCGTTGCCCAGATGGGCGACGATCACCGCGCCATGCGCGCGCTCGGGGCCGATGACCGCCGACAGCTGCCGGCTGATGTACTCATACGACAGCCCATGAAAGCCATACCGGCGAACGCCCTCGTCGTGCAAGGCGCGCGGGATTGCGAAGCGCTGCGCGAGGGCGGGTTGTGTGCGATGGAAGGCGGTGTCGAAGCAGGCCACTTGCGGCAGTTGCGGCATGATTCGACCCACGGCGCGAATGGCGCGCAAGTTGTGTGGTTGGTGCAGCGGTGCGAGCGGTTCGAACGCGGCCAGCTCGGTCAGCAAGGCGGCGTCGAGCTGAATGGGGGCGCTGTGGGCGGCGCCGCCATGCACGACCCGGTGGCCCACGCCGATCAGGTCAAGACGCGGGGTGTGCGTCTTCATCCAGTCGAGTAGAAAATCCAGCGCGCCCTGGTGGTGGCTGTCCTGATCGTTGCCGGCCGGGTGCGGCACGCTGGATTCGAAGCGCTCGCCGGTGGCGGCGCGTGCGTGCAGGCGCGGGTGTGTGCCAATGCCTTCGATCTGCCCGGCGAGGGCGGGCGCGTCGGCCAGGTCCGGCTCGACCGGGTAGAGCGCAAACTTCAGGCTCGACGAACCGGCATTGAGAACCCAGAGCGCCTTCATTGGACGATGACCCCGCGACGGTGGTGGGCCATCAGTTGCGCGATGGCGCAGGAGGCGGCGCGCGCCTCGGCGGTGTCGGCGCGGCTGGTGAGGACGATGGGGACCTTGGTGCCGACCACCACGCCGGCCAGGACGGCGTCGGCAAAATATTCGAGCTGCTTGGCCATCATGTTGCCCGACTCGAGATCGGGCACCAACAGGATGTCGGCGTTACCGGCCACCGCCGAGACGATGCCCTTGGTTTTGGCGGCGACCAGTGAGATGGCATTGTCAAAAGCCAGCGGGCCGTCAAGGATGCCGCCCTTGATCTGGCCGCGATCGGCCATTTTGCACAGCGCGGCCGCGTCGATGGTCGAGCGCAGCTTGGAGGTGACCGTTTCGACCGCCGACAGGATGGCGACCTTGGGCTCGATGATGCCCATGATCTGCGCCAGCTCGATGGCGTTCTGGACGATGTCGACCTTCTCTTCCAGCGTCGGCTCGATGTTGATGGCCGCGTCGGTGATCAGCAGCGGGTGCGGATAGGTCGGCACTTCGGCGATGAACACATGGCTGATGCGGCGCGCGGTGCGCAAGCCGTGGGCGCGGTTCACGACCGCGCTCATCAGCTCGTCGGTGTGCAGCGAGCCTTTCATCAGCACTTCGACGTCGCCCTTGCGCGCCATGGCAACGCCGGTTTCGGCCGCCGCATGGCTGTGCGGGACGTCGACGATGCGAATGCCGGTCAGGTCGAAGCCTTCTTCTTCGGCGACGGCGCGAATCTTGGCCTCCGGGCCGATCAGGATGGGGATGATCAGCCCTTCGTCAGCCGCCTGCAGCGGGCCGCCCAGCGATGCCGCGTCGCAGGGGTGGACCACTGCCGTCGGCACGGGGGCCAGGCCGGTGGTCAGCGACAGCAGGTGCTGGTAGCGCAGCTCTTTGTCGGAGATGGTGACTTCCGGCAAGCTGATGCGCGGACGCTTGATCTTTTCGGTCGGGGCGGCGACTTCGGCCGTGCCGTCGATGACCTTCAGTCCATCCTGGTTGATGGCCACGCAGTCGAAGATGATGTGCGAGTTGTGGGCAAACTTTTCTCGGCAGGTCACCGTGACTTCCAGCGTGTCGGCGATGCCGACCGGGCGCCAGAACTTCAGCGATTGGGTGATGTACACCGTGCCGGGGCCGGGAAACTCGGTGCCCAGGATGGTGGAAAACAGCGTACTGCCCCACATGCTGTGACCGACCACTTCGCGGAACTGACTGGAGCGCGCGAATTCCGGGTCCACATGGGTGGGGTTGACGTCGCCGGACATGGCGGCGAACAGGTGAATATCGTTGGGCTTGAGCGTGCGGATGAGGCGCGCTTGATCGCCGATGGCGATCTCGTCAAAGGTGCGATTCTCGATGTACTGATGGACGGCCCGTTGCATGTTTGTTTTTCCTTTATGCGTTGCAGCAAATCGCATTCTAGTCTTCGGGGTATTTCAAAAGTTAGATGCTGGTCAATATTTGGTGCGTTGCAATATACGATACATGTCTTGTTGTATCTTGGCGCGGAACTGCTCACGGAACTGCCATGTGGCACATGCTAGAATCCGCCGCAAATCCCGTAAAAATGGAGTTGTCATGCAAGTTGTGGTCCTCGCTGCCGGACAGGGCACCCGGATGCGTTCCGCGCTGCCAAAGGTGTTGCAGCCGCTCGCCGGCCGGCCGATGCTGGCGCATGTGCTGGGCACCGCGCGTACTCTGGGTGCGAGCAAGATTTGCGTGGTTTACGGTCATGGCGGCGAGACGGTGCGTGAGGCGCTGGCCGCGCCTGATCTGGCCTGGGCACTCCAGAGCCCCCAGCTGGGCACCGGACACGCCGTACAGCAGGCCTTGCCGCATCTCGACGACGCGCAGCTCGCGCTGGTGCTTTATGGCGATGTGCCACTCATCGGCGAGGCCACCTTGCGCCGCCTGCTCGACGCCACCGAAGGCGACTGCCTCGGCTTGCTGACCGTCGAACTCGACGACCCGACCGGCTACGGCCGTATCGTTCGTGGCGCTGATGGGCAGGTGCAGCGTATTGTCGAACACAAGGACGCCACCGAGGCCGAGCGCGCCGTGCGGGAGGTCAATACCGGTATTCTCGCCGCCCCCGCCGCGCTGCTGCGCGATTGGCTGGGCCGCCTGGGCAATGACAACGCCCAGGGCGAGTACTACCTGACCGATATCATCGCCATGGCCGTCGCGGCCGGTGTGCCGGTGGTCGCCACCCAGCCCGATACTGTGGTCGAAACCCTCGGCGTCAACAATCGCCGCCAGCTGGCCGAACTCGAGCGCAGCTATCAGCAGTCCTGCGCCGAGCGCCTGCTCGACGCCGGTGTGACCCTGGCCGACCCGGCGCGCATCGACGTGCGCGGCGAGCTCACCTGCGAGCGCGATGTGCGCATCGACGTGAACTGCGTGTTTGAAGGCAACGTGACCCTCGGCGAAGGCGTGCAGATCGGCGCCAATTGCGTCATTCGCAACGCGCGCATCGGCGCCGGCACCCGAATCCACCCGTATTCGCATATTGAAGACACCGTGATGGGCCCGGCCTGCGTGATCGGCCCCTATGCGCGCACCCGCCCGGGCACCGAGCTGGGCGAAGATGTGCATCTGGGCAATTTCGTTGAAGTCAAAAACAGCCGCATCGACAATCACTCGAAGGCCAACCACCTCGCCTATGTGGGCGATGCCGACATCGGCCAGCGGGTCAACGTGGGCGCCGGCACCATCACCTGCAACTACGACGGCGCCAACAAATTCCGCACCATCATCGAAGACGATGTGTTCATCGGCTCCGACACGCAGCTGGTCGCGCCGGTGCGCGTCGGCAGAGGCGCCACGCTCGGTGCCGGCACCACGCTCAGCAAAGATGCGCCGGCCGACCAGCTCACCGTTTCGCGGGCCAAACAGATCACAATCCCGGGCTGGAAACGCCCGATCAAAAAACCCAAATAAAGCGTCCCTGCCGGCTCTCGGGGTCGGCCTCAGGAGAGAACACCATGTGTGGCATCGTCACCGCTATCTCGACCCAGAATGTCGTTCCCGTGCTGCTCGAAGGGCTGCGCAAGCTTGAGTACCGGGGTTATGACTCCGCCGGCCTCGCCGTGTTGCATGAAGGCGACCTGGTCCGCGCCCGCTCGGCCGGCCGTGTGGCCGAACTGGCCGCCATTGCCGACAGCCGCCACCTGAGCGCCAACATCGGCATCGCCCACACCCGCTGGGCCACCCATGGCGAGCCCTCAGAGCGCAACGCCCACCCGCATGTGTCGGGCGGCCTGGCGGTGGTGCACAACGGCATCATCGAGAACTTCGAGCGCATCAAGACCGATCTGACCGCCAAGGGCTATGTCTTCACCTCCGAGACCGACACCGAAGCCATTGCGCACCTCATCAACCACAAACTCAGCGCCGGGCTGGATCTGACCGAAGCCGTCCGCCTCGCTACCAACGAACTCGAAGGCGCCTACGCCATCGGCGTGGTGACCGAGTCCGACCCCTTCCGTCTGGTGGTGGCACGGCGTGGCTCGCCGCTGCTGCTGGGCGTGGGCGATGACGGCATGTACGCTGCCTCCGACACCTCCGCGCTGCTGCAGGTCACGCGCAAGGTGGTCTATCTCGAAGACGGCGATGTGGCCGAACTCAAGCTGGGCAGCTATCGCATCGTGCGCCCCGACGGCACCGTGGTCGAACGGCCGGTGCATCTGTCCTCGCTGTCGGCCGATGCGGTCGAGTTGGGCACCTATCGCCACTACATGCAAAAAGAGATCTTCGAGCAGCCGCAGGCCCTGGGCAACACGCTTGAGATGATCGCTGGTGGCAACACCATTTCGCCGCAGGTGTTCGGCGCCCACGCCGGTGAAATTCTCGGCGCCACGCGCCGCGTGCTCATCATCGCCTGCGGCACCAGCTTCCATGCCGGTCTGGTCGCCCGCTACTGGCTTGAATCCATCGCCGGCATTCCGTGTGTGGTTGAAATCGCCAGCGAATACCGCTACCGCGAATCGGTGCCCGACGCCGACACCCTGGTCGTCGTCATCTCCCAGTCCGGCGAAACCGCCGACACCCTCGCCGCGCTCAAGCATGCCAAGAGCCTCGGCATGGGCAAGACGCTGGCGATCTGCAACGTGCCCGAGTCGGCCATCGTGCGCGAAACCGCGCTGCGCTTCATCACCCGCGCAGGCCCCGAAATCGGTGTCGCCTCCACCAAGGCCTTCACCACCCAGCTCGCCGCGCTGGCCATGCTCACCTTGTCGCTGGCCAAGCTCAATGGCCGCCTGAGCGACGAAGACGAAGCCCGCTACCTCACCGCCCTGCGCCACCTGCCGGTTGCCGTCGGCAAAGTGCTTGAACTTGAACCACAGATCGAACAATGGGCCCAGCGCTTCGCCAGCAAGCAGCACGCCCTGTTCCTCGGCCGTGGCCGCCACTGGCCCATCGCCATGGAAGGCGCGCTCAAGCTCAAGGAAATCTCCTACATCCACGCCGAGTCCTACGCCGCCGGCGAACTCAAGCACGGCCCGCTGGCGCTGGTGGACAAGGACATGCCCGTCATCGCCGTTGCCCCGGCCGACGAGCTGCTCGAGAAGCTCAAGTCCAACCTGCAGGAAGTGCGCGCCCGCGGCGGCGAGTTGTATGTGTTCGCCGACGCCGGCAGCGCCATCGAAGAATCCGAAGGCGTGCACATTCTGCACATGCCAGAGCACTACGGCATGCTCTCCCCGGTGCTGCATGTGATCCCGCTGCAGCTGCTGTCCTACCATGCCGCGCTGGTCAAAGGCACCGACGTGGACAAGCCGCGCAACCTGGCCAAGAGTGTGACGGTAGAGTAAGCGTATCGGAGTGCAGTACGTGCGCTGAAAACAGGATCGCCCGACACCTCGTGTCGGGCGATCCTGTTTTGGGGCGCCGCCAATGGCGCGTCAGTACGTCTTGTAGGGGAGGAACTTGCCCGACATGACGATGTTCACCCGGTCGCCGGCCGGGTTGGGCTCGCGCGAGACATTCATGTTGAAGTCGATGGCCGACATGATGCCATCGCCGAACTCTTCGTGGATCAGCGCCTTGAAGGTTGAGCCGTAGACGTTGATCAGCTCGTAGAAGCGGTAGATCAGCGGGTCGGCTGGGACGGCGGTGGGCAGCGAGCCCTTGTAGGGCGCCGCCTGCAGCAGGGCGACTGCCTCGGCCGGCAGATCGAAGACCTTGCCGATGATGCTGGCCTGGTTCGCGTCAAACGCCATTTGGCCCAGACAGCCGGCGGTGACCCATTCCTTGGACAGGCCGATTTCCTTGGCGACATCCGTCCATCTGATGCCTTTCTGGATCTTGGCGGCGACGATCATTTCGGTGACTTCGAGTCGATTCACGGGGTGCTCCTTGTGTGCTGGGTGGTGTCGGTGTCGGAGGCAAGCCTCCTTCCCTTGTTGCGTAAAGCAGCATGCGTGCCGAGTCAGGCTTCGGCGCTGCGCTTGCGCCGGGATGCCCCGTGGCGACCACGTTCTGGCGCGGTGGGCGCAGGGCCGGACGGGGGCGTTTTGTTGCGCCGCCGCACTGAGACAAGGCGAAGCGGTGACCCGCGCGCCCCAATTGGGGGCGATGAGTGCGGCGAGTGGTGATGCCGAAGGGGGCGAAACCGAGTTGCTTCATGGCTTTGGCGCCGCTGGCATGAGACATGCTTTATCGGTGCCAAGTCGGTGCGCAGCCTGCTTGAAGCGCCGCGCATCCAGCAGGCGGCACCGACGCGATCACGGACAAGACATCCTTGACCCTGCCGCAGAGCGGGGCAGGAGACGGGTGCTCTCTTGCCAGCGCGATTCATTACTTACCTACGGGGAAATCACATGTCCTACATAGCACCCACAGAGTTCGTCACCAAAATGGTGGATGCGGGCGAAGCGAAAATCTTCATGTCCACCCGCGACACCCTCGTTCGCGCTTACATGGCCGGTGCCATTCTTGCGCTCGCCGCCGCCTTTGCGGTCACCATCACCGTGCAGACCGGCTCGGCGCTGGCCGGTGCCGTGCTGTTTCCGGTCGGTTTCTGCATCCTGTATTTGCTGGGCTTTGATCTGCTGACAGGCGTCTTTACCCTGTGCCCGCTGGCGCTGATCGACAAGCGGCCGGGCGTCACGCTCAATGGCGTGCTGCGCAACTGGGGGCTGGTCTTCATTGGCAACTTTGCCGGCGCGCTGACCGTTGCCGTGATGATGGCGATCATCTTTACCTACGGCTTCAGCGTCGATCCCAATGTCGTCGGGCAGAAGATCGGCCACATCGGCGAAGGCCGGACGGTGGGTTACGCCGAGCACGGCGCCGCCGGCATGCTGACGCTGTTCATCCGCGGTGTGCTGTGCAACTGGATGGTGTCGACCGGGGTGGTGGGCGCGATGGTGTCGACCAATGTGTCGGGCAAGGTGATCGCGATGTGGATGCCGATCATGCTGTTCTTCTACATGGGCTTCGAGCACTCCATCGTGAACATGTTCCTGTTCCCGTCGGGCCTGATGCTGGGCGGCAACTTCTCGATCTATGACTACCTGGTCTGGAACGAGATCCCGACCGTGATCGGTAACCTGGTGGGCGGCCTGGCCTTCGTTGGCCTCACGCTCTACTCGACCCACGTGCGTACCGCGCCCAAGCGCAACGCCGCCTGATCTGCCTCGATGCGAGCGCCTTGCCCCGCGTGGGGCGAGGCGCTTTCATCCTGACAATGCCATCTCAACTTACCGTCGCCACCGGCCAGTATTCCGACAAGGGCCGCAAGGAAAGCAATCAGGACTTTCATGGCCTGTGCATGCCGGACGAGCCGCAGCTCAGCGCCAAGGGCATTGCCATTGCGCTGGCCGACGGCATCAGCAGCAGCGCGGTCAGCCATATTGCCAGCGCGTCGGCGGTCAAGAGTTTTCTGGATGACTACTACTGCACCTCGGAGGCGTGGTCGGTCAAGACGGCGGCGCAGCGTGTCATCACCGCAAGCAACGCTTGGTTGTATTCGCAAACCCGCCACAGCGAGCATCGCTACGACCGCGATCGCGGCTATGTGTGCACCTTCAGCGCGCTGGTCATCAAGGCGGCCACCGCGCACATTTTTCATGTCGGCGACAGCCGCATCTACCGGCTGCGCGACGGCGCCCTCGAGCAACTGACCAAAGATCACCGGCTCGTGGTGTCCGAAGACACCAGCTATCTGGCGCGCGCGCTCGGCATCAGCGATCAGCTCGACATCGATTACCAGGCCGTGCCGTTGGCAGTGGGCGACTGTTTTGTGCTGGCCACCGATGGCGTGTATGAATTTGCCGCGGCGCCTTTCATCATCGACACCATCACTCGCTCGCCCGACGATCTCGGTGCGGCGGCGCAAAGCATTGCGCAGGAAGCCTATGCGCAGGGCAGTGATGACAATCTGACGATCCAGATCCTGCGTGTCGACAGCCTGGCGCAAGGCGACGCCAGCGCGATTTATTCACAATGGGCCGAGCTGCCGCCAGCGCCGGTGCTCGAACCCCGGCAGGTGTTCGAAGGCTACCGGGTCATTCGCGCGCTGCACGGCAGCAGTCGCAGCCATATCTATTTGGCGGAAGACATCGACAGTGGCGCGCTGCAAGTGCTTAAGACGCCGTCGGTCGACATGCGTGGCGATCCCGCCTATCTCGAACGCTTCATGCTCGAGGAGTGGATCGCGCGGCGCATCAACAGCGCGCATGTGCTCAAGCCGAGCACGCAAACCCGCAAGCGCCATTTTCTCTATGTGGCCACCGAATACATCGACGGTCAGACCCTGGCGCAGTGGATGCGCGACAACCCGGCGCCCTCGCTCGAAACCGTGCGCGGCATCGTCGAGCAGATTGCCAAAGGCCTGCTCGCCTTCCACCGGCTCGAGATGCTGCATCAGGACTTGCGGCCCAACAACATCATGATCGACACCGCCGGCACGGTGAAAATCATCGACTTCGGCGCCACCCGCGTGGCCGGCCTGGCCGAAGCCGAGACCGATAACCTGCCGCCGCCGATTCTCGGCACCGCGCAATACACTGCACCCGAGTATTTTCTGGGCGAGGCTGGCCGGCCGTGTTCCGACCTGTTTTCGCTGGGCGTCATCACCTATCAGATGCTGTCCGGGCGGCTGCCCTATGGCGCCGAAGTGGCCAAGACCCGCAGCCGCGCGGCGCAGAAAAAACTGCGCTACGACAGTGTGCTCGACGAGGATCGCGAGATCCCCGCCTGGGTCGACGCTGCGCTCGCCAAGGCGGTGCATCCCAACCCCGACAAGCGCTATCAGGAGCTGTCGGAATTCACCTACGACCTCCGGCATCCCAATCGCAGCCTGCTCAATGAGCGCCCGCCGCCGCTGATCGAACGCAATCCGTTGCGCTTCTGGCAGGGGCTGTCCTTCGTGCTGGCCATTTGCGTGCTGATTTTGTTGAGCACTCACGCCGTTTTGCAGTAGGCGGTGCTCGCGCAATCGCGGCAAAAAAAGAGGCGACCCGCGGGCCGCCTCTGCGCTTTTTACCGAGTGTTGTTTCAGGCCACCGGCACCGGCGTGCCCGAATTGACGCACAGCGAATGGTTGAGGGCGATGATTGCCTTTTTGTAGTCTTCGCGCTCGATGATGAACTGCATGTTCACCTGCCGCAGGGTTTGCGATACGCAGTTCACATTGACCTGTGCATCGGCCAGCGCCTGCGCCGCGCGGGCCAGCACGCCGGGGATGCTGATGTTCGAGCCGATGGTGCACACCACCGCGCTGGGCTTGACCGTGACCACCTGGTAGTTGGCCTCGAGCTCGTCGATCAGGGCGCGAGTCACGGCGCGGTCCCACAGCAGGTGGGCGATGGAGTTGGCGTTGGTGGCCTTGAGGATGTACGACGCCTTGTGGCGGCGGAAGATCTCCATGATGCCCAGATCGAAGCCCACCGTGCCGACCATGCTCGGGTCGTGAATCTCGACCAGTGTCACCTTGTCGCTGCCGGTCACGATCTCCACGCGGGCGCGTTCGCCCACGTAATCTTTGGTGATCAGCGTGCCCGGGTGCTCGGGTTCAAACGTGTTTTTCAGGCGAATGGGGATGCCCGCGCGTTCCATCGGCTTGGCGGCCTTGGGGTGGATGGCCTCCATGCCCACGTCGGCCAGCTGGTCCGCCACGTCGTAGTTGGTGGCACCGACGATGACTGCGTTTTCCAGGCCGACGATGTTGGGGTCGGCGGAGGACAGGTGGAACTCCTTGTGGATCACCGCTTCGGCGGGGCGCACTTCGACCGCAATCTTGCTGAAAGTCACCTCGGAGTAACCGCGGTCGAACTCGCGCATGATGCCTTCGACGCCCTTGGTGTAACCGGTGGCCACCACCACGTTATTGGCCAGGTCCAGCCCCTTGAAGCTGTTGCGAATGCGCTCGTCGATGCTCAGCGGCTCGTCGTCGTCGAAGCCGGCCAGGTCAAGCAGGATGGCGTTCACGCCGTAGGTTTTGAGCATCTCGACCGCGTTGAAGGCGCTGTGCGATTCGCCAATCGAGGCCAGCACCTCGCGTGCCGCCAGCAGCACGTCGCTGCGATTGAGGTAGCCGCTGGCCAGCACATGGTGCATGGCCTCCAGATAACGCTTGGCCTCGCTGATGCGCGTATCGACGAAGGCATCGGCCACATCCAGCGGCAGGCCAATGTCGGCGTAGCCCGCGTTCAGCTGCTTCAGACTCACCGCCAGGCCATTGAGCGCTTCGTGGTAATCCTCGCCATTGGCGAACAGTGCGTAAATGCCGGGCTCGCCCGTCTTCTTGTGCTCGAGCAACTGGTTGGTCACGCCTGAATAGGCCGACACCACATAAATGCGGCCGTTAATGCGCGCCTTGTCGTACAGCATGATGTGCCGCAGCACATCGCCAAAAGCCGACATCGACGTGCCGCCGATTTTTTCAACCGAGATCATGGGTGCCCCCGAGCTTTGCATGACGTAAATCCCCCGTTCCGAAAGAGGGATTGAGCGAAACCCCGTAGTTTAATGGATTGCGTGGCGCTTTTCGTGATTGCGTGGCAAGCGGATGTGTTGCTGTGTCGACCCGGCACGACAGCAGCCTGAGCATCGCCCACAGCGCGAGACATCGCCGGAGAAAACGGCCCGGCGATATTACATTTCTGTCATATCGTCATCGGCGTTTTCTTTGGCGCCCTGTTTCTCGACAAACGGCACTTCCTCGCTTCGCGCGACGAACACCGGCGCGGCACGCTCGGCTCCATCACCAGCACCGGGGCGAGCGTGGTGCTTAGTCGGCGGTAGCGCGCAGGCCATTTGAATCAGCCCGGCCTGTGGGTGCCAGTGACGGCATCGCGTCATTGCGTCCCGGACGCAGGTTGGGTTGAGCGTGGCGAAGCCCAACACTCCGCATGCAGACATCGTCCGGCCGATGGAGGTCTTCCTTTGTCAGCCAAACCGCGGCTGCTGACGGCCCAGCAAAAACACGCCGTTAGACGTCGCCCGTCACAAACCTGACATCCCCGATCCAGTTGCGCGCGCGCCGCGCCAGACGGTCCGACGTGTCCTCGCCGTCAAACGATACCGGGGCGAGCCGGAGCATCGCCGCTGGCACATTGTTGAACGTGTTTACATTGACCACCGCAAGCTCTCGCCCCTCAATTCTGCTCGTCACAACCGGCACCACGCCGCATTGCTGACAAACATGAAAGCGCGCCGTGCGCGTGCCAAATGTGTAGCGAGACACCCGCGCGTCGTTCTTGACGCTGACCGTCAGCGTGCCTTGTGGATGCGCCGTCCACACGCCGCCGTGTTTTACGCAAAAAGAACAGTCGCACACGCGCGCCGGAATGTCGGACGGCGAGGGCGACCAGTCGAGCTGGAAGGAGATGTTGGCGCAGTGGCAACTGCCCTGGATCAGCATGGTGAGGGGTCTCCTGGTACAGATAGGCGATGGGTGAAATGTCGGGTTTCAAGGCTTGATCATCGCCTCGCCCGGTGGCGTGGGGTCCCTGGTCTCGGTTGTCGTCTGGTGCCGAGTCAATCGTCACGCAGCGCTGGCGTGGCAAACGCAGCCGCCTTGCGAACCTGCGCCAGATCGTAGGGCAGATCCATCCGGGATGTCGCGCGTTCCAAGGCACGTCGTGCGTGATCTTCGGCCGCTGTACGCATTGCCGGACCGCCAAGCGTTGCCAGCGATTGCAAGGCCTTCTGCAAACGAAGCGCCACTTCGATCGAGCCGGCGCCATCTCGGGCAATCGCCGTGAAGGCATCGTCAAACATGTCGTGGACCGACAATTCGGGCACCTCGATACGATCACATGCCGGCGCGTCATCGTCCGCCGCCGGCTGGCACCACTGTGCAAAGAGCCGGACCAGCGCGCCAAGGATAGACACCGCCGTGCCGGGGTCGTTCACCGCCGGTGACAGCGCCCGGCCGGCAATCTCCGACAACACCACCAGCCCGAAGCGGGGGTCATCCTCAAAGCGTCGCTCGCGACCAATAGTGAAACTCGCCATCACTTCACCAAGCTCGGGCGTCGCGTCGCCCTCCGCTGCCACGCTCACATAGGCCAGCACGCGATCGGGGAACGCAAAGGCGCCGGGCAAGGCGGCCACAACCACTCGCGCATCAACTGAAACCGCCCACGTTTGAAGCCGAGCGACGTCGATCTGTTGAACATAGCCCACCTCGGTGGCATGCACCGGCACCCCGCGCGGAAGGGCGCGCACCGGCACACCGCCGAGCGTTGGCCTGTTACGCCGTCGCACCAGGGCATCCGCCGTCGCCTGCTCGACCTTCTCGATCGTTGAGTTCATCCGCCCGAGTCGGGCGATGTTGTCGACCCAGCGCACGAAGGTCACGATCACCAGGCCGAAGACTGCCGCCGTCAGAATGAACAGCACGAACAGGCCTGCCGCCAGGAAATAGCCATTCTTGACGCCGGTCAGCGCCACGATGCTGAAAATGAACGCGCCGACAAAGGTCGATAGCGCGTTTTGCGACACATCGTCGGCGACCACCAGACCAAACGACCGGGGCGTTGCGGTGTTACTCGCGGCACCGTAGGCCGCCACCATCGAGCCGACGGAGAACGTCGCAATCACCAGCATGCTGGAGGCCATGATCGACAGCAAGGTCTCGAGTGCCACCGATGCTGTTGCCGGCACTACATGCGCCAGTCCTGTGCCATCGGCCAGGCTCGCCCCGACCGCGGCCGCAATCGACACCACGCACATCAACAGTGGCTTGACCCACAAGCGCTCGCGAAAGCGCGCAACAAGCATTCTGAAACGGTCCGCCGACATGAGAATCGACACGCCTTGCCCTCCCTGTCTGTTTTGCACCTTGGCCACCAAGAGGAACTCTAGCCCGCTTTCGGTCTGCCGGGCAGGCCGTCATTCAATTGCCCGGGCGCCTTGGGCCCGTTTGAAAAAGCCGGCAAGGGAAATAATCGGGGGCAAAGCCCAGTTTTTCCTCAATGCGCTGGCGCGTGTGGGCCGGTCGTTTTCTCATTCGGAAATCGTCCTTCACCTATCCCGCCCAGACATCTTGAGCGATCACGCCGACGTTCTTGAACCCCATGGGTGCGGACCAACCGATGGCACCCGCGTTGCCCTTGCTGATGGTCAGCCATAGGGTAGGAATCCGCCGTTCCCGGCAGACGTCGTCTGCCCAGATTCAATAAGTCCCGCCCATGAAACCATTGCGCGGAGGGCACGGCACGTTGGCAGTGCGCCCTGCGAGGCCATACGACTCGAATGGTTCGATGCCTGCCGACTCGTATGGCTTGCGCAGGCGCAGAGGTCGCGGCGGGCGACATTTAAGCTGCCGTAGTGTCATCCGACGGCTCGCCGCGATAGTCGCTGGCCTGCGCGATCAGCCAGTGCGAGAAGTGCTGCAGGGCGGCCCGGTCCTGTCGGTTTTCGGGGCAGATCAGGTAGTAGGCCAGATCGCCCGTGAGGGCGATGTCGAAGGGGGCGACAAGCTCGCCCGAGGCCAGTTCGCCCTGCACCAGAAAGCGCGGCACCAAGGCCACGCCGAGCCCGGCACGGGCGGCTTCGGCAAGCATCGAAAAGAGCTCGAAGCGGGGGCCGCCAATGGCTTCCATGTCGGGGGCGCCGGCCACTTCGAACCAGCGCCGCCAGGCGTGATGGCGGGCCGACTGGTGCAGTAGCGGAAAACCGGCCAGTGCGGCCGGATTCGGGCAGGGCTGTTGATGCAGCAAGGCCGGGGCCATGACCGGCACCATCTCCTCGTCGAACAAATAGTTGCTGACCGCGCCGGGCCACTGTGCGGAGCCGAAATGCACCGCGGCGTCGAAGACCGTGTCGGTAAACAGAAAGGGTTCGGCGCGGGTGGTGAGGTTGAGCGTGATGCCCGGATGCCGGCGCTGGAAGTCCGGCAGGCGCGGGATCAGCCAGCGGGTGGCAAAGGTCGGGATCACCGCCAGTTCGAGCACGTCGCCCTCGCCGCGGTGGGTCATGATCGCCGCGGTGTCGCGCTCCAGTCGGTCGAGACCGTCGCTGATCTGGCGCACATATACCTGACCGGCCTCGGTCAGCGAGATGCGTTTTTTGATGCGGTTGAACAAGCGTACGCCCAGATAAGCCTCCAGCACCGCCACCTGCTTGCACACCGCGCTTTGGGTCAATGACAACGCGTCCGCCGCCCGGGTGAAGCTCAAATGACGGGCCGAGGCCTCGAAGGCCGACAGCGATTCGATGCTCGGGACGCGTCGACGCATGGATCATTCCTCAAACTCACAATCTTCGTAGTGTATTTCGTTTGATAAAGCCTTGCCCAGCCGAGAGAATGGCGCCCGCCAAAGGAGGCAAGTCGTTGTTGCGACGCATGATTCGGTGCGTGCGTGTGCTTGCCGATATTAAATGGGGGTAGCGATGCTCCCGATAGATGATCCCCGGAGACAGAGACAATGCAGGCTAGCCAGTCCGTTCCTTCCAATGCTTTCCGCCCGGCCAACACGCCACAGACCGCCGCAAAGCGTATGCCGCAACTGGCACCGCGTGGCGTTGTGGTGCCGCTGCGCACCGAACCGGCCGAGCTCGACCGGGTGGTTGACCTGGGTTACAACTGATCGGACACGCCTTGGTTCTCGATATGCCCGAGCGGACGGTGCTGGCTGCCGGCTTGAATCACCCCTTGCGCCTGACACTCGCGGCCGAGCTGCATGCGCGCCCGTTTGTCCGCCTGAGTGCCCCGGCCTGCGTCTCGCACCTGGCCATCCATGGCGAGAACGGCGGTGCGCCCGACGAGCGCATCCTGAGCACGCTGTGTGCACGCTTCGGCGTGGCCGGGCCGAGGCCGGGGGCGCAGCACTTCTTCCATGACTTCGGTGCCTTCCGCCTCAAGTGGGAGCGTCATACCGAGTTTTGCACCTTCAGCTTCATCGAGCAGGGCGTGTCGGGCGAAGCCTTTGCCGAAACGCCGATGCGCCATGTGCCGCGCGACTGGCTGGAGGCGCTGTCGGGGCAGGTGATTGTGGCCTCGCACATCCTGGCCGAGCAGGGCGACGCCTACGAACTGGACAACCCGCGCCTGCGCCGGATCTTCCCGGCGCCGCTGCTGGTCGGCAGCCGAGTACTGGCCGGCGGCGAGCTATGGACCGACCTGCAGGTCGGCCCCGACGGCTTCTCGCGCTTTTTGCTGCGCGACACCGGCCTGCGCGAGATGCAGCTGGGGCGCATCGTGCAGCGCATCTGCGAAATCGAAACCTACACCCTGATGGCGCTCCTGGCGCTGCCGCTGGCGCGTGACCATGCCTCGCGGCTGACCGCCATCGAAGCCGATGTGACCCGGCTCGGCTTGCAGATGCAGGCGGCGGGCGACAGCGCCGACGAGGCCCGGCTGCTGCAAGACATCTCGCGCCTGGCCGCCCGGGTGCGCTCGATGTCCTTCGACAGCGGCTACCGCTTCAGCGCCGCCCAGGCCTACTACCGCATCGTGCGAGACCGCATCGGTGAGCTGCGCGAGCGGCGCATCGAAGGCGTGCCCACGCTGGGCGAATTCATGGCGCGGCGCTTGGCGCCGGCGATGGACACCTGTGTGTCGGTGGCGGCGCGGCAGGAGGCGCTGGCCAACAAGATCAGCCGTTCCAACGACTTGCTGCGTACCCGCGTCAGCATCGCCCAGGAAGGCCAGAACCAGCGCGTGCTCGAACGCCTGAGCCACAGCGCCGCGATGCAGCTGCGCCTGCAGCAGGCGGTCGAGGGGCTGTCGGTGGTGGCGGTGTCCTACTACGGCGTCGGCCTCGCGGCTTACGGGCTCAAGGCGGTCAAGGGCTGGGGGGCCGGGCTGAATGTCGACGGCCTGATCGGCGTGGTGCTGCCGCTGGTGCTCGGGGCCACTTGGTTCGGCCTGCGCCGGCTGCGGCATCGCCTGCATGGCCAGACGGCCGTCCAGGGGGGCTGAGCGATGACGCTGGCACCCCCCGAGGCGGCCGGGCCCGCCGATTACGCCGCCGCGCTCGACGCGATTCTGGCGCAGGTCACGCCCATCCTCGGCCAGGGCCGGGTGGCCGACTACATTCCCGAGCTGGCGCGGGTGCGCCCCGACCAGTTCGGCATGGCCATCGTCGGGCTCGACGGCCAGGTGTTCGAGATCGGTGCGGCGCGCCAGCCGTTTTCGATCCAGAGCATCTCCAAACTGTTTGCCCTGATCCTGGCGCTCACTGCCGAAGGCGATGCGCTGTGGACCCGTGTCGGGCGCGAGCCCTCGGGCTCGGCCTTCAACTCGCTGGTGCAGCTCGAATACGAGCACGGCAAGCCGCGCAACCCCTTCATCAACGCCGGTGCGCTGGTGATCACCGACATCCTGTGCCAGCGCTTCGCGGTGCCGGCCAACGCAGTGCTCGAATTCTTGCGCAAGCTGTCGGCGAACCCGGGGCTCAACCTCGACCGGCACATGGCGTTGTCGGAGCTGGGCTGCTCGGACCGCAACGCGGCCATGGCGCACCTGATGAAGAGCTTCGGCAATCTGCACAGCCCGGTGCCTGCGGTGCTCGACGCCTATTGCGGGCAGTGCGCGATCGAAATGAGCTGTGTCGATCTGGCGCGCGCCATGACCCTGCTGGCCAACCATGGCTGCGTCGCCGCCACCGGCGAGCGGGTGCTCGGCGTCAGCCCGACCAAGCGGCTCAACGCCCTGATGCTCACCTGCGGCACCTATGACGCGGCGGGCGACTTCGCCTTCCGCGTCGGTCTGCCGGCCAAGAGCGGGGTGGGTGGCGGCATCGTGGCGCTGATTCCGGGCGAGTGCGGCATCTGCGTGTGGTCGCCGGCGCTGGAGGTGTCGGGCAACTCGCTGGCCGGTTCGCTGGCGCTCGAAGCACTCACTTCGCTAACGCAAAAGTCGATCTTCTAATCGTCAAGGCAGGCGCAGCCCGACGCCGTGAATCACCCCTCGGCTTTCTGAACTCTCCGCCGCCTTGCGAATGAGCCGCAACCGAGGCATCCATCGAAACGAAGAAGTCGCCGCGACGCACCGCAGAAAAGTTTCAGGATTGAAGCGGCCGGACAGTGGCCGAGGTGCCGCCCGCCTTGGTGTGAGTACGCACCGCCTGTACGGGTGGGGCAAAACGCTATTCAGTGCCGAACGCAATGTGAAAAACAGCGGCGGCCCCCGTTTTGATCGAAGGTGCGTCGGCCTTGGCGCACGTGCCCAAAAACCGTGGTTTTCCCCCGCTTTTTGCTCAGACCCCCGGCGCGTGCGAGCTGATCGTCTTTTCCATCCGGTAATCGTCCATCACGAATCCTGCCCCGATATCTTGAACGATCGCCCCAGCGTTCTTGAACCCCATGCGGGTGTACCACGCGACGGAGCCCGTGTTGTTCTTGTTCACTGTCAGCCATAGCGCCGGAATCTGCCGCTCGCGGCAAACGTCCTCCGCAAAGTCCAGCAGCTTTCGCCCAAACCCACCACCGCGTCCGGCCTTGGTCACATAGATCTTGCTGATCATCAGCGTGGTGCCATCCGCGTTCTCAACAAGCGCCAAATAGCCGACGTACTGCCCGTCATGCGTCACCAGGTAGTACGTATACCCGCCAGCAATCTGACCCGCGATGGCCTGCTCACTCTGGAACGTCGCCAACATGTAATCCACCTGCGCCAGCCCGATGATCGGCGCGTAGTGCTCCGTCCATATCTCGCGGGCCAGATTGGCTACGGCGGAGATCTGGTCGGGGGATTGCACTTTGGTGATGGTCACTGGCTTCTCGTTGGTTGACTAATGGCGATGTGGTATTTCAAGACCTGACCCCGGCACCTTGAAAACCTGACCCCGGCACCTTGACCCACGGACTCTAAAGCCCGCTGCTACTCAAAACCGGGGGGACGTCGGTCCAACAACCGGTTCAGATCGTGGCTCGCTTCGCGATCACGATCTAACCTTAATCGTTAGATTTCGATCGCACTCAAACCGAGCTCTTTTGCCAATATACCGAAGCGTTCTTTGATGTTGGATGAGTCGTTAGTGCCCTGCTGGCTCAATCGATCATATTCAAGAAGCTCAAATGATGATTCTGCGTACTCTTCGGCAGCCATGATTCGGTTTTCTCTGAGGCGCTCCCGGAAACTAAGGAGTTTTCTTCGGGTTATTTTGTGCACTTCGTTCGTTCGTAGTCCAGCGCGAAAAACAAGGTAATACACAATCATGTTTCCCTGAGCCTGTAGTAGTTCATCTTTTTCAGAAAACGTTCCAGACATCGCGCGCGAGACCTCCTCGGATGCACGCCTCAGCTCTTCTACGTGCGCTGATTCTCCAGAGTGATAGTTTCTGGCTAAAGCATCTAGGTAGACCTTTTTTGTGTCGATTAAACGGCCAGTGCTTTTAAGGCTCTCCTCAACAAGTAGCATCCGGGCCGCAACCTCACGATGTTGATAACGATTGTTGCCAAATTTCACACAACGAAAAAAAAGATCGGAGGCTGCAATGTCGCGAATCGCCGCTACCAAATCGCCGCCAATCGCATTCCTCTTTTCTGCTGCATTTAGTGGAACCGCCTCATTGAGTCGTGAGAACATGTCTTCGATTAGGTCTTCATCGTCCGTTCTGATGCCAACAACTGGAAGTACAAAAGAGTCGAATGCAATCCGGATTTTTGGGTGAGCCTTGGCAATGTCTTCATACGTGAGCCCGGCGAGGTTTATCGAATCGTCTCTTTGGAACTCAAAATCCTGGGAAAGCGGAAAGCGGCCATCGATAAAATCCCAGATGGTTTGCAGCCGTTGACGGCCATCAACTACAGCATAGGACGACCCGGTTGCTGCTTTTTGATCTCTTGAGAATTCGTGAAAATATAGCTTGGGAACATCGTAGTCGTTCAGTATTGAATCAATGAGAAGCTGCTTTTTTTCCTTTGTCCACACTCCGCCCATTCTTTGATATTGAGGATCAAGTTGTATTTCCTCTTTTTCAGAATATAGAAGCATTATGGTGCTATTTTTGAGGGCAAAAGTTTCGATGTAGCTCATTGGATACCACCCTTGATGATCGCCCCAATACTTGCAAGTTCAGGGAAAAGTTGAAATCTGCTAAATCCGAGAAGTTGTAGCTGCTTGTATATGAGCGGCTTTGCGGATTTTGGGATGACGTATTTGATAACATGAGTCGAGTCGCCGACTTCTTCAATGGGAGTGTTTTCATGGTGATGAATTGTGAATACACCGAGCTGTGCTTGAATTCGTGCATTGTTTCTGGTCGCAA
Organism: Denitromonas halophila; assembly: GCF_007625155.1. Lineage (GTDB taxonomy): Bacteria > Pseudomonadota > Gammaproteobacteria > Burkholderiales > Rhodocyclaceae > Nitrogeniibacter > Nitrogeniibacter halophilus. Next base: position 162,338 of record NZ_VMNK01000006.1, on the reverse strand, counting down.
TTGTTGCGACGGGTAGAAGTTGAATTCTGCGATTCTGAGCTAGGCTTTCTACGGAGTAGTTCTGCAACTCTTCGTCTTCGAAAGAAGGAATGTAACCTTCTTCATCTCGGTTGTTTATACGTGCATTCTTGTTTAGCTCGGAAGGGCGAAGTAACCACAGTGAGCCGTCGTGATCGGGATCGTTGACGAGATCCTCCACCGCAAAATATAGCCCAACAAGCGGGCTTTCACTCCAGTCAAGAAGACGTGTCGGCACTCCGTAGTGCTGCATTAGGAAAAGCCAATCAAAAGACTCGCGTGGAGCCATTTCGATAAGCATGGCCGCGCTTTGTTTGAAGCGTTTTAGGAGCGTCGCTTCTGAAGGGGGGGTTTCCAGTCGTACGTATCCGGGTGTGAGCGTCCATTCCGCCCTGGCTTGACCTCGATACCAGACGGCACCTGTATACCCATCATTGTCTTCGCCGAGCGCCTCCAGCAATGACTGTAAAGATGTTATCTCGCGTTGATTCAATGTGTTCTCCAAACCTAGATCTATCGTGCGAAGTCACCGGGTTATGAAATTTTTCGTTGGCTCAGTGGAATGATTGGGGCAAAGACGCGACAGAAAGGTGCCGGCGCGAAGGCTAGGCTGAAGTTGTGAAATTCGGCATTTTCGAGAAGTCGGGTGCAGGCCACGACTCTTCGCAACGTCACGCGCACCAAGATCGACACGTCTTCACCGCCACGCCGGATAGCACGAACGCTACACCATTCCATATGGAAGGCGCCACCCCCGCGTCATGGTTGGCGAGCGAGTGCGGTTGTTCTGGCGTCTCCCCCGCCGGCAGGCTCTGCCGATCTACACCCCTCTCTCAATGAAAATCCCGACTCTGCGTCGTCAGCTCCGCCATCCAGTCCGTCAAATCCACCAGTCGTTTCGCCAGCACATGCACGACGCGGCCTTCGCGTTGGAGCTGGCCGTAGACGCCGAGGAGGCGGGCGCCGAGGAGGATCTGGCGTTGGCGTTCGGCGAGGTCGGAGTAGACGACGATGTTGCTCATGCCGGTTTCGTCTTCGAGGGTGACGAAGACGATGCCGCTGGCGGTGCCGGGGCGCTGGCGGCAGGTGACGATGCCGGCGGCGCGCACGAGGGCGGCGTGGGGGAGGTGCTGGAGGGTGTCCGCGGGGAGGAAGCGGCGCTCGGTGAGGCGCTCGCGCAGCAGGGCGAGGGGGTGGCGGCCGAGGCTGAAGCCGAGGCTGGCGTAGTCGGTGAGGATGGTTTCGCCTTCGCTGGCTTCGGGCAGGCTCACGGCGGCTTCTTGCGGCGGGGCGGTGTCGAAGAGGTCGCCCTGGCGGTGCAGGCCGCTGGTTTGCCACAGCGCAGCGCGGCGGTGGCCGCTGAGGGCTTTGAGGGCGTCGGCGGCGGCGAGGCGGTCGAGGTCGGCGCGGCTCAGGTCGGCGCGGTGGGCGAGGTCGTGCAGCGAGGTGAAGGGCGCCTGGGCGCGGGCGGTGTCGATGCGGGCGCCGGTGGCGTGGCTGAGGCCGGCGATTTCGCGCAGGCCGAGGCGCACGGCGGGGCGTTCGTGCAGGGCGCCGGTGGCTTCGAGCGTGCTGTCCCAGGTGCTGCGGGTGACGTCGACCGGGCGCACGCGCACGCCGTGGCGCTGGGCGTCGTGCACGAGTTGGGCGGGGCGGTAGAAGCCCATGGGCTGGCTGTTGAGCAGGGCGCACAGGAAGGCTTCGGGCTCGTGCCACTTGAGCCAGGCGGAGGCGTAGGCGAGCAGGGCGAAGCTGGCGGCGTGCGATTCGGGGAAGCCGTATTCGCCAAAGCCTTCGATCTGCCGGCACAGGGCGTCGGCAAACTCTTGCGTGTAGCCGCGCTCGGCCATGCCGTCGCGCAGCTTGTCCTTGAACTGCTGCATGTGGCCTTTGCGCCGCCACGAGGCCATGGCGCGGCGCAGCTCGTCGGCCTCGCCGGGGGTGAAGCCGGCGGCCACTTCGGCCAGCTTCATGACTTGCTCCTGAAAGATCGGTACGCCCAGCGTGCGTTCGAGCACGGCGCGCACGGCGGCGGGCAGCTTGGCCATTTTGCGCGCGGCTTCGGCAGGGTTGTTTCGTCGGCTGAGGTAGGGATGGACCATGTCGCCCTGGATGGGGCCGGGCCGCACGATGGCGACCTGCACCACCAGATCGTAGAACTGGCGCGGCTTGAGGCGCGGCAGCATGCTCATTTGCGCGCGCGATTCGACCTGAAACACGCCGATGGAGTCGGCATTGCACAGGGCTTCGAAGGTGGCGGGGTCGGCGGCGGGGATGTCCGCCATCGTCACCGGCGTGCCGCGCCGCTGGCTGACCAGATCGAGCGCGCGGCGGATGACCGAGAGCATGCCCAGCGCCAGCACGTCGACCTTGAGCAGGCCGAGCGATTCGAGGTCTTCCTTGTCCCACTGGATGACGGAGCGCTCGGCCATGGCGGCGTTTTCGACCGGCACCAGCCGCGCCAGCGGGCCGTCGGAGATGATGAAGCCGCCGACGTGCTGCGACAGGTGGCGCGGCGTGCCGACGAGTTGCTCGGTGAGCGCCAGCCATTTGGACACGCGCGGGCTGGCGGGGTCGAGGCCGATCTCGCGCAGGCGGTGGGGCAGCTGGTCGCGCTTGTCCCACCAGGCCATGGAGCGGGTGAGCGCGCTGATCTGCTCGGGGCTGAAGCCGAGCGCGCGGCCCACGTCGCGCAGCGCGCCGCGGGTGCGGTAGCGGATGACGGTGGCGGCCAGCGCGGCGCGCTCGCGCCCGTATTTGCGGTAGATGTACTGGATGACGATTTCGCGCCGCTCGTGCTCGAAGTCGACATCGATGTCGGGTGCTTCGCCGCGTTCGCGCGAGAGGAAACGCTCAAACAATAGCGAGGCGCGCTGCGGGTCGACCTCGGTGATGCCGAGCGCGAAACACACCACCGAGTTGGCTGCCGAGCCCCGCCCCTGACACAGGATGCCCTCGCCGCGCGCGAAGCAGACGAGGTCGTACACCGTCAAAAAGAAGGGCTCGTAGCGCAGCTCGGCGATGAGCGCGAGCTCCTTGTGGGCGGTGCGGGCCACCTCGGCGGGCACGCCGTCGGGGTAGCGGGTGAGCAGCCCGGCCTCGGTGAGGCGGCGCAGATACGTGGTGGCGGTGTCGCCGGCGGGGACGATCTCTTGCGGGTATTCGTAGCGCAGCTCGCTGAGTGAAAACTGGCAGCGATCGGCGATGCGGGTAGTCTCGGCGAGTAGCTCGGGCGGGTAGAGCCGGGCGAGGCGCAGCGGGTGGCGCAGGTGACGCTCGGCGTTTGGGAAGAGCCGCCGGCCGGCGTCGAACACCGTGACTTTGTGGCGCAGCGCGGTGAGCGTGTCTTGCAGCGGGCGGCGGTGGCGGCGGTGCATGTGCACATCGCCGGCGGCTACCAGCGGCAGGGCTGCCGCGTCGGCCAGGGCACGCAGGCGGGCGAGGCGGGCGGTGTCGTCCGGCCCGCTGTGCAGCTCGACGCCGACCCAGCCACGGCCGGCAAAGCGCTCGGCAAACCAGCGCGCGTCTACCTCGGTGGCAGCCTCGTGCGGCAGCCAGATCGCGAGGCAGTCGGGCAGCGCGGCGGCGGGGGCGAGGGCGTCGATGTCGCCGCGGGTGAGGTGGTAGTCGCCCTTGTCGGCGCGGCGGCGGCCGAGCGTGATGAGCGCCGAGAGGTTGCCGTAGCCGGCGCGGTTGCAGGCCAGCACCACCAGCTTCAGCCCGCAGGCGAGGGTGAATTCGGCGCCGTAGATGAGTTTGAAATCGGCCGGGTCCGCGTTGAATTTTTCGGCTGCCAGCTTGAGGCCTTCGTGCGCGCGCACGGCGCCGGCCAGCGAGCATTCGTCGGTGATCGCCAGGCCGCGATAGCCCAACTGCCAGGCGCGCTCGACCAGCTCCTCCGGGTGCGAGGCGCCGCGCAGAAAGCTGTAGTTGGACACGCAGTGCAGCTCGGCGAAGGCCGGCCGCGGTGCCCGTTTTGCCGAATCAAGCGAACTGGCCATGCAGCCACCAGCCTTGGGCGTCGCGGTAGATCCACAGCCACGCGCCCTGCGCGGTGGTGGCGACAAAGTAGTCGCGGCGCAGGTCGCCGGTGGCTTCGTCCTGATCCCACCAGCCGCTCTCCAGGCGTTCGGCGCGGGTCAGCAGATTGAGCGCGGCGCCGGCGTAGGTGGGCCGGCCGGCGACTTCGTGCAGTGACTGCGGCTGGGCTTGCAGCCACAGTGGACGTGGCGGCGAGGCGGTGTCGGGCGCATCTTTGGGCTCGGGCCAGGGCACGGCGCGGGTGGCGCACTCGGGGCGGTGGTCGTCGTGCGCCGCCAGGCCATGCACGGCGGCGTCGCCGAGGCGGGCGCGCAGGCGTTCGATAACCGGCGCGATGTTGCCGGCGTCGTGCTGGCCGAACAGCGCCACGCTGCTGCCGGCCATCGCCTGCGGCGCGTCGGCCTGCAGGTGCAGCTCGGTGACCGGGGCGGCGAGGCGGTGGCGTTCGAGCTGCTCGCGGGCGACGCGGATCAGGCGCTCGGCGTCGCGGGTGGGCGAGGCAAAGCCAAGGGGCAGGTGCGTGGCGGGGATGTCTTCATGGTCGAGCACCAGGGTGCAGGTGGTGATGCCGAGCATGCGCGCCTGCAGCCAGCCGGCCAGCGCCATCAGCAGGCGGCGGGCGGCGAAGAGCAGATGATCGGCGACCTCGACCTTGGCCGGCAGCTCAAGCCGCTGGACGAAGCGCTCGGGGAAGGCGAAGGGCGGCTGCGGGTCGGGCAGCTCGCCGCGTGCGCGTGCCAGTTGCAGCGGCAGGGCTTTGCCGAAGCGGTGGCCAACGGTGGCGCCGGGCAGGGCGAAGAGCTGCGCCAGCGTGCGCAGGCCGAGGGCGTGTAGCCGGCGCTCGGCGGCGTCATTGAGGCCAAGCACCTCGACCGGCAAAGTGGCGAGCGCGGCTTGCCAGTGTTCGGTGATGCTGTCGGCGTGGGTCAGCCAGCGCGCGGCCAGTGGCGTGGGGGCGAGGCCCAGGCGCAGGCTCAGCCCTTGCGACTCGGCGCCGTCGCGGATCTTGCCCAGCAGCGGGGTCAGCCCGCCAAACAATTGCAGGCAGCCGCCGATTTCGAGCAGCAAGGTGTCGGGCGGGGCGAGGCTGACTGTTGGGGTGAAGTTGCCGGCCCAGCAGGCCAGCGATTCGAGCGCGGCGAGTTCGCGTTCGGCCTGGCGTTCATGCGGGCGCAGGCCGGGCAGCAGGGCGAGAGCGTCGGCCAGACGCTGGCCGGGGCGGATGCCGGCCTCGGCCGCCGCGGCATCGGCCGCCACGATGCGCTGCTGCGCAATGGCAGCGGCCGGCGCGGGCAGCGCCAGCACCTCGACGGGGAGTCGGAAAAAATGAATCGCCAGCCACTGCATGGGTCAGGGCCGTCAGGCGACGTGCGGCTCCCGAACCACCGGCGCGGCCGGGCGGACACGGCGCACCAGACGCGACCACGGCAGCGGCCGCTCGATGGCGAGGCTGATCGCCTGCGCCAGCGGCGGGCCGCGGCGCTTGAGGATGTCGACCTGCAGGCCGGTGTTGCTGCCGCGCAGGGCGAGGCGCAGCGGGGCGGGCGAGGGCTGGGTGGCGACGCGCTCGGGGCGGAAGATGAGGCTCAGGCAGCGGGTGTTGCTGCTGGCCAGTTGCAGGCGGCGCAGGGCGCGGGTGTCGGCGCTGGGCAGCCAGGCGAGCAGCGCGGCGAGCGCGCCGCTGCCGAGCAGTTGCTCGCAAGCCCAGGCGGCGTCCGCGCCCTCGGCCTCGACCACCAGCAGGCGCGACAGCGGCAAGCCGAGCGCCTGCCAGGCCGGGGCGTGCAACTGCGCCGGTGGCGCGACGATGACAATCCACCCGGCCTCGGCGTCGAGCTGGCGCAGCGCGGGCAGAAACAGGCTGAGCTCGCCAATGCCGAGTCCGCCGCTGAGCACTTCGGTGAGCCCGCCGCAGGGCCAGCCGCCGTCGGGCAGCACCGCGTCGAGCGCGGCAAAGCCGCTGCCCAGCGTCGCCTCGGCGTGATGCGCGCAGGCGCCGCCGCGCCAGAGATCGGCACGTTGGAGCAGGTCATCGAGGGCGGCGGGGGTGGCGGACATGGGGCATCAAAACACGCGGGGGAATGCTCTCATTGTTGTCGCTGAGGCGTGGGTGTCAAGCGACTTGTCGGGCGGGAAAAGTGCGCTTTCGGGCGCGATGCCAATGGCGGCGCGGGGGGCGTCGGCGTAGATAAAATTTGTGTTTGAGGCGCGGAATCAGGATCGCGCGACGGGGTCCGGCGTGGAACCTTGAATGGCTGCCTGTGTCTGTCAGGTTTGCAGCGTCTCGATGTTGTGTCGGGTCGGCTTCAGCCGACCATGGCGGGTTGAAACCCGGCCTACAATGGTCAGCGCGACCGAGCGTGCTTTCAGGAGAATGCAGTTTGAGCCAGACGATGAATGCCTCTGTAGATACGCCCGTGCTGAGCATCGATGTGGTCGCCGATTTCGTGTGCGTGTGGTGCCATGTGGGCACCGCGCGACTCGACACGGCGCTGGCGGCGCTGGCCGAGCAGCGACCGAACGCGCAAGTGGTGGTACGCCACCGGCCCTTCATGCTCGATCCCGACATGCCAGCGGAGGGCCATGCCTACCCCGAGCATCTGGTGCGCAAGTTTGGCAGCATGGACGCGGTGAAGGGCTTGCAGGCGCAGGTGAGCGCGGCGGCCGAGGGCAGTGGCGCGCACTTCAACTTCGCGGCGATCAGTCGCCGGCCGTCGACGGTCAAGGCACATCGCTTGATCCTGCGTCTGCAAAACGCGGGGGCCGAGGCCGGTCGGGTGGATGCGCTGGTGGCAGCGATCTTCCGCGCTTACTTCGAGCAGGGGCAGGACATTGGCCGCAGCGAGGTGTTGGCCGCGCTGGCAGCCGACGCCGGCCTCGGCGCACCGGACCTGGTTGCCTGGCTGGATGGCGATGAGCTGGCCGACGAAGTGCAGCGCCGGCACCACGCGATCAGCGCCCGAGGGGTGAATGGCGTGCCGTTCTTCATCCTCAATGACTCGGTGGGTCTGAGTGGTGCGCAGCCCGCCGAGATGCTGCTGCGGGCGATGCTGGACAACCTGCCCGGCGGCTGAGGGCTGGTGCGCCGGTCAGCGGCCGGCGCAATTCAATCGACGTGTTTGGGTCGAGTCTGCTGTGTGTGGGCGGCCTTGACGCGTCTGTCGTTGCCTTGCGCACATGCGCTGTCGAAAAGCCTTGATCTCAATTTGTAAATAAGATAGATTCGCATTTGCATTGTGCGGTGCGGAGCCGCGTTTGCGCCCGGATCGAGCGCGCTTGATCCAGAACAAAATTCCCCGATAGCCAGCCATCGCCAGCCAATCGTACTCAACCCCTTCGCTGAAGGATGGTGCGCAGGTGGCGCACAGGCTGAGCGCCCATGCCCGCATGTTTGCCGGGTGTTGGAAGTCTCTTGCTGACACATCGCCGTATCGCTTGCAGTGGGTGCGATGGTGCAGGTGGCAGGAGCGCCGGTTTGTGTTGTCCCTGTCGCCGGGCTTTGGCGCTTTTGCTGCAGGGCGACATGAAAAACAAGACCGTCAAGACCAAGATCCCCGCGAGTTTTCGCGTTCAGACCCGCACCCAGTCCGGCGCCGTGGCGCGTACCGGGCTGGCGCTGGGGGTGTCCACCGCCGTGTTGATGCCGGCCGCGTTTGCGCAGTCGAACGAAACACAACAGCTCGCGCCGGTGACCGTGGTGGAGACTGCGATCGACCCCAACCCCAATGCCGAACCGGGCGTGCCCTACAAGGCCAGGACCTCAGGCGATGAGCGCCACACCCGTCCGCTGGCCGAGACGCCGCAGACCATCACCGTGCTGACCCAGCAGCAGATGCTCGATACCGGCCGCAGCGACTTGCGCGACATCCTGCGCGCCCAGCCGGGCATCACGCTGGGCACCGGCGAGAACGGCAACGCCTTTGGCGACCGCTACATCATCCGCGGCCAGGAAGCGCGCAGTGACGTGTTTGTCGATGGCCTGCGCGACCCCGGCATGACGGTGCGCGAGAGCTTCGCCGTCGAGCAGTTGGAGATCACCAAGGGGCCGAGCTCGACCTTCGCCGGTCGTGGCGCTACCGGTGGTGCGATCAACGCGGTGACCAAGCAGGCCACCACCGATGTGGACTTCACCAAGCTGTCGGCCGGCATCGGCACCGACAGCTACCGCCGCCTGACGGCCGACACCAACTATGTGCTGACCGACACTGCCGCCATCCGGGTGAACCTGTTGCACGGCTACCAGGACGTGCCCGACCGCGCGCCGGCCGACCGCGAGCGCAATGGCGTGGCGTTGTCATTCAACATCAAGCCGACCGAGAAGCTCGACATCACGGCCGACTACTACCACCTCGACGCCATCGACAAGCCGGACCTCGGTTCGTGGCTGGTCAACGGCAAGCCGCAGACCCATATTCCGGTGTATGCGCAGTCGGGCGACTTCCTCGAATCGACGGTGGATACCTATACCGTGCGCGCCAAATACCAGGTCAATCCCAGTGTGCGCGTCACCAACCTGACCCGCTACGGCACCACCGACAACGGCTATGTCGCCACCAGCGCCCGCGCTACCACCACCCACGCCACCAACCCGGGCGGTGTGTACGACACCGTGGTGCTCGGCACCCACCAGGGCTGGCAGGAGGTCGAGTACTTCGCCAACCAGACCAATCTGTATGTGGAGGAGGAGATCGCCGGGATGAAGCACGAGTTCATCTTCGGCCTGGAGTTCTCCGACCATAGCGTGCTCAACGGTCAGTACCAGACCAGCAACGCGTCAAACTGCGTCACCAGCGGCCGGGGTGGCGGCGCCAGCAACAGCGGATGCCTCACCGACGCTTCGGGCAATTACGTGGCGGGCATCGACCGCCTGCTCAACCGCCAGGTCAGCCGCGGCCCCTCGGACATCGACTGGAACGTGAAGACGATCTCCCTGTCGGCCATGGACACCGTCGACCTGAACGACAAATGGACGCTCTTCGGCGGCCTGCGCTATGACCACTTCGATTACCGCACGCTGGCGGGGACGACCACCAAGACCGAGTGGGAACTCGACGACGGCCTGTGGAATGGCCACCTTGGCCTGACCTACAAGTTCCGCCCCGACGCCAATGTGTACTTCACCTACAGCACCGCCAGCGATTTCAACGGCGGCGAGTCGGACGTGACCTCGTGCGACTACGGTGGCATCTGCGTGCCGGCCAACGGCCCGGGCGGTGCGCTGACCACCGCAGAGCGTCAGGCGCTGTTCGCGCAGAGCAGCCCGGAGCTGTCAGAAAACATTGAGCTGGGCACCAAGTGGAACCTCAACAACGGTCGCATGCTGGCCACGGCGGCGGTGTTCCAGGTGACCAAGCGCGATGTGATGGAAGTGATTGGCGGCGCCAGCTACACCGACATCGGCGCCATCAACTCGGGCAAGTACCGGGTGCGCGGCGTGGAGTTCTCGCTGGCCGGCGAAGTCATGCCCAAGCTGACCGCGCAGGGCGGGGTGGCCTTCATGAACGCCAAGTGGTTGCGCTCGCAGGACAGCACGCGTGTCGGCAACGGCTTGTCCAACTTCCCCGAGACCACCGCCTCGGTGCTGCTCAACTACCAGGCCACGCCGAAGTTCAGCTTTGGCGGCAACGTGACCTACCAGAGCAAGAAGTTCTCCGGTACGCCCGAGTCGCCCGAGTCGCTCAACATCAAGGTGCCCGAGTACACCGTGCTCGACCTGTTTGCGGCCTACAAGATCGACCGCAACACCAGCGTGCGCCTGAACATCGGCAACGTCACCGACGAAACCTACTACCTCGCGGCCTATCGCTCCGGCGCCATGCTCTACATGGGCGATGCCCGCAACGCCCGCCTGACGCTCAACTACGACTTCTGAGCACAGCGGGTGTCCCGCGCCGGGCCGCGTGGCCCGGCGTTCTTGCATTGATGGGAGCGTCATGACCGCACACGCCACGCTGGACCACATCCCGCGCGAGATTCTCTGCGCCGCCGACTACGAAGCGCTGGCGCCGCAGTTCATCGCCGCGCCCGCGCTGGCCTATATCGCCGGCGCCAGCGGCGAGGAGCGCACCCTGCGCGCCAACCGCCGAGCCTTTGATCGTTGGCAGATCCTGCCGCGGCTGCTGCGCGATGTCACCGCTGGGCACACGCGCTCCACGCTGTTCGGGCGTGCGTGGCAGCATCCCATCGCGCTGGCGCCGCTGGCCTACCAGACGCTGGTGCATCCGGCCGGCGAGACCGACACCGCGCGCGGTGCCGCTGCCGCCGACGCCTGCCTGACGGTGAGCACGCTCGCCACCTGCCCGATCGAAGACATCGCCCGCGCCAGTGAAGGCGAGAAGTGGTTTCAGCTGTACTTCCAGCCCAAGCGCGAGGCCACGCTGGACCTCATCCAGCGCGCCGAGCAGGCCGGCTATACCGCGCTGGTGGTCACACTCGACGCCTCGGTGCAAAGCCCCAGCCGGCGGGCACTCCGCACCGGCGTGTCATTGCCGGACGCGGTCAATCTGGCGCGCTACGGCGCGGCGCCGCAGCGGGCGCTGGCCGCCGACGCGAGCGTCATTTTCCAGGGCGCGATGCGCGAGGCGCCCACTTGGGCCGACCTGCGTTGGCTGCTGTCGGCCACCCGCTTGCCGGTGCTGGTCAAGGGCGTGCTGCGTGCCGACGATGCGCTGGCGCTGGGCGAGGCGGGCGTGGCCGGGCTGGTGGTGTCCAACCACGGCGGCCGCGCGCTCGATGGCGTGCCCGCCAGCCTGGCTGCGCTGCCGGCCATCCGCCGGGCGGTGGGCCGCGACCTGCCGGTGCTGCTCGACAGCGGTGTGCGCAGCGGCAGTGACATCTTCAAGGCGCTGGCCCTGGGCGCCTCGGCGGTGCTGGTTGGCCGCCTGCAGGTGTACGCCCTGAGCGTGGCCGGTGCGCTGGGCGTGGCGCACCTGCTGCGCACCTTGCACCAAGAGCTTGAGCTGTGCATGGCCATGGCCGGCTGCGCCACGCTGGCCGAGATCGATTCCTCCCTGATTTGCGAGAACCCTGATGTTGATCCCGATTGAAAACGTATTGAGCAAGGCGGAAGTGTGCCGCTTCCGCGAACGCCTCGATGCCGCCGACTGGCAGGACGGCCTGGCCACCGCGGGCACGCTGGCCCGCCATGTGAAGCGCAACACCCAACTCGATGACGCCGCACCGCTGGCGGTGGAACTGGGGCAGGCGATCTTGCGCCGCCTCGGCGAGACGCCGCTGTTCGTGTCCGCCGCCTTGCCCGGCAAGATCTACCCGCCCAAGTTCAACCGCTATGCCGACGGCGGCACCTATGGCGCGCATGTCGACAGCGCGGTGATGCATGTGCCCGGCACCGGCGTGTCGCTGCGCACCGACCTGTCGGCCACATTGTTCCTCGCCGAGCCGGACGAGTACGACGGCGGCGAGCTGGAGATCGAAGGCCCCTTCGGCATCCAGGCGGTCAAGCTGGCGGCCGGCGACATGGTGCTCTACCCGTCGAGCAGCCTGCACCGCGTCACCCCGGTGACCCGCGGCGCCCGGGTGGCCTCCTTCTTCTGGATCGAGAGCCTGGTGCACAACGACGCCGCGCGCACCGTGCTGTTCGACCTCGATCAGGCCATTCAGGGCCTCAACGCCACCGTGGCGGCAGATGACGCCAATCTGCTGAAGCTGACCGCCGTCTACCACAACCTATTGCGGCTGCATGCCGCGACTTGAAAGGATGCGATCCATGCTTCGCAAGCTTACCGCCGTGCTCGCCGTGGTCTTTGTTAGTCAGGGGGCGTTCGCCGAAGAGGCGGTCCTCAACCTCTACTCCGCCCGCCACTATCAGACCGACGAAGCGCTGTACGAGAACTTCACCCGCCAGACCGGCATCCGCATCAACCGCATCGAAGGCAACGAGCAGGAGCTGCTCGAACGCATCCTCGCCGAGGGCGACAACAGCCCGGCCGATGTGCTGATCACCGTCGACGCCGCGCGCCTGGCGCAAGCCGAGGCCTACGGCATCTTCGCCCCGGTGCAGTCGGCGGTGCTGGAGGCGCGCATTCCCGCGCACCTGCGCTCGTCGCACTGGTTCGCCTTCTCGACCCGCGCGCGGGTGATCATCTACAACGCCCGCAAGCTCAAGGCTGCCGATGTGCCGACCTATGAATCGCTGGCCGATCCCAAGCTCAAAGGCCTGCTGTGCAGCCGCTCGGGCGCCCACCCCTACAATCTGTCGCTCGTCGCCTCGCAGATTGCGCACAATGGCGAAGCGGCCACCGAAGCCTGGGCGCGCGGCATGGTGACCAACTTTGCGCGCGCGCCCAAGGGCGGCGACTCGGATCAGATCAAGTCGGTGGCGGTGGGCGAGTGCGGCGTGGCCGTGTCGAACAGCTACTACCTGGCCCGCATGATGGCCTCCGAGCGGGTCGAAGAGCGCAACCTGCTCAAGCGGGTTGGCATCGTGTGGCCCAACCAGGGCGCGTATGGCACGCATGTGAATGTGTCCGGCGGCGGCATGGTCAAGACAAGCAAGCACCGCGCAGCGGCCGTGGCCTTCCTCGAATACCTCGCCAGCGACGCGGCCCAGCGCTATTTCGCCAACGCCAACAACGAGTGGCCGGCCGTGCCGGGGGTGAAGATCGACAACCCCGAACTCGACGAACTCGGCAGTTTCACCGCCGACACCTTGGCGCTACCCACGCTGGCCAACAATCTCGTGGCAGCACAAAAGCTGCTCGACCGCGCCGGCTACCGCTGATCAGCGCAATAGCACGCCCGGCAGCCACATCGAGAAGGCCGGGATGTAGGTGATCAGCAGCACGCCGACGGCCAGCACCGCCAGCGCCGGCAGCACGGCGCGGGCGACCTCGCCGATCGGCTTGCCGAAGCGGTAGGAGGCGAAGAACAGGTTCATGCCCACTGGCGGGGTCAGGAAGCCGAGCTCCATGTTGGCCAGGAAGATGACCCCCAGGTGCACCGGGTGGATGCCAAAGGCCAGGCCAATGGGCACGATCAGCGGCGTCACCACGATGATCGCCGAGTAGATGTCCATGAAGGCGCCGACCAGCAGCAGCAAGCCGTTGAGCGCCAGCAGGAAGACCCACGGCGAGGCGATGCTGGCCTGCACCCACTCGGACACCTGGTCGGCGATCTGCGCGTCGATCAGGTAGTTGGTGAAGCCCAGCGCCATGCCCAGGATCAGTATGATGCCGCCGACCAGCAGGCCGCACTCGGCCATCACCCGCGGCACATCGCGGGTGAGTGACAGGTCGCGGTAGATCAGCACCTCGACGATGAAGGCATACAGTGCGGTCAGCGCGGCGGTTTCGGTGGGCGTGACCAGGCCGCTGGCCAGCCCGCCGAAGGTCACCAGCGGAATCGCCAGTTCCCACTTGGCCGCCTTGAGCGCAGCGAATGCTTCGGCCGCATCGAAGGGCGTGGGCGCCGTGTCTTTGGGCTGGCGCCAGATGCCCAGCAGTACCAGCATCGTGGTCATCACCGCGGCCGGCACCACCGCGGCGAGCAGCATGGTCTCGATCGGCTGGCGGGCGATGATGGCGTAGAGGATCAGCGGCAGCGCGGGCGGGATCAGCACGCCGAGCGAACAGCCGCTGGTGATCAGCCCGATGCCCGCGCGCGCCGGGTAGCGCACCCCTTGCAGCAGCGGCATGAGCAGACCGCCGAGCGCCAGGATGGTGACGCCCGAGGCGCCGGTGAAGGAGGTGAAGAACGCGGTCAGCAGCACCGTGACCAGCGCCGCCCCGCCGCGAAAGCGGCCGAACAGCGCGCGGAAGACACGGATCAGCCGCGCCGGCGCGCCGCCCTCGGCGAGGAAATAGCCGGCCAGCGTGAACAGCGGGATCGCCGGCAGCGAGGGATTGACGGTGAGCTGGTAGTGGTTGAGCGGGATCGCTGCCAGCGGCAGGTCGTCGCCGGCAAACAGCAACAGCGCGACCCCGCCGAGCACCACGAACACCGGCGCGCCCAGCAGCACCGCCAACGCCAGCAGCGCGACCACCGGTGTGGCGGTGCTGCTGAGGGTTGCCACGCCGAGCAGGCCGGCCGCCACCGCCAGGCTCAGCGCCCGGTCGGCAAAACGCTCGCCCGAGCGGATCCACAGCCGCAGCGCGATCAGCGCAAAACCGGCCGGCATCACCGCCTCCACCCACCACACCGGCACGCCGTAGGCGAGCAGGTTGCCGCCCTCGCGCTCGACAGCGACGAAGTCCCATGCCGCGCTGGCCAGCACGCCGGTCACCGCCATCGCCAGGCCGCCGGCCGCGGCGCGATGCACCCAGTGGAGACGCTCGGGCAGCCAGCGGCCCAGACCGGCGATGCTCAGCAGCCGCCCCTCGCGTGCGGCCACGGCCGCGCCGAGCATGCCGACCAGCAGCACGCCGTGCTGCACCAGCGCGGCGGCGTTGGCCACGCCTATCGACAGCGTGCTGCGCAAGACGATCTCGAGCACCGGCAGCAGCACCATGGTCGCCAGCACCAGTGACAGCACGGTGTCTTCGACGCGATGCACGCGCCACCACGGGCCGGCGCGTTCGGAAGGGGCGTGGTAGATCGGCGGGGTGTCAGCGGCTTGGGGCATGGGCGAGTCCGGCGGGGCGCCTGGCGCGGCACCCGGGGTGGGGCTTACTTGTGGCGTGCGCGGTACTCGGCGAGCAGGCGGGTGACCGTGTCGAAGGTCTCGGCGGGCACCAGCCGGCCGCGGATCTGCGGATAGACCGACTCGGCCAGCGCCTGCCAGGCGGCCATCTGCTCGGCGTTCGGCCGGGTGACCTTGAGCCCGCGCTTGACCATCGCCGCCACCGCCTCATCCACCTCGGTGCGGGCCTGTGCGCGCATCTTCTCGCCCGCTGTTCTGGCCGCCTCGCGCAGCGCCGTCTGGCCGGCCGGGCTCATGCCCTCCCAGGCCTTGCGGGTGACCACCAGCGCACCGACGATGGGCGCCCAGTTCAGTTCGAGCATGTACGGCGCCGGGCCGTTGAACTGCGCCGCCAACGCGTAGTATGGCGTGGCCGGCACGACTTCGATCAGCCCGGTCTGCAGCGCGGGCAGGATGTCGGCCGTCTCGAGCGACACCGGCTGGTAGCCGAGCGCCTTCATCACTTCCATCTGCTCCGGCTCGCCGGCCCAGGTGAACATCTTCATCGACTTGAAGTCCTCCGGCGCGGCGGCCGGCCGCTGCGAGAAGAAACGCACCCAGCCCGCGTCACCCCACGACAGCACCACGTAACCCTTGTCGAAGAAACGCTGCTCCATCGCCGGGCGCAGCTGCTCGCGCACGTAGTCGACTTCATCCCAGCTGCGGAACATCAGCGGCAGGGTCTGCAGCGCCGACACGCTCGGATCGATCTCGCGCAGCCCGACCACCGACAGCAGGCCGCCGTTGAGCTGGCCGATGCGCATGCGCTTGACGGTGTCGGCCTCGCCGCCCTGGGCGCCGTCGGTGAACACGATCAGCTTCGAACCGTCGCCCTGCGCCACCCGCCACGCCTCACCCATTTCGAGCAGCGCGCGGTGATAGAGCGAGTTCTTGGGCGCCAGCGTGCCCAGGCGCAGCGTCACCTTCTCGGCCAGGGCCGGGCCGGTGGCGAGCAGGAGCAGGATCAGGAGGAGGCGGCGAATCCGGTCGGGCATGCATTACTCCAGAAAGAGGTCGTCGACACGCCCCTGCAACCAGCGGGCGCGGCGTTGAAGAATCAGGGTTTCGAGGCGATGGGCGGGGTCAGCGTCGGCGTCGATGGCCAGCGCGGTGTCGAGCAGGGGGAGGAATTCGGCGCGGTTCTGCTCGGCCACCGCCACCGCCTCGGCCAGCGCCAGATACGGTCCGGCCTGGCGGCCGTGGGAGAGGGCCACGGCGGCGTCGAAGTGCCCGCGTGCGGTGCCGGCTGGATCCGGCTCGCCGGCGCGCGCCATGGCGAAGGTGATCATGAAGGTGTGCAGCGCCCCGGCGTCGAAACCCGGATCGAGCGCCAGCGCGCGGTCCATCATCGCGCCCACCACTGGCAGGTCGGCGACCGCCTCCGGATCGTCCTTGGACAGCGCAATCGCCGCCGCCCAGGCTGCCGCCGTCCAGTACAGCGCCGGCACATCGGCGGCCGTGGTCGGGGCGAGGGCTTGCGCCGGGTCGGTGCGTAGCGCGCTATCGATGCCCGGATGTGCCACCGCCAGCGCGCGCAGGCCGTAGCCTCTGGCGCGCACATACAAGCGCCGCGCGCGCTCCCGCTGGGCAAAGGCGGCGCCGACGTCCTCGGCCTCGATCTCGTCCGCACCTTGCTGCACAAAGCCGTAGGCGTACTGCGTGAAGCCCCGCGCCGCCGCCAGCAGCAAACCCGCGTGCGCCGGTCGCTCGGCCAGCAGGCTCTCCATCAGCTTGAGCGAAAACGGCGCCGCGTCGCGCACCAGCGCGGGGTCATCATCGGCGCTGAACGTCGCCCCCGAGCCCGCCAGCGCATCGCCCAACCGATCGACGGCCAGCTGCTGCACCGAACAGGCGCTCAGCGTGCACGCCACCATCGTCAGGACTGCCGCTCGTCGAAACACCATGCGCAAACGCACCCCGCAAGGAGAGGAGAAGGCGCGAGTCTATGAAGCGAGGCGGGGTGGGGGCAAAAGAAGTTTTTGTTAAAAAGCGCCCCAGACGGACTGCGTGTGCCGTGCCACAATGTGGGGAGGTGATCGTTTTGTCACTTAGAGAGAAGAAAAAAAAGTCGCGAAAAGCCCTGTTTTGCACGGGAATGGGGCAGATACCGGAATAACGCAGGAATGCGCAAAAATGCGCGTGATCTGGTGGTTTTTGCGATTTTTTTGTCACAGGAGTGATCGCCGATTGATCGTGGCACCACTCGGCGTCGTTTGCAGCGGGGACCGGGGGCGCGGCTGCCGGCGACACCCAGGTGCCGCCGATGTTGACGAAGCTGACGGCGCCGCTCATGGCGGCGCGTAGTTGCAGGGTCAGGTCGTCGTCGTCCATGGGCGGGGGATGATACCCGCCAGCGCATACCAATCAGGTATGCAAAAAGCCCTCGCGTCATGCAACAAGCTTGAAAAACCGCTCCATCTCTTGCTTTCGGAACTCTCGGCCTTCGAAGTGCGCGTAGCAGACGGCGATCAGCATGGCCCGCTTGTCGGGCGCGACCCTCACTTTGCCGCGGTTTTCGGCCAGCCACTGTTCGACGCTATCGACCACCTTCGCCAGCAGCTCTGGCGATACGCGCCCGGTTTTCACTGCTGCGGACGGCGGCATGCCTTCTGCCGCTGAATCCAGGGCGGATGGGTAGGGCGACAGCTTTTGAGCCGCCGACACCAAAAGAGACCTATCTTCTGCCGCCTCGGCTCGCTTAAGCCTCGCATCGACGATCTGTCGAAAGCCGCGATTGTTTGGCTCTAGCATTGGCGGCTCCCCCGTCTCCAGCCACTCCCTCCTCACCCCGGCATGCCTTGCGATCTCATCCAAGAGCTCCGTGTCGGCGCTGTCCTCGCCAGACTCCAGCTGCCTAAGGTGATTGAGTGGAATGCCGAGGTGACTCGAAAAAGCTGCTTCAGTGCGGTTTTCCACGCCGCAACGAACAAGACGAATGCGGTGCCCAATCGTCAGGCCATCAAGCCAACTTCCGCCGCCACCGTGAGAGATGCGTTCTGGCTCTTCGGCATAGGCCAACCAGCGATAGCGGACGCCGGAGCCGGATGCCAAGCACTCAAGTTTTTCAAGGCCTGGAACGCTCGCCTCTCTTATGTAGCGCTGAATCATGTCAGGAGAGACTCCGGCAGCATCCGCTGCCTTTTTTCTTGTCTCGAAGGCGTCTGCCGCCACCTTTACTCTAGTTCCGAATCCTGGCGCCAGAATCGGAACTGGACGGCCAATCTTTTTTTTCTTTTCCGATTCCATATAAATCACCTGTTTTTCAAAGGCTTACGTAAAGCGGGTTGCGATTTCGAAAACTGCCAAATCGGAACTGAATCGGAACCCAGAGATTTCTTCTAGTTTGTTCTTGCGCAACAAGAACAAACTAGAGTAAAGTTTTGCCCATGCGTCACACTCGTGACCAGAAAAGGATTGAACCATGGGCAAAAACTCTGGCACCAAAAAAACCAGTCCAAACGACTGGCATCGCGCGCAAATCCTATGCGCCCTGAAAATGGCCGGCTGGTCGATATCCAGCCTCTCTCTGCATCACAGTTACGCCTCTAGGCACACTCTTAGTCATGCGCTCCATCGTCCCTGGCCAAAGGGCGAACGACTGATTGCCGAAGCCATCGGCAAGCGCCCTGACGAGATCTGGCCGTCCCGCTACCCCTCCGATTCTACCGCCAGAAGTAACGGCCGTTCCCGCCGTCGTGTAACGGCTGGTGACCGGGCTGCGGCCTGAGAGCGGGGGAGTGATTGTCATGACTTTGTTCTCCATGTTTGACGCTTCCCATCGTAGAGGCCCGGCCAGTGCCTCCGATAGCTGCAGCGGAAGCATTTTTTTGCGCCACGCCCGTCGTGGGGTGGCGCAATGACGCGCAGAAATTGGAAGCGCATCCGCGCCCGCTCACTCATTCACGCGATGGAGCTGTGCCTCGAGCACGCACGCGCCAAGCACAACCTGAGCATTGACCGGGTGTGCGACCTGATGGGCGAGCACTCCACCAGCACCGTCTACAAGTGGCTGGCCACCGGCCGCTTGCCGGCGGTGCGTATCCGCCCGTTTGAGCATGCCTGCGGCGCCACGTACGTCTCCGAATACCTCGCCGCGTCCGCGCATCTGCTCGCCATCCGCATGCCGACAGGCCGCCCCGCCGACGAGACGGACGTCATGGAGCTGCAGGCCGGGTTCAGCGACGCCCTGGCCCTGCTGATCCACTTCTACAAAGGCGAAGCCGACGCCGCCAGCACGCTCGCCGCGCTCGACACCACGCTCGCCGCCGTCGCCTGGCATCGCGCCAATGTCGAACGCACCGGCGCGCCCGAGCTGTCCCTGTTTGAAGGGGGCGACGACGAATGAACTCCGTGCGCGAGTGGTACTCCGCCCAGGATCTGGCCGGCCTGCCCGGCATGCCTGGAACAGACCGTGGTGTTCGTGTTGCCGCTGAGCGCGAGGGCTGGAAAGCCCGGAAACGCCAGGCAGGCAAAGGCATGGAATACGCCGTCTCCGCGCTGCCCGCCGATACCCGCCGCGCCCTGCAGTCGCAGCAGCTCGACCTCGCGCTCACCAGTGTCTCCACCGCTACGGTCACTCCTCCGACCCCCGCGGTTTTGTCGGGGGCGGTTGTCGTCCATGCTGCCCCCGATCTTTCTGACCTCACCGACCGCCAGCGCCTCGAGCGCGATGCCCGCGCCGGTGTGCTCACCGCCATCCACAAACTGCAGGCCGGCTCCGGGTGCAGCCAAGAGGCCGCGCTCACCACGCTGCTCATCAACGCCCGCGCCGGCCAGCTCGACGCCCATGTCGACCGCCTGCTACGCCTGGCGCGCGATCCGCGCGGCCGCGCCGGCGACGGCTACCCCTCGGTGCGCACGCTCAAGCGCTGGCTATCGGCCACCGACCTGGCCCCCAAAGGGCCCCGCACATCCATGAAGGTGCCGACCTGGGCCAAAGCCTTCCTGGCGCACTACCAAAAGCCAGAAAAACCCACCGTCCAGCAAGCGTACGACGCCTTCCTCGCCACCTTGCCGCGTGGTCAGCACCCCAGCATCCACCAGGTGCGCCGCTTCCTCGACAAGCTCGGCGCCGTCACCAAGGAGCGCGGCCGCATGGGCGATCGCGAACTGAAAAACATCCGCCCCTTCGTCCGCCGCGACTTCTCCCTGCTGGTGCCAAATGACGTCTGGTCCGCCGACGGCCACACCTTCGACGCCGAGGTTCAGCACCCCATGCACGGGCGCCCCTTCCGCCCAGAGATCACCACCTTTGTCGATATCGCCACCCGCCGCGCCGTGGGCTGGTCGGTTGATCTGGCCGAATCCTCCATGGCCGTGGCCGACGCCCTGCGCAGCGGCGTTGAGCGCTACGGCATCCCGGCGCTGATCTACGTCGACAACGGCTCGGGCTACAAAAACGCCTTCATGAACGACGCCGCCACCGGCTTGGTCGGCCGCATCGGCGCCACGCTCACCCACTCGCTGCCCTACAACTCACAGGCCCGCGGCGTTATCGAGCGCCTGCACCAAACGCTGTGGGTCAGCGGCGCCAAGCAACTTCCCGGCTTCATCGGCGCCGCCATGGACCGCGAAGCCCGGCTGGAGCAATTCAAGCTCTCGCGCCGCGCCCTCAAGCAAGGCGGCGTCATGCCCCTCATGCCATGGCACCTGTTCGTGCAGTGGTGCGAAACGCGCATTGACGAATACAACGCCCGCGTCCATCGCAGCCTCAAAGGGCTATCGCCCGCGCTCGCCTGGGCCAACTTCGAAGCCAAGGACTGGGTGCCACACACCATGGCGCCGGCCGAGCTCGACACCCTGTTCCGCCCTCGCGTCACCCGCACGCTGGCCCGCGCCGAGATCCGCCTGTTCAACAACATCTACTTCGCCCGCGAACTCGAAGAGTTTCACGGCACCGAGGTGCATGTGGCCTTCGACATTCACAACGCCGACCAGGTGTGGGTCTATCTACCCGACGGCCGCCTCATCTGCCGCGCCCAGGTTAGCGGCAACACCAAACACTACTTCCCCACACCGGTCATCGAGCAGGCCCGCCAGAAGCGCGCCAAAGGCCGCCTGGCGCGGGTCGACGTCAAGCGCGAGGAGATCCTCGCCGAACTGCACGGCGCCGAAGCATTGCCCGCTCTCGAAGCCGCCCCGGTGGTCATCGGTGGGCGCGTCATCCAGCGCGAAGCCGCCCTGGCCAAGCGCACCGCCGACGTTGCCGACGCCGAACCCATCGCGCTGAGCCAGCCCGCCGCCAAACCGGCCCCCGCGCTATCGCGCTCCGAGCGCAGCGCCGCCGACAACTACGCCGAGTGGCTCGCCCTCGACGAACGCATCAACCGCGACGAACCCGTCAGCGAGGCCGACGCCCGCTGGCACGCCAGCTACCCCACCAGCGCCCAGTTCAAGGCGCACAGCAAGAAGCTCGCCGCCCGCAGCAACGCGGCATAACCCATCCACTCACCGACCCGAGGAACCCCATGACCCAAACCGCACAGATCCAAAACCTTGAAATGGCCCGCACCGCCGCCGAGCGTCTCACCGGCCGCGTGGCAGGCCTGCCCGGCATGGCTGCGCTCTACGGCCCGGCCGGCTACGGCAAAACCACCGCCGCGCTGGCCGTCTCAAACGAAAACCGCAGCTACTTCGTGCAGATGCGCAGCGCCTGGACGCGCAAGGTGCTGCTCGAAAAGATCCTGCACGAAATGGGCCTCAAGCCCGCCGGCACCATCGGCGCGCTGCTCGACCAGGTATGCAGCCAGCTCGCCGCCAGCGGCCGCATGTTGATCATCGACGAGTTCGACTACTGCACCCGCAACGACTCCATGATCGAGCTGGTGCGCGACATCTACGAAGGCAGCCAGTCAACGCTGCTGCTGCTCGGCGAAGAGATGCTGCCGCAAAAGCTCAAGCGCTGGGAGCGCTTCCACAGCCGCGTGCTGTCGTGGATTCCCGCACAGCCCGTCAGCACCGCCGACGCCGAGCTGCTCGCCCCCATCTACTGCCCCGGCATTCATGTCGCCAGCGACATGCTCGAGCACCTGGTGCGCCTGTCCAACGGCTCGGTGCGCCGCGTCTCGGTCAACCTCGCCGCCATCGCCGAAGCCGCCGCCATCGAAGGCTGGCTCGCCATCGATCGCAGCACCTGGGGCAACCGCCCGCTCTACACCGGCGAAGCGCCGCGCAGGGGGGTGTGATGGCCGCAATGCGACGAATCCTTCGCGCCAAGCGCGTCATGCGCCGCGCCGCCGAGATGCTGGAGAGCGAGGCGCAAACCTTGTTTATGTGCCACTCCTTTGCAGGTGAGTGGGCGGGGGCCGGATCGGACGAGGCAAAGGCCGAGCACGACGAGATGCTGCAGATCGCCGCCGATCTTCGAGACCTGTCAGCGGAGGCCAGCCATGCCCCGTAAGCCCGTCACCCTCTCCATGGTCGGCGGCAAGGGGCCGCGCCAGCGCATCTGGGAGTCCATCCGCAGGCTGTCCGCCGCAGCCGATGCCGGCGACTTCACCGAGCGCGAGATCTGGGGCGCTGCCGAAGGGCGCGACCAGCTCGAAATGACCGCCATCGTCGACTACCGCCGCTGTCTGATCGCCGCCGGCGTGCTGGTGCAAACCAGCCAGCCCGTCAAACAAAGCCCCGGCCGCTACCGTCTGGCGCGTGACGAAGGGCTGGAGGCCCCGCGCCTGCGCCGCAATGGCGAGCGCGTCACCCAAGGCCTGGCGCAAGAGCAGATGTGGCGCACCTTGCGCATGCTCAGCGGCGACACCAACGCCCGCGAGCTGGCCGCCCACGCCAGCACGCCCGCCATCCCCGTGGCCGAGAGCGCCGCCGGCGCCTACCTGCGCATGCTCGACCTGGCCGGCTACCTCGACATCACCGCCGAATGCGTGCGCGACCCGCAGCGCCGCAGCCAGCAAGCCCGCTACCGCCTGCGCGCCGATCGCAACACCGGCCCGCGCCCACCCATGGTCTGCCGCGTCGGCGCCGTGTTCGACCCCAACGAAAACGCCGTGGTCTGGCAACAGCAAACGGTTACCGAAGAGGACTGCATCTATGGCAACTAACGCCACCCCCGACTGGCGCGCCCTGTTCGACGCCGCCGTAGAAAAGGACGGCGCGGTGCGTGTCGCCGCGCGCCTTGGCTACAACAACCACACCCTGGTCTCGCGCATTGCCAATGGCCATGTGCCGGGCAGCGGCAAGTTTCAGCAGCGCGTCATCGACCGCTACTTCGTCGTCGCCGAATGCCCGGCCACTGAGCGCGAGCAACCGCGCAGCGAATGCCGCCGGCTGTCGCGCGGCGCCGCGCCAACCCACAACCCCCTGTCCATGCGCATCTGGAAAACCTGCCAGCGCTGCCCCCACAAACCGGAGGTCGAATAATGAACCGCGAACGCCTCGCCACCCAGATCACCGAGCGCATCCTGCTGCCCATCGTGCTCGCCTTCGCCGCCGGCGTCATCGTCAGCAACACCATGCACGAGCGCCGCGACGCCCAGATTGCCGCCGAGCAACTGCGCGCCACCGCCCACACCGAGTGCCTGCGCATGGCCGCCGCCGGCGAACTGCCCGAGGCCGCCCGGCCATGACCACCGCCGAGCGCATCCTCGCCGCCATCGCCGGCGCCAGCAGCCGACAGCCGCGCAACGCCGCCGAGGTGCGCTCAGGCCTGGGCGACGTGCCGGCCGCGCAGTTCGATAGCGCGATCGCCCAGCTCACCGCCCAGCGCCGGCTCTACAGCTGCTCGGTCACCCGCAGCGGCACCACCGCGCTGCTGATCTGGCCCACCGACACCGTCGTGCCCTCTGGCAGCTGGGTCAGCGACAGCCATTCCGGCCTGTTCGCCCCGCGGACCCCGCGCCGCTTCCCGCAGGCCCCGCAGCCCCACGCCATGGTGCCGTCGCCGATCACCCCGAAACCCGCCTCCAAAGGAGCTTCCATGAACACCACCACATTTCAGACGCGGATGGACGCCATCCGCAAACACGTCGCCGGCCGCGGCGGAGACAACCCGATCAAGCTCACCGAGATTGCCGCCGCGCTCGGCATCGCGTCATCCGCCGCCACGCCCATGCTCACCCACGCGTTAGATCGCCTGGTTGACGCCGGGGTGGTCTGCCGCGCCAAGCGCAAGCCGGCCAGCGGGGGGCGGGCTGGATGGCTGGTATGGGACGCCACCGCCAAGCCTGCCCCCGTACGCGCCGACATCGCACCACAGGCCAAAACACAAGCCACAGCGCCCGCCACCGGCGACATTGCCCTGGGCGATGACGTCCGCCTGTGCCTGTGGGACGACGCCACCCTGGTCATCGAGTCCGGCGGCCACCGCATCACCGTGCCCGCCGTCACCACCCGAAAAATCACCCGCTTCCTGGTTGCCCTTGAAGGAGTCGCACAATGAGCCTCAACGCCCAGCCCAACGCCGAACGCGCCAAGTTTCAGGCCATGGCCGCCACCCTGCACGCGCGCGCCGCCACCCTGCGTGCCGACGGACACGATGCCGACGCCGCCCTGATCGAAGACGCCGCCGTCATGATCGACTGCGCTCAGGCCGGCCTGTCCGTGTTCGCCCCGCACCCGCTCACCGGCCTGCGCCTCGCCGCCGAGGTCATCGCCCAATGAGCGGCCTGCCCCTCGTCTCATGCCCGGCGTGTAACGCCCAGATGAGCCTCGACGCGCTACTCGGCCACCAGGGCGCGCGCGACGCCATCCTCGCGCTCGCCTACCTTCACCCCGGCGAAAAGCTCGTCGGCGCCGCCGTCCGTTACCTCGCCCTGTTCGCCCCGGCCAAGCAAACCATGCGCTTCGACCGCATCGCCAGCCTGCTCAACGAACTTGGCGAGGCCGTGCGCGCCGGCCGCATCGAGCACAAGGGCATCAGCGCCGCCGCCCCGGTCGACTACTGGATCAACGCCATGGAAGACATGCTCGCCAACCGCGATCGCCTGCGCCTGCCGCTCACCAGCCACGGCTACCTCAAGAGCATCGTCGCCGGCATGACCGACCGCGCCAGTGCCAAGGCCGAAGGCCGCGCCGAAGCTGCCCGCGCCGGGCACACCGCCAAAGGCCTGCCCCCGCCGCAGCCGCCAAGCGCCGCGCCCCGCGTGTCGCAACCCAAGTCCGAAATGCCCGAGGACATCAAAGCCTTCATGGCCAGTTTCCGCAAACCAAAACCCACACAGGAGAAATCCCAATGAGCACCCCCGGCATCACCCTCGACGCCATCCGCGAAGCCGCCGCCGCACTGGCCGCCGCGCATGTCGTCACCACCGGCATCGCCGCGCAGATGCAGGACGAAATCCGCGCCGCCATCGCCCCCGTCATGGATCGCCGTCGCGTCGAGCTCGACACCGCCGCCGCCGCCGAAGCCGCCACCACGGCCCGCCTGCAAAAGATGATCGACGCCGCCCCGCACCTTTTCGTGCAGCCGCGCTCCGTGGCGATCGACGGCGTCAAGGCCGGCTACCGCAAGGGCGAAGACACCCTCGACTGGCCCAGCGACGAGATCCTCATCGAGCGCATCCACGCGCTGCTGCCCGACGACCTGGTCGCCCTGCTGATCCGCTCGCAAGAAAGCCTCGTACTCGACGCCATCCCCCAGCTCGACGCCGCCGTGATGCGCCAGCTCGGCATCAACCGCATCAGCGGCGCGGACCGCAGCTACATCACCGTGGGCGACAGCGACGTCGAGAAAACCGCCAAGGCCCTCATCGCCGACGCCATGCGCCGCCAGGGCGAAGACGACACGCCAAAGGCCAAGAAGGGCAAGGCCAAGGCCGCCAAAGCGGGGGTTGCAGCATGAATTTCACCTGGTTCAGAAACCTCCAGCTCTACCGCCTGCCCGAGCCGTGGTCCATCGCCTTGTGTGTCGACCAGCTCGACGCGCAGCTCGCCCGCCGCCGCTTCATGCCTTGCGGATCGCAAGACCCCGAGGCCCGCGGCTGGACGCCGCCCGTCGGCGGCACCGACGCCCTGGTGCACAACGTCGGCGGCCAGTGGCTGATCGCCCTGTGTGTTGAGCGGCGGCTACTGCCCGCCACGGTGGTGCGCGACGAAGCCGAAGCGCGCGCCGCCATGATCGAACACGAGCAAGGCTTCAAGCCCGGCCGCCGGCTGATGAAAGAGCTGCGCGACGAAGTCACCCGCGAGCTCATGCCGCGCGCCTTCCAGAAGCGCCACAAGGTGTTCGCCTGGATTGACCCGAAAGACGGCTGGCTCGCCATCGACGCGCCCAGCCCGACCCGCGCCGAGGACGTGCTCGAAGCCCTGCGTCAGAGCCTCGACAGCTTCCCGGTCAAGCTGCTGCGCACCGAGCTCAGCCCGATCAGTGCCATGTCCGACTGGCTTGCCGGCGACGAGCCCGCCGGCTTCACCATCGACATGGACTGCGAGCTCAAGGCCACCACCGAAGATCGAGCGTCCGTGCGCTACCAGCACCACAGCCTCGACGGCGACGAGATCAAGAGCCACCTGGCGCAGGGCAAGCTGCCCGCCCGCCTGGCGCTCACCTGGAACGACCGCGTCTCCTTCGTGCTCACCGAGCGCGGCGAGATCAAACGCCTGCAGTTCCTCGACGTCGTGCAGGAAGCCGCCACCGACAGCAAAGACGCCGCCGAACTGGCCGACGCCCACTTTTCCCTGATGGCAGGCGAGCTCCGCCAACTCGTCCCTGCGCTCATCGAAGCCCTTGGCGGGGAGCTGAGCCAATGACCATCGCAATCCACCCCCTCGCGCTACTGGCCATCGCCGCCGGAGCTTTCTTTCTCGGCGTGATCGGCCGCTCGTTTTACCCGCCTGTCACCCGCGACACCATCCGCTTTACCACCACCCATGGAGAAAACCATGAACAAGGCTGAACTCATCACCCAGTTGCAAATCGCCCTCGACCACCGCCGCGAACAAACCGCTGGCAGCACCACCAAGAAGGAAGCTGAACAGGTGCTGACGGCCATTGCCGACGTGATCGAAGACGGGATCAGTGCCGGCGAAGCCATATTGCCGCGCATCGGCAAGTTCAAAGCCGTCGAGCGCCCGGCCCGCACCGGCCGCAACCCGCAAACCGGCGAGCCGGTGCAGATCGCCGCCAGCACGGCGGTCAAGTTCGTGCCCGCCAAGCAACTGAAGGACTTCCTCAACGCGTAACGCCTCCTGGCTCGATGGCCCCGCTACGGCGGGGTCATCCGGCCAGGGGGTGGCGCGGTGCCGCTCCTGTCATCACCACAAGCGAGGAACGCCATGAAATCGAAAGAACGCTACCAGTGCGGCATCTGCGAAGAGATGCACGACAACTACTACATCGCGGCCGACTGCTGCGACCGCGTCTCGTACTGGTACGAGTGCGCCGTCTGCCAAAAGACGCACCGACGCGAAGAGGCGGCCGACGAGTGCTGCGCTGAAGCCAAGGCGGCCATCGAGATCGACCCGCTCAGCCAGCCGGCCACGCCCGAAGAGCGGGCGGCCACCGGCCGGCTTTTCTGAAAGGGGGGGCGAATGAACTCAATCAACTACATCACCCTAGCGCTGTTCATCGCACTGGCTGTTTCGCGCACAGAAGAATGGCGCTTGTTTGGCCGAGAGTCACGCATATTCAGCGACGAGCTTGACCGGCGCTTGGCGGCCTGGGGCACGCTCATCATCCGCGTCGTGACGCTGGTCGCATGGCTCGCCCTGGGCGTCACCGCCGAAGCCTGGCTGGGCGGCCGCATTGTCTCGCCGGCCGAAATAGATCAGATGCTGACCATGCTGCTGACCTACGCGCTCATCGACGGCATGAACGGCAGAGAGTACCTGTTCGGCAAGGGTGGAGATCGGCCATGACCCTGACCAAAGAACAGAAGGCCTCCCTGGCCGAGAAACTGTCGATGCCCTATGGGCGTGCTGAGCTGATGTGCGATGGATACCGGGTGACGCTGTGTGTCGAGCGCGCCAAGGGGTTGTCCTACCGCGTCATGACCTACGTGAATGGCGAATGGCGGTGCACCTGGTTTTCGGCGAAAGAAGCCCACCCAGAGCAGCGGTTCATGCGCCCCGTGAGCCGCTACTTCTGGCCGGCAAAGTTCCGCCGCGACATGCTCAAGCTGCTCGGCAAGCGGCGGTACGCAGCAGAGGACTACGACCGGAAGCATCACAGCTACACCCCTGACTGGCCCAACGGCAAGGCCGCCATCAACCACCTGTGCAAGGTGTGCAAATCGATCGAGGTGCTGCCATGACCAAAAATGAGGCCTTCGAACGCAATGGCCGCATCCGCGCGATCAAGGCATGCCAGCGCGATCTGGACATGGACGATGACACCTATCGCGCCCTGCTGCGCCGCGTCAGCCTGTCGCGATTTGGCCGCGAAATCGAATCATGCACTCAAATGCCCATGACCGGCCTGTACGCCGTGCTCGACGAGTTGCGCCGCCTGGGTGCCCACAAGAAGCCAGCCGCAGGCCAGCACCCCGGAAAACCGCAAACAGGCCGTACAGGCACCGCCGACATGATCGCCAAAGTCGAGGCCCAGCTCGCCGACATGAAACTGCCCTGGGCCTACGCCAAAGCCGTGCTCAAGCGCGTATCGGCCGACAAGGCCACGGGCCGCGCCGGCGTCGATCGCTTTGAATGGGCCACGCCCACCCAGCTGCACAAGGTCATCGCCGCGCTGGCCTACGAACAGGGCAAGCGCGACCTGGCCGCCGCCGTGCGCGCCGAGTTGGCCGAGGCCGGCTTTGCCGAGGCGGACATCCCCCGCCTGCTGCCCACCTACAGCGGCGTGCACCTGGACAAGTGGGAGCGCAACAAGACGGTGATGAACCGCCTTCGCGCCGCCATCCGCGCCCGTGTGCTGGCCAAGGGCGAGTAACGTGAAGCCCGCCACCCCCGCCGACAACGAAGCGCTGCTGGCGCTGCTGCCCGCGCTGCTGGCCGATATCGCCCGGCTGATCGGTGTGCCCGGCGCGCTCAAGCTCATCGATCGGCACGGCGGCACCCGCCTGTATGTGCCCGAGCAGATCCCCCGTGGCCACGCCCTGGTCACGCTCCTTGGCCACGGCGAGGCGCTGCTGCTCGCAGAGCGCTACGGCGGCGACCGCATCGACATCCCCGTCGCCCACGGCTGGCGCCGCGCCATGCGCAACGCCGCCATCATGCACGAACGCCGCAGCGGCACCCCCCAGCCCGCCGTGGCCCGCCGCTACGGCATGACCGAGCGCGGCATCCGGATGATTGAAAGGCAATGCGAAGCGGGTGACGATGACGTGCAGTACGGGCTGTTTTAACGCGTTACAATCCTTGCGTCATTCAATGGAGGCAGTCATGAAAAAAATGGTTTTTGCGCTACTGGCCGCGCTCTCGCTCACTGTGGCCGCACAAGATCACAACTATGTAATGCGTGATGGCATGGAGTACGGCTACACCATGGCGCTGACAGACGAACAGCGCCAGGCGGGACAGATCGGAGAGCAGATCATCGCGTTCATGTACCTCGGGTCGAGGGAAGGAAAGCACCAGGTGCT
This sequence comes from Denitromonas halophila, assembly GCF_007625155.1. GTDB lineage: Bacteria > Pseudomonadota > Gammaproteobacteria > Burkholderiales > Rhodocyclaceae > Nitrogeniibacter > Nitrogeniibacter halophilus. The sequence goes on along the minus strand of NZ_VMNK01000006.1, from coordinate 133,157 downwards.
CGCTCGCGACGGAAGCGTCGTTACCGTGATGGAATGCGAGGTGCCATGCCAGTTCGTCAAGGGCATGACGTTCGTTGATGAAGACTACCTGCGCGACACAATCAAGGTGGATCGATTCCAGGCTCAGCCAGGGACAATCATCGGCGCGGTAATGGATGACGTCGCAAACAATCAGCTCGCCGTCGCTGGCACACTCAGGAACGGCAAGAAACACACCATGTGGATGGATGCCAGGAAGGGGATGGTGTTCTATCCCGCAAAGAAGTAGCCGGCACCAATCCCCACCAACCCCGCCCCGAGCGGGGTTTTTTACGTCCGGGCGGAACCGCTTCCGCCTAACTGAGCCTCGCGCGCGCGCGGAAGATGGGCGCTGTCCATCGTACCGGAACCCGCCATGTCTCGCGCCATTGACCTCATCGTTATCCACTGTTCGGCCACGCCCAACGGGCGATGGACCAGCACGCTCGACATCGACCACTGGCACCGCCAGGCCGGCTTCCGTCGCGGCGACAGGGCGCGTTCGCTGCTTAACCCCGACCTGACCGCCATCGGCTACCACTGGGCCATCTACACCAACGGTGCCCGCGCCACCGGGCGCGGCCCGCTCGAGGACGGCGCTCACGCCACGCACCAGCGCGCCAACCATCGCGGCCTGGGCCTGTGCCTGATCGGCACCGACAAATTCACCCTGCCGCAGTGGTATGCCCTCAAGGATCAGGTGGAGTTTCTGTGCGGCAAATACGGCGTGCCACGCCAGTTCGCGCATGCCGGAAACGGTTACACCGGCGTGTGCGGCCATCGCGACCTGGGCGCTCCCAAAACCTGTCCCGGCTTTGCCGTGGCCGACTGGCTGCGCGGCGGCATGGTGCCGCTGGCCGGGCATATCTTCGAGGGGGCTTGAGCTATGGACCCCGTCACCATCGCCGCCGTCGGCAAGGGCCTGTTCTCGCTCGGTAGCGAGCTCCTCGACCGCGTGATACCGGACCCCGAGGCGCGCGACAAGGCCAAGCTGGAGCTGCTCAAGATGGAGCAGGACGGTCGCTTCGAAGAGATGCGCATCCGCCTGTCGGCCATCCTCGCCGAGGCCAACAGCGCCGACCCCTGGACCAGCCGCGCCCGCCCCAGCTTCCTGTACGTGATGTACGTGATGATCTTGATGGCCATCCCCATCGGCATCGCACATGTCATCAACCCGGCGGCCGTGCTCACCTTTACGGCCGGCGTGCAAGCCTGGCTTGCCGCCATCCCCGAAGAGCTGTGGTGGCTCTTTGGCGCCGGCTACCTCGGTTACTCCGGTGCCCGCGCGATCGAAAAGCGCAAGGGTGTAACGAAGTGAGCCGCCTGCAGCGCACGCACGGGCAGCCGCAGGGCCGCACCAAGGCCGCCCGCCGCCCCATTGGTGGGCAGCGCAGCCGCATGGCGGCAAGCGCGGGGCGCAATCCAATCTCGACCCATCGCCGGCCCAGTGGGGCGCCCGCTTTGCGGGGTAATAACGCCGGCAGCCAGCCATGTGTTTAGACGAGCTTCCTTCCGGTGCCATTCGGCCGGGCAACAGCGGCAGGGGCTGGCACCCAATCACCCAAGGAGATGTCCGGTGAGCGTCCATTTTGAAACCCTGACGCGAGTCTTCCGCTGCTACGCGCCCGGCGAATCCTTTGCCGCCGGCGCCGAGCCCATCGCCGTTGGCGTGGTCAATCGCCGTGACAGTGGCGAGGTGGAGGTCATGGCCACCATGGGCCAGCTCAACCGTGCCGACCTGCGCGACATCGTCGCCGGCCTGGGCGCCGAGGGCGTCACCCGCATCCTCATCAAGCGGCGCCGTGGCCACCGCGTGCCGCTTGGCCGCCTGGTCAGCAGTGGCGACCGTTTCGATATCTATGAAGTACTCCCCGCCGAGCTGGAGGCCCGCGCATGAGTTTTGAAGAAGCCAAGTTCTGGACGGTGGTGGGCTTCCAGGTGGTCAACGCCGTCGCCACCAGCGGCATGTGGCTGTACGTGCGCTATGGCGACCGCAACAAGGAGGTCGACCGCAAGTTCGCCATGCTCAGCGAAGAGTTCGACCGCCGCGCCGACGAGCACGACCGCCGCCTGTCGCGGGTGGAAGGCTCGCTGGAGCGCGCCCCCACGCATGAAGACCTCGGCGCCCTGCACGACAAGGTCAATCTCACCGCCCAGGGCGTGGCCAAGATTGGCGGCCAGCTCGACGCGATGAACGACAACCTGCGCCTGATCCTCAACCGCATCGCAGAAAAGGGCATGCCATGACCATCGCCGAACGCCAGGCCGAGCTCACCCGCCGCCGCGCCATCATCGCGCTGCTGTTCTTCGCCCCCGGCCAAACACTCACCGCCCGCGCCCTGCGCGACGAGCTCGAAGCCGTACACGGCCAGGTGGCCACCGTCGATAAGGTACGCGCCGACCTGCTGTGGCTGGCCGACGTGGGCCTGATCAGCCACGCCGCCGACACCGCCAGCATTACCGAGCGCGGCCGCGATGTGGTGATGGATCGCGCCGTGATGCCGGGGGAGGCGTGATGAACTGGGGCCATGCAATCGTGCTCGCAGTCGCGCTCGTTGCCGGCGCTGACCGGATCGGCGCGGCGATCCAGAACATGAATATCAAGCTCAACTGCAATATCACCGTGGAAGAGGCAGCGGACGCTGCGCCCACCGCGCCGGCCAGCGATGGCAAGGAGCGCATCTGATGGCCCACGGTGAAGAGACCCGCCGCGCCGTGCGCGCCGCCTTTGTGTTCGACCAGCTCGGCCTCGAGGTCGCTGCGGCCAAGGAGGGCGTGCCCGTGGCCACCGCCCGGCGTTGGAAGAGCGAAGCCAAGAAGGCCGGCGACGACTGGGACAAGGCGCGCGGCGCGCAGATGATCGCCGGCGGCGGGCTGGAGGAGGTGATGCGCCAGACCCTGGGCGTGATCGTGCGCCAGACGCAGGCCACCATGGACGCCATCGAAGCGGCCGACGACATGCCCGCCGCCGCCAAGGTGCAGGCGCTGGCCAGCCTGGCCGACAGCTACAACAAGCTGATGGCCGCCAGCCGCCGCCTCATGCCGCAAACCGACCAGCTCGGCGTGGCCATGGGCGTCATCAAGCTGCTGCTCGACTACGTGCGCAAGCACCACCCGCAACACGGCGCCGCCGTGGCCGCGGTGCTGGAGCCCTTCGGCGAGGAAGTGGTGCGCACCTATGGATAACGCCGCCGAACGCCGCCTGAGCATCACCCAGGCCGAAATCCTAGCCGCCATGGCCGACCTGGTCGAAGGCGCCACCGACACCGTGTGGCTCACCGACGGTGAAACCGTGTTCGAGCGCCTGGCCTATCTGTACGAGACCGCCGGCGGCGATCGCGCCGACCTGGTGGCCCGATTCCCTGAGTACTTTGAATAAGGACTTGCATCATGACTGACCCGAAAATCGAAAACGAGATCCAGGCCAAGGGCCTGACTGCACCGCGCATCACGCCGGCCGATATCGAGGCGAACATCGCCAGCGAGCACTACTTCACGGCCTACGGCGGTGCAAAGTATGGGTGTGTTATTCGCGACGAGCCTGCCAACAGCGAAGCCTTGAAGCTACTGACCTTCTGCGTCCTGGTGCTGTGCAACGGCTTCACCGTAACCGGCGAGTCCGCATGTGTCAGCCCGGAGAACTTCGACGCTGCGCTCGGGCGGAAGATCGCGCGCCAGAACGCCTTCGCGAAGATCTGGCCGTTGATGGGATACGCCTTGCGCGATCGCTTGGCGTCGCCGCTGTTCGCCATCGACACCGCATCCGCGGGCGTCTCGGTCGTCCAGGAATCCGAGGCCAAGCTTGCTGCCATCGTGCGTGAGTTCGTCGAGAAGCAGCGGGTGAGCTGCCCGGAGGCAACCTGCGATGACCGGGTGTATGAGGAGGCGCCCGGCCTGGTGGAGGCGCTGTGCAATGTGGTCGGCTACTACCGCTACCCGGACGATGAAGAAGTCTGAAATGGCTGCGGATCATAGAGCATCCACAAATGGCAAGTAACCGCAAAGCCTTCCTTGCCGACATCGCCAAACTCGCGGCGGACTTCCGTTCGCGCATCGAGGCGGAGGTGTCCGGCTTCGACCCGGACCCGGACGCCGTGGCCGAGCGCCGCCGCCGGGTGCTGGGTGCAGGCGGCTTCCGCTTCTTCGTGCAGACCTACTTTCCGCACTACGTCACCAAGGCGCCCAGCGTCCTGCACGAATACCTGTATGACCGCCTCGAGGCGATCGCGCGCAGCGCCAAGAGCGAGACGGACGCGCTGGCCGCGCCACGGGGCGAGGCGAAGTCGACCATCACCAGCCAGCTGTTCGTGCTGTGGTGCCTCATCGCCGAGATGAAGTGGTACCCCATGATCGGCATGGACGCCTTCGACCAGGCGGCCATCATGCTGGAGGCTATCAAAGCGGAGCTCGAAGCCAACCCGCGCCTGGTGATGGACTTCCCCGAGGCCTGCGGCCAGGGGCCGGTGTGGCAGGCCGGGGTGATCGTCACCCGCAACGGCCGCAAGGTCGAGGCTGTGGGCAGCGGCAAGCGCATCCGCGGCCGGCGCCACGGCCCGCACCGGCCCGACCTGTTCGTGGGCGATGACCTCGAGAACGACGAGAACGTGAAGACCCCCGATCAGCGCAACAAGCTGATGGGCTGGATCACCAAGGCGGTGCTCAAGCTCGGCGGCGCGGGCGAGAAGTTCGACGCCGTGATCGTGGGCACCATCCTGCACTACGACTCGGTGCTGGCGCGCCTACTCAAGAACCCGTTGTGGAAGAGCCGCAAGTTCAAGGCCCTCATCACCTGGCCCGACAACATGGCCCTGTGGGACCGCTGGGAGGAGCTCTACCGCAACGAGGGCGAAGAGCGCGCCGGCCGTTACTACGCCGAGCACGCGGCGGAAATGAACGCCGGCGCCGTGGTGAGCTGGCCCGCCGGCCGCCCGCTGCTGGCGCTAATGCAGATCCGCGCCCGCGACGGCCACGACGCCTTTGACAGCGAGCTGCAGAACGACCCGCTGTCGGGCGACGACGCGCCCTTTGCCAAGTGCATCCAGTTCTGGGTCAATCGGCTGCCCGACTGGCTCATGTACGGCGCCTGCGACCCCTCGCTGGGCAAGGAAGGCAAGAGCCGCGACCCCTCGGCGCTGCTCATCGGCGGCTTCAACCGCCAGACCGGCGTGCTCGACGTGGTCGAAGCGCTCATCAAAAAGCGCCTGCCCGATCGCATCATCGAAGACGTGATCAGCCTACAGATGGAATACCGCTGCCTGCTGTGGGGCGTGGAAACGGTGCAGTTTCAAGAGTTTCTGTACTCCGAGCTGGTCAAGCGCAGCGCGGCGCGCGGCGTGCCCGTGCCGGCGCGCGCCATCAAGACCAACTCCGACAAGCTGCTGCGTATCGAGACCCTGCAGCCGCACATGACCAACGGCCTGATCCGCCTGCACCCCAGCCAGAACACCCTGGTCGAGCAGCTGCGCCACTTCCCCAAGGCCGACCACGACGACGGCCCCGACGCGCTCGAAATGCTGTGGCAGGTGGCCACCAACGGGCTCATCGGCGCGCAGGGCTTTGTCTCGGTGCCGCGCAACGGCAAGGCGCCCGAGGGCTATTTCGATGACGACGACTTTGGCGGGTACCGCTCGCGCAGGATGTTTTGATGCTGATCGCCAAAGTCCCTGGCGGCTACCACGTCGAGACGGAAACGTCATTCATGGCCAACGGCCCGGCCAAATCGTGGCGCGATGCGCTCGGAGACATGTTGCGCCGTCTCGCCACACGCATTGACCGGCGCGACAGCGTTGCGATCCGTGTCACCACCTCGCCAGAGCTGCCGCGCGATGACGTTCTTCGCGCCGTCGAAAGCGGGCTCTCGGTAGCACACCTGCATGTCAAAGCATTAGTCAGAGAAGCCGCATGCGAGGCTGTACTGAAGCGTGCGCAGCCGGCGCTTTATCAGGAATAACCCATGACCACCATCCTCGACCAACACGGCAACCCGATTAACCGCGCCATCCTCTCCGAGCCGCAAACCGCCCGCGTGGCCGCGCTGCAGAACGAGATCCTGCAAAGCCACATGGACGGCATCACCCCGGCGCGCGCCGTGCGCATCCTGCGCGAGGCCGACCAGGGCGACATCATGGCGCAGCACCAGCTGTTCGACGACATGCTCGACCGCGACGCGCACATGCAGTGCGAGTTCGGCAAGCGCGCCGGCGCAGTGGTTGGGCTGGACTGGTCCATCGAACCGCCGGCCAACGCCAGCGCCCGCGAAAAGAAGCTCGCCGCCTGGGTCGAAGAGATCCTGCGCGACGTGGTCGATGACCTCGAAGACGTGATCATGGCCATGATGGATGGCGTCGGCCACGGCTTTGCGCCCATCGAGCTGGAGTGGCGGCGCCATGGCGCCGAGTGGTTGCCGGCCTTTCACCCGCGCCCGCAAACCTGGTTCCGTACCTCCACCGACCGCCGCGAGCTGCGCCTGCGCGACAACTCGCCCGACGGCGCGCTGCTCAACCCCATGGGCTGGATCATGCACCAGCCCGGCAAGGTCAAGACCGGCTACCTCTCCCGCGCCGGCATCCTGCGCGTGCTGATCTGGCCGTTCATCTACAAGGCCTACAGCATCGGCGACTTCGCCGAGTTTTTGGAGACCTGGGGCCTGCCGATCATCATCGGCAAATACGGCCAGGCCAGCAACAACGCCGAGAAAGCCAGCCTGCTGCGGGCCGTGACCGCGCTGGGGCACGACGCCCGCGCCATCATGCCCGAGCAGATGCAGATCGAGATCAGCAAGATCACCGGCACCGGCAGCGGCACGCCGCACCTGTCCATGTCCGCCTGGGCGGACTCGGCCGAATCAAAGGCCATCCTCGGGCAAGTGCTCTCCAGCGAAGCGCACGCCACCGGCATGGGCAGCGGCGTGGCCGACCTGCACCGCGAAGTGCGGCAAGACATCCTCGCCGCCGACGCCCGCCAGATTGCCGGCACGCTCACGCGCGATCTGGTGTATCCGCTCATCGCGCTCAGCCAGACCGGCGTCGACAGCCTGCGCCGCTGCCCGCGCTGGGTGTTTGACCTGGGCGAGTCCGAAGACGTGGCCGCCTACGCCGAAGCCCTGCCCAAGCTCGTGGGGGTGGGCATGAAGATCCCGGCGACCTGGGCGCACGAAAAGCTGCGCATCCCGCTGCCCGACGGCACTGAAGAGGTGTTGGCTACCGCCGCACCGTCCGCGCCGCCGAAGGTTGAGCCCGCGCCGACCGGACAGGCCACGCCCCCCGACGCCGTGCCTGCCGCGCTGCGCGCCACGCTGCCCGCACAAGAACCCAGCCCAGCCCGCTATGCCGACGCCGCCGCCGATCGCCTGGCGCAGGACGCCGCCGCCCCCCTGGGCGAATGGCTCACCGCCATCGCCGCCCTGGTAGCCGAGGCCGGCTCGCTCGAAGACGTGCGCGATCGCCTGCTCGACGCCTACGGCAGCCTGCCCGCCAGCGAGCTGCAGCGCGTCATGGCGGCTGGCATGGCCACCGCCGAACTGGCCGGCCGCTTCGACGTGAGTAACGGCGAATGAACGCCATTTGGTGCAACGTGCGGCGGTGCTGGATAGTCACCGACCCGGCCAACCCCGGTAGCATCCTCGCCGTTGGCGCGAGCAAAGAGGGGGCCGAGCTGGACGCCGAAGTGCGGGCCCGCAAAGAACGCACCTGGTGCGCCCTGACGGCCGTGGATAGCCGCCAAGACAAACCCGGCCCGCCCTCATGCCCCTAGCCCTCGACTTCGCCCAGCAGCCCTTCGCCGAGCAGCAAACCTTCTTTCGCCAGAAGCTGAACCTGCCCACCGAGAGCTGGCGCGACATCATGCACGGCGCGCACGACCGCGCCTTTGTGGTGGCCGGCGCGGCAAAGGCCGACCTGCTGGGCGATCTGCGCCAGGCGGTGGATGACGCGATCAGCAAAGGCACGGGCTTGGGCGCGTTCCGCAAGGACTTCGACAAGGTCGTGGCGCGCCATGGCTGGGACCACACCGGCGGGCGCGCCTGGCGCAGCCGGGTGATCTACCAGACCAACATGCTCAGCAGCTACTCGGCCGGGCGCCTGGTGCAGCTGCGCGACGCGGCCCGCAACGGCATGGTGTGGATGTACCGCCACAGCGACAGCGTGCTGCACCCGCGCCCGCTGCATGTGAGCTGGAACCGCATCACCCGCCCGGCCGATGATGTTTGGTGGCAAACCCACTACCCGCCCAACGGCTGGGGCTGCAAGTGCTACGTGACCGCCGTAAGCCCCGAGCGCGCCGGCCGCATGGACGCACGCACCGACACCCCGCCCGATGACGGCCTCGACCCCACCACCGGCGGCCCGGCCGGCATCGACGAAGGCTGGGCATACATGCCCGGCGCCGGCGTGGCCGACGACGTGGCGCGCATGGTGGCCGACAAGGCCCGCGCCCTGGCGCCGCGCGACGCACCACTGGCCCGCGCCCATGTGGCCGAGATGACCGGCGGCGAACCCTTCGAGCGCTGGCTGGCCGAGGGCCGTGACGGCCGCTGGCCGGTGGCCGTGCGTGGCAACGAAGTGGTGTGGCTCGACGCCGCCCAGCGCGGCAGTGTGAGCGCCGATGGATGGCGCGCAGTGCAGGCGCTGCTCGACGCGGGTAGCGATCGCCTGCGCCTGGCGACGGCCGACGGCGCGCTGACCATCGCCAATCTCGCGCCGGAGGCCTGAGCATGCCCGTCACTATCGAGATCAACGAAGGCCGCGTCTTCGACACCCTGGCCGAGCTGGCGCAAGCCCTGCGCGGCCCGCAGCCCTACCTGGTCGAAATCGGCGAAATGCTGGTCGACACCACCAAGCAGCGCTTTGCCGACAGCGCCGGCCCGGACGGCGTGCGCTGGGTGATGAACAGCCGCGCCACGATCGAAGCGCACCTTGGCCGCTACCGCAACACCACCCGTAAGGATGGCCGCATCAACGCCCGCGGCGCTGCCGTGGTGCAGGGCAAGCGCCCGCTCATTGGCATAGTCGGCGCGCTCTCGACACAGATCTACTACGACGTCGACGGCGACAGCCTGCGCGTGGGCAGCCCCATGGCCTACGCCGCCATGCAGCACTTCGGCGGCCGCAAGAGCGAGTTCGGCCACCTGTGGGGCGACATCCCGGCCCGTCCGTTTTTGGGTATCTCCGACAGCGACGAGCGCGAGATCGGCGATATCGTCAGCCGCTACCTGTCGCGCACTTTCGGTTGAGCGCGATACAGCCCCTGTAAGGCGTTACTCCACTGCGGCGCATCCGCTGGCATGGGCGGCATGCCAAAAATCAAAAGTAACGGGGTTGTAACGGGGTCTGTTTCGATTCCGCGCCCGTACGATGGGTGCCGGAATCGCTTGACGGCATCCCGCGACCCCGGTTAGCGTGAAAAAAGACCGCTCTCGGTCAGCCCCCGGAACCCCTTCCGCCTGTTTTACTCCTCGCCCCCGCCTGATCATGGCGGCATGGCGAAAGCACACAAACCCACCCCCCGCATTGCCGTTGCCGCGCTGTCCGTGGCCATGGGCAATGCCGCGCTCGCCGTCGGCGAGCTGCAGATCCTGCCCGCCGGCGAGTTCCGCTCATGGGACGGTCGCCCCGAAAAGGCCCCGGCCTGGCGCATTGACGCCGCCATTGCCGGCCGCGTGATCGCCGAGCTGCGCTCGCGCATCAACCCCATCGTGATCGACTACGAACACCAGACGCTGCTGGCCGAGAAGAACGGCCAGCCCGCGCCGGCCGCCGGCTGGATCGACCCCGCCGACGTCGAGTGGCGCGAGGGCGTGGGCCTGGTGGCCCGCCGGGTGCGCTGGACGCCGCGCGCCGCGCAGATGGTCGATGCCGACGAGTACCGCTACTTCTCGCCCGTGTTCGAGCACGCCGAGCTGTCGGGCGACGTCGTTGCCCTGCGCATGGGCGCGCTCACCAACAACCCCGGCCTCGACGGCATGGCCGCCGTGGCGCTGACCCGACTGTTTTCCGACTCACCCCACCCCCAGGAGACACCTGTGAACGAGACGCTCACCAAGCTGCTCGCGACGCTGGGCCTGGCTGCGGACGCGAACGAGGAGACGGCGCTGACTGCCGTCGCCGCGCTCAAGGCCAAGGCCGGCACTGCCGACGCGCTGACCACCGAAGTCGCCGCCCTCAAGGCGAAGACCCCGACCGCCCCCGACCCGGCCAAGTATGTGCCGGTCGAGGCCATGCACGCCCTGCAAACCGAAGTGGCCGCGCTCACCGCCGGCATTACCGCCGACAAGGTGGGCAAGGCCGTCGAGCAGGCGCTCGCCGCCGGCAAGCTGCTGCCCGCGCAAACCAACTGGGCGACCGAGCTGGGCAAGAAAGACCTCGCCGCACTCACCGCCTACATCGATAGCGCCCCCCAGGTGGCCGCCCTGCGCGGCACGCAAACCGGCGGCGCGGCACCTGAAGGCGGTGCCGGCGGCAGCCAGACCGACGCCGAGTTGGCGGTGTGCAAAGCCCTGGGCTTGAGCGCCGACGAGTTTTCCAAAGCGAAGGTGGGCTAAACCATGACTGCACTGACCAAAGCACGTAACACCCGCATGCGCTCGGGCGAGGTCTCGGGCCACCCGGTGAAGGCCGCGATCGTCTGCCACCAGGGCGGCCTCGCCGTGCTCGACGGCGGCTATGCCGGCCCGGGCCGCGCCGCGACCACGCTGGTGGCCATCGGCCGTTTCGAAGAGACGGTCGACAACAGCGCCGGCGCCGCCGGCGACAAGCAGGTGCGGGTGTCCGAGGGCACCTTCCATTTCGCCAACTCGAGCGCGGGCGACCTGATCGCCCAGGCCGACGCAGGCGCCGATTGCTACATCGTCGATGACCAGACGGTGGCCAAGACCAACGGCAGCAGCACCCGCTCGCGCGCCGGCAAGATCGAGGCCGTCGATGCCGACGGTGTATGGGTCCGCATGGGCCTGGGCGTTTAACAGGAGACAGCCCCGATGATTATCAACACTCAGAACCTCATCCTGCTCGCGCAGGGTTTCAACGCGGCCTTCATGCGCGGCATCGAGGCCGCGCCGCCCACCTATATGCAGGTGGCCATGGAAGTCAATTCCATGGGCTCGGCCGAAAACTACGGCTGGATGAAAGACCTGCCCGGCATGCGCGAGTGGGTCGGCAAGCGCGTCATCAACAACCTCGAGTCGGTCGATTACCAGATCGCCAACAAGCACTTCGAGCACACGATCGGTGTCAATAAAAACGACATCGCCGACGACCGGCTGGGCATCTACACCACCATGTTCGCCCAGCAGGGCGAGATCGCGGCAAGCCATCCGGACGGCCTGGTGTGGAACCTGCTGCCCAACGGCTTCGCCGCCAAGGGCTTTGACGGCCAGTACTTCTTCGACACCGACCACGTTACCCACAACCAGGCCGGCGCCGAGATCAGCTGGAGCAACACCGGCGGCGGCAGCGGCGCACCGTGGTTCCTGCTTGACCTCTCGCGCACCTTCACCCGTCCGGTTGTGTTCCAGAAGCGCGCCGGTGTCAAGTTCACCCCCATGAACAAAGACAACGACGAAAACGTGTTCATGGAGAACAAGTACCTGTTCGGCGCGGACGCCCGTTACAACGCCGGGTACGGTTTCCATCAGCTGGCCTATGGCTCGAAGCAGGCGCTGGACGCCACCACCTATGAGGCGGCCAAGGTTGCCCTCGCCAGTCAGCGCCGCCCGGACGGTCAGAAGATGGCTATCAAGGGCACGCACCTGGTGGTTGGCGCCAGCAACGAAGCCAAGGCCCGCACTCTGCTCAACACCCAGCAGATCGCAGGCGGTGGCGACAACATCTGGTTCAACACCGCGCAGCTGATCGTTTGCCCGTGGCTGGACTGATCTGACGAATAACCCGTGAGCGATGGGCGATGAAGACCGGCAGGCCAGGACGCAGCCTGCCGGTCAGAGCCAAGCGCAAAAGCCGGCGGCGTCCTGTGCCGGCTTTTTCTCACCCAGGAGAAGACTCGTGAACAAACGTACCCCCGGCGCCAAGAGCGCCGCGCCCAAGGCCGAGGCGAAAGCCAAGGAAGCCGCCGCCCCCGTCGCTGCGCCGGTGATCGACATCCCCGCGTCGGTGGCGCAAGCCGCCGCCGTTACCCCGTCGCCGGAAGGCGAGGCAAAAACCCCGGAAGTCGCCGCGCCCGCCACCCCCGTCGGCGACGCGCCGGTGATCGACATCCCCGCGACGGAAGAGAAGACCGCCGGCCCGATCGGCCAGGGTGAGCAGATCGGCGACTCGGGCCTGCCGCCCATCGCCGCCGTCCGCATCACCATCCGCGCCCGATCGCCGCAAGGCTTCCGCCGCTGCGGCCGCCACTGGCCGCATGCCGGCGAAACCGTCTCGCTCGACGAACTCGCCCCCGGCGATTTCGACACCCTGATGAACGAACGCGAGCTGGATGTGCGTCCGGCCGACGACGAGGAGTAACCGCCATGAACCGTGTGACCCGATCCCCCTCTCTGTGGGCCGCCATGATTGGCCTGATGATCATGTGCGCCGGCATGTTGTTCGGCGGCCCGGCCCAGGCCGGCGTGCTGACCAACTACGCCGAGAACAAAACGGTCGACGCGCTGCTGCGCGGCCAGTCGCTCGGCGCCCCGGCAACGATGTACATCGGCCTGACCACCGACACATGCACCGATGTGGGCAACGGCACGGAGCCGGCCGGCGGCGCCTATGCGCGCGTCGCGGTCACATCCAGCCTGGCCAACTGGGCGGGCACCCAGGGCGCAGGCACCACGGTGGCCAGTACCGGCACCGGCGGCACGACAAGCAACAACGCGCTGATCTCGTTCCCGGAGTCGACTGCCAGCTGGGGGAACATGCAGTCGGTGCGCTGGTACGACGCCAGTACCGCCGGCAATGCGTGGATCTGCATTGACCTGTCGAGTGCGTTCAACGTGAGCGGCGCCGGCGTAACGCTCAAGTTCAACGCCGGCACACTTCAGTTCCAGATCGACAACTGATCATGACGCCCCAAGAGATCCGCGACGCGATCGCGGCGGACCCGACCCTGATTGCCCTGCGCGATGCGGGCAATTTCGCGGCCATTGCCGCCGCGCTGCCCGCCGAGCGCGTACCGCAAACGACACTCGGCGGTGTGGGCGCGGTCATGGAGGCCCTTGGCCCGGTCGCGGGTGCTGAGGTGCTCGACGCCCTTGATGCACTCAAGGCATCTATCAGTGCCGTTAAGTGGGCGTGGGTGCTTATCAATCGTGGCGAGCTGGATTTCGGCAGTGCCAGCACGCGCGGGATGATCCAGCAGCTCGGGCAGATGGGTGTTTTCAGCAACATCACCGGCCTGGGTGCGCAGCAGGTGGTCGATGCATTGCTGGGAATTGGTGATGTCAGTCGATCAACGACAAGCATTGATGTGCGCAAAGCACTGCTCAACTCGGACGGGAGCGCGGCATGAACATTGTAAAGAACAAAACAGTGCCGCCGCTTGGTGAGTACATCAGTTCTGAGCATCCGACGACGACTGCCGAACAGACCGTTTACATCAAAGTGGATAACGGTGCCGTTGGCCCGACGAAATCGGCCATTGTCATCGTCGAGGTATCGCCGGATGGGGCTGACTGGTATCCAATCGCGACACGACATTCCAGCACAGACCCGCTCGCAGTCGCTATGTGGGGTGTCCTCGTGCGCCAGCATAGTGCTGCCATACGTGTCCGCGTGATCGGGGGTGAGTCTGCGTCAGTCGTGGTTGACGTGCAGATATTGGAGTAAGCATGCCCGTCCAGTACATCGGCGCCGGCATAAACTCTTATAAAGGTGGATCTGGCGGTAGCGTATCCCCCACGTTGCCCCCCGGCCTTGTTGATGGGGACATCCTTTGCGCGTTTTGTACGGCGACTGGCGCTGCGGACTTCACGGCCCCGCCTGGGTGGGCTTTCGCAGCAAAGCGGATTCCAGGCAGTCCGGATATTGGCGGATTTGTCGCGTACGCGACCTATACAAGCGGGATGGGGACGCCAACGTTTTCCCGGACGGGCGGCGCTAACGCAGACTCGATTATCTTGGCCTGGCGGCCGGACTCAGTGGCGACATATTCTGTCGCGGCGAGCGATGTAACTGCTAGTGACTCGGCGGGTTACATCCCCTCTGGATTGACTACCACGAATGACGGTGAGTTTGTTGTTGCGTTTAACGCGATACGTGCCTCCACCGCTGTATCTGATCTTGTTGCAGCAGCCCCGTCTGGAGCATCTGGCGCGAGCCTGAGCACTGCTGACGCTTCTGACACATCTTGGCAAAATAGATATGTACGCGGATTTGCTGGCGGTGTGGCTACGACGCTAGCCATTGGAGATGCGATCAAGTCTGCCGCTGGATCGACAGGGACAATATCCGCAACTTACGTAGCTACGGCCGCGTCGTGGATGGCAGCAGTGTCGTTTGTTGTGTCATCTGGCGGCGGATCAGCTCATGATCTGGCCGCCTCTGGCGCCGCCAACGCCGGCGGCGGCGCCGAGGTGTCCGCCATCTACGCCCTGGCCGCGGTCGGCGTTGTCGTCGCCTCCGGCACCGCGCAGTCTCGCGCCGACGTGTCCGTTACCGCCGTTGGCTATGCACTCGCCGGCGGCGCCGCGACCATCGACGGTTCTGCCAGCGCCGATCTGTCGGCCGCAGGCGCCGCCCAGTCTGGCGGCAGTGCCGACCTGGTGGCCAGTGTCACCATCGGCGCGGCCGATCTGGCCACGGCGGCAGGGTCGGCCGGGCTGTCGGCCGATGTGCTGCTGGCCGGCGCCGGCGCGGCGCAGGCTGCGGGTAATGGCACACTGGCCGCGACGCTGTCGGCGCTGGCAGCCGGGGCCGCCCAGGCCGGCGGTAGCGCCACGCTGGCGGGCGGTGCGGCCGGCGAGCTGGACGCTGCAGGCGGCGCAACGGCCGGCGGCGCTGCGCTGCTCACTATCGTGGCCGAGCTGGTGGCTACCGGCGCTGCGCAGGCCGGTGGGTCGGCGGCGATCGAGGGCGGCGCGGCCGGTGAGCTGGCCGCCTCGGGCGGCAGCCAGGCCGCCGGCCAGGCGCAGGCCCGGATCGAGGCGCGCGTGTCGGCGGCCGGCTTTGTCCAGGCCATGGGCGCGGGCTACCTGGTCATCCAGGGCGCGCTGTCGGCGCAGGGCGCAGCTGACGCGGGCGGCGCGGCGCAGCTGGTCGATGCGTCGGCCCTGGTGCTGATCAAGTCGCCTCGCTTTGTTGTGTCTGCGCCAGATCGCCGGTTTTCCGTTTCCGCCCCATCGCGTCGATTCAAGGTATCCCTATGAGAGCGTTCGAACCCCGCCGCCCCGGCGAAGCCGTCACCCTGACCTTCGACTATACGGGCCAGATCCCCGCCGGCGTCACCATCGTATCGGTCGATCCGTGTGACGCGAGCGTCCTGCGCGGCACCGATGCCAACCCCGCGGCCGTGCTAGTGGGCGCTCCCGCGCTGGTGGGAGTCGAGGTCTTACAGCGGGTGTCGGGTGGGGCAGTGGGTGTCGACTATCTGCTGGTTGCGCGCGTGGTGCTGTCCGACGGTCAGAGCCGGGAGCTGCCGGCCGTGCAATCGGTTCGCCGGGTTTTCTGACCGGATGTTGTAAGGCGCAACGACACAACACGGGGGTGCGCGTACCTCGATTTTGCCGTGACAAGGTGGTTGGCATCGAAACCACCCCGGAACCATCGTGGCCAGAAAACGCAAACGCCCCAGGCCAAGGCCGCATCCGGTCTGCGCGATCTTCTGCTGTATTCCCTGCTTTGTACCCTGCTGGATCGGGTGATCGGACTGATCGAACACTGGCTTTAGCCGGAACCCCTTCCGCCTGACGCCCACTTCGCGCGCGCGCGAAACTGCGGACTCATTGAGTAAAACCCATTGGGTCGATTAACGCAGCGGAGGGTGTGATGTGAGCTATGCAGACCGTGCGGCGATGATTTCCCGCTTCGGTGAGTCCGAGGTGGTGATGCTGTCCGACCGCACCGACGCCGGCGCGATCGACGATGCCATTCTCGATGACGCCCTGGTCGGTGCCGATGCGGAGATCGATGCCTATCTGTCTGGCCGGTACACCACGCCGGTGGCGGCCAGCCGCATGCTGCAGGACATCGCCTGCGACATTACCCGTTACCGCCTGTGCGGCGGCCCGACCCCGGTGACTGAAGAGATCCGCGCGCGTTACAAGGATGCGATCGGGTTTTTGTCGCGGGTGGCCGATGGGCGCGCCAACCTGGGCGGCGCTGCCGACGCCGGCGAGCAAGCCGAGCACCTGGTCGAGATCTCCACCGGCGCCAAGCTGTTCGGGCGCGGCAAGGGCGGGCTGGTATGACGGCCCCCATGGTCGCCCAGGTAGAAGACGCGGTCATTGCCCGCGTGGCCGGCGCGGCCGGGCTGGGCTACAAGTTCGGCACGGTGGCCAGCTACGCGGGCGAGCTTGACGGCCAGCTCGACGAGGTGGTGCGCAAGTGGCCCGCCTGCTGGATTACATGGACGGGGTCCGCAAAGCCGACACGATTCGGCACCTCGCGCACCCGGTGGGTCGAGGCCAACACCTTCGCGGTGCTGGTGGCCGCCCGCAATGTGCGCGGCGAGCGCGAGACGCGCCATGGCAGCGTGAGCGAACCGGGCGCCTATCAGATGCTGGATGACGTGCAGTCCCTGCTGATCGGGCAGGACTTCGGCATCGCCATTGAGGCCTTCGAGCCGGGGCGCAAGCGCACCCTCTACAACGCTCAGCTGCGCGGCAAGTCGATCGCCGTCTATGCCCAGGAATGGCACACCCGCTGGCTCGTCGAAAAACCCGCCGAAGAAATCGTGGGCGGCCTGCTCAAGGTCGGCATCAACTACCACCTCACCCCGGACGACGGCACGGCCGATGCGTCCGACCTGATCACCCTGGAGGGATCGCAATGATCGTGACCGCAAAACCGGGCGTGCGCGTGCCAATCGAAGGCAAGCCGCGCAAATACATCACCGAGGCGGAAACCGCCGACGTGCCCGATACCGCGTACTACCGCCGTCGCCTGCGCGATGGCGACCTGATTATCCAGGCCGAGGCAAAGACCCCGGCCAAGCGTAAGGAGGCCTGATCATGGCATCGCCCAATATCAGCTTCGACCAGATCCCGAGCAGTATCCGCAAGCCGGGCAAGTACTTCGAGTTCAACACAAAGCTGGCCGTGCGCACCCTGCCGGGTAACCGCCAGGAAACGCTGATCGTGGCCCAGAAGCTGGCCGCCGGCAGCCAGGCCGCCGGCGTGGCGGTGGAGGTGTTCGGCGACGATGAGGCCGCCGAGTACTTCGGCGAGGGCTCGATCGCCCACCTGATGGTGCGCGCCGCGCTCGTCGCCAACCCCTACCTGGCGCTGTCCGTGATTGCCATGGACGACGCCGTCGGCTCGGCCGCGGCCACCGGCACCATCACCCTGGCCGGCACCGCCACGAGCACCGGCGTGCTCACGGTGTGGATTGCCGGCATGCGCACCGAGTTGGCCATTGCCTCGGGCGATACGGCCGCCGACGTGGCTGCGGCCATGGAGGCAAAGCTCGACGCCCTGGGCGACCTGCCGGTGACGGCCTCGGTGGCCGGCGCGGTGATCACCCCCACGGCACGCAACAAGGGCACGCTGGGCAACGGGATTGCCGTTACCGCGACCAGCACCGCGGCCGGCATCACCGCCACGACGGTGGCGATGAGCGGTGGCTCGGTCGATCCGGACATTGCCACGCCGCTGGCAGCGGTGTTTGCGGGTGGTCACGACGTGATCATCTCGTCGCTCAATGACAGCACCAGCCTCACGGCGCTGCGCACGCACCTGGACAACGTGTCCGGCCCGCTCGAGCAACGCGGCGCGATCGGCGTGTGTGCGCATGTAGGCACGCTAGCGCAGGCAACTACGCTCGCAGGGACGATCAACATGGGCCGCATCAGCGAGATCCTCGTGCCGGCTTGCGCGAACCCGTCGTTTGCTGTCGCTGCGAGTTATGGCGCTGTGGTCGCTGGGGAGGAAGACCCGGCGCGTCCCTTGGACGATTTACCGCTGACCGGGATTCTGGCCCCCCCGCTTGAAGACCGGATGTCCCGCACCGAGCAGGAGTCTTCGCTGTACAACGGCGTGACGCCGACCGAAGTCGGGCCAGGCGAGAAAGTGCAGATCGTTCGCGCCATCACCACCTACACGCTGAACCCGCAGAGCATTCCCGATATCTCGCTGCTCGATCTGACCACTATTCGGACGCTGGACTACGTCCGCAAGGCGTGTCGCGAGCGCATTTCGTTGCGCTTCCCGCGTGAGAAGCTCTCCTCCCGCACGCCGGACAAGGTGCGAGGCGAGATCATCGACGTCCTCTACAAGCTCGAGGAGCTGGAGATCGTCGAGAACGTGACCGAGAACTTGCCCGGCGTGATCTGCGAGCGCGACTCCCAAGATCCCAATCGCCTGAACTGCAAGATCCCGGTCGACGTGGTCAATGGCTTGCACGTGTTCGCCGGCCGCATCGACCTGCTGCTGTAATCAAAGGAGGCCACCATGGCTTTGCAAGAATACCTGGGCGCCATCGTGATGGAGATCGATGGCCAGGAGATCGAGGTCGACAGCCTCGACGTGACCCACAACACCGGCCGCCGCCTGGTCAAGACCATGAACAAGACCGGTCGAGCCAAGGGCTTTTCCAAGGGCATCGAAGAGTTCAGCCTGCGGCTGACGGTGTCGATCCCGGCGGACGGCTCCGAGCCCGACTGGAAGAACATCCAGGGCGCCAAGGTGACCGTGTCGCCGCTGGGCGGCGGCAAGCGCACCAGCTACCTCGACTGCTTTGTCACCGAGACCGGCGGCAAGTATGGCGTGGATGGCGACGCCAAGCGCGACCTGTCGATGATGGCGCTGCGCGAGGTGAGCGAATGATTACCGTCGAAGGCAAGTTCGTGCATGGCGTCCCGATGGGCAAAGGCGTCAAGCGCGCCACCGATTTCACCCTGCGTGCCGGCACGGTGCGCGACTCGGTCGAGGCGCTCGAGGAGTGCGGGCCGGATGCGTCGCCCAGCCGCCTGCGTTACGCCACGCTGGCGCGCCGGCTGACTGTGTCGGGGGTCGAGCAGATCACCACCGACGTGGTTATGGACCTGACAGACCGCGACGGCGTGGTGCTGGAGAACACGTCGGACGAGCTCGAAAAAAAACTCGACGATTTGAAGATCGACTAAAGCCCATCCGCCTGGCGCAGGTTCTGTTTGCCCGCGCCGGGCTTAACCCCGCCGGCGTGCTCGATTTGCCGGAGGCCGAAGTGCATGCCCTGCTGGCCGCGCTGCCCCAGGGTGTGACACTGCCCAGTCTGGGCGCCGCGGTGGCCGCCGCCAGCCCCGGCGTGAGCCGCAAACGCTTCATCAATCCGCGCAAGGTGCGCTCATGAGCAACAACCTCGAATTCAGCCTGGTGATGCGCCTGCGCGACCAGGCCTCGAAGCAGGTCGAGCGCGGCATGCGCGACATGCGCACGGCGGTGGGCCAATCCGACCGCGCGGTCAATCAGCTCGGTCGCAGCATGCTGGAGTACGAGCGCAACACCAAGCGCGCCGAGCGCGAGTCGCGCGGGCTGTTGGGCACGGTGCGCCGCATGGCCAACGAGCGCGGCCCGGTGGCCTTGGTCAATACCCTGCGCGCGGTGGTCGACAACGGCGGCAGCGCAGTGCGGGTGCTCGGCCGCATGCGCGACCTGGCCGCCGGCGCCGCCGCCGGTGCCTATGTAGTGGGCCGCCCGCTCGGCCAGACCATGGACTACGGCATGCGTCTGGCCGGCATGGCCAACACCGCATTCAGCGGCCGCGACACCCTCGGGCGCATCGCCGGCAAGCGCGAGCTGGACGCCGCCATCGTGCGCGCCGTGCGCCAGGGCGGCGGCACCCGCGACAGCGCCGCCGAAACCCTCGACACCCTGATCGCCTCCGGCGCCATGCCGGTGAGCGACGCCATGCGCCAGCTGCCCACGCTGATGCGCAAAGCCACCGCCAGCGGCGCCGCGCCCACCGAGCTGGCCAACATCGGCATCCGGGGCATGCAGACCTTTGGCATTGCACCGGACCAGATCGGCCGCGCCATCGACATGGCGATTACCGCCGGCCAGGCGGGCGGCTTTGAATTGCGCGACATGGCCCGCTGGCTACCGCAGCAGATGGCGGCCGGGCGCTTGTCTGGCCTCAATGGCATCGACGGGCTGGCCAAGATCCTGGCCGCCAACCAGGCCAGCGCCATCACCGCCGGCACAAAGGACGAGGCCGGTAACAACCTGGTCAACCTGCTGGCCAAGATCAACAGCCGTGAGACCGCGCTCGACGCCAAGAAGATGGGCATCGACCTGCCGGGCACGCTGTCTGCCGCGCGCGGCAAGGGTATGGATAGCCTGGATGCCTTCGTGGCGCTGGCCCGCCAGATGGCCGACGCCAACCCGGAATTCAAGCGCCTGCAGAGCCAGCTGGCCGGCGCCCCGGCCGGCGACAAGCGCACCTTGCTGGCCAGCCAGGCGGACATTCTGCAGGGCTCGTCGCTGGGCGCCCTGGTGCAAGACCGCCAGGCCATGATGGCGCTGGTGGCGCTGATGAACAACGGCGGCTACATGGCCGACGTGCAGCGCCAGGTGATGGCCGGCGGCGGCGCCGGCGAGGCGAACTTTGCAGTGATCGCCCAGGAGGCCGGCTTCAAGACGCAACAGGCAGCGAACGAGGCCGCCATTGCCAGCAATACCGCTTTCGAGAAGCTGGCGCCGGCGGTGGGCGATGCGGCCGAGAAGCTGACCGAATACGCCCGCGAATACCCCGGCCTGACGGCGGCGCTGTCGGCGGCTACGAAGGGTTTGACGGCGCTGGCGGTGGCCAGTGGTGCGGCTGGCCTGTCTGGCATGTTGCGCGGCGGTGCTGCCGCTGGTGCGGCGGGTGCGGCCGGCGGCCTCGGTAGCCGGCTGCTGACAAAACTGGGTGTGACCGGCGCCTTTGCCGGTGGCGCATCGCTCACCCAGATGGCCAGCCTGGGGGCGACCGGCATCGGCACCATTGCCGGGGGCGTCGGCATTGCCGGCGCGGCGGGCTACGGCGCCGGCACATTGATCAACAAGACCATGATCGAGGGCACCGAGTTCGGCGATTCGATCGGGCGGGGCGTGGCCAAGGCCCTGGCGTTTTTCGGCAACGAAGACGCCAAGCGCGCGGTCGAGGCCGAGGCGCGCTACATGGAAATGATGGCCGCCCAGTCGCAGACCATCAATATCCAGGTCGATGGACGCACCATCGCCACCGTGGTCAACGACCGCAACGCCCGAGAAGCCAGCCGCAACTGAGCCTCAGGCGGAACCCCTTCCGCCTGATCCGGCCCCGCGCGCGCGCGTAACGTGCGCCCATGGCATGGGCAGATTCCCTCCTCGAATGCACCTTCCGCGGCGTCGCCCTGGAGGTGCTTAGCACCAGCGACGGCGCCGCCCGTGCGCTGGCGCTGCACACCTATCCGTGGGTGGATGGCGCCGACGTGGAGGACATGGGCCGCGAACCGCGCAGCCCGACGCTGACCGCGCTGTTCTATGGTGACGACTACGAGGCCCGCCTGAAGGCGGCTATTGCCGTATTCGACCAGGCCGGCGCCGGCGAGTTGGTGCATCCGGTGTTTGGCGCCATGAATGTGCATCTGCGCCGCTACGGCATCGAACACGAGGCGGACGGGGTCGATCAAGCCCGCGTGTCGCTGGAGTTCGTCGAGGCGCGCGATCAGCCCCAGCCCTTCTATTCGCGCGCGCTGCCGGTGCAGCAGGCACAAGCGGTGTCGGCGCAAAGCGCCGTGGTGCGAAGCGCCGCCGCCGGTGCAGTGGCGGGCGTGATCGAGCGCCTGCGCGCCTCGGCGCCGCTCAAGGCCTTCAACGAACTGCGCGAGACCCTGCTGGCGCCGATCACCCAGGGGCTGGCCGAGGTGCAGGGCGTGGTGCTCTCGGGCGCCGACGTGCTGACCGAGCCGCGCGCGTGGGCAAACGACCTGGCCTCGCTGGTCGATGGCATGGTCGATACGCGCGACTTCACCAGCGACGTGATGACCGACTGGCGCGCGGTTTCCACCGGTTTCGGGCGCTTCGATGCGCTGTTCGGCTCGGGCACCTCCTCGGTGAGCGCGTCCGTTACTCCGACCGAATCGCAGGCCGCCGAGGCGGCAAAAGTAACCACGCAGGTGACGGTAGCCACCGGCCAGGCCGAGAACGCCGCCGCGCTGCTCGGCGCCGAGGCCGAAACCCCCACCCTGACGCCGGTCGATATCGAGACGGTGGCCAACGCCGCCCGCGCCGCACTGGATGCGGCGATCGAGGCGGTGCGCGCGCTCTACCCGCTGGAGACGGCCCGCCGCATCGTCGAGCCGCTGCGCGCCCAGGCGCTGGCGGTGCAGGAGGCCGCGCAGGCCATCATCGAAGCGCGCCCGCCGTTGGTGGTGCGCACGCTCACGGCGCCGGGCAACCTGCGTCTGATCGCCCATCGCCTGTATGGCGACCACACCCGCGCGCCCGAGCTGTGGCGCCTGAACACCCTGCGCACGCCCAACGCGCTTAACACCGGAGACCGCATCAATGCCTACGCGCAATGACAGCCTCCAGGTGCTGATTGGCGGCCGCGTGCACGACAGCTGGGACCGCGCCGAGGCCGATAGCGACCTGCTGGTGCCGGCCGACGCCTGGCACGTATCGCTGGGCACTACCAGCGCGCAGTCGCTGCCGACAGCGGTGGCGCCGGGCGCGCCGGTCGAGATCCGCATCGACGGCGAACGCATCATGACCGGGCGTGTGGATGCAGTGACCCGCTCGGTCGAGCGTGGCCGTCATGACCTGTCGCTGTCGGGCCGTGACGGCGCGGCGGTGCTGGTCGATTGCAGCGCGCCGATCTTCTCCGCCCGCCAAGTGGGCCTGGCCGATGTGGCGGCCAAGATCGTCAAGCCCCTGGGCGTGACACGCGTCCGCATTGACGCGGTGGCCACGCGCACACGCGAGAAGGTCAATGTCGAGCCCGGCGATACCGCATGGGACGCCCTGGCCAACGTGGCCGCAGCCAATGGCCTGTGGCCGTGGTTCGAACCCGACGGCACCCTGGTGGTGGGCGGGCCGGACTACACCACCGCGCCGGTGGCCACGCTGGTGCTGCGCACCAACGGCACCACCAACGTCGAGCGCCTCGAGGAGCGTCGCTCCATCGCGGGGCGCCACTCGCGAGTGACTGTGCTGGGCCAGACCCACGGCACCGAGACCGAATCGGGCAAGCATGCGCTGCGCGCCACCGTCGAGGACACTGGCGTGTCGTGGTACCGGCCGCGCATCGCAATCGACCACGAGGCTGACAACACCGCGGTGTGCGCGTCGCGCGCGCGCAAAATCATCTCCGACGGCCGCCTGGGCGGTTACTCGCTCACGGCCACGGTCAAGGGCTTTCGCATCGTGGCGCCGGGCGAGCCGGGCAACGGCCTTCTGTGGGCGGCGGGCCAGCGGGTGCATGTGGTGAGCGAGCCGCATGGCATCGACGCGCCCATGTTCATCATGGCGCGCCGCTTCAGCGCCTCACGCGCGGCCGGCACCTCCACCGAGCTGACGCTGGCCGAGGACGGCGTGTGGGCGATCGAAGCGCATCCGCACAAGCGCAAACACCGGCGCGGCAAGAACAGCCTGCCGGGCAAGATCATTGACCTGTCCGGTGGCGCGCAATGATCAAGACCATCGACGCCCGCGTCCAGCGCGCCATGGGCCAGGTTCGAAAGGCCTTCCGCGCCGTCATCTCGCGCGTCAACGCCGCCCCGGCCGTGGCGCTGGTGCAGGCTGAGGGCCTGGCCGGCGAGCCGATCCGCGACGCCGAGCTGTTCCAGCACTACGGACTCACGTCTGTACCGCCGCCCGGCACCATGGCGGTGGTGCTGCCAATCGGTGGCAAGACGGCCCATGGCATCGTGATTGGCACCGAGCACGGCGCGTATCGCATCAAGGGGCTCAAGGATGGCGAGGTGGCCATCTACACCGACGAGGGCGACAGCATCGTGCTCAAGCGCGGGCGGCTGATCGAGGTGACGACGAACACGCTCAAGATCACGGCCGCCACCAAGGTGCAGATCGACACGCCGCTGATCACCACCACGGCGCAGGTGCAGGCCGACGGCGAGATCACCGACCTGTTCGCCACCGGAGGGCAGTCGATGTCGGCCATGCGCGACCTGTACGACATCCACACCCACCACGAAAACGACACGAACGGCGAAACCAACACGCCGACGCAGCAGACCTGACCATGACCGACGCCTGGATCGACCCCGATACCCGCGACTACCGCCTGAGCGCCGGCGCCGCGCAGCGCGACCCCGCCGCGGGCCTGGCCAACGCCGTCTATCTGCGCCTGATGACCCCGCGCGGCAGCTACTGGGCCGAGCCCACCATGGGCAGCCGACTGCACGAGCTGGCGCGCGAAAAGGATCTGGCCCGCGTGGCAGTGCTGGCGCGCCAGTACGCCCAAGTGGCACTGCAGCCCATCCTCGACGACGGCCGCGCCACGGCCATCGACATCACCACCGAGCGCCCCGGTAACGGCCGCCTGCATCTGCGCATCGAAGTGACCGATGCCGGCGGCGGCCGCCAGACCTTCACCCACCCCGTGACAGTGATCTGATATGCCCTTCACCACGCCCGACTACCCCGACATCCGCGACGCGATCCTGCGCGACATCGCCAACCAGCTGCCCGGCGCCGCCGTGGGGTCGGACTCCGACTACGCCATCCGCGCCAACGCGGTGGCGGCCGCGATCGAAGGTCTCTATCAGCACCAGCAGTGGATCGCCCGCCAGATCCTGCCAGACACCGCCGATGACGACTACCTGGAGCGCTGGGCCAGCCTGTTCGAGATCCAACTAAAGGCCGCCAGCGTGGCAAGCGGAACGATCACCTTCACCGGCACGCCTGGCGCACCCGTGCTTGTCGGTACCGAGGCGCGCACATCGGCCGGGGTGGCCTATGTCACCACCGCGGCAGACACCATCCCCGGCGGCGGCAGCATCGCCATCGCCGCGCAGGCCGTGGTGCCGGGCGCCGCCGGCAACGCCGACGCCGCGACGCAGCTCACCCTCACCAGCGCCCCCTCCGGCGTGGACAGCGCAGCCACCATCACCCTGATGACCGGCGGCACCGACGTGGAAACCCCCGCATCGCTGCTCGATCGCTTGCTCTACCGCATCCGGAAGCCGCCACATGGTGGGGCGAAGCACGACTACGAGGCTTGGGCGCGCGAGGTGCCTGGCGTCGAGCGAGCCTATGTTTTCTCCTTGCGTCGCGGGGACGGGACGGTCGACGTCGTGCCCCTGCCAGCGTCGGGGCAACCAAGCGCACAGCTGATCGCGAGTGTGCAAACCCATATCGACATGGAGCGACCAGCGACCGCGGACTTCCTTGCCTTCGGCCCCGCCGAAGTGCAGGTCGACGTAACGGCTGCGCTGGTGCTCGACGGAATCACCTTGGCCGCTACCAGTGACGCCATCCAGGGCGCCCTGGTTTCGTACTTCGCCACGCTGGCGCCGGGTGACACCGTTTACCGGAGCAAGATCGCGGCACTGATCAGCGATATCGACGGCGTTGTCGACTTTACCCTCACGTCGCCGGCGGCCAATGTCACCACCACGGTAGATGACACCGCCGTCGAGCTCGCCGTTCTCGGCACGGTGAGCCTGTCGTGATGCACGCCGATCTCCTGCGCCGCCTGCTGCCGCCCGGCGCGATCGACCCCAATGCCGAGCTGCTCGGCGCCGAGGCCGACGCCGAGGGCGCGCGCCTCGATGCGGCCCAGCTGGCCGCCAGCGCCTTGCATGACGAAGCCGACCCGCGCAACACGCTGGCGCTGATCACCGATTGGGAGCGCGTCGCCGGGTTGCCGGACAAGTGCAGCGCCGCACTGGCCACCACGCTGCAAGAGCGCCGCGCCGCCCTGGTGGCCCGGATTGCAGGCGGTGGCGGCGCGAGCCGCGCCTACTTCATGGGTGTCGCCGAGCGGCTTGGCTACTCCGTCGAAATCGAAGAGTACCGCCCGTTTATCTGCGGCATCAGCCAGTGCGGAGTTCAGGCGCTGAACCCGGCTCAGATGCGATTTGTCTGGCGGGTTCGGTTGGCTGGGCCACGCGTCACCTATTTCCGCTGTGGCGAGTCGCAAGTTGGCACAGACCCGCTGCTCAAGATCACCCGGGCAGAAGACCTGGAGTGCACGTTCCAGCGGCTCAAGCCCGCCCACACCCGGCTATTTGTATCCTACGAAGGAGCATAACCAATGGACTACAACCCACCCGTCGGTGGAGACCCCGGCGATCCGTACATCGATGGCAACCCCACCACCGGCACCGAGGGCAGCATCCCGCCCGCGGCCGCGATCGAAGACCCCCAGCGCGAAATCGTCGCCGCCATTGCCGCGGCCGGGCTCACGCCAGATAACGGCACGCTCGACCAGCTCGCCACCGCCATCCAGATCGGCACCCTCGGCGCTGCTGCGGCCGGCGGTACGGCTGACGCGATCACCGCCGTTTTCGACCCGGAAGTATCAGCGCTGATCGATGGCATGACGCTGTGCGTGCGCGCCGCCGCCGCGAATGCCACGACCACGCCGACGTTCACCCCGGCCAGCGGCACGATTGCGGCCAAGACCATCGTCAAGGGCAACAATCTTGCTCTGGCCGCTGGAGACGTCGCCGGCGCAGGGCATTGGGTCGTACTGCGGTATGACTCGGTGCTGGATAAGTGGTCGCTGCAGAACCCGGCCGCATCGGTGTCGATTGCATCAACGGCAGATGCCCAAGCGCAGACCGACAACGCGAAAGTCCTGACCCCGCTGCGCTTGGCTGAGTCTATGCAGGGTGCAAATCAGAGCCTTGCTGGAAACGGCTACCAGAAGTGGCCTGGGGGGCTGATCCTCCAGTGGGGGTATGTGGCCCGGTCAGGCACGGCCACCGTAGCTACGCTTCCAATTGCGTTTCCGACGGCCTGCCTGGAAGCGCTGGCAAGCAACGTCGACGTGAACGGCACCGCGGAGGTCGGCGTATCAGCCGTCAATGCGGCATCGATCACGATCGCATTTGACCCGTCATCCACTGTTGCCGGTGCGCGATTCTTCGCCATTGGTCACTAAGGAGGTCTCGCAAAATGGACATGCACTATTCGGCTTCTGCTGGAGGGTTCTACAGCCCGAGCATCCACGCAGCAATGCCCCCCGATGCTGTCGCCATCACTCCCGCAGAGCACCTCTCTCTGCTCTACGGTCAATCCATTGGAAAAATCATCGCAGCCGACCTGACTGGCGCACCGACCCTGATCGATCCGCCGCCCCCGACGTTCGAGGAGATGAAGGAGTCTAAGCGCGCCGATATCCGCGCCGCCTACGCCCTGTCCGCCGAGGCACCAGTGATCGCCGACGGCGTCACTTGGGATGGCGGTTTCGACAGCGCTATCAAGCTCGATGCCGCAAAGCGCTTGGCTGAGTCCGCAGGCCTGTCTGACGTGACGTTCTATTCAAGTGACAACCTGCCTCACGTGCTGAGCTTTTCAGCCGCGCTGCAGATCGTTATCGCGGTCGCCGGGGCGTTCCAATCGGCACTTGCCACCAAGCAGACGCTGATGCGCGCGATTGATGATGCGGCGGATACCGATGAGCTCGCACTGGTGGTGTGGCCATGAAGATCAAATGGACCCGCGTAGCCGTCGCCGCCTTCATTGTCGCTATTGCGTATGGCGCGTTTCTGATCAAGGAAGCCGAGGCTGCACCAGGCATCCGTGTTGGCCTTGGCCGAACTGTCGTGAATTCATCGGCGCCCTGGGGGGAGTTCGGCTATGAGCTGCCCAACGGGTGGGAAATCGCCGCAGCAATCACCGGGGCCGGCGATACCCACAACGGCCCGCAAGGCGAGGTCAGGGCGCTATCGTTTTCCCGGATCGTCCGGCCGCCGTGGCGTGTGTTCGGCGCCAACAACTACCTTCGCTTGGGAGTGGCCTACGTTGATGGATCAGCCCTCATCGGCGACAGCAATTTTCGCCTCGGAATCGGCCTGGAGTGGAGCGTGATGCAGCTGGAGTACTTCCACTACAGCTCGGCAGGCATCCACCAGCCAAACACCGGCGTCGACGGCATTCAGATCCGCTTCACGTATTGATCAGAAAGAGGGCGACCGGCCCGGTGTTAGCGCACCAGGCCGGAGGTGCGCAGTAGGCGTCAAAGAAGCCGGTCATCGTGAACTGGGAAGGTGCTGGTAACGGACAGCTTTTCTAGCCACGGCCGCAGTGACAAAAAAAGCGCGAAACGGTGTCAAAAAGCGCGCGCGGTTACACACAACGGAAAAAGCCGCTGATCCTCGCGGGCCAGCGGCTTTTGTATTTGTTGGTGGTGATGGGCGGAATCGAACCGCCGACCTATGGGTTATGAATCCATCGCTCTAACCGTCTGAGCTACATCACCGCCGAGCCCGGCATCCTATGAGAGAGCCTGTGTATTGTCAAGGGGTTGCGGCGTGAATTGTTGGTGTGGGGGCGGCTGTTTTCGGGCTTGATTTGGCGTGTTGAATCAGGTGCTTGCATTGACTTTTCGGGGGGCTTCGGCGACCATCTTTGCCTTGCTGACAAAGGGTTTCGCCTCCGGCGAAACGGTTCGGGTCCTGTTTTGATTTCTCGTTTTACTGCCTTGTTTGCCGCGTTGGCGGCATGCCTCTTGTCTTCTGTTGCGTTGGCGCAAAGCCTGCGGCAGTTGCCGGACGACGTCGTGGTGACCACCATGGTGGCCCAGGGAGGCGCCGCGGTGATGCTCGGCGAGAAGAAGGTGATGCTGTCGCCGGCGGCGCAGGTGCGCAACGCAAATAACATGATTGTGATGCCGTCGAACCTGTACGGCAGCCATGTGGTGGGCGTGAAGACGGACTTTCAGGGCATGGTGAACCGCATCTGGATCCTCTCGCCGCAAGAGCAGGCCGCGCTGGCCAAGCGCAAGAAGTAAGGGGCGGCGATGAAGAAGGTTTATATCCGCACCTTTGGCTGCCAGATGAACGAGTACGACTCGGACAAGATGGTGGATGTGCTGGGCGCGGAAGAGGGGCTGGTCAAGACCGACTCCCCGGAAGACGCCGATGTGATTCTGTTCAATACCTGTTCGGTGCGCGAGAAGGCGCAGGAGCGGGTGTTTCATGATCTGGGCCGGGTGCGGCTGCTCAAGGAGCAGAAGCCGGGCTTGATCATTGGCGTGGGCGGCTGTGTGGCGAGCCAGGAAGGCGACGCGATCGTGAAGCGCGCGCCGTATGTCGACCTGGTGTTTGGCCCGCAGACCCTGCACCGCCTGCCGCAGATGATTGCCGAGCGCAAACGCTCCGGTCGCTCACAGGTGGATATTTCTTTCCCTGAGATCGAGAAGTTCGACGCCATGCCGCCTGCCCGGGTGGAGGGCGCGAGCGCGTTCGTGTCGATCATGGAAGGCTGCTCCAAGTACTGCAGCTTTTGCGTGGTGCCTTACACCCGCGGTGAAGAAGTCTCGCGTCCGCTGGACGATGTGCTGACCGAGGTGGCGACGCTGACCGCGCAGGGCGTGAAGGAAGTGACGCTGCTGGGCCAGAACGTGAACGCCTGGCGCGGCACGCTGACCAAGGGCGGCACCGAAATTGGCGACTTCGCGTTCTTGCTCGAGTGCGTGGCGGGGATCCCCGGCATCGAGCGCTTGCGCTACACCACCTCGCATCCGCGCGAGATGACGCCGCGCATGTTCGAGGTGTATGAGAAGTTGCCGCAGCTGGTGTCGCATCTGCATCTGCCGGTGCAATCGGGTTCGGACCGTATTCTTGCCGCAATGAAGCGCGGCTATTCTGTGCTGGAGTTCAAGTCGGTGGTGCGCAAGTTGCGCGCGGCGCGGCCGGATCTGTCGCTGTCGTCCGACTTTATCGTCGGTTTCCCCGGCGAGACTGAGGCGGATTTTGAAAAGACCATGAAGCTGATCGACGAGGTCGGTTTCGATTCGTCCTTCAGCTTTGTCTATAGCTCGCGCCCCGGCACGCCGGCGGCGGATCTGGACGACCCGGTGCCGCACACCGAGAAGCTGGCCTGGCTGTCGCGCTTGCAAAAGCGTATCGACGAGCAGGCACAGGTGATCAGCCAGTCCATGGTGGGTTCGGTGCAGCGGGTGCTGGTCGAGGGCGTGTCGAAGAAGTCGACCGAGGAGCTGGCAGCGCGTACCGACAACAACCGGGTGGTCAATTTTGTGGGCAATCCGCGCCTGATCGGTCAGTTTGTCGATCTGACCATCACCTCGGCCTTGCCGCACAGTTTGCGCGGCGACATCGTGACGCGGGAAGTCTGAGTGGCCAAATCACTAGAGTTGGTCCTCGAGCCGCTGGACAACGCCCGGCTGGTCAATCTGTGCGGCACGCTGGACGAGAACCTGCGCCAGATCGAAACGGCCTACGAGATTGCGATTGCCCGTCGCGGCGAGCATTTCACCTTGCTCGGCACGCCGGCCAAGGCGCAGCTGGCGATGGAGGCGCTGCGGCATTTTTATGCCCAGTCGAGCGAGCATCTGAGCGTCGATGACATTCAGCTCGGGCTGGTCGAGTTGGCCAATGCGGCCGACATGCCCCAGAAGGCGCCGACCCTGCTGACCCGCAAGGCCGACTTGCACGGGCGCACGCCGCGCCAGGTGCAGTATCTCAATCAGATCCAGGAGTTCGACATTACCTTCGGCATTGGGCCGGCGGGCACGGGCAAGACCTTTCTTGCCGTGGCCAGTGCGGTCGATGCGCTG
The DNA here is from genome assembly GCF_007625155.1 of Denitromonas halophila. Classification (GTDB taxonomy): domain Bacteria; phylum Pseudomonadota; class Gammaproteobacteria; order Burkholderiales; family Rhodocyclaceae; genus Nitrogeniibacter; species Nitrogeniibacter halophilus. The sequence goes on along the minus strand of NZ_VMNK01000006.1, from coordinate 102,336 downwards.
GAGCGCGAGCATGTCGAGCGCATCATCCTGACCCGGCCGGCGGTCGAGGCGGGGGAGCGCCTGGGCTTTTTGCCGGGCGATCTGAACCAGAAGGTTGACCCCTATCTACGACCGCTTTACGACGCGCTCAACGATCTGCTCGGCTTCGAGCGGGTGGGCAAGCTGTTTGAGCGCGGCATCATCGAGATCGCGCCGTTGGCCTTCATGCGCGGGCGCACGCTCAACCGCGCCTTCATCATCCTCGACGAGGCGCAGAACACCACGCCCGAGCAGATGAAGATGTTCCTCACCCGTATCGGCATCGGCGCCAAGGCGGTGGTGACCGGCGACCTGACCCAGATCGACCTGCCGCGCGGCAATCACAGCGGGCTGCGCGAGGCCTGCGATATCCTGGCCAGTGTGCGCGGCATCGCGTTTACCGAATTCCTCAAGGAAGACGTGGTGCGTCACCCGCTGGTGGCACGCATCGTTGAAGCCTACGAACAGATGAACAAACGCCGCGACAAAGCCGCGCGGGCGCGCAACAAGGAGCGCACGAATGACGACGAATGATCTGCCGACCTTCAACGCCATCGACAGTCGCGGTCGCAGCCGTGCGCTCAAGGCCGAGGCCATCGAAGTGCGCTGGCCGGACGGCCGCACGCTGACGCTGAGCCTGCCGTTTGCCGATGAGGGCGACATCGAACTGCAAGCCGAGGCGCCCGCCGGCGTGCCTGTCATTACGCTGAAACCGGCGGCCTGCAATCTGGTCATGCTGGATGTAGACACCCTCATCGATGGCGTCGATGCGGACGCCGAGCCGGTGCTGACGCTGACCGTGCAGAACGCGGTGCCGGCCGAAGAAGAGCCCAAGCGTGTGCGTCCCAAGAAGAAACTGATTCGTGAATGGGCGAACGCCGCCTTGATGCGCGACGCCAATGTGACGCTGCGTTGGGTGGGCGAGGCCGAAGGCCGCAAGCTGAACGCCGACTACCGCGACAAGGATTACGCGACCAATGTGCTGACTTTCGTCTACGATGAATCGGACGGCGCGCTGACCGGTGATCTGGTGATCTGCCTGCCCGTGGTGGTGGCCGAAGCCGAGGCGCAGGGCAAATCGCTGACCGCGCATCTGGCGCACCTGGTGGTGCACGGCATGCTTCACCTGCAAGGGATGGATCATGAAGACGCTGCCGACGCCGAGGGCATGGAAGCCATGGAGCGCGAGATTCTCGCCAGTCTGGGCTACCCCGATCCGTATGCTGAATGACCGTTTTGCTGTTACTTATTTTTTGTTGTGAGTCTGAACCCCTGAATGGATAACCCCCCGAGTCGACCTAGTTTGCTGGACCGTCTTTCGGCCTTGCTGTCACCTGAGCCCGAGGATCGCGACGAACTCATCGGCCTGCTGCATTCCGCCTTCGAGCGCAATCTGCTCGATGCCGATGCGCTGTCCATCATCGAAGGCGCGCTGCAGGTCTCCGACATGCAGGTGCGCGAAGTGATGGTGCCGCGCGCCCAGATGGACATCGTCCAGCTCGATTCCCCGATCGATGCCATTGCCAATGTGGTGATCGACACCGCCCACTCACGCTTCCCTGCCGTGGGTGAAAACCGCGACGATGTGGTCGGCATCCTGATGGCCAAGGATCTGCTGCGCTACTTCGCCGGGCGAGAGCTCGACGTGCGCGACATGCTGCGCCCCGCGGTGTTCGTGCCCGAGTCCAAGCGCCTCAACGTGTTGCTGCGCGAGTTCCGTGTCAGCCGCAATCACATGGCTATCGTGGTCGATGAATACGGCGGCGTGGCCGGGCTGGTGACGATTGAAGACGTGCTGGAGCAGATCGTCGGCGACATCGAGGACGAATTCGACTTTGATGAGGTCGAAGACAACATCCGCCTCGACCAGCAGGGCCGCTACCGGGTCAAGGCCACCACCGAGATCGAGGACTTCAACGAAGCCTTCGATCGCGACTTCAGCGAAGAGGATTGCGACACCATCGGCGGGCTGGTCATTCGGCACCTCGGCCGTCTGCCCAAGCGCGGCGAGGTGGTCAACATCGAAGGCTTGCGTATTCAGGTGCTGCGCGCCGATAGCCGGCGGGTTCACACCCTGCAGGTCGAGGCTGCGCCAAAGCCCGTTCCCACGGAGTCCTGATGCGCGTTCGTGTGCCGCTGATGGCGATGCTCGCCGGCGTCGTCTCGGTGCTTGGGTTTGCCCCTTTTCAGCTGTTTCCGGCGGCCGTCCTGAGTCTGGCCATCTTGTTCGGTCTGCTGGTGCGGCAGCATCAGGCGGGCATCGGCTTTGCCATTGGCCTGTCCTGGGGGCTCGGTTCGTTTCTGGGCGGGGTGTCGTGGCTGTACGTCGCGTTGCACCAATTCGGTGGCATGCCCTCGGTGCTGGCTGCCTTCTGCATCTTTCTGTTCTGCACCTATCTGGCGCTGTGGCCGGCGGTGGCCGGGGCCTTGTTTGTTCGCTTTCGTAGCGGTCGAACGGCGCGTGACGCCTTGCTCGCCGGCGGTCTGTGGGCACTCACCGAATACTTGCGCGGCTGGGTGCTGACCGGCTTCCCCTGGCTGGCGATTGGTTATTCCCAAACGCCGCCCAGCCCGCTGGCCGGCTTCTTCCCGGTCCTGGGCGTGTATGGCGTGAGTGCCCTGGTTGCCGCGCTGGCGGCGGGTTTTGGCATCATGATTCAGCGCGGGCCCGGGCGGTTGATGCCCTGGACCGTTTCGGCCGTGCTCTTGCTTGGCCTCGGTCAGAGCCTGCGTTCAGTGGCGTGGACGGTGCCCGACGGCGAGCCGGTGACCGCCGCGCTGGTGCAAACGCATATCGAGCAAGATCTCAAATGGCAGCCCGAGCGCCTCCAGCAATGGCTGGATCTGAACCTCGAACTGGTGCGCACTCATCCGGCCCAGATCGTGGTGTTGCCTGAGTCGACACTGCCGATGCTCGCCGAGCGTTTGCCGGCGGGCTATCTGGCGCAAATGGGGGCCAGTGCGGCCGCTCGGAAGGGCGACGCCATCGTCGGCGTGTTCATGCGCGATGCCGAAGGCCACATCTACAACGCTGCGCTCAGCGTGGGCGCTTCGCCAACCCAAACTTACGCCAAGCAGCATCTCGTGCCCTTCGGTGAATACTCGCCACCCAGTTTCGACTGGTTTTACCGGCTCGCCAAGATTCCGATGTCGAACCAGACCAGCGGGGCGGCGGATCAGCCGCTGATGCATCTGGCCGGCCAGCGTTTGGCGCTGAACATTTGCTACGAGGATACGTTTGGCGAAGAGATTCGTCGCCGGGCGGGCGAGGCGAGCATTCTGGTCAATCTGTCGAACCTCGCTTGGTACGGCGACTCCTTTGCCCAGCCCCAGCATCTGCAGATTGCCCGGGTGCGCGCCATGGAAACCGGTCGGCCGATGCTGCGGGCGACCAATACCGGCATGACCGCGGCCATCTTGCCCGATGGCCGCGTGGCCGGCGCGCTGGCGCCGTTTACCCGCGATGTGCTGACCGTAATGGTGCAGGGCATGGCCGGTCTGACACCGTATCTGCGCTGGGGCGACGCGCTGGCCTTGAGCCTGGCCGCGCTCGCCTTGCTGCCGGCGATGTGGTCGCGCTGGCGCAACCCGGTGCGCGAGGCCTCAGCTTGAGCGCCTGGCGCGGGGGCCTTTTGGCCCTCAACATGACAAAAGGCACGATCCGGCTTCGACATCGGGCGTTTAGCCAGTAAAATCGGCGTTTTGCTTCTTACGCGGTCGTCGCCCGACCGCCAAGCTCATGTCCGTAAAAAAACCGACGTTTCAAGAAGTCATCCTCCGCCTCCAGCATTTCTGGGGCGAGCGGGGCTGTGTGCTGCTCCAACCCTATGATCTGGAAGTGGGCGCCGGCACCTCGCATACCGCCACCTTCCTGCGCGCCATCGGCCCGGAACCGTGGCACGCGGCCTATGTGCAGCCCTCGCGCCGCCCCAAGGATGGCCGCTACGGCGAAAATCCCAACCGCCTGCAGCACTACTATCAGTTTCAGGTGGTGCTCAAGCCCTCGCCGCTGAATATCCAGGAGCTGTATCTCGATTCGCTGCGCGCGCTGGGCATCGACACCAACGCGCACGACATCCGCTTTGTTGAAGACGACTGGGAGAACCCCACGCTCGGCGCCTGGGGCCTGGGCTGGGAGGTGTGGCTGGACGGCATGGAGGTGACGCAGTTCACCTATTTTCAGCAAGTCGGCGGCATCGACTGCAAGCCGGTGCTCGGCGAGATCACCTATGGCCTGGAGCGTCTGGCGATGTATCTGCAAGGCGTCGAGAACGTGTATGACCTGATCTGGTCGATCGCGCCCGATGGCCGGCCGGTGACCTACGGCGATGTCTATCACCAGAACGAGGTCGAGCAATCGACCTATAACTTCGAGCACGCGAACGTCGACTTTCTGTTCTCGTTGTTCTCGGGCTACGAGTCCGAAGCCAAGCGCCTGATGGACGTTGGCGTGGCGCTACCGGCCTACGAGATGGTGCTCAAGGCCGGGCACGCCTTCAACCTCCTTGATGCGCGTGGCGCCATTTCGGTGACCGAACGCGCGGCCTATATCGGCCGTATCCGCAATCTGTCGCGTAGCGTCGCGGCCGCCTACTTTGCCTCGCGTGAAGCCCTCGGCTTTCCGATGCTGGCTGAATCACAACCGAACTCCAAGGAGGCCGCGTGATGTCCAACGCGACCCTGCTCGTCGAACTGCTGACCGAAGAACTCCCGCCCAAGGCGTTGCCGCGTCTGGGCGAGGCCTTTGCCCGTCGTATTCAGGAAGAACTGGTGTCGCGCGGGCTGGCCGATGCTGACGCCGGCTTCCGTCCCTATGCCTCGCCGCGCCGTCTGGCCGTGACCATTGCCGGTGTTCGCGCGACGGCGCCAGCACGCGAAGTCACCGAAAAGCTCATGCCGGTGGCGGTGGCCTTGGAGGCTGATGGCACGCCGAAAGCACCGCTGCTAAAAAAGCTCGAAGCCAAGGGCATCGACGCCAGCGAAGTGCCTAAGTTTGAACGCCGCATGGACGGCAAGGCCGAGGCGCTGTTCTATACCAGCCTGGTGCCGGGCGCGAGTCTGGATGCGGTGCTGGCCGAGGTGGTGGGCATCGCCGTGAAGGCGCTGCCGATTCCGAAAGTGATGCGCTGGGGCGCGGGCGAGGCGCAGTTCGTGCGACCGGTGCACAAGCTCATCATGATGCACGGTGATCGCGTCGTGCCGGGGCAGGTGCTGGATCTCGAGTCAGGCAACCTGACCATGGGGCACCGCTTCATGAGTCGTGGCGAGCTGAGCGTGGCCAATGCCGATGCGTATGAAACCACGCTGCTGGCCGAAGGCAAGGTGATCCCGAATTTCGATGAGCGCCGCGCCGACATCGACGCCCAGCTCACCGCCGAGGCCGCGCGTCAAAACGCCAGCCTGGACGAATACGCCGATCTGCTCGACGAAGTGGCCGCGCTGGTCGAGCATCCGACGGTGTATGTGGGCGAGTTCGAGGCCGGCTTCCTGGCCGTACCGCAGGAATGCCTGATCCTTACCATGCGGGCCAACCAGAAGTATTTCCCGCTGTTCAATGCCGAGGGCAAGCTGCTCAATCGCTTCCTGATCGTGTCCAACATGCGCCCGCAGGATCCGACGAACATTATCACCGGCAACCAGCGCGTGGTCCGCCCGCGCCTGGCCGATGCGCGCTTCTTCTTCGACACCGACCGCAAGCAGCCGCTGGCCACTCGTGTCGAGCGTCTTGCCAACGTGGTCTATCACAACAAACTCGGCAGCGTGCTGAGCCGGGTCGAGCGCCTCGAAGTGCTGGCCGGCAAGATCGCGGCGCGACTCGGTGCTGACCAAACCGCCGCCGCACGCGCGGCACGGCTGGCCAAGGCCGATCTGGTCACCGACATGGTTGGCGAGTTTCCCGAACTGCAAGGCGTGATGGGCCGCTACTACGCGCTCAACGACGGCGAGGGCGAGGTGGTGGCCGATGCCGTGCAGGCGCACTACCTGCCGCGCTTCGCTGGTGACGCGCTGCCGCAAGGCAATGTGGCCGCCGCGGTGGCGCTGGCCGACAAACTCGACGCGCTGGTCGGCTTCTTTGGCATTGGCCAGGTGCCCACCGGAGACAAAGACCCCTTCGGTCTGCGCCGCGCCGCGCTCGGCGTGCTGCGCATCCTGATGGAAACCCCGTTGCCGTTGGATCTGTCGGCACTCATCGCCGATGCCGTTCAGGGCTTTGCGGCCGGTCAGCTGACCGAGCCGGTGCCCGAGGCGCTGCTCGGCTTCATGCAGGACCGTCTGCGTCACCTGCTGCGCGAGGCCGGTCATGCGGGTGAAGAGATCGACGCCGTACTGGCGCTCAATCCGATGCGCATCGACCGCGTGCCGGCACGACTGGCGGCAGTGTCGGCCTTCCGCGCGCTGCCCGAGGCCGAAGCGCTGGCCGCGGCCAACAAGCGGATCATCAACATCCTCAAGAAAACCGATGTCGTCCCGGGTCAGCCCGATGTCACCTTGCTGCAAGAGCCGGCAGAAAAAGCGCTGTTCGAACAGCTCAATCAGGTGTCGCCGCAAGTGGATGCCTACTTCGACAACGAGGATGACGCCGAAGCCCTGCGTGTGCTGGCCGGCTTGCGTGCGGCGGTCGATCGCTTCTTCGAGGACGTCATGGTGATGGCCGAGGAGCCGCTCATTCGCGCCAACCGTCTGGCCTTGCTCGCGGCACTGGCGCGCCAGATGAATCGCGTGGCCGATTTGTCACGACTGTCCGTGTGAGTGTCATTACCCGCCGGGAGGCAGGCCTATGAAAATGATCATTCTTGATCGGGACGGGGTTATCAACCAGGACTCCGACCAGTTCATCAAGTCGCCCGAAGAGTGGATACCCATCCCCGGTTCGCTCGAAGCCATTGCCCGGCTCAACCAGTCGGGCTGGCGGGTGGTGCTCGCGTCAAATCAGTCCGGCGTGGGCCGTGGCCTGTTTGGCATGGATACGCTCAACGCCATCAACGCCAAGATGGTGGAGTCCCTGGCGCAGGTTGGCGGGCGGCTGGATGCGATTTTTTTCTGCCCCCATGCGGCGGACTCGACCTGTGATTGCCGCAAGCCGAAGCCCGGCCTGTTCAAGCAGATCGAGTCGCGCTTCAATATCGATCTGACCGGCGTGCCGATGGTTGGCGACAGTCTGCGCGACCTGCAAGCCGGTCGTGCCGTCGGCTGTCAGACCTATCTGGTGCTGACCGGCAAGGGCGAGCGTACCCGTGAAGACCCCGAGCTGCCGCCCGACACCTTGATCTTCCCCGATCTGTCCGCGATTGCGGACACTCTTTTGCTGGACTGAGCTGGCCATGCCCCTGATTCGTTCAACCCTGTTTGCCGTGGTGCTGGTGTTCATCACGCCGGTGTTTGCCCTGGTCGGCATGCTCAGCACGCCGCTGCCGCCGCAGATGCGCTATCGACTCATCGGTGGCTGGACGACGCTGGCCATGTGGTTCATCAAGCATTTGCTGGGCATTCGTCATCGCGTGATCGGTGCGGACAACATTCCTGCGGATCCTTGCGTGGTGCTGTGCAAACACCAGTCGGCCTGGGAGACCATCGCGCTGCAACGCATCCTGCCGCCGATCTGTTTTGTGCTCAAGCGCGAGTTGCTTCGCTTGCCGTTTTTCGGCTGGGGGCTCGGGAAAATGCCCAACATCGCCATTGACCGTGCGGCGGGCAAAGACGCACTGGCGCAGGTGGTGGAGCAGGGCAAGGCCCGTTTGAGCGAAGGCTTTTACGTGGTGGTGTTTCCCGAGGGGACGCGCGTCGAACCGGGCGCGACCCGTCGCTACAAGGCGGGCGGCGCATGGTTGGGCATCAAGGCGGGTGTCCCGGTGCTGCCGATTGCACACAACGCCGGCGAGTTCTGGCGCCGCAACGCCTTCGTCAAGCAGCCCGGCGAGATCGTGGTCAGCATCGGTCCGGAAATCGACCCGACCGGCCTGGCGCCGGATGAGGTCAACCGTCGCGCCGAGGCGTGGATCGAGAGCGAGATGCGACGCCTGTTTCCGTCGCACTATCCCGATGAGGCGGTGCAGGGCACGGCCTGATTTTTCATGCGAGGCTTGGTGTCGCTAGCCAGGCCGGCATGGATGGCCGGCGGGATGGTCTGATGGTTTCACGGTCGCCGTGTCGGTGAGTCCTGCTCACCTGGCCGCGGCTTTTTCACCGAGGCACTTCACCGAGGCACTTCACCGAGGCACTTCACCGAGGCACTTCACCGAGGCACTTCACCGAGGCACTTCACCGAGGCACTTCACCGAGGCACTTCACCGAGGCACTTCACCGAGGCACTTCACCGAGGCACTTCACCGAAGCACCTCACCGAAGCACCTCACCGAAGCACCTCGCCGAAGCACCTCACCGAAGCGTGGTGCGTCGAGACGGCGGGGTATTGTCGTCGGTTGGGCGAGCTGGGGTGGTAAGGGTGGGTGCCGCGGGGCCAAGTGAGCTTTGCTGCTTCTTGGACAATGCGTTTCGTGCCGTGTTCGTATGCCGTTGCCTGGCGGTACGGACAAAAAAAGACCCCGCCGAAGCGGGGTCTCTTCAACATCAAGTAGCGTGCTGATTAGGCAGCTTTCTTGGTGCCGGCTTTCTGAGCGGTGCCCACAGCCTTGACGGTGGCGCTGGTAGCAGCGGCAACGTTGGCTTCAGCGATCTCGGCCACTTGCTTGGCAGCTTTGTTCATGCTGTCGTAAGCGGAGTTGGCGGCGGCGATGGCGGACTTGACGGCAGCAACAGCGACGTCGGAACCAGCCGGTGCGGACTTGGCAGCCTTGTCGAGGGCTTCAGCAACACCCTTGTTCACTTCAGCGATCTGGCCTTCCATCAGCTTGGACACTTCGTCCTGGCTCTGGGTGGCGATTTCGTAAACGCTGCGAGCGTAGGCAACCATTTTCTCGACAGCCGGCTGAGCCAGGGTGCTTTGAATGGTCACGAACTCTTGTGCGTCCTTGACGGCCATCAGGGCCTTGGTGTTGGCCACGCCGTCTTCCAGGAAGACACGGGCGGTGTTCAGGTTCAGGGCGGCCAGGCGCTCGGCACTGGCGAAAGCGGCATTAGCCAGCGTCAGCACGGTTTCGATGTTGGCTTTGTTGGTAGCGGCGAATTGCTCGGGGGTGGCGAACATGTGTTTCTCCTGAGTTAAGTTGGTGGCCACGTAATGCTGCGGTGCGGCATAGTTTGGATTATAGGCAGAAAAAATCTGCTGTCAACCGAAATGTTGCGTCGCACAACTTCATTTTCAAGAAAAATATTGATACAAAACATCGGCTTGCTGAAAGCTGTTTGATGGATGGCTGATCCCGTCATCTGCGCGATAGATAGCCGATGCGAATGTCGCAGTGATTCGGCTGTTGCAGTGTGTCAGCTGGATGTTGCCGTCATGTGACGGCCGGGGTGGGGCGAGGGCGCCGCAGGCGGGCGCGAGGGGCGTGGCCGAGCGGCCGCCGCCCCGGGGCGAGCTTAACGGTGCTTGAAGTCTGCAGCCCGTTTTTCGACAAAGGCGGCCATGCCTTCTTTCTGGTCTTCGAGTGCAAACGCTGAGTGGAAGACGCGACGCTCAAAGAGCAGGCCTTCGGACAGGCCGGACTCGTAGGCGCGGTTGACCGACTCCTTGATCATCATGACCACGGGCAGCGAGAAGCCGGCGATGGTCTCGGCCGCGGTGAGGGCTTCGTCCAGCAGTTTGTCGGCGGGCACGACGCGGGATACCAGGCCGGCACGCTCGGCCTCGATGGCGTCCATCATGCGGGCGGTCAGGCACATGTCCATGGCCTTGGCCTTGCTGACCGCACGCGGCAGGCGCTGCGTGCCGCCGGCACCCGGCAGGATCCCGAGCTTGATCTCGGGCTGGCCGAATTTGGCGGTGTCGGCGGCGATGATGATGTCGCAGGCCATGGCCATTTCACATCCGCCGCCCAGCGCGTAGCCGGCGACTGCTGCGATGATGGGTTTGCGGCAGGTCTTGACGCGCTCCCAGTTGCGGGTGATGTAGTCGCTCAGGTAGGCGTCCATGTACGAGAACGTGGCCATGGCACCGATGTCGGCGCCGGCGGCAAAGGCTTTCTCCGATCCGGTGATGACGATCGCGCCGATGTCGTCGTTCGACTCGAAGGCGTCGAGCGCGGCGCCGACTTCGTCGACCAGCACATCGTTGAGTGCATTGAGTGCCTTGGGACGATTGAGGGTAATGAGGCCGACGCGGCCGCGTGTTTCAACCAGGATGTTCTCGTAGCTCACTGCATTTCTCCTTGTGTTATCGATCGGGCGCTGCCCGTCGTTTGATTGTGGGGGCTTACTGCGTGGTCTTGGGCTGGATGACCGCGCGCACGCGACTCGAGCCGCCCGTGTTGGCCGATTTGGAGCCGCTGTTGGTGACCACATACTGGCCGGTGTAGCCATCGTATTCGATGAATTCGCCCTGGACCTCGTCCTTGCCGCTGGTGACATGGGCCCGGATGTAGAAGTGGGTCATCTGGGTGCGGCCGTCGTATTCGATGCGCTCGGCCGTGCCGTTGACGTAATCGCCCGTGCCGTCACGCTTTTGCTTGAAGCGGGCCAGGCCTTTGCCGTGGCTGGTGGCAACGCCTTTCTGGAAGCCGTCGGCATCCTGGGTGACGGTGAGGGTGTCGCCACGGATTTCGAGCGTGCCCTGGGTGAGGACGACTTTACCTTCAAACAGGTGGATTTTCTTACGCTCATCCACTGTGACCTTGTCGGCTTCGATGTTGACGGGCTGACTGCGGTCGCCACGTTCGGCGATCGCGTGGCCCGCCCAGAGGCTGGCGGTGAGGGCGAGCAGACAGAGGCGTGTGTTCATGGTTGCTTCCGCTTGATGGGCAGGTTGGCGACGACGCCGCCGGTGAGGGTGATTTCGCCAAACAGGTTGTCGGCGGTCATGCCCTTGCTGTGGACGATGGCGCCGTCCTGGGTCAGCACGACCGGATCAATGGACTTGGCTTGTTCGGTATTGGGCCACAGCACCAGGGTGTCCGAGGCGAAGGTGGATTCGGGTTTGTCGGGCAGTGTACGTTGGGCGCGGACCTGGCCTTTGAGGTCGACGCGCTCGCCATCGTCACGTGTGATGCCGTGGTCGGCGGTCAGGCGCAAATGCATGCCGTCGCGTTCGTAGCGCACGATGGGTTCGATGAGTTCGGATTGCGCCTGGGCGGGGAGGTGGCGCATCTGTTGCGAGTCGATGTAGTACTGCGGCGTGCCGGTGAGGTCGAAGCGGGTCAAGGCCATGTGTTCGACGATGACGTCGGGGCCAAGCATGGCTTTGGGTTCGGGCGAGGCGTTGGGGTCTGTGCTGATCCGCTCGAGCCAGATGCTGCCGGCGGCGAGCGCCGCCAGTGCCATGATCGGATAGAGATGCTGGGGGCTCAGGCGCATGCGGCGGGCTCAGATGACCTTGGCTTGCATCAGGTCGTGCATGTTGAGCGCGCCAACGAGCATGCCGTCGCTATCAACGACCAGCAACTGGTTGATGCGGTGGCGCTCCATCAGTTCGGCCGCTTCGGCTGCCAGGGCCTCCGGCCCGATGCTGCGCGGATTGCGGGTCATCAGCGTGGTGAGTGCCGCGTGGCGGATGTCGTCGGTGCCGGCCAGCGCGCGGCGCAGGTCACCGTCGGTAAAGACGCCGGCTGGCTGCGCGTTGGCGTCGGCCACGATGGCCATGCCCATGCCGCCGCGCGACATTTCGAGTAAGGCGTCGGTCACGCTGGCGTTCGGGCGGACCATTGGCAGCGCCGGTCCGCTGCGCATGACGTCGCGCACATGGGTGAGCAGGCGCCGACCCAGCGAGCCGCCGGGGTGGCTGCGGGCGAAATCGGCTTCGGCAAAGCCGCGCGCGTCGAGCAGGGCGACGGCCAGGGCATCGCCCATGGCCAGCGCGGCAGTGGTGCTGGCCGTGGGTGCAAGGTTGAGCGAGCAGGCTTCTTCACTGACGCCGGCATCCAGATGGACGTCGGACTCTTTGGCGAGCGGCGAGTTGGCGTGGCCGGTGATGGCGATCAGGCGCGCGCCCTGGCGCTTGACCAGTGGCACGATGGTGAGCAGCTCGGCGCTGCTGCCGGAATGAGAGAGCGCAATCACCACATCGGCCGAGGTGATCATGCCCAGATCGCCATGGGCCGCTTCGGCCGCGTGCACGAAGTAGGCCGGGGTGCCGGTGCTGGCCAGCGTGGCGGCGAGCTTGCGCCCGATATGCCCGGTTTTGCCAATGCCGGTCACGACGACACGCCCCGGCGCGGCCAGAATCATTTCCACCGCGCGCGGAAACGCCGCGTCGAGACGGGGAATCAGCGCAGCGACTGCAGCGGCCTCGATGGTGAGGACACGACGCGCCTGCGCCAGAGAGGCTTCCGGCGAAAATGAGGTGGGGCGGGACATTGGGGTGGGTCGAAGATTGCGGTTAAACTTGGACGAAAAAGTATATCAGAAGGCCGCTGCCGCCCTTTCGGCCTGATGCCCCGCGGATTGAGGACAACTGGCGTCGCGCATGGTCAATACCCTGGAACTGGTTCTGCTGTTGCTTGCCGCCGCCGTGCTGGTGGTCGGCCTGTTTCGTAGTATTAACCTCCCCCCTGTGCTCGGTTACCTGCTGGTTGGTGCGGCGGTGGGGCCGCATGCGCTGAATTTGATGGAAGACTCGGCCGGCGCGCGCCACCTGGCGGAATTCGGCGTGGTCTTCCTGATGTTCTCGATCGGACTGGAATTTTCGTTGCCCCGCCTGGTGGCGATGAAGCGCATCGTGTTTGGTCTGGGGGCGGTGCAGGTGACCGGATCGATTGCGCTGGTGATGCTGATAGGTTGGGCGCTCGGCCTGAGCCTGCTGACCAGTTTTGCCCTGGGCAGCATTCTGACCATGTCGTCGACCGCGATCCTGTCAAAATTGCTGACCGACCGGATGGAGCTTGAATCCCGGCATGGTCGGGAAGTCATTGGTGTGCTGCTGTTTCAGGATATCGCAGTGGTGCCGCTGCTGATCCTGATCCCGGCCTTGTCGCAGCCCGGCGACGCCTTGTTTGCGACGCTGTCGGTGGCGGCGATCAAGGCGGCGGCCATGCTGGCCCTGGTGCTGGTGTTTGGCCAGCGTCTGATGCGGGCCTGGTTTACCTTGGTGGCCCGGCGGCGCTCGGGTGAGCTGTTCATGCTCAATGTGCTGCTGATCACCCTCGGCCTGGCCTGGTTGAGTGAGCTGGTGGGGTTGTCGCTGGCGCTCGGCGCCTTTCTGGCGGGCATGCTGATCTCCGAAACCGAGTATCGCTATCAGGTGGAGGAGGACATCAAGCCGTTCCGGGACGTGTTGCTTGGCCTGTTCTTCGTCACGGTCGGCATGTTCCTGGATGTGGGCGAAATCCTGCTTCACCTGCCTGCCGTGCTGGGTATGGTGGCCGCCTTGCTGGTCTTCAAGCTATTGATTGCCGGTGGCGCCTCACGCTTGTTTGGCGGGACGCCTGGCACCGCCATGCGTACCGGCCTGTGGTTGTGCGCAGGCGGTGAGTTCGGGTTTGTGCTGCTCTCGCAGATCGATGGACTGGATCTGTTGTCGCCGGTGTTGCTGCAGGTCACGGTGGCGGCGTTGGTGTTGTCGATGCTGGTGGCGCCGCTGATCGTGCAGGTGAGCGACAAGCTGGTGATGCGCTTTGTGGCGTCTGAGTGGCTGATGCGCTCGATGGAGCTGACCCGGGTCGCGGCGCAGAGCCTGAATACCACCGGGCATATCGTGATCTGCGGCTACGGTCGCAGCGGTCAGCATCTGGCGCGTTTCTTTGAGCAGGAGGGCATCAGCTATGTGGCGCTGGACCTCGACCCCGAGCGGGTGCGGGAGGCTGGCGCGGCGGGCGACACTGTGGTGTACGGCGACGCCGCCCGCCACGAAACACTGCAGGCGGCAGGCGTGATGCGGGCCAGCGCGGTAGTGGTGTCGTTCTCTGGTGTGGATGCGGCCTTGCGGGTGATTCATCATGTGCAGACGATTCGGCCCGATTTGCCCATTGTGGCGCGGGCGGTGGATGAGGCGGAAATGACCAAGCTGTCGGATGCAGGGGCGGCTGAAGTGGTCACCGAGGCCTTTGAGGGCAGCATCATGCTCGCTTCGCATGCCCTGGCGCTGATCGGTGTGCCGCTCAATCGCGTGCTGCGCCGCATCCGCGAGATTCGCCGTCAGCGTTACGCATTGATGCAAGGCTTGTTTCATGGCGCTGATGACGCGCCGGAGGGGCCGGAGTCTCAGCAGTCACGGCTGCATTCGGTGGTGATACCGCCGGGCGCCGGGTCGGTGGGGCAGACCATCGGCGACATGGATTTTGCGTTGCTGAACGTGACGGTGTCGGTCGTGCGCCGACGAAACATCCGTGGGCTCAGCCCGGGGCCGGAAACCGACATCCAGGCCGGCGATGTGGTGGTGCTGCTCGGTGTGCCAGGCAATCTGGAACTGGCCGAGCAGCGGCTGATGCGGGGCGTTTAGTAGCCCACGCAGACGGTGTAGACATTGCCGTCGTTTTCGTCTGCCGCGGTGAGATTGACGGCCGCCAGTGCAGCGCCGGCTCTGACGCGGACGGTGCCGGTATTGGTGATGCCATCGTCCATGGTGGTGTCGATCTGGCGTGCGAAACGTGTTGTGAGATTGCCAGAGCAGATAAAGAACTGGCCAGGAAGGCCGGTGATTGGTGCGGGGTTGCTTGTCACCCCGATGCGACCGTTTTCGACATTCCGCTCCAGGTAGTTGACGGCATCATCAATGTCAGTGCTGCCGTTTGCCAGATTGGCGAGACGCACATGCTCCCAGAACAAAAAGGATTCGTCGGTCTTCGTGGCGGAGTCCCACGCGCCATCAATGCGGCCGTTGCCAACATCGGCCGGTGTGGTGGTGGCCAGAGTGCCGGCAACGTGATTGACTACTTGCGGATCGTCCCCCGGCAGAAAGCGGAACCGGTCCTGGTAGCCATACACCATGGTCGAAACGCTCTTGAACTCTTGCACCAGGCTCTTGACCTTGGCGTTGTTGATCAACTCCTGTCCCTTCAGCACACCGCCGAGCAGCAGGCCGATGATGACGAGGACGACTGCGATCTCCACGAGGGTGAAGCCACGCTGGTATTTCCGGGGGGTGCTTTTCATTGAAAGATCTCCACAATACGCTTAGGGTAAGCAAGTTGTGTGCCGCCGTATTTCCAAGGTGATAGGCGCGATTCGTATGGAATGGCGCGGGAAAGTGACCGATAGCTGACGGCAAGGTGTCGAAATGTTGACAGCGGGTGTCATTGATTCGTCACTTTTTGTGGTGCATCGGGTGACCTGATTGATTTTCTGGACATTCACTACAATGGCGGCATGACGACGAACGACGTGGGGATGGCAAGCGGTTTCAGGGCGCCGTGGCGATGGTTCAGCCGCGTGCCGAACCGACTGTTGGGCGCTTCCCTGCTGGTGTTGCACCTGGGCATGCTGCAGGGGATTGATTCGCTGGTCGGGCGGACGCTGGTGCTTGCCCATCTGGGTCTGTTCCTGATCTGGCAGCCCGTGGTGCGCGGCGCCCATCGCTTGGTGTCGCGGGATCTGCTGGTGATGGTGGCGGTGATCGCGCTGTTCTTGCTGGCCATGTCCTGGGGCGCGCTGGGGATCTGGTTGATGGTGCTGGCCGGCGTCATCGGGGGCGGTGCGTTTGTTGAGATCGGCGCACGGGGTCGTCTGCCCTATCAACTCGCCGTTGCGTATCTGGTGTGCAGCCTGTTCATGATGGTGTTGCCACGCGTGGTGCCGGTGGAGGTGGCCGAGCGGCCCTTGTTCGACGTGCTGGCGCTCACGGTGTTGCCCGCGCTGACCCTGGTGGTGATGCTGCAGCCCTCGGCGCCGGAGTCTGTCAGGCGGGCCGGCGCGATCGACTTTCTGTCGACCATCTTGCTGTTTGTCGCGCTGGCCATCAGCACGCTGGGCGGCTTTGCGTTCATGTGGTTGATGCATCTGCCCTACCTGGTCGCGCTGGTGACCGCCTTGTTTTCCATGGCGGTGGTATTGCTCGTGCTGGCCTGGGCGTGGCATCCGAGTGCCAGCGGGCCACAACTGGGCATGGTGTTCGCCCGGCGTGTGCTGTCGGTCGGTTTGTCCTTCGAAGAGTGGTTACATGAGGTGGCCAGCGTGTCGGTGTCGGCCGATACGCCAGAGGCCCTGGCCGACCAGGCCTGCCAGCGCATGCTGCGTATTCCCGGCGTGTGTGGTGGGCATTGGCGGCTGGCCGAAGGTGAGGGCAGCTTCGGTGAGGTGGCGGCGGTGGCACGTCAGCTCACGCAGGAAGGGCTGACAGTCACGCTCTACCTTCGGCGCGCACCCAGCCCGGCGCTGAGCTGGCACTTCAGCCTCATGGTGCGGATGTTGGCTGAGTTCTGCCGGGAGAAGCGCCATTCGCAACAGCTGGAAACCTTGTCGTATCTGCGCGCCATCCACGAGACCGGTGCGCGCCTGACGCACGACATCAAGAATTTGCTGCAGTCACTCAATACGCTGTGCTACACCGCGGCACGTCCGGAGGTTGACGAGGCCGCGCTACGGGCGCTGGTGTCTCGTCAGTTGCCGGTGATCACGCGTCGGCTGGCCCAAACCCTGGAGAAGCTGCGGCACCCGGAGGGATCTCCGGGTGAGGCGATGCCCGCCAGCGTGTGGTGGCAGGAGTGCGCTGCTCGCCATGCGAGCACGGGTATTCGCTTTGAGCTCAGCGGTGATATCTCGGCGCTTGAGGTGCCGCCGGGGGTGTTCAACAGTGTGCTGGACAACCTGATTCAGAACGCGCTGGACAAGCGTTTGCTCCTGCCCGGTCTGGACGTCGTCGTTCAGCTGGGCGAGCAGGACGGGGGCGCGACCTTGACGGTTGGCGACGATGGTGCAGCTCTGCCCGATGCCTTGGCGGGGCAGTTGATGCGCGCTCCGGTGGCGTCGCAAAGTGGCCTGGGGATGGGCTTGTACCAGGCGGCGCGGCTGGCTGAAGAGGCGGGTTATGAACTTGGCCTGTCGAGTAACCTGGATGGCCGCGTTCAGTTTTGCTTGCGTCAGGCGGCGGCGGGCTGATGCGGCCCCCTGGCGTGATTTGAGGCGCGCCCGAGCAGGCGATAGGTGATGACCTCGCCCTTGCCCTTGATGCGCAGGATGCTGCGCTCGTCGAAGACAAAGCGCTGCGACAGGTGCATGTGGGTGCGCCGGTCGCACTGGATGCCATCGGGTGCGCCTTCGCTGCTGAGTCGACTGGCCAGATTGACGGTGTCGCCCCACAGGTCGTAGATGAATTTCTTGCGCCCGACCACGCCGGCCACCACCGGCCCGGTGCCGATGCCGATGCGCAGCGCGAGGGGGACGCCGACCTTTTCGGACAAGGCGGCCAGGCTGTCGCGCATGTCGAGCGCGAGCTCGGCGACGGCGGCACAGGGGTCTTTGCAGCGGCTGTTCAGACCGCCGGCCACCATGTAGGCATCACCGATGGTCTTGATCTTTTCCAGGCCGCGCTCTTCGGCCAGCGCGTCGAAGCGGCAGAAGACTTCGTTGAGCATGCTGAAGACCTGGGGCGCGCTCAGCCCGCTGGCGATCTGGGTGAAATTGACGATGTCGGCGAACATCACCGAGACGCTGGGGAAGTCGTCGGCGACGATGTCGTCGCTGGCTTTGAGTCGCTCGGCCACGGCGCCCGGCAGCACGTTGAGCAGCAAGCGTTCGGAGCGCTCCTGCTCGGAGCGCAGCAGGTTCATGGCTTCTTCGAGCCGGGTCTGCAGTTTGCGTTTTTCTTCGAGCGCGAAGCGCACCAGCGCGTAGACGATGCCCGAAATGGCGATGAAGTTGAGGGCGAAGAACAGCACCGAGGTGCGCAGGGAGACCGCCGTGGCGGCGTCGAGCGGATTGCCCACGTCCACCAGCAGGTAGTCAAAAAAACCGGTGAGTGCGGTGAAGAAAATGTAGGCAAAGAACCAAGGCATGGATTCGCGAAGGCCCATCACGAAAACGGCACCGACCGGCGCGATCAAACCCCACAGGATAACGCCGGAGCCGGTGATGAAGTTACCCATGCTCCACTGCGCGACAAAGGGGAAGAACAGGAACAGGGTGAACTGGCTGAGCCGGAACCAACTGAAGTTGCCGCTCTGGATGTAGTAGGCCAGATTGGCCGCCAGCAGCACCTGAAACAGAAACGGCAGCGTCGAGGACAGCTTCGGCCCGGTGAGCCAGTAGAGCAGCAGCCAGACGCCCGAGGCGATGCTCATCAAGCCCGTGGCGAAGACCAGCAGCGACTTGCCGAGCCGCGTCTGCTCGTCGTCGTCCGGGCGCACGCCCGCGTTGCGCAGTCGGGCCGAAAAGCTCTGAGCGTAGTAGGACAGGTCGTCCGAAGTGTCCATGGGCATCGCGAGAAGGGTTGGCTACAAGGCGCCAGCTTGCGCCATGCGGGCGATCAGCAAGGGGCGGCCAATCCACATAACCATATCATCAAAGGTGGTGCTCGGATCGCCGGCCTCGTAAGTCGCGTCGCTGCCGGACTCGTAGCTGGTGTTGGCGCCGTTGGGGGTCAGGTCGGGGCCGGTGGCGTAGACCAGTGCGACAGCGGTGGTGTTTTTCAGTACGTCGCTGCCGGTATAGGACGAGACGGTGATCTCGTTACCGTTGTGATCAATGACTTTGATTTCGTCCTGATACGCCGTGTTGGCGCGGATCCTGGCGCCCGGTTGGGCACTGCTGAAGCCGAGATCGACGCGGTAACGGAAGTGGCCGGTCCACGGGTCCGATTCGGCTTGGCGGGGCAGGCCCCAGGCGTCAAAGGCAGGGAGGCCGAGTGTTCGCCACGGCAGTATGCCTTCGGTGGTGACGACGCAGTTGTTGGTGGCGGCGTCGAACTCTTCCTCGCCATAACGGGCGTCGAGGGGGTTCTTGCGGGTGCCTGGACAGGGCAGCCGGCCGTGGACGATGGCGTAGCCGATGAGTGCGGCGTGGATGTTGTCGAGCATTGTCGCCGTCTGCTCGCGACGCTCGGCGGCCAGGCGTGCGCTGAAGGGCACGACCAGCGCCGCGGCGAGGACGGTGAGGATCAGCAGGACGATGGCCAGCTCGGCGAGGGTAAAGCCAGCCTGGCGGTGCGATGGTGTCGGACTCATTGCACG
The DNA here is from genome assembly GCF_007625155.1 of Denitromonas halophila. Taxonomy (GTDB): domain Bacteria; phylum Pseudomonadota; class Gammaproteobacteria; order Burkholderiales; family Rhodocyclaceae; genus Nitrogeniibacter; species Nitrogeniibacter halophilus. Next base: position 83,167 of record NZ_VMNK01000006.1, on the reverse strand, counting down.
CATTGGATCACATCGGTGGCGGGGAAGGCGCCGTCGTACACGTTCGGGCCAGAGAGCGGGGTGCCCGCTGTGACGGCGGACACATTACCCCCTTCAAAGAATGCGGCGGTATCGACGATGCCGTCCGAGCGATTCTGGGTGGGCAAGCGGTGGCCGGCAAAGGCCACGGCCGCGATGCACTGACGCGGGATGCCCGAGCCGTCGTCCCACTGAAGGCAGGCGCTGCCATCTGCGCAGCGCAGGTAGCGGATCTGGCCTTGCCAGCTTTTGGCGAGTGCGTGTGCATCGTTGTATGCCTGCTCGGCGGCGTTTACAGTTGGCGTTGAAAAGGGCGCGGGAAGCTCGCCGATATCGATCAAACCGACAGAAGTGAAAGCGACTGGCGGAAGCGCCGCGATGGGCGAGGCGGTCTTGACGTTGGTCAGCGCGGTTTTCAGATTGGTGTTCATGGTGTTGAGAAAGGCGGCGAAATCGGCGCGCGCCAGCAGCTTGGCGTCAAAGATGTCGTCTGCCGATATCCAGGCGACGCTGTCGTTGTTTGTCTCGTCGGCTGGTCGCCCGCGGGTCAGTGTGGTGATGACCGAAGACGGTGAGCTGGTGGCGCCTTCGAGGTAGGCCTGTAAGGCCGTCGCGGCATCGGCGTCGCCGCCACAGCGGCGGCTGGAGCTGCTGCGGGCTTGTCCGGTGAGTGGGCGACCCGGGGAAAAAACGACCGCCGACGCAAATTGATCGCCATAGATGGCAGGGTTGAGCGTCCGGCTGCCGTCCGAAATGTCGAACTGGCCGGGGGTGTCCCAATCCATGCGCGCGCCCTTGGGGTTGTTCTTGAAGGGGCCTGACACGACGTACCACAGGCACTCGCCGTAGCCGTCGCGCAGCGGCGGCAATCCCAGGGTGCGATAGGGCAGGCGGCCGATGGCGAAATTGTCCTGGCTGCCGCACACCGGCGCGGCGTTGCCATCGCTGAGGGCGGAGTTGGTGTCGGGGCAGGGCAGGTAGCCAACGCTCTGGCCGGGGTGCGTGAGGTGGTAGCTTTGCGCGTAACCCAGCAGCGCGGCGCGGGCCTGGGCGAGCGCCGCTGTGGTGGTTTGCTGGCGCTGGGCGGCGACCCGGTCGGACAGTGTGGTGCCGCCGAGCACCACCGACAGGCCACCAATGAGCAGCAGCACCAGCAGCGCCGGGAGGATGAGGCCGCGTTGCCGTGAGTGCATCACCGGTGCCGCTTGATATGCATGGCCGGCGGCGCGTCGTCGAGGGGCTCGCCCACCTTTCGCCACACGGGCACACCACGCGGGTCGATGACCCGGGCTTGATGGTTGCTGGCGGGGATGTCCTGACGTGCTTCGCCATTGACCCATACCGTTGCCCGGCCGTCATTGCGGCGGACGATGCCGTTGACCTGTGCCGGCGGAATCTGCGCGCTCGGGACTTCGTGCCGATCCATGGCGCTGCGTTCTGCCGGGGTGAAGAACAGCCGGCCCAACGGCGTGTCGGCCTGCGCACTGCCGGCCGCCATCAGCGCCAAAGCCAGCGCGAGCAGTGGTATGCGGCGGGCGCTCATGCGGGCGCCTTCGGCAACAGCGTGAGCCAGCGCAGCTCGCACGCGCCGTCCAGATCGGTACTGTCGGCGCGGCGACTGAGATCGCAGCTCAAGGGCAACACCAGCGCGGTGTCGACGCGGCGCAGTTGATCGAGCATGCCGAGCAGCACGTCGGTATGGCGGACCCGCAGCGTCAGGCGCATGCGGCTTTCCATCCAGAGCAGCGCGCCATGGGCGTCCTTGTCGAGTTTGCGCTGGGGCAGGATCTCGTAGCTGATGACGTCGATGCCCAGCTGGCGGCGCGTGGCGTCGAGCATCTCCACCCAGTCGAGCCGGTGCTCGGGCCCGATCAGACCGCGCCGGGCCAGTGTCTCGTAGCGGGCCAGGGTGTCGCGCACGCTGTGCTCATCAGTGCGCGCTTGCAGGAGCTGGCGATTGGCGAGACTGTGCCGCTGCTCGGCGAGCTCGTGTGCCCGCGTGGCGAGCCGCGATTCAGACTGGGCGTACCACACCGCCGCGCCGCCGAGCGCGATGAGGGCGCTGGCCAGCAGCAGTGGCCAGCGCAGCAGACGCATGTCCTGCCCGCGGATCATTGGCCGGCTCCCAGCGCAAAGCTCACTTCAAGCGTGGGGGCTTGCGGCTGTCCGGCCGGGTCGGTGCTGCTGCGGAAGGCGCGATCGGATTGCAGCTCGACCGGCATGCGCGTGACACGCGCCGCCATGCCCGGCCGACGGGCGAGGTCAGCCAGAAACTGCTCGGCGGTGTCGACCATGACGCGCCGGTCGACCGCCATTTGCGGGGGCAGACTCAGTTTGGCGGTGCCCTTCGATGGCGTGTCGCCTGCATCCGATTGCCACTGGATGCTTTGCAGTGCGAGCTCCGGCGTGGCGTCCAGCGCTGCCGACAGATGATTCAGCCAGGGTCGCGGCGAGGCCTTGCCGGCTTGAAACGCATCGAGGGCGTGGAAGGCGTCGCGCAGATCGTCAAGCGGCGCCGGCAGCGTGGGCAGGGCGGCCTGAAGCTGGCTGAGGTTGTGCTGTGTGGATGCCGCGTCGCTGCGCAGTTGCTCGGTGCTTGCCTTGATCGATTCGGTGTCGAACCAGAGCTTGCCGGCAAACAGCAGGGCCGCCGCAAACAGCGCCACGCCTGCGCCGACGATGGCCTGGCGGGCCTGCCACACGCGGAAGAAGCGCCGCTCGTTGGCGGGCGCCAGTTGCAGCAAACCGCTCTCGCGGGCGATCCAGTGCAGCATCAAGGGGGTTGCGTCGCTGCCGCTGACGGGCGCGTTCAGGCCGATCTTGCGGCTCAGTTCGGCGATGTCGGCGCGGTGATAGATGCGCTCGTCGGAGGTGTTCAGAATCGGCGCCAGGTGGGCGTGGTCGGCCGCGTCGCTGAGGATATACACCGGGAGCTGGCCGTTGCGCGGCAGCATGCGCTGGCTGATCAGGTAAGAGTGGGTCTTGAGGATCTCGCCTGCACAGCGCGCCGCGGTGTCGGGTGTGATGGCATTCAGGTTGGGAGCGAGCCGGCTGAAGCGTAGATGGCCTTGGTCAACGAAGGTCTGGCGCATGCCGCCGGGGGCGTAGGTGACCAGCAGGCAGCGCTCGGCCGGGGCGGCCAGGCGCTGGATGAGGCTGTCGATGACCAGCGCGACCGAATGGATGCCGGTCAGTGGCGCGTTGACCACGCGCAGCACCTGCAGCCAGGGCTCGACGACGGCCGGCCGGGTCAGCGCAACGAATAGGAAGCGCTCGTCGCGTCGCCGCCCGTTGCGATCGATGCCGCGGGAAAGCGCGCCGCTGAACGGGGTGCCAAAGAAGGCCTGGCTCCGCTTGCGCTCGAGCATGGCGGTGCGATCGGGCCCGCGCACGCTGGGCAGGGTGTCAGCGTGAAACCCTTCTTCGACCACGTCGACCAGCAAGGTATACAGCCCCGAGCCGGCGCGTCGCACGGCCTCGGCAAAGGCCTTGATGCCCTCGTCGTCGGCGGTGTAGCGGCCGGTCGGCACCACACTGCCGTGCTGCCAGCGGAAGCTGTGCAGGGCGTTGGCGTCGAGATAGAGCAGGTGGCGAACAGGCATGGGCTATAGGGGGAGCTGGGTGATGATGTCGTAGACCGGGCCCAGCACGGCCATCATGATGCCCAGCAGGATCGCACCGAGCACGACCATCAGCAAGGGTTCGATGATCGCTTGCAGGCGGTCGACCGCTTCGCGGACGTCGCGGTCGTAGAAATAATTGACGTTGGCCAGCGCCGTGTCGAGCGCGCCGGTGTTTTCGCCGACCCGCAGCATGCGCACCACCAGCGGCGGAAACAGCGGCGTGGCGGCGAAGGCGCTGGACACGCTATGGCCTTCGGCGATGCGATCGCGCACACGGCTCAGCGCGTCGGCGACCAGGGTGTTGCCGGCCACGGTTTCGGCCGATTTGAGCGCGTTGACGATGGGAATGCCGGCACCGTACATCATGGAGAACAGGCCGGCGAAGCGGGCCAGGATGATCTTGCTGCGGATGGGGCCAATCAGCGGCAGGGCGAGCATCAGCCCGTCCCAGCTGCGCTTTGCTGACGGACTGCGCTGAATGGCGAGCCGCAGGCCGGTGGCCGTGGCGGCTACGACGAGCAGCAGCAGCCACCACCAGTCGGCGAGCAGCTCGGAGGCGCCGATCAGCAAGCGGGTCTGCAGCGGCAGCGTCTGGCCGGCAAGGCGGAACAGGCTGCCCAGTTGCGGCACCAGGAACAAGAGCGCGACGGCCAGTGCGGCGAGGATGATGGTGGACACGATGATGGGGTAGATCACCACACGTCGGCCAAAGGCGGCGAGTTCGTCCTCGCGCTTGATGCTTTCCATGATTTCGCGCAGCACGCGAGGCAGTTGCCCCGAGGTTTCGCCGGCGCGCAGCAGGGCGCAGAACACGGTGTCGAACACGTGCGGGTAGTCTTCGGCGGCGTCGGACAGGTTGCGGCCGCCCTCGATGCTTTCGACCAGACCGGCGACGACCTCGCGGAAGCGGGCGTGTTCGGTTGAGTCACGCAGGTCGGCCAGGCCTTCGAGAATCGGTACGCCGGCGCGGGTCAGCTGTTCGAGGTGGAAGCAGAAATTGATCAGTTCGCGGCGCGGGATGGGGGCGTTGTGCCAGGCGCGTGCGCCCTTGAGCGTGTTGCCATTGATGAAATCCAGATCCATGCGCTTGAGGCGCATCTCCAGATCGACCAGATTCGCCGCGTCCATTTCGCCGCGCACATGGCGCCCGTCGGGGGTGATCGCTTTATAGGCGAACATCACCATCGGCCCCGCCCGCTCAGACCATCCGCTCGGTCAGATCGACCACGCGGGCAAGTTCATCGAGGGAGGTGACGCCGTCGAGTACCCGGCGGATACCGTCTTCGGCCAGCGCGCGAAAGCCCTTGGCGCGCGCCGCGTTGCGGATTTCCCGGATGCTGGCGCGGCGGGCGACCAGATCGTCCATGTCGCTGTCCATGCGCACCAGCTCCATGATGGCGGTGCGCCCGCGGTAGCCCTGGAACTCGCAGCGGGCACAGCCCTTGGCGCGATAGAGCGTGGGCAGGCCGCGCTCCTGCGTATGGTTGATGAGGCGGTTTTCCCATGCCTCGGGCGCATAGGCTTCGCGGCAGTGGGGGCACAGTTTGCGGACTAGCCGCTGCGCCACGATGCCGATGATGTTGCCGGCCAGCAGCTCGGGCGAGATGCCCACATCCATCAGGCGGGCCACTGCGCCGATGGCCGAGTTGGTGTGCAGGGTGGAATACACCTGATGGCCGGTCATGGCGGCGCGGAAGGCCATTTTCGCGGTGTCGGTATCGCGGATTTCGCCGACCAGGATGATATCCGGGTCCTGGCGCAGCATGGCGCGGATGCCGTCGGCAAAATCGAGTTTGACTGCCTCGGATACCGAGGTCTGACGAATCATTCCCATCGGGTATTCGACCGGGTCTTCGAGGGTCATGATGTTGACCCCCTCGGCGTTGATATGGCTGAGGATCGAATACAGCGTGGTGGTTTTGCCGCTACCGGTGGGGCCGGTGACCAGGATCAGCCCCTCGGGGCGGGCGATCATCAGCTTGAGCAGGTCGAGCTGCGCATCAGACAGGCCGAGGCCATCGAGCGGGACAATGCCTTTGTGGCGGTCGAGCACGCGCAGAACGATGTTTTCGCCATGGATGGTGGGTTGCACCGAGACGCGAAAATCCACCGGACGGCCGCTGATGTTGAGCGAGATGCGACCGTCTTGCGGCGCCCGCGTTTCGGCAATATTGAGTCCGGCCATCACCTTGACCCGCACCGCCATGGCCGCCCAGTAGGACTTGTGCAGCGAGCGTACCTGGCGCAACAGGCCGTCGATACGGTAGCGGATGCGCAAAAAGGCGGCTTCAGGTTCGAAGTGGATGTCCGAGGCGTCGCGCTTGACCGCGTTGGCCAGCAGCGCGTCGATCAGCCGAACTACCGGCTGGCTGTACTCGTCGGTGGTGGCCGACAGTGAGCGGACGTCGATCTCGCCGGTTTCGATCTCATGCAGGATGCCGTCGATCGACAGCTGGTGGCCGTAGTACTGGTCGATTGCGCGGGAGATCTCCGAATCGCCGGCCAGCAGCGTGTCGATGATGATGTCTTCCGCCAGCAGACCGCGCAGGATGTCCAGCGCGACCACGTCGTTGATGTCGCCGATGGCGACGGTCAGGCGGTTTTCAGCGGCATTGAAATGCAGCGGCAGCAGGCGATGGCGCTTGGCCAGCTCTTGCGGCACGAGGGCCAGCGCGTCGGGGTCGGCGATGGTGTTGGCCAGATCGACACTTTGCTTGCCCAGACTCTCGGAGAGGGCGTCGCGCAGGGCGGCTTCGGAGACAAAACCCAATTCGATCAGCAAGCGCCCGAGCGGGTGGTCGACGCGGCTTTGTTCCTGCAAGGCAATGCGCAGCTGGTCTTCGCTGATCAGCCCGGTGGCGATCAGGGTCTGGCCCAGCGGCGCGTGGCCCTGTGCTTGCGGGGCGTTCATTGCAGCGCCTCGGCAAGGGCATCGCGGCGCGCACGCACGGGCGCCGGGTCGAATACCGTGGGACGGTCCTGTGCGGCGTCGAGTGCGCGGCTGTAGTAGTCCCGCGCCAGCCGGCGTTCGCCGAGCTGATCGAGGCTGACCGCGAGATTGAACAGGTAGTCCGGGCTGTCGGGGTTTAGCGTGTGGGCTTGAAAATAGGCTTGCTGTGCCTCGGCCCAGCGGCCTTGTTCGGCCAGCACATTGCCCAGCGAAAACGCGGCGCTGCCCGATTCGGGCTGCTTGGCCAGCGCCTGGCGCAGGCTGGCTTCGCGGTCTTCGGCCGGGCGTTGCCCCGCCGCGCTCAGGCCGGCGACGGCATGGGCGTTGTTGGGGTTGGCCGCCAGCGCGCGCCGGAACCATTGCGCTGCCCGGTCGTTGTCGCCTTGGTGCAGGGCGATGGCGCCCAGCCCGTTGAGGGCGTCGGTGCTGTTGGGGTCTTGTTTCAGATACTGCTGATAGCGCCGGTGTGCCGTGGCCAGATCGCCCGCAGCGTAGGCCTCGTAAGCGCTGGACAGGCCCGCGGGGACGGCCGGGGCGGCCGCCTGGGTGCGACGAAACTGTGGCGTGGTGGCGCTATCCGGCGCGGCGGCCTGGGGCGGCGTGGCAGCGGCCCCCAGGGCGCCACGCTGCGGCTGGCGAATGGGCGCGGGGGCGGCGGCGACCGTCGCGACAGGCGGCGCCGGCAGCGGCGCGGCCGCGGCCGGCGGAGGTGTCGGCGCAATGGCGTGTGCCGTCGGCGGCGGCGTTCGGGCGGCCATCGGGGCGGGCGCAGGCCGGGGGCTGGGCCATTGCCACCACACATAGGCCACGATGCCGAGCGCCGCGAGCAGACCGATGCCGCCGATCCAGCGCAGGTGGGTGTGCTCGCCGCTCGTCTGTTTGACGGCAAAGAGATTGGCGGCTGCGGCGCGATCGGTGTTGGCTTGCGCGTCGGCCGCGGCGGGCTCGGGCAGGGCAATCGGCGCGATGGGTTCGAGGCTGAGTTCGTCGATCGTCGCTTGCGCGTCGGTGTCGCGCGCCTGGGTGCGGTCTTGTTCTGCCTTGCGCAGGGCGTCGATCAGCAGGCTCATGGACGCAGCGGCAGCGGCGCGCTGGGTTCGCTGTCGAAATTGCGGTTGCCAGGCACGGGGTTGCGGGCGAAGAAAGTGGCGTCGGGCAGGTGTTCAGCCAGATTGGCGGGGAGCGGACCGTCGCCGACCATGATCGGGCGCAGGAAGATCACGAGTTCGGTTTTTTGGGTGGCGTTGTCGCGCGAGGTGAATACTTCGCCGAACAGGGGCACCGAGCCGACCAGCGGGACGCGACCGGTTTTGTAGTCGATGCGGTCTTCCATGAGGCCGCCCAGCACCGCGACCTGGCCGCTGCGCAGGCGCAGCACGGATTCGATTTCGCGGGTGCGGATCTGTGGCACCAGGTTCTTGATGTTGGCCGCGGCCAGATTGGGGTTGGGGTCTTCTTTGAGGTCAGAGATGCTGGAGATGGTCGGGCGCACATTGAGCGTGATCTCGCCGGTGTCGGACACCTGCGGGGTGATCGACATCACCAGCCCGACCGACACCGACTGTGGCGTGGTGGTGAAGGTGGTGCGGCTGTCGACATTGGCGGTGGAGACGGTCTCGGCCTTGACATTGAAGTACACGAATTCGTCGACGACCTTGAGCATGGCGGTTTGGTTGTTGAGCACCGACAGCCGCGGGCTGGACAGCACCTTGACCGTGCCGAAGGCTTCAAGCAGGTCGATATCGATCGACAGGTTGTTGCTTAGATAGGTGATCGAGAACGGTGTGGTCGAACTGCCGACGTTGCTGCCCAGGCTGGGGCGCTGGAAGCCGAAGTTGGTGCCGCCCAGGTGTGACCAGTCGATGCCTTGCTGGTAGCCATCGTTGAGTGAGACCTCGACGATGGTCGCCTCGATCATGACCTGACGCCGGGCGGAGGCCGCCACGCGGTCGATGAAGTCGCGCACGCGGGCGTGCTGGCGCGCCGTGGCGCGGGCGTTGATGACGCCGGTTTCGCGGTTGATGATGACCGACGCGGCCTCGCGGAAACCGCCCGGGGTGTCGCCTTCTTTGGTGGCGGGCGTGGCGGGGAGGACCTTGTCGGTTTCCTTGAGCAGATCCTGGATGTTCTTTTCGATCGACACCCAGAACTGGTTGAGCGAGGTGTTCTCGATCCGGATGCTCGAGATGTTGCCGCCGCCCTGCGCAGTCGTTGCGGCCGTGCCCGACTGGGTGGCGATCTGAGTGTTGGTGGCAACGGTGCCGGTGACCGCGCGGCTGATGTTCACATAGTCGATCTTGTAGGCGCGCAGGAAGGGCGTGTCGGGCATGACGACCAGGTTGGGGCCGTTTTGCTCGTAGCGCATGTCGACCTGATGGCTGATGCGCTCGAGCAGTTGCGGCAGCGTCTGGTTGATGGCGTTGAGTGTGACCCGGCCGGCCAGACCCGCGTGGACGTCGACATTGAGCTTGGCGTCGCGCGCCAGGGCGAACAGCAATTCACGCACATCGACATCGCGCACCACCACCGAGTAGGTGTCGGCTTTGACGGCGGGTTTGGGCGGGGGCAGCGTAAAGCTGCGCTGGACCGGGGCCGGAATCGGCGCGGCGATGGGGGTGACTGCGGCCTGGACATCTTCGGTCTTGAGATGGCCTCGCGGCGTCGCCGGCTTGGGAGCCTGCGCGCACGCGGCAAGCAGAGTGGGCAGCAACAGGGCCAGCGCGGTGCGTGTTTTCATTCAGGTGCCGTCGTGGATAGCCCGCTCATGTTAAACGTTTGTGCTTGAACTTCAATCCTTTCGTGCGGCAATGAAACAATCGTTTGGCATTAGCGCAGGCGCCGTGCCTGGCGGATGTAGGCGTTGTCGCGATAGCTCCCCGGCAGCGCCCGCATCGCCGCCAAGGCCTCTTGCTCGGTGGCGTAGCTGCCCATGATGACGCCGACACGGTGACGGTCGCCAAGGTGTGCGCTGTAGATACGGATCTGTTCTGACGGCAGGGCGTTGCGGGCGGCCTCGAGCTGCCGCTCCAGATCGCCGTAGTCCAGATTGGTATTGGTATGGAGCTGGATGAACCACTGTGTGTCCGGTGCGCTGGCCATCCAGGCCGCCTGGTCCGTCAGCGCGGCTTGGGCGAGCGGGCCGAATTCCGGCACGGCAGACGCGCTTGCAGGCTCGATAGCTAGGGCCGGGGCGGCGGTCACCATGGCCGCCGTTGAGCGCTCGGTGACCGTGGCCAGGGTGACCGTTGGTTCAGTGACGTGTGGCGCAGTGATTTCCTTTGATGTTGCGGGTGCTGCCACTGGGGGCGGGGTGGCGGCGCGTACGGTCGGCTCGTTGGCCGGGTGCGCCCTGGTGTCGGCAGGCACGGGCGCTTGCGGGGCGACGGCCACCGCGGGCGTGCGCTGCGGCGTGGCAGTCGGTGGCGTGACGACGGCTGCCGGCTTGTTGGGTGCCCTGGGGGCCGTGGCGATAACCACGGGGGCCGGTGCTTCAACCGGTGGTGCGACCTCGGATGGCGCGCTGGTCGCGACGCTTGTTGTTGGCGGTGTGCTCAGCGGGGTGTCGTTCAACCAGCGGGGGATGACGACTGCGGCCATCGCGCCCGCGGCGGCGGCAACGATCAGCGGCCAGACGGCACGGCGCTGCGTTGGCGGTGCGTACTCGGCGTCATGGGCGGCCGCGGTGACATGGCTGGGGGCGATGACATGGCGGTTCTGGCTGAAGGCGGCGAGCAGGGATTTGTCGGCCAGCACGTTCACCCGGCGGGTCAGGCCGGCGGCAATGCGGGCGATCTGGCGCGCCGCGGCGGGGCTGAACACGGCCGGGCCGCGGTAGCCGGCGGCATGCATCCGAAAATCGAGGTAGGCGGCGACTTCGTCGGGTGCCAGGGGGCTGAGCCGGAAATGATGAGTGATGCGATCCTTGAGCGGGCGCATGTCGCGGGTGTCGAGCAGGGTGTCGAGCTCGGGCTGGCCGAACAGCACCAGCTGCATCAGTTTGTGGCGGCCGGTCTCCAGGTTGGACAGCAGGCGGATCTGTTCGAGCGAGGCGGCCGGCATGGCGTGGGCCTCGTCGATCAGCACGACCACGCGCCGACCGTCGGCGTGGCGGCGCACCAGGTCTTCTTGCACGGCGCCGAGCACCGCGCCCGAGCGCTCGCTACCCAGCGACAGGCCGAGTTCGGCGGCAATGGCGATCAGCAGGTCATCGGGGGCCAGGCTGGGGTTGGCGAGGTAGACCGTATCCACAGTGTCCGGCAGGCGTTCGATCAGCACCCGGCAGACCATGGTCTTGCCTGCGCCGACTTCGCCGCTGACCTTGACGATGCCTTCGTCGTGCAGCACGGCATAGACCAGGGCATCGACCGTCGCGCCGCGTTGGGCGCCGGTGAAGAAGAAGTCGGTGAGCGGGGTGAGGCGGAAGGGGGCTTCGCGCAGGCCGTAGTGGTCGAGGTACATGGCGGTGGCTTACTGAACGACGGTGCCCTGCGGCCGGGGCAGGCTGAGGGAGTCCATGCGGTTGTACAAGGTGGTGCGGTTGATGCCCAGCAGGCGGGCGGCTTTGCTGACATTGCCGTCGGCCATGCGCAGGGCGGCTTCGACATAAGCGCGCTCCTGCTCACGCAAGGCGTCGTCGAGGCTGAAGTCGGCGTGGTTTTCGAGCTGCTGCATGGCGTCGGCCACGATGGCGTCGAAGTCGCTGGTGAGCGGCGCGGCGCTGGGGGCGTCGTCGTGGCCGCTCTGGTCAAGCTCGTCGGCCAGTTGGGCGGGGGTGACACTGGCGCCCGGGTGCTTGGTCTGCAGGCGGATGACGATGTTTTTCAGCTCGCGCACGTTGCCGGGAAAGGCGTAGTCGAGCCACCGCGCGCGGGCGGCTTCGTTGAGCGTGAAGGCGGGCTGTCGGGTTTGGGCGGCGAAGCGCGCACGGAAGTGGTCGAGCAGGAGTAGACGGTCGCGACCCAGATCGCGCAGCGGGGGCACGCGCAGGGTAAATACACTGAGCCGGTGGTAGAGGTCGGCGCGGAAGCGCCCGCCATGGACTTCGGCGCGCAGGTCGCGATTGGTGGCGGCCAGCACGCGCGCCCGGCTGAATCGGGGCTGGGTTTCGCCGACGCGCTGGAATTCGCCGTTTTCGAGCACCCGCAGTAGTTTGGGTTGCAGCTCGAGCGGGAGCTCACCGATTTCGTCGAGCAGCAGGCAGCCGTCGCCAGCCTCTTCAAAATAGCCCGCGCGCTGGCCGGCCGCACCGGTGAAAGCGCCGCGGGCATGCCCAAACAGCGCCGCTTCGATCAGGGTGGGGGCGATGGCGGCGCAGTTAAGGGTCAGAAAGGGCTTTTCGCGACGGGTGCTGGCGGCGTGAAGCTGTTTGGCAACGCGTTCTTTACCGGCGCCGGACTCGCCTTCGATCAGAATCGGAAAGGGCGCGTCGGCAAACTGCTGGATCCGGTCGAGCACCGTGTGCATGGCCGGGCTGTAGCCGATCAGGCCTTCGTCGGTGGTTCGGGCGCCGGGGGCGCCGCCGGCCTCGAGCGCGTCGTGCAGGATTTTCCGCAGATAGGCCGGGTCGGCCGGTTTGGCAACGAATTCGAGCGCGCCCAGGGTGCGGGCATGGCGGGCGTTGCCGTCGTCGCTTTGCCCCGAGAGCACGATGATCTGCATGCGCGGGGCGTGGGCGAGGAGGTCGCCAATGAGCGCGAAGCCTTCGTCGGCGCGATGCGGCGCCGGCGGCAGGCCGAGGTCTACCAGCGCCAGTGGCGGCGGTGACGGCAGGGCGCGCACCAGATCGATGGCCTGGCGCCGGGTGGGCGCGGCCAGGATGTGAAAGTCCGACTCCAGCAAGGCGCTGAGCGTTTCAACGATGAGGGCGTCGTCGTCGACGATAAGCAGGTCAGGCAGCGGCGGCATGGGTTTTGGGCTTTCCGGGGCAAGGGCTGCGGACGATTCAGTGTAGCGGAATCGACACACTGTCGTCGTGATGCGCTGCCGCATCTTGACGGCATGCAGGGAGGGCTCTGATAGAATGCCGCTTTTCCAAGGATATCAGAGCGTTTGGTGGCAAATAGCGGGCAAGAAGCGCTGGTCGATCTGCGGCAGGTGCGATTCGCGTACGGCGATCGCGAAATCCTGTCGGGCATTGATCTGACCGTACATCGCGGGCAAGTGGTCGCCATCATGGGTGGCAGCGGCTGTGGCAAGACCACGCTGCTGCGTCTGATCGGTGGTCAACTCAAGGCCTCGGCGGGCAACGTGCAGGTCGCAGGGCAGGACATCGGTGCCCTGAATACGGGGCAACTGTATGCCTTGCGTCGCCGCATGGGCATGTTGTTCCAGTTCGGGGCCTTGTTCACCGATATGTCGGTGTTCGACAACGTGGCGTTTCCGCTGCGAGAACATGCACGCCTGCCCGAATCGATGCTGCGTGACCTGGTCTTGATGAAGCTGCAGGCGGTTGGCTTGCGTGGCGGCCATGCGCTGATGCCCACGGAGCTGTCCGGCGGCATGGCGCGGCGGGTGGCGCTGGCGCGGGCGATTGCGCTGGACCCGATGCTGATCATGTACGACGAGCCCTTTGCCGGCCTCGACCCGATCTCGCTGGGCGTCATCGGTCAGCTGATTCGTCGTCTCAACGACGCGCTGGGTGCGGCCTCCATCATGGTGACCCATGACGTGGCCGAGTCCTTGTCGATTGTCGACTATGTCTATTTCGTGTCGGACGGGCGCATCGTGGCCAAGGGCACCCCGGAGGAAATTCGGGCGTCGAAGGATGATTTCGTGCATCAGTTTGTCCACGCCGAACCCGACGGTCCGGTGCCATTCCACATGAAGGCCGCGCCGATCGGTGAGATGTTGATGGGCGAGGGGGCGCGATGATCCGCAAGCTGGGGGCGATGGTTATTGACGGCGTTTGGCGCCTGGGGTTTGCCACCCGTTTTCTGTTCTTGCTGTTGCGCTACTCGGGGCAGTCCTTTCTGCGCCTGCACCTGACCTTGCGCGAGATTTACTTCAGCGGTGTGCTGTCGCTGTTGATCATTCTGGTGTCCGGCCTGTTTGTGGGGCTGGTGCTGGGCTTGCAGGGCTACGAAACGCTGCAGCGTTACGGCTCGAGCGAGGCCTTGGGGGTGTTGGTGGCCTTGTCGCTGACCCGTGAACTCGGGCCGGTGGTGGCCGGCTTGCTGTTTGCCAGTCGGGCGGGGTCGGCGGTGACTGCCGAGATCGGCCTGATGAAAACCACCGAGCAGCTCAAGGCGATGGACATGATGGCGGTCAATCCGATCGCCCGTGTGGCTGCGCCGCGCTTCTGGGGCGGGGTGATTTCGATGCCCATCCTGGCGGCGCTGTTCTCTGCCATGGGCATTCTTGGCGGCTGGTTGATCGGGGTGGCCTTCATCGGCGTCGATGACGGCGCGTTCTGGTCGCAGATGCAGGCAGCGGTAGACATTCGCTATGACATCATCAATGGTGTGATCAAGAGTTTTGTGTTCGGTGTGGCGGTGTCGCTGATTGCCGTCTTCGAGGGTTACGACTGCGTGCCCACGGCCGAAGGGGTTTCGCGGGCGATTACCCGCACTGTGGTGAGTTCGGCGCTGGCCATTCTGGCGCTGGATTTTGTACTGACATCTTTCATGTTCCGGGGCTAGTCATGAGCCGCTCAACCATCGACCTGTGGGTCGGTATTTTTGTCTTGATGGGCTGCGCCGCCATTTTGTTTCTGGCGCTCAAGGTGGGCAATCTGTCCGCGTCGAGTTTTGCCGAGAACTATACGATCGAGGCCAGTTTCAGCAATATCGGCGGACTCAAGGTCCGCGCGCCGGTCAAGGTGGCGGGCGTGGTGGTCGGGCGGGTGTCCGATATTCGCTACGACAACGAACGCTTCGAGGCCGTGGTGAGTCTGACGCTCGACAGCCGTTACAGCTTTCCGCGCGACACGATTGGCGAAATCCTGACCTCGGGTTTGCTCGGGGAGCAGTACATCGGCCTGGAGCCGGGGGGCGACGAGCGCGCACTAAAGGCGGGCGATTCGCTCAAGATTACGCAGTCAGCGGTCGTTCTAGAGAAACTGATTGGCCAGTTTCTGTTTAACAAAGCGGCCGAAGCGCCGCAGCAGTGAATTCGGGTGAACGAATGACAATAACCAAAACGCTACGACAGCCACTGCTGGCCGTGATGGGCGCGCTGGTGCTGGGCGGCTGCGCCTCCACGAGCGACGATCCGCGTGATCCGTGGGAAGCTTACAACCGCGCCATGTACTCCTTCAACGAGGGCGTGGACAAGACCGTGTTCAAGCCGCTCGCGATTGGCTATGACGAGGTGGCGCCGCTACCGGTCAAGGTCACGATCGGCAATTTCTTCGGCAACATCGAGGACGTCTGGACCGGCTTGAACAACCTGCTGCAAGGCAAGGGTGGCGATGGCATGTCGGATCTTGGCCGCGTGCTGATCAACTCGACACTGGGTATTTTTGGCGTCTTTGACGTGGCCACCGAGATGGGCATCGAGAAGCACGATGAGGATCTCGGACAAACGCTGGCGGTCTGGGGCGTGGGTGACGGTCCGTACTTCGTGGTGCCTTTCTTCGGCCCGCGCACGCTGCGCGATGCCGCAGCCCTGCCGGCGGACCTCTACGGCAATAGCTGGGCGCAGCCCGCCGATATCGCTGCGCGCAATTCGGCGACCGGGCTGAAGCTGGTGCACACCCGTGCCACGCTGCTGGGCGCCGATCGGGCGGCCTCGCAGGGCAGCCTCGATAAATACGTCTATATCCGTGACTTCTATTTGCAGCAACGCCGCTACGAAGTCTACGACGGCCAGCCGCCGCGGGAGCGTTTTGATGACGCGCGTGCGCCGGCGGTGGAACATCATGCGATCCACGCCATCGAAGCTGATGGTGTGGCAGTGGGCGCGATGCGTCTGGAGTTGGCGGGGCTGACGGGAAGCCGCCCCTGATTGAAGCAAATGCGGGACTTAAGTGAAATGAAGATGTTTGGACGTAATACCCTGATGACGGGGCTGATCTGTCTGGCCAGCATGACGGCATGGGCGGCGCCTTCGCCCGATGCGCTGGTGCGTACCGTGATGGACGAGGTGCTCGAGATCGTGCGCTCGGACGAGGCCATCCAGTCGGGTGATGCCTCGCGCGCCGCAGGTCTGGTCGATGAGAAAGTGCTGCCGCATTTCGACTTCCGGGTCATGACCTCGCTGGCCGTCGGCCGTGATTGGCGTCAGGCCACCCCGGCACAGCGCGATCGCCTCGTCGAAGCCTTCCGTACGCTGCTCGTGCGGACCTACTCCAATGCCTTGACCCAGTATCGCGACCAGCATATCGACTTCAAGCCGCTGCGCGCCAAGCCCAATGACACGGATGTGACTGTGCGCACCGAAGTGCGCCAGCCGGGCGCCAAGTCGATCGAGATCGATTACGCGCTCGAAAAGCAGGGCGATCACTGGAAGGTCTATGACGTGGTCGTCGCCGGCGTGTCCTTGGTGACCAACTACCGCAGTTCCTTCAGTAGTGAAATTCGCAGTAGCGGTATCGACGGCCTGATCAAGGCGCTGGAAGCCAAGAACGCTGGCCTGGCTGGCAACGCGAAGTGAGTGAGGCGGTGCCACAGTCTTGCTGGCAGCCGACGACGGCGCTGACCTTCGATACCGCCGCCGCCATGCGCGAAGATGCGCGTCGCGTGTTGACCGACGGCGCGCTGCGAATCGATCTCTCCGGTGTGCCGGAGGCCGATTCGGCCGCGCTCGCGTTGCTGCTCGATGTCTGTCGCGAAGCCGCAGCGCGGCATCAGGCTATCGACATCGTCAGCATGCCGGCAGGGCTGCGCAGTCTGGCCGATTTGTATGGCGTGACCGAACTGCTCCCGACGGGCGACTCGACCGCGGCATGAGCGCACCCGCCATTCGTATCGCCGGGGTGCGCAAGCGCTACGGTCAGCTCAAAGCGCTCGACGGGATTGATCTTGAGGTGCAGCAGGGCGAGTTTTTCGGCCTGCTCGGCCCCAATGGCGCCGGCAAAACCACGCTCATTTCCGCGTTGGCGGGGCTCACCCGTGTGGACGAGGGCGAACTCGCCGTGATGGGGCACGACGTGGTTGCCGATTACCGGCAGGCGCGCCGCAAGCTGGGCGTGGTGCCGCAGGAACTGGTGTTCGACCCCTTCTTCTCGGTGCGTGAGGCGCTGCGCTTGCAGTCGGGTTACTTCGGTATCCGCCGCAACGACACCTGGATCGATGAAATCCTCGCCAGTCTCGACCTCGCCCACAAGGCTGACGCCAACATGCGCATGCTCTCGGGTGGCATGAAGCGGCGGGTGCTGGTGGCGCAGGCGCTGGTGCATCGCCCGCCGGTGATCGTGCTCGACGAGCCGACCGCCGGGGTCGATGTGGAGTTGCGCCAGGGGTTGTGGCAGTTCATTCGCCGGCTCAATCGTGATGGTCACACCATTGTGCTGACCACCCATTACCTCGAAGAAGCACAGACGCTGTGCAACCGAATCGCCATGCTCAAGGCGGGGCGGGTGGTGGCACTCGACACCACCGACAACCTGCTCGCGCGCTTCGCCTCGCGTGTCCTGCGCGTGCGTCTGAGCGCCCCGGTCGGGCTGGACTTTCTGCCCGGCGCCCGCGATGCCGGGCATGGCTGGGTCGAGATTCCCTTCGAGTCCTACGGTGAAGTCGAAGACATGCTGTCGCGCATTCGTTTGACCGGTGGGCAGGTGGAAGACATGGTGCTCGGCGAGCCGGATCTCGAAAAAGTCTTCATGGGGGTCATGCATGAGGCCTGAGACCGTGCGTTTCGCCGGGTTTCGCACCCTGTTGTACAAGGAAGTGCTGCGCTTCTGGAAAGTGTCTTTTCAGACCGTAGGCGCGCCGGTGCTCACCGCGGTGCTGTATCTGCTGATTTTTTCGCATGTGCTCGACCGTCATGTCACGGTCTATGGCGACGTACCCTACACCGTCTTTCTGGTGCCGGGCCTGGTGATGATGTCGGTGCTGCAGAACGCCTTTGCCAACACCTCGTCGTCGCTCATCCAGAGCAAGATCACCGGCAACATCGTGTTCATGCTGCTGCCACCGATCAGCTATCGCGAGTTCTTTGCCGCCTATGTGCTGGCGGCGATCGTGCGGGGCGCCTTCGTTGGGACGGGCGTGATTCTGGTCTCGCTGCTGATGGTGTCGCTGCCGGTGGTCGCACCGGCCTGGATCATTGTGTTTGCGTTGCTCGGCGGCGCGATTCTGGCCTCCTTCGGCATGATCGCCGGCATCTGGGCCGACAAGTTCGATCAGCTCTCGGCCTTTCAGAACTTCCTGATCATGCCGCTGACCATGCTCTCCGGCGTGTTCTACTCGATTCACTCCTTGCCGCCCGTCTGGCAGACGGTGTCGCACCTGAACCCGTTTTTCTACATGATTGACGGTTTCCGCTATGGCTTCTTCGGCCAGTCCGATGTGTCGCCCTGGGTCAGCCTGGGCGTGGTCTCGGCCTGTTTCGTGGTGCTGGCCATCCTTACCTTGTCGATGCTCGCGCGCGGCTACAAATTGCGCGCCTGAGCGCCCGATGCCTTACCATTCGCGGTCTGATCGATCGCAGCAGGAAGACCTGACATGTTTGAAGCTACCGAAATTACCCGCCTGATCCAGCAGGGCCTGCCCTGCGACTACGTCCAGATCCAGGGCGACGACGGCGTTCACTTCACCGGCGTGGTGGTCAGTGCCGAGTTCGCGGGCAAGCCGAAAGTGCGCCAGCATCAGGCGGTGTACGCCACGCTGGGACCGTTGATGGGCAACGAAATCCACGCCCTCCAGTTGCAGACTTACACGCCCGAGCAGTGGGCGAGCGTGCGTCAGGAACTGGGGCTGTAAGCGCACATGGACAAGTTGCTGATTACTGGCGGCACGCGCCTGACCGGCGAGGCGCGCATCTCAGGCGCCAAGAACGCGGCGCTGCCGATTCTCTGCGCGGCCTTGCTCACGCGCGAGCCGGTGACTTTCACCAATGTGCCGCAGCTGCAGGACATCCGCACGCTGCTCGCGCTGATCGCCCAGATGGGCGTCAAGATCGACCGCGATGAAGCCGCTGGCACGGTCACGCTGGACGCCGGCGAGCTGAACAATCCGGTCGCCCCGTACGAGCGGGTCAAGACCATGCGCGCCTCCATTCTGGTGCTCGGCCCGCTGGTCGCGCGCTGCGGCGAGGCGCGGGTCAGCCTGCCCGGCGGTTGCGCCATCGGCGCGCGGCCGGTGGACCAGCACATCAAGGGCCTGCAGGCCATGGGCGCGCAGGTCAAGGTCGAGCACGGCGACATCCATGCTGAAGTCACCCGCCTGAAGGGCGCCCGGCTGTTCACCGACATGGTGACCGTGACCGGCACCGAAAACCTGATGATGGCGGCCTGCCTGGCCGACGGCGAGACGGTGATCGAAAACGCCGCACGCGAACCCGAGGTGGTCGATCTGGCCAAGTGCCTGATGGCCATGGGCGCCCGCATCTCCGGCGCCGGCACCGATGTGATCCGGGTGCAGGGCGTGGATGCGCTGCATGGCGCAACCCACCAGATCATGCCCGACCGCATCGAGACCGGCACCTACTTGTGCGCGGCGGCGGCCACCGGCGGCGATATTCGCCTCACCGGCACCTCCTCGGCTTACCTCGATATCGTGGTCGACAAGCTGCTCGACGCCGGTTGCGAGATCGATGTCGAGCGCGACGAGATCCGTCTGCGCGCGCCCAAGCGCCTCAAGGCCGTCAGTTTGCGCACTGCGCCGTATCCCGCGTTCCCGACCGACATGCAGGCGCAGTTCATGGCGATCAATTGCGTGGCCGAGGGCACGGCGGTGATTCGCGAGACGATTTTCGAAAACCGCTTCATGCATGCGGTCGAGCTGCAACGCCTGGGCGCCGATATCCGCATCGACGGCAACACTGCAGTAGTGACTGGCGTGGCGCGCCTCGACGGTGCCACCGTGATGGCCACCGATCTGCGCGCCTCTGCGAGTTTGGTGGTGGCCGGGCTGGTGGCTGAGGGCGAGACGTTGATAGAGCGCATCTATCACCTCGACCGTGGCTATGAGCATCTGGAGCAGAAGCTCAGCGCGCTGGGCGCGCAGGTCAGGCGGCAGGCCTGAGGCTCCGGTAAAATCCGTTTTTTGTACGAACTCGAGGAATTCCTGTGTCCGGCATCACGATCGCCCTGTCCAAGGGTCGCATCTTCGAAGAGACGCTGCCGCTGTTGGCGGCGGCGGGTATTACGCCGACCGACGATCCGGAGAAGTCCCGCAAGCTGATCATCGGCACCAACCGGCCGGATGTGCAATTGGTCATCGTGCGCGCCAGCGATACGCCGACCTATGTGCAATACGGCGCGGCCGACCTCGGCATTGCCGGGCGCGACGTGCTGATCGAGCACGGTGGCGCCGGCCTGTATCAGCCGCTGGATCTGAACATCGCGCGCTGCCGTGTGTGCGTGGCGGTGCGCAAGGGCTTTGACTATGCCCGCGCCTCGCAGCCGGGCAGCCGCATCCGCGTCGCGACCAAGTACACCAAAATTGCACGGGAGCACTTCGCCAGCAAGGGCGTGCACGTCGATCTGATCAAACTCTATGGATCGATGGAGCTGGCGCCGCTGGTCGGGCTGTCCGACGCGATTGTCGATCTGGTCTCCACCGGCAACACGTTGCGCGCCAACAACCTTGAAGCGGTCGAAGACATCACCACGATCAGCTCTCGCCTGGTGGTCAATCAGGCGGCGCTCAAGGTCAAACGCGAGCTGTTGCAGCCGGTGATTGACGCCTTTGCCGGAGCGGTCAAACCATGAACGCATCGCAGATCCGCCGTCTCGATTCCCGCACCCCCGATTTTCTCGCCACCCTCGACGCCTTGCTGGCTTTCGAGAGCGGCACCGACTCGCAGATCGAAAACGCGGTCACCGACATTCTCGCGGCGGTGCGCACGGTCGGCGATCCGGCCGTGATCGACTACACCTGCCGCTTTGACCGGCTGGATGTGAATCACATGTCGGCGCTCGAGCTGCCCCGGCATGCGCTGGACGATGCCCTGGCAACGCTGCCCGAAGCGCAGCGTGCGGCGCTCGAAGTGGCCGCCAGCCGCGTTGAAGCCTATCACCGCCGGCAGATCGCCGAATCCTGGGATTACACCGAAGCCGACGGCACCCGTCTGGGGCAGATCGTGACCCCGCTGGACCGTGTTGGCCTGTATGTGCCCGGCGGTCGGGCGTCCTATCCGAGTTCGGTGCTGATGAACGCGATCCCGGCCAAGGTGGCCGGGGTGGGCGAGCTGATCATGGTCGTGCCGACGCCGGATGGCGAACGCAATCCGCTGGTGCTGGCCGCGGCGGCCATCACGGGCGTCGATCGCGTGTTCACCATCGGTGGCGCCCAGGCGGTCGCCGCGCTGGCCTATGGCACGCAGACCATTCCGCAGGTGGACAAGATCGTTGGCCCGGGCAATGCCTATGTGGCGTCGGCCAAGCGGCGCGTGTTTGGCACGGTCGGCATTGACATGGTGGCCGGGCCGTCCGAAGTGCTGGTTATTTCCGACGGCAGCGGCAACCCCGACTGGGTGGCCATGGACCTCTTCGCCCAGGCCGAGCATGACGATCTGGCGCAGTCG
Organism: Denitromonas halophila; assembly: GCF_007625155.1. GTDB lineage: Bacteria > Pseudomonadota > Gammaproteobacteria > Burkholderiales > Rhodocyclaceae > Nitrogeniibacter > Nitrogeniibacter halophilus. Next base: position 61,948 of record NZ_VMNK01000006.1, on the reverse strand, counting down.
ATCTTGCTGTGCACCGATGCCGACTTCATTGACGCCGTGGCCGCCTCGATTGCCAAGCTGCTGCCCGAAATGCCGCGTCGCCAGACCATCGCGACGTCGCTCGCCAATCGCGGCGCGCTGATCAAGGTCAGCGATCTGGACGAGGCCTGCACGATTGCCAACCGTATCGCGCCAGAGCACCTCGAACTCTCGCTGGAAAACGCGGAAGACTGGATCAGCAAGATCCGCCACGCCGGCGCGATCTTTGTCGGTCACTGGTCGGTCGAAGCGCTGGGCGACTACTGCGCCGGCCCGAACCATGTATTGCCGACCATGCGCAGCGCGCGCTTCTCGTCACCGCTGGGGGTGTACGATTTCCAGAAACGCACCAGCCTGATTCAGGTGTCCGAGGCGGGCGCTCAGACGCTGGGCCCAATCGCGGCGACGCTCGCCGACGGCGAGGGCTTGCAGGCGCACGCGGCGTCGGCGCGCTATCGGGTGAAAGCGTAGCCCGGATACAGGCCAAAGGCCGGAATCCGGGGCTGGTGTGGTGGTCGGGAAGGGTTTTTCGATGCGGGGCGGTGTGCCCGGCCGGGCCGGTGGCCCCGGATTCCGCTGCGCTGCATCCGGGCTACGGCAGGCTGATTCGGCTTGCCCCGATCACACAACAGGCCGCTGCATGCGGCCTGTTGCCGTTGACGCCGGCGGCGTTACACCAGCGCTTTGAGTGCGTCGACCAGCGCGGCGCATTCCTCGTCAGTGCCGACAGTGATGCGCAGGTAGTCGTCGATGCGCGGCAGTTTGAAGTGACGAACGATGATCGCCTGTTCGCGCAGCGCGGCGGCCAGCGTGGCGCCTGCATGCGCCGGGTGTCGGGCAAAGACAAAGTTTGCCGCCGAGGGCAGCACCTCGAAGCCCAGCGCGGTCAGCGCCTGGTCGAGCCACTCGCGGGTGGCGATGACGCGGGCGCAGCTGTCGCGAAAATGGGGTTCATCCTCGACCGAGGCGATCGCGCCGGCCTGCGCCGGACGGCCCAGCGGGTAGGAATTGAAGCTGTTCTTGACCCGCTCCAGCCCCTCGATCAACTCGGCGCTGCCGATGGCATAGCCGACACGCAATCCGGCGAGTGCGCGTGACTTCGAAAAGGTGCGGGTGACCAGCAGATTGGGGTGGCGATCGACCAGCGGGATGGCCGACTCGCCGCCGTAGTCGATATAGGCCTCGTCCACCACCACCGGTACGTCCGGGTTCGCCGCGAGGATGGCCTCGACGGCGTCGATCGCCAGCAGACGGCCGGTCGGCGCATTCGGGTTCGGGAAAATGATGGGGCCGCCGGCGGCGTAGTCGGCGGGGTCAATTTCGAGGCTGTCGGTTAGCGGGATCGGCGTGTGGGCGATGTCGAACAGCCCGCAATACACCGGGTAGAAGCTGTAGGTGATGTCGGGAAAACGCAGGGGCGCGGCGTGCTTGAGCAGCGCAATGAAGGCATGCGCGAGCACTTCGTCCGAGCCATTGCCGACAAACACCTGCGCCGGGCTGACGCTGTGATAGCGCGCCAGCGCGGCTTTGAGCGCGTCGGAGTTCGGGTCGGGGTAGCGGCGCAGATCCTCGCTGGCGGCGTGCTGGATCGCCTCGACGGCGCGCGGTGACGGGCCGTAGGGGCTTTCATTGGTGTTGAGTTTGACCAGCTTGTCCAGCTTGGGCTGCTCGCCCGGGACGTAGGGTGTCAAACGGCGGGCGGTGTCGCTCCAGAATCGGCTCATGGCGTGGGTTTTAGCGGGCAGTGAAAGAGACAAACTCGGCGTAGGCGATGGTATCATGGCCGCCTTAATCATCAGTATTGGCCGGGTGCCCCAACGCCCGGAAGCCACCATCATGCGGCAAGCCGACGTTACCCGTAATACCCTCGAAACCAAGATTTCGGTGCGGATCAATCTCGATGGCACCGGCGCGGCCGAGTTGAACACCGGCGTGCCGTTTCTGGATCACATGCTTGACCAGATCGCCCGCCACGGCGTGATCGACCTGGCCATCCATTGCGACGGCGACACCTACATTGACGATCATCACACCGTTGAGGATGTTGGTATCACCCTGGGTCAGGCCTTTGCCAAGGCGCTGGGCGACAAGAAGGGCATTCGCCGCTACGGTCACGCCTATGTGCCGCTCGACGAGGCGCTGTCGCGGGTGGTGGTCGATTTCTCCGGCCGCCCCGGGCTGCATTATTTCGTTGAATACACCCGAGCCCGCATCGGCAATTTCGATGTCGACCTGGCACGTGAGTTCTTCCAGGGCTTCGTCAATCACGCTGGCGTGTCGCTGCATATCGACAACCTGCGCGGTGACAATGCGCATCACCAGTGCGAAACCATCTTCAAGGCCTTTGGCCGCGCCCTGCGTGCGGCGGCCGAGGTGGACCCGCGTCTGGCCGGCGTAGTGCCTTCAACCAAGGGCGCACTCTGATTTTCTGCCCCTCCTTATTTGTGTGCGAGCAAAACCATGACTGATGTGGCCGTCATCGACTACGGCATGGGCAACCTGCGTTCGGTAGAGAAGGCAATTGAGCACGTTGCCGGTGGCGCGATCGTGCGGGTGACCGATGATCCGGAGGTGGTCATGCGTGCCGAGCGCGTGGTGTTTCCCGGTCAGGGCGCGATGCCCGACTGTATCGCCGAGCTTGAAGGCCGCGGTCTGCATCAGGCCGTGGTCGAGGCGGCGGCAAAAAAGCCGTTTCTCGGCATTTGCATCGGCCAGCAGATGTTGTTCGATCACAGCCAGGAAGGCGACGTCCCCGGCCTCGGCATTTTTGCCGGCCAGGTGCGCCGCTTCCCCGACGAAAAAATGGTGGATGCCGCCGGGCTGCGCCTGAAGGTGCCGCACATGGGCTGGAACGAGGTGTGGCATCACCGCGAACACCCGCTGTGGCGCGACATCCCCGATGGTGACCGGTTTTATTTCGTGCACAGTTATTACGTCGATTCGGCCGACGATTCGGTGATCGCAGCCCACACGGATTACGGCGTGCGCTTTACCAGTGCCGTGGCACGGGATAACATTTTTGCGGTGCAGTTCCATCCGGAAAAGAGCGCACGCGCCGGCTTGCAACTGCTCACCAACTTCATGCACTGGAACCCGTAAGCGGGCGCCAGCACGATTTCTTCTCACGTCTAGACGGCCCTACTCGTATGCTGCTCATACCTGCTATCGACCTCAAGGATGGTCATTGCGTCCGCCTCAAACAGGGCGAGATGGACGATGCCACCGTGTTCTCCGAAGATCCGGGCGCGACCGCCCGGCATTGGCTCGACCAGGGCGCGCGTCGTTTGCACCTGGTAGATCTCAATGGTGCGTTTGCCGGCAAACCGGTCAACGAAAAGGCGATCAAGCAGATCGTTCAGGCCGTGGGCGATGACATTCCGGTGCAACTCGGCGGCGGTATTCGCGACCTCGAAACCATTGAGCGCTACCTCGACGACGGCATCAGCTACGTGATCATCGGTACCGCTGCGGTCAAGAATCCCGGCTTTCTGCAGGATGCCTGCAGCGCCTTCCCGGGTCACATCATCGTGGGCCTCGACGCCAAGGATGGCAAAGTCGCGGTCGATGGCTGGTCGAAGCTGACAGGCCATGACGTGGTGGATCTGGCCCTGAAATTCGAGGATTACGGCGTGGAAGGCGTGATCTACACCGACATCGGCCGCGACGGCATGCTCTCCGGCGTGAACGTCGAGGCCACGGTGCGACTCGCCCAGGCGCTGCGCATTCCGGTGATTGCCAGCGGCGGCATCGCGTCGATGACCGACATCGAGGCGCTGTGCGCGGTCGAGCACGAGGGCGTGACCGGTGCGATTACCGGTCGGGCCATCTACGAAGGCACGCTCGATTTCCGTGCCGCACAGGCCCGCGCCGACGAACTGGCAGGCTAGAGATGCTCGCAAAACGGATCATCCCCTGTCTGGACGTCAGTGCCGGCCGCGTCGTTAAAGGCGTGAATTTTGTCGAACTGCGCGATGCGGGCGATCCGGTCGAAGTGGCGCGTCGCTACGATGAGCAGGGGGCTGACGAGATCACCTTTCTCGACATCACCGCCAGTTCGGACGACCGCGACATCATCCTGCACATGGTCGAGCATGTGGCCGAGCAGGTGTTTATCCCGCTGACCGTCGGGGGGGGCGTGCGCACCGTGGCGGATGTCCGCCGCTTGCTCAACGCGGGCGCCGACAAGGTCAGCATCAACACCGCGGCCGTGACCAATCCGGAGATCGTCGCCGAGGCCAGTGGCAAGGTCGGCAGTCAGTGCATCGTGGTCGCCATCGACGCCAAGCAGACCGCGCCGGGCAAGTGGGAGGTGTTTACCCACGGCGGCCGCCGCAACACTGGGCTGGACGCCATCGAATGGGCGCAGCGCATCGAAGCGCTGGGCGCTGGCGAGATCCTGCTCACCAGCATGGACCGTGACGGTACCAAAAACGGCTTTGACCTCGGCCTGACCCGTGCCATCTCCGACGCGGTGCGCATCCCCATCATCGCCAGCGGCGGTGTCGGGACGCTCGAGCATCTGGCGCAGGGCGTCTCCGAGGGGCGCGCCGATGCGGTGCTGGCCGCCAGCATTTTCCACTTTGGCCAACACACCGTGCACGAGGCGAAAACCTATATGCGTGAGCGCGGCATCGAGGTGCGCCTGTGATCGAACTGCCCAATCGCTGGCTCAACGACATTGTCTGGGACGACCACGGCCTGGTGCCGGTCATCGCCCAGGACGCGGCGACCGGCGACGTGCTGATGTTCGCCTTCATGAACCGCGAGGCGCTGGCCTTGACCGCCGAACGTGGCGAGGCGGTGTATTGGTCGCGGTCGCGGCGTAAGCTGTGGCACAAGGGCGAAGAGTCCGGTCATACCCAGAAGGTGCTCGAGATCCGCACCGACTGTGACAACGACGTGGTGCTGTTGAAGATCGAGCAGACGGGCGGCATCGCCTGCCACACTGGACGCAAGAGCTGTTTCTTCCAGCGCCTCGGCGAGTCCGGGCAGTGGGAAGCGGCAGACCCGGTTCTGAAAGACCCGAAGGAGATTTACGGATGATCGATATCGAAGTGCTGCACCGTGTAGCCGCGACGCTTGCCGAACGCAAGGCCGCTGACCCGGACGCGTCCTACGTCTCCAGCCTGTACGCCAAGGGCACGGACGCGATCTGCAAGAAAGTGGCCGAAGAGGCTGCAGAGACGATCATGGCGGCCAAGGATGGCAACCGCCTGCATCTGGTCTGGGAGATCACCGACGTGTGGTTTCACACCATGGTGTTGCTGGCGCACTTCGGTCTGACGGTCGATGATGTGCTGGCCGAGCTCCGTCGTCGTGAAGGCGTATCGGGCATCGACGAAAAAAAATCACGCACAGCAGGGTAAACCACGCTTATGTCTGACTGCATCTTCTGCAAAATTGCGTCGGGTGACATCCCGGCCAAAAAGGCTTTCGAGGATGACGACATGGTCGTTTTCCACGATATCAACCCGGTCGCGCCAGTGCATCTGCTGGCGATCCCGAAGAAGCACATCGCGTCGCTGGCCGACGCCGCGCCGGCGGATGCGCTGGTGATGGGCAAGCTGCTGCAGACCGGTGCCCGCCTGGCCGTCGAGCAGGGTTGCACCGAGGGGTTCCGGACGCTGATCAACACGGGGCGGGTCGGAAGGCAGGAGGTGTATCATCTGCACATTCATTTCGTTGGCGGGCCGGACGTATTGCCCCCCATGTTGAAGCGTTGAGGAGTTATTAATGGGTTCATTCAGTATCTGGCACTGGCTGATCGTTCTGGTCATCGTGATGCTTGTTTTCGGCACCAAGAAGCTGCGCAATATCGGCCAGGATCTGGGTGGTGCGGTGAAGGGCTTCAAGGACGGCGTGCGTGAGGCCGAGAACACCAGCGAGTCGGCCAAGCCTGAGCAGCTCGATGGCAAGACCATCAACGCGGAAGCCAAAGAAAAGATCAACAATTCTTGATCTGACCCCAGGTCTGACACGAGGGGCGAAGCAGGTCGGCCCCTCGTTTTTGCTTTCGTCTGCGCAGGAACGTCATGTTTGATATCGGTTTCACCGAACTCATGATCATCGCCATCGTCGGTCTGGTGGTGATCGGTCCCGAACGCCTGCCGAAAGTGGCGCGAACCGTCGGTCACATGCTGGGGCGCTTGCAGCGCTATGTCGGCGATGTGAAGTCCGATATCCAGCGCGAAATGCACCTGGAAGACCTCAAGAAGCTTCAGAAAGAAATGACCGATTCGGCGCGCGATCTCGAAAGCGGGCTGCGTGGGCAGGCCGCGGCCGTCAAGGCGGACCTTGACGACACCGCCAAATCGGTGAATTCCGCGGTGAGCGGAGAGGCGGCGCCTAAAGTGATCGATACGGCCACCGCCGACGCCGATGCCGAAGCCGCGCTCAAGGACGCCGAACGGGCGATCGCCCAGACCGTCGCCGACGATATCGCGGCCGGCCACGCTGTGACCCCGCGCGACGACAACCAGATGGCGCTCGGCCTCGACAATGTTGCGCCCGCCGGTGCGCCCAAGGAGTCCAAGGCGTGACCGAGACCCAGGAAACCTTTGTTGCGCATCTCGTCGAGCTGCGCGACCGCCTTTTGCGCGCGGTTGGCGCAGTCTTGCTGGTGTTCTTCTGCCTGATGCCCTGGGCCGGTCAGATCTACGACTTGCTCGCCCTGCCAATGATGCAGGCGTTGCCCGAAGGCACGCGCATGATCGCCACCGGTGTGGTCACGCCTTTCTTCGTGCCGGTGAAAGTGACCCTGATGGTCGCCTTCGTTTGCGCCTTGCCGGTCGTGTTGTATCAGGCCTGGTCTTTCATCGCGCCGGGCCTCTACGCCCATGAAAAGCGTCTCGGCGTTCCGTTGGTGCTGGCCAGTACCTTGTTGTTTCTGGCGGGCATGGCGTTTTGCTACTTTTTCGTGTTCAAAATGGTGTTTGCGTTCATCAACGAATTCGCACCGAAGAGCATTACGCCCGCGCCGGATATCGAGCAGTACCTGTCTTTTGTCATGACCTTGTTCATGGCCTTCGGGCTCACCTTCGAGGTGCCGGTTGCCGTGGTGCTGTTGTCCAAGTTTGGCGTGGTGAATCAGGCCAAACTGAAAGAAGCGCGCCCTTACGTGATCGTCGGAGCCTTTGTCATCGCGGCCATTGTGACCCCGCCCGATGTGATCTCGCAGTTCATGCTGGCGGTGCCCATGTGGCTGCTGTATGAGGTCGGTATTTTGTGCGCCCGCTTTGTTGCGGTGCGCGAAGAGGGTGCGCCCGACGAGGCCGAGCCAGCCAGCGACGTGAGCCGGAACTGATCGGTCGATTGGGGAGCCTTGCCCTACTGAGGGCGGGGAATCGTCGGTCGGCGGCCGATCTTGACCGGCAGCTCAATCACCTTTTTTTTGCGGCGGACCGTGAAGCGCGCGTCCGCCCCCGGTGCGAGCGCAGCCACCAGTTCAAGCATGCGTTGAGGGCTGGCGATGGGGTGAGTGCCAATGCCGATCAATACGTCGCCGGGCTGAATTCCACCTTTGTCGGCGGGGCCGCCGCGCATGACGCCGGCGATCAAGGCGCCTTCGGTGTCAGGTAAATTGAAAGATTCGGCCAGCTCCGGCGTGATGTCCTGAATTTCGACACCGATCCAGCCGCGCGTCACACGACCGGTGCGGATGATCTGGTCCATGACATCCTTGGCAAAGGTGACCGGTATGGCGAAGCCGATGCCGAGCGAGCCGCCCGAGCGGGAATAGATGGCGGCGTTGATGCCCACCAGGGCGCCATCGCTATTGACCAGCGCGCCGCCCGAGTTTCCGGGGTTGATCGCCGCATCGGTCTGTATGAAATTCTCGAAAGTGCTGATGCCCAGATGGCTGCGTTGCAGCGCCGAGACGATGCCCATGGTCACGGTTTGGCCAACGCCAAACGGATTGCCGATGGCCAGCACAACGTCGCCGACGGACAGCGACTCGGTGGGAGCGAAGCTTACTGCCGGCAGTGCGCCGCCGGCTTCAATGCGCAGGACGGCCAGATCCGTTTCGGGGTCGCGGCCTACCAGTTTTGCCTCGAACTTGCGCCCATCGTTCAGCGCGACTTCAATGGCATCGGCGGCTTCGATGACATGGTTGTTGGTCAGAATGTAGCCATCGGCGCTGGCAATGACGCCCGAGCCGAGACCCGAAGTACGTTGTTCTTGCCGCGGACCGAGACGGTCGCCGAAGAAATGACGGAAAATCGGGTCATCGAGGAAGGGGCTGCGCTGTGACTGCATCTCTTTGCTGGTAAAGATATGCACCACGGAGGGGAGCGCGGTGCGGGCGGCTTTGGCATACGATCCGGGGGAGTCTGTCGCTGCGCCCAGGGTCGCGGCGGCTGGCGCCTCGTTTTGCACTACAACCACCGGGGCTTGTGGTCTGAGCCAGTCAGGTTTGAACGTGGACAGCACGAATACGACCGCCACTGCAATGGTGACCGCCTGGGCGAAGGTCAACCAGAGACGATGAATCATGGGTGGCGCGCCAGCTTGGCCGCGCGAACGACGGGAAGGAGGACGGACATATGCAATTGACGGAGCTTCAGCGCTATCTGGATGTGCTGCTTAATGTGGCCGCGATGAAGGATTATTGCCCAAACGGTTTGCAAGTGGAAGGAAGGGCTGAGGTCGCTCGCGTGGTTTGTGGTGTCACAGCCAGTCAGGCCTTGCTTGATGCGGCGGTCGAACGGCAGGCCGATGCGGTGCTGGTGCATCACGGCTATTTCTGGCGGGGTGAAGACGCGCGGGTGGTCGGTCTGCGCAAGCGGCGGCTGGGCACGCTGTTGCGTCATGACATCAGCTTGCTGGCGTATCACTTGCCGCTGGATGTGCATCCTGACTTGGGCAATAACGCACAGTTGGCCCGTCGAATGGGCTGGATGGTGACCGGAAGCTTCGGTGAGCAGTCGCTGGGCCTGATCGGTGATGTGCCAGTGGCTCAGCCCGCCAGCGCACTCGCAGCGCAGCTTGGCGCAACGCTGGGGCGTGAGGCGCAGTTGGTCGGCGATGGTGGCCGGATCGTGCGGCGGGTGGCGTGGTGCACTGGCGCGGCGCAGTCTTTTCTTGAATCTGCTGTGGCGGCGGGTTGCGATGCGTTCGTGTCGGGGGAGATCTCCGAGCCGACGGTGCACCTGGCGCGGGAGTCAGGTGTGCCCTATATCGCGGCGGGACATCATGCCACCGAGCGCTATGGGATTCAGGCGCTAGGCGAGCATCTGGCCGAGCAATTCGGTCTGGACTGCCCGTTTGTGGATATCGACAATCCGGTCTGAGTGCCGCAAGTCAAGAGTGGCGGCAGCCGCGGGATCGCCGCGCATGCGCGGGCGGATTGGCTCAGTCGTCGCGCTTGCGGTTGAAGCCGCCGAGCAGTTCGGTGGCGGTGAAGCCGTCATCAGCATTGGCGTCGGTATCCAGCCCTTTTGGCCTGGCGGGCGGGGGTGTTTCGTCGGATTCCGGCCGCGGCGGAATGTCGGCCTTGGTCTTTTCTTCGTCCTCGGGCACGGTCGTTTCGTCGTCCTCGAGCGTGGGTGTATCGCCTGACTCGAGTGCAAAGTCGAGATCGGGGAGTGTGGTTTCGGTCATCGAAGGCGTGATGTCGGCGTCGTCGAGGCTGAAGATCGGCTCCGCGGTGGCTGTGTCGAGCGGCGTGCTGAAATCGATTGGCGCCTCGTTGGCTTCCGGCGCGTCTGACGCTGACGTCGCCACTTCCGGCGTTTCTGCATTGGGCTCGGCGTCGACAGCTGCCACCGGGATGTCGACGGCGCCGGTATAGGGGCCAAGTTGGTCTTCGAGTACCGCCATGAGCATCAGCAGATCGTCAATCACGGCGATGGGGAAGCCCTGCCGCGCGCCATCGCGATTGTCTCGCAGCAGGCGCTGAATATACGCCTGACAGTCGACGGTCATCCAGCTGCTAGTGAGCGCCTTGACGATGTGCGCCATTTGTTCGACCGACTCACTCGTTTGGCGTGCAAGGTCGAAGTCGTCCCACGCCACAACCTTGACGTTGAAGGTCTGGTTGAGCTGGCGGGTGATGACTTCGAAGTCTTCACGCATGTCGGCAGTACGGTAGACCTCCAGCAACTTCAGCCACGGCGCAACCGCCTGCTTCGGGTTGTTGCGGATGAACTCGGCCAGGGTTTCGGCGGCGCCTTGAATGCGGCCGAAAGACATCATGATGTCGGCGAGCTCGACAGCGGATTCGTGTTCTTCGGAAAGATCGGCTTCTTCGATCGTGATGGGGGCAACGCTGTGTTGCAGTTCGGCGGGGGCGGATCCGTCCCAGTCGATTGGCGAAAAATCAAAGCTCTCGGTGCTCGGCGCTGGCTGGGTCACGAGGGGCTTGACGGAGCGGGGCTCGGCGTTCGTCGCCCTGTCTTCGTTCAGGAAGCCGTCTGCGTCTTCGCTCGCGCGTCGTCGGCGGAGCAGCCAGATGACCACCCACGCGGCCAGAAGCGCGGCGAGGCCGGCAGGCAGCCAGGATTGGGCGGTCGCCAGCCAGTCGGCGGCGGGTGCGGGTGCGGGCGCCGGCGCAGCCGCTGGTACCGTGGGTGCGGTCGGGGCTGGTGTGCTCGCTGGCGCAGCCGGCGCCGGGGCGTCTTGTTTGACGACCTCGTCGGACAGCGTTTTGTGCAAGGCCTCGATACGTTCGATGCGGTCGGTGAGTTCGAGCCGGGCGGTAATCTGTTCGTCAAGCAACATGATCAGTTGCTGCTCGCGGCGCAGCAGATCGCGCTCGGCGTCGGAGGTGCGATCAATCAGGCCGGGGTCGCCCAGTTGGCGGGACAGCTTGAAGCCGCCGAAGTCCGGCACATCGCCGGAGAGCGTCAGTCGGTCGCCGCTGTCGGCGGCGGGGGGCTCGACCGGCGCTGGCGCCGGTTCGGCCGCAAGCGCCGGTGGCGGTGTAGCGGCACGCTCAGGTGCCGGGGGCTCGACGGGCGCGGGCTCAGGTGCGCGTGCGACAGGCTTTGGCGCAGTGGGGGCCGGATGGGCTGCGATGATCGCTTCACGGTCTGGCAGGACGAGCGTGGTGCCCGCGCCAAGGGTTTGCTGCGATGAGCGAATGCTGCGGTCACCGCTGTTGAGTTTGCGTGTTGCCCGGATAAAACCGATCCGGTCTTTTCGGCTTGACGGGTATAGCTGGCGCGCAAGCTGGTTGATGGAGGCGCTATCAGGCAGCGTCCAGGTGCCACCGAGTTCGCTCGCCGACAAGGCGGGCGACGCGGGTGCGCGCGCTGCGGGCGGGCTTGGGCGAGATGCCGGAACTGCGACCTGTGGGGTTGCAATGGTGCGGACCGGTGAGGGCAGCAGCAGGGTATAGGTGCGTTTCAGGCGCGCTTGGCAGGTTTCTTCAAGCGTGAGCCGGACGATGGGGTCGAGAACGGCTTGCGTCCGTGTGACGACAGCGACGGGCTTGCCGGCGCGCATCTGGAGGCTGACCAGCGCATTGCGCACGGCGGGGATGCCGTCCGTTGGGTCGGCGCCCGGGATGACCCGCAGGCAGCTGCTGTCGTCTTTGGGGCCGACGCCGTAGAGCCGGACCTCGGTGCGAAAGGGTTCTCCGATGGCCGATTGGCTGAGGATTTCGCCAAACCCGATAGCGTGCGACGCGCCGGGAATCGACGCGAGGGCGCAAAGCAGCAGTGAGGACTTGCTCGATAACGACTTCATCGTTCAGTCGGAAAAGCCTTATGAATTCTGGCGATCGCGAAATTATTTGAAGAACATTGTAATGAACTTGCGCGCGTTTTGGCCCTTTGTCATGGGCTCGTGCACAAAATTGCACACATCGGGGTGATTGCGAGCGGCAGGGGGCGCTGTGAAGACGCGGTATCATGTAGCGGTCTCCATACGATTGCGTACGTTTTTATGAATGCCAAATTGTCAGGCGGCGTTGGTCGCCAGCGCGCGCAGGTTCGGCGCATTGAGGTTGAAGGTTTTTTTCGGGACGACGGCCTCGTGGAGCTCGACGCAACACTGGTCGATCTCAAGGATGTCGATTACCCCCTCGCCGCCGGCGTTCGCAAAAAGGGTGATCCGGTGCATCGCATGCATGTGTCGGTGTTGATCGATCATGGTTTCACCATTCTGGATGCCCATGCCGAGTTGGCGTGGGTGCCGTATCCGGGCGGGTGTGAGCGCATCGGACCGGCTTACGATGCCTTGGTCGGAATGAACCTGATGAAGGGGTTTCGCGAAGCCATTCGCGCGGCGTTCTTTGGCACCAGGGGGTGTACTCATGTCTCTGAATTGCTGTTGAGCTTGCCGACCGCTGCAGTGCAGACCTTTGCAACGTTCATGAAGGACTCCGCCGACGCGGGCGAGAAACCATTTCAGCTGGACCGTTGCCATGCGCTGGCGACCGACGGCGAGACGGTTCGTCAGTATTACCCGACGTGGTATCGGCCGCCAGCAGCGGGTTCGGGCGACGCCGAAGACGGCGACGTCTAGGCGCGGACGCGAGGTGAGCGTTGGGTGCTTGATTTCGGGCCGCGGCAAGGGGGCGCGGTCGGTCGGAATTCGGTTATAATTACAGGGCTTTCGCCGTGCGTGGGTTCGCGCACGCCGCGGATGCGTGTCGCGCATCGGCGCTTTGTCGCTGAGGCAACGGCATATGCCGGACGAGGGAGATCGGCAGATGTCGTGGGGTGAGTGCCCCGAATTGACCCGTTCAACCTAATGTCCGTGTTCTCTGTGTGGAGACGCGGCTTCTATCGAAGGGCAACCATGAAGATTCATGAGTATCAGGCAAAAGAGCTGCTGAGAAAGTATGGCGTCGTCACCCCGCGTGGCATTCCGTGCTTCTCGGTGGACGATGCGGTCAAAGCGGCCGAAGAGCTGGGCGGCAAGATCTGGGTGGTCAAGGCACAGATTCACGCCGGTGGCCGTGGCAAGGGCGGTGGTGTGAAGCTCGCCAAGTCGATCGACGAGGTGAAAGCGCTGGCCGGAGAGATTCTGGGCATGCAGTTGATCACGCATCAGACCGGCGCAGAGGGCCAGAAGGTCCGTCGTCTGCTGATCGAGGAAGGTGCTGACATCCAGAAAGAGTACTACGTTGCGGCGCTGACCGACCGTGCAACTCAGTCGGTTGCCATGATGGCCTCCTCCGAGGGCGGCATGGACATCGAGGAAGTGGCTGCCAAGACGCCGGAGAAGATCATCAAGGTCTTCGTCGATCCGCTCGTCGGCCTGACCGATGCGCAAGCGACCGAACTGGCGACCGGAATTGGTGTTCCGGCCGGCTCCGTCGACAAGGCTGTCGACGCGCTCAAGAAGCTCTATACCTGCTACATGGAAACCGATGCCTCGCTGGCGGAAATCAACCCGCTGATTCTGGAAGGTAACGGCAACATCAAGGCGCTGGACGCCAAATTCAATTTCGACTCCAACGCGCTGTATCGTCACCCGGAGATCGTCGAGTACCGCGATCTGGACGAAGAAGACGCAGACGAAGTCGAGGCCTCCAAGTACGACCTGGCCTATATCAGCCTGGACGGCAACATCGGTTGCCTGGTCAACGGCGCCGGTCTGGCCATGGCGACCATGGATACCATCAAGCTGTTCGGTGCTTCGCCGGCCAACTTCCTGGACGTTGGCGGTGGTGCAACGACCGAGAAGGTGACCGAAGCCTTCAAGATCATGCTTCAGAACCCCAAGGTGAAGGGCATTCTGGTGAACATCTTTGGCGGCATCATGCGTTGCGACACCATCGCCACCGGCGTGGTCGCAGCAGCCAAGGAAGTCAATCTCTCCGTACCGCTGGTGGTGCGCATGAAGGGTACCAACGAAGACATCGGCAAGAAGATTCTCGCCGAGTCCGGGTTGCCCATCATTTCCGCCGACAGCATGGCCGAAGCCGCGACGAAAGTCGTTGAAGCGGTCAAGTAAGGAGAGTTTCGAATGTCTATTCTGATCAACAAAGACACCAAGGTTATCACCCAGGGCATCACGGGCAAGACCGGTCAGTTCCACACCGAGAAGTGCATCGAGTACGCAAACGGCAAGAACTGCTTTGTCGCTGGTGTGAACCCGAAGAAAGCGGGCGAGTCCATCTTTGGCGTGCCCATCTACGCGTCCGTCAAGGAAGCCGCGGCTGAAACCGGCTCGACCGTGTCGGTCATCTATGTGCCGCCTGCGGGCGCTGCTGCTGCGATCTGGGAGGCCTGCGAAGCCGATATCGATCTGGCGATCTGCATCACCGAGGGCATTCCGGTTCGCGACATGCTGGAAGTGCGCAACAAGATGAAGCAGAAAGTTGCTGCCGGCGGCAAGGAAACGCTGCTGCTCGGTCCCAACTGCCCGGGTCTGATCACGCCGGACGAAATCAAGATCGGCATCATGCCGGGCCACATCCACCGCAAAGGTCGGATTGGCGTGGTGTCCCGTTCGGGCACATTGACCTATGAGGCCGTGGGTCAGCTGACCGAAATCGGTCTGGGCCAGTCGTCTGCTGTCGGTATTGGTGGCGACCCCATCAATGGCCTCAAGCACATCGATGTGATGCGCATGTTCAATGATGACCCGGATACCGATGCGGTCATCATGATCGGCGAGATCGGCGGTCCGGACGAAGCCGAAGCGGCGCGTTGGTGCAAGGACAACATGAAGAAGCCGGTGGTTGGCTTTATTGCCGGTGTGACTGCACCTGCGGGCAAACGCATGGGCCATGCCGGCGCGTTGATTTCGGGCGGTGAGGACACGGCTGACGCCAAGCTTGCCATCATGGAAGAATGCGGTTTCACTGTGACGCGCAACCCGTCGGAAATGGCTAAGCTGCTCAAAGCCATGCTCTGAGCGTCGCCAGATGAAAAAGCGCCGGCCTTGGCCGGCGTTTTTTTTCGACTGGATATTCTACTTTCGTTATATTGTTGGCCGCCCGATGGCCAATTGTTGTGTGAAAATGTGTCACTCTCGTCGAGCAAGGCGGGTGAAGTCTTGCGGTCGGATGCCGTAGACCTCGTGGTCGAAGCCGTTTTGGCGATGGCCGAGTCAAGTTAGCGGCCAGGCGTGACGCGCCATGCGCGCTGGTAAGGTGGCGTGTTGATGGAATCACTGGATCGGGAGAAGTCTGCTTTGCAAATGGCGTCGCGCACCGATACGGGGAGGATGCGTCAGCGCAACGAAGATGCGTGTCTATTCGACGATGCGTCTCGCTGGGCGGTGCTGGCCGACGGCATGGGTGGCTACCAGGGGGGCGATGTGGCCTCCCGGCTGGTCGTCGATAGTCTGGCGGCGAGTCTGCGGGGGAGCGAAGCAACGTCGGTCTCCCAGATGCTGGCCGAATTGCGTCAGGCAACGATGCGTGCCAATACGGATGTGATTGCTGCAGCGAGAAAAGACCGGGACCTGCACGGCATGGGCTCGACCGTGGTGGCCTCGCGTTTTCATGACAACACCTTGCTGGTGTCTCACGTCGGCGATTCGCGGATGTATCGCTATCGGCCCGACGAACTCGTGCAGCTGACGCGCGATCACTCCTTGTTGCAGGAGCAGGTCGATGGCGGCATGATGAGCGCTGATGAAGCGCGGGTAGCGCCGGGGCGCAGTCTGCTGACGCGCGCGCTGGGTGTGGAGCCTGCCGTTGTGCCCGATGTGGCGCTTCACGAGGCGCGGGTGGGTGATGTCTATCTGATGTGCTCCGACGGTTTGACCGATATGCTTGATGACGAAGACATCGCGCTGGTGTGCGAGACCTTGTCCGCTAATCTGACGCTGGCGGCAGATCATCTGATCCAGCTTGCCAACGACCGGGGTGGTCGTGACAACATCACCGTGGTTTTGATCAAGGTTCTGCAGCCCTTCCCGGCGCGCAGAACGTAGCAGGGCAACAACAGGGACAGGACGATACGATGCCGAAGTTGATCCTCAGCATGGACGGGCTGGTGCTCAAGGAAATTCCGCTCAACAAGGAGCGAACGACCATCGGGCGCAAGCCGCACAATGACATCCAGATCGACAATCTGGCGATCAGTGGCGAGCATGCGGTGATCACCGCGATTCTCGACGATGCCTTTCTTGAAGACCGCAACAGCACCAATGGCACCTATGTCAATGGTCAGCCGGTCAAGAAGTGCGCGCTCCAGAACAACGATGTGGTGGAGCTGGGTAAATATCGCATCAAGTTTGTTGCCGATGCCGTGGCGGCCTCCGGCCCTCTGACTGACTTTGTCGATACCGCAGCGCTCAAGCCGGTGATGGCTGAGCCCGAAGTGGATGTGTCGGAATCTGATGTGGGCGCCACCAATACGGTTGTGGGCGGAGATGACGCCATTCCCGCCATTGACGCTGAAGCTACGCAGATTCTCGACCGTGCGGGGGCGGGAGCCGCCGCAGAGCGGGCGGTGTCGCCCGCGAAGGCCGCCGCACCTGCGCCCAGCGGCGAAGGCGCTGGCGGGATGATTCAGGTGTTGTCCGGGCCGAACGTCGGTCGTGAGCTGGAACTCACCAAGTCGCTGACGACGCTGGGCAAGCCCGGTGTGCAGGTGGCGGTCATCACACGGCGGCCGCATGGCTATTTCATTACGCATGTGGAAGGCTCGACCTTTCCGGTGGTCAATGGCAGCCCCCTGGGGGCGCAGGCGCATCACCTGAGCGATCATGACATCATCGAGATCGCTGGCGTAAAAATGGAATTCTTCCTGCGCAACACCGCCTGAGCCCCACCGGCTTCGGCAAGGACCTTGCCTGGCCGTGACGTAGTTCTCGGTCGTGGTGCTGCGGCAATGCTAGCCTCGACAGGTACGGGGTATTCCCGAAGGGCGGCAATACGTGCCGGGCGCGGGCTTCAGCAATGAAATTCAGGGTATTGGGGTGTAGCGGCGGCATCGGTGGTCAGGAAATGCGGACCTCCGCCTTTCTGGTCGACGATGATGTGCTGATCGATGGCGGCACAGGCGTGGGTGCGCTTGAGTACGACGCGCTGCTGCGTATCGACCATATCTTCGTGACCCACGCCCACCTTGATCACATTGGCTTCATCCCGTTGCTGGTCGATACCGTCGGGAATGATCGTCGTTCCCCGATCACGGTGTACGGCACGGTCGAAACCATCCGAATCTTGCGTTCCCATATCTTTAACTGGCTGGTGTGGCCCGACTTCAGCGCCATCCCGGACCGCCATCGGCCTTTCATGCGGTTTCAGGTCCTCAAGGTGGGCGAAACCATTGCACTCGACGGTCGCAAGATTTCAGCGCTGCCGGCCCTGCATACCGTCCCCGCGGCGGCCTATTGCCTGGATAGCGGCGACGGACAGCTGATTTACACGGGCGACACAACCTATTGCCCGGCGTTGATCGCGGCAATCAATCAGCAGCCGGCGCTACGACATTTGGTGGTGGAGACCGCCTTTTCCGATGCGCAGCATGCGCTGGCCATGGCGTCGCGGCATTTGTGCCCCAGTTTGCTGTCCGGCTTCCTGGAGGCGCTGACGTGTCGCCCCGAGGTGCACATCAGCCATCTCAAGCCCGGGCATGGTGAGCGAACCATGGCCGAGATCGGTGTTTCTGGTGGCGCGTTTCGACCGAATATGCTGGTCAATGGCCAAGAACTGGAGTTCTGAGCGCTGCCGCATTCTCCGGATGCCGCTAGAATGGCGCAGGTAGGCGCGCTTGCGCCGATCGGACCGACGACATTGAGCAGGGATCAAACGCCATGAAAGCTGCTGGCAAAAGCCCTTCGAGCGGAGATGTAAGCAGCCGCCTCGCCTTCTTCAAAGGCCTGCAGGCCGCGACCAATCGCATTCACGCCACCCAGAACATCGACGAGATCATCTTCGAGCTGTCTGCTGACCTGTGTGAGCTGTTCGGCGCGGAGCGGCTCACAATCTACACGCTCGACGAGTCGCGTACCGCCATTGTCTCCAAGGTCAAGACCGGGTTGCATTCGGTCAATAGCATTCGCCTGCCGATTTCTGAAAACAGTGTTGCGGGCTATGTCGCGCACACAAAAAAGATGTTGAATCTGCCGGACGTGTACGATGCGCCGGCGCTTAGAAAAATCTCGCCGCGCCTGGAATTCCGCAACGAGGTTGATGAGGTCACCGGCTACCGCAGCAAACAGATGCTGGTCGCTCCGATTCTCACTGGTGAAAATGGTGAGTTGGTCGGGGTGCTTCAACTCATCAACGCCGTCGACAGCAAACCGTTTTCACCCGTTGCCGAAGAGGGGCTGCTGGGCCTGGCGCAAACGCTCGGGGTGGCCTTTGCCCAGCGCGCGCGCACACAGGGAAAACCCCGGAGCCGTTACGATTCCTTGGTCACTGACGGGCACCTGTCGGCTCAGGAGCTCGATGCCGCCGGGCGCAAAGCGCGTGACCGAAAAGTAAATACAGAAGATGTACTGCTCGATGACATGGGGCTGGCGCTGTCTGATGTCGGCAATGCTGTTGCGCGCTGCTTCAACGTGTCCTACGAGCCCTTCCGCGGAGACCGCATCAAGCCGGTCGATCTGCTGCGGAACATCAAGCGTGACTTCGTTGAGCAAAGCCACTGGCTGCCGCTCGAAGAAACGGAGGAGGGGATCGTCGTCATGGCGATCGACCCCGAGCAGACCCGCGCATCGCGCGTCGCGCACAATGTGTTCCCGAACAAGAAGATTGCGTTCCGGGCCACTACCCACCGCGATTTTCGGCGCACGGTCGATCAGTTCTTTGAAGCCAGTCTCGATCTCGGGTCGGTGGACGATCTGCTGTTGGATCTCGGCGACGAAGAGCAGGATGGTTCGGTGGCCGAAGACATCTCTGCCGCCGCCGACAACGAGCTGGTCAAACTCGTAAACAAGGTCATTATCGACGCCTACAAGCAGGGCGCATCCGACATCCACATCGAACCACGCCCTGGCAAGGT
This sequence comes from Denitromonas halophila, assembly GCF_007625155.1. GTDB lineage: Bacteria > Pseudomonadota > Gammaproteobacteria > Burkholderiales > Rhodocyclaceae > Nitrogeniibacter > Nitrogeniibacter halophilus. The sequence goes on along the minus strand of NZ_VMNK01000006.1, from coordinate 43,070 downwards.
CAAAACCCTCATCCGTTTCCGCAAGGATGGCACGCTGGTGCCTTACATCGAAGTGCCGGCCAGTTACCGCAACCCGCTGGTGACGCGCATCAAGATCATGTGCGACCTCGACATTTCCGAGCGTCGCAAGCCGCAGGACGGCAAGATCAAGTTCCGTAAATACGCCGCGCTCGATATCGAACTGCGGGTTGCCACCATTCCTACCGCTGGCGGCATGGAAGACGTGGTGATGCGGATCCTCGCCAACAGCGAGCCGATTCCGCTCGACAAACTCGGCCTGTCGCCGCATAACCTCGAGCGCCTCAAAGGCGCCATCGCCCAGCCCTACGGCATCTTCTTTGTGTGTGGCCCCACCGGCTCCGGCAAGACCACCACGCTGCACTCCATCCTCGGCCACATCAACACACCCGAGACCAAGATCTGGACCGCCGAAGACCCCGTGGAGATTACCCAGAAAGGTTTGCGCCAGGTGCAGGTCAACCGCAAGGCCGGGCTGGACTTCGCCACCATGATGCGCGCCTTCCTCCGCGCCGACCCGGATGTGATCATGGTCGGTGAAATGCGCGACCGTGAAACCGTCTCGGTCGGCCTCGAGGCCTCGCTCACCGGCCACCTCGTGTTCTCCACGCTACACACCAATAGCGCCCCGGAGTCCATCGTCCGCCTGCTCGACATGGGCATGGATCCCTTCAACTTCGCCGACGCCCTGCTCGGCGTGCTCGCCCAGCGCCTCGCCAAGCGGCTGTGTACCAAGTGCAAGAGCGCTTACCACCCCGACAGCGAAGAACTCTCCAACCTCCTCGACGAATATTGCATTGACTTGCAAGGTACCCCGCCCTTCATCACCGATGCCGAAGCCGCCCGCAAGGCCGTCGCCCGTCGTTGGCAGCAAGACTTCGCCGATAAAAACGGGCACTTCACGCTTTACAAGCCTGTCGGTTGCAACGACTGCACCAACGGCTACCGCGGCCGCGTCGGCCTGCACGAGCTGATGCTCGGCTCGGATAGCGCCAAAAAACTCATCCAGGAGCACGCCCGGGTTGCAGCCCTGCTGGTGCTCGCCCTCGACGAAGGCATGCGCACGCTGCGGCAGGACGGCATCGAGAAAGTTCTGGACGGCACCACCGACATCAAGCAGGTCCGCAAGGTCTGCGTGCGCTGACGTATGACGTCAACATGGGTGACGAAAATCGTCACTCCTCGCCGAATCGGCTGTGACGATTCTCACGATAAAATTTGGCGGCAAGTTTTAACTAGTTGTAAATATTGAGAAAAAATGTTTTTTGCGAAAACTGGCACGCACAGTGCGTATATGTTCCCGAGCGGATCCAATCCGTGACTGACTGAATCTCTCTCTGAGGAGCATGATCATGAACAAGACCATCAAGCGCGCCCAGCAAGGCTTCACCCTGATCGAACTGATGATCGTGGTTGCGATTATCGGTATTTTGGCCGCCATCGCGATTCCGCAGTATCAGGATTATGTGACGCGTTCGCGGTGGGCCGACAACTATGCGGCTGTTCAGCCGCTGAAATTGGGTATTGCTGAGTGTATGCAAACGAACGCCCAAACAGCTATTCCAGCAGTAGCACCATGTGATGCTATTGCCACGATGAGTGCGGCCGCCAACGCATTTTTGCCGGCGGGCTTTACCGGTATTGGTCGATTTGCCACCGCGGTTGCTTGGGATGGCGCGGCTATCACGGTTACGGGTGCGGCAGCCGCAGGTGCTTGCGTAGTTACTCTGACGCCGGCAGTCGCTGGCGGCGGGTCTGCAATTCAATGGAATATTGCCAGCGCCACAGCAGGTTGCGGCCGGAATCGTATCGGAGCCTAACCTGTAAGTAGCGCGAAACAAAGTCAGTCGGCGGGCTTTAGCCCGCCGACTGACTTTTGTGGATGCGTTTTATCATGGTTAAGCGGAGCGTCGCCAATGACGCTAAAATTGGCAATTCCATTTGCCGCCAATAAGCTAATGTTTACTAGTCTTTCTTCTATTTCCCCCCTCGATGGTCGCTACGCCCCCAAAGTCGTCGACCTCCGCGACCATTTTTCCGAATTCGGCTTGATCCGCAATCGCGTCAAGGTCGAGATCGCCTGGCTGAAAGCCTTGGCTGCCGAACCGGCGATTGCCGAGGTGGCGCCGTTCTCAACTTCGACCCAGGTCAAGCTCGACGGTGTTGTCGAGAGCTTCCTGCCGCAGGATGGCGAGGCGGTGAAAGCCATTGAGGCGACGACCAACCATGACGTCAAGGCGGTCGAATACTGGCTGAAGAAGCGTTTTGCTGACAACGCCGAGGTGGCGAAGGCGTCTGAGTTCATTCACTTTGCCTGCACTTCCGAAGACATCAACAACACCTCACATGCGCTGATGCTGAACGATGCGCGCAAGCAGGTGATGCTGCCGACGTTGGATCGGGTGATCGCGCGTTTTGTGGCGCTGGCGCATGAATTGGCGGACGCACCGATGCTGTCGCGCACCCATGGTCAGCCGGCGAGCCCGACGACGATGGGCAAGGAGATGGCGAACATCGCGTACCGCCTCAAGCGGGCGCGCAAGCTGATCGCCGAGGTCGAGATGACGGCCAAGTTCAACGGCGCGGTGGGTAACTACAATGCGCACCTGTCGGCTTACCCCGACTTTGACTGGGCCGGTTTTAACCAGCGCTTTGTCGAGTCGCTGGGGCTGAGCTTCAACCCCTACACGATCCAGATCGAGCCGCATGATGCGATGGCGGAGCTGTTTGACGCGACCGCGCGTTGCAACACGATGTTGATCGATGCCTGCCGCGATATCTGGAGCTACATTTCGCTGGGCTTCTTCAAGCAGCGCTTGAAGGAGGGCGAGGTCGGTTCCTCTACCATGCCGCACAAGGTCAACCCGATCGACTTCGAGAACGCCGAGGGCAACCTGGGGGTGGCGAATGCGATGTTGCGCCACTTCAGCGAGAAGTTGCCAATCTCGCGCATGCAGCGCGATCTGACTGATTCGACTGTGTTGCGCAACATGGGTGTGGCCTTTGGGCACACGCTGCTGGCTTACGACTCCTTGCTTAAGGGCTTGGGCAAGCTGGAAGCCGATCCGGCCAAACTGGTGGCGGATGTCGATCAGGCGTGGGAAGTGCTGGCCGAGCCGGTGCAGACCGTCATGCGTCGCTACGGGGTCGAGAACCCCTATGAGCAGCTCAAGGCGCTCACGCGCGGCAAGGGCATCACCAGGGAAGGCCTGCATGCGTTTATTCAGACGCTGGCGATTCCGGATGCCGAGAAGACGCGCCTGTTGGCCATGACGCCGGCGAGCTACATCGGTATTGCGGCGCAGCTCGCACGCGCGATCTGAGCGCATTCGATACCACTACAGGCGCCCCACGGGCGCCTGTTTCTTTTGATGCAATGGAGAAAACATGAGCTTTGCGGATACGCTCAAGCAACTGCCCAAAGTCTCGCATCTGGCCGCACTGACGCTGATCGATGCGGACGGCGGCGAGGTGGCGAGCATCGAAAACAAGGCGGGGCAGGCCGGCTCGTTGGTGGTCTACAACCATCTGGCGCAGCTGTACGGCGCGATTTCGCCCGATGCGGCGAAGAAGGGGCTGGAGCTATATGCCGAGCATACGGACGACGCCCGCGCCAATCCTGGCAAGCATCCGAATATCGATCGACTGATTGGTTTGATCGAGCGGGATGAGACTTTACGGGTCAAGCAGGTGTTTGCCGTTTGATGGCGGCGTTGCCTGCGCGAGCTTGAGTCGAAAAAAATGGGATGCCGAGGCATCCCATTTTTTCGTATTGCTTTGTCTTCACGCTTTCTGTTTCTTGGCCTCTTCGGCCGCTTTGGCTTCGTTCTGCGCGTTCTTCTTGGCGTTCCACGACAGGAACTGGTAGGCAAAGAAGTAGCTCCAGAAGACGAACGCGGCGAGCGATACCCAGGTGGCAAACGGCAGACCCACCAGCAGCACCAAACCGGCGAGGGCGATCAGCAAGACGCCGCCGATCAGGTTGATGGTGATGTAGATCGGCTTGTAGCGCTCGGGGTTCTCGAGTTGCACGCTGCTCCAGTTGGCGACCAGGTCGAGCCGGTTGCGTTTGCCGATGCGCCAGGCGCGGGACAGCATCAGGCCGGCCAGTGCAAACAAACCGAGATAGAGCGGCAGAACGTAGAAATTGACTTCCATCGGGCGCTTCCTTGTCGCGGAATCTTAGCGCGTCGTCCTTAAACGACAGCTTCTTCCTTGGTCTTTTTCGGTTGGATGAATTGCTCGCGGGACACGCCCAGCCACATCACCAGCGGGCTGGCGACCAGCACCGAGGAGTAGATGCCGAACAGGATGCCGATAGTCAGCGCCAGGGCGAAGTAGTACAGCGTCTCGCCCCCGAAGAGCAGCATCGACAAGACCATGACCTGCGTACTGCCGTGGGTGATGACGGTGCGGGAAATGGTGCGGGTGATGGCGTGGTTGAGCACGTCAGGGGTTTCCATGGCGCGCTTCTTCTTGAAGGTTTCACGCACCCGGTCGAAGACCACCACGGATTCGTTCACCGAATAGCCCAGCACGGCCAGTACGGCGGCCAGCACGGCCAGCGAGAACTCCCACTGGAAGAAGGCGAAGAAGCCAAGAATGATAATGACGTCGTGCAGGTTAGCGATGATGGCCGACACGGCAAAGCGCCACTCGAAGCGCAAGGCCAGGTAGATCATGATGCCAATCACCACCAGCAGCAGCGCCATGCCGCCGTCGGCTGCCAGTTCCTTACCCACCTGAGGGCCGACGAATTCGACTCGGCGCATCTCGCCCTTGGGGCCGTCGACGGTGGCGAGCATGCCGAGCACCTGTTCGGAGACCCGGTTGGAGTCCAGACCGTCCCGGTTGGGCAGGCGGATCAGGATGTCGCGGGCACTGCCGAAGTTCTGCACCTGGGCGTCAGGGTAGCCGCCTTCGCCCAGTGCGTCGCGGATCAGTTGCACTTGCGGCGCTTCGGCGTAGTTCACCTCCATCAGCGTGCCGCCGGTGAACTCAACGCTCAGGTTGAGCCCTCGGGTGAGCAAAAACAGTACCGCCAGCACGAAGGTGACAAACGAGATGATGTTGAACATCAACGCGTGCTTCATGAACGGGATGTCGTTCTTGATGCGGAAGAATTCCATGTTCGCAGTCCTTGCTGCCGGCGCAAGCGCCGGCCAGTGTTATCAGTTGTTGCTCGGCTTCCACACCTGCCCGATGGACAGGGCAGCGACTTTGCGGCGACGGCCATAGATCAGGTTGACCAGCGCACGCGACACCAGAATCGCGCTGAACATCGAGGTCATGATGCCCAGGCAATGCACCACGGCGAAGCCGCGCACCGGGCCGGAGCCGAATACCAGCAGCGCGATGCCCGCGATCAGCGTGGTGACGTTGGAGTCGAGAATGGTGTCGAAGGCGCGGTCGTAGCCGGCGGTGATGGCCGCTTGCGGGCTGGAGCCGTTGCGCAGTTCTTCGCGGATGCGCTCGTTGATCAGCACGTTGGCGTCGATGGCCATGCCGAGGGTCAGCGCGATGGCCGCGATGCCGGGCAGGGTGAGCGTGGCCTGCAGCAGTGACAGTAGCGCGACCAGCAGCAACAGGTTGGCCGACAGCGCCAGCACCGACACCAGGCCGAAGAGAGCGTAGTAGGCGATCATGAACACCGCGATGGCGACGAAGCCCCACAGCGTGGAGTTGAAGCCTTTTTCGATGTTTTCGGCGCCCAGGCTGGGGCCGACGGTGCGCTCTTCGATGATCTCCATCGGCGCGGCCAGCGAGCCGGCGCGCAGCAGCAGGGCGACGTCAGTGGCTTCCTGGGTGCTCATGCGGCCCGAAATCTGCACCCGGCCGCCGGCGATTTCGCCGCGGATGACCGGCGCGGTGATGACTTCGCCCTTGCCCTTTTCGATCAGCAGGATGGCCATGCGCTTGTTGACGTTCTCGCGCGTGACGTCCCGGAAAATGCGGGCGCCGGCCGAGTCGAGCGTCAGGTGGACTGCCGGCTCATGGGTCTGGCCGTCAAAGCCGGGTTGCGCGTCGGTGAGTCGCTCACCAGTGAGCACGACCTGCTTCTTGACCAGTAGCGGGCTGCCGCCGCGTTCGGTGTACAGCTCGGTGCCGAAGGGTACGCGACCGGCCAGGGCTTCTTCGAGGCGGCCGGCGGTGTCGTCGACCATGCGCACTTCGAGGGTGGCGGTGCGGCCGAGGATGTCCTTGGCCTTGGCCACGTCTTGCACGCCGGGCAGTTGCACCACGATGCGGTTGGCGCCTTGCTGCTGAATCACCGGTTCGGCCACGCCGAGCTCGTTGATCCGGTTGTGCAAGGTGGTGATGTTTTGCTTGATCGCAAATTCCTGCAGCGTTTTGGCCGCTTGCGGGGTCAGTGTGGCGGTCAGGCTGGCCTGTCCGTCTTCATCGCGATCGACCAGGAGCAGATCCGCCGTGCTGGCCAGAATGGCTTTGCGGCCGGCTTCGCGGACGTCGGTGTCGCGGAAGCGGATTTCAACCGCGCTGCTGATGCGGCGGATGCCCGAGTGGCGCACGTCTTTGTCGCGCAGCAGGGTGCGCAGGTCGCCAGCGGTGGCGTCCATGCGTTTGGTGAGCGCGCCGTCCATGTCGACTTCGAGCAGGAAGTGCACGCCGCCGCGCAGGTCGAGGCCGAGGTACATGGGCAGGGCGCCGATGGCGGTCAGCCAGTTCGGCGAGGCCGAGAGCAGGTTGAGCGCCACCACATAGCTCGGGTCGGTGGCGTTCGGGTTCAGGCCGCGTTCAATGGCGTCCTTGCCCTGCAACTGCAGATCGGTGGTTTCGAAACGGGCGCGGACGCTGTTGGCGTCGGAGAAGATGCCCGTGTGCGGGAGCTTCGCCGCGCTCAGGATCTCGGCCACGCGCGCTTCGACCTGCGCCGGTTCGAGCTTGAGGGTTGCCTTGCCGCTGGAGACCTGAACGGCAGGCACTTCGCCGTAGAAGTTGGGCAGGGTGTAGATGAACCCGAAGATCAGCACGAGGGCGATCAGCAGGTTTTTCCAGAGGGGATAACGGTTCATGGGCGAGTCGCCTGGTCTGGCGTGAATCAGAAACGGAGCGGGCGGCCAGGCCGCCCGTACGATGCAAAGACTTAGATGCTCTTGATGGTGCCTTTTGGCAGCACATTGGCAACGGCGAGTTTCTGAATCTTGAGATTCACGTTTTCAGCGACCTCGACCTCGCAGTAGGTGTCACCCACGCTGGTGATGCGACCGATGACGCCGGCGAAGATGACTTCGTCGCCCTTGGCCAGCGCTTCGACCATGCCTTTGTGCTCTTTGGCGCGCTTCATCTGCGGACGGATCATGACGAAGTACAGCACTGCAAACATCAGCAGCAGGGGCAGCAGGCCCATCAGACCGCCGCTGGGATCTGCCGCTCCGGCGGCTTGAGCGTAGGCATTGGAAATCAGCACGTTGGACTCCGATCACGTTTCATTGAAAAGGCGGCAAGTATAGCAGTTGCAGGCAACTCACACCTCGGCACCGCGCCCGCGCTCATCCTGGAAGCGGCGCACGAATTCGGCGAAGCTGCCGGCCTCCAGTGCTTTGCGCATTTGCGCCATGAGCGCCTGGTAGTAATGCAGGTTGTGGGTGGTGTTGAGCATGGCGCCGAGGATCTCGCCAGTGCGGTGCAAATGGTGCAGGTAGGCGCGCGAAAAGTTCTGGCAGGTGTAGCAACTGCAGGTCGGGTCGAGCGGGCGGGTGTCGTTGCGATGCTTAGCGTTCTTGATCTTGAGGTCGCCAAAGCGGGTGAACAGCCAGCCGTTGCGCGCGTTGCGCGTCGGCATCACGCAGTCGAACATGTCGATGCCGGCGGCCACCGATTCGACCAGATCCTCCGGCGTGCCCACGCCCATCAGATAGCGCGGTTTGTCCTGCGGCAGGCGCGGTGCGGTGTGGGCGAGGATGCGCTGCATGTCTTCCTTGGGCTCGCCGACCGACAGGCCGCCGATGGCAAAGCCATGAAAGCCGATGTCCATCAGGCCGGCCAGCGAGTCGTCGCGCAGGGTTTCATGCATCCCACCCTGGACGATGCCGAACAGCGCGTTGGGGTTCTCCTGCGTGTCGAAGGCGTCGCGCGAGCGTTTCGCCCAGCGCAGCGACAGCTGCATCGACTTGGCCGCTTCATCCAGCGTGGCGGGGTAGGGCGTGCACTCGTCGAAGATCATCACGATGTCGGAGTTGAGTGAGCGCTGGATGCGCATCGACTCTTCGGGCGTGAGGAACAGCTTGCTGCCATCAATGGGCGAGGCGAACTTGACGCCTTCTTCGGTGATCTTTCGCAGCGCGCCCAGGCTGAACACCTGAAAGCCGCCCGAGTCGGTCAGGATCGGTTTGTCCCAGCCCATAAAGCCGTGCAGGCCACCGAAGGTGTCGAGCACCTCGGTGCCGGGGCGCAGCCACAGGTGGAAGGTGTTGCCCAGGCAGATTTGCGCACCTATGTCGTTCAGCGCCTGGGGCGTCATCGCCTTGACCGTGCCGTAGGTGCCCACCGGCATGAAGACGGGGGTTTCGACCACACCGTGGTTGAGGGTCATCCGGCCACGCCGTGCGGCGCCATCGGTGGCCAGCAATTCAAAATTCAGGCTCATGACGCCCTCCGGGAAAGAAACATGGCGTCGCCATAGCTGAAGAAACGGTATCGCTGCGCCACGGCGTGGGCGTAGGCGGCGCGGATGCGGCCCATGCCGGCCAGCGCCGACACCAGCATCAGCAGCGTGGATTTGGGCAGATGAAAATTGGTGACCAGCGCATCGACTACATGGAAGCGGTAGCCCGGCATGATGAACAGCTCGGTTTCGCCCGAGCCGGCCACTAGCAGGCCGGACTGCGCGGCGGATTCCAGCGCGCGCAGGCTGGTGGTGCCAACGGCGACCACGCGGCCGCCGCGCGCTCGGGTGGCTTCGATGGCAGCCACGGTTTCGGCCGGCACAATGTACTGCTCGCGGTGCATCTGGTGCTCGGCCAGGTTCTGCACGCGCACCGGCTGGTAGGTGCCGGCGCCCACATGCAGGGTCACCGCCGCGGTGCGTACGCCCTTGTCGCGGATGCGCGCGAGCAGCGCGTCGTCGAAATGCAGGCCGGCGGTCGGCGCGGCGACCGAGCCGGGGTGGCGCGCGAACACGGTCTGGTAGCGCGCCTCGTCGGCCTCGCCGGCGGCGCGGGTGATGTAGGGCGGCAGGGGCAGGGCGCCGTAGCGCTCGGTGTAGTCGATGACCGTGGCGTCGGCCGGAAAGCGCAGATGAAAGAAGTCGCCCACTCGGCCGAGCACCTCGACGTCGAAGGCATCGGCCAGTCGCAGCGTGCTGCCTGCCTTGGGCGACTTGCTGGCGCGTACCTGGGCAATGGCTTCGTGCTCGCCCACCGGGCGCTCGATCAGCACTTCGACCTGACCGCCGGTGGCTTTCTGGCCGAACAGGCGGGCGTGAATGACGCGAGTGTCGTTGAAGACGAGCAGGTCATCGGCGCCGAGCAGTTCCGGCAAGTCGGTGATGCCGCGATCACTCAATGCGTCGTCGCCGACCACCAGTAAACGGCTGGCACTGCGCTCGGCGAGCGGGGCCTGAGCAATCAGCGCGTCGGGCAGCGCGTAATCAAAATCGTCGAGAGTCAGTGTCATGTGCTTGATACGGGGTCATGTTTTGGTGATAATGCGCCGCTAGCCAGCCGGGATGGCGGAATCGGTAGACGCAGCGGATTCAAAATCCGCCGGTGGTGACACTGTGGGGGTTCGAGTCCCCCTCCCGGCACCAGCGCTTCATCGTGGGCGAAAAGCCCCGAATCTTATCCGTCACACGACGGCCTTGCCAAGTACAGCGGCACAGGCCCTGACGGAATCCAGCGGAGAATGCTTTCATGGCGCTCGACCCCAAAGCCCGGGGACTGCTCGACATGGTTCAGCGTGTGGGTGTGCCGCGCTTTCATGAGCTGGATGTTTCTCAGGCGCGCCGCGCCTCTGAAAAGCTGCTGTTTGCCTTCAGGCCTGATGCGCCGCCGGTCGCTTCGGTCACCGAGGTGCCGATCGGCCGTCGCGACGGATCGGTGTTGATGGCCCGGCTGTACCGCCCTTTGCAGGCTAAGTCCGGTCAGGTGCTGCCCCTGTTGGTTTTCTATCACGGCGGCGGCTGGTGCGTGGGCGATGTGCCGTCCTACGACGTGGTGTGCCGCGAGCTGGCCAATGAGGCGGGTTGCGCGGTGTTGTCGGTGGAGTACCGCCTGGCGCCCGAGCACCCATTTCCCGCGGCTTTTGACGATGCCTTGCTGGCGCCGGACTGGGCCATCGACCATGCCGATTTGCTGGAAGTCGATCCTGACCGCGTCGCCCTGGGTGGCGACAGCGCCGGCGGTAACTTGCTGCTGGGCGTGGCACTGGCCTGGCGCGACCGCGCCGGCGTGCCGCCGCTGCGCTATCTGGCAGCGATTTATCCGTGCACCGAAATCCACAGCACGCGGCCCAGTCGCGAGACTTATGCTGATGGTTATTTTCTGGATCGCGCAACCCTGCAGTGGTTCTTTGAGCGCTATCTGCCCAATGGTGAGTCCGAAGACTGGCGCGCCTCGCCGATGCGCGCCTCGTCTTTGGCCGGTTTGCCGCCGATGACGCTGGTGACGGCAGGCTGTGACCCCCTGACTGACGACTGCCTCGCGTTTGCCGAGCGGGCCCAGGCGGAGGGCGTCACGGTGCGCCATCATGCTTACGACGGCATGGTGCACGGCTTCTTCACGTTGGGGGGCTACTTCCCGCAAGCCAATGTCGCGGTGGCGCAAGTGGCCGCCGATCTGGCCGAGGCGCTGTCGCTCACATAAAAACGCCGCACATCGGTGCGGCGCTGATGGCTGGACGACGCGCCCGGATCAGGCGGTTTCTTCGGCCAGCGCATGCTGATACCAGTCCAGGCGGTGATGCAGTTTGACCACTTGCCCGACGATGAGCAGTGCCGGCGGGCGCAGGCCGGCGTCGGCCAGCGCGTCGGCCAGCGTGCCGAGTGTGGCCACGACCGTGCGCTGATGATCGGTGGTGCCGTTTTGTACCGCGGCCGCTGGCGTGTCAGCCGGTACCCCATGCGCGATCAGCTGCTTTGATATCTGCGGCAGCGCGCCGATCCCCATGTAGATCACCACCGTTTGATGCGGTCGCGCCAGCGCGGCCCAGTCCAGGTCGGCGGTGCCGTCCTGGAGATGGCCGGTGGCGAAGGTACAGGATTGGGCGTAGTCGCGGTGCGTGAGCGGAATGCCGGCGTAGGCCGACACCCCGGAGGCCGCGGTGATGCCGGGTACCACCTCGAAGCGCACGCCGGATTGCACCAGTTCTTCAATTTCTTCGCCGCCACGTCCAAAAATGAACGGGTCGCCGCCCTTGAGGCGGACGACATGCTTGCCGGCCTGTGCCATGCGTACCAACAGGGTGTTGATTTCACCCTGGGGCAGGGTGTGGTTGCCGGCTTCCTTGCCCACGTAGACGCGCTCGGCGTCGTCGCGGATCAGGGTCAGGATGTGTTCGCCGACCAGATGGTCATAGACCACCGCATCGGCTGCCGCGATCAGCCGGGCGGCGCGTAATGTAAGCAGTTCGGGGTCACCCGGGCCCGCGCCGACCAGGCTGACGACGCCGTCGGGCGCCTTGTCTTGTTGTGCGGGCGTGTCGTCTGGTGGTGTGATGCGTCGGTCTCGCGGCGGAATGGGTCGGCCGCTGATGCCGCGGGCTTCGAGTCGGTCGACGATGCGCTGCAGTAGCGACGACAGGGCCGGGGCGGTCAATCCACTGTTACAGGTCAAACTGGTGTTTTGGCCGGCCATGTTCGTCATCCTCGGGTTCGATGGGGTATGACTGTAACAACCCTTCTATCGGATCAAGATTGATTGGAGTCAAAGACGCAGCGGTTTACGAGGTTCAACCTTCGTCTCCAGCGGAATGACCCGCAACTGCGTTTTCTTAGAAGGGAGACCGAGCATGAAGACCCGTGGAACCTGGCTGGCGAGCGCGCTGGCGATGGCGGCAATGCCGTTTGCCATCAGCAGTGCCTTTGCAGCTGATGCACCGAGCATGACGGATGCCGAGAAGGCAACCGCCAAGAAAATTTACTTTGAGCGTTGCGCCGGCTGTCACGGTGTGTTGCGTAAAGGCGCAACCGGCAAGAACCTCGAGCCGCACTGGGAAAAGACCCTGAAGGATGGCTCCAAGCTGGAAGGCGGTACGCTGAAGCTGGGTCAGAATCGTCTTGAGAAGATCATCGCCTACGGTACCGAAGGCGGTATGGTGAACTTCGACGACATCCTGACCAAGGATGAAATCAACCTGATGGCCCGTTACATCCAGAACGTGCCCGATGTCCCGCCTGAGTTCTCGATGGCCGAAATGAAGGCCACCTGGAAAGTCATGATGCCGGTCGACAAGCGTCCGACCAAGCAGATGAACAAGATCAATCTGAAGAACATCTTCTCGGTCACCCTGCGTGATACCGGCGAAGTGGCTCTGATTGACGGCGACACCAAGGAAATCACCAGCATCGTCAAGACCGGCTATGCGGTTCACATTTCGCGTATCTCGGCATCGGGTCGCTACGTGTACGTGATCGGCCGCGACGGTCGTCTGTCGTTGATCGACCTGTGGCTCGAGAAGCCTGCTGTTGTGGCTGAAGTCAAGGTGGCTTTCGACGCACGTTCGGTGGATACCTCCAAGTTCAAGGGCTACGAGGACACCTACGCGATCGCCGGTGGTTACTGGCCGCCGCAGTACTCGATCATGGACGGCGCAACGCTTGAGCCGCTCAAGATCGTCAGCACCCGTGGTATGACCGTTGATGGCGAGTATCACCCGGAGCCGCGTGTGGCCTCCATCGTGGCTTCGCAGACCAAGCCGGAATGGGTTGTCAACATCAAGGAAACCGGTCAGATTCGTCTGGTCGACTACTCTGACCTGAAGAACCTGAAGGAAACCACCTTCGAATCCGCCAAGTTCCTGCACGACGGCGGTTGGGACTCCACTCAGCGTTACTTCCTGGTGGCCGCCAACGCCTCCAACAAGGTGGCTGTGGTTGATACCGTCGAGCGCAAGCTGGCCGCGCTGGTCGATACCGCCAAGATCCCCCACCCGGGTCGCGGCGCCAACTTCGTGCATCCGACCTATGGCCCCGTGTGGACCACCGGTCACTTGGGTGCCGACGTGATCACTCTGATCGGTACCGATCCGGAGAAGCACAAGGACAACGCGTGGAAAGTCGTTCAGGAAATCAAGCACGTCGGTGCTGGCAACCTGTTCGTCAAGACCCACCCGAAGTCCAAGCACCTGTGGGCTGACGCGCCGCAGAACCCGGAAAAGTCACTGGCTGAATCGGTCGCGGTGTACTCCATCGCCGACCTGTCGAAGCCGCCGGTCATGCTGAACGTTGCCAAGGATTCCGGTCTGCCGGAAACCAAGGCCATTCGTCGTGCCGTGCATCCGGAATACAACGCCGACGGCAACGAAGTGTGGATCTCCCTGTGGGGCGGCAAGGCTGACCAGTCCGCCATCGTTGTGTATGACGACACCACGCTGAAGGTCAAGAAAGTGATCACCGATCCGAAGATGATCACCCCGACCGGCAAGTTCAACCTGCACAACACGCAGCACGATATCTACTAAGCAACATCGGGTAGACGTTTGACTCCGGGGGCTTCGGCCCCCGGTTTATCACTGATAGCGATTGCAACGGTTGCCGTTCCGGGCAGCCCAAGAAGGATAGAAAATGACGGATCAATCCAGCGACAACTCGGGCCGGAAAACGGGCTTTCTGGCGAGCTTGCGCCGTCCGAGTGCCAAGTATTCCCTCCTGACACTCCTTGTCGTCGGGTTTTTCTCGGGTGTCTTCTTCTGGGGCGGATTCAATACCGCCATGGAAGCCACCAATACGCTGGAGTTCTGCATCTCGTGTCACGAGATGAAGGACAACGTGTATCAAGAATACAAACAGACCATTCACTACTCGAACCGCACCGGCGTGCGTGCCGTGTGCTCCGACTGTCATGTGCCCAGGGACTGGACACACAAGATGATCCGCAAGATCCAGGCTTCCAAGGAAGTGTGGGGCAAGATCACCGGCGTCATCGACACCAAGGAAAAATTCGAAGAGAATCGTTTGCGTCTGGCGCGTAACGAGTGGGCCCGAATGAAAGCCTCCGATTCGCGCGAGTGCCGCAACTGTCACAGTTTTGATGGCATGAATCCGGAAGCGCAGGCCAAGCGTGCGCAGAAGAGTCATACGTACGCCATCGAAGACAACATGACCTGCATCGACTGCCACAAGGGAATTGCACACCATAAACCCGAAGGCATGACCGAAGAAGATGAAGGTTGATCGGCGGGCAACCGCTGGTTTGTAGCAAACCCAATGACCTACAGGGGACAAAACATGAGCATGAAGTTTTCCGCAATCGCACTGGGCGTCGCACTGTCTTTCGGTGCCGGCGTGGCCAGTGCCGCCGAGCCTGCCGACTGGAGCAAGGTCGCTGCCAAGAAGATCACCGTGTTCTATCCGGGTGTGTCGCCGATTGAGTGGATCACCAAGGGCAGCGACCACGGTGGTGCCCGTCTGCTGAAGAAGGGCGAGACCTGTGTCGGCTGTCACGAAGAAGAGCTCGCCGATATGGGCCAGAAAATGGCCAGCGGCAGCAAGATCGAACCGACGCCCATCGCCGGCAAGGCCCCGGCCATTCCTGTGAATGTGCAGGCCGCTCACGACGGCGAGAATCTCTATCTGCGCTTTAACTGGAAAGAACCGAAGGCCTCTGGCGCCGCCAAGATGGATGCCGACAACCAGGTCAAAGTGGCTGTCATGCTTGAAGGCAACAAGGTCGAGCGTGCGGACCAGTCCGGCTGCTGGGAAACCTGTCACGGCGACGCCCGCACCATGCCGGGCGCTGACGACAAGAAAACCAAGTATGTCAAAGGCGGCGACCTGGCCAGCGGCAAGTTCTACGACCTGATCCAGTGGCGCAGCGGCAAGGGCGAAGCCCATGACGGCTACGTCGCCGACAAGCGCGTTATGGACGGCGGCAAGGGGCTGGTGAAGGCCGAGGGCAAGAAGGACGGCGATACCTGGACCGTGGTGTTCACTCGTAAGCTGGCCGGTGGTGGCGAGGGCGATATCGCCCTGGCCACGGGCAAGACCTATAACTTCGGCTTCGCGGTGCATGACGACCACGCCAAGGGTCGTTTCCACCAGGTGTCGATGGGCTACACCCTGGGGATTGATGCCAAGGCAGATATCGTCGCTGCGAAGCAGTAAGCGACCTGTCTGCAGTGTGTTGAAAAGGCGCCTTCGGGCGCCTTTTTTATTGTGCAATCAGGGCCTTGGTGGCAGATATCCACGGCAAAAGAGGGGGCTTTGACAACTGTCAAGGGCGGCCGGTGGGGCATGGCCTAAGGTGGCGGACATTGAAGGAGAGGAGGCGTCAATGGGCTTTGATCGATCGCTGTGGTTGCATGTGCTGGTGTTGCTCGGGGTGGCTGCCGTGGCCGCGTCCGCGCAGGCCGAGCCCGCCACCGAACGGCAGCGCGAACTGGTCAATATGGTGCGGCAGGACTGTGGGTCCTGCCACGGGCTGACGCTCAAGGGCGGCCTCGGGCCGGCTTTGTTGCCGGAGACGCTGCGCGACAAGCCGGCGGACGCTCTGGTTGCCACGGTAATGATGGGACGCCCAGGCACGGCGATGCCGGGCTGGGCACCGTTTATGAATGAAAGCGAAGCAGCGTGGATCGTGCAGCGGTTGATGCAGGGTTTCCCGCCGGTTGCTGCACAGATGGAGTTGTCGAAATGACGGTTCGGATGTTGGGTGCCAGCCTTTTGTCTTTGGGATTGCTGGCAGGATGCGCGCAAACGCCGGTGCTGCGCGGCACGGGCGACCTGGGTGTGGTGATCGAGCGGGCAACGGGATCGGTGCAGGTGGTTGAGCACTCGGGGCGCACGAGCCTCGGTTCGGTGCCGGGCCTGGGCGACTTGTCGCATGCCCATGTGACCTACTCGCGCGATGCGCGCTATGCCTTTGTGTTTGGCCGGGACGGTGGGCTGACCAAGGTTGATCTGCTGACCCGGACCATCGTCAAGCGGATCATCCAGGCCGGCAATTCGATTGGCGGTTCGGTGTCGCAGGATGGCCGCCTGGTGGTCGCTCAGAATTATCAGCCGGGCGGCATCAAGGCCTTTGATGCCGATACGCTGGAACTGGTGTCCGAAGTGCCCGCAGAGTACGCGCCGGGGAAGTTCTCCAAGGTGGTGGGTCTGGCGGATGTGCCTGGACAGAAGTTTGTCTATGCGTTGTTCGATGCGGGTGAAATCTGGGTGACGGATTTTTCCGATCCCAAGCATCCCAAGACCACGCGCTTTCCGGCCGGGCAGCAGCCCTACGACGGCCTGGTGACGCCAGATGGACGCTACTTCATGGCCGGGCTGTTTGGTGAGGATGGCATTGCCCTGCTCGATCTGTGGCATCCCGAGAAAGGGGTGCGCAAGATTCTCGATGGCTACGGCCGCGGCGAAGAAAAGCTGCCGGTATACAAAATGCCGCACCTGCGCGGCTGGGCGATGGCGGGGGGCTTTGCCTTCTTGCCTGCGATCGGGCGTCATGAGGTGCTGGTGGTCGATACCAAGACCTGGACCGAAGCCGCGCGCGTGCCGGTCAAGGGGCAGCCGGTGTTTGTGATGGCGCGGCCGGATGGTCGCCAGGTGTGGGTGAATTTCGCCTTCCCCGATAATGGCTGGGTGCAGGTGATTGATACCCCGACGCGCGAGGTGATCAAGACGCTGGCGCCGGGCAAGGCTGTGCTGCACATGGAATTTACGCCGCGTGGTGACAACGTCTGGGTGTCCGCGCGCGACGACAATCGCGTGACGGTGTTCGACACCGATACGTTTGAAGTGCGCAAGACCTTGCCGGCGACGGCACCTTCCGGGATCTTCTTCAGCCATCGTGCTGCGCGGATCGGGTTCTAAGGGGGCCGCCATGCTGCTAGATCCTCGTGCGCCGATCATGAGCTTGAAGCCGGTCTTCTCCGATGAAGCCGACTTCCGCTTGCTGAATGATTTTCAGCGCGATTTTCCGCTGATGACCCGGCCATTCGCCCGGATCGCGAACGATCTCGGCGTGACGGAGGCCGGCGTGCTGTCGCGGCTCACCAGCCTGCGTGAGGGCGGCACCGTCAGCCGGGTCGGCCCGGTGTTTTCGCCGCGACGCATTGGCGCGAGCACGCTGGCGGCGCTCAAAGCACCCCCCGAGCATCTCGAAGAAACGGCGGCGGTCGTCAGCGCCCACCCCGAAATCAACCACAACTATGCGCGTGAGCACGAGTGGAATCTGTGGTTTGTGGTGGCGGCGCCCGATGCGGTCGCGCTGGCCCGCGTCCTTCGCGAGATTCGCCGTGAAACCGGCTGCCCGGTCATCGCGCTGCCGCTGCGCGAGGAGTACCACATCGACCTCGGCTTCGATCTGGCAGGAAAGGGGCGAACCACCACCCAGGTAAGCTATGGGCCCGTGACGCCGGAGGTGCTGACCCCCGCCGAAGTGGCGATCATGCAGGTCTTGCAGTCCGGACTGCCGCTGATCAGCCGGCCGTTTGCCAGTGTGGGCAACTCAGCCGGGGTGAGCGAGTCGGAGGTGCTGAGCACGGTGCGTGATTGGGTTGCCCGTGGCATCGTCAAGCGATTCGGCGTGGTGGTGCGCCACCACGAGCTGGGCTATCGGGCGAACGCGATGTGCGTCTGGGATGTGCCGGATGATCAGACCAATGCGCTGGGCGAACGCCTGGCGGCCGCTGATGGCGTCAATCTGTGCTACCGCCGGGCGCGCGCGGAGGGCTGGCCGTTCAACCTGTATTGCATGATTCACGGCCATGATCAGGCCGAGGTGCGCGAGCAGTTGGCGAAAATCGTCGCCCAATGTGAGCTGGCCGATTTCCCGTCCGAAGTCTTGTTTTCGACCCGCCGCTTCAAGCAGTGTGGGGCGCGATACGTTGCGGAGAAGTCGACGAATGACTGAACGCCAGGCACCTGTCGCCCTGTCCGACCTGGATCGCAACATCATCAACGCCTTGCAGGGCGGCTTTCCGCTGACCGATACGCCGTATGCCGATGTCGCGGCGACACTGGGTATTTCGGAAGCGGCGCTTCTCGATCGATTGAAGGAGATGCTCGCGACGCGGGTACTGACCCGTTTCGGCCCGATGTTTCAGGTCGAGCGCATGGGCGGCCGCTTTGTCCTGGCGGCCATGGCGGTGCCCGAGTCGCGCTTTGAGGCGGTCAATGCGCAGGTCAATGCCTTGCCCGAGGTGGCGCACAACTATCGCCGGGATCACGCCTTCAATATGTGGTTTGTGCTGGCGACTGAAACGCCCGGCGGCATCGACGCGGCCATTGCGCGGATCGAGGCCGAGACCGAACTGCCGGTTTACCCCTTCCCGAAGCTGAAGGAATACTTCGTCGAAATGAAGCTCAAGGCCTGAGAATGGAAGTCATTGATTCGATAGATCGCGCGCTGATTGTGGCAACCCAAGGCGGCTTGCCACTGGTGAGTCGCCCCTATGACGCACTCGGCGAAACACTCGGCTTGCCGGCCAGTGAGGTGCAAGCCAGGATGGCGCGCTTGCTTGAGACCGGCGTGATCCGCCGCATGGGCGCCGTGCCCAATCACTATGCGCTGGGTTATGTGGCCAATGGCATGACGGTGTGGGATGTCGACGACGCACAGATCGATGCGCTGGGCGAGGCGGTCGGGCAGATGGCGTGTGTGACGCACTGTTATAAGCGGCCGCGCCATATGCCGGACTGGCCGTACAACCTGTTCGCCATGGTACATGGCCATGATCGGGCCGAGGTGCTGGCGCAGGCCGAGCAGATCGCCGAGCGACTCGGCGCGGCCGTGCGCGCGCGTGACGTGCTGTTCAGTTCGAAGATTCTGAAGAAGACCGGCCTGCGTCTCGTCGGTTGAGGCGGAAGCGTATTACGCGCCGTTAGCGGCGTAATGCCCCCATATTTCGGTGATTTGCTTGCGTTCACTGACAAAGGCCTGGACGCATTCTTTGTCCAGTTGCTTGCCCGCCATCGACTGGAGCAGCTCGAAAGCTTCGTCGAGCGACCAGCGCTGCTTGTAGGCACGCACATTGGTGAGCGCGTCAAAAATATCGGCCACCGTGATGATCCGCGTCTCCAGCGGGATCTGGTCGCCCGCGCGGCCCTCCGGGTAGCCGCTGCCGTCGATGTATTCGTGATGCCAGGCCACCACGGCCCGTAGCGCGTTGACGCGTGGATTGCCCTCTAGCCGGAAGTCTTCGACCAGTCGGTCGATCAGTGCCGCGCCATTGGTGACATGTGCTTTCATGCGCTCGCGCTCGGCGTCGTCAAATTTTCCGGGTTTGAGCAGGATTTCGTCCGGGATGCCGATCTTGCCGATGTCGTGCAGCGGCGCGTAAAGCGCGATCTCCTGGGCGAAGCCGTCGTCCAGTCCGTTGGCGCTGCCCATCACCTGGGCCAGCAGGCCGGCGTAGCCGCCGATGCGAAGTTGGTGCTGGCCGGTTTCGGTATCTCGCATCAGGGTGAAATCGCGCGCGAAACGCACGGCACCAAAGAGGCCGTGAATGGCGTCGATTTCGTGCACCAGCAAACTGGCCATCAAAGGGGCCCAGCTGGCCAGTTCGGTCAGTTTGGCTTCAGGCGTCTCGAAGCCCGCGCGCTGCATGATCATCAGCGCGCCAAGGCGTTCTGCGTTGCGTATCAGTGGCAGGCAGAGCAGGGGTTCGCAGGTGTCTTCGGCAACCCAGCGGACCAGCGGGTCGGTCATCGCCGGTGAGCGTACAACGGCATTGCGGCTCAGGCACTGGTGCAGCGTGGGGCTGTCGATGACATGCGAGAGCTCGTTCTCGCCCGGCGTTTTACGCCGGCCCATCGAGTCGACGCTGGCCGTAATGCGGGTTGCGTTGTCGCCCAGCCAGATCGCCGCCAGCCGGCACGGATGGGGCAGGCGCTCGACCAGTGTGCGCTGAAGTGGCGCGAGCAGATCGGGTAGCGCGTTCTGGACGAAGGCGTCAAGCAGCGTGCTATCGATGTGGTCGATGGGCGACAGGCGCCGTGAGTCCATGGTGGAGTGGGGTCCCGTACTGCGAATACGTCTTGTTGAGTTTGCAGTACGGTAGCACCAACGCGGGCTTCTGACCATGCGGTTGACCGCAATCAACGCGGGCGAATGGGGGGCGGGCAAGAATGGCCGAAGCCCGAAATTGGAGTCCCACCGATGTTCCGACTGTCGCAATACATGCATGAACTTGAGCACCCCACGCCCGTGGGGCCGCGTCGTGACCTGCCCGGTCCGGTGGTGATCTGGAACCTGATCCGGCGCTGCAACCTGACCTGCAAGCACTGCTACTCGATTTCCGCCGACACCAATTTTCCGGGTGAGCTCGATACCCAGGACGTCTTTTCGGTCATGGACAACCTCAAGGCCTACCGGGTGCCGGTGCTGATCCTGTCGGGCGGCGAGCCCTTGCTGCGACCCGATATTTTCGAGATCTCGCGCCGATCCAAGGCGATGGGTTTTTATACCGCGCTGTCATCGAACGGCACCTTGATTACGGATGAGAACATCGATCAGATCGCCGAGATCGATTACGACTACGTTGGCGTCAGCCTGGATGGCATCCGCGATACCCACGACGAATTCCGCCGCATGAAAGGCGCGTTTGAGGCGTCGCTGGCGGGTATCCGCCTGTGCCGCGATCGCGGTCTTAAAGTTGGCGTGCGCTTCACCATGACACAGGACAATGCGGCCGATCTGCCCGCCTTGCTGCAACTGGTGGCCGACGAGGGCATCGATCGATTCTATTTTTCCCATCTGAACTACGCGGGGCGCGGCAACAAGAACCGCAAGGATGACGCCCAGCACCAGCTCACCCGCTGGGCGATGGATCTGTTGTTCGAGACCTGTCTGGACGACGTCAAAACCGGCCGCGTGCGCGAGTTCACTACGGGCAACAACGATGCCGATGGCGTGTACTTTTACCAATGGGTGGCACGGCGCTTCCCCGACAAGGCCGAGCACATCCGCGCCAAGCTGGTGCAGTGGGGCGGCAATGCCAGCGGCGTCAATGTGGCCAACATCGACAACCTCGGCAATGTGCACCCCGATACCATGTGGTGGCACCACACCATTGGCAATGTGCGCAAGCGGCCGTTTTCGGAGATCTGGTCCGATACCTCCGACCCGCTCATGGCTGGCCTCAAGGCCCGCCCGCGACAGGTCAAGGGGCGTTGCGGCGCCTGTGCGCATTTCGATATCTGCGGCGGTAATACCCGCGTACGCGCTCAGCAAACGAGTGGCGATCCGTGGGAAGAGGATCCCGCCTGCTATCTGGACGATGCCGAAATCGGCCTGAGCCCGGATGATGCCGTTCGCCCGCGGCTGACCGTTACGCCCTTTGAGCGCCGTCGCGCCTGAGTTCGCCATGCATACATTGATTCACGTCATCATCCTGCTCGGGGTGTCGCTATTCGTCAGCCACGCATCGGCAGCGCCCGCCGATGCGACAGCCTTGTTTGCCCAGCATTGCGCCAGTTGTCATGGCGCGGACCGCCTCGGAGCAATGGGGCCGGCGCTGCTGCCGGACAACCTCTCTCGCCTGCGCAAGAAGGCTGCGCGCGAGGTGGTGGTCAATGGCCGCGCCGCGACGCAAATGCCGGCCTTTGGCGCGGCGCTCGACGATGCGCAGATCGACGCCTTGGTGGCCATGATCTACCAGCCGACCTTGACCCCGCCCAAGTGGGATGTCGAACAGATCGTGGCATCGCGTATCGTGCATGCGGATGTCGCCACATTGCCGGCCAAGGCGAAGTTCGACGCCGACCTGATGAATCTGTTCATCGTCGTTGAGGCGGGCGACCATCATGTGTCGATTCTCGATGGCGACAAGCTGGAGCGCATCCACCGCTTCCCCTCGCGTTTCGCCTTGCACGGCGGACCCAAGTTCAGCCCCGAGGGGCGGTTTGTGTATTTCGCCTCGCGTGACGGCTGGGTGTCGAAATACGACATCTGGAACCTGACGCTGGTGGCTGAGGTGCGCGCCGGGATCAATACGCGCAACCTCGCCGTATCGTCCGACGGCAAGGTGGTGGCGGTGGCCAACTATCTGCCGCATTCGCTGGTCTTGCTCGATAGCGATCTGAACATGATCAAGGTGATGGACGTGACCGACAAGGCGGGCAAGACGTCGTCCCGCGTGTCGGCCGTCTATGATGCGGCGCCGCGCAAGAGCTTTGTGGCCGCGCTCAAGGATGTGCCTGAGGTGTGGGAGATCAGCTACGACCCGACCGTCGAGGACATCCCCGTTGGGCTGATTCATGACTTCAAATACAAGGAAGGTGCTTTCCTGCGCGGCTACCTGAATCCGCGCCGCACACCGCTGGACGACATCCTGGATGACTTTTTCTTCACACAGGATTACTCCGAGTTGATTGGCGCCACCCGCGTGGGCAAAAAGGGGCAGGTTGTTCATCTCGACGTGCGCAAGAAAATTGCCGACCTGGATCTGGGTGGTATGCCGCATCTGGGCTCTGGCATTACCTGGGAGTGGCAGGGGCGCACAGTGATGGCCTCCCCCAACCTGGAGGACGGGAAGATCACGGTGATCGACGTGAAGGACTGGTCGGTGGTCAAGGAGATCAAGACGCTCGGCCCCGGCTTCTTCATGCGCAGTCACGAAAATTCGCGCTATGCCTGGACGGATTCGATGATGAGCCCGACCGCGCGTGACACCTTGCAGGTGATCGACAAGGAAACCCTTGAGGTGGTCGCACAGCTCAAGCCGGAACCCGGCAAGACGCTGGCGCATATCGAGTTCACCCGCGACGGGCGCTACGCGATTGCCAGTCTGTGGGAGGACGACGGCGCCTTGATCATCTATGACGCTGTCACGCTCAAGGAGGTCAAGCGGCTGCCGGCCCGTCGGCCAGTGGGAAAGTACAACCTCCACAACAAAATCACACGTTCGTCAGGGACAAGCCACTGAGCGAGGTGGCTTTCAAGTCTTTGTTATAAAAGGCTTTTGAGGTTTGCTGGCGGTCTTTGGTCCGCCGGCATTCTCGCATGGCGCTGTCTTGTGTGATGTGATTCACGCCTTGTTTATCCGGGCTCGGGTATTGTTCAGTCCGTATCAGGTTTCTTCCGCGCCTCGCCTCATGCGAGGGCAGGGTGGACCGGAGAGGACGAATCATGCTCAAAGTGTTCAGCCACTATTTTCCCGCGACGACCTTGTATCAAATCATCTTCGATGCATTCGTACTGTTTGCGGGCGTCGTTGTTGCCATTGTGTTGCAGCCTGATGTCGGCATCGAGTCGTGGCGTATGATTCTGCCGTCGGCGCTGCTCTTTGCGATCGCCATGATCGTGCTTAATACCATCACCGGTTTCTACCGGCCTGTCGCGGGTCGGCAGTTGAAGGATGTGTTGGCGCGCGTTCTGGTCGGCGTGATCGTCAGTATTCCTGTGGCCTATGGCGTGTTTCGCGTGTTGCCGTGGGGCGAATTCGCTTCCGAGGCCGCCGAAGTGTCTGTGATCCTCTTGCTGGGGTTGATCTTGGTGATGCGCGGGTTTGCCAATCGTGGGCGTCTTGGTGCTTTCATGTCGCGTCGGGTGTTGGTCCTGGGGACCGGAAGCGAGGCCGAGTCGGTCGAGCGGGTGCTGCGCGATCCGGCGTCCCGAGGGCTCAAATTCGTAGGTTTTTTGCCCACCGGTGATGATGATGATCGGGCGGTCGCGCCTGACCTGATTCTGAGCAATCGTGGCGCGGTGGTCGATGTGGTTGATCAGCTTGGGGTGAATGAGGTCATCGTTGCGGTGCGTGAGCGTCGTGGTGGCGTGCTGCCTCTGCGTGAGTTGCTCGACTGCAAGATGCGTGGCGTCAAGGTCTACGACTTGTCGACCTTCTATGAACGCGTGCGCGGTCAGGTGCGTATCGACGCGCTCAAAGCCAGCTGGCTGATTTTTGGTGACGGCTTTCGTCAGGGGTTTTTTCGCTCGCTGGTCAAGCGGTGCTTTGATCTGGCGGCATCCCTAGTGTTGTTGATTCTGGCTGTGCCGGTGATGCTGCTGACCGCCTTGCTTATTTTGCTTGAAGACGGCGGGCCGGTGTTCTATCGCCAGCTGCGCGTCGGGCAGAATGGCCGCCAGTTCAAGGTGATCAAGTTTCGCAGCATGGGCACCGACGCTGAAAAGGATGGCAAGCCGCGCTGGGCGCAGTCGAACGACAATCGGGTGACCCGCGTCGGCCGGCTGATTCGCAAGTTGCGTATCGATGAGTTGCCACAGTTGTTCAACGTTTTTCTGGGCGAAATGAGCCTGGTCGGACCCCGCCCAGAGCGGCCGTTCTTTGTCGATCAGCTCACCGCAGAGATCCCGTTTTACGCCGTGCGTCACTGCGTAAAGCCTGGCGTGACCGGATGGGCGCAGGTTCGCTACCAGTACGGCGCATCGGTGGATGATGCCGTGCAAAAACTTCAGTACGATCTGTATTACGTCAAAAACCACACCCTGTTGCTGGACATCGTTGTGCTGGCCGAAACGGTGCGCGTGGTGCTTACCGGCGAAGGTGCGCAGTAGGGCGCATCTGACTCTTCCGGCCGGATCTGTGGCCAAGGTGATTCGAGATGCTTGAACTGACGAGCGTGGCAGTCTGGGGTTATGCCCTCGCTGCGGCGGCGTTCGGGCTGTTCGGCGTGTATCTCGCGGCGGCCTGGCGTGGGCAGGGGGCAGGTGGCCGCTTGCTGCTGGCGGTCGGGGTCAGCGCGGCCTGGTGTGTTGCCAATGCCGCCATGATTTCCGGCCTCGCCTTTGCAGGAGCCGCCGCTGTGTTGCTGGCGGTGGCACGTGACGCCGCCTGGCTCGCGTTCGTGGTCGGGCTGATTCATCAGATCGATGGCAGTCGCCGCGCCTGGCCCGCGCGGGTGGCAATTGCCGTGATCGCGTTGCGTCTGCTGACAGCACTGATGACCGTGCTGGACCTGTCTTGGCCGATTGACCCTCAGCGCGCCCTGATTTTCCTCCACCTTGTCGCGGCGGTGTATGCGCTGGTGTTGGTTGAGCAGCTCTATCGCTTGTTGCCAGCGGCGTCGCGCTGGGGGCTCAAGCCATTTTGTCTGGCCATGGCGGCCTCGGCGGTTTTCGACCTCTACCTGTATGCCGATGCCTTCCTGTTCGGCGCCATTGATCGCGACATCTGGAGTATTCGCGGTCTGGCCCATGCGCTGGTCTTGCCGTTGATTGCCATTTCGGCGTCGCGGGTACCAGGTTGGGCGATCCGGCTGTCGGTGTCGCGGGAAATGGTGTTCCATTCGACGGCCCTGGCGGCGTCCGGCCTGTATCTGCTGCTGGTGGCCGCGGCGGGCTACTACGTACGCTATTTTGGCGGCGACTGGGGGCGGGCGCTTCAGGTCACACTGTTTTTTGCGGCTTTGCTGCTGTTGGGGGTCGTCGCCGTGTCGGGCACGCAGCGCGCCCGGCTGCGGGTCTGGCTCAACAAGCATTTGTTTCCCTACCGCTACGACTACCGGATTGAGTGGCTGAAATTCACCCGTGCGCTATCGACCCACGGGGACCACCAGGATCTTGGCCAGACGACGATTCGGGCATTGGCGGATCTGGTGGAGAGTTCGGGTGGCGGCTTGTGGCTTGACGACGGGCAGGGGCGGTTCGTGATGCGGGCCCGCCTCAATATGGCTGAGTCTTCGATTGAGGAGTCGGCCGACGGGCCGCTGTGCCGTTTTTTGGCCGACGAGGGCTGGGTCTTCAACCTCGAAGAGTATCGAATGCGTCCCAAGACCTACGGCGAGCTGACCCCGCCACGCTGGCTGTCAGAGCTGGATGACGGTTGGCTGGTGGTGCCGCTGACCGCGGGCGAAACATTGATCGGTTTTGTTGTGCTGCTGGCCCCGCGTACGCCCGTCGATATCAACTGGGAAGTGCTCGATTTGCTCAAGAGTGCCCAGCGTCAGGCGGCGAGCTATCTGGCCCGGATGCAGGCGGCCGAAGCCTTGATCGAAGCGCGTAAGTTCGATGCCTTCAATCGGATGTCGGCGTTTGTGGTGCATGATCTGAAAAACCTGGTCGCCCAGATGTCGTTGATGCTCAAGAACGCCGAGCGTCACAAGGACAACCCTGAATTTCAGGCTGACATGCTCGAAACCGTGGCGCATGTCGAGCAGAAGATGCGCGACCTGATGCAGCAACTCCAGAAAAAGACCGCAATCGAACGCGACCGGCAAGTGGATCTGGGGCAGCTGCTGGAGCGGATCCGGAAGCAGAGAGCGCATCTTCAGCCGGCCGTGTCGGTCCGTGTCGAAGCGCCCGCCATTCAGGTGCGCGCGAATGCCGAACGACTTGAGCGTGTCGTGGGGCATATCGTGCAAAATGCCCTCGACGCGACCGGTGACGATGGTATGGTAACGGCATGTCTTCGTCGTCTCGACGAGACCCAGGCACTGATCGAGGTCAGAGATACCGGATGCGGCATGTCGCCTGAGTTCATGCGCGACCAACTGTTCCGGCCATTCCAGACCACCAAGGCGAGCGGCATGGGCATCGGCGTTTTCGAGGCGCGACAATACGTGCGAGAGCTGGGCGGCGACATCCGTGTTGAAAGTACGCCCGGTGTTGGCACCACGATGCAACTCACACTCCCGACACAGCCGCGGCCAGATGCCGACGCTGTGGCGCTTGCTCATTCAGACTCAGAACCATGACCGAGAAACAACGCACCCTGATGGTGGTTGAAGACGACCCGGCGCTGCAAAAGCAGATGCGCTGGGCGTTTGGCGACTATGAAACCGTTCTGGCCAGTGACCGTGAAAGTGCCCTGGCGCAGTTGCGGCGGCATGAGCCGCCTGTCGTGACCATGGACCTGGGATTGCCGCCGGATCCGGACGGTGTGAGTGAGGGGTTTCAGTTGCTGCAGGAAATGCTGACCTTGGCGCCGGACACCAAAGTCGTTGTGCTCACCGGGCAGCATGACCGCGAAAATGCGGTCCGCGCAATTGGCATGGGCGCCTACGATTTTTTTGCCAAACCGTTTGAGCCGGAGTTTCTAACGCTGACGATCGATCGGGCTTTCCGGCTTTACGATCTGCAGCGGGAGAATGTTCGCCTGCAAGAAGAATTGGGCTCGGCATTGAGCGGCATGCTCACACGCGACCCCGGTATGCTGAAAGTTTGCCGTA
This sequence comes from Denitromonas halophila, assembly GCF_007625155.1. Taxonomy (GTDB): domain Bacteria; phylum Pseudomonadota; class Gammaproteobacteria; order Burkholderiales; family Rhodocyclaceae; genus Nitrogeniibacter; species Nitrogeniibacter halophilus. Next base: position 15,811 of record NZ_VMNK01000006.1, on the reverse strand, counting down.
CCGTCGAAAAGGTGGCGTCGGCCAACAACGTGACAGTCGCCTTGTTCGGTGAAAGTGGCACCGGCAAGGAAGTCATTGCCCGGGGCTTGCATGCCTTGTCGTCGCGCGCCAAGCAGCGTTTCGTTGCCATCAATTGCGCTGCGATTCCGGATGCCTTGCTTGAAGCCGAGTTGTTTGGCCACGAGAAAGGCGCCTTCACGGGGGCGATCAAGCAAACGCAGGGCAAGATCGAAACGGCCGACAAGGGGACGCTGTTCCTGGACGAAATCGGCGATCTGCCGATGCCATTGCAGGCAAAGTTGTTGCGTTTCTTGCAGGAGCGCGTCATCGAGCGCATTGGCGGGCGTAGCGAAATTCCGGTCGATGTGCGTGTTGTGTGTGCGACGCACCAGGACCTCAAACGCTTGATCGAAGCGGGCCGGTTCCGCGAGGATCTCTATTATCGACTGGCCGAGATCGTGATCGAAATTCCGCCGCTGCGTGATCGTCCGGGCGATGCGAGCTTGCTGGCGCATGCGTTTGTCCAGCGCTTTGCCGAAGAAAACGGTCGGGGCAGCATGCGTCTGACCGATGACGCGATCGCAGCGATTGAAGCGCAACCGTGGCCGGGTAATGTGCGCGAACTGGAAAACTGCGTGAAGCGGGCCGTGATCATGGCGGACGGCAATCGTGTGGCCGCCGATGATCTGGGGCTGGAGGCCGTCGAAGATGACCTGGATGTGCTGAATTTGCGCCAGGTGCGCGAAGCGGCCGAGCGTTCGGCGGTCACCAAGGTGTTGTCGCGCGTCAATGGAAATATTGCACGTGCAGCAGAGGTGCTCGGCGTCAGCCGGCCGACGCTGTACGACCTGATGAACCGATACGGAATCAAGAAGGAGGCCTGATCGTGCCTTTAGCGCTTACCCAGTCTCGCCGTGTCCGACCCAGCCGGTTGATGACCTTGCTGTTGACCGCTGCCTTGTTGGCCGGGTGCGGAAGCAATCCTGATGAAATGGTCGCTTCGGCGCGTGCCTACCTGGAGAAAAACGATGCCAGCGCGGCCGTCATCCAGCTCAAGAATGCCTTGCAGGAAAAGCCGGATTTTCCCGAGGCGCGCTATTTGCTGGGTAAGGTCTACTACGCGCAGGACGACATGGCCGGGGCGGTCAAGGAACTCCAGCTTGCCCTCCGCCTGGGCTACGACGAATCACAGGTGACGCCCATGCTGGCGCGGGCGCTGGTGCGCCAGGGGCAGCGTGAGGAGGTGATTCGAACCTACACCGGCACGGCGCTGAAAGATCCCAAGGCGCTGTCGGATCTGCTGACGGTCTTGGGGGATGCGCGGATTGGCGTCAACCGCGACGAGGCCGCACGCGACTATACCGAAGCGCTGAAGGCCAATCCGGATAACGCGCTGGCCAGCGTCGGCCTGGTCCGGGTGCTCGCCTTGGACGCCAAGTATGACGAGGCGCTCAAGGCCATCGAAGCCGTGCTGGCCAAAGCGCCGGATGTGCCCGAGGCGCATGCGACACAGGCCGAGATTCTGTTTGCGCGCCGGCAACTCGATGAGGGTCTGGCAGCACTGAAAAAGGCCATCGCGCTCAAGCCTAAAGACGCCAACTATCGCTTCGCCCTGGTGAACACGCTGCTCCAGACGCAGCGCGTTGATGAGGGCAAGACGCAACTGGGCGAGATGAAGACGGCCATCGGTGCGTCACCGGTGGTGACCTACCTGCAGGCCTATGTCGATTTTCTTGAAGACCGCCTTCCCGCGGCTCGGGACGGCATTCAGGAGGTGATCAAGTTGGCACCGGAGTATCTGCCGGGCCGCCTGCTCGCGGGCTCCATCTTCTACCGCCTGGACGACCAGTTGCAGGCACAGGTCAACCTCAATAAGGTGCTAGAGGCCAACCACGCCAACCCGGTCGCCCGGCGTCTGCTGGTGATGTCCTATCTGGCACAGCGCGATGGCACGCGGGCCATTGAAGCCTTGCAGCCCTTGCTTGAGTCACACGGAAATGTTTCTGAAGTGTTGACCCTGGCCGGGCAGGCCTACCTGCTCGCCGGCGATTTCGAGCGCTCATCCGCTTATTTCGCCAAACAGGTGGACAAACAACCGGATGACGCCCGCGCACGCACCCGGCTCGGGATCAGCCGCCTTGCGGGCGGCGAAGTGCAGGAAGGCTTGAAGGACCTGGGCAAGGCCAGCGACCTGGACAGCACCGGCGGGTATGCCGACTTCGCACGCGTCACCGCGCTTTTGCGTGAGCGCAAGTTCGACGAGGCCTTGAGTGCGCAGGTAACGCTTGAAAAGAAGATGCCGGACAATCCGTTGGCAAAGAATTTGCGCGGCGGCATTTTGCTGGGCAAGGGCGATCTGCCCGGCGCGCGCAAGGCGTTTGAAGAAGCGCTCGCGATTCAGCCGGACTTCTTGCCAGCCGCCACCAATTTGGCACGGCTCGATTTCCGAGACGGCAAGATCGATGCCGCCCGTGCCATTTACAAGCGGATTATCGAAAAGTCACCCACACGCGCTGATGTTTACCTCGCGTCGGCTGAGTTGGAGAAGGCCGCCGGCGGCAGCTTCGAGACCATTGAAGCGCTGCTGCGCAAAGCCGTGAGCAATGCGCCAACCTTGTTGGTACCCAAACTGCAACTCGCCGACTTTCTGCTGCGCAGTCAGCGCAAGACAGAAGCGCTGGTTGTTGCGCGTGAAGCCGCGGCGCTTTCGCCTGAACACCCAACGGTGCTCAAGCTGCTCGGACATGCCCAGATCGCCAATGGCGACGTCCAGCAGGCGGTGTCAGCATTCCAGAAGCGCGCGTCGCTCGAGCCGGAAAATGCCGAGGCGTTCATGGATCTCGGGCGCGCGCAGTTCATGAACCAGGACCCCAAGAGTGCTGAAGCGAACTTGCGGCGCTCACTGGCCATGCGCCAGGATTTGTACGAAGTGCAGCGCGTCCTGATTTCCATCCTGATTGACGACAAGCGCTTCGACGAGGCGCTGAGCATGTCGCGCGATCTTCAGAAGCAACTGCCGGAGTCGGGCCTGGGGTACATTTTCGAGGGCGATGTCCACGTCTCCAGGAATGACTGGAAGGCGTCTCTGCCGTTGTTCCGCAAGGCGCATGCGCTGACGCCCAATTCGCAGACGGCCGTCAAGTTGCACGCTGCATTGGCGCGCACAGAGAACGGCAAAGAGGCGGACAAGCTGGCCGATAGCTGGCTCAAGGCGAATCCCAACGATACGCCGATGACCGCGTATGTTGCCGAGTATGACCTGACGCAAGGGCGCTTGGTAACGGCCTACGCGCTATACAAAAAACTCAACGAGATGGCGCCAGACAAGCCCCTGGTGCTGAACAATCTGGCGTGGATTGCGAGTCAGAACAAAGACCCGAAAGCGATGGAGTTCGGCCGACGCGCACTTGAGTTGGCACCGGAGAGTCCTGCGATTCTGGACACCGTCGGGATGATTGAAGTTGAGAGCGGCAGCGTCGAGGCCGGCGTCAAGAAGCTTGAGAAGGCCAGCAAGCTCGCGCCGAAGGCGGCGATGATTTCCTTGAATCTCGCCAAAGCGTATATCAAGGCGGGGCGCAAGGAAGATGCGCGTACCGTGTTGAACGCATTGACGGGGGAGTACCCGGTCGGAAACCGCTTCTACGAAGAAGCCAACACGCTCCGCAAGACGCTTTGAGCCATAATTTACTATCTGTTTCAGAAGGAAACTATTCGTGACCACCGTTGCCGTGATTGGGCTGGGCTATGTCGGATTGCCGCTGGCCGTTGAGTTTGGCAAGAAGTTCAAAACGCTGGGTTTTGACCTGTCCAAGGAAAAAGTCGCGGCGTATCGCGACTTCCGGGATCCGACCGGAGAAGTCAGCACCGAGGATCTGCGTGCCGCCAGCCAGTTGAGCTGCCATTCCGATCCCTCCGTGATCGCTGAGGCCGATTTTATCGTCGTGGCCGTGCCGACCCCGGTCGACGCAGCGCGCCAGCCGGATCTCTCACCGCTCGAAAAGTCATCGGCGTCGGTGGGCAAATACCTCAAGAAGGGCGCGATCGTCGTGTACGAAAGCACGGTCTATCCGGGCGCCACCGAAGAGGTCTGCATTCCCATTCTCGAGCAGACCTCGGGGCTCAAGTGGAAGCAGGACTTCTTCGTCGGCTACTCGCCGGAGCGGATCAACCCGGGTGACAAGGAGCGCACGGTCACCAAGATCGTCAAGGTGGTATCGGGTGACACGCCCGAGACGCTCGAAAAGGTGAAGGAAATTTACGGCGCGGTGATTACCGCCGGCGTCTATCCGGCCGCGACCATCAAGGTGGCCGAGGCCGCCAAGGTCATCGAGAATACCCAACGCGACCTGAACATTGCCCTGATCAATGAGCTGGCGGTGATTTTCCATGAAGTCGGTATCGACACGCTGGACGTGCTTGAAGCGGCTGGCACCAAGTGGAACTTCCTGCCTTTCCGTCCCGGTCTGGTGGGTGGTCACTGCATTGGCGTCGATCCCTACTACCTGACCCACAAGGCGGAAATGCTCGGTCTGCACCCCGAGGTGATCCGGGCCGGACGGCGCATTAACGACGGTATGGGCAAGTATGTGGCCGAGCAGACCGTCAAACAGATGATTCAGGCGGGCCATTCGATCAAGGGCTGCAAGGTGATCGTGCTGGGTCTTACCTTCAAGGAAAACTGCCCCGATCTGCGCAACAGCAAGGTTATCGACGTCATCCGCGAGTTGCAGAGTTTTGGCTGCGATGTGGTGGTGCACGATCCGGTGGCCGAGGCGGCCGAAGCCATGCACGAATACGGCGTCAAACTGGTCGACTGGGCTGATCTGCCGCGTGCGCAGGCCATGGTGGCGACGGTCTCGCACCGGGAGTACTCGGAGATGCCGCTGTCGACGTTGACCGGCGTGCTTGAAGACAAGGGCGTGTTCATCGACGTTAAGTCGGCCTTCGACCGCAAGGCGCTGGCGGATGCCGGCCTGCGCGTCTGGCGCCTCTGAGGCATGTGGCGATGTGGCGCGCCATCGTCCTGTGTGGTTCCCTGTTATCGCTGACCAGCGCGGTGCAGGCGGCCACGGGCGAGCAGCCACTGTCGCCGGCGCAGCTGGCGGCACTGAGCCAGCATGCCGGCTATCTCCACGAGGCCGGCCTGGCGTTTGAGCATGGCGAAGGCGTGCCGCGAGAGCCCGAGCGTGCGGCAGCGTGTTATTGCGAGTCTGCCCGGCAGGGCAACGCGGAGGGTATGTACGCCCTGGGCTGGATGTATGCCAACGGTCGAGGCGTGCCGCGCGACGACGCCTACGCCGGGACGCTGTTCGCCATGGCGTCGATGCTCTCGCACCCCCAGGCTGAGCGCATGATGCGCTATACCGGCCCCTATACGGGAGCGGTGCCGTCGTGTTTGCTGGCGCCCGCTTGGGAGCAAGACGAAGGTTTGGTGGGCCGTTTAATGGCCCGCCTGCCCGCCGATCGCCACGCCATCATTTTGCAGGTCGCGCGTACCGCGCCGGAGTTCGGCGTGGATGCCCGCTTTGCGCTGGCCATTGCGTCGACCGAGTCGGCGTTCAATCCATTGGCCTTGTCACCGCGCAATGCCATGGGCGTGATGCAGCTGATCCCCGATACGGCGGCGCGTTTCAATGTGCGCAACGCCTATGATCCGGCGCAGAACATCCGCGGCGGGCTGGCCTATCTGCGTTGGCTGCTGGCCTATTTTCGGGGCGAGGTGCGCTTGGTCGCCGCCGCCTACAACGCAGGTGAGGGCGCCGTCGAGCGCTATCAAGGCGTACCGCCGTTCCCTGAGACGCAGGCTTACGTGACTCGAATTCAAGCCTATTTCAGCGAACAGACGCACCCATACGACGCGAGTGTGGTTGAATCGTCTGCGGTCATGGCGCCCTTGTTCATGGCTGATCGATAAGGGAGCACGCCCATGAGCCGTTGGCTCTGTTTTGCCGTTTCGGCACTGATGATGCTTGCAAGCGTCTCCGTACAGGCCGATTTGCCGGCGACCGTCTCGCGCGTCAAGCCATCGATCGTGGCTGTTGGCACGTATGAACCGACCCGCAGTCCGGCCTTCCGTTTTTTGGGTACGGGTTTTGTCGTCGGCGACGGACTGACCGTGGCCACCAATGCGCATGTATTGCCCGCAAGTGTTGACGCCAACCGGCGAGAGACCCTGGCTATTGCGATTCCGTTGGGCGACAAGGTGAATGTGCGCTCGGCCGAAAAGCTACGCTCCGATCCGTCGCATGATCTGGCCACGTTGCGGATTGTTGGTCCGGCTTTGCCGGTGCTGGTGCTGTCGTCGGGTGAGGCCGAAGAGGGGCAGTCGGTGGCGTTTACCGGCTTTCCGATTGGCAGCGCCCTGGGGCTCAAGCCGGCCACGCACCGTGGCATCGTGTCGGCGATTACGCCGATCAGCATACCGCGGGGCAATGCTCGCGAACTCAACGCACGGCAGATCCGCAGCCTGGGGAGTGATCCATTTTCGGTCTATCAACTGGATGCGACGGCGTACCCGGGGAACAGCGGCAGCCCCTTGTTCGACCCCGTGTCGGGCGCGGTGCTGGGTGTGCTCAACATGGTTTTCGTGAAGGACACCAAGGAAAACGTGTTGAGCAAGCCGTCCGGGATCAGCTATGCGATCCCGGTCCGGTATCTGAATGACCTGCTTTACTGAGTCTGCTGAGGCCGCTGGTGCTTATCGGCGGTAGTAGCCCACCGCCACCAGCGTATCGCCCACTGTCTTGAAATAGGTGTGCTTGGTTTCCACCTTGCCACTGACCGGATTGCGCCAGGCGTATTCCGTTTCGCCGTCCTGCGCCTTTCTGGCGATCTCGGCCATCCGACGCACGATGTGGTGCCCGTCCGGGCCGATCAGTTCATAGCTGTTGGTGCCCACCAGCGAGGGTGTGGCGCCATGGGCGAGAAAGATGCCGTCGGCCAGGCGCACCACAAAGACATACAGATCGTCGCGGATGAAGGGGCCGTTCAGACGCTGGAAGTGTTCCAGCGCGGCCGCCGGATTGGCGGCCATGGCGGTCACCGCGTCGCGCAGGAGTACTTTGGCCTGCATGGCGGTGGCGCGCGGTGGATAGTAGCCCGCGGCGACGATGACATCGCCAACCGCCCGGAACACCGCCACCTTGGGTTCGCCTCGGGCATCGGCCGGATTGAACCAGCGGTATTCCACCCGGCCTGCGCCAAAAGCCTTGGCCTGTTCGATGATTTCGCGAAAGAAGGGTTTGCCGTTCAGGTCGACCTCGTTCAGCACATTCTGCCCCACCAGGGCCGCCGAGCCGCCGCCGCTGGCCAGGAAGCTGCCGTCGGTTTTCAGCGCATAGGCGTAGAGATCACGGTCGATGAATGCCGGCCCGTGGTTGAAGGCGGCCGTGCCGGCTTCGCCGGTGGCTTCGATATGGGCGACGGCGCGGTCGAGGAGCGCCATGGCGCGTCGTTCGACGCTGGTGCCGTGCAGAGCCTCGCGTGGCGGCGTGTCGGCCATTGCCGCGGAGGCGCCCAGCGCGAGTGCGCAGCTAATGGCTATCAGCGCTGAATGAAGAGACTGGCGCACGATTGAGAGCATGGTGTTTCTCCCTGAGCGTGCGCTCGCGGGCCGTGCCGGAGCGCACTGAAGTAAGTTGCGCGTCACCGCCGGGGTGTGGGTCAGACCCGGCGGCGATGCGCTCATCAATAGCCCAGCAGGCTCGGTAGCCAGAGGGACAGTTGCGGTACGTAGGCGATGAGGAAAATGGCGATCACCGACACGAAGACGAAGGGGTGAATGCGGGAGACGATCTCCTCGATGCTGGATCCGCCGATGCCGGAGGCGACAAACAGGTTCTCCCCCAGTGGCGGCGTCATGAAGCCGACCGACAGCGTGCAGATAACGACGATGCCCACGTGTGTCGGATCGACGCCGATGGTGTACATCACCGGCAGCAGCACCGGCACCAGGATCATGATGGCGGCCAGGGTTTCCATGAACATGCCGACGAACATCAGGAAGACGATGATCATGGCCCAGATCAGGTAGAGGTTGTCGGTGAAGCTGAGCATGGACTCGGCGATGATCGCCGGAATGCGTTGCTCGACCAGCAACCGGCCGAAGACGGTGGCGGTGAACAGGATCAGCAGCACGCGGCCGGTAATCCAGGTGGTGGTCCGTAGCGAGTTGAGCAGCGCCGGGAATTTCAGCTCCCGGTGCAGGGCGATGCCCACGAACAGCGTATAGAAAATGGCGACGATGGCCGACTCGGTCGGCGTGAACATGCCGGTGTAGATGCCGCCCAGAATGATGATCGGCGCCAGGATGGACCAGAAGCCCTTGCGCAGCGATGTGCGCACATCGCCAAAGGACCACTTGTCCGTCAGCCCGACATAGCCGTGCTTTTTCGATGTGAAGTAGTTGATGATCAGCAGGCTGCCGGCCATGACGATGCCCGGAATCACGCCCGCAATGAATAGCTTCGGGATCGAGATCGAGGCGAATTCGCCATGCTTGGCAATGGCTTCGGGCGGGGGGGCGAGGCCGAGCGCGGCGATGCCGAAGATCACCATCGGGATGGAGGGCGGAATGATGATGCCCAAACCGCCGGACGCCGCGGTGACCGCAGAGGCGTACGGACGGGCGTAGCCACGCTTGGTCATCGCCGGGATCATCAACATGCCGACCGCAGCGGTGGTGGCAGGTCCCGAGCCCGAGATGGCGCCGAAGAACAGACAGGCCATCACGGTGGCGGCGCCCAGGCCACCGGTGATCGGGCCGGCCAGGGTTTCGGCGATGTCGACCAGGCGTTTCGAAATGCCGGCCGCTTCCATCAGTGCGCCGGCCAGCACGAAGGCCGGCAGGGCCATCAGCGGAAAGCTGCCGACCGAGGTGAAGGCGATCTGCACGAAGGCGATCGGGTTCTTTTCCACCACCATGAAGGTGGCCAGCGCTGCGCCGCCGAGGGCAATGGTGATCGGCGCGCCCAGCAGCATCAGGAAGAAGAAGCTGCCGAACAGGATCTCTACGATATAGGCTTCCATGACTGTCTCTCTGCGGTGGGCCGCTTTATTGTTGTGCTGTGGCGCTGTGCTTGAGCTTCTCGATCTCTTCGGTCTCCGGATCCACCAGGTTCACGCCCTTGACCAGGGTGAGGTAGTTGTTCCAGAGAATGCGGATCGACATCAGCGTGAAAGCGATCGGCAGGATCATGTAGAAGTACTTCATCGGCAGCCCGAGGGTCTGCGACTTCCAGAACAGGTTCATCTTCTTGAACACGAAGATGTAGCTCAGGTAGACGAAGTACAGGTTGAAGCACACCCACAGCAGATCGGCCAGGGCCATGCAGACCTTGCGTACGATGGGTGGGGTGTAGTTGAACTGGAAGGTCACCCGGTTGTGGGCCGACATCTTGGCCGCCACGGTGGCGCCCAGATAGGCGAACCAGACAAACATGTAGGTGGCCAGCTCTTCGCCCCAGGGCAGGGAGTACTGGAAAAACTGACGCAACAGAATCTGGACGAACAACAGCACCACGAAGCAGGCCAGCAGGGCTTCTGCCAGATACTCCTCGATGTTGCCTAGCAGATTGAGGATGAATTTCTTGATGGACATGGCAGGCTCCACGGTGTCGTGAATACGCGAATGCGTCGATCAATCCGTTTCGGTGGCGCCGCCGGCGGGATGGCCTCCGGCGGGCAACCGGGCCGGGGCGGACGCCCCGGCGATCGATGCTTATCGGCCGAGGCTCTTCAGCGCCTGGTCGAGTTTTGCCTTGCCACCGATGCTCTCATAGAACTTCGGCCACACGGCCTTGGTGGCCTTTTCGATGAACTCTTTCTCGCCATCGGCCGCGTCGCTGATCTGCATGCCCTTGGCGGCCAGCTCCTTCTTGATCTTGTCTTCGGTCTCAAGGAGGTACTTGTAGCTGTGCTCGGTCGCTTCCATGCCGGCTTCGAGAATGGCTTTCTGCACGTCAGGCTTCTGCTCCTGGAACACCGATTCGCTCACGATCAGCGGCTCGAGCGAGAACAGGTAGCGCACGTTGGTGATGTATTTCTGTACCTCGTTGAACTTCATCGCCGAGACGGTGATGTAGGGGTTGTCCTGCCCGTCGACCACGCCTTGTTGCAGGGCGGTAAAGGTTTCGGACCAGGCCATCGGCGTCGGGTTGATGCCCCAGGACTGATAGGTGGCGATCATGATCTCGTTCTTCGGAACGCGAATAACCATGCCTTTCAGGTCGGCCAGGGTGGTCACCGGACGCTTGGAGTTGGTCAGCACGCGGAAGCCCGAGTAAGCCCAACCGACGATACGCACACCGGCGTCACGAATGGTGTTCTCGGTCAGCTCCTTGCCCAGGGGGCCCAGGGTCAGTTTCTTCGCGTCTTCTGCGCTCTGGATTACATAGGGCAGGGTCAGCACGCCAACGGAGGGCGAGAACGGGGTGACGTTGTTGATGGCCAGCACCGAGAAGTCCAGCGTGCCGAGTGCGGCGTTGTTGACGGTGTTCTGCTCGTCACCCAACTGGCCGTTGGGGAACAGATCCACGGTGTGCTTGCCGGCGGCCTTCTGTTCGAACAGGGTCTTGAAGGTCTGGCCCAGTTCCCACTGCGTGCCGCCGGCAGCGTCGCCGAGCGCCATCTTGAATTTTGCGGCCATCACGCCCGGTGCGGCGGCCAGCAGGCCGGCGGTGATCAGGGGCAGCAATACGGTTTTCTTGATGTTCATGTTTGTCTCCTGCAAGGGTCTGAGTATTGTCTGTTGCGTTGTGTTTGTGTTGCTTCGCTACGGGGTCTGAATGCCTTTTCCGCTGCGGTGGCCGCGCGGTGTAGATCGTCGGTGTTGCCAGGATCTCCGTGTGAGTGAGCGCAGTGCGGTTTACGGGCGCTCGTCGTTGTAGGCGTACCAGCGGTACAAAAAGCGCTGGCCAAAGCGACGGAAGGGGGCAAAGGCCTGCGATTCAACCATCTCGCGTACGTTTGGGAAGGGCAGTCGCGAGGTGAAGATCGGCAGCGTCAGTTCTTGTCCCTTGCCGGCGATCCACTGCGCCAGGCGCTTGCCGGCCTGGGCCGAATACATCACGCCGTTGCCGCCATAGCCGAGGGCGTAGTAGATCGTCTCCTTCGGGTCGGGCTGATGGATGCGCGGCATCATGTCGTGGCTCACATCCACCCAGCCCCACCATGAGTAGTCGACCTGGATGCCCTTGAGCGCGGGAAACTTGCGCTCCATGTCGGCAATCAGGCGCAGCTCATACTGCTTCTGCGGCGCATCGATACCGGTGATGGCGCTGCGGCTGCCGATCTGCAGGCGGTTGTCCGGCATCAGGCGGTAGTAGTGCCGCAGCACGCGGGTGTCGGTGATCACCTGGGTGGTGCGCAGCCCGCAGGCTTCGATCTCGGCTGCCGTCAGCGGCCGGGTCACGATCGAATTCGAGAGGATCGGCAGTAACCGGTTCTTCAGTTCGCGGTGCAGCTGGTTCGAGGTATAGCCCCCGGTACATACACCTACGGCACGGGCGCGGACGATGCCGCCCGGCGTTTTCAGGTAATGCACACCGTTGCGGGTCTCCCAGCCTTGTACCGGACTGGCGGGGTGCACCGTGGCGCCGAGCGCACGGGCTTTCTTGAGATAGCCGAAAGCCAGCTTGCCCGCGTGGATGCCGATGCCTTCGGGCTCGTGCATGGCGCCGCAGGCCTCGGTGTCGCCAATCCATTCGTTCTTGACCGTGGCGGCGTCAAAGATGCGCGCATCGTACTTGAAAGTCTCGCGCAGCAGCTTCGCTTCTTTTTCAAGAATCGGCATGATGCGCGGGCGGTGAGCGATGTACAGGTGACCGCCGGGTTGCGGATCGCAGTCGATATCGGCGATCAGGCCTTTGAAGGTCTCCATGCCATCGACGCATTCGCGGTGCAGGGCCAGCGCGCCTTCCATTCCGTAGCGGGTGATCCATTGCGAACGCTTGAGGCGCCCCGAGGCGCACTGCGCCTGACCGCCATTGCGCGTGCTGCAACCCCAGGCGGAGCGGTTGGCTTCGAGCACGGTGGCCTTGATGCCGTATTCCTGCGCCAGATGGATGGCGGTGGTCAGGCCGGTGAAGCCGGAGCCGATGATCGCCACATCGACGTCGATGTCATGCGTGATCGGGCCATCATCGGCCGGCGGCTCGCCTGCGGTACCGATCCAGTAGGTCGGCGCATAGTCAGTGCCCTGGCCCGGGGTCGGGCTGACCAGCGGATCGTAGGCCGGATCGTAGGGGCGGGACGGCGCGGTGGCGTTGCCGGCGGCAGCGTCGCGCAATACAGCGTTGGCATCCATGATGGTGTCCTTGGCGGTGCGTCGGGGGCGAGGCTTAGCGGCTGGCCGTGGCGACCGGCGGACGATCCTTGCGGAAGGCGTTCTTTACCGCAATCTTGCCGTCGCGGAAGGTGAACACATCCACCATGCGCGCCTCGATGCGGGTACCGTCAGCCTTGGTGCCGCAGAAGGTCGATTCGGACACGCCGCGGTCGCCCGCCACGAAATGGTCGCCATTGAGCCAGGCGGCGTCGGGGAAGGTCTGCCACGCCAGCTCGAAGCCCTGACGGACAGCGTCGCGGCCGACAAAGCTGCGGCCGAGTTCATCGGGGCCGGCGGTGGCGTGGAAGGCGCAATCGTCGGCCATGAAAGTCATCAGGGCGTCGAGGTCGTGACGGTTCCAGGCCTCGGCAAAGGCGGCGAGAAATTCGGCGGTGGGTTGGGTTGTGTTCGACATCTGAATCTCCTTGGGCTGCGACGATGGCCGGGCGCTTCTGTGGGGGCGCTCTGGCGACATCGCCGGAATGTTGTGGAGTTCAGACTACGGGGCGCTGGCCCAAACGCTTAGAGCCAGTTGGATGGAATCGTTTGGTCCAGCGCGATGCGCCGACATGGCCAGAGGTGTTGCCGTCCGGCCGATCAGGCTCGCTGAGGGCGAGGCGATGACGGCAGAGATGCGTCGTAATGCATTGATGAAAAACGCGAAAAATATGCGTTGCATCAGCCTTTTTCGCGTGGTGCCAAGGCGCGAAGCGCCTGGCCCAACAAGGCAATGCCAGGCGCCACCTGTTCATCGTCGATCGACGAGAAACCCAGCCGGAAGTAGTTGGTCGGCGGCGTGTCCTGGTTGAAAAACACACTGCCCGGCTCGATCAGCACACCGAGTTCGGCGGCAGCACGGGCGAGTTCGGCCGCGTCCAGCCAGCCGGGGCCGCGTACCCAGCACGAGGCGCCGCCCGACACCGGCGTGGCCTGCACTTCGGGCAGGTGTTCTTTCAGTGCCTCGAGCAGGCGTTGGGCGCGCTGGCGGTAGGCCGCCGAGAGCCGGCGCAGCAGCGCGTCGTGATGGCCCAGCGATAGAAACAGCGCAAAGGCGCGCTGCATATAGACGGTGGGATGGCGCAGGTTGAGCCGGCGGATGCCGCGCAACTCGGTGATCAGCTCCGCCGGGCCGACCACATAGCCCAGGCGCAGACCCGGCGCGATGCTCTTGGACAGGCTGCCGACGTAGATCACCCGGTCGCTGCGGTCCAGGCTCTTGAGTGTGGGCAGCGGGTCGCCGTGCAGCCGGTTTTCGCTTTCGTAGTCATCCTCGATCAGGATGAAGTCGGCCTTCTCGGCCATTTCCAGCAAGGCATGGCGGCGCTCGATCGGCATGGTGACCGTGGTCGGGCACTGGTGGCTGGGCGTCACGTAAATGTAGTCGCAGGTATAGAGCGTGTCGCTCACCTGCAGGCCGCCGTCGTCGACCGGCAGATTGACGATCCGCTGGCTGCGGCTGCTGAAGATGTTGCGCGCGTCCGGGTAGCCCGGCGACTCGAGGCCCACCGGGGTGTCGCTGCTGACCAGCAGGTCGGCCAGCAGATACAGCGCCTGCTGTGCGCCGACGGTGATGATGATTTCGTCGTTGGTGGCCCACACGCCGCGACGTGGTAGTACGCGGGTGCGGATCTGTTCGACCAGCGAGGCGTCGTCGCGGAAGATCATGTCCTGCGCCCACTCGTTGATTTCGAGCACGCTCAGGGTCTTCATGCAGCATTCGCGCCAGTCGGCGATGGGGAAGAGCGAGCTGTCGAACTGGCCGTACAGAAAGGGGTAGGGGAAGCGCTGCCAGTCAGCACGCTTCTGGATGTTGCGCTGTTCGGTGGGTCGGAAACGGAAGCGGCGCGACCACTCCGGCGGCGCCAGCGGCGCCTCGCGCGGGCCAGCGGTGCGCTCGACCCGGCCGGCCAGGATGTTGGTGTTGATGAAGTAGCCCTTGCGCTCGCGCGAGACCAGGTAGCCTTCGTCGACCAGTTGCTGGTAAGCGATGACCACGGTGTTGCGCGCCACGCCGAGTTGCGCCGCCATCTCGCGACTGGACGGAATCGGCGCGTCAACGGGGTGCTGTTCGTCGAGAATGACCGACACCAGCATCTGGCGAATCTGCCCCTGCAGGCTGAGGCCGGTGTTGGCCCAGCGCTGGAAGAACTGATGCCATTGCGTGGTGTGCGGCTTCAAGGACATGGCATTGACTCGCGTTGGCGGTTCCGTGTGAGCAGGCTCCGAGAGTAATGCTTTGCGCTGCGCTCGCAAACTGCTGTGTCTCGGCGCAGCGCGGTGCTCAGGTCATCAGACCGGCCATCGGCGACGAGGGCGAGGCGGCAAAGCGCCTGGGCATGCGCCCGGCCAGATAGGCGTTGCGCCCGGCACGTACTGCGTCGCGCATCGCCAGCGCCATGCGGATCGGGTCGCGTGCCTTGGCGATGGCGGTGTTCATGAGCACGCCGTCGCAGCCCAGCTCCATGGCAATCGCGGCATCCGAGGCGGTGCCGACGCCGGCGTCGACAATCACCGGCACCTGGGTCTGCTCGATGATCAGCGACAGGTTCCACGGGTTGAGAATGCCCATGCCCGAGCCGATGAGCGAGGCCAGCGGCATGATCGCCACGCAGCCCATGTCTTCGAGCATCTTGGCCTGGATGGGGTCGTCGCTGCAGTAGACCATCACGTCGAAACCGTCCTTGATCAGCGTTTCCGCCGCCTTCAGGGTTTCGGGCATGTTGGGGAACAGCGTCTTCTCGTCGCCGAGCACTTCGAGCTTGCACAGCGAATGGCCGCCCAGCATCTCGCGCGCCATCTGCAAGGTATAGACCGCGTCGGCCGCGTTATAGCAGCCGCCGGTGTTGGGCAGGATGGTGAATTCGCCCGGCGGCACGAAGTCGAGCAGGTTGGGCTCGTCCTGATGCTGGCCGATGTTCACCCGGCGCACCGTCACGGTGACGATGCCGGTGCCGCTGGCCACGACCGCGTCGCGGGTTTCCTGGAAGTCCTTGTACTTGCCGGTGCCGACCAGCAGCTTGGAGTTGTAGGTTTTGCCAGCAACGGTCAGCTGGTGATCAGTGTCAGCGCCCGCGGGCAGATCGTTCAGGTTCATGCTGGTGTCTCCGGTTCAGCCGCCGCCAATGGCGTGGACGATTTCGATACGGTCGGCCGCTTCGATGCGGCGTTGCGGCCAATCGCCGCGCTTGATCACCTCGCGGTTGATCGAGATGGCCAGGCTCTTTCCGGCCAGCCCGAGTTTGGCCACGAGGTCGGCCAGGGTGTATGTGGCATCGGCCGGATGCGGCCGACCGTTGAGTTCGATCTGGATCGTGTTCATGTCACTGCTTCCGGTAGATTTCAGCGCCCTGCTTCACAAACTCCACCGCCTTCACCTCCATCCCCTGCTTGAGCGCAGCCTGCTCGTCAATACCCTGCTGCGCAGCGTAATCGCGCACATCCTGGGTGATCTTCATCGAGCAGAAATGCGGCCCGCACATGGAGCAG